>CBDCEY010000008.1:0-1807786 GCA_965215895.1 Vicinamibacterales bacterium | reverse complement strand
AGGACATGCGGATGTCGCGCGGGTGCTGATCGAGCATGGTGCGGACGTCGAGGCCCGTTCGAGGGGCGGGTTCACGGCGTTGTCGATCGCGGCGCGGAAGGAGGACCCGGCCCTCGTGGGACACCTCTTCGCGGCGGGCGCGGACGTGAACGCGACGGCCCCGGGACGGCACCACGCCGTTGCACGTAGCGGCGGTGCGCGGCCATGCCGCGCTGGCGATGGCGCTCTTGGAGCACGGCGCCGACCCCAACGCCGACGGCCCCGGTTACACCGCCCTGCACTGGGCGGCGGGGTCGTGGCATACCGAGCTGACCGGCCGCCTGCGGGGCATCGCCACCGACGGCGAGGCGGAATGGCGTTCGCTCAACGGTTTGCGCAGCGGGAAGCTGGCCTTGGTCGATGCGTTGCTGGCCCACGGGGCGTATCCGGACGTCCGGCTCGGCCGTACGCCGCCGCAGTTCGGCTTTGCGAGCCTCCGCTTCCGGGTGAGCCTCGCCGGGGCCACCCCGTTCCTGCTGGCCGCGATGGACGCCAACGTCGAGGTGATGCGGCGTCTTGCGGCGGCGGGTGCGGACACCCGGGCCGCGACCGACGAGAACACCACGCCACTGATGGTGGCGGCGGGCCTGGGGCAGGTGCCGGCCGAGACCCGGGTGACCGGGGACGGGGCGGTCGAGGCGGTTCGTCTGGTCCTGGAGCTGGGCGGGGACGTCAACGACCTGAACCAGGCCGGCCGCACCGCCCTGCACGGGGCGGCCCACATTCGATCCGATGCCATCGTTCAACTGCTGGTAGAGCGGGGGGCGCCGGTGAACGTCGATGACCGGCGTGGGATTACCCCGCTGATGATCGCGGAGGGCGGCGGCCACGTCCTGTTGCCCGGTCTGGGGGGCGGCAGCACCGCCGAGCTGCTGCGCGCGCTCGGCAGTGACGACACGGTGCGGTCGAGCTTCATCGAGAGCTTCAGCCAGGGAGCCATCCGCTAGGCAGCCCGTGGGTGAAACGAACAACGCTTCAGGCGGGATGTATCGCCGCTCGAATGCGGCGCCGCCTTTCGCCACGGGCGGTTGGATGCTGGACGACGGGAGGACGCCGATGATGCGGGATGGTCGGTCGCCAGCGGTCGTGCGGGGCGTGGCGGCGCTGGTGTTCGGGGCCCTCTTCCTCGGTGCGGGAGGCGCGTCCGCGCAACCTGCGGGCGCCGCCGGGCAACTGGCCGGCGGGGCGGCGGAACCGGCGGCCGGCGAGGCCGCGGTCGAGCCGTCGACGTACCGGGGCGTCCTCGACCGCTACTGCGTCGCCTGTCACAACCGGCGCACGCTGGCCGGGAATCTCGCGCTCGATAGCGTCGACCTCGAGCAGGTCGGCCGGCATGCGGAGCTCTGGGAGAAGGTCCTGCAGAAGCTGCAGACGCAGGCGATGCCGCCTCCGGGGCGTCCCCGGCCGGCGCCGGCGGTCTACGGGGCGTTCGGCACGTGGCTGGAGCGGTCGCTGGACCAGTGGGCGGCCGACCACCCCAATCCCGGGCGGCCGACGATCCACCGCCTCAACCGGCTGGAGTACGCCAACGCGGTGCGCGACCTGCTGCGTCTCGACATCGACGCGCAGACCCTGCTGCCGGCCGACGATCTCGCGTACGGCTTCGACAACAACGCGGATCTCCTGACCGTCGCGCCCGGACTGCTCGCCCGCTACATGTCCGCCGCGCGCACCGTCAGCCGCCTTGCCGTCGGAGACCCGTCGATCGAGGGCGACATCGTGCAGTACCCGATGTCGCCGCTGCTGTTGCAGGACGGCCGGATGAGCGAGGACCTGCCGTTCGGGTCGCGCGGCGGCGCCGCGGTGCGGCACCACTTTCCCCGCGACGGCGACTACGTGCTGCGCATCGAGCTGCAGCAGAATCGGGGTCGCAACGAGCCCCAGGAGATAGACGTCCGGGTGGACGGGGCGCGCATCGCCCTGCTGCGGGCCGGCCGCTGGCCGGCTGCCGCGCCGGCGGGGACGCCGCCGGCTGCCGCGCCGGATGGCGGGCTCGTCGTGCGCTTCCCGGCCCGCGCGGGGATGCGGGTCGTGTCGGTCTCCTTCACGGGGCGGACGATGGCCCCCGAAGGGGTGGCCCCGGCCCGCCTGCCGTTGTGGACGTTCTCGACGGGGCGGGGCTACGTCGAGCGGATGGCCCTCGCGAGCTTCGAGATCGAAGGCCCGTCCGACGAGCCGGAGACCGCCGGCGTACCGGCGGCGGACACCCCCAGCCGGCGGCGCATCTTCGTCTGCGAGCCGGCGCGCGCGGCCGATGAAGAGGCCTGCGCGACGCGGATTCTCGAGACGCTGGCGCGGCGGGCGTTCCACCGGCCGGTGACCGACGAGGATCTGCAGGTTCTGCGCGCCTTCTATGGGGAGGGACGGGCGGAGGGAGACTTCCGCTCGGGTATCCGGCGCGCCCTCGAGAGCATCCTGGTCGACCCGGAGTTTCTCTTCCGCATCGAGCGCGACCCGCCCGGCGCCGCGCCCGCGACGGCGTATCGGCTGAGCGACGTCGAGCTCGCCGCGCGCCTGTCGTTCTTCCTCTGGGCCAGCATTCCGGACGACGCGCTGCTCGACGCCGCGGCCGAGGGGCGGCTGCGCGATCCGCGGGAGCTCGACGCGCAGGTGCGGCGCATGCTCGCCGACGAGCGCGCGGAGACCCTCGTCACCAGCTTTGCCGCGCAGTGGCTGCACCTGCGCCGCATGCGCACGGTCACCCCGGACGTGAACGCCTTTCCCGCCTTCGACGAGAACCTGCGCGACGCCCTGATCCGCGAGACGGAGCTGTTCGTGGCCAGTCAGCTGCGGGACGATCGCAGCATGGTCGAGCTGCTGACCGCCGACTACACGTTCGTCAACGAACGGCTGGCCCGGCACTACGGCATCCCCGACGTGTACGGGTCCCGCTTTCGGCGGGTGAGCTGGAAGGACGAGAGGCGGCGCGGTCTGCTGGGGCAGGGCAGCATCCTCACCGTCACCTCGCTCGCCACGCGCACCTCGCCGGTGGTGCGGGGCAAGTGGATTCTGGAGAACGTTCTCGGCACGCCTCCGCCGCCGCCGCCGCCCGACGTGCCGGAGCTGACGGAAGGGACCGGGAGCGGCGAGGCGACCTCCCTGCGGGCTCGGCTGGAGGCGCACCGCGCCAACCCCGTCTGCGCGAACTGTCATGCGCGGATGGACCCGCTCGGCTTCGCCCTCGAGAACTTCGACGCGGTGGGGCAGTGGCGCGACACCGATGACGGCGGCGCGCCCATCGACACCTCCGGCGTGCTGCCCGACGGCGCCGCCTTCGACGGGCTGCCCGACTTGCGGGACGTGTTGCACGGCCGCCGCGACGAGTTCGTCACCACCGTCACCGAGAAGCTGTTGACGTATGCGCTCGGACGCGGCATCGAGCACTACGACCGGCCGGCCATCCGGGCCATCGTGCGTGAGGCCGCGCAGGACGACTACCGCTGGTCGTCGATCATCGCGGGCATCGCCCGAAGCCTTCCGTTCCAGATGAGGAGATCGGAGTCATGATCATCACCAGACAGGCCCTTCCCCGGCGCACCGTGCTGCGCGGCCTCGGGACGGCGGTGGCGCTGCCGCTGCTGGACGGCATGGTGCCGGCGCTGACCGCGCTCGAACGGACGGCGGCCAAGGCGAAGCCGCGCCTGGGGGTGGTGTACGTGCCGCACGGGGCGGTCATGAACAACTGGACCCCCGCGGTCGAGGGTAACGGGTTCGAGTTCACCCCGATTCTGCAGCCCCTGGAGCCGTTCCGGGACCGGCTGCAGGTGCTGTCGGGGCTCGACCACGCCCCCGCCGCCCAGATGCCGGGAGACCCGGCGGGCGGCCACGGGCGCATCACCGGCGCGTTCCTGACGGGGGTGCACGCCAAGCCGACGGAGGGGGCGGACTTCGAGGCCGGGACCTCGGTCGACCAGATCGCGGCGGCGGTGCTCGGCCGGGAGACCCAGCTCGCCTCCCTCGAGGTGGGCATCGGCCTGCCGGAGTTCGGCGGCGCCTGCGACGCCGGCTTCAGCTGCGCCTACATCAGCACCCTGTCGTGGAGCACGCCGACGACGCCGCTGCCGATGGAGAGCAACCCGCGGGCGCTGTTCGAACGGCTGTTCGGCGACGGTGTCACCACCGACCCCGAGGCGCGTCGCGCGCGGCGGCGGCAGGACCGGAGCATTCTCGACGCGGTGACCCGGAAGGTGGCGCGGCTGCGCAAGGGGCTCGGGGCGGCGGACCGGGCGAAGCTCACCGACTATCTCACGGCGGTCCGGGACGTGGAGCGGCGCATTCAGCGGGCCGAGGTCGACTCCGACCGCGAGCTGCCGATCGTGGAGCGTCCGTCGGCCGGCGTGCCGGCCTCGTTCGGCGAGTACGTCAAGCTGATGTTCGATCTCCAGGTGCTGGCCTACCAGACCGACATGACCCGGGTCATCACGTTCCTGATGACGCCCGAGCTCACCGCCCAGACCTATCCCGAGATCGGGGTGCCGGACCCGCACCACGCGCTGTCGCACCACGAGAACAAGCCGGAGAGCCTGGCGAAGCTGACCAAGGTCGGCGGCTATCACACCGAGCTCTTCGCCTACTATCTCGACCGGCTGCGTGCGACCCCGGACGGCGACGGGTCGCTGCTCGACCAGGTGATGATTCTCTACGGCAGCGGCATGAGCAACAGCAACCTGCACAACATCCAGAACCTGCCGATCCTGCTCGCCGGGGGCGGCGCCGGGCGGCTGCGCGGGGACCGGCACATCCGCTTCGCCGACGAGACCCCGCTGACGAACCTCTACCTGTCGTTGCTCGGCAAGCTCGACGTGCCGGCCGAGCAGGTGGGGGACAGCACTGGCCGGCTCGCCGAGTTGAGCGACGTCTAGCTGCTGCCGGCATTCGCCGGACCGCCACGCCGCGGGCGGTCCGGCGTCTCCGGCGGCCCGTTCTCCCGGACGCCGGGGCTCTGCCCGCCCCGGCCGCCCTCCGACCTTGTTATCATGACGTGCCGGCGCCGCCCCGTGCGTTTCCGGGTGGCTGGCGACGGTTCGGCTGCCCGGAGGCGGCGTCGGAGCCGCTCCAGGATCACCCGCGGGTTCCGTGAGGGTTGGCGGCGGTTCGGCTGCCTGGAGGCTGTGACGGGCGTCGGAGTCGCTCCGGGATCACCCGCGAGTTCCGTGGGTATCGGCGACGGTTCGGCTGCCTGGAGGCTGTGACGGCGTCGGAGTCGCTCCGGGATCACCCGCGAGTTCCGTGGGTATCGGCGACGGTTCGGCTGCCCGGAGGCGGCGTCGGCGCCGGAGCCGCCCCAGGATCACTCGGGGGGGTCCGTGGAGGTTGGCGGCGGTTCGGCTGCCCGGAGGCTGCGTCCGCGCCGAAGCCCGCCCGGGATTATGCGCGGCGGTTCCGCGGGGATGGGCGGCGGTCGCCGGCTGCGGGCAGCCCCTGAAGGACGATACACATGAGATTGTCTGTCGGATACCGATCGCTCGCGTCCTGCGCGGTCGCGGCGACGCTCTGCCTCACGGCCTGCGGGCAGGCGCCCGGCGGCGTCTCGTCGCAGATATCGCCGGAGTACCGCGAGACCGTGCGCGCGTTCTACCGCGGGCTCGCCGCCCTCGAGGTCGGACTGCTCGACGATGCGCAGGCGCAGTTCGAGCGGGCGGCGGCCCTGGCCCCCGACGAGCCCGCGATCCGGGCGAACCTGGCGGTGGTGCATGTCGGGTTCGGCAACGAGACGGAGGCGGCAACGCATATCGAGGCGGCCCGCGGGCTCGCCCCCGACAGCGCCGAGGTCCGCTTCCTGGAGGCCCAGCTCGCCGGCTTCCAGGGTCGCTTCGAGGACGCCGTCGCGGGGTTCCGAGAGGTGCTCGAGATCGATCCGGACCATCTGCGGGCGCGCTACGCGCTGGCCCAGGAGCTCGACCGGGCCGGCGGCGACGCCGAGGCGGCCCGGGCCCAGGCCCAGTTCGACGCGATTCGCGACCGCCAGCCCGGCAACCTCGCCGTCCTCGTGCAGCACGCCCGGGTGGCGGCCCGCCGGCAGGACGCGCCGGCCCTCTCCGACACCGTCGAGCGCCTGCAGGGGATGACCGGGGGATGGCCGGACCTCGCCGTCACCCAGCTCGAGGGGCTGGCTGCCGCGATCGCCGAGGCGGACTGGCGCCGGGCCCAGACCTCGGCCCAGCTTCTGCGCAACGTGCTCGTGCGCCTGGCCGCGTTCCGGGAGGACCAGGCCCGCGTCAGCGTGAGCGCCGAGGCCATCGCCGAGCCCCTGATGCGCTTTCTCGTGTTGCCCTCGCCGCCCGCCACCGCCTCGCCCCGCGACGAGACCCTGGCCTACGTCGCCGAGCCGATCGACCCCGGCGCATCCGACGGCCACGCGGTGGTCGCGGTCGTGCCAGGGGGCGAGGAGGCCCCCATGGTTTTCGCCGCGAACGGGCAGGCCGCGCGCCGTCTCGGCGATCCGGCCGGCGGCGCCGGCTTCCCGTTTCCGGCCGGGACGGGGCCGGCGGGGCCGGCATTGCCGTCAGGCAACGGCCTGCTCGCCCTCGACTGGAACGGCGACTACCGGATGGACCTGGTGCTGGCCGGAGAGGGCGGGGTCCGACTGTGGTTGCGGGATGAAGGCGGCGATGGTTTCGCCGATTTCGCAGAGATGATGGTGTCGGGGGCGGACGCCGCCGCGGTTCGCGGCGCCTATGGGGTCTGGGCCGCCGACACGGAGATGGACGGGGATCTCGACATCGTCGTCGGTGCGACCGTCGGGGCGGGGTCAGTGTTGCGCAACAACGCCGACGGTGGGTGGCGGGGGGAGAGCCCGTTTCCCGGCGTGAACGCCCTCAGGGACTTCGGCTGGGGTGACTTCGACCGCGACGGCGACCCCGACGCGGCGCTGCTCGACGGCGACGGCGTGGTGCACCTGTTCGAGAACCGGCAGGCCGGCCGGTTCGACCCGGCCGAGCCCCTGGAGCTGCCGGCCGCGGTGATCGGCCTCGCCGTCGGCGACCTCGACGCCGATGGTCGGCTAGACCTCGCGCTGCTGGACGCGGCCGGCCGGCTCTGGCGGGGGAGCTGGACCGGCGCGGCCTGGGAGACCAGCGAGACCGCGACCTGGGCCGCGTTCCCCGCCGGGGCCGCGCCCGGTTCGCACCGCCTGCTGCTGGCCGACCTCGACAACAACGGGGCCCTGGACGTGCTCGCGTCGGGAACGTCCGGCACGCGGCTGTGGCTGGCCGACGAGCTGTCGCGCCTCGAGCCGTTCGAGGCCGAGGTCCAGGCCGAGATCTTCGCCGCCGTTGACCTGACCGGCGACGGCCTGCTCGATCTCGTCGGCGTGCAGGACGGGGCGCCGGTGCGGCTGGCCGCGACGGCGGACGCCGGCTACGGCTGGCAGCAGATTCGCCCGCGCGCGCACATCGCGGCCGGCGACCAGCGCATCAACGCGTTCGGTGTGGGCGGCGAGATCGAGGTGCGGGCGGGCCTGCTGGTTCAGAAGCAGGTGCTGACCGGCGCGCCGGCCCACTTCGGGCTGGGGGTGCAGACCCAGGCCGACGTCACCCGCATCAGCTGGCCGAACGGCGTGACCCAGGCCGACTTCGAGTTCGCGGCAAACCAGGTGATCGCGGCCGAGCAGCGGCTCAAAGGGTCGTGCCCCTGGCTCTTCGCCCACGACGGGACCCGGATGCGCTTCGTCACCGACTTCATCTGGCGCTCGCCCCTCGGCCTGCGCATCAACGCCCAGGACACCGCCGACGTCGCCACGACCGAGGACCGGGTGCTCATCCGCGGCGATCTGCTGGCCGCGGTGGACGGCGAGTACGACCTGCGGATCACCGCGGATCTGTGGGAGACGCACTTCTTCGACCACGTGTCCCTCCTGGTGGTGGACCATCCGCCCGACACCGAGGTCTGGGTGGACGAGCGGTTCGCCCGCGACCCGGTGTCGCTCGACACCATCGTGACTGGCCCCTCGCGGACCGTGACCCGGGTCTGGGACGACGCCGGCGCCGACGTGAGCGAGCTCGTGGCGAAGCGGGACAACCGCTACGTGGCGTCGTTCGACGAGGGCACCCACCAGGGCGTCGCCCGCCCCCACTACCTCGAGCTGGAGCTCGACGAGGTCGTGGAGACGTGGGACGCGGTGTCGCTGCTCGCCCACGGCTGGGTCTATCCGACCGACAGCAGCATCAACGTGGCCCTCGGACAGGGGAAGCACCCCATTCCCCGCGGGGTGGCCATGGAGGCCCTGGACGCGAAGGGGCGCTGGGTGGTGGTCCACCCGGATCTGGGCTTCCCGGCCGGCAAGCTCAAGACGATGGTCGTCGACGTGCCGCGGCTCCCCGACGGGCGGCGGCCGCGACGCCTGCGCCTGCGGACCAACCTCGAGATCTACTGGGACTGGATCGCCCAGGCCCCGCGGCTGGAGCCGGATCTGCGGCGCGAGACGCGCCTGGCGCCCGCCACGGCCGATCTCCGTTTCCGCGGCTACTCGCGGACGGAGCTGCTGGGGCCGCGCGGTTTCGAAGTGCCCGACTACGAGATCGCCAACAACCGCCCTCGGTGGCGCGACCTAGTCGGGTTCCACACCCGGTTCGGCGATGTCCGCGAGCTGCTGGCCGCGGTGGACGACCGCTACGTGATCATGAACGCCGGCGACGAGATGCGGCTCCGTTTCGCGGCCCCGCCCCCGCCCGAGGCGGGCTGGCGGCGCGACTACGTGCTGATCGGTGACGGCTGGGTCAAGGACGGCGACTTCAACACCACCCACGCGAAGACGGTGGGGCCCCTGCCCTCGCACGCCCAGCCGGTCTACGATCCGGCGGCGTCGCCGGCGCTCGAGGACGACCCCGTGTACCGCCGGCACCGCGACGACTGGCTGAACTGGCACACCCGCTACGTCGCGCCGGACCGTTTCCTGCGCGGCCTGCGGCGCGTGGCCCCGGAACCGGAGTCTGCGCCCCGGAACCCGTGGTGAAGCCCCGCGTTGCACCGAGACCGGCGAGGGCGCCAGCGGGCTGAAGGGCGCCAGCGGGCTGAAAGGGCGTCCGTGGGACAAGGCGTGACGAGGGAGCACATTGGGCATGGGTGACCGCGAAGACAACGCAGCTCCGCGGAACAACGCAGCTCAGGCAGGATGCAACGCGGGTCGAATGCAGCGGGGCCTCTTGCCCCGGGCTGCTGGTGGCCGGCATTTCCGTTGCGGAGGTTGCCGATGAGATTACAGATACGCGGTTCGCGCAGAGCCCCGGCCGTCTACGTCGCCCTGGCGTGCGGGTGTGCATTGGCGGTGTCGGTCAACGCCGCCGCACAGCTTCCCGGTCTGCCGCCGGTGCCCCTGCCCGACGAGCCCCGGATCTTCGACACCGCCGAGCAGCCGCAGGTTCGGATGGTGGTGCTGACCCGGGGGCTGGAGCATCCCTGGGGGCTGGCGTTCCTGCCCGACGGCCGCCTGCTGGTGACCGAGCGGCCGGGGCGGTTGCGCCTCATCCGCGACGGCGTGCTCGACCCCGTCCCGGTGAGCGGGGTGCCGGAGGTCCACGCGGTCGGGCTGGCCGGCCTCATGGACGTGGCCCTGCATCCGCGGTTCCCCGAGAACGGGCTCGTGTACCTGACCTACTCGAAGCCGGACGGCGAGGGCGCCCGCGTGACGTTGGCGCGGGGACGGTTGACGGAAGACGGGCTGGTCGACGTCAGCGATCTCTTCCGATCCGACCGGGTCCGCGGCACCGCCGCCTCGCGCGTCGTCTTCGCGCCCGACGGCAGTCTGTACATGACGGTGGGCGGGGCGTTCGGGGCGGCCACCGGCGGCCCGCGGGCGCAGGACCCCGGGGACACCGTCGGCAAGGTCGTCCGCCTGCTCGACGACGGCGGCATCCCGGACGACAATCCGTTCGTCGGACGGGATGGGTACCGGCCTGAAATCTACTCCCTGGGCCACCGGAACCAGCTTGGCGCAGCGCTGCATCCCGAGACCGGCATGCTCTGGGCCAACGAGAACGGCCCCCTCGGCGGCGACGAGGTCAACCGGATTCGCGCCGGCGCCAACTACGGCTGGCCGGTCGTCTCCTACAGCCGCGAGTACTCAGGCGGCCGGGTCGCGGACCGGAGCTTCCAGGAGGGGATGGAGCCGGCCGAGATCGTCTGGCTGCCGTCGATCGCCCCGTCCGGCATGGTGTTCTACGACGGCGACCGTTTCCCGAACTGGCGCGGCCACCTGTTCGTCGGCGCGCTGCGCACCGGCATGATCCGCAACACCGGCCATCTGGAGCGCATCGTCTTCAACGAGGATGGGCAGGAGGCCCGCCGCGAGTGGCTGCTGACCGAGCTGCGGCAGCGCATCCGCGACGTCCGCCAGGGCCCCGACGGGCTCCTCTACGTGCTGACCGACGCCGACGACGGGGCGATTCTTCGCCTCGAGCCGGTCGAGCAACGATTGGCGCGATGATCCGGCCGCGGTGCCGACGGGCTGAGCCGGGATGCCCGATACGTGACGACTTGAAAAAGACCCCGGTCGTAAGCAATCATGGGCGCATCCGGTCCCTCGCGGACCTCGGGAGGAACAGATGCACCATGCCACAATTGCCGCGCTAGTTTCGGTTGTCGCGATCGGGTTTCTGGCGCCGGTCTCCGCGTCCGCTCAGGATCCGGTCCGCAGCGAAGCGGACGGGGCCGCGGAGTGGACGCTGCCTCGCACCCCCGACGGCCGGCCTGACCTCCAGGGCTACTGGACGACTCAGACCTTCACGCCGCTCGAGCGGCCCGCGCATCTGGGAGACAGGGAGTTCTTCACGGAAGAGGAGACGGCTTGGCTGGCGGAAGGGCTCACGGCCGAGGGCGTCGACCCGTCCGCGCGCGAGATCCTCACCCTCATCGACATCAACGACCGCGAGGAGCTCGACCGCTACAAGTTCCAGAGTAACCGCACTCCCGACGAGCGTCATCACATCCACTACGACAACGAGATCTGGCTGCGGACGCCCGTGCCGAAGGGGTTGTCGAGCCGGCGCACGTCATTGATCACCTATCCGCGGAACGGCCGAATCCCGCCGCGGACGCCGGTGGCTGCGGCGCGAGCGGCTGCCGCGACGGCTGCGCAGGCGCGGCCGAGCGCGTTCGACAGCCACGAGACCCGGCCCTTGTCGGAGCGCTGCCTCGCATGGTCGCACGAGGGCCCGCCCATGATGCCGCCGTCCTACAACGACATTCATCAGGTCTTCCAGACGCCGGACCACGTCGTGGTGTTCAGCGAGCTGTCCACCTACCCGCCGCGCATCATCCCGCTCGACGGGCGCCCGCACATCCCGGACACGATCCGGCAGTTCCCCGGCGACTCGCGCGGGCGCTGGGATGGGGATACGCTGGTCGTCGAGACCAGAAACTACGCCGAGAGGAGACGCTTCCGAGGAGCCGGCGGCGCCCTCCACGTCGTGGAACGCTTTACGCGCGTCGGCGCCGATCGGATTCACTACGAGTTCACGGTCACCGATCCGACGACGTGGACGAGCGAGTGGAGCGCGGAGATCCCGCTGGTAAGGACTGACGGTCCGCTGTACGAGTACGGGTGCCACGAGGGCAATCACGACATTCGCCACATCCTCGAGATCCACCGCAACCTCGAACGGCAGGCGGCTGTCGAAACCTCGGGGACGGATTCCCGGTAGGAGTCTGCGCCGTAGAACGGCGCGGACTCCTGGAGGGTTGGTTGGGCGCCAAGCGGAGCCGTAGGCGACGATTGGCGGGCTAGGGCCTGGGCCACCCGCCCGCATCGCGTCAGGCTGGAGCGCGTCTGAGGTCCCGGACCGTCGAGTACCGATCCAGGCGATCACCGATGCGGACGGGGCCCGCCGACTTCGCATAGTCCCGAACTCTGCATGAACGGTGAACAGTAGTCGGGTCGCGGTTCGCACGCCGCGTCAGATCCAGCGCCTGACCCGCGCGGCGTACTCGTCGTAGGCGGCGTCCAGCTTGCGGCGGAGGTAGGCCTCCTCGTGGGGAATGGTGTACCAGTTGAGGGCGGCGAAGGCGGGGACGACGGCCAGGAGGATGGCGGCGGCGTTGTTGGCGCAGCCCAGGCCGGCGATGAAGACGAGGAACGCCAGATACACGGGGTTGCGCGATATCCCGTAGACGCCCTCGGACACGAGGCGCCGGGTCGGCTTGCGGAGATCCAGGCTCTCGTCGTGGCGGCGGAACACGAGGAACGCGTTGACCGCCATCCCCAGCGCGGCCGCCACGAGGACGCCGCCGGCGACGACCGGCCACGGCTCGGGCAGGGGCTCGACGCGCCACGCGCCGCGGTGCACGGCGGCGCCGAGAAGCGTGAAGAGCGCGGGCAGCACCGGGGGCAGCAGGATTCGTCGCATCGGCTCAGTCGGAACCCGCCTCTATCAATTCCAGGGCCAGCCCATCGAGGTCCTCGATGAGCACCGCGCGGGTCTCGCCGAACGGATAGGGGCCGTCGACGATGGGAACCCCGGTCGCTTCGAGGTGGGCGAGCACCGGGTCGAGGTCGGGGTAGGTGACGGCGACGTGGTCCACCACCTGCCCGCGCGACGGGGCGAGGGGGCGGTCGAGGTCGGGGCCGCACCGGCCGTCGCGGCACTGGCGCGAGTACCACATCCACCCCGCGTTCGCGAGGCGCACGCTCGCGATCGGCGTCCGGAGCTGGCCCATGGGCAGGAACGAGGGAAAGCTGACGTCGCCGATCTCGACCGCGCAGGGGTCGTACAAGGGGCGCGGCCTCGTCTCGCCGGTGTCGGGGTCGCGGAGCGGCGGCAGGGCCGCGCCGAGGTGCGTTGCGTACCAGTTGGCCGCGCACAGCGGCTGCTCGTGCCAGAAGTGGAGGTGGCCGTAGAACAGGTCCGCGGTCTCGGCGTTCCCGTTGAACTCGATGAGGATGCCGTCCGGGTCCACCAGATAGCCGAAGTCCTGGCCGCTCGCGCGGTCGCGGGCCGGGTTCGACCCCTCGCGGGCGGCGCGCTCGGCCATCTCCGCCACCGTCAGCAGCTGGTCGCCGAACGGCGCCAGCCCGGAATGCGGCACCCCCTCGTCGTCGTCCGGCCCGGTGTACACCGGCAGGAACCCGAACCGCTCGCCGTCGGGATCGAGCGCGGTCAGCCGCTCGTAGAGGGCGAGGCCGTTGGTGCTCGGCCCCGTCGTCCAGAACGCGCTCTGCGGCGCCGACTGCCGCAGCTCGGGGTCGAAGGCGCCCGGGGCGGGAGCATCGACGGGGGTGTACAGCAGATAGACGCCGTCGGCCTCGAACGCCGGCAGCCCGGCCACCGTCGTCCGCCGCCCGGCCGGCCAGAAGGTCTCCCACCAGTCGAGCGCGCGTTCGGGATCGACGGAGTTGACGTGGATGTGATGGAACGCGGGCGGCGGAAACGCCGGCGCCCCGTCCATGCCCGCGCCTGACTCCGGCTCGGGATCGGGCGCGCCGCCGGCACATCCCGCGGCGAGCGCCGCCGCGAGCACCCACGCCCGCGACCGGTTCCAGGATCTCCTCGTACCGTTCCTCATTGCTTCGTCCGCCAATCTCCGCCGCGGATTCGGCGGTTCGTTTCGTGTTCCTCGAAGGCAGTGAACCATACGTCGTTCAACCGGGCAAGCACAGGTCCGTGCGGTCGGTTTCGGACCTCTGATGGCGCCGCAAGCTACGCCGGTACGGCGGCGACCGGCAGGGAAGTGAGGCCGCGCAGCACGACGCTGTTGCGGAATACAGGGCGATCCTCGAGCAATCGCATCGACCCGAAGCGCTCGATCAGCGCCTCGAGGACGACACGGCCTTCCAGACGGGCGAGCGGCGCCCCGAGGCAGTGGTGGATGCCGCGGCCGAACGCCAGGTGGTTCTGCTCGCGGGGGCGGACGTCGAGCCGGTCCGGGGCCTCGAACTGGTCCGGGTCGCGGTTGGCGGAGCCCAGCAGCATGACGACGCTGTCGCCGCGCCGCAGGGGGAAGCCGTTCACGTCGCAGTCGTCCAGCACGGTGCGCATGTCGACCTGCACCGGCGAGTCGAAGCGCAGCATCTCCTCGACCGCGGACGGGATGAGCCCGGGGTCCTCCCGCAGCGCCGCCAGCTGATCCGGATGGCGCAGGAGGGCCAGCATGCCGTTGCCGATGAGGTTGGTGGTGGTCTCGTTGCCGGCCACCAGCAGCAGCCGCAGCATGATCAGCACCTCGCGCTCGGTCAGCTTGTCGCCTTCCTCCTCCGCCTGTGCGAGGGCGCTGATGATGTCGTCCTTGGGGTCGGCCTTCCGCTCGCTGATGATCGGCATGAGGTAGTCGTCGAGCGAGCGCATCGCCGCGTCGGCGGTCTCCCGCTCCTCGGGGCTCAGCGTCGGCTCGAGGATGCGGGCGCGCTGGTCCGACCACACCGCGAACTGCGCGCGGTCCTCCGGCGGGATGCCGAGCATCTCGGCGATGACGATCACCGGCAACGGCTTGGCCACCGCCTCCATGAGATCGAAGGCCGACGGATCGTCGGCGGCGTCGAGGAGCGTAGTCATGAGCTCGTGGATATGGGGCTCGAGGGCGGCGACCGCCCGCGGGGTGAAGGCCTTGTTGACGAGGGCCCGCAGCCGCGTGTGGTCCGGCGGGTCGAGGAACAGCATGCTCGGCTCCTCCACGTTCGGCAGGCTGCCCCTACGGCGCGATGCGGCCCGCTTGCGCGGGTCGCTGGAGAAGTGCCGGTGGTCGCGCAGGATGGCGTCCACGTCCGCGTAGCGCGAGAACACCCACTGGTCCATCAGCCGGCTGCGGTGCACGGGGTCGCGGCCGCGCAGCTTCGCATAGGTCGGGTAGGGGTCCTGGGCCATCTCGGCCGACAGGGGGTTGTAGCTCACCCCGCTCTGCCAGCGCTCCCGCAGCAGCAGGGCGCCCACCGCCACCGACCGTATCGCGTCCCGCATCGTCATCATCGACTCTCCTCGCGGTTACGTCGCCGCCGCGTCCGACGCCGGGGCGGCTGGCGGCGGTCCGGCGACTCGGTCCCCCCGACCTCGCGGTTGCGCACCGCCATGTCGGATGGCGGGACGCGGCGGCGAGTGCTCCCTCGTCGCGCCCGGTCGCAGGGCATCCTGCCGCCCTTGTCGCCGCCTGCGGCCCGACGCCCCACGGCCTGCCTGCGCCCGGCAGCCCGCCGATGTCGTAGAGCCAGCTGGTTCCCGGCAACCCGCCCGCGCCTCGCCGGTCCCCGTGCGACCCGCGGTTCCGCAGCCGCCTACTAGAATACCGGGGCGTCTTGCGGATTCATACCAGGAGCGGACATGGACAACCGACGTTTTCTAATCACCGGCGGCAGCCAGGGCATCGGCGCCGCCCTCGTCTCGCTGGCCCGCGCCCGGGGCCACGCGGTGGTCTTCACCGGGCGGGATCGGGGCCGCGTGGACCGGGTGGCGGCAGAGAGCGGGGCCATCGGCCTGCAGGCGGACGTGGCGGTGGCCGACGACAACCGGCGCACCGTCGAGGCCGCGGTCGGGCGCATGGGCGGCATCGACGTGCTCGTCAACAACGCCGGCGTCGGCTACCTCGCGGAGGTCGGCGACATCGACATGGAACGGATGCGGGCGCTGTTCGACATCAACGTGTTCGGGCTCGTCGATCTGACGAACCGCGTGGCCCCGCTGCTCAAGGCGCAGCAGGCCGGCCACATCTTCAACATCGCCTCGACCTCGGGCATGAAGGGGGGGAAGGCGGGGACGGTGTACGCCGCGAGCAAGTGGGCGGTGCGCGGCCTCAGCCAGTGCTGGCAGGCCGAGCTGCGCCCGCACGGCGTGCATGTCACCTGCGTCTGCCCATCCGAGGTGCAGACGGACTGGATGGGGCGGACCGGGCGCAACAACCCCAACAAGCTGTACGCGGTCGACATCGCGGAGACGATCATGGCCGCGCTCGCCATGAACCCCCGCGCCCTCTGGCCCGAGCTGGCGATCTTCGCGAACAACCCCTGGAAGGAAGACTGAGGCGGGTCGTCCGTTCCAGCCCGTGGCGAGAGTCCCGCGTCGCACCGAGACCGGCGAAGGCGCCAGCGGGCTGCAGGGGGCCCGCGGGCTGTAAGGACACTGACGAAAATTAACTTGTCATCTTTGGCGGTCTGTGGTCTATTTGGGTTCTATGCAGCGCAACGTGGAACTGGAGGCCACGATTGTCGCCAAGTACGCGGCGGTGTCGCCGGTATTGGATGAGCGCAGTCGCCGCCGGTGGGCGGCTGCCGAGTCTGTGGCCATCGGCTATGGCGGGGATGCGCTGGTGTCGTCGGCCACGGGTCTGGCCCGGGAGACGATCCGGAAGGGCCGCCGGGAAATCACGCAAGGCGGGACGCCGACAGGTCGCATACGACGCCCGGGCGCGGGGCGACCCCGTCTCGAACAGAGGCAGCCTGGCCTCCTGGCCGCCCTGGAAGGGCTGGTGGATCCGCTGACGCGCGGCGACCCAACGTCTCCGCTGCGCTGGACATGCAAGAGTCGGGCGAAGCTCGCCTCGGGGCTGGCACAACAAGGGTGGCGAGTGAGTTCGACGACCGTGGGCCGGTTGCTATATCAACTGGGGTACCGGCTGCAATCGGCCCGTAAACGTCAGGAGGGGGCCAGCCACCCGGACCGTAACGCGCAGTTCGAGCACATCAATGCGACCGCGGACTCGTTTTTCGCCGAGGGGCAGCCGGTGATCTCGGTCGACACGAAGAAGAAGGAGCTGGTAGGGAACTTCAAGAATGGCGGGCGGGAATGGCAACCGAAGGGCACGCCGCCGGCGGTGCTGGTCCATGATTTCCCGACGGACGCGGAGGGCAAGGCGATTCCGTATGGCGTCTACGACATGGCGCGCAACGAAGCTTGGGTGAGCGTGGGACGGGACCACGACACCCCGGCCTTCGCGGTGGCGTCAATTCGTCATTGGTGGCAGCAAATGGGCTGTGACGCCTACCCCGACGCCACGGCCCTGTTCATCACGGCGGATGCGGGTGGGAGCAACGGGTATCGGTTGCGCGCCTGGAAGCACGAGCTTCAACAGTTGGCCGACGAGACCAGACTGACCATCCACGTGAGTCACTTTCCACCCGGCACCAGCAAATGGAACAAGATCGAGCACCGTCTCTTCTGTCACATCACGGCGAACTGGCGAGGCACCCCGTTGACGACGTATGAGACCGTCGTCGACCGCATCGGGAGCACCCGGACGGAGACCGGGCTCTGGGTCCGGCCGAACTCAACGCCGGCCGGTATCCCACGGGCGTCACGGTGACCAAGGAGGAGATGGACGCAATCGCGCTGGTCCGCGACGGGTTTTATGGGGAATGGAATTACAAACTGCTACCCCGATGAAGTTGGCAAGTTTATATCGATCACTGTCCTAACCTGCATTATTCACGAAGGTCCAGATTCGACCGCCAAAGGGCGTGATCGGCGCAGGAATGGGTCTCGGACATCGCTGCCTGCAAGCGGAGCCGGGGTTTGAGCAGCCGACCGGGGGGGCATGACGGACGCGAGGGTTGGGCAGCGACAGCCCCGCCGGCGGAGCGGCCCATGCCGCCCAGGAAGCAGGTGGGCGCGGCGCAACGGGTGGGCTATCCGGCGCGCGCGCCCAGCGCGAGTGCGATGTGCCGCCACGCCTCGAGGTGCGGCGTCGAGCGCGGCAGATGCAGAACCACCCGGCGGACCGAGCGGACGACGTGGACCCCCAGCTTCAGCAGCCGGTCGCGCAGCCACGTCACCTGGCTGCGGGCGCACGCAGTACGCGCCGCCCGCAATCGCAGTTCCTGCATGAGCACGTAGGCCGCGGCGGTCAGGAAGACGCGCAACTGGTTCGCCGAGAACAGACAGCAGCTCGTGCGGTCGATTTGCAACCCATCGAGCAGTTCCTTGATCCGATTCTCGATGTCCCCGCGAGCACAGTAGACCTTCTCATAGATGAAGCGCGGCGTCTGCCGCAGATTCGTCACCACGAACCGCGGGTTGTCCCGCGGCTCGCGGTCTCCGAGGCGAACGACTTCGGCCTTGATCACGACCCGGCGCTCGTGGTCCCACGTGCCGGCGGCGTAGCGGGTGTCGGTATAGACGTGCGCGGTCTCGCCACCGACCTCGCTCTGCGCGCGGGCCACCTGCATGGCGGACTCCGCATGCCGCTGCAACACCGCGTTCTTCGCCATCGCCACGACGTAGTCGAGCCGGGGCTCCGCATCCAGGAAATCGAAGATCTCCGGGGTCGCAAAGCCCCCGTCGAGCCGAACGAGAAACCGCGCCCGCGGAAACGCCGCCCGCAACAGCGGGAGCAACCGACACAGCAGGCCGAGGGTCCCGTCGGCGGCCACTGCCTTCCCGGGCCGCAGCACCGCCGCGCACAGATACTGCTCCGCCTCGCGGTCGAAGCTCAGAAACCCCAGCATCGGCAGATAACACCAGCCGCCATAGTGCCCGTTGAAGAACGTGAGCTGCTGGGCCCCGTGCGTCAGGTCGTCGGTCGGGTCCAGATCGATGGTGATGCGCCGCGCCCGCCCCTGCAGGCGACGCCGATGACGTTCGATGACGCACGCCGCCAACTCGCGCCCCATCCGGTAGAGCACGCTGCGGCGCGCGCCGTTCTCGAATCGCGAGATCGTGGGTTGCGACGCCAAGGGCGCGCCGGACACCGGGTCCCGCCCGAGCAGCAGCTTGTGGATGGGGTCGTCGGCCAAGTGGTCGGCATCGTTGCCATCGGGATGACCGCACGCGATGCCGAAGACCCGCTGGCCGATCAGGTCCGCGAGCGTGTGCCGAATCTTCCCCGGTGCGCGTTTGTCGGCCAGACACCGGGCGAACGCCTTGACCAAGCCATACACGCGCTCGGCCGCCTTGAGCAGGACGGCGCCGCCGTCGGAACTCGCGTGTTCCTGGTTGAACGTGGCGACGAGGGGCTTGTCGAACAGATCCGGGAACAGAACAGTCTGTGGTATCGTGTCAGGTGTCACGCAGGGGCCTCCGTCGTGGCTAAACGTTTGTATCCACTACGTTTGTACCACACGGAGGCCCTTGTGTCTCTCCCAGAATCAACACCTTCACGCATAATCCGGGCTAAGGACAGTGATCGATATAAACTTGCCAACTTCATCGGGGTAGCAGTTTGTAATTCCATTCCCCATGAAACCCGTCGCGGACCAGCGCGATTGCGTCCATCTCCTCCTTGGTCACCGTGACGCCCGTGGGATACCGGCCGGCGTTGAGTTCGGCCCGGACCCAGAGCCCGGTCTCCGTCCGGGTGCTCCCGATGCGGTCGACGACGGTCTCATACGTCGTCAACGGGGTGCCTCGCCAGTTCGCCGTGATGTGACAGAAGAGACGGTGCTCGATCTTGTTCCATTTGCTGGTGCCGGGTGGAAAGTGACTCACGTGGATGGTCAGTCTGGTCTCGTCGGCCAACTGTTGAAGCTCGTGCTTCCAGGCGCGCAACCGATACCCGTTGCTCCCACCCGCATCCGCCGTGATGAACAGGGCCGTGGCGTCGGGGTAGGCGTCACAGCCCATTTGCTGCCACCAATGACGAATTGACGCCACCGCGAAGGCCGGGGTGTCGTGGTCCCGTCCCACGCTCACCCAAGCTTCGTTGCGCGCCATGTCGTAGACGCCATACGGAATCGCCTTGCCCTCCGCGTCCGTCGGGAAATCATGGACCAGCACCGCCGGCGGCGTGCCCTTCGGTTGCCATTCCCGCCCGCCATTCTTGAAGTTCCCTACCAGCTCCTTCTTCTTCGTGTCGACCGAGATCACCGGCTGCCCCTCGGCGAAAAACGAGTCCGCGGTCGCATTGATGTGCTCGAACTGCGCGTTACGGTCCGGGTGGCTGGCCCCCTCCTGACGTTTACGGGCCGATTGCAGCCGGTACCCCAGTTGATATAGCAACCGGCCCACGGTCGTCGAACTCACTCGCCACCCTTGTTGTGCCAGCCCCGAGGCGAGCTTCGCCCGACTCTTGCATGTCCAGCGCAGCGGAGACGTTGGGTCGCCGCGCGTCAGCGGATCCACCAGCCCTTCCAGGGCGGCCAGGAGGCCAGGCTGCCTCTGTTCGAGACGGGGTCGCCCCGCGCCCGGGCGTCGTATGCGACCTGTCGGCGTCCCGCCTTGCGTGATTTCCCGGCGGCCCTTCCGGATCGTCTCCCGGGCCAGACCCGTGGCCGACGACACCAGCGCATCCCCGCCATAGCCGATGGCCACAGACTCGGCAGCCGCCCACCGGCGGCGACTGCGCTCATCCAATACCGGCGACACCGCCGCGTACTTGGCGACAATCGTGGCCTCCAGTTCCACGTTGCGCTGCATAGAACCCAAATAGACCACAGACCGCCAAAGATGACAAGTTAATTTTCGTCAGTGTCCTAAGCGCCCGGCTCAAGGGCGTGACGAGGGAGCATGCCGGCCGAGGAACAACGACGTCGGGGCGGGGTGCAGCACCCGTCGAACGGAGCGCGGAGCCTTCGCCACGGGCGGTTACATCCAGACCTGGTCGTCGTCGAGATCCGCATCGGTGACGCGGGCAGCGGCGACGCGCAGGGCGGCGTCACCGGTCACCGTGACGGGATCGGAGTACGGCGCGTAGCCGGGGCGGCGCACGTACAGCTCGTAGTCTCCCGCGGGCGCCTCGATGCGCGCGTTCCCTTCGGCGTCGGTCGAGGCCCGGTAGAGCCCCAGACGCACGTCCGCGTTGGCGAGGGGAGACTCGGTTTGCCCGTCGACGACGGTGACGGTGACGGTGCCCGCGTGCTCGGGTGGTTCGACGGCGCGGAAGCTGAACGTGCTCGTCGCGGCTTCATGACGCGGCGGCGCCGCAGGTTCGGGCTGCGGTGTCGCTGCCGGCGTCGGTTGCGGTTCCGTGGCCGGGTCAGGCGCGGGTTCGGGTTGCGCCGTCGCCCCGGCCGCAGGAGGCTCCGCCGCTCCGCCGGGGAAGGCGGCGGTCCAGGCGTGCACCCCCGGCTCGGGTGGGGCGGTGAGGGCCACCGCCGCCGCGTACAGCGCCCGAGTACCCGCCGCGGGCTCCGTGCCCAGGGTTCCCAGGCCGAGCTCGCGGCCCGTTTCGTCCCGGATCACGACGAGGTGCCCGGCCAGCGGACAACCGGCGGAGCACTTCACCCCGACCGTCGCCGTGAACCGGGAGGCCGCCGCGACGGGGGAGGGCACCCCCCACACGGCGACGCTCGTCGGATGCGGCGGCTGCGGCTCGTCGGTCATCGCGGGACTCCCCGTCGGGTGTTCCCGCCGTTCGCGACGGCGGCAGGAAACGGCGCCGCCCGGACGGCGGTGCCCGGCTGCGGCCGCGCCTCGTCGGTCACCGTCGCGCTCCCCGTCAGGCGTTCCCCCCGTTCACTGCCGCGTCCCGGCCGGCGATGCGGCCGAAGACGAGGCAGCGCCCCAGGCCGTGCTGCGCGAACCCGCCCTGCGACTCGCCGGCGCAGTAGAGGCCGGGAATGACGTCGCCGTGGACGTCCATGACCTGCGCCCGCGGGTTGGTCCGCAGCCCGGTGAGCGAGTCGTGCAGGATCGGCGTGGACCACGCGGCGTAGAACGGCGGGGTCTGGATCTTGTACTGCGGGTTGCGCTTCCCGAAGTCCGCGTCCTCGCCGGCGTCGACGAACCGGTTGTAGCGGGCCACCGTCTCCTCAAGGGCGGCCGGCGGAATCGGCCGCGCCTGGTACGGGTTGGTGATGGCCGCGGCGAGCTCGGCGATTGTGTCGGCGCTGAAGAAGAAGCCGTCCGGATCGACGTTGGGCGGCCGCGGCTCCCACTCCTCCCGATCCACCGCGTCCTGGTCGAAGACGGCCCAGATCGGCCCGCCGCCGTTCCGCTTGGACTCGTCCCCGGTATCGGCCATGGCCGCCGCGAAGAAGTCGTAGCGGGCGTCCGTCTCGCTCCAGAAGCGCCGGCCGAGCCGGTTGACGAGGATGACGTCCTGCCAGTCGGTGACGGTCAGGCCGGACGCGCGGGCGAGATCGAAGATGCGGGCGTCCGGCTGCCAGATCAGGCTCGAGTAGCCCCACTGGCACCCGATGTGGCGCGTCTTGGAGATCGCGATCCCTTCCTCGACGGTCTGGTTGGCGGTGCCCCACAGCGAGGCGCCGACGGCCATCGCCGCGATCTCGCCGTCCCCGCTCTGGCGGGACCACGGCTCGCCGGCCACCTGATACTCCTCGGTCAGCCGCGGGTCGAAGGTGCGCCGGAGATTCACGTTGCTGGTGCTGCCGCCGGTGGCGACGAGGACTCCCTTGGTCGCCCGGATGTTCACGGTGCGGCCGTCGTGGACGGCGGTGACGCCGAGCACCCGCCCCCCGGCGGGGCTCTCGCGGACGATGCTCGTCATCTTGTGGCGCAGCAGCACCTCCACCCCCTTGGCGCGTGCGCTGGCTTCGAGGGCCCGGACGAGACCGGATCCGACCCGGGTCGGATGATGCGTCACCCGTTCGCTGGCGACGGGCCACTGCACGGTGCGCTGCTGCCGGCGCACCTGCGAGGCCCCGGTCGGACCCACGAGGTGGTCCTGGAACTGGACCCCGTTCTCGACGAGGAACTCGAAGGTCGCCGCATTCTCGTCCGCGAAGGCCCGGACGAGGTCGCGGTCGCTGTAGCGGCTCTGCCGGTGATCGTGGCGCACCCAGTCCAGATACACCTGGTCCGCGGAGTCGTCGACCCCGTGCTTGCGTTGATTGCTGGTACCGCCGCCGAGGTGGACGTTGCCCCCGGAGCACATGCCGTGCCCGCCGATGTCGACGTTCTCCTCGAGCATGATCACGGAGGCGCCGTGGTCGAGGGCGGACACGGCGGCGGAGAGCCCCGCGGTGCCGGCGCCGATGGTGACGAAGTCCGCCGACATGTCCCAGAAGTTCTGGGCCTCGGCGTGGCGGGGTCCGACCCCGGCCAGCGCGGTCGCGCCGACCCCCGCGGTGGCGCCGCGCCGTATGAAGGCCCGCCGACTGACGCGCGCGTCCTTGCGTGTCGATTTGCCCATCTGTATCCTCCCTCGGTCCCGTCCGGCCACTCTAACCGGGGCGGGCGCGGCGGCGCAAGGCGCGCGTCGCTGGCCCTTTGTTTGCAACACGTTTGGATGAGGGCCGCCGCGTCCGGGGCCGGGGGCGGGGGCGGGAGCATCCTGCGGCGATGGCTGCGCCCCCCGGCCCTTGGCGGAGCCGCGAGTCCGCACCGAGCCCGGCGTGGCGCCGGCGTGACATCCCGTGACGCGGGGGCCCGTCGGGCACGAGCGACGGCGGAGCAATGCGGCTCGGCGGAGCAAACGCAGCGCGTGGAACAGTGCAGTCAGGCTGGACAAATCGCGGGTCGAATGCAGCCGGTTCGCCGCGGGCCGCCAGAACGCGGTTCGCCGACGGCGCGGCTGTCTGGAGGACGCACGAGCATGGAAGGGGTTGCTGTCATCACCGGGGCGTCGAGCGGCATCGGGCGGGCTCTCGCCATCGAGCTGGCGCGCGAGGGATACCGCGTCGGGCTGATCGCCCGCCGCGCGGATCTGCTGGAGGCAGTGGTTGCGAGGATCCGCGACGAGGGCGGCAGCGCGGATTGCGTACCCGCCGCCGTCACCGGGCGCGACGAGATCCGGCAGGCCATGGGCGCGCTGACGGAGCGCCTGGGTCCCATCGATCTCCTCGTCGCCAACGCCGGCATCGCGCTGGGGACCGACGCGCTGGTCCCCAGCGCCGAATCCCTGGAGGCCGAGTTCCGCGTGAACGTCTTCGGGGTGTTCTACGCCATCGAGGCGGTGGTGCCCTCGATGGTCGAGCGCGGGGGCGGCCACGTGGTGGCGATCTCGAGCCTCGCCGCCCACCGGGGGCTGCCCGGCGCGGCCGGCTACTGCGCCTCGAAGGCCGCCCTCACCCGGCTCGTCGAGGGCCTGCGGCCGGACTGGGCCCGGGCGGGAATCCACGCCACCACCGTGCACCCCGGCTACGTCCGCTCGGAGATGACCGACCGGAACCGCTTCCGCATGCCCCTGCTCATGGAGACCGATCGGGCGGCCCGCCTCATCGCCCGCGCCATCCGCCGGAAGCGCAAGGTCTACGAGTTCCCCTGGCGCATGTCCCTCCTCGTCCGCCACGTGGTGCGGCACCTGCCGGACCGGGTGCTCGCGAGCCTGGTCCGTCGCGACAAGGAGCGTCCCGAGCAGATCTGAGCAGGTTGGGCGGCGTGAACGCTGCCGGAACGCGGGGCGGCTATCCCGACAAGGAGCGCCTGCGCCGGCTCTGACCGAGTCGGCGAGACCGGGCAGACCGGCGGCCGCTCGACTTCATCAGCGCCCGCGGAGCCCCGCGTCCGAGGAAGGGCTCGCCGGGTTGGAGGAACCCGGTCCGGGGAGTAGACTCTACGCTTCGCCGCGTTCAGACGCCTTGCGCTTGCCCGCTGTGGATCGAATGCCCGTTCGGCCCTCGTTCCCGGGCGCGGTCCGGAGCGGGTGCAGGCCGGCGGCGCGACCTGACGCCGCCGGCGGACCGGAGGAGCCGGTGACCCCATTCCTGGAACGCTACTTCGGGCTGTCGCAGCACGGGACGGACGTTCGCACGGAGGTGACGGCGGGGGCGACGACGTTCCTGACGATGGCCTACATCGCCTTCGTCAACCCGCAGATCCTGTCCGAGGCGGGCATGCCGTTCGACGCGGTGTTCGTCGCCACCTGTCTGGGGGCGGCGTTCAGCACCCTGTTGATGGGGCTCTACGCCAACTATCCGATCGCGCTCGCGCCGGGCATGGGGCTGAACGCGTTCTTCACCTACGGGATAGTGCTGGGGATGGGGCATACCTGGGAGGTCGCGCTCGGCGCGGTGTTCGTGGCCGGGGTGCTGTTCCTCGTGCTGAGCGTCGTGCGGGTGCGGCAGTGGATCGTCGAGTCGGTGCCGCGGGTGCTCAAGCTGGCCATCTCGGCTGGCATCGGGGTATTCCTCGGGGTCATCGCTCTCAGCAACGCCGGCATCATCCAGGACAGCGCGGCCACCCTGGTCACCACCGGCGAGCTGCTCGCGCCGGCGCCGATCCTGGCCCTGCTCGGTTTCTGCGCCATCGTGGCCCTGACCGCGCGGGGCGTGCCGGGTGGGGTGCTCATCGGGATTCTGGGGGTCACCGCCGTCGGCCTGGTGCTCGGGGTCTCCGAGTGGAGGGGCCTCGTCTCGGCACCGCCGGACCCGACGCCGACGCTCTTCGCCCTGGACATCGCCGGCGCGCTCCAGGGCGGCATGATCGCGGTCATCCTGACCATCCTCATCGTCGACCTCTTCGATACCACCGGCACCCTGATCGGGGTCGGACAGCAGGCGAACCTGCTCGATGCGGAGGGGCGGCTGCCGCGGATCAACCGCGCCCTCGTCGCCGATTCGGCCGGCACCGTGGGCGGCGCCCTCCTCGGCACGTCGCCGGTCACCAGCTACATCGAGAGCGCGGCGGGGACGGCGGCGGGCGGGCGCACCGGGCTGACCGCGGTGGTCGTCGCCGGGCTGTTCCTCGCCTGCCTGTTCTTCGCGCCGCTCGCCCAGTCCATTCCACCCTACGCGACCGCGGCGGCGATTCTCTACGTGGCGTGCCTGATGGCGAAGCCGCTCGCGAGCCTGGACTGGGACGACGTCACCGAGTACGCCCCCGGGGTGATGACGGTGCTCGCCATCCCCCTCACCTATTCCATCGCCGACGGCATCGGCGTGGGCTTCCTGACCTACGTCGGCATCAAGGTGCTGGCGGGACGCTGGAACGACTGCTCGCCGGGCGTGATGGTCATCGCCGCGGTGTTCGCCGTGAAGTTCGCCTGGCTCTGACGATGCAAGGTCCGGCGGGGCGGCGTTGACATTGGCCGCCGGCTGCCGTACTGTGCGCAGCGGACAGGTACATATGCACGCAACTGCATCGTTCGCAACATCGCGATCGCGCAAGCGAGGCGGCGCGGTCCGGCCGCCGGGCGCGGCCGGGGTCGTCCTCGCCGGCGTGCTCTGCAGCATCTGGTTGGCCGGCACTGCCGCCGCCGGGGCGGACGTCGGGCTCGCGGACGCGGCCAAGGCGCGGGACTGGCCGGCGGTCGCGGCGCTCATCGCCGAGGGTGCGGCCGTCGACGCCCGGCAGGCCGACGGGGCGACGGCGCTGCACTGGGCGGCGTACTGGGACGAGGCGGACGCGTTCGCGCGCCTGATTGGGGCCGGCGCGGACGTGAACGCGCAGAACGACTACGGAGCGACGCCGCTGTGGGCGGCCTGCGCGAATCGTCACCCCGGCGCCGTGGACCGGCTGCTCGCGGCCGGCGCCGATCCCAACCTCGGGCTCGGGTCGGGCGAGACCCTGCTCATGCGGTGCGCCCACACCGGCGACCCGCGGGCGGTGCGGGCGCTGCTCGCGCACGGCGTCGATGTCGACGCCACGGAGCCGGCGCGGGGGCAGACGGCGCTGATGTGGGCGGTGGCCAACCGCCAGGCCGCCGCGACCCGGGTGCTGCTCGAGCACGGCGCCGCGGTCGACGCGCGGACCCGGACGGTGCCGCAGTTCCGCGGGACCGGCGAGCTCAGCACGACGAGTCCCCAGGGGGCGGCGTGGTTCGACGCCGGCGGGTTCACGCCGCTGCTGTTCGCGGCCCGGCACGGAGACATCGAGTCGGCGCGGACCCTGCTGGCGGCGGGGGCGGACGCGAACGACAGGTCGGCCGACGGCAACAGCGCCCTGGTGGTGGCGGCGATGAGCGGCCACGAGCACCTCGCGGCGTTCCTGCTGGGGCAGGGGGCCGACCCCGACGCGGCGGGGGCGGGGTACACCGCGCTGCACGCGGCGGTGCTGCGGTCGCAGCCCGGCCTGCTGCGGGCGCTGCTGGCGGCGGGGGCAGACCCCGATGTGCCGCTCGTCCGCGGCACCCCGGTGCCCCGCTGGACCTACCAGTTCGTGTTTACCCTGCGCGAGAAGGGGGCGACGCCGTTCACCCTCGCCGCGAAGTATCTCGAACCGGATCTCGTGAGGGCGCTCGCCGAGGCGGGCGCCGACGCCCTGGTTCCGACGGAGGACGGGACCACCGCGCTGATGGCCGCGGTCGGCCTCGGGCTGAGCCGGTCGACCAATCGGCGGAGCCGGCTGATCGCGCCGGAGCTGGTGGCGGCCGAGTGGGGCAACGAGAGCCTGGTGTTCGAGACGGTCCGGGCGGTCATCGCGGCCGGCGGCGCCGACGGCATCAACCTGTCGGGCCGCGGCGGCAACACGGCGCTGCACGGCGCGGCCCGCAACCGGTACAGGACCGTCGCCGACCTCCTGATCGCCGAGGGGGCCGACCCGGACATCCAGAACGAGGACGGCACCCCGGCGCGGGAGCTGGTGGACCGGTTGGCGGCGGACGCGGCCGGCGGTTGAGGCCGCGCTCCGATTCGGAGGAATTCCGCGGTTCCAGGGAGAGGAACGAACATGGTGCGTAGGACACTCGTCGGCCTCGGGGTGTCAGCTCTGGTTGCGGCCGGTCAACTTCAGTTGCAGGCCGAGCCGGCGCCGGGGGCGCGCCCCGTCCGGGGGACGGTCGCGTCGGGCGAGGCGACCGCCGCCGAGGGCCGGGCGCTGCTCGATCGGTACTGCGTGGCCTGTCACAACGAGCGGACCCGCACCGCGGGGCTCACCCTCGACAGGATGGACCTCTCGCGGGTGGGCGGCGATGCAGCGGTGTGGGAGCACGTCGTGCGGCGCCTGCGTTCCGGCGCGATGCCGCCGGCGGGCCGCCCCCGGCCCGACGCCGGGGCCGCGCACGGGTTCATCTCGTGGCTCGAGGGCGAGCTCGATCGCGCCGCCGTCGCCGCCCCCGACCCGGGGCGCGCGGCCGTGCATCGGCTCAACCGGGTGGAGTACGCGAACGCCGTCCGGGACCTGTTCGGTCTGGAGATCGACCCCCAGGCCTTGCTGCCGCCCGACGACGAGCATCACGGGTTCGACAACATCGCCGAGGTGCTCTCGGTCTCGCCGACTCTCATCGATCGCTATCTGGCCGCGGCCCGGCGCATCAGCCAACTCGTCGTCGGCGACGCCGCCCTCCGGCCGGTCGCCCATACCTACCCGGTCCACGGGGGGGTGAACCAGGACGGCGCGGTGAGCCTCGACCTGCCGCTGGGGTCCCGCGGGGGCATCGCCGTCGAGCACCACTTTCCGGTCGCCGGCGAGTACGTCATCCGCATCAGCCTGCGCAAGCAGGAGTACGGCTACGTGCGCGGCATGGGCCAGCCCCATCTCATGGACGTCCGGCTCGACGGCGCCCGCCTCGGCACGTTCACCGTCGGGCGCGAGTGGGAGGACGGGCAGCTGCCCCCGATGGGCTACGCCGGCAAGTTCGATCAGGTGTACGACTCCCGGTCGTTTCCGGAGTGGGAGGCCTATGCTCTCAACGCCGACAAGGGGCTCGAGGTGCGGACCACCGTGACCGGCGGCCGGCACCGGGTGGGCGTGGCGTTCGAACGCCAGTCGGCCCTGCCCGAGGGACTGCTGCCGCTTTCCGCCGACCGGTCGACCTACTCGCACGGCCAGGACGAGATGCAGGACGGCAACCCCGCGGTGTCCGTGATGCAGATCATCGGTCCCTACGATCCGGACCCGACCGCCGATCTCGCGATCCGCGACGCGCTGCTGGGGTGCGAGCCGGCCGGCGCCCCTGCCGCCGCCCCTGCCGCCGCCGAGCGGGACTGCGCGGAGACAATTCTGTCCGGGCTGGCCCGGCGGGCGTTTCGCCGACCGGCCGGCGCGGCCGACGTCGACACGTTGCTGGACTTCTACGAGATGGGGCGGGCCGAGGGCAGCTTCGAGAGCGGCATCCAGGCCGCGGTGGAGCGCCTCCTCGTCGACCCCGAGTTCCTCTTCCGCATCGAGGCCGACCCGGACGGGATCGCGCCGGGCACCGCCTATCACATCAGCGACCTCGAGCTGGCGTCGCGTCTGTCGTTCTTCCTGTGGAGCAGCATCCCGGACGACGAGCTGCTGGACCTCGCCGAGCGCGGCGAGCTCAGCGACCCCGGCGTCCTCGACCGGCAGGTCCGGCGCATGTTGGCCGACCCGCGGTCGCGGGCCCTCGTCGAGAACTTCGCCGGACAGTGGCTGCAGCTCCGCAAGCTGCGGAACGTCGTGCCGGACACCGCGACCTACACCGCGTTCGACGAGAACCTGCGCGACGCGATGTGGCGGGAGACGGAGCTCTTTCTCGAGGAGGAGCTGCGCGAGGACCGGCCCCTGCTCGACATGCTGCAGGCCGACTACACGTTCGTCAACGCCCGGCTGGCCCGCCACTACGGCATTCCCGACGTGTACGGCGTTCACTTTCGGCGGGTGGACTATCCCGACGACACCCGCGGGGGCCTGCTCGGCCACGCCAGCATCCTGACCATCACGTCGTACGCGAATCGCACGTCGCCGGTGGTGCGCGGCGTCTGGCTGCTCGAGAACTTCCTCGGGACCCCGCCCTCGCCGCCGCCGCCGGACGTTCCGAGCCTGCCGAGCGCGGGGGAGGACGGCGCGCCGCGGTCTGTGCGCCAGCGGCTCGAGCAGCACCGGGCGAACGCGGTGTGCGCGACCTGCCACAACGTCATCGATCCCCTCGGGTTCGCCCTGGAGTCGTTCGACGCGATCGGGCGCTGGCGGACCACCAACGAGGGGGGGACGCCGTTCGACACCGGCATCCCCATCGACGCCTCGGGCACCCTCATCGACGGCACCGAGGTGCACGGGCTGGCGGGGCTCCGCGGGGTCATTCTCGACCGCGAGGATCAGTTCGTGGAGACCGTCACCGAGAAGATGTTGACCTATGCGCTCGGGCGCACTCTCGAGCACTACGACATGCCGGTGGTCCGGCAGATCAGCCGGCAGGCGGAGGCGGACGAGATCACCTGGTCGTCCCTCGTTTCGGGCATCGTCAAGAGTGCCCCCTTCCTGATGCGGAGAGCGGAGTCATGATCATTACGAAGAAGGCCATTCCTCGCCGGACGGTGTTGCGGGGCGTCGGCGCCACCCTGGCGTTGCCGCTGCTGGACGGCATGGTGCCGGCGGCGACCGCGCTCGCGAAGACCGCGGCGAAGCCCGCCCTCCGGTTCTGCACCGTCTACGTGCCCAACGGCATCGTCATGGACCGGTGGACGCCGCTCGCCGAGGGGCGGGGGTTCGAGTTCACGCCGACCCTGAAGCCGCTCGAGCGGTATCGCGATCACCTGCTGGTGCTGAGCGGGCTCGACAACACCGGGGCGCGGTCGCGCTCGGGCGCCTCCGGCGCGCACGCCAAGCCGGCCGGCGCCTTCCTGACCGGCATCGAGCCGCTGCCGACCACCGGCAGCTCGAGCCTGCAGCTCGGCATCTCGATGGACCAGATCCTCGCCAACGCCGTCGGCCAGGAGACGCCGCTGCCGTCGCTGGAGCTCGGCCTGGAGGGGGCGGACACCGTCAACGGCGTCGGCACCTGCGACGTCGGTTTCAGCTGCGCCTACCAGAACCGGCTGGCGTGGAGCGGCCCGTCGACCCCGCTGCCGGTGGAGACCAATCCGCGCGTCGTGTTCGACCGGCTCTTCGGCAACGTCGACAGCACCGATCCCGCGGTGCGGGCGGCGCGGCTGCGCCGGCAGGGCAGCATCCTCGACTCGGTGCTCGACAAGGTCGACCGCCTGCAGGGCGGGCTGGCAAGCCGCGACCGCGCGAAGCTGGACGAGTATCTGCAGTCGGTGCGCGAGATCGAGCGGCGCATTCAGAACGCCGAGACGCAGGGCCGCGAGTTGCCCGTCGTCGAGTCGCCGGCCGGCATTCCCGTGAGCTACGACGAGCACGCGCGGCTGATGTTCGACATGCAGGCCCTCGCGTTCCAGACCGACACCACCCGGGTCATCACGTTCCAGATCGGCCGCGAGCAGAGCGGGGCGACCTATCCCCAGATCGGCGTCTCCGACTCGCATCACCCGATCTCGCACCACGGCGGGGACAAGAACAAGATCGAGAGCCTCGCCAAGATCAACGCCTATCACACCACGCTCTTCGCCTACTTCCTGGAGCGGCTGGCGTCGATGCCGGACGGCGACGGGGGCACGGTGCTGGACAACGTCGTCGCCCTCTACGGCAGCGCCATCAGCGAGGGCAACTCGCACGACGTCCGCAACCTGCCGATCCTGCTCGCGGGCGGGGGCGGCGGACACATCAAGAGCGGCCGCCACGTCCAGTTCCCGGCCCAGACCCAGCGCCTGACCAACCTGCAGCTCACGCTGCTGAACACCCTGGGCGTGCCGGTGGACGCGTTCGGCGACAGCACCGGCGAGCGCCTCACCGAGCTGTCCGAGCTGTCGCGAACGACCGACGGGTAGAGAGGGGCCTCGGCTGCGACTTGGCCACCTGCCGGCGACCGGGGCATTCCCCCGGAGTCGGCAGGGGCCGGCCTCCTGCCGACTGCTCACGGATCGGTTGGCCGGCAGCGCCTGACGCGAATCAAGCGCTCCAGCTCGCTGGCGGCGTTCGCCGCCAGACCCGCATGCACGCAACGTCCTCCCTGCCGGATCTTCCGGAGCGTCTCCCCGAGCCGGGTGAGTTGGTCCGGGTGCGCTCGCGTCATTGGCTGGTCGAAGAGGTGGCTCCGCCGCCGGCGCCGGATCACTCCGCTCGGGTGAGGCTGGCTTGCGCCGACGACGACGCGCAGGGGCGGACGATCGAGGTCTTCTGGGACTGCGAGATCGACCGCTGCATACTGGAGCAGGAGGGCTGGGCCGACCTTGCCACCCGCGGTTTCGACGCCCCGCGCCAGTTCGCCGCGTTCCTGCACACCCTGCGCTGGAACTCGGTCACCGCGACCGACCCGAATCTCTTCCAGTCCCCGTTCCGGGCCGGGATCAAGATCGACGCCACCAGATGGAGCCGTTGCGGAAGGCGCTCCGGCTGCCGCGCGTGAATCTCTTTATTGCCGACGATACCGGGCTGGGCAAGACCATCGAGGCCGGGCTGATCGCGCGCGAGCTGTTGCTGCGCAAGAAAGCGAAGACCATCGTCGTCGCCGCGCCGCCCTCGGTCCTCGAACAGTGGAAGGCCGAGATGGAGGAGCGGTTCGGCCTGCTGTTCGAGATCCTCGATCGCTCGTATCTGGCGAGGATGCGGCGCGAGCGAGGCTTCGGCGTCAACCCGTGGCGGACGCACAGTCGTTTTCTGGTCTCGCACAACCTCTTGATTGATCCGACCTACGCCGACCCGCTACGGGAGTGGCTCGGGTCGACCCGGTCGGGCAGCCTCCTGATCCTCGACGAAGCGCATCACGCGGCGCCGTCGAGCGGCGGGCGGTACGGGATCGAGACGAAGTTCACCCGCGCCGTGCGCGACCTCGCCCGCCGTTTCGAGCACCGGCTGTTCCTGTCGGCCACGCCGCACAACGGTCACTCGAACAGCTTCTCGACGCTGCTGGAGCTGCTCGATCCGTCCCGCTTTACTCGCGGGGTCAAGGTGACGAGGAAGGCGCTCGACCACGTGATGGTCAGGCGCCTCAAGGAGGACATTCGCGAGGTGCAGGGCGGGTTTCCGAAACGGCTGGTGGTGCCGCTCAGCATCGACGACCTGCCGGACGATGCCCCCGAGTTGGTGCTCTCGCGCCTGCTCGATGACTACCGGGACGTCCGCGAGCAGCGCCACGCCTCGGACTCGCCGGCAGCGCGGGCGGCAGCGGGACTGCTGGTGGTGGGGCTCCAGCAACGGCTCCTGTCGTCGGTCGAAGCCTTCGCCCGCAGTCTCGCGGTACACCGCCGGACCGTCGAGCGCCAGCGGAATGGATCGCCAAGCGTTCGGATCGGTGGCACGGGCGCTTCAGCGGCTGCCGACAGCACGTTGTTCACCGCCGCGCCCGGCGCCGACGATGAACGCGCCGAGTGGACGGCGGAAGAGACAGACGCGGAGGAAGCACGGCAGGTAGAGTCGATCACGGCGGCGGTCGAACGGGTGGCGATCGGTGGTGCGGCCTCTTCGGCGGCGCTCCGCCACCGAGAGCAGGAACTGCTCGACCGAATGCAGGCGGTCGCCGAAGCCGCGCGCGGGCGGCCGGACGCCAAGACGCGGCGGCTGATCGACTGGATTCGGGAACACTGCTGCCCGGGGCTCCCTTCGTTCGGCGAGACACCTCTCGCCGGCGCACAGCTTCCGCGCTGGAACGACCGGCGCGCCCTGATCTTCACGGAGAACCGAGAAGGCACGAAGCGCTACCTCCGTACGATGCTTGAGGCAGCGATCGCCGCCACCGATCGGGCCGGAAAGCGCATCGCGACCATCGACGGCCTCACCGCCGGTGCGCGCCGCAAGGAGATCCAGCGACGCTTCAATGCTCCCCCCGCCAGCGATCCGCTCCGCATTCTGCTGGCCACCGACGCCGCCCGCGAGGGACTCAACTTCCAGGCCCACTGCACTGACCTCTTCCACTTCGACCTGCCGTGGAATCCCGGCCGCATCGAGCAGCGCAACGGCCGGATCGACCGCAAGCTGCAGCCGGCCGACGAAGTTCGCTGCCACTACTTCGTGCTGCCGCAGCGAGAGGAAGATCGGGTTCTCCAAGTGCTGGTCCGCAAGACCGAGACCATTCGGAAGGAGCTGGGCAGCCTGTCCAAGGTGATCGACGACGACGTGGAACAGTGCCTCTCCGCCGGCATCCGTCACCGCGACGTCGACCGGTTGGCCCGCGGTATCGAGCAGGCGAACCCCGACGCGGACGGGCGGCGCGTGGCCGAGGAGGAGCTGGAATCGTCCCGGGCGCGCAAGGTGGATCTCCAGGCGGAGATCGACCGCTGCCGCACGTTGCTCGACCGGTCGAGCCGGTGGGTGGGCTTCGACGCAGGGCTGTTCCGCGACGCGCTCTCGTGCGCGCTGGAGCTCATCGAGGCGGGGCCGCTCCGCGAAGCGCGCGACGCGCACGGCCACACGGTCTGGACCCTCCCGCCGCTCGACGGCAAGTCGGCGACCGACAGAAGCTGGACCGCCACGCTCGATTCCCTCCGCGCGCCACGCAAGCGGGATCAGACGTTGGCCGGCTGGCGGCAGGAGGCTCCGATACGGCCGGTAGTGTTCGCCGATGCGGGCCGGTTGACCGACGAGACGGTCCACTTGCACCTGGAGCAGCGGATCGCGCAGCGCCTGCTGGCGCGTTTCCGGTCTCAGGGCTTCATCCACTATGACCTGTCGCGGGCCTGTTTCACGCAGACTGCCGACGCGATTCCGCGAGTCGTCCTGCTCGGCCGGCTGTCGCTCTACGGGCGCGGCGCCGAACGGCTGCACGAGGAGCTGGTGCCCGTCACCGCCCGGTGGATGGAGCCCACCGTACGAACCGCGCCTCTGGCCGCGTATGCGCGCGCCGCGGAGGCGCGGACGATGGATCTGCTGGAGCGCGCGCTCGGCCGCGGCGGCGCGGGGACGCCCGGCGAGGTCATCCGTCGGAAGCTGCTCTCGACCGCCGCCCGCGACGTAGGGGAGCTGCGGCCCCAGCTCGAAACGCGCGCCCGGGAGCTGGCCGAGCTTGCGGAGCGGCGGCTGGCCGAGCGCGGCGAGCGCGAATCCCGGGAGCTGCGCGACGTGTTGGCTACGCAACGGGCGCGGGTTGCGGCGGAGCTGGAGAAGCACGAGCGGAAGCCCGACCAGCTCTCGTTCGGTTTCAGCGCGGAGGAAAGGCAGCAGCTTGTGTCGAACATGGCGGCCTGGCGCAGGCGCCTCGAAGAGTTCGACCTCGAGATCGAGCAGGAGCCGGCGCGCGTCCGGGCGTTCTACGCGGTACAGGCGACACGCGTTGAGCCGGTCGGCGTCGTCTACCTCTGGCCCGAGTCGAACTAGGCGCCGAGCCTCTACAGCTAATGGCCAAACCGGACCCGCACGTCACGGCGCACCTCGAGTGGCTGGGATTCATACAGCCGACGGGGCTGGTCGTCTCGGCGACGGCCCTGGCGAGAGCCGGGGCCGTTCTGGATCGGCGGGACGCCGAGGGACAGCGGCTTCTGCGCGCCCGCGCCGGCGAACGGCGGTTCGAGGCCGGCGCAGAGCCGCTCCCGTACCTGCCAGACTTCCGGACGTTCGCTCGCGACGTGCTCGGCTGGAGCTTTTCGCCGAAGGGCTACGCCGGCACCGATGCGTGCCCGATCCCCGCCGAGCTGGAAGTCCCGATGCCAGACGCGGGGGAGGTGCTGCAGCCGGACTACGCCGTCGTCGAGCGGGACCCGCGCGACGCCGACGCGCCGTGGCAACTGCTGGTGCTGGTGCTCGATCCCGGCCGCGACCTCGACCGCGGCAAGGCCGGAGCCGGCCGGCTCGATCTCATCCCCCACGGCCGGATGGAGCGCATGCTGAGGGCGGCCGGGATTCCGGCCGGTCTGCTCTTCAACGGCCGCACCGTTCGTCTGATCTCCGCTCCGCGTGGGGAGAGTTCGGGCTGGATGGACTTCCCGGTCGCCGCCATGCTGGCGACGGCCGGGCGCCCGCTCTGCGCCGCGCTCCGGCTGCTGCTGAGCGAGCAGCGCCTTCTCGCGCTGCCGCGCGCACAGCGGCTGGCGGCCCTTCTTGCCGACAGCCGCGCCTACCAGAACGAGGTCAGCGAGCGCTTGGCCGAACAGGTGCTGCACGCCCTGTACGAGCTGCTTCGCGGGTTCCAGGTGGCGCACGACGCCACGAAGAGGATGCTGTTGCAGGAACCGCTCGCGGAGGAGCCCGACGAGGTGTACCACGCACTGCTCACCGTCGTTCTGCGGCTCGTCTTCCTGCTCTTCTCGGAAGAGCGTAACCTGCTGCCCGCCGACGACGCTTTCCGCGCGCACTACTCGCTCGCCGGCCTCTACGAGCGCCTGCGCGAGGACGCGGCCCTCTACCCCGACACGATGGACCAGCGGTTCGAGGCGTGGCCGCAGCTCCTCGCGCTGTTCCGGATGGTGCACGACGGCGCCGTCTCCGGGGACATGCGGCTTCCCGCGCGCCGAGGCGTCCTCTTCGATCCTGACCGGTTCCCCTTCCTCGAAGGGCGCCGCGGCTGCGGCGCCCGGCAGATTCACGAGCGGATCGAGGCCCCGCGGGTCCCCGACGGCACCGTCCATCGCGTGCTGGAGAAGCTGCGGGTGCTCAACGGCGAGCGCATCTCCTACCGGGCGCTCGATGTGGAGCAGATCGGATCCGTCTACGAGACGATGATGGGCTTCCGGCTGGAGACCGCCGTTGGCCGGTCCGTGGCCATCCGATCCGCGAAACGCCACGGCGCACCGGCCACCGTCAACCTGGAAGCGCTGCTCGATCAGCCGTCGGGGGCGCGAACGAAGTGGCTACAGGAACGGTCGGACCGGAAGCTGACCGACCGCGTGGGGCGGGCGGTCCGGGCGGCGGCCACGCTTCAGGAACTGCACGCGGCGCTCGATGCCGTCCTCGACCTGCAGGCCACCCCCGACCTCGTTCCAGCCGGCGCCATGGTGCTCCAGCCGAACGCGGAGCGACGCCGCTCGGGCTCGCACTACACGCCGCGGGCGCTGACCCAACCGATCGTCCGTACCGCCCTCGAGCCGATTCTCTCGCGTCTGCGCGGCGACGGGGCCGGCCCCCCTCGTCCCGAGGCGATCCGCGATCTGAAGGTGTGCGACCCGGCGATGGGATCGGGCGCGTTCCTGGTCGAGACGTGCCGGCAGCTCGCCGAGGCGCTCATCGAGGCGTGGCGGGCGCACGGCGGGACGCCGCCGATCGGGTCTGACGAGGACGAGGTGATCGTGGCGCGTCGGCTCGTCGCGCAGAAGTGCCTCTACGGCGTCGACCGCAACCCGGTGGCCGTCGACCTCGCCAAGATGTCGCTCTGGCTCGCGACCCTGGCGCGGGACGAGCCGCTGACGTTCATCGACCACGCGCTGCGCCACGGCGATTCCCTCGTCGGGCTGTCGCGGCGGCAGATCGAGGCGTTCCACTGGGAGGGGGACGCTCCCGACTTTCAGTCCGGCTTCGAGGTGATGCGGGTGCGCGAGCACCTGGAGCGCATCTCCGTGCTGCGGCAGCGCATCCGCGAGGCGGACCAGTCGGTCGCGGACCGCGACGTGCGGCATTGGTGGTGGCAGGCGCGGCGGGAGATCGACGCCGTACGGCTGTTCGGCGACCTCGTGGTGACGGCGTTCTTCGAGGCGCGCAAGCCGAAAGATCGGGAGCTGCGCCGGAGCGCTCACGCCGCGCTCGTCACCGCCGGCGAGGCCGAGAGCCGCCGGGAGCGGATAGACGACCGGCGCCGCGCCGACCCGCCGCTGGCGTCGTTCCACTGGGAGATCGAGTTCCCGGAAGTGTTCGAGCGGGAAGCGTCCGGCGGGAAGGATGTGAGAACGTCGGGCGCCGGGAACAGTCCCGGCTTCGACGCGGTGGTGGGGAATCCGCCGTTCGCGGGGAAGAACACCGTGGCTGCCGCCAACGCCGCCGGCTATCTCGACTGGCTCAAGACCCTGCACGAGGAGAGCCACGGCAACGCCGACCTCGTGGCTCACTTTTTCCGGCGGGCGTTCACGCTGGTTCGCGCCGGCGGCACGTTCGGCCTGATTGCCACCAACACCATCGCCCAGGGCGACACGCGCTCCACCGGCCTGCGCTGGATTTGCTCGCACGGCGGCGACGTCTACCACGCCCGTCGGCGGCTCGAGTGGCCCGGTCTCGCGGCGGTGGTGGTGAGCGTCGTTCACGTGCACAGGGGACCTTTCGCCGGGCCGCGCCGCCTCGACGGCGCCGAGACGGACAGGATCACCGCGTTTCTCTTCCACCGGGGCGGCCACGAGGATCCGGCGCGGCTGGACGCCAATGCCGGGAAGAGCTTTCAGGGCAGCATCGTCCTGGGCATGGGCTTCACCTTCGACGACACCGACAAGAAGGGCGTCGCCTCGCCGCTGGCTGAATGGCGGCGGCTGATGACCGCGCATCCGCGGAATCGAGAGGTGGTCTTCCCCTATATCGGCGGCGAGGAGGTGAACACGAGCCCTACGCATGCCCACCACCGGCACGTGATCAACTTCCGTGACTATCCGTTGCGGCGGGAGGATCTGGGCGAGCCGTGGGCGGAGGCCGAGGAGGGTCAGCGGCGCGCTTGGCTGCGCAGTGGAATCGTGCCGCTGGACTATCCCGAGCCGGTGGCGGCGGACTGGCCGGAGCTGCTGGCGATTGTCGAGGAGAGAGTGAAGCCGGAGCGCCAGAGGCTCGGGGACAACGGAGACGCTCGTCGGCGGAAAGAGAAGTGGTGGCTGTGGGGCCGCTACACCCCGGCGCTGTTCGCCGCCGTCGCCGGTCTGGAGCGCGTGCTCGCGATTTCGCGAGTCGGTCAGCAGGCGGCGCTGGAGTTCCTGCCCACGGGCATGGTGTACGCCGAGACGACCATCGTGTTCCCGTTCTCCGACCACGCGGCCTTCTGCATCCTGCAGTCCCGCCCGCATGAGACCTGGGCGCGTTTCTTCGGATCCTCCATGAAGGACGATCTGCGCTACACCCCCTCCGACTGTTTCGAGACGTTCCCGTTCCCCGAAGCCTGGGCGACCAGCGCCGACCTGGAGGCCATCGGCGCGTACTGCCACGACTTCCGCGCCGATCTGATGGTTCGCCACGGCGAGGGGTTGACCAGGACCTACAACCGCTTCCACGATCCGAACGAGAACGCCCCCAAGGTACTCACTCTGCGCAGCCTCCACGCCGCCATGGACCGCGCCGTCCTCGACGCCTACGGCTGGCGCGACATCCCCACGGACTGCGAGTTCCTGCTCGACTACGAGATCGACGACGATGAGCGGGGCTCCAGGAAGAAACCGTACCGCTACCGCTGGCCGGACGCGGTCCGCGACGAGGTCCTCGTCCGCCTGCTGGAGCTCAACGCCGAGCGCGCCGCCGCGGAACTCCGGGCGGGCAGGGCAGCGGTCGCCACGCCGCCGAAGACCGTAAAGCCCCCGCGTCGGGCAATCGGACGCCGAACCGGCGCCTCGCGGGCGGCCGAGCCCCGCTCGCTCTGGGGAGCGTCCGATGACTGAGGCGGTCATCCACGCGCCAGCGGAGGTCACCCCCTATCTGGACGAGGTCCGGCGCCTCGCGGATGCCAACCGGGATGCGCTCGGATTCCTGCCTGCAACCGCCTACGACCAAGCCGCCATGAAGGGCTGCCTGTGGGTGGCGGTCGAGGGAACCACGAAGAAGCTGCGCGGGTACTTGTTTTTTGGCGATCGATTCCCGCGTCTACGGGTGTACCAGGTCTATGTGCGTCCCGAGTTCCGGTCCTTGGGCACAGCGCGGACGCTGATCGAAAAGCTGAAAACGTACGGCGAAGGTAACGACTACTTGACCATCACGGCGAGGGTCGCGGCAGAGCTGCCGGCTAACAAGTTCTGGAAGGGTCTCGGATTCCACGTCACAGGTCGACATCCGGGCGGCAAGAGGGGCAGGACCATCAATCGCTACGCCCTCGAGCTGGACGTACCGACGCTCTTCAGCCAAGGCCGACCCGTCGCAGACAGCATCCAGCAACCGCTTCACGTCAGGCCGGTTCTGGAGACGCGCACATACGTGATCGACCTCAACGTCTTCTTCGATGTCGTGCGAGACCGCGATTCGGGTGAAGCAGTCGATATTCTGTCGATGGGTTTCGACAGCGACATGCGACTCGCGGTCACAGAGGAGTTCACCAGGGAGCTGGAACGACACTCAAGCCAGGCGAATGATCCCGTTCTGAAGTTGGCAAGAGCGCTTCCGACCCTTCCCGAACCGCGACCGGAGGCTCTGAGACCGCTGATCGAAGACCTGCGCAGGGAGTTGTCCTCGACGGGGCCGCGAAAAACAGGCCGACACGCTGCGAATGACGCTTCGGATTTGGTTCATCTGGCGTCGTGCATTTGGCATCGAGTATACGGGTTCATCACCCGCGACGGCGCGATCCTTCGACGAGCCGAGGAGTTGCGCGAGAAACACAACCTCAGGATCATCTCGCCGGCCGACCTCTGCGAGCCGCTGGAAATCCCGAGCACTCGTCGTGAACCCATGACTGCAATGGTCGGGCGGGAAGAAGTCGAGATTGCGACTTTCGATGAACTCGACCGGGCAGATGTGGAGCGATTCCTCGGGAAGCAAGGCGTCTCACCGACCGGCATATCGGCCGGTCTTGGGCAGGGAACGACCCGTTTTCCGACGACGATGTCGGTAATGAGGGTCGGACGACGGATAGTGGGATTCGGATCGTGGGCCGACAGACCTGCTGCCGGTCGCGAGTCTGTCGCTCGTCTGTACGTCGATGAGGAATTTCCTCACGTAGACAGGATCGTCGACCATCTCCTGGAACACTCGATCAACCGGGGCGTCCGAGGACGGCTGTGTCGTGTGGACCTGAAGACGGGTCCCGGGCAGGTCACGATCCGAGATGTCGCGGTCAAGAGAGGCTTTCGTCGGCCAGACTTCAAGATCGGCGCGGGAGCCAAGGACTTGAGCAAGATCTCCATGATGGGCGCGATTACAGAGAGCAACTGGCGAATGTTCAGGAACAGCTTTCAAGAGGCAACCGGTCGTGAATTGCCGCGTGACCTGCCGCGATATGAAGAACTCGTCAATACCGGCGTGGTGCTGGACGCGGAAGGAACGGGTCGGCCGTTGGCGGTTTCCCTATTCGATTTTGAGACCGTGATATCGCCGGGTGCCTTGGTTTCTCGGGGCCGGGTCGGCGTGATGGTACCTGTTCGGGAACCATATGCGCGGCAACTGTTGCCGTTGCGTGAGAGCCAGCGGACGCTGTTGGCGGAGAGGGAGACAGTGCTGCGCCTGGAGAGAGCCTACTTCCTGGCCGCAGGTAAACACCGCCTTTTCCCGCGCGGAACGATAGTAGTGTTCTACGCGAGCCAGGAACGACGGGAAGCCGTGGCGATGGCCAGGGTGACGTTCTCCGACACCTTGACAAAGAGACAGGCGGTGCTGAATCTGGGCAGACAGGGTGTGCTGACCGCGGAAGAAATTGGGCAGAGGGCCGGTCCGCAGGGTGAGGTGGCGAGCTTTACGTTTGACAATCTCATGGTATTCCGAAAGGGGATTCCGCACCGCGAGCTCAAGCAACTCGGTTGTATCGGTGGAGCCAACCTGGTGACGGCGCAGAGACTGCCGTACTCGAAACTGCGACTTGTCGTCGAGCGGGCCTTTGACCTGGAGCCGTCATGAGCCAAGCGATTATTTCGCTCAAGCCCCGGTATGCGAGACTGGTTCTGTCCGGTGACAAGACCGTGGAACTGAGGAACAGAATCGTCAGGTTGAAACCAGGAACGCTGATCTGGATATATGCGACCCGCCCCATGGCGCGTATAGTGGGAGTTGCAGAGATCGAGTCGGTCGTTCATGCGGGCCCGGCGGAGATTTGGCGACGTTTCGGAGAAGACATCTGCGTCGACAGGAGTGGTTTTGACTCCTATATCGGCAACAGAGAGCGTGTGTCGGCGTTGGTGTTGGGAGCCGTGGAGCAGCTGGGGGGCGTGATGACGCTCGATCGGATACGTCGGTCGGTGCGGGCCTTTCAGCCGCCGCAATTCTATGCTCGTTTGCCGGCGGGAAGCCGGCTACGGGGTACTCTGGACAGCATCAGGGCGGTTGCGGGGGGGGCGGCAGGGGCCGAGGGTCGACAGGCGGCGGTTTCGGGGCGGGGCCGGTCGACGGGAGGCGAGCGGGGAGCAGCGGGATGAAGCAGCCTTGGACGCGCGGCGAGGCGAGGCGTCGGGCCGCGTAGGCCGCCGGGGGGGGCGGTCGCTGAAAGGGAGGTGGCGCGCGTGGAGAGGATGGCGAGGTACCTGGCGAGAGTCGGCGCTCTGCTACCTCTGGTCGTTCGACGTCAGCGTCTGCAAATGGCGCGCGAACCGGCGCAGTTCGTCACGATCGGTGGGGGAAAGCCCGGCGTCGGTGCCTGCCGGCAGCGGAAACGACTCGGCTGCGGTTGCCTCCTGGACTGGCCGGTGAGGGTCTCGATCCTGATCCGGAACAGCTTGGCCAGTCGGCGCAGGTCCTGGGGGCTGATGTCTCGCGATCCGCTCTCAATCTGCGAGAGCGCGGTCGGCGGCATGCCAAGATAACGGGTGACCTCGTCCTGTGAGAATCCCCGGTACTCACGTTCCTCCTTGAGCTGTTCGCCGAGGATGACCCGACTTGCTCGCTCGTCGCTCATGACTCGATCTCCTCTGGGTCGTGCTTCGCCGCGATGGGTGTTCATCGCGTTTCGTAGGGTTCGGCGGGCGAAGCCGGGGCTCGGTGCGGGTGATGGGTGAGCGCCGCCCGCCATCGGGTGGGCGGTTGCGCAGCTCGCGACGGCGGTGACGCTCAGCGGTCCCGTCAGCGGCGCGGGACGCGGAGCCGACGCCAGAAGTCCGCTTCGTCCACGCAGGCGACGGACGCCTCCGTCACGTCATCCCGGGAGGCGTCGCCGAACGGAGCGGGTTCGGCCGGCAGCGGCTCCGTCAGTCGGATGCCGCGCGCGTGGAGGATGCTGCGCACGGCGGCGACGAGTTCGGCGCTGCGGCCGGCCGCGTAGGCCTGCTCGTTCAGTGCACGGATGAGCGGGGTGTCGTCAGGGCGGGTGCCTTCCCGGGCGCCGAGGGTCCGGCCCACGCGTTCGAGCACGCGGTCGGTCCGCGCCGACGGAACCCGCTCCGTCAGGGCCGCGTGGATTTCCGCCGCCGTCCATCCGGGCAGGGCGGTGCTGGCCGCGGCGGGGCGGTACCGTCCGGAGGTGAGGCGGTAGATCGTGACCCCGGCCGGCCGCCGCCGGCTCGCGCCCTCGGGCACCACCGCCCACAGCTCCGGGAAGCCCCACCGCTCGTACACCCGTAGCTTGCCGGGTCGAATGTCGGTGGTGTAGTCCACCTCGAGCACCACGTCGGGCAGGTCGTGCTCGCCGATGATCAGGGACCCTTCGGGCAGAACCGCCCGATCGGGATGCAGATACAGGCCTCGGTGGACGGGTCAAATCCGGCCATTAGTGGACACCGCAAAACCGGCCATTTCCGGCGTCCCGAGACGGGAGTTGAGTTCTACCTCACGGCGCCCTGTGTTGGCAAGGTGGTCTGGACCCTGGTGCGCCAGCTGCGAGGGCCGCACTTCAGCACGTGCGCGTGATGGAGCAGGCGATCGAGCAGCGCCGTGACGGCGGCGGTGTCGCCGAGCAGCTTCCCCCAGTCTTCGACCGGTCGGTTCGAGGTGAGGACCGTGGAGGCCCGCTCGTAGCGGCGCATGATCAGCTCGAGCAGGTCCTCGGCCGGGGTGTGGGGCAGCTTGCGCATGCCGAGGTCGTCGATGATGAGCAGGGGCACCCGGGTCAGCTCGGTCAGATAGTCCTTGCGGGTCTCGGCGAGCGTCGCCTCGGCGAGCTCCTCAAGGAAAGCGTGGGCTTCGCGGTAGATGACGCGGTAGCCCTGCTGGATCGCGGCGCGGCCGATGGCCTGGGCGAGATGGCTCTTGCCCGTGCCGGGCGGGCCCAATAGCAGAGCGTCCTCGCGCTGGGCGACGAAGCGGGCGGTGGCGAGCTCGAAGACGAGGGCGCGGTTGATCTTCTTGTTGAAGGCGAAGTCGAAGCCGTCGAGCGAGCGTTCGGGGTCGCGGAAGCGGGCCTGCTTGTGTCGTCGGGCGAGCAGGCGGTCCTGGCGGCGCTGGAGCTCGTCGGTGACGAGCGCGGCGACGAGGTCGATCGGGGCCATCTGCTCGGCCTGCGCCTGCAGCAGGCGCGTTTCGAGGACGTCGGCCATGCCGGAGAGGCGGAGCTTGCGCAGCGCCTGGTCGAGTTCGACGAGATTCATGACGGGTCTCCTGTTCTGCGGTCGATGAGATCGCGGTAGAGGGTCAGTTGCCGGATGAGCGGGTCGACCTGGCGCAACGACAGGGGCGCCGCGGGCCGGCGGTCGAGGTAGCGCCGGAGGAAGCGGTAGGTGGGCACGCCGAGCTCGAGCGCGGCGTTGGCGGCCTCTTCGGCGACGGCGGGACCGTGCTTCCTGGCGAGGGAGAGGACGCCGAGGATGCGACGGACGCCGGCGGCGCCGTCGTGACGGTGGATGTGGTCGCAGATGGTGGAGATGGCGGGGCCGGCCCGCTTGGCGGCGGCGAGCAGGGCGAGGGTCTTCGGCGGGGTGCGGGCGGGCCGGTCTCGGTCCTCGATGCGATGCCAGCCCCGCGGCGCGCGCAGGTGCTCGCGGAGGAGCTGGCCGGTGCGGGGATCGAGCAGCCGCACGTGAGCTGCGTTCCACTGGACGTGGACGCTACGGCCGATCCAGCCCGGCGGGGCCCCGTAGTAGGCAGACGCAACCTCGACGCAGCCGTCCAGATGCACGGTGCGGTGGCCGTACTGGTAGTAGCGGAACGGCTCGAGCGGCAACGGGCCGAGGGCCGGCCGCTCCTCGGCGAACATGGCGGCGACCTGCCGCTTGGTCGTGCCGTGGACGCGGGTGTCGGCCCAGCGCTGCTCCCAGCGGTCCAGATACGCCTGGCCGTCGTCGAGGCGCTCGAAGCGGAGTCCGCGCAGCGGCGTCTTCTGGGCGTGGCCGACGGCGGCTTCGACCTTGCCCTTGCGATCGGGGTCTCGGACGCGACACGGCAGGGCGACGACCCCGTAGTGGGCGAGCACATCGCGGTAGAGCGGATTGAGCGTGGGGTCGTAGATGTCCGGGGTGAGGACGCCCTCCTTGAGGTTGTCGAGCACGACGACGCGTACGGTGCCGCCCAGCCGCCGAAACGCCCGCTCGTGCAGCTCGGCCCAGATCTGCGCGCTCGACCGGTGGACCAGCAGCCGGACGGCCTTGCGCGAGTAGCCCAGGGTCAGGACGAAGAGCCGTGTCCGCCTGTACTTGCCGGAAGCGGGGTCACGGACCATCGGGCCCTCGCCGTAGTCGACTTGTGCTTCTTCGGCCGGGCCCGTCGTGATGACGGCCCGCGCCTCGACGGTGGGCTGCTGCCGGAGCGTCGAGACGAAGCGCCGTACGCTTGCATAACCAGCCGGGAAGCCATGGTCATCGACCAGGTCCTGCCAGATGGCCATGGCGTTGCGCCCCCGGCCGACGGCCTCGGCGATCAGCTCGCGGTAGGGCTCGCAGGCGCTCGCCTGCGGCGCGCGGCTGGGGCGGTCTCCGGACGCGGGCGCGGCGTCACCCGTCCCCGTGCCGGCCGACGGCGCCCGCGAAGAGTCGGTGGACACCTCCGACGAAATGGCCGGTTTTGCCGGCCGCGAGGAACGCCGGCCACGGCCCCGCACCGTCAGGCCGGCCGCCTTCAGGTAGCTGCTGGCCGTCTCCCGCCGGACCCCGGTGGCTCTTCTATCCGCCGCAGCGACCAGCCGAGGCGTCCCAGCGCGAGGACCTGTTGTCGCTTCTCTTCAGTCAAGTTGGCCACCCGGCGGAGCCGGACCCGCGTATGGATGAAACCGGGTAATGTGTAGCGCGTGACGCTGGCACAGAGGTCGGTTCTTCTATGGTGCTGAGAGCCCGTAGTCAAGTTGGACCCGGAGTCCCGCGAGCACCCCGCATTGCGAGCCCGGTGGATCCGGGGATCGCGACTCTTAGATTTCGTACCGGCGGACTCCACGCCAGCGCCTTGCGATACAGGAGGTAACGGAATGGAAGTCTTGCATCCCCGGTGCGCCGGGTTGGATGTCCACTCGCGGTGCGTGAACGCGTGCGTGCGCATCGCGGCCGGTCGGAAGGTCACGACCGAGCATCGGGAGTTTGCGACCACGACGGCGGGCCTGCTCGAACTGGCGGCCTGGCTATCTGAGGCGGGCTGCACGCACGTGGCGATGGAGGTGACCGGCGTGTACTGGAAGCCGGTGTGGCACATCCTCGAAGACGAAGAGTCGTTCACGCTGGTGCTCGCCAACGCGCAGCACATCCGGAACGTTCCGGGCCGCAAGAGCGACCGGAACGACGCGGCCTGGATCGCCGACCTGTTGGCGCACGGGCTGATTCGGGGCAGCTTCGTGCCGCCGGCTCCGATCCAGGAACTGCGCGACCTGACGCGAACCCGCAAGCAACTGGTTCGCGAGATCGCACGGCACACACAACGCCTGCAGAAGACGCTCGAAGACGCGAACGTGAAGCTGACGTGCGTGCTCACCGACATCCTGGGCGTCAGCGGCCGGGCGATCCTGGCGGCGCTCATCGCCGGGGAGACCGATCCCGAGCGGTTGGCTGATTGCACCAACGTCCGCGTGAAGGCCGACCGTGCGGACATCGTCGCCGCGGTGCACGGTCGGGTGACGCCGCATCATCGCTTCCTGCTGGATCTGCATCTGGGGCAGATCGATGCGCTACGCGCCGCCGTGGAGAAACTGGAGCGGCAGGCCGACGAGGTGCTGCGCCCTTTTCGCGAGGCCGCCGAGCGGCTGACGACGATGCCCGGGGTCAGTGAGACGGTCGCGCGGGTGATCATCGCCGAGGTCGGCGTGGACATGACGCGGTTTCCCGGTCCGGGCCATCTGGTCTCGTGGGCGGGCCTGTGCCCGCGCCTCGACGAGAGTGCGGGGAAGCGCCGCTCGACCCGGATCCGTCACGCGACTCCCTGGTTGAAGACGGTGCTGGTCCAAGCCGCGTGGGCGGCGACGCGGAAGAACGGGAGCTATCTGCAGTCCCAATTTCGGCGCCTCAAGGGCCGGCGCGGCCCGAAGAAGGCGATCGTGGCGGTCGCCGCCTCCATGCTGACCGCCGCCTACTTCATGCTCCGCGACGAGAAGGACTACCACGACCTCGGCGGCCGATACCTGGCGGACCGCGACAAGCAACGCGTCACCCAGCGCCTCCTCCGGCGTTTGCAGAGCCTCGGCGTCGAGGTCGAAGTGAAGGTCGCCTGAACCGGAAGGGCGCTCTGAGTTTCTTCTTAGTTCTCCACCCGGCGGTGCCGGACCCGCGTATTCATGAAACAGGATATCGTGTAGGGGCTTGGCGCTGGCCCAGAGGTCGGTTTCTCTATGGTGCCAAGAGCCCGTTTTTTAGTTGGACCCGGAGTCCCGCGAGCACCCCGTATTGCGAGACCGGAGATTCTTCCGGTGAGCGCGCCCTGTAGATTTCGTACCGGCGGACTCCACGCCAGCGCCTTTGCGAGCAGGAGGTGACGGATGGAAGTCTTGTACCCCCGGTGCGCCGGGTTGGATGTCCACTCTCGGTGCGTGAACGCGTGCGTGCGCATCGCTGCGGGTCGGAAGGTCACGACCGAGCACCGGGAGTTTGCGACTACGACGGCGGGTCTGCTCGAACTGGCGGCCTGGCTGACCGAGGCGGGCTGCACGCACGTGGCGATGGAGGCGACCGGCGTGTACTGGAAGCCGGTGTGGCACGTCCTCGAAGACGAAGAGTCGTTCACGCTGGTGCTCGCCAACGCGCAGCACATCCGGAACGTTCCGGGCCGCAAGAGCGACCGGAACGACGCGGCCTGGATCGCCGACCTGTTGGCGCACGGGCTGATTCGGGGCAGCTTCGTGCCGCCGGCCCCGATCCAGGAACTGCGCGACCTGACGCGGACCCGCAAGCAACTGGTCCGCGAGATCACGCGGCACACGCAACGCCTGCAGAAGACGCTCGAAGACGCGAACGTGAAGTTGACGCACGTGGTCACCGACATCCTGGGCGTCAGCGGCCGGGCGATCCTGGCGGCGCTCATCGCCGGGGAGACCGATCCCGAGCGGCTGGCCGATTGCACCACCGGGCGCCTGAAAGCCGACCGCGCGGACATCATCGCCGCGGTGCACGGCCGGGTGACGGCGCACCACCGTTTCCTGCTGGAGCTGCACCTGGGGCAGATCGACGCGTTGCGCGCCGCCGTGCAGAAACTGGAGCAGCAGGCCGACGAGGTGCTGCGCCCTTTTCGCGAGGCCGCCGAGCGGCTGACGACGATCCCCGGGGTCAGTGAGACCGTCGCGCGGGTGCTCGTCGCCGAGATCGGCGTGGACATGACGAGGTTTCCCGGTCCGGGACATCTGGTCTCGTGGGCGGGACTGTGCCCGCGCCTCGACGAGAGTGCGGGGAAGCGCCGCTCGACCCGGATCCGTCACGCGACGCCGTGGCTGAAGACAACGCTGGTCCAGGCCGCGTGGGCGGCAACCCGGAAGAACGGGAGCTATCTGCAGACGCAGTTTCGACGGCTCAAGGGCCGGCGCGGCCCGAAGAAGGCAATCGTGGCGGTCGCCGCTTCCATGCTGACCGCTGCTTAGGACACTGACGAAAATTACCTTGCCGTGTGCCAAGCGCGCGAAACCGGAGAAAACGGGCTGCGCCTGGATGCAGTTGGCAACTTTATATCGAGCACTGTCCTTACTTCATGCTCCGCGACGAGACGGACTACCACGACCTCGGCGGCCGGTACCTGGCGAACCGCGACAAGCACCGCGTTACCCAGCGCCTCCTCCGCCGTCTGCACGACCTTGGAGTGGAGGTCGAAGTGAAGGCCGCCTGAGTCAGTGGTCACCGTGAGTTTCTCTGTAGACGGAGCGGACCCGACCGGATCGGGCCTACGTTGAAGCGGCGCTCGAACGCCTCGCCCAGGCGGGCGACCGGTGCCGCGAGCGCGAGCGGAGGCGCGGGCAATACGCCGACGATGACCGGCCATTGTCGCGGGTCTGGCAGGACGAGCTCCACGACGAACACGGACTGCCGAAGTGATCGTCGTCGATACCTCGGCCATCTCCTCTCAGCGCAGGGTGCGGAAGAACCGGCGCAGGTCCTGCACCAGCAGATCCGGCTCCTCGATCGCCGGAAAGTGCCCGCCGGTGTCGAACACCGACCAGTGGGTGACGTTGTCCGGCACCTCCTCCACGAAGGACCGGGGCGGTCCGGATCGTAGAGGAATGCCCACGAACTGCGCATAGCCCTGCGGCACCTGCACCGGTCCCTGCGGGACCCGCCGGGGGCGCGAGCTGCCGAGCCCGTTGGCGTAGTAGTAGCGCACGCTGGTGCCGATGGTCCGGGTGTGCCAGTAGATGGAGACGAGCGTGAGAATCTGGTCCTTGCTGAAGCGGGTCTCGACGTCGCCGTCGCAGTCGCTCCAGGACTGCAGCTTCTCGGTGATCCACGCGGCGACCCCCACCGGCGAGTCGGTCAATCCGTAGGCCAGGGTCTGGGGCTTGGTGCCCTGGATGCGCTGATACCCGGTCTCGTCGACCGACCAAGCCTCGGCGCGCGCGAGATAGTCCCGTTCCTCCTCGGTGGCCGGCGGGCGCTGCGCGCGAGGCGGCGCGCCGGGGGTGTGGATGCCCGTGACCCGATCCGGGAACCGCGCGCCGAGCGCACGGGTGACCCCGGCCCCCCAGTCGCTGCCGTAGGCGCCGAACCGTTCGTAGCCGAGGCGGTCCATCAGGGCGACCCACAGCTCGGCCGTGCGCGCGATGTCGGTGCCTTCGAGGGGCTCGCCCGAGAACCCGAAGCCGGGGATCGAGGGCACCACGACGTCGAATCCGTCGGCGGCGTCGCCGCCGTGGGCGCCGGGATCGGCGAGGGCGCGGACGGAGGGCAGCATCTCCCAGACGGTGCCGGGCCACCCGTGGGTCATCAACAGGGGCAGCGCCCCCTCGCGGGGGCTTCGCTGGTGCACGAAATGGATTCGCTGCCCCTCGATCTCCGTCGAGTAGTGGTCGAACGTGTTCAGGGCCGCCTCGTGGGTGCGCCAGTCGTACTCGTCCCGCCAGTAGGCGATCAACTCTTCGAGGAACGCGCGATCGGTGCCGTAGGTCCACGGCTCGCCCGGTGCGTCGGGCGGCCACCGCACGGCGGACAGCCGGCGGCGCAGGTCGTCCAGCGCCTCGTCGCCGACCTCGATGGTGAAGGGAGCGATGTCCGCCTGCGCCGCCGCCGCCGTGCCGCTCGCGGCCCGCGCCGGGGCCGCCCCGACAGCGGCGAGGGGACCGGCGACTCCCGCCGCCGCCATCACCTTCAGAAGCGTCCGTCGGTCCATCTGCTGTTCTGACATCGCGTTCTCCATCCAGGTGTAGGGTTCGTGCGTGGGGCCCGATGATCCCTCGTCGGGCCATCGGCGGGCGCTGGTTAGGGCAGTGATCGATATGGAGTTGCCAACTGCACCCGGGCGTAGCCCGTTCTCTACGGTTTCGCGTGCTTGGCGCACGGCAAGGTAATTCCCGTCAGCGTCCTTGCTCCGGGGCGTTCGGGTCCTCGGGGCTGTCCGGCTCTTCGAAGCGCTCAGGCGGTTCGCGGACGTCGAGTGCTTCCGATTCTTCGGGGATGCCGGCGGTCTCCGGCAGGGCGGTGTCCTCCGATGCGCCCGGATCCCCGTCCGGGAAGAGATCCGGCAGAGCCGGCAGATCCAGCTCCCCGAGGCGGTCGCCGAGGCCACCGAGATAGGGCTGGGCCGCGTCGAGCACCTCGTCGCGATGCTCCCAGACCCAGAGGGCCGCCAGCACCAGGCCCGCGAGGACGAGCAGTCGAAAGGCGAGCACGATGATGTGCCGGAGCAGGTAGATGCCGACGATGGCGGCGACGACGATGATGGCGAGGGTAATCTCGTTGGACATGGGCTGCGTGGGGCTGCCTGGGGACCCCATCGGGCCGCGGCGGCGCCGTTCGCTCGTGCTTCAAGCGTCCGGGCGGCAGGGTCCGGCACCGCAGCGGGACCGGATGGTCAGCGTAGCACGTTCATCGCCGATCTGCGCAGGCGGCCGGCGGGTCCGGGGCGCGCCACCCCGAGGTAGGGCTATAATCCGCCCCGACTCATTCCAAGGAGAGCCGGTGACACGAATGACCGCGACGGTGTCCGCAGCGCGCCGCAATCCTGCATCCCCGCTCGGGCCGGCGCCCATCGCCCTGGCGTTGTGGCTGTCGCTGGCCGGCGTTTCCGGCGCGCAGGACTTCCGCCTGATGGAGGCGACCATCGACGAGGTGCACGCCGCCTTCGTGTCGGGGCAGACCACCTGCCGCGATCTCGTCGAGGGCTACCTCGCCCGTATCGAGGCGTACGATCAGGCCGGGCCCGCGTTGAACGCGATCCAGTACGTCAACCCCCGCGCGGTGGAGGAGGCGGAGGCCCTCGACGCCGCGTTCGCCGACTCGGGAAGGGTCGGTGCCCTGCACTGCGTCCCGGTGCTCCTCAAGGACCAGGTCGAGACCCGCGACATGCCGACGACCTACGGCTCCGCCCTCTTCGATGGGTTCCAGTCGGGCCGCGACGCCACCATCGTCACCCGGATGCGGGAGGCGGGGGCGATCATCCTCGCCAAGACGAACATGGGGGAGTTCGCCTCGCGCTACGTCGGATCCGCCTTCGGCATCATCCGGAACGCCTACGACCCGACCCGCAACCCGAGCGGGTCGTCGGGGGGCAGCGGCGCCGGCATCGCCGCGAACTTCGGCCTGGTGGGCATCGGGGAGGACACCGGCGGCTCCATCCGGGGCCCGGCCGCCGTGCACAGCCTCGTCGGCCTGCGGCCCACCGTGCCCCTGGTCAGCCGCCACGGGATGATGCCGGCCAACCCCTCGAGCGACACGCTGGGGCCGATGACCCGCACGGTTCGGGATACCGCGATCCTGCTCGACGCGATCGCCGGCTATGACCCGAACGATCCGGTGACCGCCTACGCCGCCGGCCGCACGCCGAGTTCGTATACCGACGGTCTCGACCGCGAGGGCCTGCGCGGCGCCCGCATCGGGGTGATCCGCGAGCCCATGGACGCCAAGACCGATCCCGAGTCCGACGACTACCGGCAGGTGCGCCGGGTCGTGGATCGGGCGATCGCGGATCTCCAGCAGCTGGGTGCGGTGGTGCTGGACCCGGTCGAGATCCCGGACCTCGATCAGGCGCAGGCGACGTACGTGCGGAACAACTTCGAGACGGAGGAAGCGACGGACGCCTATCTGGCCGCGCTGCCCGAGGCCCCGGTCCGCACGTTGCGCGACATCCTCCTCGCGGGACGGGTCACTCCGTGGCGGGCCAAGGGGTTGATGAACGTCGTGGGCCGGTCGACCGACGATCACGCCTATCTGCCGGTTCTCCACGCCCGGGAGCACCTGCGGCGCACGATCCTCTCGGTGATGGCGGATCGGGACCTGGACGCGCTGGTCTATGCGACGTTCGACCACCAGACGACGGTCATCGCTCCGGACGTCCTGACCAACCCGGACACCGAGGACGCCTACGCCCGGGGGAACAACCGGTATCTGAGCCCGGTGGTCGGCTTTCCGGCCCTGACCGTGCCGGCCGGCCTGACCGATGACGGGCTGCCGGTCGGTCTCGAGTTTCTCGCGGGGCCGTTCGCCGAGGAGGCGCTGCTGCGTCTGGCGTACGCCTACGAACAAGGTACGCACCGGCGCGAGCCGCCGGCCACGACCCCGGCCCTGGAACGGCCGGGGTCTGCGCCGTAGAACGGCCGCCTCCGGCAAGGAGGCGCTGACTCGGCAAGGAGGCGCCCGCTCCTGGAGGGCGGGTTGGGCCGGCCGGCCGAGCCGCAAGTCACTTCGTGGGCCAGGAGTCTGCGCGGTAGAACGGTGCGGATTCATGGCCGCGAGTCGGCGCCGGCCTCGTGTGGGTCCAGATGGTGGATGCGGCCGCCGGCGGCGTGCGCGTCGGCGGCGTCGTGGGTCACCAGCACCACCGGGAGCCGCCGCGTCCGGGCGCGGTCGAGGACGACCTGCCGGATGCGCTCCCGCAGACCCGCGTCGAGCCGCGAGAACGGCTCGTCGAGGAGCAGCGCCCGCGGCTCCGAGAGCAGCATCCGCATCAACGCGACCCGCACCCGCTGCCCGCCGGACAGCGTGGCCGGATCGCGGTCCGCGAATCCCGCGAGGTTCACCTCGGCGAGGGCCGCCTCCACCCGGCCGCGGCGTTCGCGCCGGCTGCCCGCCGCGGGGGGGAGCCCGAAGGCGAGGTTGCCGCCCACCGAGAGATGCGGGAACAGCAGCTCGTCCTGGAACAGGATGCCCACCCGCCGCGCCTCCGGCGCGAGACCGGTGATGTCGCGTCCATCGAGACGAATCCCGCCCCGGACCTGGAAGACCGCCGCCGCGGTGCCGGAGATGACCGACAGGAGGGTGGACTTGCCGGACCCCGACGGGCCCATGACGGTGAGTACATCGCCCGGCGCGACGGGGCCGTCGAGGATGACCAGGCGGGTCCCTCCCAGGGTGATCGACAGGCGGTCGAAGCGGAGTCCCGCCGCGTCAGTCATCGCGCAGCCCTCGCCGGCGGCGCCAGAGCACCCGCGGCACGGCGCCGGCCAGCGCGAACGGGAGCAGGACGGCGGCGGTCTGGGCCAGGGCATAGACGCCGATGACCCGCCGGTCGCCGCCCGACGCGAGGGCCACCGCCTCGGTGGTCAGGGTCTGGACGCGGCCGGCCCCGACCAGCAGCGTCGGCAGATACTGCCCGACGGAGACCGCGAAGCCCACCGCGGCCGCGGTCAGCACGGGGCGCACCAGCATCGGCAGGCGCACCGTCCAGAAGATCCGCTGCGGCCCCGCTCCCAGGGTCGCGGCGATCGTGGCATAGCGCCGGTCCCAGGCGCGGAACGGGTCGGCCAGCGACAGGAACACGTAGGGCAGGACGAAGACGAGGTGGGCCAGGATCACCGCGCCCCGGTTCGGGTCGAGGCCGGCGGCCAGGGCCAGCATCTGCAGACCCGCCAGGAACGCGACCTGCGGCACGAGCAGCGGCAGATACACCAGCCAGAGGGCGCGGGCCGCGGATCGGACCCCGTACCGCTGCTCCGCCTCCAGACACGCCAGCGCGAGGGCGAGGGCGAGGCCGGTGGCCGCCCCGGCGAGGATGAACGTCTCGGCGCCGGGGTCGGCGAGCCGCGGCCCGTAGCGCTCCCAGCTCCGCCAGGTCAGGGCATCGGGGGTCGCCTCTGGAAAACGCCAGACGCCGGCGACCGACCACACCGCGAGGCCGGCGAGCCCGGCGCCGAGGGCGCCGGCGGTGGCGGCGGCGGCGCCCAGGCCCAGGACGCGGGCCCCCTCCGTGCGGCGCCCTCGCCCGCCGCGCTCGATCCAGCGCCGGCCGAGGGCCGACGCGAGCCGCTCGCCAGCCCGCCAGAGCCCGAGCGCCCCCGCCAGCAGCATCAACTGCGTCACCGCGCCGGCCGCCGCCTGGAACCGGAGCTGGAGGTCCGGGTCGTTCATCCAGCGCACCACCTGCACGGCGAGGGTGGGGGGGGTGTTCGGACCGAGGATGATGGCGGCGTCCACCACCGACATCGAGTAGGCGAGCACCGCGTAGACCGGGAGCCGAATCTGGGGATAGACGCGCGGGAAAACCGTCTTGAGCCAGGCCGTCACCCGCCCGTACCCGAGGGCCCGGGCCACCGTGCGGCTGCGCGCCGACGGCACCTGGCCGAGCGCGGACAGCGTCATCAGGAGAAGGAACGGGATCTCCTTGACGACCAGTCCCGCGATCAGGGCGAGGCCGTTGGGGTCCTGCAGAATCAGGAGGTCGGGGGGACGCTCCCACCCCGTGGCCCAGGGGGAGGCGGCGCGCGCGAGCCAGCCCGACGGGGCGATGAGGAACGCGAGCCCGAAGGCGGCGGCCGCGTGCGGCACCGACAGCAGGGGGGACAGCCCCCGCTCGATCGCCCGAAAGAGCCGGGTGCCCTGCCAGCCGGCGCAGATCAGGGTGACGGCTACGAGCGACGTTAGGGTCACGACGAGACCGGTGAACAAGCTGAGGGCCGCCGCGCGCGGGAACCCCGGCCAGGCCCACAGCGCCTCGAAGGCGTCGGTACCGAGACGGTCGCCGCCCACCGCCGGCAGCCAGCCGAGGGCCGGCGCCACCGTCCCCGCCAACCCCGCCGCCACCGGTCCGAGCATCAGGCCCAGGGTGAGGGCCGGCGCCCAGGCGAGAGCTCTCCGCGGCCGGCGGAAGACGCCGGGCGGGACGGGCCGGATCCGGGTCGTGTCGTCGCTCACCGGGACACGCCGAACCGCCTGATCCAGTCCTCCTCCAACCGGACCATCCAGCTCGGATGGGGCTCGGGCAGCGGATCGCCCAGCTCGGCCGGCCCCGGCGTGGCGATGCCCGGCTCGAGGGCCTGGAAGCGCGCCCGGTCCTCGGGCGGCAGCCGGTCGACGGCCAGGACCGTGGGGTTGCCCCACACCGCCGGATCCTGCTTGTGCGCCTGCGCCGCGGGTGACATGAGGAAGTTGGCCAGCACGAGGGCGCCCGCCTTCGCCGCGGCGTTGTAGGGGATGGCCAGGAAGCTGGCGTTGCCGATGGTGCCGCCGTCGAGGACGGACGTCCGCACCGTATCCGGAAGCTCGAAGTTGTCGATGGCGGCGGACGCCTCGCCCGGGTTGAAGCTGATCGCGAGGTCGATCTCGCCGTCCGCCATCAGGTGGATCTGGCGGGGACCGGTCTGCGGGTAGGCGGCGCCCGACCGCCAGAGATGCGGAGTCAGGGCGGCCAGGTACTCCCAGACCGGCGCCGTCGCCGCGTCGTAGTCGGCCTGCGCGGCCGGCCGCAGGAGCACCGCCGGGTCCGGGGTCAGCTCGTAGAGCACCTGCTTGAGCCACGTCGTGCCGAGATGGTCCGGGGGCTGGGGGAAGGTGAACCGTCCGGGGTGGGTCCGCGCCCACGCGAGCAGCTCCTGCACGCTGCCCGGGGCCTCCGGCGCCCGCGCCGCGTCGCGGTAGAGCACGAGCTGGGCGAGGCCCCACGGCGCCTCCATCCCGTCCGTCGGCACCGTGAAGTCGGTGGTCAGCGCGGGGTTGCCGGCGTCGACGTAGCGCCAACTCGGGACCGCCTCGGCCCACGGACCGAACAGGAGCCCCTGGTCGTTCAGCGCGGCGAAGTTCTCGCCGTTGATCCAGACGAGGTCGACGGCGCCGGCGGCGTGGCGGCCGGCGGCCCGCTCGGCGAGGATCCGGCTGACCGCCTCGGCTGCGTCCGAGAGCTTCACGTGCTCGACCCGGACGCCGTGGCGGGCCCGCACCTCGCGCCCGGCCCAGGCGATGTAGTCGTTGATGCGCGCCGACCCCGCCCACGCGTGCCAGTACACGGTCTGGCCCCGCGCCTCGGCCAGCACCGCTTCCCAGTCGGCGGGGTCGGGATTGGCGCGGGCGGGCGCCGCGATCAGCAGCACCACGGCGGCGACGGCGGCCAAGCGGGTCATGGCGGCCACTCGATCATGCCGGAGGAGCGCCGTCCGCGCCGCGGCGCGCGGCGAGGCGGCTCGCCCGGAGGGCCTCGATGACCGGGCCCAGGACCTGCTCGTGGAAGCGGTCGCAGCCGATGCACAGATTGCGATAGGCCGTGCCGGCCGGCGTGGTGGTCCGCGAGGCGTCCAGGAACCGGGCGACGCTCCAGTCGTGGGCGAGCCCCATGCGTTCGGGGTGGCCCATCGCGATCGCCTCGAACACGGGATGGCCGGTCAGGCTGTCGAGGATGTCGTCGAGCCGCTCCTCCTGCAGGTTTCCGAGGGGGAGCGCGGTCTTGAGGCAGCACGGAAACACGTCGCCGTTGGGGTCGATCGACACTTCCGAGCCGGCGACGCCGCGGCGGAGGAAGTTCAGCCCGCCGGACCACGCGTTGCAGAAGTTGTCCTCGATGGTGGCGGTCGACAGCGAATGCTCCCAGGCGCGTCCGCGCGGCCAGATCTTGCCGATCCAGGCGTCGTCGGTCGCGCCGAAGAACGAGTAGTAGCGACGGGCGTCGTCCTGCCGCGACCAGTCCCGGTCGCCGCCGGTCCGGGCGCTGTCCTGCATCCCCGCCGCTTCGAAGATCGCCCGCAGCCGCTCCTCTACCGGGATGCGCTTCCCGCCTTCCATCCCGACGTGGAAGTCGTCCATGCCCGCGCAGGAGATCATCCAGACCCCGCGGGCGAGCAGATCGTCGACGATGCCGGGCGTGACCAGATCGCCGGTGGTCTGCACGATGATCCGGACGCCCTGGCCCGCGTAGCGGGTGCGGAGCTGGTCGAGGGCGGGGTAGAGCACTTCCTCCCGCACCGGATCCACCAGCACCTCGCCGCCGGCGAGGATGATCCGGCCCGGCCGGCGTTCGTAGCCCCCCGGCGCGCTCTCGGACGGCGCCGACAGGTCGAGATAGGAGAAATCCTCCGGGAGATGCGCGATCACCCGCGGGAACGCCGCCCGGGCCTCGTCGACGACGCGGCGCAGCTCGGCCGGCGCATACGGGCGGAACCGCGCCTCGTAGCAGTGCCGGCACTTGCGGTGGCAGGCCCAGCAGAGGACGTAGTAGATGCTCTCCACGGCGATGTCGTTCCCGCGGTTCCGGGCGTCGGCCCGATGCGGTTTGGGGGCTCCAGGCGAATGTTCGCTCAGTAACACCTTACCCCATCACCGCTGCGTATCGGTGGCGGAGCGTCGATGTAGGGGTTGGGGGCGATGGGCGCGGCCGGCGACACGGCGTGAGTGTTTTCTGGTTGACCAGAAACAAGTCATGAGTATATTCAGGTATACCTGAAATTGCTCATGCACGAGAGGCCCACGCTCCGGTACATCGACGAGGCCGTTACCGGGGATCTCGCCGAAACGATGGTGTTCGTCGGCGGTCCGCGTCAGGTCGGGAAGACGACCTTCGCGCTGTCGCTGCTGGGAGAGGGGCGGAACGAGTCGTCTCCCGCCTACCTGAACTGGGACGTGCTGGCGGACCGCGACGACATTCTGGCCGCCCGCCTGCCGCCGGGACAGCCCCTGATCATATTCGACGAGGTCCACAAGTACGCGTCATGGCGCGGCCTGCTGAAGGGCCTGTACGACAAGAACCGATCGTCCATCTCCTTCCTGGTCACGGGTTCCGCCCGACTGGACTACTACCGGAAAGGCGGCGACGCGCTGCAGGGTCGATATCACTACTACCGGTTGCATCCGTTCACCGTGATGGAGAGTGGACAGCCGCCGAGCGCGTCGCTGGTGGCGAATCTGCTCCGGTTCGGTGGTTTTCCCGAGCCGTTTCTGCGGGGCGAGGAGCGCTTTCATCGCCGGTGGATGCGCGAGCGTTCGGCGAGGGTCGTGCACGAGGATCTGCGCGACCTGGAACAGGTCCGGGAGATATCCCGGCTCGACCTGCTGCTCAGCCATCTGCCCGCGTGCGTGGGGTCGCCGCTGTCGGTCCACCGCCTTGCCAGGCTCCTTCAGGCGTCGCATGAAAGCGTCGAGCGCTGGATCACGATATTGGAGCGGCTGTACGTCTGCTACCGCCTGTCACCCTTCCGGGCGAAGCCGACCCGGGCCGTCCGCAAGGAGAAGAAGCTCTATTTCTGGGACTGGTCATGCGTGGACGCCGGCGGCGCCCGCTTCGAGAACATGGTGGCCGGGCACCTGCTGAAGTACTGCCACCTGGTCGAGGATACCGAGGGCTACGCGATGGAGTTGCGTTTCTTGCGCGATACCGACGGACGCGAGATCGACTTCGTCGTGTTGCGCGATGGCCGCCCCGAGATCGCCGTCGAATGCAAGAGCGGTGATCGGCGCGCTTCACCCGCCTGCCGGTACTTTCGGGAGCGCACGGAGATTCCCCGGTTCTACCAGGTTCACCTCGGTACCGGAGACTTCGGCAACGCGACCTCCGACACGCGCGTTCTCCCGTTCGCTGCCTTCTGCGCCGAGTTGGCGTTGCCCTAGCCCGGATTATGCACGAGGAGCCGATTTTGGGGGAGACACAGGAGCCACCGTGTGGTACAAACGTAGTGTTCATAACGTTTTAGCCACAACGGAGACCCCTGCGTGACGCCTCACACGATACCACAGACTGTTCTGTTCCCGGATCTGTTCGACAAGCCCCTCGTCGCCACGTTCAACCAGGAACACGCGAGTTCCGACGGCGGCGCCGTCCTGCTCAAGGCGGCCGAGCGCGTGTATGGCTTGGTCAAGGCGTTCGCCCGGTGTCTGGCCGACAAACGCGCACCGGGGAAGATTCGGCACACGCTCGCGGACCTGATCGGCCAGCGGGTCTTCGGCATCGCGTGCGGTCATCCCGATGGCAACGATGCCGACCACTTGGCCGACGACCCCATCCACAAGCTGCTGCTCGGGCGGGACCCGGTGTCCGGCGCGCCCTTGGCGTCGCAACCCACGATCTCGCGATTCGAGAACGGCGCGCGCCGCAGCGTGCTCTACCGGATGGGGCGCGAGTTGGCGGCGTGCGTCATCGAACGTCATCGGCGTCGCCTGCAGGGGCGGGCGCGGCGCATCACCATCGATCTGGACCCGACCGACGACCTGACGCACGGGGCCCAGCAGCTCACGCTCTTCAACGGGCACTATGGCGGCTGGTGTTATCTGCCGATGCTGGGGTTTCTGAGCTTCGACCGCGAGGCGGAGCAGTATCTGTGCGCGGCGGTGCTGCGGCCCGGGAAGGCAGTGGCCGCCGACGGGACCCTCGGCCTGCTGTGTCGGTTGCTCCCGCTGTTGCGGGCGGCGTTTCCGCGGGCGCGGTTTCTCGTCCGGCTCGACGGGGGCTTTGCGACCCCGGAGATCTTCGATTTCCTGGATGCGGAGCCCCGGCTCGACTACGTCGTGGCAATGGCGAAGAACGCGGTGTTGCAGCGGCATGCGGAGTCCGCCATGCAGGTGGCCCGCGCGCAGAGCGAGGTCGGTGGCGAGACCGCGCACGTCTATACCGACACCCGCTACGCCGCCGGCACGTGGGACCACGAGCGCCGGGTCGTGATCAAGGCCGAAGTCGTTCGCCTCGGAGACCGCGAGCCGCGGGACAACCCGCGGTTCGTGGTGACGAATCTGCGGCAGACGCCGCGCTTCATCTACGAGAAGGTCTACTGTGCTCGCGGGGACATCGAGAATCGGATCAAGGAACTGCTCGATGGGTTGCAGATCGACCGCACGAGCTGCTGTCTGTTCTCGGCGAACCAGTTGCGCGTCTTCCTGACCGCCGCGGCCTACGTGCTCATGCAGGAACTGCGATTGCGGGCGGCGCGTACTGCGTGTGCCCGCAGCCAGGTGACGTGGCTGCGCGACCGGCTGCTGAAGCTGGGGGTCCACGTCGTCCGCTCGGTCCGCCGCGTGGTTCTGCATCTGCCGCGCTCGACGCCGCACCTCGAGGCGTGGCGGCACATCGCACTCGCGCTGGGCGCGCGCGCCGGATAGCCCACCCGTTGCGCCGCGCCCACCTGCTTCCTGGGCGGCATGGGCCGCTCCGCCGGCGGGGCTGTCGCTGCCCAACCCTCGCGTCCGTCATGCCCCCCCCGGTCGGCTGCTCAAACCCCGGCTCCGCTTGCAGGCAGCGATGTCCGAGACCCATTCCTGCGCCGATCACGCCCTTTGGCGGTCGAATCTGGACCTTCATGAATAATGCAGGCTAGTGTCCCGTCCCCAGGGTTCGTGGGCATGAATTCAGGGGCCACTACTGGAGAGAAAGCGGGAGCATCCGGCCCCCAACCTGTTTTGATTTCTTCGTGGACAGGACACCAGACCCAGGCGTCTGCGGGTGCAGACGCCTGGCACAAGGTTGGCTGGGCGGCAAGCGGAGCCCGAGGCGACGATTGCCGGGCTGACGAGCGGCTTATCGGTTATTACCGGGTCAGCATCATGGTGCCGCTATCCTCGACCGGCGGCTGACACGACATGTTGGTCGCCCACGTCCCGTCCATCGTCGTTGCCGTGAACGACGACACCGCCAGGGAGAGGGCGCAGCCCTCGGCGAAGTACTGGCTGAACGCTGGGATGTCGAGGAATCCGAAAGTCAGCTCCGCCGTCGTGCCCATCACCGTCCCCGTCACGGGGCCGGTGAGGTTGACCTCGGCGGGCGCGCCGACCAGGACGAGCGCCGCGGGCATCGGGGTCGACCAGGTCCCGGTCACCGCGGTGTCGGTCTGGGTCAGCTCGGCGGTGACGGCGTCACTGGAGATGAACAAGCCGGTGAACGTCCCCCCCCAGTTTCCAGTGAGCATGACCGCCTCGGGCTCGGGCTCGGGTTCGGTTGTCGTCGGCCCCGTCGGACTGGCGCTGTCGCAGGCGGCTGCCAGCAAGGCGCCGAACAGAATGGTCCACAGACGGAAGCTGTTCTTCTTCATCATGATTCGGTCCGATCTCGTTCGAGGGGTTGATGCCGGTCAAGGTGGTCAGGGACTCGCGGAGGTCGATGCGGCGCCCATTCTACCGGACCTTCCGGCCCACAGACCAGTGGGGGACCGTGCATCGAGCACGGAGCGAGGGTCTTCCAGCCGTCGGCCACCCGTGAGGACAGCTCGCCGGGGAGCGGTTCGCCGTCTCGAAGCAGGTGTCGAGCGATGGATGGTATCCCACTGCACCGCGCTCTCTGCCGAGCGTTCATGTGAAGCGGTTTACGCGTGCTTGGGGGATGCTGCGGAAGGAGTGAAACAGGTGGTGGTGCCGAGGGGCAGAATCGAACTGCCGACACCATGATTTTCAGTCATGTGCTCTACCGACTGAGCTACCTCGGCACATCGAAGACCGGACGCGGGACGCTCCGGTTTCCGGGGAGCAACGTGGCCGAACGGGCTGCGTCCGTTGCGACGACCTCACCAACATACCCCACAGCGCGATTGCGGTGCAACCGGCTCGCGCCCCGCGGCTCGCCGCCGCGCCCGTCGGCTCTGCCGTCAATGGGGGTCCCGGTTCGTGACGGTCGTTCGCCACGGGCTCCCGGGCCGTCCGTTTGCCGGCGCGGATGCCTTCAACGATCCGCTCTGCCCGCCGGCCGACCCACGCCGCCGCGCCGAAGAAGGACGTATCGCCGAGCACCGTGACCACTCGGCTCAGTACCACCGCGGGCAGCAGATCCGGCTCTGCCGCGTGGCCGTCCAGCATCCGGGGACGCGGCGACCGCCCGCATTTCCAGTAAAGGCCCCCGCGGGCCACTCGCCGGACGGGGACCAGTTCCGAGACAGGGTCAGGGTCGACCGGGTCTCGGACCAGACCTGCCGCTCTGCCGTCCCGTGCCACCCGGGGCCCAGCATCTTCTCGTGGTAGACGTAGCCGTGCCCCAGGGAGTACAGCACGCGATCGCGGAGGCTCAATTCGCCGCCCGGTGCGGCGCAGACCCGCGCTGGCGGTACAGGAACAGCGTCTGCGACCAATAGTGCTCGTTGATGGTCGTGGGAATCGTTGCCGCGCTGTCAAGCCTCTGGTCCTGGTAGGCGAAGGTCTCGTACAGCTCCAGCCTGGGGTGAGCGTTGGACGCGGGGCTGAGCAGCCACAGCCGGTTGTCGCCCACCGCGCCCTCGAACGACTGCACGACGGCGTCGAGTTCGTTCGCGGCGTAGTAGGGGAAGACATGCATGCCGAAGTAGTACGTCAGCGGCGTCTGCAGCCGCGCATGCGACCAGGAGGATGTCCCTCCCCGGAACCCCTCGACGTCGAACAGAAGGACGTCTTTCCCCACCGTGTCGGCGAGCCGACCCATGACGTCGTAGGGCTGCACCCCCTCCCGGACCGGCATCTGCTTCGCCGTGAAGAACAGTTGGAACGGCAACGCGGCCACGATCGCGGTCACCCCCAGGGTGCGGAATGCGCCCGGTGCGGCGCGGAACGTCACCGCGACGGCGATGACGAGGCTGTAGGGCACGATCTCGCTGAGCAGGTATCGGGCGTAGTAGTAGTGCTGGTACACGACGGGGATGTTCAAGAGCAGGGTGGCGGCCATGCAGACCGCGAGAAAGACGTACAGCAACGCCACGGGCCAGCGGCGCGACGGCCGGTGCATGCCCCAGACTGCGATGCCCGCGAGCCAGGGCGTCGCGTACAGCAGCCAACCCGTCGCGCCGGACTGCAGGAAGATCCCGGCCCCGGACCCGATGATGCCGAACCCCTGGTAGAAGGCATCGTGTGCGTAGCGCTCGGTGAACCCGATCAGGTACGCCTGCAGGAGGCTGCCGGCCAGGCCCGCGGCGATCAACAACGAGGCGAGCTTGATCCAGGGGCGTGGATCGGCCGCGAACGTCAGAAACCGCCGTACGGCGGGCCGGCGCGGGTTCCGCGCGACCTCGGCCAGCCCCGACACCAGGAGAGCCGCGCCGCCCAGGATGACGAGCGGCCAACCGTCTCCCAGCAGATTCCCGAAAGTCCGGTCGTAGACGCTCCGGACGTAGCCGGGGGAGTAGCCCAGACCGTAGAGCACGGACACGCCGTACAGCGCGGCCACGGCCGCGCAGAAGCCGATGATCCGGCGGCCCCAGGGCGGCCGGTTCCGCAGCGTCAGCCAGACGCCGAGCCCGAAGAGCGGCGCCAGCGCGGGGAGGTACAAGAAGCCGGTGATGCGGACGAAGAACACCAGCGACACGCAGGCGGCGGCCAGGGTGACGAGCGACGCGGTGGTCGCCGCCGGGGCGGCGTGCCGCATGCCGCGGAACGCCCGCGCCAAGTAGTAGAACCCCAGAGACGAGAACGCCAGGGCGACCGCTTCCGAGACGGGCATCCGGCTGAAGAAGACATGGAGGGGATTGGTCGCCACGAGGATCCCGGCCGCGAAGGCCGCCCGGCGCGAGCCGGTCAGCTCGAACGCCAGCAGGGAGAGGCCGAGCACCCCCAGGAGGCCGAAGAATCCCAGGGCATGGAAGCGGGCGCGGTCGCCGAACAGCTCGGCGAAGGTCGCCATCCACAACGGGTGCAGATGGTAGAACTGGAACACGAAGTCGCCGCGCGTCGGCGAATAGTAGAGCCCCGGCAACACGGAGCTCCCGCGCTCCGGATCGGCGGGCATGCCGGCGCGGTAGATGTCCCGCGACCGCTGGTCGGGCAGTGCCTCCGGCAACCGGTCGTCCACGAACGCGGAGCCTTCCCGCTGCAGATGAGCGGACATGCTGACGTACACGCCCTGGTCCTGCCCGCCGTGCAGGTACAGGAACGGCTCGGTGCGGAACAACAGGCCCGTGAGGAGCACCAGCAGGAGAACGGGCGCGATCGGCTTGCCGGCCGAGGCGCACTCGGCGTCGAACCGCGCCGGCGTGAAAAACCGGATGGCGGTGGCCAGGAGGAGTCCGGTGATGACCGCGATACGGGCGTCGAACCGGTTCAGGGCCAGCAGGGCGACCGCAGTGAACGAGATCGAGACCACCGAGAGGACGAGGTAGTCGAGCGTCCGGAAGAACTTCAGGTCCATTGGCGGCCAGTGTTCCATCCGGGCCGCGATAGTGCGTGTCCACTCAGCCCGCGCCGCGTCGGTCAGCAACACCCTGCGGAACCAGCACCACAGACGCGCGTGCATCGGCACAGTGCGGAACAGATAGTGGCGTACGCCGACGAGGACCACCGCCATCACCAAGGGGCGCCACGGATTCCGGATAGAGAGGCCGGGCATCTGGAAGCCGCCGAACAGCGCGGCCTGGAGCGCCGCCACGGCGAGCAGGACGGTCAGGACGTCCGCGACGCGCACCCAAAGCGGCAGGGGCGGCGCCGACGCGGCGCACGGGAGGGGCTGATCGTTTTGCATGGCAGGCGCCGAACGGTGGATGCCGTTCCCTGCGCCGCCAGTGTAGCGTATGTGCGGGCCGGTTCCTGTCACACTGCCTGGTTCAGCCGGCGGGTTGTGCGACACTCGGCGACGCGGTTGCTGATCGGGAGTGCTGGCGCTTGCCGCGGTGTGCGCAGGGGGCCGCGCCCGCAACAGGTGCAGGCGGAGGAGATCGTGCCGGACGAGGGGATGACGCGGTTGCGGTTACCGCAGCCCGGAGGAACCCAACGTTGCGGCGGGGTGGGTGGTCAAGGTCGGGTCGGCCTGGGACACTGACGGAAAGTACCTTGCCGTGTCACAGGCGCAACCAGCGGGAATCATGGGCGGCGCCTCGATGAAGTTGACAGCCCTGTAGTCGATACTGTCCTTGCGGGAGGCGCGGACTCACGGGGGTTGCGCAGACGGGCTACTCTGCCGCACCGTCGTGTAGTGCAACGAGACTGACGGCGATGCCGAGCTTGCGATTGTCTCTCGTCTCGGGAACGTGCGTGTCGCTCAGCAGTTCGATCTCCAGGTCGGGCGATCCGAGCCTACAGGCGTCAAGCGCGAACGTACCGGTCCACTGGCTCCGGACGGTCTCGTCGAAGAGGGCGCAGCCGTTGACGGCAATCCGGAGCCGCTTCGGCCGGCCGGTCATCAGCACCTCGACCGCCAACTCCGCCGGCAGCGATAGCGGGTCGATTGGGACGACCAACCGTGCCGCGCCATCGGTCCAGCGAAACGCCTGGTTTCGGGCCCATTCCGTCGAATAGAAGCCAGATGTAACCACGCCAAGCGCGCTCGCCGTTTCCTCGCGCATGAGGTTAGCCTGTCGGTTGGGCCCGCTGCTCCCGCGGGTTGCCGCCAACGCGACGGCCCCGTCGGCCTCCTCACGGATTACGAACATTTCAACGGCGTTTGCTCCGGGCTTGAACAGAGCGGGATCGACGATCGCCTCCCACGCAGCCCGGCGTCCGAACACGGGAAACGAGTACGGCCGCGTTACGGCGGCCACAACGCCGTTGACGGCCACTGCCAGCATCGGCGGCGGTGCGCCGTCGGGCAGATCGAATACGGCGCCGGTCAGGTGGGCGGGAAGAAAGTCGGCGTCCGGGTCCATTTCACGCAGCAGCTCCGTCGTATCGATGGCGACCTCGATTTCTGCCGGGCGCCCCAAGCGCAGCGCGCCGACCGCGCGGCCGATCAGGTCGTCGTGGAGACCCCCCGGAGTGGGCGGCACCAACGGATCGCCGGCCGGAAAAAAAGCGAACTTGCGGCCGACGCTGTTCATGAGTGCGTCGCCGAGAACACCGGGTGCCGCCATCCGGTTTCGCGCGCCGTCAAAAAAAAGCACCTTCGATGGCCTGGGCGCCCGTGCGGGGTCGAGCGCGTTCGACCCATCCGGGGTCCACGGCAACCGGATGCCCAGCTCGGATGCCAGTGTCGGGAGGATGTCGATCGTCTCCACGTTGGTGTCGATCACCACGCCATGGCGCTGGCCCGGCCGCTTGACGAGCAGCGGCACCGCGGCGATGTCCGTGAACATGGACGGCTCACTTGGTCGTCGGAACGGGAGGCCGGGCCGCAGACTCGCGCCGTGGTCTGCGGCGACGACGATCAGGGCGTCGTCGTAGATTCCGGTCTCGCGCAGTCGCGCTGTCAGCCTGCCGAGCAAAGTGTCGACGTACCCTACTTGCAGCAGGTGCCGCTGGTAGTTGAGTGCGGCGGCCCATGGATCGTCGACCCATATGCCGTTCTGGATGCCGATAATGCGCCGGTTGAAGGTCAACTGCTGTCCCGTCGGCAGGTAGAGCCACGGTTCGTGCGGCAGCAGGGCGTGCATGAAGTGCAGCGCGGGTCCGCCACCACCGGTGATCGACTCGATGAAACCGGAGATGGTCTCGCTCCGATCGCGGGTCCGTTGCGTCCGCCATGCACCCCCGAACGTCTCCCGTGCGGCGAAGTCTCTCCAACCCTGCGTCACGGGCGGTAACCCCGCCGCCAGATCATCCGGCAGCACCACGGTCAGGTACACCACGGTGAGGTCGCGCACGACAGCGGCGAGCCAGGCGACGGGGCCGGCCCGAGCGGGAGGGCACAGCGTCTCGGGGCACAGCCCGGTCAACGGTTCCCGGACGTGCAGGCGGTACCGCGCCCCGAGCAGAGTGAACAGGTTGTTCGGGTGCTCTGCCGCCAGGGGTAGGCGGCCAGGCGTCGGATACATGCCTGTCAGGATGGCTGGCAGGGCGTAGTTGGTCAGTTCGCTCACCGCAGTCGCGTTGCGGAACCAGGTGGCGTCATCCGCCAGCGCGGCGAAGTGGGGGTACGTCGTTCGGTCGAAGGCGCCTTGCCGGTCCAGGAGCGAGGCGAGGGGGAGCTGATCAAAAACGACCACCACGACCGGAGGCGTATCGGCGAAGCCGACATCGTCGAGCGGCGCCGGCTCCGCGGGCGGTCTCAGGAGCTGGGCAGTGCCTGGCTGGAGCAGGAACACCACCGGCACGACAATCACTGCTGGTGCCAGGAACGTCGCGAAGAGGCGAACCGGTGCGTACCGGAGATAGGCGGTGCCGGCCAGAACGCCAGCGCCAGCGGCGAGGCCGAGGAGGAACTGGCCGGGCGAGACGGGGAGCGACTTGGCCGCCGAAAGTGCGACCGCGACGGCGAGGCTGCCGATGACTAGCGCGACCGCGCGGTGGCGCCAGCGCGGGCCGGCAAGGCGTATTGCGAGCAGGCAGACGGCAGGGCCACCCAGGCAGAGCAGGAGCACCAGCACCAGCAGATCGGTCGGCCGGGTGTCATGGGCGACGAAGAACTCGGGACTGCCCCGAAGCAGGTCGAAGATCGGCTGCGCGACGGCGAGGTTCCAGAGGCCAACGACATGGAGCGCTTCGAAACGTGCGGCGCCTGCCGTGCCACCTGCATGCGCTGCTCGCCCTTTCAAGTGACGCACCGCATTCCAGGCGCGTTGGTATATCGCCGGCCTGCGCACGAGGTAGTGCCGCAGACCACAAATGACGAACAGTCCGAACAATGCCCTCCACGGGGTGGACATCGAGAATAGCGTCCCCACCCGAATTCCGCCGAAGACAAGTGCGCAAGCTGCCGCGATGCCCAGCACGACGGTGACCGCGTCCGCGGTGCGCGCCCAGACAGGGAGGGCTGGATCCGAGTCGGCGGGACTATTCACCACACTGCCCTCACGCGGCATCGCGCCTCGGCCGACAATGGTAGAGCGTGCGGGTGCCGGATTCCAGCTTCTCGCTGGTGACGGCGCCGAAGTTTCGTCGAAGCTCCGCCTCCACCGCCGCATCCGAGTACTCGAACTCCTGATCCCGCCGATTCCGGAGCAGGCGCTGGACCATCGGATCGTCCCGAGCGACGAACTCCAGGATCACGTCGGCCTCGAACTGCGCCAGCCAGGCGATGAAGTCGGCCAACGGAATGTTCCGGCCGATCACCAGATGGTGCATCAGGGCCAGGCACAGAATGAGCCCCGGCGCACCTCGGTCGCCGAGCGGACGACGCTCTCGGCCCCGCCAGCCCAGGCCGGGGGACGGGTCAGCGACATCAGCCACGAGAGGCAGGATCGTCGGCGGACCGTCAGTTTTGAGCGCCTGGTACAGGCGCTCGACGACGACGTGGTCGGCATCGAGCGCCACGACGTAGTCCGCGTGCTCCGCGGCCATCCGCGCATAGGTCCCGGTGTTGCAGCCGAGGTCCCAGACGAGCGGCCAGCGGCGTGTGCGGAGTACCTGGCGGACAAAGTCCGTCTTGCGGCGCAGGTTGGCGTGGTCATAGGAGTGCTCTTTCTGGTACTCCGACCAGGTCGACCGCGGTGGATTCCAGTGCAGCCGCTCCACGGTGCGGCGAAGACGGGCAATGTTGTGCTTGATGAGCGCCGCGCCAAAACCGGCGGCGCGCAGTTCGTTCCTTACGTCCCCGGGTGCGTCTTGGTATCTGGCCTGCGCCTTCGCCTGCAGATAGACGTGGGCGAGCACGCCGCGCCGCCAGCGGGCTCTGCCGGACAGCAGCGACCGGCACTGCTCCGCCGTGATCCCGTCGAGGCGCCCCCGCAGCCAGGGGTGGAAGGGGATGTTCCGGTACGCCTGCAGCAGGAGCGGGTACAGGAACGTCTCGCAGAACTGCCGGTAGCCTGCCCACGGCTCCCCCGCTACGTAGGCCGTGAACGACCCGATATCGATGAACGTGGGGCGCGCGCCGATCCATTGGACGTTGAACGACGTTGCATCCTTGAGCGTCATCTCCTCGTCGAGCGCAGCGCGTATCACGTCGAGCTGCAACAGCGCAGCGTCCTTGAGCATGCCGAACGACCACTCGTACGGGTAGGACACCAGCGGCAGCCGTCGATGCTCCAGGACCGCCACCCACTTCGAAGCCAGCGGGGGCAGTGCCTTACAGTCGGTGACCTGCCGTGTCGGGACTATCCGGTCCTGCGCCATGAACCGGGCGTGGAAATCAGTTGCCGCAAGCCGCGTCCAGTCGGCAAGGGCGCGGGCCGTCAGGCACCTGAAGACGGAACCGTTGTATTGAAAAACCCTGGTGTCGGGATCTCGGAAGGAGCCAGGATCGAACCACTCCGGCTGTCTAGGGGCGTTCATCAGCAACGCAGACGCTGATCGCAGCCTACTGCTTGCCTCGAGGCAATGCTCCGCGGAAGACGGTGACGAACCGGTGCCAATACAGCTTCGCGATGACGCCGACGGCTGCAACGCCACCCAGGAGGATCTGGAGCAGCATGCTCCCCGTCCCCGGGTCGAGATAAGCTTCGACCGGGCTCTCAAGCGCGATGAGCGCGATGGCCACCAACAGCGCAACTCGATCCATATTGGCAGTATTGTGCGACGCAACCTTCCCGCTTGTCAACGGTAGTGAGCGATTTGGTAGTGTACCCGTGTGTCTGGGCCGGTCGCCGCCGGCTGCTTGGCTCGGCCCGCACATTGTGCCAGACTCCAAGAGCGAAAAAGGAAGTCTACCGGCGCGCCGGTCGGACGGGGTGGGAGGCATCATGAGGACATGGATCGGAGGGCTGGCGCTTGCCGCGATGTGCGCGGGCGGTACGGCCGCGGCGCAGCAGGTGCCGGTCGAGGAGGTCGTGCTCGACAACGGGATGACGCTGCTGCTGCTGCCGCGGCCGGGGGACCCGAACGTGGCGGCGGGGTGGGTGGCCAAGGTCGGGTCGGTCTACGAGCGGCCGGGCATCACGGGGGTCGCGCATCTCTTCGAGCACATGATGTTCAAGGGCACCGCGGCCATCGGCACCCGGAACATCGAGCAGGACCTGCAGATCATCGCCGAGCTCGACCAGGTGAAGGCGGCGATGCGGGTCGAGGAGGGGGCGCTGCTCGAGGCGGAGCGGCTGGGGCGGATCGAGGACGCCGGCGACCCGGCCCACCGGACGACGAGCCATCGGGAGCTGATGGACCGGTTCGAGGCGCTGCTCGCGCAGCAGGAGGAGCTGCTCATCAAGGAGGACTTCAGCCGGATCTACTCGGGACAGGGCGCCTCGGGGATGAACGCGGGCACCAGCTACGACTTCACGCTGTACTTCGTGAACGTGCCCGCGAACAAGCTCGAGCTGTGGTTCTGGATGGAGTCGGACCGGTTGCTGAACCCCGTCTTCCGCGAGTTCTACGCCGAGCGCGACGTCGTTCACGAGGAGCGGCGGCTGCGCACCGACAGCACGCCGACCGGCAAGTTCGAGGAGCAGTTCGACGCCCTCTTCTGGCAGTCTTCGCCGTACGGCTGGCCGGTGGTGGGCTGGCCGAGCGACCTCGAGGGCATCACCCGCGCGGAGGCGCTGGCGTTCTTCGATCTGTACTACGCGCCGAACAACCTGACGGCGGCGCTGGTCGGCGACTTCGACCCCGCCGAGGCGAAGGCGCTGGCCGAGCGGTACTTCGGCCGGCTGGCGCGGGGCGACCGTTCGTCGCCGCAGCCCCGCACGCGCGAGATGCCGCAGGTGAGCGAGAAGCGGATGCACGCCTACGCCGAGACGAACCCGCAGGTCGTCGTCCGCTACCACTCGGTGCCGGACGGGCACGTCGACGAGCCGGCCCTCGTGGTGCTGGGCCAACTGCTGAACGACCGCACCGGGCGCCTCTACCGGGCCCTGGTGGAGGACCAGGGGGTGGCCACCCGGGCGTCCGGGGGGCAGTCCGGCTTCAAGTTCGAGGGCATGTTCGAGCTGCGCGGGACGGCGGCCGAGGGGTATACGCCGGAGGACGTCGAGCAGGCGCTGTACACGGAGTTCGAGCGGCTGAAGACCGAGCCGGTGGACCCGCGCGAGCTCCAGAAGGTCAAGAACCAGAACGCCGCGTCCAACTTCCGGCAGTTGCAGGGCAACTTCTTCCTGATGTACTCGCTGCTCATGCGCGAGGCGAACCGCGGCTGGGAGACCATCAACACCGACCCGCCGCTCTACGACGAGGTGACCGCGGACGACATCATGCGGGTGGCCAACACCTACTTCGAGCCCGAGAACCGGACGGTGGCCATCTACTACCGGGAGGCGTCGGACGAGGCGCCGGATCCGCGCCTCGCGGGTCTGGACCCGGAGGAGCAGGCCCAGGTTCGCCAGATGGAGGCGATGATCGGCCAGCTGAACGCGGAGCAGGTCGCGCAGTTCATCGAGCAGTTCGAGCAGGCGTCGTCGCAGGCGCCGCCCGAGAACCAGGACATGGTGGCGGTGGTGCTCGAGCTGCTGCGCGAGCGGCAGGCGGCGGCGCAGGAGGGCGGACGATGACGCGCGTCGACCGGCAACGGATGGATAGTGCGGCCTGCCTGCGGGGGCTCGTGGTCCTTGGCGCGCTGCTGCTGGAGGCGACCGCGGGCGCGCAGACGATTCCCGCGCACCCCTCCCAGCTGGCCTACGAGCTGCTCGACTTCACGCCGCCGGTGGCCGCCGACCACCGGCATGAGCTCTCGAACGGCATCGTCGTGTTCGTGGTGGAGGACCACGAGCTGCCGCTCGCGACGGTGGCGGTGACCGTCCGCACCGGCGCGTATCTCGACCCGCCGGACAAGATCGGGCTCGCCGGCCTCACCGGCAGCCAGATGCGGGCGGGCGGAACCACGACGATGAGCGCGGCCGACTTCGACGAGGAGGCCGCCTTTCTCGCGGCGCAGATCGGCAGCAGCATCGGCGCCACCTCCGGCGGCGCCAGCATGAACTGCCTGACCCGTGACCTCGACGCCTGTCTGGACCTCTTCTTCGACATGCTCCGGAACCCCGGGTTCGACGAGGACCGGCTGGCCCTCGCCAAGAGCCAAGCCCTGCAGCAGATGGAGCGGCGCAACGACGCGACGGCCGGCATCGAGCGGCGCGAGTGGGCGCGGCTGATGCGCGGCGACGCGCACTTCTCGACCCGGCCGCGGACCCGGGCGTCGGTGGAGTCCATCACCCGCGACGATCTCGTGGCGTTCCACCACGAGTACTACCACCCGGGCAACTTCCTCTTCTCGGTGTCCGGGGACGTCGACGCCGCCGGCATCCTCGCCGAGCTCGAACGGCGGCTCGGCGGGTGGGAGGCAGGCGGGAGAGCGGTTCCGCCGGTGCCGGCGCCCGATTCCGCCCCGTCTCCCGGTCTCTACCTCGTCGACAAGCCGGACGTGAATCAGGGACGGGTCGCCATCGGTCATCTGGGGACCACGCGGGACAACCCGGACCGATACAAGCTCCTGGTGATGAACGACATTCTCGGCGGCGGCGGATTCAGCGCCCGCCTCCTGACCCGCGTCCGCTCCGACGAGGGGCTGGCCTACAGCGCCAGCTCGAACTTCGGGGTTGGCGTGTACTACGACGGGGTGTTTCAGGCCGGGTTCCAGTCGCGCAGCGAGACCGTCGCCCGGGCGACGGCGATCGTGCTCGAGGAGATCGAGCGCATCCGCACCGAGCCGGTCACCGAGGAGGAGCTGCGGAACTCGATCGCCTACTTCGTGGAGACGTTCTCGCGGAACTTCTCGAGCGCCGCCTCGACGGCCGGCCTGTTCGCCAGAGATGAGTACACGGGCCGCGGCCCGTCCTACCTGGTGACCTACCGCGACAACATCGCCGCGGTGACGGCGGACGACGTGCTGGACGTGGCGCAACGCTACCTCGACCCCGAGGCCCTGGCGATTCTCGTCGTCGGCAACCTCGAGGCGATTCTCGCCGGCGACCCCGAGCGGCCCGAGTTCTCCCTCGAGGCGTTGCGTCCGGGCGAGGCGGTCCGCATTCCGCTGCCCGATCCGTTCACCATGGAGTATCCGGCGCCATAGCCCGGAACGACGCCTGCCTCCCCAACCGACCCTGCCGGGGGTCTGCGACGCTTCTACGGCGCAGACCCCCGGCGGCTCTATCCTGCTACTTCGCGGCGCGGAGAGTGGACGCGGCCGCCGCCGGCGCCGTCTGCGGCTCGGCATCGGCAGTCATGTGCAGCGTCTTCCGGAGCCGGGCGTCGATCGAGTCGAACACACCGGTGTTCTCCTTCAGGAACTGCTTGACCTTCTCGCGCCCCTGCCCGAGCCGCTCGCCGTCATAGGAGAACCACGTGCCGCTCTTTTCGACGAGCCGGTTGGCGACGGCCATATCGAGGAGGTCGCCTTCGCGCGAGACGCCTTCGCCGTACATCAGGTCGAACTCGGCGATGCGGAACGGGGGGGCCACCTTGTTCTTGACGACCTTGACCCGGGTCCGGCTGCCGGTGACCTGATCGCCGTCCTTGATGGCGCCGATGCGGCGAATATCGATGCGGACCGACGAGTAGAACTTCAGCGCCCGCCCGCCGGTCGTGGTCTCGGGGTTGCCGAACATGACCCCGATCTTCTCGCGAAGCTGGTTGATGAAGACGAGACAGGTATGCGACTTCGACACCACCGCGGTGAGCTTCCGCAGCGCCTGGGACATCAGCCGTGCCTGCAGTCCGACCTGCGCGTCGCCCATCTCGCCCTCGATCTCCGCCCGCGGCACGAGGGCGGCCACGGAGTCGACGACCACCACGTCGGCGCCCCCCGACCGCACCAGCATCTCGACGATCTCCAGGGCCTGCTCGCCGTTGTCGGGCTGGGCGACGAGGAGGTTGTCGAGATCGACGCCCAGCTTCTTCGCGTAGGTGGGGTCCAGGGCGTGCTCGGCGTCGACGAACGCGGCGGTGCCGCCGCGCCGCTGGGCCTGGGCGATTATCTGCAGGGTCAGCGTGGTCTTGCCCGAGGCCTCGGGCCCGAAGATCTCGACGACGCGGCCGCGGGGGACGCCGCCGATGCCCAGCGCGTGGTCGATGCTGATCGAGCCGGTCGAGATGTTGGGCACCGCGGTGACCGCGTCCTGCCCGAGCCGCATGATGGCGCCCTTGCCGAACTGTTTCTCGATCTGGCCCACCGCCATCTCGATGGCCTTGTCACGCTCGCGCGCATTGCGATCCTCGGGCATGGATACCTCTCGACCTGTCGGCGTCATCGTTCCAGACGTTCCGGGGGAGTGTCAGGTGACCGCCGCGTCTCGGTTTGTCCGGAGCCCCGGCCGGCGCGGAATCGCTCGGGCCGAGACCCTGGGTCTCACGGTTCGGCATTCTAGGACCGTGCCAAATCGATGTCAAGCGAAAGTAGGGTGGTAGTATACCAATATCCCCAGTTTAATCAATATCTTAATGGTAGGTCTACTTTCGCCTGCACGGCGCGGGGAAGCAGGATGTGGCACCCGGAGAACCGGGGAGGTCGCAGGATCTGCGAGGAGCCCGCGTCGAAACCGCGTCGCGCAGGCAGGCGAGGGCGCCGGGCGGGTGTGAGTCGCCCGCGGGGGCACGGTGCGGCGAGGACGGCGGTCGGGCATGGTCGACGGCGGAGCGACACAGCCCGGCAGAGCCGCGCTGTCCGCCGGGATGCAACGCCGGTCGAAGGCTACGGGGTCCTGCCGGCCGGCCGCCGCGGCGGGCGTTACAATGACCCGGTTCGCGTCACTTTTCGGACGTGGTGCCCGAAACGGACTTCAGTCCGGCGAGGGACTGCGATCTCGGGTCGTGTCGCCTGGAATCTGCGCCCTCGGTGGGGAGGAGCCCGTGACAGAAATCAGATGCGCGGCGGCGGTGCTCGCGACCGTCGTGACGCTGGCCGCCGCAGCCGCGGCGGCGCAGTCGGAGACGGGAGCCCTCACGCTCGAGGTCACACCGGACCGGTTGACGCTGGCGGTGGGGGAGAAGGCGACGCTGGCCGCCACCGTCCGGGACGCGGACGGGACGGTGCTGGACGATGCAACGGTCATCTATCTGTCCCGCGCGCGGCGCAGCGTCGGGGTGACGCGCAGCGGTGAGGTCGAAGCCTATCGGCCGGGCGAGTTCACCCTGGTGGCCCTCGTGCCGGCCGGTCCCGATGGCGGCGGCCGGCGTCCCGAGGCGCGCGTGCGGGTCGAGGTGCCGGTGACGGTGCCGCCCCCGGCCGCGGCGCGGGTCGCGTTTGCCGACGCGCCGCCCAAGTACTACGTCGGCACCCGGCCGCGGCTGGCGGTCGAGGTGGTCGACGCCGTCGGTGCCGTGCGGACGGACATCCCGGTATCGTTCGCATCGGCCGATGCCGGCGTGGCAGATGTCGATGGCTTCGGATTCCTGACCCTGCACGCGCCGGGCCCGGTGGAGATTGCCGCGACCGCCGAGGACGTCAGCGACCGTTTGACCATCGAGGTCGAGACCAGTCCGGTGACGTCGCTCGAGCTGCGGGCCAGCACCGCGACCGCGTTGACCGGCGACGTGGTGCGGTTCACCGCGACCGCCAAGGACGCCCGGGGGCTGGCCGTGCGCGGCGTTCCGGTACGGTTCGCGGTGGGGGGCGAGACCGCGCCGGCGATCATCGCGGCCGGCGCGGCCGCGCACGTCGCCGAGGATGGACGCTTCGTCGCGGAGCGTTCCGGTCTCTACACCGTCGTGGCCACCACCGGCCGCCATACCGCCTCCAGCACCATCTCCATCGGCCGGCGCGACGTGCGCCGCGAGGTCGAGGTCGTCGGACGCGGGAAGGTGCTCGACCGGCATACGTCCGATCTGTGGATCTGGGAGGGGACCGACGGCCGTGACTATGCGATTACCGGGACCTGGGGCGCCGACGGGCACTCCTATATCTGGGACGTGACGGACCCCGCCGACATCGAGAAGCTGCACGAGGTGAAGGTCGATGCCCGCACCGTCAACGACGTCAAGGTGTCGGAGGACGGCGATATCGCGGTAATCAGCCGCGAGGGGGCTTCGGATCGCAGGAACGGCATCGTTATCCTGGGCGTGGGCAACCCCCGCGAGGGGGTGCCGGTGCTGTCCGAGTTCACCGACCAGCTCACCGGCGGCGTCCACAACGTGTTCATCTCCGAAGGCCACGTCTTCGCCCTGAGCGCCGGCCGGCGCTACGACGTCATCGACATCGAGGACCCCCGCAATCCGCGCCGCGTGGGGCGGTTCGAGCTGGACACCCCCGGCCACAGCATCCACGACGTCTGGGTCAGCGACGGCGTGGCGTTCTCGTCCAACTGGACCGACGGGATCGTGGCCGTCGACGTCGGCGGCGGGGGCCGGGGCGGGACCCCCGAGCAGCCGGTGGAGCTGGGCCGCTACGCCTATCCCAGCGGATGGAACCACGCCGCCTTCCCGTATCGGAGCCAGTCCACCGGGAAGTTCTACCTGTTCGCCGGTGACGAGTCGTTCCCCTACGGCGGCTACAGCAACCAGCGCGGCGGCTCGCCCTCGCGCGCGGCGGGGTGGATTCACGTCATCGACTGGAGCGACTGGGACAACCCGCATGAGGTGGCCCGATACCAGGTGCCCGAGGCGGGCTCGCACAACCTCTGGATCGAGGACGACGTGCTGTACGTCGCCTTCTACAACGGGGGGCTCCGGGTCGTCGACATCTCCGGCGAGCTGATGGGCGATCTGTACCGGCAGGGCCGCGAGATCGCGATGTACGTGCCGGCCGATCCCGACGGCTACATCGCCAACGCCCCGTTCGTCTGGGGCCCCCAGCCCTACAAGGGGCATATCTTCTTCACCGACTGGAATACCGGCCTCTGGGCCGTGAAGCTGCGGGAGCGGACCGGACCTGGCCGCATCATCGGCGAGCCGCGTTAGGAGCGTGCGGCGGACGGCCTGTTCGAGAGGTAACAGGAGATGACACTGATCCGTCCGGCGATGAGCGCAGGGGTGATGGTGGGGCTGCTGGCCGTAGGCGCGGCGCCGGCGGCGCCGGCGGGGCAGGATGCCTCCCGGCGCAGCTACTACGTCTACGTCGCGGCGGAGTCGGACGACGAGGTGGCCATCGTCCGCTACGGCCCGGCGGGCGCCGAGGTGGTGAAGACGGTGGTGGTCGGAAGCTACCCGGCCGAGGTCGAAGGGCCGCACGGGCTCAACGTCGACCCGGACGGGCGCCACTGGTACGTCTCGATCGCCCACGGATTTCCGTACGGCAGCGTGCACAAGTACGAGACCGGCACCGATGCCTGGGTCGGCGACGTCACCCTCGGCCTGTTTCCCGCCACCCTCGACGTGTCGGCGGCCACGGGGCTGCTCTTCGCCGTGAACTTCAATCTCCACGGCCCCCTCGAGACCAGCAGCATCTCGGTGGTCGAGGTGGACACGATGACCGAGGTCGCCCGCGTCGACACCGGCGTCCGGCCTCACGGGGGGCGCCTCAGCCCGGACGGCTCGGTCTTCTACTCGGTCAACATGATGGACTTCGAGCTCGTGGAGCTCGATGCGTTCACGTTCGAGATCACCCGCCGGCTCTCGCTCGGGGACGGCGTGATGCCGACCTGGGTCAGCCGCCCCACCCCGGACGGAAAGGTCTACGTGACCGGAAACAACGTCGCCCGGATCTTCGAGATCGACGTCGAGGGCTGGCGCATCGAGCGGACGTTCGAGACCGGGGCCGGTCCCTACAATCTCGACGTCAGCGCCGACGGAACAAGGCTGGTCGCCACCTACAAGAACGGCAACGCGGTCGGGTTTTGGGACCTCGAACGGGGGCTGGAGACCGCCCGCACGCCGACGAGCCGCACCATTCCCCACGGCGTCGTGGTGACGCCGGACGCCGAGCTCGCGTTCGTCACTCTGGAGGGCGCGGGCGCCGACCCCGGCACGCTTGAGATCTACCGGTTGGCCACCGGCGAGCGGGTCGGCGCCGTCGACGTCGGCAAGCAGGCCGGAGGCATCGCCTTCTGGAAGCAGGAGGACCCGCAGTCCGCCCCGTAGCTTCCGTCCTCATCGTTCGATGGCCAGGGCCACGCCGTTGCCGCCGCCGAGGCACAGGGTGGCCACGCCGCGCCGGGCGTTGCGGCGCCGCATGGCGTAGAGCAGGGTCGTCAGGATGCGGGCGCCGCTGGCCCCGATGGGATGGCCGAGGGCGACGGCTCCGCCGTTGACGTTGACCTTCTCGGGGTCGATGCCCAGCTCGCGGATGACCGCGACGGCCTGGGCCGAGAACGCCTCGTTGAGCTCGACGAGGTCGACGTCGTCCATCGACCAGCCCACCTTGGCCAGCAGCTTCCGGACCGCCTCGACCGGGGTCATCAGCAGCCACTTGGGCGCGAGCCCGCTCACCGCCTGTCCGACCACCCGGGCCATGGGCGTGAGGCCGAGGGCATCCGCCTTGTCGGCGCCCATGATCACGACGGCGGCGGCGCCGTCGTTCACCCCCGGCGCGTTCCCGGCGGTGACCGTGCCGCCCTCCTTGAAAGCCGCCCGCAGCTTTCCGAGGGCCTCGGCGCTGGTGTCGGGGCGAACCGCCTCGTCGTAGGCGAGCCGAATCGGATCGCCCCGGCGCTGGGGGATCTCGACGGGCAGAATCTCATCTTTGAACCAGCACTCGCGGATGGCCCGCGCCGCCTTGTGGTGGCTCGCGGCGGCGAACGCGTCCTGGTCCTCGCGCGATACGCCGTAGCGTTCGACCACGGCTTCGCACGCGATTCCCATGCCCTGGTTCTCCAGCGAGCACCACAGGCCGTCGTGGATCATCGAGTCGAGGACCTCGGCGTTGCCCATCCGGATGCCCTCGCGCGCCCGCGTGAGCATGTACGGACAGTTGCTCATCGACTCCATGCCCCCGGCCACCGCGATGTCGATGTCTCCGGTCGCGATGCCCTGCGACGCGAGCATGACCGCCTTGAGCCCGGACCCGCAGACCTTGTTGATGGTGAGGGCCGCCACGTGGTCGTCGAGCCCGCCCTTGAGCGCCGCCTGCCGGGCCGGCGCCTGGCCGGCGCCGGCGGAGACGACGTTGCCCATGATGCACTCGTCGACCAGCCCGGGCTCGATGCCGGCGCGGGCGACCGCCTCGCGCACCACCTTGGCCCCCAGCTCGGTGGCCGGCAGGCTCTTGAGGGCGCCGAGGAACTTCCCGGTGGGCAGGCGCGCGGCGCTAACGATGACCGACTCTCGCATGAGACCGTCTCTCCTGGGCGGTGCGGCTCGATATCTCGATTCGGGTGACGACGCCTTCGCCGAGCACCTGGTTCAACCGGGTCGTGATCAACGGGCGCGATCGGTGAAGCTCGCGGGCCCAGTGCCGGTCGGCCGCGGTGACCGTGAGGGCGCCGTCCGGGTCGAGCTCGACGTTGGTGACCCGTTCGACGGCGGGCCCGACGGCGACGCTCCAGGCCAACGAGACCTTGCCGCGAGACAGCGGCTGGTCGCGCAGGAGCGCCCCCAGCGCAGAGGCCGTACACTGGCGCGCCGCGATCATCGACCTGCCGTTCACTCCGGCTTGGATCCTTGTCCGCACTCTGTTTACTCTAATGTAACATCCAGCGCCATGCATCTCGTGCTGGCGTCCCGGTCGCCGCGCCGGTCGGACCTGCTCACCCGCGCCGGATACCGGTTCGAGGTGGCGCCGGCGGATATCGACGAGCGCCGGCTCGACGGGGAAGCGCCGGCCGCGATGGTGCGCCGTCTCGCCCGCAAGAAGGCCGCCGCGGTGGCTCCCCGCCATCCCGGTTCGATCGTGCTCGGGGCCGATACCGTGGTCGTGATCGACGGTGTGGTGCTGGGCAAGCCGAACGGCGACGCCGACGCCGCCGGCATGCTCCGGCGGCTGTCCGGCCGGGCCCACGAGGTGCTGACCGGCGTCGCCCTGCACACCGCCGACCGGCGCCGCGACGGCGTGCAGTCGACCCGCGTGGTCTTTCGGGCGCTGAGCCGGGACGACGTCGCGTGGTACGTGGCGACCGGCGAGCCGTCCGACAAGGCCGGCGGGTACTCGATCCAGGGGCGGGCGTCGCGCTTCGTCATCCGCCTCGAGGGGTCCTATACGAACGTCGTCGGGCTTCCCATCGAGCTGGTCGCCGATCTGCTGGCCGAGCTGGGGGCGGACCGTGGCCATGGCGCGGATCGCGCGGCCGGAGCCGTGTCCCCATCCGGACGGGTGCACGTCAGATTCGTGAGATGACTGTCAGGCGGCCCTGGCGGCTCGTCTTTCCCAGAAATCCTCGAAGCGGCCGCTGAGCTTGCAGCACCGCAGGGCGATGATGGCGTTGGCGCCGGCCACGGTCCAGTGCATGCCGGCGCGCTTGAGCCGGGCGCCGATAGCGAGCTTGCATCCGGCCTCGACGACGCCCGACGACACGCAAAGACCCCACGCTCGGAACTCCGGATAGCGCATCCGGTGGCGGTTGCGGGTCAGGTAGTCGATACACTTGCGGGCCTCCTCGCAAGTCTCACGGTGGGCGCGCAGGGCGGTCAGGATCGCATCGAACCGCCCGGCGTCCAACTCGTCCCGCCGGTCCTTGCCCCACTGGGCGGCCAAGTCCGTGCCGGCGCCGTAGATGGCCTTGGCGACATCGCACAGATGCCCCTTGGCATGGTAGATGTCGACGATTTCGATGGCGCCGGGGAACTGTTCGGCGGCCAGATTCCAGATCCACTCGGCCCCGTCGCCGATGATGACGCGTCGCGCCGCGGTGTCGAAGCCGCGCCGCCGCGCTTCGCGATACGCCCGTTGCGCGAACGGGGAAGGCAGCGGGTCGGTGGGGCGGCTGGCCGCGCTCTCGACCGCGGCGCTGTAGCTGACCGACCCGGGGTCGCGTTCGGGGAGGCCGTCGGCGTTGCGTGTTTCCGCCGTCCACACGGTGACGAGCTTGACCTCGCGGGTCTTGGCCGAGCCGTCGGGCTGCTTGCCGCGCCGGCCTTCCACCTCGGACTTGCGCACCGGCACGCCGGTGCCGTCAAGCCCCAGGTACATCGTCGATGCCGCGCCGGGTGCGGGCTCGACCCTCTCGCGTTCGTCGGCCGCGACTTCGCGGCCCAGCGCTTCGGCGATGCGCTCGACCTGTTTGGGGTCGACCGCCACGCCGGCCAGCTCCCCCATCCACTCGCTCGCTTCGGCGAAGCTGACGCTCGTCGCCGCCAGTCCCACCAGCCGCGCCGTGGCGGGCGACAGCGAGGTGTCTTGCAGACCCAGGGCTTGGTCGCGGGGATAGCTTCCCCGGCGGCAGGCGGCGCAGTGGTAGTAGGCGCGGTGCAGGGTCAGCGGTCCCAACAGCGTGGTGAAGGTCTTCGGGCGGCGGCCGGCGTAGTGCGCCGTCTGGCCGCAGGCGCACGCTATCGTCGAACTCGAATGGTCGGAATCGTCCGCGTCGTAGTACTCCGCCATCGCCTGAGCGGCGAGGCCGAGGGCTTGGCGGCGGAGGGCCTGCTCGAGGGCCTCGAAGTCCTGCGCGGCGGACCGCCGCGGTCCGATGAGCGCATCGATTTCAGCCGCAAACGCGGCTACGAACGCTGCGCGCCAATCACCTTGACGGCTTGGCTCGCCGTGGCGAGCGCTCGACGGTGAACGGTCTGCAAGAGGGTCTCGAAGTCCTGGGCATTCGCGTCTCCTCGTCTGAGGAACGCGTCCACGTCGGCCTTGACCGCCGCGTCCAACGCGGCGAACAGCTCCTTGACGCCCCCTTTTTCGGCCGCGTGATCGAGCGGTTCAGTCAACTGCGCCTCGGGCATGGTCGGAGTCCTCCTACCCGAGGAATCGGTCGATCAGTGCGCGCTCAATACCCCCAACGGAAAATCCCCAACTTTCTTGTCGTGCACCCCATCCGGACCGGACTGTTGACCGGCCGGGCCTCGTCACGGTATCCTTCGGCGTATCCGCGTTTCGGTTTTCGCGCCGGAGGGTTCAGCAGCATGTCAGCCAAGACCGTGAAGACGATCGTGACGACCCTGGTTCTGACCGCCGCGTTCGGCGGACTGCTCTGGGGAACGCTCGCCGAGGGCACCGAGTACTACATGCACGTCGACGAGGTCCTGGCCGAGCCCGACGCGTGGTACGGCAAGAAACTGCAGGTGCACGGGTACGTGGTGCCGGGGTCCCGGATGGTCAAGCCGAATACCCTGGAGTATCGATTCCAGGTCGAGAACAACGGCGCCGTGATCGACGCCGAGTACACCGGCATCGTTCCCGATACCTTCCAGGACAACTCGGAAGTGGTCATCTCGGGGCAGCTCTCGCCCCACGGCTTCGCGGTGAAGCCGAACGGGGTGATGGCCAAGTGTCCGTCCAAGTACGAGCCCAAGCCCACCCTGGACGCCGCCGCGTCCGGCAACTAGCGTTCCGCCGGGCCGGCGTCCGGACGGGAGCCAGGGCAGTTTCGGTGGGGGCGGCTCGAACAGGCTTTCGAATATCCTCGTCGAGGTCTCATCACGATGGCATCCCTAGGCTCGTTCACCCTGATGGCCGCCTTCGTTGTCTGCACCTATGCCGCCGCCGTCTCCGTGGCCGGGGCGAGGCGGCGTTCCCCCCGGCTGATCGAGAGCGGCATCGGCGCCTCGTATCTCGTCACCGCGCTGATGCTGCTGGCGTCGGCGGTCATCGTGCATGCCTTCATCACGGAGGACTACTCGATCCGCTACGTCGACCAGTACTCGGACTCGGCGCAGCCGCTGTTCTACCAGTTGACGTCGTACTGGGGCGGGCTCGACGGGTCGATCATGTTCTGGGTGACCCTGCTGGCGCTCTTCGGGGCGGCCGCGGTGCATTCGAATCGCGAGCGGCAGCGCGAGCTGATTCCCTACGTGGTCGCGGTCATCGCGGTCGTGCAGATGTTCTTTCTGTTCGTGATGATCGTGCACAAGAACCCGTTCGTGACCTATCTGACGACGGCGCCGCTGGACGGGCGGGGGTTGAATCCGCTGCTGCAGAACCCCTACATGGCGATTCATCCGCCGTCCCTCTACACGGGATTCGTCGGCATGACGATTCCGTTCGCATTCGCGATGGCGGCGCTGATCACGGGGCACCTCGACGACTCCTGGCTGCGGGCCGTGCGCCGGTGGACGATGATGTCGTGGCTGTTCCTGTCGCTGGGACTGACGCTGGGGATGATCTGGGCGTACGAGGAGCTGGGCTGGGGCGGCTACTGGGGCTGGGATCCGGTCGAGAATGCCGGCCTGCTGCCGTGGTTCACGGCGACCGCGTTCCTCCACTCGGTGATGGTGCAGGAACGGCGCAGCATGCTCCGCGTATGGAACATGACGCTCGTCATCATGACGTTCTTCCTGACCATCTTCGGAACGTTCATGACCCGGTCGGGGATCGTGCAGTCGGTGCACGCGTTCGGCCAGGACATCGCGCTCGCGTGGATGTTCACGATCTTCATGGTCGTCCTGTTGATCTTCAGCTTCGGACTGGTGATCTACCGGCTGCCGCTGCTGCGGGCGCGGAACGAGCTCGAGTCGTGGGTGTCGCGCGAGGCCGCGTTTCTCGTGAACAACTGGGTCCTGCTGTTCTCGGCCGTGTTCGTGCTGTTCGCGACGATGTTCCCGACCCTGAGCGAAGCGGTCACCGGGATGCGTTTGACGGTCGGGCCGCCGTTCTTCACGAAATGGATGCTGCCGATCGGGCTCATCCTGCTCACCCTGACGGGCATCGGGCCGCTGCTGGCGTGGCGCCGGTCCTCGCCCACGAATCTGCTGTACCAGTTCATGTGGCCGGCCACGCTCGCGGTGGCTACCGGCGTCGGGCTGTACGCGATCGGATTCCAGGTGTGGGTGTCGGGGCTGTGCTTCGCCCTGTGCGCGTTCGTGGTCGGGACGATCGGGCAGGAGTTCATCCGCGGCGCGGCGGTGCGGCGGGAGGCGACGGGGACGGATCTGCTGACCGCGATGATCGGGCTCGTGGCCCGTTCCCGGCGGCGGTACGGCGGCTACGTCGTGCACGTCGGCATCGTGCTGATGTTCCTGGGCTTCGCCGGGGCGGGATACAAGCTCGACTCGCAGGTGCTCCTGAAGCCGGGTGATACGCACACGCTGGGTCCGTACACCGTGCGCTACGACCGGCTGAGTCAGAACACCGACTCGCAGAAGCAGATGATCACCGCGCACATGACGGTGCTCGCGGACGACGAGGTCCTCGGCGAGCTGTATCCCGCGCGCTGGTTCTTCTTCAAGCACGAGAGCGAGCCGACGACCGAGGTGGCGATGCGGCGGACGGTCGCCGACGACCTCTACATCGTGCTGGCCGGCTACGAGCTGAGCGATCAGGCCGCGAGCTTTCAGATCACCGTGAATCCGCTCGTGAACTGGATCTGGTTCGGGTTCACGGTGCTGGCGCTGGGCACCGGCATCGCGCTGTTGCCGGAGAGCGCCTTCGCCTTTGCGGGCGCGACCGTGCCGCAGGGCGCGGCGACGGCGACCATGGCGCTGCTGGCGTTCGGGTTGACGGCGCTGGCGCCGGCCGCCGCCGCGGCGGCCCAGCCCGGCCAGCTCGAGAGCGCGCTGCAGGACGCCAACGTCCCCGCCAGCGCGCTCGAGCTCGAGATGCAGCGATCGCTGGTCTGCATGTGCGGCAGCCCGGGATGCGGCAAGAAGATTCTCGCCGAATGCACCTGCGTCACCGCCGCCGCCACCCGCGAGGAGCTCAGGAATCTGGTCGCCGAGGGGTTGACCCGCGACGAGGTGCTTCGTTTCTACATCGACAAGCATCAAAGCCAGGAGGCGCTGGCCGCGCCCCTCGACGAAGGCTTCAACCGTCTCGCCTGGCTCTTTCCGTACTTCCTGGCCGCGACCGGCGCGGTGGCGCTGGGGGCGGCGCTGGTGCGCTGGACGCGGCCCGGACAGGCGGCGCCGGCCGACGATCGGGGTTCCGATCGCGAGCGCGACCAGCTCGAGGCCCGTCTGGATGACGAGCTCCGGGATCTCGACTAGGAGTCTGCGCCGTGGGAACGGCGCGAGCTCCTGGTAAGGGTGTTGGGCGGCGAGCGGAGCCGCAGGCGGCGATTGCCGGGCCGGTCAACCCTTCCCGCGACCCTGTTCCGGGAGGCGCCGCGACGGCGCAGTGCATGACGTGTCCATGAAGCCGGCCATCGATACTTCCTCCTTTCGCCTCTGGCATCTGTTCGTCCTGGCCGCCCTGGTGGCGGCGACGGTCGCCATCCTCGTGGCGAGACCGTCGGACCCGGTGGTGGCGATCCTGCTGACGCTGGCCATCGGCGCGGCGGGCTTCGTGGGGCTGATGATCCATCGGGTGATCGCGCCGTTGCTCCAGGACACGTACCAGGAGACGACGATGATGGCCGGATCGCGGAGCCGGGCCGCGGTCGAGCGGGAGAAGACCCTGGTGCTGCGGTCCATCAAGGAGCTCGAGTTCGATCGGGCGATGGGCAAGGTGTCGGACGCCGATTTCGACGAGATGGGCCGGCGGCTGCGGGCGCGGGCGATTCGCCTCATGAAGCAGCTCGACATCGAAGCGGTCGACTTTCTCGCGGTGATCGAGCGCGAGCTGCAGGATCGGCTGGGCTCGACTCCCGAGCCGGCGGCGGCGTCCGCCGGCGCGCGGGAGCGGGCGTGCAGCGCCTGCCAAACGTCGAACGAAGCGGACGCCCGTTTCTGCAAGGGGTGTGGCGCGGCCCTGTCGGGAGCGGTGGCGTGACCGGGGCCGTGCGCGACGACAAGAGGCACGGCGGCAACGGCCGGTCGAACCCGCCGCGCCCCTTCCGCGCGCCGGGCCGGGCCGGCGCCGGCATCCTGCTGCTGTGTCTCGCCGCCCTGTCCGCACTGGCGCAACCGGACCCGCGGCAGATGTCGGGGATTCCCCGGCCCGACCCCAATCTGTCCGACGGGTCGATCACGGTGCGGGTCATCCGCGGCAGCTTCGCCAACAACGTGGCCGGGCAGGTGGTCGAGCTGCGGGCCGGCGATCGGGTATCGACGGCGGACACCGATGCGGAGGGCCGGGCGACGTTCCTCAGCCTGAACCCGGGAGAGCAGGTGACGGTGGCCACCGAGCTGGACGAGGCGGTGCTCGAGTCGCTGCCGTTCGCGGCGCCCGGCCGGGGAGGCGTCGCGGTCCTGCTGGTCGGGGCGGCCGGGGACGCCGGAGACGCCGACCCCCGTCCCGCCGCGCGTCCGGGGCGGGTGACCCTGAGCCAGGAATCGCGCATTCTGCTCGAGCTCGGCGAAGAGCAGATCGAGGTGTACTACCTGCTGGACGTGTTCAATCAGGCCGCGTGGCCGGTCGAGCCGGACCCGCCGTTCGAGTTCCGGCTGCCGCCGGGGGCCCAGGCCGGCACGGTGCTGCAGGGGTCGACGCCGCGAACCCTGATCGATGGCCCGCGGGTGTGGGTGCAGGGAGCCTTCGAGCCGGGGGTGACGCCGGTGCAGGTGGCCAGCATCCTGTCCTACTCGGGAGACAGCCTCGTGCTGTCGCAGGCGTTCCCCGCAAACTTCGAGCAGTTGCTGGTCTTCGTCGAGAAATGGGGCACGGTGGACGTGACCTCGGCCCAGTTCGAGCGGCGCGGGGAGATGACCGGCGCCGAGACGGGCCGATCGGCGTTGATCTGGGGCACCGGCCGGGGGGTGTCGGCAGGGCAGCCGGTGGTCCTGGAGCTGAGCGGCCTGCCCCACCACAGTGGATGGCCCCGCATCATCGCCCTGTCCCTGTCGGGCCTCATCGCCGCCCTCAGCATCGTGGGGTCGGTGGGCGCCGGCGGCGAGGGCGGACCGGATCGACGCGAGGCGCTCGAACGCCGCCGCGAGAAGCTGTTCACGGAGCTGGTGAAGGTGGAACGGCAGCACCGGCAGGGTCGGATCGGCCCCACGCGGTACGGGACGCGGCGGGCCGAGTTGATCAATCAGCTCCAGGCGGTGTTGGTGGACCTGGACGACGAATCGATCGCCGCCGCGGCACCGGCCGTTCGCCTCTCCGGTCAGGTGCCGGCATGATCCGCGGGAGCCGGCCGCCGTCGTGACGCTCAGCCGCCTCCGGACTCGCGTCGGGCCCGGTTCGACTCGCCCGGGTACGGACCCGATACCGCGAGACTGAAGCCGCGTGCCGTATTCCAGCTCCCTTGACTTCGATCGGATCACCGTCGCCGACGTGTCCCGTCACTTCGGCCGCCGGCGGGCGTTGTCCCGGGTGTCGTTCGACTGCGCGGCCGGACAGATCGTCGGCCTCCTCGGCCCGAACGGCGCCGGCAAGTCGACCCTGCTCTCGGTGCTGGCCACCCTGGCTGCGCCCTCGACGGGGAGCGTGCGGTACGGCGCGGTGACGGCCGGTGCGGCGGGGGCCGCCCTCCGCTCCCATATCGGCTTCCTGTCCCACGACCTGCAGTTGTATCCCGAGCTGTCGGCGCGCGAGAACCTGGAGTTCTTCGCGGGGCTCCACGGCCTCGACGATCCGCGGCGGCAGGCGGCGGATGCCCTGGTGCGCGCCGGTCTCGACGACCGGGCGGACGACGTCGTCGAAGGGTTCTCCCGCGGCATGCGCCAGCGGCTGGCCCTGGAGCGCGCGTTGCTGCACGAGCCGCGGCTGGCCCTGTTCGACGAGCCGTTCACGGGGCTGGACGAGGCGTCGTGCGGCAAGCTGGTGGGCCGATTGCGGAGCCTGCGCGCCGAACGGCGGATCGTCGTGCTCGCCACCCACGACCTCGACACCGTCGACGGGCTGCTCGATCGGGCGCTCCTGCTGCGGGCGGGCCGCCTGCGGCCCCTGGGGGGCGCAGGGACGCTTCGCGAGCGGTACCGGGCCGCCGTCGCGGGTGGGGACGCTCGATGAACGAGTTCCTGCGGGTGGCCTGGCTCGTGGTCCGCAAGGACCTGCGCGTCGAGTCGCGCAGCCGGGAGCTGCTGTTCACGACCGTCTTCTTCGCCATCTCCTGCGTCCTGGTGTTCTCGTTCGGCTTCGTCCGCGGAGGCCGCGCCGTCGACGGAGCCGCGGCCGGCATCCTGTGGATCGCCATCGCCTTCTCCGGCACCCTGGCCCTGGGCCGCGCCTTCGAGCGCGAGCGGCATCACGACGCCCTCCGCGGCCTCCTGCTCGCGCCGGTCGCCCGCCCCGCGATCTACGTCGGCAAGCTGGTCGGCCTGCTGCTGCTCCTGGCGGTGGTGGAAGCGATCGTGGCGGTCATGGTGGCCTTCCTGTTCCAGGCCCCGCTGTTCCGGTTCCCGGTGCGGCTCTTCGCCTTGCTGGCGCTGGGGACGATCGGGTTCGCGAGCGTGGGGACGCTGTTCTCGGCGATGCTCGTGCGTACCCGCAGCCGGGCCGTCCTGCTGCCGGTGCTGCTGTACCCGATCACGATCCCGGTGCTCATCATGGGGGTCAGCGGGACCGCGGTGCTCATCGCGCCGGAGCCGGATCTGGCGATGGCCCGGCTGTGGATCGGCCTGCTGTTCTTCTTCGACGCGGTGTTTCTGACCCTCGCGTTATGGACATTCGAGCCGGTCATGACAGAATGACACCGATGAACCGACGTCTCTTCCCGGTGCTCGCGGGCCTGTCGCTGTTCTTCTTCGTGACCGCCCCCGTCATCATCATTCGCGCCCCCTACGAGTCGACGATGGGGCTGGTGCAGAAGATCTTCTACTTCCACTTTCCGGCGTGGATGGCCATGTTCCTCGCCATCTTCGTCCTCGGCATCGCCAGCGGCCTGTATCTGTTCCGGCGGAAGCCGGCGGCCGACCGTCTGGCCGTGGCGGCGGCCGAGATGGCGGTAATCTTCGGGCTGATGGGGCTGATCACCGGACCCTTGTGGGGGATCAAGGCCTGGGGGGTGTGGTGGCAGTGGGACGCCCGATTGACGATGGCGGTGATCCTGGAGCTGATCCTGGTCGCCTATCTGCTTCTGCGCCAGTACGGCGGCGCCGGTTCCGACCGATTGGCGGCGGGGATCGGGATCTTCGCCATGGCCAACGTGCCGTTCCTCTACGTGTCGACCGAGATCTGGCGCACCGTACATCCCCGGACCACGGTGGTGCCGACGCTCCCGGTCGACTTCGGCATCCCGCTCTGGTGGTCCTTCGCGGGGTTCATCGTGCTGAGCATGGCGTTGCTTGCGGCCCGGGTTCGGCTGGAGGAGCAGCGTGCGGTGCTCGATCGCCTCTATCTGGCGGTGGAGGAGGACTAGTGGGGATTCTGCGTCTGCGCGGCGGGTCACGGCCGGCCGCGTCCAGGTGGGGCGTACGTCGGCTGCTGGTCCTGGGGCTGGTCGTCGGGGCGGCGGCGGGAATGGCGGCGCTGGACGTGGCGGTGGTGGATGCGGCCCAGCCGCCCACGACCGCGGCCCAGGACGGGTTCGTCCCGATGGACGACATTCCGCCCGAGGACCAGATGCCGGCGGCGCCCCTCGTGGCGGCCGCCTATGCCGCCGTCTGGGCGATCGCCGTCGGCTACCTGTGGACGATCTGGCGAAGGCTGGGAACGGTCGAGGCGGAGCTCGCCGACGTGGCCCGCCGTATCGGAGAACGGGACGGGGCCTGAGGCCCCTCCTCATTCCTTGACAGGCAGACCCCTTGCCGGTTTCGGCGCGACCCGGGGTGCTGCCACGGACTGCCAGACGATGCCCGCCGGACACTACGTCTATATTCCGGCCATCCTGCTGCTGGGGCTGGTGGTCGGTTGGATTCTCGGGTCTCGCGCCGCCGCCGACGCCTATGCCGCGGAGCTGCGGCGGCGGGAGGAGCGTGCCGCCCGGAAGCGGGCGGCGCGAGAAAGCTGAAGTCGCGCCGTCTCCCGGTGCGGTTGCCGCCCTGGCCGGGCGCTTGTGGTGAGACCGCGGGGCTCTTGCCGCGGGGCCCCTCGGCAGGTCCCTATCGGCCTAGGCCGAGCCTGAACGCGAGACTCTCCGGAAGTCCTACCTCGGTGATGCGTTGCTGGGCCAGATCGATGCGATACGGCACGCGCCGGAGCTCGATGCGCGGTTTCCGCGAATCGTAGACGGCGTAGGACGCCCGTGAATCGGTGTCCCGCGGCTGTCCGACCGAGCCCGGGTTGACGAGATAGCGCCACTTCTTGTCCACGTTGATGACGGTGGTGTCGGGGCCGCCCGGTATCGGGTGGGTGGCCGCCACGTCGGACCCCCGTTGTATGTAGGCGACGGGTACGTGGGTGTGGCCGAAGAAGCAGATGTGGCGGCGGGACGCCCCGAAGGCCCGCACCGCATCCTCTTCGTCGGCGATGTAGGTGTCTTCGTCCAACGGCGTGCCGTGACACACCTCGACCTCCCGGTTCACCGTCTTCGGGCCCGCCGGCAGGGCCGCCACCCGTCCGCGATTCTCCGGAGTCAGCACCTTGTGGGTCCAGCGGGCCGCCTCTGCCGCCACCCGGCGGAAGCTGTCGGGCTCCTGCACGCCGGTCGAGACCTTGTCGTGGTTGCCCCGGATCATGACGTCCGGCTCGAGCTCGAAGATCCGCTCGACCACCTCGTTCGGGTTTGCGCAGTAGCCGACCAGGTCGCCCAGCACCAGCAGGCGATCGTAGGTGTCGGGCGGCGTGCGGGCAAGCACCGCATCGAGCGCATCGATGTTGCCGTGTATGTCGCTGAGAATCAGGAAACGCATCAGGAGCGGCCTCGCAGTGCGACGCGGGGCTCTCGCCCCTGAGAGCTAGACACCGAGCCGGTCGATGATCCGTTCGACGAGCTCGCCGGCCGCCGCTCCAGCATCCAGGCGTACATGGGCATGACCGTAGGCGGCCTGCCGTTGGCGAAAAAGTCGAACCATGCCCGACCGATCCGCCGCCAGCGGCCGTCGTCCGTCTCTCGGCAAACGCTCGATGACCTGCGTCAAGGATACATCAAGCCAGATCGAGACGCCGTCTCCATTGATCAACGAGCGATTGGCGGGGTCCACGAAGGTGCCGCCGCCGGTCGCCACCACCGCGTGGCGCACGGGGATCTGGGCGGCCAGCACCGCCCGTTCGACCCGGCGGAAGTAGGCCTCTCCGCGCCGGGAGAAGATGTCCGCGACGGTCATGCCCTCGCGCTGCTCGATGAGGTCGTCGACATCGTCGACACGCCACCCCAGCTTGGTCCCGAGAGCGCCGGCAACGGTGCTCTTGCCGGCGCCCATGAACCCGACCAGATAGATCTTGTCAGTGCGCATCGACCGCCGCCGGGTCCGAGCCGGCCGCCCGTGGTGGAAGTCCCTGCTGCATTCGAGCGGGGTTGCATCCCGCCGGCACCAGATTGTTCGTCGGACTGCGTGCGGTCCCGGGGCTGCAATATGCCCAATATGCGCCCTCCTCCGCCTTGTCGGGCGGGCGTCCTGCGGCCCGCTGGCGCACTCGCCGCTCCCGGTGCAACGCGGGGTTCCACCTCGGGCTGCCAGAGGCGGATTTCGAAGGGTCACGCCCGCAGGCAGATGGATGCGAGGACATCGAAGAAACCGGGGTAGGACACGTCGACGACCTCGGCGTTGCGGATGCGGCTCGGCTGTCGGGCCCCCAGGGCGGCGATGGTGAACGCCATCGCCAGCCGATGGTCGCCGGCGGCATCGGCTTCGCCGCCCTGCAGTTGCCGGCGGCCCACGACGTGAAAGCCATCGTCCATCTCCTCCACGTGTCCCCCGAGCGCCCGCAGACCGTCGGCCAGCGCGGTGATGCGGTCGCTCTCCTTGTGCCTCAGCTCGCCCGCGCCGGTGACGTGCAGCTCTCCGCCATGCGTGGCCAGCGCGGCCAGCGCCGGCAGCTCGTCGATGAGTCCCGGCACGTCGGCGGGGCCGACCGCGAGCCGGGCGTTGCCGCCGTGGCGGACCCGGATGGACCCGCGGCGCTCGCCGGCGTCCTCGGAGACCTGGAACAGGTCGATGCCCGCGCCCGCGCGTTCGAGCCACGTGAGAATCCCGGTCCGGGTGGGATTGAGCCCCACGTCGTCGAGGGTGATGTCCGATCCGGGCAGGGCCGCCGCGGCGGCCGCCCAGAACGCGGCGGACGAGAGGTCGCCGGGCACCGCGAGCTCCGCCGCCCGCAGGCGCTGGCCACCGCGCAGCGTGATGCTGCCGGCGGCCCGGCGCAGCTCGACACCGAACACCGGCAACGCACGCTCCGTGTGGTCTCGGGTGGCGGCCGTCTCTCTCACCGTGGTGTCGCCGGTCGCGTGGAGCCCGGCCAGGAGCACCGCGCTCTTGACCTGTGCGCTCGGGACCGGCGGTATGAAGTCGATGCCTTCGAGCCGCGTGCCGGCGATGGTGAGCGGCGGGCGGTCCTGCTCTCCCGCCACCCGCGCACCCATCCGGGAGAGCGGCTCGATAATCCGCCGCATCGGCCGGCGGCGGAGCGAACCGTCCCCGGTGATGACGCTGGTGAACGGGTGGCCGGCGAGAGCGCCGGACAGGAGCCTCAGGGTGGTCCCGGAGTTGCCGGCGTCCAGCGGCGCCGGCGGACGCGTCAGCCCCCCTATGCCGCGGCCGTCGATGGTCACGACACGCCGGCCCGTTCCGGGGTCGGGCGCACCGGGACCCTCCACGCGGACGCCCAGCGCCTGGAGACAGGTCAGGGTGGAGGCGCAGTCGGCTCCCGGCGCGTAGCCGGTGATGATCGACCGTCCGCCGGCCAGCGCGGCCAGCAACGCGTACCGATGGGAGATCGATTTGTCGCCCGGTATCGGGACGCGGCCGCGGACGCGGGTGACGGGGTGAACGACGACGGACGCCATCCGTAGCACTATATCAGGGGGGCGGCGGTTCCCGTCCGGCGGGGGGTGAATCGACCGATGACCTTGCGCCAATCGGGGACGGACAGTATGTTACGCACTGGCATCGTCGCGCCAGACCCGGGATCCGCCGCCCCGGTCGCGTGCCAGAGCCTCGGAGAACCGCCCATCCGACCCGAGACAGTTGCCGCATGACCCGCGACCCCGTCGTTCGTCTGGCGTTCCGGAGTCATTTCGACATGGTGGACTTCGTCCAGGTCGTCAGCGACGAGATGGGGAAGATCGTCGGTTTCGACGGCGACTCGATTCACTGGATCGGCGTGGCGGTCCGTGAGTCGGTCATCAACGCCATCAAGCACGGCAATCAGGACATCGAGGACAAGCTGGTCACGGTGGAGTTCGCGCTGGCGCCGCCGGGTGAGCCCGAGCGGCTGACGGTGCGGGTCGTCGATCAGGGCGAGGGTTTCGACCCCGTCGAGATCGCCGATCCGCTGGCCCCGGAGAACCTGCTGAAGTCGAGCGGCCGGGGCATCTTCTTCATGCGCAGCCTGATGGACGACGTGCGTATGGGGCGGGCGCCGGAGGGGGGCATGGAGGTGGTGATGGTGAAGACCTTCGGGGCGGAATCGTAGCCCGGACATCGCCGCCTTGCGGCGCCGCCGCCCGCCCAACCTGTCCTGTAGGAGTCGCCTGCCTCCGCGGGAGGCGGCGCCGTTCCACGGCGCAGGCTCCCGGCTTCGCCGGAGCCTGCTGCATTCGACATGGCATACCCTTCCGCGTGGCTGGCCACCGCCGTCGAGATCGTCCGGCGCGCCGGTGCGATGCAGCTCGAGTATCTGGGCGGCAATCTGCAGATCCGCAAGAAAGGCGCGATCGACCTCGTCACCGCGATCGACGTCGAGGTGGAACGGATGGGCCGCGCCGTCATCGCGGAACGGTTTTCCGACCACGAGGTGCTGGCCGAGGAGCTTCGGAACGTCACCGGCCGGACGCCGGCCCGGCACCGGTGGGTGTTCGACCCCCTCGACGGGACCGTCAACTTTGCCCACGGCCTGCCGATCTTCTGCTCCTGCCTCGCGCTGGAGATCGATCGGCGGCCGGTGGTGGCGGCGGTCTTCGATCCCACCCGCCGCGAGCTGTTCACCGCCCAACGGGGCGCCGGGGCTCGGCTGAACGACGCCCCCCTGCGGGTGTCCGATACCGGGTCCGTCCTCGACGCGATGCTGTGCACCGGGTTCCCCTACGACGTGCACGATACCGTGGACGACCTCGTCGGGCTGTTCGGCGCGTTCGTCGCGCGGGCGCGGGCCGTGCGCCGGCTGGGCTCCGCCGCGCTCGACCTGTGCTATCTGGCGGCGGGACGGTTCGACGGGTTCTGGGAGCAGCGCCTGCAGCCCTGGGACATGTCGGCGGCCAGTCTCGTGGTCGAGGAGGCGGGGGGACGCCTGTCGAGGTTCGACGGCGCCGCGTTCGACACCCACGGGGACGAGATCGTGGCCTCGAACGGTCGGATTCACGACGAGATGCTCCGGATCATCGCGAGCCGTTCGCGCGGAGCCTCGACACCGGGCAGGAGTGCGCGAGATGCCGGCGCGGCGCATACGTGAGATCGACTGGACATCCTGGCGGGCCGCCGACCCGGCGACGCTCGTCTTCGTCGTCAAGAACCGGCGCATTCTGCTGATCCGCAAGAAGCGCGGGCTGGGGGCCGGCAAGATCAACGGCCCCGGCGGCCGGCGCGAGGCGGGCGAGTCGTTCGAGGACTGCGCCGTCCGCGAGATGCGCGAAGAGCTGGGCGTGACCCCGCTCGACCTCGTCCGGCTCGGGCAGCACTGCTTCCAGTTCGTCGACGGCTACTCGACGTTCGTCCGGGTCTATCGGGCGTCGGACGTCGACGGCGAGCCGGTGGAGACCGACGAGGCGGTCCCGTTGTGGTTCGACGTCGGCGCGATCCCATTCCAGGAGATGTGGGAGGACGACCGCCACTGGCTGCCGCTGATCGTCGAGGGACGCCGATTCGCGGGCCGGTGGATCTTCGACGGCGAGCGGATGCTCGACTACATTCTCGACGTTCTCCCGGGGGATTCCGCGCGGTAGAGACCTCCGCGAGTTCTCCCGAGGGGACGGCGTGCGGTCCGGAAGGGACACCGCGATTCTGTCGGGCATCCTGCAACCTGCTGAAACCAGGGATGTTGTCTGGAACCACGTTCTTGGTACGACTGTTGCTTCCTCGGGTGTCGGGTCGTTCGTCTCATGCAGGAGGGCCGGCCGGTGACACGAAGGCGTGGCGCAGGTCCGGCGATGAAGACCCGTGAGGAGGACAGGATGTCGATGAGGTCGATGCGGAGGATGGCGCTGGCGACCGTGCTGGCGGTCTCGTGGCCCGCGCCGCTCCTGGCGCAGGACAGTTGGCTGAGCCTGAGCCTGGGGCGTTTCGCGGTTCGGGACGCGGGCGCCCGGATCGCGGACGACGTGGTGACCGAGAACCTCGGACAGTTCTACTTCGTCCCGGACGACTTCAACGGCACCAGTGTCGGCGCCGAGTGGCTTCTGGGGGTCGGAAACTACCTGGAGGTGGGGGTAGGAGCCGGCTGGTACCGGCGGACCGTGTTCAGCGTCTACGATGAGTTCCTCGATGTCGACGGCACCGAGCTCGAGCAGGACTTCACGCTGCAGGTAGCCCCGGTCACCGGGACCGCACGCTTCTTTCCGTTCGGGCGGCGGGCGGTGTTGCAGCCGTATGCCGGCGCCGGGGTCGGACTGTTCAACTGGCGGTACACCGAGGTCGGGGATTTCATCGATTTCGGCGATCCCGACTGGCCCGTGTTCTTCGGCGAATACACGGCCGCCGGCCGCGACATCGGCCGGGTCTATCTGGCGGGGGTGCGGGTCGCGGGGGGGCGCTACGCGGTCGGGGTCGAGTTCCGGTACCAGGAGGCGCAGGGGGTGGTGGGCATCGATCAGGGGTTCCTCGACGAGCGGATCGATCTCGGCGGGTTGACCACCGCCTTCACGTTCAACGTCCGATTCTGACGGCGGGGCAGCGGCTCCGGCCCGCGCGCCCGGGGCCGGGCTTCCGGGCGGCGGCTCCGGACGGCCGCGGCCGGGCGCCGCCGCATCCGGCTATAATCCCGCCGAACCGTGTTTCCAACCCACGCGCGATGAGTCCAGAGCTGTCGGTCGTCATTCCCCTCCTGGACGAGGCTCCGAACGTCGATGCGCTCTACCGGGAGCTCACGGAGACCCTCGACGCCTGGGGGCGGACCTACGAGATGGTCTTCGTCGACGACGGCAGCACCGACGGGACCTTCGAGCGGCTTGCCCGGCTTCAGGGCTCGGATTCCCGGATGCGGGTGGTCCGGCTGCGCCGGAACTTCGGACAGACGGCGGCGTTCTCGGCCGGGTTCGCGACCGCTCGGGGACGCCTGATCGCGACCGCGGACGGCGACCTGCAGAACGACCTCCGCGAGATTCCGCGGATGGTCGACAAGCTGGACGAGGGCTTCGATATCGTCTGCGGGTGGCGCAAGGAGCGCCGGGACCCCTGGTTCTCCCGCCGGCTGGTCTCTGTCCTCGCAAACCGGCTGATATCGCGGGTCACGGGGGTGCGGCTGCGCGACTATGGATGCTCGCTCAAGGTGTTCCAGGCCGAGGTGGTCAAGTCCCTCCGCCTCTACGGTCAGATGCACCGGTTCATTCCGGCCATCGCGAGCGAGCAGGGGGTACGCATCGCGGAGGTGGTCGTCAATCATCGGCCCCGGCGCCACGGGCGGTCTAAGTACGGGCTGTGGCGGACTCCGCATGTGATCCTGGACCTCGTCACGGTGAAGTTCCTGTTGAGCTACTCGACCCGGCCGCTCCAGATCTTCGGCCTGGTCGGGCTGGTCATGGGTGCGGCGGGGGCCGCGATCACCGGGTGGCTGGCGTACATCCGGCTGTTCGGGGGCCAGGACATCGGGGGGCGTCCGCTGTTGCTGTTCGGCATTCTGTTACTGTTTACGGGTGTGCAGCTCGTGACCCTCGGGCTTTTGGCCGAACTGCTGGTCCGCACGTACCACGAGTCGCAGGGCAAGCCCACCTACTACATCCGCGAGGTGCTCGAGACGCCGGCCGGCGCGCCGGCGGCGGCCCCGTCGCTCCGCGAATGACCAGGTAGCCTGCCCTGCGGAACGGTGCCGCCTCCCGCAGGAGGTGCCGCCTCCCGCAGGAGGCGCCGACTCCCGGGCGGTTGGCCGGGCGGCAAGCGGAGCCGCAACGCGGCGATTGCCGGGTTGGGGTCTGCACCGTAGAACGGCGTCGGGCGTGACAGGGCCCGCACAGGGTGGCGATGGACCTGGCCCCACCCCATGCATGGGAGTGGAGATTTCCTGCGGCGCAGGCTTCCAGGACGGCAGGACATGCCGGTGCATCTGGCGTTTCTCGGGTGCGGGTTCATTGCCGGGGTGCACAGCCGGCACCTCCAGCGGTTGCGCCCGGCCGTCGTCTGCAGCTACGCGAGCCGCGACGCGGCCAGGGCGGAGGCCTACTGCCGCCGGTATCGCGGTGCCGGCAGCTACGGCAGCTATGCCGCTGCGATCGAGGATTCCGGGGTGGACGCGGTGGTGGTCGCGGTGCCGCCGAGGTTCCATCTCGATCTGTCCCTCCGGGCGCTGTCGGCCGGCAAGCACGTGCTGGTCGAGAAGCCGGCCTTCCTCCGGATGGAGGACTATCGGCGGGTGCAGGCGGCGCGGGACCGGGCCGGCCGGGTGGTGCTCGTGGGCGAGAACGACCACTACAAGCCGCTGGCCGTCTGTCTGCGGCGGCTGCTGCGCCGGGGAGTCATCGGCGATCTGGTGCTCGCCCAGTTCACGTCGGTGGCGAGGCGGCTGAAGCCGGCGGAGGACTGGCGCAATGACGAAGGGATGGCGGGGGGCGATGCGTTCTTCGAGGAGGGCATTCACTGGCTGCACCTCGCGAACAGCCTGGGCATGGCCATCACCACCGCGACGGGGTTCGCGCCGGCCCCGGCCCGGAGCGGTCCCGATCGCCGCGCCAAGAGCATGCTGGTGGCGTTCCGGTACGAGAACGGCGCGGCCGGCGCGCTCCTCTACTCGCGCGAGGTGCCCTCGCTGCTGCGCGGGGTCCGGGTGTCGAAGCTGTTCGGGAGGGACGGCGTCATCACGTTCGAGTCGAACGGCGGGTTCGTGCTGGTGCGGAGCCGCGGCCTGCCGCGGCTGCTGTTCCCGGGGGTGCGGGACATCCGCGGCTATCGGGCGATGTACCACGACTTCCTCGACGCGGTTCGATCGGGGCAGCCGCCCGAGATGGGTTTGGAGGCAGCCATGGACGACCAGCGGATCATGGACCAGATCTACGCGGGGGAGCCGCTCGCCACGCCCTCGGTGACGGCTCCTGCGGAGCGGTTCGGGCGGGAACCCGAGCCGAAGGAGCCTGCTCCGTAGAACGGCGCCGCCTCCCCGCAGGAGGCGCCGACTCGGGAGGCGCCGCCTCCTGGCGGGATGGTTGGCGGCAGGCGGAGCCGCAGGGCGACGGTCGCCGGGCGAGGGCGACGGGCCGGTCCGCCGTACAACCGGGAATCTGAACCGCGATGCCCAGCGAGCGGTACGACATCGTCATCGTGGGGACGGGCGCCGGGGGAGGCACCCTGGCCCGGGCGCTGGCCGATACGCCGGCCCGGATCCTGCTGATCGAACGCGGCCTGTTCGTCCCGCAGGAGCCCGAGAACCGCGACCCCGCCGCGGTCTGGAAGCACCGGCGCTACCAGACGTCGGAGCGCTGGCTGGACGGCAGCGGCAGGCCCTTCCGCCCCTATACCCACTACTGCGTCGGGGGCAACACCAAGTTCTGGGGCAGCGTCCTCTTCCGGATGCGCCGCGAGGACTTCGGCGAGATCGAGCACGTCGACGGCGTCTCGCCGGCCTGGCCCATCGACTACGACACGCTGGAGCCGTACTACGAGCGGGCGGAACGTCTGTACGAGGTGCACGGGGCGGCCGGCGAGGACCCTACCGAGGCGCCGAGGAAGCCGTTCCCCCACGCCGCGGTTCCCCACGCGGAGCAGGTGGAGGCATACGTGGCCCGGATTCGCGGCCAGGGGCTGCATCCCTCGGCCCTGCCGCTGGGACTCCGGGGGCCGGGAGAACCGGGACGCTGCATCCTGTGCAATACGTGCAACTCGTTCCCGTGCCACCGCGGGGCGAAGAGCGACGCCGACGTCTGTTGCGTCCGGCCTGCCACCACGCGAGACAACGTCACCCTGTGGACCGGCGCGCGGGCCCGGCGCCTGCTGACGGACCCGGGGGGCCGGCGGGTCGTGGCGGTCGAGGTCGACCACGCCGGCGAGCGGCGTCGGGTCGAGGCGTCGATCGTGGTCCTGTCCTGCGGGGCGGTCAACTCGGCGGCGCTCCTGCTGCAGTCGGCGAACGACCGGCACCCGGAGGGTCTCGCGAATTCCTCGGGGCTTGCGGGGCGGCGCTACATGGCGCATCTCGCCACGATGATGGCGGGGTTCCATCCGTTTCGCCGCAACCACACCGTGTTCCAGAAGACGGTGGCGATCAACGACTTCTATCTCCGGGGACCGGACGGAGGCTACCCCCTGGGACAGATCCAGTCCCAGGGGCGGACCCACGGGGTCATGGCCCAGACCGCCGCGCCGTGGATGCCGCTGAAGTTCTTCGACTACTGGGTGGCGCGGGGCCACGACTGGCTTGCGATGACCGAGGACCTGCCCCGGTCCGACAACCACGTGACCGTCGATGCCGGCGGGCGCATCAGGCTGTGCTACCGGCCGAACAACGTGCGCGCGCACGACCGGCTGGTCCGCGAGGTCCGGCGGATGCTCCGCCGGCTCGGACTGGCGATCGTCTACGTCCACCCGCGGTCGATCCACAATACGACCCACCAGTGCGGCACGCTGTGCTTCGGGACCGATCCGAGCCGCTCGGTGCTCGATCCGTGGTGCCGGACCCACGATGTCGAGAACCTCTTCGTGGTCGATGCGTCGTTCTTTCCGTCGTCGTCGGCGGTCAACCCGGGCCTGACCATCGTCGCCCAGGCTCTCCGGGTGGCCGATCACATCCGGGAGACGGAGCTGCGCACCGGTCCCCGGGACTCGGCGGTCGCGGCCCACGGACCTTTGGCGACCGGGACCGCGTGACCGGAATCGAGGAATCTGCGCCCGGGAGAACGGTGCAGTCTGCTGGAGGTCGATTGGGCGGCCAACGGCTGCGCCGCCCAGGGAGAACACCGCCGTGCGCGTACGCTCATTCAGCCACACCGGCATCACGGTGTCCGACTTCAACCGGGCGGTCCGGTTCTACTGGGACGTCTTCGGTTGCCCCCTGGTGGGCGTATCCGACGCCCCGACGGACCGGGTGCAAGGCTTCTTCGGGGTCGACGCGCCCGGGCCGGCCTGCAAGATAGGATGGATTCGGGCGCCCGGGGGGGCGGTCATAGAGATCTTCGAGTTCCGGCCGGATCGGCCGGCGGCCGAGGTGGCCTGGAACCGGGTCGGGCTGACCCACATCTGCTTCAACGTGCGCAACACGCGGCGCTGGCACGACTACCTGGTGGACAAGGGGGTGGAGATCGTGAGCCCGCCCGAGCGCTCTCCCAATGGCCACACCCTGTTCTTCGCCCGGGACTTCGACGGGAACCTCATCGAGCTGACCGATCTGCGGCATATGCACCACGTGCTGCGGTGGCTCGGCCCGCTCGGGGGATGGCTGTTCAGGCGGGGCATCGGCCAGGACTATCGGCGCTACTACGAACCCCCGGCCGAACCGCGGCCGTGAGGGATCCCCGAGTCGACAAGGGCTTCGACGGCGTCACGCGCGAACTCGCTGACCGGCGCGAGCGGTTGGCCATGCTGGAGGGCTCGCTCGAAGGCTTCCCCGCGAGCGGGCGCGATCGAGACGCCGCCCGGGCGCCGGGCTACCCCCGGCACACCCGCCGGGCGATCCCGGCCACCCGCGCCGGCACGTCAGGCGGCAGCTCGGGGTAGAGGGGCAGGGTCAGGGTACGGGCCGCGGCGGCCTCGGCATGGGGGTGGTCGCCGGCCCGTCCCCCCAGATCGGCGCACCAGGGCTGCAGATGGAGCGGGACCGGGTAGGGCAGTCCGGTCCGGATCCCCGCCGCTCCGAGCGCCCGGCGTAGCGCGTCCCGATGAGGCGTGTCCACCGCGTAGCAGTGGTAGACGTGCCGGACGTCGGGCCTCTCCGCGGGCGCCGTCACGCCGGTCGGGGCCAGCGCGCGATCGTACGCGGCGGCGATACGGCGGCGGGCCTCGGTCCACCCGGGGAGATGCCGGAGCTTGACCCCCAGAATCGCGCCCTGCAGGCCCTCCATCCGGTAGTTGAAGCCGGGGCCGCGTGGGGGATGGCGCTCGTCGTCGCCCCAGCTTCGCAGCGCGCGAATCGCCCGGGCGTGCGCGTCGTCGTTGGTGACGACGATGCCGCCCTCGCCGTACGCCCCGAGGTTCTTGGTGGGGTAGAAGCTGAAACAGCCCAGGTCGCCCAGCCCGCCGACCCGCCGGCCGCGATACTCGGCGCCGTGCGCCTGCGACGCATCCTCGATCACCGTCAGGCCGTGCCGGCCGGCCAGCGCCAGCAGCGGGTCCAGGTCGGCCGGATGGCCGAAGAGATGCACGGGCACCACCGCCTTCGTGCGCTCGGTGATCGCGCCCGCCACCCGGTCCACGTCGATGGTGCGGGTCCCGGGGTCGATGTCGACGAACACGGGGGTCGCGCCGACGTATCGGATGGCCGCCGCGGTGGCGATGAACGTGTAGGGGACGGTGATGACCTCGTCGCCCGGTCCGGCTCCGGCGGCGAGGAGGGCGAGATGGAGGGCGCTCGTGCCGGAGTTCACGGCGATGCCGTGCTCGGCGCCGCAGTAGGCCGAGAACGCGCGCTCGAAGGCGTCCACTTCCGGCCCGAGCGCGAACTGTCCGCTCTCGAGGACGCGCGCCACCGCCTCGTCGACTTCCTGCCGGATCGACGCATATTGGCTCCGGAGGTCCACCAGGGGGATGTCGGTCACGGCGCGAGGGGGAACTGACGCCAGTCGTCGTGCTCGCTGAACGCGCGCGCCGCGAAGCACCAGATGACCAGGCGTTTCCGGCTCCAGTAGTCCGGGTCGGCCGGGGTCCGCGCCGTGAGGTCCTCGAGAGCGGCGGTCGGGCCGGAGCCCGGAACCGCGGCGACGTCGACGGGGACGCCGAGCTCGAAGGCGAGCTGGTCGGGCAGTCCCGCCCCGGCGGCGTGCAGGTCGCCTCCGGCATGGAACACCAGCGCATGGCTGTCACCGAGCAGCAGGATGGCGCTCTCCGGGTCGGGGGGGACCGGCGTCCGGCCGCCGTCCGTGCTGCGAACCACGCCGCGCAGGCGCAGCTCTTCCCGGTCCGCGGGCACTCCGCGGGGGCCGCTCAGGTCACCGTTGATGGTGGTGCTGTACCAGCTCGCCCCGAACGATTCCGTGTCGAGCTCCGCGTACCACGGTCTGGCCCGGACGTCGGCGGCGATTGCGGCGGCGGCGGTCGTGCATCCGCTGCCCGACCAGTGGGTGTCGGTGCGGCAATAGAGCGGTCCCTCGGAGTGGAAACGCTCGCGCATGAAGTGCTGCGTGAGGTCGAGGACCTCGACGCCGCCGGCGCGGAGCTGGTCATAGAGCGTCTGCAGAGCGGGGTCGAGACGAGGCACCGGAGTCGGAATCTCCAGCGCGCCGGATACCTTCTCGGGGAAGATGACGGACTTCGGCGGGACCGGCACCAGCAGCAGCTCGACGTCCCGGGCAGCGAGCCGGCGATGCACCTCGAGGATGGCCGGAACCGGGCCGGCCCCGGCGCGTGTCGCGGGCGGGGCGCCGGGGCTCGGAGCCCGGAAGCCGTCGAGGCTCACGTGCCGCAGCTCGGGGCCGAAGAAGAGCCAGTCGTCCAGCCCGGACACGGCGATGCGCTGCTCGGCCTCCGCCACGTGCGCCAGCCGAGCCAACTCGGCCCGGAACGGCGCCAGCACCTCGCGGACGTCCGGTCCGCCGCACCCGCCGAGGAGCGTCATGGCTGCCGCGCCAGCCGCCAGCCGGGACGCGACGTGGGTCATGGCTCTCATCCGTCCCCGCGGGGCGGCGAAGACGATCACCCGCGTGATCCGCCGGAACCCCGAATCGTTCGACGCGTGATGCTGCGCGGGGGAGAAATGAACCGGAGAAGCGCAGCGAGCCGCCGCACTTCTTTCCAAAGAACTGGCGATTACGACCACCGCCATTGTACCATCGTCGCGGTTCCGTGCGCGGCTGGCGGTGTCCGGCCGCGGGCGACGGCATTCCCGCTTTCTCCACCAGATTCATGTCCGGTATCGCCGGTATCGTCGAACGTGATGCGGCCCGCCCGGTTGATCCGACCCAGATCAGTCGCATGGTCGAGATCCTGCGTCACCGCGGGCCGGATCAGCATGGTCAGCTCGTTCGGCCGGGGGTGGGTCTCGGCATGCGCCGGTTGTCGGTCATAGATATCCGCAACGGGCAGCAGCCGTTCTCGAGCGAGGACGGGTCGACGCATCTCGTGGCGAACGGGGAAATCTACAACCACGCCGAGCTGCGCCGGGAGCTGGTCGCCCGGGGGCACCGGTTTCGCAGCCGCTCCGACATCGAGGTCATACTGCACGGCTACGAGGCGTTCGGCGTCGACGTGGTGACTCGGCTGCGGGGGATGTTCGCCTTCGCCTTGTGGGACGCGAAGAACCGCCGCCTGCTCGCCGGCCGCGACCGGGCGGGCGAAAAGCCGCTCTACTTCGCGCAGACGCCCCAGCGTCTGTTGTTCGGCTCCGAAATGAAGGCGCTGCTGGTTCGCCCGGAAGTGTCGCGGGAGGTGGACTTCGAGGCGCTCGATCAGTTCCTGACCTACGAGTACGTGCTGTCCCCCAGGACCATCTTCGCGGATGTGCGGACCCTGCCACCGGCCCACTATCTGATCTACGAGCGCGGCTCCGTCAAGGTCGAGCGGTACTGGGACGTGGCGTCGGTGCCGCTCCGGAGCTGGACGGAGGACGACGCGGCATCGGCGCTCCGCGAGGCCCTCTCGCGGGCCGTCTCCGCCCAGATGATGTCGGATGTCCCCCTCGGGGCGTTCCTGTCGGGGGACCTCGATTCGAGCGCCATCGTCGGCCTGATGGCGCAAGCGGCGCCCGGCCGGCCGGTCGCCACGTTCAGTCTGGGTTTCGACGCGGCCGGCTACAACGAGCTGCCGCGGGCCCGCACCGCGGCCTCCCACTTCGGGACCGATCACCGGGAGGGGGTGGTCGATCCCGACCTTGCGACGCTGTTCGAGCGCGTCGTGGGCCATTTCGACCAGCCGTTCGCCGATGCATCGTTGTTCCCGACCTTTCTGGTGTCGCAAGTCGCGCGCCAGCATGTGACCGCGGCCCTGTCCGGCGCCGGGGGCCGGGCGCTCTTCGGTGGATACGAGACCTACCGGACGGAGGCGTTGGCCCGGCGTGTCTCGACGATGGTTCCCGACGCCGCGCTGCGGTTGATCGCGGCCGCGACGGTGTTGCTGCCTCCGAGCGACAAGAAGCAGGGGATCATCAACCGCCTGCGCCGTTTCATCCTGGGCCTCGCGACGGCGCCCGGGAACATTGCCCACTACCGGTGGATGACGGTCCTCGACGTGCCGGCCAAGCGGCACCTCTACACGCCGGCGCTCCGCGGCGCCCTGGTCGACAGCGATGTGTACGCGCCGATTCGCCGGCATCTGCAGGGGGCCCACACCGACGACCTGCTCAACCGGCAGCTCTACGCCGACCTGCAGGTGTTCCTGCGCGACGACGTGCTCGTGATGGTGGACCGGGCGAGCATGGCGACCTCGCTCGAGACGCGGGCGCCCTTCCTGGACGTCGACGTCATGGAGCTGGCGTTCTCGATGCCCGGGTCCCTGAAGATTCGGAACGGCGAATGCCAGTACGTCCTGAAACGCGCGATGCGCCCCCTGCTTCCCGAGTCGATGTTGCGGCGGACCCCGGCGGGGTTCTCCATTCCCACGCAGATCTGGCTGCGGCAACAGTGGGCGCCGATGATGCAGGACCTCCTGGGGCCCGATCAGGTGCGGCGGCGGGGCTGGTTCGAACCCGCGGAAGTCACCCGCCGGATCGACGAGCACCTGGCGGGCCGCCGCGACCACGCCCAGCTCCTGTTCAGCCTGATGGTGCTGGAGCGGTGGTCGCAGGCGTTTCTCGACTGACGCCGGCCGCCCGTGGTGGAATCCCGCGCCGAGAGCGGCGAGTGCGCCGGCGGGCGGTAAGGCGCCCGCCCGACAAGGCGTGAGGAGGGCGCGTGTCGGGGCATGTTGCCACCGCGGACTGAACGCAGTCCGACGAACAACGCAGTCAGGCGCATCGCCGCTCGAATTGCAGCGGGGCCTTTCGCCGCGGGCCGCCCGGGTCGCGCGGGGCATCGCCCGCCGTTGCCTTTCGTCGTATCATGGTGCGGCGAGTCCGCGCCCGTAGAACGGCGCGGGCGGCGAGCTGCTTCGGCCGCGCATCCCGCGTGTTCAGGAGCTCATGGTGAAGCCGTGGGGCTCTTGCCACGGCTCATCGGCGGATCGGCCTGCGGCGCCACATCCCGACAGCGCAGTCATGGCGTACGAAAGCGCACTCGAGAAGAAGCTGGCCCGGAAGATGACGAAGGCCATCGTCGACTTCGAGCTCATCGAAGACGGCGACCGCGTCATGGTCGGATTGTCCGGCGGCAAGGACAGCTGGGCGTTGATGCAACTGCTGGATGCCTTGCGCCGGCGAGCGCCGGTCGACTTCACGCTGGTGGCGGTGAACGTCCATTCCGGCTATCGCGACTACCAGCACGACGCGATTGCGCAGGCGTGCGCCCGGCGGGGTTGGGAGCTTCGGATCGAGCACACCTCGATCGGCGAGATCATCGACGACAAGGTGGACGAAGGGGCCACGCCCTGCTCGCTGTGCGCACGGCTCCGCCGCGGCGTGCTGTATCGGATTGCCGGCGAGGTGGGGGCGACGAAGATCGCCCTTGGACATCACGCCGACGACTTCATCGAAACGCTGTTGCTGAACCTGTTCTTCGCCGGCGCCCTGAAGGCGATGCCGGCCCGGCTGGTGTCGGACGATCGGCGTCACGTGGTCATTCGCCCGCTCGCGTACATCAGCGAGGAGGAGGCGCGGGACTATACCCGGCAGGCCGGGTTGCCCGTGATCGGCTGCTGCTGCCCTGTTTGCGGCGACCTGGGTCTGCAGCGGCAGCGCGTCAAGCGTCTGTTGCTCGATCTCGAACGCGAGCATCCGGGGGTCAAGCAGTCGATGCTGAAGGCTCTCGGCAACGTGGCGGGGCGGCATCTCCTGGACCGGCGCATCAACCCGGTGGCGGAGCTGCGGGCGAGCGTGGCCGCATCCCCGACCCGACCCCCGTCGTCACCCGGCGCGGCGGCGGTCGTCTGAGCGCGCCGGATGCCCGCCCGGGTGTTTGGCGCTCGAGGAACGGCGCTCTCCGCACGAGCGCGACTTGCGGTCGCGTTGGAAGTTTCGCTGGCGCGGCACTTCTACGGCGCAGGCTCCGAGCTTCGGGAAACAGATGAGAGCGGTCGTACAGCGGGTGACCTCGGCCCGGGTCACGGTCGGCGACCGGGCGGTGGGCAGCATTGGGCGCGGTCTGCTCGTCCTGGTCGGGATCGCCCGTGACGACGGGCGCGACGCCGCGGCGTATCTGGTGAACAAGATTGTCGGCTTGCGTGTCTTTCCCGATGGCGACGGGCGGCTGCATCGTTCCGTTCGCGAGGTCGATGGCGGGGTCCTGCTCGTTTCGCAGTTCACGCTCTACGGGGACTGCCGCCGCGGGCGCCGCCCGTCGTTCGACCGGGCCGCGGCCCCGGATCAGGCGCGCGCCGTGTACGAGGAGATCGTCGACCGGTTTCGCGATCGGGGGGTCGCGGTCGAGACTGGGACGTTCCAGGCCCACATGATGGTGCACTCGGTCAACGACGGACCGGTGACGGTCCTCCTCGATACCGGGAAGGCATTCTGAGCGAGGAGAGGGATGAACCGCAGGGTGACGCGTCTCGGGTGTTGGGGACTTGGATTCTGTCTGGCCGCGGGGTCGGCGCTGGCCCAGCAGCGGCCTCTGCTGACCGAAGACCCCGAACCCATCGGCGACCGCCTGGTATTGCTGGAGGCGGGGGTCGACCATACCTGGAACCACATCTATCCCGTGTCCGGACTCAAGGGGACACTGCTGCGGGCGCCGCAGCTGGGGTTCAGCTTCGGCATGGGGTCCCAGGCCGAGATTCAGATCGACGGGGTGTCGATCAGCCGCCTGGTCATCTCGGACCGCTCTGCCGCACCCTTGGCTCACATGCTGGAGGTCCCCGGCGATACGACGCGGGGCTGGGACGACGTGGTGATCGGGGCCAAGGTGAAGTTGGTCAGCGAAGGCGCCCGGAGGCCCGCCGTCGGCCTGCGTTTCGCAACCCGGCTGCCCAACGCCAGCAACGAGACCGGACTCGGCCTCGACACGATAGACTTTTTTCAGTCGCTGCTCGTCGGCAAGACGGTGCAGTCGATTCGTCTCGTCGGCAACGTCGGGGTGGGTATTCTCTCGGATCCGACCCGCGGCGATCGGCAGAACGACGTGCTGACCTACGGCATCTCGCTGGCCCGCGCGATTACCACTGCTTCGGAGATCGTCGGCGAGATCAACGGGCGGATCAGCACCCGGCGCGGGACGCCGCCGCCCGGCACCGAGTCCCGGGGCCGCATGACCTTCGGGCTCCGCTATACGCGCGGGGCTCTCCGGTTGGACTCCGCGCTGTTCACCGGGCTCACGTCGCTCGATGCGAAGATCGGCGTGACCACCGGCGTGACCTGGGTGTTCGAGAGCCCCTTGGCTCCCTGAGCCGAACTTGCAGAGCGATGCCTCTCGATCTCGTCAAGGCCCACGCCTACGGCAACGACTTCCTCTTCGTGCCCGCCGGCCAGACCGCGGACGCCGACCGTCCTGCGCTGGCCCGGCGCATCTGCGACCGGCACACCGGGGTGGGGGGAGACGGGCTCGTGTTCCACGCGCCCACCGGGACCGGCGCGCGGATGAGGCTCTACAACGCCGACGGCGGGCGCGCGGAGGTCTCCGGCAACGCGGTGCGTTGCCTGGCCGCCATCGTGGTGCGCGAGCGGCCGTCCCTCCAATGCCTGGTCATCGAGACGGATGCCGGGTCGATACCGTTGACGCGGGTGGCGTCGGCGGGGCGCCTTGCGACCTTCGACGCGCTCATGGGACCGCCGGCCGGGCTCCGGCAACGGCGCCTCGAGGTGGCCGGTGAGCTGGTCGAGGTCGTGGAGCTGTCGGTGGGGAATCCCCAGTGCATCGTGCTCGGCGGCGCGGTGGACGACGCGCGCCTGCACCGTCTCGGCCCGCTGCTGGCGACCCACCCGGCGTTCCCCGAAGGAACCAATGTCGAGCTGGTCGAGGTCGAGTCTCCATCCCGCGTTCGGATACTCATCTGGGAGCGCGGCGTCGGTCCGACCGCCGCGTCCGGCACCGGCGCCTGCGCGAGCGCGGTGGCGGCGGCCGCCTTCGGCGGTGCCTCGCGCGACGTCGAGGTGGTGTCCCCCGGCGGCTCGCAGCACGTGCGCTGGACGGACGAGGGAATACACCTGACCGGGTGGGCGGACATCGTCATGACCGGACACTGGCTTGGCCAGGCGTCTTCGCGGTAAGACACGCGTTCGTGCAAACCACGCGATCCCCGAGCCGGCGGCCGTATGCAGCGTACGCGTACACCCCCGTGCGGAAGCGGGGCGGCGTTCGGGGCATCCTCGAATCGGTCGGCGCATCCTGCGGCAGCCGGGTGCGAACGGGCCTCCCCTCGGGATGTGCGCGATTCTTGCAGGCAATTGCGGCAGTGGCCCGCGGGACCGCGGGCGGCGATGTCCCCGGGTCCGGACCGAGCCGACGCCCGACGTGTGGTACGATGAAATCACTCGCTCTTCACGACCGACCCCGCGAAAAGCTCGAACGTCTCGGGCCGTCAGGTCTGGGCGACAACGAGTTGCTGGCGATCATCCTCGGGCACGGGTTTCGCGACGCGAGTGCGATCGACGTCTCGAATCATGTCCTGTCCGCGGTGCAGGGTGTGCACGGGTTGACGCGGCAGTCGCTCGGCGACCTGTGCCGTTTGAAGGGGCTCGGCGCCGCGAAGGCGGCGCAGGTGCTGGCCGCCGTCGAGCTGGGTCGCCGCACGCTGGTGCGACCGCCGGATTATCGCGAGCGTCTGGGTTCTCCGCGGGAGGTCGCATCCTTCCTGCTGCCGAGCTACGGCGCCCGCGCCGTCGAACAGTTCGGCATCGTGCTGCTGGACACCAAGCACCGCGTTCTCAAGACCGCCCTCCTGTCGAGCGGGACCCTCGATGCCAGCCTCGTTCATCCGAGAGAGGTGTTCCGGACGGCGGCGGCGGGCGGCGCGGCGGCGATCGTGCTGTTCCACAATCATCCGTCCGGCGACCCGACGCCGAGCGGAGACGACGTGGCGTTGACGGCGCGGCTGGTCGAGGCGGGGTTGGTGATGGGGATCGAAGTGGTCGACCATGTGATCCTGGCCGACGCCAAGTACTGCAGCTTCAAGGAGATGGGGCGGATCTAGCGCAACCGCGCGATCGCGCGACCTGACGGTCGCGTTGGAAGTTTCGCTGGCGCGAAACTTCTGCGGCGCAAGCTCTTGGCGCGACCTTGCGGCCGCGTCGGAAGTTCCGTTGGCGCGAAACTTCTGGGAACCCATGGGGCGGATTGTCTATCTGGACTGCTTCTCCGGCGCGTCGGGCGACATGGTGATCGGCGCCCTCCTCGATGCCGGCCTGCCTTTCGAGCGCCTCCAGGCGGCGTTGGGGAGCCTGGCCCTCGGTGACGAGTGCACCGTCTCGGCCGAGCCGGTGAGCCGGTCCGGGGTCGGAGCCACGAAGTTCACGGTGACCGAGACCGCCGGTGGGGGCGGCCATCCACACCGCCATCTTTCCGGGATTCTCGCGCTCGTGGACCGGTCGTCGTTGGCCGATGGGTCCCGGGAGCGGGCGGCCCGGCTGTTTCGGCGCCTGGCCGAGACCGAGGCCGCGATACACCGGATGCCGGTGGAGAAGGTGCACCTGCACGAGGTGGGGGCCCTGGACTCGATCATCGACGTCGTCGGCGGGGTCTTTGCGCTCGAGTGGTTCGCAGCCGACCGGATCGTCGCCTCCGCCGTCAATGTGGGGAGCGGCACCGTCCCGTGCGCGCACGGGACCATGCCGGTGCCGGCGCCGGCGACGGCGGCGTTGATCGCGGGCGCTCCGGTGTACGCGGGCGCGCCGGCCGGCGAGCTCCTGACCCCGACCGGCGCCCTGCTCGTGTCGGAGTTCGCCGGCGAGTACGGACCGTTGCCGCCGATGCGAATCGAGCGGATCGGGTACGGCGCCGGGTCGCGCGACCCCCGGGGACACCCCAACGTCCTGCGGGTGCTCGTCGGAGAGGCGGCGGACCGCGCCCCCGAGGAACGAGTGGCCGCCGTCCACTGCGAGATCGACGACATGAACCCCCAGATCTTCGGGGTGCTCAGGGAGCATCTCCAGGACGCGGGGGCGGTCGACGTGTTCTATACCCCGGTGCAGATGAAGAAGAACCGTCCAGGGACGCAGGTGACGGTGCTCGTACCGCCGGAATGCCGCGAGGCGGTCTGCGCCACCCTGTTCCGGGAGACGAGCACCATCGGACTCCGCTACGGCGAGGTGACCCGAGAGGTGCTGGCGCGAGAGATCGTGCCGGTGTCGACCGGCTACGGCGAGATACGATGCAAGGTGGCGCGGCGCGGAGCCGCGGTCGTCAACGTGGCGCCGGAGTTCGAGGACTGCGCCCGCGCGGCCCGCGAGCACCGCGTGTCGGTGAAGGAGGTCCACGCCGCCGCGGTTCAGGCGTCGCGGGACGCCGGACTGGCGGCGCGGCCTGGCGCCCGGTGAGCGGTGTCGAAGGCGAGGAAGATGAACCGTTTCTACCTGACCACCGCGATCGACTACGTGAACAGCCGGCCCCATCTGGGCACCGCCTACGAGAAGGTGACGGCCGACGTCATCGCCCGCTATCGCCGGTTGTGCGGTCTGCGGACCCGGTTCGTCATGGGCAACGACGAGCACTCGCAGAACGTCTTCCAGCGCGCGACCGAGCTCGGGCTCGACCCGCTGGTCTTCTGCGACCGGATGGAGGCGGTGTTTCGCGAGGTCTGGGCCAAGCTCGACGTCTCGTTCGACGACTTCATCCGGACCACCGAAGAGCGCCACCGGGTGGCGGTCACGACCCTCGTCGAGCGCATCGCCGCCGCCGGCGACCTCTACGAAGGCGAGTACGAGGGGTGGTACTGCGTTTCGTGCGAGGCATTCAAGCAGGACAAGGACCTCGTCGACGGCGAGTGTCCGGTGCACCGCAGCAAGCCGGACTGGGTCAAGGAGAGGAACCACTTCTTTCGCCTGTCCCGGTACCGGGACCGGTTGCTGGCGCACTACGCGGCGCATCCGACGTTCGTGCAGCCCGAGGTTCGGCGCAACGAGATGCTGCGGCTGCTCGAGCGCGGCCTGGAGGACATCTCCGTCAGCCGCACGGGGCAGCGCTGGGGGATTCCGGTGCCGTTCGACCCGTCGAACGTGGTCTACGTCTGGTTCGACGCGCTGACCAACTACATGGCCGCGGTCGGGTACGGCACGGACGAGGAGCAGTTCGCGGCCTGGTGGCCGGCCGACCTGCACGTGGTGGGGAAGGACATCACCCGTTTCCACGCCGTGGTGTGGCCGGCGATGCTCATGAGTGCGGGGATCGCGCTGCCGCGTCGCGTATTCGGCCACGGGTGGGTGAACTGGCAGGGCCAGCGCATGAGCAAGTCCCTCGGCACCGTCGTCGACCCGCTCGACGCCGCCGACCGGCTGGGCCCCGATCCGTTGCGCCTGTATCTCGTCAAGGAGATCGTCTATGGCCAGGACGGCGACTTCACGTGGGAGCGCTTCGACGAGCGGTACAACGCGGACCTCGCGAACAACTTCGGCAATCTGGTGAGTCGCGTCACGGCGATGGCGCACAAGTACCGCGGGGGGCGGGTGGCTCCCGTGCCCGGCGCGGCGCCGCGTCTGGCGGACGTCGCGGCCGAGGTGGTGCGGCGGTACCGCGCGGCGCTCGACGCCTACGAGCTCCATGCGGGGATGGCGGCGGCGTTCGACCTGATCGACGCCACCAACGAGTTCATCACCCGGTCCGAGCCCTGGGTGCTGGCCAAGGACCCCGACCGCCGGGGCGAGCTCGACCAGGCGCTGTTCGAGATGGTGGAGGCGGTGCGGATTGCGGCGCTGCTGCTGTGGCCGGCGATGCCCTCGTCCTGCGCCGAGATATGGCGGCGGATGGGCCAGATCACGCCGATTGCCGAGAGTCGGCTCGATGCGGATGCGGCGTGGTCCGGAGGCGAGCGGCACGTCGTCCAGGGGCCGCCGCTCTGGCCGCGGCTCGAGGCGGGTGGTTCCATCGGCGAGACCGCCGCCGGTGCGCCCGGGGTAGCCGCGGAGAAGGAAACAGGAACGACGATGACCGACGAGACACCGACCACGGCGCCGCTGCCGGTAGTGCCCGACCCTGGCCCGCCCCGCGTGAGGGTCCCGCGAGACGACGCCCCGTCCGCGCCGCCGCCCGGCGAGGCTGACTCCGGCTCGGCGGCGACCCCTCCCACGCCCGCAGCGTCCGCGCCGGCGCCCCCCCCGGAGCCGCGCATCTCGTTCGACGACTTCATGAAGGTGCAGCTTCGGGTTGCCAAGGTGCTCGCGGCGGAGGCGATTCCGAAGTCCAGGAAGCTGCTGAAGGTGACGGTGGACGACGGCGGCGGCGAGCGCACCCTGGTCGCGGGCATCGCGCGCGCCTACGCCCCCGAGACCTTGGTGGGGCGTTCGGTGGTGATTGTCGCGAACCTCGAGAAGGCCAAGTTGATGGGGGTCGAGTCGAACGGCATGATCCTCGCGGCGACCGATCCCGACGGCCAGCCGGTGCTGCTGGGCGTCGACGACCCGGAGGCCGCTCCCCCGGGGGCTCGAGTCCGATAACGGGGTCGGGGGAGACGATGTTCGATTCGCACTGCCATCTGGCCGACGAGGCGTTCGAAGGCGACCTCGACGCGGTGGTCGAGCGGGCCCGGGAGGCCGGGCTCCGCGGGGCGCTGTGCATCCTCGACGCCACCAACCCGGCCGAAGCGGCCCGCGCCCAGCGGGTGTCGGCGCTCTGGCCGGCGGTCGGATTCGCGGTCGGCGTGCATCCTCATCAGGCCGGGGAGTTCGCCGCGTGTCTCGACGACGTGGGGCCGCGGCTGCGCTCGGCCGTCGCGGCGCGGGCCGGCGCCTGCGCGGTGGGGGAGATCGGTCTCGACTATCACTACGATTTCGCGCCGCGCGAGATCCAGCGCGAGGTGTTTCGGCGTCAGGTCCGGGTGGCGCGCGAGATGGAACGTCCGGTGGTGATCCATACCCGCGAGGCGGACGAGGACACCTTCGCGGTCCTGGAGGACGAGGGCGCGCCGCCGCCGGGCGGCGTGTTTCACTGCTTCACCGGCGACGCATCGATGGCGCGGCGGGCCGTCGACCTCGGGTTTCACGTGTCGTTCTCGGGTATCGCCACGTTCAAGAGGGCGGATGCCGTGCGCGAGGCGGCCGCCGTGGTGCCGTGGGACCGGCTGCTCGTCGAGACCGATGCCCCGTACCTGGCGCCGGTGCCGCATCGAGGGCGGCGCAACGAACCGGCGTGGGTAACCCGGGTGATCGAGGTCGTGGCCGGCGTGCGGGGGACGACCGCCGAAGAGGTGCGCGCGCGAACTTCGGCCGCTTTCGAGGCGCTCTTCGCCGCGGGGCTTCCACGGCCTACCGCCACCACGCACCGCGCCTCCAGGGGGGGGCAACCCCTGGAGGCGCGTGCTAAAGGCTTGCTACATTGACACTTGGAACGCAAGTATGCTGAAATCCGGGCCGCGAGCTGCCACTGTGTCGAGAACTTCTTCCCCCCCGGATCTCGCCGAGATCTTCGACCCCATACGCCAGGATCTGGAATCGGTCGAGCGGCACTTCGTTCAACACATCGAATCGCGGGTCGAGTTGATTCCCGAGATCGGCCGCTATCTCCAGACGAGCGGTGGCAAGCGGGTGAGACCGGCGCTCCTGCTGATGTGCGCCCGTCTCGGCGGCTATCGGGGGGAGAACGCGACGCTCTACGCCGCGGTGGTGGAGTTCATCCACACCGCCACCCTGGTGCACGACGACATGATCGACGATTCGGTCATTCGGCGCGGGCGCGAGACCGTGCATTCCCGCTGGGGCAACGACATCACCGTCCTGCTGGGCGACTACCTCTACATCAAGTCGATGGGCATGGCCCTGACCGTCGACTCGCTCGAGCTCGTGCGGCTGCTCTGCGACGTCACCCGGCGCATGATCGAAGGCGAGCTCTACCAGCTCACCAAGGTCGGGGACGTGGACATCAGCGAGGAAGAGCATCTGGAGATCATCCGGCGCAAGACCGCCCACCTGTTCGGCGGCTGCGCCCGGATCGGCGCAATGCTCGGGAAGCTGTCCGAGGCCCAGCAACTGGCGCTGCGCGACTACGGCATCAATCTCGGCATCGCCTTCCAGCTCGTCGACGATCTCCTGGACTACACCGCGGACGAGAGCGTGCTCGGGAAACCGGTCGGCGGCGACGTGCGCGAAGGCAAGATGACCCTGCCGGCGATCTACCTGCTCCAGAAGGCCGGAGATTCGGCCCGGGTCCTGCTGGACTCGATGGTGCGGGACCGGCTGTTCAACCCGGACGCCTGGAACGAGCTGCGCGCGCTGTTGGCGGAGCACCGGGTGCTCGATCTGGCCTTCGAGCGGGCGACGGAGTTCGCGGCCGCGGCGAAGCGGTCTCTCCAGGGCTTCCCCCCGACGCCCGAGCTCGATGCGCTGATGGCGCTGCCGGACTACGTGCTCGCGCGCGATCGCTAGCCCCGCAATCGTCGCCTGCGGCTCCGCTTGCCGCCCAACCAACCCTCCAGGAATCCGCGCCGTTCGGCGGCGCAGACTCTTGGCCGTCCGGGGAGTCGTCGCCCTGCTGCTCGACCACCCGCCACTCGCTCACGCAGCCGGTTTCGCAGCGGTTCCGCCTTGCGCGAACTTATAATGACCGGCGGACACCGATGAACGAGCGGATTCTGGTGGTCGATGACGACGAAGGCGTGCGCGATGCGCTCAAGATGACCCTCGAGTACGAGGGCTACGAGTGCCTGTTCGCGCGCAGCGGGCGGGAGGGTCTCGACCTGATCGGTTCCGAGAGCATCGATCTCGTGCTGCTAGACGTGAAGATGCCGGGGATGGACGGGCTGGAAGTGCTGCGGCGGATGCGCGAACGGGGTGATGCGGTCCCGGTGATCGTGATCTCGGGTCACGGCACCATCAGCACCGCGGTCGAGGCGACCAAGCAGGGCGCGTTCACGTTTCTCGAGAAGGGCTTCGAGGGGGACGTCCTCAAGCTCGACATCCGGAATGCCCTGGAGCAGCACCGGCTGCGGACGGAGGTGAGCCGCTACCGCGAGCTCGTCGAGATCCGCCACGAGATGGTGGGGGACAGCCCGGCGCTCGAGGGGGTGACCGACGCGATCGGCCGGGCCGCGCCCACGAGCAGCACCGTCCTCATCCAGGGCGAGAGCGGGGTCGGCAAGGAGCTCGTGGCGCGGGCGATTCACCGCAACAGCCGGCGCGGGCGGGAGCGGTTCGTGCAGGTCAACTGCGCCGCGCTTCCCGAGGAGCTGATCGAATCGGAGCTCTTCGGACACGAGCGGGGGGCCTTCACCGGGGCGACCCAGAAGCAGATCGGCAAGTTCGAGCAGGCGGATCGCGGTACCATCTTTCTGGATGAGGTCGGTGACATGAGCCTCCGGACCCAGGCCAAGGTGCTGCGGGTGCTGCAGGAGGGAGAGGTCGAGAGGCTCGGATCGGCCCGGACCATCAAGGTCGACGTGCGGGTGCTCGCCGCCACCAACCGGGATCTCGAGGAGGCCATCGACAACGATCGCTTTCGCGAGGACCTGTATTTTAGGCTCAGCGTCATCCCCGTTCGGGTCCCGCCGCTCCGGGACCGGCGGGAGGACATTCCCCGGCTGGTGCGTCATTTCACCGCGCTGTTCTGCCGGGACAACAATTTCCGCCCCCGGGAGCTCACCTCGGCCGCGATCGAGGCGCTGGCCGGCGAGCGGTGGCGCGGCAACATCCGCGAGCTGAAGAACACGGTGGAACGGCTGCTCGTGATGACCCCGGGCGAGACGATCGACGTGCGCGATGTTCGCGCCGTGTTGCGGAGCGGGTTCCGGGATGGCCCGGCGGGGTTCGCGGCGAGTCAGGCCGGCACCCTGCGGGAGTTCAAGGAGCGGGCGGAGCGCGCATTTCTGGTCGACAAGCTGCGGGAGCACGGCTGGAACATCTCGAGGACCGCGGAGGTCATCGATACTCCGCGCAGCAATCTCTACAAGAAGCTGGAGCAGTACGGGATTTCGCAGGACACGGACGGATAATCGAAGACAGGGAGGGTTGACGCGCCGCAGTGGGACAGACGACCGCTGCGCACGATGCCTCCGGGCATCGAGTGGGGAGGAAAGTCCGAACTCCAGAGGGCAGTGCGCCGGGTAATCCCCGGTCAGGGCGACCTGAAGGAAAGTGGCACAGAAAACATACCGCCTCGCGACGGCCCGATTCATGTCGGTGGGTCGTGAGGTAAGGGTGAAAAGGTGCGGTAAGAGCGCACCGCGTTCGCCGCAAGGCGAATGGCAGGCTAAACCCCGCACGGAGCAAGACCAAATAGGGAGGCGTTATCAGGGCGGCCCGTCCGAAGCCTCCGGGTAGGTTGCTCGACCCCGCCAGTGATGGCGGGGCTAGAGGAATGGTCGTCGCCAGGCGTCGTCCCGTTCGCGGGGGGGCGTCAGGTACAGAATTCGGCTTATCGTCCCACTGCGGCGCTCTTCGTACGGTGCATGGCCGCGGCGGCACGGCGCAGGCCGGATCGCCGGTCCGCGGATGTCCGGGAGAAGCGGATGATGTCCCATCGAACGCTCGTCGGGATGGCGGCGATCGCGGGTCTGGCGGCGGCGGTGTCCCTGACCGCCCAGCCGCAGCCGGGCGCAGCCCGGCCGGACGGGCGACTGACGGTCGAGGACTATCAGCCGCGCTCCACCCTCGTCGTGCCCGAGCACCCGGTGCCCAGGGCGAAGTTCCCCGTGATCGACGTGCACAGCCACCATCGTCCGGGACTCGCCGGGAGGCGGTGGGAGCAGATCGTCGGCGAGATGGATGCGCTGAATCTGCAGGTCCTCGTCAACCTCAGCGGCGGATCCGGCGTCACGCTGTCCCGCGGCGTGGAGGCGATTCGGGCGAGCGGCCACCCCGACCGGATGGTCTTCTTCGCCAACCTCGACTTCAGCCGCGGGGTCCGGCCCGGATTCGGCGCGCGCGCCGCCGCGCAGCTCGAGCGCGACGTGGCGGAGGGCGCGGTCGGACTGAAGATCTTCAAGAATTTCGGACTGACGGTGCGGGACGGGCAGGGGCAGCGGGTGCCGGTGGACCACGCGGAGCTCGATCCGGTGTGGGAGGCGTGTGCGCGTCTGGACATCCCGGTGCTGATCCATGCCGGCGAACCGAGCGAGTTCTTCCAGCCGGTGGATCGCTACAACGAACGTTGGCTCGAGCTGATGGTGCGGCCGGGACGGCGGCTTCCCGCGGACCGCTTCCCGAGCTTCGACACGATCATGGCCGAGCGGGATCGGCTGTTCGCCCGGCATCGGCAGACCCGGTTCATCTCCGCCCACATGGGGTGGCACGCCAACGACCTCGGCCGGCTCGGCGCCCTGCTGGACCGGCTCCCGAACGTGGTCGTCGAGACCGGCGCCATTCTCTACGAGCTCGGCCGCCAGCCCCGCACCGCGGCCGCCTTCTTTGCCGCCTATCCGGACCGCATCCTGTTCGGGAAGGATTCCTATGCGGCTGACGAGTTTCCCTACTACTGGCGCACGTTCGAGACGCGCGACGAGTACTTCGACTACTACCGGCGCTATCACGCGTTCTGGAAGCTCTACGGGTTGGGGCTGCCGGACGACATTCTGCGGAAGGTCTACTACGAGAATGCGCTGGCGGTGGTGCCCGGCATCCCTCGGGACCAGTTCGTGAACGCGTCGCGGGCGGGGCGGGGGGCGAAACCGAGTCCGGGCCACCCGTCGAGTGATCGCCGGTGTCGCGCGAGAGAGCTTCCCGGCGCGGGAACCGCGGGCTTGCGGCTCCGCTTCCCGCCACCAACCCTCGGGAGTCTTACTGCCGGCCCGTCTGCCGGACGGTTCGCGGCTGCGCGGGGCGGACGAGCAGCGTCGTGCCCCGTACCGCGTGCACGGTGACGGGATGCCCGCGGCGGATACCGCGATCGACGGTGGTCGCCTCCGAGCGCCACAGCTCGCCCCGCACCCGCACGTAGCCGTCCGGCGCGAGCGGCTCGACGGCCACCCCGCGCAGGCCGATCAGGCGTTCGATGGCGCTCGAGGTGTCGGTTTCGTAGGCGGTGCGCAGCAACGGATAGAGCGCGGCGTCCTTCGCCATGCAGCCGGCGACGAGGAGGGCGCCGGCCCAGCCCGGCAGCACGCCCCAGCGGTACAGCAGGATGGCGGCGCCGAGGACGAGCACCCATTCGGGGATCTGGTAGAGCGTATAGCGGACCAGCGTGGAGCGGGGTGTCGCGCGGGGCACCGGTCCACTATCTCATCCCTGCGGGCGGAAAGGGAAGCCGTCCTGCGGCGAAGCGGGCCGGCGTGGACGCGTGGCGAGCGGGTATACTGACCGGCATCCGATGGCAGAGGGGCGGTTGGGGCGGGGGCTCCGCAAAGGCGGCGGCGGAGCCGAGAGACGAGAAGCTTCGGGGCACGATGATGCGCATCCGGTTCAACGGTTCGTCGGGGCCCACGCTGGGGGTCGAGGTGGAGTTGCAGATCATCGACCCCGAGACGGGGAATCTGGTATCGGGGGCTTCCTCCATTCTCGAGGGGACTGACGACGCCAACCACGTCAAGCCGGAGCTGATTCAGTCGACCATCGAGCTCAACACGGACGTATGCACGGACGTCGCGGCGGTGCGCCGCGATCTGTCGCAACGCCTCCGTGCGCTCTTCACGCTGTGCGACGACCTCGGCTACCAGCTCGCGAGCACCGGCACCCATCCGTTCTCGCGGTGGGCCGAGCAGCGGATCACCGACAAGGAGCGCTACCATCTGCTGGCCAACCGCTGCCAGTGGCCGGCCCGGCGCCTGATGATCTTCGGCCTGCACGTGCACGTGGGGATCGAGAGCGGCGAGAAGGCGATCGCCATCTTCAATGCGCTGACCACCTATATTCCCCATCTGCTGGCGCTGTCCGCCAGCTCGCCGTTCTTTCAGGGCGAGGAGACGGGGCTCGCCTCGTGCCGGGTGAAGATCTTCGAGGGCCTGCCGACGGCGGGGCTGCCCTACCGGCTCCTGAACTGGGCCGAGTTCCAGCGCCTGATGATCACGCTGGTCGGGGCGGGGGCGATCGAGTCGGTCCGGGAGATCTGGTGGGATATCCGGCCCCACCCGGAATTCGGGACGGTCGAGGTGCGGATCTGCGACGGGTTGCCCACGCTCGACGACATCATCGCGATGACCGCGCTGATTCAGGCGCTGGTGGTGTGGCTGGGAGACCAGTACGACCAGGGCATCTATCTGCCGCTGCAGCGCTACTGGATCGTCCGCGAGAACAAGTGGCGCGCCGCCCGGTGGGCCCTCGATGCGGACGTGATCGTGGACGAGGAGGGTCGTCTCGAACCCTTGTCCGAAGCCATACTTCGGCTGCTGGAGTCGCTCGAGTCGGTGTCGAAGCGGCTCGGCAGCCACGCCGAGCTGATGCGCATCCAGGACCTCATGCAGGCCGGACCCAGTTGCGCCTACCAGCGCCGGGTCTACGCCGAGACCGGCGACTTCACCCGGGTCGTGGACTCCGTCGTCGGTGCGCTGCGGACCAGCGTTTTCGCTGCGCCCTGACGGAACCGGGACGCCGACTGCCCGCCCATCGGCGTGCGGGCGGGCATCGCCGAGGGGCCCGCGGTGACACCGGGGGCTGCATCGGCCGGCCCGGCCCGAGTCAGCCGGTGGCCCGGGCGTGCCAGCGGCCGTGGCGGTGCTCGACGTCCAGGGAGAGCCCGAAACAGGCCGACAACCGGGGCGGGGTCAACACCTGCTCGATCGGACCGGCGGCGGCGATGCGTCCGGACGCGAGCAGCAGCGCATGGGTGAACCCGGGCGGAATCTCGTCCAGGTGGTGGGTGACGAGCACGAGGGGCAGCCCGGCGTCGATGCGGGCGAGCCTGGTCAGGGTCTGCACCAACTGTTCGCGGCCCGGCAGATCCAGACCGGCGTTCGGTTCGTCGAGCACCATCAGGCCCGGCGTGCACATCAGCGCGCGGGCCAGCAGCACACGCTGGCGCTCGCCCGACGACAGCGTCCTGAAGCGTTGTCCGGCGTGCCCGAGGCAGTCGACGCGGGCGAGACAGTGGCGCGCGTGGTCCCAATCGGCCTCGTCGTAGCGGTGCCACCAGGGGGCCAGCGCGGCCTGCTTGCCGGCGACCACGATCTGCTCGGCCGTCAGCGCGGGCGGGATCATCGCGGCGAGGGCGGCGCTGGTGATGCCGATGCGCAGGCGCAGGGCCCGCACGTCGACGCGGCCCAGCTCGCCGCCGAGCACGGTGACGGTGCCGGCCGAGGGGTGCTGGTAGAGGGTGAGAATCTGACACAGCGAGGTCTTGCCGCTGCCGTTGGGCCCCAGCACCACCCAACGCTCGCCGGCGCGCACCTGCCAGTCGATCCCCTCGAGAATGGTCGAGCGGTCGCGGACCAGCCGCACTCCGGTCAGCTTCAGCACCTCTGGCGGATCCGTCCGAACCGTCATTTCAGATTCGCCTTCCGGTCGTCGTCACGAGGGAAGAGACCCCGGCTGGAGGAGCCCGCGGCAAGGCCCGCCGCCCGGTTTCACCGCGGGCTCTTCGGACCGCCGCCGCGCACGGCGGCCGGAGTCAGGATTCCTTGACGGCGGCGATGAGATCGAGCACCGCCTGCTTGCCGTCGGCGAACAGCATCAGGGTGTTGTCGGCGGCGAAGAGCGGGTTCGGAACGCCCGCGAAGCCGGGCGACAGGCTGCGTTTGACGACGACCACGGTGCGGGACTTGTCGACGTCGAGAATCGGCATCCCCGCGATCGGACTGGACGGATCGGTCCGGGCATCGGGGTTGACGATGTCGTTGGCGCCGATGATGAGGGCGACGTCCGTCTGTGGGAAAGACGGGTTGATGTCGTCCATCTCCCGCAGCTTGTCGTAGTCGACGTCCGCCTCCGCCAGCAGCACGTTCATGTGTCCGGGCATGCGTCCCGCCACCGGGTGAATCGCGAACTCCACCTCCGTGCCCCGCGATTCGAGGAGGTTGGCGAGGTCGCGTACCTGATGCTGCGCCTGCGCCACCGCCATGCCGTAGCCGGGCACCACCACCACCCGCCGCGCGCCGTCGAACAGCATCGCCACCTCTTCCGGCGAGGCGCTCTTGATCCGCCCGGCGTAGACCTCGTCGGCGCTGGCGGCGCCGCCACCGCTGTCGGGGCCGATGGCCCCCAGCAGGACGTTCATCAGCGAGCGGTTCATCGCCTTGCACATGATCCGCGTCAGGATCAGGCCGGAGGCGCCCACGAGCGAACCGGTGATGATGAGGATGTTGTTGTCGAGCACGAAGCCGGTGGAGGCGGCGGCGAGTCCCGAGTAGGAGTTGAGGAGGGCGATGGCGACCGGCATGTCGGCGCCCCCGATGGGTATCGTCAGGAGCACCCCGAGCACCGACCCGACGGCCACGAGCAGGGCAAAGTTCGTGAGGTCGCCGGGGTTGCCGACGACGAGCACCCCGAGGGCGAGGGCGCCCAGCCCGAGCAGCAGGTTGATCGCCTGCTGGGCGGGGAAGTGCACCGGCCGGTCCGGCAGCAGCAGCCCCTGCAGCTTGTCGAAGGCGACGAGGCTGCCGAAGAACGTCACCGATCCGATGATGCCGGAGGCGACGGTGGCGACCGCGGTCTGCGCCGTCGGGTCACCGCCGGTGCTCAGCACCGCTCCCGCGATGAGGGCCGAGGCGCCGCCCCCGAACGCGTTCAGCAACGCCACCATCTGGGGCATCGCGGTCATCTGGATGCGGAGGGCGAGGGTGGCCCCCACGGCGGCCCCGAGCCCGACCCCGGCCGCGATGTGGCCGAGGCTCAGGGCCCCGGCGCCGAGCACCTCGCGGTCGGCGAGGGTGGCGACGACCGCGAGAAACATGCCGGTGGCGCCCAGCAGGTTGCCGCGGACGGCGGTCCGCGGGTGGGTCAGTCCCTTGATCCCCAAGATGAACAGGACGGACGCCAGCAGGTAGGTCAGATCGATGAAGACAGCGCTCACACCGTCTAGTCCTTCTTCTTGAACATGCCCACCATGCGGTGGGTCACCAGGAACCCGCCGACCACGTTGACGGTGGCGAGCACCAGGGCCACGAAGCCGAGGATGGTGCTGAGGCGGCCCTCGGCCGCGACCGACAGGAGAGCCCCGATGATGGTGATGCCGGAGATCGCGTTGCTGCCCGACATCAGCGGCGTGTGGAGCAGCGGCGGTACCTTCGTGATGATCTCGAAGCCGACGAAGACGGCCAGCATGAAGATCGTCAGCAGGGGCAGAAACGCATCCATGGGGCCACCTCGGCGCAACGTCAGGCCGGTTCGAGGAGCGCGCGAACTCGCGGGTGCACGACCTCGCCGTCGCGCGACACCAGCGTGCCCGTCGTGATCTCGTCGTCGGGGTCGAGCGCCATCGCGCCGTCCCGGACGAGATGCAGCAGCAGCGCCGACACGTTCCGGGCGTACATCTGACTGGCGTGATACGGCACGGTGGAAGGCAGGTTGGTCGGACCGAGCACGGTGACCCCGTGCGCGGTCACCACCTCGTCGGGCCGCGACGGTTCGACGTTGCCGCCCCGCTCGGCCGCCAGGTCCACCACCACCGAGCCGGGGGTCATCCCCGCCACCATCTCGTCGGTCACCAGCACCGGGGCCGGCCGTCCGGGGATCAGGGCGGTGGTGATGACGACATCGCTGCCGGCCACCACCCGGCCCATCATCTCGCGCTGCCGCGCATAGAACGTCTCGTCCTGGGCCTTGGCGTAGCCGCCCGCGTCCTCCGATTCGGCGGTGTCGAGGGGCAGGTCCACGAACGACGCGCCGAGGCTCTCCACCTGCTCCTTGACGGCCGGTCTCACGTCGTAGGCCTCGACCTTGGCGCCCAGCCGGCGGGCGCTCGCGATCGCCTGCAACCCCGCCACTCCCGCCCCGACCACGAACACCCGCGCCGGCGTGACGGTCCCGGCCGCCGTCATCATCATCGGGAACATGCGGGGCAGGGTCTCGGCCGCCACCAGCACCGCCTTGTAGCCCGCGATGGTGGCCATCGACGACAGGGCGTCCATGCTCTGGGCGCGGGTGATCCGGGGAATGAGCTCCATCGAGAACGCGGTGACGCCGCGCGCCGCGAGCTCGCGGGCCGACGCCGGCTCCCCGAGCGGCTCGGACAGCCCGATGACGACCTGTCCGGTCCGCAGCCGTTCCAGATCGGCGCGACCGGCATCCGGATTGGCCCCGAGGGCGCGCACCTGAAGAACGACGTCGGCGGCGGCCAGTACATGGGCTCGATCGGTCGCGAGGACGGCGCCCTTGTCGACGTAGCTCGAGTCCGGGAATCCCGCCGCCGCGCCGGCGCCGGGTTCCAGGAGTATGTCGAGGCCGGCCTTGATCAGGGCTGGAAGCACCGTCGGGACGGTGGCGACACGCCGCTCGCCGGGGAAGGTTTCTGCCGGGATGCCGACGACCATACGGTGCGACTCGTCTCGAGCTGGAGGCGTGATTGCCGTGGGCGGCGCCGTACGCCGCACGAGCGGAAGCAATCGTACCACAACCGGTAACGGGCGCGGGATGCGCCGCACCCCGCCCGTCCGTCATGATGGCCCGCCGGGACGGGCGGTCCGGAAGGGCGGCGTGTTTCGAGCGGCGCGGAAGCGTGTACACTTCGTCTGAACGACGTACTGAACCGGATCCGGGCGCCGGCCCGGTGAGGCACAAGCGGACTAGGGTAAATGAAGCTGATCAAAGCCATCGTCCGGCCCAGCAAGGTGGACATCATCAAGGATGGGCTCGCGAAGCACGGCATCGCCGGCATCACCGTCACCGAGGTGCGCGGGCACGGCCGCCAGCGCGGCCACACCACCGTCTATCGCGGGCGGGAGTACGACATCAGCCTGCTGCCGAAGACCAAGATCGAGATCGTCGTGGCCGACGAGGCCGTCGACGCCGCCGTCGAGGTAATCATGGACGCCGCCCGCACCGGGGAGATCGGCGACGGCCGGGTGTTCGTGCTGCCGGTCGAGCAGAGCTGGGTCATCCGGACCGGGGAAACGGACGTCGCCTAGCAGTCTGCGCCCGAGCCCGTGGTGAGACCGCGTGCTGCGTCGAGCCCCTCCGGTCGAACGCAGCGGGGCTGTCGCCGCGGGCGCCCAGGGAGCCCGGTATGCCGCCCGAACCGAACGCCGTCACGCCGAAGGACATCTTCCTGGGGGCGGATCTGTCCCCGGAGGCGGCGGCGCGCTTTCTGGAAGGGTGCGGGGTCCGCGACGGCGCGGCCGCCGACCAGCATCTGCAGCAGCTCGCGGACGACCTGACGAGCCGTCTGGCCCTGGGGCATCTCGCTCCCCTGCTGTTCGACGAGATTGCCACGACCGCCGACCCGGACGCCGCCGTCGTGGGGTTCTGCCGCTACGTCGCCACCCGTACGCCGAGAGCGGCGTTCATCGGCACCCTGCAGGCGGACCCGCACGTCCTGGACATCCTGACCCAGATCCTCGGGGCCTCGCCGTTCCTCAGCGAGATTCTGATCCGCAACCCCGGCTACCTGCACTGGCTGCGGAGCGAGCTGGACGGGGCGCCGCCGGATCGCGCCGACTACGACCAGGAGATCGCCCGGCTGATCGACGGCGACGGCACCATCGAGCACCAGGTGGACGGGCTGAAGCGGTTTCAGCGCCGGGAGATGCTGCGGGTCGCGGCCGCCGACCTCTTCGGCATGTTGAACCGGGAGACGCTGACCGCGACGACCGCGCAGTTGTCGAACCTGGCCGATACGCTGGTCGACAAGGTGCTGGCCATCGCGATCGCCGAACAGACGGCGGCCGAGGGTCCGCTGCCGGGACGGTTCGCGGTGATCGGCATGGGCAAGCTCGGCGGCGGCGATCTCAACTACAGCTCCGACATCGACCTCATCTACGTCTACGACGCCCCCGACGATCGGACCGGAACCGCCCACGGGCGCTATCAGAAGCTGGGACGCCGTCTCATGACCCTGCTGACCGGACACACCGCGGAGGGCTACCTATACCGCGTCGACATGCGTCTCCGGCCGATGGGGCAGCGCGGGAACCTCGTCTACTCGCTGAAGCAGGCGGCGGAGTACTACGAGAACCTCGGTGAGACCTTCGAGCGGTTCGCGCTTCTCAAGGCGCGGTCGATCGCGGGGGATCCGGCGCTGGGGCAACGGTTCGTGGAGCTCATCGTACCCTTCGTGTACCGCAAGTACCTGGACCACGCGGCCATCGCGGAGCTCGTCCGGTACAAGGCGCGGGCGGACCGTGAGCACGGCAAACGCGGCGACCTGGACCAGAACGTGAAAGAGGGGCGCGGGGGCATCCGGGAGATCGAGCTCTTCGCGCAGGTGTTCCAGATCATCTACGGCGGCGCCACGCCGACCCTCCGTACCGGCCACACCCTGACCGCGCTCGACCAGCTCGGATCGCACGGGTTCATCGAGGCGGAGGTGCAGCAGGATCTGGTCTCGGCGTACATATTCCTCCGCAACGTCGAGCACGGCCTGCAGGTCGCGCAGGGGCAGCAGACCCACAGCCTGTCCGGCACCGAACGCGGGTTGCGGGTGCTGGCGCGGCGTCTCGGGTTCGATGACCTCGACACGCTGAACGCGGTGCTCGGCCGCCACCGGGACCGGGTCCACGCGATCTACGCCGATCTCTTCGAAGAGGAGGCCGAAGACGGCGGCCTCGCCGGCCGCGCGATGTTCCGGCTGCTGGCCGGGGACATGACCGACGACGAGGCGCGCTCGCGGCTCGTCGACGCCGGCGTCGACGAGCCGGACAGCGCCCTCGCCGCCACGCGGGCGCTCGATGCGGTGCCGTCGCACGGCTGGCCCTCGGCGCGGAACCTCCTGGCGAATCTGCTGGCGGCGATGCTGGAGGGGGAGACGCCGCCGTCCGGGGTGGCCCGGATGCTCGTCCGCTTCGAGCGGGTGGCGGCCCGTTCCGGCGCGGCCGGAGCCCTCTACCGCACCCTGCTCGATGACGAGATGTTGAGGCGGCGGTTTTTCTCGGGACTCGACGCCGGCGACCTCTACGCGGCGCGGCTCGCCGCCTACCCGGAGCTGCTCGATTCCCTCGTGCGCGCGGTCGTCGACCCGGACACGTTCCGCGAGGAGGTGGTCGGGGGGTTCGACGCGGTGGTGGCGGGGCCCGACCTTGCATCGAGCCTGGATCCGTTTCGGCGGGTCAAGGCGATACAGGAGTTCAAGGCGCTCGTCGAGTGGCTGACCGAGCGCCGTCTCGATCAACTGAACGAGAAGCTGTCCCTCGTCGCCGACTGCGCGCTGCAGGCGGCGGCCCGGGCGGTCGCGCACCACCGACCGCCGGGGCCGCCGTCGGGGGACCCGGAGACCGGTTGGGTCGTGCTCGCCCTCGGCAAGCTCGGGAGCCGCGAGCTGACCGTGCATTCCGACCTCGATCTGGTCTTCCTCTACGCCGGCGATGCGTCCTGGTTCGAGCCGCAGCAGAAGTTCGTGCGCGCGATCTACGACCTGCTCTCGAAGCGAACGGGCGCGGGGGCCGCGTACGAGATCGATACCCGGCTGCGTCCCGAGGGCCGGATGGGCGCCCTCGCTATCTCCCTCATCGCCTTCGAACGCTATCTGCACGAACGCGCGGAGATCTGGGAGCGGATGGCGTGGACCCGCTGTCGCTTCGCGGGTGGTGATCCGGCCATCGGGGAACGGGTGAAGGACATCGTCAGCCGCTTCGTGTACGCGCCGTGGTCGCTCGACGTGCCCGCCTACGCCCGGCGGGTTCGCACCCGTATCGAGCGCGAGCTCGCCCACGAGGCGGGGGGCGACCAGCTCGATCTCAAGCGCGGCCGCGGCGGCCTCGCCGACATCGACTTCCTGCTGCAGGTGCTGCAGCTCAGAGAGGGACCGGGCCGCGCGGAGTTCCGGGTCGCGGGGGCGCGGCGGTTGCTGGCCGCATTCCCCGGGACCGACGTCCTGCGCCCGGACGAGGTGACGGCGCTGGGCGATGCCTACCTCTTTCTCCGGGATCTGGAGACGGTGCTGCGCATCGCCACCGATGCCGGCGGGGGCGTCATCTCGACCGATCCGGACGCGGTCGAGCCCATCGCGCGCCGGCTCCGCGAGCCGATGTCGGGGCATGAGCTGCTCGCGCGCTACCGCGACGTCACCACGCAGGTCCGGGAGATCTACGAGACGGGCATGGACCGCTTGATGAGCGGTCCCGGCTCGTGAGGACGTGGCCAACTATCTGCTCGCGGGGGCGGCGGGTTTCATCGGCGCCGCGGTCGCGTCCGAGCTGCTGGATGCCGGTCACACGGTTCTGGGCGTCGACAGCCTGGACGAGGCCTACGATCTCCGGCTCAAGCGCTGGCGGCTCGAGCGTTTGCGGTCGCGCGGGCGTTTCACGTTCCGGCTCGCGGATGTATCCGATCGCTCGAAGCTCGAGGCGGCGTGCGACCGCGAGCCGCCCCTCGACGGGGTGATCAACTTGGCCGCCCGGGCCGGAGTCCGCGCCAGCGTCGAGGATCCCTGGGCCTGCGTCGACGCGAACGTGACCGGCACCCTCAACCTGCTGGACCTCTGCCGGGACCGCCAGGTGCGGAAGTTCGTCCTGGCTTCGACGTCCAGCCTCTACGACCCGCGCAGCGCGATGCCCTACCAGGAGGACGCGGACACGAGTCGGGCCCGGAGTCCGTACGCGGCGACGAAGCAGGCGGCCGAGGCGCTGTGCCACACCTATCATCATCTGTTCGGGCTCGACGTCACCGTCTTTCGCTACTTCACCGTCTACGGCCCGGCCGGCCGGCCGGACATGAGCCTCTTCCGGTTCGTGCAGCGGATTCACGAGGAGCGTCCCGTCGTGCTGTACGGCGACGGTACGCAGTCGCGGGACTTCACCTACATCGAGGACGTCGCGCGAGGCACCGTCGCGGGTCTCGCGCCCGTCGGCTACGAGGTCGTCAATCTGGGTGCGGGCGCCCCGGTGCCGCTGCTGGAGGTGCTGCGCTTCGTCGAGGCGTGCGTCGGGCGGCCCGCCCGCGTGGAGCACCGCCCGCCGCATCCGGCGGACGCGCCGGCGACCTGGGCGGATGTCTCCAAGGCGAAGCGGCTGCTGGGGTGGCAGCCGCGCACCGCGTGGAGGGACGGCGTGAAGCAGCTCGTGGACTGGTATGCCGCGAACCGCTCGTGGGCCCGGCGGGTGCCGACGACGGATGACGGCCGGTGATGCCGGTCTCCCGGGCATCCGACCCCGATTCTCACCATTGATGCTGCCAGCGTACGCCGTAGATCCGGAAGCTGCCGGTGACGGGCGCGGCGTAGGAGACGATTCCGGACTCGACGTAGCCGCCGAAGGCGCCTTCGAGGTCGACGTGGATCGCGTTGAACATGAGCCGGCTGTGGCCCGTGAGATACCAGTTGACGCCCGCGGTCACGTTCGACTGCCGGCCGGCATGCCCGGTGTCGCCCACCGGCCGGGCATCGGTCGGGTTCATCGGCTCTCCGAAGTCGACGGAGCTGTATCGCAGCGCGAGCTCCACGACGCCGGCGTCCCCGCCGGTGACCGCATGGGTGACCGCCGGAGCGGACCAGGCCCCCTCCCGCATGTCGTAACGCTTGGCGCCGCCCGCCACGTACCCGATTTGCGCGTACCATCCGCCGCCCGCGTAGTCGGGTCTGTCCGCTCGACGGAACCGCCCTCCGATCGCCTCGGCCTGCGCCCAGAACGGCCCGCGGAGCCAAGCCGCCTCGAGACCCGGTGGAGCAGCACGTCGAACCTGCCCGCGGGCCGGCGGCCTGAAAGGGGCAGGATGTCCAGGACGTCGAGCTCGGGGCCGTAGCTCCACAGCGCGTCTTCGACGGATCCGCCGGATCGGTCGACCCAGCCGCCCAGGTGCACGGCGGTCGTCCCGGTCCGGACGGGAGCGAACGCCACCCGGCCGGTGACGCCGATCGCCCTCGCGCGGGCGTCGACGTTCGATACCCCGCCGGTATCGCGCGCGAGGTGCATCGCCGCTTCGACGAGATGGTTGGGGCCGTATATCCAGACCTGGACGTTCGTCACCTTGGGACCCAGGGTCTGGTCGGTGAACACGTCGACCGGCAGGGAACGCTCGATGAAGCTGATGTCGTTGGACGAGGTGCTCTCCTCGAACGTCACGGGAATCTTCATCTTGCCGACACCGATCGTGACGCGGTCCGACGGCGAGTAGTAGATCGAGGTTTCTTCGATGTCCACGGCGGCGGAACGGTCGTCGGTATCGGCCTCGAAGATCACGCGGTAGGAGAAGCGTCCGGCCGCGCCCTCCACGCCGAGCCGGGCGCGGCGGAGATTGGCTCTCGTCCGGCGCGCGTCTGCGCCGGCCGCAGTGTCCTGGACCGGCCGGTAGATACCCGCGTCCAAGTGGAGGCGGCCGGTGAAGGCCAGGTGCGGCTGGCCGGCATCGGTGGACTGGGCCGGAGCCGGTGAGGGCGATGCCGAGCATCAGCACCAGTGCATCGCGCAGGACGGGCATCGTCGCCCGGGCCCGGCGCCTGCGTTTCCGTGGGGGGGTGTGCCGACCGCGCCAGCGAGCATGCGACGGACGATAGCACGCCGGCGGCGGAGCAGGTCACGCGTCGCAAGGCCGATTGCCAGCCGTGGGAGTATGCTCGCACGCATGCAGGATACCGCCATGCCGTCCCGCGCTCCGGTGTCCGTCATCGGGGTTCCGCTCGACCTCGGCGCCGGCCGCCGCGGGGTGGACATGGGGCCGTCGGCGATGCGGCACGCCGGTCTCGTGGAGAAGCTCAGGAGCCTGGGGCGCGAGGTCGTCGACGAGGGCAACCTCGCCGCCCCGGTGGTCGAGTCGCTCGCCGGTCCCGGAGACGAGAACGCCCGCTACCTCGCCGAGATCGCCGGGGTTCTCGAGGCGCTCGCCGAACGGGTGCGGCGGGTCCGGCTCGCCGGGCGGCTGCCGGTGGTGCTCGGCGGCGATCACTCGATCGCGCTCGGGACGGTATCGGGGATGGCGGCATGGCCGGGCGAGGGCAGCCAACGCAAGCCGATGGGGCTCCTGTGGATCGACGCCCACACCGACGCCAACACCCCGGAGACGTCGCCGAGCGGGAATCTCCACGGCATGCCGTTGGCCGCGATTCTGGGGAAGGGGCCGGAGGCGTTGACCCGCGTCGGGGGATTCGCGGCCGGAACCCCCCGTCTGTCGCCGGCGAACACGGTGGTGATCGGGGCGCGGAGCGTGGACCCCGAGGAGGCCGCGGTGGTGGCGTCGCTCGGGCCGCGGGTCTACACGATGGAGGAAGTGGACCGGCGCGGCATCTCGCCGATCATCGACGAGGGCCTCGGCCTGGCTCTCGACGGGACGGGAGGCTTCCACCTGAGCCTCGACGTGGATGCTCTCGACCCCTCGGCCGCGCCCGGCGTCGGCACGCCGGTTCCCGGGGGGCTGACGGTCCGCGAGGTCCATACGGTGATGGAGCGGGTCGCCGCATGCGGAGGCCTGCGGTCGCTGGAGGTCGCCGAGGTCAACCCGGTGCTCGACCTGCGGAACCAGACGGCTGAGCTCGCGGTCCACTTCGTCGCATCGGCCCTCGGAAAGCGGGTGCTGAGCGGTCTCGCTCCGCACTGACACCGTCGCTGCGTCCCCGCGGCAGGCGTGGATGAAGACGGCGCAGACTCCTAGGACGCGGCGGTGGTCGGCTCCACGCGGACGGTCACCACGTCGGTGTCGTGGTACTGCTGGTGGCGCACCGACGACGCGAAGTGGCGCAGCAGCCGCAGCGAGACCTCCCGGTCGCCCGGCGCGCCGCCGGTCCGGTCCCCGAGCAGCGCAAGCTGATCCTCGATGTTCGTCTCGTCCGTCGCGGCCACGAACTCCAGCTCGGCGGCGGCGCCGTCGCGGCGGGCGGTCAGCAGGAGGTGCCGTGGGGCGGATGCGCCGCTCTCGTCGTCCGGCGCGGTCAGGGTGAGCAGCGTCTCTTCGCCGACTCCCCGGACCCGGTCCGCCATCGCCTCGTTCCAGCCCTGGCGGGCCGAGAATGCGGCCAGGAACCCGTCGATCTTCGGGTAGGCGTCGACGTTCAATCCGGTCCAGATGCGTTGCGGCCGCGGCCGTGCGAGCTCCAGGAACCCGGTCATGAGGATCGCGGCAAGGCCGCCGGCGGTCATGCCGTTCCCGAGCAGTCCGCCCCACCACGGGCCCATGGCCTCGGGGAAGATCCACTGCTGCTGGAATCCCGTGCCGATCCAGAACGCGGTGCCGGCCACTACTCCCTTGCGAGCCTCTTGCGAAAAGCGTGTTCGGCCGAGTTTTTGCCTGAGGCCGCGGGGCGAGCGAGGGTCAGCGGACGGGACGCAGCGTTCGCAGGATGACAGTGACCGCCACTGTGGCCGGGGAGCCGGAGCCGCGGGGGTTCATGGAGCCTGCCTGCCTGTGATGAGGGCAAGCACACGCGAAGAGATGCGGCGCATTTCCTCCACGAGCCGTTCCAGTTCACGGTTGTTCTCGATCCACTCCCGGTAAAGGCCGAGTTCGTCTTCGGTGAGCTTCAAGCCGACGGTTTTTCCGCGGGCCTTCCGCGTCCAGTAGTGGTAGGGGCCGTGGCGGGCGTCCGGGTCGTGATGGCAGCGGCAGGTGGGCGACCCACAGGCTATACGGCGGGTCTGGACGCTGCCCTGGCCGATGAACCCGACCGCTTGTAGTTTCGCCTTGAGCGCATCGTACTGTTCCTCGTGCCGATGCATCGCTTCGTCGTGGGCCATCGATTGGCTGCTTGACATCCTCTTTGCTCGTAAGTGTACAGTAGGCAACAGGAGTGGTCAAGAAATGAATCACCTGCGCGTCGCCTTCGCCCCCTACTGGCAGTCGATCCAGCATGCCCTGTTTCCGCAGTTGGAGCGCGTGTTGGGTCCGCTGACCGAGAAACAACAGCAGTTGGTGCAGACCCTGGAGGTCATCCGTATCGAGCAGATGATTCCCCGGCGCTTCCGAGTGCCGGGGCGTCCGCCCAAGGACCGTGCGGCGATGGCGCGGGCCTTGGTGGCCAAGGCGGTCTACGACATGCCGACGACGCGCGTGCTGCTGGACCGATTGGACACCGACGTGGTGCTGCGGCGGATCTGCGGCTGGGAGCGAAGGAGTGAGGTGCCGAGCGAGTCGGTCTTCTCGCGCGCCTTCGCCGAGTTCTCGGACACGCAGTTGCCCCAGCGCGTGCACGAAGCGCTGATCTGGAACACCCACCGCGACCGGCTGGTGGGCCACCTCTCCCGCGACTCGACGGCCATCGAGGCCCGCGAGAAGCCGGCCGCGAAGGAGAAGGCGCCTCCGCCGCCCAAGCGCAAACGGGGACGGCTGAAGAAGGGTGAGGAACGACCGAAGGTCCTCAAGCGCCTCGACCGGCAGGCGACCATGAGCCTGCCGGCGATGCTCGACGACCTGCCGACCGCCTGTGATGTCGGCATGAAGAAGGACAGCAAGGGCTACAAGTCCACCTGGGTCGGCTACAAGCTGCACATCGACGTGGCCGACGGCCAGATTCCGATCAGTTGCCTGCTGACGTCCGCCTCGCTGCACGACAGCCAAGCCGCCATTCCGCTGGCGACGTTGTCGGCCGGGCGGACGACCAATCTGTATGACCTGATGGACGCCGCCTACGACGCGGAACCGATCCGGCAGCACAGCCGCTCACTCAGCCACGTCCCGTTGATTGACACCAACCCCCGCCGCGACAAGACGCTGGCGGAGGAACTGCGAACCGAAGCCCGGCGCCTGAAAAATCTCGGCTTTCAGCTTGCCGAGCAGGTTCGCTACAACGAGCGTACGGCGGGTGAGCGCGTCAATGGCCGACTCAAGGACGAGTTTGGCGGTCGCCATGTCCGGGTCCGTGGCGCCTCGAAAGTGATGTGTCACTGCATGTTCGGCGTGCTCGCACTCATCGCCGACCAGCTCGTACGCCTGGTGACATAACCAGCGCACCGCCGGCAACGCCCCTCGGCGCCCGACCGGCGTCAGTCACCCACCGGTGTTCCGACGCTCGGTCGGCGACACGTCGAAACAGCCCTACTTCCACCTCTCGGCGTGCCGCCGGTCCTCCGGAGCCGGCATCCAGTCGGCGATCCAGGGCGAATGGGTGTTTACCAGGAGAATTGAGGACTGCGCCAAGCCGCCAGCCCCAGGAGTTTCGCAAGCGGCTCTTGCGGTAGTCGATGCCGTCCTGCACCACCACCTTCATGCCGAGCACGAACAGGATGGACAAGAGCACGACGGTGTATCCCCAGACCACCGGGCCCGGGATCGCGAGGATGAGGGCCATGAACTTGGGCATGAACGCCAGCCCGACGAAGATGGCGCCGATGTACACGCCGACGACGCGGGACGCCACGCCGGTGATCTCGGATACCGCGATGCTCGACGAGTAGGTCGTGTTCGGCACCGTCGCCGCGAGCCCGGAGAGCAGGTTGCCGAGCCCGTCCGCGGCCACCGCGCCCTGCACCGCGCGGAAATCGACGGCCCGCGGCGTCCGCCACGACACCCGTTGAATGGCGACGCCGTCGCCGATGGTCTCGATGGCCCCGATGAGGGTCACGAAGATGAACGCCGGCAGGAGGGACCAGAACGTCACCCCGAACCCGAAGTCCATGCCCGGCCAGTCGCCCGCGGGCAGCCCGATCCAGCCCGCTTCGGCGATGAGCCGGGTGTCGTAGATGCCGAATGCGCCGGCCACCACGCAGCCCGTGACGATGCCGATGACCGGGGCCCAGAGGCGCCACACGCCGGAGGCGCGCAGGGTCACCCCGACGGTGACGATCAGCGTCGCGGCGGCGCTGGCCGGCGCCGCCGCCGGCGACGCTCCGTCCGGCACGACGGACAGCATGTCGAAGATGATCGGCATGACGGTCACCGAGATCAACATGATCACGGTGCCGCAGACGGTGGGCGTGAAGATGCGCCGCAGCAGCGCCAGCCGCTCGGAGAGGGCGAACTGCACCAGGGCCGAGGCCGCCACCAGAGTCGCGAGCAACCCCGGTCCGCCCTCCGCAAGAGCGGTGACGCAGACCTCGATGAATGCGCCCGAGGTCCCCATCATCAGAATGTAGCCGGCGCCGATGCGCCCGATCCGGACCGCCTGGATCACCGTGGAGATCCCGCTCACCGCGAGCGCGGCGAACGCCGCCCACGTCAGGTAGTCCTCGCCGGCGCCCGCCGCCCGCACCACGATGGCCGGGGTCACTACGATTCCCGCGATGGCGAGCATGGCGTACTGGAAGCCGAGTCCGAAGGCCAGGGGATGCGGCGGTCGTTCGTCGGGCTCGTAGCGGATGTCCTGGGCGCGGTCGTCGTTCGATTCCATCGTGGACGTCTCGTTACGGTTGATCTTGCGGCTCGCGGGGCCGGCGGGCAGATCCGCGGCGTGCTCGATGTTCCCGCAGGGGGATCACCTCTGCAGGCCCCGGGCCGGCGGGATTCGGACAGATTCTACGCTTCTCTTGCGGCGGCGCGTAGCCGCGGGCTCGACCGGAACCCGCTGCCGTCGGTTCGGACGCCGGCGGGGAAGCCGGCGTCCTCGCGGCGGGCGGCCACTCGAACGGTCCGAGCGTGGAGCGCGCCCGCGCCGCGAACCGCGCGGTGCACGTGATCGAGGGTGTTGTAGACGTGCGGGCAGAGCCGCAGTCCGCCGGTGGCCGCCCCGGCGATGCCGTGCTGCTCGTACAACCCCGCGACCAGGGGACCCCGCCGTTCGGGATCGCAGGCGGCGATGACCACGCCGCCGCTGAGCTCGGGCGCCATCGGCGTGACGAGCTCGAACCCGGCCTCGAGGAGCCCGGTCTTCAACGCGGTCGCGAGCTCGACGATGCGCGTCTCGACATGCGCCATCCCCAGGCGGTTCTGGAACGCGACGGTGGTCGCGACGGCCGCGAGGGCGGCGTCGTCGCGCTGGCCCAGCGATTCGAACTTGCGCGCCCCGTGCGGCCGCGGCGCGACGTCGCCGCCCCAGCTCGGGGCCACGATGCTCGGCCAGATCTCCGCCACCCGGTCGGCGCGGACGTAGAGCAGGCCGACCTCCTTCGGGCCGAGGAACCACTTGTGCGCGCTCCCGGTGTAGGAGTCGCATCCGAGGTCCCGGAGGTTCACGTCCAGCGCGCCCCAGCTCTGGGCGCCGTCGACGTGAACGTGAATGCCGCGGCGGTGGGCCACCTCGCACAGCTCGCGCACCGGCAACCGCACGCCGGTGACGTTCGAGACATGCGTCAGCGCCAGCACCCGAGTGCGCGGCGTCAGGGCCCGCTCGAAGGCCGCGACCAGCTCATCGACGCCCGCGGGGGCCGCCGGCGTCGCCACCCGCGTCACCGCCAGCCCGTAACGCGCCGCCCGTACGTCCCAGGCGACGTTGTTGGTCGGGTGGTTCTGATCCCACACCACGACCTCGTCGCCCGCGCCGAGCGGCAGCCCCGCGTTGACGACGTTGTTGGCCTCGCTCGTGTTGCGCACGAGGGCGATCTCGTCGGCGGTGACCCCCAGCCGGACCGCCACCGCCTCGCGCGACGCCTCGAGCATCGACCCGAACTTCTCGCGGTTCGGAAACGAGCAGTCGACGTCGATGTCGCGGGTCAGCTCGCTCACCCGCTCGGCCACCGCCCGCGGCGAGGGGCAGAGGTTCGCCGCGTTCATCGGCACCCGTTCCTCGCGGAACGCGAACTGGCGCCGGACCTCCTGCCAGAACGACTCGGTCGGGTCGGACTGCGCCGCCGCGGGACGGCCGGCGAGCATCGGCTGGACCACGCTGCCGACGGCCAGGGTGTGCAGGAATCGGCGCCGTGAGGTGTCGACGGTCATGGCTCTCTCCTTGCGGGGCGTGCCTCCGGGGCGACCCGTCTTCCTCGCCCCGCCTCTTCCGGCCGGCGCTTCGCCGATCTCGGTACGACGCGGGTCATGCCACGGGTTTGCCGAGAAAGGGGTCCTCGTCCCCGTGGCCATCTCCGTGCCAGGAGGCACGCAGCAGGCCGATCGAGGGCTTCCAGATGCAGTCACGACGCCTACCAGCCCGTGGCGGAAGTCCCCGCTGCATTCGAGCGGCGATGCATCCCGCCTGACTGCGTTGTTCGTCGGTTGCATATGCCCAAATGCGCCCTCCTCACGCCTTGTCAGGCGGGCGCCTCGCCGCTCTCGGTGCAACGCGGGGTTCCACCACGGGCTGTTAGCGGAAACGAGTCAGCGTGAGGTCTATCGCTCGCGTACGGGGTTCGTTCCGCCGCCACTGCATCAGGATTGGACTCTGGTAGCGTCCCTGCGCGAGACGACCCGTGCCCGGGGTCTCCCGGTCGGACACGGGCAGGCTCACCGAGCGTTTCACCTGCAGGAACCGCCGCGCGGGGGCGACGAAGAACCGGGACAGAATCCGTTCGACCACCGAGTTGCTCAGGTGGAGGACATCGACCAGCTCGTTGAACACCTGCACCAGGTCGTACTTGGCGTAGTTGATCGTCTTGTTCGGAATGGACCGGGGATCGGACAGCAGATCCCGGCTGTTCTCGGCCATGAACCGCAACGGATCGCGCAGGACCTCGGCCAAGTCGTGGCGCATGAGCAGGGTTTCGTACTCGTTGACGGTGAGGCCGGCCTGTTCCTCGCCGGGACCGAGGGCGAGCTGAATACGGCCCTTGTCGACGCCGTGCCGTCTGATGAGCTTGTCGCAGCACTCGAACACGCCGAAGCGGGGGTCCTTCAGGCTGACGGAGTCGATGGGATGCGCGGACATCGGCACCGTCACCCGGTCCCGCGCCACCTCTTCCTCGGTGCTGTAGCCGAGCACCGTGGTCACGCGCTGCCGCGCCCGGCCCCGGTAGACGCCGTCGAGATCTATGAGATACACCGGGTCGCCGGTGCCGCCGCGGTAGGTCACGCAATTGCGAAGCCCGGCGCTGATGAACGCCAGATGGGAGTCGGCGTTGGGGGGTTCGGTTTCTCGCTGCGCCTCGGACAGCTCCTCGCGGAGGTCGAGCTGGTCGTGCTTGTATCCCGCCCCCTCGGGAAACATCTTGCGGAAGAAGGACAGGTACGATCCGAGCCCGTTGCGCTTCCGGTTCAGGCGGGTCGCCAGGCTCTGATCGAGATAGCCGGCGGTGGTGTGATACGAGCTGTAGAGCGCGAGCGGAAACGGCTCCAGCACGTCGCCGTGGGCGTCCGACACCCGACGACGAACGTCGAGCAGGTCGATGCGGGCGCGCGGTCGTATCGTGAGCGCTACTTCGACGGGCGCAGGTGCCATCTAATGGGCCATCATAACCCAAACGACGCCGGCAGCGTCATTCGGGGATGCCGTGGGGGCCTGTCTGTCCGGCGATGCCATGCCGATATGCTCCCTCGTCACGCCTTGTCCCGCTGGCGCGAACTTCTACGGCGCAAGCTCCTAGTGGTATGTCCCCGTAATGGCTTTACACATCGCTGCGCGTGGCCGACAGGACCACGACCGGCGCTTCTCTTGGTACCGATTGAGGGTCGCCCTTCGAGCCTACGGAACCTGAACCGCAAGATTGTTTCTGTGACATACCACTAGCAACTCAGACAGCGGTGGTTGTTCTTCGCGCCGAGGCTCTCGAGCAAGGCGATGGTGTCCGGGAACGGTTGAATCCGCTGCACGGGACCGTTGGCCATGTCGACGGTCGTCTGTCCCCGGCGACTGACCTCGGTGGCGTCGACGCCCAGGCCGACGAGGTGGCGGATCAGGGCGTTGTCCCCGCGGGCGGCGGCATGGTGGATCGCGTTGTACCCGTTGTGGTCGCGGAAGTGAACGTCGAGACCCACCTCCTCGACGAGAAACCGGACCGCCGGGAGCCAGCCCCCGGGCACGTGACGGTGCGAGTTCCCCGCGAAGCCCTGGCCGTATCCGACCCCGGCGGCCGCGAGCAGCGGGGACACGGCGGGGCCGCCGAGGGGGACCGGCCGCAGACCCGACGGGTCGGGATGGGCAAGAAGCCGGCGAGTGGGTACCGTGACGGTCGGGAGATGCGGGTCCGCCCCGTGCTCCAGCAGGAGCTGCATGGCCTCGATGTCGAGAGCGTAGGCGGCGCGCCAGAAGGCGGTCGCGCCGGTGCGGTCGACCCCGAGGAGGTCGCGGTTGTAGGTGGTGTACCACAGCGACTTCTCGAGCCGCGCGTCGATGTGGGCGCCGGCCTCGAGCAGCGCCCGCATCACGTCGAGATAGGAGGCGGTCTGCTGCAGGTGGTCCGTCGGCTGCGGGTGCCGGGCCTTCGGGGCCCAGTGCATGTTCAGCACCCCGTACAGCGGCGTCGCGCCGGCTGCGCTCGCCAGGGTGGGGTCGGCTCCCGACTCGAGGAGCCGCAGGGCCAGATCGAAGTGCCCGTTGATGGCCGCGATGAGCAGGGGGCTCGTGCCGTCGGCCGCGCTCACCTGGTTGACGTCGGCGCCGCCCGCGATGAGCGCCAACGCGGTATCGGCGTGGCCGTCGCGCGCGGCGAGCAGCAGCGCCGTCAGGCCGCCGTGGGTCCCCACCAGATCCGCGAAGCCGAGAGGCTCCGGCTCTTCCTGCCGGTCGGCCGCCGGCGCGGGCCGCGGTGAGGCCCGACGCCGAAAGGGGGGCGGCGCCGCCGTTCGCGGCCGCGGCAGACCCGACCGCCGGGCCCGGAAGCGGCGCCCCGGGGCGCGTTCCGCCGTCCGCCCGGCGCGGGCGGCGGCCACGCGGGCGCGCCGTTGCCGGCTGTCGGCCTGGTCGAACGCGTTGCGGGCGGAGATGTCCACGACCGTCGCGGAGATGCCGGGGTCGGCCCCCCACCGCAGCAGGGGCCCGACGGCGGCGGCCCGCGCCGCCCCCGCCGCGAACATGAGGGGGGTCTGGCCCCAGCGGGGCTCGCGCACGTCGGGGTCGGCGCCGTGCGCCAGCAGCGCCTCGACGGCGCCGGCGTTTCCCGACTGCGCGGCGAAGTGCAGCGGGGCGGCGCCGGCCGAGGTCAGCGCCTCTCCATTCGCCCGATGGGCGAGCAGGGCCGCGACCACCGGGGCATGGCCGGCCCGGCTCGCGACGTGCAGCGGCGTGTGGCGGCCGAGACGGGTCACCGCTTCGGGGTCGGCGCCGGCCGCGAGGAGCCGGCGAGCGGTCCGGAAGTCGCCGTGCCGCGCCGCCCAGTGGAGGGCGGTCATGCCGTCGCCCAGCGGCGCGTCGACGGCGGCGCCGTTCGCCAGCAGCGTCCGCACCGCCTCGTGGTCCTGCCGCATGACCGCATCGGCGAGCGGCGCGTCGACGGCGGCCTCCACCGCGCCGGTCGCCGCGCACAACAACGCCAGGAGGACGCCGGTCCGGGTTCGAAGCATGGGTTTCTCCAGACGATCGACGTTGGCCGGCCCGTCTCTCAGGCGTTCAACGAGAACACGCCGGTGCTGTCGCCGAACCGCTCGACGTCGTCGACGCCGAGCCGCTGGATGAGGTCGAGCATCACGTTCGCCATCGGCGTTCCCGCCGCCGCGCGGAGATGCAGGTTGCCGGCCAGCTGTCCGCTGGCCCCGCCGGCCACGAAGAGCGGGCACCGCTTGTGGTTGTGCACGTTGGGGTCGCCCATCGGCGAGCCGTAGATGATCATCGAGCGGTCGAGCAGGGTCGCGTCACCCTCGTGCAGGGCTCGCAGCTTCCCGAGGAAGTAGGGCAGCAGGCCCACGTGGTAGCGGTTGAGCCGGGCGAACTCCTCGATGTTGCGCTCCCGCCCGCCGTGGTGCGAGGCGGGGTGGAAGCCCCGGGTGACGCCGCTCTCGGGGTAGACGCGCCCGGTGGCGTCGCGCGACAGCTTGAACGAGAACACCCGCGTGACGTCGGTCTCGAACGCGAGCGCCTGCAGGTCGAACATCAGCTTGACGTGCTCGTCGAACGAGTCGGGCACCCCGGCCGGCGAGTCGGGGAGCTCGCGGGGCTCGCCGCCGAGGTTCCGGGCCTCGACGCGCTCGATCCGCCGCTCGATCTCCCGGATGTCCGTCAGATAGCGGTCCATGCGGCGCCGGTCCGCCGAGTCCAGGGTGGGGGCGAGCCGGGCGACCTCGTCGGTGATGAAGTCGAGCACGCTGCGTTGCTGGCGGCGCCGGACGGCCCGTTCGCCGGGGGTGCCGCCGGTCCCGAACAGCTGATCGAACGCCAGCCGGGGGTCCCGAATCATCGGCAGCGGCTCGGACGGCGACGCCCAGCTGATGGTGTCGGTGTAGACGCACGAGTAGCCGTAGGCGCAGCCTCCGGCCTGATCGACGTTCTCGATGCAGAGCTGCATGGACGGAATCGGCGTGCGCTGGCCGAACCGCCGGGCGTAGAGCTGATCGAGGGAGACGCCGGCCCGGACGTCGGAGCTCTCGGTCTGCCTCGGATGAGACTGCGTGAGAAAGGTCGCGCTCGATCGGAAGTGGTCTCCGCCGATCTCGGGAGGGGTGACCGCTTCCGCCGGCCGCACGTCGGTGTCGCTGACGATGGTCAGCACGTCCCGGAACGGCTCGAGGGGGCTCAGGGCGCTCGGCGTCAGGTCGAACTTGCGCCCCACCGCTGCCGGCGACCAGAGGTGCCGCGAGGCGCCGTGGGCGGTGCTGCCGGCGGCCCCGTGGACGTTCTCGATGCAGACGAGCCGGGTCGGATCGTCGAGCGACTGCGCCGCCGCCACCCGGCGCCAGGGCCGGCCGGCGGGCACGAACGCGTCGAGGAAGGGCAGCGCGACGGTGGTCCCGAGGCCTCGCAGGAACGTACGGCGCGGTAGATGCCTGCCGGTGACGAAGGCCATGCTGATCAGTTCTCCACGGAAGCCGGGGCCCGGCCCTGCGTGCGGAACGCGGGGCTGTGCACGATCTCGAGGACGAAGCGGGACAGGCGCAACCCGTCCGCCCCGGCGGCGCGGGTGACGTCGCGCACCGCGGGCATGTCGAAGTACTCGATGCGCCGCCCCAGCGCATAGGCCATCAGGTTCTCGGTGAACGTGCGCGCGATGGCGTCCGGCCGCTCGAGCAGGGCGGCGCGGAGATCGCCGGCGCTGGCGATGGGCGTGCCGTCGTAGAGCTCGCCGGACGCGTCGACGGGGTTGCCGTTGTCCTTGAGGCGTCTCGCGCCGGTCACGTCGTAGTGCTCGAGGGCGAGGCCGATGGGGTCCATCATCCGATGGCACGAGCTGCACGCGGGGCTCCGCCGGTGTTGCTCCAGGCGTTCCCGCACCGACAGGAGCCGGCCGCCGTCGGCGGCCGCGGATTCCTCGAAGTCGGGTACGTCCGGTGGGGGAGGCGGGGGCGGGCTGCCCAGGAGCACCTCCATCACCCACTTGCCGCGGAGCACTGGCGAGGTGCGGTCGGCGTGGGAGGTCAGGGTCAGCACGCTGCCGTGTCCCAGCAGCCCGCGGCGCCGATGGCCGGCCGGCCAGGCCACGCGCCGGTGTTGCTCGCCGGCGACCCCGGGAAGCCGGTAGTGCCTGGCGAGACGCTCGTTGACGAAGCTGTAGTCCGCGGTCAGCAGCTCGAGCAGGCTCCGGTCCTCGCGGACGAGGTGGTGGAAGAACAGCTCCGTTTCCCGACGCATGGCGCGCTTGAGCTGCTCGTCGAAATCGGGATACGTCCGGACGTCCGGATGCATCGTTTCGAGATCGGGCAGCCGGAGCCACTGCGCGGCGAACCGCGTGGCCAGAGCTTCCGATCGCGGGTCGGCGAGCATGCGGCGCACCTGGGCGTCGAGCACCCCGGGGTCCGACAGGCGGCCGGCGGTGGCGAGGTCGACGAGCTCGGCGTCCGGACCCGAGGCCCACAGGAAGAAGGACAGGCGGGACGCCAGCGCGTGGTCCGAGAGGGCGAAGCCGTCCGTCGGGTCGGCGCCGGCCGGCGGCGTTTCGAAGCGGAACACGAAGTGCGGGCTGGCGAGCACGCCTTCGAGGGCCATCCGGACGCCCGCCTCGAACCCCCCCTCGGCCGCGCCGGTTTCGTACAACGCCATGAGGGACCGGACATCGCCGGCGGCAAGGGGCCGGCGATAGGCGGCGGTCCCGAGCCGGGTGACGATCTCGCGGGCGCACGCGGGCGCGTCGCCGGGCGCGGCGGGCCGGCAGGCGAAGATGCGGCGCCGGCTCGGCGTGTCGGAGACCCCGACCGGATTGAGAGGCCCCCGGATCGCGAGGTCCCGCAGATGAGGCAGGCTGGTGAAGCCGTAGGCGTCGGCGACGCTCGTGCTCGACAGCGACCACTCGTGGGGCGAGATCAGATCCTGGGCCGGGCCCTCCAGGTGGCGGATGAACACGGCCGAGACCCGGTGCGGCCCCGCCGTGACGCGGATTGGAGCGGTGCGAAGGTTGACGCCGTTCGGATCGGAGACGTGCATCCACCGGTCGATGTCGAGGAGGGCGGCGCGTTCGCCGTCGATCGAGATCTCGATTCGCTCCGGTTGCTCGGCCGTGTGCAGCGCCCCGCGGCCGCTGCCGAACAGCTCTCCGGTGGTCTCGTGGTGGAACGAGACCCGGAACCGGTAGTCCGCGTCGGCGGGAAAGGTGTGGACGACGGAGAGCCCGCCCCGCGAGCCGTAGGGCGCCCCGTCGACCTGCTCTCGCTGCGAGACCCACCGCGTGACCCTGTAGGTCGCCTCCCGGGGGGCGGCCGTCGGGTCGCCCACCGCGAGCCGGCTGATCTCGGCCGCGGCCCGGAGATAGCCGTTCATCAGGGTGGGGGAGAGCAGCTGCACGTCGGCGATGTTGTCGAACCCGGCGCTCTTGGTGTCGGGGGGCAGGTAGTCGCTCGCGCGAACTTCCAGGCCCAGAAGGTCGCGGACCGACCGCTCGTACTCGGCGCGGTTGAGGCGCTGGAAGCTGCGCCGGCCGGGGAGCGGCCCCTCGGCCGCGGCGCCGTCGACGAGGGCTTCCAGGGCTTCGGCGAGCGCCTCCAGGGCGGCCTCGTCGGGGCGGGCGGCTCCCGCCGGCGGCATCAGGCCGGTGCGCACCTTGCGGATGATCTTCTCCGCCAGGGGACGGTCGTCGCCGGCGCCGGCCACCTCGAAGTGGTCCAGCGAGAGGTTCCCGTAGCGCGCCCGGTCGTTGTGGCAGCGGCGGCAGGTCTCGTCGACCACCGCCTGCGCCGCGTCCGGGGCGGCCGGCGGGGCCGCGGGTCTCGCCATGCACGGAGACGCAATCGACCCGAGCGCGAGACAGACCGCGATTCTCGCAACGGCGGCCGGGGCGGTGTTCACCATGGTCCGATCACTCTCTTCTTGCGATGTGACGACCGCCGTTCACGCGTGCCGTGGGTGGCCGGCCCGGGAACCTCGAGCGGGCGGCTCCGCTTCCCGGCCGGGCAATCTGCGTAGTGTAGCCGTTGTCCGCGAGGTTTTCCACGCCCCGCGCGGGCCGCCGAAGTTGACGACGTCGACCATGCTGAAGCGATGGTCGAAAGGGTTCCCGGGCAGGCCGCCGATGGACGCGTTCCGGGAGCAGCCCGACGGAGCGGTCCGCGCGTTGCCGGCGGGGTCGTGCGCGGTCACCGAGACCCGCGTGGGGGACGATTGCAGCCTGGCCGGGCGGATTCGATGCCGGCAGGGCGCCGGACGAACCGGGTGGGTGTGCGCGGCGTCCGATGAGCGCCCGGATACCCGCGCGGGGACAGCGAACGCCGGGGGTCGGCGGGCCGAGTCGTCAGCGGCGCCGGAGCCGTGCGAAGAAGTCGGCCTCGCCGTTGCACGCGAGCGCCGCGCGGACGACGGCATCGTCGGACGCCGCGCCGAGCGCCGACAGGTCCGCCAGACTCTCGTCCGACACCGCGATGCCCCGCGCCCGCAGCATCTCGCGGACCATCTGGAGGCGGGCCGCCGCCCGGCCCTCCGCCCGGCTCCGACGCCGGTGCCAGCCGAGCATCGGATCGTCGTCGGGCCCGGTGCCGTCCCGCGCCCCGAGCGCTGCGCCGACCCGCTGCAGCACCGCGAACGTCCGTTCCGTCAGCATCGTCTCGTTCAGGCCGGCGTGGATCTCGGCCGCCGTCCAGCCCGGAAACACGCCGCTCGCCGCCGATGCGTGGTAGGCGCCCGCCACCAGGCGGTGGATCGTCAGTCCCGGCCGCCGCCCGCGCGGCCGGCTCGCGGCCCGCTCGTCCGGCACTTCGACCCACAACTCCGGGAAGCCCCACGCTTCGTACAGGCCCAGCTTGCCCCGCCGTACGTCCGTCGTGTGATCGACCTCGAGCACGACGTCGGGGAAGTCGTGCTCGCCGGCCACCATCGCCTTGGCGCCCGGCCGGCGCGCGCGCCGGGGATGCACGTACACGGATTCGTCGGCCTGCAGGATGCGCCGCGGCGCGCCGTGCTCGTCGTGCTGCATCAGGTCCATCGAGCCGTAGCACTCGATGGCCGACCCGCGTTCGGCGGCAATCCGGTCCACGAGCTGCGTCAGCCGGCGCGACGGCTTCTCGTGATACGGGGTCGTCGGCTCGGCGACCCACGCCGTCTCGGTGGCGGCGTCCCAGAACTCCAGGCGCCCCTCCCAGGTTTCGATGGCGCTCCGTGGCACGCGCCGGGGCGTGCAGCCGGGGAACGCGACCTCCGGCGGCGCGGCTGCCGGGCCGGCCGGCGCGCGCGGAACGTGCGGCTGGGGTTCGAAGTCGGCCATGGCGCCATTCTACAGAGAAACTCACGGTGACCACTGACTCAGGCGGCCTTCACTTCGACCTCCACTCCAAGGTCGTGCAGACGGCGGAGGAGGCGCTGGGTAACGCGGTGCTTGTCGCGGTTCGCCAGGTACCGGCCGCCGAGGTCGTGGTAGTCCGTCTCGTCGCGGAGCATGAAGTAAGCAGCGGTCAGCATGGAAGCGGCGACCGCCACGATTGCCTTCTTCGGGCCGCGCCGGCCCTTGAGCCGTCGAAACTGCGTCTGCAGATAGCTCCCGTTCTTCCGGGTTGCCGCCCACGCGGCCTGGACCAGCGTTGTCTTCAGCCACGGCGTCGCGTGACGGATCCGGGTCGAGCGGCGCTTCCCCGCACTCTCGTCGAGGCGCGGGCACAGTCCCGCCCACGAGACCAGATGTCCCGGACCGGGAAACCTCGTCATGTCCACGCCGATCTCGGCGACGAGCACCCGCGCGACGGTCTCACTGACCCCGGGGATCGTCGTCAGCCGCTCGGCGGCCTCGCGAAAAGGGCGCAGCACCTCGTCGGCCTGCTGCTCCAGTTTCTGCACGGCGGCGCGCAACGCGTCGATCTGCCCCAGGTGCAGCTCCAGCAGGAAACGGTGGTGCGCCGTCACCCGGCCGTGCACCGCGGCGATGATGTCCGCGCGGTCGGCTTTCAGGCGCCCGGTGGTGCAATCGGCCAGCCGCTCGGGATCGGTCTCCCCGGCGATGAGCGCCGCCAGGATCGCCCGGCCGCTGACGCCCAGGATGTCGGTGACCACGTGCGTCAACTTCACGTTCGCGTCTTCGAGCGTCTTCTGCAGGCGTTGCGTGTGCCGCGTGATCTCGCGGACCAGTTGCTTGCGGGTCCGCGTCAGGTCGCGCAGTTCCTGGATCGGGGCCGGCGGCACGAAGCTGCCCCGAATCAGCCCGTGCGCCAACAGGTCGGCGATCCAGGCCGCGTCGTTCCGGTCGCTCTTGCGGCCCGGAACGTTCCGGATGTGCTGCGCGTTGGCGAGCACCAGCGTGAACGACTCTTCGTCTTCGAGGACGTGCCACACCGGCTTCCAGTACACGCCGGTCGCCTCCATCGCCACGTGCGTGCAGCCCGCCTCGGTCAGCCAGGCCGCCAGTTCGAGCAGACCCGCCGTCGTAGTCGCAAACTCCCGGTGCTCGGTCGTGACCTTCCGACCCGCAGCGATGCGCACGCACGCGTTCACGCACCGAGAGTGGACATCCAACCCGGCGCACCGGGGGTACAAGCACCTCCTGCTCGCAAAGGCGCTGGCGTGGCGACGAAATCGCCACGATTGCCTTCTTCGGGCCGCGCCGGCCCTTGAGCCGTCGAAACGCGTCTGCAGATAGCTCCCGTTCTTCCGGGTTGCCGCCCACGCGGCCTGGACCAGCGTTGTCTTCAGCCACGGCGTCGCGTGACGGATCCGGGTCGAGCGGCGCTTCCCCGCACTCTCGTCGAGGCGCGGGCACAGTCCCGCCCACGAGACCAGATGTCCCGGACCGGGAAACCTCGTCATGTCCACGCCGATCTCGGCGACGAGCACCCGCGCGACGGTCTCACTGACCCCGGGGATCGTCGTCAGCCGCTCGGCGGCCTCGCGAAAAGGGCGCAGCACCTCGTCGGCCTGCTGCTCCAGTTTCTGCACGGCGGCGCGCAACGCGTCGATCTGCCCCAGGTGCAGCTCCAGCAGGAAACGGTGGTGCGCCGTCACCCGGCCGTGCACCGCGGCGATGATGTCCGCGCGGTCGGCTTTCAGGCGCCCGGTGGTGCAATCGGCCAGCCGCTCGGGATCGGTCTCCCCGGCGATGAGCGCCGCCAGGATCGCCCGGCCGCTGACGCCCAGGATGTCGGTGACCACGTGCGTCAACTTCACGTTCGCGTCTTCGAGCGTCTTCTGCAGGCGTTGCGTGTGCCGCGTGATCTCGCGGACCAGTTGCTTGCGGGTCCGCGTCAGGTCGCGCAGTTCCTGGATCGGGGCCGGCGGCACGAAGCTGCCCCGAATCAGCCCGTGCGCCAACAGGTCGGCGATCCAGGCCGCGTCGTTCCGGTCGCTCTTGCGGCCCGGAACGTTCCGGATGTGCTGCGCGTTGGCGAGCACCAGCGTGAACGACTCTTCGTCTTCGAGGACGTGCCACACCGGCTTCCAGTACACGCCGGTCGCCTCCATCGCCACGTGCGTGCAGCCCGCCTCGGTCAGCCAGGCCGCCAGTTCGAGCAGACCCGCCGTCGTAGTCGCAAACTCCCGGTGCTCGGTCGTGACCTTCCGACCCGCAGCGATGCGCACGCACGCGTTCACGCACCGAGAGTGGACATCCAACCCGGCGCACCGGGGGTACAAGACTTCCATCCGTCACCTCCTGCTCGCAAAGGCGCTGGCGTGGAGTCCGCCGGTACGAAATCTACAGGGCGCGCTCACCGGAAGAATCTCCGGTCTCGCAATACGGGGTGCTCGCGGGACTCCGGGTCCAACTAAAAAACGGGCTCTTGGCACCATAGAGAAACCGACCTCTGGGCCAGCGCCAAGCCCCTACACGATATCCTGTTTCATGAATACGCGGGTCCGGCACCGCCGGGTGGAGAACTAAAACCGAACCGTTGCCGATGGGTCGGTTGCGTCCCCCGTTTGGTCCGGCGTCCCGGCAGCATACAATCGTTGGCCGCGTCCCGAGGACGCGAAGGAGGACCCATGGCGTTGTTCGTCGTCCGGCATCAGCACGATGCCGAGAGCTGTCCGGCCCGGGATCCGTATGCCGGGGCTGGTCTGTTGAACCATCTCAGCCGCCCCAACGTGCGCCGGCACGGGGTGCGCATCCAGGGCGAGGCGGTGGTCCAGGGCGAGCACACCGTCTACTTCATCGTCGAGGCCGACGACGAGGGGAGGCTCGCCTCGTTCATGGAGCCCTTCCGGAACGCCGGCAGCGTGGACGTCTACCCGGCGTCGACCTGTGCGGGGGTCGTCGCCAGCGGCGGCTGCGCCGCCTCGACCCTGCCGGTCGATCCGGTGTCCGCGGTGAATCCGGAGACCGCCTGCCAGCAGGCGCTCGACGACGGGCTCGTCGTGCACCGGGCCCATCCCCTCAACGGCGAAACGTCGATCCCGGCTCTTCTCGGCGGCGTGGTCATGCCCAATGCCCACTTCTACGTGCGGAACCACTTCCAGATACCCAGCCTCGACACCGACGCCTTCCGGCTGACGGTGGGCGGCCTCGTCGAGCGTCCGCTCAGCGTGAGCCTGCGCGACCTGCACAACATGCCGTCCCGGACCCTGATGGTCACCCTGGAGTGCGCGGGCAACGGGCGGGCGCTGTTCGACCCCCCGATCGAGGGCGAGCGCTGGGACCTCGGCGCGGTGAGCACGGCCGAATGGACCGGGGTGCCGCTGAAGGAGCTGCTCGACCGTGCCGGGACGGCCCCCGGCGCCCGCGAGGTGTTGTTCCGGGGGGGCGACGGCGGGTCCGTCGAGGGCGAGTCGGCCCCCATCGCCTTCGAGCGCAGCCTCGGCCTCGACGACGCGCGCGACGCCGACGTCCTGCTCGCCTACGCGATGAACGGCGAGGCGCTGCCGCAGCAGCACGGCCACCCCCTGCGGGTAATCGTGCCCCGGTGGTACGCGGTGGCCTCCGTGAAGTGGCTGACGGACATCACCCTGATCGACCATTCGTTCACGGGGCACTACCAGGCGACGAAGTACTGGTACGAGTGGGAGCGCGACGGCGGGGTGGTGCGCGAGCCGGTCACCCTGCAGCAGGTGCGGGCCCTCGTCACCGAGCCGGGGCCGGACCAGGAGGTGCCCGCGGGGGAGTTCGCCATCCGGGGGGTGGCGTGGTCCGGCGCGGCGCCCATCTCCCGCGTCGACGTCAGTCTCGGCGGGGAGTGGCAGGCGGCGCGGCTCGTCGGCGAGCGGCACCGGCACAGCTGGCAATGGTGGGAGCTGATCACCCGGGTCGAGCGGCCCGGCCCGGTGGTGCTGCGGGCGCGGGCGACGGACCTGGCCGGGCGCACCCAGCCCGCGGAGGCCGAGTGGAACCGGTTGGGCTACGGCAACAACGCCATCCACCGCGTCCCGATTCTGGTGGTGTGACGTTGCCGGTCCGAGGCGTCCTGGCCACGCCCTGTCTGGTTGGCTCAGGAGACATGTTCACGGACAGGCCCTCGTCGCGGCGCGGCGAGGCAGCTCGATGTCTGCGCCGCACTGGGACACCGTCTTCCCCAACGCCTCGTGCGCCGTAGCTCTGATCGATCGCCTGACCCACCACGTCGAGATCCTCTTGATGGTAGGAACGCAAATGCGCGGTTGCGCTGGATCCTGACGATTCGCGTCGACCCGATGGTGGCGGGCTTGTTCCTGCATCCGAAGCATCGGCGGGGCCGTCGTCGCTGGACGGGCACTGAATCTGGGGGGAACGAGTGTGTCAAGTGATTCAGACCGCATGTTAACCGATCTGGGCCGTTCGGCAGGCCGGGAGAAACGAACAGCCTTCGCTCTGGAGGCTGGACTCCGGAACGGTGCGGCCAGCAAGAAAAGCCAACAATTCGCGAGTTCTGCTGCGGTTTCCGATTCGCGAATCGGCAGCCCGGTGAGCTGGCAGAGGACTGGAGTGGGCGGATACGAGAGCTTGTGCGGTATAGACATATTGACACCCCCGGTAGCTCTATGCGAGGCTGTCCCGCGGGAGGCCGCCTATGCCACGCAGCGAGCCCGAGAAGCGTCGGGCACTCGGGCAGGAACGGACGCTTCATCCGGCCCCGGAGCGGGTTCGCGCCGCCGTGTTCGTGAAGCACCCGGCGTTCTTCGATGCCTGCGACGAACTCCAGGTCAAGTACGAGATGCTGCGCGCCCACTTCCTGGATGGCGAGCCGGTGACGACCGTCTGCGCGGCGTTCGGCTACAGTCGCCAGACCTTCTACCTGCTCCGCGATCGGCTGGCACGCCGCGGGCTCGCGGGTCTGCGCGATGCACGCCCCGGTCCGGTCGGCCCTCGCACCTGCACGCCGGCAGTGGTCGCCTTTCTCCGTGCCCAGCGCGCCGACGACCCGGCGCTGCCGATCTCAGTGTTGCTGGACCGCCTCCAGCGCACGCACGGGGTCCGTCTGCATCGGCGGACCGTGGAGCGGGTCATGGGAGGCGGTCCACGAAAAAAAAACTCCGCGAGGCGGTGAACCCGTTGCCGATGCGGACGCATGCCTCGACCCGGGGCGGTTCTGCGTGGCTGGAGGTCCGGCCCAAGCCGAATACGAGCGGCGGCGGGCCGCTTTCCTGGGCTGGGACCGCCGCGAAGGAGCGGCGCGCCCGGCCGTGCTCGGCCTCGCGGGTCTGGCCGAGCTTCTCACACGCCCAGCCGGCGAGTGGACGGTGCACTGTGTGGCCGCGCGCCCGTCGCGCTGGACCGGAGCGGTCGATGCACGGATGACCGCGTTGGATGAAGCCTACCGGCTCATCCTGCGCGCGGCGCCCCGCCGGGGCGTCACGACACGGGAACCGAAGGAGGATGCTTATGCGAGTCGCGCTCTACGCCCGCGTGTCGACCGAACGCCAGGAGCAGCAGGGCACGATCGCGTCGCAACTGGATGCGCTCACGCGCTGGGCGCGTGAGCAGCACCACGACGTGGTGGATGCCTATGTCTGCGTGGATGACGGATACAGCGGTACGCGCCTCGACCGGCCGGGCCTCGACCGGCTGCGCGACGGCGCCGAGGCCGGGGCATTCAAGGCGGCGCTGGTGCTGTGTCCGGATCGCCTCGCGCGCAAGTACGCCTATCAGATTCTGATTCTCGAAGAGCTCGAGCGCTTCGACGTCCGGGTGATCTTTCTCGACCAACCCCTGTCCGATGATCCGCAGGCGCGCCTGCTCACCCAGATCCAGGGCGCGGTTGCCGAATACGAACGCATCAAGATCGCGGAACGCTACCGTCGAGGCAAGCTCTTTCGGGCACGACAGGGTGAAGTGTGCTGGGGGAAGGTCCCCTACGGCTACCGGCGGATTCCACGGCGTGACGGCGTCCCGGCCCAGGTCGAGGTGTCGGAGCCCGAGGCGCAGGTCGTGCGGCAGATCTTCCGCTGGCACGTCGACGAACACCTCAGCGTGCGGCAGATCGCGCTGCGTTTGACCGAATCGCCGCATGTGACCGCCACGGGGCTCCCGCGCTGGGGGATCAGCACCGTCACCCGGATGCTGCACAACGAGGCCTACATCGGCACGATGTACTACAACCGCCGCGAATCGGTCGGCGGCAAGTCGAACTCCGCGTCGCGGCGCCAACGCCTGTCAACGTGTCGGCAGGACCGCCCGGCGGCCGAGTGGATTCCGCTGCAGGTGCCCCCGATCATCGACGCCGAGCTGTTTCGTCGTTCCCAGGCGATCCATTACGACAACAGCCGCTTCAGCCCGCGCCATCTCAAGTCCGGCCACTATCTGCTCCGCCGCGTAGTCCGCTGTCGCGTGTGTGACCTGGCGATGTCCTGTCACCGCATGCGCGGGCGCAATGGCACCTTCCACCACTACTATTACTGCGCGGGTCACGACGTGCTGTACGCGCGCAGAGCCGTCGGCCGCTGCCCACAACGGAATCTGCGGGCGGACGAGCTGGATAAACTCGTCTGGGGCGAGGTCCGCCGTCACCTCGAGCACCCGGCCTTGATCCGCGAGGGACACACGCGCCTGCAGGCCCAGTCCACGTCGCTGGACGGCGACGGCTTGGCCGACGAGGTGCACGCGCTCGAGAAGCAACTCGCCGAGCTGGACCGCGAGGAACACCGACTGCTCGACGCCTATCAGGCCGCACTCATCGACCTCGACCAGCTCCGGCAACGTCAAGTACGGCTGCGGCAGCGGCGGGCCCACGTCAACGGTAGTATCGAGGTGCTGCGTACCGAGCGGACGACGGCGCAACAGCAGGCGCAGCTACAGGCTGACTTGGAGACCTTCGTCGATCGTATCCGCGGCCCGCTCGCCACGCTCGACTTCGACGCCCGGCAACAGCTCGTCCGCACCGTGCTCGAGCGGGTGATGGTCGAGGACGGCCGCGTCGACATCCACTTCGCCATCCCTCTGCCGGATCCGCCGCCGGACACCACGAGTCCCTCGGTGTCAGCACATTTTCACTTGCGTTCCAACGGTAGTCGTCGAAGGCCGCAGCTATCGCCGGCGCGAGGCCGAGCTCACCCAGCAGCAGCGCAAACGCCGTCGCCGCACAGACCCCAGCCATGACGACGACCCGCCACCGCGTCGTCGTCAACGGGGTCCGTCGACGAGTGTCGAGAAATGATCAATTCTTGAGGGTGGCCAACAGGCGCCGGAGGGGCGCGATGACCGCCGCCGGCCCGAACGACCTGGCGCGAGCCCTCCGGGCGTTCTTCGCCGATCACTTGGCGGGGTCCGCGGCCCCCGAACGCCAGCGCTTGCCCGCGGCCGCGAACGCCGGCGGCGACGGGAACTCGGCCCTTCGGCGACCGTGGCCCGTTCGACGCGGGGCCGCACCACAGCACATCTGTTGCATATAATCACCGGTGTTTGTTAGTCTGTGGCCACGTGCCAATGACACCTCGCCAATTCAAGCGGTGGTTGAGTCGGCACGGATGCACGTTCGAACCGGGCGACGGCGGCCATTTGGTCGTCCTGCGCGGCGACAGAAAATCCACACTGCCCATGCATGGGAAGCGGGACATGCCGTTGGGCACGATGGAAGCAATCAAGAAGGACCTCGGCCTCAAGGGGCGGACGTAGAGGGGGCGGCTCTGATGTTGCGCTATCCCGTGTCGCTGACCACAGAGGGCGGCCAGGTGCTCGTGGACTTCCTCGATCTCCCGGCGCACACCTACGGCGAGGGCGAGGGCGATGCCCTCGCACGCGCGGTCGATGCGCTGACCACCATGATCGGGGCGTACATGCGGCATCGGCAGCCGATTCCGGCGCCATCCGCGCCCAAGCACGGGGGGCCAACCGTGCCGCTGCCGCCGCTGCTGGTCGCGAAGGTCGAGCTGTACAACGCGATGCTGACGCAGCAGGTCAACAAAGCCGAGCTCGGGCGGCGGCTCCACTGGCACCTGCCGCAGGTCGACCGGGTGCTCGACGTGCGCCATGCATCGCGTCTGGATCAATTGGAGCAGGCGCTCGCCGCGGTGGGCAAGCGGCTCGAGTTGCATGTTCGTTGAGGAGGCAGCGCGCAGCGTCCGATAACGGCTCTTCGGTTAACCTGCGTGCGGAGCCCATGGTTGGGTCGAGCCGACATCGTCGAGGAGGCGATCGAGCCCATGTTTGCGACGGCATCGGACGGGAATGCCGTCCGTGACCCCAACTAGGACGAACGAGGCGCGCGGTGGCTCGGCGACCTGGGCCGCGACCTGCGCCACGCCGTCCGCGGCCTGAGGCGAAGCCCGGTCGGAGGCGCGAGGGCACGACCTTGGCCTCCGGGCTCGCCGAGCTCTACGACCCGGCCCGGCTCGACGCGGTGATCGCGGGGCTCCTCGTCATGGCTAACCGCGCCCCAGCGGCGGCTAGCCCCAGGGCCAGGAGCAGTTGCGCAAACAGCGGGAGCGCCGGCACTGGTTGCGGCACGGGCGGCGGGGGCGGCTTGCTGACCGGCCGCGCTATTCCATCAGCGTATCGCTGGGCGTGGTGCCGCTGGTACTCCCGCGTCGTGGAAGTCCCAGTACGCATCGAAGTCGCGGCTGGCTTCGTAGCACCCGGAGCTTCAGAACCGCCTCGGCTCCAACCCAGTTCGCCACCCGGCGGATCCGGGCCCGCGCATGGATGAAACAGCGGTACTGGGTAGCACCAGCGTGCACCAGTGAACTCCATCACGGTCGCGGACCAGGTACCGCACGCCCCTTCGATGACGCCGGTGGCGATGGAACACAGGCACCGCCTTGCAGACGTACTCGGCCACGTGGATGAGGTCGATTACCACACCGTAAGGTCGACGGCGGCGCTCGCGCAGTTGAGTTGCGTCTCGGCGCCATCGACGAGCGCGACCCGCCCGGGCGCGCAACCTGCACCGTCCCGAAGGTCGTCTCCGGGTGGCGTTCCTGCAGACGCCGCTGCGAGCGCTCGACATCGTCGACCCCCTCGACCGGACCGGCGGCCTCCCCCGGGGTGCGTTGATCGAGGTGTCCTTGCAGGAGCCTGCGCATCAACTCCTGGCCCCGTCGGTGGAGCTCCCGTTCGAGCTCGCTCTCACTCATCTGCTGGGCTTCGCGCGATGAGAGGTAGGCTTTGCAGCCTGTGGCAAAAGTCGATAGACGGAGTCGACCTGAGTCGGCGGAGTGGCGTAGACTTGACGGCATGGCAATGGGCAAGAAGCCGGCGGCGCGACAGCCGTCGCCGATGTGGGTGACCACAGCGGACCTTCCGACGAGCGCGGGACATCCCTTTTTCGAACGGCTGAACCGGGTTCTGGAGGAGGCCGGATTCGATGCCTTTGTGGAGGGGTTGTGCGCGGTGTTCTACGCGTCGCGGCTGGGCCGCCCGAGTCTGCGTCCTGGGCGGTATTTCCGGCTGCTGTTCATCGGCTACTTCGAGGGTCTGTCGTCGGAGCGGGGGATTGCGTGGCGGGTCGCGGATTCGCTGAGCCTGCGGGCTTTCCTGGACCTGGACGTGACCGAGGCGCCGCCGAACCACTCGACGCTGTCGCGCACGCGGCGTCTGATCGACGTGGAAACGCACGTGGCGGTTTTCACGTGGGTGCTGGAACGGTTGGCGGGAGCGGGTCTGGTGCAGGGGAAGACGGTCGGCGTCGATGCGACGACGCTGGAAGCGAACGCGGCGATGCGGAGCATCGAGCGGCGGGATACCGGGGAATCGTACGAGGCGTTCGTGCGTCAGCTGGCGAAGGCATCGGGGATTGAGACGCCGACGCGAGCGGAGTTGGCGCGGTTTGACCGGTCCCGGAAGGACAGGAAGACGTCGAACAAGGAGTGGCAGTCTCCGCAGGACACGGACGCGAAGATCGCAAAGATGAAGGACGGTCGGACGCACTTGGCCCACAAGGCGGAGCACGGGATCGACCTGGAGACGGGCGCCATCCTCTCGGTGACGGTGCAGGAGGCGTCGGAGGGCGATTCGGCGACGCTGCCGGCGACGCTGACGATGGCGGCTGAGCAGGTCGAGGCGGTGCAGCCGGCCGGTGCGGAGGTCGAAGAGGTGGTCGCCGACAAGGGGTACCACAGCGACGCGACGCTGGTGGCTCTCGACGAGATTGGGGTTCGTAGTTACGTCTCGGAGCCGGAGCGGGGTCGGCGCTGTTGGCAGGACAAGAAGACGGGAGAGGCGCCGGCGGAGAAGCGTGCTGCGCAGAAGGCACTATATGGGAACCGTCGGCGTATTCGCGGCGACCGAGGTCGTCGTCTTCAACGCCGCCGCGGGGAGCTGGTGGAGCGGCCTTTCGCGCACCAGTACGAGACCGGGGGGCTGCGGCGGGTGTGGGTGCGCGGCCACGAGAATGTGCGCAAGCGGGTGCTCATCCAGGCGGCCGGTTGCAACCTCGGACTGCTGCTGCGCCGGCTGACCGGCGTCGGCACGCCCCGGAGCCTGCAGGGGCGGGCTCTTTCGGCCATTTGCGGACTGATCGGTCGCCTGACCGCGCTCTGGGGGCGTCTGACGGCCTCTTGGGACTTCCAATGGACGCCGGCGGGGCTGGTCGGCTCAATCGCTCATCGCCAAGCTGCCTGAACAGGCCGGCTCAGCGAACAGACTTCTTCCACGGGCTGTTTGGCGTCAGCGAAGACGGCCTCGGCCACCGCATACGGCGCCTGGTCGGGGGAAGCGGCGCTGTGAGCCACGTCTCGCATCGCTCAACTCTCCCGCAACCGCCGGACCGTGTTGGGCGCCTCACAGCACGGCGGCAGTGTCGGTCCATGCGAGCTCGATCGCTGGTGGCACCCAACGCGACCCAGAAGGCACGTCCCGAGAACCTCGTCGTCGCTGCTACGGCCATCGCAGAGGCATCTCCCTTCCCAAGGCAGCGTACCAAAACGCCGCGCGAATGTCCAGGGGGGCGGAGGGGACGACCGAAGCGTCCGGGCGCCGTGATCAGGCCGGGCTGGCCGCCCGAAAGAGGCGGGTGGGCGCTGTCCGGGGCGCTGTCCCCGCGCAAAACGAACCGAAAAGTGACCGTCCGCGAGCAAAAACGCCCATGAATAGGTGAAAAAGCCGTCTACGAAGAAGAGCCGCACCCAACTGATTTACGGGGGCACAAAACCCGGAGTTATAGTGATCGCGGCGGGCGATGCGGATTATGTACCAGTGGTACAGAGAGCAAGACTGGAGGGATGGTCTGTGGAAGTGTGGTTCTGGAGCAATGCGGCGGGTGACTTAAAGAATGGTATTCATTTACCGGGTAGGCACGAGCCCGAAATGAGCCTGGAAGCGGCAGTTTCGGAGGCGCGCCGAGGGTTGGTTTGACAGATACCGGGTCTCACACGGGTTGCCTCCACCGTGGACGATGCCGTGGTCGGAGCCGGGCGGCCTGCCGTCTTTCGACCGGTGGCGTCCATCGGCGGCGGAACGGTCCGGCGCGCACGGCCGAGCCCGTCGGTCCGGCGAGGCCGGCGGTCGGCGTTTGGGCACGGGAGCCGTCGCCCCGGCGAGCCGCGGGAACCGGGCGCGTGTCGATGCGGAAGTGCGGGTGGTGTCCGCCTACGCGGGCGGCGGCGGAAGCCCGAAGGCCTCGGGAACGACCGGCTCTCGGGCGCGCAGCATCTCGGTGATCAGCCGGGGCAGGTCGAGGCCGCGCTGACGGGCGGTGCGTACGACGCTGGACAGCACCTGCTGGGTGTCGGCGCCCTGGCGGGTGCGGTTGCCCCCGCACACTTTGCGGATGACCACCGCGGGCCGGATGGCCTGTTCGGCCCGCCAGTTGGTGGCGTCTATCGACGGGTCGCGCAGGAAGAGGAACACGGCCTGGAATTCGGTGGTCAGTTGGTTGGCGAAGCGTTGGGCGTCGGGAATCCGCGGCGGGGCGTCGATGAGTCGGCCGAGCCGGGCTTCGAGCCGGCCGCGGACCGAGGCGAGGCCGTGCTCGCTCATCTCTCCGGCGTTGCAGCGGTCACGGGCGGCGAGGCCGGCCCGCAGGACCGCTAGTGGTATGTCCCAGAAATGATCTTGCGGTTGCTCGCACGTGGCCGAACGGGTCGTCGAACGGCGATTCCGGCCCGAACCGTCGAAACGCCTCGCAGATCAAGCGTCAACTTGTTCAAGGGACACACCACTAGTGGTGTGTCCCAGAAATAACCTTGCGATTGCTCGCACGTGGCCGAACGGGTCGTCGAACGGCGATTCCGGCCCGAACCGTCGAAACGCCCCGGAGATCAACCGTCAACTTGTTCAAGAGACACACCACTAGGACCGCCGGGCCCCAGGGACTCCTGGGGTGGCCTTCCCGCAGTTTCCGGCAGCGGTTGGCGAGGTGATTGATGCAGCTCTGGTGCAACCCCTTGTAGCAGCGATACACCACCCACCCGTCGCGCACGAGCACGCCCGAGTAGTCGGTCCCGAGCAGGGTGGCGGCGTCGTCGAAGCTGCGGCCGGGGCAGATGGCGTAGACGGTGGTCTCCGGGGTGACGCACGTCCACAGCCAGTGGGGCTTGGCGCCGACGCGCCAGCCGGTTTCGTCCGGCGTGACCACCGGCGCGTTGCGGACCTGCCGGCAGAGTTCCCGGTAGGCCGGCCCGGCGTCGCGGGCGGCCCGATGCAGCAGCCGCGCGAGGCCGCCGGGGGTGACGTGCACGCCGAACCGGGTCCGCAGCACGTGCGCGACCTTTGCCAGCGGTACCCCCAGCTCGGTGTGCAACTCGACGGCGAGCGAGACGGCCCCGGGGCCGAGCTGCACGCTGGCCGCGCCCAGAGCGTCGGAGGTTTGGAGGCGGTGGCGGCCCTGCACGCGGCGCCGACACTGCGAACAGTGGCCGACCTCGATGTCGAAGCGGTGTACGATGGGGTGCACCGGAGGGAGATCTTCCTGATACTGCGCGGCCACGCGGGCCACTTCGACGGCGCCGCCGCAGGCGGGACACGCCTTGGGGACGCGGGCCGCATGGGTCTCGTCGACCCGCGGCGGACGCCGGCGGCGTCCCTGCCGCCCGTACCCTGCACCGGGTCGTCGGCCTGGACGCTCGCCGCGGCCCTGCCGCCGGTCCTTGGCGAAGGGCGCGGCCTGTCGGCGGCCGGCCCGCCGGGCGGCGTCGAGCTGCTTCTCGAGGTGTTCGCTGCGCCGCTTCCACCGGTCGCGGTCGCGGATAGTGCGTACCAAGTCCTCGTGCAGCTTAACGTTCTCCCGCTGGAGCTCCTCGATGCGCTTGTCTCGCGGCTCCTGCTCCCGCCGGGGCGCCTTCGACCCGCCACCTCTGCCGCTCCCCCGGGCCATACTCCATGTATCGGCACCTGCGCACGAAGCTGCACACCACTTCGCGGATTTTCTCGCCCCTACCCGGTAACCGAAGACAAAGAATGCAGCGAGCCGCTATTGTTCACTTGATGTGCATCTTGAATTTCTACGACTCGGCGGGGGTACCATCTGGTGAGATTATTGGCGCAGTGCGCGGGCTGGGCATTGAAGGGATTGTGACGTGGAATCCCGTTGCCAGATCTCGCCGCCGAGCCGGTGGATGCATCGCTCGTGACATCGACGGCGGGCGGAGACATCGGACCATGCTCGTCCGCGGAAGGCAGACGCCATCCCGGAGATTCACCCGATCCGAGAGGATCCTCGCAGTTGAAGGCCGACCGAGGCGGAGAATCGTTCGAGCGCGCGGCCAAGGGCGTGGCGGTCCCGCAGGCCGGGCTCGGTTCTCTCGAAGTGGGTGGCGAGCACGTCCAGCTTGCCTTCCGCCCGCCGCGCCTTCAGATCCACGCGTCCGATCAGACGCTCGCCAGCGAGCACCGGAAGGCAGTAATACCCGTAGCGGCGCCGGCTCGCCGGCTTGTAGATTTCTATCCGCTGCTCGAAGCAGAACAGGGCCTGCACTCGCGCCCGGTCCCACAGCAATGGATCGAAGGGGGACAGCAGGACGCCGCGGTCGCGGCGCGGCCGCAGGCGTTCCAGCTCGGGCAAGCGTTCCAGATCCTCGATCCGGATCCAGCCGGGGAGCGCCCGCCCCGCGGTGCGCAGCGCGCACGGGAGGATTCTGCCGGTCTCCTGCAAGCGTTTTAGCGAGGCATGGATCCGGTCGCGGCACTTCACCAGACGCCAGGTTGCGGCCACGGTGCCGGTGGAGGCCCAGCCGTGGCCGGCGAGGGCGCGCAACAGCAGGGTGTCGAAGGCCGACGCGGTGCTCACGCGCCGGGACCGGACCTCGGTGGGGATGACCCGCTCGACGAGGTCGAAGCTGCGTTGAAAGCTGCGCCGCTCGCGGATCGCCAGTCGCCCGACGAGCCACAGCGACTCGGCCACCCGGTGGCTGAGCTTGGCGCCGCTCCTGCCCGCGAGGTCGAGGGAGCGCAGCGCCCCTTCGCACTCGATGCGCTTCACGATGGACCGCGCCAGCCTGCGGTGCTCGCAGCACGTCGCCACACCAGGGGTGCACCCGGTACTGCTTCCGCCGCCACGCGAAGCAGGGGTAGAGGGAGAGCGGCAGCCAGCACGCTTCATGGCCCCAGTACTCGAATAGCGGCACCCCGGGTGCGAGCAGCGTCTCCGCGAGAGCGGCGTCGAGGCCGGGAAGCCGCGAGGCGAGCACGATGCAGTGGGTGCGTGCTCCGCTCACCGCGACGGTGTCGATCTGCAGGTAGCCGAAGTGCTCGACGATCCGGTGGCAGCGTTCCCGCGCCTGTGCGCTCCGAACACCCGCCCGCTCGGGGAGACCGAGGCGGCGCGGCGCGAGCAGCCCGGCGCCGGCAAGGGCCAGCCGCCGCGCCTGCGCGATACTGATGGACTCGGGGTGTGGGGTCATGCGCGGTGGCGTCCGGGATTGTCCCGTTCGCTGTTGAACTTCGGGAGTGGCGGTAGTCGGGTGTGAGGCACCCATAAACGGCATTATGGGCGCTCTCGGCGGCGGCGGCCAAGCTCGCCGACTTGGTCGTCCTCGATCTCGACCGCCGCCGCCCTGCAGTTCCGCGAGAGCGACACGACGCAGTCCCGCCGGCGGCGGGCCGCGCTCGGGCTTGGGGGCGGACGGTGCGTCCGCCCCCCCGGCGCGGGCCACGAGGCCGCGCGGGATCGACGCTTGGCTCGACGCGCCGCGTGGCGGGAACGACCTCGGAAGATCTGCGGTCAGAAGGATACACCGACCGCGGACGGGGCACGTACTCGTCGCGGCCCCGGCGGGCTACTTCGCGGCTTTCTTTCTGCGCTCGGCCCAAGAGGCTGTCATCCGCTCGGAAACCGCCTTCTTCTCTTCGGCCGTCATCGGTCGGCGCTTCCTCGTCGGCTTGGCGTCGGACGCGGTCTCCGCTACCGGGGTGGCCGCAGCCGCCGGCCGCCGCGAGGAAGAGCGCCGAGCCGCGGGCTTCGCCGGAGCGGAGGTCCCGAGCATCTTGTCGACGTCGTTCAACGCCTTGATCTCCCCCTGCAAGCGCTCGATCTCACTTTGACGGTCGGCGATTGCCTTTGCTATGACACTCATAAGTTTTCCCAGGGGCTGTATCGTCCGTCGCTCGACGCGCTCTGGGCTCCGGCTCCGGGCGCGTTCCAATGGGTTGCGATTCTAGACACTCGAACCCCGATGGCCTTACGGTCACCGGGGGTTCGAGTGTGTGGAGCCGGCTAGGCGGGTGAGACGTTCTCGGCGCGGGGGCCCTTCGGGCCCTGGCCGAGCGTAAACGTCACGTTGTCGCCTTCGCGCAGCGAGTCGAATGGCGTGCTCGTGCACGCGGACTGGTGGAAGAAGTATTCGACGCCGTCGGGCGCGGCGATGAAGCCGAAGCCCTTGTCCGTGATGCGCTTGATCGTGCCGGTTGTAGATTCCATGCGTGAGTCCTTTGAGTGTAGTCGGCCCGAAATAGGCCGTGAACGCGCCGAGGGGTTCTCGTCGAGGCACTGTCAAGTTGACGACGACAAGTACGCTCTGCCTCCTCATGAGGCCGCGCGCCCCAACCCCGGCCGCCGACAATCCCGAAGGGAGAGCTTCGAGAACGCACGATAATTCTACCCTGAACGACCCCCACGAGTGCGCCCGTCGCATCGTCGTGGTGCTCAAGGCTCGCGGGTTGTGGCCGTCGAACGGCGCCGGGCGGCCGTCTCGCGGTTTCGCAGGTCCGACTCGGACACTTGTACGGTGCTCCGCGGCACGTGAGCTCGGCGACCGGCTCCGCGAAGAAGCGCAACGGGCGCAGTCGAACGAAGGATCTGGTGCGCAGGTTCGTCGAGGCCTGCCGTCGCACGCGAACCATTCTGCCGGCCAGGACAACGATCGAGCGGCTCTGCGCCGACGCGCTGGTCGACGGGGAACGGGCGTGGGATTGGGGCGCTGGTCTCGCGCCGGAGCTCGGGTTCGGGATCGCCCATTGGTCGGCCAGCCGGCGGGTCTACGTCGCGCCGCAGGTCCGCATCGGCGCTTTCCCGAACGTTCGGCTCTCGCTGATCGTGGGGTTCACGGGGGGCGGACCGTGAGTCCACCACCACCCGTCTCGAAGTGCGGGGGGGCGCGTGTAGTCATGGGCCATCAGCGTCTTTCTGCCTGTCCCACCCTTGCTGGCGCGCCCGCCCGATGAGCCGGTTTCCGGCCGTTCGACGCATTTCCTAGCAGATAGGGCAGAGACCACGGGAGGCCGAGGAGCCCCGAGCACCGGGTGGAGGGGCCGCGGCGGCACTCGGAGCGCGGTCCCGACACCGAGACGCTCAAGCGGAGGGACATGAGATGCGGAAGGTCTGGTTGGTCGTTCTGGTTTCGCTTCTGCTCGGGAACGGTCTGACGGCCGGATCCGCGGAGGCCCAGCTGCGCGGGTACGCGGTAGCCGGTCCGGGCGGCGTGGACGCGTGGTTCGGACCGATCCCCACGAGCGCACACATCGGCGGCGGCGCGGAGATCCAGATTGCTGGTCCGGTCGGGGTCGGGACGGAGCTAGGAGTCTGCGCCGTAGGAAATTCGCGAAACCCGACGGTTTGCGTCGTGACGCGCGGCGTCAAGGCGTATTCCGCCGGTCGCCGAGCAGGTGATTTTCGACCAACCGGCGGCGCGAACCGAGAACAGGCCGTACATCGCTCCAAACGCCGCGATTTGCACCCCATTCTCGGTCACGGAAGGCAAGATCCACCCCTTTTACGCCGCCATCAGCAGGTGCAGGCGCTTGGCGTTCACCGCCAGGCACACCAAGTCCCACTCGCCCCGCACCTTCGCCAGTCCACGCAGGCTGAAGCGCCGGAAGCCCAGCACGTGCTTGATCCAGCCATACGGCGCCTCCGACAACCACTTCCGTTCCGCATACACCGCCCGGCCCGCCGGCGTCGACAGCTTCTCCACCATGCGACCCGTCGCCGGATGCTTCTTCAGATTACGGGCGGCGACCTTCTTGTCCTCCCGGCCCGTCGCCACATACCCGTCAACACCCCGCGTTTCGAGCTCCGTCAAGTCCCGCTCGTTGCAGTACCCCGCGTCGGCCAGCACCGTTTCCGGCTGCGCGTCGAACCGCTCCTGGACCGCGTCGAGCAACACCGGCAGACCGCCCTGGTCGCTCGCGTTCGCCGTCACATCCGTCGCCACCACCAACTGGTGCTCAGCGTCCACCGCCGCCTGCGCGTTGTAGCACTGCTGGAAGCCCTCGTTGCCCGTCTTCATGATCCCGCTTTCCGGGTCCGTGAAGTTGCTCTGCGCCTTCTCGTCAGGCTCGCCATACGCCCGCTTGTACGGTCGTCCCCCCTTCGGGTTTCGAGCCTGGCCCGCCTGCCGTCCGCGGGCGTCGTCCGCCGCCCGCTGCGCCGCCTCCAAACGCGCCTTCGCCGCCCGGATCGCCGCCAGACGATCTTCCCGCCGACGCAACTCCGCCGGCAACTCGTCGCCCCGCACCTCCGGCCCCAACCGCACGTCCTCGGCCACGTCGGTCTCGTCCGCCGCCCGCAACAGCTCGTCGATCTCGCCGGACAGACGCCGTTCCTCCTCCTGCATCCGACCGTAGCTCATCGCCTTGCGCTTGCTCGCGTTCGCGCGCACCTTCGTCCCGACAGACAGCTTCCCGAACCGCGCAAGGCCCAGCTCGCGAGCCAGACCGACCACCTCGACGAACAACTGCTTGAAATCGTCCAGGTGCCGCCGCCGAAACTCGCAGATCGTCCGGTGTTGCGGGAAGTTGCCCGCCGCCAGCACCCGGAACGCCACGTCCTCTTCCAGCTTCCGCGCAATCCCACGCGACGAAAACACACCCGTCGCGTAGGCGTAGAGCAGCACCTTCACCAGCATCCGAGGCTCATACGGCGCGTTGCGACGCCCGTCGCCCTCGTACCCCGCGTAGAACGCCGTCAGATCCAGCCCGTCCACCAGATCGCTGATGTGGTGCGACAGGTGACCCTCCGGCAACCACTCCCGTACATCCGGCGGCAACAGCAGCGATTGCTCCGGTGCGTAGCGGCGGAATGTCGTCGACATCAAGTCCCTTCGTCGTCAGGCTCTTCTACAATTGTCGCATCCCGGTTTCTACGGCGCAGACTCCTAGGCTTCTTCGATTACCTAGCGGTGGCGTCGGTCACGGGCCTTGTGCGGGTCGAGTCGCTTGGCGGATCGAGGTTCTCGCCGTACACCGCGATGGGCTTCGCCAGTTTCGGCGACAACAATGCTTGGGTCATCGACGTCGGAGCGGACTTGCGGGCACGCGGCCGACTGGATCTGCGCGTCGACGTGCGCAACTACATCCGCCCCGCCCGGTGGGGCACGATTCGGTATTGGTCGGTCCGCGCTGGGGCCGTCTTTCGGCTCACGACCCCGTGAGCGAGCGGATCATGCACGAACGACGTCCGGCCGACCTGCCGACGGAGTGGGGACCGGGATCTGATCCGCCGGCCACCGGCAGAGCCGGCACCGGGGTCAGGTCCGCGACGATCGAGAACTGGTCGGCCGACGCGCTCGGGTTGCCGGCGGTGTGGGGTGCGGGTGGAGCGGGTGTCGTGGGCGGTGGGCAACAGCGTGTTCACGGCGCCGTTGGAAGAGCTGGCGGCGTATCTGGCGCAGGTGACGGCGCGGTGCCGCCTGTGTGGCGGTGAGCTTGGTGGCGACGGACGTGAATTTATGGAATGTGCCAGGTTGCGGTGTTGCCCTGGTCTAGTTTGGGCATTGGTGGGAGGCGATGATGAGACGAGTATCGACTATGGTGGTGCTACTCGCGGCGTCTACAGGCGCACCGGTCGCGGCCCAGGTCCAGACGCGGCCCGACTACCGGGTGGAGCTGCTGTTCGGGGTAGGCATCACCGCAGGGTTGATTTACAGCTACAACGAGGGCATTCCTCGTTCCTCTCCCGTGTACCATGTTGGCGGCGCGCTGTGGTTGAATGAGCATTGGGGAATAGCCCTGCAGCACGCGGGCGGAGTCGGCCACGCCTTTACCGACCGGTATCCTCGTCACGGCTACTACCACGATGGGTTCGTGAACTTCCGTTTCTCGACCCTGACCGCGCGCTATCGCGTGTTCCTCGACGATGAACTGGAACTTGCTATGGGTGTAGGCGCACAGGTGGCCGGCGCGAAGTGGTGGCACCTGACCGCGCGGCATCCGCCGGACTACATGAACGAACGGACGCGGGTCGACCTTGGGCTCTCCGGGCCCATGCAGATCGACGAGAGGCGTCGCGCATCCTGGGACGGCGCTCTGGCGCTGGAGTTCCTCGTGGGGCGCAGGCTGTCCCGGCGCCTCGGTATCAAGGGCGGTGTGACGTTCCACGGCGGGGCGGGCTCAACGGCGGCCGGCTCGTCGGGCAGCCTCAACGTACAGCCGGTATTTCTCATGAGCGTGTCGCTCTGAACGCACTCCAGGTCACGTTGCCGGTTGGGAAAGGAGAATGCAGGATGCTGCAACATAGGTACACGATGCGACGTCGATGGAAGTCGTGCGAGAACGTGCGAACGCGGCGGGCGACCGTGTTGCTTGTGGCCCTGATGGTGGTCGCGGCTACGGCCGAGGCGCAGATAGCCCGCTCGTTGGACGAACTGGTGCGCTTCGGAACGCTGGGGTCCGGAGACGGCGTCTACGTGACGGACGCCGGGGGGCGTCGCATCAAGGGTGACGTCGACGATCTAGCGACCTCGGCCTTGGCGGTCACTGATGGACACGAGGTCTGGACTCTGGCCGACACCGAGATCGAGACCATCGAGCGACAGGATCCACTGAGCAACGGAATGTGGATCGGAGCGGGCCTCGGCGTAGCCGGCTTTTTCGTAGGATGCGGCCTGGAAGGCGGCGGCGACGAGTTCTGTTACAGGACATTCTTGACCTTCCCACTGTATTTCACGACGTCCATCGTGGTCGGTGCAATGATCGATGCGTCGAGGCACGAGACGGTGTACCGGAGGTCCCGTTCCGCGCGTGTGACGGCGTCGCCGGTATTGAGAAAGGGAGGCGCCGGGATTCTCGCAACGATCAGTTGGTAGGCGGCTTTTTATCAGCCCGTGGTAGTGCGCCGTGAAGGGCGCCTCTCACGGCGCGCTCATCTCGATGCTGTTCCTCTGCTGCGGCGACACCGACGACGATGAACGACGAACTCGCCACAGGGAGGCCGGAGAGGAGGTTCGGATGAAGCAATCGGCGCTTTTTCTGGTGACGGCACTGACGACGCTGTTTGCACCCGCAGCGACGGCGCAGACCATGTTCGTGGTCGACTACGTCCAGTCCCGGACGCTCGGCGACAGGGTCATCGACTCGGAGGAGGGGACGCACACGTTCTCTCCTGACGGCCACCGCCGGACCGATCGGCTGGTGAGGGGCGAGCACACAACCGAGATCGTCATCCCCGGGGAGACGCTCGGCGAGGGCGAGCGGATCGAGATCAACCATACCCTGGTCGTCGCCCGCCGCGGTCCATTGAACGTGGTGCCCGGACGCTCCCTGGCCCGACAGCGATCCTTGACACGCACACGGCCAGTCCCACCCGACTTGCCGCAGTACCGAGCGGCGCAGCGTCGGAGGGAGAGTGGTCAAAGCACGCCCATGGACTACGTGGGGCAGGAGGAGCGCGGCCCGCTGACGCTCCACCACTACCGGACCGAGTTCCCAGAGATGATGGGGATGACGGTCGATCGGTGGGACTACAGGTTCGGTGCCGGGACGAGCGAGCTGACGCTGCAGCTGGAACGGACCATCCAGCAAGTCCTACCCGATGGCCAGGTGGGCGTCGACGAGATGCGCATCACGAACGTGTCGGAGGTGCCGTTCGACCGGTCCGTCTTCACCGACGCGATCCCCGCCGGGATGCCGGTAGAGGATCTTTGGGACGGTCTTGTGGTGCCCCGGTGAGACGGGTGCCGAGGCCGAGGCGGGCTGCCCCCGCCGCCCGCGACCCTCGTCGGCGAGCTGCAGTGCTAGGCGAGCTGGTGGACCAAGCCCGCCGCGGCGGTGTGACGAGCGCCGGGCCGCGGTCGACAAGTCGACCTCCCGGCGTCGGCGACGAATTCGGCGGGCCGCGGACGGCTGAACGGTGAGGACGGCGGCCAGGATCCGCGGGGCGGAACTCCAGGCTGCCCCACTTGCCGTCGTCCTTGAGCGCAGCGCCCGGCGCATGATGACGGACGGCGCACTCGACGGTCTACGCCGAGCGCCGAGATGCCAGCCGGGACGAAGGGCGCTCCACTTTTCATGAGAGAGAGGGAAACATGCGCAAGCTCCACACCGTGATCATCATCGCCTTGGCCCTGTTCGTCCTGGTGCCGCCAACAACCGCGCAGCAGTCCGAACAACCCGAGAAGTACCTGCTTCTATCCACCAGCCGCACGGGGACCATGGAGGAGGAGCTCAACGAGGCCGGGGGGCGCGGCTACCGCTTCCTCGCGACCCAAGGGGGCGAGACCGCCTTCGGTGGCAGCGAAGCCGTCGTCGTCATGACCCTGGACCCGGAAGGCCGCCGGTTCCGCTACATCCTGCTTGCCACGAACCGCACCGGAACCATGCAGACCGAGATGAACGAGGCCCCGCCGGAGTACAGCTTCGTGGGCATGACGGTGTTCGACACGAGGTTCGGAGGCAATGAAGCCGCCGTCATCCTCGAAGCCGAGATCACCGACGACTGACGCCATCCAGCTGCAGGGCCGGCGCACGCGGCGCAGGCGCTCTTGCCGCGCACGACCTCTGATTCGGCGTTCAACTTCCCCCGGATTCAGCGACCAGGCGCGGTCGCCGTACATCTGAAGGCCAGGGGGCGCAGCTGCCTCGCTTGAGCCGGGGAGGCGATCGGGTGGGGACTGTTGCGCCGGCCGGGGGCGGACGGCGCGTCCGCCACGCCGCTCCGGCCACGGGCCGGGCACCCAGGCCGAGCTCGACGCCCATCTGCAGTCGCTGGAGACGGAGATGCGGGCGGCGGCGGCGAACCTCGAGTTCGAGCGGGCGGCGGCGTTGCGCGACAAGATCCAGGCGTTGCGCAGCCCCGGCTATGCGCTGTCCTGACGGGCGCGTTTCCCGGCTGCGAGTGTATAGAATGGGGCCAGGGAGCCTATGGCGGAAGCCCGTGCGGTTTCGCCACGGGCTCTTGGTGTCGCGGGCGCCGGAGCCGACGGAGGAGGACGAGGAGAGCTGTTCACTGCATTGGAGGGGCACCATGTCGAGATGCGTTCGGTGTGTAGCGAGACCCGCGGTGGTTGCGGCGGTCGCGGTGCTCATCGTGGGCGCCGCGTCCGGGGCGCAAGGTCCGGAGTCGGCGTCGCTGGCAGGGCAGTTGGCGGCCGCCCTCGAAAGCGCGCAGCTCGACAGCATAGCGGCCCGGGACCCGGAGGGTCCGGAAGGCGCCGACCGGTTCGTGGCCGCCCTCCGCTTTCCGGGACAGTTGATGGTCGTATCCGCCCGATACGAAGTCCCCGTCTACATCGAGCAGAAGCTGGAGGCCGGCAGCTATCGGGACGTCTACATGGACCTCAACATGGCGTCGATAGCCGCCAGCAAGGTCCTCGTGACCGATGTCGGCGCCGACGGCCTGCAGGCGGGGGCGGCGGGCGACAGCGCGAACGTCGCCGGGAGCATGGTCCGGTTCGGCGACGATGGGACGGCCGAGCACGAAGCGGCCGACGCCGGCTACGCCCGCATGCTGCGGGTCCTGCTGGACGCCGTGCCCTGATTCGACGGCGCCGGGAGTCTGCGCCGTAGAGACGGTGCAGAGTGCGCGAGCTGATCGCCCGGCGGATGCGGGACGAGGTGGATCTGTTCCCGGCCGCTGCGAGCGTACGGGCTGACGGGTCCTGTTCCGATGTCGAGTCGGTGCGGACCCGGCTGGCCTACGAGGGCATGCTGGAGGCAGCGGTTCCGGAAACCGTCCAGCGGTTCACCGGCACCACCGCTCCGACCGGCATCCTGTCCGTCGCCGCCGGTGTTCGCGCCGTGTCCGCGGCCAGAGCGCTCATGAAGGGCCTGTCCGGCAGACTGTCCAGGAGCAGCTTGTTCCAGAGGAAGGTGTGCTGCCTGAGACTGCTGCCCGGGATCGGCCGCCTGCTCGGCGTCGGTGTCGGGGCCGGCGTCTGGTTGCTCCTCGACTCGCTCGTTCTCTTCGCAGACGAGTACTTCACGCGGGAACAGTTCCAGGAAGAGCTGACGTCGCTAGTGGACGAACAGAGAGCAGGGCTGAGGGTGGATCTGTCGGCGCGGGCGGACGAGGTTCGGATGACGACGCCTTGGACCGGTCACCCCCGCCGCGCTGGAGGGGGTCGACTGACGGAGTCGATCTTGATCCTCGCCCGGCGCGAGTCCGGCCGCCGAAGGCGTCCAAGGTAGCCCGCGGCCGGCGTCAACCCCAGGTTTGCGGCGGAACCCGTAGCGGGTGTAGTTCAAGGCGCACCCCGCGGTGAGTTGACACCAAGCGATTCCGGGGGCAGACGGCGCGGCCGCCCACCGCGCGCGCACCTCGCTCCGGCGCATCTCCTCTCAACGCCTGCTGGTGGTCAGGCGTGCCCGTTGAGCGTTCAACGGCCGCGGAGGAGACGGCGCATGGCGTCCACGCGCCCGCCGGGAACGTACTCGCCAAGCGCCCGGACTGGCAGGCGTGGCGGCGAGTCTGGGGGCGTGGCCGGCATGGTCCGGCGCGCGGGCTCCGACGCGTTGCCGATGTCTCTGCGCTCAACCGCCCCGGTGGACAGTTCGGCGGCCAGCATCCGCCGCCGGAACCGGCCGAACACAGCGTTCAGGTTTCCGGGTTGCTTTGACATGCGGAACCCCTCTCCAAGCATAACCCGGACCTCGCGAACTTGGGCGGACCGGGTGCACCCACGGATCCGGGGGTGCAGCAATCGGTCAGCGACAGGGTCGGATTCCTCGCCGTCGACCTGGTTCGACGTCGACCTCCCGGCGGGCCGGCGACGAACTCGGCGGCCGAGGCCCGGTCCAAGGCTTGGCGGGCGCGGCCTCCGACGGCGCGGCTCTGCGCGACCCGCAAGGACCTGCGCGTCGATCGGAGCCGCCGCGGTGAGGGCGCTCACGTCGCCCCCCGCGCACCGTTTCCCCGAAAGGGGCAGCCCGTGAGTCCGCCACCCGTCGCGCGTGATACCCCGCGAGCGCGGCGTTGCACATGATGAAGCCCAGTGTGTACATTGAAACCTCGATCGTCAGCTACCTGACAGCGCGGCCGTCGCGGGACCTCATCGTCGCGGCGCAGCAGACCATGACGCGGGAATGGTGGCGCGACGCACCGGAGCGGTTCGTTCTCGTCGCCTCGGAGCTCGTGTTCACAGAAGCCGGGGCAGGCGACGCGGATGCCGCCCGCGCTCGCCTGATGGCGCTGGAGATGGTCACGCGTCTCGACACCACGGAAGACGGCGCGGCCCTGACTCGGAGGCTGCGGAACTCGGGGCGTTTCCGCGCGAGGCTACCGCGGATGCGGCGCACGTCGGCGTTGCCGCCACGAACCGGGTCGACTATCTGCTGACGTGGAATCTCCGTCACATCGCGAATGCCGCTGTGCGGCCTCGGATCGAGCAAGCGTGTCGGAAGGCTGGCTGCGAGCCGCCGGTCATCTGCACGCCCAACGAGCTCATGGAGGAGTACGACCATGCAGACGAGACAGCCGGACCCAATCATCGCTGAAGTCTGGGCCATCCGGAGGGCGTACGCCGCGCGGTTCGACTACGACGTCGAGGCGATCTTCAAGGACATTCAAGCCAGACAGGAGGCCTCCGGGAGGGAATACGTGCGATTGCCAGCTCGCCGCACAGATTCCGGCCCTGAAGATCGGGCGACGCCCTGACGGGGTTCGTGCCCGGCGCGATAGCTCCTGGGAGGGGGCGGGACGGCGCGTCTGCCACGGCGTTCCGGGCAGGGTCACGGCGGTGGGCCGCCGGTGGGCAGTGCCGCGGAAGCACGCGGCGGTCGCCGTCGTCGACGCAGCTCGACGCAGCTCCCCTGGTCGTGGGGCGTTCGGCGAAACAGGCGGCGGTCGCGTCCTCGGTCGGGCCGGCCGGCGACTGTCGGGGTCCGCGCTCTGAGCGCCCGGCGCTGCCGATCGCCCGACGCCTCGCCCGAGGCTTCCCCCTTGCCAGCCGCGGGGCGGCCTGGTTGCGCATCCCGTGAAGTTGAACGCCGAATCCGGAGATTGAATCCGGGCGAACGTGAACGGTCTTCGGAGCGCAGCGGCGTTCCTCGGTCCGTTGACGAGGCGGGTGGGTGCTGGCCATGATCCAAAGCGGCGCTCGGCGGCGGAGGAGTTCCCGCCCTCGACGTGCTGCCACACCCTCCCCGGAGAGGCTCAAGCCCCCATAGTTGGGGCTGGCGCGGCACGCCCGTCTGCGTGGGCCGGGAGGGTTCGGGATGGGGGTCGTGGCCGCTTGGCCGCAGGGATTGCGGTCTCGTTTGGTCGGGCGAGGATGGTCGTTCGCTGGCCACCCAACCTGACACACTTCACGCGCCGCCCTGGCCGAAGCGCAGCCGGGCGCCGATGAACACCCGCCGCGGCGGGGTGAAGCGGATGCCGTCGCCGAACGTGTTGCCGCCCGCCCCGGCCAGGAGGTCCTGGTTGCGGGTGGCGTCCTGGTTGTCCAGCACGTTGAAGACATCGGCGAACAGCTCCAGCCGGGAGCCGGAGAGCTGCAGGTTGTAGAGCAGGCGGACGTCGACGATGCCGTAGGCGGGGTTGCGCAGGGTGCCGACGGCCGTCGGCGACAACCAGCGGTGTGTGATCCCCGCAAAGTCGAACTCTGTTCCCGGCTCCACCCGAAGGGGCAGGTTCCGCCGCGAGGACCGGAACGTGCGGCTGGCGAGCGTGCCCGAGTTCCAGCGCCAGTTCGCGCCGACCTGGAATCCGCGGTCCCAGACATACGACGTGCTGACCTTGAACAGGTGGGCGATCGAGCCGGGCTGGTCGCCGGCCTGGTGCGGCGCGCGCGGGTCGAGCCAGATCACGTCGCCCTGGAAGTCGGCGCTCGAATCGGAGTTGGTGTTGCCGGTGGCGTCCCCGTAGGTGTACGCGGCCAGCGCCTGCCAGTTGCTCCGGAGCCGCTGGCGGAAGGTGAGCTCCAGCCCCTGGTAGTTGCGCGCGCCGCCCGCGAGGGTCGCGATGACGAAATTCGACTCGGGGAAGACGTCGTAGCCGAAGTAGTCGAGGCCGAGGAAGAGCGAATCGGGGTGATCGACCGGCCCGGGATAGTTGGTCGTGCCGTCGGCGCGGTACGCGTAGAGGGCCATGTCGTAGTCCTCGATGATGTCCCGCGTCCGCCGCTTCGTGTAGAGCGCCATGACGCTGCGGCCCGCGCCGAGGTCGGTCTCCCAGCTCACCTGGAAGTCGTCGGTCCACGGCGTCCTCGTCGTCGGGGCGAACAGCGCGTCGGCCTGCTGCGGCCCGCCCCGCACCCGGTAGGTCACCCACTGGTCGTTGGCGTAGACCTGCTCCTCGCGTATCGAGCCGGTGAGGGTCCCCGCGAAGTTGGTCAGGTTGTTGCGGATCGGATCGTAGTACTTGCCGTAGAACGCGCTGATCCGCTGCCGGCCGTCGCCGGTGGGGTCGTACGACACGCTGAGGCGGGGGGCCAGGGTCCAGTCGAAGGTGAAGATGTTCGTGCCGTCGGTCGCCATGTGCGCGAAGCGCTCGGTGCGGACGCCGATGTTGAAGGACAGGCGGTCGGTGGCGTTGAACGTGTCCTGCAGGAACAGGCTGAGGCCGTTCGAGCGGGTCTACTGCGCGCCGAGCGCCGACTGGTAGAGCCGGTCGTAGTTGACCGCCCCGTGCGGATTCCCGGCCATGCTGGCGTACACGAGGCCCGACGCGAGCTCGTCCTGGGAGATCGCGCCGTCCCCGTTCAGGTCGTAGAGGGTGTAGAACGCGGCCCGATCCGGAAGCCCGTCGACTGTGCGGATGAAGCCGTCGTAGTCGCTGCTGTTGGTCGGATCGAAGCGCGAATCCGTGAAGCTCCCCCCGATCAGCTCGCCGGCCGTGAGCCCGGCCAGCGGCCCGGCCAGCGGCCCGGCCAGCGACGTGTACTGCCCCCCGTCGAACACGGTGTCGCGCAGATTCGTGTTCCGCATGAACTCGAGGCCGCCGTGAATCGCGTGCCGGCCGAGCTGCGCGACCACCGTCCCCTTGTAGCCCTCGGTGCCGCGCCGGTCGAGGTCGTCGAGCCCGAAGCCGCCGAGCTGCTCGTCGGCGAGGGTGCGGACGTCGGTGTCCCGGAAGACGACGCTGTTGCTCGGGCCGGGCACCGCCGCGAAGTCGGAGAGCTCGCCGTTGTGCCGGCTGTACGAGCCCTCGACGAGCAGGTTCCCGAGCAGGCGGTTGTACCGCAGGTGATAGTTGTTGCCCCCCTGCACGCGGCTCCGGTCGCGCGCGTTGGTGACGTCGCGGTCGCGGCTGCCGCTGACGTCCGTGGGGTCGTTCAGGAACGTGAACGCGAGGGTGTCGTTCGTGCCCGGCGCCCACGTGCCGCGGGCGTAGAACTGGTCCTGGGTCTGCTCGGCGGTGCGGATGACGTCGACCCCGTCGAGGGCCACGACGGTGTCGTTGCGCGCCACGCGGCGATAGCTGCCGAAGAACCACGCCTCGTCGGCGGCGATGGGTCCTCCGCCGGTGAGGGCGGTGTCGAACCGCGAGAACTCCTGGTCGGAGGCGTTGCGGTTCTCGGCGATGAGGCCGTCGTTCTGAAAGAAGTAGTTGACCGAGCCGGTGAGCTGGTTGGTGCCCGACTTGGTGACGACGCTCGACAGCAGCCCGGGGGCGCCGACGTACTCGGCCGGGATGCCCCCGGTCAGCACCTGCTGCTCCTGGATGATCTCGGTGTTGAGGTTGGCGCCGAACGTGCCGCTGACCCCGTCGGTGACGTTGATGCCGTCGATGTAGTAGAAGTTGTCGCGCGAGACACCCGCGTCGCCGCCGATGTCGCGGTAGTTCAGGCCGGACTTGGACGCCGGGTTGCCGGGCGACTCCGGGTCGTCGGGCAGCACCCCGGGCACCAGTTGCAGGTAGCTCTGGTAGCTGCGCCGGTGGGGACCGCCTCGGTCAGGTCGAGGGTGATGTCCTCGGCGACGACCGCGCTGGTCACGTCGACCACCGGCGGCGCGGCGGTCACCACGACCGTCTCGGTCACGTTGCCGACGGCCAGACCCACCGCCAGCGACGCGGTCTGGCCCGCGCGGACCAGCACGCCGGCCTGCCGGCTCGTCCGGAAGCCGGCCAGCTCCACCGTCACCACGTAGCGGGCGGAGGGGTTCAGGGCGCGCAGCTCGGCCAGGCCCGCGGCGTCCGTGAACGCGACGCGCGTCGTCGCGGCGTCCTCGGCGGCGGCGGTGACGGCGGCGCCGGGGACCGGCAGTCCGTCCTGATCGGTGGCCGCGACCCGGATGTTCCCGGTCGTCGTGACCTGCGCCCGGGCCAACGTCGGGGCGGTCACGACCAGCAGCGCAAGCATCGCCAGCGGCGCTCGCCGCGCCGTGCTCTCGAATCGTGGGTTCGTCACGGTTCGCCGAGCACGTCCGGTTCAAGGCGGATACCGGCGAGGTGGAGTTCGCGGAGTCGGCCGCCCTGTCGATTGCGGTTGCCGAGGCGGTGCTGCCGTCCTGGGCGCGAGCAGATCATCTGACGTGCGTGCGGGCGGCCGGCGATTCGATGGGGCCGACCATCCGTGACGGCGATCTCGTCGTCGTCGATCAGGACCAACGGGTCGCCGTGGAGAATCAACTGTTCGTCCTCCGGACCCGCGAGGGGGTGGTCGTCAAGCGCGTGCGACGGATCGGCGACGATTGGACTCTGGTCAGCGACAACCCGGCTCACCTGTCGAGGCCCCTGGCGGCCGACGATCGGATCGTCGGCCGGGTGGCGTGGTGCGGTCCGCACAGCGATGCTGTCGCCTGATCGGCGGCGTGGACGACTGGCTCCGTTGGCGTCAGGGCGTCTGCCGATCGGCGCCGGGCGACGCCGGACGGGGGATGTCGGCCGGCCATGCGACAGAGTCCGGCCAGTTGTCGGAGAGAAAGCGGATGGCCCGGTCCAGCCTCCGGGTGGTTATCGTGCCGCCGCGCCGCAACCGGGCGACGGTGTCACCGCTTCCGGTGGCATGACGGGACACGGTTGATACGCTCCGTCCCGTGTGTTCGGCGAACAAGTCCAAGAGTGCAACCAGCCGGTCGGCCGTGTTGTCCATGACACGTCAGCATGTCACAGTTGCTCTGGTTTCGGCAAGTGGCGTCTCTGGTCGTGTGCTGTCCTTGTCACGGTCCGGCCGCCGTGGACCTGACGCCGGCAGCCAACTCTGTTGGAACGACCGGCGGCAACGCGGCGCTCGACTCGGCTGGCGAGCCTGGACCCGCCGCCGAGCCGTCCGCCCCGCCGATCGTCGTGTCACCGGCGCTCAGCGAACTTCCGTATCGACTCCGTCCTCGCCCTCGGAGCGGGCGATGATCGCGGCGCCGCACGAGTCGCTGAAGACGTTGATGGCGGTGCGGTACATGTCGAGCGGGCGGTCGATCGCGAGCATCGCGAGCACTATTGCCTCGGCCTGCGGGTTGCCGCCGAGTCCGATGGCGTCGAGGACGATGAATATGACCACCAGTCCCGCCGAGGGCACCGCCGCCGCCCCGATCGACGCGAGCAGCGCCGTCATCACCGCCACCGCCTGGGCCCCGAGCGACAGATCGAACCCGATCACCTGCGCGATGAAGAGCGCTCCCACGCACTCGAAGACGGCGGTTCCGTCCATGTTCACGGTCGCCCCCATGGGGAGGACGAACGAGGACACCTTGTTCGAGACGCCGACCCGTTCCTGGACGCTCCGCATCGTCACCGGGAGGGTCGCGGCCGACGAGCTGGTCGAGAAGGCGATCAGGAGCGGGTTGCGCATGTTCTTGAAGTGGATGGCGGGGGAGATGCGCGCGAGCACGATCAGGACGACGGGCAGGGTGACGAAGAGGTGGACGGTGAGCCCGGTCCCGACGGTCAGGAAGTACCGGATCAGGGGGGCGAACGACTCGAACCCGGTGGTGCCGACCATCCGCGTGATGAGCGCGAACACCCCGATGGGGAGCAGGGTGATGATGCCGGAGGTCAGGGCCACCATCGCCTGGAAGAACGCATCGAAGAACCCGATCAGGGTGGTGCGGGGGCCGTCCGCCTTCACGGTGGTTATCGCGGCGCCGAGGACGATGCTGAAGAAGATGATCGGCAGCATGTCGCCCGCGGCGGCCGCCGTCAGCACGTTCGGCGGCACGATGTCGAGGAGCAGCTCGACGCCCGAGGTCGGGATGTCGAGCTCGGGCATCTCGCCGCCCGCCGCGGCGTCCCCGAGGGAGGCGCCGACCCCGGGGCGGAACAGGTTGACGGCGATCAGGCCGGTGGTCGCGGCGAGGAAGCTCGTCAGCAGGTAGTAGCCCAGGGTCTTGCTGAAGAGGCGTCCGATGGCCCGGCCGCCCCCGATCGAGGCGACCCCGGAGACGATGGAGGCGATGACCAGGGGCACGATGATCATGCGCAGCAGGCGCATGAAGAGGTCGCCGATCCAGCCGATGGAGTTCGCCGCGCTCTCTCCGAAGATCATGCCGGTCAGGGCGCCGAGGAGCATGGCGCCGAGCACCTGCCAGTGGAGCTTGAGATACCAGAGCCGGTCTTGGTTGATGTCCATGATGATGGTTCAGGGGCGTTCGCCGGGAGTCTCGGCGGTGACGGGTGACCAGTTTGCGACACGTTGCTCGGCCGCGGCGAGCTGGCCGGGCGTGAGCTGCTGCGCGACGACGGCGCGCCCCTGCAGCAGGCTGGTGCGCGCGGGCTCGGTGGTCTGCGCCGCGGCGAGCGTGAGCCACAGGTAGGCGGCGACGAGATCCTGCGGCACCCCGTCGCCGTTGGCGTACATGATCGCGAGGTTCTGCTGGGCGGCGGGGTCGCCCTGCTCGGCCGCGCGGCGGAACCAGCGCGCCGCTTCGGCCGCGTCCCGCCGGACCCCGGTGCCGGTGTCGTAGCTCATCCCCAGGTTGAACTGCGCCCGGACATGTCCCTGGTCGGCCGCGAGCCGGACCAGGCGTATCGCCTCGGCGCGGTCCTGCGCGACCCCCCGGCCGTTGAAGTAGAGGTTGGCCAGCGCGAACTGGGCCTCCGCATGGTTCTGGTCGGCCGCGCGCCGGATCCAGCGGACGGCCTCGGCGTCGTCCTCCTCGACCCCGGCGCCGGCGTCGTAGAGGTAGCCCAGGGTGACCTGGGCGGCGGGGTCGCCCTGGACCGCCGCGAGGCGGTACCAGCGCGCGGCGAGGGCGAGGTCGCGGCCGACGCCCGCGCCGGTCTCGTACATGCTGGCGAGGGTCACTTGCGCGGTGGGGTTGCCCTGGGCCGCGGCCCTCCGCACCCAGCGCGCCGCCTGCGCGCGATCCCGGGGGACGCCGCGGCCGTTGTAGTACATCTGGCCGAGGTTGAACTGCGCCTCGGCGTGGCCCTGGTCGGCCGCGCGCCGGAACCAGCGCACCGCCTCGGCGTCGTCGCGGTCGACGCCGGCGCCGCGGGCATACAGGCGTCCCAGCCTGAACTGGGCCTCCCAGTGGTGCTGCGCGGCCGCCCGGCGATACCAGCGGACCGCCTCGGCATCGTCCTCGGGAACCCCGAGACCGGCGTCGTACCGCAGCCCGAGGCCGTGCTGGGCGCCGGCGTGCCCCTGGTCGGCGGCCACCCGGTACCAGTGCGCGGCCCGCCCGTCGTCCTGCGAGACGCCGGTGCCGGTCACGTGGAGGCGGGCGAGATTGAACTGGGCCGCCGCATCGCCGGCCTCGGCGCGGGCGCGCAGCTCGTCCAGGTTCCGCTGGGCAGAGACCGGCGGCGCGAGCAGCACGGTGGCGGCGCCGGCGACGAGCGTCCGAAGGAGCGGATGCAAGCGCCTATCTCGCACTCTGTATCGTTTCGGTGTCCACGATGCCCGCGCCCTCCTCGACGGTGATCGTCCGGTCCGCGGAGACGGCTCCGAGCCGGTCCACCCGGCCGCTGGGCCAGGTGACCTGGAGCGCGTCGACCCGCGTCCCGCCGCCGAGACCGAAGGTCACCGGGAGCTCGCTCTGCGACAGGTAGCTCGACCCCGTCCTGACCACCTGCCACCAGGTGGCGCCGCCCGCCGTCACGTCGATGCGGGCCCCGATGCCGTCGCGGTTCGAGGTCGTCCCCATCGTTCGGATGCGCAGCACGTGGTTGTCGTTGCCGCCGTCGTTGCGGAGCAGCCGCGGGGCCCCGCCGTTGGCGGTGACCACAACGTCCAGATCTCCGTCCCTGTCGAAGTCCGCGTAGGCGGCGCCGCGCCCCACCTGGGGAGCCCCGAGGGCGGTGTCCGGGGCGGTCACCTCTTCGAACCGGCCCCCCCCGAGGTTGCGGAACAGTTGCGGCGGCTGCGCGTAGGTGATGCGGGCCTGCACCCGCTCGACGTCGTCGGCGACGTGCCCGTTGGCGGCGAAGATGTCCGGCCAGCCGTCGAGATCGAAGTCGAAGAAGAAGCATCCGAAGGTCAGAGTCAGCAGGGTCGACCGGCCGATGGCCGAGCGCGGCCCCTCGTCGATGAACAGGCCGTTGCCCTCGTTGTGATAGAGGGCCATCATCTCGGTGGAGAAGTGGCCGATCACGAGGTCGGCCCGGCCCGAGCGGTCGTAGTCGGCGGCGTCGACCCCCATCCCCGCGCGGGCCACCCCCGCGTCGCTGAACGCCACCCCCGCGAGGACCCCGATGTCCTCGAACGTGCCGTCGCCCCGGTTCTCGAAGAGCTGGTCGGGCTGGGTGTCGTTGGCGACGAAGAGGTCCATCCACCCGTCGTCGTTGAAGTCGAGCATGACGGCGCCCAGCGCCTTCGCCGAGGGGGCGCGCAGTCCGGCCGCGGTCGTCACGTCCTCGAAGGTGGAATCTCCCCGGTTCCGATAGAGGGTGCCGCTCTGGCCCTGGTACGACTCGGGCGTGCAGTACGACTTGGTGTCGCCGGTCAGCGAGCAGAACAGATCCGTCTCCGGCGACCAGTGCACGTAGTTGCCGACGAACAGGTCGAGGTGTCCGTCCTTGTCGTAGTCGAACCAGAGGGCCGCGGTCGAGAACCCCGGGTCGCCGACCCCTGCCGTTCCGGTGACGTCGGTGAAGGTGCCGTCGCCCGCGCCCCTGAACAGGCGGTTGGGCCCGAGCACCGTGAGATAGACGTCGACGTGCCCGTCGTTGTCGAAGTCCGCGGCGGCGCCGCCCAGGCCGTACAGCGGGACGTCGAGCCCCGAGCCGCGGGTGATGTCGGTGAACGTCCCGTCCCCGTCGTTGCGATACAGCGCGGCGTGGGTCGCGGCGTCGTCTCGCTCGGGCCAGGCGGTGCCGTTGACGAGCAGCAGGTCCTGCCACCCGTCGCCGTCGACATCGAGCCAGAGGGCCCCCGAGCCGAAGGTCTCCGGCATGTACTTTGCCCCGAAGGCGCCGGTGTTGTGGGTGAAGCGGATGCCGGCCGGTCCGGTGACGTCTGTGAAGACGACCGGGGTCGCCGCGGTCAGGACGAGGGCCGAGACGGATACGGCCAGGGTCAGCGTCAGGAAGCGTGTCATCGTGTCAGGGGGCGGCGGGCCGCGGGTCCGGGTGCCGGTGCTCGTGGATCGCCTGCCGTTCGTTGTTGTCCTCGGGCGAGGCGCGGCGAAACGCCCCGGTGATGGCCTGGGCGGCTTCGTCCGCCTTGAACCGCTCGTAGAGCGCGCGCTCCCGCGTCGCCTCCTCCCGGTTGCCCGCGCCCTGCTGGGCCAGCATCAGATTGTAATGGGCGGAGACATCCTCGGGGTCGATGGCGAGCACCGCTTCGTAGGTGGCGATGGCCGCCTCGTACTGCCGGTCGAGGAACTGCAGGCGTCCGATCTGGCCGAGGACCACGCGGTCCCTCGGATACTGGTCCCGCGCCGCCGCGAAGTGAACGAGGGCCTCCTCGTAGCGGCCCAGCGCCCGCAGGGCGGTGCCGAGGAAGAAGTGGGCGCGGGCGAGGTCCGGCTCGAGGGCGAGGGCCTGCTCGAGGAGGGGAATCGCGGCGTCGACGTCTCCCTCCTGCAGCCGCGCCCGCGCCGCGTTCACCGGTCCGTCGGGATACTCGGGGTCGATGGCCATCACCCGGCGGAACGCCGCCTCGGCCCCGCGCAGGTCGCCCTGCAGCAGCAGGCCGATGCCGTAGTCGTTCCAGCGCCCCCGCTGCTGTGCGTCGCCCGCCGGCGGCGCCGGCGGCGCCGGCAGCGGGGCGTCGGCGTCGACCACCGTCAGGGTCGCGGCGGCCTCCGCCATCACCGTCGTGGGGATGTCCGGAATCGCCTTCACCTGCCCCGACACGGTGCTCGTGTCGCCGGTGAATAACCACTGCCCGTCGTCGTGGGCGCTCGTGACCGACGGCGCGAGTTCCGACGGGTCGCGGACGCCGGCGAACGCCCACTGGGTGAACCACCATGCGAACTTCCGGTAGTTGACCCTGGCGCGCAGGGTTATCCGGTCCCCGGCGTCCTCCGGAATCCGGAGCCGGTAGTGGACGGTGTCGGCCGCGCCGGGGGGGATCAGCCGCACGTAGGCGACGGATCGGGTCGCCCAGGCGTTCCGCTTGTTGATGGGGTTGCCGTGCTCGTCGAGCTGCAGGCTGCGGTAGAAGTGGGCGCCCGGGTCCACCGGGCCGCTGCCCCCGTCCGCCGCCTCGCCGCTGTGCAGCAGCACGCGGCCCCGGTCGTCCACCGCTTCCAGCTCGACCCAGACGTCGAAGGCGTCGACCGTGCCCCCGGGGAAGAAGTGGCCGACGTTGCGGGTGCGGACCACCACCTCCAGGCGCACCGACTCGCCGCGCCGCACCGCCACCGGAGTCAGGTCGAGGGGCGCGATTACCTCGGCCGGCGCGGGCCCGCCGGGCAGGCGCCGCGCCGCCCCGAACTGCAGCGACTCCTCCCCGACCGCGAACGTGCTCGACAGGGCGGGCTCGCTGCCCGGCAAGACCGCCGCCGCGGGAGGCGGCGCGTCGGCCACGCGGGTGATGCCGAACACGTCTATCGACACCTGCCCGGCCCGCAGGAAGTCCTGCACCGCCGCGAGCTGCTCGGGATCGCGGTTGACGAACGGCACGGCGGTGTTCGCGCCGGGGAAGCGGTGCGACCGCACGTAGCCATCCTGCGCGGCGGGGTCGTCGGACCGCACGAGGGGCATGTGGCACGAGCTGCAGGTCTGCGGCGTCTCCGGGTAGTAGAACGAACGGGCGCCCTGCCCGGAGACCCCCGACGCCTGCCAGTTGTCGTACTCGTTGAAGCCCCGCACCCACCGGTAGTCGTTGACCGGCAGGTCCAGGTGCACCTTGTGGCACGAGGAGCAGAACTCGGCGCTCTGCTCCCGGTGGAACGGCTTCATGAACGTGTCGCGATGCGGCCCGGGGGCCAGCCGCAGCAGCAGGTCGTGCACGCTCCGCAGCAGCGGCTGCTCGCTCGCCGCGAGGTCGTGCAGCGGCGGGTACTCGATGGTGAAGTCGCCCTGACCCATGGTGCTGCCGACGTGCACGATGGAGTGGCACGACGTGCAGCCGAGTCCGGCCTGCGCCTCCGGGGTGTCTATCTGGTCGACGATCGGCCGGTCGAAGCGCCCGTTGAAGAACACCGCGTGGTCGTGGCAGCCGGCGCACCACTTCGACGGGGTGGTGCCCACCACCTCCTGCATGTACTCGATGGATCGCCGGTACCACTGGTTGTTGAACGACGAGAAGTGGTGGGCCGAGGCGTTCCACTGCTCGTAGATGTCGGCGTGGCACCGGCCGCAGGTCTCGCTGGTCAGGAAGAAGTCGGCGGGAATGGTGCCGCCGGTGTTCGTGGTGGCCGACGACGGCGCGAACGGGCTGGACGCCCCGGCCCCCTCCTCGGCCATGCTCGCGGGCGGGCGGACGGGGTTCTCGATGCGGTGGGTCTCGCGCCACTCGGCGTCGCGCGCCGCGCGCAGCAGGGGGGCGCTCAGCCCGGCCGCCGCGGCGGCGACGAGGCCGATGCGGACGGCCCGCGCCCACCCGCCCGTCGCGCCGGCGGCGCGCCACAGGTGGAGGCCCCACAGGACCGCGCCGGCCGCCGACACCGCGACGTGGATCTGCAGGAGCCAGGCGTTCTGGCGGGTGGCCCCGAGCGCGGCCACCGCCAGCCCGAGGGCCAGCCCCGCAGCGAGCAGACCGACCCCGGCCGGCGCCAGGGCGCTGCCGCTCCAGGGGCGGCGCCACGCCTGTCGGACGAGCGCCCCCACCAGCACCAGGCCCAGCACGGGATGCAGGCCCACGGTGGCAAAGTACCAGATGGACGCGGCCGGCGCCGCAACCAGGTGGACCGCGCTCAGGAGCAGGGCGACGAAGCCGAACGCCGCCAGCCGGGACAGGTACATCGCCCTCCATCGTAACGCAGGACGGGCGCGGGACCGCCCCGAAGCCGGTGGTGGAATCGCTGGCGGTGACTTCGCACCGCGCCGCCTCTCCGCGCCTCGTCTGGTCCTGCGTGCTGTGCGGGGTGGCCGGTCTCGCCCTGGCCGCACCGGCCTCGGACCGGCAATGGCTGGCCGGCGATACGCACATCCACAGTCACTGGAGCACCGGCTCTGACTACCGCTCCAGTCCGCCGATCCCGATCAAGGGGCGGGACGCCCTCTACTCCACGCCGCGGAACGCGGTGATGGCGCGGCGCTTCGGTTTGCGCTGGATGGTGACGACCGATCACGGCGGCCCGAACCACTCCAAGGTGAACCTGGAGCAGGCGTACCGCGAGCTGACCCTGTCGCGCGAGATCGTTCCCGAGGTGCTCCAGTTCTACGGCATGGAGCTCAACATGCCGGGCATGGACCACCACACCCTGATCGTTCCCCGGGCCGAGGACGAGGCGTCGGTGCTGTACGAGATCGAGGGCCGCTTCGACGCGAACGAGGACTGGGCCCGCCCCCCCGACCCGCGCCGGCAGTCGGCGGGGCTCCGGCGGCGGGCGCTGGAGCACATGCAGGCGCTCGACCGGCTGCCCATTCTGTTCGCGAATCATCCCTCCCGGTCGGCGCGCGGGATTGGGCGTTACGGTCGCGACGAGCCCTGGGAGCTCCGGGAGAACAACGACCTCGCGCCGGACGTGTACCGCGGGATGGAGGGCGCGCCCGGCCACCAGGCCGCGACCCTCACGCGGGACGACGGCAGCCGGTACCGCGGCGCCTACTCGACCGCGGGGGCGCAGACACTGGGCGGCTTCGACCAGATGACCGCCATCGTCGGCGGTCTCTGGGACGCCCTGCTCGGCGAAGGGCGCCGGTTCTGGATCGTGGCCTCGTCCGACTCCCACTACCACCATGCCGACGTCGTGGGAGACGGAAGCGACTTCTGGCCCGGCGAGTTCCACAAGACCTGGGTCCACGCGCACCCGACTCACGCCGACGTCCTCGACGGCCTCCGCCAGGGCCGCGTCTTCACGGTCGCCGGCGACCTCGTCACCGAGCTCGACATCCGTCTGGCGAGCGCCGGCGGGCATGAAGCCGGGCTCGGCGGTACGTTGCGGGTCGCGCGGGGGGCGCAGGTCACCGCCACCGTCCGGTTCCGCGACCCGGAGAGCCCGAACGGGGCAGGGGAGAACCCCGCCGTCCGGCGGGTCGACGTCATCATCGGCGAGGTGCGGGGGCCGGCCTCCGATCCCTCCATCGACCGCAACCCGACGACGCGGGTCCTCGCCCGGTTCACGCGCGACGCGCTGGCCCGCGACGGGGACCGGTACGCCCTCGAGGCGGCGCTGCCCGCGGTCGACCGCGACCTCTACGTCCGGGTGCGCGGCACGAGCACGGACGACCTGGAGCCCGCCATGGACGGCCCCGAAGAGAACCCCTGGCACGACCTCTGGTTCTACTCGAACCCGATCTTCATCGAGGTCGAGTGACGGCGCTCTCTTGATTGTCGATCCGTGGTTCTACGTCGCGGCGACGGTCGCCGTGCTCATCGTCGGCATCGCCAAGGGCGGGCTCGGCGGCGGCATCGCCGTGGTCGGGGTGCCCCTGATGGCGATGGTCGTCAGCCCCGCCCAGGCCGCGGCGGTGCTGCTGCCGATCCTGCTCGTCATGGACGCCCTCGCGATCCGCGCCTACCGGGGGGCGTGGGACCGGCCCAACCTGAAGGTCCTGGTGCCGGCGGCGCTGCTGGGTACGGTGCTCGGCGCGGCGACCTTCGGCTATCTGACCCCCGACGGCCTGCGCGCGCTTGTCGGGGCAATCGCCCTGACCTACTCGCTGCAGCACTTCTTGTTGCCGCGGGCCGAGTCCACCGGTGGATTCCCGCGCCTTGCGGCCGGCGTCTTCTGGGGGACGCTGGCGGGGTTCGCCAGCTTCTCGGTGCATGCCGGCGGACCGCCGCTGCAGGCCCACCTGCTGCCGCAGCGCATGGACCGCACGACGTTCCAGGCCACCGGGGTGGCGTTCTTCTTCGTCGTGAACTGGTCGAAAGTGGGGCCCTACGCGTGGCTGGGCCTGTGGAACACCGACAACCTGCTCACCTCGCTGGTGCTGCTGCCCCTCGCGCCCCTCGGCATCTGGATCGGCCGCCGCCTGCACCAGCGCGCGAACGATGAGCTGTTCTTCCGCATCGTCCACGTCTCGCTGTTCGTCATCGGCGTGAAGCTGCTCTCCGACGTGATGTTGTGATGTTTACGGTGACGTGTTAACGTTTGCCCCATGGAAGCGGACAGACTCATTGCGGTGGGCAACTTGCTGATATCGATGGCCACCGCAATCGGCCTCGTCATCGGCATGTGGATGCTCAACGGGAAGATCGACGAGATCAACAGCAAGTTCGACAGGCTGACCGGTCGCGTCGATACGCTGGAAACCGGCCATACCGCGCACGTCAACAGCGGCCTGCACGCGCGTTGAGGGAATTGGTCACGGACCGTCCCTCGCGCCGGCGACCGGCCCGGTTTCAGCCTCGCCGGCAATCCTCGCCTGCGGCGCCGATTGCCACTCGACCAACCCGCCGGTAGCCTGCGTCTCGATTACGAGGCGGCACAGTTCTACGCCACAGGCTCCTGAGCCCGGCAATCGCCGCCTGCGGCTCCGATTGCGGCCCAGTCAATCGTGCCAGGAGCCTGCGCCTCCCGCAGTGAGGCAGCGCCTCCTGTCGGAGGCGGCACCGTCCTACGGCGCAGACTCCTGCGGCAGCGCCAGCGCGATCAGTTCGGCCGGCGTCTCCAGGGTCGCGGCGGCGACGACGATGTACTGCTTGCCGCCGGCCATGTAGGACATCGGGCTGCCGGTGGGGTTGGCGGGCAGGGCGATCTCCGCCACCACTTCACCGGTGAGCTTGTCGTAGGCGCGGAAGATCGGCCCGCCGGCGCCGTACCGCGAGGCCACTCCGCCGCGCACCCCGCCGCCCTCGCCCATGAACAGCAGCGTCCGGGTGATGAGCGCGCCCACCCGGCCGTTCTGGCCCATGGTCGAGAAGTCCAGCCCCAGCCCCTGCAGATCGGGGTGCTCGCGCACCTCGCGCGGGGCGCCGCCGAGGGGGGTCATCCACAGGTGGTCGCCGGTATCGAGGTCGATGGCGGTGATGCGGCCCCACGGCGGCTTGACCAGCGGCAGCCCCCGCGGGCCCGGCGGATAGATGGGCCCGACCTGGATGTAGTCCGGATTGGTGCCGCCGGGGTCGCCCGGGGCCAGGGCGACGACGATGGGCACCGTCAGCGACGGCACGTAGAGCACCCCTGTCTCCACGTCCACCCCCGCCCCCGGCCAGTTCGACCCGCCGCCCCAGCCCGGCAGCACCAAGGTGCCCCGCGTCCCCGACGGATCGTCGATCAGCGACGGCGGGGTGTACAGCGGGCCCATCCGGTAGTTGGACGCGATCTCCATCGCTTCCGCCTTGATCTCCGGCGTGAAGTCGATGAGGTCGTCGACGGTGAAGCCCTGCCGCTCGAACGGGGCCGGCCGCGACGGGATCGGCTGGGTCAGCGAGGTGCGCTCGCCGGGGACGTCCGACTGCGGCACCGGCATCTCGATCATCGGCCAGAGCGGCGTGCCGTCCTCCCGGTCGAAGACGTAGGTATGGCCCTGCTTGGTGACCATCGCCACCGCCTTGATGCGCCGTCCGTCGTGGGTGACGTCGAGCAGGGTGGGGGGCGAGGGGTTGTCGTAGTCCCAGATGCCGTGGTGGATGAGCTGGTAGTGCCAGATGCGTTCGCCGGTGCGGATGTCGAGGCAGACGATGCTCTCGGCGAAGAGGTTGTCGCCGGGGCGGTGTCCGCCGTACCAGTCGTTGGTCGCGATCTCGGTGGGCAGATACAGGTAGCCCAGCTCTTCATCCACCGTGAGCTGCGTCCAGACGCCCGAGTGCCCCGTGTACCGCCACGACTCGTTCTGCCAGGTGTCGACCCCGAAGTCGTCGCCCTGGGGGACGACGTGGAAGATCCACAGCCTCTCCCCGGTGCGCACGTCGTAGCCGCGGATGTGGCCGGGCGTGGCCTCGTAGCCGCTGTCCCCGGTGGGGACGACCTGGGCGACCACCACGTCGTTGGACACGATCGGGGTCGAGATGCACCGCACCTGCGCACCGGGCCGGTCGATGTCCCGGGAGAGATCGACGAAGCCGCCGGCGCCGAAGCCCTCCACCGGCCGGCCGGTCTTCGCGTCGAGGGCCAGCAGCCGGCCGTCGCTGACGTTGTGGAAGATGGTCTCCCGCTCGCCGTCCGTCCAGTAGGCGACCCCGCGCCCCGACCCCTGCGGCCGCCGCGACGGGTCGTCCTCGGCGCCGGGCTTGGGTCGCGGGGTGTACAGCCAGATCGTCTCGCCGGTCGCCGCGTCCACCGCCGCCACCTCGCTGGCCCCGGTCGACGTGTAGAGCACCCCGCCGATCATGATCGGCGTCGACTCGAAGTTGAAGAACGGGCGCTCGGCGGAGTTCTCCGCCTGCCACCGCCACGCCACCTCGAGGTCCCTCACGTTGGACGCGTCGATCCGATCCAGCCCCGTGTACTGCGTGTGGCCGCCGTCGCCGGCGTAGAAGCGCCACTCGTCGTCGGCCGCGCCGTACTGGGCCAGGGCGGGGCTGGCCGAGGCCAGCATCGCGGCCAGCACGACCCTGCCCACCGTGTGTCCTGTCGCTGTTGCAGTCATCGGTATTCCTGTTCGTCGGTGCCCGCGGGCCTCCCGCCGAGCCCGGGAGGAGCGCCACTCGCCGCCGGCATTGTGTCCGCCCGGCCCGGCGCGGTCAAATTCCGGTCGAATTCCGGGTGTTGGGCCGACGCCATTGTAGAATTCGCCGGTGGACCCAGTTGCGAGGAGAGCGTTCGTGAGCAATCGATCCGTCGTGTGGTGTCTCGTGGCAATCGGAGCCGCAGGCGGTGATTTTCAGATTGTCGGAGTTGCAGGTGGGTGTGGCCGGGGTGAGGCGGAATCGCCGGGCCGCGTCGAATGGGGAAGGGCGTGCGGCGTGCATCCGATGACGCTTGCGCGATGTGGGCCCAGGGCCTACCATCCCTTCCGGGAGATGCTATGCGGATGACCTTTCTGCGGGTGTTGACGGTGCTGGGTGCGGCGGCGGTGGTGTCGGGGCTCTACCCGGACAGCGGTCCGGACGTGGTCCTGGCGCAGTCGCCCGGGCAGGTCGAGTTCCACCGCGACGTGCGGCCGGTCCTCGCCCAGGCCTGCTTCGCGTGTCACGGGGCGGCCGAGGCGACCCGGCAGGCCGAGCTGCGGCTCGACACCGCCGACTTCATCGAGACCCTGGTGCGGCCCGGCGACGCCGACGCCAGCCCGCTGTTCCAGCGGCTGACGACGGAGGAGCCGATCGCACGAATGCCCCCGGTCTCGTCCGGGCGGTCGCTGTCCGCGGACCAGATTCAGCTTGTGCGGACGTGGATCGATCAGGGCGCGCACCTCGGCGCCGACCCGGTGGCGGCCGGCGTCGCGCCGGCCGCGGCGGCCGAGCGCACCGTCGACTTCGCCCGCGAGGTGAGGCCGCTGCTCTCGCAGAACTGCTTCTCGTGCCATGGGCCGGACGAGGGGTCGCGCCAGGCCGGTCTGCGGCTCGACGTGCCCGAGGGCCCGTTCGCCGATCGCGGCCGCTTCGGCGGCCCCGCGATCGTCGCCGGAGACGCCGAGGCCAGCCTGCTCGTGCACCGGGTGTCGGCCGACGACGCCCGCGTCCGGATGCCCCGCGGCGGCGAGGCGCTCGACGAGGCCGAGGTCGAGACCCTCACCCTGTGGATCGATCAGGGGGCCGAGTGGGAGTCGCACTGGGCGTTCATCCCGCCCGAGCGGCCGGTGGCGCCGCCGGTGGCCGACGCCGAGTGGCCCCGCAACCCCATCGACCGGTTCGTGCTGCGGCGGCTCGAGGAAGCGGGCCTGACCCCGGCCGGGGAGGCGGACCGCGCGACCCTGCTGCGCCGCGCCACCCTCGACCTCACCGGCGTGCCCCCGACCCCGGTCGAGCTGGCCGACTTCCTGAACGACGACTCTGCCGACGCCTACGAGCTGGCCGTCGACCGGCTGCTCGCGTCGCCGCGCTACGGCGAGCGGATGGCCGTCGAGTGGCTCGACGCCGCCCGCTACGCCGACACCAACGGCTATCAGACCGACGGCGAGCGGTCGATGTGGCGCTGGCGCGACTGGGTCATCGACGCCTACAACGCCAACATGCCCTTCGACCGGTTCACCATCGAGCAGCTCGCCGGCGACATGCTGCCCGACCCCACCCTCGACCAGCGCATCGCGACCGCGTTCAACCGCAACCACAGCCTGAACAGCGAGGGCGGCATCGTGGTCGACGAGTTCCTCGCCGAGTACGGCGTCGACCGGGTGTCGACCACCGGCACCGTCTGGATGGGGCTGACCCTGGGGTGCGCCCGCTGCCACGACCACAAGTTCGACCCGATCTCGCAGAAGGAGTTCTACGAGGTCATGGCCAACTTCAACAACATCCCGGAGCGGGGCAAGGGCTTCAAGTACGTCAACTCCCCGCCGCTGGTGACCGCGCCCACCGACGAGCAGCAGGCCGAGCTCGACGCGCTGGACGCCGAGCTCGCCGAGGCGCGCGCCGCGCAGGCGGCGCTGGGCGCCGAGACGGCGGCCGCCCAGGCCGAGTGGGAGGCGTCGCTCGACGCGGCGGGGCCGGTCGACTGGAACCTCCGCGACGGGCTGCTGGCATACCACGCCTTCGACGGCGACATCGCCGGCATCCAGACGACGGCGGACGTGCCGGCGGGGCTGGAAGACGGGCTGCCGCAGTTCTATCCCGGCGTCCTCGGCTCTGCCGCCAGCTTCGACGGGCAGCGGTTCGTCAACGCCGGCAACCGCCCCGACGTCGGCTACGACGACGCGTTCAGCCTCGCCGCGTGGATGTATCCGACGGCCGAGAACGGGGTGATCGCCTCGCGCGCGTCCGGCGGCGACCAGGGCGAGGTGGGCTGGGGCCTCTATCTCGAGGACGGCCGGCTGCGCCTGAGCCTGTCGACGCGCGTGCTCGACGACGGGGTGGCGGCGGAGACGGTCGAGGAGATCGCGCTCGGCCGGTGGCAGCACGTCGTCGCCACCTACGACGGCTCGAAGACCCCCGAGGGCATCCGCATCTACGTCGACGGCCGCCTGCAGGCGCTCGAGCCGCTGCTCGACCTCGTCGGCAACCGGCTGCCCGCGACCCGCTATCCGTTGCGCATCGGGGCCAGCGGGTCGGACAAGCCGCGGTTCCGGGGCAACCTCGACGAGGTCCGCATCTACGAAGGGGTGCTGACCCCGGCCGAGGCCGCGATGGTGGGGACGGCCGAGTCGCTCGGCCGGATCGCCGCCCTCGCCCCCGGGCAGCGGACCGCGCCCCAGGCCGACAAGCTGCGGCTGGCGTTCCTCGACCAGTACGCGCCCCCCGCGATCCAGGAGGCGGTGCGGACCGTGGCCCGGCTCGAGCGCCAGCGCGACGAGCTGTGGGCGAGCTTCCCGACCGTCATGGTGATGGAGGAGCGGGCGGTGCGGAAGCCGACCTACCGGCTCAACCGCGGCGCCTACGACACTCCCGCCGAAGAGGTGTTCCCGGGGGTGCCCGCGGTTCTGCCGCCGCTGCCGGACGGGGTGGAGGCCAACCGGCTGTCGTTCGCGCGGTGGCTCGTCGACCCCGAGCATCCCCTGACCGCCAGGGTCACGGTGAACCGGTTCTGGCAGATGTACTTCGGGACCGGCCTGGTGAAGACGGCCGAGAACTTCGGCACCCAGGGCGAGTTTCCGAGCCATCCCGAGCTGCTCGACTGGCTCGCCACCGAGTTCATCGACTCGGGCTGGGATGTCAAGGCGCTGCAGCGGGCCATCGTGACCAGCGCCGCCTACCGCCAGGCGTCCCAGGTCGCCCCCGGGGAGTTCGAGAGCGACCCCGAGAACCGGATGATCGCGCGCGGCCCCCGGCTGCGCCTGCCCGCGCCGGTGATTCGCGACCAGGCCCTGGCGATGTCCGGCCTCCTCGTCGAGAAGGTCGGCGGGCCGTCCGTCAAGCCGTATCAGCCGGAGGGCCTCTGGACCGACATGGTCGAGGGGGGCTACGGCGACTACGTGCAGGAGACCGGCGAGGACCTGTACCGCCGCAGCCTCTACACGTTCTGGAAGCGCACCCTCGGGCCGCCGACGATGATGACGTTCGACGCCTCGACCCGCGAGACGTGCATCGTGCGCACCGGCCGCACCAACACGCCGTTGCAGGCGCTGAACCTGATGAACGACGTGACCTACGTCGAGGCGGCCCGCCGCCTCGCCGAGCGGATGATGACGGAGGGCGGCGAGACGCCGGAGGACCGCATCGGCTACGCGTACCTCCTGGCGACCGCCCACCGGCCTCCGCCGGCCGCGCGCACCATTCTGGTGAACGGCTACCAGCGGCATCTCGACCGCTACCAGTCCGACCGCGGGGCCGCCCTCGAGCTCGTCAGGCAGGGCGAGTCCGAGCGCGACGAGACCCTCGACGTGGCCGAGCTGGCGTCCTACACCATGGTCGCGAACCTGATTCTGAACTTCGACGGCACAATCACAAAGGAATAGCGATGGACTCGCATCTCGAACGGCTTCTGACTCGGCGGCGCTTCTTCGAGCTCATGAGCACCGGCATCGGGACGGCGGCCTTGGCCACTCTCTTCGGGCAGGATCTCCTGGCCCAGGCCCCCGGCGGCGGCGCGGGGGCGGCGGGCGCGATCGGCGCCCTGCCCGGCCTGCCGCACCACGCTCCGAAGGCCAGGCGCATCATCTACCTGTTCCAGTCCGGCGCCCCGTCGCAGCACGAGCTGTGGGACTACAAGCCGACCCTCCGGCAGATGGTCGGCGAGGACCTGCCGCCGTCGGTGCGCGGCGACCAGCGCGTGACGACCATGACGGCGGGGCAGGAGCGGTTCCCCCTCGTGCCGTCGACGTTCGAGTTCAGGCAGCACGGCGAGACCCGGACCTGGGTCAGCGACCTGATGCCCCACACCGCGAAGATCGTCGACGAGCTGTGCTTCATCAAGTCGATGCACACCGAGGCGATCAACCACGATCCCGGCATCACCTTCTTTCAGACCGGGGCCCAGCTCGCGGGCCGTCCCAGCATGGGCGCGTGGCTGTCCTACGGCCTCGGCAGCATGAACGCGGATCTGCCGACCTTCGTCGCCATGATCTCCAAGGGCTCGGCCCAGGCCGGGCAGCCCCTCTACGACCGCCTGTGGGGCAGCGGCTTCCTCCCCACCCACTACCAGGGCGTGAAGTTCCTCTCGACCGGCGACCCCGTGCTGTACCTGTCGAACCCCCCCGGCGTCGACCAGGGCACGCGCCGCCGCTACCTCGACGACCTCGGCGCCCTGAACCAGTTGAAGGAAGCCGAGTACGGCGACCCCGAGACCAGCACCCGCATCGCCCAGTACGAGATGGCCTACCGCATGCAGAGCTCGGTGCCCGAGCTGACCGACCTCTCGGACGAGCCCGACAGCACCTTCGAGCTCTACGGCCCCGACTCGCGCACCCCCGGCACGTTCGCCCGCAACTGCCTGCTCGCGCGCCGGCTCGCCGAGCGCGACGTCCGGTTCATCCAGTGCTTCCACCGCGGCTGGGACCAGCACACGCGCCTGCCCCGCGGCATCCAGCGCCAGGCCAAGGACGTCGACCAGGCCCAGGCCGCCCTCGTCCAGGACCTCAAGCAGCGCGGCCTCCTCGACGAGACCCTCGTCGTCTGGGGCGGCGAGTTCGGCCGCAGCGCCTACTGCCAGGGCGTCTTCAACGAGGACACCTACGGGCGCGACCACCATCCCCGCTGCTTCACGATCTGGATGGCCGGCGGCGGCGTCAAGCCCGGCGTCACCTACGGCGAGAGCGACGACTTCTCGTACAACATCGCCCGCGACCCGGTGCACATCCACGACCTCCACGCGACGATGCTGCACCTGCTCGGCATCGACCACACCCGGCTGACCTACGCCTACCAGGGGCGGAACTTCCGCCTGACCGACGTGCACGGAAAGGTGGTCGACGGCATTCTGGCGTGAAGAAGTCGTTGCAGGAGAGCGCGGCTGCCGCGGAAGTCGCGGGCATCGACTTGGGACGGGGCCGGCAGGGCTGGCCTGCGTGCGGGCGTTGCAATCTGCCGTTGAACCATGTATTTCGAGGTCATCGGCAGCATTCGCTCGCCAAAGACCATCGCCCGCGGTCGAGGAATCCGCGAACTTCCGCGCCTGCGTCGAACGTATGGCCCAGGCGAATGGCGGAAGTGCAAGGGTGAAGCCGACGTCAGATTGTCCGGTGGCGTTACGCGACCCGCAGAAGTGCACTGGTACGAAGCGCACGGCAAAGGCAGGTTCGAATTCAAGATCAAGCGATACTTGGAGTAGCACATGCCCGGTTCGAACTTCGTTGTCTGTCTCCGCAATGCGGGCTACGAGGCGTCGCTGGACCGTGGCGCGCGCTATCGGCTGCTCCCTGATGCGGAAGCTGCAAAGCACCATCAGATTCGTATCGTCGACGAGTCAGGAGAGGACTATCTGTACCCCGAAGCTTGTTTTTCCAGGATCGACGAAATAACCATATGTTGTGCCGACATCGGATCGGTCATGAAGGGACAGTTCGGATGGGCAAGTCTCTCCACCGAGGCGGATCAGGAAGGGTCGTCGGGAAAGGACATTCAGGCACTCGCTGAGTTGATCTCCCACCGCCTCGCACAAGGGAAAAAGGTCGCGCTTGGTTTTGAGTGTCCGCTGTGGGTTCCCGTGGCGGACAGACCGATGGAGCTGACGCGGGCGCGGGGCGGAGAAGGTAATCGAGCGTATTCTGCCTCCGCTGGAGCGGCGTCGCTCGTGACGGGATTGACGGAGGTCGCCTGGATTCTGGAACGTATTCGGCAGGCGGCCCAGGGCGTCGAGGCCTTCCTGGATTGGGGAGCATTCGAACGCGTCCAGAGCGGCCTCTTCGTCTGGGAAGCGCTGGTAACCGGAAAAGGGAAGACGGGGTCGCACGAGTCGGACGCCAAGGCGGCGGTCGACGCGTTCTACCGCGCTCTACCCGATCCCACGTCGCACGATGCCCTCAAGCCGACATCCCGGACCCGTTCCCTGATCGGCGCGGCGTTGTTGTGGGCAGGTTGGTCGGATGACCTCGGTCTGTTGAACCGGCCGTGCGTCGTGATCCGGAGCGAGCAGAGTCTCTATGCCGCACCGGATGACGGGGCCGTACCAAGGACGCCGATAGCACAGGGTCGTCGAGTGCGGACATGAGGCGTCCCGTTGTTCGAGCGGGATGGCGGTTCAGGGCGACCCGTGGCCGCCAAGTGGCGTCCATCATGGGGCAGGCAGGCGGATCCGGTGCCGCAGGGTTTACGGGAAGAAGCGGAGAGCCTGCCGACCTACACCGGCGGCCCGCGGCCCGAGACGCTCAACCCTCAGAATTGGCCGCAGCCCGGCTCGGTCCCCTCCGTACCGGTGGAGCGACCTGACGTGCCATGGACAGGCGATTCTTCGAGCAACCGGTCCTGAACTCGCCCTACGAGTACCCCTCGCAGCACTGGGAGCTCGACGAGACCGGCCAGCCGACGAACCGGGTGGTTCCCGAACGGCGCAAGGTGTCGTTCATCACGCCGATCCCCAAACCCAGGAAGCAGAAGGAAACCCAACCCAAGATCGTCTTCGACGCCCCCGCGAAGGCGCTCGAGTCCGGCGCCCAGCAGTACGACCTGACGACCTTCATCAGCGGCATGCACCACCGCGTGGATCGGTGGCGCGAGCTGCCGGACCCGGCCTCGTGGCGGGTGACACCCGAGACGGCGCGGCTCCTCCAGCACTGGCGCAGCCACCGGTTCGGCGACATCCGGCCGTTCTTCTGCCAAGTCGAGGCGGTGGAGACCGCGATCTGGCTGACCGAGGTGGTTCCGTCGCTGGGCAAGGAGGGGAAGCAGTTCATCGATCAGATGGATGCCGCCAGCGAGGAGGCCAACCCCGGCCTCGCCCGGCTGGCCCTGAAGCTCGCCACCGGAGCCGGCAAGACCACGGTGATGGCGATGATCATCGCCTGGCAGACGGTCAACGCGGTCCGGCGGCCCGGCAGCAAACGGTTCACCCGCGGATTCCTGGTGGTCGCTCCCGGCGTCACGATCCGGGACCGGCTCCGCGTGCTGCAGCCGAACGACCCGGACGCCTACTACGCGAGCCCGAGCTGGTGCCCGGCGACATGCTCCGCGACCTGGAGCGGGCGAAGATCGTCATCACCAACTAGGAGTCTGCGCCGCAGAAAAAATAGGCCCCAATATAAAGTGGAATGCGGCGCTATTGACCACTACATGTAGTGGTCGATCTTGTCGAAAATCGTCCTACGGCGCAGACTCCTAGCACGCGTTCATGCGCCGCGAGACGCTGCCGCTGTCGAAGGGCGGCCGCGCCCTGCTGCAGGGGTCGGGACCGGAGCTGGGAACGAAGGAGACGGTGGGGCAGATGCTCCAGCGGGTCATGCCGGGCCTGATGGGCCTCAGGCGCATCCTGGCCCTGAACGACGAGGCCCACCACTGCTACCGGGAGAAGCCGGCCAGCGAGGACGAGGAAGGCCCCCTCAAGGGCGACGACCGGAAGGAGGCCGAGAAGAACAAGGAGGCGGCGCGGGTCTGGATCTCCGGGCTCGAAGCGGTGCAGCGCAAGCTCGGCCTCCAGCGCGTGATCGACATCTCGGCCACGCCGTTCTTCCTGCGCGGGTCAGGCTACGCGGAGGGGGTGCTCTTCCCGTGGACGGCCAGCGACTTCTCGCTGATGGATGCCATCGAGTGCGGCATCGTCAAGCTGCCGCGGGTCCCGGTCGCCGACAACATCCCCGGCGGCGACATGCCGAAGTTCCGGAACCTGTGGGAGCACATCCGCCCGAAGATGCCGAAGAAGGGGCGCGGCAAGGCGGGCGGGCTCGATCCGCTGAGCCTGCCGGTCGAGCTCCAGACCGCCCTCGAAGCACTCTACGGGCATTACGAGAAGACGTTCGAGCTGTGGGCGACGGCGGGCATCGAGGTTCCGCCGTGCTTCATCGTCGTGTGCAACAACACGTCGACCTCGAAGCTGGTCCACGACTTCATCTCGGGGTTCCACCGCGAGAACGAGGACGGCTCCACCACGGTGGTGAACGGCCGCCTGGCCCTCTTCCGCAATTTCGACGATGAGTACCGCAACCCGCTCGCCCGCCCGCGCACGCTGCTCATCGACAGCGAGCAGCTCGACTCGGGCGAAGCCCTCGACAAGAGCTTCCGCGACGCCGCCGGCGACGAGATCGAGCGCTTCCGCCGCGAGATCGTCGCCCGGACCGGCGACCGCCGCCAGGCTGAGCACCTGTCCGACCAGGATCTCCTCCGCGAGGTCATGAACACCGTCGGCAAGCCGGGAGCTCTCGGCGGATCGATCCGGTGCGTCGTCTCCGTCTCGCGCCACCGAGGGCTGGGACGCCCGGACCGTCACCCACGTCCTCGGCGTCCGCGCCTTCGGTACCCAGCTCCTCTGCGAGCAGGTCATCGGTCGCGCGCTCCGCCGCCAGTCGTACGACCCCAACGAGGACGGCCTTTTCGACGTCGAGTACGCGGATGTCCTCGGCATCCCGTTCGACTTCACCGCCAAGCCCGTGCCGGTCAAGCCGACACCGCCGCGAGAGACGGTGCTGGTCAAGGCAATCACGCCGGATCGCGACGCCTGCGAGATCCGGTTCCCTCGCGTAGAGGGCTACTGCGTCGAGCTGCCGGAAGAGCGCCTGACCGCCAGGTTCGACGACGACGCGACGCTGGAGCTGACGCCCGATCTGGTCGGCCCGTCCATCACCCGAACGAGGGCATCATCGGCGAGGGGGTAGACCTGAACCTGATCCACACGCGCGACCTGCGGCGGTCGACCCTGCTCTTCCACCTGACGAAGCGGCTGCTCGAGACGAAGTGGCGGGACCCGGGCGAGGAGCCGAAGCTGCACCTGTTCGGCCAGCTCAAGCGGATTGCGCGGCAGTGGCTCGACCGCCACCTCGTGTGCAAGGGGGGGTACGTATCCGGCCCAGCTCATGTACCAGGAGCTGGCCGACATGGCGTGCGAGCGGATCACGGCGGGCATCGTCACCACGCTGCAGGGCGAACGGCCCATCAAGGCGGTGCTGGATCCCTACAACCCGGCCGGGTCGACCATGCACGTGCATTTCACGATGTCGAGGAACACCCGCTGGAAGACCGACGCGAGCCGCTGCCACGTCAACTGGCTGGTCTGCGACAGCGACTGGGAGGCCGAGCTGTGCCGGGTGGTCGAGTCGCACCCGCGGGTGCGCGCCTACGTCAAGAACCACAACCTCGGCCTGGAGGTGCCGTACCGCTACGGCTCCGAGACGCGCCGCTACCTGCCCGATTTCATCGTGCTGGTCGACGACGGCCGCGGCGACGACGACCTGCTGCGCCTCGTGGTCGAGGTCAAGGGCTCGAGTGGGCGTTAGCGAACGGTCACGTGTCCGAGAACGTGGCCGCGGCGCCACCTGGGACGAGATCGACCTTGAGGGCCGCGAGTGGCGCATTCCGGCGAATCGCATGAAGGCGAAGCGTGAGCACGTCGTACCCCTGGCGCCGGCCGCCCTGGCGATCCTCGCCGAGCGCCGCGGGCTGCATCCGCGGTTCGTGTTCGCCAGCGAGCGAACCGGCAAGCCCTTGACTCATGCGGGACTGTCGCGGACCGTCGCGAACATCGACGGCACGATCCACGGGTTCAGGTCGACGTTCCGCGACTGGGCGAGCGAAGAGACCGACCACGATCACGCGGTTGTCGAGACCGCCCTGGCGCATGCGGTAGGCTCGGCTGTCGAGCGGGCATACCGCCGCGGCGCCCTGATAGAGAAGCGCCGCTAATTGATGACCGAGTGGGCCACCTACGTAACAGGTTGTCATATGACAACCGTTATGTCCTGAGAGAGACAATCAGGGACCATCTAACCTCACTGCTGTCCACAGACTTTTAAATGAAGGCGGCTTGAACCTTCCATGTCTGGTAGAATGATTTGTGGCGCAAATCATTCAAAAGACAGGAGATCCAAGCCGTGGCTCATCATAACACAGTCTTCGTGCAGCTTCTCAGGTTCCTTCCGAGACATGAATTCGAAGCCGAGGCCCGCCAGCACCAGCGAGGTCAGGGGGTATTCGGTTACCGGGTGCTCGATCGGTTTTCGCCAGTGGAAATGGGACCGAAATGGACCGGGCCGTCGGGAAGTTACGGCGGTAGCAAGGTGCGCCTTGCGCAGATTGTCGATTGTGGCGGGCCGGTTTTGCCGTATGGGAACGGTCAGTCTGCCCGGTTGGCGTGGCCTGCAAGCGGGTCTGGCGGGGCGTACCGCCACCCCGGGAGGCGCGAGGCCCGCAGGTCTTCTTCGGTGGCGGCCCCGCAAACGGGGCACGCGGCCGGAACGGACGTTGCGAACTGCTGCGAGCGTCTTGTGGGCGTTCCCGTCGGTCCGGCGACGAAACCCACGTGTAGCGGGCGCGGGCGGTTGCGGCCGGCTCGGCGTGAGATGAGTGAGTGCGGACCGGGACCCGCAGGGGACCAGCTTGCCCCCCGTCAGGAGGGTGGCGGCAGCGCAAGAGCTTCGGGCACCACGGGTGCCCGGGCGCACAGCATCGTCGTGATCAGCGAGCGCGGGTCGAGGTTGCGTTGGCGGGCGGTACGCACGAGGCTGGCCAGCACCTGCTGGGTGTCGGCCCCCCGCCGGGTGCGGTTGCCGCCGCACACCTTGCGGGTGACCACCGCGGGGCGGATGGCCTGCTCGGCGCGCCAGTTGGTGGCTTCGATCGACGGGTCGCACAAGAAGAGGAACACCGCCGGGAATTCGTTGGCCAAGTGCTTGGCGAAACGCTCGGCGTCGACCAACGGCGGCGGGGTGTCGATCAGCCGGCCGAGCCGCGCGACGAGTCGACCGCGGGCCGACGCCAGACCGTGCTCACTGATTTCGCCCGCGTTCGAGCGGGTCCGCAGAGCGAGGCCGTCCTGCAGGACCGCCTGCACCGCGCTCGCCCAGGGGCTGTCGGGATGAGCGGCCTGCAAGTCCTTGCACCGTCTCAAGAGGTGCGACAGGCACGTTTGATGCGGCGCCTTCTTGAAGCCGCGATAGGCCACCCACCCGTCCCGCACCAGCACGCCGGCGAAGTCGGGGCCGAGAAACGCCGCCGCATCGTCGAACCCCCGGCCGTTGCAGATGGCGTAGACCGTCGTCTCTGGGGTGGCGAACGCCCACAGCCAGTGGCGGAGCGCGTTCACACGCCAGCCCGTCTCATCCGGCGTGACCACCGGACTGCAGCGGACCTGCTCGCGCAGCGCCGCATACGCGGGCGCCGCCGCGTCTGCGGTGCGGTGCAGCAGTGTCGATCTCCAGGGGCGCCTGTTGGGGGAATCTGCCGAGCAGACGCACGAAGGCGACCTGGTACGCGAAACCCAACCGGTTGTGGCGACCCCGCCGCAGGGCGCTGACGACCAGGCGGTCGCCGCGCTGCAGGACGCTCGTCAGCTCGTCGAGCCGCCGGCGCTTCTCGGAGGCCTGTCCGGAGGCGGTCGCCTCGATGAAGTCGTCGATGCGGATGTCATGCGAGCTCTCACGGCTCGGCCGCTCGCTGGGTCAGATCGTGACCATCCTCGACGCCCTCGCCAAGGCCGGGGTGGCCTTCGTGGCGCTCAAGGAGAACATCCGGATCGAGGGCCGGCGCGACATCCAGACGAAGGTCATGACCACGCTCTTCGCGCTGTTCGCCGAGGTCGAGCGCGACCTGATCTCCGAGCGCACCCGCGAGGGCCTCGCCCGGGCCAGGTCCTCGGGCCGGAAGCTCGGTCGCCCGAAGGGCTCGCTGGGCGTCTCACGGCTCGACGGCAAGGAGGACGAGATCCGGCGCTTCCTCGAGCTGGGCGTCTCCAAGACCGCCATCGCCAAGCTCACGGGCGTGTCCGGGACCGCCCTGTACAGCTTCATGAGCACCCGAGGTCTCCGGCCGAGTCCTTAGGACACTGACGAAAATTAACTTGTCATCTTTGGCGGTCTGTGGAGCCTCTTGCGAAAAGCGTGTTCGGCCGAGTTTTTGCCTGAGGCCGCGGGGCGAGCGAGGGTCAGCGGACGGGACGCAGCGTTCGCAGGATGACAGTGACCGCCACTGTGGCCGGGGAGCCGGAGCCGCGGGGGTTCATGGAGCCTGCCTGCCTGTGATGAGGGCAAGCACACGCGAAGAGATGCGGCGCATTTCCTCCACGAGCCGTTCCAGTTCACGGTTGTTCTCGATCCACTCCCGGTAAAGGCCGAGTTCGTCTTCGGTGAGCTTCAAGCCGACGGTTTTTCCGCGGGCCTTCCGCGTCCAGTAGTGGTAGGGGCCGTGGCGGGCGTCCGGGTCGTGATGGCAGCGGCAGGTGGGCGACCCACAGGCTATACGGCGGGTCTGGACGCTGCCCTGGCCGATGAACCCGACCGCTTGTAGTTTCGCCTTGAGCGCATCGTACTGTTCCTCGTACCGATGCATCGCTTCGTCGTGGGCCATCGATTGGCTGCTTGACATCCTCTTTGCTCGTAAGTGTACAGTAGGCAACAGGAGTGGTCAAGAAATGAATCACCTGCGCGTCGCCTTCGCCCCCTACTGGCAGTCGATCCAGCATGCCCTGTTTCCGCAGTTGGAGCGCGTGTTGGGTCCGCTGACCGAGAAACAACAGCAGTTGGTGCAGACCCTGGAGGTCATCCGTATCGAGCAGATGATTCCCCGGCGCTTCCGAGTGCCGGGGCGTCCGCCCAAGGACCGTGCGGCGATGGCGCGGGCCTTGGTGGCCAAGGCGGTCTACGACATGCCGACGACGCGCGTGCTGCTGGACCGATTGGACACCGACGTGGTGCTGCGGCGGATCTGCGGCTGGGAGCGAAGGAGTGAGGTGCCGAGCGAGTCGGTCTTCTCGCGCGCCTTCGCCGAGTTCTCGGACACGCAGTTGCCCCAGCGCGTGCACGAAGCGCTGATCTGGAACACCCACCGCGACCGGCTGGTGGGCCACCTCTCCCGCGACTCGACGGCCATCGAGGCCCGCGAGAAGCCGGCCGCGAAGGAGAAGGCGCCTCCGCCGCCCAAGCGCAAACGGGGACGGCTGAAGAAGGGTGAGGAACGACCGAAGGTCCTCAAGCGCCTCGACCGGCAGGCGACCATGAGCCTGCCGGCGATGCTCGACGACCTGCCGACCGCCTGTGATGTCGGCATGAAGAAGGACAGCAAGGGCTACAAGTCCACCTGGGTCGGCTACAAGCTGCACATCGACGTGGCCGACGGCCAGATTCCGATCAGTTGCCTGCTGACGTCCGCCTCGCTGCACGACAGCCAAGCCGCCATTCCGCTGGCGACGTTGTCGGCCGGGCGGACGACCAATCTGTATGACCTGATGGACGCCGCCTACGACGCGGAACCGATCCGGCAGCACAGCCGCTCACTCAGCCACGTCCCGTTGATTGACACCAACCCCCGCCGCGACAAGACGCTGGCGGAGGAACTGCGAACCGAAGCCCGGCGCCTGAAAAATCTCGGCTTTCAGCTTGCCGAGCAGGTTCGCTACAACGAGCGTACGGCGGGTGAGCGCGTCAATGGCCGACTCAAGGACGAGTTTGGCGGTCGCCATGTCCGGGTCCGTGGCGCCTCGAAAGTGATGTGTCACTGCATGTTCGGCGTGCTCGCACTCATCGCCGACCAGCTCGTACGCCTGGTGACATAACCAGCGCACCGCCGGCAACGCCCCTCGGCGCCCGACCGGCGTCAGTCACCCACCGGTGTTCCGACGCTCGGTCGGCGACACGTCGAAACAGCCCTACTTCCACCTCTCGGCGTGCCGCCGGTCCTCCGGAGCCGGCATCCAGTCGGCGATCCAGGGCGAATGGGTGTTTACCAGGAGAATTGAGGACTGCGCCAAGCCGCCAGCCCCAGGAGTTTCGCAAGCGGCTCTGTGGTCTATTTGGGTTCTATGCAGCGCAACGTGGAACTGGAGGCCACGATTGTCGCCAAGTACGCGGCGGTGTCGCCGGTATTGGATGAGCGCAGTCGCCGCCGGTGGGCGGCTGCCGAGTCTGTGGCCATCGGCTATGGCGGGGATGCGCTGGTGTCGTCGGCCACGGGTCTGGCCCGGGAGACGATCCGGAAGGGCCGCCGGGAAATCACGCAAGGCGGGACGCCGACAGGTCGCATACGACGCCCGGGCGCGGGGCGACCCCGTCTCGAACAGAGGCAGCCTGGCCTCCTGGCCGCCCTGGAAGGGCTGGTGGATCCGCTGACGCGCGGCGACCCAACGTCTCCGCTGCGCTGGACATGCAAGAGTCGGGCGAAGCTCGCCTCGGGGCTGGCACAACAAGGGTGGCGAGTGAGTTCGACGACCGTGGGCCGGTTGCTATATCAACTGGGGTACCGGCTGCAATCGGCCCGTAAACGTCAGGAGGGGGCCAGCCACCCGGACCGTAACGCGCAGTTCGAGCACATCAATGCGACCGCGGACTCGTTTTTCGCCGAGGGGCAGCCGGTGATCTCGGTCGACACGAAGAAGAAGGAGCTGGTAGGGAACTTCAAGAATGGCGGGCGGGAATGGCAACCGAAGGGCACGCCGCCGGCGGTGCTGGTCCATGATTTCCCGACGGACGCGGAGGGCAAGGCGATTCCGTATGGCGTCTACGACATGGCGCGCAACGAAGCTTGGGTGAGCGTGGGACGGGACCACGACACCCCGGCCTTCGCGGTGGCGTCAATTCGTCATTGGTGGCAGCAAATGGGCTGTGACGCCTACCCCGACGCCACGGCCCTGTTCATCACGGCGGATGCGGGTGGGAGCAACGGGTATCGGTTGCGCGCCTGGAAGCACGAGCTTCAACAGTTGGCCGACGAGACCAGACTGACCATCCACGTGAGTCACTTTCCACCCGGCACCAGCAAATGGAACAAGATCGAGCACCGTCTCTTCTGTCACATCACGGCGAACTGGCGAGGCACCCCGTTGACGACGTATGAGACCATCGTCGACCGCATCGGGAGCACCCGGACGGAGACCGGGCTCTGGGTCCGGGCCGAACTCAACGCCGGCCGGTATCCCACGGGCGTCACGGTGACCAAGGAGGAGATGGACGCAATCGCGCTGGTCCGCGACGGGTTTCATGGGGAATGGAATTACAAACTGCTACCCCGATGAAGTTGGCAAGTTTATATCGATCACTGTCCTAACCTGCAAGAACCCATGCACGTTCGTACGTCCTTCGTCGGGACCTGGGAGGTCTTCATTCTGCCCCGGCAGTCGAACCGGGGCCGCAGAGGGAAGGAGGATTCCGTATCCGATGGTGCACGGAATGAAGAAGTCGGATGAGGCAGGAGTACCGATGAAAGCGGCGAACAAGGGAGCGAAAGCTCCTGCGGAGCTGCCGGAGGGAAGGGCCTCAACCAAGGGGAATTCGCAAGACCAAAGCACGTACCGGACGCAGGGCCGGGGGAGCGTGTCACAGGCGGTCGAGCGGATACGGCAAGCTGCAACGAGAAAGCCGCAGGAGAAACTGACTGCGCTCTTGCACCACATCACGACGGACGCGCTGCGGTGCGCCTTCTACGACTTGAAGAAGATCGCATCGGCTGGCGTGGACGGTCTGGTGTGGACGAGGTACGAGGACGGACTGGAAGAGCGGCTGCTCGACCTGCACGGCCGCGTACATTCAGGAGCGTATCGGGCGCTGCCGTCGCGACGGGTTGAAATACCCAAACCGGACGGCGGGACGCGACCGCTCGGCATTGCCGCCCTGGAGGACAAGATTGTCCAAAAGGCAGTAGTGGATGACATCCTGACGCCGCTTTACGAGCCGGAATTTCTCGGGTTCAGCTATGGGTTCCGGCGGGGGCGCGGGGCGCATGACGCGCTTGACGCCCTGGCTTTCGGGATAGAACGGCGCAAGGTCAACTGGATAATCGATGCGGACATCCGGGCGTTCTTCGACCGGCTCTCGCGAGACCACCTATTGCGGTTTCTCGGGCACCGAATCGGGGACCAACGGGTACTCCGCCTGATTGCCAAGTGGCTGAACGCTGGCGTCATGGAAGGCGACGAGTGGAAGGACGACCTGCAGGGGACCCCGCAAGGCGCGGTGGTTTCACCCATCCTCGCCAACGTCTACCTGCACTATGTCCTCGACCTCTGGTTCCAGAAGAAGTGGCGCGCCCGAAAGGCTACGGGGGACACTATCATCGTACGTTACGCCGATGACTTCGTCGTTGGCTGCCAACGCAAGGCGGATGCGGAACAGTTTCTCGACGACCTCAGGGAGAGGATGAACCAGTTCGTGCTTGAACTGCACCCTGACAAGACACGCCTCGTCGAGTTTGGACGGTTCGCGATGGCGGACCGCCGGGCGCGCGGGGAACGTCGACCGGAGACCTTCGATTTCCTCGGTTTCACGCACTACTGCAAGAAGAAGAGGAACGGAAACTTCGGGCTGGGGCGCAAGCCGATAGCGAAACGGGTCACGCGAACCTTGCAACGGGTCAAGGAGAAACTCCGCGAGCGGATGCACGAGGATGTCCACGACACGGCGCAATGGCTGGGGCGAGTGGTCAACGGATGGTTGAATTACTATGCCGTGCCGACCAGCGCCCGGGCTCTTCGCGGTTTCGCGAGGCGTCTTTTGTGGATTTGGCTCAGAACCTTGCGCGGGCGGTCACAGAAGGATCGGACCACGATAGCCGGGGTCGCACGCCTCGCGGCCCTGTATTGGCCTCCCGTCAAGGTCCGGCACCCTTGGCCAACCGAGCGATTTGCCGTCAGCCACCCAAGGTAGGAGCCGTATGCGCTAGCGCGCACGTACGGATCTGAGCGGGGGGACCGGGGTAACCCGGTTCCCTACCGCGACCGCAACGAGGTTGAACGCCGAGCAGGCCTCGAAACGGGTAACGCGGAAGCCGACCCGCCTGAATAACGGGGAAGGCTGCCAGCGGTCGGGAAGCGAGCGACGCGAGCACCGACCGGTTCCGCCGGGGTAGTGGCGGCGGCACGTGTGGAAGAGGGGATTGGTCGCAACACGGGAAGCCCTGCCGGTGGCGTGGCACGCGCCAACGGACAGCCCGCGAGGGTCAGGTCGGGCCGGTCAGGGTGGCGGAGAGGTCCGTAGGTACCGAGGAAGCCGGGTAATGCCGGCGGAGGGAAGGGACCTCAGGTGGAAGGGATGGCGAAAGGGAGCAGGCTCACGGGAGTCGGACATCGCCGCCTGCAAGCGGAGCCGGGGTTTGAGCAGCCGACCGGGGGGGCATGACGGACGCGAGGGTTGGGCAGCGACAGCCCCGCCGGCGGAGCGGCCCATGCCGCCCAGGAAGCAGGTGGGCGCGGCGCAACGGGTGGGCTATCCGGCGCGCGCGCCCAGCGCGAGTGCGATGTGCCGCCACGCCTCGAGGTGCGGCGTCGAGCGCGGCAGATGCAGAACCACGCGGCGGACCGAGCGGACGACGTGGACCCCCAGCTTCAGCAGCCGGTCCCGCAGCCACGTCACCTGGCTGCGGGCACACGCAGTACGCGCCGCCCGCAATCGCAGTTCCTGCATGAGCACGTAGGCCGCGGCGGTCAGGAAGACGCGCAACTGGTTCGCCGAGAACAGACAGCAGCTCGTGCGGTCGATCTGCAGCCCATCGAGCAGTTCCTTGATCCGATTCTCGATGTCCCCGCGAGCACAGTAGACCTTCTCATAGATGAAGCGCGGCGTCTGCCGCAGATTCGTCACCACGAACCGCGGGTTGTCCCGCGGCTCGCGGTCTCCGAGGCGAACGACTTCGGCCTTGATCACGACCCGGCGCTCGTGGTCCCACGTGCCGGCGGCGTAGCGGGTGTCGGTATAGACGTGCGCGGTCTCGCCACCGACCTCGCTCTGCGCGCGAGCCACCTGCATGGCGGACTCCGCATGCCGCTGCAACACCGCGTTCTTCGCCATCGCCACGACGTAGTCGAGCCGGGGCTCCGCATCCAGGAAATCGAAGATCTCCGGGGTCGCAAAGCCCCCGTCGAGCCGGACGAGAAACCGCGCCCGCGGAAACGCGGCCCGCAACAGCGGGAGCAACCGACACAGCAGGCCGAGGGTCCCGTCGGCGGCCACTGCCTTCCCGGGCCGCAGCACCGCCGCGCACAGATACTGCTCCGCCTCGCGGTCGAAGCTCAGAAACCCCAGCATCGGCAGATAACACCAGCCGCCATAGTGCCCGTTGAAGAACGTGAGCTGCTGGGCCCCGTGCGTCAGGTCGTCGGTCGGGTCCAGATCGATCGTGATCCGGCGCGCCCGCCCGTTCAGGCGGCGCCGATGACGCTCGATGACGCACGCTGCCAACGCGCGCCCCATCCGGTAGAGCACGGTGCGGCGCGCGCCGTTCTCGAATCGCGAGATCGTGGGTTGCGACGCCAAGGGCGCGCCGGACACCGGGTCCCGCCCGAGTAGCAGCTTGTGGATGGGGTCGTTGGCCAAGTGGTCGGCATCGTTGCCATCGGGATGACCGCACGCGATGCCGAAGACCCGCTGGCCGATCAGGTCCGCGAGCGTGTGCCGAATCTTCCCCGGTGCGCGTTTGTCGGCCAGACACCGGGCGAACGCCTTGACCAAGCCGTACACGCGCTCGGCCGCCTTGAGCAGGACGGCGCCGCCGTCGGAACTCGCGTGCTCCTGGTTGAACGTGGCGACGAGGGGCTTGTCGAACAGATCCGGAAACAGAACACTCTGTGGTATCGTGTCAGGTGTCACGCAGGGGCCTCCATCGTGGCTAAACGTTAGTATACACTACGTTTGTACCACACGGAGGCCCTTGTGTCTCTCCCAGAATCAACACCTTCACGCATAATCCGGGTTTAGGTGGGCGAAGGCTGTGGAGAAGCCGCTTTGCGTCCTCGTCACCTTCAGCGGCCGCGATACCGAACCAAAGGGCGGCCTTCTCGGTGTTCTGCGGCACGCCGAAACCCTTGAGGAAACAAGTGCCTAGCTGGACCTGACCCTCCACATCTCCCTGCTCAGCAGCTCGGTGGTACCACAGAACTGCTTGCACGTAGTCCTGACCGACGCCGCGGCCATAGGCATATGCGTTTCCCAGCTGGCGCTGGCCCTCATAGTTACCCTGATCAGCCGCCTTGCGGTGCCAGTAGACAGCCTCCTCGGGGTCGTAGAGGACACCCTCGCCGTTCTCGTAGAGGTAGCCCAACCGGGCTTGGGCTGCGGGATTCCCCTGATCAGCGGCTTGCCGGAGCCAGCGGACGGCTTCGTCAATATCGCACGACACGCCGGTGCCAACGACGTGCGCGAGGCCGAGTTCCGTCTGCGCCGCGGCGTCACCCGCCGCGGCCAACGGCTTGAGTTGGTCGACAGAGAGCTCGGGCTCTGCCCGGACGACTGGTGAGTGCGACCGCTGGCGATGCGGCATCGGCTCCTCTGGTTTCGTATCGCAAGGTACCTCGAGGGTGTCGACGTGGTCTAGAAACCGAACCATCAGCCATATGGCGATCAGTGAGGCGCTGGTGAGAATCAGGAGATCCGATGGGCCAGCGCCGGTAGTCTGGGCTACGACGACAAGCGTCGCCGCACCTGCTACGATCAGTGCTGTAGCTACTGGTACCGTCCAGAGGAGCTTCAGGATCCAGCTCAATACCGTTTTTTCGGGCGGCGGCGGGCCTGGGTGTTTCCCGATTCGAAGCCCGGCGCATGGGTACGCAATCAGCGCCCAGAGCGGGACCATAAGGTGCGGGATAGGGTCGATTCTGATAGCGTCCCTGAGGTCTGGAGGCCCTAGCCACATCGTTCCGATGAGGCACAGGCACAGAACCTCGAAGGTTTGTCGGATCGTCGTTTCGGGTCTTAGCCCGAGCAACCGGCGCTTTCGCGAGCTGTACGCGACTGCCCCTAGAACCATTACCGGTCCGGTTATCAAGTCGGCGCTGTTCCCTTCGGACCCAGCAGCGGTACCCAAACCTGACAGCATGCTCGAAGCTCCGAAAAAGAGCGCAAGTTTTGATCCGATCAACTGCTTGTTCAGCATGGGAACTCCTGTTATCCGGGGGCGGTGCTGGTCGCTGATTCCCAGTGTGTGTCGCGCCATTGATGGAGCGGCTTGTGCGTCAGGATCGTCGGCGGGTCGCTGCCGAGGCGATGCTGACTATCTTGGCGCGTAGTGTCTGTCGGGGTCGGAGGATGGTGGTGCGTAGAGTATGGTGGCTGTTGCTCTCACGTACACCGTCGGCCGGGGCCAGTCGTTCGTGTTGTAGGCGACGAACCAAAGACGCTCGGGAGGAGTGGCGGTGGGAATCCCAACAGCTGTCGCGCTGTGCGCCGCAGCCAGCCTCCGGTCTCGGCTATTGCCTCGGCTGTCAGGTCGCGTCCCTGCGCTGCAAGTTCTGCAGCGCTTTCGGCGATGTCGATGCAGTCTAGCCCCAGCGTCTCGGCCGTGAGAATCGCGGCATCCCCCCCGATCACGGCTCCGCCTTGTGCGAGCGGAATAGTGCCGGCCATGGCCGTCCCGCCGCTGGCGGTTCCGATTCCGGACCCGAAGATCGCCCCCAGGCCGGCGCGCGCGGCGGCCCCTACGGGCGCGCATGCAAGCGCCCCTACGGTAATCCTCGGTCTGGGGTCGTTGCCCGTTTCGGGCACGTTCGACGCGATTCGCGGTTTCGGTCGTGATTTATCTGCCGGTGGTTAGGCGCTGTGCGGATCTTGGGGGTGTTGCGCTCGTCCCGGGATGAGCAGCTCGAACGATCCGGTTGTATTGCCGCGGTGGGGTGTGAGGCGGAGCAGTCCCATGTTGACGAGGTCCCGGAGTGCGACCAAGAAGTCGGTGTCCTTGAGCCCAATCCGGTGGGCGAGGAACTGCTTGCTCATGTGGTGAATATGGAGATCCTTGTCAGCGTAGATGCAGAGGACCGCGGCGACGGACTGCAACTTGTTGAGGGTCTGGCTTTCGAGTGTGTGCGGGTAATCCTTGAGTTCGCGGTCCAATATGCGGTCGTAGACCTTCTCGAACCAGGTGAGAGCGATGCGCGGGGTACGTCGGCGGAACGCCACGGTTTTGCTTATTGAAAGCTCATTCGAATTCTGTGTATCTGTCTCGTGTTCGTAAGCCTCTATGGCTCCCGTCGCCTGTCGATCCCCGCTTGGACGGGGAAGCTGGTTACCGGCTGCAGGATCCGCGGTCGATCCCCGCGCGCGGGGTGGCCTGGCTAGCCAGGCTGGCTTCATGACGACCCCCTCACGGCTCATCCCCGCTATTGCGGGGCGCTCGGCGCTCGGCGGCCGGGCCCGGCCGCCGCCGGTCGTGGACCCGTCGGCCCTCGCCCCGCAGGCTGTTCCGGTCCCGGACCGGTTCGGTTGTCGATGTCGCTCGTCCGGCCGGTGGCCAAGTCTCGTCGGAGTCGGGCCGTTCTGCTGTTCGTGCCGGGCGTCCGGCCTGGTGGTCGCCGCCCGGGACTCAGTCGAATTTCTGTAGTTCTTCTTTGAAGGTTACGAGTCGAAGCTTCAGCAGCGCAGCTGCTCCGGGTCCTTCGTCCTGGTACTCGTCGCTGACGATCCGCTCGACCTTTCGAACGTGGTCGCTGCCGTCGCGGCCATCAGCGTCCTGATGTCGTCGCGGTCCTTGTCCCTCAGGCTGGCGATCTTCAGCGCGAGCATGCGTCTTGGCGACGCGCCGTGCACCGTTAGCCCAAGTTTACCAACCGAAAATCTAAACCATTTTAAACAAGCAGCTTACGCCGACAGAAATACTCGAGTGGCACTACAAACCTGTGCAAACCGGTGAGGGGTCGGTCAGATGAGCGTCTTGCGGACGCCCCCGGGATGCGGGTCGACGCCGAGCGCGTCGTAGATGTCCCGCTGGTCGGGTTCGGCTTGCGTGGCCGTGCGCACGTGCAGCGTGCGCCCGTCGGGGCGGCGGAAGGTGGCGGTGACGCGCTGCTGGCCGTCCAGGATGCGGCGCAACGTGGTCCAACTGGCGGGGTTGCCGTGCCCGCGCAGTCGGGTGCGGATGACTTGCACGAGCTGGTAGGCGATGACGGTGATGAACAGGTGGCCGTCGGCCCGCCGCGGCTTGTGGTGGTAGATGGGGCGCAGCCCGAGCTCGGACTTGAGCGAACGGAAGACGGCCTCCACGTCCGTGAGCGTGGTATAGGTGCGCCACAGGGCGTCTTCGTCCCACGCGGTCTCGCTGCTGCGCAGGCAGTAGACCCCCGGATGGGTGGCCATCGAGCCGTCCCGGGGACGGCGGGTCCAGGTGACGGCGACGGCCTTCTCGCCGGTCTCGTCGGCGGTGACCCCGATCTGGTAGTGCGAGGCGACGCGGGAATGCTTCGGACAGTGGTCGATATAAGGTTGCCAACTGCACCCAGGCGCAACCCGTTTTCTACGGTTTCGCGGGCTTGCCAGACGGCAAGGTAATTCTCGTCAGTGTCCTTCGTCTTCAATCGCCCGATGCGCTGCCACACCTGGTCGAGCCGCTTGTGGGCGCGGGGGCGCGCCAGCCCCTCGTGGAGCTGGGTCAGGGCGGTCTCGAAGCGGGTGGCGAAACGCTCGACGATGGCCCGCTCCTTGTTGGCGCGCTCCTCGGAGTAGCAGTACAGGCGCACCTCGTCGGGGTCGGTCGAGACCACCTTGTGCATGTGTATGGTCTGGTTGGACCTGGTCTGGAGCGATACGGCGGCCTCGGCGTCGAACTGGCGGTGACGTTCGCGGCTGACGACCAGATAGCGGTAGTCGTGGTCGCGCAACCACTGCACGCAGGCTTCGGTGGCGACGCCGCGGTCCATGACCACGAGGGCGCCGGCCGGCGCATCCAGCGCCTCGAGCATGCCGGCCAGCGTGCGCTGTTCCCGGACGTTGCCGGCGAAGACCTTGGAGCGGCGCACGAAGCCGCTGGCGTCGAGCATCAGGCCCAGGGTCAGCAGCGGGCAGTCGCTGCGCTTCTCCTTCGAGTGCCCGCGCTGCGCCTGCGGCTGCTCGCTCGCCTCGCCTTCGAAGTAGGTGTTGGTCAGGTCGTAGAGGGTCACCGTCGGCTGCAGGTCGAACAGCCCCATCGCGCGGTCGAACAGATGCGCCTCAATCGTCTCGCGATGCTTCACCAGCGCGTCCGAGGCGCGGTAGAGCTGCATCGCGCCGGCGGTCTCGAAGTCGACGCCGAGCAACTCTCCGAGGCCGCTGCGCTCTTGCAGCCAGCGGTGCGTCGCGCGCTCCGAGGCGGGATGGGCGAGACGCCCGACGATGACTCCGGCCGCCGCCGCGCGCAGGGCGCCGTTGACGCCGAGGTCGGCGAGCAGCGCCGGCAGGCCCAATTGCTCCAGCGCCCACAGTCCGAGCTGCTCGACCCCGACGCTTCGGGGGCGGAGCAGACGCAGCGAGTCGACATCGAGGGGCTGCACGTCGGTCGGTCCGGCCGCCACGCCGCTCGCCTGGGCGCCGCGGACGACCAACTGCCCGGCGATGCGCTGGGCTTCGTGTTCGACGGCGTGCGGGCAATCGGCGACCAGGGGCGTCTGGCCGGTCAAGATGTCGTAGATGCGGGCGCACAACTGCGGCCATTGCACCTGGGGGATGTCGAAGTGGCGCCCGAGATTGAGCAGGGTGCGCTGCCGCACGGCGTTTCCGACGCGCTCGGAGTGCACCAGGCGATGGGAGAAGTAGGGTTTGCCGTCCTGGGTCCGCCGGGTTTGGGTGCGCCGAATGAACACGATGCCCACGATAGCGGGCGCGCGTACCGGAGTCAATAAATTCTGTAAAATTATGGCACTACATCGAGTACCATCAAAACCCGTTCCTTTAGAATCAACAACTTACAAGCATGGAAATCCCGAAATACGGCCAAAATCGGCAAAATAGCCGGTCAACTGGGTAAACTTGGGTTAGGTGCCGGCCTTCGAATATCGGTACTTCGCCGGCATCTCTGCCGACCGGGAGGAGCCCGGTCACGTTGTCGTTCAGCCATCCTTGGCGCAGCCGGTGTTCTTTCTGGAGTCTAGCGGCCGCGTTTTGCAGTGCGTTCCGCCCGTTTCGGATCACGGCGTCGACGTCTTTGGTCAGGCGCTCGGGATTCAGCTCGTACATCATCCTGGCGCCGCCGGCGATGTAGATCTCGGTCGAGTCGCCGGTCTTGCCCAGCTCGGTGTCGAGTTCGTTGAACAGCTGCTCGATGAGTTCGAGGTTCAGCTCTGCGTCGTCGTCCCGGGGGTTGCGTTCTGCCATTGCTCTGTCACGCCCGTGGCGGTCCCGGCCACCGTCAGCCCAGGTCGGTTCCAGACCGTCGGTGGCGGGGCCGCCCGCCCGCCTGCGGTCTGGACCTTGTCGGCGAGCAGTCCGTGCCACCGACGTTCGTCGAGGTCGACGTGTTCCAGTGCTCTCGTGATGAGCGCCCGCGCTTCGGTGGGTTCCATTGACCTGATCCGCGCGTTCGCCAGGTGCGGTCCTCTCAGCACGAACGTGGCCGGTGGCTTGGTTCTCGACAGAGAGACCCGAACGACCCATCCGGCTCTGGCTGCCTCGCTCTCGATGTTGGCGCACGCGTTGTACAGCTGGGGCCGCCCGGGCTCGGGCCGGGTCGGTGGCTTCTGCACATACAGCAGCTTGGCCCGCTGCTCGACCCAGCTGTTCAGCCAGTCGTCGCGCGGCCAGCGCACTTCAGGGTCGCCGGGCTCGGGGCTCCACTGCTCGTCGCCGGTGCGGCGGTCGAGATTGCGCGGGTCCATGATGATCCCCCGGCGGGTGAACGGGGCGGGCAGGTGGCACAAGACTGTTCGGCACCATTGGTCGAGCAGCTCTACCGGTTCGTCGAGGAACCGCTCGGGCTCGTCGCCCCAGGCGGGCGGGTCGCAACCGTGGAGCAGCGCCGAATGTTCCATGCTGGCCGCGACCACGGCGTCCCACGGCGTGTTGGTCAAGGCAGGGCGCCTTGAGAGCATCAGCCGCCGCCCCTCGGGCGTTGCGGCGTGCATGCACCGGGGGGTATTCGACCATGCAGCGTCGGAACAGCTCCCTTCGCGTCCAGTCGCCCCTGGTGACGGCGTTCGGGAGTTTTGACAGGTCGGCGACGTAGCTGTCAGTCGGAACCGTGTCGGGTTCGGGGTTCATCGTTCGTGCCAGCCTCCGGCTCGGGGTCATTTTACCCGCCGGGGTCTTCCCGCGGGAGGTCGGATCCGTGGGGGGGTGTTTGTCCGGTGCTGTGCGCACCACAGGCTCAGCTATCGTCCGGCGGGCAGGGCGCGGGGCGTTCTTCGAGGTCGAAGTTCGAACGACGGCCGAGGGGGGGCGGCAGGTGACGACAGTCGGCCGAGGCGTGGAGTCCGGCCAGGTCGCCCGGCTGAGATCGGGCCAGCCGCGGCCGGGAGACGCGGTGACCAGCGCGTCGCCCGGCCGTCCAGTCTTACGAATGTCGAGAAGACGGCTGGGCCGCGGGAACCCCGCCCGGTCCGCGGACAGGACTTCTGGAACAATGGGCACGGTCGTGACATAGTGCCCTCCGATGCGTCCGCGCGGACGATCCGCCACAACCTGGAACGCGCCCCCCCAGGGCCGGCATGGCCCGCAAGTGACGGCGACCACAGCCGCCGGCCGCGAGGTGCTGGCCGGCCTCGTCGAGCGGGTAACCTTCCACAACCCCGAGACCGGCTTCTGCGTGCTCCGTATCAAGGCCCGCGGCCAGCGCGACCTCGTCACCGCGGTGGGCCATGTCGCGACGATTTCGGCCGGCGAATGGGTCACCGCCTCGGGCGAATGGACCAACGACCGGACCCATGGGCTGCAATTCCGTGCACGCTTCCTGCGGGCTTCCGCACCGTCATCGATCGAAGGCATCGAAAAATATCTCGGCTCCGGCATGATCCGGGGCATCGGCCCGGTCTTTGCCAAGCGCACGGTCGGACTGTTCGGCACGGACGTGTTCGACATCATCGAAGCCAGCCCCGGCCGTCTGCGCGAGGTCGAGGGGATCGGACCGACACGGGCGGACAGGATCACCGCGGCCTGGGCGGACCAGAAGATGATCCGCGAGATCATGGTGTTCCTGTACCAGCACGGCGTCGGTACGGCCCGCGCGGTGCGCATCTTCAAGACCTACGGCGCCGATGCCGTGCAGGTCATGAGCGAGAATCCCTACCGGCTGGCCCGGGACATCCGGGGCATCGGCTTCCGTACCGCCGATCTGATCGCGGAACGACTCGGCATCGAGAAGACCGCGATGATCCGGGTGCGCGCCGGGATCTCGTTCGCGCTGACCGAGGCCATGGGCGACGGCCATTGCGGCTTGCCGGCCTCGGAGCTGACCACGCTTGCGGTGAAGCTGCTCGCGGTGCCGGAAGAGCTCATCGCCTCGGCGCTCGAGCAGGAGCTGGCGGAACAGACCGTGACCGCCGACAGCGTGGCCGGCACCCTCTGCGTGTTCCTGAGCGGGCTCTATCATGCCGAACAGTCGGTCGCCGGACACCTGCGCCGTCTGACCGGCGGCCCCGTGCCCTGGCCGGCGATCGACGCGGCCAAGGCGCTGCCCTGGGCCGAGGCCTGCACCGGCCTCACGCTGGCCGATAGTCAGGCCGCGGCCGTGCGCCTCGCGCTGCGTTCGAAGGCGACCGTGATCACCGGCGGTCCCGGTGTGGGCAAGACCACCATCGTCAAGACCATCCTGCGGATACTGCAGGCCAAGGCCGTGACACTCCTGCTGTGCGCCCCCACGGGCCGGGCCGCCAAGCGCATGTCGGAGGCCACCGGCATGGAGGCCAAGACCATTCACCGGCTGCTGGAGGTCGATCCCAAGACCTTCGGTTTCCGCCGCCGCGAGGACAACCCGCTCGATTGCGACCTGCTCGTGGTGGACGAAAGTTCGATGGTCGATGTCCTGCTGATGCAGGCGCTGCTGCAGGCCGTGCCCGATCATGCCGCCCTGCTGCTCGTCGGCGACATCGACCAGTTGCCCTCGGTCGGGCCGGGCCAGGTGCTCGCGGACATCATCGGCTCCGGTGCGATCCCGGTCGTGCGCCTCACCGACGTGTTCCGGCAGGCGGCCACGAGCCGGATCGTCGCCAACGCGCATCGGATCAACGCGGGGCGGATGCCGGAGTTCAACGCGGGGGACGGCGAGAGCGACTTCTACTTCGTGCCGGCGGAAGACCCCGAACAGGCGGTGGAACGCATCCTGACCCTGGTCCGGGAGCGCATCCCCGGCCGGTTCGGGCTCGATCCGGTGCGCGACATCCAGGTGCTGTGCCCGATGAACCGGGGCGGCGCCGGCGCGAGGGCGCTCAATATCGAGTTGCAGGCGGCACTGAACCCCGCCTACGACAAGGATGTCTACAACGGCGACATCGGCATCGTGGAAGGCGTCGATGCCGGTGAGGGAGAGCTGACCGCCGGGTTCGACGGACGCTGCGTCACCTACGGCTTCGGCGAACTGGACCGGCTGGTGCTCGCGTATGCGGCGACGATCCACAAGAGCCAGGGCTCGGAATACCCCGCCGTGGTGATCCCGGTGCTGACGCAGCACTACGCCATGCTGCAGCGCAATCTGCTCTACACCGGCATCACGCGGGGCAAGCGACTCGTCGTGCTCGTCGGCCAGCGCAAGGCCGTCGCCATTGCGGTGAAGAACGTCTCCGGCCGGCGGCGCTGGTCGAAACTCGATGAGTGGCTTGGGGGTTGGTGCATGACTCGGAGCTGACCGACAGCGGTCCCAACCCAGGAGGCTACTCACCGACCAAGACGGTACGACTCCGGCCGACCAAGTTCAGCGGGCGCGTGCCTCCCAAGGCTGCGGCTCTGCGCGACCCAAGAGGATCTGCGCGTCGATCGGAGCCGCCGCCGCGGTGAGGGTGCTCACGTCGCCCCCGGCGCACCGTTCCCGACTGGGGGCAGCCCGTGAGTCCACCATCACCCGTCCGTCGATGGAAGCGCGAGGGCCGCGCCCGGCACGCGGCTGCGGCGTGCCGACGGCAGGTCGGCGATCTGCGTCGAGAGCCGCGTGTCGAGATTCGCGATTTCGGTCCATAGCTCGCCAGCGACTCGCGTAGCGTCAGCTTCTTCTCCGCCGCCTCCGCCCCCTCATCGAGCAGGTTTGTCGAGCTGGTCGCGGATCATCACGCAGCCTCCCCAACGGTCACGCTGACCCGCTTGCCCCACCGGCGTAAGGCGCGGTCGATCGTTGCCGACTTGGTGGCATGGTCCGGATTCAGCATGCGCCGGACTTCGCTCTCGGCAACGTCGAGATCGCGGGCGAGACGGCGTTGCGACACACCGGCCTTGCGGAACGCTTCGTAGAGGGCCGCCTTCAGCGCAATCGGCACCGGCGGCACGACGAGGGGCCGGCGCTTGGTGGCGCGCGACGGCTCGGGCAAGCCCTGTCGCTGAAGTGCGTGGTCTCGACCACCAGCGTGTCGCCTTCCCAACGGCCGCTCGACTCGCCGGTCCACGACTCGGATGTCGGGGCGCGGGCGGCCTCGAGGGGAACGATGCGCGCGTCGTGGACCATCTCCGTTGAGCACGACGACCTGGTCGGGCGTCTGGAACAGCTGCATGTTCTGGTTGTAGAAGCCGGGGTCATCGGCGGCCCGGTGTTGAACCCGAGGATGCAGCGGTCGAACGCGTTGCGGTCGGTATAGGAGTCGGCCGGGTGGGCCTCCCGGTACGCGCGCCGCGACGACCCTCATGACTCCGCCTCCTCGGTACGGGCGCCTGCCTCGCAGGGGCGCCTTGGCGGTCTACGATAGTCCTTGGCGGCACTCTCATAAAGCCCGGCCTCCCGGGGTCGTCCGCCAGCGCGCGGGGCGCCCCCTCGCCTCACGAAACGGTTCAGCGCGACGCCGGTAGTGGGCTCGCATCGCGCAGGCCGCTCCAGGCTCTCCACGACACCATCACGCCGTCGGACCTCCATTTCGAACGCCACCACGCCGGCATCCCCGCCGGCGACCCGTCTCCTTTCAGATTGAGCGGGTACGTGTAGGAGTCCCGTGGGGACGTATTCTCGGACGCGGGTTCGACTCCCGCCGCCTCCAAAACCTTTAACCTATTTATTTACTTGGACTTAGCGGCGCCCTGGATGCTCCACACCGCTCAAGGTGTAAACTGCCCTACACGCTACCCCGGAAAGCCGACCGGGAACGGCGCAATCCGAGAAAGCGCCGCGGCCGACGGCCGACCAAGGTAGAAGGCACGCGGCGCACGTACATCGACGGGCACCGGCTACGAAATTATGTGGATCGCCGCAACGGTGACACGCCCCCGTGGGGGACAAACGGGAGAAACACGATGGCGGGCGTAATCGAAACAGAACGGGAACTGCGCGCGAGCTTCGAGGAAACGGCGAGGGAACAGCTGGGGCCACACGCCTCCGAAGCCGAAGTTACCAAATGGGTCGACAACGTGTACTACGGGACGTCACAGCCCCGGCAACACATCGAGACACCGGAAGAGCGAAAAGCCCGTAAACAGCGGACAGCCGAAGACATTGAGCTAATGGACCGATGGAACGTCCCCGAACTCTAATCCTATTCGACACAAACGAGCTGCTTCAACCTCTACCGAGGAAGCTACACGCTGCCTGGGCCGAGATGCACGAACGGCACCTCCACATTCCACCGACGGTCGCCATCGAACTCGCGCCGCGAGGCTACCCGCCCAACGACTTCGGCGGCGTGAGCGCCGCAGAAGAACGTTTACGGCGAGGTACCACCGATTTAACAAAACAAGAGGCCGGTCGACTCAAACAAGAAGCATGGTGGGCCCAAATGTGGCGAAGGGCGGACACGCCGTACAGGTTGGTTCACCTGAACAAAGACCAACAGCGGCTCGCCGAAGAACTGGAGAACCAGATTCCGTACGACTGCTTCGTAAACACGAAACCGGGTTACGTACGCGGGCACCGCGACACCAAGATCGTGTGCGAAACGCTGGCCGTGGGCGGCACCATCCTGCTGACAAGCAACGTGCGGAGCATCAAGCACCACAAGGTAAACGCCTGGGCCATCGCCAACGGCGACAAACTGGGAGTGCAGGCCAAGCCAGTGGTTCAAGACACCGACACAATGATGCAACGGTCAATCCGCCGACGCCACAAACTAGAAGCGTGGCTCCAAAGCGGACTAATGGCCTGCTGGCCAGCAGACGACAACGCGCCGTCCCAACAAATCGTTGACGGCACGATCCAAGCACTTGAATACATGACAGAAGGACGACTACCGGGAGCAGGAGAACAGCTGATTGACGGGCTGAAAACACACCAGAATGCTCACCAGTTGGTCGAAACAGTGAGAGCACAGTTGCCCAGCAGCACGATCACAACCGACCGGGAACACCCGTCGTACCCCAGAACCACCGGTGAAAAACGCCAAACCTCCCCGCGAGCAAGAAACAAGGTCGTATTCCAGCCAGCCGATCCGGAACTGTTCTCAAATGGCAAGATCGACCACTCAAAGGACACGCCCGGCGTCCGACGCAAGAACGCACCAGTCGGCGGAACGTCGATCCCGACGCAACGCCACGGCAACAAGCCCAGCGGGCCCGGAGACGACGACCCCGGCGGGCATGACCACTAAGGACAGTGGTCGATATAAGGTTGCCAACTGCACCCAGGCGCAACCCGTTTTCTACGGTTTCGCGGGCTTGCCAGACGGCAAGGTAATTCTCGTCAGTGTCCTAAGCGGATATCGCCCCGGCCGATCCTTTTGACATCGCCAAGGCCGTCATGGGGAACACAGGACGGGTCCGCGCGAGCGCGACTGCGTCAGGCTTCGTCTACGGCTCCAACGCCTCGCCGACCGGGGAAATGGGCGGCACCTCGCCCGCCGACGACAAGCAGTACGTCAGATCTCACGCAGGAACCACCGCACGGCGTCCGCCGCCGTGTGGTTGTCGACGCCGAAGTGTTCCGCGATGGCGTGGAACGTCGCACCACGTGTCCGCATCTCCGCCGCCTGGGCGGCGATCCGCTGGTACAGCGGCCGCCGTCCGACCACAACGAGGCTCACCTCGAACGAGGAGCGCGCAATAGTGCGAATGTTTTCCTGCCGGGTCCACCAATGCAAAGATCGCGAACCACCGTCCGGACCACCAGAGAGTCCGGACGGGTCAACGAGAGCAAACACATCGATGGCGGTGCGGGCAAGGTAGTACCGCCGGCCCGACTCTAGAGTGACGGGCTCCAGAACAACCTCTTCGCCAAGCAAACGCCGAAGCACACGAGCCGACTCAGAAGTCCGGCGCTCCAACAACTCCTGAAGGGAACGGACCCGCTCCGCGATCCACTCCTCCGCCGGGACACGGAAGTCAGAAGCATCGTCCGCCTTCAGAGTCTCCAGCTCCACCGAAAGCGTCGAAAGACGAGCTTCACACTTGGCAATAGCTGCGGATAGGGAGTCAAACGTAGAACGCTCAGTATTATCGCCAGCAATAAACTCAACAAACCGGTCGAGCCTTTTCTGGGTGTCACGAAACTCAGCCTGTTTACCAGCCCGCCTCTCCTCGACCTCGGGCGACAACTCGCGGATTCTCTCCGCAACCCGACCGAGAGCATAAACGATTGCACCCGGCTCAAGGAGCCGGTCCCGGATCGCACCCAGGAAAACCTTCTCGACGCACGACCGGTTAACGGTCAACGAATTGTCGCAAGCACCCCGAGAACGGGCGGAGCAGCCATAGTAGCCACCGTTCTTACCGCCCCGGAGGGTTACCCGCGACCGGCAGCAACCGCAACGCATCATGCCGTCCAGCAGATGTATCGGATAGACCTCAGCACGGGACGTCTGCTCACTGCTGAAACCCCGGCGCTTGCCGGGCCAGACCTTGTGAACGGCCTCTTGGCGCGCCTGGACACGGTCCCACAGCTCCTGCGGGACGATCCGGAACCTCTCGTCAACCTCGACTCTATGTTCCGATTCCGGCTTCGCCAAGTGGCGGCGAGCTCCTGTCAGCGGGTCACGGACCGCACAGGTCCGGTTCCAGATCCAAATGCCGATATACTTCTGATTGTTGAGGAGTCGGAAAACGGTACTAGGCCGCCACCCGGTGCGACACCGCTTGGGACTAGGAACCGAAGCGTCGTTGAGAAGATGGACAATGCCCGACTTCGAAACGCCATCGGCGTAGTCCTCGAAAATCCTCCGGACGACCGACGCCTCCGGCGGGTTTACGAACTGCTTGTAGCCATCCGGCCGTGCCCGCCCGTGCTTATCCAGACGCATCTCACCAACAGGCTTCGAGAGGTACCCGAACGTGGCCTCGCCAACCGAGTAGCCGCGATCCTTCTGACCAAGCTGACCGCGGAGAGTATTATGGCGAAGAGTCTCGAGCTGGTGCTCGTTGACCACCCCGAGGACCTGGATCAAGAGACGAGAGTGGGGGTCAGCCGTATCGACGCCGTCAACAACCGACATAAGGCGGACGCCCTCATACTGGAGATTCGCAAGCGTCACCAGCATGTACATGTTATCCCGCGCGAGGCGAGACAAATCGAAAACCAAGACCACGTCGAACAGGCGCTCCTTGGCCGCACCAACAAGAGCGAGAAGTCCGGGGCGCGTCATAGACGCCCCGGACTTCGCTTCATCCACGTAAAGGTGACTGTCGAGAACCCGGAAACCCTTGTCGGCCGCGAGGCGGTGACACGAAGCGACCTGGTCGTCAATGCTCTCCCGACGTTGATTCTGCGAAGAGAACCGAGCGTAGATGGCAGCGCGCATCAACCCTCCTGTCGCGGTGCCGGGCTCAGAACAACGGTCGGTTGAACGCCCGGCTGCGAAACGCCGACAAACACGTGAGCGAGATCGACGGCAAGATGGTCGAGCAGCTCACGAAACCGGGGATCGAAGTCCGGCAACGGACGGGACGAACCCGCCGACGGCGCGGAACGAGAAGAACGAACGGGCACCAAGGCACCCTCCCCGGCGGTCGGGGACGAACTCGAGGCCGCAGCCGCTTGACGAAGCAGCGCCGACAGCGCACAATTCAAGCAGGCAGCGGAGCCGGGCCCTACCCCGAACCGCCGTCCGCCCCAGAGCTGCCCTACAGCCCTGGAGCTGGTCGTGTTATCCGCGCCGGGAGTCGCCAAATTGGCGGTTCCCGGCGCACCCACCTTGGCCAGGCCAAAGGGCCTGATCCTACACCCCAACCGCGTTTACTGCTGCACGCCAAGACGACGCTCTGCAGAAACCCGGCAGGAGTACGCTTCGGACTTAGAGAGGCTGACCGCGCCCAAGCGCGACTACGCCACAGTCCGAAAAAAGGGAATTTCGAGTAGGGGTCAGGCAGGTATTCGCGACCGACCAGCCCGCAAGAGCGGGGGCCAAGCGCGACCAAATCCCATGGGTAGGCGCGTGTAGCGGCCCCCACCATGAAATCGGAACGAGCGGCCGGATGTCCCCGACCGCCGTAAGTTCGAGAATAATTCCTATGACCACGCAAAGTCAACAAGATACCCGCCGGATGGGGATCATCGGACACCGGCTCCGCACAACCCGAAAGCTGCAGCGCCTGTCCCAGACTCAGCTCGCCGAGATGACCGGGACGTCGTGCAGCCAAATCTCGGGGGTCGAGCTTGACCAATCCGGAACATCGCTCTGTACAGCGATCGCACTCGCCCAGGCGCTCAGAGTCTCGCTGGACTACCTGGTCGGTCGCGTCGACGAACCGACACCCACCCGAGAGATCGCGTGCGACCTGAAGACGAAAATCGCCCGCATCCGAGACCTCGAAGACGGCCACGCAGAACCCCTCGACCCCAACTGGCATGAACACGTCGGCATCGATGAAGTCGACACGACAGTCGGAGCCGACAGCACCGTCGGCGACGAGAAAATCACACGGCGGCTCAAATTCCCCTACCCGTGGCTCCGCAAGCATGGTCTGCGGGCGCACATGTGCCGAGTCGTCCGTGTGGCCGGCGAGGCCATGGAACCGACGGTCCCCGACGGGTCCGCGATCCTCATCGATGCCGGAAGCACGGAACGCCGAGACGGCAGGATCTTCGTCGTCCGCATCCGAGACGAACTGCTCGTCAGGCGCCTGGTGCAGGATCCAGAAGCCGGGTGGCTCCTCTTTAGCGACAACCCCGACAAGGCCGCGCGGCCGACGGTGCCATGGCCCGAAGAGGCGACCATCGTCGGCGAGGTCAAGTGGCTTGGACGAACGTTCACGTAGTGGGCAGGGAGTTGCCCCCAGAAGCTCAGAAGAACAGCACCCGCCAACGCGCGGGAAAAACCGCATGAACAACCTCCATCGACACGGGCCAAGGCCTAGGCACGACGCCAAAACGAGGTCAAGCTTCCCGAGTAAACGCAACGGGAATCAACGAGGAGCCACAAGTGGACCGAAGACCCCGATCCGGACTGCCGCATCGAGCAGCCGGTGAAGACCAAACTGCTCTTCCTGCAGATCCCGCACAGCCCGACCGCAGCGCCGCTGCACCGGCGAATCACCAGACGGACCGCTCTGACAGGCGTCCAGAACCGTCCGCTCCTGCTCCACCGCATCAACAGAGTCGACCAAGGCCGCATGAGCAGTGCGGAGCCGACCGACGTGAGCCGCCAGATCGTCAGCGACCAACACGGCGACCGACGATACCCACAGCGATTCGTCGGAAAGGTCCGCCGGGCGGTGCGTAAACGTAGTCAGCCCGCTCTCACGACGGGCGATCAACTCGCCAGCCGCGTCAAGAGCAGTGACCACGTCGCCAGCAACAACACGACGCGGACACTCGGACCGACCGAACGGCGCGGTCAGCCACGTGTCGCCCACCAGGGCGACGCCCGGACCCGCGAACTCCACCAACGCCAACGGAAGCCACCCGAGCCACGCAACGTGACGCAGATCGCGATCACGAGCCTCGCCGCCGAACAAGTGCGAGGGATCGGCGCCCACGGCGCCAACGCGATAGACGGAAACGGGACCCACAAGCAACCTCCCTGATGAAGACGAAGAACTCAGCCGTCGACAGCCACGACGGAACCGCGACACACGCATCACCGAACGCCCGGGCGGACCACACCCTCCGCGACCAGGTCCCGGCGCACGAGCTTCACCGCGCCGGCGCCCGCCGGCACGGTCACCATGTCGTAAACCCGCCACCGGCCACCCCCGTCAAAACGCGCCAAGCCCGCTACAAGGCGAGCCGCCTCGGCGACATCAACGCAGTCCCGGAGCTGCCAGCGGCGCTTGCTCGAACCAAGCGGCCGCCAGCCGAGAGCAAAGACGGAGTTCTTGACCATGTCTCGTCATCTCCAAACGAACCAGCGAGAGCCGCCCTACGTCCTCGTGAGGAACCTTCGAACGTGGTAAACTTGAACCCGGGTCGTATCGACCACTGGCTCAGTCAGACCGGGTTGATTGAACCAGTATCCGGCGTCGCTGTCAACCCCTACCGAGCAGGAATGCGAGGAAAAGAACTCACCGAACGGCAACAGCAGGTTCTGGAGCACATCCGGGAGCACATCCGGACATGGGGCGTGCCGCCGTCCCGCACCGAACTCACGCGTAGCCTCAAGCTCGTCTCCGGGTCCGCGGTGGCCTACCACCTGCAAGCTCTCGAGAGAAAGGGCTGGATCCAGCTGAACCCCGGGATGGACCGGGGCATCCAGCTCCTACGCGAGGGAACCCCCGTGTTCGACCCCGAGCGACTGCCCGAGGTGGCCGCCGGAACACCGATCCTCGCCGACGAGACCAAGGCGATCCTCCGGGTGCCCGACGAACTGTCCCGTCAGATCCATCCCCAGGCGGACTTCTACGTGGTCGTGCGGGGCGACAGCATGTCGTCCGTCGGGTACCGTACCGGCGACATCATCGCGATCAAGCGCACACCGAACGCGACCGACGGCGACATCGTGATGGTGCGAATCGGGACGGAGATCACGCTGAAGTGCTTTCACCGACCGAGCGAGGACCGAGTCGAGCTGCGACCCTGCAGCAAGAACCCCGAGCACTGCGCCATCGTGATCGATGAACAGACCGAGGACTGGGAGATCGTCGGCGTGGTCGTCGGCGCGATGATCGGACCGCCACAACTAGGCTTTACCGGACCATGACTCCTGCGTCGAACGCCTTCTACGATCGCCCGATCCTAAACTCGCCGTACAAGTACCCAACGCGGCACTGGGAACTCGACGGAGACAACCGACCGACCAACCGCGTGACCGACAGCCGGCGGCCGTCGTCGTACGTGTCTCCGATCCCGAAACCGCGGAAGACGGCCGACAGGCAACTGGAACTGGTTGCAGACGAGACCGCCAAGAGGCTGGGCTCTGACAGCCAGCAGTACGACTCCACAGAGTTCATCAACGGGGTGCGCCGGGCGGTCGGGAAATGGCGCAACCAACCCGAATCCGCTTGGCGGGTAACCCCGGAGACAGCCCGGCTGCTGCGCCACTGGCGCCATCACGCCTTCGGCGACATCCGGCCGTTCTTCTGCCAAGTGGAAGCGGTTGAGACCCTGATCTGGCTCACGGAGGTCGCGCCAAGAATCGGGCAGGAAGGTCAGCAGTACCTCACGCACCTGGTCAACGCGAACGCAAGCGCAACTCCCGGCCCCGATGCCGGGCTGAATCGCATCGCCTTGAAGCTGGCAACCGGGGCCGGGAAAACGACCGTGATGGCGCTCGTGATCGCATGGCAGACGATCAACGCCGTCCGGCGGCCCTCCAGCCCGCGCTTCACCCGCGGATTCCTGGTGATGACACCTGGGGTCACGATCCGCCAGCGCCTCCGCGTCCTCCAACCGAACGACCCAGACAGCTACTACGGCGACCGCGAACTCGTGCCTCGAGACATGCTCCGCGATCTCGAGAAGGCGAAGATCGTCATCACGAACTACCACGCGTTCCTGCGACGAGAACGCCTCGAGGTCTCCGCCGGCGGACGAGCATTGCTCCAAGGCAATGGGGAACCACTGGAAACGCGCGAGACCGAGGGGCAGATGCTCCAGCGGGTGATGCCCGAGCTGATGAGCACGAAGCGGGTGATGATCCTCAACGACGAGGCGCACCACTGCTACCGTGAGAAGCCCGACGTCGGAGAGGAGGAGACCCTCAAGGGCGACGACAAACGCGAGGCGAAGAAGAACAACGACAAGGCCCGGGTCTGGATCTCCGGCCTGGAGGCCGTGAAGCGCAAGCTGGACGTCCTTCGCGTCGTGGACCTGTCAGCAACCCCGTTCTTCCTGACGGGTTCCGGGTACAAGGAAGGAACGCTGTTCCCCTGGACCGCAAGCGACTTCTCGCTGATGGATTCCATCGAAAGCGGGATCGTCAAGCTGCCGCGAGTACCGGTGGCCGACAACATCCCCCAAGGCGAAATGCCGATGTTCCGGGAACTCTGGAAGCACATCGGGAAGGCCATGCCGAAGAAGGGCCGGGGCCAGACCTCGGCAGATCCCTTGCGGCTGCCCTCGAAGCTCCTGACGGCCCTCAACGCCCTCTACGGCCACTACGAGAAGACCTTCGAAAAATGGCAGGCCGCGGGAATCCGCGTGCCCCCATGCTTCATCGTCGTCTGCAACAACACCACCACATCGAAGCTGATCTACGACTACATCTCCGGCTTCCACCGTCCGCACGACGACGGCTCGACGAGCCTCGAACAAGGCCGCATGCGGCTGTTCCGCAACTTCGACGAGCACGGTCAGCCTCTCGCCCGCCCCCGCACACTACTGATCGACAGCGAACAGCTCGACTCGGGCGACGCACTCGACCGCCAGTTCCGCACCGCAGCAGCCGACGAGATCGAGCGCTTCCGGCGCGAAATCATCCAGCGTACCGGCGACCGCCGACAAGCGGAAGGGCTCACCGACGAGGACCTCCTCCGCGAGGTTGTGAACACCGTTGGTGTCGAAGACCGACTCGGAGAGCAGACCCGCTGCGTCGTCTCGGTCTCGATGCTCAGCGAGGGCTGGGACGCGCGAACCGTCACACACGTCCTGGGCGTACGCGCGTTCGGAACGCAACTCCTCTGCGAACAAATCGTCGGCCGAGCACTGCGGCGTCAGTCATACGACGCGAACGAGGAGACCGGGCTCTTCAACGTCGAGTACGCGGACGTTCTCGGTATCCCATTCGACTTCACCGGGAAGCCGGTGATCGCCGACATCCAGACACCCCGGCCAACCGTGCAGGTCAAGGCCGTCACACCGGAGCGCGACGCCTGCGAGATCCGATTCCCGCGCGTGCTGGGCTACCAGATCGAACTGCCCGAGCACCGGCTGACAGCAAACTTCGACACGGATTCCACGATGACCCTGACGCGGGAACTGGTCGGCGCCACGGTCACACAGAACGCGCCGATCATCGGTGAGGGCGTCGACCTGACGCTCGTGCACACGAACAAGCTGCGGCGCAGCACCGTGCTGTACCACCTGACCAAGCACCTTCTGGAGACCCGGTACCGTGACCCCAACGAGGACCCAAAACTCTACCTGTTCGGCCAGCTCAAGCGGATCGCCCGCCAGTGGATCGAGCACCACCTCGTCTGCGACGCCGGCACCTACCCCGCGCAACTGCTGTACCCAGAACTGGCCGAGATGGCGTGCGACCGGATCACCAACGGCATCCTGGAAGCCCATCAAGACACAAGACCGATTCAGGCAGTGCTCGACCCCTACAACCCCGAAGGGTCCACGCAGCACGTGCGGTTCACGACATCCAAACAAACCCGCTGGGAAACCGACCCAGAACTCTGCCACGTCAACTGGGCCGTGTGCGACAGCGGATGGGAAGCCGAGTTCTGTCGCATCGTCGAGGCGCATCCCCGCGTGCGGGCTTACGTGAAGAACCACAACCTCGGGCTGGAAATCCCGTACCGGTACGGGTCAACGACGCGACGGTATTGGCCAGACTTCATCGTACTCGTCGACGACAATCATGGCGAAAACAACCCCCTGCATCTGCTGATCGAGATCAAGGGCTACCGCCGCGAAGACGCCAAGATCAAGAAGGAGACGACCGAGACCTGCTGGATCGAAGCAGTCAACCGCCTCAAAACCTTCGGCCGCTGGAAGTTCAGCGAGTTCACGTCCCTCGAAACCATGGACGCGGACTTCCAGGCCGTGGCCGGCCGCGCGTTTCAGCAGACGATCGATTCCGTACTTACCGCGTAAGGGAATGTGATGGCGAAGCGACCCAAGAAGACGACCACGGCGAAAACGGTCAGAACACTGACCCACGACGCTGCCTCGCGAAAGAACATCCCGACCGCGGAGTACGAATCTGTCATGGCTACCGCCGACCGAGACCCGATCAAGGTCGCGTACGAGCGGCGCAACCCTGACCTCGACCCGCAACTCGTCTGGCGTGGCAAGGACATGAACGACTGGTCGGACCTGGTCGTGCAGGCCCCACCGCTCTACATCCAGGAGAAGGTCCACCCCAAGGTCCTCATCGACGACCTGCGGCGCCGGACGCAGGCCCGCCGGGACCGCGAGGACGCCACCGGCGAGACCCAGCCCGACCTCTTCGCCGACTTCAACGGCCTGCCGGACGACGGCGCGAAGACCGAGTTCTATCAGCACGAGGCCAACTGGTCGAACCGCATGATCCTCGGCGACAGCCTCCAGGTCATGGCGTCGCTCGCCGAGCGCGAGGGACTACGCGGCAAGGTGCAGTGCATCTACCTCGACCCGCCCTACGGCATCAAGTTCAACTCGAACTTCCAATGGTCGACGACGAGCCGGGACGTCAAGGACGGCAAGGCGGAGCACATCAGCCGGGAGCCCGAGCAGGTGAAGGCGTTCCGGGATACGTGGCGGGATGGGGTGCACTCGTATCTGACGTATCTGCGGGACCGGCTGACGGTGGCGCGGGATCTGCTGGCGGAGAGCGGATCGATCTTCGTGCAGATCGGGGATGAGAACGTTCACCGAGTTCGGGCGCTGATGGATGAGGTGTTTGGACCGGATAATGCGATTTCCCAGATACCGTTTCGTACGACTACCGGTCGTGTGAGTGGGACTCTTGCGGGCGCCGCGAACTACATCCTTTGGTACGCGAGACAGAAGACCCTGCTCAAGTACCGCGCTATGTTTGGAGACAAAGCGGATGCAGCCTCGACCGCGGTTGTATACACGAGGGTTCGTCATCCAGGAACTGGTCTCTCAAGATCCTTAACGGAATCCGAATCATTGGACCGCGGCCGTATCCCTGATGACCTTCGCCTCTTTACGTCCCGACAATCTCACGAGCACGAGACCCGCGGGTGAGGGTGACGTCAGGGAGCTGGTGTTTCGGGGAAACAAGTACCATCCCGGGAAAGGAACGTTTAAAACGAATCAGCTCGGTCTGACTCGCTTGGCTCAAGCTGACCGCCTTTGGCCGACCAGCACCGGAACGGTGCAATACATCCGGTATTTCGACGATTTTGACGCAATTCCTATTTCTAATCTATGGATGGATACTGGAACGGGATCATTCACCGAGAGCAAAGTATACGTTGTTCAAACCAACACCAAAGTAGTCGAACGTTGCATCTTGATGACCAGCGACCCGGGCGATCTGGTGCTTGATCCGACCTGTGGGTCCGGCACCACGGCCTACGTCGCCGAGGAGTGGGGGCGCCGCTGGATCACCATCGATACCTCCCGAGTGGCTTTGGCGCTGGCGCGCGCCCGCGTCATGGGGGCTCGGTACCCGTACTACGTGCTGACTGACAGTCGGGACGGTCAGCTCAAGAGGGCGGAGATTGGGCACAGCGTTCCAGCGGAGGAGCCAACGTGCGGCAATGTGCGACAGGGCTTTGTCTACGAGCGCGTGCCGCACGTCACCCTCAAGGCCATCGCCAACAATGCCGAGGTCGACGTCATCTGGGAGCGCTGGCACGAGACGCTGGAACCGTTGCGCGAAGACCTGAACGCGAGGCTCGATTGCGACTGGGAGGATTGGCAGATTCCGCACGAGGCGTCCGAGGACTGGCCCGCGGAGGCGGCCGAGACACATCGACTGTGGTGGGATGCGCGGATCGCCCGCCAGCGGGAGATCGACGATTCCATCGCGGCCAAGGCGGACTACGAGTACCTCTACGACAAGCCCTACGATGACAAGCGGAAGGTGCGAGTGGCGGGTCCGTTCACGGTCGAGAGCCTGTCCCCGCACCGGGTGCTGGCCGTCGACGAGAACGACGAACTCGTGAACCGCGTCGCGGAGACGAAAACGAACTACGGACCGGAACAGGACTTCGCAGGCATGATCCTGGAGCAGCTCGCGACGGCCGGGGTCCAGCAAGCGCACAAGGAGGACCGCATCGCCTTCACCGCGGTCACCCCGTGGCCGGGCGCGTACATCTGCGCCGAGGGGCACTACGTCGAGGGCGGGGGGGCCTCGAGCCCGGAGAAGCGAGCCGGCATCTTCGTGGGCCCAGAATTCGGCACCGTGTCACGCCCAGACCTCGTGGTGGCGGCACGCGAGGCGGCCGACGCCGGCTTCGACGTGCTGATCGCCTGCGCGTTCAACTACAACGCCCACGCCTCCGAGTTCGACCGCCTCGGCCGCATCCCCGTCCTCCAGGCGCGCATGAACGCCGACCTCCACATGGCCGGGGACCTGAAGAACACCGGCAAGGGCAACCTCTTCGTCGTCTTCGGCGAGCCCGACATCGACATCCTGCCAACGACACCGGACGGCGCCAAGAACGGCCAGCTCCAGGTGAAGATCAACGGCGTCGACGTCTTCCACCCCAACACCGGCGAGGTCCGCAGCCACGACGCCGACGGCATCGCCTGCTGGTTCATCGACACCGACTACAACGAGGAGAGCTTCTTCGTCCGCCACGCCTACTTCCTCGGCGCCAACGACCCCTACAAGGCCCTGAAGACGACCCTGAAGGCTGAAATTGACCCCGACGCCTGGGAGTCGCTCCACAGCGACGTCTCGCGCCCGTTCGACCGCCCGGAATCGGGCCGGATCGCCGTCAAGGTCATCAACCACCTCGGCGACGAGGTGATGAAGGTGTTCCGGGTGTGAACCGGGCTGGGCCGCCCGATCGACGCTCACCACGCCGGTTCAAGATGCCGACGGGAGCGAAAACACCGCAAGACCCAGCGAGAGCTGCCCAACGTCCAAAGCCCTGACACCGGCGACCGCCCCCGACCAGCGGCTAGCGCCGACGCGGCTCCGCGGTCCCGAACGCCCGGGTGCGCAAGCTCTACGAGGAGGCCCACGCCGCGGAGCAGAACCGCTCACCCTTACAAGAAGAAACAGATCCTCGAGTACGATCGCCGCCCACCACAATCCCGAGCTAGACGCGGCCCCGGACGCGCAAACCCATGGTTACCGCCACCGAGATCCGAGACCTCTGGGAAGCCGAGCTACGGGAAGAAGCCGAACGGCTGGACGAGCCCGAACCACAGCCCTGGGAGGAGCTGGCGTACATGCGCTGGCACCTCCTCCGGACGAACATCCCGGTAATCAAGCCAGACCCGGAACGGACGTGGCTGTGGAGCGACCTTCACCTGGGGGACGAAACCTTCGCCCTGCTAAAGCGTCGACCATTCCCGACCACCGAAGAGATGAACCGCGAGCTGCTGGCCAACTGGCGGGCGACCGTCCGGCCGGACGACCTGATCATCTGCCTGGGCGACGTCGCCGTCGCGAGCTTCTGGACTGATGCGGAGCACGTGAACCACGTGAGGAGCTGCCCAGGCCAGCGGCTCCTCATCAGTGGGAACCACGATGTGCGGCAGCGCGAGCAGCTGCAGGCGGCAGGCTTCACCGACCAGTACTGGGCGGTGATCCTCGATACCGATCCCCCGGCGGCCGTCACACACCTTCCGCTCCGTCGGCGGCCCGTGCCGGCGGTCAACATCCACGGACACCTGCACGGCGAGGACGACGCCACCAAGCGACACGCAAACGTCACCGTCGAACGCACGGGCTACAAGCCGATCCGGCTCGACGAAGTGCTGGAACGGGTGAGCAAAAGGTAAACCCGCCGAACGGACCACGCCTACCTCAGCACTACCGGAACCAACGGATCGCCTTCTCGACCGTGTGATGGTCGACGCCGAAGTGGAGGCTGATGGCCCTCATGCTGCCGCCCGCAGCTCGCATCTCCGAACACCCAATCCGACGCTGGCTGGAGCCGAAACGCGCCTGGCACCACACGCCGGCGAGGCGAAGAAAAACCGCCGCGGCAGCCACGAGCACCAGCCGTCGGCCAGGTCCGGAGTCAACTTACCCGACCAGTTTTCCGTCAAAACAGATAGAGGAGCCGAAGCGAGGGCCAGCGAGCCCAGGACGAGGAAAGGCGGTGCCGATGGAGGCCGTTTGGGGCAGTTCCGGCAGGTGCGTAACTCGCGATAACTGGATTTATCGCGAGCCAAAAGCGCATCACCGTCACGGTCGCATTCTAGCCTTGCGCCCCCTCGTTCTGGGTCTCGGCGGCCCTGACCGCTCCGTATCGTAGTCAAAAATCGGTGTTCCTGTCTGCCGTGGCCGGGCGCGTACCCCTGACCCCGCCTGGGCGGCTTGCGGTTCTCCGCCCCTTCGTGGCCGAAATCCCCGCAGTTTTGCTCGCGATAACGTCACGCCGGGCCTCTGGCTCGAAGCCCTGCCCGGGGGCGCATCGGCTGGCTTGGCGCTGTTCTGGGCGCCCTGTTCCGCGCCCTCGGGGGTGTGGTTTCCCTCACCGGTTTTGCCGCTCGGCCAGCTGGGCGGCGCCGCTGCGTCGCGCGAGCAGCCGCTCCCCGTAATGTTGGACCATCCGGGTCGTCTTCCAGCGTCCGGACTGGAGGATGGCGGGCAGCTCGATTCCGCACGCGATCATGTCCTGTACTGCCCCGACCCGGGTGCTGTGCCCCGCCAGGGTGTCCACGATGTCGGCGGGAATACCAGCGTGTCGCGCCATCCTCTTGTAGATGCGCGGCACTTGGCTCGCGTCGAGCTTCTCCCCGACCGTCGCATCCTTGCGCACGGACCGGAACAGGTATCCACCGTCGATGCTGCCAACCTCGCGCCATGTCTTGACGAGCGCCACGGTGTCCCGCGCCAGGTAGAGCGTCGCGCCTCGTCCTTCCCCGTCGGTCTTGCCCGACCGTACCAGCAGCGTTGCGGTCCCGTCGATTTCCTCCAGCAAATCTGCGACTTTTACGGACACCAGCTCGGCCCGCCGCAACAGCGTGTCGTAGCCCACCGCCAGTAGTGCGCGGTCCCGGGCGTCGATCAGCCGGTCTCCGGTCGCCTCGATCAGGCGGTTGCGTAGCGGCCAGGTCAGTCCCTGCACCTGCGCCTGCCGGCGCCCGCGCCGCCGGTGCATCCGTTGCAGTGCGAACCGGACGGCCGCGCTGTCGACTGGGTTGGTCTCCTGGAGCGCCTTGTGCACCGTGGCGATGCTCGAGACGCAGCGACGCACCGTCGCCGGGGTCTTGATGCGCCCCATCTCGTCGATGAAGGCGGCCACCGTTTCGGCGGTGGCCGGAAACGCCGTCCGGACCTGTTCCCGACACCATGCCCTGAATACCTGCACGTCCGATCTCAGAGCACGTTCCGTGTTGCGGCTGAACGCGCCCCGGGCCGCCTCGAAGTAGGCGGCCACGGGCTCTTCCACCCGTGTTGCGTGAGCTCGTTCAAGCGAGTGTTTCAAGTCCTCGCTCGGCTGTGATCCCGGCATTTGGCGGTCTTCCGGCTCAGTTCCCGAGACCGCGTTTTTTGCTCGCGATAAATCCAGTTATCGCGAACGAACCGACCAACGACAGGCGCGCGCAGCGGTCAAGAACCATCCACGCGGGAGCTGAAGCAGCGTGCCGGCTCCCGGCGCGAGGCGACCGTGAAGCAGGAATCGCTCTCATCGTTGATGAACTCAGGAAACGACGTCACGAGAAGTGTAGTCGTACTGAACCACGACGAGACCACTGCCCCCGCTCGCGGGCTTCAAGACCGCAGACCCGTACAACTCCATCACGTTCAAGACGGACCACCGCGATGGCTGAAGAACGCCTCCGAGGGCACCGGTACGGCCATCGATCGGTCCACGCAATTCGTACACGAAACACGCAGGTTCGTTTTTTCCGCAGGAGGTTCATCGCAGATGGAAGCCAGAAAACCGTTCGACCAAGCTGTTGACACCAGAGAAGCAGATCCCAGGCTCAAGAGAGCCAAGCTTCAGTCCGGGCGCCTCCGGTCCCTCGCGGCTCAAGCCGCATGCGGGGTCCTCGTGGCCATCGCCGCGCTACTGGCTCTGCCTCAGCAGACCCAGGCACAGACGGTGGTCGACAGAGATTGGCCCCTGATCCCGACCGGGCTCAGCGCCGGCGACCAGTTCCGGCTCATCTTTCTCTCCTCCACTAAGCGCAACGGCTCCACCACCGACATCGGCACTTACAACACGTTTATCCAGGATCTCGCCGCGGCCGGCCACACCAACATCCGCGCCTACAGCGGGGGCTTCCGGGTGGTCGGCTGCACCGCCAGCGTCGACGCCATCGATAACACCGCCACCACCGGCACGGGCGTCCCCATCTACTGGTTGGGCGGCAACCAGGTCGCCAACAACTACCCGGATTTCTACGACGGGTCCTGGGACGACGAGGTCAACAACAAAAACGAGCTCGGCACCAATGGCCTCGATACATCCGACAACGACAACCTTCCCTTGACCGGCTGCGAGCACGACGGCACTGAGTCGTTCACGTCGGGTGATTCGCGTGCGCTCGGCTCGGTTGACGGGAATGTACGCGTCGGCCGTCCCAACGTCTTCGGCCAAGGCCCCATCAGAAGCAGCAGGATCGTTGGACTCTCCAACCTCCAGCCCATGTACGGGCTTTCGCAAGTCTTCGAGGTGGCGGTAACAGACTCCGGTAAACCGGCCACTCCCGCGGCACCCTCAATCGGAGCGACGGAGGGATCAAACCGCAGCTTGGACGTGGGCTGGCTCGAGCCAGCCCACGCCGGCCCGTCCGTCAAGTACTACCTCCGCTACCGCGAAGTGACCTACGAACCCTGGAGCAACGGACCGCAGGACGTCACCATCACTTTCGCCAACATCACGGGCCTGAGAGCCGGCGCCAGCTACGAAGTACAAGTGCTCGCCAACAACGAGAACGGCGACAGCGAGTGGTCACCATCAGGAACGGGACAGACCGACTCGGGCATTCGGCCGGATGTCCCCACAAACCTCAACGCCAGCGCCAATGGGCAAAACAGGATCGACCTGAACTGGACCAGCCCGTTCTACCACGGCAACTCCAGCGTCCGGTCGTACAAGATCGAGGTCAGATCCGACGCCTCCAACTGGCTCACGCTCGTCCCGACCACCGGCAACACCGACACTGAGTACTCCCACACCAATCTGCCCGCAAATACCACCCGCCACTACCGCGTCTCCGCGATCAACACCCAAGGCAGCGGCCCGCCTTCGGAGCACTACCCCGACACCTTGGGGGCCAGCGCCACAACCGCCAGCGCTGGGGGCGGCGCGCAACCCCAGCCGCAACAGTCCCAGACGCCTCTTGCGGCGAGCTTCGTGTCAGTCCCACCGACCCACGACGGAGAGACACCGTTCTGGCTGGAGCTCAGCTTCGACACACCCGTAGTGCAGGGCTCGAAGGCACCGCTCCGCGAACTGCTCGCCGTGACCGGAGGCTCGGAAACAAGATTGCGCCGCAAGGACGGTCAACTCGACCACTGGCAGATCCGGATCGACCCGTCCTCGCAGAACGCGGTAACGGTGACGCTCTCGCCGTCCCCACCGTGCGGAGAAACGGGCGCCGTATGCACGGAGGACGGACGCACCTTCACGACCGGCCTCGCGACACAAATCCACGGCCCCGCGAGCGGCAACAACAACTGGTCGGACGACTCGGCCGGAACCGCAGTCACGCCCGTTCCCGCGTTGCCCCTGGTCGGCGTCGGACTCCTCGGTCTGCTGCTCGCAGTGCTCGGTTCTCGTGCCTGCTCGGCTCTCGTGCGGTAGTAGACGAACAAGGACGGACGTCCAGGATGGCCTCGGACTCCCCGAAGGGCACCCCACACCGAGCGACATCACAACTGTCAACGGTCGTGAAAAACTGATCAATTCTCGACACCCGTCGGTGCGCTCGGGTCCAGCACCGGATCTCTCTTCTCCGGATCTTGATGAAGATGATGGCTGTGGGGGCTGTGGGAAACCGCGCCCGCGCGGTTTTCCAAGCTCCGGTGGGCGCGCTCTTTGCGTCCATGGGAGCGCCGGCGTCCACGGCCCCGGCGCTGGCGGTCGGCACTGCGTTCGGGTAGCGTAGGGAGCGGACTCAGACGTGGGGTGAGGGCCCGGTTTGCCCACCGGACCCTCGTGACCGCCCCGAGCTCCGACAGACCGAGCCGGTCCCTGCTGTTGTGCCACGGTTCAGGCTCGTTGTCCAGTCGGAGATCGCCCCGCGCGCTCCGACGCCGTGGACCAGCCCCTCCGCCAGAGAAGCTGTCGCCAGTGCAGCCGTCCCTTCGCCGTCTGCGCGGCGTGTGACCGCGGCCACGCCTACTGCACGTCGCCGTGCCGGACGGCCGGTCGTCGCCGGTCCGTTCGAGCCGCCAACGCTCGTCATCAGCGCAGTCCCGAAGGACGTCTCGACCACCGCGACCGGCAGCGCGCCTACCGCGCCCGGCGCCGCGTGACGGATCACACTTCCCCCGCACCCCCGCCATACGACAGACTCCCCGTCCCTGACGCCGCCCCCGTTCCCGCGGCCGCGCGATGCGTGGTCTGCGGCCGGTCGAGCCGGTGGCTGACCCCGATGCGGGAGCCTCGCGTCGTGCGGGGAAGGAGGAACGATGATCACGCCCGCGCAGCGCGCCGAGATCCGGCGTCTGTACTACGGCGAGCACTGGAAGCTCGGGACCATCGCGGCCCAACTCGGCCTCCACCGTGAGACGGTCCGCGCCGCCGTCGAGCACGAGTCGGGAAGCGTCCGGGGCGGCGTGTGTCGGCCCACCGCCCTCGACCCCTACCTGCCGTTCATCCGCGACACCCTGGCCCAGTACCCCCGGCTGCGCGCCACACGCATCCACGAGATGGTCCACCAGCGCGGCTACCCGGGCTCGGTCATCCAGGTCCGACGCCTCGTGCGGCGCCTGCGGCCCGAGTCCACCCGCACCGTCTACCGGCGGGTCGTCACCCTGATCGGGGAGCAGGCGCAAGTCGACTGGGGCTCCTTCGGCAAGGTCCGCATCGGACACGGCACCCGCGCCGTCTCCGGATTCGTCATGGTCCTCGGCTACTCCCGCGCCATCGCCGCCCTCTTCACCCTCGACCAGACCCTCGAGAGCTTCCTCCGCGGACACGTCGAGGCCTTCGAGGCCCTGGGCGGCATTGCCCGCACACTCGTCTACGACAACCTGCGCAGCGCCGTGCTCGACCGCCGCGGCACCGCCGTCCAGTTTCACCCCCGTCTGCTCGAGCTCGCCGGCCACTACCACTTCGCCCCCCGACCCTGTACGCCGGGACGCGGGAATGAGAAGGGGAAAATCGAGAGGCAGATCCAATACCTACGGCACGCCTTCTTCGCCGCTCGGCCCTTCCGCGACCTCGACGACCTCAACGCCCAGTTTCGACGCTGGCGAGACGACGTCGCCCACCAACGGCGCCACCCCGAGCAACCCGACCGTACCGTCGCCGAGGTCTGGGCCGACGAGAAGCCCCGCCTGCTCCCGCTCCCCGCCCATCCCTTCGAGACCGAACTCGTGCGCGTCGTCCGCTCCGGCAAGACCCCCTACGTCCGCTTCGACCGCAATCTCTACTCCATCCCCCACACTCACGTCCGGAAGCCCCTGACGCTGCTCGCCAGCGCCACCCGCGTCCGCATCCTCGACCAGCAGACCGAGCTCGCCCGCCATCGCCGCAGCTACGACACCGCACAGACCGTCGAGGACCCCGCGCATCTGGAAGGGTTGCTCGCCGCCACCCGCCAAGCCAACGTCCACACCACCCGCGACCGGCTCCGCGCCGCCGTCCCCGCCACCGCCGCCCTCTTCGAACGGCTCGCAGAGCGCGGGGAGGCGCTACGACCCCACGCAACCAGGCTGCTCGCGCTGCTCGACGACTACGGGCCGAAGGAGCTGGCCGCCGCCGTCGACGACGCCCTCCAACGAGACGCCCTCGGCGCCGGCTCCATCACTCACATCCTCGAAACGCGCCGCCGGCAACGCGGACTCAAACCGCCGCTCCGGCTCACGCTGCCCGACCGACCGGGACTGCGAGACCTCGATGTCCGGTCCCATGACCTGGAGACCTACGATGCCCTCGGACGAAACACCCCCGACGACGCTGGAGACTGACCTCCGCCGCCTCGGATTCAATCGCACCGCCGACGACCTCAACGACCTCGTCGCCCTCGCCACCCGCAAACGCTGGAGCACGACCGTGATGCTCGAACGCATCGTCGGCGCCGAGCTCGAAGACCGACAGCGCCGCAGCGTCGAGCGCCGACTCACCTGCGCACGCCTCGGACGCTTCAAGCCCCTCGCCGACTGGGACTGGGACTGGCCGACCGCCTTCGACCGCCCCGCCCTCGAACGCATCCTCACCCTCGACTTCCTCGCCCGCGGCGAGAACGTCATCCTCGTCGGGGCCCAGGGCCTCGGCAAGACCATGCTCGCCAAGAACATCGCCCACCAGGCCATCCTCGCCGGACACTCCGCCCTCTTCACCACCGCCGCCGACCTCCTGCTCGACCTCAACGGACAGGAGACCGCCCGCGCCCTCGAACGACGCCTCCGCCACTACACCCGGCCTTCGCTGGTCGTGTGCGACGAACTAGGCTACCTCGCCTACGACGCCCGCGCCGCCGACCTTCTCTTCCAGCTCGTCAGCCGCCGCTACGAGCATCGCTCGCTGCTCATCACCACCAATCTGCCGTTCAAGCACTGGACACCGTCTTCCCCAACGCCTCCTGCGCCGTCGCCCTGATCGACCGCCTGACCCACCACGTCGAGATCCTCGTCGTTGAAGGCCGGAGCTATCGCCGGCGCGAGGCCGAGCTCACCCAGCAGCAGCGCAAACGTCGACGTCCGCGCCGCGACGCCTCGTCAGATGGGGACGACCCACCCCGTCGTCGTCAATGAGCCCGGCGACATCGGTGCAGAAAACGTCAGTTTCTGGAGATCGCCAACACACAACTCCCCGTGGAACCACCGCACGGCGTCCGCCGCCGTGTGGTCGTCGACGCCGAAGTGTTCCGCGACGGCGTGGAACACCGCACCACGGGTCCGCATCTCCGCCGTCTAGGCGGCGATCCGCTGGTACACCGGGATCGGCACGAAAACCTGCAACTCAACCTCTCGCGTACGTGTCCACCAGCCGAACTCGTGTATTTCCAATAACTTACGTACCAGAAACGACGGGTTTCCACCCCGCGAGGAGAAGCCCGGTGGCACCCCGAGGGACTGAGGAGTAGACTACACCCATGGAGAACGCGGACCGGCTCACCGTGATCAGCATCGGGGTCGGAATCATCCTGGCTGTCACCACCGGAGCGTGCTCAACAAACACTCGAATCGCTGACCTGAACGGCCAAATCAGCGAGCTGCGAGCCGACGTGAACGGCCGGATCAGCGAGTTGCGCACCGACCTGAACGCCCGCTTCGCGGAGATCAACGAACAGCGCCGGGAAGAGCACCGACGAATCGACGATCGACTCGATCGACTCGAAGACATCCTCCTGAAGCCCGCGGCGCCGAACGCCGAGTAGACGGGGCTGACGCTCACAACTTCCGGGCAGCGGCTCTGCCGACTGACCAAGCCCGACGGGCTCGCCATCCAGCACTGGATGCTCGCACCGCTCCGGTACGCCGAAGTGAGCCACGAGCTGCGGACGCGGCTAGCCGCGATCAAGCACGCCGCAACGACAAGCGGTCGAACACACACGCGATCACAAGCGGTCCAAGCTCCCGCCAGGTCACGCGCATCGTTGCTGATAGCAAGTGGGTCAGCGGACGCCGAGCAGCTGAGCGGCGGAGCGGTAGAACGAACGAGCCCCAAGGCGCAGACGCAATCGCTGCGCACGGACTGTACGAGCACCGAGACGGACCACACGGACCCTAGCCCGCGATATTCTCGGAGAGAACGACGTGAATCAGGTTGAAAACTCAGCGCCGAACAGTCCTGACGGATGGCCAAGCGAACAGATCGAGTGCGACCAATGCACAGGGAAAGGGCTGTCGTGCGAAGGCTGCAGAAGGTGCGACGGTCACGGCTACTTGTGCGGAAACACCCCGCTGGTGGAAATGGCTAAGCTGGCGAAACGCCGGAAGCACCACGCTCTACCAGAGTGGTACCAGAAGAACTTCGCAAACGCGAAGAACGAAATCTTCTACTGGAAAGAGGGGGACCAAAGGGTGCAGATAAAGCACCCGGCAGCGATCTTCTTCAAGCTGGATGCGTACAACGTATTCGACGACGACGGAAACTTGATAGCTGAAGGCGAGAGCGTCTACGCATGGCTGGACACGAAAGCGAAGCAGGCCGTCGACCGGACGATCGACGCGTACGCCGACGCGTTGGAAACTGGATCCGGAGAGGTCAACGCCCCCCGAATAGAACTTGAAGTACTCGCCAATATGCTGATCGTCAAGGACATCAACTTCCACGAAGAAGCACTCGACCGGTACAAGGCGGTCAGCGATCATGAGGGCCGCCGTCGCGACGATCAACTTGCCCAAGTGGCTGTAGTGAAAGACGCTGCGGATCTCGCACAAAAGCGCCATCCACAACTGATGGGAGCAGACTTCGCGATTTATGGACACACCGAGGCCGAAGGGTTGATCTTCGGGGACGGCGTCATCTCCAATATCACCAACGGTACAGTCCAGCTCCGGGTGCTCCCCCTGACGCCGAAGATCGCAGCCATCTGGACATGGCCCGAGCATTCTCTTCAAACCCGCAGGAACGGAAACCGCACGGTACGCGGAACCATAGCCCGGAGAGACCTTGTGGCCATCAACGGCGCACTCGCCCGGAAATCACGCGCCATCGCTGGGCAAAGTGGCAAGCAGATCGAGAGGCTCCAGAAAGCCCATGCACGACGAATGAAGCGAGCCGGGATGAGCCGATGACATGCTGACGGGCGACACCCCGGCGACGCACGAAGCGCCACCCGCAACCGGGACCGGTGGAAGCGCCCCCATTCGGCGTCCAGGCCGCCCGCGACCCGGTCCTGCGTGGTGACGACCACCGACCCGATGGCGCCTGGAACCCGCGCACCCCAGACTACGCCTACGAGGTTGCGCAGCGCGACCGCAAACGCATGACACCGTCACGCGGCACGCGCCTCTAAGGACGTCACATCTCACCGTGGAACCACCGCACGGCGTCCGCCGCCGTGTGGTCGTCGACGCCGAAATGTTCCGCGATGGCGTGGAACGTCGCACCACGGGTCCGCATCTCCGCCGCCTGGGCCGCGATCCGCTGGTACACTGGCGTCGTGGGCGGATCTCGCAGCTCGACCTCGACCGGCAGCGTCGCCAAGGTTCGCAATCTTTGCGAGCACGTCCACCATCCCTAAGTAGCTTGGTTGCAATAACTTACAGAGCCAGGATCCACGAAGCGTTCCGGTCCGCACAGCCGTGCTACGATGATCGGCAGTGGGGGCCGAAGCACAACGAGCTACGAGCATAACGTGGTGCGCTGAGGGCACGCGCGGCCCTGCACGAGACCGGTGTGACCGAGGAAACGACCGAAACCGCGGCCTAAAGATGACTCCATGATGAGTAGAACGGCAAACGCCGAACGGCAGCTCGTCGAGAGCTTCTGCGAACTCGCGCGTACAGAAACAACTGGGCACCGGAGCAAGTGAAGAGTCGGTCGACGCGCTCGCAACCCGATGGTACGAAGAAGAACCCCGACACGTGGAATCAGGAACCGACACACCAATGGAACGGAGGCTTCGCGACCGCGCGAAACGCTACACCGGAATAGCTCTGAGAAAGGCCCAACAGCCGTGGTCCTCGTTGACACGACAGAGATGAAGCGTCACGGACACGGACGGGGAGAACAACGAGTACAACCACAAGGAGACAGAGTCTTAAATGTCTAACACCAAAGCACCCGAAAGCGAGACAGACCTGGGCCAAATCGACTGGAACCACTGTCCAGGAGTCGAACGCAAGGCAGAACGGATGAGCGGAGCATGGTGCTTCGAAGGGACACGGATAACGGTAGCCAGTTTATTCGAAAACCTCGCTGGCGGGTCCAGCGTGGACGAGTACGTCAAGAACTTTCCAGGCGTAGGAATAGAACGCGCAGTCGAAGTCCTGGATTTCCAAGCACAGAGACTTAAAGCAGTGTGGCACCGATGAAAATACTGTTCGACAACGGAACACCACAACCTCTAGCGAAAAAGCTCCGAGAACACGACGTCCGCACCGCCGAAAGCCATGGATGGGAAAAAATGAGCAATGGCGATCTGCTTACAGAAGCAGAACGCGCTGGATACGATGTATTAATAACAACAGACCAGAACATCCCGCACCAACAGAACCTAGAACGCCGGAAAATAGGTTTGGTAGTTCTAACGAACACAGATTGGGTAGAAGTGCAAAAGAATGTCAACGCAATCAAAGACGCGGTAGACAAAACTGCTGACAAAAAAGTCATACGAGTTGAGGTACCCACGAGAGCAGCGCGACAAAAAGCCAAAAAAGTGTCTGACCTAACAGGACGCAAAAAGGCAGGCATAGCCGAGAAAGACAACCCAACCCAACCCAACCCAACCCAACCCAACCCAACCCAACCCAACCCAACCCAACCCAACCCAACCCAACCCAACCCAACCCAACCCAACCAGCGACGAGCGCAATGCGCGGAAAGGGCCAACGCGTAGGAGGGGACGGTCCTCCTAACGTGGTCCCGGTGGTTTGGACAACTCGAGGGCTTGGTTAAGGTGTATTCCGATTGCGAAATCACGCCCTCATCGTCCTCCGCTCCTGCACTGACCGGCGGCTGCCATGGTTGGCACGAGGCCGGTTCGTACCCGGTTATCGATGATGATGATGCGTTGTGGAACTGTGGGAATCTCGCGGCCGGCGCGCAGGCATGGGCGGCGGCGCTCGCCCGCGAGATTTCCAACGGCCTGTGGGCGCCCGCCTCGCCTCCCTCCGGATTCAGCGCGACGGTGAGCGGGCGTCCACAGGCCGGGCAGGTCCACATCGCCGGGTGGGACATGGTGCTCGGTCCGCTCATGCGCTGACGGCTTCCTCCTTTTCGATGAACTGGAACGGTGCTGGAGCCGGTCAACGACCGGCTCACCGGCAGCCGGACGAAACACCGTCCACCCCGATGAAACGGGACCGTGCTGGAGCCGGTCAACGACCGGCTCACCGACGTGGTCCGGTTCTCCGGAAAGGTCCCGAACTTGGTCAAGGTGGACCCCGGTTGGTAAATCACGCCCCGCGTCGTCCCTTGCCTCCCACGCTCGCCGGCGGCTGCCACGGTCGTCACGGCGTCGGTCGTGGCCGCGATGCCCGCCGTAGTGGTCCCACGCCCCGCTGCCCGCGTGTTCACGCCGCCCGCTCCTCGCGGTAGGCTTCGGCCGGCGTGCGTCCGCCGAGCGCCGAGTGCGGACGCACGTCGCTGTAAAATGTCATCCATTCCGAGATCACCTGCTCGGCCACAAACCCGTCCGCCAGTTCGTGAAGATACACCGCTTCATACTTCAGCGACCGCCAGAGCCGCTCGATGAAGACGTTATCCAGGCACCGACCGCGGCCGTCCATCGAGCACCGCGCGCCCGCAGCCTGGACACGGTCGGTGAACGCCGCGCTCGTAAACTGCGACCCCTGGTCGGTGTTGAAGATGCCGGGCGTCCCCGTCTGCAGCGCCGCCTCCAGCGCCTCGACGCAGAAGCTGCTGTCCATCGTGTTCGACAGCCGCCACGACAGCACATGTCGGCTGGCCCAGTCCATGATCGCGACCAGGTACAGAAAGCCGGTCGTCACCGGGATGTACGTGATGTCCGCGCACCACACCTGGTCCGGACGGTCGATCTTCAGTTCGCGCAGCAGGTACGGGTAGACGTGGTGATCCGGCTGCGCGTCGCTCGTGCGCGGCTTGCGGTAGATCGCCTCCAGGCCCATCAGGCCCATCAGGCGCCGGACTCGACGGCGCCCCGCCGCCACGCCCTCGCGCCGCAGGTGGCGCGCCATCTGCCGACTGCCGTAGAACGGGTACTGGAGCGACAAGGCGTCCATCCGCCGCATCAACGCCAGGTTCTCCGCGCTCTCTCCCCGCGGCGCGTAGTACACCGATGAGCGGCTGATGCCCATCAGCACGCATTGGCGCCTGATGCTCAACGCGCCGTCCCGGTCGACCAGGTTCCGCCGCGCCGCCCGGCTCATCGCTGCAACCCCCGCTGAAAAAAATCCCGTTCCATCGTCAACTCGCCGATCTTCGCGTGCAGGTCGCGGATCGTCGCCTCGTGCTCCGACGGGCCGGGCGATCCGCCGCGGGCGAACACCTCGTCCAACCCCTCGACCGCCTGCCGCTTCCAGGTGCCCACCTGGTTCGGATGGACCTCGTGCTTGGCCGCGATCGCCTGCACCGTTCGGTCCCCCCGCAACGCCTCGAGCGCCACCCGCTTCTTGAAGTCCGCCGTGAACCGGCGGCGCCGTTTCGTCGTCATCCCAGTGCCTCCCCAAGGCCCTGGAATACACCTTAGCCGGTTGTCCGAAAAACCGAGACCACCTCCCTCCGGGTGGGTCTCCTTGTACTCCTGCCACAGCAACGACAGCGTCACGCTCTTGCGCCGTAGCTCCCGGTGGACCTCGCTCCAGTCCGGCAAGGGCCGTGCCGTGCGGCTCGGCGGCGGCAGCGGAAACAGCCGACGCTCCAGGCCGGTATCGTCGACCGACTCCGGTAGGGGCCAACCCAGCCCCGCCACCTTCGCGCGGCGCAGGTAGTCGCCCACCGTCGACGGCGACGTCCCCAGGCTGCGGGCGATGGCTCGGATGCTCAACGCCGCGGCGAAGTACAGCCGCAGCACCTCTCGAATCTTGCGCATGGACAACCTCCTGTTCGCCAGCGTTCATCCCTCCTGCAAAAAGCAGGAGGGTCTCACGCCCGGCGGGTTGTCCCGCGCCGCTCAGCTCCGACGGAGGGCGATCGATTTCGACCGGAATCGGTGATCGATTTCAGCCGGAATCAGTGATCGGTTTGGACCGGAATCGGTGATCGGTTTGGACCGGAATCAGTGATCGGTTTGGACCGGAATACGCAGTAGGCACGCTCCGAGCGGCAGCGAGGGCCTTGCCAAATGGTGGGGAGTCCTTTTTCGGTTGCCATTTCCAGCCGAAGCCTTGCCTGCGCGGGTATAGTGAGGGGGTATGCCCACCCCGACGCAGGGTAGGCGAGGGAGGGAGAATCGACATGAAGCGACAGGCTCAATCCCGTGTGAGCGTCCTGCTTGCCATCATGGCGGCGGGCGCGTTCGTGAGCTTCGCGTTCGGCCAGCCATCGACGAACGCGGCTCCCCAGAGCAACTTCGTCGGCGGCGAGCCGAGCCGGCCGGACTCGTCCGACATGCGAGCGCTTCGGCTGCGCTTCGAGGCCGGGGTCCGCTCGAACTGGCACAGCCATGCCGGCTGGCAGATCCTGGCTGCCGAGGAGGGCCGGGGCCGGACGCAGGCGCGCGACGGGGAGATCATCGAGATGGTGCCCGGCGGGCGTGCGGTCTTCGCGCCGGCGGGCCTCGTGCACTGGCACGGCGCGTCGCCCGACGAGCACGTCGTGCAGCTCACCGTCCTCGGCGGCGGCGACGGCGGGCCGACCTCCTGGTTCGGCCCCGTGAGCGAGGAAGAGTACCGGGGCCAGTAGCCTGCCGGCTCGCGAGCTACATCCGCAGCCGTCACTCGCCGCGACGGGCTGACGGAACCAACCGTGAGGGCGGTGACCCTCGCCGACACGCTGCCCGCCGTGCGGTGGCGGCCTGTCTGGCGTGGGGTCGCCCCCAAGCGGCTATCCAGCGAGTTCCCTGCCGGAGCGGATCTACGGGGAGGAGGACCGCTATGGCCTGCTCGTCTACACCGGCAGTCTGGGAAAAAGGCATGCGGGCGACCGCGATTCGAGGCGAGCCCTCCGGCCGGCCGGCGTCCGGAAGGGGCCGCAGCCGATCCGCGAGGATGCGCCAGGGAAACGCGGAGTGCAGGCCCTCGAAGGGGGAGGACCCTTGGCACCGACGACGAGCTGAACGTCGGAGACGCGCCGGGCGGCTCGACGCTGGAGCCGGCGCGAGCCGCGAGGGCCTGCGCGTCGATGGGATGTCAAACACGCGCGGGCGGACGGCGCGGCTGCCCGTGTCAGCCTGCAACTACGTGTTTGCCCCGTGGGTTCTCGCGGCCGTCCGGGCGGGCGGGGCGGATCACGGCGTCGAGGCGGCTCCGCCCGAGGGCGACCTGGTGGGACTCGAGTCCCCGGCCGCGCAGGCGCGGTGGATGGCAGGTGGTGAGGACGGCGGCGAGGTCCGCGGCCCCGAACGACCGCGCCCGCCCGCGGCTGGGAGCGCCGGTCCCGTAGACGGCGAGGACCCCGGGCGGTGCCTTCGCCGGCCGGGGTCCGTTCGCCGTTGGGGCGAGCCCGGAAGGGTGCTCGAACGCGGCGCGCCTGCCAGCCGAGGAAACGCAGGGTACCGAAGGTCAGCCCGCCGGTCGCGATCACGGTGCCGACCGTCCAGCGGATGAGCCGGGTCTCGAGGCTCGTAATCTCGGTGCCCACGCCGGCAATCTGGTTCGAGAGCCGCCTGTCGAGGCGCCGATCTCGGTGCGCACTCAGAAGCCTTGCTCTCCGAGTCAGGGTCTCCCTCAATTTCAGATCATGATCCGCTCGATCTCGTCGGACGGGTGATTGTGTCCGCCGTCCGGTCGTAGAGCTTCGTGGTCTTCGGTGACGCGCGTGTCCGGCGATCTGCTGCGCGTGCTCGAGGGTGCCTCCGTTCGTCAGGTACGGGATCCCAGTCGCCGGGAAGGTGTGGCGGCATGTCGAGGGCGGCAGCCCCGCCGCCGAACTGTGAGAGGAAGTACTCGTAGACGCGGCCGAGCACGTCGCGCGAGCGGGCGTCCTCGTCGCCGACCCGGATGTTGCTGACGAGGTCGACCAGCCGGCCGAGGCGCTGCTTGTCGAGGGCGGGACGGACGTAGTCGCGGGGAAGCACGTCCGCGAGCGCGGGGTTGTGGCGCTCGATCGCGGCCATGGCGGCGTCGACGGTCAGGCCGACAGTCGACGGTCAGGCCGTCGACCGTCGACTGCTTGGCTTGGGCCTTCAGATGCGTCCACCGGGCCTCGGGCGTCACCCAGATGTTCTCGGCCGCGCGTAATCGTCCCGGTCCTCGGCGGCGTCCTCGCCCCACTCGGCGAGCACCCGGGGCTCGGCGTGCCTCGAAGGCGTCGGAGAGATACTTCAGGAAGATCAGCCCGAGCACGACGTCCATCGAGCCGCGCAGGTCGCCGGCCATCGCCCACAGCTCGGCCTCGCGTGACGCGCCTCCTCGATAGTGGCTAGATTTCGGTCTGTGCTGACTCAGTGCTGACTCAACGATTCTGGCGATCTTTCCAATGCTTCGCCTGGCTCTCGTTAAGTCCTTTATTTTGTGTTGGTTTAAGTTGGTGAGCCGCCGGGGACTCGAACCCCAAACCCGCAGATTAAGAGTTTCTGTCGAGGGCCTTGCGCGCGTTTGCCCCCGTTTGCCGGAAATTTCGTAAGTGTATGTAAATGAACAGGTTGGGATTGCATGCGTTTGCCTTGCGTTGGTCGGCGTGCGTCGCGTATGCTGGCCGGGTGGTGACACAGTGGTGACACGAGACGGGTTTCCCGGGGGGACGGCATGCTGACCGAGAAGCGCATCCGGGACGCGAAGCCGGGGGCGGCGACCTTCACCATGTGGGACTCCCAGGTGCGGGGGCTCGGGGTGCGGGTGACCCCGGCCGGGGCGAAGTCCTACGTGCTCGACTACCGCGTGGGGGGGCGGCGGCGGCGGGCCACCCTCGCGCGCTGTTCCGAGCTGTCGCTGCGGGCCGCCCGCGAGCGGGCGGGGCGTGAGCTGGTCGGGGTGCGGGCCGGCGAATCCGACCCGCTGGCGCGGCGGCGGGAGGCGCGGGACGCGCCGACGGTCGACCGGGCGTTGCGGCACTACTTCGATGAGCACGCCCCCGCCCGCATCCGGCGCGGCCGACTCAAGGCGTCGACGGTCCGGGAGTATCGGAAGCATGCGGGGCGCTACGTTGGGCCGAGGCTCGGGCGGCGCAAGGTGGCGGACATCACTCGGCGAGACGTTGAACGGCTGGTTGACCCGTTGACGCGGACCCAGCGCAATCGCGTGCTCGCGTTCGTCTCGCACCTGTTCAACCTGTGCGAGGGGTGGGACTGGAGAACGCAGCATACGAACCCCGCCCGCGGAATCGAGCGCGCGCCGGAAGAGCCACGTCATCGGGTGCTCGACTTCGGCGAGTTGGCGGCGCTGTCGGCGGCTCTCGGCACACTCGACGAGCGGTTTCCGGCGAGCGTGGCGGCGATCCGTGTCACAGCGTTCACCGGGCTGCGAATCTCGGAAGTGTGCTCGATCCGATGGGAGCACGTTGATTTCAAGAGCGGGGGCGTGACGCTCCCGGACACCAAGACGGGCCGCAGGGTTCACCATGTCCCGGGTGCGGGGCTTGACGTAATCCGGGGCATTCTCCGCATCAACGACGAGTGGGTGTTCTCAACGGGGCGTTCGCACGTGACGTATCGCTACGTCCGCACCGTGTTCGCAGAAGCGGCGAAGCTGGCCGGGCTCACGGACGTGCGGCTGCATGACCTGCGGCGCACGGTCATTACCGCGGCTGCGGCGCGCGGCGTAGGCGTGTATGTAATCCGTGACCTGCTTGGTCACAAGACGACGGCGATGGCCGACCGCTACGTGCAGGCCGTGGGCTCTCCGGTCGCGGAAGTGCGCAAGGCGGTCGGCGCGGAGATCGCCGCGGCGATGGCCGGGCAGGATGACGCCGACGGAGCCGAGGAGGCGGCTCGGTCCCGGCGCCGTGCGGGCCCGGGTTAGGACCTGCCCGTCCCGGATCCGGACATCCATTCCATCTCTCGCCCCGGGCAGGATGTCGTAGGCGAGGCGGAAGCCGCAAGATCCATCATGGGGGGGAGGATAACCCAACCCACCTCCTCGACCGAACGGGCAACGCCGCTTCCGCGAGCGCCGCGGCCGGCGTCCCCCGTCCAGCCGCTGGTGCCCGATTGCGACAGCTGGCTGGTGCCCGATTGCGACAGCTGGGAGGCGGTCGAGGGGGTGCAGGTCTGCGCGATGGGGGCGGGGGAGCTGCCGACGCGAAACCTGACGATCACCCGGCCTCCCGGACGGCCGATCCTCGCGCAGATCTTCGCCGGGGGCGCGTCGACGCCCTCGAATCGACGATGCGCAGACCGCACGCTGATCGCCGATCGGCCCGCTGCCCCCGTCGCAACCCCAGCGACTGACTAGGGCGGGGCGGCCGCGGCGGCCTACGGCTTCCTCGCCAATCGCACCCGCCAGCAGAAGCTCTCCGAGTGCCGGCGCCTGCTGTCAACACCGCCGCCGCCACCGGTAGAGCAGGCCGGTCGCGCCGCCACCGACTATCGGGACCGCTATGAGGCGCTGACCGGTCGCTCGTGGAGGAGCATGCGCCGGATGAACTCGGTCGCCGTCAGCGTCATGGTCTTCTGACGGGACGCGCCGGTCCGGCGGTAGTCGGTGTAGCGGAAGCGCACGGAGCCGTCGTGGAGGCACCGCCGTGGATCTTCGCCCCGCAAACGATGTCGGTAGCGGTTCCGATTCTCGATCCGGTCCCGAGCGTCAACCGTTGGTCGATTCGGACGTCGTCCTCGATGTGACGTTCCTCTCGATGGTGCTCCCCGCGTCGACCTCCGAGCCGTGGCCGATCCTCGTCCCTTCCTTGATGATCGTGGGTTCCCCTCTTCGGTGGGGCTTGTTCGCGTCCGGCCGAAAGGGGGCACTAAGGACAGTGCTCGATATAAAGTTGCCAACTGCATCCAGGCGCAGCCCGTTTTCTCCGGTTTCGCGCGCTTGCCACGGCAAGGTAATTTTCGTCAGTGTCCTAAGTATACGAGTGCGGTGCCGCCGGCCGCCAGGCACCCTCCGAAGCACCCGAGGTCTCCGAGCTGGTCGGACTTGCGTCTCCGACGCCTCACCAGGGCCGCGGGACGGCTCTCCTGGCCATCCCCACCGACCATCGTGGGCCCGCAACCTCCACGTACGACCCCGTGACCGGCGGCGTCCCAGCAGCACCTCCCGACGATGCAACGCCCATAGCCGAGCGGCGGAGCAGCGGTTCAGTCCAATCGATACTTTTAGCTCACCGGCGCGGTGACACGCCTTGCCACTTGCCGGCCGTTCGCCGCCGCGCCGCCGACCTTAAAAGAATGCTCTGCATTATAAGGTAACAATATACTTGACTAACCATGTGCGGCGGTGAGGTGCTTGACTAACCGACCGCACCTGTAGTACTCTGCCGAGAGTGGCGGGGAGTGTGGGATTCGAACCCACGGGGCGGGTTAGCGCCCTACGGATTTAGAGTCCGTCGCCATAGACCACTCGGACCAACTCCCCTGTCATGAGGCGGATGGGAGAATGGTGGAGGCGTGGGGGATCGAACCCCAAACCGGCAGGGGGCCAATCCCTGCCGACTGCGACCAACAGCGCCCCCGTCGTTTCTCATGCGCCGCTCTGGGCGGGGCTGCCGTTTTGTTCAAGCGGCAGCCCCGCATCTTCTCGTCTCAGATCCCACGTTCCGTTTTCCAAACGCTTGAATCGAGTCTTGTCGTTGAGGACGTAGGAGATCGTTCCCTTCGGAATGCCGGTTGCCTCGACAATCTGCGCTCGCTTGCTCGGCCCGTGTTCTCCAATGTAGGCCATGACCACGTCTCGCCGTGGAGCACCCTTTTCGCGCTTTGGTGTGCCGGATTCAGAGTCGGAGTTGGCGAACGCCGAATCGGTCGGCCGTTCGTTGTTGGCACCGTTGAAGAGCACCGCGAGAACATCCTGCGCGTCGGCCAACACGTCGCGCTGCTTGCGGAGTTTCGCGATCTCCTGATCAAGCCGTTCGATGTCTTGGTCAAGTTGCGCGATGCCGTCTCGGATGAGCATGCTGGAAGTTTACCAATAAATCATGGATACGGCAAATCCCAATAAAAACCTCGTCGAGATTAAACCGCTGGCCGGGGAGAACTTCACGGGCGCGATGCGGGCGATCTTGTCCGTGTCGCCGGATCGTGCGGCGCGAATCCGCGCGGAGACTTCCGGCCGCGGCGGGGGCAACGCAGCTACGGGACGGCCGGTGCCGGCTGGTGGTCCTGACCCGTCAACTTCCGATACGTGATCCGCTTCCCGACGACGCCCACGATGGCGCGGTGGAATCGATCCCAATCCGTCCCGTACCGCTCATTGAACCGGTACGCCTGCTCGTCCAGATAGCGGAACAGGTGGAACGGCTCGACGCTCACGTACGTCCCGCCGAGCGTCCGCTTTAGCAGCGCCCAGAAGTTCTCCATGCCGTTCGTGTGGACGTTCCCGTCGACGTACTCCACGGCGTGGTTGATGACCTTGTGGGCGTAGAGCTCGTCGAGTCCCTGGTAGGACTTCAGCTCGTCAGAGTAGAGCGCTGACCCCGGCGCGACGCTGCCCTTGATCGCTGGCTGGAGAGTCTTCTTGTCGCGGCGCTGCACCACGTTGGTGACCACGCGTCCGCCGCGCTCCAGCATCCCGAGCACGATGGTCTTGTCGGTGCCGCCGCGGCCGTGGATACGGCGCTTGCGCTGTGCTATGTGCATGTTCCGGGCCTTGCCGCCGATGAACGTCTCGTCGACCTCGACGTCGCCGGACAGCCTGTTGAACGACCCGGTGTGCAGTGCCGCCCGGATCCGGTGGCCCATGAACCATGCCGTTTTCTGCGTGACGCCAATTGCCCGATGGATCTCGTAACTGCTGACGCCATTCTTCGCGTTGACGATCAGCCAGATGGCGGAGAGCCACTTGGCGAGCGGAAGTGGGGAGTCTTCGAAGATGGTCCCGGTCTTGAGGCTGAACTGCCGGCACGGGTGCTTCTCGGCGCACTTCCACCGGCGCTGGTTCGCGAGCCAGGACACGCGGTCTGAACCGCACGTCGGGCAGCGCACGCCGTCCGTCCAGCGGAGCGGTACCATGAAGTCGTGGCAGTTCTGGTAGCTCGCGAAATGGGTGACGGCTTCAAGTAGGGTCTTCGGTGCGTCCATTGGTAGATCCTACCGAAGCCAGCCGGGTTAGTCAAGTATATTGTTACCCATTATAAGACCCAATCCCGCGGGCTTGGCACGTCGGGTTTCGGGGGCCTGAAAGTATACGGATTCCGGCCGTCGACATTGCCGATACGCGTTTTGCTCCGGAATCATTGGGCGCTATGGACGTTGGCGGCCGCAGAAAATCGCTGCACAAGTGGGGGCAGAAATGCCCGTCGCGGGCCGCGAGAACGTACGCGACGAGAGGTGCCGGCGCAACACCAGAACTGGGTCCGGAAACGGCTCGACGCATCTGCCGCGTTGAACGACAACTAGCGAGGCTGCGAACGGACCGACGTTGGCATGCTTATCTTCGACTTCGAATCGGAGGCAAGCAGATGTACGACGACGACAGGCTGTACTTCACCGACGATCCGGCCTTGCTAGCTCTCGGGCGCCCCTCAACTCTCGCCCACTGGAGGAGCGAGGGTCGTGGACCGGCGTACGTCAAGCTCGGCTCGCGCGTCGCCTACCGCGGCGCGGATTTGAACGAGTGGCTGGCCGAACAAACCATCCGACCCGCCAACGGTCGGCAATCTGGGACGTGATCCCGTCAGGTCCGACGGTGCACTGGGATCGCAGAACCGCCAGGATGCATACGGCGTCTCCGTTCTCGCGCCGGTGGTAGGAGGACTTGACGGTACCGATCACAGATGCTGCGCTTCGTGATCGAGGCCGCAAAGGCGGCGCCATCGGCATCAGAATCGAGCTCAGCGAGGAGCTCGTGAAACGCAGCGCGGACATCCCGCAGCACAAGGCTCTTCACCCAACAATGGGCGGCCGAGAACGGAGTGCGGTTGAGGTGGCGGCGCTGAACGGCCGCACGTACGCGCACAGCGAGGCCCGGAGCGACAACTACACGCCGCCGACCCCCGAGGAGGCGGAGCTGACCCACGCCTACAGAGAGCTGCCGATCAACTCGCCGGAACCCGCCGAGGACAACCGGCCCTCCCGACGAAGGGAGAACGACGTGATGCGCCTCATGGGGGACGGCGCCACCGACGACGCGCCCGAGCCGGGCGACGAAGACGATCGGGAGGAGAACGCGGTCGAGCACGACGACGAAGACCTCGACCGCGACGCCGACGGACCCGCCGAGGACGCCGCGCGCGAGCCCCGCCGGAGCCCCCGACGAGCGGCAACGACCCCACCAACCTCTCCGCGGTCATGGACACGGCCGGCACGGACGCCGCGGGCGGCGAGGCGCGCCCCGTCCGGGGCGGGCAAGTGAAGCCGTCGGCCAGCCGCAGCCCCGCGGGGCAGCCCGCCAAGCCGGCGAAGACCAGAAAGACCGGGCCAGCCGGCGCCACAAGACTTCGACATGGCAAGCACGACAACGCACGAGGGCCACTAGGCTCCGGCCGCGCCGATCGTCACCTACCCAATCGGACCGGTCGGGCCGCCCGACGCCGGACCGCAGAACGAGACGGGCCACATCGAGCTGATCGAGCCCGACCTCTGGCTCGACGTCGACACCTGGAGCGACGAGAACGGCCGCTTCATGCTCTGGCTGATGGAGAAGAACGCGACGAACACGCTCCGGATCGAGCGGCCCGGATGCGCGCCGTACACCGCGTTCGGCATCATCTTTATTGTGGCGCGCCGAGGGCGCGCCTGCAAGAGGTCGGCGGCCGGCACCTCTGTTGTTGGGTCGATCGTGTGCAGGTAGGTTGCGAAGCCGCGGACCACGGTGAGTCGGCTTGTCCACCAGCGAAAACGGTGCGGCCCTGTGCTCGGGCCGGTCGCTGACGAAGATAAGCGGCGATCGCGTCGCCGACATCGGTCGGGAGGGGCATGCGCTCGACCCGCTGCCCCTTGCCGCGCACGACGATCTCACCCGCGCGCCACCGCAGGTCGTCGAGACGCAGGGTCGCCACTTCGACGGCGCACGCAGCCCGAGACGGGCCAGTGTGGCGATCACCGCAAAGTGTCAAGGACCTCCGACGGTACCCGATTGCTCATCGGCCACGTACGTTGCGACCGGGGAGAGCCGACCCCGGCTCGGAAACGAGAATCTCCTTGAGCAGGTCAGCCGCACCAACCTCTTCAGCCAATTTCGACACGCGCGCGGGCGTCAGCAGATCGTCGTCAGCATCAGGGGCGAAGAGTTTAACATCGGGGGCCCGGCAACGGACCTCTATCATCCAGGCCGCGAAGTCGGCGCGCTGCTCCGGGCTCTCGAACCAGGTGCGTTCGGACGATAGCAGCCAGGCACCGGCGGCCAAGGCCCGACGCTCCTGGCGCTCGGCGAGCTTTTCGCGGTCGGCCGCGAGTTCCGCCTCTATCCGGAGTTTGGCCTTCTCCAGCGCCTCGGCGGTGCGTGCCAGACGATGGAGACTACGCAACATGCGCTGGAACTTTCGCATTGATCTAGTCATAACGGGGAAGCATACGTGGCCGGGGCCGGCCGGCCGGAAGCGCCGGCACGGGGCGCCTACATCGGCGAGCATACAGGCGTGGGGCCGGAGCGCCACAGAAAGCACCGACCGCGAGGAGAGCAGGACTGGTACAGGGACGCCACCGACGAACAAAAGACCGAAGCATGCAAAGCAGGAAGACAAGAGCTCGTGGAGCGACGCGCAGAGGAGAACCGCGAGCATCTGATCAACTCCGGCGCCACGATCGATCCGACCGCACGAATCGAGAGAAACGTCGAAATCGCAGACAGAACCGAGATCGGCCGCTCCTGCAGGATCAAGAGGGACACAAAGATCAACCACGACACGAAGATCGGCGAGCACTGCACGCTCGAGCCGGGGTGCCGGATCGGCAGACGCGTGACAATCGGGGGAAGAAACGAGGATCGGCGAAGAAACCGCGATCGGCACGACACGACGACCGGTCGCAACTGCGACATCGAGGTCGACATCACAATCGCGGAACACGCCGTGATCGGCGACGACTGCACGGTCGCCGAGGCGACCAAGATATACGACGACGCACGAATCGGCCGAAAAACCGCGATCCGCAGTACTCGGCGAGGTGACCCGCAAAGGCGGCCAGGAAGGCGTCGTACTCGACGAGACCGAGGTCTCACACCGCAGGAACGCTGCTGACCGCCGCGACCGGGGCGAGATCCTTCCGGAAGACTGGAAGCGCTGGGCGAACATGCGCGATGACGAGATGATCGCCGACATCAAGGACCTCGAGCTGCCGGGCCTCGACGCCGCGAGGAAGGACACCAAGCACGCAACGCCGTCGGTACAGCGAGCCGTGAACAGGGAGATGACAAAGCGCGAGGACCTGGGGTACTACCTCGCGGGAGAGGCAGCACGCAGGCCCGAGAGAGCCGAGGAATGGATTCCACAGCTGTCAAGCGACCGCCGGGAACTCCTCCGCCGCGGCAACGAGACGCTGGCAATCGACAGAAGCGGCGCCGGCGTGGCAGTACGCGGCGCCGGACGGCCGGCCGGGGACGCAAAGCCCCAGAGACCGAAACCACCTGATCGCACGCCGGCGTCGGCACGAGACCACTGAAACAAGGCCCTAAGAATGGAGCAAAAACCAGTGGAAACCCCAGACCAACGAGAGCAGCAGGCGACCGAGCACAAGACCGCGATCGAGAACGAAGCATGCGATCGACTCCTCGGCATGAGCGCCGAAGACAGGTGGACCGACCTGCACGTGATGACGCCAAGAGCCATCGCCAAAGCCACCGCCGGAATCCGCCGCGGGCTCGAAAAGTACCCGGTAGGGGGTTCGGATGCACAGTACTACGCACTGGGTCAGGCCAACAGCCAGATAGGCCGCGAGCGGCAGGCAAGAATTCAAGAGGCCAGATCCGCGCTAATAAAACTCAAAGAGGGCAGCATCGAGGACGCTCCGACCGTAATCAAGAACACACCGGAGCGAACACAATGCACGACCAAGCCAAGCGGGCCAACCGGCCGAAGACGCGGCCCGAATTCCACGTTGATGAACCATGGCGCCTGCCGAGCGAGATTACCAGCAGCCTTGAGACCGAGGTCTCAACTCGCAGGAAAGCTGCCGACCGCCGCGACCGCGGGGAAATCCTGCCGGAAGACTGGAAACGCTGGGCGAAAATGAACGACGGCGAGATGCTCGCCGACATGGAGGACCTGGAGCTGCCGGGCCTCGACGCCGCGAAGAAGGACACCAAGCACGCGACCCCGCCAGTACTGCGAGCCCTGAACAAGGAGATTACAAGGCGCGAGAACTGGGGGTACTACCTCGCAGGACACGCAGAACGCTGGCCCGAAAAGGCCAAGAAATGGATTCCGCAGCTGTCAAGCGACCGCCGGGAGCTCCTACGCCGAGGCAACGAGATGCTGGCAATCGACAGAAGCGGCGCCGGCGTGGCAGTACGGGGCGCCGGACGGCCGGCCGGGGACACGAAGCCCCAAAGCCCGACACGCACCGACCGCACGCCCTCAACCAGGCGAACAAGCTGACGACCATTCCAACCCCCCACAACGGTGTTTTCTGTACAGAAAACACTTAGCTGCGCACGCTCACATCCGGGGTCCCGAAAGAGGTAAAAGTGTGTCCCGGGACACACTTGACCCGATTTCGGGACCCCAAATCCGCAAGAACCGTGCCAACTTCCGCGCCAACCCGAGACCCCGGAGCATCGTCCGATCCTCTGGATCCGATGCACTCGAGCGACCTGGCGCACAGCTCACGCCGAAGAAACAACCATTAGGCTTGTGAAGAAACACGGAACCAGAAACCCGGTACTCGAGCCACGAGGCTGACGATGATTCGGAAGCAAAAGCAGACCGCGGAGCTGACGAGAAGAGGCGTACGAATCGACCCGAACGCACACGTCGCCGCCAGCGCTCAGCTCGGCGACGGGGTCAAGATCGGCGCCCATGTAACGGTCAAGGACAGGGCAACCATCGGAGCCGGAACCCATCTGGGCCCGGGAACCAAGGAAAAGCTCGTGTGGATCGGCCCCAACGCCCAGATAGACGCGAACACCGAGATCCGGCCCGGCACGGGCAGCGCGACCTGGATCTACGGAACCGCGAAAATCGGGGACCGAACGAGAGTCGAAGGCGCCAAGATAGAGAACCACACGATAGTGGGCAGCGGCTGCCGAATCGACGAAGGCGCCAACATCCGCCCCAGCGCCGTCATGGAAGACGGTACCCACGCGAAGGAGAACAGCGCCCTCGCCGAACGCTGCACGCTCAGAGCAGGCGCCGTTCTACCAGCCGGCTACACCCTGAAGCCAGGCACCGTGGTGCGCGCCGGCGAAACGCCGGAAGACCAGGGACTGATGACAAGAGGCGGCGGTCTCGTCAGCCTGATCCGAGAGGATCACGTCCACAGGGACAACGCAAACGAACTCAAGATACACCCCACCGCGACGGTGCATCCGGACGCGATCGTGCATCCGACGGCACGCGTCGCGGCCGGAGCAGTCATCGAAAAAGGTGTAGTACTCGAGGAAAACGTCTTCATCCACGAGAACGCGACAATCAAGCAAGGCACCAGGATCGAAGCCCTCGCCTACGTCGGCCGGGGAACGGAGATCGGCGCCAACAGCACGATCCGGAGCTATGCAGGAATCGGCGACCACGTCTCGATAGGAGAACGGGCCAGAATCGCCGAGAACACGACGATCGACGACCACACCCGAATCGGCGACGACGTACGGATCGACAGCGAAATGGACCCGGAGTTCCCGAAAGAAATCCCCAACAGCAGAAACACGTTTCCGTCGACACCCAGGCCAACGGAATCCCCGGACGGAATCCCACCCGAGGGAATCTCGCCATCCATCGGCAGCACCGGCGTACCGACCGCGTCGGGCAGATGACCGAAGGTCGCCGAGAGCCGCGGATCGCTCTCCGGCGCGCGGGCGTGGCCATTCCCGCCGTGCGGACCCGGCACCGTATCCCGAACACCGCCCACACCAGGCGGAAGATCGTGAAGCCGCGCCGGCTCCACGCGATGCTCGACCGCCGGCGCCGGCCGCCGAAAGCGCGGAGCGGGCTCGCGAGCCGGCGCGACCGGCTCGGCGACAACCCTCTGGGGCGGGCGAAGCGGATCGACCGGGTCGCCGAACTCATCGACCGTCACCGCGCCGCGCGCCGGACGAGCCGGGGCGGCACCGCCGCCGTACGCATGCGCGATCAGATCGCGGACCACCGCCGCCTTCGGAACACCGCGTCGGCGCGACTCCTTCTCCACCCACCGCGCTGATCGCGAGAGAGCGTGACGCCGAGCCGGGTCCGGCCCGGATCGTCCCCAGCGGATCCCGGCTCGACATGCGTCTCGACCACCGGCTCTACGACTCGAGGAACGGACCCCGGAGGGGCACGGCGACCCGAGTCACGCGTATCGTCGAACGCCGGATCGTATGAATGCTCGCTCACGTCACCACTCCTCTCAGAATCACGCCCACCAGATGATCAGCCGACGGGACGTCGGACCCACAAACCCACCCCACAACGATCAACCAACAACCAGACCAGAGAGCCGACACCCGCGCGTGAACGCGCGACAGCAACCGGCTGATGATCACCCCGCGGACCGCGTGAAGCCGATCCCGATCGAGAGCAGCTCCGCAGCAAATCCCCTGAAGCCACCAACCAAGAGCAACAACACCAACGAGACCAGACCACCCTCGAGCCAGACAAGGCCGACCACCAGCCGAACGCAGGAACGCCCACCGAGGCGCCAGCCCGCCACCAACACCTGATCAACAGCACCAGCTGAATCACCCCTCGAGCGCCGCAAGCGCCGATCAACCTACAGAGAAACTCACGGTGACCACTGACTCAGGCGGCCTTCACTTCGACCTCCACTCCAAGGTCGTGCAGACGGCGGAGGAGGCGCTGGGTAACGCGGTGCTTGTCGCGGTTCGCCAGGTACCGGCCGCCGAGGTCGTGGTAGTCCGTCTCGTCGCGGAGCATGAAGTAAGCAGCGGTCAGCATGGAAGCGGCGACCGCCACGATTGCCTTCTTCGGGCCGCGCCGGCCCTTGAGCCGTCGAAACTGCGTCTGCAGATAGCTCCCGTTCTTCCGGGTTGCCGCCCACGCGGCCTGGACCAGCGTTGTCTTCAGCCACGGCGTCGCGTGACGGATCCGGGTCGAGCGGCGCTTCCCCGCACTCTCGTCGAGGCGCGGGCACAGTCCCGCCCACGAGACCAGATGTCCCGGACCGGGAAACCTCGTCATGTCCACGCCGATCTCGGCGACGAGCACCCGCGCGACGGTCTCACTGACCCCGGGGATCGTCGTCAGCCGCTCGGCGGCCTCGCGAAAAGGGCGCAGCACCTCGTCGGCCTGCTGCTCCAGTTTCTGCACGGCGGCGCGCAACGCGTCGATCTGCCCCAGGTGCAGCTCCAGCAGGAAACGGTGGTGCGCCGTCACCCGGCCGTGCACCGCGGCGATGATGTCCGCGCGGTCGGCTTTCAGGCGCCCGGTGGTGCAATCGGCCAGCCGCTCGGGATCGGTCTCCCCGGCGATGAGCGCCGCCAGGATCGCCCGGCCGCTGACGCCCAGGATGTCGGTGACCACGTGCGTCAACTTCACGTTCGCGTCTTCGAGCGTCTTCTGCAGGCGTTGCGTGTGCCGCGTGATCTCGCGGACCAGTTGCTTGCGGGTCCGCGTCAGGTCGCGCAGTTCCTGGATCGGGGCCGGCGGCACGAAGCTGCCCCGAATCAGCCCGTGCGCCAACAGGTCGGCGATCCAGGCCGCGTCGTTCCGGTCGCTCTTGCGGCCCGGAACGTTCCGGATGTGCTGCGCGTTGGCGAGCACCAGCGTGAACGACTCTTCGTCTTCGAGGACGTGCCACACCGGCTTCCAGTACACGCCGGTCGCCTCCATCGCCACGTGCGTGCAGCCCGCCTCGGTCAGCCAGGCCGCCAGTTCGAGCAGACCCGCCGTCGTAGTCGCAAACTCCCGGTGCTCGGTCGTGACCTTCCGACCCGCAGCGATGCGCACGCACGCGTTCACGCACCGAGAGTGGACATCCAACCCGGCGCACCGGGGGTACAAGACTTCCATCCGTCACCTCCTGCTCGCAAAGGCGCTGGCGTGGAGTCCGCCGGTACGAAATCTACAGGGCGCGCTCACCGGAAGAATCTCCGGTCTCGCAATACGGGGTGCTCGCGGGACTCCGGGTCCAACTAAAAAACGGGCTCTTGGCACCATAGAGAAACCGACCTCTGGGCCAGCGCCAAGCCCCTACACGATATCCGCCCTTCACCCCGCACCACGGGAGCCCGCGGCTCGCGGGCCGCGGGGGGCTCAGTCGAGCCGGGCCCGGCAGTACGATCGGGCGACCGCTCACGGGCCGCGTCGAGCCGGGGGCGGGGCACCGCCCGCGTGAGAACCGTACCCGCCGGAACATCCACTCCCGGGGAGACCGGGGCATCGCCCTCGAGCAAGACGCCGTCGCCCAGGCGCGCGCCCTGGCGGATCCTCGTCTTGTCGGCCGTGCTCACGCGCTCGCCGACCACCGCACCCGCCTCCACCTTGCTGAACGCACCGAGGCTCGAGCCGCACCCGATTTTCGCGCCCGGCTCGACCCGGACCCCGGCCTTGATCTCCACCGACGCCTCGACCGAAACGCCTTCCCCGAGCTCGGCCCCGTCGTGCACCACAACGCCGGAGCCAATCTGAACGCGCTCTCCAATCTGCGTCCGAGCCCCGCGGCGCCGCTGCGTGTCCATGATGATGCTATCGGTGCCGACCGAGACATCGTTGGCAATCCGGACGTTCTCCCCGACCGTCGACCGCGCGTTGAGCACGACGCGGCGGCCAAGAGCGGCTCCGGCGCAAACAACGGCCTCTTCCCCGACCCGAGACCCCTCGCGGAGGACCGCCCCGGCCTCGACCTTCGCGCCCGCCGCGATGACCACGTCCTTGCCTATCGAGGCGCTGGGGTCCACCCGGGCGTCCGGAGAAACATGAGCCGACGGGTGAATACCACGCTCCGCGGAACGGATAAACTGGGGAAGGCCACCATCCACCGGCGAGCCGTCGCTTCGTGTCCCCGGAGGCCGGTCACCGAGAGGAACCGGCCTCACGAGCACAACCTTCGACCCGGGCCTGATCGTCGTCTCGAAGTCCAGACGCGAGCCCTCTCCGATCTCGGCACCAGCCGACACGACCGAGAACTCGTCCAGCTGCGCGGACTCACCGACGACAGCGCGCGGACCGATCTCCGAGTCGACGACGCGCGAATGGGCACCAAGCTCGGCGGCCGCACCCACCACTGCCCGGGAGAGTTCACAATGATCCCCGACCTTCGCGTACTCGTCCAGGACCGAGCACTCGACCTGGGTACCGTCCCCGATCACGACATGGGCCGAGATCACCGTATCCCGCCCCTCCAAGGCATTACCCTTGATCTTGCAATCGTTCCCGATGGTGACGTCCGGGTACACCGTCGTGTCGGACGAGACGACGGAACCACTCCCGACCTCGGTGCGCGCCCCTATCGTGACCCCGGGTCCGATCTCGGCCCCCTCATGAATCACGGCATCCGGACCGATGTAGGCCTTGGGGCTGATGACGGCGCCACGCTCGATGACCGCGCCTTCGGCGACCTTCGCATCGGGCGCGACGCGAGCACCGGGATGAACACGCGCCGTCTCGTGAACCCCGACCGGCGTCGCCTGTTCCACATCCGAGACGAATGGAGCAAGGTCGCCGTCCTGATAGCTGACTTCAATGTCCATGAACCTACCCTCAATGCATGGTCTTTTCGGATGCGAAGCTACAGATACGGCGGGCCCTGAAGGACCACCGCAAACCGGAATTCAGACAACCGATAACAACGCCCACGGCAAAGATACCAGGAAGATAAATTCCCGGCGGCGCCCCTGTCCAAGCAGCCGAAGCCGATGGTTTCTGTACAGAAAAGGTTTAGCTGTCATGGCTCAGATCCGGGGTCCCGAAAGAGATAAAATTGTGTCCCGGGACACAATTTACCCGATATCGGGACCCCAGATCCGCAAGAGCCGTGCCAACTTCCCCCGTAGCACGGCCGCGGCCGCGGGACCGACGAGACCCGGCGGACGCCCCCGACGCTGACCAAGGAACGAGCAGCGGAGAAGAAAACCACGCCGGACCAGAGCGGGCGACCGGGAGCCCATTATCATGCAACCCAACCTGTGGGGACTCATCCTGTTCTACGCACCAATCCTCGTGTCCTGGGTGCTGGCGGGCATCAGCTTCTTCCTCACGCGAAAGCACTGCCTCGCATCCGACAATCCAGTAATCAGCTGGAGAAGCGCCCGACGCCAACTGCTCTGGCTCTTCGTACCTTTCCTCTCACTCGTGACCATCATGCTGGTGAGAATCGGGCGGGATGTCTTCGTCCCCGCACCGTGAGCGACAGCGTGACAGAGGACCCGCCACGCTCGAACAGAACGAGGCGCCCCCCCCCACAAAACGGGGCACCCAGATCACGGGGTGGATGCAGCATCAGGGTAGGCGGCAACCACGGCCATGATGGCATACCTCCCGATAACCACAGCTCGGTGGTCCCAGCACCGGAGCCACCGCCCGGGATCGGTCCACCGCGCCGGAGATCGGTCCGAGCGCGCAGAAGCGACAGATCGCCGGCTGCCCGCAGGCGGTACTCGGCCACCGAGCAAGGCCCCTGGGTCCGGGGAGGCGGGTGGTACCGCTGCTCACCCCCCGGCAGGGCAATCGCCCCGCGGGTCTCAATCGCGTCCAGGACCTCGAGAAGCCCCATCCGCAACGCCAGAGCGTTGATCGCGTGCATCAAATGCTCATCGTCGTTGGTCACGATCATGCATTCACTCCCTTCGGTGTTCCCTGAACAGTTCCCTCAACAGTAGTGTTTCACCGTCACCTGGAAGGACCATAAACCCATGACGGACGAGACACCGGCGATCAACAACAAGGTTTCGTTGACAAACCACTTCTGGTCCCGCGTACCAATCGCGGACTAACGTGGTCCCGGTGGTTTGGACAACTCGAGGGCTTGGTTAAGGTGTATTCCGATTGCGAAATCACGCCCTCATCGTCCTCCGCTCCTGCACTGACCGGCGGCTGCCATGGTTGGCACGAGGCCGGTTCGTACCCGGTTATCGATGATGATGATGCGTTGTGGAACTGTGGGAATCTCGCGGCCGGCGCGCAGGCATGGGCGGCGGCGCTCGCCCGCGAGATTTCCAACGGCCTGTGGGCGCCCGCCTCGCCTCCCTCCGGATTCAGCGCGACGGTGAGCGGGCGTCCACAGGCCGGGCAGGTCCACATCGCCGGGTGGGACATGGTGCTCGGTCCGCTCATGCGCTGACGGCTTCCTCCTTTTCGATGAACTGGAACGGTGCTGGAGCCGGTCAACGACCGGCTCACCGGCAGCCGGACGAAACACCGTCCACCCCGATGAAACGGGACCGTGCTGGAGCCGGTCAACGACCGGCTCACCGACGTGGTCCGGTTCTCCGGAAAGGTCCCGAACTTGGTCAAGGTGGACCCCGGTTGGTAAATCACGCCCCGCGTCGTCCCTTGCCTCCCACGCTCGCCGGCGGCTGCCACGGTCGTCACGGCGTCGGTCGTGGCCGCGATGCCCGCCGTAGTGGTCCCACGCCCCGCTGCCCGCGTGTTCACGCCGCCCGCTCCTCGCGGTAGGCTTCGGCCGGCGTGCGTCCGCCGAGCGCCGAGTGCGGACGCACGTCGCTGTAAAATGTCATCCATTCCGAGATCACCTGCTCGGCCACAAACCCGTCCGCCAGTTCGTGAAGATACACCGCTTCATACTTCAGCGACCGCCAGAGCCGCTCGATGAAGACGTTATCCAGGCACCGACCGCGGCCGTCCATCGAGCACCGCGCGCCCGCAGCCTGGACACGGTCGGTGAACGCCGCGCTCGTAAACTGCGACCCCTGGTCGGTGTTGAAGATGCCGGGCGTCCCCGTCTGCAGCGCCGCCTCCAGCGCCTCGACGCAGAAGCTGCTGTCCATCGTGTTCGACAGCCGCCACGACAGCACATGTCGGCTGGCCCAGTCCATGATCGCGACCAGGTACAGAAAGCCGGTCGTCACCGGGATGTACGTGATGTCCGCGCACCACACCTGGTCCGGACGGTCGATCTTCAGTTCGCGCAGCAGGTACGGGTAGACGTGGTGATCCGGCTGCGCGTCGCTCGTGCGCGGCTTGCGGTAGATCGCCTCCAGGCCCATCAGGCCCATCAGGCGCCGGACTCGACGGCGCCCCGCCGCCACGCCCTCGCGCCGCAGGTGGCGCGCCATCTGCCGACTGCCGTAGAACGGGTACTGGAGCGACAAGGCGTCCATCCGCCGCATCAACGCCAGGTTCTCCGCGCTCTCTCCCCGCGGCGCGTAGTACACCGATGAGCGGCTGATGCCCATCAGCACGCATTGGCGCCTGATGCTCAACGCGCCGTCCCGGTCGACCAGGTTCCGCCGCGCCGCCCGGCTCATCGCTGCAACCCCCGCTGAAAAAAATCCCGTTCCATCGTCAACTCGCCGATCTTCGCGTGCAGGTCGCGGATCGTCGCCTCGTGCTCCGACGGGCCGGGCGATCCGCCGCGGGCGAACACCTCGTCCAACCCCTCGACCGCCTGCCGCTTCCAGGTGCCCACCTGGTTCGGATGGACCTCGTGCTTGGCCGCGATCGCCTGCACCGTTCGGTCCCCCCGCAACGCCTCGAGCGCCACCCGCTTCTTGAAGTCCGCCGTGAACCGGCGGCGCCGTTTCGTCGTCATCCCAGTGCCTCCCCAAGGCCCTGGAATACACCTTAGCCGGTTGTCCGAAAAACCGAGACCACCTCAGACCAACACCTTCTCGCCCATTTCCCGAACGCCGAAGCCCTGGAGGCGCTCATCACGGAGATGAGCCGGAACGCCCGGGAAGAGCTCAAGTTCCCCGCCCGGACCCCCCGGTTCTCCGTGGATCAGATCGAGGCCGAGATCGCACGCCGAAGAGCGGCCGGCTCCCCGACCGACGACAACCCGGCGTGGCCGACGTAAAGATCAGGCGGAAAAACGCCGGTAAACGAAACATCTCGGAGCCAATACGTTCCCTTGATGCACTCGTGGACCACGTTGTTGGCGCTATCGACCATCGCGGCCGTCTCCGCCGTCTGCTGGGGATTCTCCAGCTGAGTGAAGAGCCGGACGGCAAAGATCTCACCGGCGCCACCGACGCGCCGTGCAACATCAGCCAGCACGCGTTGGAGATTCTCTCCAGCGTCCGCCAACGGCAGACGAAAAAAGAAAGCCTACACCGCGCAACGACGGCCCGGATTCCCAAAACCTCCGCGCACGCCGGGATGAACCCGGCGTGCAGCAAGATCGCGACCGACCGAACAGAACCAGACCTTGTTTTCACCAAGTTAGGGATAACCCCGCGGATGCGGGAAGAAACCCCTCCAGAGCACCCAATGAAGAACCACGAAATCTTCGACAAAGGCAGCTACATGTTCGTCGGCAGAACCTGGTGCGGAAAGCGGATAAACCGGATCGCCGAGAACGAGCCGTGGACGACGGTTGAATACAAGGCGATAGCAGGCAACGCCGAGAACTGCGGCAACTGCAGAATCGCGAAGGCAACGAACCGGGCATGGGGAGAACCCCGACCGAAGAAGAACGGAAAGCAGCACGAAGTGCAGCCGGGCCACGAGGGCGAAGGGTTGACGTGGTGCGCCCGACGCGTATACCGCGGCGGAGTTGCCGTCCCATGGTCATTCGAGTCAGGACAGCCGGCCACGACAGGAACGCACCGCTGCCGCGTCTGCGACGCCGCCAAAGCCGCCGATGAACGCCGGCAGAAAAAAGCAGCCGACAAACGCCGGGAACCACGACCGAGAAACACGCGGCCGCCAAGAACCTAGTCGTCCGGTAAGCTTCGGGGACCACCGACCAGGCGGACCTCAGCCGCACAGAAGGAACCATGACCACAAGAAACAAAGCGGCGCTGCGCGCCCTGGCGGACAAGTTGTCAACCCTGCCGCAGGTCCAGACGGGGGATGAAGACCACCTCAGAAACAACGAGCCCGAGACATTCCACCCCGACGACGGGGAAGATTCCGATCGCGAAACGAACGCCGCCCTGAAAACGCTCGAGAAAACACTCGAGCAGAACGAGACAGGGCCCGCGCGGTTGAACATGGACATGAACCTCAACGGTGACATCGGGGGCATGCCGGCCTTCGCCCTCGCGACGGCCGGGTGGCCGGCCGCCGCCGCCGAGAACCCGAACGACCAGGACCAGACACTGGCATCACGCGCCCAAGCGCTGCTTGGCCTGGACGACCGAGGCGCCGCGGCCCTGTTCGACGGACCGAACTACGCGGGCCGCCAGCGCCGGTTCATCGAGCCCCAGCAGGCCGCGCTCGCCTGCCGGCTCGCCGCCGACGGGGCAAGCCCCGAGAGCTTCTGGCCCACGGTCGACCGGAAAACCATCCACAACCTCTCCAACAACGAGAGCCGACGGATGTACCACAGCGACACGATCTACGAAGCCGCGGCCGACCGGCAAGCCCGGGACCCCGGCGAGCCCGGCGAAAACCCCCACGAGCACGAGGGACCCGACCAGAACGACCTGGAGGAGATCAAGGGCTATGAGTGGTCGACCATGACGACGGTCGCAATCGACGCCCAAATCCACCCCACAGCCGAGATCGGCCGGACGGTGACGGTCGCGAACCACTGCTGGATTGCCGCCGGCGCGAGGGTGCAGAACGGGGTGAGGTTGTCCCCGAACGTGAAAATCGCAGAGAACACCGAGGTCACGGCCGGAAACGAAAGATGCTCGACCGAGCTGGACGCCGGCGTCACCATCGGCGCCGACTGCCAGATAAACGGTTGCAAGCTCGGGAGCCACGCAACGATCGGCTCCGGCGTCATCATCGAGCCCGGCGCCGTGATCGGCGACCATGTCGTGATCGGCGACGGGGCAACGATCCTGAAGGACACGAGGATCCCAGCCTACGCGAACGTGCCGCCGGTCTCCGAGATAACCCCGGGAACCCTCATCAAGCCCGACGACCGCCCCTACGTGCAAGAAACCGCCGAGGTACACGAGAACTCGAAGCTGGGCCCGAGAACACACGTGCACGGAGCCTCGAAGATCGAGGCCTACGTCGCAACCGGCAAACAGGTGGATATCCTGGACAGCACCGTTCTCGGCAACACGGAAATAGGCGCCCGCGCCAACCTCGAACGCTCCAGCGTGGGGCCCTGGGCACAGCTCAGAAGCGGGACCAGGATCACCGACAGCGAAATCGGCGAAGGCGTGATCGACGCCGAAGCGAAAATAGAGAGATCGAAGATCGACGACGGCTACCACGTCGGCAGAAGCTGCTCGGTCACCGACTCGGGAATAGGAGCCGACCTCAAGACCAACGGGCCCACCACGATACGGAACAGCAGCATCGGTGAACGTTGCCGCACCCACGGCAGGGAGCGGGAGACCACCGTCGTCAAAAGCATGATCGGAGATGACGTCACGATCGGGAACGCCACCATAGAACGGTCGACACTCGAAGACGGCACCACGATCAACCCGCCCTCGGGCGGCGTCCTGCCGCGGGAGAGCACAATCACGGACTCGAGAGTCGGCGCAGACACGACCGCGGGAACACACGGGCTCGTGATGAAAGGGTCCACGACAGGGCAGAACTGCGTAATCGAGGGAACCATCACCGACTCCACCCTCGGCAGGGCGGTCCGGACCGGCCCCGGGTCGGTAGTCCACCGCGCGAAGATCGGCCACGGCTCGACCGTGGGAGAAAGAAGCATCGTCGACCACGGGACAACCGTGGGAAAGGACGTGGTCATCGAGGACGGCGTCAGGATCGGCGCGAAGGTCAGGATTTCGGACGACGTCGTCATCGGCCGGAACGCTCAAATCGCCGACGGGACGAAGGTTCCGCCCAAAACCCGTATCCCGGCGGGCGGAACCTTCCCGGGAAGAGCCGACTCCGACCGCAACAGCTCGCCAAACGCCGCAAGCCAACTCACCGAGGGCCGGAGCGGCGCCGGTGTGGCAGTGCGAGGCGCCGGGCGGCCGGCGGGCGATGCCAAGCCCCGGACACAGACACGAGCCGACCGCACGCCTTCGTCCGGGCGAACACACTAACGAGCGGACCGACGGCGCCGCCGGCACGGCAAGACCACCGGCCGCAAAGAGACCGAACATGGCCAGAACACAAGCCGAGAACGACGCCCTCAAGAAACGGGGCGTTCACATCGGCCGGGACTCATGGGTCGCGGACGGCGTCAAGCTGGGCGATGACGTACGGATCGGCTCACACGTCAATATCGGGCCAGCAGCGAGCATCGGAGCCGGAACCCGGATCGGGCCCGGGGTCAAAATACCAGCCGACAGCCAGGTTCCCTGCGGGACGAAGCTCGACCACTCGAACGCGAAGCGCTACGCGATGCAGGAGCCACGCGTAGGGCTCGAGCCGACGGTGACCCCGGAGGAGCGGGCCGAGAAGGTCGAGATCGCCAAGGAGAGAAGCGGCGCCGGCGTGGCAGTGCGAGGCGCCGGGCGGCCGGCCGGGGACGAAAAACCCCAGAAACCGACACCCGCCGACCGAACGCCGTCATCGGCGCGAGACCACTGAAACCAGGGACACCGGCGCGACAAGACCACCTGACAGAGACCGAACATGGCCGAAACACAAGCCGACAACTCGGCTCCCACGCACGAGAATCACATGGCGCTCGAGGACGAGGCAGCCAACCGACTTGTCTGCATGGGTGCCGAAGAAAGGTGGCACAAGCTCGGCGCGATGACGCCAAGAGCGATCACCAAAGCCGCCGCCGGAATCGAACGCGATCTCAGAAACGACCCCTTCGGCGGTTCAGACCCACAGAGCTACGTTCTGAATCAGGCCGCCAGCCAGATAACGGATGAGAACCAGAAAAGAATCCACCCCGCCAGATCCGCGCTGCTGAAACTCAAGGATGGCACCATCGAAGACGCCCCGTCGGTACTCAAGGAGACACCCGACAGAATCCTCGAGACGATGCTCGACCAAAACAACCGGGCGGAGACGCGCCCCGGATTCACAAGTGAGGCGCCATGGCGGCTGCCGAGCGAGATGGGAACCAGCCTTGAGACCGAGGTCTCAAATCGCAGCAAGGCTGCCGACCGCCGCGACCAGGGAGAGATCCTGCCGGAAGACTGGAAACGCTGGGCAAGGATGAACGACGACAACATGGCTGCGGACATGGATGATCTGGAGCTGCCGGGCCTCGACGCGGCGAAGAACGACACCAAGCACGCAACGCCGCCTGTACGGCAGGTCCTGAACAAGGAGATCGAGAAGCGCGAAGATCGCGGGTACTACCTCGCAGGCGAGGCAATACGCAAGCCCGAGAGCGCCAAGAAATGGATTCCGAAGCTGTCGAGCGATTACCGGGAACTCACCCGCCGGGGCAACGAGATGCTGGCAACGGACAGGAGCGGCGCCGGCGTAGCAGTGCGAGGGGCCGGGCGGCCAGCCGGGGACGAAAAACCCCAGAAACCGACACCCGCCGACCGGACGCCGTCGTCGGCGCGAGACCACTAAAACCACGTACCGGCTCACGCCGAAAGAAGGGAGCAAAGACCAGTGGAAACTCTAGAACCAAGAGCGCCGCGAACATTGGAGAACCAGACCGCGATCGAGAACGAGGCGCGCCAACGAATCGTCGGCATGGGCGCCGAAGACAGGTCGATCAAGCTGGCTACAATGACGCCAAGAGCGATCGCCAAAGCCACCGCCGGAATCGAACGGAGTCTCAGACACTACCCATTCGGGGGTTCAGACCCACAGTACTACGCTCTGGGTCAGGCCGACAGCCAGATAGGAAAAGAAAGGATGGGAAGAATCCAGGAGGCCAGATCCGCACTGATGGAACTCAGAGAGGTCAGCATCGAAAACGCCCCGTCGGTAATCAAGGAAACACCCGACCATATCCTCGAGACGATGCACGACCAAAACGAGCGAGCAGAGAGGCACCAGGGATTCACAAACGACGCACCATGGCAGCTGCCAAGCGAGATCGGCGCCAGCCTTGAGACCGAGGTCTCCAACCGCAGCAAGGCTGCCGACCGCCGCGACCGAGGGGAAATCCTGCCGGAAGACTGGAAACGGTGGGAGACGATGACCGAAAGCCAGATGATGGCCGACATGGAGGATCTGGAGCTCCCGGGCCTCGAGGCGGCGAAGAACGACGCCGAGCACGCAACGCCGTCATCACTACGCTGCCTGAACAAGGAAACCGAGAACCGCGAGATCATGGGGAACTACCTCGCAAGCGAGGCAATGCGCAGACCCGAGCGCGCCGCAAAATGGATTCCAAACCTGTCGAACGATCACCGGGAACTCCTCCGCCGAGGCAACGAGACGCTGGCAACGGAAAGGGACAGAAGCGGAGCCGGCGTGGCAGTGCGAGGGGCCGGGCGGCCAGCCGGGGACGCGACGCCCCAGGCCCAGAAACAGCAGCAGACCATCAGCCCGACAACGGCGAGCGAAGCCCCGACCAAAGCCAAGCAATGGCATCCCGGGGGGTAAGACCGTCCGCTGAAACCAAGGGCGCCAAGGGGCTTCGGTCCCCCAACAAGCCAGAGCCGGAACACGAAGAGCCATCCGGCTCATTCTAGAACCGTACCTTGTCACGAATGAGGACCGACTCGTCGGTCCTCTCCACGACCTCCACGACCTCCGAAGTCCACGACCGCTTCTTGCGGTCCGTGATCACTATCCGCCGGTTCAAGAGCGCCTGCGGAAGCAGGCTCGAACCACCGTGGTGGGCACCCCACGTGCCATCCAGCAGCTTCACCGGACGCCAGCCGACCAGGCACGGGCTGGCCCGCTGAGCCTCCGGATCGTGGACGGCCGCGGGCGGATCCTCGACGAGGACACGGACCGCGGCAACCTCTCCACTCTCGGTCACCTCTTCTACAATCCTGAGAACAGACCCGTCGGCAAACGACCAACTCGAGATCACCTCAAGCACCATCGTAGCGCCCGGAGCATGGTGGAAATTATCAGACAACCAGGCTTCATCAGCTGCCGTGACGCCAGTCTCACCCCCGACGCCCCCCGTACCCCACAACAAGCGCATGGCGAGCAGTATTGCGAAGGAGAGCCCGAAGATGACCGACAGAGACCCCGCCACACGCCGCCAACGGAGCCCCCAGGACGTGACGGCCCGGCTGCCGGGAGCGGCAACCGGGCGATGGCTCATCGCGGCGTGGACGGACAGCGGCCGCGCGGCCGCCGCCGCCGCCGAGCTCGCCGCGATCACCGGCGCCGTGCTGCTGCTGACCTATGCCGGGACGATTATCGCCGTCACCGGCGCCTGCGGCGCCGCCCTGTTCGCCGTACGCGCAGTGACCCTCTCGCGGCGAACCCGAGGAGCACTCACCCGAGCCGGCAGCAAGAACCGATGAGGACGTCGAATCACCCGACGACACCAAGCTCACCGCGACCACCGCCGAAGCATTCCCCCAGCTCGGCGGGTGCCTGAAGACCCCGAACCGCCACAGACAACAGAGTTTTCTGTACAGAAAACGTTTAGCCGCCATGGCTCACATCCGGGGTCCCGAAACAGATAAAAGTGTGTCCCGGGACACACTTCACCCGATTTCGGGACCCCAGATCCGCAAGAACCGTGCCGGTTTCGGTGCCAACACAAAACGCAGTCCCCCGCGACGACAAAGCTCCACAGCACTCCAAAGCACCAGCTTCCAAGAAAACAGAGACCACGAGGAAAGCCGCGGACGGGTACCCAGGAGCATCGATACAGACCCTCCACCTGACCGCGGAAACCAACAAAAAGCGACATAACAACCAAAACCAGACGCCCGCTAAGCTTCTAGGAAAGCGCAGACCGGAGCCGACCTGACAACTGACGCAACCCAGGCCCCTGAACAGGAGCAGAACAACGCATGGCCAGAACACAAGCGGACAAGGACGACCTCAAGAAACGCGGTGTTCGCATCAACCGGTACGCCTACGTCGCGGACAACGTCCAGCTGGGTGACGGCGTCGAGATCGGCTCCCACGTCCACGTCGAGGAAGGGGTGACGATCGGCGCCGGATCCCGAATCGGGCCCGGAGACAAGAAAAAGTCGGTCTTCATCGCGCCGGGCGCCCAAATCGGCGAGAGAACCGAGATCGACGTAGGAACCGAGAACGAGTGCCTCATCGGGACTGCGAAAATCGGCGCGGGCACGAAGATCCGAGGGGCTGGAATCAAGAGCGGCGCGGTGATAGGCGACGACTGCCAGATCGACGAGCAGAGCGTCATCCGCGCCAGCGCGGTCATGGAGAACGGCAGCCGGGCGGAGCGCGCCTCCGCGCTCCTCGAGCGGTGCACGCTGAAAACGGGAGCCGTCCTGCCCGAGCGCTGTGTCGTGAAACCGGGTACCACCATCGAGCCCGGCGACACACCGGCAGACCAAGGCCTCGAGAGAAGGCACGACGACCAGCGGTACGTCAACAACAACCACTGGAGCCTCCCGCGCAGCGAGGAACAGCACATCCACCCCGAAGCCACCGTGCATCCCGAGGCCAACGTGCACCCCACGGCCTACATCCTCCGCGGAGCGGTGATCGAGAAAGGGGCCGTCATCGGCGCGTACGCCGCCATCGGCGAGGGAGCGACCATCGGAGAGAACGCGACCGTGGAGCCCCAGTGCTCCATCGGAAACGAAACGCGAATCGGTGCCGGAACCGTACTGGGAGAGCAAACCAGGATCGGAGAGAAAACATCCATCGGGGACCGGACGAGAATCGACCCGAGCACCGAGATCAACGCCCATACCACGGTCGGCGACGACGTCATCATCAAGAGCATCACGAGCCCGCAGACAGGCCTCTACGAGGTCGACGAAGCCACCACGGGAATCGGCAGATACTGCGAAATCGGCAACAAGGTGGAGATCGGCGCAGCCGTCACAATCAGCGGCGGAACCGTCATCGGCGACGGAGCATCCATCGACCGGCTGTGCGACATCGGGCGCGGAAGCCTGATAGGCGAGAACGCCAAAATCGGCGCGCGAACCAGGATGGACACGGGCGGGATCGAGGTGGAAGCGGGGCTCAAAATACCCGCGGACAGCCAGATGATCCCGGCCGGGACGAAGCTCGACCACGCCAACGCCAAGCGCTACGCCGTGCTCGAAGACCACGGGCTCGCGGAAACGGTAACCGCGGCCGAGCGCGCCGAAAAGGCCGAGATCGCCCGGGGAACGGAGCGGCGCCGGCGTCGCCGTCCGCGGAGCCGGCCGGGCGGCCGGGGGAGCCCAGACCCCGCTACGGAACAAGCAGAGCCGGGAGACACCCGCAGGACGCACGCACTGACAGCACCCAAGAACCACAGAGATCCGGAGCACCTGGACGTGCGCCCACCAAAGACACGGCTGGAGGAACTATCGTTCCTTCCATGACTACCGCAACCGCAATCGACGCAGCACCCGTTGACGTGAGGCGTGTCCTCGAGGGCGCCGCGGATCTTCTTCGGGAACAGTCCCGTTCGGAGATCGACACAATTCTCGAGCTCGAGGATGCCGTCTACACCTGCTGGCGCTATCAGATCAACGTGCCAACCGCAGTGTACCTGGAGAACCGGTTTCAACTCGCCTCTATTCCGGTAAGCGTCGAGGACATGCTGATGTCGTATCGGTTTCCAGATCAGCCCCACATTTCGCCGAGGGCCGTCTGGTCTCCCAACGACCTGAACCGGTACGGACCAGGCTATCTACAGCCTCCGGGCCGCGGAGACCAGTGGTTCACCGAGTACCCATTCGACTGGTCGCCGAACGGCAACATGCACAGCGTGATCGTGGGCGACATCGCGCGGGGTGTATTGCTCTGGCGGCTCAACAATCAAGGAATCAACTACAACGAGGAAACGCGCACAGTTCCCGATCCGCAATCGTGGCAACTGTGGCGTGCAATCGAGCGCTGGAAGGGGAAATACTACACACTCGTCCCAACCGAAATCCACCTCCATCCCTGCGCCGCTCTCGATTACGTCCGGAATCTTCCGGACTTCACGGACGCCCTCTCAGCCCTGTTGGCGTTTGATTCCCATGTTCGTCCGCCGTCATCCCCGAACAAGGTGAATGGACAATCGCAAACACAATCCAGAACCTCGACATCCGTCCAAAAGTAAGCCCGGACCTCTCGGTGCTCCCGCTCTCCATCCTGCCATCACGGCAGACGCCAGATGAACCCGAGACCGGAATCGAACCCAGCCCGGGATTACACCCCGAGGCACTGAGCCTCGAAACGCTTTTGGCGGATTCCGCATACAAGGACAAGCGTCCCATGGCAGAACTCATCCCGGAGGAGCTTCCCGAGAAAATCGAAGCCAAAGGCGACCGCCAACCGGAATGAACGAACGGAGCGCTCACGCTTCCAAGAGCTGCCGGGTTACCGGCCAACCTGACGCCAGCGCCAAGCGCTACACCGTGCTCGAAGACCACGAGCTCGCGGAAACGATAACCCCGGCCGAGCGCGCCGAAAACGCCGAGATCACCCGGGAACGGAGCGGCGCCCGCGCCGCCGTCCGGGGAGCCGGCCAGCCGACCGGGAGAGCACGGACCCCGATATTGAACAAGCAGAGCCGGGAGCCCGAGGCCGCACGCGCTCACTGACGAAACACCGCCGACGTCGGCCAGAACCCCGCGGCAACACAGGTCCCGAGACAGAACGTGAAGACCACCCGACCAAAGCAGCTCGGCCGCACCTGAAACCGCCAAGGACGTCGAATCACCCGACGACAAAATCCAGCTCACCGCGACTACCACCGAAGCACTCCCCCAGCTCGGCCAGCTCGGCGGGTACCTGAAGACCCCGGTCCCCACCACAAACAACAGAGTTTTCTGTACAGAAAACGTTTAGCTGTCATGGCTCAGATCCGGGGTCCCGAAAGAGGTAAAAGTGTGTCCCGGGACACACTTGACCCGATTTCGGGACCCCAGATCCGCAAGACCCGTGCCAGCTCAGCGATCTCCGGAGACGGCGCCGCGCGCCGTCACCGAGCCGATTCGAGCTTGCGGCCGACCACAATGTACTGATTCGAGATGTTCGGAACGAACGTGCCGGGATAGCCGTACGGGTAGAGCGTCACACCCGGGAGGGCGCTCGATCCGAATCGGTGCGGACCGGCGCCGGACCGCCACCTGCAGGGCGCCCGGCACCGCGAACAACGGACGGCGCCGAAGAAGCCCAAGAGAGCTGACGAGAACCTCTCGAACGGGGCACTACCGGCGAAGGTCTACACTTACTTCACTGAAGACCGAGATGGTGATCAACATCGACGCTGCCGGTGAATGGGCAGACGAGACGGCGAGCCGGTGGCTGACCACCGAACCGATGGACGGCCTGGACGCCGCGTCACGACCCGAGGACATACGCAACGGCGTCGTCCGCACGATCACCGAGACAAGCTCGGCGATGGCTGAGAAAACCCGCGCCGCCGGCTGCTACCCCGACGCGACACCGGAAGATTGCAAGACGTGGCTCGAGACATGCTGCAACCAGGTCTCAGGACCCCGACGGGAAACGCTGGCGGCGCGCACCGCACCCCAGATGGGAGATGCACCCGAGCCCGCGGCCAAAGCCATCCCGCTCCTCCGGTGGGCGGGCGGCAGCCGCGAGCAGGCGCAGAACTCCGAGATCGCATGGACTCGCGGACGCGGCCGCGGAGCGCTGAACTTCGACGTTCTCGACATCGACGGGATCCAGACCATCGTCGAGCACGGCTGGCCCGCGGACGAGCACGATCTGGTGAACCAGATGACAAACGCCATCGCCACCGCCGCCCGGCGCGCAGCCGACATCCGGAAGAGAACATCGGCGACCATCGCGACAATCCGCCAAGCGCTGCTCGACGATGCGCAGCGCTACGCGGCGACGGACGACGCCCGACCACCCCACTGGTGGAAGAAAACCGAAGCCTGACTCCGGAAACGGATCGATGACGCCCACGACCCGCTCCCCGAACCGATGGCACGCACCAACCCCCGATGCGCCCCCGAGCGACATCGCCACAACCGAAGTGCGGCCCGGGCAGGAGCAACAGACCAGGAACAAACCCATCAAGTGGGCAAACGAACTCAGGAAGGCCGGCGCCGCGGGAATGGTTATATGGGCGCTCGCCGGCGCCCCGAACCGCGACGTCGCCGCTCCGACCCAAACACCGGAGCCGGATGGCTACCGATCACGCGGAACGGTCACGACGACCTTCCTGGCGTAAGCCAGCAGAACGGCGACAACGCCGGAACATCGAGAAGCCGCCCACGAACGGCTCGCCAACGCCCGCCGCAACGAGTTGAACACCGTCCTCGACTCGATGCTGATCAGTCAGCACATCAAACCCGGGACGCCCTTCGAAGAGCGCTCCGGCCACATCCCCGACGAACGGGTCCGCAACATCGTCAAGAAAATAGACGACCGCCTCGGCGGACGGATCGAATGGCCGAACATCCACCTCGTGGACGGCCTCCGCGACAACAAGAGCGCCAACGGCCAGCACCAGGCGTACAGAGCCTTCGGCGGCGAGACGGCGCCACAAGCCATCAACGACCAGCGCGAGCCCGCCGAGAAGTTCGGAATCAAGCTCGACAAACAGCTCGTCGAGGACGAGCTCAGGACGGGCGAGCCCGGCGGCATCTCGATAGAATCGCTGCTGGTGCACGAAGTGCAGCACGCGACGTCGTACGACCACGAGACGGAGCTGCGCGCAACGGAAGCCGCGACCGGCGACGCACTGGTGGCGCTGCCCTACGAGGACATCGCAGACGCCGCGATGTCGATGAAGCCGGTGTACGGCCAGAACCCCACCGCGGAGAGCCGCGCCGATCTGGCGATGGTCCTGCACCGGGAACTGGAGCAGCGGAAGAAGCTCGGCGGCCCGAAGCTGAACGAGATGCCGGACGACGAGCGCCGCGCCGCCATGTCCGGAATTCTCATGCGGTACGTGGAGAACCATCACGACCGCGACAGAAACGAGGGCGAGCTGCTCGGCGCGCTCAAGGACCGGACGTACATCCACGACCAAGGCACCAACGAACGGCTTCCGAACCCGATATGGGAGCCCGACACGAACGCACGCCAGACCGTGGACTGGGCTCACGGCCACAGCGTGCCCGGGTACAGACCGCGTGACAGCACCCTGATCGAGCACCTGGACAGCATCGGCACAAATCTCCCCGGGATGGCAGAACGCTGGACAAGCGGCGACAGCCACCGACCGCGCGATCTGTCCGAATCGTCGATGACGCGCGAGGAACACTACGACGAGACGCTGGCGAAGCTCAAGAGGATCGAAGAGCAGGTGGCCAGAGCAGACGGCCCACCACGCCCGCGAACGGAAACCAGGTACGTGGGCTACCAACCGAACCCGGAAAACCCGCCGGGTCCGGAAACACCCCGTGGCGTCCCGACAGCGGACGACACCCACAAGCACGCGCTATCGGGCATGTCGCCGGAAGAGCGGGTCGAGCACATCACCACCATCCTGAATGAGATAGCGGAAGAACGCGAGACGCTGCAGGCGCCGATCGAAAAGGCGCCGGGAACAGCCTACCGGCTCGACCCCGGAAGCTCGGGACCGGCGGTGGATCAGCCGGATGGACAAGCCGTATCGAATAATCAGCACGGCCGCGACGGCATCGCCAACCAGAGCTACAGCATCGAGCGCCGGGACAAGCCCGAGCCGCGGGAGACGGGGCTGCTGGCCGACGAAAGCTATCAAGAGAAGATCGCGGTCGAGCTGGACGCCATCCTCGACTCGATGCTGATCACAAACCGGGTGCCCCCCGGGACGCCGTTCGAGGAACGGGTGGGAGCGATCCCGAACGAGCATATCCGCGCACTGATGAAGGACATCGACGACAACCTCGGCGGCCGGATCGAATGGCCGAACATCCAGATCTCCGAGGAGCTGTCAGCCCCGCACGTGCTGGCCCAGTACCGGGCCTACATCGGCGCCAACGGCGCGACCGTGCCCGAGAACGTGAACCTGGAGGAGCCAGCCGAGGAGAAGTTCGGGATCAGCATCCGGCGGGACGTGTACGAGAGCGGCATCGGCGAAGGACCGCCGATCACGGTGTCACTGCGCAGCGCCCTGGTGCACGAGCTGCAGCACGCGACCTCGTCGGACAACGTCAACACGCTACAGGAGATCGCCAGAGACAACGGCTGGCCGTACACCAAGGGCAGGTACGGCATGGCCGAGGGCCGGGCCGATCTGGCCGTGCTCCTTGATCGGGAGATCGAGGCAAGACACGCTGCGGGCGGGCCGCAGCTGAACGACATGGCGCCCGAGGAACGGCGGGAGGCGATATCCCAAATCCTCGGCGGCTACCTCGGGGCCAAGCCGGACGAGCCGGAGCACGTGCGCGACGCGAAGCTCCTGCTCGCGCTCCGCGACCCCGCCTACCTAGCGTCACCCGACAACCTCATGTGGCAGAAGAACGGCGACGACCGGACAATCGACTACGTCTACGGCCGCGACCAGTCGGGCAACTTCGTGCCCAGCCACAACACACCCGAAGAACGGGAGCGGAATCTCCAGAAACCGCTAAACGAACTCGCAGCCGAGTGGCGAACCAGCGCCGGAACGGATACCGAAAACCGAGCCGCAACGCTGGACCGCCAAGACCGCCAAGCCCCGCAGACGGGGTCGAAAACCGCCGACCTGCTGGCGCCGGACCAAAACACAAGCGAGAAAGCGCCGAGCGCCTACCTCACCACGAGCGCAACCCGGCCGGCCGCCCCCGCCGAGCGAGCGGCAACCCCCGCGGGCCGAGCGGCGACCCCCGCCGAGCGACCGACAGCCCCGGCCGAGACCGAGCCGGGGCCGGAACGAAAAACGGAAACGCGGCACGGGCAGACGCAACAGGCGGGCATCCCCAAGACCACTGCGATGAACGCCATCCGACTCATGCGTCAGAACCGCGCAACAAGAGAGGCTGGCGAGCCACAACGGCAACAACCCCAGACAACGCAAAGCCGGCCGGCGCCGGCACGCAGCTACGGCACCACCCAGGCAACAGGACCCGTGCGGGGCGCGGGACAGCCCGCCGGCGGAATACCGGCGCCGGCGAAGACGCGCGCCCCAATGGCCGTCACCAGAGCCTGAGTGACCAGCCACAGTAACCACTCGACGATAAAATCCGCCAGAACGATCACCGGCGTCTTCGCGCCCGCGCCTGCAGCATGGGCTCCACCGCGAGACGCTCACGCCAGTCCGCGGCCTCCGCATCCGTCGACCCCAACAGCTCCAGAAACACCCGATCAAGCTCAACCGCCACAGCGTCGTCCACCCGCTGGAACAGTGGGCGGAGCGACCGAAACCGGAGCTGCTCGAAAAGACGCGTGACGAAAGCCCGTCGAGCCTCCGACACCGGCCGGGGAACCGGCATGCCGAGGAGATGAGCCGTCGACCACTTCGGGTACGTCAGGAGCTTGCCGCGACACCACAAACAACAGAGTTTTCTGTACAGAAAACGTTTAGCTGTCATGGCTCAGATCCGGGGTCCCGAAAGAGGTAAAAGTGTGTCCCGGGACACACTTGACCCGATTTCGGGACCCCAGATCCGCAAGAACCGTGCCGGTTCCAATACCAACACGGAGATGCCGTCTCCCTCGACGACAAAACTCCATCACAGAAGCCGCCGGCCAGAAGCCCGCGACCAGAGCAGTAGACCACCCAACTCCAGCTACCCCCGAGGCGAGCGACCCGCAGCACGACCATTACACTTCTGACGAAAATCAAAAGAAAGAAACGAAGCACTCGTCGAGCCAGAGGTAAGCAATGAGCACGAACCAAAAGCAGACCGCAGAGCTGACGAAAAGAGGGGTGCGAATCAGCTCGAAAGCAAAGGTCGCCAAGAGCGCCGAACTCGGCGACGGGGTCAAGATCGGGGCCCACGTCCACGTCGGGGAAAACGTCACCATCGGGGCCGGCGCCTACCTGGAGCCGGGCACCAGCAAAACACCCGTGTCCATCGCCGACAACGCCCAGCTCGGCGAGGGAGTCAAGATCGAGGGCCACGTCTACGTCGACGAACAGGCCACCATCGGAGCCGGCACCCACCTGGGGCCCGGAACCATCAAACACCCGGTGTCCATCGGCGCCAACGCCGAAATAGGCGCGAGCGTCGAAATCAAGCCCACCACCGAGCACGGATGCTGGATCCACGGAACGGCGAAAATCGGCGACGGGACGAGAATCGACGGCGCCCAGGTGCATAACCACACCGTCGTGGGAAAGGACTGCCGAATCGACGATGGAGCCACCGTCCGCGCCACCGGCGTCATGGAGGACGGAAGCCGCGCCATGGAAAACAGCGCCATGACCGAGCGCTGCACGCTGAAAGCAGGCGCGGTTCTGCCGGCCGGGTACACCCTGAAGCCCGGCACCATCGTGCACGCCGGCGAAACGCCGGAAGACCGCAGACTGTCGGCAAGAGGCGGCGGTTTCACGAGCATGTACCGAGGGGGGTACGTGCACGACCCGAACCTGCTCCCGAAACACGCGGACCCGGCCCCGACGATCCATCCCGAGGCTACCGTGCACCGGACAGCACGGATCGAATCGGGAGCGGTCATCGAAAAGGGCGCCGTCATCGACGAGAACGCCGTGATCCGCGAGAACGCGACGATCAAGGAAGGCACGAAGATCGAAGCCCTCTGCTACATCGGCAAAGACACGGAAATTGGCGCGAACAGCACGATCCGAAGCTATGCCGGGATCGGCGACCACGTGAAAATAGGGGACCAGGCAACAATCGCCGAAAACGCGATAATCGAAAACCACTGCACCATCGGCAACGACGTACACATCGACAGCGAGATGGACCCGCTGTTCCCGAAAGAGCTCGCCAACACCAGAAACCTCTCTACGGAAATCGGCGCACGCTGCGAAATCGGGAACGGCGTGACAATCGGAACCGACTCCACGATCGGCCGCGATACCATCATCGAGAACGACGTCAGCATCGGCCGGCTCTGCATGACCGGACCAGGCAGCCTGATAGGCGAAAAAGCGCAAATAGGCGCCAGAAGCTACTTCGACAGCGGCGGGGTGGAGGTCGAGGCAGGAGTACAAATCCCTGCCGACAGCCAGGTCGAGCCGGGAACGAAGTTGACCCCGGCCAACGCCAGGCGCTACGTGCATGAAGACGGACCGGGAGCAGGGCTCCAACCGACAGTAACCGCGGCCGAGCGCGCCGAAAAGGCCGAGATCGCCCGGGAACGGAGCGGCGCCGGCGTCGCCGTCCGCGGAGCCGGCCGAGACGCAGGCGGGACCCCGGCCCCGAAACGGGAGCAGAACATCGCCCTGTCCTCGGCACGCACACACTGAACGACCGAAGCAGCTCTCCCGGAACCGCACAGAAAGCGAGAACCCGCCCAATGAGCGAGAAGACATGGACCGACCTCGGCGTATACGAACAGGGGCGCGTCGACGCAGCCGTCGTGGACTCGCTCTTCGGACAGAGCGACGATCGAGGCTGGCTCGACACCTACACGGCAGTCATCTGCTGGATCAAGACCGCGTCCCTGCTCGCGGGACACAACGAAGCCTCGATATCCGCTATCGCCAAGCTCCTGAGGAACGAGCAGGGCCTTATGGCCCTGCTCGACGAGGTAGCCGGTACCGCAGCCAGCGACCGTGACAAAGCAGCCGCAGAGGAGTTCTACGACTGGCTCGCGGATGACTGGCTAATCCGCGACGAGAGCTTCAGAACGGCGGTGGCCGACCACCTCGACATCATCGCCGAAAGCAACCTGCGGGTGACCCGCCACAAGAACCCGACGACGAGCCAAGTCGCCATCGGCGACCGCACGGGACCGTGGAGCTACTGGAACACCACGCTGCTCCCCGCGCACCTGCAGGCGATCATCAAGACCGCCACCCGGACCGGACCCGCCGGCGCCAGCGCCTAACCCAGGCGGCCGACCCTCACCCGTCAATCCACCGAAACCGCACCCGAAGGAGGGCCACGATGTCGTGGTTCGTCAAGTATTGCGAAGAAGCCGCGCAAACGGATCGGCTCACGGACAACCCCAATCACCTGACCCTTCTGGCGGCGGGTCTCTTCGGCGAAACCGGCAGCGTGCTGGCGGAGCTGAAGAAGACGGTACGCGAGAGAAAGGCCTATCCTTCCTACCAAAACCGTCTCATGGAAGAAATCGGAGACTTTCTCTGGTACTTCGCGCGGCTCGTCACCGTCCTCGCGCCATCCGACAGACCGACACTCAAGACACTCGAGGAACTGACCGACCAGGCCGCGAAACATGATCGCCACGTCACCGTCAGCGAGACCCTCCGCGACGCGTTCGCGCTCGGCGCCGCGGTCGGCACCCTGCTCACAACACTGCCCCGGAGCACCAGAAACGTCATCCCGGCGCCGCTGCCCACGATCTGGCGCGCTCTCCTCCGAGTAGCCGCCGGAGCCCGGGTCGACGTCCGCGAAGCCGCCGCCAGAAACCTGAAGAAGACCCGGAGCCGGTGGCCGCGGGAGCGGGATTTCGTCCCACTGTTCGACGAACGGTTCGACGAGACCGAACAGATTCCCCGAAGGCTCGACGTCGAGTTCCGCCAGATCCGCCGCGGCAACAGGCGCGCGGTCCTTCTGCGGTGCAACGGATTGAACATCGGCGATCGCCTCACCGACAACATCGACCATCCCGACTTCTACAGGTTCCACGACGTGTTCCACCTCGCCCACGCGGTGTACCTCGGATGGTCACCGATCGTGCGGGTGCTTCTGAACTGCAAGCGCAAGAGGAATCCCCGGGTCGACGAGACCCAGGACGGCGCACGGGCAAGAACCATCGAGGAGGCGGTGACGGCCGTCGTCTTCAACCGCGCGAAGGAGACCCGCTTCTACGACGGCGTCGACCAGGTCGACTACGACCTGCTCAAGACGATCAACGGGTTCGTGCGCGGGTTCGAGGTCGAAGAGATCCCGCTCTGGCAATGGGAGGCCGCCATCCTCAACGGCTACCGGGTGTTCCGGGCGTTGCGCAACCACGACGGCGGCATAGTCACCGCGGACCTGACGAACCGCCTTCTCTACCTGGCACCGAGCCCCAACCCAGACCACGGGCCCTGATCAGACCCCCAGTCGCGGCAGGGGACCTGAATCCCCGAAAGCAACCACCACGGATCGCGGCCAGGCCGGCCGAGCCCGGCCGGGGCACGCCGAAAGAACCACTGAAACCCCACTGCAATGCGAAAAATCCCGACGCTGTTCCTGCGCGATCCCGACACCCACCTGATCAAGCCCACACTCACACCAGGCTGTGAGTGGGTGACCGCCGGCGAGGGCATCCCGACCCGAAAGGTCGACGGCAGCAGCGTGATGCTGCGAGACGCCAAGGCGTTCAAACGCAGGGTCGTCAAGCCGGGCGCCACCCCACCGGCGGGGTTCGAGCCCGTCGAGACCGACCCCGCCACCGGAAAGCAGATCGGCTGGGCGCCCATCGACCCGAGGGACCGCGGCGACCAGCACCACCTTGAGGCCATCAACCGCCTGCCCCCGAACCTCCGGACCCCGAGCGACGAAGGCGACACCTACGAGCTCGTCGGCCCGAAAGTCCAGCGGAACACCGAGAACCTCGACCTCCACAAACTCATCCTCCACGCCGACCCCGATCTCCACCTCGACGCAGGCGCCATCGACCTCAAGAGAGGAACCACCGCCGCGGAGGCATTCACCCGGCTCGACCAGTACCTCGAGGCCGCGCCGCTCGAGGGCATCGTGTGGCACCACCCGGACGGCCGGATGGCCAAGATAAAGCGTCGGGACTTCGGCCACCAGTGGCCTCCCCCACCCAGAGGCTGAAACCAGCCCCACAGTCCGGGCGGAGGCACGGTCCTTCCCAGCCAGGACCACTCGACAACGACCGGCAAATCGGCCACGTGGCCGATTTGCTCTTGAGCCCTGCGGGCCGCGCCCGACGCACCGCTGTACCCCGGACCGGAACCGCCAACAGGCGTCAGAGCAGGCGTGGGGCCGCCCAGCCCCGGCCGGGACCAGACGAGCCACACAAGAAAAAAGCCGTCGCCCCTCTGCTTCGGGGACGACGGCCCAGAGAGCCGCAAGGGCGAGACCGACCCGCGCGCCGGCGCAGACCGCGGCCGAACCTTGTCAGGGACCCAGGCCGGGCCACCGCCACCTGCGGGCCTCCCGAGGCCGCGGACCACCGACGAGGGCAACATCGCTGGCGAACGAAGCAAATTACGATCATCGCGCGACACGCCGTCAGCGACCAGAGAACCCAGCCCCCGACGCGCAAGAACGGCACCCTCCCCCGCCCCGCCGCGGACTACCGCGCGGTTGGAAGCGTCGGCCGTCCGTGCAACCTCGAAGTTCTCACGCGTCTGGCGGACGGCGACCTTCCGCCACCGGCACTAAGAGCAAAGACCAGGATCAACCTCACCATCCACACAGCCGACGAGCGCCAGACCCCACCTCTATACCGTTACCGGCAACCCGAACGCCCCGAGGGCCGAGAGCTCCGAGCCCTCGCCCGTCTCCCAGGGACAGCGGCCCCAGGACCAGAATGCGACAGCGCGGCGGGCGACCAGAGGAAAACGCCGAAATGAAACACTCACCGACCACACGACGCCACCGGGTACGCCGGAACCTGATCGCCGCCGCGATGCTCACCGCCACACTCGCCGCACAAGACTCACCAGCCCAGAACCGAGCCGGCATCGGCGCCCCGGGAACGGGCAAGATCACGGTCGGCTGGCGATTCATCGAGGCAGACCGGTTCTACCGGCACAACGCCACCGTCGACGGACCCTACGAGAGCAAGCAATCGCTCGACTGGCAGCTGACGTACACCGCCTCGCGCAACATGGCGCTACACGTCGGGAGCAGCTGGGGACGGTTCTTCGCAGCAAGCGGCGGCAGCCCGACCGGGAACGCCGAGACACACCACGGACGGCAGGACACCACGCTCGGACTCACCTGGCGGCTCCGCGGCGAGACGCCATACGGCGGACCGAATGCCGCCGTCCGGATCTCCGGACGGATCCCCGGACCCTACGACGCGGGCTACACGAACTCGCTGGGGGACGGAGCAACCGAGCTCCAAGGTTCCGTAGTGCTCGAGAACTTCAACCGCCGAATCGGTTGGACCACCGAACTCGGATACCGCCATCGAACTCACGCCATCGTCAACCCGCTGGGCATCGGCGAGCCGACACCCCACTACGACAAGGTCGACGTCCCGAGAGACACCTTCGGATTCGCCGGACTCTACGCCGGTATCACCAACCATCTGCAGATCGGCGCCGAGTACTCGGGCACCAACGGCCGCCGCGGCCTCGACATCGATGCACCCGACTGGCGCCCCGACCGTTGGCCCGCCCTCCACGAGGACCTGCACGTCATGAACGCGCGGCTCGACATCCGCATCAAGCGGGTCGGCACCGTCACCACGACATTCGGCAAGGTGTTCCGGGGACGGAACACCCCGGCCTACACCATCTACGGAGTCTCGTGGTCACGAGCCTTCGGACAACCCCGAAATCCAATCTGGTAACCGGCGCCGGCCCCGACGCCGGCGCAAGAGCTCACGCCGAGCCGAACGACACCACACCGCTGAAGACGGCGCGACCGGCAGGAGCCAGCCCACCCACCACGGGTACCGGACAACCAATCGAGAGAGGAAAAGAACCGCAAGGCCCGGAACCAGTCCAGCTCAAGCTACAAGAACAAATCGCATTCAGACCAAACACCGAGAACACGACAACGAGCGCAAGCGCAGCAACCACTCGAAGCAGGAGAACCGGCAACATCGACCCGATAATCGGAACCATCACCGACGAACAAGATCACATCGGAAACGAAAACCCCGTCAAGCGAGCAGTCAGGCCGAAAGAGCCGGCCGAACCGAAACCAGAAGCCGATAGCAAACAGCGAGCGCGCCAGACACAACGTCACGAGCGTGACAACGAACACCGCGTCACCACCGCCGCCGGCGGCACCGCCGAAAGTACCGCCGCCGCCCGTCGGACGAGGAGCGCCGACACCAACGCCCGCGATCAACTCAGGCACGAGAACATCCCCAAGCGAACACCCAGACGGAAACACCGGCTGAACCAAGACCACGAGCCGACACCCGCGACGCGCCGCTGGCCAACTCCCCGAATCCCCCGCCCGAATCAGCAGACCACGCCGACCGCGGCGAGGTCCGTCCGGCAACGCTTCATCTCACCCGACCACCGGTCGACCCGATAGAAGACACTGCGGCCCGGCGCGACAGTGACCTCCTGGAAGTAGTACCGATTCGCCACCGCAGACGAGCCCAGATACGCGAGGCCGCAGAGCACGACGACGATGCCAAGCCCGATCAGGAAGTAGCGGGCGGCCGCGGGCATGCGCGCGAAGAACCCGGCACTCCCCGACGACTCGCCGTAGCCGGCGAGCGGAACACGGACCACACCCATCGCGCCGTCCGGACCCGCACCGGGAACGATCATCCAGACGCCGGGCTGCGCCGCCATTTCCCGCGCCGCCGCCGCGGCCGGCACAAGCGCCTGCGACGGCGAGACCCCGCCGAACACATTCCCGTCGACACCCAGGCCGACGGAAGCCCCGGACGGAATCTCGCCGCAAGGAATCTCACCATCCATCGGAAGCACCGGCGTGCCGACCGCGTGCGGCAAATGAGCGTAGGCCGCCGACAGCCGCGGGTCGCGCTCCGGCGCACGAGCATGGCCATTCCCGCCGTGCGGACCCGGCACCGTATCTCGAGCCCCGCCGACACCAGGCGGAAGATCGTGAAGCCGCGCCGGCTCGACGCGATGCTCAACCGTCGGCGCCTGCCGGCGAAAGCGCGGAGCCGACTCGCGAGCGGAAACCACCGGCTCGTCCACCACCGTCGGCGGCGGGCGAAGCGGATCAACCGGGTCGCCGAAGTCATCGACCGTCACCGCGGCCCGCGTCGCAGCGCGCGCAGGGCCAGGAGGCGGCACGCCGCCAGCGTACGCATGCGCGATCAGATCACGCACCACCGCGGCCTTCGGCACACCGCGCCGGCGCGACTCCTTGTCCACCCACTCGCGCTGCTCGCGAGAGAGAGTGACGCCAAGCCGTGTTCGGCCCGGGTCATCCGCACCGGGTCCCGGCTCGACGTGCGTCTCGACCACCGGCTCCACGACCCGCGACACCGAGCGGGCAGGCGCACGGCGACCCGAGCCACGCGTATCGTCGAAGGCCGGATCATATGAATGCTCGCTCACGTCACCACTCCTCTCAGAATCATCACCACCAGACGATCAGCCGACGGGACGTCGGACCCTCGAACCCACCCCACAACGATCAACCAACAACCAGAACCAGAGAGCAGACACCCGCGCCCGAACGCGCGACAGCAACCGCCTGATGATCACCCCGCGGACCGCGTGACCCCGAGCCCGATCGACAGCAGCTCCGCAGCAGATCCCGGGAAGCCACCAATCAAGACCGAGAACACCAACGACACCGAGCTACGCTCGAGCCAGACAACGCCGACATGAGCCGACTGCAACGACACACGCCGAAGCGGCACCTCCCCACCAAGACCTGATCAACAGAACCACCAGAATCAGCCCCCGACCGCCGAAAGCGCCGATCAACCGAAACCGGAAATTCAGGTGTGTCCCGGGACACAACCAAAAAACCGATCGAACCGAAACCGCCCGATCGCCACGAACCGCCCGAAGCGCCGATCCGACCCAATCGAGAATCCTGGCGCACCGCCCGAACCACCGCTCAAAACCGATCCGGCGAAAATCACCAGATCACCCCTCGACGGCCGCAAACGCCGATCAACCGAAACCGGAAATTCAGGTGTGTCCCGGGACACAACCAAAAAACCGATCGAACCGAAACCGCCCGATCGCCACGAACCGCCCGAAGCGCCGATCCGACCCAATCGAGAATCCTGGCGCACCGCCCGAACCACCGCTCAAAACCGATCCGGCGAAAATCACCAGATCACCCCTCGACGGCCGCAAACGCCGATCAACCGAAACCAGAAATTCAGGTGTGTCCCGGGACACAACCAAAAAACCGATCCGGCCAAAACCGCCCGATGACCACCAACCGCCGAAAGCGCCGATTAACCGAATCGAGAATCCTGGCGTACCGCCCGGATACAACGCCGTTTCAATCCTCGCCCCGCCGGCAAACCGACCGGACGGCCGCCGTCAACACCCACCGTCAAGACCGATCCGGCCAACACCGGAATCACGCCAATCCACTCCACCTCCACCAACCCGAGACACCGACAACGGAACCGAGCCAACCACCTCGCCGGCGCGCAGCGCCGACACCAAGCCAACCTCTCGAAACACCCCGAGCGGCTCGAAGGCCGCGACGTCGCCGACAGTCACCACCGCGCGGACCGACCCCACCGCCACCGCCTCCGCGATCAGTCCGACCACGACATCCAGCCCGCCACCGAGCAACCACACGTAGACGACAGTCGCACCCGCCAAACCACGAGTACCAATCAGCTCATGCAAGAACACGTTTCGATTATTTCGATCCGCGGCTCGAGGCCCGACCGACGACGAGACCGCCGTCGCCCGGGCGAGCCGGACCAGCGGAACCGACACCTCCACCCCGACACCCACACAGCCCGTCATCGAGGACACCGCCATCACCACCGAGCCGTCACCCGATCCCAGATCAACGAACACGTCATCAACACCGACGCCGACCGCGTCGACGATCAGCCGCGCCACCTCGGCCGAGGCCGAACGCCACGGCGCAAGACACACCGGAGGAGCAGAGCCCTCCACCCCGCCGCGCCAGCGCGGGATCACAAAGCCGGCGACGTCTTCATCGATCATCGATTCAATCCAGGTCGGCCTTCGCCGCGGGAATGCGCGGCTCCTCGCCGAAATCACCCGGCACCTTCGACCACCTCGCGGTGACCGCACCCTCGCCAACCGCGCCGCGCCGGCCGCGCCTCGCAACCAGACCCGCAAGATGCGCCGCCGGGCGGAAGCCCAAACCCCTCAAGTGCTCGACGTCCTCGACCAGCTCCGGCAACCCGCGCCGCACCGCCTCGCGCAAGAGAAGCGACTTCGACAACCGCAGCTTCGCCGCAACCTGGTCGAGAGCCAAGCCGAACGACCGCGTGACGTACACCGTCAGCGTGATGTCGTTGGGCTCCCACGACGGATCGACCTCGCGCTGCTTCACCCCGCTACCCGATGTACCGGCCACATCACCCTCCAAGGCAACACTCAATCGAGCTGCGGGACCGGGCCGTTCCCGACATCATCATCACCCTCGAAATCATCCCCAAGCTCCAACGACTCCGCCCCGCCTTCAGCGCTCTGCGCGAACATGTCCGACACCAACCCGTTCACGAAGCCAGCAGCCTGCTTCGACCCAAACCCGAGAACCATCGCCTGGGCAGACACCGCCGACCGAAACGACTCCTCGCTAATCTCCAGATCCTGCTGGAAGAGCACGCGCGCGTAATGCCGAAGCTGCACGAGCGGCGAAGCGTCAGCCCGAACGGAAGCGGCCGGCGCCGAAAGCGACGGCGACGCAGAACCGCCATCGGCGGACGAGACCGCCGAGACTTCGTCCACGTCGAGCGCGGACAGCGCCTCGTGCTGACGCCCACACCACTCCAACGTCGAGCGATACCCGCGCTCAAGCGTCATGCGATACAGCTCGCTCCGCGAGATTCCGTACTTCGCCGCGAGCTCGGTGTACCGGAGGGCCAGAACCGGCGAGACGAACATCACGACCTTTACCTTCTTCACCCGACCCATCATCCCTCCATCATTGGCCGTTTCAATCCACTGACAACAAATCCCGAGTCTTCAGAACCCGTCGACGACAGGAACACTCAACCTCACCTCCAATCGGAAAAACGAGCACCACCAAGAATCTCAACGTCAACGACACTTCGCAAGAGCGCGAGCCATCCTGTCCGCAGCATCGAGCTGAGTCTGAACCGAATCGATGGTGCCAGAGACGAGCCGGACGAAACCACCGTCCAACAACACAGTCGTCAACTGGGCATCAGGACCATTCTCCAACCCAACAACACTCCCGAGCCGAACAAACAGAACTCGCGAAGACGACTCAACACCCACATCCGGCCGCGCGAACTTCACCCAAGTCATCACATCCTCCTGCACTCATTTCAATCCACACCCCGAATGCCCCAAATACGTGAGGTCTCCAAGAGGGTCATGAAGTGTACCCTAATAGGGACCAACACCTGCCCCTACAAAAAACATGACCCCTAGAACAAAACATGCCCCTAAAAAGGGATTGACCCCTACCCCTACGATTTTTTAGGGGTCTATCGGGGTCAGTGAAAAAACGACTGGACCACCGGTACAGTTGCCATGACCCCGCCACGACCAGACACGGGCCAATACCCTTTTTATACCCCTAATTAGGTGCACGGGGTCTCCGGTATAGTCCCTTTAAATAAACGCCTGATGCAAGGTGTGGGTCGTACAAGCACCCACAATAGACAATAAATAACCCGCACCTCATGTGCAAGGGAGCGACCCTAATTGGGGTCGCTCCTTGAGAAGAAAAACCCCCTTCGGGAGAGGGTACCTTTAGGGGTACGTTTCTGGCGGAAATCCGGAGAGCTACAGGAATAGACCCCTAGAGTTGGGGTCACCCCCCCAAGCTCCGACATAGGTCGCGGAAACAGGCCCCTATCGGGGTCCCGAAGAAAACGGCCGAAACGGCCGCAACGCGACACACTTCCGAGTCGACGACCGCGAACCGCCGAGGAAACCGACACGCGCCTCGACGCGGAAACGACACGATGTACCGGAAACACTGCCTGCACAACTCACGCACGGGACAACCCGGCAGCGAGGACGGCGCGTCATCAGCTGCGATAAACGAAAAGTCGGACACCCCTATCGGGAGATTCGAGCCAGCAACACGGCAAGGTGAAGACGCGAAGCACGCACAACATCCAGGTGAATCGCCAATCCGTCAGCCGATCAACGGCGAGAACGCCGCGAGCAGACAACCACCAAAGAGGGAGCCGAGAGCCGGCCGGCCCGCGACATCGGCACGAGCAACACCGCGTGGAAGCCGTCGCAGACAGCAGAAACGGACCACAGGATGAAATCGAAGTACACGGCGGGATCACGCAACCGGCGGCCGCACGCCGAAGGAGACGCGCTGGGCCGCACCGCCCGCCGGGCCAAAAAAGCGAGCGACAACAGATCATCCGATCGATTTCATTCCGAGTGTCCCGGGACACACGCGACAACGCCGAGGAGACCGAGAGCAGCCAAGCCAGGAAATCACGAACAGAGACGCCAGACCCCAACCGACGCCAGGCGCCGAAGCACGACGAAACGACACCTGGACGAACGAGCCAATCACGACGTCGGACCGGAGAAGCGCCTCCGTCACGAAGAACAGCCGCCGGAAACGAGAGCACCTAGCACCCCGACCACCGCCTCGAGAACGAGAGAACGCGGCGCGACGGAGCACGACGTAACCGAAGGCCGGGCGCAACACGAGCGGCAAAGACGATCGAAGCGATCGGAAACAACATCCGGACCGGCGACAAGCGCCGGCCGGCGAAGCCGGAACCAACCAACGAAAGCGGGCGCCGGCGTCTGGGCTCCGACGTCGACCAGGCGAGGCCTTCTCGGCGAATGCCGCTCACCGGTGACGCGAGACATCGTCGACCTCGGCTTCCGTAATGGCGGTACTGGCGTCGCTGCCGCAGAAACACCGCGGGCGAAACGGCGGAACGCGCCCGACACACGCAAGACTTTGCGGACACGGCTCACGACCTACGAGAAGAGCTGACACGATGCCAGGAACAAACAACCGCGGCACTCTGCCCTGTCGACGTCATGAACCGGGCGTACGGTTCACGGACCGCGCCAGGAACGCTCGAGCCCGAAACGATCCGGAAGCGGCATCGCCACGGGCAGGTGTTCACGCCATACCACGTCTCAAAGGAGGCCGCCGCAACGCTGGACCTGAAGGCCAACGCGACCGGCACGATCCACATCCTCGACGCCGGCGCCGGGGACGGCCAGCTCACGCTCGCAACACTCGACCGGATCGGCCGCGAACCGGAGGCAACACGTCCGCGACAGATCTATCTGACCGCGGTCGAGGCGGACACGGAGCTCGCGGACGCGAACGAGAAGAACCTCAACGACATCGAGACCTGGTGCAAAGAGCGGCACATGAACGTGCGGGCCGCCGTGGTTCGCGAGGACTTCCTGTCGCCCCGACGCTGGCGTTGCCGGTCGGTCAACGTCAACGCGCACATCCCAATCGACACCTGCATCATGAACCCGCCGTACCGGGGACGCGCAACGCCGACCCGGAGACCCGAACGATCCGACTCGCCGGCGCGGCAACGAGCGCGAACCTGTACTCAGCATTCTGCGAAATCGGATGGCGGAACCTTCAAGCCGGCGGACAGATCACCGCGATCACGCCCCGGAGCTTCCAGAACGGCAGCACCTTCGCGGAGTTCCGCCGACGTCTCGAGGCCGACGTCGACATCGACTGCATCCACATCTGGCAGAACCGCCGAACCCTGTACGGGGTCCAGAACGTGATTCAGGAGACCGTGTGCTGGCACGGAACCGTCACGAAGGGCACCCCGAGACGTCCCCTCACGGTCATCACCCACGGCAACCACGAGCGGCAAACGACCTGGCGATGGAGAACCCCGGGAGATCGGAAGTGGATCCGATCACGAAACGACGGCGACACGCCGAGACTCATGACCAACAGCGACCGATCAGAAGAGGCGCTGAACGACTGGGGTCGGCAGATGGCGACGATCGAGAACGAGGACTACCGCGTCGAGACTGGCCGACACATCGAGTACCGACACTCCGGGACGACCACCGAAGCGAACGACGGCGCGCTCACACCGTACCTCAGCGCCCAGCACATCTCACCGAACCGCGTGCTGTGGCCGCTAACCGGAAGCAAGAACTACTACGACGCCGCGGCCGACCCGCGGCCCCTGAAGGTTCACGAACCCGACGCCTACGTGCTCGTCAACCGCATTGCACCCAACGAGCTCGAGCCCCGGGCGCAAGCATGCGCGATCTCAAGCGAGACGACGAACAACCAAGCGTTCGTCGCCAGCGACCGGGTGAACGTGATCTCGCTATGGGCTCCCGCGAAGGCGGACGGAAGCAACCCGGCTGAAAGAGCCAACCCGGACCGAAATGCCAGGGCCGCGACGAGGAACGCCCGCGCGCGCGGCCTCGCCGCGTAGATCAACAGCAGCGTGGGGAACACGCTGATCGGCTCGGCACTCGGCTCCACTCAGATCAACGCATCGGACCTGCGGGCAATTCCGGTGCCGCCCATCCAAATACTCGACGAGATCGGGCGGACACCACCCGACGAGCTGGACAAGATCACGACGATGCTGCGCTCGATGATGAACGACGAGGCGCACAACGCAGCAACGCAGACCGACCAACTTCAGCGAGTTCGCAGAAGACTGAGAGACGAAATCGGAACGCCTGTCGCCCTACGGAGGCGAAACGACAGCGCTCACGTTGATGGCCCTCAACACCGAGAGAGTAGCAACGAGACGGTACAGCGAAATCAACGAGCACGTCCTGAAGACGATCCACGAGAGGTTCGGCCGCCACCTGGACACGAACGGCCACGGCGGGACGACGGAACAGGCCATCGCATGGGTAGTAAGCCAGCGCCTGACCGTCGACCAGGCGCGCGACACCTGGACCATAACCGCTGCTCTCGAGCAGCTGACCGAATAAATGCGGGGAACATCATCGTCTTCAGCAGCGACGCAAGCAACGGCCGCGACTCGGCCTTCGGCCAGACCGAGCACGAACGCCGCCGAGAAGATCGGGCACGCCGGCACAGAACGACCACGGGTCCGGCTTCGCGGGTCCCGAACGAAGCGTGAATCGACGAGCAACACGGAGAACCAGGGAGCCAGAGACGGAAGCCAGAAGACCCTGAGACCCGGGACCACGCGACGGTCCAGACCGTCCACACCATGGACTACGACCCGACAAGTCGGATCTACCCCGAGTTCTGAAAACAGAAAACCACGTAAACGGACGGAGGCGGGGTTTAGCCTGAGAGAAGGAGTACGAGATGGGTTCGATCAACAACGTCGTCCTCAGCGGTCGGCTCGGCCAGAACGCCGTGAAGCGCACGACGAAGAAGGGGCAAGCGATGATCCACTTCACGATGGCGATGGAGCGCCGGTGGATCGACGCCGAGGGCAACCGCCACCAGCAAGCGAAGTAACACAACGTCACCTGCTGGGGCACGACCAAGCCGAACTCGCTCGACAACCTCCTGCCTCACCTGGTGAAGGGCAAGCAGGTCGGCGTCGTCGGCGAGCTGCGGACGAGGACGTGGGAACACGAGGGCCGACGGCACTACCGCACGGAGGTGCACACCACGAAAGTCGAGCTGATGAGCCGGACGCCGGCGCGGGCGACCGCGACCGACGGGACCGACACGGCCGAGACCGAGGCGACGGGCGCCGATACCGCCGAGACCCCCGAGCCGACGACCGGCGACGACGGCGACGAAACCGGCGCGCCGACGGAACGCGGGCGCACACGAACACCACGAGAACCCCCGGGCCCCAAAACGGACCGACCGACGGAACGAGCGGGGCCAGGCGGCCCGCACGGATCAATCGAGTTCGGGAACGCCGTCCTCCGGCAACGGCTGGCGCTCGGGGAGAACGCCGGCGGTGGCCTCGTCGATCGCGGTCTTCAGCTGGTCGTCGATATCGGCAGGGTGCGGCACGTTCGGCTGGGCGTGCCCGCGTCCGAGATGAGATCCTCGGCGTCAATCGTCCGGCTGACCGCGGGCTCGCCCGACCGGGTCGTGTACGACTCCAGCGTGACTTTCCCATCACCGCGATCATCTGACTCTTGTCGAACTGCGACGAGAGATGCCGGGTGCGGTCCGAGAACGCGATCACGTTCACCCATTCGGTGAGAGGTCGTTCCGCTGCTCGCGCGGCACCGACGGTGCCGCGAGGTTGACGGCGATACGCGCCGACACCAACGGCGACTCCAACGAGCGCTCGATCGTACGGGGCTTCGGACGAGCAGCCCGCGGTACACGCCGTGCATCCCTTCGGGTAGGCGTTCGGCGGAGCACTCCTGGACATGCCGAGACCCCTCCTCACCGGAGTATTGACCCGGCAGGTCGAGATCACCGGCGGCGCCGAGGCACCCAACACGTTGACGCCCGAGAACCGGCTCGGCGACCCGTATGCCGGGCGACACGACTGCTGGAACACACCTATATAAAGGAAGGACCCGGCGGCGGCTGCCGCGGGCATGTACCGGAGAGACCCGAACGCGAGACGCGGTTCACGTACCCGGGAGCAGTATCGTTCCCGGCGTTGACGCGGACGACTCCCTCTCCGCGCGGTACGACACCATCGCGTCGAGGGACCAGCGGCCGCGTTCCGGACCGCCGGCGGCGTGCCGGACCTGCCACAGACGCTCGACACCCTCGAGCGTCGTGGCCGCGTGATGCGGTCTACGCGGCGGGCACTCCCGTCGTGATCGTCGTCATGGTCGTCGTCGGCGGCGTCATCAAGGTCGTCGTGCCCGTCATCGTGGCCATCGACCAGGCGCCGGCCGCGCTCGGCGGGCGTCTCCGCGGGCATTCGGCCGACGGCCTCCTCGGCGGATGTCAACGAATCGCGGGGACGCGCGAGGACTGGCCCGGCGGCGCGAGGACCCTGACGCCGCGCGAGCCCACCCGCGAGCCCAACGGTACCATCTGGTCGGGACCGAGCTCGATCCGGACGGCGACCAGGTCTGGTTCCGCATCCCCATCGCAGGACCACTACTCTCCAGCACTACTACGAGTGTCATCGCACAGGCAATTGCCGACCGGCAAAGCGAAATCGACCGCCTCCAGGCCGAGATCAAGGCCTTGACCGACGTCGAGCAGATTCAAGCTGCGGGTGCCGAGGTTACCGCGACGGGCGGTTCTCGACCGAGCTGTTCGCCCGTTATCAGCGCTCTCGACCCGTGCTCGACGGGACGAGCTGTTGCGGGTGTTGCCCTGAGACGCAGGACACGCGTCCAGGGTTCACGAGGACGTAGCCGCCGGTCGCGGAACACGCGGTTCTCCCTGGGGCTCAGCCGTGAACACGCCGGCAGGGATGTCGACAGTCAGAGTCGTCGACGCCGCCGCGGCGGACACGCGGACAGAAAAAGTCAACCCTCGGGGAACGCCGCCGCCTGCCGGCAGGTTCTTGACGCCGCGCCAGGTGCGCGGCGTACACACCGGCGCTGAGAACCGCGCCGGTGTGGAAAGAACAAAAGGCGGCACAGGTGGTGGGGTAACGGGTGAGAGAATAGTGGTAGCTGCCTTGCAGCCGCCGGCCCATCCAACCGGCCGGGCGCGGGCGTTGCGAGTCGAGCTTGCGCGAATCACGGACGATCACGATGAAGGCCCGCCCTTCGGCGGGCAAACCAGCCAAGGCTGACCCCCGGCGGATACTGCACCAAGCGCGGGGCGTCGCCCCCGCCCGCCCGAAAACGGCAAACGAGGCCGAGCGGCGGTTCCAAGCGGTAGTCCCCTCAACGATCGTCGGCGACGAGAACACCTGACGGCCGCGTCGAGGCGTGAAACGACGCCCTGACGCGCCGAGCCCCCGCCCTGACGCGCGGCCTGCGCGAAGCGCGTGAACCACGCGAGCCGACACGCGCAAGGAGCCGCGTCGGTTCAACACAGCGCAAGTTCACCGAACGCCCTCCGGCGAGGGCGCAGGGATGAGCTGCGCAATAGCGGCCCCGCGGCCCACAACAGCCATCGGAAAGGAGACGCAGTGAGCAACCCATCACCCGGGTTGGACGCTCGGCGGCCGAGACCGCCGCCTGAGAGCCATCTCGCACTCTGACTCGCATCTGCAAGCAAACCCGTTTTCGAACCAAGAAAGGAACACATCTCATGACGAAGAACGAACAGACCGGGCCCGACCCGGCCAACAACAAGCTGGAACGCGGCCGCAGCGACCCGACGAGGTCGACGAGGCTCCGCGAAGCCAGGCGACTCACGGGGCCGCTCGTCGAGCCCCTCCTGCAGTTCATCGAGCGTGTCCCCCGCGACCTCGACTCGTTGAAGGCGAGGTCCAAGGCCGCCTACAAGAAGGCGGTCGAGAACGTGGCCGACGTCGGCCTGGAAGTCCGGCAGCGGGGGCTGAAGTACACGGTGACGGAGGTGGCGGAGCTGGGCGTCGGCGTGCGGATCGACGTCGAGTTCGCGCTGGGTACGCCGCTCGACGGCCCCGACGCCCTGGTGTGGGAGGGCTTCTGCTACTTCGGCTTCGGCGACGAGGCGTCGGAGCAGGTGCTCATGGACTCCGCGCGCCGGTACTGGCTCTGCGACAAGCTGATGCTGCCGACCGAGGTCGATGCGGACCCGCCAGACGGGGTTGAATGGGAAGTACGGCTGTTCTCCCGGTGACGACCCCTCCGAACACGCCACACAGCGCTGAGTGCTGCTTGCCGCCCGGCGGCCCGCGGCCATTGCCGACGACCTGTTCGTGGACGGCGCCCGCCGTCCGCGAACAGGCGCGGGGCGAGCGTCCATGCGCGCGCGGTCGGCGGCTTGCAGGCCGTTTGTCCGCGTCGGCGCGCACGCCTTGGGGGGCGTGGGGCGTTTCTGGCGGCCAGCGGAGCCGGCATCAAGGTGACGCACGACGACAGTCGCGCCACCTCCTTCCCGGCTGCGGGTTGGAGAGCGGCGCGTTCGGGACGCACGCGGCCGACGACGAGTACTGCGTGCGTCCACCAGGGAAGACAGAAATTTATCGGGACGGTGAGTGATGCGGACAATCGTGTTGAGGAACGACGACGAGCGGACTCCGGGAGATTCGAGCGCAGGGGAGGAGCGGCGTGTGACGCTGTTCTTTCCGGTGACCGGCGACGAGTACAAGCAGACGCGGGCGGCGGTTGAAGGCGTGACCCCGGGCGGGGAAGAGGGTTCCGGGCCGGCGGGAACGCCGGTCGGCGGGCGCTACGTGGTGACGACCGACCAGCAGCGGCGGGAGTGGGGGCTGGCGGACCTCGCGAACGGGCCGGGCGGCGACGCCGCCGCCCCCGGGGACCCGGCCGCGATGGAGAGATCTGGCGCGGTCTCGGTGGTGGACTCCGCCGACGCGCTCGACCTGCTCTTCGAGGACGGCGCGAGCCGGTTCGTCGCCGCGGCCCTGGTGGACGGCGCGGGCGGCGCCGCCGCTGCGGCCGCGGCCGGCGGACGCCAGTGCGGCCGGACACGCCCCGGGGCGTTCGTGAACCTGAAGCGCGGCCGCCGCCGCGTCCCGGACCACGTCCTGGCCGTGTTCGGGAAGCTGTGCCGGCCAGGGCGCATCGACAGCCTGCTGAAGTCGCTCGATGGGCTCATCAAGCCGCTCGAACGGATGTTGGCGCCGGGCCTCGAGGCTGCCGTCCGCGAGGTCGAGGCCGTGCGCGGGCAGGAGGTCACGGCGGAGCGGCTCGCCGAGACGGGCGGGGCGGACTCGGCGGATGAGCGGACCGAGCGCGTCGCGAAGGCCTGCTCGACGATCGAGAAGCGCCTGGAGAAGCCCGGCGAGCTACTCGGCCAGCTCAATTTCAGCGCCCTGCAGATCACACCGTCGCTGTCCACGTTCCGGGTGTTCCTGCAGCGGGTCGGAGAGGACCCGGCCGGGAACACGCCGGAGAGCGGGCTCGTCTCGGCGTGCGACAAGGCCCTTCGGGGGTTCGAGCGTGCCGCCGGCCAGGCGGTCAGCCGCATCCGCGCCGTCGCCGCCGCCCGCCGCGCCATCTCGCCCGGGGCGTGGGACGACGCCGCGCTCGGTCGGATCCGGGAGGTGCTGCAGCGCCTTGATGACGCGCGCAAGCTGCTGCTGACCGTCCACCCGAGCGACGAGCTCGAGGCGGTGCGGGAGATTCTGACGGAGGAAGAACAGCAGGCGGCGGTGCCGCTGGCTGCCGCGACCCGGGACGTGCTCGGTCGGCTGGAGGCCGCCGACCTGCCGGTCGAGGTGCTGGCCCGCGCGCTCAACGAGGTCCGCCTGTCGCAGGCCCTGGGGCACGATGCCGCGGCCGTCTCGCTCGAACGGCTGAAGACGGTGGCCTCCCTGCCGTGGACGGCTCGGGCGGCGGAGCGGGTGGACATCGAGGCGGCGATGGCGGAGCTGGACGCGGCGCACGCCGGCCGGCCGCAGGTCAAGGCGCGCATCCGGCGGTTCCTGGCCGCGCGCCTGTTGGCCTCGGGGGCGTGGACGGTGGAGGGCGCCGTCGGGTCCTGCCGCCGGGACCCTTCGGCGCCGTCCGGGCTGCGCCGCCTCGTCGTGCGTCCGGCCCGGGCCGCCACCCGCTCCCCGGTCCTCTGTTTCGCCGGACCGCCGGGCGGCGGCAAGACGGCGCTCGCCAAGCTGATCGGCACGGCCCTGGGCCGCCCGGCGGTGACCGTCGCCCTCGGGGGCGTGTGGGACGAGTCCGCCATCCGCGGCCTGCCGACCACGTTCCGGACGCCCGCGGCGGGCCGGGTCATCAGCGCGCTGGTGGAGGCCAAGGTCCGCAACCCCGTGCTCGTTTTGGACGAGCTCGACAAGGTGGGCGGCCGCACGTCAAACCACGGCGACCCGTCGGCGGCCCTGCTCGAGGTGCTCGACCCCGAACAGAACACGCGCTTCCGCGATGTCTACCTCGACGTCCCGTTCGACCTCTCCGAGGTCCTGTTCATCGCGACGGCCAACGACCTGGCGGGGATTCCCGCGCCGCTGAGGGACCGGCTCGAAGTGATCGAGGCGCCCGGGTACACGGACGAGGAGAAGGTCGACATCGTGCGGCGCAACCTGTGGGGAGCGCAACTCGAGGCCGCCGGGCTGACCGGCGGCGGCTTCTGGACCCGCCCCCCGGTGGAGACGCCCGCCGGGGCCCGGGCCGGGCGGCAGGTCACGGTGGAGGTGCTCGACGGCGAGCTCGCCGGCGAGACGGCGGCGCCGGTCGAGATCACGGATGCGGCGGCCCTGGAGGTGGTCCGGGGTCACACCTGCGAGGCGGGGGTGCGGGAGCTCTCGCGGCAGCTCGGGGCCATCTGCGAGGGCGTGGCTTCCCGCCGGGTGGAGAGCGGCGACACCGCGCCGGTGACCGTCGTCGCCGTCGCCGGCGAAGCCGCCGGTCTCGCCCCGGCGCGCCGCCGCCTCACGGTGGCGGAGCTCCTGGGACCGCCGCGGTACGACTCGCTGCCCGACCGTGTCCGGGACGCGCTCTCGCGGGAGCGGGACCGCGTCCTGGGCCTGCATCCGGCCGACCCCGAGGCGGTGGCCGCGCAGGCGTGGCTCGAGGTGGCGGCAGGACTCCCGTGGCGCCGGGAGGTGGAGGAGCGGCTCGACGCGGTGCTCTTTCGGCAGGCCCTCGACCGGGAACACGTCGGCCGCGGCCGTGAGAAGGACCAGGCGCTGGACTACCTGGTGGCCCGCCAGACCGCGGCGGAGACACCCGCGGCGGCCGGCGACGGCGTCTCGGCCACGCTCCTCTGCCTTGCCGGGCCGTCCGGCGTCGGCAGGACCGCGTTCGCGCGGGCGCTGGCCTCGGCCCTCACCCGCCGGTTCGTCCGCGTCTCGCTGGCCGGCGCCGCGGACCCCGCGGCGATCCACGGGGTCGCCAGACCCGCGTCCGACGCGGGCGCTGGCCGCCTCGTGGACGCCCTGCGGCGTCTCGGCCCCCTGCCCGGCCGGGCCGGCGACAACCCGCTGGTCCTGCTCGGCGAGCTCGACCAGCTGGGCGAGGCAGCGGCCGAAGCGCTGCTCCGGGCCCTCGACCCCGTCAGCAACCGCGCGTTCCGGGACCGCTACGTGGGCTTGCCGCTGGACCTCGCGGGCGTGCTGTTGGTCGCCTCCGCGAGCGACCCGGGGCGCATCCCGCCGCTGCTGCGCGAGCGGCTCGAAGTGCTGCCGCTGGCCGGATACACCGACGCCGAGAAGCAGCTGATCGCGGTCCGTCATCTCGTCCCGCACCGTGTGGCGAAGCACGGGCTGTCGGCCGAGGACTTGTCGTTCTCCCCGGCCGCCCTGGGGCTGCTGACCGGCGGCTATGTGCACGAACCGGGCGTGCGCGGTCTCGACGACCTCATCGACACGGTCTGCCGCAGAGCGGCCCGCCAGCGGGCGGAAGGTCTCCCGCGGCCCGGGGAGATGGGGCCGGAGACGGTGGTCCGGTGGCTCGGGGCGGCGCGGTTCCGCGACCGGGAGGTCGGGGGGCGGACCCGCAGGGCGGGCGTCGCCCTGGGTCTGGCCGCGACTCCCGAGGGCGGCGACGTGCTCGTCGTCGAGGCGGCGCGCCTCCCCGGCGGCGGCCGGTTGCGCGTGACCGGGACGGTCGGGCCGATGGTGACCGAATCGGCGAACGTCGCCCTGACGTGGGTGCGCTCCAACGCGGACCGGCTCGCCGGGCTCGGCCCGGGGCTGAACGACGCCACCGACGTGCACGTCCACCTGGGCGAGGCCGCCCGGTCGAAGGACGGCCCGTCGGCGGGTGTCGCCCTCGCTGCCGCCGTCGTCTCTGCGCTGACCGGACAGCCCGTGCGGGGCGATGCGGCCATGACCGGAGAGCTGACGCTCTCGGGTACGGTCGAGCCGGTCGGCGGCATCCGGCAGAAAGTGCTGGCGGCGTGCCGGGCGGGGATGGCGGAGGCGGTCCTCCCCGCGGCGAACGCGGCCGACGTCGCCGAGTACTTCGGCCGCGAGTTGCCGGGCGGCATCAGGGTGCGCTATGCGAGGACGATGGACGACGTGCTCGAGGTGGTGCTGCCAGACGTCTTGACGTAGCCCGCATCGAAGGGGTCGAGACCGATCCCCCACCACCAAGACGGCAAGCACGACCGCCGCGAGTACCGGTCGCCGGACGGGACCTGGCGGGTCGTGCGGGACCCGCCGCCCCGGCACCTGAAGTCGACGAACCTGCTCGAGCGCCTGAAACGAGGAGATTACCGAGACCCACGAGGCTTGGCTGGAAAACCACCGCTACCTGAACATGGACTTCCTAAAGGAGCAGAAGAAGGATCTGCTGCAGGCTGCGTGAACGAGCACGAGCACGACCTCAGCTATGACCGGGATTTTGCACAACTTGACGTACACAACCGAGCATCGGTTTACCCGAGCAACACCGAGCATTCCGGCCCGCACCCGTATACTTTGGGCGGTGGGCTGGGGCACCGCGAAACCACCGCAGTTGTGGCTGAATCTGCAGCAGACCTACGAGCTGCGCCGGGCGGAAATCGCGGTGGGCCGTCGGATCGCCGCGACCGTCCAGCCCCGGGATACGACGGCGCAGGCGGGCTCTGACGAAAACCCGGGCGCGGTCGCAGCGCCGTCAGGATGAACATGACCGGCGCCGGACCGGAGCTCGTCATCGAGGGGACGCGCGGGGACTGGCCCAACGGCGCCCGGACTCTGTCGCCGCGCGACCCCTGCAGAGAACCGAACGGGCAGACCTTGTGGTTCGGCGCCGAGTTCGACCCGGACGGCAGCCAGGTGTGGTTCCGGATCGCCTCGGAGGCCGTCCGCCGGATGAAGGAGCAGACGCCCGGGGCCCGCGGCGACCGTCTGGTCGACGCTCTCTTCGCCTGGCTGACGCCGGACCGTCAGCTGGCGCCCGACCTCAACCGCTTCCAGGTTCTGGTCTCCGATGACGGCGACACGAGGATCGAGCGCTACGGTGACTGATCTCGCCACAACCGACTCCCGGCGAGGCCTCGCCGGGGCACTCGCCGCCGACCGGCTGCCCAGGGCCCGCACCGCCCGGGTCCTCACGACCGCCGATGACCGGCTCCGACTGAAACGAGAGGCACGATGAAACTGATCCCCCACCACCAGCACGACAAGAACGGCCGCCGCGAGTATCGATCGCCGGACGAAACCTGGAGGGTCGTGCGGACCCGCCGTCCCGGAGGCAACCGCAACGAACGGCCACGCTGGGAGGTTCACGAGCGCCACGAAGACCACGCCGACTGGCATTGCCACGCCGCCTTCGAGCGCCGACGAGATGCGTTGGTCTTCCTGGACACCCCGGCCGCGACACCGGGGGGCGAGAGCACGGTCGTCACGACAATGGCCCCCAAGCAACGCGAGACCCCCGAACGCTCCGCTGAGCCACCCCCGCCCAGCCCGCGCCGGACGCCGAGGCGGCCGATCACTCACGACATCGACGAAACCCGCTCCGAAGACATCCGGTGGTCGCTGTGCGGCGTGTTCCTGTACGACGAGAAGCAGATCGCGAAGGGCGACGAGCCGGCGACCTGCGGAAAATGCCAGCGATACGCGACGGCGACCAGCTACCTGAAACGCCGAGAAGCGATGAAGACTGCGAAGAAGACCGGCCGCGCGGTGGCCCGCGCCTCGAACGACCGCGACTGAGCGCCGCCGTCTCGAACCTTGATGTTGCTACCGGCCCTCCGGGCGCGGCAGGGCTGCCGGATGTTCGAGCGCGTGCCGGATGCCCGCGTCGAACTCGTCCAGTCTCTCGGGGGAGAAACGTTCAACCTCCCGCCGCCAACGCATGACCTCCTGCACGACCATGATCTCGGCGTTCCGCCGCGCAGGAGCCTTGCCGGTAGTTATTGCATGCGCCTGGGCCGAAACGAACGTGTACCAGCCGGCCTGGGCTGCGAGCTTGTCCAGCTTCTTCGTCAGGTCCCTCTCGCGCTTGTCCTGCCCCGGCAGCAACCGGTCCTCATCAAGCTGGCCGGAGCGGGCTTGACGCAGAACCCGCTGGGCAAGCGGTTCCTCCAGGGACGGCTCCGCCGGAACGCAGACAGGTGCGCTGCTCATTTCCGATCAGCGTAGCACGGGGTCTTCGAGGCTGGCCAGAATGTCCCAGTCGGCCACCGCCCGTGGTCAGTGGGCGCCTCGGAGCCGGCGTCGGCCGCCTGGACCCGTCGCCGCCGGCCGCGTCGGCCGCGGTCGCCGTCGGTCCGCCCGGGTCCGCGCGGCCCAGGGTTATGCTGGAGAGGGTTCCGCATGTCAAAGCAACCCCGAAACCTGAACGCTGTGTTCGGCCGGTTCCGGCGGCGGATGCTGGCCGCCGAACTGCCAACCGGGGCCGTTGAGCGCAGAGATACCGGCAACGCGTCAGAGCCCGCGCGCCGGACCATGCCGGCCACGCTCCCAGACCCACCGCCACGCCTGCCAGTCCGGGCGCTTGGCGAGTACGTCCCCGGCGGGCGCGTCGACGCCATGCGCCGTCTCCTCGGTGGCCGTTGAAGCTCCGGGTTGGTCCAGGGTCCGCCAGCGCGCCGGCACGACCTCGTGATCGCAAGGAGATACGCCGGAGCGAGGTGATAGCCGTTCTCGCCCGGGCGCGGGCGTTGCGAGTCGAGCTGGCGCGAATCACGGACGATCACGATGAAGGCCCGCCCTTCGGCGGGCAACGACACCAGCCAAGGCTGACCCCCGGCGGATACTGCACCAAGCGCGGGGTGTCGCCCCCGCCCGCCCGAAAACGGCGAACGAGGCCGAGCGGCGGTTCCAAGCGGTAGTCCCCTCAACGATCGTCGGCGACGAGAACACCTGACGGCCGCGTCGAGGCGTAAAACGACGCCCTGACGCGCCGAGCCCCCGCCCTGACGCGCGGCCTGCACGAAGCGCGTGAACCACGCGAGCCGGCACGCGCAAGGAGCCGCGTCGGTTCAAGACAGCGCAAGTTCATCTTTCGCTTCGGCCGAGTTCCCGTGGCTGACGTTTCCTTGCAGGATCGGGAGTCCCACCAACCGGGCTCGTCGTCGGGTCGGTTTCGCGCCCAGCTCCTATAGTTGCCGGCGCCACTGCGGGCAGGTTCTCCGGCTTCCCTTCGGTGCCTCGGCCATCCCGCCGCCGCTCCCGGCACATCTTGTGAGCTGCGGTTCGCGTTCCCGAACGGGCGGCCGTCGTGGACGTCCGCTGCGCCTGGAGATGCGTCCACGACCGTCAGCTCATCACGTCGAGCAGACGGCCGTGGGGTCCGGCCTTTGCTCCGGTGCGGTCGAGTTCGACCGCTGTCACGAGTAGCCGGAGCGTTTCCCCGTGCTGAGGGGGAAGTGCGGCGGGGTTGGCGGTCGCCGCGGTCGGTGGGCCCGGTGTGTCGCGTATGTCTAGCTGCGTGCAAGCGAGAGAGCCGCTTACAGGGCGGCGAGAAAAAGTCCGACGAGCGTAGCGCAGCCGCGCAGCTACTGCCCCCGTGTCTTGGGAGCGAGCCCGGCACGCGGGGCGTCCGCCGGTTTGATTTTAAGCCGGCCGCGATTCGGGCGGCCCCGCATTCCATGTGGCCGCACCCGTCGATCGACGGCAACGCAGCCCGAAGAATCAGAACACCGACGTCGTCGGGATTTGGGTGGGGATGGGCACAGTGCTGGAGAGGTCCCCGTACGGCCACCCGGGACGAACTGATGCACATGGAAGAGCCGAACGGCGGCGGTTCCGCCGTCTCATTGATTTCTGGAAACGTGGACTCGAGAAAGACCACCAAAAGGAGGTAGAAACAACCGATGACTTCTGAAACGGCGTGCGAACTGTGTCAAGGAACCAAATGGGTAGAGGTGCCGGGTGATGGCATCACCCTGATGAAGCGGTGTGCGTGTTTGCAGCGCGAGATCGCCCGAGCGCGGCTGGCGGCCGCTATGATCCCACGGAGGTACGAGCACTGCAGCCTCGACAACTTGCTGACGTACGGGAACCCGGGGCTCAAGAGGGCGGTGGAACGGAGCCGGCGTTTCATCGACGAATTCCCGGATGTCGACAGGAGCCTGCTCCTGACCGGGCCAAGCGGGATCGGCAAAACGCACATCGCGGTCGCGATCCTCCGGCAACTAGCGGTTGAGAAGCACGTTCGTGGCTTCTACGACAACGCCCGAAGGCTACTCAGCACCGTTCGCTTGGGGCACGACCCGGCGAACGGAAGGTCTGAGGAGCACGTGATGAACACGCTTACGTATGCCGAGCTGCTCGTCCTCGACGACCTGGGCGCAGGTTGGACTATCAATGGGGCCCACGAAGTGATGGCCTTCATCATCGGCGCCCGGCACGAGGAGCGGCTCCCGACGATATTCACGTCGAACCACCAGTTCAGGGCGCAGGGTCGGGTGCAGGAGATCGGCAACGACACGTACTCGAGGCTGCGGGAGATGTGCGAGATCATCGAGTACGATGGACCAGACTACCGCGCATTCGGGGACACTGCTGTCCCACAGACTTTCAAATGAAAAGGCGGCTTGAACCTTCCATGTCTGGTAGAATGATCTGGTCGTCGGGAACGGCAGCGTTGACTGCGCCGGCTCCGTCTGGCCGCCGAACTCTCGTTGGGCTAGAATCGGAACCGATTGAAACGCGCTCGGCCGGAGCCCAGAGGCGTCGAGCGACGGACGATACAACCCCTAGGAAAACTTATGAGTGTTATAGCAAAGGCAATCACCGACCGTCAAAGTGAGATCGAGCGCCTACAGGCGGAAATCAAGGCGTTGAACGACGTCGACAAGATGCTCGTGACCTCCGCTCCGGCGCAGCCCGCGGCTCGACGCTCTTCCGCGCAGCGGCCGGCGGCTGCGGCCACCCCGGTCGCGGAGACCGCGTCCGACGCCACACCGGCGAGGAAGCGCCGTCCGATGACGGCCAAAGAGAGGGAGGCGGTGTCCGAGCGGATGAAAGCCTCTTGGGCCGCGCGCAGAAAGAAAGCCGCGACGTAGCCCGCTGCCCGCCGCCAGCGGCTCTCCGGATAAGCCCCCGCATCTGCGCGGGCGGTGTGCCTTTCTGACCGCCAGATCGGGAAGTCAACAGATCCCCGGTTATCCGACCCACGGTCACCGCGCGGCGGCGGCTCCATTTCGGCCCCGAGCTCGTCGCCGGCGGCGCGGGGGTCGACTGTCGACTGAGTCGCTTCCGTGTCGAGGGCCTGCGCTCCTCACACACGGCCGCGGCCGGGGAGATAAGGGTAGTCAGCTTGGGCAGGTCACAATCAGCCCTGCCCCGGGGGAGAGCAACCATGCGTCGTCGAGACATCATCGAAGCACTGTGCGGCCTACTCGGTGTGGGCACCCTCGCCACCCGCCGCGTGCGCGCCGCCGCACCGCGAGAGATCCTGCTCGCTCGTCTGCACGTCGCCGGAACCGCCTACTACGACGCGGAGGCGGCTGCCGACCGCCTACGCCCCGGGCAGCGCCTTGCGCTTCGGCGGCAGCCCGAGAACCGCTACGATGCGCTCGCCATCGAGGTCCTCGGACCGGAGGGCCACAAGCTGGGCTACGTGCCCCGCCGGCGCAACGAGATGCCCGCCCGGCTGATGGACGCCGGCAAGCGCCTATCCGCGCCGGCGGAATCGATCACGCAGCGAGGCAGCTGGCTGGACATCCAGATCTCGCTGTACCTGGACGATGCCTGAACCGCCCGGTGGAACGGAGCGCCCGGTCCAGCGCGGACCCCGGTGGCCGATGCGACCGAGTCTCGACGATCCGACCCAGGGCCACACCGCTGCCGCCAGAGTCGAAGGGAAACGGGCTCCGTCTGGCCGGCGAGCCCTCGTTGGGCTAGAATGCCGGCCGCCCCGGACAGCGGGAACCGGAAGACTCGCGGCAGCTCCGCCGCTCGCCACGCTCCGCGCCGATCTCACTTGGCGCATCGTGGCTGTCGGCGGACTCGTCGTTGCGGCACTCCGGTTGCTCGGCTGAGACGAGAGCGCCAACAAGCAGAATAGCCGCATGACAAGCACTAGCTTCGACAGCACCAAGACCTCCTTGCAGGAACTGCTCACCCGCGCTGACACGGGCAGTCTGCAGCTCCCGGACTTTCAGCGCGGCTGGGTATGGGACGACCAACACATCAAGAGCCTGCTCGCGAGCGTCTCGGTATCCTTCCCGATCGGCGCGGTGATGCTGCTCCAGACAGGCGGCGCACACGTCCGGTTCAAGCCGCGACCAGTGGCCGGGACCGTCGGAGATCTCGATGTCGCGCCCGCAACCCTCATTCTTGATGGCCAGCAACGGCTGACCTCGCTCTACTGGGCTCTGAAGGGCCGGACAGCAGTGGAGACTAAGGATGCTAAGCGTAAGTCGATCCGGGTTTGGTACTTCATCGATATGGACGCGGCCGTCCGTCCCGAGGCAGACCGGGAAGATACGGTGCTGAGTATACCGGAGGACGGCATGGTTAAGGCTTTCGGTGGCGACATCCGCTTGGATGTGGCGACGCCGGAGCGCCAGTACGAGCAAGCACTGTTCCCTGTCAACCGCATCTTCGACAGCAACGAATGGCGACACGCGTACCACAAGCACTGGGACTACGACCCGGAGAAGATACGCCTGTTCGACGAATTCAGCGACGAGGTAATCGAGCGCTTCAAGCAGTACCAGGTGCCGGTGATTGAGCTCAAGAGGGAGACTCCCAAGGAGGCGGTGTGCCTCGTCTTCGAGCGCGTCAACCAGGGCGGCGTCCCGCTCTCCGTCTTCGAGCTTCTGACCGCCTCGTTCGCTGCCGACAACTTCCCACTCCGCGACGACTGGGACGCCCGTGAGCAGCGCCTGAAGCAGAAGCACACAGTGCTCCACAACCTCCAGAGCGACGACTTCCTCCAGGCGATTTCGCTCCTGGTAACGCAAGAGCGCCGCCGCAAGACTCTCGCTGGCGGTGCGACGTACGACAAGGCGCCCGGCATCAGTTGCAAGCGCAAGGACATCCTGAAGCTCGAAGTCGCCAACTGGATGGAGTGGGCTGACCGGGTGGAGGAGGGTTTCGTACGCGCTGCGAGATTCCTTCACGGGCAGAAGATCTTCAAGGCTCGTGATCTGCCCTACCGCACGCAGGTCGTGCCCTTGGCCGCGATCTTCACCGACCTCGGCAACGCTGGCGAGACGGAGGGAGCCAGGCAGAAGATCGCGCGCTGGTACTGGTGCGGCGTGCTGGGCGAACTCTACGGCGGCGCGATCGAGAGTCGCTTCGCCCGCGACGTGCCTGAGGTTCTGGGCTGGGTACGTGGCGAGGCGGGCGAACCCATCACGATCTCCGAATCGAACTTCCAGGCTGGTCGCCTGCTGACGCTTCGCAGCCGCAACAGCTCCGCCTACAAGGGGATCTACGCACTATTGATGCGCGACGGCGGACGCGACTTCCGTACGGGTGAGCCCATCGAGGCACACATCTTCTTCGATGACGCGATCGACATCCATCACATTTTTCCAGAGCGGTGGTGCAAGAACCCCGAAAGCCCGCTTGCCGGCGAAAAACTCACTGCCATCAAGGCCACCACCTACAACAGCATTATCAACAAGACCGCCATCTCCGCGCGCACGAATCGTCAAATTGGTGGCCGCGCGCCCTCGAAGTACTTACCCGCGATCGAGAATGCCGCTGAGATCGATCGGGGACACATGGGCGAGATCCTGGCCTCGCACTGCATCGCGCCGGATCGTTTGCGGACTGACGACTTCTGGGGTTTCTTCGCGGCGCGCGCCGAAATGCTGCTCCGGCGCATCGAGACCGCAACCGGCAAGAAGATCACCCGGGAACCGGAACTGTTCGGCGACGACCATGTGGTGTCCGAAAGCTACGACGACGGGCCGGCGCAGTGGGATCCCGAACAGGTCGAGGACATCGCGTCTTGACCCGCGCGGCGTGGACAGGTGCGGGTCGGTGACGCGCCGTCTTTGTGGGTGCCCCCCGGTAGAAACTGTCGCTTCCGATTGGTCGGTTGACGTCACGAACGACCTCGGCCGGCCACGCGCGGGGTTCCAATTCTCGCGGATGACGCCGTCGGCGCGCCGAAGCCCCGGCCGCGGAAAGCACTTCCGGGATGATCACGGCATCGAGCCAACTACGCTCGAGGCCCCCGCATCGTGTCCCTTGAGCCGATGTCGCTGCCCGACATCTGGAAGGACATCCGGACGGTGGCGTCGGCGCTGGGCGCCCCGGAACGCGGCGACCAGCTCGTGACCCGCCTCGTGGAACGGCTCGACGCGGTTCAGGCCCTGGCGGCGTCCGGGAGAACCCGTCCGTCCATCGCGTGCATCGAGTGGATCGATCCGCTGATGGGGGCGGGCAACTGGGTGCCCGAGCTCGTCGACCGGGCGGGCGGCACGGACCTCCTCGGGAAGGCCGGGGAGCATTTCCGGCGGTCTCACCATCGAGCAGCTCGCCGCCGCCGACCCCGACGTGATCGCTATCATGCCGTGCGGATTCGACATCGAGCGTTCCTGCCGGGAAATGACGCCCCTGGTGACTCACCCGCTCTGGCCGCGGCTTTCCGCGGTCGAGAACCGCCGCGTGTTCATGACGGACGGGAACCAGTACTTCAACCGGCCGGGGCCGCGCGTTGTGGAATCGGCGGAGATTCTGGCGGAGATTCTGAATCCGGAGGGCTGCGACTTCGGTCATCGCGGGCGTGGCTGGAACTACTGGACGGGCGATGCGAGAGGCTGAGCGCGAAGGGCGGGTTGGGCTGTGCCCGGGCTGCCGGCACGTCCGCGTCGTGCGTTCCCGCACGAACCAGGACTACTATCGGTGCGAACGTTCTACGGCCGACGCACGCTACCCGAAGTATCCGCGCCTGCCGGTGCTGCGGTGCGACGGATACGACCCGGTCGAGCCCCGGCCGTCTCGGAAACCGGTCCCCCGGGCGACCCTTCTGGCAGGGACCGCCCGAGCGCCGGGGTCATCCACCGGCGCGTAGCGCAGCCACGGTGAGCGCGGGCGCGCGCTGCCACAGGGCCGCTTATGCGGACGTTCCCCGGCCAGCTCCGAACGGCGCCGCCGGGTTGCTTCGCTGGTGGCGGTGCCGGCAGGGGCGCCGGTTTCCGTAGCTCGCCGCCGGCCACGTCCGAAAGGGACCACAGCACCCGATAAACCCGCGCCGTATGTTTCTCGAGCCTCACCAGATCCGGGGCGCCGCCCATCAACGCGCCGCACCGTTCGGCCGCGGCGCGGTCCGGGTGCAGGTGGCACACGTCGCCAGCCGTCACCTGCGCGCCCGGCCGTAGCGGCTTACGGGATATCGCCCAGGTCACGACGCGGACTCCCCGAGCCGCGCCAACGCGGCCGTCCCGTCCACAATCCCGAGCCGGACCCGGCAGGAAAACATTCGCACCTTGGCCCGGCTGTCCGTCGAGGTGGACTTCGTCTGGTCGACCCCGGTGCCGGTGTACCAGCGGATCGCTGCGGACGCGGCTGAGATGCGCGCTCGTCGCGTTTCCATGAACGCGATCGCGGAACACTTTGGCGTTGATGATCACACCGCCGCCAAGGCCGTCCGGTGGTTCCACAGTGAGTTGTGACCTCTGATCGAGGGGATGGGTGTCGCGTGCTCGGGGGCTTTGGGTTGGGTGGGATCTGAGATACCCGTTTGGTCGCCCTTGGGTGTTGTGATTTTGTGTTGCGCAGTTCGGCCCACGGTTCAAGAACCACTTGTACATCGTAAGCGATCTGCTTTGGTCGATTCGCTTTCACCTTTTTGGGATGTTTTGCTGTCGGCCTCGCTTTTGATCTGCTGTCTTCTTTAGCTTCAGCGTCGAGCTTCCGGTTTCGTCGCTCGTGTGGTCGATCTGTTTCCCTTGCATGAATCCGTCTGATGGTTTTATCAGTTTTGGTGTTGCGGCGAGCGTTATCATCGTCTCGCGACTCAGACGAGGTATTGCGTCACGGGTGTGCTGCATGATCGTTTCGCCCAGCTTGTTGCTGTCCTCTAGCGTTGCGTGGGCTTTGGCTTCGTCAGGCTTCTTGTATCGGCCACCCTCTGCGTACTCAGTCAGCCGTTCTAGCAGCTTGTCGTCCCGCGGACTTGGAATTTTCTCGCCTTCGGCTTCGGCGCTAGTCCACAGTTTCTCGAGTTTGTGTATGTAGTCGAATTCCCGGCCCTGGGCGGTGATTATGCCTTTTAAGCATTGCTCTATTGCCTGATGCCGGTGATAGCACCTTATCCCTTTATGGACGCTTGGGTTGATGCTGGTCTCCCAGTGCATCTCGGCTTGTTCGAGAAACCAGCTGCTCTCGTCGGGCTTCAGCTTCGTGCTTTTGACCATCCCGTCCTCGCTGGTCATCCAGCTTGGTCCTGTTGGGACCAGCGGCTTTTTGCCGCTTTTGCAGTGTACTGTTCTGCCTTGCGAGAGTGCCTCGTATTGGACGGTGGCCGCTGTTCGGCGGTGCTGTTCGGCTACTTTGGGACTCATTGTCAGCATGTCCAACTCGTCACCGTTTAGCCGCAGGCTTTCTCGTTCTATTCTGTTCGTTCCCCTTTGGTTTGCCCTGATCAGGAGTAGGTCGATGTCGCTGTCTTCGGTCATGGTCCCGCGGGCCGCTGAGCCGAAGAGGATCACTTGGTCGGGGTCGTATTGCGTGGTCACCGCTTTGATGGCGGCGGCGAGCCGTTGTGCCTCCAGGTGTCCTTGGCGTCTGGTTGTTCGGTGATGGTCCATTGGTTCATCAACCCGATTGGCGTAGTCTACGCCTTCCGTCGTTGGGCGACAAGCCTGTCTGGGGTCTGGGAGTTCGGGTCTTGTTAGCCAAAGATGTCTAAATGGCTGACAATAAACGACTTAGCGTGGTGGACGCGAGGGCTTCTGCCCCATCAGCCTGGGGGACTGGCTCGAAATCGCCGACAAGGCCGACGTGCCGCACGTGCCGGGCGCGGAGGTCGCGGTCTTCGAACGGGGCGACCTCCGGCACCACGAGTACGAGGGACCCCACCAGGACCGCCTGGACGCGGCGTACAGACTCGTGGAACTCGCCGCCGAACACGGCAGCATGACGCGGCTACCCCGTCGAGTACCGGACATTCGTCCGGAACGGCAGCGTCCGCGCTATCTCGGCGCACTACATCCAGCAGCCGCTCCGCCGGAACGACGCCGAGCTCCGTCCAGCCGCCGCGCCACAACCCGTTCCACGATGCTGCCCACCGTCACCCACGATATCCCCAGCAGGCGGCTCACCGCCGTCCGGTCCGTCACCTGCGCCAGATACGCCGCCAATTCCTCGAACCCCGACGTGAATACACCGCTGCCGCTCGCCCACGGCACCTGCTCCACCTTCACCCCGCGGCAACGCCGGCACGACACCCGCCACGGCGCATACCGCAGCCACGCCGGCATCCGGCCCCATGACAGATGCCGCCACTCGCGCACCGGCTGCCGGTCATACCGCGGCGCCCGCTTCCCGCACGTCCCGCTTGACGTACATCTGGGTGACACCCAACAGCCGCCGTAGTAACGTAGTCAGACGCATGGGGCTCTCCTCCTCGCGGGTCGTGGTGGTACACGCCCATGAGACCATTCGAGGCGGTACGCCTCTGCAAGAGCCGCACCGTAGACGTCAACGCGTTGACCCTCGGGCGCTTCCTGCGCTAGGTCGATGCGAAGGGCGAGCTGGCGCGGCAGGTGCTTCGTGATGACGAGGCTCGCGCCGTCTCTTCCCCTGAGCCTTCTCCTCTGTTGCCGGCGTCCAAGGCGAGCCTGCGTCTGGTCAAGACGGACACTCAGCAGCCGTCTCCCATGCGGACTTCGCAGGCGCTTGCGCAGAGCGTCTGCCCACGACGTCCGGCTTTATTGAGCGGGCGCATGGTGATGGAGCCGATGTCGACTGCTCGGATCCGGTCGGGATTCTTGGGTTTCTCGCGGATGCGGTCAGAATTCCCGTGTCATCATGGTTGTTCCGACCCCCTGTTTGGCTCCGTTCGCGGTCAGGATTCTTGTGTTCTGGGGGCAGAATTCGTGTGGAAGCACACGCGGCCACGAGGGCGTCGGTCGTTGTGGTGATCTGTAGGTGTTTCCGCGCGACAAGCCTCGCCCGTGCTACCAGGTGGTAGTCGACCCCGGAGTGTTTGGCTAGGGGGTCCTGGCTGATTCTCGCTGTTTCGCTCATGGTGTTTCCCTCTTCTTGGCAGGTTCCGAGCGGTGTTGTCCCGGGCTGTCGGCGACGTTTTGCGCCAGCACGGCGGAGATCGCGCGACGCCGGAGCGGCTCCGTTTTAGGAGGCCATCTCTCCGGAGTTTCTGAATTGAACCCCGGTCGGTTTCATGAGCTTCGGTGTTTTCGCCAAGGCGGTATTGGTGTCGCGGGTGAGCCGGGGGATTGCCTTTAGGCTGTAGCTCACGATCTTGTCGACCAGCTTTTGGCTGTCGGCAAGCATCTGGCGGTCGGCGTCGGGATCCTCCTCCGCGTATCTCCCGTCTCCCGCGTACTCGGCGAGGCGTTTCATCACGGCGTCGTCCCGTGGCGCTTGGACGGGCTCGCCATCGCTCTCGGCGGCTGACCACAGCTCGTTGAGTTCGTGGACGTGTTTGAAGCTTCGTCCCTGTGCTGTCGTCAGCCCTTTCAGGCATTGTTCGACTGCTTGGTGCCGAAGGTAGCACCTCGTCTCATCGTCGTTCTCGGTCAGGTTGCTGGCGTTCCACCTCTTGACTGCTCGTTGCAGGAACCGCGCGCTCTCGTCGGGTTTCAGCTTGCTGCTCTTGACTATGGCGCTCTCGTCGGTGAACCAGCTTTGTCCAGTCGCCACGGCCTGGCAGCTGCTCTTTAACAGTACGGTGATTCCTTGGCTCAGCGCTACTTCCTGGAGCGTGGCTGCCGTCCGCCGCCGGCGTTCTACATCATCGCGCTTCATCTGGACGACATCGATCCGGTCGCCGTTCAGCCATATCTGCTCTCGGCGCATGGTCTCGGCGTGGTTGTGGTCGTTGATTACGAGCAGGTCGATGTCGCTGCCCTCGGTCATCTCCCCGCGGGCGGCGGAGCCGAACAGGATGATTTGGTCGGGGTCGTACAGGTCCGCGACTGCGTTGACCGCGGCGGCTAGGCGGTCCGCCTCCAGCCTTCCGCTTGTTGCGCGGCTATTCTCGGCGTCGCTCGTCATGATTCTGTTCTGGATTCGGGGCCGTTCGTACTTCATGCTCTGGCAGGTAATCCCTCAGGCCGTGCGGCGTGCATTGATCGAAGAGAATCTTCATCGGTTACTTGTCGTGTCTAACCGGTCTGCCTGGAAGTTGAGCACAGCGTTGATGTGCTCCGCTCTTGCGTTCGGGAATTGTTCTATGAACTCCGGTATGCTTAATCCGGATGCCAAGTTGGTGAACAGCGCGGAGACCGGCAGTCTTGTTCCCTCGAAGCACCATGCGCCGCTCATGATCTCTGGGTCGCGTTCTACGTGTGGGCAATCCTGCCAGTCGATCTGTCCCAAATCGTCGTTTTCGCCGTCGTGCTGGTTCCTGGTCATCGTGGCCCGCCTATGCGCGGCGGCTCCGGGCCTGTTTCCCCGGTGAAGACCGATGCCCTGGGCGTCTTGTTGGTCGAGGGTCCGGGTTCGGTGTGAACGATCGTCTCAAGACGGTCTATGCTTCCGGCGATTCGTCGGACTATGTCGGCGAGGTTGCAATTCTGGCCTGCGTACTGGTTTTGTAGACACTAGTGTCCCACATTTTCAGGACCACGCCAGCGACAATTGGGAGCCAGAGGGGGCCGGTAGCGACGGCGTCGTGAACAGGTCCTGGAGTGACCGACGTTCAAACATGTTAAGCTGGAGCACCTGCAGCATCTGGTGAAGGCTCCAGCGCAACCGCATGACGAACTTCAGGTACGCCAACAGCAGGTACATGCACATCGCCACCCACAGCTGCGTCATGACGGCGTTCTTCGACCGGCCCACGAAGCGCTTCACTTTCAGATGCTGCTTGATCCACTTGAAAAACAGCTCGATCTGCCACCGCGATTTGTATATATCCGCAATCGTCTGGGCCACCCACGTTGTGTTGTTGGTCACGAACACATAACGGTTCTTCGTCACCGGATCCTGGTAGGCCACTCGCCGCAGCGGCGCGGCATACGCCTTCCGGCTGCGAGCGCTGGTCAGCTCGATCGTCTGATCGCTGAGGACGCCGGTCCCGGGTCGGATGTCATGCTCGCGCGTGACCCGATATCGCACGCCCCGCTTCAGGCGCGTCACGAAGGTCACGCCCCGTGCCTGCAACTGATGGAACCACTTGAAGTCAAGATACGCGCGGTCCGCCACGACCACGCTGCCGGCTGGAAACGTCCACGTGCGGGCGACCTTGACGTCGCCGGTCTTGCCCTCGGTCACACTGACGAAGCTCGGCAGATGGCCCGCCTGATCCAGCCCGATGTGTAGCTTGATCGCGGCCTTCGTGCGTCGAAAGGACGCCCACGGGAAGACCGCCAGACACAAATCGATGGTCGTCGCATCGACCGCGTACAACTTGTTCTTGAACCGAAAGCCGTGCCTCGGCGCGCACTGCTGACAGCGGCTCAGCAGGCGTCCGAACAGCGTCTCGTAGAGAGTGTACGGCTGCTCGGCATTGACGCGCGCCAGCGAGGAGCGACTGACCGTCGTCCCTACGCCCAAGTGATAGAGCTTGCGCCCTTGGGTGCTCAGGTTGCTCACGATGTCACGCAAGCTCTGTCGGCCCGTCAGTTGCGCCAAGCCAAGGGCCACGAACTGCGCCCAGCGGCTCATGACGCGCAACCCCTGACCTCGCTGGTGTTGGCGGGCCTCGGCTTCGAATTCATGTCTCGGAAGGAACCTGAGAAGCTGCACGAAGACTGTGTTATGATGAGCCACGGCTTGGATCTCCTGTCTTTTGAATGATTTGCGTCACAGATCATTCTACCAGACATGGAAGGTTCAAGCCGCCTTCATTTGAAAGTCTGTGGGACAGCAGTGTTTTGTAGATGTGAAATGATTCCAGCGGTTTCCAGGTGCTCCACCGCCTCCGGGATTGGGGTGCCATTCTCGCCCAGCCAGTTCAGGGTTTCGACGGCCGTGTTGGTGGTTTCGGCGAAGATCCGTCCTTCTTGAGCCCGAATTACCAGTCCAGTCCATCTTGAATCGTGGATGGCGTGGGATGCCCGCATCCCGCAACCTCTTTGATCATCAGCGGTTTTTCCGCTCCAACCCAGAATCTGTCCTGGCTCGAGTTCCATCAGCTTTGAGCGTGTTCCGTACGCCATCTCGGCACGCTGCTGGTGGTTTGGATCCAGGCTGTTGACAACGGTTTCGAGGGCCTTGGGGTCTTTGACGCGGGCGTGTGCGATGTCGTAGGCGTCTCTGATGAGGCCTTCGTTGCTGCGCTGCAGCTTTCCGTAGATGATCTGGGGTTTTGACAGAACCGTGACCTGGAGGTCTCCGATTTGCTCTATCCGGGCTCGGTGGGGTTGCGGTCCTGATGCTGGTGGGCCGGCGTGTTTGGCCGGGCGTGCGGCCTATCCGTCGAGCTGCTCTGTCATCCGGTCGTTCTTGGTCCGTCTGGCCCGCAGGATCTGCCATGGCAGGTCTCAGAGATCCCCTCATTTTATCACGTGAATCAATAAGACGAAACCGTTCGGTGGAACAAACAGCTCCGACGGGATGGACTTTGCACAATGTCGCGCGCCCGGGTTAATATGTTGACCCATGCGCTTACATCAGAAGCCGCCAACATCTCGCAACCGACTGCTCCAGAGACACGATCTTCTGAACTTCGTAACCACCTTGTACGAGGGCGATTTGCATGCCAAACGGGTGCTGTCGTTGGCCAATGCTACCTTGGGCGTGCTGGCGAGTGCGTCGCTGGCGATCCATGCGGTGGGGCGTGGCTTGGCCCAGGCCATGGGCACGTTGACCAAGCATGGTGTGAAACAGGTGGATCGGCTCCTGAGCAATCGAGGCGTTGATGTCGGGACTTTCTTCGCCTATTGGACGCCGTACATTGTTGGTGCTCGCAAGGAAGTAATCGTCGCGCTGGATTGGACGAGCTTTGCCGCGGACGGGCAGGACACTATTGTGCTGTCGATGTTGACAGGCCACGGGCGCGCGACGCCCCTGCTGTGGAAGACCGTGGCGTCGTCGACCCTGAAGGGCAACCAGCGCCGCTACGAGTACGAAGTGCTGTGCCGGTTGCGGGAGGTACTGCCGGCGGGGGTGAAGGTCACGGTCGTGGCGGATCGGGGCTTTGCGGATTGCAAGCTGTTCTACGCACTGACGGAGGAACTGACCTTTGAATACGTGATTCGGTTGCGCGGAGACATCTACGTGACGAATGCGCGGGGCGAGCGGCGACCGGCCGCGGCGTGGGTCGGCGCTGGGGGGCGTGCGCGGCGGTTGGTGGGCGCTCGGGTGACCGATGCTCACGAGCTGCCGGTGGGCGTGGTTGTGTGTGTACACGATCGGAAGATGGACGAACCGTGGTGCTTGGTGGCCAGCGAAGCGACCGTGCCGACGCCGGTGTTGATTCGGTACTACGGCAAGCGCTGGGGGATTGAAGCGGGCTTTCGGGACATCAAGGACATGCGCTTCGGGATGGGCCTGTCGTCGATGCACGTTTCGCGCCCGGACCGGCGGGACCGGCTGTTGCTGATCAGTGCATTGGCGATCGCGATGCTGTCGCTGCTGGGTGCAGCGGGCGAGCGCATCGGCTATGACCGCTGGTTGAAGGCGAACACCGTGAAGCGGCGGACGCATTCGTTGTTTCGGCAGGGGTTGATGCTGTATCACCATCTTCCCAATTGGCCCGATGACCGGATTCGTCCGTTGATGGAGACGTTCGGAGAGATGCTCCTGGAACAGCGGGTGTATCGAGGGGTCTTCGGTGTAATTTGATGTTAGAAACAAAGAAAAATAAGGGGATGCATGAGATGGCAGGTCCGTTCCGTTGGGACTGTTGGTCGTTTCTGAGAGCATCATCTTGAACGTCTCGTCGTTGATGGTGGGCTCCTCCTGCCGTTCCTGGATGATGCGGCCGCGTTTCTCGAAGTCGTGTTCCCACATCAGGCGTTCGGCGCTCTCGAGCCGGTCGGCGCGCTCGCGCATGATTGCCGGCAGCGTGTAGAGCCACCAGAGGAAGTCGAGTGCCTCGGGGTGGTCGTGCCAGCACTTCCCCCACTTCTTGACGTAGGCGGCGGCGCCGTCGTAGTCCTTGGTGTTCGAGCCCATCCAGAGGGCTCTTGGCCGGTTACCCGGCCCGCAGGCCAGCAGCTCGGGCACGTACGGGTTGTGGATCCATGCTGTCCGGAGGGTTTTCCCGGCTTCGAACCAGTCATCTTGCTTGATGGAGATCAGGGAGAGCTCGTAGAGCACGGTCGGGTCGTGCGCTTCGCAGCGCTGGAGGTGCCGCTTGGCTTGCGCGAGCTTTCCGTCGCGGAGTAGTGCGGGCCCCAGCAGGAAGCGCATTCCCAGGTTGTCGTTGGGCGACCACTTGAGCAGGTTCCTCATGATCGCGGTGGCTTCCTTGTAGCGTCGGTCCTTGGTGAGCAGCTCGGCCAGGCACGCCGCGCTCCGGAGGAACGGCCGGTTCGAGAGCGTGAACCACTCGATCTTTCCGGTGTGTCGCGCGGGCAGGTTCTGAAGCCCGTACGCGTAGGCGCGGCGGTACTCGATCTCTGCCTCCTTGAGCAGGTTCATCTCTTCCAGCGTGCTGCCCTTGAGGACTCGTCCGTGTAGCCACTCGGGGTGCTCGGTGAGCAGGTTCTCGAGCTTTTCGACGATTCCCGCGCGGTCGGGGTCTGACCGGTTGAGCTCGTCGCAGAGGTCGTAGTAGGTATTGCTCAGCAGCTGGTCGCTGCTCGAGTGGAATATCCACTCGTCCTCGTCCCTCTCGGTACACTGGAGGTCGGGCTCCGTTCCTGTCGTTGTCGGTGGCATCAGCGTTCTCCGTCTCGGTGGTTGCGGCTGCTTCGGCTTTTTTTGTGGGGGGGGAGTCAGCCCGTCGCTGTTTGGCGTTCTTCCTTCTCGTTTTGCGGCGGCCAGGTACGGTGGGTTTCGCCGTTCTCGTCGAGTATCGGGGTCAGCCGTTGTGCCTGGAACGCCAGGACGGCTGTGATCTGCTCTTCCCGGGCTGCCGGGAATGTTTCGGTGTACTCCTCGATCGTCATCCCGTCGGCGAGGTTCGCGAACAGGCTTGACACGGCGAGCCGGGTGCCTTCGAAGCACCAGGCCCCGTTCATGATGTTGGTGGTTCGTTCGACTGCCGGGCAGTCTTCCTAGTCGATCCGGGTGTAGTCCGATGTCTCTTTGGGTCTGTCTTTCATGTTCTCTCCGAGCGTCTGCTCTTCGGCTGGGGCGGTGGTCGCTCTGCGTGTGCTGTCGGTAGCCGTGACTGTCGCCCCCTGCTTGATGATCGTGTAGGCTTCGATGGTCGCTCCGGCGGCGATCGCGGCCTCGGGGCCGATTCTTGAGTTTCTCCCGATGGTGGCGCCGGGTCCGACGACGGCGCCCGCTCCAATCGTGCTGTCGGTCCCGATGACGGCGTTCTGCCTCAGCACCGCGGCCTTGTGTATCTGGCTTCTTACGCCGGCGACCGCGCCGTCTTCGAGGATGGCGCCGCTTGCGACGTAGCTGCCGGCCCGCACCACGGCCCCTGGGTGGATTTGGGCGTTGGGGTGGACGCTTGCGTCTCGGTCGATTGTTCCGCGTTCTTCCCAGTTCATGTTGGTTTGTTCTCGTTCTCTCGAAGCAGGCCTCTTGCCCGTTCTGCGGTCCAGATGACTATCCGGTGTTCGGTTCTTGCGACCGCTTTTCCGTCGACCGGGAACCGCCTGAACGCTCAGAACGAGCAGATGGGGCTGCTACGGGAACGCAGCTGCTGCTGCTGCTGCTCTCTAGGTACGTCCTCTCCGCGTCGGTTTCCACCATCAGGCCCTCTCCTGGCAAGATCCGATAAATCGCCGTACACGCCATCCTCGCTGCCCTCCCTCACCGCTGGTGATGTGGGTCGACGCAGGGGAGCGCCCGTCGGCCCCTGGTCCGTTCCCCCGGCTCTCTGCCCGCGCGTCGGTCATTCTGCTTGGTCTGGCAGCAGCCGGCGTGCGTATTCGTCCATCGTCGCGGCGATTCCGTCGTTGGCCAGTGCGTTGCGCACGGCCTTGGACAGGCTCGGCTGTCGTCTTCCGGGGACTGCTTCGAGCTCGGTCGCCACCGTTTTAGCCGCGATCTTCTCGGCCAGCGTGCAGAGCGCGGCGATCTCCCGGTGGAGCGGGATGGTGTCGTCGTACCTGGGGATCGGCACCTTGCGCCACGGGTGGAGGTGGAAGTGGCGTCCGCTCTCCCGGGCGTTCGTGTAAGCGTGCTGCAGGTAGCTCGTGTTGAGCAGGACCGTGAGGTAGGCAGCCTCCTTGGTCGTCCGGGCCTGGTACCAGTACAGCGTGCTGTCTGCGACCGCCTCGCCGGGGTTGGCCCGTGCCGCGCGCATGATGTCGCCCGACGTCGGGCACAGCACGAGGTTCCGCCTCCTTCCCCGTCGTAGCGGGAGCTGCGCCGTCAGCTCTCCGTGATAGTCGATCCGCTGAATGAGGGTTGGGGGCGTGTTTTTCCCGGCCCCGGCGCGTGCCGTGTACAGGTCGTTCAGCAGCAGCCAGCCTTCCTCGTTGATTTCGGCCTCCTTGAGGAGGTCGCCGTCGGTGTCCACCGGGATGATCGCCGTCATCGGCCGCGCCACGAAGCTCGGGACGCTGATCGACGTGAACAGGTCGATCAGCCAGTGCTTCGGAATCTCGACGGTGCGCGGTGTCTCCTCGTTCCAGGGTGCCTTCACCGACTTCCGGGTGGTCACTCGGACTCGGTCCCGCTGGGCGGCCGGGGCTGTCGTCTCGGCGACGGTCAGCACCTGGGGAGTAATGGTGGCGCCTTGGCGGAACAGGGCGTCGCCGGTCTCGGTCACGTATCCGGACGGGGCTTGCCGAGGCTGCTTCCGTGCAGGTGTGAAGCGGATGCGCTTCAGGGCGGTGTCGGGCGTCTCGTGTCGGCGAGGCCGCGCTGCGGGCCGCGCCGTGGCGAGGTCGATCGGCCTGCTTGCCGTCAGTTCCGGGGCGGTCGTCCCGGCCATCGGCCGGTGCTCGAGGAGCAGGCACGATCGGGTCGCGTCTCCGCCCCCGAACGGCTGCAGGTCTTCGAGGTCGACGGACTGGGCCAGGGTGTCGTGGTGGAGTTCCCGGAACGCCGCCCACTGCCCCGCTCTCAGCGAGGACTTTTTTACGAGCCAGATCGCCGGGTCGGCCCGGGGGTCGTCGAGGTAGAGTTCCCGGGCCCGCCTGATGAAGAACGCGGCGATGTCGGTGTGCGGCGCTTGATTGCCGCCCTGGCAGATCCCCAGGTTCTCGCCGAACCGCTCCATTGCGCGTTTCCGGGGCACGTGCTGGATTTCGGAGAGCTTCACCCAAGGCGGGTTGGCGACGATCCGGTCGACCTTGTGCTCGGAGAGCAGGTAGGGTCCGGCGAGGTTGACGGCGTACCACGTCCAGACCGAGTTCCCCTCGTCGTCTATGGTCTCGGCTAGTTCGTCCCGGGCCCGTTTGAGGTCCTCGCGATCGGCGGTCTCGAGCCCGGTCAGGACGGCGGGCGCGATCGGCTGTTTGTCGACCGCGGCGCCTACCACCCGACCCATATCCTCGGAGAAGCTCGACCGGCGCACGAAGCTCATCGGGAGCGAGATCTGCCGTCCCTTGGGCGTCAGGATTCGCATCGTGCCCTCGACGTCGAAGAGGCTCGTCGACTGGTTGTCGGCCATTAGCGAGTCGCCCATCCGGATCTGGATGGCGGCGCTGCCTGCCGTCGGCGTGGTGGGCAGGACCCGCATCATGTTCGTCTTGGCGATCTCGACGGCGACCGGGTGAACGTCGATCCCGTGCACCAGGCTGGCGGTGATGTCAGCTTGGTGGCCGGGGCTGAGCTGGCCCATCTCGGGGGCGTCGAGGATCCGCCGTGCGGCGTGGTAGAGGAACGTGCCTGAACCGCAGGTCGGGTCGAGGACCCCGACGCCGTCGAGGCGGGTGTTGGTGCGGGCGCTGGTCTCGGCCTGCTCGATGGCCCTCGAGCGCCACGCCTCGTCGAGGGCTTCTTGAACGATCAGCGCCGCGAGCCAGTCCGGCGTGTAGTACTCGCCGAACACCTTCCGGTCCTGGGCCGACACGAATTCCATGTACAGCGACTGCATCACGTCGTGGCGCCGGCGCTTCCAGTCGTGCCCCTCCACCGTCCGCTGGAGCTCGTCGGCCCATTCCCGTCCGGGGTGCGAGTCGGTCACCCAGGACACGAAGCCGTCGTTCAGGGCGGCGTGCCACTCCCCCCGGTCTTGGGTCAGCCCGTGCGCGACGAGGCGGGCGATCGCGATGAGCAGGGAGTGGGTGACGAACAGCCGGTCGGCGTCGTTGTCGTGGGGTGCAATCCCGGACACGTGCAGCATGTCGAGCCACAGCTGCCGCTTGGTCTCGGTGCGGGTTCGGACGGCTCGGGGAAGCTGCCGGTACAGGCTCTCGAGGGCCTTCTCGTGGTCCCGGAAGAGGTCGGCGGGGTCGGCCGGCACCCACGGCTTCCCGGTCCGTTCTGTCCCGAACGCGGCCGTGAGCGCGTCGATCAGCGCGGCGGCGTTCGACGTCGTCATGGCCGGTATCGTCTCGACCTCCGGGTTCTCCTCGTGCGGGTATCGCCAGCTGTGCCAGATGGCTCCGTCGGTGACGACGCCCACCCATGGTTGTCTGGATCGGTCCTCGGGATCCCAGTCGAACGATGAGAGTTCGGTCCGGATCTCGCTCAGGACGTACCGGTCGAGCTGCTCCTTCGGGCTTTCCCGGTCGGCCCCCTGTGGCTTGTGGGGGGCGGCTGCGAGCCCGCGGGCCTTGGTCTCGATGATCACGCGATGGTGCGGGACGTAGATGTCGATGGACCCGTCTGGGATCGGGTGCTCGTTGTCGACGGGTCCGTACCCGAGCACGCCGATCAGCTGCGAGAGGTCGAGCTTGACGTTGCTCTCGTGCCGGTACCGCCGGACGCGTTGTTCGCTCGTGCTCGTGAGCGCGGCCGCGAGGCTCGTGGCGTTGTCGGTCATATCGTCTGTCTCGGCAAGTCGGACGCCCGGCGTTGAGGGGAAATTAATGCGACCCTCGCGGTGGGGTCAGCGTGCCGCTCGCGGCGCGGCCTCGCGGACCTAAAGGTCATCGGCCGGTTCAGAAGATCGCGAGGATCGCGTCGGGCCTTGGCGAGGTCGAGGCGTCGTCCCGGGTGTAGATCGGTGACGTTGCGGCGTTCCGGGAGGATGACGTCGATATCGATGCTTTCGCGGTGTCCCCAATCGGCGTTGAGGATGGTGCCTCCACCGAGGAGCAGCCGGCTGGGTCCGGCGATGTCGTCCGCGATTCGGTGGAGTGTGTCGCGATGTGTTCGCCAGAGGTTCTCGGCGGGCTCGGACAGCTTCATTTGGGACCCCGTGTTCCTCTATTCCCGTCGGTCTCGCTGTGCCCACCGATTCACGTAGGGGCTAAGCTCGGTCGTCTCCATTCCTAGCCTGTACAACATCCTCGCGAGCTGTCGCCACGTGAACGCGCCCTGGAGCTCTGCCATCACGATGTCATCGATGTGCGCCCCCTTGACGAAGGCGGTCGCGACAGATCGGTGCCGCTCGGTCGGGTTCGGCGATCGCATCGCGTCGTACAGCTCGTGGGCCGTGGGTGGTTCCCTCCACCCGCAGCAGCCGGGCGTCAGAACGGCGTTCACCGCCGTTGCGTTCGCTCCGCGTTCGGGTCCGTTCTTGGCGGTGTAGTTGTCGGGGAATGCTTCCGGCGGCGCCAGCCGGTCGACTCTGTCCTCCGCCTCTGTGAAGAGGCGCCGTGCGAGCTCTTGATCGCGCCAGGTTTCGAAATCCATTACTCCAGGTGTCCCGGGTCCGGTTGGCTACTGGAGAGTGGTGCCGCCGTGGCCGTCGTGTACTTCGGCGTCGTACTCTTGCGGTGTGCACTGGCGGCATTCGCAGCTTCCGTCGTGTTCGCCGTGTTGGACCCCGAGGTAGTACGCGTGTGGTGGCCGCTCGTGATCTGGCGCGATCGAGATTGACTGTCTCCCGACTCCGGTGGTGCTGATTTGGTGGGTGATTACGTTCATTGTTTCGGTCTCGGTGTCTGGGAGTGGTAGCGGTGTCTACTGTTGTCGTCTCGGTTGGTGGATGCCTCGCACCTTAGCTGATTCTCTTTAACGGGGGTGCATCCGCTCTGTTCTTCTCGTGATGATCCTCCGAATTTCGGCCATTTGGTGGTTTCGGCGTCTCTCGCCGGCGTGGATCTCCTCCCGGACTCCTGCGACTGCTCTCTCGAGAGTTGCGTTCGTTGTTGCAGTCGACGCCTGGATCTCGGTTCTGATGAAGCTCCGCAGATTCGATACTGTGCCGACGCCTATCAGCAGGAGCGCGAGACCCACCGTGGTAATTGTATTCATCGGTGCTTTCCTGGGAGTTGGCGCGGTCGTGCCGTTCTGGTCCTCAGTTCTTGCTGCAGGCGTTTTCATGACCGGCTCACGGTATTGCCGTCAGTGTACATCTTCTCGGAAGTGGCGGCTCGGCGCCTTCCGGATACGGAGATTTTGGCTGCTGGCGCGGTCAGCCGTCGCGTGGTTCTTCAGGATATCGCTGCTGTGGCGGCCAGCTGCTCTGCCGTGGTTGCGCCCGGCACCGTGTTCCCGTGGACGATCTCGACGGCGAGCCGGCGTATTTCACTCAGCCGTCTCGGTCGGTACTCGAGCTGCTCGACGCAGACGTTGATGTGCCGTCCTGCGCCCGGTGCGTCGCGGTGGTGGGTGTGTCCGTGCACGTTCACGGTGCCCGCGGGTACGTCGGTGAGGGGAATGTGCGTGATGAGCAGCACGGGGTCGCCCGCGAGTCTCACGGCGAAGTGGGCTTCGTCGAAGCTGTCGGTGGTGATTCCGCCTTGCCCGTTCTGGTCGTGATTTCCGTACACGAGAACCTTGTAGCCGGGTGCTTCGCTGATTCGCTGCGTGCGGTCGGCCCGTTCCCGGGGCGACCCGAGCAGCACGTCGCCGGCGACGATGAGCGTGTCGTCGGCCCCGACAGCTTGGTTCCATGCGTCGAGGAGCTTGTCGTCCATCTCGAGCACGCTGTTGAAAGGGCGTCCGAACGAGCTTGGCGCCATGTAGTCCCCCAGGTGGAGGTCGCTCCATAGCCAGAGCGGGTCTCCGTCGTCTACCTCGGGGATGTCGGCAGTTCCCAGCACGTTGGAAGCGTTCAGCATTGCTCGCGTACCGCCGGGGTCCAGCCCCGGTTCCCACGGTGGCTCGAGGCTGCGGCTCAGCTGGCGTCTGTAGGCGGTGTGAAGTTCGTGGGCGGTCATCCGTGCCTCGCGATTCGATGGTGAGCATCCTCTGCGGGTGGTAAAGTGAGCGTCAAAGATAACATCCAGAACATGACTGTGACGACCGACTCTGAGACTAGCCGTTCGCCGAGCGGAAGGCTGGACGCGGACCGTCTGGCTGCCGCGGTCGACGCGGTCGCGGAGCGGTACGACCCCGACCAGATCATCCTGTTCGGCTCCGCGGCCCGCGGGGAGATGACCGAGGGCAGCGACATCGACCTGCTCGTGATCAACGACCACGGACATCCCGAGGTGATGCGCCGGGAGCGCATGCGGCTGAACGGCGACCGGATCGATGTCGTCCAGATGAGGCGCGAAGATCTGGAACGCCAGCGGCGGACGGCAGCCACGATTCAGGAAGCAGCGCTGAGTCAAGGAATCACCGTCCTTTTAAAGAGCGGCGGCTGCCGGGCCGTGGCGACCGGGCAAAGCTGGTTCACCGACGAGAGCGGCCGGGTCAAGAGCACGAAGCTGAAACCCGACCAGAGCGCGCGGTTCCTCGAGAACGCCGAATACCACTGGCGCGACAGCAACGCGGACATCTACACCAAAACGAGGTGCCACCTCCGGCACCAAGCCGTCGAGCAGTGCCTGGAAGGGCTGATCACAGCCCAGGGACGGAGCTTCAAGCACGTCCACGAACTCAACGAGCTGTGGACAGCCGTGGAGAGCGAGGGCGAGCCGGTCCGGGCGCCACGGGACGATGGCGTGATGACGCGCCTCGCCGAGTACGCGGGAGACGGGAGATACGCGGATGATGACCCCGACGCCGACCGGCGGATGCTTGCCGACAGCCGAGAGCTGGTCGACAAGGTCGTGAGGTACAGCCGAGAGGCAATTCCCCGGCTTACCCGCGATACCAATACCGCCTTGGCGAAGACACCGAAGCTCAGGAAACCAACCGGGGTGATGATGGTTTCTGTTCATCATCGTTCGGTTCTTCTTGGATAGTCGGGAGCGTTGCCTTGGCCTCTCTTGCTCGTACTGGAGCGGCGCCCGGACTATCTTAAGCCCGCTTGTGCGGTAACGGTCAGTTGGTCCTTGTCCTGGTGGACCTCGATCGTGAGGTGTTCGCCGTTCCGGAGGCGGTTCTCCATCTCAGCGCGAACCCGCCGCTCGGCGGTGAGTTGCAGGGCTTCCGCCCGTGGCTGCAGGAGGTTTGCCGCGGTCTCGTGGCACTCGGCCCTGAAGGTCTTGTACTGTGTCTCCGAGGTGTCCTCGTTGGCTCCGGGCCAGGGGTTGCAGAACCCCTGGGTCATGAGTCTCGCGACATCGTCGACGTCGGCGGTTGTGTACGGCCGACGTGTTGTCAGCATCAACCTGGACGTCGGCTCGTTCCCGTAGGGGTCGACGAAGGCCACGTCCACCCCCATTACGATCTCCTCGGTTTCGGACGGGGTAGTGGGATGTTCGAGGGTCGCCGCGACCCTGATTGCGTCGACCTGCCAGGGTTGGCCCGCGGGCGGCTCGCCAGGGAGCGGTCCTTTCGGGAGCGGCCGGGGCAGCACGTAGCTTTTCCGGTCGATTTCGTACTCGATCCGGAAGCTGATGAGATCTCGGTATCCGGTCTGAGTCCTCGCGTGCCTTTCGGGCAGCACTGCCCGTTTGTGGCGGTTGCACAGTTTCAGCGCCCGCCAGAGGATCTGGGCGTCGGGGCTCGGCGGGTCTTCGACGAGGCTCACGCCGATCGGCGCCGCACGCATCTCGATGGGGCCCGGGTTGGGGGTCTTCGGGTTCTCTCAGGGGTGCGCCGCTCTCCGGGACCCAGAGCGTGAATCTCTTTGGTTCGGGCATCGTCGCGTCTCTCCTTTCGGCTGGGGTTGAAGGTGCCGGATGGGGGTGGCGCCTTCACGTTGCGGCGTCGAAGGCTGGTTCCAGGCCGTCCGTCTTGCTGCGGTGGTAGTCGAGAGTGTCGGTTTGGTCTCTCCTGCTCATGGTTGGCGTTCTTGTTTGCCTCGAAGAAATCCTCTCGGTACGCGTCCACGATACCGCTTCGTCGGCGCTGGTACGTTTTTAGCCGTGAGGGTCCGGTTCGTCGTCGAATCGGTTCGCGCTTCTGATAGCGCCCGGTCTGCTCTTCCTCGTCTAGCAGCCCGCGTAGCGCCTTGTGGCGCGCGTGGATCCGATCTGGTCGATCTGGTTGCGGCGTTGCCCTATGGCTGCGCCGGTCTTGTTGGCGCTTCGGCGTCGGTCGTCTCGGTTGGTGTCGAGCAACCGCTGGAGGTCTGCGGCTTCTCGGCGGGTGTGTGCTGTTTCGGGTGGTACACTCCTCGAGTTGGCGTTCTTCTCCAAGCCTGGGAAGTGTTCGCGCTTCGGGCTTTGGTCCGCCACCGGCGATTCCCGGAGTTCGGTGAGAGGATCTTGATTATGCAACCGAGGTGCGTTCTGTTTTGTGCGGTGCTCGTGTTCTTGTCTGGTTGCCGCGACGCGGCTGTGGACGATGTCCGCGACGATGCTCGAGGTGTGATCGATCGGGCGCGCGACGGTGCCGAGGCGGTGGCCGGGTTGTCCGCGGAGGAGGTTCACGAGATCATGGTGGCGCATGCTGTGCGTGCTGCCGAGTCAGCTGCTGAGGAGTTGCGGGAGCTTTCGGCGATCGAGTACATCACCCTCGTGGTTCTGGAAGCGGATCTCGCGGATGTCGACGAGCTTCTGAATGAGTTGGGCCGTGATCGGTGGCAGTGCTACCACGTCAGCGACGGGCTTGACGGCAAGACGTTTTACCTCCAGCGGACGGCGTCGAACGCGATTCCCAGGTTGATGAGGCTGTCGCGTCTCAGCCGGTTCGTCTTCTGACGACCGGATCTGGTGCCGTCGGCTCCGTTGTTGGAGACGGCTGTCCGCGGAGGTGCCTGTGGGCAGGCTGGTCTACTGGTAGGGGGCCAGGACGGCCTCGGGCGATCCTTCTCGCCGCCCTGGGGCGACGGCCCGGCTGCGGCGCTTCTCGTTTCCGCTGCTCACCATTTGTGGCCGGCGAGGATGTCCTCGTCGGCCGCCTCGGCTGCGAACCGTTCTGCGGCCGGCTCGCCGCATGTCTCGCATAGGGTGCCGCTGCGGTCGTTCGGGTAGTGGAACGCGCGGGCTCCCTTCTGGAGGGTCTTGCGGCATTTGGAGCAAGTCCCCTTGTACCGGATGGTGATCCACCGCGGGTCGCTTTTGTAGCTGGACATCTTCGTCACCTCGTGCAGTGGTGCGGCTGATCAGCTTTGTCGGCCGCCCGCATGCGGGTGGGTTTCGTCGTCGGTTGAAGGTGCCGGGGGGTCCCCGGCACCTTCACGTCTTGGAGCCAGGCCTGGATGCTCAGGCGCCGGCCGGGAGAGCGCCGGCGGCCTCGATCGGCTGGAACTCGATCTCGAGTCCCTTGGCGGTTCGGTCGATTTTCTCTGTCAGTTGGTGTGCGTTCGGAGCCGGTGGGCTCCGACATCGAACAGATGCCGCCAAAGGCGTTGCCATCTCGTCACGTTGCTTCGGTGCGATGAGTCCGCGTCCAGCGCGGTAATCAGCTCGTCGTGGCAGATCGCGTCGAGCACGCGGAGTACAGGCGGCTCGGCGGCCTCGATGTCCAGTCGCCGCGTCTGCAGCTTGAGCAGGTCTTTGGCCAGCGGTGCGCTTCCGGCGTGCACCAGATCCTTTTCCAGGAAGACGAAGTTCATCGCGAGGCTGCTGTGGCGCCGGGCCGCGGCTGCGGGATTGAATCCGAGATTGGCGATGCTCGCGATTGTTGCGAGGGCTGCGGCCGCGAGCCGCGTCCAGGTCCATTCGGCCGGCAGGTCGGCGACCAGCGCTGTGATCGTAGCGATTCCGGCGATCATGGTGATCACGGCACCCACGTGGTGGGCCTGGTCGAAAAACCGTTCACGGTGGCGGTGGTAGCGGACGGACCGGCGGACTGCGAAGAGGGTGTCGTGGAGCTTGGCTCCCGTCGGGTTTGGAGTCGTCGGCGTTGTCATGCGCATTGCGAGGTCTCTTTGTCGAAAAACCCTTAAATTGGCGGTGTAGTAGACCATAAGGTGGTCTGGCTCCGTTGCCGGGCTCGTGGGTGCTGCCTTCAGCCTGGAGAACCGCGATAGCGGTTCTCCAGGCAGCGTCCGGTGCCGTTCGCGTACGGCGCAGCCGCGGTGTTGCTTGCAGCCGCGCCGCCGTTCCCCGGCCCGGGCTCGGCGCTTCGGGCGGTCGACTCCGCCCGTTTCTCTCGCCGGCGTTCGATCCGGCGTCGTGCGGATTCGCGTAGGGACGTGACTCCTCGTACTCGGCTGTTCTCGGCGCCGTTTCCGTCGGCGTTGGCGGCGTAGCCGCAGCCGGTGCAGACGAATTCGCTCTGTGAGCGGCGGCTCTTCTTGTCCCGCTTCGCGCACTGGGTACAGGTGATGCTTGTTCCCGCGGGGTTGACGCGTTGGTAGACGGCGCCGTCGAACCGCGCGCCCCGTGCGGACCCCGAAGCAGCGGCGAGCAACCCCGACGATCATCGGGTGTCGGGGCCAGTCCGTGAGGATGCCCCGCAAGGATCGCCGGCCGCGTGGTCGTGAACGGGTTCGCCAGGATGTTGTAGGCGTCCATCCGGTTCCAGCCGTTCATCGACACCTCCTGGTAGACGAGCCGCGGGGTGAACGAGAACTGTTCGGTCGGTTGCACCAGCACGGCCACGCGGGCGCCGCTGCGCCGGCCGCCGTCCACGTTCTCGCGGACGCTCAAGTCGGGCTGCACGGCGTCGATGAAGCCGCCGATGGCCGTGTTGTAGGCGGCGACGCGGACCGCCGCCGCCTACCCGAGCGGCACGTTGACCGCGAACTTCGCGTCGTTGCCGAGCCCGCCGCCCGCGAGCGAGCTGAAGCCAAGCTCGCCGGTCCCCTCGGTGACGCCAAGGACCGGCTGGTTGGTGATGTAGCGCACCGTGCCCGACAGCGAGCCCGATCCGAACAGGGTCCCCTGCGGACCGCGCAGCACCTCGACCCGCGACATGTCGAACAGGTCGAGATCCGGCGTGAACAGCGACAGCGAGACCGACTCCTCAAGGATAGACGCCGACCTGCTCCTTGACCCCCGGCTGGTCGCGCACGACCTGGCCGGCCGAGACGCCGCGCATCGCGATCTGGCTCTGGCCAGGACCGAGGTTCTGCACCGAGAAGCCGGCGACGTTGGCGGAGACGTCCTCGATCGTCTCGGCGCTGCGGTTGCGCAGGGCCTGCCCGGACGGGGCCACCACCGAGAAGGGCACCGACTGGAGGTTCTCCTCCCGCTTGCGGGCGGTGACGGTGACGGTCACCTCTTCCACGAACTGCGGCGCGTCGTCGGCCTCCGCCTGCTCTTGCGGCTCGGCAGTCTGCGCGGGCGCGGACAGCGGCGCGGACAGTAGCAGCGCGCTGAGCACCCCGGCCTGTCCAAAGTTCTTCATCGGCCTCCCTCCAGTCATTGCGCCTCCTCGCGCACCCACGCCATCGCCGTCGTCAAGCGGCAACGGGTGTCAGCTCAACTGCTCCAAGCACCGGGGTGGATCATCATCCCCCCTTCCCTCGCCACCGACGAGGGTCGCCTTCATCCGTGGGTTCGGAGGCCTCGCCGCCGACGTCTGGTTGATTGAGTGCCGTTCGCGTACCTGAGCCACGACGCCGGCGTTCTGGGTCGTGGTCCTCGATTGGCTCGAGGGTCCTCTCGAAGGCGGCTCGCGCAAACCACCCTATGGCCACCGCAACCACCAGTGACACCGCGTAGAACAACACCCCGACCTCGATCACCGGCACCCCACCTCTCGTCCCGTACGCCGCGCGCCACCCGACGCCATCGCCTCCGCGGCCGTTGGCGCTCGGGCTTGGTCCGCCGTCCGCCAGCGGGCACGGCGCGCGCCCCGGCTTGTTCAGCTCCGACGCCAGCCCCACTGGCCTGGGCAGTAGGCTCCGACGAAGTAGAGCCCCGCACGTCGCCCTTCGGGCCTTCCGGATCCCGCCGGCGACCTCCTGACCTACACGGTGTCGTCGTCGGCGCCCGCCGTCCGCCCCGCCAAATCCAGTCGTCGAACGCCGCATCCGATGCATTGGCGAACGCCGATACCGTCTCGGTGCGCCGCCGCGCCGCCAGGCCGGTTCGTCATTCTTGTGCCTGCCTGAACAGGCGCTACGCCCGGTGACCCGCCACCATCCACTGCGTGTGGAGGCGCCCCCGCATAGGGGTTGCGCGCAGTCGCGCTTCCCGCTTCGCCCAGGCCGTCGCCGCGGGCCAAAGCCCGCTACTGACACGCCTGTCCACGGGCATTTTCGGACTCGGCGCAGCTCGCCGCGTCCACCGGATCCAACCAGAAGGCCGGGTCCAGATTCCTTGCCGCGTTGATGTCGCGGTCATTCTCCGTACTGCAACGCTCGCACGTCCACCGGCAGGCCGCGAGGCCGGTATCACCTGCCCGGATACGCTCCGTGCGGTCTCCGCAGGCCGAGCAGATTCTCATGCCGGCGCAGTGGCGAGGGACGACGATGACTTGGCCGCCGGCCTCGGCCGCCTTCACGCTGATTCGCGCGAGCAACCGCGACTTGGAAGCATCGGCCACCCGGCGCGGCATCCCGCGGGCCGACATGTCCTCGATCCCGATGCGCCGCACCGCCCGGACGATCGCGGTCGACGCCTGTTCGGTAGCGTCCCGCCGGACCGCGGCCACTCGGGCCTGGACCTGGGCGAGGCGCGCCATCGCCCGACGCCAGTTGGCCGACCCCTTGCGCTTGCGCGATACCGCGAGGCTGGCCCGGCGAAGCCGCCGGAGCTGCGCATCGTGCGTCCGCGGGGTGGCGATACGCCGCTCGATGCGGCCGTCGGCCGACGCGACCACCGCCACCGTCTTCAGCCCGGCGTCGACGCCAGCGCTCACGTCCGGCGCCGGACCGCGGCGGCGATCCCACTCGACGCCCAGGGCCACGTACCACCGGCTGGCCTCGCAGCTGACACGGACCGTCTTCACCCTCCCGCGCCAGCGCAGCCGCTCCTCGAGGCGCACCCAGCCGAGCTTTCGAAGCCGAATCCGACGCCCGTCAAGCTGGATGTCCTGATTCGACAACCCGAATGATGTCGCTCGCTTCAGACGCGCGGGGTGTTTCAGCAGTTCAAGGACGCCTGGGCAAGAATCCAGTCTCGAAAGGCCACCACCTCGGGTTTCCGGCGCGACGCCGGAGCGGTGACCAGCAGATACGGGGCCGGCGCAGCGACCGGCGAGTCAAAGAGGGTTACGAGGGTGCCCTGCTCCAGCTCGCGCGCGATCATCAATGAGTGACCGAGCGCCACGCCGATGCCGTCTACGGCGGCCTGGACCACCATGGTGTAGAGACGGAATCCGAAAGCCTGCGACAGATCGGCCGACGCCACGCCATGGTGCGTGAACCAGTGGGACCAGTCCGTGGTCCAGTGCAGGTCGTATACCAGCGGCCAGCCACGCAGGTCCTTTGGCTTCCGGGGCCGTCCCCGGGCCTCCAGAAGGCCCGGGCTGCAGACGGGAGACAGCGTTTCCTCCAGCAGCCTCTCGGAATGAAGCGTGTCGGGGACCTGGTCGGTGAAGGCTATCCAGACGTCGAAGTCGCGGCGATCCGGATCGACTTCGCCGTGGTCGACCTCGAACTCGATGGTGATCTCCGGGTGAACGGCGGTAAAGCCGGCAAGCTGGGGCATCAGCCACTTCTCGGCGACCACCTCGATGGCGACCAGTTTCAGAAGTGGCGTCTGACGCCGGTCGCGGCGGCGCCGGGTCGCCTGATCGAGGTCCGCGAAGATGCGTTGGATATCCTTCAGATAAGCTCGGCCCTGTGGGTTGAGGCGCACGCCGTGGGCGAATCGCGAAAACAGCGCCGTGCCGAGATGCCGTTCGAGGCTCTTGATGCGATACGAGAGGCCAGCCGGCGTGATCCGCAGCTCGCGAGCAGCCGCAGCGAAGCTGCCGTGGCGCGCGGCCGCCTCGAAAAAGCGCAGGTCGTTGAGGGGCGGAAGGTCAGGTAGTGGCATTTGTCCGGCGCCGGATATGGGTTCGTGGTTGTGGCGGGTTCCGGTTGGGGAGTGCTTCGTCGCATGGGTCTCCCGCTCAATGGGCACTTCGGGGCGTTCGTGGCGACAGCACTGCTGAGCCACAGCGGGCAGATCGCGCCTGGACCGAGCAGGCGGTTCAGCGGAAAGCCAGACCATCTCTCATTATTGCTCAGCATAGAGCAGTTGTGCCAAAACCACAGGCAGGCTTGCGGTGAGGCATAAATAAATCATGCCTTTAGACATGGTGGCGCAATTCATTATAGAGTCTGCACCACGTCGAGTAAGTTGCGAGTGGGGGCTGTCCGACAGAAGGCCCGCGCCCCCCGACGGATGTCACATGTTCCCGCGGCTACGTTCATTCCTGACGACCTTGACCCAACGCGAGCGCTTCGAGGATTCGCTCGATGAAGAGATGCGATTTCATCTCGACGCCCAAACGGAGGACTTGGTCCGCACCGGGGTCCCACGGGCGGAAGCGGCGCGCCGCGCGCGAGTGCAGTTCGGCAGCATCGAAGCCATGAAGAACGACTGCCGGCGGGTACGCGGCCTGTGGATCACCGGCGAGGTGGAAGCAGAGTCCAACATTCAGTTGGGCTTTGCGGTACTCGCTGGGTGGCTTGCACGGCTACGGGGTGCTGCTTCGAATCCAGACGGTCTCCTGAGATGTCTTCAAAGTGCCGCAGGGGTCGATGTACCCGGCGCTCAACCGGCTCGAGCACGAGAGGCTCATCAAGTCGAAATGGGGCGAGAGCAAAAACGGGCGCCGTGCCAAGTACTACCGCCTGACGCACGCCGGACGGCGTAGGCTGAAGGCAGAGGCGGCACGCTGGGAGGAGATCGCCGCGGCTATGGCCGCCGCTCTCCGTGGGTGATGTCGTAGCATGATTCCCACGGTCCGGGATTTCCGCCGGGGAAAGGGGAAGGGACGCAATGATGGCACTCCAGGGAACCAGTCGTCCAAGCTTGGCTACCAGACTTGGACGATCCAACATCACGCGGAAGTCGGCATGGAAGCTCGGCGGCCCGACCCGAAGGGCTCGTTCGCTGGGCGTTCTCCCGTACGCGCCGGCCCGACTCCGGCGTGCACGGGTTCCGAAGGCCCGTCATATGTCCATGAAACTACGCGGGTTCAATCACGACATCCGACGGCATGACAACGTCTTCATCGTCACGCTGCGAGGGCGCCTGGACGTTTGCGCAGCGAGAGGGCTAAGCTAAAGGAGGAAATGACCGCCCTGCTCGACGACGGTGTGGAGCGTGTGGTCCTCGACTGCCGGGAGCTCAGTTACGTAGGCGTGACGGGCCTCGGGGTCGTGCTCGCCACGGCCCGGGAGCTGCAGTCGAGAGGAGGGCGTTTCGCCCTGTGCAACTTGGCTCTCCACCTGAAGGACGTGTTCCGGCTGTCCGACCTGGACGAGATCATCCCGGTCTTCGACTCCCTGGAAGCCGCCCTGGCCCATGGCTGCTCACGGCTGACGCGGATGGTCTCCTGCAGCTCGGCGACGCGGGTGAAGGTGAAGACGCTTGAGCTGTCCCACGACCAAGCCGTCGAAGTGGTGGCCGCCGCCGTGGGGGCGCGATCGCCCGCGACCGGTTCGCGGTGGGGGCGCGGAGCGGGACGGTCAGCTACGTGGGCCCCGCCAGCGTGTACCACGCCAATCCACCCTGTCGCTGACCTGGAGGTGCTCCGTGACGATACGGCGGCTTGTCCTGATCCTGGGACTCGCTACGTCGCTGGTCTCCCCGGCCTCGGCGCAGAACCCCGGCGCATTGCACTGGCGGCAGAAGACCGGCCTCGGTGTGATGCTGGCCGGCGTCGTGGCGATCGGTGTTGCGCACGAGCGCCACGCACCTGACCCGCTCCGACGGCTGCGCCCGATCGGCGGGGGTCTTGTCGTAACAGGCGCCGTCGTGGCGCTGCTGCCGGTGCCAGAGCCGGTACGGCCGGACGTGGCGGTGGGGCCCGCCGGGTGGACCGTCGGGAAGACGTGGTCGTGGGGTGCCGTCGGCCGAGACCTTCGGCATAACGGCGCTGCCGGTGCCGTCGGTGACCTAGACAGATCGACGACCTTGCCGGTGAGCGCCACGCCCGCAACACGACCCTCCGTCGGACCCACATCCGAACAGCCTTATGAGGAATCCAGCCGCCGGCGATCGCGGCCGAGGACAGGCCCGGCCGTTTGGGGCCGCGGACCTCGCCGCCATCCTCGCCGCCTGCCATCCGGCTGCGGCGTCGAGTCCGACGAGGTTGCCCTCGAGCGCGGCCGCCTCGACGCCGTCGACGGGGTGCTGGTTACCGTCCGCCGCAGCAAGACGGAGGCGAGACGACTGACGTCCGGTTCGTAAAGGGCGGCGTCGCCCGCGCGATCTCGCGGTTGGTCCACCGGCCCGAGCCCACCGCGTCCCCCTGCAGGTGGGGGGCGCTCGGCGTTCGCCTCCGCCGCCGCCGGCGTCGACCGCCGGAACGCTCGGCCGCGGCGGGCAGCGCTGGCTGACCACGCCCGGGGCCGGCGCCGCTCTCAGTCGACGGACCTCTCGGCGACGGCGATGAGTTCGGCCCGGCGGGCACATCACGCGTGCGGTCACCGTTCCGGGCTGCGGGGGCAGTCAGTCCGTGAGTCCACCACCGGCGTGGCTGGGGGCAGGCGCGGCCGTTTCAGGGGGCGGCGGGCCGCGTTGCCCGCGCGCTCCGGACGCTCAGGGCTGCCGAGAACCCGGACCCGGAGAGAAACGCGTCGTGCCGCTCTCGCCGAAGCTGGTGGGGGCTGCGGTTCCAGGCGGCCGCCCGGGCCGCCGGCCGTCGAGCGGGTGACCGCCCACTCAGGTACGGGTGGGGCTGGGCGTCCGAGCTGACGAGCCGGGGAGCATCGACGACTCGCGGCCAGGGCCTCGCGGACCTGGGGCGGCCGGGGTGGGGACAGCGCGGGGGCGACCACCGCGGCGCAGGCCTGCGGAACCCGTGGCAGCACGCTCAGTGGAGGAGCTTTGCTCGATGATGTCAAAGATGATCTTCAGTGACAAAGAACTGGTTAAGCAATACGATGACGACTGGGACCCTTCCTGATGGATGGGAGAAGGTATCCGACCTCTCCGAACACGAGCGTACCTCTCTTTGCCTTGACTTGTCACGGCGTTTGCATGACCACAAGGCTGGTTCAGGCGTGTTGGTTCGCGGTTGCAAGGGTTACGGGGTGCTAACTGCCGGACACGTTTGTGCGCACATAGAGCAGCGCGGTTCGACGATTTCGCGGCTAGAACGAGCCTCCGAAGCCGAAGCTCAGGCCGACGCCGAAGATGCGCGACGCGGCGATGTTGCGCCCCTTCACCACCTGACCGAAGAACCCGTTCAGGCTGACCAGGTCGGTGACGCTGGCGATCAGCCGCGCCCCGACGATGTGGCCGTCCTCGTGCAATCCGGGGAACCGGCTCGGCGAGAAGCCCTCGCCGCCGATGTCGATGCCGGACAGGGCGTTGACCATCCGATAGTCGAAGCCGATGGTGACGACGTCGCCGGCCGGGATGAAGAGGCCGAGGTTGACGAACATGTCGTTGGGGATGTCGACCTGGTCCCCGGCCATGGCGCCCACCGCGTTCGGGTTGACCTCGGTGCTCGTGCGGGCGCGGTAGCCGATCTCTCCGGAGAACCCGGCCGGGCTGCCGAACTTGCCGATGATGAGCGACGTCTCGATGGCGTTGCCGCCGTCGCCCAGCGAGTTGATGTAGCCGGTGTCGTAGCCGCCGGCGACGATCGCGCCGACCCGCAGGGCGACGCTCGGGGCGTCGCTGACCAGCTCGTCGACGAAGCGCCACGTCACCGCGACGTTGGAGTCGAAGAGACCGCTGTAGCCCTCCTCGCCCCCGGACGGGCCGGCCGCGCCCGGCAGGGAGCTCGACGCCCAGGCCGACTGCACGTCGAGAGCCACCGCGTCCGTGAGCGCGTAGTTGACGCCGAACCACATCGTGGTCTGCGCCAGGTGCGAATCGGCGAGCGGACCCGGCACCTTCTGGAGCTGGTCTTCGACGAAGCGGTAGAACTGGGTGGCGTTCTGGTTGGCGTACGTCAGGTTGACGGATCCGGTTCCCGGTTCTGCGATCCACGGCGTGCCCTGTGCGGATGCGGGTTGCACCGGCAGGGCCGAAAGCAGGGCCGAGCCGGCCAGAACGGTCAAGAGTGAGCAGCGTGGATTGCGCATGATTCGCTTCCTGTTTTCCCAGTCACATACATAAAGCACCCGCCGCCTACAGCTTGTAGCGGCGGGTGAGGAAGTAGTGCACCAGCTCCATCTTGAGGTTGCAGTCGTCGGTTCCGGCGCACAGGACCTGGACCGCCGCGTCGTCCGGCGAGCCCGTCTGGTTGCCTTCGTAGGCCGCCTCGAGACTGGCCGTCAGACTGCGCGCGCGGTCCTGGTCGAGGTCGTTCTTCTGAAGCGGACAGGTGTCGCACACCAGCTCTCGGAACGTGAGCGCCTTGCCCTGCGAGTAGGCGGCGCGGGGGCTCACCTTGCCGGCGCCGGGTCCGATAGAGCCCGACGCCGAGACCGACCCCTGCAAGAGCCCGATGCCGGCGGCGAGCAGCACGCCGAGAAAGATCCATCGTTTCATTCCACACCTCCACTACGGCCGGCCCGCACATATCCGCCCGGCCGGCTCTGATCGAACAGTCGAATTGATCCCAGTCTAGCCGCTAACACTGCTGTCCCACAGACTTTCAAATGAAGGCGGCTTGAACCTTCCATGTCTGGCAGAACGGATCTGTGGCGCAAATCATTCAAAAGACAGGAGATCCAAGCCGTGGCTCATTGGACCTGAAGCTGTAGAGGGCGGTCCCCTGGAACTTCCGGCAGGGGCCCGTTCCATAAGTTGCGCCGGCGCCGCGGCCGCGCCGGCGTGCTGCGCGAACGCATCGACGTGATCGCGATCGTCCTGACCGGCGTCGGGGTGCTGTTCGGGGTCTGGCGGATGGTCGACGGCGCCCGCCGCGAGCTCGGCGCGCGAATCGAACCACCACGGCCGAGCTCCGCCGCGAGCTCGGGGGCCGAATTGACGCCGTGAACGCCCGGATCGATGCCGTCCTGCTGGCGGAGCGCCAGCCGTCGAAGTGAACCCCCAATCGTACCCATAAACGGCATTCCTGACTGCTCAGAGGTACCGCGCCACGGCCCCGCGTTCTGCGGTCGCGCCGGCCGAGTAGTGCGCGACCATTCGGCTCGTCTTCCAGTTCCCGGCGAGCATCACGTCGGTGGTCGACGCGCCCCGGCTCGTGAGCTCCGACGCCAGCCCGACCCGCCTACGTCTGGCCGCCGCTGCTGCCGCCGGCCCCACGCCGCATCCGGCGGGACGGCGACCTGCCCCCCGCCTTCTTCCCCGCCGCCGCCATCGGACGGTCCTCGACGGAACTGTCCGAGTCCAGGCTCTTGTTCGTGGGTTCTCACCCTTATTCCCCTAGAACCACTCCCTGCGTCGACCCGAGCCCGCCGCGATCCGTGCATCCGATGTGAAGTGGCTGCACCAGATCCGGGTTGCCCTGCTAATTCGATACGACGACTTGCACGGATTCCGATTCCGAGCAGTTGTTCGTGGTGTTCGATTGCAAGTCGGAATCCCCGCTCAAGCACGCGCCGTAGTAGTACGTGCCCGCCGCCGACGGCGCCGTCAGTCTGATCGAATGGCTGCGCGTCTGCCCGGCGAACAGCGCCCCGATCTCTTTCTGTTCATTCGTTCGTCCAGCGCCCACCTCGGTGTCGGAGGCGTTGACCGTCGCGTTGTTCGACCGGTAGTAGAGCAGCGTCGGCCGCCCCTCGAAGACGCCGGGGCCGTCGTTGCCCACCATCACCGACAGCGTGAACGAAACTCCTATACCCAGAGTGTTGTCGTTTACCGAAGCCGAGCGCACCACCAGGTCCGCCAGCGGGGGGAGCACGGTCTCCACTCTCACGCAAGGTCCTCTGCCATTCCTGTTGATCCCCTGCACGCCGAAATAGGCCGTCGCCGGCGGGTTGCCAGCCGCCGTCTTACCCGCGGTGATGACCCTATAGTAATAGTTTCCCCACCCTGTCACCGTGATTCTGCGGTGAACCGTATCACCCGGGTGGCACCCCCCGACTTGGATCTCGTACTCCAGAGCGCCGTCGGCGTTGTCGTCGTGCGGATCCTCAAAGTAGATGAGGTAGTTTGTGCCTGAGCGTCCGACAAGCTCCGCGCGCGCATTGCGGACTCGCCCCGGCGGGCTTGTCTGCCCTGGCCGATGTGACGACGCGGTACCGTCCCTTATGGTCGCGCTAAGATCATGGGAGAGGGACTGGCGGCCTGGGTGGGTGCACAACGCGGAGCCCCCACTGCAGACCAGGTTGCCGGCGGCCCCAAGCTCAACATCGCCCGATCCGGACGGCTCCACCGTGAGCTCCCACTGGCTGGTGACCCTTTTGCCGGACACCCATGCACGGTCCAGACGTTTCGCCTTGGTGACGCTGCCCCCGGCTGCCGGCTGCCCTACCATCCTGGGCTGCGAGAAGGCTTCTTTCACATGGCGAGGCTTGTTGCCGATCGGCTCGCTGAAGTGAAGCTGGACGGTGAAAGCACTCCCGTCGTGGTCGGACGGAACCAGGACGAAGTTGGCGGTTAGGGGCGTACGGATTGCAACGGCGTTGAGTCCCTGTGTCAACGTCATGCTGCTGTCGGCCGTGATCTGATCGCCGGACGAGGCAGCCTCGGCCCCCGCGCTGGTGGGGGTCGCCACGGTCGCCACAGCGCTTGCCGAACTCGCTGTGGTGGGCGCGTTCACGGCGCTGGGTGCGGTCGGGTTTAGATTTCCTCCGTCCTCATCCGAGCAGCCCAGCATTGCGACGGCCGCCAGCGTGGCCGCCACCAAGATTCTCTCCGGACCCCGACCGCGGACCTGGCCGTTCGTATTTTCCATCACATTCAATTCCTTTCCACTGGGACCGCCGCAGTGCCAAACGGATCCCCGTGGTCCGAGTCCAAGCGCCGGACTCGACGGTGACCGCGAAGCGCTTTCGGCTCGCGGCCTTCCGGTTTCAACTGAATCCTCTGGCAACCTGCAGTGATGCTCCACCGCCCGCGTTGCCCCACATCGGCGTGAGCACCGCGAAATTGTGCGCCAGAAGTTACCCGCCGCCAATGCCTAAGTTATTAGTCGCCTGAGACATAATAATTCTTAGGCTCTCCTCAAACAGCATGTAGGCCCGCCCGGGCGTCGGCGCGACCTTGAATATCTCCTCGCAGAGATGGTCGACGCCGGCGTGATGCGGTTCGTCTGGCTCAGGCAGTTCGAGCCGGGCAGCAATTCCGCTGACGTCAACCGGCTGCTGGACGGCCTCGAGCACGTCCGGCGCCTCGATATTCCGGAAGGCTTCTTCCGCGATATCCCTGCAACATCGGATCACGCGGTTGCGCCGGCAGGGGGAGCGCTACTTCGCTCGGCGAACCAGTTCGCCGACGGGCTCCGCGAGTTCCCGGACAACCGCCGCCTCGCGACTCTCGCGGTCTGCGCCGTCGAGTGGGAGATGTTTCTCGCTGACGCGGTGGTGGAGACCCACGACCGAATCGTCGGCAGAACGTATCGCGAAGCCGCCCGGCCCTGCGAAGCGCAGCTCGGGGACGAGACGGCCGCGGTCCGCGGGGCGCTCCGGGCATTCGCCGAGCTGGGGCGGGCGCTGATCGGCGCGCAGGACACCGGGGAGGCGCTCGCCGCGGTGATCGCGGACAGTCCCGGATGGGAAGGTCTCGGAGACCTTGTCGCCAGGGCGGCCGCCGCCAAGGCGATCCGGTGGTTCCGGCGGACGTGAGCGCTTGGCGTCACCAGAGCATCGTCATCGCGAGCGTGGCCGGTCGCCGCGGCGGCGTTCCGTCGGCCGGGTGCTGTTCCGTCACCGGGAGGTTCAGCCCGAACCGCCCGTGTTCGCCGCTCGGCGCCTCCCGGCCCAGCCGGTACCGCAGGGTCAGGTCTCGTTGTCAGGGCGAGTCCCACACGACGACGTGAGGCGTTGACGTCGCGGTCGAGAAAATAACTCCGGTACCGGTGGCGCCTACCGGTACCGGAGTACGACCCGGTAAAGCTACTGTCACTGGATCAGGTCGAAATCTTCCGGTACGTCGTACTCTTTGGCCTCGGCGCCCGCGCAAACCATCCCGCGCCGGAATACCGTGGTCCGGCCCGGTTTCACCGGCGGTTCCGTCCAGTAGACCCTTTGGCCGTTGTTACCGTTGTACACTTCCTGCCCTTGGCGTCCGACTATAGCGTACGGCCGGTCAGTTGTGCTGCCGCCCTGGTAGATGGACCAGGGTCCGCGGCTATTGCCGTGGCATCCTCCGTAGTAGCGGAACTGGTAGTCACCGTTGGTTCCGTAGCCATCTTTGTTGCTGGGGTTGCCGGTTGGAAGTATACCTGGTGTGCATTGGGGAAAGATCGTGCCGTAGGCATCTCCGCATGTGTCGCGGTTCGTGTTGGGATTGGGCTCCGGTTCGGGAGCCGTCGGGGACGGCCATGCGTTCCGGGCGATCCTCGTAGTCCTCCCCACGAGCCATCCGCAGGCCAGATAGGGGGTTTGGTTGCAGCGGACTAAGAAGCCTTCCGCGCTGCTGAGGTAGTACGGACCGTTGGACAGGCGAGCGCGGACGAAGAACTTGTACTCAGTCCCAGGCTCCAGATTTGAGTAGGACTGGCTCATCACGTTCGGGTCGTTGAATCCTGTCCAGCACCCGTTGTTGGTGCGGAAGTCCACTTCGTTGTTCGCCTCTTGGCAGGCGCCCCACCGCAGCGGAATGGCGTTCCCGTTCGAGTCGTACTTCGGGGCGCGCAACACCATCTCCCACCCGAGGACAGTATGCGTGGTGGATTCCGGCATGCTCCACGTGACGGTAATTCCCTTGATGGCCCTGGACACGATGGGATCGGTGTTGGTGGGGGCAGTGCTCTGATCCCATGCCGTGTTGACGCCTCTGCTGGTGCCGCTGCCGGGTGCCGACCACTCGTCGGCCATCGGGTCCCCGGTGAGATCGTTCGAGACGAGGCTCGCCGCCGAGTCCGTGAGCGTGGCAGCCGACGGCGCAGTCGGCGAGGACTGGGGGGGGGTATCGTCGTCTCCGCACGCGGCGGCGGTGAGCATTGTCACCAGGATTGGTGCGAACAGGTAAATTGTCGATTTCCTCATGTGGTTCCTCCGAACACTGGTTACGGGTTTCCGAACGAATGGTGACTTATCCTCTCCTTCTCACCTGCTCGAGGGTAACCGGGGCCTCGGTGCCTTCCATGGGGACTGGAATTACACGTTGTCCCTCGATGAAGGCTAAAGACCCTAGCTCTAGCATAGAGTGGTTGTGCGGACAACGCTAGGAAGCCATAGCCGTTCTTACGGTGAGGCATAATACACACACGCCTTGGGGTCTCGACTGCTTCTACTTGGCAGAAGAACGGCCGGATGGCGTCGGCCGCTTTCGTGCCGATCGGCGCCTCGTAGTTCTTGTTGCTGTTGAACGGCGGGTCGGCGTAGACGAGGTCAATGCTTGCCGAGTTCAGCCCGCGGAGGACGTCGAGGTTGTCCCGCGTCCACAGCGTGCGGTTCACGAAGTTCGGGGCGACAACACCGGCCACGGCTGAAGCGTAGCGACCGGTGGCCGTTCAGCTTCTCCGCCCGTCTGATGGGCTGTGGTTCTTGCTCTTGGGCGTGTTGTTGGCGGCGTTGCCGGTCGAGTTCGAGCTGCGAGGTCCGCCGGCGACACCGGTGTACTGGCGGATCGCGGCGGCGGCCGCTGGCATGCAGGACTTGGGTGTCCGCGTCGCGGTCATCGCCTGGCATTTCGCCTTCGACCACCACACGGTCGAGAAGGCGATTCGCTGGTTCCGGGAGCGGTGAGGTAGGCGTGGTCGGTTCGGCGGGTTTACTGCGGGGCTTCGGTCGAGGGGACGATCGCCCGTGCGACGGCTTCGAGGCGCTGGTCCTCCTGGGCGACCCCGTTGTCGACGGCAGGAAGGCGGTCGCCCTCGTGCTCTGGCTCAAGCCGGGAAAATGTCGTCGAGCTGGAGTTCCAGGCCCTTGAGCAGCGCAGCGGCGTGCGCAGGGTGTCCCGGCGACCGAAGGTGTCGGTGAGTTCCAGCACGCCGTCGCGTTGCCGATGGACGGCGACGGTCTCGGCGGTCGGGTCGAGCACCCAGTACTCGAGCACTCCGTGTCTGCCGTAGAGTTCGTGCTTGTACCCCAGGTCGTGGTCGGCGGTCGACGGGGAGAGTATCTCGATCACGAGGTCGGGAGCTCCCCGCACGTTCTCGGCGGTCAGTACGTGCTCCCGTTCCCGGGAGATGAACAGGAGGTCGGGCTGGTGTCCGACAGCACCACGTCGCAGGGGGCGAAGAACAGTTCACCCCGTGCGTGGTCGCGGATGAACTCGGTCAGCTTGGTACCGAGTGCGGCTTGCACCCTTTGGTGCTTCATGTTTGGAGCGGGAACCATCATCAGATCGCCGTTCAGCAGCTCGCAGCGCTTGTCGTCCGGTGTGGCGCAGTAGTCCTCATAGGTCAGCTTGACGGCGCTTTCCGTGGTGGCCATGTGGGTGCGTCCCCCCGTTGTGCTGATGATCGGGAGCCTCATCATACCGTGTCAGTGCGTGTTCCTCACCTCGGCCGTTTTGGTGTTCGGCGAGCGCCGTAAGTGACTGGAAATACGGGACTTGGGGTTGGTGGAGGCGACGTGGACGCAGATCCTGCTGGACTGGGCGGCGTTGCACGTCCGCCCCGGGGCGGTCGTCCCGTTCGTTGGCGGCCCGGGTCTTCCGGGCTGTGGCCGTGGCGGCCTTGGTCGCCGTCGGCGGCGCCGTCCAGAGGACGGTCTGCGCGTCGTCAGGCTTGATGGTGCCGCCCCAGGCCACCCGCCAGGCATACACGAGCGCCTCTTCCGCGTCAGACTGCGCGGTCAGCTCATACGACGATGTCCTGCCGCACCCCGCGAGCCGAGGTGAGGATCACGCCCGCAAGCGCGATCCCCACCGTCACGATGGCCCATGATTGCCGCGTTCATGCTTCCTCCAACGCAGTCGAGGGCCGAATGGCCAGGCCTCTGGGCGTTGCTGGCTGGGTTCTCTCCTTCTTCTTTGGCTGTCCGCCGTTACAATAAGCTCTGGTGAGTGCAGCCGTTCCGCCTCGGACTACTATTAGTTGGCCACGGTGAGTACTTCCCACTTCTAAAGGTATACGTCGCCGGACACGCATTCCCACCGTGGAAGATGAAGATCCTCGCGTACGACGTGCCCCCAGAGTTCCGCGTTAAAGCCACGGCGAAGTTACTGAGGTTGTTCGCTGCACCCCAGGTATCCGCCGCAGCCACCGTAATCATTCCCGATGGTAGCGGGTCGTCCGGGACCACTGGGGCTGGCGGTTCAGGAATCAACTCGCACCGGTACGGGTTTTCCGTGTGGGGTTCGCTGTCCCGGTGCTGAGTTCACTCGGACAGCTTTGCGTCGTGAACCTGCCTACCTCGATCAGGTTCTCTCCGATCGAGTAGTAGTGATCGTGAACCTTCGCGTAGGACCGCACCCGAACGACATAGCGCGCATTCGCCCAAAAACCGTAGACCCAATCCCCGTGCCCTGCTTCGACAAAGACCCCCCTTTCGTGTGGTTGTCCGTTATAGGTCTCAATCGACCGAAACTGGACATACCAGTGCGTCCCCTCATCCCCTGTTTCAGGAGCGCTACTGAAAATGACGACCCGAAACTTGTTCGTGTGCTCGCTGTGCTGCCCGTCAGTTAACAACTCGAAGCTCCAGCTGGTGGTGTCATGGGTCGCCCGTCGCACCGGCGCCTTCAAGGCATCAGCCACGTCGGTGTACGTGGAACCGCTCGCGGTCGGCTGCAAGGCCGCAGCCAGGTTGGTGGACGTGGCACCGACCTCGGCGACCGGCGACGGCGCGACGGGCGACGTGTCCGAGCAGCCGATCGAGGCGATCAGGAGCAGAACGATGAATACGCGTCTCCTTCGGCTGGCTCCAGCGATCTCACACGCGCAAAGAGCAGCGGCGCTCCCAAGAAAAACAAGTGTCGTCAAGAAACTCTTCCTCATGCCAAACTCCTTTTGGTGGGCCTTTTTCGGTCCCTTCATTCTCGGTCTCCTGTCGGTCGTTTTTATACCCCCTCCATCCACGAGCGGCCCGTGGTTCGCGGACCGCCAGCACCGCTGCCAGCGCGCCGGACGTCGTTCCCGTTCGGTTGCTGGCTGGGTTCTCTCCTTCTTCTTTGGCTGTCCGCCGTTACAATAAGCTCTGGTGAGTGCAGCCGTTCCGGTTCGGACGACCGGGGGTCGTCGCGTACTTCCCACTTCTAAAGGTATACGTCGCGGGACACGCATTCCCACCGTGGAAGATGAAGACGTTCGCGTACAACGTGCCCTGGGAGCTGCTCTTCGAGACCACCTTGAAATTCTCGAGGCTGTTGGCGCTACCCCGGTGTCCGCCGCATCCACCGTAATCATCCCCGGTGGTATCGGATCGTCCGGGACCACTACGGCTGGGCCTGGCGGTTGAGGAATCCTCTCGCATCGGTACGGGTTCTCCGGTTGGGGTTCGCTGTCCCGGTGCTGAGTCGTACTCGGACAGCCTCGCGTTGTGAACCTGCCTACCTCGATCAGGTTCTCTCCGATCGAGTAGTATTGATTCTGATTCGGACTCATCTCCGCGTAGGACCGCGCCCGAACGACATAGCGCACATTCGCCCAAAAACCGTTGATGTGATGCGTGTTTCCCGGGCCGGCTTCGACAAAGATCCCTCTTTCGTGCGGTTGTCCGTTATACGTCTCAATCGACCGAAACTGGACATACCAGTGCGTTTCCCTCATCCTCTGTTTCAGAGGTCCTGAACTCGACGAGCCGAAACTTGTTCGAGTGCTCTCTGGACTCCGAGTTATTGAGGAAATTGAAGGTCCAGTCGGTGTGATGGGTCGCCCGTCGCACCGGCGCCTTCAAGGCATCAGCCACGTCGGTGTACGTGGAACCGCTCGCGGTCGGCTGCAAGGCCGCAGCCAGGTTGGTGGACGTGGCACCGACCTCGGCGACCGGCGATGGCGCGACGGGCGACGTGTCCGAGCAGCCGATCGAGGCGATCAGGAGCAGAACGATGAATACGCGTCTCCTTCGGCTGGCTCCAGCGATCTCACACGCGCAAAGAGCAGCGGCGCTCCCAAGAAAAACAAGTGTCGTCAAAAAACTCTTCCTCATGCCAAACTCCTTTTGGTGGGCCTTTTTCGGTCCCTTCATTCTCGGTCTCCTGTCGGTCGTTTTCATACCTCCTTCATCCACGAGCGGCCCGTGGTTCGCGGACCGCCAGCACCGCTGCCAGCACGCCGGCCGTCGTTCCCGTTCGCCTGATACTCCGTGACGTCATCTCTTCGTTCCTCTCCCGTGGGCCGCGCGCGGTCACGTTCCCCGTATGCGATCCCGTACGCTTCGCGCCCTCGCCACGCTCCGTGCATGGCACCGGTACGAAGGTAAGGATCTCCGCGGGAAGCGGCTTTCCGCCGCAATCCACAGCCGTGGCCGGCGTCTTACGGCCCGGCTGTTCGCCGGAGGGCCGCAAGCTCCCATGCCGGCGCACACCGCAGGTACCTGGCTCAGCCCTGACTGTCGACGGGGTGCCGGCAGCGGGACGCGCGTGGAGGGGCGGGCGGCCCCGGAAGCTTTCCCGGGCACCGTTCAGCAGGCCAAGAGGAATCCGGCAGCGGTACCTGAATCGTGACGGTTCAGCAAGCTGGCTTGCGGGTTGGCTGGAAGACTTTCCGCCTGTCATGCTTTGCCATAGGTGGGCATCCGCAGGGAACGGTGTCTGCCAGACACAAGCCCCCACCCATTGACATCAGTATGTTCGAGAGGTTACCCGCTGTAAATGGCCTAATTGTTTTGTGTCTGAGGCATAGTACATCAGACGCTACAAAAACTGGTCTATGGCTGAGGATCAGCCAGTGTCGGCGCGAAACCAGGAAAGGGCCTTGCGTGGTTCAGGGATGGGTCAGCGCGAGGCTGTCGGCTCCCGCGCCGGAACTGCATGTTAGTGCGTCCGCGAACCGCGTCAGGTGTCATCCGCCCGGCAAGCGGATCGACGACCGGCGGACGAGCTTCGGCGAAGCGCCTGCCGCCAACGCGCAGAACTCGCGGACCGGGCCGGGCGCACCGCGGGTGGCGGAATCCCGCGGGAAAAGGGGAACATGACCGACGAACGAATCGACCCGATCGGCAGTGTCACACCGGAACCGACCTGTACCGAGTGGCGGCGCCGGCCGCGGTGGGCCGGATCGCTGTGGGGCGAACCCTGCTATGTCCGGCTCGGGATTATGGACGGGACGGCCGCGTTTTCCGATGCAATGGCACGGCTCGGGGAGTCCGTATCGTGACCTGGGCGATATCCCGTAACCCGCTACGGCTGGGCGCGCTGGTGACGGCTGGCGACGTGTGCCACCTGCACCCGGACCGCGCCGCGGCCGAACGGTGCGGCGCGTTGATGGGCGGCGCCCCGGATCTGGTGAGGCTGAGAACCACACGGCGCGGGTTTACCGGGTGCTGTGGTCCCTTTCGGACGTGGCCGGGGGCGAGCTACGGAAACCGGCGCCCCCGCCGGCACCGCCACCAGCGAAGCGCCCCGGCGCCGTTGGGAGCTGGCCGGAGAACGTCCGCATAAGCGGCCCTGTGGCGGCGCGTGCCGCCTGGGAGCGGCTGACGGGGGGAGACCCATGACGGCGACCTTGGGCGGATGTTGAGCGGGCGGTGTCCGGCTGAGCGCGGCCGGGGCCGCGGCCGCGGGCGAGGGGATCCCATTTCACCACCGCAGAAGTTCGATCCACGTGTCGCCGTCATCGGAGACCTGGACCTCGAAGCGGTTGAGCTCGCGCTTCAGTCCTCGGTCCGGCGCCAGCCAGGCGAAGAGGGCGTCGATGAGGCGCTCGCCGCGGGCGAGGGGCGTCTTCTCCCGCATCCGACAGACGGCCTCCGCCGTGATCCGGAACCACACCTGGCGGCCGTCGGGGGAGAGCTCGGCCCCGTACCAGAGGGTCCGCCCGTTGGGTTCCCGGCCGGAGGCGCGCGGCGTCAGAGTCCGTGGGCCGCCAGGCCAGTCCTCGCGCTTCCCTTCGATAATGATCGCCAGCCCGTCGTCGGTCCACATGTTCCGCCCCAAATCATTCACTTCGAGCAGGTCAGGACGAGCCGATCGGCGACGTCGGGCCGGAGCCGGCGGGCGGCCTTGGTGGCCGTGATGCGGCCGCTGCGGATCCAAACGGGGAAAAGTGGGCCATGCACGAGATATCGGCAGATGGCGCAATTGCGCTATCGCTGGCCGCAGGTTGCGATTCCGAGACCAGCGCCGGACACTTGCGCCGGATCGCCGTACAAGTGCGCAATCCGGAGGATCTTGAACACTCCAAAGCGGGGAAGTTGAACAGCAAATCCGGTCATCGTGAACGCTCGTCGGTAGCCTGATCACCGCACGCTTGGCCTTTCCGAAAGGAGGGCAAGGCGATGTCGGTAACGGAGGGGGCGGACGGCGCGTCTGCCACGGCGCTCCGACCGCGGGCCGCGCTGGGTTTCTCTCGGAGCAGCCCGGCTTGTGCGGCACGCGCCGTCGCGGCATCACGTCGCAGCCGCCGCTGGCGCTCCGGACGGGAGCGGCGCGGTCGGTGAGCTGGTCGACGAGGGCTGCCCGGAGCGACGGGCTCGGGAGCGCCCGGAGCGACGGCGACCCGACGGAAACGCGGGTAGCGCCAACTCACCCGATCTGTCGAACGGGGGGACCCTCGAGCACGCGCAGCAGATCGCTGGGCACGCGTCCCCCAAGACGACGAAGCTCTACGACCGGACGGCGGACACGATTACCGTCGACGAGATCGAACGCATCGTGATCTGATTCCCGCCGGCAGCTGCCGCCTTCTCACCCGAGCTCGGCGAGCGACAACACCAACTGCACCAGGTCCGCCTGCCGCGAGATGGACTGCTTCTGGTAGATCTGGTTCAGGTGCCAGTAGATGGTGCCTTCCGTGTGCCCCGTCGCCGCGGCCATGTCGCGCACGCTCTTGCCTTCCGCCAACCAGACCGCCACCTGAGTCTGCGCCGGCGTCAGCTCCAGGGTCCTGGCCACCAGCGCGGGATCGACACGATGTCGGCGTCCCGGCTCGACAATCAGCACTAGGGCGGCGACGTGCCGCGCCCCGTAGTCTGGTTGGGGGACGCCCAGCGGCCTGACGTGCACCGCGAATGGTGGCAACGCGGGCGAGCGGCGCAGCAGCATCGATCCGCTGACCGCCGCCGCATCCGAGGCGGGCAGCGCGTCGCCCACCAGCCGATCGAGACGGACCTGGTCGGCCGGCGCGCGGGCGCGCAGCGTTCCGTCCCGGTCCGACAACCCGTCGCCGTGCCGCAGGATGCTGCTGGCGCGGTCGTTGACCTCCATGATCCGCCCGCGCCGGTCCAGGTGGATGACGCCGATTCGAGGGTTGTCGAGCAGGGCGGTCACGGTCGTGGTCCGGGCCTCGGCGCGGACCAGCGCCTGCCGGACGCGGACGAACTGCCGGATATGGGGCAGCAGCCCCGTGACCATTGCGATCCGCGAAGACCCCCAGCCATCCGAGTCGACGGGGTCCCCGAGGCCGTAGGTAATGTGGGATCCGTCGGGTCCGTCGAGGCGCACGTTCAAGCTGTTCTGCTGGCCGACCCAGAGCAGCATCTCGTTGTAGGTGGGCGAGGTCTTCAACTCCTCGGCCGTGTACAGATCCCTGACGTGCACCAGACGACTGTCGAGCAGTTGCCGGAAGCGCGGTACGCGTTCGTCGGCGGGATGGTAGTTTTCGAGGTACTCCTGCTCCAGGTCTTCGCGGCGCTGCCCCCGATGGTAACCCCCGACGAAGAGAACCCGGACGTCGTCCTTCGGGCCTTCGCCGACCATGAGGCTGTTGCCCGTCAGGCCGCAGGCCTCGTCGATGAGGGCCGAGGCGACCGGCCAGCGGGCATCGTCGAGCATGGCGTCGTACAACGACGCCATGATGTGCTTGAACGCGTCTTGGTCGCTCATGACGATTCCGCCGCCGGGCCGGCAAGAAGCGCTCGCTCCTTCTGAGGCCCGCACCAGCCTGTGCGGGAGAGCGAGGGTCCAGGTAACCCTGAGTTTTTTGTACTACATTGCGCTCTTTTCTACCCCTATAAAGTTGTAGGCTATCACTAACGAGGCTCCGCCTCAGACCGACGAGACATGTGGTCTTCGGCTTCGGCTGACGGTTGAACGGACCCCGGCCGCTGCTCCCTCTGCGGTGTGAAGCCGCGTTCATGGTCGCCCGAGGGCGTCGTTGGCCGTAGACTGGCCGATGGAGAGCCCATCGACCGGAGTCCGAGTCATGAAGGTAGCACGTTCCGTCGCCGAGGTGTTGTCGCAACACACGACGCTGGCGCTCGAGTGCATCGACCGGATGTACCTCAACGTCTACGTGCCCCTGCTCCAGACCGGGGCGGGCGTGGCGTACTTCTTCCGCAAGATCCGGGACCGGCCGGTGCCGTCGTCGGTCCTGATGGCGCCGCTGACGCAGCGCTTCGTCGATCCTCGATTGGCTCGAGGGTCCTCTCGAAGGCCGCTCGCGCAAACCACCCTATGGCCACCGCAACCACCAGTGACACCGCGTAGAACAACACCCCGACCTCGATCACCGGCACCGGCACCCCACCTCTCGTCCCGTACGCCGCGCGCCACCCGACGCCATCGCCTCCGCGGCCGTTGGCGCTTGGGCTTGGTCCGCCGTCCGCCAGCGGGCACGGCGCGCGCCCCGGCTTGTTCAGCTCCGACGCCAGCCCCACTGGCCTGGGCAGTAGGCTCCGACGAAGTAGAGCCCCGCACGTCGCCCTTCGGGCCTTCCGGATCCCGCCGGCGACCTCCTGACCTACACGGTGTCGTCGTCGGCGCCCGCCGTCCGCCCCGCCAAATCCAGTCGTCGAACGCCGCATCCGATGCATTGGCGAACGCCGATACCGTCTCGGTGCGCCGCCGCGCCGCCAGCCGGTTCGTCATTCTTGTGCCTGCCTGAACAGGCGCTACGCCCGGTGACCCGCCACCATCCACTGAGTGTGGAGGCGCCCCCGCATAGGGGTTGCGCGCAGTCGCGCTTCCCGCTTCGCCCAGGCCGTCGCCGCGGGCCAAAGCCCGCTACTGACACGCCTGTCCACGGGCGTTTTCGGACTCGGCGCAGCTCGCCGCGTCCACCGGATCCAATCAGAAGGCCGAGTCCAGATTCCTTGCCGCGTTGATGTCGCGATCATGCTCCGTACCGCAACGCTCGCACGTCCACCGGCAGACCGCGAGGCCGGTATCACCTGCCCGGATACGTTCCGTGCGGTCTCTGCAGGCCGAGCAGATTCTCATGCCGGCGCAGTGGCGAGGGATGGGTCAGCGCGAGGCCGTCGGCTCCCGCGCCGGAGCCGCATGTTAGTGCGTCCGCGAACCGCGTCAGGTGTTGAAGATAAGCGGGTTGGGGCTGGTGGACACGCCTAGCAAAGATTGCGAACCGTGGCCGCGCTGTCGGTCGAGGTCCAGCCCCTGCTGCGCGGACCCCAGCGACGGCGTCAGGTTCAGCGTCAGCCCCCGGCCCGCCAGACCCGGGTCGAAGCGCACCGAGCCGGTGCTGCCTCCCGCTCGTCCGCCGTCGAATCAGCATCCCGTCGTCGGCCGCGCTCCGATCATCGCTCCGACGACGACCCCGACGATCTCCCAGTCTGCGGTGGTCCCGTCGATCACGATCGGCCGGTGCTCGGGATTGCTGCTTCGTGGCTGGAGCTCGATCCGGTCGCGGCCGGCCCGGTGGAAGCATTTCAGAGTGATCTCGTGCCCGAGCCGGGCGATCACCACGTCGCCCTCGTTCGGCTCGGGGTTCCGTTTCACTGCCACGATGTCGTTCGACGTGTACCCGACGCGGTCCATGCTGTCGCCCTGGACGATCAAGTAGAAGTCGGCCTGCGGGTGGATCCGGCGCGACAGCGTTTCGGGTACGCGGAAGCTCGCCGCGGTCTCGTCGGCAAGCGCCGGCGTGCCCGCGGGGACCGTCGGCAGCGTGTCGGGGTCGAACACGGGCATGCCCTCGCGGAGCAGCACGATTCCGCGGTCCATGCCCGGTTTCAGCTCGATCCAGCCCTTCCTCTCGAGAGCTTCCAGGTGCGTCTTCACCGCGGTAGCGAAGGTGAGCCCCACGCTCTGCGCCAGCTCCGTACGGGACGGCGGTACTCCGCAGCGATTTACGTACTCGCGGATCTTCTGCAGCACCTCGTGCTGGCGCTCGGTGAGTTGGGTTCCCTTCATCGCCCGGTCGGTCCCTCTTGACAGCCCGACTTGGTACTGTTGTAATACTGTCTGTGCTGACACCTGCCCTACAGACACCGCCGTGGATGACCGCTGTTCACACCGACCGTGGTCAAGTGTAGCACGGCCGGGGCCGGTATCGCCGGTCCCGTGCGGTTGACCGGCGTTCGGCTGGGGCCGCGCTCGCGGTCCGGCGGTTCGGGATTCGTCGGGCCTTGGCAGTGCCGGCGCCGAGTTCGGAGAGGATGTAGTGATGCGCATGGAATTGCTCCCGGGGGGAGAAGGCGATGCCAGGGTGTTGCGCGTCAGCGCGCTCTTGCCCGACGGGTCCCCTTCGGTGGTTGATGTTTTCGGCCCTCGGGGCTGGCGAGATCACACTGTCGGGGTACGTGGTCCCGGTGGCCGGCGTTGGGCAGAAGCTACCGGCGGCGCGGCGGCGCGGGCTGACCGCCGCGGTCGTGCCGCGAGGGAACGAGGACTAGTTCGAAACCCGCTTCGGGGCGACGTCGCGCGCGAACTCACGGTGCGCCCCGTGCGCCGGATCGACGAGTTTCTGGAGCTTGTCCTGCGTTCGGCGGAAGCTGCGTGCAGCGGAGCGGTCGACTCGGCCGCACCGTTTCCGGCGGCAACCGCCGCTGGAGTTCCGGAGTGATGGTCAAGAGCTTCCCGTTCGCTCTCGGCTGGCGTCCGCTTGGTTCGAGCAAGCGCCGCTGGCAGCTCCAGGTCTGCGTCGATGTCGCCGAGGCCGCCCGCCTCGCCGCGGGTTTGGTGCGTTTCGACGGCGGCGGTCGGTGGAGGGTCTACGACATGGTGACCGTGCCGGCGGAAGGCGGTTCCGTGAAGCTCGTGCGCCGGGACCTGGTCGCGGAGGGTGTGGTCCGCCCGGACGTTCGCTGAGCCGTTCCGGCTCCGTCGGGTTGCCGGTAGCTGATTCAACGTTTCATCACGGAGGTGTGCACGTGGGTCCCGTATCCGTCTATCGCGTTGGCGCCGTCGGTGCCGATCCCTCGTATTTCTTCGGCGGGGAGGCTCGTGATTCCGACCTGCGTCATGCTGCGTGGCTCGGGTGGCTCCCGTTGACGTTGGTGGAGTTCGCCGGGCCGGGCGTTGCGGTGACGGACGACACGTGGCTCACCGCCCCGGCGGGCCGGTCCGAACGTCCGCGTCGTCCTGTTGCTGGCGACGTGGTCAGCGCGCTTGACGCGGCTGGCGAGCTGATCGCGCGGCGCGATAGCGGGCTGACGGTCTTTACGAGTTGTTCCGGGGACGTCGTGTCGGACGGACCGGTCTCGGCGTCGTCGCTCGCGGTGTTGGTCGCTGATGACTTGGCGGCCCACGTCGACCGGTTGCGCACGGCTTACTTTGCCGTGGTCGAGACGCTCGACGGCGTCGAGCAGGAGCGGGCGGCTCTGGACGCCTGCGAGAGCAGTCCGGCTGCCGACTCGCCCGTGCGACGCCGCTGCGGCCGGACTGTTCGGGACCTGCAGGAGGAGCAGCTTCGGCTCCACGTGCTGCTCGAGGCGGCGGTCCGGATCGGGGTCTTCGACCGTGCGGCCGTCTCCGGTGCGCCTCGCGGTGTTCGGCCGCCTCGCATGACGACTCCTAGGCCGTCTGGGCGAGCGGGATGACGTGGTCGATCATGCGGCACGCGCCGCAGTGGGCGTCGTGCTTTCGTCCCCAATAACCATTGAGATGCCAAGTGCGTTGCACAGCTCATGGGCCCGGTCGACGCTCGGTCTATGTCCGTAGCGCAGGGCACGGAAGGCGTTCGCGGGCAGCCGGGCCTCTCTGGCGGCTTCCTGATCGGTCAGGTTCTGTCGTTTCAGTTCTGCCTCGATGAGGCTCTGCAGCCGCTTGCTTGTTGACCGGTTTGCCGTTCGCTCTCTCAGCATGGTCTGTCTCCTCTTGGTTCTGGTCCGGAGTTCGGTGCTGTTGATTCGAGTGAATTCGGTGGCCTTGTATTCTGTCGGTCCGGTGTCATACTCGATCACCATGAACGGAAGTCACGGACTGTTACCACCTTTTGATTCCCTTTCGGCCTTCGAACCCCGTCTGGGTATTCGGCTCTCTCTGGGAGAGTACTGGAACTCTATCGTGGAAGCGGCGCTTACTTGTGTTGGCGGTGGGTCTGTGCTCGCGGCCGTTTGCGTGAAACAGTTCACCCCACTTTGGGAAGGCGGTTCCCGCGTGCGTCATCCTCTGGGAGAGTGTTGGACCTTTATTGTGGAAGCGGCGCTTACCTTGTGTTCGCGGTGGGTCTGTGCGCGCTGGTGTTTGCGTGAAACAGTTCACCCCACTTTGGGAAGGCGGTTCCCGCGTGCGTCATCTAACGAGTGATGCTGAGTGGTCGGAGGGGTCGGGCCGGGTTCGTCCCGGGTCGGACGGCCGGCGGCTAACGCGCCTTGGGAATTTGTCGGCGGTCGTCGGAAGGGAGCACCGGGGGCGGCACTGAGCCGCTCCCGGTGCTGGTACAACAAGAGCTCGGCGGTTGTGATGAACCGTATCGAGCAGAGAGCGCGCTGGGAGACCCAGCTCACGCCATCTAGACGAGATTCTGCTGCTTTTGTCGGGTTCCGTCAAGGTCTCGTGAGCTTGGGCTCTCCCGCCGCGGTGCGTGGAGGGTCCGGCGATGTCCACTTCGAGTAAATCGACCGAAAATCAATCCCGTCAAGTTCGGCGCCGTCGGCGGTATCTACTGAACGACCGTCAGTGTCAAAGGCTTGGGCCTGGTCGGCATGCTGATGGTGGCTGTCTGCTGCTCTACGTTCGCCGATCCGGCTCCCGGAGCTGGCTTGTCCGAACCTTCGTTCATAGGGTACGCCGCGATATTGGGCTAGGTCCGTACCCGCTCATTTCGTTGGCGGCAGCGCGTGACCTCGCGGACTCGATCCGACTGATTGCTCGTCAAGGCGGTGATCCTCGTAAAGTTGCGTCGACTTCGGTTTCGTCGGCACCGACCGTTCTTGAGGTTGTTGACTCCGTCATTAAGGACCAGAGCACGAACTGGACGGCTACGGACGCTGCAGGTCGGTACCGCGCTCTTCTCGAGGCATACATTCTTCCAGTGCTTGGCGGCAAGCGGGTGGACGAGGTCACGGTCGACGATTGTTTGACGATCATCTCCCCTCACTGGTTGGGGCGCGGGTCTCTAGGTTTCCGGCTGCGGCATCAATTGGTTCACGTTATGCGGTGGGCCATCCGCAATAAGCACCGCTCCGACAATCCTGCCCAGGAGGTTGTCGACCGGCTTCCGATCTGGGGTGTCGTCTCGCCGCGGGTGCTCGGGGGTGTTCGGCGGTTGCCGGTGCCCCGCCGTCGTCCAGGCGGTCGCGGAGGGCTCCGCACTTGAGAACCGACCACCGATTATCAGACCCCGCAGGATCGATCTTGGTGACCAGCTCGCCGGGTGGATCTTCATCCGTCATGAAGATATAAGGCCGGCGAGTTGCTCGACTTCGATCTCCACCGAGAGTGCCGAGACTGCGATACTGATTCAATGCGCGTCTTGCCATGCCTGCCGCCAGATGTTTGGCGACCATCTTGAAGGCGTTGTCCAGTCCCCGTAAGCGTATCCGAGATCGACGATCGCGTTTGCTAGCTCCACGAGTTCGTGGATCCGGTCTCCATCCGAAATCACAACAGGTGCGCAGCACTCGATCGCCCTCCCCATCATGAGGGTCGCGAGGCGCGCCGAATCGGCTGGCAGCCGCTCCCAGTGATTCCAGACGATTGGGGCACACTTCATCTGCTTGGCGTGATCGAGCACCTGAAAGCACGCGGCCGCATCAAGAATCTGCTCGCTCGGCACCACTCCCACGTAGACCGAACCGTGGACGGTCTCCACCCGGAAGCCGGCATCGGTGCTTTCCCGGCCCCAACATCCGAGGACGGCCGGGTGTCCGTCTCTCGAGGCAACAGAAATGGGCTTTAGGGGCTTCCCCTTCCTGGGGCGCTTGGGTTTGTTGGCGGACGGGATCTTGGACCAGTCGAGCGGCTCGCCGACCTTGGCCATATCGACGTCTATCACGTAGATGCTTCCGGCCTCGCAACATTCGGACAGGGGCCGCGCGGTGTCGGACCCGGCTTGCCGGGCCGAGAGCTCAGTGCCGTCGGGAGAGAACGCGAAGGGGTGGGTCTTGTTCCCGTTCACGTCGCAATGGAGCGTGCAGAGACTGAAGAAGCGGTTCTCCACCGCTCGCAGCCGGAGAATCGATGACCACTTGATATCGGTCACGTTGTGGAAGCTCGGATTGACCCACAGGCGCGCGCCGCGCCTGGCGAGAGCGCGGGGAAGGAGCCCGAGGTAGTGATCGTGACAAATCGTTGCACCGGCCCATGCGCCGCCCAGTTCAAAGGTAGGGAGCACGGAGGTCGGCTCCCAATCCGGCCGCTCGAAGGCCACGGCTTCGGCGGTTGAGTGTTTGGCATACACCCGGGAGCGGGAGCCGTCGGGATCGAAACGAAGGAGAACCTGCCAGGCGCGGCCGGTGGAGTCGACGGTTCTGTCGAGGGCACCCACGAGCAGCGGGGCGCCCAACTCCTCGGCGAGCTTCGTCAGTGACCCCGCGCGTTCCTGGTCGGACGCCGATACGTAGCCTTCGGGAAAGAGCACGAAGTCGATCGCCTCGCCGGCGAATGAATCGGCAGACGGCACGTCCGGCTGCTGGGCCGCGGCACCGCTGGGCGGAACACCGGCTGAGGATCTCTGGGCGACCTGGGGAAACACCAGCGCCGCGCGCAGGGTCGATGTCGGTCGCGCAGTCGGGGAGCGGATGCCCACCGTCGTCCGACTGAACCGAGAACTCCCCTCATGGATCAGGTCCGAAAAGCGCTCTCGGTCCTCCCCGCTGTCCGGATCGAGCGAGCACCAGACTTGGTCGTGGGCGTAGAGCCGCACTGTTGGCTGCAAGCCCATGATCGACGGTACGAGGTCCCGCAGTGTGTCGTACCAGGCTCGTTGCTCGTCTCGGAATGGAGGGTCGTTGTCCCTTGCATGGTGATGTTCACAGAGCTCGAGCCAGCGCCTCGCGGCGAACCCCAAGGGGTGCGCGTCAGCGTACACGGAAAGGGCGAGCTTTCGGGGGCGCGTAAAGTGCTGGCTCTCATCGAACTCGACGACGAATCCAGGGCCGGGAACCCAGTAGTCACAGCCCGCCAGCACGTTGCTTCGGACGAATGTGCCGATGCCGTATCCCCGATATCCCTCCAGAACCCCGGCTACGTCTCGCAATGCCAGATCGATTGAAGTTCCCGCGTAAGCGGTGAGGCTGGTTTCCCATTGGAACCTGTGGTCGAGCACGCACGCCCCGTAGATGCGCCCGAGAAGCTGCCCGACCCGGATCTTGCACTCGCGACACCGCTCGGAGTGGCGCTTGGAGGGGCCCATAATAACGGCATTATAGACGCTCGCGGCTGCGCTCGACCGCGAGCGCCGCGGCCAGGGTCTCGCGGACCTGGGGCGGCTGGGGTGCCCACGGGCCACGGCGACGGCGCGGAGCGACCACCGACTCGCGGCGGCCGACGTCGCGACGGCCGAGCAGGCGAGCGCCGCCAGGCGGATGCGCCGGTGGTGACGGACGTTCAGCCGTCTCCCGCGCGCGGTCGACGCCGCGGCCGAGCAGGACGTCGACCGCGTCGTCATCGCTGCAGCTCGGCGAGAGCGGCACGACGCGGTCCCGCCGGCACCGGGCTCGCCCCGGCCCGCAAAGAGGCGGCCGCGCTCAAGGCGCTCGATCGGCCCCTGCTTACCCGGCCAGTGAGCCCTTGAGGCGGGTGGGCTGCACCACGGCGTGACCGGCTTGGGGGGCGGACGGTGCGTCCGCCCCGTTGCTCTTGCCCGGTCGAGGGCAGACAGGGCGTCGGCCGGTTGGCTTCGGGTCTCCGAAGCCGGCGACACGTGGCTCGAACGGCTGCGGGGGTGAAGATGGACGCCACCCTCGTCCCGACGCGGCCGACGCAGGCGGTCGCCGCGCTGCGGGACGCTCGGGGGCGGACTCCAGGGCGGGGCGGCCGCCGGAGACGGCGGTCATGTGCTCGAACGAGCGGGGCGATCGCGGCGAGACGGGGGCGAGGTCGTTTTCGAGGGAGGCCGGCTCCGTGGCACGAATGGGGCCGACGACCGCAGTGGCCGGCGACCGAGGCGGGAGGGGGCTGGGGGGGGCCGAGAGTTCAGCGGCCAGACGGAGCCGGCGAGCGCCCGCCGCCGACGGATCCCTCGTGAACGCGTCCGACCGTGCCGCTCGTTGGTACGGCGGCCACAGCAGCCCGCCGCCGGCAGCGCTACCCCCTCACCCGAACTCGGCGAGCGAGAGCACCAACCGCACCAAGTCCGCCTGCCGCGAGATGGACTGCTTCTGGTAGATCTGCTGTAGGTGCCAGTAGATGGCGCTTTTCGTGCGACCGGTCGCCTCGGCCATGTCGCGCACGCTCTTGCCTTCCGCCAACCAGACCGCCACCTGAGTCTCCGTCGGCGTCAGCTCCAGGGTTCTGGCCACCAGGTCGGGATCGACACGCTGCCGGCGCTCGGCTCGACAATCAGCACCAGCGCGGCGACGGGCCGCGCTCCGTAGTCCGGTTGAGGGACGCCCACGGGCTTGACGTGCACCACGAACGGCGGCAACACCGGCGAGCGGCGCAGCAGCATCGACCCACTGACCGAGGCTGTGCCCGAGGCCGGCAGCGCGTCGCCCAGCAGCCGCTCGAGACGGACCTGTTCGGCCGGTGTGCGGGCGTGGAGCATCCCGTCCCGGTCCGACAACCCGTCGCCCCGCCGCAGGATGCTGCGGGCGCGGTCGTTGGCCGCCAGGATCCGTCCCCGCCGGTCCAGGTGGAAAACGCCTATCCGCGGGTTGTCGAGCAGGGCGGTCACGGTCGTGTTCCGCGCTTCGGCGCGGACCAGCGCCTGCCGGAGCCGGACGAACTGCCGGATGTGGGGCAGCAGCCCCGTGACCATCGCGACCCGCGAAAACCCCCAGCCATCCGAGTCGGCGGGGTCGCCGATGCCCCAGGTGATGTGGGAACCGTCCGGGCCGTCGAGACGCACGTTCAAGCTGTCCTGCTGGCCGACACGGGGCAGCATCTCGTTGTAGGTGGGGGAGGTCTTCAGCTCCTCGGCCGTGTACAGTTGGGGATGGCCTGCTGCCAGCACGACTACCGGGTGCGGTTCGTGACCGCGGCCGAGCTGGTCACGCTGCTCGTCGAGGCGCAGCAGCAGGGCAGGTTGGCCCGAAGCTCGCCCAGCTCGCCCGCTTCGATTTAGTCATCGTCGACGAGCTGGGCTACGTTCCGCTCGACAAGGCCGGCGCCGACCTGCTGTTCGGGTTCATCAGCCAGCGCTACGAACGCCGGAGCCTGGTGGTGACTACGAATCTGCCGTTCGCGCGCTGGTCCGAGGTCTTCCTCGACCCGACGGCGGCCGCCGCGGTCATCGACCGGATCGTGCACCACGCGACGGTCCTGCAGACCACCGGCGGCAACTTCAGGCTGCAGGCCGCCAAGCGGAACCAGGCGCCGGCACCCGGCAAGAGGGGAGCCCGTTGATGCCCGGGTCGTGCACCTGTTCAACGGCAATTATTTTGCCGGTCGCCGTGGTGGCGATGGGCCGGTTGCGGGAGCACCCGCGGCGCGTGTGGCACTGCCCGTTTCCTCACGGAGGACGGGTTGGTCACGGATGCGCAGGTTCGGCGCTTGCGCGAGAAGCGGATGGCAGGCAAGACGTTGGCGGCGGGCGGCGCGGCGACGGGGATGAGCGGGCGGGCCGCGCGCAAGGCGACGAAGCCGAGGTGCTGTCCACGCTGCTCGCCGAGCGCTACGAGCGCCGCTCGGTGATGGTGATGAGCAACCTGGTGTTCAGCCCGTGGGACCGGAACGTCCGGGCGCCGAGCCGCCTGTCACCGGTCCGTTACGTAACAGTGTTGAATAGTCGTGGCGTTGACGAACGCGGAGCGGCAGGCGCGTTACCGGGAGCGGCGGAAGGCCGGCGAGTTCCGGACCCGGTACCGCCGGCCGGCGGACCGGAGAACGCGGCCACAGCAATGGAACGACGCGGTGCACACGCTCCTGGCGCTGCAGGACCAGTACCGGGAGTGGCGGGACGCGTTGCCGGAATCCCTCGCCGGGTCCGCGACCGCGGAGTTGCTCGAGCAGGTCTGCGATCTGGATCTGTCGGTACTGGAGGCTGTCGAGCTGCCCAGGGGCTTCGGGCGTGACGGCTAGACCACCGGCGACAGCTTCCGGTTGGCGGCCACGAAGGGGAGCCGGGCGCCGGCATCCGGGGGCCGTTGACGCCTGCGGGGGTCGTGCTCCTCGGTTCGGACCCGCCCCCGGGATGCACGGCAAGCTTGTCGGGAGGTCGGCGCCGCGTAGCTGCGGGACGGCCGGCGTGTCAACGCGCTGCGCGCGTCCTCCGCGACGCTACGGCCCTTCGGGTGACACACCGCCCGCCCCGCGGCTCGGATGGCAGTTATGGGCCTTGCGGCCCGGTCGGGACGCGCGCGTCCCGACCGTCCACAACGTCCCAGGGACCCGGCGCGCCACCGAACGCCGAACGCCGCACCGGACCCGAACCGCCGGCTCGGGATTGGGGTCGGGGACGGCCCACGTGACCCACGGCGTGGTGACACAGTGGTGACACGGCCCGATCCTGCCCAGGGTCGACCATGCGACCAGGATCTCCGTAAACTATTGATTTTATTGAGGATTAAATTGGTGAGCCGCCGGGGACTCGAACCCCAAACCCGCAGATTAAGAGTCTGCTGCTCTACCAGTTGAGCTAGCGGCCCACTCGTGTGGAATCAATGACTTGCGAGGGCTTGTCGAACCGGCCGGCCGATTCTGCCAGCCGGGGGCCCCGGACTCCGGCTGGCAATGCGCCACGGGGTTGCATCGTGACTGGACGTGCATTCCCGCGGAGCCCGTACCGACACGAGGCGTCTCCCCGTCCCGGCGATGGCGCCGCCCTCCGACTCAATAGCGTAGCACGCTTCGGTCTTCGGACCTCCCGGGGCGGGTCACGCAGAACAACCGCCGCGCCCGCTACTACCTGCTCACGGACGCCGGCCGGCTGCAGCTCGACCGGGAGCGGGCGGCGTGGGAGCGCACCGTGAACGCCGTGAACGGAGTGCTGAACTGGGCGGGAGGCGCGGAATGAGACGGGTGCACGATCTCGCCGCGGGAAGCGTGCTCCCGCTGCTCGTCGTGGTCTGCGCGGTGGCGTTCGTGGCGCCGGCGCTGCGCACGATCAAGCTCGACGCTCCCCGTGCCCTGCAGGTGACTGAGAGGGCCGCGCCGGACCGTCGGACGGCGGCAAGTAGTCGATCCACGCCGCCGGCTCTCAAGCGGTCCCGGCGTCGACGGGCCGGTCCGCGGCGGTGGGCGCCGGTCTCTGGAGCAGGCTCCAGGCGATGCCCAGATGGGGCGGCAGGGCGAGCGCGAAGAACATCGCGTTCCGTTGGGTCGAGGCCGGCGCGATCTGCCAGAGGAGGCCGGCGAGCCCCAGCACCGAGACGGCGACGGCGAGGGCGCGGGCGCGCCTCCGGCAGGTCTCGCTCCGGGTCGACAACGGCAGCAGGACGCCGAGGCCCGGCAGGAGCGGATTGAAGAGGAAGAGGTTCTCGTTCCACCACGCGAACGTGTGGTCCGTCGCCAGGAGGAGGACGAGGATCGTCCCCGCCCCGCCGGCGAGCAGCGACCAGCCGGCAGCGAGGGCGACGACGCTCCGGCGCAGCGCCGTCGAGGCCCGGATCCGGGGGGTTCCCGCTGCGGCGAAGAGGAGGCCGAGCCCGAGGCCCAGGGCCAGATAGCGGCCGAACCAGGCCGGCGGTTCCGCGGGCTCCGCGGGGCGCGTGGACGTGGCCGCGACCTCCTCGGAGAGCACGAGGGGCCGCGTTTCTCCGGCGCGCGCGATACGGACCGAGCGGATCCGGTCCCGCAGCGCCAGGGGCAGGAACAGCTCTTCCCACACCGAGATCGGCCGGTCTGTGGGAGCGCCGAGGAGGAGGTTCGCGCCGGTGTACACGAGCGGATCGACCTGCGTGAGGCGCCGAATGTGGTCCCGATAGCTCAGGCCGGTCGCCTGCCCCTCGAACGCCTGCCGCAGGGTGCCGCCGAGCACCCGATCGAGCAGGTCCCGGACGCGCGTCGAGCAGTTGTCGAGGAAGTACTGGTAGGTGAAGTCGCGGTTGTGCGGCAGGGCGTTCTCGTGCGCGGCGTCGCGCAGCGTCGCCTTCTCGGCCGGGGTGAGGTCCAGCTCCTGCAGGACCACCTGGCGGTCGGCCTCCCGGTACTGGTCGATCATGACGTCGGTCCGCAGGGACGCCACCATGTAGAGCATGCGGCCCTGCAGGAAGCGCGCGATGAAGTCGGCCTGGCGGAAGTCGAAGAAGCCCCAGTTGTAGGACACGTCCCGTCCGGTGCGGGTGTCCAGGATCCGGAGGGCGTTGTGGCCGTAGCGCTCCCAGACCGCGTCGCCGGGGCCGGCGGTCACGAGCCAGACGCGCAACGCGCCGCCGCGTTCCTGGGGCGTGGACGGGGCGGTTGGCGCCGCGCCTGCGACCCGCCGGTCCTGCGTTCCCGCCCGGGCTGGGCCGGCCAGCGCCACGTGGAGGCCGGCCAGCCCGATCGCGGCGAGGACCAGCCAGACGGCGGGCCCGCGTCGCCGCCGGGTCGGGAGAGCGCCCTGCTGGCGGGCCGGGAACACGGCGGCGCCGGATGTCGTAGACATGGTTGCTTCATATAATCTCCCGGAGACCCGTTTTTTCCCGCGAAGGCAGTGGGGAGGATGACCATGCCGCATGCGTATCGAGTGCTCCTGGCGACCGGGCTGGCGGTGGCGTCCGTCACGGCCGCCGCGGCCCAGGAACGGACGTTCCGGCACACCATGGAGCTCCAGGTCGGCAGCCGGCTCGCGCTGGAAGCCGACCGGGGGAGCGTGCGGTTGACGTCGTGGGACCGCCCCGAGGCGGAGATTGTCGCGCGTATCGAGCCACCCGGGGGTGTCGACGCCGACTACGCGCGGCAGGCGGTCGAGGGCACCGCCATCGAGGTGCGGGGCAACCGCCGCTCGGTGCGCATCCGAACCGACTACCGGGGTGTTCCGCGGCTGGGGCGGCTGTTCGGAGGCCCGCGGTTGCCCCGCGTGCACTACGAGATCCGCGCCCCGAGACAACTGGACCTGGATCTGCGGATCGACCGGGCCGCGACGACGCTCGAGGGATTCGAAGGGCGGTTGCTGCTCGAGCTCGACCGGAGCGACCTCGACGCCCGCGACATCGGGGGGGCCGTGATGCTCGAGCTCGACCGGGGGACGCTTCAGGGGAGCGACCTCGCCGGATCGTTCGCGATCGTGCTCGACCGCAGCGGGCAGGTCGTGCTGGACGGGGTGCGGGGAGACCTGCAGCTCGACGCGGACCGCACGGACGTGACGCTGCGCGACCTCGCGATCGAGAACCACTCCCTTCTCGAGCTCGACCGGGGCGACCTCGACGTCGAGCTCGTCCCCGGTCTGGCGGTGACCCTCGACGTCGACGGCACCCGCCGGTCCGGCCTGTCGATCGACCTCGGCGGCTCGGTGGAGCGCGTGGAATCTCGCGACGGCGGCTTCCAGGGGAGCGTCAACGGGGGCGGTCCGGTGCTGCGGATCGAGAGCGACCGGGGCGCCGTGCGGGTGCGGCTGGGGGACGGCGGACGCTAGGGCAACGCGGCTCCGCGGAACAACGCAGTCAGGCAGGATGCATCGCCGATCGGATGCCGCCGGGGCCATTCCCGCGGGCTCGCCGGCTCCCCGCGGCCGGCCGGCTCAGGCCGCCGGGGGGCGGCGCCGGCGGGGGCGCGGGCGAACGACGTGGCCGTCGCCGGCGTCCCGATAGCCGAGGGCCTCGACCACCGGTCGGACGTCGTCGCGGGGACAGGACAGCCGTCGCCGCACGGGGTCGCCGGGGTCGAACGGGCCGTGCCGGGCGAGGCGCCGCAGCTCTCGCACGAGCCGTTCGAGGACATCGGCGCGGACGGCGCGGGAGCCGGCGAGGGGGAAGCCGACCGCGGCATAGAGGCCGGGCGGCCGATCCGGCTGCGCCGGTATCGACACGGCGGACGCCGAGGGGTGGACCGTTTCCGCCTCGGCCCCCCAGAACGCCGCCGCCAGCGTCGCCCGGCGCGCGACCAGCGCCGGCTTCAGCGCCCCCCGCAGATAGACCACGTGCAGCCCCAGACAGATGCCCGCCTGCGCGAGGCGCCGGCGCTCGGCCGGCGTCAACGCCTGCAGCTGCGCGCGGGCATCACGGACGAGGATGGTGCCGAGCCCCTGCTCGAGCTGATAGAGCACGCCGCGCGCCGCTGCCCCGAGGTCCGCGAGCCCGTCGCTCCGCAGCGGGGCGAGGACCTCGGCGGCGAGGTCGCGGCCCGCCGCGACGAGGCGCCGCTCGACCCGGTGGCGGAGGCCGCGCGAGGTGGTCACGCCGTCGGCCAGCACCACGTTCGGACGCAGGAGATCGGCGCCCCGCACCAGCCGCCCGACGAGTTGGCCGGCGAACCGGATGCGGGCCGCCTGGTCGATCCCGATGCGTTCGTGCGGCGCGTCGATGAGCTGCTCGAGCCGGTTCGCAGGCCGCGGCGACGGGGCGGCCGGGGTCACGAGCTGGGCGAGGACCGCGAACGGACTGGCGTCGCGCAGCCGCGCGTCGTCGTCGCGGGGGCGGACTGCCCGGGGCGCGTTGCGCCGCGGATCGACGAATCGATCGACGAGCCGCTCGTGCAGCGCGTCGCTCAGCCGGTCCTCGAGGGCCCGGGTGCGTTCCTGCCAGTGACCGGGATCGGCGACCCAGGCGGCGCGGTGGGCGATGTACGTCCAGGTGCGGATGAACGCGAGCCGCATCAGCAGGTCGTCGACGTCGCCGCCGGCCCGATCGAGCCGCCCGATGCGGTCTGCCATCCAGTCCGCGGACAGCCGCCCCGACGACCCCGTCAACTGGCGAAAGACGTCGCCGAGCAGCGCCGCGTGGTCCTCCAGGACGAGCTGCCGGTAGTCGGGAATCTGGCAGACGTCCCACAGCAGCCGGACGCCGGGCTCGGCCCCGGCGCGGTCGCGCACCACGGGGTCGAGGGCGAGGCTGCAGAGGGCGTCGCGGTCGGCGGCGCGGGTCGCGAGCCGCAGCCCCGGACGGGGCGGCGGCCGGTGCAGCGAGGTGACGAGGGCGTCGAGGCTCGTGAAGTCGAGCTCGCGGTTGCGCCACATGACGCTCCGGGCGGCGGGAAAGCGGTGGTTCTCGATGGCCCGGACCACGCGCGGAGAGAGGTTCTCGACCGGCGCGAGGGCGCCGAAGGTTCCGTCGTTCACGTGGCGGCCGGCCCGGCCCGCGATCTGGCCCAGCTCGACGAGATCGAGGTTGCGGCTGGTGCGGCCGTCGAACTTCGTGAGCTCGGCGAACGCGACGTGGTCGACGTCGAGGTTGAGCCCCATGCCGATGGCGTCGGTGGCCACGAGATGGTCGACCTCGCCGCTCTGGTACAGGGCGACCTGGGCGTTGCGCGCGCGCGGCGACAGGGCGCCGAGGACGACGGCGGCGCCGCCGCGGCGCGCCCGCACCCGTTCCGCGAGGTCGTACACCCGCTCCATCGAGAAGGCGACGATGGCGGTGCGCGGCGGCAGCGCGCTGACCTTCAGACGGCCCCGGTGGCGCAGGGTCGACAACCGGGTATGGCTCTGGACGTTGATGTTCGGGACCAGCGCGGTCACCATCGACCGTACCGTGTTCGAGCCCAGGAACCAGGTCTCGCGCCGGCCGCGGGCGTGCAGCAGCCGGTCGGTGAAGACGTGTCCGCGCTCGGGATGGGTGGCGAGCTGAATCTCGTCGACGGCGACGAAGTCGACGGTTCGGTCGAGGGGCATCGCCTCCACCGTGCACACCCAGTAGCGCGGGGAGGCCGGCACCCGCTTCTCTTCCCCGGTCACCAGCGCCACCGCCTGCTCGCCGGCGCGCACGCTCAGGGTGTCGTAGACCTCGCGGGCGAGCAGCCGCAGGGGGAGCCCGATCATGCCGGTGCGATGTTCGAGCAGCCGCTCGACCGCGCGATGGGTCTTGCCGGTGTTGGTCGGGCCGAGCAGGGCGACCAGCGGCGGACCGGACGGAGGCGGATGCGTAGGCACGGCGCTGCCGTTTCGTCGGGGCGGGACCCGCGGCCGGAGGGCCGGCCGCCTTGAGTCTAGCATTGGCAGCCCGTGACAGAAGGCCTCGCTGCATTCGACCGGCGATGCATCCTGCCTGACCGCGTTGTTCCGTGGAGCCGCCATTTGCTCCCGGAGCTGCCCTCTTGCTCCGCGGTCGCCCCATATGCCCAAGATGCTCCCTCGTCACGCCTTGTCGCGCGGGCGTTCTTCAGCCCGCCGGCGCCCCTGCAGCCCGCTGGGAGCTTGCGCCGTAGAAGTTTCGCGCCAGCGAAACTTCCAACGCGACCGTGAGACCGGTGCGGGGCACTAGCGCGACCTCAACGCGGGGTTCAGCCGCGGGCTGGGGGATTTGCTACACTAATGGGCTTGATGCCGGCCCGATCCCCGAATCCTGCGTTGCCGCCCGCGGGCCTGTCCACAGCATGAGATCGCGTGTTCCCACCGGCCCGCGCACCCGGACGGTCACCGCCGCCGCGGGCCTGCTGGGACTCCTCGTCTCCGCGGCCCCGGGGCTGGCGCAGCCGCCCGTCGCCGCCGTCGTCCCGTTCACCAACGTCAGCCGGCAGCCGGCCGACGACTGGATCGGGGTGGGGATTGCCGAGACGGTGGCGGCCGACGTGCAGCGGGTGGGGATGGCGGTCGTGGGCTGGGGGGCGGGCGGCTTGCCCGGAACCGGCGGCGCGGCGGCAGACGCCGGCGCGACGGCGCCGGGCGCGCTGGCCGCCTGGCGCGACCGGGGCGTGAGCTGGTTCGTCGACGGCACGCTGCAGCGGGTCGGCGACCGCCTGCGCATCACCACCCGGGTGGTCGACGTGGCGTCCGGCGCCGTCGTGTTCAATACGCGGGTGGACGGCACGTGGCAGGACCTGTTCGAGACAGAGGACCGGGTCGCCGCCGCCGTCGCCGACTGGCTGTCGTCCCGTCCGGCGCCGCCGGTCCGATCGGCGCGGCTGTCCCCGCCGGCGCGGCCATCCGCGACAGCGCCGCCGGCCCCGCCGGCGCGGCCGGCCGGGGCATTCGTCCCGGCGGCCCGAGCCGAACGGGCGCCGGCAGCGCCGCCTCCCGCCAGCGCGTCCGCGCTCGCCCCGGCTCCGCCGGCCGAACCGCCGCCGCGGGCGTTTCCTTCCGGCGGCCGGGCCGCGTCCGGCGCGGATACGGACCCCCTCGCCGGGAACGGAGCCGCGGGTTCCGGGAACGGGGTGACCGGCGCCCTGGTCCTGCCCGGGCCGGGCCGCGGGCGTGGCCCGATGGCCGCCGACGCCGCGCCGCCGCGCCGCCGCGGCGGGGGCGGGTTCGCGCCCGCGCCGATCGGGCGGCCGACGGCGACGGTGGCGCGGACCTTCAATCCTCCCGCCATCGACGGCCGGCTGGACGACTCGGCGTGGGAGACCGCGACCCACGTCACCGACTTCGTGCAGGTCGCGCCGGTGGAGGGTGCGCCCGGCTCGGAGGCCACCGAGGTCTGGATGGCTTTCGACAGCGACCATCTCTACTTCGCGTTCCATGCCCACTACTCCGACCCCGGCATCATGCGGGTCAACCGCGCCGACCGCGAGGAGATACGCGGCGACGACCGCATGTCGGTGCTGTTCGATCCGTTCCTCGACCAGCAGCGGGCCTATCAGTTCGAGGTCAACGGCTACGGCGTCCAGGCCGACTCGATCGTGAACGCCGACGGCAGCACCGGGTTCTCCCGCGGCGGCTCCAGCTCGTCGGCGAGACGCGGCGGGGGCGGCGGCTCGCGGGGGGGGAGCGGCAGCAGCGCCTCGGGGCAGTTCGGCATCCGGGGAGACCAGTCCTGGAACGCGCTCTTCGATACCGCCGGCCGGATCGTCGACGACGGCTGGGTGGCGGAGATGCGGATTCCGTTCAAGAGTCTCCGCTACCCGTCCCGCCCGGCCGGGGTGGGCCACCGGTGGGGGTTCCAGATCACCCGCATCATCCGGGGCAAGTCGGAGGCGCAGTCGTGGTCGCCGATCTCCCGCGGGGTGGCGGGGCAGATCACCCAGTTCGGGCAGCTCGAGGGCCTGTCGGATCTGTCCCTGAGCCGGAACCTCGAGCTCCTGCCGGAGGTGACGGGGTACCGGTTCGGGGCGCTCGACACCGCCAACGGCGTGTTCAGGGATGGCGATCCGACGGGGGAGCTGGGGTTCGGCGTCAAGTACGGGATCACCCCCAACCTGACCGCGGACTTCACCATCAACCCTGACTTCTCCCAGATCGAGTCGGACCGGCCGCAGGTCGAGACGAATCAGCGGTTCGCGCTGTTCTACGCCGAGCAGCGGCCGTTCTTCCTCGAAGGGCAGGAGATCTTCCAGACCGCGACGCCGCTGACCCTGGTGCACACCCGCACCATCGCCGACCCCCGCTTCGGCGGCAAGCTGACCGGCAAGGTCGGCCAGGCCACCCTCGGGGTCCTGGTGGCCGACGACGTTGCGGCGGGTTTCCTGCCGGATCCGGTCGATGCGCAGGCCGGCGCGGCGGCCCGGACGGTGATCGGCCGCGCCCGCTACGACCTCTACTCCGAGTCCTACGTCGGCGCGATCATGACCGCCCGCGAGTTCGGGCAGGACTACAACCGGGTGGCGGGCGTGGACGGCCGCTTCCGGCTCGGCCGGAACCATCGCGCGAACTTCCTGGCGATGGGGTCGGACACCGCGGACCGGGAGCTCGGGGCCCTCTCGGGGCCGGCGATCGAGGCGGACTTCTCGCGCGAGGGGCGCAACCTGAGCTACAGCGCCGCCTACAGCAGCATCGATCCCGGATTCCGGACCCTGACCGGGTTCCTCCCCCGCGTCGACCTGCGCCAGACGAGCGGCAACGTCGGCTATCGCTGGTGGCCGGAATCGTCGATCCTCACGTGGGGGCCGTCGGTGACCTACCTGCGGCTCTACGACCACGCCGGTGTGCTGCAGGACGAGCAGATCCAGGGCACGGCCAACTTCTCGTTCCGGAACAACATCTCGTTCACGGGGATGGTGAACCGCGACCTCGAGCGGTATCAGGATGTCGAGTTCCGGAAGACCGGGTACGGGTTCTTCAGCGGCATCAGCTCGCGCATCGTGTCGCTGTTCGGAGGGTACAACTGGGGCCACGGCATTCTCTACGATCCCGACGACCCGTACCGGGGGCAGTCGATCTCCGGCAACGTCAACTTCCGCGTGCAGCCGACGTCGCGGCTGCGCACCGAGCTCCGGACCGTGTTCAGCAGCTTCGTCAACCCCCTGAACGACGCGGAAGTGTTCGACGTGAAGATCTTCCGGGGGCGGACGACGTATCAGTTCACCGACCGGTTGCTGCTGCGGTACATCCTGGAGCACAACACCTGGGACGTGACCCTCGGCAACAACCTGTTGATGACCTACCGCATCAACGCGGGCACCGTCCTGTTCCTGGGCTACGACGACCGCTTCCGGAGCGGGGTGGAGATCGACAGCGTCATCTTCCCGATGATGGCGTTCCAGCGGACGAACCGGGCCTTCTTCGGCAAGGTCTCCTATCTGTTCCGCTACTGAGCCGGCCGGCGTCGGGCCGGGCGCCGCGCGGCGCCCGGGGTCCCGGTCCTCGAGAGTCGATGACTGACAGCGTCCCCAACGTTCGTCTCACCCTCCGCGGTCTCACCGCGCGCCCGGTGCTGCTGCCCCTCGAGCGCCCGGTGGTCGCCCGCATCGCCACCATCACCGAGTGGCCGATCGTGCTCATCGATCTCGAGACCGAGGAGGGCATCGTCGGCCGCAGCTATCTGGAGCCGTACATCCCGAAGGCGATGCGGTACCTGGTGCCGGCGCTGCAGGATCTCGGCGAGCTGCTCCGCGGCCGGCCGGTGGTTCCGGTGGACCTGTACACCGCCGCCCGCAAGTCGCTGCACTTCGTCGGCTACGAGGGGCTGTCGGCGATTGCCGTGTCCGGGGTGGACATGGCGGCGTGGGACGCGCTGGCGCAGGCGGCGGGCCAGCCGCTGTGCGAGCTGCTGGGCGGGTCGGTCGCCCCGGTCCGGGCCTACAACAGCAACGGGCTGTGGCTGCACGAGCCCGCCGCGGTGGCCGAGGAGGCGCTGGCCCTGCGCGAGGAGGGCGGGTTCGAGGGGCTGAAGCTGCGCCTGGGGCGGACCCGGCTCGGCGACGATCTCGCCGCGCTCGAGGCGGTGCGGAGCGCGGTGGGCGGGGACATGCACCTGATGGTGGACTTCAACCAGGGGCTGGACCAGGCCGAGGCGCTCGAGCGCTGCCACGCCATCGACGGCCACGGCCTGACCTGGATCGAGGAGCCGGTGGTGTACGACGATCTGGACGGGTACCGCCGCCTCGCGGCGGAGCTCGACACCCCGCTCCAGATCGGCGAGAACTTCTACGGCCCGCGCGCCCTCTACCGCGCCCTGCAGGCGCAGGCGTGCGACTACGTGATGCCCGACTTCATGCGCATCGGCGGGGTGACGGGCTGGCTGCGGGCGGCGGCCATCGCGGGGGCGGCGGGGGTGCCGGTGTCCACCCATCTGTATCCGGAAGTGGCCGCGCACGTGATGCGGGTGACCGAGACGGCGCACTGGCTCGAATGGCAGAGCTGGGCCGATCCGATATTGCAGCAGCCCTACGCGGTGAGAGGCGGGTTGCTGCACATTCCAGACACCCCCGGCGTCGGGCTCGCATGGGACGAAGCGGCGGTGGCGGCGCACCTCGTCCGGTAGCGGCGGAGCGTGTGCCGCGGGGAACGGGCGGTTGCGGCGGGAACCGCGGTAGATACATACTGTTGGGTCGAGGTCACACGTTTCCGAAGGAGAGTCAGCGATGAGCGCCATGCGTGTTTCGGGGCTTTTGGTCGCCGGTGTCGTCGGTTTCGGTCTCATGGCGCCGTCCGCCGTGAGCGCGCAGTCGGATTCCGGGGCGGCGCCGGGGTCGGAAGTCACCTTCGCCCGGGACATCGCGCCGATTCTCCAGCAGAGCTGCCAGCAGTGCCATCGCCCGGCCTCGGTGGCCCCGATGTCCCTGCTCACCTACGCCGAGGTGCGCCCCTACGCGCGGGCCATCAAGACCCGCACCGGCCTGCGCAACAAGCGCGGCGCCATGCCGCCGTGGTTCCTCGAGCGCGACCTCGGGATTCAGCACTACAAGAACGACATATCGCTGAGCGAGGAGGAGATCGCGCTCATCGGCCGCTGGGTCGACGCCGGCGCGCCCCTCGGCGACCCCGCGGACCTGCCGCCCCCCCTCGACTTCGGTGACGAGAGCGAGTGGGAGTTCGGCGAGCCGGATCTCGTCCTGGAGACGCCGGCCGTCACCGTGCCGGCCGCCGCCCCCGACAAGTGGACCAACCTCGGCACCATTCCCACCGGGCTCACCGAGGACCGCTACGTCGCCGCGGTCGAGGTGAAGGAGTTCAACGACATCCCGCCGGACGGGACCGGCGACACGGTGGGCGGGCGCTACGTGTTCCACCACATGACCTACGGCTCGGTGGTCCCCGACGGGGCGGAGCCCGGCGACGCCACCCGGTTCCCGGTCCACGAGGTGGGGCGGAACGCCGACATCTTCCCCGACAACGCGGGCCGGCTGCTCAAGGCGGGCTCGTCCCTAGAGCTCGAGACGGCGCATCTGCACGCCAACGGCCGCGAGACCAGCGCGCACCTGAAGTTCGCGTTCAAGCTGCACCCGAAGGGCTACGAGCCGGAGATCCGGCATGCGCGGACGCTGGTCGGGAACGGCGTCGACATCGACATCAAGCCGGATCAGACCTCGCAGGAGCTGCACGCCTACCGGGTGCTCGACGAGCACACCCGGCTCGTCTCGTTCGAGCCGCACCAGCACGCGCCGGGCACGCGCATGTGCCTGGAGGCGATCTGGGGGCACAACATCGAGACCCTGGCCTGCGTCGGCTACGACCACAACTGGGTCAAGCAGTACATCTTCGACGACGACCACGCCCCGCTGCTGCCCAAGGGGACGATCGTGCACATCATCGGCTGGCTGGACACGACGCTGGCCAACCGCAACGTGGCCGATCCGAGGAACTGGTCGGGCGGCGGGCGCCGGTCGGTGGCCAACATGTTCATCGACCTCGGCGAGGCCCTCGAGCTGACCGACGAGCAGTTCGAGCGCGAGATGGCGGAGCGCCGCGAGCGGCTGGGCCTGCAGCTCGGGGATCACATGATCGGCTGCCCGCTGTGCATGGCGGACTTCCCGTCCCAGCAGCAGCACGTGGAAGAGGTGAACGACCAGCCATGACCGCGATCGGGAACCGATTCGTCCGGCCGGGTGCGGTCGTCCTGCTGCTGGCTCTGGCGGCGGCGGCGAGCGCCCAGACCCGTTACACCTACTCCCGGGGGCAGAGCGTGTCCCCGGCGTTCGAGGGGTGGTGGCAGAACGACGACGGCACCTACGCGCTGTTCTTCGGCTACATGAACTCGAACTGGGAAGAGGAGCTCGACGTGCCGGTCGGAACGGACAACCACATCGAGCCGGGGGGGCCTGACCGCGGCCAGCCCACCCACTTCTATCCCCGGCGCAACATGTTCCTCTTCACGGTCGAGGTGCCGGCCGACTTCGGCGACCGCGAAGAAGTGGTCTGGACCCTGACCACGAACGGCCGCACCGAGCGCGCCTACGGCTCGCTGCGCACCGACTACCTGCTCGACCCGCAGACCATCGCGACGGAGATGGGCGCGAACTTCGGCCGCATCCGCGACGAGTGGCGGGAGAACGAGCCGCCCGAGCTGACCCTCGGGGTGGATCAACCGCGGCGCGTGCGCTTGGGGGAGCCGCTGACGCTGGCCGCGTTCACCCGCGACGACGGGATACCGTCGGGCAGCTATACGCCGCCGGCGGTCGAGCCCGGCCGGCCGCACCCCGCCTACCGGCCCCGGCAGCAGATCGTGCCGGGCAACCCGCCGGGGCTGCGGTTCTCGTGGATCGTCTACCGGGGCGACGCGTCGAAGGTGCGCTTCAGCCCCCGCCAACTGAAGTCCTGGCAGGACACCCGGGTGTACTCGTACTCGCCGTGGTCGCCGCCCTACATCCTGCCCGAGGTGCCCCCGGACGGGCAGTGGGAGGTGCAGGCGACGTTCGACGAGCCCGGGACCTACGTCCTCCGGGCCATCGCCGGGGACGGGGCGTTGTCCGCGAACGAGAACGTGACGATTACCGTCACCCCCTGACCGGAGTGACGGCAACCGGACGGCCGGGCACGGCCTGAGACGTGACGCCGCGTTCGCGGCGCGGTCGGCCCGGCGCCGTCCCGGGCGGGGCGGAAGCGGCCGTATCGGCCGTATCGAATGCGGCGGTAATGAAGGAGACTGACGACGATGACGAAGTGGAAGAGCGCGCGGGCAGGTGCAATGCTGACGGTGTTCCTGCTGGCCGCCGGCTCGGCGGCGGCGCAGACCGAGGTGCCGCGCGCATTCGACGGGAATCCCGATCTGAACGGGGTCTGGCAGGCCATCGGGACGGCGCATTGGGACATCGAGGACCATCCGGCGAGCGCGGGCCCGCCGGACATGGGTGCCATCGGGGCGATTCCGCCAGGCCAGGGCGTGGTCGTGGGGGGCGGGATCCCCTACCGCGCGGATGCGCTCGCGCAGAAGCAGCAGAACTTCGAGAACCGGTGGACCGACGATCCCGAGCTGAAGTGCTTCATGCCGGGGGTGCCGCGGGCCACCTATCTGCCGTACCCGTTCCGGATCCTCCAGGGCGACCAGAAGATCATGTTCCTCTACGGGTTCGCCGAGGCGAACCGGACCGTGCACATGGACAAGGAGAACCCCGAGCCGCCGCCCCTCGACACCTGGATGGGGCGCTCGCACGGAGACTGGGAGGGCGACACCCTCGTCGTCGACGCCCAGGGCTTCAACGGCGAGTCGTGGTTCGATCGCGCCGGCAACTACGCCAGCAGCGGCCTGCACGTCGTCGAGCGCTACACGCCGATGGGGCCGAACGCGATTCTGTACGAGGCGACCATCGAGGACCCCGCCGTCTTCACCCGTCCGTGGACCATCGAGATGCCCCTCTACCGGCGTCTCGAGGCGAACGCGCAGGTGCTGGAGTACAAGTGCGTCGAGTTCTCGGAGGATCTGATTTACGGGCATCTGCGCAGGGTGCCCACCCGCTGACCCCGTCAGGACGCCCGACGGAACTTGAAGCTTGAAGAGAGGCATCGCACGATGAACCGGACCAGAAACATCTTGCCGTCCATCGCCGCCGCCGCGGCGATGCTGCTGCCGGCCCCGGCCCTCGCGGCCGACTACCACCACGTGCACCTGACGACGTCGAACGCCACCGAGGCGATTGGCTGGTACTCGCAGTACCTGGATTGCGAGCCGCTGGTCGACCGGGACGACGGCGTGGAGTGCGGCGGAGCGCAGGTGGTCTTCGACTCGCGCCCGACCCTCGGCAGCAGCCAGCGGACGGGCATCGACCACATCTCGTTCTCCTACCCCGATCTGACCGCGAAGATGGGCGCGCTCGAGGCGGTCGGCGTGCGCGGCTCCGGCGTGCGGCTGCAGCGGTTCGAGGACGGGTCGACCCTGCGCGACGTGCCGGGGCTGTTCAAGTACGGCTTCATCTTCGACCCCTGGGGCACCCGCATCGAGCTGGTCGAGGACAGCGACACCCTCGGGTTCCACCACATCCACCTGAGCGCGACCGACCCCGCCGCCACCCTCGCCTGGTACCAGGAGCGGTTCGGGGGCGAGAGCGCGCGGCTGCGCGACCGCATCGACGGCCTGCGCCTCGGCGACGTCTGGCTGCTCGCGATGCAGGCCGACGGCGAGCCCGCGGCGACGGCGGGCCGGTCCATCGACCACATCGCGTTCGCGGTGCCGGAGATGGACGCGGCGGCCGGCGACCTGCGGTCGAGCGGGATCGCGTTCCTGTCCGAGCCGGCGGTGCCGGAGGGCGGCCGCACCGGCGCCCGGCGGGCGTTCGTCGGCGGCCCCGACAACGTCAGCCTCGCCCTCGTCGAGGAAGGGTTCGCGGGGGTCGACCCCGAGCTCGATGCGCCGGTCGACATCACCACCGAGCTGCAGCCGTACACCGTGCCCCGCACGCCGTGGGGCGTGCCGGACTTCCAGGGGGTGTGGACCGGCGACGCGGCGCACGGCATTCCCCTGGAGCGGCCGGAGGACCTTGCCGAGGTCGAGGTGCTGACGTCCGAGCAGGCGGCGGCGCGGCGCGAGCGCGGGACCCTCGGCAGCATCTGGGGCTACGAGTCCGAGTGGCGCGACACCACCCTCGGCTATGTGAGGTCGGCGCCGTCGCGGCAGGTGGCGATGGTCATCGACCCGCCCGACGGCCGCCTGCCCGGGCGCACCCCTGAGGGCGAGCGTCTGCTCGCGGCGGCGCGGGCCGCCCGCCGGCCGATCGCCGCGGGCCCCGAGGACCTCAGCTCGTGGGTGCGGTGCATCACCCGCAGCCTCGTCCCGAACCCGGGGGTCTACAACAACGGGCTCCAGATCGTGCAGGGGCCGAACCATGTCGCGCTGCAGCGGGAGATGATTCACGAGACCCGCGTCGTCCCCACCGACGACAGTCCCCACGTCGGCGACGACATCACATCCTGGCTGGGCGATGGGCGGGGGCGCTGGGAGGGCGACACGCTGGTCGTCGAGATCCGCAACTTCAACGGCAGGGCGCCGTATCAGGGGTCGAGCGACGCGCTGACCATGACCGAGCGGTACACGCGCACCGGTCCCGACACGCTGGAGTATCGGTTCACGATCGATGACCCGCAGGTGTGGACCCGGCCGTGGACCGGGATGTTCACCTTCGTCCGGGACGAGACGCAGTATGAGCTCGTCGAGTACGCGTGCCACGAGGGCAACTACGGGATGACCAACATCCTGAGCGGCGCTCGCTCGCGCGACGCCGAGGAGTCGGGCACCGAGCGCTGAGATCGGACCCGATAGACAGATCGGCAGGTCGGGCGCGACCGATGGATCGGGCGCGACCGATCGACAGGTGGACGGACAATCTGGCGGCACATTCCAGGAGTGAGGTAGGGGCAATGCGAAAGAACGTAATCATGCTGGCGGGGGTGGTCGGGATCGGCCTGCTTGCGGCTACCGCCCAGGTCGTTGCGCATCACGCGTTCGCGGCGGAGTTCGATGCCAACCGGCCGGTCCGGCTGGAGGGCAAGATCACCCGGATGGAGTGGATCAACCCGCACTCGTGGATGCACCTCGAGGTGACCAACGAGGACGGCACGGTCGAGAACTGGATGATCGAGGCGGGCCCCCCGGGAGCGCTGGTGCGCCGCGGGTGGTCGAAGAGCTCGGTGATGCCCGGGACCGAGGTGATGGTGGAGGGTTATCAGGCCATCGACGGCGCCCTGCGGGCCAACGGCCGTGACGTGACCTTCACCGACGGCCGCCGGCTGTTCGCGGGATCGTCCGGCACCGGCGCCCCGCTCGACGGCCGCGACCCGACCGACCGACAGCGGTAGCCGGCGGCCGCCTGTCGCGGCGCGTGCTGTCGAGCGCCGGAATGCGGATCGCGACGGTTCGGTGATCGAGGGGATCCCTCCCCGGGGATCCCCTCGCCTTCCCCGCCTTACTCTCGCCGAGCTGGCCGGCGCCGGTCCGCGGGCGCCCGCCGATCGGAGGTTCCTGGTACACTGAACTGCTCCGAATGCGCGGAAGCGCCTACCGAAGTGGAACCTGGAACGCGTTCGCTCGACGCCGCCCACGACTCACCAGCCGGTCGCCTTCGGGATGATCTCGCCCGCCGTCTGCGTGCCGAGCCGTCGGTCCGTCTCGCCTACCTGTTCGGAAGTAGGGCGCGCGGCGCGGCGCGTTCGGACAGCGACGTCGACGTCGCCGTGCTCGTCGACGTCGCCTGCGTGGCGACGCCCACCGCGGTCAAGGAGACGATCTGGCGGCTCGTTCCCGCGATGGCCGGCGACGTCCGGAGCGACCAGATCGACCTCGTGCTGCTGAACCAGGCACCCGCTCTGCTGCGTCACCGTGTCATCCGCGACGGCGTCCTGCTGACGGCGCGCACCGACGCGGAGCGGGCGCGCTTCGTACGCCGTACAATCCGGGACTATCAGGACATCGAGCCGCGCCTGCGGGAGCTCACCCGCCGCCGGATACGTCGACTCAAGGAAGAGCGGGACGGCGATGGTCGATACGGACATATTCTCGAGGCGGCTCGACGCGCTCGACGACTACGTGCGGCGTCTGCGGCGCCTCGGCCGCACAAGTGAGACCGACTACGTCTCCGACCCCGACGTGCACGACCTGGCCGCGCGCTATCTGCATCTGGCGGCAGAGGCGGTCATCGACGTCGCCAATCACTGGATCTCCGCCGCCGGCCTGCGCACGCCGGAATCGAACCGCGACTCCTTCGTCGTCCTGGAAGAGGCGGGAGAGCTCGACCCCCCGCTGTCGAAGCGCCTGCAGGGCTGGGCCGGCTTTCGCAACGTGCTGGTGCACGACTATCTCACTCTGGACCACCGCATCGCCTACCGGGCGATCCGCGACGACCTGGGCGATCTCGACGCGTTCCGGCGCTGGGCGCTCGGCAAGCTCGACCCGGGCTGAACCTCGTGAACCTCTGACCGCTTCCACGCTGAACAGAGTATCGATGCCGGCCGCCGAGGACGACACCCACCGCCAGGTGTGACCGCGCGCGGAGTCAGCGCTCCGAGTGCCGGGTGAGATGGTCGAGGAGCAGCGAGGTCATCGCTTCGGGTGCGAGGTCGGGAATCCAGTGGCTGACGCCTTCCAGGACCTCGAAGCGGTACGGGCCCTCGACGTGCTCCCGGGTCAGCAGCGCTCAGGACTCGCGCGAACGCGTCGGGGTGGGGCACCGACACCGGATTCGCGGTGATGACGCGGTCCTGCGCGGCAATCGCCAGCGCCCACGCGACGACCGCGCCCCAGTCGTGCCCGACGACGTGGAACCGGTCGGCGCCGAGGGCGTCGGCGACGCCGATGACGTCCCCGACGAGGAGCGGCAGCGCGTAGTCCTCGATCCGGGGCGGCCGCGCCCCGGGCGAGTAGCCGCGCTGATCGGGCGCCACCGCGCGGAATCCCGCCTCGCCGAGGGCGCGGAGCTGGTGCCGCCACTCGTAGGACGTCTGGGGAAACCCGTGGAGAAGGATCACGACCTCGCCGTCGTCCGGACCGGCGATACGCACGTCGAACGTGAAGCCGCCGGCGTCGACCTGCGTCATCGTGATCCCGTCGTCGGTCTGGCTCGTACCGCCAGCGGCTTCGACGACCGCTTCACGCGGCGCCGCGGTTCGGGCGGCCGCATCCGACGGTCCGGCCGCCGCCGCGAAGGCCGACACGCAACAGACCGTCGCCAACCGTATTGATGCCTGTCTCATCGCCAGTTGACTCCCGGGGCCGGCGCCGAACTGCGGCAGGCGCGAGCCGGGCTCCGTTTCCGCTGCACCGGCCTGTAGCCGGGCTCGTCAGGCCCCCACCAACGGCGGCAGATCGGTGATCGCCGCCACCACGTGGTGCGCCGCGAACCCGAGCTCGTCGGGGGGCTCCGCGGCCGCGCGCTGAATCCAGAACGTGGTCAGCCCGGCCGAGGTCGCACCGGCGATGTCCCAAGAGTTGGACGACACGAATCCCAGCGCGGACCGGTCGACCCCGAGCCGCTCCAGGCCCAGGTTGTAGACGCGCGGGCTCACCTTGAAGATCTTGACCTCCTCGACGCTGATGATGTCGTCGAGGAGGTGGTCGATGCCGGCGCTTCGGGCCGCCGCCTCGAGCATCCGCGGCTCGCCGTTCGAGAGAATCGCCAGCCGTAGCCCCTGGTCCTTCAGCGCCTCCAACCCCGGTCTCACGTCCGGAAACGCGGCCAGCGAGAGATACGCGTCCATCAGCCGCTCGCGCCGCGCCTCGGTCAGATCCAGCCCGAGGCTCGCGGCCGCGTGGACGAGCGCGTCTCCGGTGACCAGCCAGAAGTCCCGGTGCCGGCCCATGAGGCTGCGCAGGAGGCTGTATTGGAGCTGCTTGGCGCGCCAGCGTTGCGCCAGCGCGTCACCGTGTCCCGGGAACAGCTCTTCGCAGAGCGCGGTCACCGAGAAGACGTCGAACAGGGTGCCGTAGGCGTCGAACGCGAACGCCTCGATTCCCTCCGCGCGCCCTTGCACGCGACCGGCGGGAGCGGCCTGATGGCGCCGCGGGTCCAGGAAGTCGAGCGCGAAGGGTCCGGTCCCCGCGCGGCCGGGCCCCTGGGCCGCCGCCGCCGCGAGCCCCGCGCCAGCCACCGGCAGGGTGCCCGCGGCCGCGCCCACCGTCTTGACGAACTTTCTGCGGCTGGTGTCCATGGCGTGCCTTCCTGAAGCCTGTGCCGGAAGCGCGGTCCTGTCGCCGGCTCCTCGAAGGAGCCCAAGCATACTTCGGGGCGTGGTCGGATGGAAGCGGAAGCGCCTGAGCCGGCGGGTCGCTTCCGCCCCATCTGGCAGGGCAATGGACCTGCGGCCGGCGGGTGGCGTCGTTCCCGGCGACCGTGGCCGGCGCGGTCCCCCCGGGGTGTCAGAGCAGCGCCACGATCGCCGCCGCGAACGCGCGCAGGTCGCCGAGGTCCCGCCCGATCAGTGCGTGCACTTGCTCGCAATCGACGGTCCAGTACACATGGACCAGGAGATTGCGGAATCGGGCCATGCTCTGCAGCCGCTCCGTGAGGTCGGGAGCGAGGATGCCCGCCTCGCCCAACACGGCGAAGCAGCCGGCATAGTCTTCCGGCGTCTTTCGGAGGCGGCGCGCCGACACGTGGTAGCAGAGCGCGAGCGCCGCCTCGATCGCCACCAGCAGGCGGTAGCACGCCACGTCCCTCGCGTCCTGATCGGCCAGAAAGTCGTCCAGGGGTCTGGCCGCGAGCGCTTCGAGACGCTGCACGGACTCCTCGATCTCGTTGCAGCGCGCGCGCACGAGGTCCGGGTTGAGGGTCACGCGCCGAACGCCTCGACGGCGGCCCGCCGCACCAGCGGCGCCATGTCCAGGTACTGGCGCATGGTCCGCTCCATGCAGTCCGCCAGTCCCTCGTCGTCGCGGCTGAGCAGCAGGCGGCCGGTGCGGAACACGTGGAAGCGAAAGGCGATCGGAGCGTCGCCGAGCACCCGCACGTCCACCGGGAAGCCCGCCGCGTGCGTCAGCCGCCCGCCCAGGTCGAGCGCGCGCGGCAGACGCCGGTCCGCCGCCGCGGCGAGATGGACGCCGACGTCGACGTCGTGGAAGGCGTCGCCGGTCAGGAACGAGCCGTGGAGGTGGGCGAACACCACATCCGGCTCGGTCTCCAACGCGGCGGTGACGGCGCGCGTCACCCGCGCTCGTTCCGCAGCTTCCGCGCGATAGAGACGTTGCATGGCGTCATCCCGCCCAGGGCTGGGGGCCCGGACAACCGCGCACCAACCGTCCATTCGGAACAGCGCGGCTCGCGGCGCTTCAAGGAGTGTCCGTGGTGCAGCCGCGGGCTCTTGCCACGGGCTCCTACGCCAGCGCCAGCGCGTCGAGCCGGCCGGTGCTGTTGCCGACCTGGTCCATCGGGGCGCCGAGCGCGTCCATGATGGCGACGAGCAGGTTGGCCATAGGCGTGTCCTTCGAATAGGTTACGTGCCGGCCGCCCTTCAGGCCGCCGGCCGCGCCGCCCACCAGCATGACCGGCAGGTCCACCGGCGCGTGGGCGTTCGAGTTCGACATGCCCGCGCCGTAGAGCAGCAGCGCGTGGTCGAGCAGCGAGCCGTCCCCGTCGGGGGTCGACCGCAGCCGGTCGACGAACTCGGCGAACAGCGACACGTGGTAGGTGTTGATCTTCGACATGGTGGCGATCTTCGCCGGGTCGTCGAGATGGTGCGAGAGCGGATGGTGCGCGTCGGGGATCCCGATCTCGGGGTACGTCCGGCCGCTGATCTCCCGGCCGACCATGAAGCTGACGACCCGGGTGAGGTCGGTCTGCCAAGCGAGGAGCTGCAGATCGAACATCATCCGCATGTGCTCCTCGAAGGTCGCGGGCACCCCGGCCGGCTGCTGCACCAGGGGCAGGGCGCGGGTGCTCTGCTCCTCCGCCTTCTGAATCCGCCGCTCGACGTCGCGGACCGCGTCGAGGTACTGCGCGAGCTTGTGGCGGTCGCCGGGGCCGAGCCCGCGCTCGAGGTCGGCCGCCTTCTCCGTCACCGAGTCGAGAATGCTGCGGTCCTCGTCGAGCCGGGTCTGCCGGACCGCGGGGTCGGTGCTGCCGCTGTCGCCGAAGAGGCGCTCGAAGACGGCCCGGGGGTCGTTCTCCATCGGCAGCGGCGTGGTCGGGGTGCGCCACGAGATGGTGTTGGTGTACGCGCAACTGAATCCGGCGTCGCACGAGCCGGCGAAGTCGCGGCCGTCGAGGGCCAGCTCGAGCGACGAGAGCTGCGTCTGCCGGCCGAGCTCCTTCCCGAGGAGCTGATCGATCGACGTTCCCGACTGGATCTCGGCCCCGTCCGTCTTCCGGCCGGGCACCCCGGTGAGGAACTTGGTCGACGCGCCGGCATGGGCGCCCCCGCCAAGTCCGGGATTCAGGCCGGTCAGGACCAGCGTGCGGTCGCGGAACGGCGCCATCGGCTGCAGGATCGGCGAGAACGCGAAGTCACGGCCTTCGCCGGCCGGCGTCCAGTGCTCCATCGCCATGCCGTTCGGCACGTACACCACCCCGAACCGGCGCATGCCGCGCGCCGGCGTGTTGCGCACCGCGGAGAGCGCGGGCACCATCCCGTCCAGCAGCGGCAGGGCCAGCGTGGCGCCGAGACCCCGGAGGACCGTGCGCCGGGGAATCGCTTTCCTGGTGATGATCATGACCCTGTGCTCCGCATCTGAAACGGGGGGCTCTCGACGATGCCGAGGACGACGGCCGACCAGCGGTAGCCGGCGCCGGCCGCGTCCCGGGCGATCCGCCGGATCGTCGGGTAGTCGTAATGCTCGATGCCGCGGCCGAGGGCATAGGCGAGCAGCTTCTCGGTGACGGTGCGCACCAGCGGCTCGGGGTCGTTCACGAGCAGCGCCCGCAGCCCGGCCAGGCCCTCGAAGGCGTCGCCGGTGGGCATGGCGCCGCTCGCGTCGATGGGCTCGTGCCCGTCCGTCGTCCGCCACCGGCCGATGGCGTCGAAGTTCTCGAGGGCGAACCCGAGGGGGTCCATCGGCGCGTGGCAGCCGGCGCACGCCGGGCTCTCGCGGTGCATCTCCATCAGGTCGCGCACCGAAGCGGGGACGTCGCCCTGCCCGCGCTCGGGGAACGACGGCACGTCCGGCGGGGGCGGGGGCGGGGGCGTGCCGAGCAGGTTCTCGAGCACCCACTTGCCCCGGAGCACCGGCGAGGTCCGGTTCGGGTACGACGTGACCGTGAGCAGTCCGCCGTGCCCGAGCAGGCCGCCCCGCCGGCGGTCGAGGGTCACCTTGCGGAACCGGTTGCCGTAGACGCCGGGGATGCCGTAGTGCGCGGCGAGCCGTTCGTTGACGAACGTGTAGTCGGCGTCGAGGAGGTCGACGAGGCTGCGGTCCTCCCGCATGACGTGCTCGACGAACAGCTCCGACTCGCGCCGGAACGCCGCCCGCAGGTTCTCGTCGAAGGTCGGGAAGAGGTTCGGGTCGGGGGTGACGGCGGGGATGTTGCGCAGGAGCAGCCACTGCCCGGCGAAGTTGTCGACGAGGGCCGAGGACTGCGGGTCGGCGAGCATCCGCCGCACCTGCCGCTCGAGCGCCGCGGGGTCGCGCAGCTCGCCCCGGATCGCGGCGTCCAGCAGCTCGTCGTCGGGAATGCTGCTCCACAGGAAGAACGACAGCCGCGACGCCAGGGTGAGGTCGCTCACCGGATAGGGGGTGCCGGGCGCGGCGTCGACTGGATCGCGCTCGACCCGGAAAAGGAACTCGGGGTCGGTGAGCAGGCGCTGCAGGGCGAGCTGGATGCCCGCCTCGAAGCCGTCCGTCGCCCGCCGCCGCTCGTAGAACCCGAACAGCAGGTCGACGTCGCCGTCCGTGACGGGGCGCCGGTAGGCGCGCCGGGCCAGCCGCCCCAGGATCCGCCGCGCGCACGGGTCGGCCGCATCCCCCCGGTCGGGATGACACGTGAAGAGGGTGCGGCGGCTTGCGGTGTCGCCGGGGCCGTCCACCGCGTACGGTCCGCCGATCTCCACGCTGTCCACCGCCGCGTTCCCCTGCCAGCGCTCGTTGATGGCGAGGGGAAAGCCGGTCTGGCGGGGTTGCAGCGCGCCTTCCGTCTCCCACAGCCTGCGTTCGAACGAGACGCCGACCACCCGCTCGCCGGCCGCGGCGCGGAAGCGCACCTGGAGGTCGTCGTCGGCCCCGAGCACGTAGGTCTCCCAGTCGGGATGACCGAAGAGCGGGGTGTTCCCGGCGAAGCTGGCCGGGGCGGCGGTGGCGTGGGGCGGCGCGCCGCCCCCGACCGTGAACCGGGTGACGAGCCGGCCGTCGACCCGCACGTCCAGGTGCTGGGGGGTGCCGAGGCCCCGGATGTAGTCGGTATAGGTACGCTGCAGGCGCAGCCGGACGGAGTACTCGCCGTCCACCGGAAAGCGGTGGCGTACCGCGATGCCCCCGCGCGACCCGAACGGGAGGTCCTCGCTCAGCCGGTCGTCCTGATACAGCAGGAGGGGGATGCGGTGGGTCTCGACGCTCGGCACCGGCGGCGCGAGCCCCACCGCGAGGCGGCTGATCTTCCGCGCCGCCGACAGGTAGCGTTCGAGCAGGGCCGGCGAGACCGACAGCACCGCCGCCATGTTGTCGAAGCCGTGCTCGTCGGCGTCGTCGGCGGGCAGGAGGGCCGAGACGTCGACCTCGACCTCGAGCAGATCGCGCACCGCGTTGCGGTACTCGGCCCGGTTCAGGCGGTGGAACGTCTCGGTGCGGCCCACCCCCGGATCGGCGGCGGCGGCCCGGTCGAGCGCCGTCTCCAGATACGCGACGAGGGCCCGCGCGTCGCCGCGGTCGGGCCGGGGCCGCCCCGGGGGCGGCATCGCGCCGACCCGCAGCTTGCGGATCACGTGCTCCCAGACAGGCGCAGCGCCCGCGACGTCGGACAGGTCCGCCGCATCGAGCGCGAGCCCCGCCGTGCGCAGCCGCGCGTTGTGGCAGGCGACACAGTAGCGATCGAGCAACGCCCAGTGCGGCGAGGCGTCCGGTTCCGGCTGGGCGCTCGCGGCCGCGGCGGCGTCGGCGGCCGCCGACAGCATGACGGCGAGGACGGCCGCGGCCGCCGCTCTCCGGGCGGAAAGAGTGGCTCTCATTCGGCTTTGTCAGGCGGTCGGCAGCGCGGCGGACGACGAAAGGACGGCGGCTGACAGACCCATGGCCTGCGGCCCGGCCTCCACCCGACCCATCCTGCCCGAACCCGCGCCCTTCGACCGCGCGAGCCCATCGTCCCCGATGACTCCCGCGTTGTCAACGGGCCCGCTTCGGTTCACGGGCGCGCTCGCCACGCCGCGTCCGGCGGGGCGGTGGACGGGCAAGCGGGACGTGACCGAGGCGGGCCCGCCCGCGGGCGCAGTCGCCGGACCACGGCCGGCGGAGCGACGTGCGCGGCCGGCGGGGCGTTGTCAGGGAACGGGGGCCACGATAGCATGGGCAATATGCAGGCAGTAACCGGCTCGGCCGCGCGGGTCGTCGTCCCCGGTGCCCGTGCCGGCGCCGCACGGGGCCTTTGCTGTGGTTTCCTCGTCGGGGCTCTGGGGCTGGTCCTCGTCGCGGCGGCTCCGGTCCTCGGCCAGACAGGCGAGAGCCCCCTCGCCGACGCCGCGAAGCGGCAGGACGGGGCGGCGCTGCGGGCGCTGCTGCGCGACGGGGCCGCCGTCGACCGCCCGCAGGGCGACGGCGCGACGGCGCTGCACTGGGCCGCGTACCGGGACGACGTGGAGACGGTCCGGCTCCTGATCGCATCCGGCGCCGCCGTCGACCCCGCGAACCCGCTGGGGGTCACGCCGCTGTGGCTCGCCGCCAACAACGGCAGCCCCGGGGTCATCGAGGCGCTGCTCGCGGCCGGGGCCGACCCGAACGCGGCCCTGCCGTCGGGCGAGACGCCGCTGATGACCGCGTCCCGCACCGGGAACGCCGCCGCGGTGCGCGCGCTGCTCGTGCACCGGGCCGACCCCCACGCGCGGGAGCACGCCCACGGGCAGACCGCCCTGATGTGGGCGGCGGCCCAGGGGCATCCCGAGGTCGTGCGGCTTCTGCTGGCGTTCGGCGCCCGGGTGGACGACCGGTCGAAGGTCTATCCGCAAGTCGTGAGCGCGTCCGGCAACGCCGACCGCAGCGGGGTCTTCGAGGTCCTGCAGGGCGGCTACACGCCGCTGCTGTTCGCGGCCCGCCAGGGCGACGTTGCCTCGGCCCGGCTCCTCGTCGGGGCCGGGGCGGACGTGGACGGCGCCGCCGCCAGCGGCACGAGCCCCCTCGTGGTGGCGGCGCACAGCGGTCACGGCGCCCTCGCCGCGTTCCTCCTCGGCGCCGGCGCCGACCCCGGCGCGGCGGACGCCGGCTATGCCGCCCTGCACGCGGCGGTGCTGCGCGGCGACCCGCCGCTGGTCCGGGCCCTCCTCGCCCACGGCGCCGACCCCGGCGCGGTGCTCGAGCGCGGCACCCCCGCCCGCCGGGTCAGCGCCGACTGGCGGCTGCCCCACCGCATGATCGGGGCGACTCCGTTCTGGGTCGCGGCGCGGTTCCGCGAGCCCGCGATCCTGCGCGTTCTCGCCGATCACGGCGCCGATCCGTCGCACGCGGTCGGCGGCGAGACCGCGGTCATGGCCGCGATTCAGGGGGGCTCGACGCGGGGCCGCTTCGGTATCCCGCCCCAGGACGCCGCGGCGGAGGCCCGGCGCAGGCTCGATGCGGTCACCGTCGCCCTCGACGCCGGCGCCGACGTCGACGCCCGGAACGAGAACGGCGACACCGCCCTGCACCTCGCCGCGACGCGGCGGCTCGACGACGTCGTCGCCCTGCTCGCCGAGCGGGGCGCAGACCTCGCCGCGCGGAATGAGCGTGGGGAGACCCCGCTGGGGCTGGCCGCGGGGGAGACCGCGGCGCTGCTCGGCCGCCTGGGGGCGACCGACGCCGGGGCGGGCGCTACCGTCGTGGCCCGGTGACGCAGAGAGCCCGGGGTGAAACTCCTGCACCGTCGAATGCAGCGCGCGGCCTGGTGGCCACGGGCAACTCAAGGAAGCTGGCGGCAATTACCTTGCCGTGTGCGACGCGCGCCAACCCGCAGACAACGGGCTGCGTTGGGGTGCAGTTGGCGACTTCAATCGATCCACGGCCCTGACTAAGTACCCCTGGGTCATAACTTCGGTAACGCATTTCACGCGGTATCGACGAGGCGGTGCGTCACCGTATCCACTCGCCGGCGACTGCCTGCCGTTGTCGTATTTATGGCCGCGAGTACTAAGGCCGGCGCGCCGCCATCAGCTCGCCGAGCAGGGCCGCGGTGTGCGGGGCCTCCTTGAAGGTGGCGGTGCGGAAGACGCCCCGGGCGATGCGCAGGGGGGTCCAGCCTTCGACGTTCTCCTGGTCGAACGAGTCCGCGCCGTGGGCGACGAGTAGGTCCACGATGGAGTTCCCCCCCCGGTAGGCGGCGCCGTGGAGGGGGGTCTCGCCGCGCTCGTCGACCGCGTTGGGGTCGCCGCCGAGCTCGAGGGCGAGCTCGACGCAGGCCAGCGCCTCGGCCTCGGTGCCGGGGTCCTCGCCCGGCGAGTGGATGCCGACGCCCGAGGCGACCATGAGCAGAGTGGTGCCGTCCTCGTTGGTCAGCGTCGGGTCGGCGCCGAGGTCCACGAGCACCCGCATGAGCGGCGCGTCCGCGAGCCGGGCGGCCATCAGCAGGGGGGTGGCGCCGATGCGGTTGAGGGCGTTGCGGTAGCCGTTGCGGGGCTCCGCGGTCATGCGGGCGTCGACGTCGGCCCCGCGCTCGACGAGGGCGCGGGCGAAGGTCAGGCTGTCCATGGTGCCGGTGGTCACCGGCCCCGGGGGGTTGAAGCCGAAGTTCGGCATGCGCACCCAGGTCATCGCGTGCAGGGCGGTCCACCCCTGTCCGGCCCCGTCGGGGTCCGCGCCCTCGTCGACGAGGAACACGCCGAGCTCCCAGTGGGCGTTGGTCGCGGCCAGCACCACCGTGTTCATGCCGTCGGGCAGCCGGTCGTCCGGGTCGGCCCCGGCCGCGATCAGCCGGCGCGCCGCCTCGATGCGGCCCGCCCGCACCGCGAAGAGCAGGGCCGTGAAGCCGTGAGGGGCGGGGCCCTCGAGCCCGGTGCGGAGGGGGACCTCCGGGACCACGGTGCGCGCGTGCACGTCCGCCCCCGCCTCGATGAGCGCCTGCAGGGTCCCGATGTGCCCTTCCGCCGCCGCCCACATCAGGGGGGTCTGACCGGCGCGCTGGGCCGCGTTCACGTCGGCGCCGTGGGCGACGAGGGTGCGCACCGCGTCGCCCCGCCCCGCCCGCGCCGCCGACAGCAGGGCGGTCTCTCCGCCGGCTCCCGCCGCGTTGGGGTCGGCGCCCGCCCCCAGCAGGGTGTCGAGCATCGCGGCCGAGCCGCTGACGGCGGCGAGCGCGAGCGGGGTGACCCCGAAGGCGTTGGCGGCGGTGGCGTCTGCGCCGGCCGCGAGCAGGACACGCGCCACGCCCGGAAAGTCGAGACGCGCCGCCCAGTGAAGCGCCGTCGCGCCGTCCGCGGCGGGCCGGTTCACGTCCGCGCCGTCCGCGAGCAGTGCCTGCACCGCCCCTGCGTCTCCTTCCCTGACCGCGTCCAGGAGCGGCGGATCGGCCGCGGCGGCGCCGGCCGGCCCTGCGGCCAGGAGGTAGGCGAGGAAGCAGGCGGCGGCGAGCGGACCCGTTCCGGTCGGACCGGGGCGTTGCGCGAAGGACGGAAGAAGAGGCATGGCGTGCTCCCTGGACGATGCGCAATCCTACCGCAATTGCGGGCTGAACGGCGCCGGCGGCTGCATGGCGCCCGGTCCGACAAGGCGCGACGGGGAGCCGGGGTGAACCGCGGGCTGGCGAGCCCCTCCGGCCGCCGTTCGCGCATTCTTCGACAGGAGGTGCTAGATGGTCATGGGCTTCGCCGCATTGCTGAGCGCCCTCGCGATTGTCCGGGCGGCTACGGGAGCACAGACCGCCGACTCGTTCCGGCAACTCCGGCGGCTGATCGAAGAGGAGGTAACGTCCATGCGTATACGGATCGCTCTTGCGGCGACGGCGGTCGCCTTCGCAACGCACCCGGCGGCGGCGCAGTCGCGGGGCGCGCAACTGACGACAGGGCTGAGCCTGGCGTCCCTGGGGACCTACGCCGCGTTCGCCGACAGGGACTGCAGCAACATGTCGCTGACCGTCCTGCAGAACGGGCGGTGCGAGTGGCGCACCCTCGGCGGCAGGTACCTCGGGGTGCCGCCCGATCTGCCTCGGCGGCAGATGGCCGTGGGGCTCGCCGCCGCCGGAATCGGCGGGCTCATGGCGAGCGGTGCGTGGGCTCCCTCGCGGACCGTCGACGCACTGGCTACGGCCGGCGCAGGGGTGATGCTGCTGACCGTCGCCCGCAACGAGAACCACGTGCCGGGCACCGTTCACACCGAGGGTGGCGATGGTCGGTGGTTCACGCAATGCCCACACGGCCAGGGGACCTACGGCACCGAGCACGACCCGTCCGGCGCCGGGTACGACTTGCCCGAGTGCAGGCATACGTCGTTCAACAGGCTGAATGCGATGTGGGCCGGCTTCGCCACGCTCGGGCTGGCGGCCGGCCGCTGGTTGTGGCGGGACGAGCCGAAGCTGAACGTCGACGTCAGACCCGGCGCAGTGGCGGTCACCAAGACCATCGAGTTCTGACCGACGGCGCGAAGCGCCAGAGAGGAGGGTCCATGATTGCCCGCGCCGCAGTGCTCATCGGCGGAGTGCTCCTGCTCGCGCCGGCCGCCTCCAGCGGCCAGACCCGGTTCGAGATCGCGGCAGGCGCTCACTACGGCTTGAATCAGCAGCCGTTGACGCCCGGCTGGGCCGTATCCGGGGGCTTCCAGATCGATCGGCAGGACTTCGTGGTGGAAGCCGCTTGGAGTCGACACGTGAGGACCAGGGAGCTGCGTTTCAGCTTCGGCCCCTTCGACGAGGACGTGGGGAGCGAAACGAGCCGTAGCCGTTACCTGATGCTGGCCGCCGGCGTCAGAGGCGGCCAGCGGCAGGAGCAGCGCTTCTCGCCCTTCTACCAAGTGCTTCTGGGCGGACTGTCGACGCGGTTCAGGACCGACTACGAGTGGCCGGCGTCGATCGACACGGAGGCGGAGAACGCCAACTGCGGCGGGTTCGCCGGGGAGCGACTGCTCTTCCCGTGCTTCAACCTGCCGTACCCGGGGTACGAGGAAGAGCGCAGACACTGGTTTCTCATGCAGCCCGGCGTGGGTCTGGACGTGCTCGTTCAGCAGAGGCTCAAGGTCCGCCTCGCGACCGACCTGCTCGCCCTTGCGAATCGCGAACGCATCGTCCTCGCGCCCCGGCTGTCGATCCGCGTTGCCGTCGGGTTCTAAGCCGATCTCCGGCGCCCGTGCGCACGCGGTGGTGGGGCGTGACCGCGCGTCGCACCACGGCAGGCCCGGATTCCCCCGCAAGGGTCGGATTGACGCAGGGCCCCAAGTGTGTAGCATACACACTTGGGGAGCGAGGAGGTCATCAAGCGGCTGGTGCGCGAGGGTTGGACGCTGGCGCGCCAGCGTGGCGGCCATCGGCAGTACACGCACTCGGGGCGGAACGGCCGGGTGACCGTACCGCACCCGCGGAAGGAAATCCCGACCGGGACGCTCCCGAACATGTACCGGCAAGCCGGCTGGTCGTGGAAGGGGCGACCGTAACATGCGATACTTGGCCATCGTGCATCACGACGGCCCGGACGGGCCGTTCGGCGTGACCGTGCCCGATCTCCCGGGCTGTTTTTCCGCCGGTGACACGCTGGCCGATGCCCTGGAGAACGCACAAGAAGCGATCGCGCTGCACATCGAAGGGCTGCTGTCGGACGGAGAACCCGTCCCCGCCCCGGCGCCGACCGTAGATGCCGACGGGGGCATCGTGGCGGCGGTGAACGTGGACGAGGGTCTGCTGTCGGACCGGGCGGTGCGGCTGAACATCACGCTGCCGAGCCGCATCGTGGGGCCGCTCGACGATGCGGCACGACGCGCGGGTACCACCAGATCCGGACTGTTGACGCGGATCGCACTGGCGTACTTGGCGCGCGGCGCGGACCGGGGCGCCCGCCGGCTGCGGGATGGCGCCGCCCACGACTGAGCGGTCAGCTTGCTGCGGCTGCCGAACCGGCTCGACACGCTCGCCGTTGCCCGCTCCGTGAGTCGGTAGAATACCGCTCAGCACTTGGAGGAGTGCCGCTCGTGAAGCAACTCTCTGCACCGGTCGCCGCCGCCCTGCTGATTGCGTGGCCCGCCGCCGGCCAGCCGTCCGCCGGGCCGGAGCGCGCGCTGCTCGACCGCTACTGCGTGACCTGCCACAACGACTCCCTGCAAGTCGCCGGCCTGGCCCTCGACACCCTGGATGTCGCGCGGGTGGGCGACCACGCCGGCGTCTGGGAGAAGGTCGTCGGCAAGCTGCGCGCCGGCATGATGCCGCCGGCGGGCCGGCCCCGGCCCGACCGGGACGCGGCGAGCCGGCTCGCCGCCTATCTGGAGACCGAGCTCGACCGGTCCGCCGCCGCCAATCCCGACCCCGGGCGGAGCGCCGCGCTGCGGCGCCTCAACGCCACCGAGTACCGCAACGCCATCCGCGACCTCCTCGACCTGGAGATCGACGTGGCCGCGCTGTTGCCGGCCGACGACTCGAGCGCCGGCTTCGACAACGTCAGCCTGGGGGGGCTCGACCCGGGGCGGTTCGAGCGCTATCTCGCGGCGGCGCGGAAGATCAGCCGCCTCGCGGTCGGCGCCCCGGTGCGGTCGCCGGTCGCCGACACGTTCGTCGTGCCGTCGGACCTGAACCAGATGGTGCACGTCGAGGGGATGCCGTTCGGCACCCGCGGCGGGGCAGAGTTCGACTACAACTTCCCGGTCGACGCCGAGTACGAGCTGCGCGTCGAGCTGGGCAAGAGCTGGAACACCAACCGCATCGGCGGCCTCCGCGAGCCGCACGACGTCGTGATTCTGCTCGACGGGGCGCCGGTCGAGGTGCTGACGGTGACGCCGCCGGCGCGGCGGCCGGCCGCGACCCAGAGCCTCGATCAGCGGGACGACCGGCCGGCGGACGCCGATCTGGTGGTGCGGGTGCCGGTCGGGGCGGGTCCGCACGTCGTCGGCGCGGCCTTCGTCAGCCAGGGGGCCGAGCTGGTGGAGCGCCACCGGCAGCCGTTCCTGAAGGTGCACATCACCGTGGGCGGCGACCAGCGGACGCAGCCGAACGTGTACTCGATCACGGTGACCGGGCCGTTCGAGGCGACCGGCCCGGGCGATACGCCGAGCCGCCGCCGCATCTTCACGTGCCGGCCGGCGGACGCCGCGCCGGACGCCGAACGGGCGTGCGCGGCCGAGATCCTCTCGACGCTGGCCCGCCGCGCCTATCGCCGGCCCGTCGCCGCCGCCGCCGTCGACCTGCTGCTCGGGTTCTTCGAGGACGGCCGGGCGGACGGCGGCTTCGAGCAGGGCATCGAGATGGCGTTGCGCCGGCTGCTCGTGAGCCCCGAGTTTCTGCTGCGGGTCGAACGCGACCCCGCCGGCGCCGACGGGCCGTACCGCGTGAGCGACCTCGAGCTGGCGTCGCGGCTCTCCTTCTTCCTCTGGAGCAGCCTTCCCGACGACGAGCTGATCGAGGCGGCGGCCCGGGGCGCCCTTCGGGACCCCGCGGGGCTGGAGTCGCAGGTGCGGCGCATGCTCGCCGACGAGCGGTCGGCGTCGCTGGTGACCAACTTCGCGGCCCAGTGGCTGTATCTGCGCAATCTCCCCGCGGTCTCTCCCGACTTCATCGTGTTCCCCGACTTCGACGAGACCCTGCGCCGCGCCCTGCGCGAGGAGACGGAGCTCTTCTTCGAGAGCGTCCTGCGCGAGGATCGCAGCGTCCTCGACCTGATCACCGCGGACTACACGTTCGTGAACGAGCGGCTGGCCCGGCACTATGGCATGCCCGGGGTGGCCGGGAGCCACTTCCGGCGGGTGGCGCTGCCGCCCGGCAGCCCGCGCGGCGGTCTGCTCGGGCACGGCAGCATCCTCGCGGTGACCGGTTACGCGACCCGCACCTCGCCGGTGGTGCGGGGCAAGTGGGTGCTGGAGAACCTGCTCGGCACCCCGCCTCCGCCCCCGCCCCCGAACGTGCCGCCACTGAACGAGGAGAAGTCGGCCACGGTGCTCTCGATGCGCGAGCGCATGGAGGAGCACCGCCGCAATCCCGTCTGCGCCGCCTGCCATGCCCTGATGGACCCCGTGGGGCTGTCGCTCGAGAACTTCGACGCCATCGGCCGCTGGCGGACCCTGACGCCGGGGCTGGCCCCGATCGACGCGTCGGGCGGACTGCCGGACGGGACGACCTTCGACGGGGCGGCGGGGCTGCGGCAGGCCATCCTCGACCGCTCGGACCAGTTCGTGCGCACGCTCGCCGACAAGCTCTTGACCTATGCGCTCGGCCGGGCGACGGAGCACTACGACGCGCCGGCGATCCGCGCCGTCGAACGCGACGCGGCCGACGGCGGCTACCGGTTCTCCGATCTCGTCCTCGGCATCGTGAAGAGCACTCCGTTCCAGATGCGGCGTCCCGACCCCGTCGGGTCGGCCGCCTCCAATGGGCCGACCGCCCCGACCGTCGCGGCCGTTGCGGTCGCCCCGCCAGTGGCGGGAACCGCCGTTCACCAACCGAGACCGATCCCATGATCATCACCAAGACGCATCTGCCTCGACGGACGTTCATCCGGGGGATGGGGGCCACCGTGGCCCTGCCGCTGCTGGACGCGATGGTGCCGGCCCTGACCGCCGCCGCCAAGACCTCCGCCAACCCGGTGCGCCGGCTGGGATTCCTCTACTTTCCGCACGGGTCGGTGACGTGGGCGCCCGAGGGCCAGAACCAGTGGACGCCGCCGGGCGAGGGCGGCGCGCTCGAGCTGTCGCCGATCCTGCAGGCGCTCGAACCGGTGAAGCGCCAGATGCTCGTGCTCACCAACATGGAGCACAAGAACGCGCAGGGCAACGGCACCGACGGCAACGCGGAGCACACGCGCTCGAACGCGAGCTGGCTGAGCGCGGCGCGGCCGAAGATGACCGAGGGCGCGGACGTCCGGCTCGCGACCACTGTCGATCAGATCGCGGCGCGCGAGCTGTGCCGCGACACCCGGCTGCCGTCGCTCGAGCTGACCCTGGAGAACAGCTTCCTCGTCGGCAACTGCGACAACGGCTACAACTGCGTCTACGTCAACACCCTGTCGTGGTCGTCGCCCACCACCCCGCTGCCGATGGAGAACAACCCCCGCATGGTGTTCGAGCGGCTGTTCGGCGACGGGGGCACGGTGGACGAGCGTCGGGCCGAGATGCGGCGCGACCGGAGCATCCTCGATTCGGTCGGCGAGGACATGGCGCGGCTCGTGCGCACCCTCGGCCCCGGCGACCGCGCGCGGGTCGACCAGTACGTCGACACGGTGCGCGAGGTCGAGCGCCGCATCCAGCGCGCCGAGGCCCAGGCCGGCGAGTCGGCCCTGGCCCTGCCGGACCGGCCCGTGGGTATTCCCGAGACCTACGACGAGCATGCCCGGCTGCTGTTCGACCTGCTGCTGCTGACCTGGCAGGCGGACATCACCCGGGTCTTCAGCCTGCAGCTCGGGCGCGAGCAGAGCGCGCGGACGTTCCCGTGGATCGGCGTCAACGAGGGGCACCACGCGGTGTCCCACCACCAGGACAACCCCGAGAAGATCGCCTCCATCGGCAAGATCAACGCCTACCACGTCCAGCTCCTCTCCTACTTCGTCGAGAAGCTGGCCGCGAGCCCCGACGGCGACGGGTCCCTGCTCGACCACTCGATGGTGCTGCACGGCAGCGGCATGAGCAACGGCAACCTCCACGACCACAAGAACCTGCCGCTGGTCCTCGTCGGCGGCGGGGCGGGCCGGCTGCGCGGAGGCCGTCACATCAAGTTCCCCGAGCTGACGCCGATGGCCAACCTGCTGCTCGGGCTCCTCGACAAGGCGGGGGTGCCGGCCGACCGCTTCGGCGACAGCACCGGCCGCGTCGACCTCGAGCCGCTTTTGCTGACCTCGGACGGCTGATCGGGGCGCGCGGGGGCGCTTGCCCCTCCCGCTGATTGTCCTTTACGGAGTGACGGATTCTCGTATACTGTCACTTTCATAGTGACAATTTCGCGAGAAATCCTGCGCAACAAGCTTGACGAGTCGCTGGCGACCCCGCCCCGGCGTCTGACGCGCCGGGATGTGCGGCTTCCGGCAATCCCCGGCAAGGCGTTCGCCGTGATCGGCGTGCGGCGCAGCGGCAAGACGTCGTTTCTGGCGCAGTGCCGCGCTGCGCGCCTGCGGGCCGGCGCTCCTCCCGAATCCCAGTTGCTGCTTCTACTCGAGGACGAGCGGCTCGCCGACCTCACCGTCGCCGACCTCGCCTGGCTGATCGACGAGCACGTCCGCCGGTTTCCGCACCTCCAGGGCGCCGATGGCGTCACCGTGTACCTGGACGAAGTCCAGTACGTGCCGGGATGGGAAGGGCTGGTCCGCCGCCTCATGGACACCGGCGGCGTCGAGTTCTTCGTCACCGGCTCCTCGGCCCGTCTCCTGAGCAGGGAGGTGGCGACGAGCCTGCGCGGCCGGGCGATGGAGGTGCTCGTCCATCCCTTCAGCTTCCGGGAAGCGTTGCGCCACGCCGGAGACGAGCCGGCGCGCGCCGGGGCGGGGACCTGGCCGTCGGCGGTGCTCGATCAGCGCCTGCGGCGCTATCTCGTCGACGGGGGCTTTCCCGAGGCGCAGGGCGCGGACCCGCGCGATCGGGTCGCGTTGCTCGCCGGTTACGTCGACGTCGTCGTCCTGCGCGACGTGATCGACCGGCACGCGGTCACGAATCCGGTCGCGCTGCGCTGGCTGCAGCGGCAGTTGCTGTCGCACCCCGGCGGCGCCTTCTCGGTAAAGAAGCACTACGACACCCTGCGCTCGCAGGGGATACGGGTCGGCAAGGACACCCTGCACGCGTATCTCGGCTACCTGGAGGATGCCTTTCTCGTCCGCACCGTCTCCCTGCACGCCGCCTCCGAACGGCAGAGGATGGTCAATCCTCGCAAGGCCTATCCCGTGGACCCGGGACTGATCGCGCTGTTCGCGCAGAGCGGCCGCAGCCACCAGGGCCGGGCTCTGGAGACCGCCGTCCTGCTGGAGCTCGAGCGGCGCGGCTGGGAGGTCTCCTACGTGCGCACGGCCGAAGGGTGGGAAGTCGACTTCTTCGCCCATCGGCCGGGAGAAGCGCCGTTGCTCGTGCAGGTCTGTCTCGACACCGCGGACGACGCGACCTGGGAGCGGGAGGTGCGCGCGCTCCGGTCGGCGGGTCGGGCGTACGGTGATGCGCGTCTCTTCCTCGTGACCCTCGACGCTTCCCCGCCACCGCGCCGGCTTCCCGATCGCGTGGTCTGGACCCCGGCCGCCCGCTGGCTGCTGGAGGACATGGACTGACCCGCCGCCGGTTCACATCAAGCGGTCACCGGCCGGAACCCGGTCGCCGCCGAGCCGATCTCGTTGATCGGCTCGGCGCAACCGGTCGGAGGCTCACGGCTCGTCCGAGGCGGACAGCTCGATGTTCCGCTGTCCCGCGAGCATCAGGGGCATCGAGTAGTTGCCCTCGTGGCAGGCGTACTCGTACATCGGCTCCGGGTTCAACGCGAGCGGGACCGACGCGGTCCACGGGCTCGTCCAGGTCACCGGATCGGTGACCGTGAACTCGTAGTTCAGGGTGTCGGCGTCGACGCGGGTCAGGCGCTCGACCAGCCGCGCGCTGTCGGTCGTGTTCCGCCAGCGCCGCTCGGCGTCGAAGTTCCGGGTCTCGATGACGAGGGTGTCGCCCTCCCACCGGCCGCGCGAGTCGCCCGACCACTGCTTGACGTCCGGGTCGAGCCGCGGCCGTCCGTCGAGGGGGACGATGCGTGCGGTATGCACCATCTCGGTGACGATGACGACGTGGTCCGGCGTCTGGAAGAGTTGGATGTTGTTGTTGTAGGCGCTCGGCGTGAACGGGGGGCCGGCATTGAAGCCGAGGATGCACCGCACGCCCGCGCTGAAGTCCTCCCAGGAGCCGGCGGGGTAGTCGCGCAGGTGGTCGCGGCGCTCGTCCGCGCGCCGTTGCGCGGCCGGGGTCATGGCGGGCATCCGGCCGTTCGGCGGATAGGTGATGAGCGAGGTGCGCCGGGTCTCGACCGCCCGCAGCCCCCGGTCCATCCAGAAGTTGTTGTAGCCGCCGACGTTCCCGCCGGCCTCGGTGCGGCGCGAGCCCTGCTCCCACAGGCGGACGTCCCGGTCGACTGCGCCCTGCTCGAGCTGCGCCGCTTCTTCCGCGGTGAGGAACTCCCGGTCGGCGAGGTCCTCGGGTCGTTCCAGCGGGGTGATGCTGCGGAAGTCCCACACGCCCTGGAGGTCCGGCCGTCCCCAGGCGGTTCGCGGGGCGTCGTCCTGGGCCTGCGCAAGCGCGGGCGCGAGCACGAGCGACCCTGCTGCTATCGCCGCGACGCCGACGGACATGCGACAGCGATGACTCATGTGACCCTCCCTTGTATGTTGGATGAGCCTCCATCATACCAGCACAAGTCTTCCGGAGCCGGGCCGGTGCGGCCTCCGCGCGGTTCGCCCAGTGACCACTCGAGAGGACGATCGACGGTGCGAGGACGGGTCTCCGTCCCGTGAAGTCGTCCTATTGCAGCAGATACAGCGGTCCTGGTGCATGCGAAGAAGTTGGCATGCTTCATGCTCTACAGGGTGCAAGAGCATGCCGAGGCGGCCGGCAGACCGCGGCTGGTCGGTCGGACGCGGCGGTTCGCGGCTTCGGATGAACGGGAGGACGATGATGAGAACGGTGGTTGGCAGGCGCGTGGGTATCGGGGCGGTGACGGCGGGGATGCTGGCGCTGGCGCTGGCGGCGTCCGGCGCCGCCGCGAACGTGACGGACGTGGCGGACGATGCGTTGCGGCAGGCGGTGGAGCGGCGGCTGGCGCGGGAGGCCTCGGTGGCGGGCCGGGTCGAGGTCACCGTGCGCGACGGGGAGGTCACCCTCGACGGCACCGTGGCGACGCTCTGGGAGAAGGAGTGGGCGGTCGACCGGGCGCGGGGGACGGACGGTGTCCGGACCGTCATGAACGATCTGATCATCGGGAGCCCCGAGAACGACAAGGAGCTCGGCGGCGCGGTGGGGCAGGCGATCGTGCGCTATCCCTACTACTCGGTGTTCGACTACGTGGACGTCACGGTCGAGAACGGGGTGGTGACGCTGCGCGGCGAGGTGACCGCGCGTCCCGACAAGCCCGCGGACCTCTACGAGCGGATCTCGAAGGTGCGCGGCGTGCAGGCGATCGTCAACGAGCTCGAGGTTCTGTCGCCCGGTATCGGCGACGAGCGGCTGCGCAACCGTCTCGCCCGGCAGATACTCGGCCATTCGCAGTTCGACCGCTACCTCGGGCTGGCGCCCCGGCTCTCGATCATCGTCAGGAACGGCTACGTGACGCTGAAGGGGGTGGTCTACGACCAGGCGGACCGGATTCTCGCCGAGAGCATCGCCCGCCGGACGTACGGGGTGATCCGCGTGAGCAACGAGCTGCAGACCCGCCAGGAGCTGCTCGAGGCGGCGCGACCTTGAGGTCGCGCTGGGAGTCTCGCTCGCGCGAAGCTCCTGCGGCCAGGCTCCCGACCTGAAGATTGCCGCCGGCGGCTCGGCTTCCGCCGAACCGGCAATGCCGGAAGTCGGCGCCGCCGGCGGGAGTCTCCACCGCTTCTGCGGCGCAGGCTCCCGGCCGCCCGTCCCGGCGCCGGCCGCTGCGCCCGACCCGGCGCCGGCGTCGTATGGGGCGGCCCGTGGTCGAGCCCCACGACCCGCTGCGGGCCGCCCCGGTCGTCAGGGGGCGTCGCGCTCCTCCGGCAGGGCGAACGCGTAGACCGCGTTCGTCCGGTTCCCGCCGACCGGCGCCGCCACGTACTGCCGCCCGTCCACCGCGTAGGTAATCGGAAAGCCCTGCACCGAGCCGGGCAGCCGGGTCTGGAACAGGACTTCGCCGGTGTCCGCGTCGTGTGCGTACAGATGCCGCTCGGTGTCGGCGCCGATCACCAGCCCGCCCCCGGTGGCGAGCGCCGCCGACCCCGGCCGGGAAGCCATCGAGTGCCGCCACCGGATCTCGCCGGTGTCGATGTCCATGGCGATGAGGTGGCCGGGGAACTCCGCGCTGTCGGGGTGCACGCGGCCCGTCCGCCGCCGGAACCCCCGGTTGCCGTAGTAGTCGTTCCCGAGCTCCTGCGGCAGGTCGGTGAAGGTGCCGGTCACGCAGGTCGGGTGAATCGGAATGTAGAGGGCGCCGGTCTCGGGGTGATAGGCGCTCGACCGCCAGTTGCGCACCCCCAGCAGGTCGGGGCAGAACTCGAGCTCGACCCCGTCGCGCGGGATCATGTCGGGCCGGTAGGTCACCGCGCCGGTGGCGGGGTCGACGTCGAGCACATTCTGATAGCCGAGGTCGTGGGCGGCCACGAACGCGCCGGTCACGCGGTCGAGCTCCCACAGGATGCCGTGCTTGCCCATCTTGAAGAGCGAACGCCGCCCCCGGTGGTCGATGAGCACGCTCTCGAACACGTCGTCGAGGTCGTGGGTCTCGCCCGGCACGAACTGGTAGTACCACTTCAGCTCGCCGGTCGCGGCATCGAGGGCGAGCACGCTGTTGGTGTACAGCGCGTCCCCGTCGGTGGCCCGGGATATCCGCGCCCACGGCTTGGCCTGCGAGGTCGACCAGTAGGTGAGGTTCGTCTCGGGGTCGAAGGCGCCGGGTATCCACGAGTCGGAGCCCGCCCGGTACATCAGCGGCAGGTCGCCCCAGGTGTCGCCGCCCGGGTCGCCGGGCCGGGCGATGGTCGAGGTGCGCCACACCTCCTCGCCGGTCTCGGCGTCGTGGGCGGAGATGAAGCAGACGTCGTTCTTGTAGTTCTGGCAGCCGGTCATGCCCGCCACGATCCGTCCCCCGACGACGATGGGACCGCTGCTGTAGCGGTAGCCGAGGGTGCGGTCGGCCACCGTGTGGTCCCACGCGACCTCGCCGGTCCGCGCGTCGAGGGCCACGATGTGGGCGTCGGTCGTGTTCAGGTAGACCTTGTCCCCGTAGAGGGCGATGGAGCGGGAGCCACGGCTCGGGCCGCGGTTGGGACGGTCCTCGCTGCGTTCGTCGTTGCCGGCGTACTGCCAGAGGCGCTCGCCCGTCGCCGCGTTCACGGCCGCGACGCCGTTGCCGGGGTTCGGGATGTACATCACCCCGTCGTGGACGAGGGGGGTCGGCTGGCTCAGCCCCGGGCCGATCGACCAGCCCCAGACGAGCTGGAGCCGGTGCACGTTCTCCGTCGTGATCTGGTCCAGGGGGCTGTAGCCCCAGCCGTCGAGGGTGCGCCGCCAGTTGATCCAGTCGTCGGGATCGGGCTCGTGGAGCATCGCGTCGGTGATGGGGACGAACCCGTCCTCCTGCGCCGCGGCCGGCGCCGCGAGGGCCAGCGTCGCGAGGCACAGCACGATGGAGACGAAGAACACCGCCGCCGGCTGTCTGTACGCGTTCGTCGTCATGGCAACCTCGCGTCCTTGCGCCGTCGGTGCGGCCTGGTCGGATCCGGTCGGATGGTCGGATCCGCGACCTTACCATGATTGCGGTTCGCGCAAGCGGTTGACGGTCAGCGTGCTATCGTCGGGAGAGTTCGCCGGAACGAATCATGGGGTTGATACATACGGAAGTGGAGCTGTCGAATCCGGGCAACCGCGAGTTGGCGCGACCTTACGGTCGCGTTGGAAGTTTCGCTGGCGCGAAACTTCTACGGCGCAAGCTCCGGGCCGCCCTGCGAGTCGTCGCGTTGGTCGACACGGGGGCGATCACGCTCTGCATTCCCGAGCATGTCGCCGTCCGGTTGAGCTTGTCGGAGCTGGAGAGGAGAGAGGTGACCACGGCGGCGGGGAACCGCGTTTCGGTTTCCTATGTCGGTCCCGTGCAGGTCGGTTTCGGAAACCGGTCCTGCTTCACCGGCGCGCTCGTCCTGGGCGACAGCGTGCTGCTGGGGTCCATCCCGCTGGAAGACATGGATCTGGTCATCAATCCGAGAAGGCAGGAAGTGACCGTCAATCCCGAGAGTCCCGACATTCCGTCCGCCGTGGTCATGACCCCGGCCCGACGATAGTCGCCCGTCGGCTCGGTTTCCTTGCGCCATGCCCGTCATCGTCTGCCGGCCCCACAGCGCCTCGGCCTCACAGGAAGCCGAACAGCGGCGGAAAGGCGACGACGACGAAGGCCGCCCACACCGCGTAGACCGGCAGGTAGTCCGTCTGCCAGCGCTCGAGGGCCGAGAACGGGCCGCGGCCGGTGACGAAGCGGGCGTACAGCCACGCCGACCACGTCAGGTTGACCAGCAGAACGAGGTTCTCGCCCAGCGCCGCCACCCGGTTCGGGCTGAGGCCGAGCTCGGAGATCCGCCCGGCGATGGCGGCCAGGGCCACGGCGTCGACGATCAGCGCGCAGAGCACGAGCAGAAGCTGCAGCGCGTCGAACGCGTCGGGCGGGGCCTGCGCGTCGCGCGCCGAGACCGCGTAGAGCAGCAGGCCGAGAACGACGGCCAGGAGCAGGTCGAAGCCGATGAGCACCTCCCGCTCGACGCCGATGCCCGTGCCGGTCCACACCATGGTGACGAGGAAGACGAGCAGCACCGCCGCGAACAGCGGCGTGAACAGGCGCGTCAGCACCGGCGCCATGTTCTCGATGACGCTCTGCTTGGCTTCCACGAGCCAGGCACCGACGATGACCGCCCCCATGGCCCCGCACGGCAGCATCCACTGCACCGCCAACGGCTCGACGTCCATGCCGATGGTGGCGAACATGCCGGCCGTGAACCCCGTGAGCGCGCCGCCGCCCAGGGCCATGAGCACGTAGTAGATGAACAGCTCGCCGGAGAAGCGCACGAAGTCCATCCGCCCGCCGCCGTCGCGCCACCGGCCTCCGGTGTAGGCGATGCCCACCGCGAGCCACAGCGCGATCGGCAGGTGCAGCGCCGCGAGCGTCCACGTGTGACCGGCCGGCATGAACGGGAAGGCGTTGATGACGAGCGCGGCCGCGGCGAACGCCAGCGCCAGTCGGACGCACCCCGCCCCGTCGAACCCGCGTTTCCACGCGAAGTAGCCGGCGAGGAACGGCAGCACGAAGAAGCTGAGATTGGGGAAGTAGAAGTTCCCGTCCTCGAACAGGCCCTCTCCCGCTCCTATATGCGGGTAGCCGAACAGCCCGGGCAGCTTGATCGCGGCCGCCGCGGCCAGGGCCAGGGCCACCACGACGACGGTCTCGCGCGACGCGATCCGGTTCGGCGCGCCCTCCGCGGCCATGGGCATCACGAGCTGCCTCCACAGCCGCTCGGAGTGCTCGCGCGCGAACTCGCGCGACACCGCGTCGAGGTTGCCCATCCGCTTGACGGCCACCAGGAACGCCTCGTCGGCGTCGAGCCCGGCCGCGCGGAGCCCCTCGACCACGTCGCGCAGGTGGCCTTCGAGCTCCTCCACGTCGGAATCGCGGATCGCCGGGCGCCGTCGCAACCAGCTCCGCCACTGGGTGATTTGCGCTTCGAGCGCGTCGTCGTGCGTCACCATGTTGGTTCAAGCCCCATTGGCGATGGCGCGTGCCCGGCATCGGGCGCCAGGGAGAACTCCATCCAGATTCCGCGCAGGGCGGCGTCCACCACCTGCCATTGCCGCCTCTGCGTCTTCAGATGCGCCCGCCGACGGCCATCCGCGGACCAGGATTCCTCGGACGGGACGTCGAGCCAAGACCGCCTCCGTCCACGGAGGGGCGCGCCAGGCGGCCATTGACCGGGTACCGGACGGTGGGTGCTGACATCCAAGCGTTGAGCGTTTACGACAAAGGAGGTGCAAGTTGATTTGCTCCTCCGACGGCCCGCAATGTACGATCAGATTACGGGCAAGGGAAGGAGAAGAACACGATGTCGGTCAAACCCATTCCGGACGGCTACCACACCGTCACGGCTTACGTGATCGTCAAGAATGCCGCCGAGGCGATCGATTTCTACAAAAAGGCGTTCGGCGCGACGGAGCTGTTCCGCATGGCCGACGACACCGGTAAGATCGGCCATGCCGAGATCAAGATCGGCGATTCGCCCGTCATGCTGGCCGACGAACATCCGGAGCAGGGCGCCGTGGCGCCGACCGAAGATGGCGGCCATCCGGTCTCGTTCATGCTCTACGTCCACAATGTCGACGAACAGTTCAAGCAGGCGATCGTGGCCGGGGGGATCGAAGTCCGCCCCGTGCAGGATCAGTTTTACGGCGATCGGAGCGGCACGCTCGAGGATCCTTTCGGCCACCAGTGGACCATCAGTACCCACGTGGAGGATGTCGCGCCGGAGGAGGTCGAAAAACGTCTTCAGGGCATGGACCAGGCGGCCGGAGGTTAGACCTGGGGCTTCGGCGGCTGATTCCTGACTGAGCTACGGCCGCGATGTGGTCGCGGCATTCTTCGCACTACTTGATCGGTTGATCCCTGACCCACGCCAACCGAAGTGGTCGTTCCAAGTCGAAACAAGATCATCGAACGACTCGTCCACCTCCCCTCGACCGCGATCACGGCGTAGCCGTGGACGAACTTGACGAAGGCGAGCAGGTCGGTCTGGCTTCGACCCCCTCGCGTCCGCAGGTCTACATCGCGCTCGAACAGGCCCTCGACAAGGGCAGCGCCCGCGCAGTCGGGGCAGGTGTCCAGAACAGAGCGAACCGGGGCCGGGATGTTGTCGGCGTGGACCCAGGAATGGGCGAGTTCATAAGCCGAGTAGCCCTTCTTCCAGTGGCGCTCCTGTCCGGTGAGGTACCGGAGCACGTCCTTGGGCTTGGCGATCTCGTGGGCATGGAAGAAGCGACTCATCGGCTCCTTGGTGACGTGTGACGGCCATTGTATCGTGCTTGTTCAGTCCGCCAACTCGCTAGAGCGGGTCCTCGCTTCGCTCCGGCGGCGGTCGCTCTCCTGCGCGAGCATTAACAGTCTATGGTTCATCCTGCATGAACCCGGACGTTCACGGGACGCCATTGGGTGTCAGGGCAGCGCGAACACGAACAGCGTGTTGCTCCCGCTCGGGGTGGTGAGCTCGGGAGTCAGCTGCAGGAACCCGGTGCCCTGGGTCAGCCCGCCCGCCCCCACCGCGAGGTACTGGCGCCCCCCGACGCTGAAGGTCATCGGCCGTCCGCTGACCGGTCCGTTCAGGATCGTCTGCCACCGCACGTCGCCGGTCTCGGCGTCGAAGGCCCGGAACCGGCGGACGACATCGCCCGAGAAGACCAGGTTCCCCCCGGTCGCGAGCACCGACCCGTAGATGGGGGCGCGCTGCTCGTAGAGCCAGAGGGTGTCGCCGGTCGACGCCGACACCGCCTGAAGCCGGCCGACCGGCGCCGTGTCGGGGTCGACGTCGGGACGGTGGCGCACCTGGACGCGGACGTCGTAGCCGTCGCTCGGCCCCGCCTCCTCGACCGACATCGCGATGTCCATGCAGGCGTTGTTCATCGGCATGTAGAGCGCGCCGGTGTCGGGGCTGTAGGCGCCGGACGGCTGGTTCTTGCCGCCCAGCAGGTGGGGGCAGGCGAACGCGGGCGTCCGGACCGACTGGGGCGCCGTCGACTCGTCGAACGCGGGGCGTCCGGTCGTGAGGTCGAGGCCGGTCATGATGTTCTGGTAGACGGTCGGCCGCGCCCACAGGAACTCGCCGGTGGCGGCGTCCAGGGTCCAGATGAGGCCGGTCTTCCCGGGGATGCCGGTGATGACCTTGCGCCGCTCGCCCGGCCGCACCGCGGGGTTGATCCACGGCACCGAGGCGGGGTTCGGCGACACCTCGGTCTCCACGATCATCCGTTCGAAAACGTGGTCGAGGTCCCAGTTGTCCCGCGGCAGGTGCTGGAAGTACCACGCCATGTCGCCGGTGTCGGGGTCGAGGGCGAGAGTGGAGTTGGTGTAGAGCAGGTCGGCCTTGCCGGCCCCGCGCAGGGACTCGGGCAGGGGCGCCGGCGGCCCCGTGCCCCAGTAGACGAGGTTGAGCTCGGGGTCGTAGCTGCCGACCATCCACGCCGAGGCGTGCCGCCGGGCGGAGCGGGGCAGGCCGCCCCAGGTATCGCCGCCCGGCTGGTCCGCGGTCGCCGCGGTGTTGATGCGCCACAGCTCCTCGCCGGTGTCGACGTCGTGGGCGGTGATGAAGCAGCCGCCGGGACGCGGGCTCGACGGGTTGCAGCGCGAGCCGTTGATGAGCTTGCCGTTCACGATGGTCGGCCCCGCCGTCTGCGCCACCCGCTCGCGGTAGTCGGCCCGCTGGGTCTCCCACACCAGCTCGCCGGTACGGGCGTCGAGGGCGACGATGAAGGCGTCGTTGGTGGCGAGGAAGATCTTGTCGCCGTAGATCGAGACGTTGCGGTACCGGTAGCGGGTCCCGGTGACGTTGGCGATGTTCTCGGGCAGGTTGCGGCGGTACTGCCACAGGAGGTCGCCGGTGGTCGCGTCGAGGGCCTGCACGATGTCCTCGACGTTGGCGAGGAACATCACCCCGTTGTGGACGATCGGCTCGACCTCCTGATAGCCGAGCTGCATCGCGCGCGACCAGACGAGCCGCAGCTCGGTCACGTTGCCGGCGTCGATCTGGTCGAGGGGGCTGTAGCCCCACAGCGGGTAGCCGTTGCGGAAGCCGATCCAGTTCTCGGGCGGGGGCTCGCGCAGCATCGCGTCGGTGACGGGAACGAAGTCCTGCAGCAGCTCCGGCACCGGCGCCGGTTCCGGCTGCGCCGCGGCTCCGGCGGCGAACGCGAGCAGACCGACCCCGGCCAGGAGTCCATGCCGCAGTACGGCGCGGGCGCGCGCCAAGCCGACGGAGCGGGAAGCGGCCCCGCAGGGCGATGATCTCCGCGCGAGGCCGACGGCCGCCGGGGGGCTGGTCACCATGGGTCCACCTTCCACATCTTGAAGCGATGAGAATCGATCGAAATCAGTCTGCAGATTATATGACCTGCGGTCGCGTCCGCGTCGCCGTATGATCCGGGCGGCGCGCCGCCCTCGCGCGGCGTCGAGGTCCGGCCGACAACAGAGGAGCGGCGTCACCGTCGCGCGCATCCGTCCGATACGAGGAGTGGCATGAGAGTCGCGAGTGGAACGAGAGCACTGCTTCTGGCCGTTGCGCTGGCCGCGGCGGCGGCCGGCCCCGCCCGGGCTCAGGATCGGGACCCGGCCCCGGAGCGGGACGGCACGCGGGTCCTCGTGTTCCGGGAGCAGCTGGCTCCGTTCGCGGAGCCGGCTCGACGCATCCTCGGCGGCGACTACGAGCGGTTCCACGCCACCCTCGACGTGCTGGCCGCGCAGGAGGCTCGGCAGCGCGGCCTCACCGGCGACATCGACTTCAGCTTCAGTGCCGACGAGACCGGGGACTTCAGCGGCGCCGGTCCGGGCAACGAGACGTTGTTCGGGTTGCGCACCGGCGCGCGGCTGAGCGGGGGCGGCTACCGGTCCCGGGTACGGATCCTCGCCGACATGCGGGCGCTCGTCCAGGACAACGTCTTCGAGCAGGACTTCAGCCGGGTGCGGCTCGGCTACGACCACCAGCAGACCGACCACGTCGGGGCCTTCGCGTTCATCGAGCGGTACTCCGACGACGCGATGAGCATCGCCTCGCGGTACGAGATCGGGGCCGGCGTCAGCTTCGGGGTCGACCTGTGGCCGCGGGGGGGCGACGCGGCGGGAACCCGGGCCCTGGCCCACCTCGCGTCCACCGACGCCGGCGGCTTCCGCTGCGGCGTCGAGCGGCTCCGGGCCGGCTTCGATCCCGCGGGCGGGGCGCCGGCATCGCCGGCCTGCGCCCCTGCGGCGCCGGCGGGAGACCCCGCGTACCGACCGGCCGCCGGAGATCCCCGGCCCGCCCCCGCGGTCTTCGACGGTCTCCTTGGCGTGGCGCCGGATCTCGAGCGGGGGCTCGGCGCCCGGCAGGCCATGGTGTCCCTGTCGCTCGGGGTCGGGGTCTTTTCCGAGTTCGAGAACGCGCTCATCGAGACCCGGGTCTCCCGGCTCGATGCTCCGGCCGACGGGTCGGTCCCCGCCGGGCTGCCGCTGCGCTACCTGCGGTTGCCCGGCCGGCATCGCTACCGGTTCCTGCTCTGGCCGACCATCGCCATGCGGCCGCTGTCGACGCTCTCGATCGAGTTCGTGCCGTCGTTCAAGCTGCCGATCAGCGCGCCGCGCCGCTTCCTCGACGGCGTGCTCGCCTATCGCATGGACTGGTTCGTGCGCATCGACTGGCGCCCCCGCCAGGACGACACCCTCGCCGGCCGGACGAAGCTGTTCGTGAAGTTCGACTACTACAAGAACATGGGACCGCCGGTGGTCGCGGACGCCCTCCCGCCCGAGGCGGCCCTCGAGCCGCTCTTCTACCATCGCACCGGCGCGTCGAAGAAGCACCGCTTCGTGTCGCTGGGGGTCTCGCTGGACCTGAAGTCGCCGTGACGCAACGGAGGTTCTTGCCGCGGGCTGGTCTATGATCGACCGCGTCCTGCCATCGAGGATCGTGCAACGGTTGCAGCAGAAAGGATGACCCAATGGCCTCTTCGAGACGACGGTTCCTGACGACGTTGAGCACGGCGGCGGCCGGCAGCGCGGCCATCGGCGGCCCCGCCGCGGCGTGGAGCGGGCCCGCGGTCCGGCCCGTCGCGCCCGACAGCTTCTCGCCCGCCGAGCTGCTGGAGCAGCACCTGTCCCGGTCCGCCGCGGCCCGTGCGGCCCGCGCCCCGGCCGGCGCCGCCCAGTCGGATCCCCGGATGCCGACGGCCGAGGAGGTGCAGTCGTGGTTCACCGACCGCCGCAACTGGGGCCGGTGGGGCGATGACGACGAGAAGGGCGCCATCAACCTGATCACCGACGAGAAGAGCGCGGCGGCGGCCCGGCTCGTGCGGACGGGGCGGAAGGTCTCGGCCAGCCGCGTCTTCGAGCCCTCGCAGCAGTTCATCCGCAAGAGCCCGCGAGAGGGCGGCGGGGGCGCGGTGTCCGACTACTACGGCTTCATCTACCACGGGCAGACGGTGACCCACATCGACGCCCTGTGCCACATGTGGGAGAGCGACGGCATGTGGCAGGGCCGCGACCACGAAGTGGAGGTGACCACGCAGGGGGCGACCTTCGGCGCCATCGACGCCTGGTCCGACGGCATCATCACGCGGGGCGTGCTGCTCGACGTGCCGCGCCATCGCGGCGAGCCCCACGTGACCCCCGGCAACCCCGTGCAGGGCTGGGAGCTCGAGGAGATCGCCCGCGCCCAGGGGGTCGAGGTAGAGCCCGGCGACGCCCTGCTCGTCTACAGCGGCAGGGACCCGTTCGTGCGCGCCGGCGGCGTCTACGGGGGCGGCGACCGGCCGGGGCTCGGCGTGACCTGCGCGAAGTTCATCCGCGATCACGACGTGGCCCTCCTCGGCTGGGACATGATGGACGCGCGGCCCGACCCCTACGGCCTCACGTTCCCCGTCCACGGCGTCCTGTTCAACTACGGCGTGGCCCTGCTCGACAACGCCCTGCTCGAGCCCCTGGCCGAGGCGTGCGCCGAGGAGGGTCGTTACGAGTTCATGTTCATGGGCCTGCCCCTGAAGGTCGCGCGGGGCACCGGCAGCCCCGCGAACCCCATCGCGATGTTCTGATCGCTCGACGGCCCGTGGGAGAACCTCGCGTCGCACTGAAACCGCGAGGCGTAGCGGGCCTTCTTGCCGGGGTTGCCGGCGGCTGGCGGCGCGCGTTCTCCGTCCCCCGGAGACTGGAGGACGCGCGTGACTCCGAGCCAGGAGTCTGCGCCGTAGAACGGTGCAGACTCCTGGCAGGGTTGGTTGGGCGGCAATCGGAGCCGCAGAAGTTTCGCGTCAGCGAACTTCCAACGCGACCGCAAGGTCGCGCGGCGACGATTCCGGGCTAACCCTCCTCGGGGGGAACGAAGGCGAGGAAGCGCCTCGGGTTGTCGACGAGAATCTGCCGGATCGCCTCCTCGGGGACCCCGGCGTAGCGCAGCTTGGGCACGAACTGCATCAGCACCGAGGACCAGCCGTGGCCGTAGTACCGCTTGAACTGGCGGACGTTGCCCTGGTCGGACGAGAGGAGGATGTGGTCGATCAGTCCCGCTTCCAGCAGGTCCTGCACCATCCGCACCTTGTCGGCGGCGGGGATGTCCGACCGGCCCATCTCGTGGCCTAGGGTGTCGAGACCGATGAACGCCCCGCGGCGGGCCACCTCGCGGTGCGTCCCGAGGGGGTCGTGCTCGGGCCTGATGGTGGCCATGTGGCCGACGACGACGTGGGAGAGGTCGGCCCCCACGCCCTCGATCGCGTCGAGTTGCTCCATCGCGCAGGTCGGACAGCTCTCGTGCGGGGTGTGCGTGAAGATGGGGATGCCCGTGCGCAGGTGCGCGCGGGCGACGGCGCGGTGCACCTTGCGTTCGTCGGGGCGCATCTCGAGCGACGACGCGATCTCGCCGAAGGCGCCCCACCGCTGGGATGCGGCGTCCTGCACCAGCTCGTCTACGAGTGCGTCCTCGGACATCTCGGCGACGCGCACCGGGTAGATCGCGAAGCCGATGTCCTCGAAGTAGCCGCCGGCCATCACGATCCGGACGTCGCTCTGATCGGCGATGGCGTTCAGGTGGCTCACCTGCTCGGGCGTCCGCCGGCCGGTGGCCGCGTCGACGATGCAGCCGAGCCCGTCGAAGGCGCAGGCGCGCAGCTCCTCCACCGCGAGCTCTATGTCGGCCCGGCCCACGTGCTCGTGAAAGAGGGTCGCGCCGTCGGCGAGCGCCTCCGGGGCTACGTCGCCCTGCAGGGTCCGGATGATCGCGCCGTCGGGGAAGTCGGGCGGGGCCACGCTCGTGAACGTCTGCTGGGCCCGGACCGGGGTCCCGCCGGCCGCGGCGGCGAGGCCGGCCCCGGCGGCCGTGCCGAGCAGGCGCAGCGCCTCGCGCCGCGAGTAATCGTCTCGATTCGGATGCTGCGGGTTGGTCATGGCGTTCTCCGTTCTCGCTGTCTGCCTGCTTCCGGGGAGCGGGCGGGATTTGGTGCACAGGGTACTACGGCGGCTGTCCGCCTGGACAACCGTACGGCAGGATACAATGCGGGTCCTGTCGCAGCGAGGTCGTCGGGTCGGGTTCGCCGGCGCGCGTCGGCGCCGCGGTTTCGATCTGCCCACGAGGAGGTTGCCATCGTGAAGCGCACCATGCGGTCGGCGGTCGTTCTGAGTGTCGCGGGCTCCATCTGGCTGCTCGCCGGCGCCGGTGGGGTCGAGGTGGCCGCGCAGGGGAGCGGGGAGCAGGCGTCCGCGGCGTCCGACGCCGGCGACTGGCCGATGTATCGGCGCGACCCCGCCGGCACCGGGTTCTCGCCCCTGGACCGGATCACCGCCGCCAACGTCGCCGATCTGGCCTCGGCGTGGACCTACTCGCTCGCGGCGGAGGCCGAGGGCGCGCGCGGGCCGAACTCGCAGGTCACCCCGATCGTCGTCGGCGGGGTCATGTATCTCCCCGCCGCCGACCGCGTCGTCGCGCTCGACGCGGCGACCGGCCGTGAGATCTGGCGGCACGCCCTCGCCGGGGCGCGCCCGTCGCGCCGGGGGGTGTCCTGGTGGGCGGGCGGGGACGGCATGGCCCCCCGCATCCTGTTCACCACGGGACAGCATCTGCGCGCGCTCGATGCGGCCACCGGCGCCCCCGTCGAGAGCTTCGGAGAGGGCGGGGCCGTCGAAATGGTCGTGCCCTACAACTCGGTGCCCCTCGTGCACGGCGACGTGGTGGTGGTCGGCGCCAACACCCCCGCCGGCACCATCGGCGGCATCGGGAACGCGCGGGCCTTCGATGCCCGCACCGGCGCCCCGGTCTGGGAGTTCAGCTCGGTCGCGCAGCCCGGTCAGCCCGGCCACGACACCTGGGGCGGCGACAGCTGGCAGGGCCGGCTGGGGGCCAACGCGTGGCCGTTCTACTTCTCCATGGACGTCGAGCGCGGGCACGTGTACCTGCCCCTCGCGTCCCCGATCCCCGGCGACTACGGCGGCGACCGGCCCGGCGACAACCTGTACGGCAACGCCCTCGTCGCCGTCGACGTCGCCACCGGCGCCTACCGGTGGCACTTCCAGACGATTCACCACGACCTGTGGGACGCCGACCCGCCGGCCCCGCCCGCCCTGTTCGACATCCCGCGGGACGGCGGGACGATTCCCGCCCTCGGGGTGACCACCAAGTCCGGCTATCTCTACATCCTCGACCGGGAGACCGGCGAGCCCGTCTACGGGGTCGAGGAGCGGCCGGTGGCGGCCAGCGACGTCCCCGGCGAGGCGACCTCGCCCACCCAGCCGATACCCGTCAAGCCGGTCGGCCTGTCCAAGCTCACCTGGGACCCGGACGACCTCGTGACCGGCGAGGACACCTCGCCCGAGCACGCCGCGGCGTGCCGGCAGCTCGTCGACAGCCTCGGCGAGATCTACAACGCCGGTCCATTCACCCCGTGGGTGTACCGCGCCGAGGGCGTTCCCCTGCGCACCACCCTCTCGTTCCCCGGCGGGGTCGGCGGCGCCAACTGGGGCGGGGTGGCGGTGGACCCCGCGACCGGCTATCTCCTCGTCGTCACCCAGGATCTCGGCGCCCTTGGCTACGTCGAGGCCGCGCCCCCCGAGCATCCCGTGCCCTACCGCAAGGGCGCGCAGCGCCCCGCCAGCTTCACGGTGCAGCTCGGCGGCGCGACCCTCCCGTGCCACCGGCCGCCGTGGGGCCGGCTGACCGCGGTCGATGCGGCGACCGGCGACATCGCGTGGCAGGAGACGCTGGGGGTGACCGACCAGTTGCCCGACGGCCGCCAGGCCACCGGCCGGCCCATCCGCGCCGGCGCCATCACCACCGCGAGCGGCCTCGTGTTCGTGGCGGGCACCGACGACGGTCGCCTGCGCGCCTTCGAGGCGGCGTCCGGCCGGGGGCTCTGGACGGCCCGCCTGCCGGGGCCGGGGAACGCCAATCCCATGACCTACCTGGCGGAGGACAGCCGGCAGTACGTGGCGGTGGCGGCGACCGACACGCTGGTCGTGTTCGCGTTGCCGTGAGCCGGCCAGCCGCACGCGCGCGCGGTGAACTAAGGACACTGACGGAATTACCTTGCCGTGTGCCAAGCGCGCGAAACCGGAGAAGACGGGCGGCGCCTGGATGCAGTTGGCAACGTTATATCGATCACCGTCCTAAGGACACTGACGTAAATTAACTTGCCATCTTCGGCGATCTGTCGTCTACTGGGTTCTATGCAGCGCAACGTGGAACTGGAGGCCACGATTGTCGCCAAGTACGCGGCGGTGTCGCCGGTATTGGATGAGCGCAGTCGCCGCCGGTGGGCGGCTGCCGAGTCTGTGGCCATCGGCTATGGCGGGGATGCGCTGGTGTCGTCAGCCACGGGTCTGGCCCGGGAGACGATCCGGAAGGGCCGCCGGGAAATCACGCAAGGCGGGACGTCGACAGGTCGCATACGACGCCCGGGCGCGGGGCGGCGCCGTCTCGAACAGAGGCAGCCTGGTCTGCTGGCTGCCCTGGAAGGGCTGGTGGATCCGCTGACGCGCGGCGACCCAACGTCTCCGCTACGCTGGACATGCAAGAGTCGGGCGAAGCTCGCCTCGGGGCTGGCACAACAAGGGTGGCGAGTGAGTTCGACGACCGTCGGCCGGTTGCTGCATCAACTGGGGTACCGGTTGCAATCGCCCCGCAAACGTCAGGAGGGGGCCAGCCACCCGGATCGTAACGCGCAGTTCGAGCACATCAATGCGGCCGCCGACTCGTTTCTGGCCAAGGGGCAGCCGGTGATCTCGGTCGACACGAAGAAGAAGGAGCTGGTCGGGAACTTCAAGAATGGCGGGCGGGAATGGCAGCCGAAGGGCACGCCGCCGGCGGTGCTGGTCCATGATTTCCCGTCGGACGCGGAGGGCAAGGCGATTCCGTATGGCGTCTACGACATGGCACGCAACGAAGCTTGGGTGAGCGTGGGACGGGACCACGACACCCCGGCCTTCGCGGTGGCGTCAATTCGTCATTGGTGGCAGCAAATGGGCTGTGACGCCTACCCCGACGCCACGGCCCTGTTCATCACGGCGGATGCGGGTGGGAGCAACGGGTATCGGTTGCGCGCCTGGAAGCACGAGCTTCAACAGTTGGCCGACGAGACCAGGCTGACCATCCACGTGAGTCATTTTCCACCCGGCACCAGCAAATGGAACAAGATCGAGCACCGTCTCTTCTGTCACATCACGGCGAACTGGCGAGGCACCCCGTTGACGACGTATGAGACCATCGTCGACCGTATCGGGAACACCCGGACGGAGACCGGGCTCTTGGTCCGGGCCGAACTCAACGCCGGCGAGTATCCCACGGGCGTCACGGTGGCCAAGGAGGAGATGGACGCAATCGCGCTGGTCCGCGATGAGTTTCATGGGGAATGGAATTACAAACTGCTACCCCGATTAAGTTGACAACTTTATATCGATCACTGTCCTAAGCGGAGATGGGGACCGCAGGGCGCAAAGCCGTTCGAACCCGGTCGGGGGACAACCGACGAGGTCGTCGGGAGGGTGTCCGCCACCAGGCAGGGTGATGGGTGGAGCAGTGACCGCGGTCACCCGCGCGCTCATCGACCGGATGGTGCGGGCCATCGTCGACGAGGTCGATCCCGAGCAGGTGATCCTGTTCGGCTCGCGCGGGCGGGGAGACCATCGGCACGACTCGGACGTCGACCTGCTCGTCGTCGAGGCCGAGCCGTTCGGACCCCAGCGTAGCCGCCACCGGGAGATGGTCAGGCTCTACCACGCGCTGGCGGGATTCCCCGTCGCGGCCGACGTCCTCGTCTACTCTCACGAGGACGTCGACTATTGGCGCGACTCGCTCAACCACGTCCTCGCGCGGGCGCTCCGGGAAGGGCAGGTCGTCTATGACCGACCCTAAGTGTGCGCGCGTGCTGCTCGATGCCGCCGGGCGCGACGTCGGCGCGCTGCGGGTCATGCGCCGCTCGGACGAGGTCTCCGACGAGGTGTTCGGGTTCCACGTGCAGCAGGCCGCCGAGAAGTCGCTCAAGGCCAGACTCGCCCTGCTGGGGGAGACGTACCCGCTCACCCACAACCTGGAGGCGCTGCTGGATCTCCTGGAGGATCGTGGCGCCGCTACGGAGCCGTACCGCAGGTTGGCCGACTACACGCCGTACGCGGTCGAGTTCCGGTACGAGGGTGTTCACGCAGGCACCGAATCCATCGACCGGGATGACGTGTTGAAGCTCGTCGAATCGTTGCTGGAAGAGGCCCTGCGACAGTTGGCGGGGGTCGAGGAGACGTGACCGATCGGCCTCGTTGTTTCGAGGGGTGGCCCTGCCGGTGACGCCGGCGATGCCGATCGCCCGGATCGGTTCCGGAGATCGACCGCTCCGATCCATGAGACGGCTCGGGAGGCCCGAAGAATCTGTCGCGCCGCCGCCGCGATTCCAACCTATAATCCACAGTCAGTCTGCCATCCTTCCGCAGGAGCAACGATGCGCCGATTCCTCTCCGCCGGTCTCGTCACCGTGGTGTTGCTGCTGCCGTTGTCGTCTGCCGCCCAGGTGGCGGGCGATTCAGGCGTTCCCCGGACGCCTTGGGGGGTACCGGACCTGCAGGGAATCTGGGACAACCGGACCATCACCCCGCTGGAGCGCCCGCGCGATTTCGCCGGGCAGGAGACGCTGAACGCCGCCGAGGCGGCCGCCTACGAAGTGCGGACCGCCGAACAGCGGGTCGACGACCGGTACTACTGGGATCGGGGGACGAGGACGGTGGCGGACCGGCGTACGGCCCTGATCAGCGATCCGGTCGATGGTCGGGTTCCCCCGCTCACGCCGGAGGGTCAACGACGCTTCGAGACCGGCCGGAGTCAGGGTGTCGGCGCCGCCGATGAGCGCAACCCGAGCGAACGCTGCATCACGCGGACGGTGCCGCGGCTCCCGGGCCTCTACAACAACAACTATCAGATACTCCAGATACCCGGCTACGTCGTGATCTTCATGGAGATGATCCATGACGCGCGCATCATCCCGCTGGACGCCCGCCCCCCGCTCCCGGACGGCATCCGGCAGTGGAACGGGGATTCGCGCGGCCGGTGGGACGGCGACACGCTCGTCATCGAGACCACGCACTTCACCGGCAAGACCAACTTCCGCGGTTCCGCCGACAACCTGCACCTGGTCGAGCGCCTGACCCGCGTCGACGCCGACACCATCGACTACCGGTTCACGGTCACCGACCCCACGACCTGGACCCGCCCGTGGACCGCCCGGATCCCGCTCAACCGGAACGGCGGCCCGCTGTACGAGTACGCATGCCACGAAGGCAACGACGGCATGGCCGGCATCCTCCTCGTCAATCGCAACCTCGAGAAGGCCGAGGCCGCCCGCTGACCGCGGTGTTCATGAACCAATGGCGGCCGGCGAGCGGCGGGCTGGTAATCACGTGCCACCGAGCGCGTCCAACATTTTCCGCAGCCGCTCATAGACCTCGCGCCGGTGGCCGATGGCCACGACGAGAATCTCGATGCGGGATTCGATGACGCGATAGACGACGCGGTAATCTCCGGTGCGCCAGGAGCGCAGCCCTCTGAGGGTCATCTGCAGCGGCTTGCCGCGTTCGGGCTCCTCGCGGAGCTTTTGCAGGGCCGCGAGAATGCGCCGCCGGACGGCTGGATCGAGCCTCTTGATCGCACGGCCGGCGCTACTCGCGTAGACGAGGGTCCTCGTCATCCCACACGTCCTCGTGCCTCAGCAGCTTGCCCGCCGCCGCCTCGGCCAGACCCTGCTCTATCGATGCCGCCAAATCCCGATCCGCCAGGATCTCCAACGTTTCGAGCAGTCCTTCATAGTCGGTCAGCGAGAGGAGCACACCCGCGGGACGGCCCGAGCGGGTGATGACCACCTCCTCGCCAAGCGCCTCGACGTCCGCCAGGAGCTTCGCGAGATGGGTCTTGGCTTCCGACAGCGGGACAGTGGTCATGGTGGTCTCTCCTCAGACCAGATTATAGACCTGAATCTTGTCCATTCAACGGTTCCCGAACGGCACCGATCAAGACGCTCCGCGTCGGCACCGGCCGATCCGGCGGGATCCAAGGTGCCGCCCCCCGCGTCCTCCACCCTGGTCGTATTCTGGTTGCCGTGAACCGGCGGGGGCTATTCGTTCGAAGGGTCGCCGCGCTCCTCGAGGAGCGCTTCCAGCTCTGCGAGTGCGTCGAGAGCCTTCGGACGGCCTGCCGCGTGCTTCGCCCGGATCAGTCCCGGCAGGTCCAGACACCGGCATCGGCAACCGAAGAGCTCTACGTTCATGCTGTGGGGCAGGAGCGCCTGTAGTCCCCACCGCCGGAGATTTCGCCGAGCAGGTCGATGTCGCCGATGGCCGTCGTCAACGTGAAGTTGAGGCCCCGCTCGACCGTCGCCCGGCTCCAGTCGAAGGGCAGGCCGGGCGGGGCGCCCCGCAGATACGGCGCGTGGGGGCGCAGGGCGGCGACGAGGCGATCGATGTTCGCGCGGGTTCGCGCATAGACGAAGTCCACGTCCTGCGTGAGGCGCGCCGACCCGTGAATCGTGGCCGCGAGACCTCCGACTATCACGCAGTCGATGCCGGAGCCGCTGAAGACCTGGATGACCGTCCTGAAGTCGGTCACCTTGGGCGCACCCGGGTGCGTCCCGCCCGCCGCGCCTCCGCTGCCAGCTCCTGCAGGGCCATCAGGTTCTCCACCCGCTCCGTTGCCGATCGCCGGAGATTCTGCCGGAGCAGGGTCCGGTCGACGTGGCGCTTGTACGCCTCGACCACCGGATCGGCGCCCACTTCGCCGGCCCGCATCGCCGGCGGGCGGCCCGGAGCAGGTCCGGCGGATTCGGCGCCGCCGGCGCCGAGGTGCGCCACGGCGTCCTTGCGCGTCGGCTCGCCACCGGCCTCCCCTCGGAGCGGCGATCCTGCATCGGACATTTCTCGTGAACGAGATTGCATGCCTTCCGGAAGTCTAACTGGCCGGAAAACGTCGTGTCGAGCGGGAGACGCCTTCGCTCTCCGGGCGGGTGTCCGCTCTTGCGCCCTTTCGAGCCGCCCGGCGGCCATCGGTTCGATTCGTTCCCGTCAGGCAGGGGTCATCGCCGACGCCGGTCATCGGGTATCATCGAGAGCCGCGCACCGAACTACACCCAGCGTTGGCGCGCGATGCGCGTGTTCCGTCGAGGTGGCGAAGGGCGCCACTGAAGCTCGGATGAAGAGGGATGACATGACTCCAGCGACACGGCGGGCGGCGGTTATCGGGGCGGCGATGCTCATGGCCGGGGTCGCGGCGGGGACGGGGCTGGCCCAGACGAGCCGTCTGGACTTGGACGGCAACCTCCGCGAGGGGGCGTACATCCGGATGCCGCTCGCGGCCGCCGACCAGCGGTACGCCTCGATCGACGGCGCGCGCATGAAGGACGTCGTGCGCGAGGTCGCGGCCATCTCGCTCGCCAACCGCGACGACCGGACGAAGTACTGGGGCCGCATAGCCGGCACTCGCGGCGAGGACATGGCGCGCGAGTACGTCGAGCGGAAGTTCCGCGAGCTGGGGCTCGAGGACATCCGGAACCAGGAGTTCGACCTGCCGACCCAGTGGTTCCCGGCCGGCCACGACATCCGCGTCGAGGCGGGCGGCCGCACCTACCGGTTCGACTCGCTGGTGCCGGCGCTGAGCTCGAATCCCACCGACGGCACGCTCGACCTCGAGGCGGTGTGGGTGGGCACCGGCTCGACCGCGGACTTCCACGGGCGGGACGTCGCGGGCAAGGCGGTCTTCATCCACAGCATCCCCGCCCCCGGGTCGATGGGCCACTCGGCCGGCGCGAGCTGGGAGGACGCGATCCGGCGCGCGCAGGACCGGGGCGCCGCCGCCGTCGTCGTCATCTACGGCATCTCGGACAACTTCACCATCTGGCAGGGCCTCGGCGGGGGGATCACCATTCCCGGCGCCTTCATGGGCTACGAGGACGGCAACACCGTCAAGGAGCTGATCGGCCGCGGCGAGGCGGTGCGGGTCAGCATGCAGGTGGACGTCGACTACCGGGACGGGCTGAAGACGGCCAGCATCTTCGGGACCCTGCCGGGCACGACCGACGAGGACATCTACGTGCTCGCGCATCTCGACGGGTACTTCGAGGCGGCCCTCGACAACGCGTCCGGCATCTCGGTGATGCTGGCCCTGGCCGAGCACTTCGCGGCGCGGCCCGCGTCGGAGCGCCGCCGCAACCTCGTCTTCGTCGGCACCGCCGGCCATCACGTGGGGTCGCCGGGGTCGCGCTGGATGCACGACCACCGCGAGACGGCGCTGGCCGACGCGGCGTTGATGATCAACTGCGAGCACGTCTCGGTGAAGCAGACCGTCTACTGGGGCCCGACGATGCGGAAGACCGACATACCGTCTCCGCGCCGGTGGTGGGTGAACGGCAGCGACCGGCTCGTCGACCTCGTTCTCGATGCGTACCGCACCTTCGGGGTGGCGGTGTGGGACCGCATGGAGGACCGGGCGGCCGGCGAGATGGGCAGCGTTGCCCGCGATCTGCCGTCGATCCAGATCATCCGGTCGCCCGAGATCAAGCACACCGACCAGGACATTCCCGAGTGGGTGCCCGAGGCCGGCCTCGAGGCGGTGGCCCGCGCCTATGCCCGGATCGTCGACGACGTCAACGAACTCGACCGCGCTGCCCTGCAGCCGGGCGAGACGACCGACGGGCAGTAGGGCGGTTCGGGACGACTCGCGGGGGCAGCCGACGCCGCGGTAGATCGATTGGGCTGGCTGGTTGCGCCGTCGCAGGATCTCCCGGCCGCGGCGGGCACCGGCGCGCGTGGGACGGCGACGGCTGGAAGTCAAATGGAATCACGTCAAATCGCGTGATAGACTGTGTGCCAAGGCGATGCCGTTCCAAGAGTTCATCGAGGACGAGGTGTTCTCGCCCACGCGTGTCGCAGACGCGTTGCGCACGACCCGGGCGGAGATCGCGGACACGCTGGGGCTTGGCCGTGACGCGTTCTCGCGAGCGTCGCGCATCCGGGCGCACAAGACGCAGACCCGACTGCGACAGATGCTGGAAATCCTCCACCGCGTGAAGGCAGAGACCGGCGCCAGCGACCTCGCGGCCTATGCCTGGTTCCGGGCGGAACCGCTGGCCGGCTTCGACGACATGACCGCCGATCGGCTCGTGCGCGAAGGGCGGGCCGACTACGTCCACGCCTATCTCGATGACGTGGCGGACGGCGGATATGCCTGAACGCGTCGCTGGGCTGTAGCGCTATTTCAAGTAGCGTGGTACGCTCCGATTAGCCTGTTCGAGCGGGCATTCTCCTGCTCACCCAGTTGCAGGCTACGAAACCAACGGTTTCGTCTTCGGATCACTAAGGTCCTGGAGGTCGCATGGTCGAGTTCAGTAGTGGTTCTCCCGGTTCCGCCGAACGGATGCGGTTCCGAGGCGTGGCCTACCGCGCGCACAAGCCGCGCCGGTCCTGGTGGCCCCTTTCGGGGGAGGGGGCGCGTCGCCACGGAGGCCGATTCAACCGCATCGGGGTTCCGGCTCTCTACCTGTCCCTGGCGCCGCTGACCGCCATGCGGGAGGCATTCCCCATCGGCCGACCCCAGCCGGTCACTCTGTGCGCCTATGAGGTCGATGCCGAACCGATTTTCGACGCGGCGGACCCGCAAGCGCCCACGGCGCACGCCGTGACCGCTCTCGAGTTGGATGTCCCTGGCTGGCGGCGCGAAATGCTGGACGGTGCGATCCCGGCGTCGCAGGCGTTGGCGGATCGACTGGTCGCGGCCGGCTTCGTCGGCATGCGTGTTCGAAGCTTTGCGCCGGGGTCCGGGCCGGGTGATCTGAATCTGGTGTTCTGGCGCTGGAGCGATCGCCGGCCGAGCCGCATCGTGGTCATCGACGACGAGGGCAGGTTGTTGCCCGGGGACCGTCGGGCTCACCCGTTCGGGCAAGGCTCGCGCCATACCGAGGTTCCCCCGATTCCCCCGAGAGGCGCGGTCGAACCGATGACCAGCCCGGCAATGGCGTCAGCCGCAGGTGCGTCGATCGGTCGATCGTCTGGTCTGATTCCGGGTTGCGTTATTTTCAGAAGTCGCGCTACATTACTTGATGTCAAGTCTGCATGAGCGGGCCATTATCCCGCTCGTCCAATATGCAGATTACGAAAGCCGTCAAACGGTTTTCGTCTTCAGAACACTAAGGTCTTGGAGGTCACATGGCTGAGCTCAGGAACAACTCTCCCGGTCCCACCGAACGCACTGTCGTCGCGTTCGAAACCCTTACTTCATCAGCCAAGAAGCTCAACGATGTATCCGGCGAGTTGGCCAAGCCTATTGCGTCGCTAGAGAGAGCGCTGCATCGGTTGAACATCGGTGTAGCATGCTGGACTCGGATAGCGGGCCATGACGACGGGCACACTTGCCGGAGTCAGGACGTCGGCTACAGCAGGGTCAACGGTGGATGGCGCCTGGCCGTTCGCACGGTTCATGGCGACGAGGTAAACCCCGAAAATGCTTCTGAAGAGGTATGGCCGTTCAACGAAGCGCCACTCTATCTGCGCATCAGGGCCGTCGACAAACTTCCTGATCTGCTCGAAGCTCTCGTAAAGGCCGCCGATGCCGCCGCGGATCGATTGAGCAAGAAAATTGTACCGGCGCAAGACCTTGCTGCTGCGGTGAACGCGCTCGCCAAGTCGAAGGGGAAGTAGGGCGATATGGCAGAGTTGATCATCGCGAGCATTGTATTGGTGTGCCTGTGTGCCTGCGTCCTGGGCGTCGTTACTTTGGCAGGGAAGGGTTACCGTCGGGTGGAGGCTGGATTCGGAATCTGGCACCTGCGGTTTCACATCAAGGCCGACAACAATCGTTCCGAGAGCGGTAGCCGGAGATGCTGACTAGGCTCGTCATCCGGAACTTCAAGCGCTTCGGCGAGGTCGAGATCGATCTCGGCAGCCCGGTGGTCTTCATCGGACCCAACAACTCCGGGAAGACCTCGGCCATGCAGGCGCTGGCCCTCTGGGACGTCGGCTTCAAGCGCTGGAACGAGAAGCGGGCCGGCAAGAGCACCCCGGTGAAGCCGAAGGGGGTGACCGTCAACCGGCGGGATCTGGTGGCGATTCCCATTCCGAACGCCAACCTGCTGTGGCGGGACCTGCACGTCCGGGACGTGCAGCGCGTCGACGGCCAGCCACGGACCAGCAACATCCGCATCGAACTCGTCGTCGAGGGCGTGACCCGCGACCGGCGCTGGACGTGCGGGTTGGAGTTCGACTACGCGAACGAGGAGTCCTTCTACTGCCGGCCGTTGCGGCGGTCCGAGGACGGGACGGCGGGCCACATGCCGGTGCCGGATGACGCGGGACATGTCCGCATCGCCTTCCTGCCGCCGATGTCGGGGTTGGCCGCCACCGAGACCCGTCTGGATCAGGGCGCCGTCAACGTCCGCATCGGCGAGGGCCGCACCGCCGAGGTGCTGCGCAATCTCTGCTTCCGGATTCACGAAGAGGCACCGTCGGCCTGGAACGCCCTGGTCGACCACATCCGGAGCCTGTTCGGCGTGGAGCTCGACCCGCCTCGCTACGTCGCCGAGCGCGGCGAGATCGCGATGGCGTACCGTGAGCGTGGCGCCCGGCTCGATCTGTCGTCGTCCGGCCGGGGCCTGCAGCAGACGCTGCTCCTGCTGGCGTACATGTACGGGAATCCGGGCGCGGTCCTGCTCCTCGACGAGCCCGACGCGCACCTGGAGATTCTCCGCCAGCGCCAGACCTACCGCCTGCTCACCGACGTGGCGCGCGAGACCGGCAGCCAGATCATCGCGGCCAGCCACTCCGAGGTGCTGTTGAACGAGGCGGCAGGCCAGGACGTGGTCGTGGCGTTCGTCGGCCGGCCGCACCGCATCGACGATCGCGGCAGCCAAGTTCTGAAGGCGCTGCGCGAGATCGGGTTCGACCAGTACTACCAGGCCGAGCAGACCGGGTGGGTGCTCTACGTGGAGGGCTCGACGGACCTGTCGATGCTGCAGGCCTTTGCCCGGCGGTTGGGGCACGAGCGCGCCTCTCGAGCGTTGGGACGGCCATTCGTGCGCTACGTGGGGAATCAGCCCCAAGCCGTACGCAACCACTTCCACGGCTTGCGCGAGGCGCTCCCGGAGCTTCGCGGCGCCGCCCTCTTCGACCGGATCGGAGCCGAGGCGCCCGACGTCGAACCGGTCGAGCCCCTGATGTGGAAGCGCCGGGAGATCGAGAACTACGTCTGCACGCGAGGGACGCTGGAAGCCTGGGCCGCCGCGCCGCCGGATTCTGCGCTCGGGCCGCTGTTCACGGCGGCCGAGGTCGAACGGCGCCTGCAGGCGATGCGCGAGTCCTTCGACGAGATCGAGTCGGCGCTGCAGACATTGCGCAAGGGGGCGCCGTGGGACGCCGACGTCAAGGCGAGCGACGAGTTTCTGGATCCGCTCTTCCGTTCGTACTTCGTGAAGCTGGACCTCCCGAACCTGATGGCCAAGAAGAACTTCCACGAGCTGGCCGTCTACGTACCGGACGGCGACGTCGATCCCGAGATTCGCGAGAAGCTCGACGCCATCGCGGGGGTGGCGGAGCAGGCGGCGCCGGCGGGCGAGGGCGGATGAGGTCGGAGGCGCGCGAACCGGCGGACCGCGTGCTATCGTGCTGGATGCGCGGGGCGGGTTCGATCCGCACGGACAGAGCGCGTGGGCTAGTGTCTCGTTCCCGTGGTTCGTGACAGAGGTTCCAGGGCCGTCTTGCAGTGGAAGGCAAGCGCATCCGGGCCCATGACTCATGTCGATTTCTTCGTTGACAAGACACTGGATCGGGTAGAGACACTGCAGGAGCATCGTGTGGAAGCCGTTCCTTCGGACGCCTCGGCGGGAGCACGTGGGTAGCGGGCGCATCGCGGTCGTCGGCGCCAACAGCGCCGTCGGGACGGCGTTGCTTGCGCAGGTCGTGGCCGGGGACGCGCTCGACGCGGTGGCCGCGGTGCGGCGTCCAGAGGTGGTCGGGGCGCTGCCGCAATCGCCGCGCATCATCCCGCGGGTCGTCGACTACGGCCGGTCCGACGATCTGAGCGACGCGTTCGCCGGCGCCGGCGCCGTCGTGCACCTCGCGGGCATCCTCTTCGAGAGCCGGACGTCCGACTACCGGTCGGGCAACGTCGACGTCACCCGCGCGGTGGTCGAGGCGGCGCGGGCGGCGGCGGTGGGCCACGTCGTCTTCGTCAGCTCGCTGGGCGCCGACCCGCGGTCGCGGAACGGCTACTTCCGGTCCAAGGGCGAGGCGGAGCGCATCGTGGCCGACTCGGGTCTCGACGCCACGATCATCCGGACCCCGCTGCTGCTGGGTCCCGGCACCGCCGGCGGGCGCTCGCTGCTCTCCGCCGCGTCGGGGCCGTCGGCACGTGTCCTCGGGGACGGGGCGCATCGGTTGCGCCCGCTCGACGTCGACGATCTGTGCCGCGCCGTCCTGGCGTGCTGCGAGCGGCCGCCGGCCGGCGTGCGGACGTGCGATCTGGTCGGACCGACGACCCTCACCCACCGCGAACTGCTCGAACGCACGGCGGGCAGCCTGGGCCGCGAGCTGTCGGTCCGCTCGACCCCGATCCGGCTGGCCCGGCTCGTCGCCGGCCTCGCCGGCCTCGTCCGCGCCGGCGGCCTGACGCCGGCCGTGATCGACGTCATCACCTCCGACGAGGCGGTCGACCGTAACGCCGACAGTGATCTGGGCGTCAGCCTCACCCCGTTGTCCGATACCCTGGCCAAGCTATGTCAGAGAGCCCTGAAGTGACGTGCGCGCCTTCCGCGCCCGGCGAACCCGCGCCCTCCGCGTCCGGCGAACCCGCGCCCTCCGCGCCCGGCGAACCCGCGGCCTCCGCGTCCGGCGAGCCCGCGCCGGGGTCGCCCCCGACCCGCGGCCGCGCCGGCCGCGCCGCCTTCCTCCTCCTCGGCGTCGCCTGCTTCGCCTACCTCTACACCCGCCTGGACGGCGCCGCCGCTCGCGAAGGGCTGTCGCTCGCCGCCTATATGGCGCAGGTCTTCGAGAACGTCCAATGGGGGGCCTGGATCGCGCTGATGGTCGCCTACTCGGGGTTCTACTTCTTCATCGACACCCTGGTCGTGACGCGCGCCCTCAACTGGTTCGTCACCCCCATCCGCTATCGGGACATCCTGCCCATCCGCGCCAGCGCCTACATCATCTCGGTCTTCAACGAGCAGATCGGCAAGGGCGCGATGGCCTACTACCTGAACCGGCGCGACCGGGTGCCGGGATGGGAAGTGGGCTCGGTGATGCTGTTCGTGATGTTCTGCGAGGTGTTCTATCTGCTGTTCTGGGCGACGGTCGGCTATTTCGCCGGACCGGAGCTGCCGCCGGCGTTCGGACTGGTGCCCTGGCTCGCGGTCGCCGCGGTTCCGGTGTTCGCGGTGTGGGTGCTGTACTTCCGCGGCGCGATCCTGCCCGGCAACCGCCTGCGCGACCAGCGGATCTTCCACGCGTTCAGGACCGCCCGCCTCCGGCACTATGCCCTGTTTCTCGTGCTGCGCTCGCCGGCCCTCCTCTCCGCGGTGTTCGTGTACACGACGGCGCTGAACCTGTTCGGGGTCGACGCCTCGTTCCTGGCCCTGCTCGGCTACCTCCCGGTCGTCTTCTTCGCGGCCGCCGTGCCGACCCCGATGCGCGCCGCCGCCATCACCTTCTGGGTCGTGCTGTTTCCCGAGAACGAGGGGCAGATGGCCGCGTTCGGGTTCGTCCAGCACAACTTCTTCATCCTCTTCAACGCTCTCATCGGGGCCGCCTTCTGGCCGCGGGCGCAGCGCGAGCTGTTCGGCTAGGGGGTCTGCGCGGTTGACGGCCCCGACTCCGGAGGGTTGGATGGGCGACTGGCGGAGCCGAGAGGCGGCGGCATCCGGGCCGGGAGGGTCGGCGTGGCCCACCTCCTGACCGCCGTCCGGCTGGGACTCGTCCTGCCCCTGGCCGCCGCCTTCGCGCGGCCGGACTTCCTGGAAGCCGGCCTCGTTGCGGTGCTTCTGGCCGTGGCCCTCGCCACCGACTACGCGGACGGGATCGTCGCCCGCCGGCGGGGCACCGCGTCGCCCGCCGGCCAGCTCTTCGACCACGGCACGGACTGCCTCTTCGTGACCGCCGGCCTCACCGGGGCGGCGCTGGCCGGCCGGGTGCCTTTGGTGCTGCCGGTCCTGATCGCGGTCGCGTTCGGCCAGTACGTCTTCGACTCCTACCTCGTGCACCGCCAGAAACGCCTGCGCATGAGCACCATCGGGCGGTGGAACGGCATCGGCTACTTCGTTCCGCTGGTCGTGCTCGCGGCCGCGCGGCTCGAGGCCGTGCCGGGCCTGACGGCAGCGTTGATGCAGGCGGCCCGCCTGACCGCGTACGCCCTGATAGTCTCGACCCTCGTCTCCATCGCGGACCGCGCGACCGCCGCCCGCGGAGCGCGTGGGCAGTAGCGTCCGGTTCAGGAATCCAGCCTGTCGCACGTCTCCACACCGCCACGGCGTCGCGGGGGCTGGCCGCTGCTGGGGACATCGTGGACATGCACACTGCATGCAAGTACTATGGGGTGCATGCCGACGCTTCAGGTCAGAAACGTTCCGATCGAGATCCATCGAGTGCTCAAGGCGAAGGCGGCCATCGAGGGATCGTCGTTGTCCGATTTCGTGCTCGCCGAGTTGGAGAAGCTCGCGATGCTACCGACTCCGCGCGAGTTTCGTGAGCTTCTTCGAACGAGAGAGCCGGTCCATCTGGACCCGCCGGCGGCCGACGTCATCCGGGAACTGCGCGAGCGCGAGTAGGGCATCCGTCGGCACCTTCCGGATGCGCCATGGTAGTCGCGGATGCCTCTGCCGTCGTGGAGATGCTCTTGGCGACGCCGAGGGGGGGCGCCATCGCGGAGCACCTGTTCAAGTCCGGGCATCCCACCGTAGCCCCCCATCTGCTCGACATCGAAGTGCTGCACGTGATTCGCCGATTCAACCGGACCAACCGATTGACGGCCGCTCGGGCTGAGCTGGCGCTGGAAGACCTCGGGAGGCTGGCGATCAGGCGCTACGGCCACGAGCTGCTGCGCCCTGCGATATGGCGATTGCGAAGCGTTCTGAGCGCGTACGACGCGGCGTACGTGGCGCTGGCTGAACTCCTGGATGGCCAGATCGTCACTTGCGACGCCAAGCTGGCGCGGTCAACGGGCCACGACGTGAACTTCCGACTCTTCTGAGCGCATACGGATAACGATGTCCGACCTGGTTCGGATGGTCGAGCGCAGGTCGCGCTAGCGCGACACGTTCTCGTACCACTTGAGATTCGAGGTTCCGCCGCCGATGCAGACGAGGTCGGTGCGGTCGTCGCCGTTCATGTTCGTGGCCACGCAGGCCGAGGGCGACATGTCGCCGTCGTCGAGGACCCGGCGCGACCAGGCCGCGCCGTCCGGACCGGTCGCCGCGTACAGGTACAACCTGCGCGGGTCCCCGCGGTCGCCGGTCACGATCTCGTCGCGGCCGTCGCCGTCGAAGTCGGCGGTCACGATGGTGTGGCTGCTGCCGATGCGGTCGATCACCTGCCGGGTCCACGACTCGCCGTCCTCGCGGTACACGACGACCTGATTGCCGTGCCAGGGCTCGATCGTGGTGACGAAGGCGCGGTCGCCGAGGCGCCCGACCTCGACCTCGCTGGCGCCGCTGCGGGGCCACGGCGCGGGGTCGCCGTCGGCGATGCGGCTGCCGATCCACTCGCCGTCGATGAAGCGGTGCAGGTGCACGCCCGCGAAGCTCGTGCTGAGCACGGCGTCGCGGTCGGGGTCCTGCCACGGCTTCACGAGCAGCCCGTGCACCACCCCCTGGCCGGCGTCCGGCACGGTGCGGCGCTCCCAGTCGTCGGGCCGGTACCAGAAGAGGGGCACCGCGTCGCGGTACTCCGGCGCCGCCGCGGCCGGACCGGAGAGGGGGGCGCTCATCAGCACGTCGCGCCCCGAGCCGTCGATGTCCGCCCACCGTACGCGGTGCACCGTCGGCGTGCGGTCGATCTCCCGTATGCGCCAGGGCTGGGTCGGGTCTCCCTCGTGGGTCAGCAGGGACAGGACGCCGAGGCTGCTGTCGTGCGTGGTGCCGAATTCGTGGGCCACCACCAGCTCGGGAATCCCGTCGCCGTCGAGGTCCCGCGCCGCCGCGTTGATGGCCCGGTTCAGCCCGGTGGTCAGGACGTGCCGCTGCCATCCGGGGTTCTCGTACCAGGCCAGCTCATCGGCGCGGGTCGACAGCGCGATGACGTCGGGCCGGCCGTCGCGGTTCAGGTCCACGACGATGGGCTGGTAGCCGCTGGCCAGCTCCGCATCGATCGTGTGCGTCACGAACCGCGGCCCGCCGCCCGCGCCTTCCTGCGCGTGGACCGACCACCATCCGGCCGTGCCCGCCACGAGGGACGAGACCAGCAGCGCGATGCCCGCCCGCGCCGCCGCTTCGACACGAGACCGTTGCGTCATCCTCTCATCCTCCCCGCACGATGCCCCGCCGCTCGATTCCGCCGCTTGGTCAGGCGCGCGGAATCCACCGGCCGCCGAGCACCGTCCCGCTGGGGAACAGGCGTTGGCGGTCGGTCCGCAGGTTCTCGTAGTTGTCGACGAACTCGAAGACGCCGACCCGCAGGTCGAGGAGGGCCAGATCGGCCCGCGCCCCGACGTGGAGGGTGCCGCGGTCGTTCAGATGAGGGAAGACGCGCGAGGCGTTGACGGTCGCGCACGCCACCACCTGAGCCAGGGGCATCCCCGCGTTCAGGAACTTCGACATGACGTTCGCCAGATCCACGACCCCCGCCACGGACCGGCTCGTGGCGCTGCCGTCGGTGGAGATGGTGTCGGGCCAGAAGCCCGCCTGCATGACCTGGTCGACGATGTCCCACCGCACGTGCCCGGTCCGCCCATTGGCGACATCGAACCACACGCCGCGGCGCCGGGCCTCGAGCACCTCCGGCAGGATGCGGCCGGCCTCGTCGACGATGGCGTTCGGGGGCGGGGCCAGCATGTGGGTGACGACGTCGCCGGGCTTCAGCAGCTCGAGGATCGCGGGCAGCGGCGAGACCGTCTGGCCCATGTGGATCATCACCGGCAGATCGAAGGCCGAGGCCGCGGCCTGGGCGCGGCGCAGGACCTCGACGTCGTCGGCCGCGACGCCTCTGGACAGCCGCGCCTTGACCCCGACGACGAGATCGCGGTGCCGCGCGATGGCGTCCGTCGCGGCGTCGACGTCGGCCAGATCGAGGTCCATCGTGTCGCCGCCGGGCAGGATGCCGGCGCGCCCGATGTTGACCAGCAGGCGGCCCTGCTGCGGCGCCGCCCGCGCAATCTCCACCTGGCCGTCGATGGCGTCCGCGCCCGCCGACCCCGCGTCGACCCACGCCGTCACTCCGTCCTCCAGGCAGATCGCCGGACCCTCGAGGTCCCGCGCGTAGTGGGTGTGGACGTCGATCAGGCCGGGGACGACGAACCGGCCGCGCGCGTCGATCACCTCCGCCGCGCCGGCGGGAATGTTCGCCTCGACCGCTGCGATGCGCCCGCCGGCGATCGCCACGTCGAGGGCCGCGTCGATGCGCAACGAGGGATCGAGGACGCGGCCGCCCTTGACGACCATGTCGTAGGACTGCGCGAGCAGGTCGGTGGCGCGGGCGCCGACGGCGGCGCCGGCGGCAGCACGGACGAACTGGCGTCGATTCATCTGCATCTCTTGGTCTCCCGGGTGTTGTGCCGACATGGTGTGCGCCTTCGACCGCCGTGTCAAACGATCGAGGTATCGCCGCCGTCACTCCGGGAGCGCGAACGACCAGAAGCCGAGCCCCGACGCGATGGCGACGTACTGCCGGCCGCCGACCAGGTAGGTCATCGGCGACGCCTTCCAGTCCTGGTTGGCCTGGAAGTGCCAGAGCGGCTCGCCGGTGCGGGCGTCGAGGGCGGCGAACGCCCCGCTGTCCTCGCCGAAGAACACGAGGTCGCCGGCCGTCGAGAGGACCCCCGAGTAGGTCTGCGCCTGCCCCGTCTGCGCGTAGCTCCAGACGGTGCGCCCGGTCTGCACGTCGAGGGCGCGGATGAACTTCTGGTTCGGCGAGCCCTCCGCGAGCCGGACCGTCCCGCCCAGCCAGCTCCGGCCGCGCTGCCAGTCCTGGTCGTTCTTCGTATAGGTCATGCACGATTCGTGGGCGAGCAGATAGAACAGCCCGGTGCCGGGGTGGTAGCTCGTCGCCCACCAGTTGGTGGCGCCGCGGATCGCGGGGCAGACGTCGGTGCCTTCCTCCGTCGGGTCGGTGCCCGGCCGCACGATGGGCCGCCCCGAGTCGTCGAGCCCCTCCGCCCAGGTCTGGTTCACGAACGGCTCGCCGAGCAGGAACCGGCCGTCGGTGCGATCGAGCACGTAGAAGAAGCCGTTGCGGTTGCCCTGCACGAGCAGCTTGCGGGGGCGGCCCCGGAGCTCCGCGTCGATCAGCAGCAGCGGCTCCTGCGCGTCCCAGTCGTGGGTGTCGTGCGGGGTGAACTGGAAGTACCACACGAGCTCTCCGGTCGCGGGCCGGAGGGCGACGACGGAGTTCGTGTACAGGTTGTCGCCGGGCCGCCGGTCGCCGTTCAGGTCGGGACAGGGGTTGCCGGTGGGCCAGTAGAGCAGATCGAGCCCGGCGTCGTAGCTGCCGGTCAGCCACGTGGCGCCGCACCCGCGCCGCAGCACCTCCGGATCGCCCCACGTCTCCGACCCCGGCTCGCCCGGCGCGGGAATCGTCCAGAAGCGCCACGCCCGCTCGCCGGTGTCGGCGTGATAGGCGTCGAGGAATCCGCGGAGCCCGGTGTCGCCGGCGCTGACGCCCGCGACGACGAGGTCGCCGACCACCAGCGGCGCCGCCACCGCGCCGTAGTGCTCGCGGTAGTCGTCCATCTCGGTGTCCCACGCCAGCGCCCCGGTGAAGCGGTCGAGGGCGATGACGTGGGCGTGGTCGGTGACCGTGAACAGGAGGTCGCCCCGCACCGCGACGCCGCGGTTGAGCCCGATCGCGGGGTCGCCGACGAGCCCCTCGGTCCGCGGCTGCGCGTAGCGCCAGATCTCGCGTCCCGTCGCCGCGTCGAGCGCGTACACCTGGTTCACCGCGGTGACGTACATCACGCCGGCGATGACCACCGGCGTCCCCTCCAGCATCGGCACGTCGGGAATCGGGAAGAACCACTGCGCGGCGAGACCGTCGACGTTGCCCCGGTTGATCTGATCGAGGGGGCTGTAGCGGTTTCCCGAGTCGCTGCCGTGGTAGGACGGCCAGTCGACGGCGGGCGCGACGGCCGGCTCGCGGTAGGTGTCGCCCTCCCGCCGCAGCAGGCGGAGGCGCCCGTCGGAGGTCCGGAGCTGGGCGTCGAACCCGCTCTCGTTGAGGAGGGTGCCGTCGAGCGTGCCTCCGTCCGCGAGGACGACCGAGCCCGGCCGCGGGCGCGGCGCCAGGGGGTCGCGGGCGGCCGGGGCCGCAGCGGCGGCCAGGGCCTTCAGATAGGCGACGAGGTCGGCGAGCTCCGCCTCGGGCAGCTCGAATCGGGGCATGCCCCGCGTGGGAACGCCCTCGGTGATGATGCGGGCGAGCCGGTCGGGCCCGCTCGAGTAGAGCACCGGCACGATCGAGCCGGCCCGATCGCTGCCGGCGCCGTCGCCGCCATGGCAGAGCGCGCAGCGGGTCTGGTACGACTCTTCGCCGTCGGCCGCGGCCAGGGCGGCCGGCAGCAACGCGAGAGCGGCGAGCAGGAAGGGGATTCTCATGGTTCTCACGCCGGCCGCGCGCGGGTCGCCTCCAGGCCCTCGACCACCGCGCCGGTGATGGTGTCGACGCCCACGCCGTTGGTCACCTGCGCGAACACGAACGGGCCGTCGCCCCGCATGCGCCGCGAGTCGCGGGCCATGACGTCGAGATCGGCGCCGATGAGGGGGGCGAGGTCGGTCTTGTTGATCACGAGCAGGTCCGACTGGGTGATGCCCGGCCCCCCCTTGCGGGGGATCTTGTCGCCCCCGGACACGTCGATGACGTAGATCGTGAAGTCGGCGAGGTCGCGGCTGAACTGGGCGGCCAGGTTGTCGCCGCCGCTCTCGACGAACAGCAGCTCGGGACCCACCGCGGCCATCAGCTGGGACAGCGCGTCGAGGTTCCGGCTGACGTCGTCGCGGACCGCGGTGTGGGGGCAGCCGCCGGTCTCGACGGCGGTGATGCGGTGGGTCTCGAGGGCCTCGTGGCGCACGAGGAACTCGCCGTCCTCCTTGGTGAAGATGTCGTTGGTGACGACGGCGAGACTGTAGCGGTCGCGGAGCCGGCGGCACAGGCCGAGGAGCAGCGCCGTCTTCCCGCTGCCCACCGGGCCGCCGATGCCGACGGTGAACGCGCGCTGGCGGTAGTCGCGCGCGTGCGGCTCGTCGCGGTCCGCGTAGGCGCCGGGACCGTGATCGTGCGGATGGTCAGGTGTGTAGTGCATGTCGCGGCGTTCCTCCTCGACGAACCTGGCCCGGACATCGCTGCCTTCGGCACGGTGCCCGCCCACCCAATCCTACAGGGAGGCGGCGCCTCCTGTCCGAGTCGGCGCCTTCTCCGGAGGCGGCGCCGTTCCCCGGCGCAGACTCCTTCCCGGAAATCGTCGCCTGCGGCTCCGATTGCCGCCCAACCAACCTGCGCGACCTTACGGTCGCGTTTGAAGTTTCGCTGGCGCGAAACTTCTACGGCGCAAGCTCCTGGCGCCATTCTACGATTGGAAGAGGCGCGAATACAGCCGGTCGTGCGCCCCCTGCAGCAGATCGACGATCGGCGCGGTCTGGCAGATCTCCTCGGGCGCGAGTCCCGCGCAGGCCTCGAGCGTCGCGTCGAGGCAGGCCTCCGACTCGTGCTGCATCCGCTGCGCGCGGTAGCTGCCGACGATGCCGAGCCGGACCGCGGCGGACAGGACCCCGCGGGCGGCGCCGTAGAGCACCGCCTTGCCGGCGGTCTCCCGCGGCAGCCCGATGGTCCGGAAGACGACCCCCGAGATCGGGGCCACGTGCGCCCATCCCCCCCGGACCCGGGCTTCGAGGGCGGTCGTCGCGGGCGAGGGCCAGACCCGGGCCGAGGTGGCGGCGAGGGTGCGCCCCTGGACCCGGCTCGCCCGGTTCGCCACCGCATTGGTGAGGAACGCCTCGTTCAGCGCGTCCAGATCTTCCAGCCGCTCCGGCTGCCGGTAGGCGGCGTTGACGAGGGGCAGCGCGCCCCATCCCGTCTGCTGGATCGTCTCGGTCAGGAACCGCCGCAGCGCGGCGTCGCCGTCGACATGGCCGGCGTGCCACGCCGCTTCGAGACCCCACGAGTGCGCGAACGTCCCCACCGGAAACGCGGAGTCCACCACTTGCCAGGCGAGCCAGTCGGACATGGCGGAATCCGGGCTCCGGCTAGAACAGACAGTACCGCTGGGCGAGCGGCAGCACCGCCGCCGCCTCGGCCGTCAGGACCTCGCCGTCGGCCTTGACGACGTAGGTCTCGGGGTCGACCTCGATGCGGGGGAGCGCGTCGTTCAGCTTCATGTCCCGCTTGCCGATGGTGCGGCACCCGCGCACCGCCGACAGCCCGCTCGTCAGCCCGTAGCTCTCGGCCGTCCCCGTATCGAGCGACAGCCGGGAGACGAACGCCAGCGACGTCGCGCCGGCGGCCCGCCCGAAGGCCCCGAACATCGGGCGCATCATCTGCGGCTGCGGCGTGGGAATCGAGGCGTTGGCGTCGCCCATCTGCGACCACGCGATGAACCCGCCCTTGACGACCAGCTCCGGCCTGGCGCCGAAGAACGCCGGCTTCCACAGCACGAGGTCGGCGAGCTTGCCGACCTCGACCGAGCCCACGTCGTGGGCGATGCCGTGGGCGATCGCGGGGTTCACCGTGTACTTGGCCACGTAGCGCCGGATGCGCAGGTTGTCGTTGTCGCCCTGCTCGCCGTCCAGCCGGCCGCGCTCGTTCCGCATCTTGTCGGCGGTCTGCCACGTGCGGGTGACGACCTCGCCGACCCGTCCCATCGCCTGGCTGTCGCTCGCCATGATGCTGATGGCCCCGAGGTCGTGGAGCACGTCCTCGGCCGCGATGGTCTGCCCGCGAATGCGGCTCTCCGCGAAGGCGACGTCCTCGGGGGTGTTCTTGTCGAGGTGATGGCAGACCATGAGCATGTCGAGATGCTCGTCGAGGGTGTTGACGGTGTAGGGCCGCGTCGGGTTGGTCGAGCTCGGCAGCACGTTCGGCTCGCCGCAGACGCGGATGATGTCCGGCGCATGCCCCCCGCCCGCCCCCTCGGTGTGGTAGGTGTGGATGGTCCGGCCCTTGAACGCGGCCATCGAGGCGTCCACGAACCCCGACTCGTTCAGCGTATCGGTGTGAATCGCGACCTGGACGTCGAAGCGGTCCGCCTCGGTCAGGCAGCAGTCGATGGTGGCCGGCGTCGAGCCCCAATCCTCGTGCAGCTTCAGCCCCACGGCGCCGCTCCGGATCTGCTCCTCGAGCCCCTCCGGCATCGACGTGTTGCCCTTGCCGAGAAAGCCGAAGTTCATCGGCAGGGGGTCGTTCGCCTGCAGCATGAGCCGGATGTGCCGGCTGCCCGGCGTGCACGTCGTCGCCTTGGTGCCGGTGGCCGGTCCGGTGCCGCCGCCGAGGAACGTGGTCACGCCGCTGGCGATCGCCTCGTAGACCTGCTGGGGCGAGATGAAGTGCACGTGGGCGTCGATGGCCCCGGCGGTCAGGATGAGCCCCTCGCCCGCGATGGCCTCCGTCGTCACCCCCACCACGAGGTCGTCGCCCACCCCGGCCATGACGTCGGGGTTGCCCGCCTTGCCGATGCCCGCGATGCGGCCGTTCTTGATGCCGACGTCCGCCTTCCGGATGCCCGTCCAGTCGACGATGAGGGCGTTGGTGATGACGCAGTCGAGGGCGCGCTCGTCCGACACCCCCGCCGCCTGTCCCATGCCGTCGCGCAGGACCTTGCCGCCTCCGAACTTGCATTCGTCCCCGTAGACGGTCGCGTCCTCCTCCACCTCCGCCACGAGGCCGGTGTCGCCCAGGCGCAGCCGGTCGCCGGTGGTGGGTCCGTAGAGGTCCGCGTAGTGACGCCGGTCGATGCGATGGGGCATGGCTACTCCGGGTTCTCCAGGTCGCGCGTCTCGTCGACGGGGCCGCTCGCCCACGCGTTGCCGCCGCGGACGACGCGGTCGCCGGCGATGGGCACCAGCGGCACCGTCTTGCGCTCTCCCGGCTCGAAGCGGACCGCGGTGCCCGCGGGAATGTCGAGGCGGCGCCCGTAGGCGGCCCGCCGGTCGAACGTCAGCGCACGATTGGTCTCGAAGAAGTGGTAGTGGCTGCCGACCTGAATCGGCCGGTCGCCGGTGTTCGCGACGCTCACCGTCAGCGCGTCCCGGCCGTCGTTGAGGGTGATCTCCCCGTCGCCGGCGAGGGTCTCGCCGGGGACGCCGGCCAGCGCGGACGCCGGCGCCCCCACCGCCGCCTCCGGCGCCTGGGGCGCGAGAAAGCTGCCGTAGAGGGCCAGGGCGTGGTCCCCGCGCTCGGCGACGATGGGGCGGTGGACGGTCACGAGCTTCGTCCCGTCGGGGAACGTGCCCTCGACCTGCACCTCGTCCACCATGTCCGGGATCCCGTCGAGGACGTCCCGCGTGCCGAGGAAGCGGCGTCCGAGATCCATCAGGTCGGCCACCGACCGGCCGTCCCGGATGAACTCCAGCAGCTGCGTCGCGATCAGCGCGACCGCCTCGACGTAGTTCAGCCGGACCCCGCGGGCCAGGCGCTTCTGGGCGAGAAACCCGGCCTGATGCAGGATCAGCTTGTCGACCTCGCGGGGTGTCAGATGCATGTCATCACCATTTGCGAGCGCACGCCTGCGGGTCGTCCCGGTTCTGCCGGCCGAAGCGGCGCCAGGGGCATGTCGTCACCATTGCCGCGCCCACGGTTCTGCCGGCCGAAGCGGCGCCAGAGGCATGTCGTCACCATTTCCGCGCCCACGGGCTGTCGCCGAGGAGCCGGGGCACGAAGCCGAGCAGGTCCTGCAGCGTGTCGTCGACGTCTTCCGCCGTGCGGCCGGCGATGCGCAGGATACACCCCGCTTCGCCCACCGGCGCGGCGGCGATGAGCCGGTCGGCGTCGCGCCGGACCGGCTCGGCCCGGACCCGGGCGTCGATCGCCGCGACCTCGTCCTCGAGGCCGCGGCCTATCACCATCGCGACGGCCAGCACGTCGTAGCGGCCGAAGCGGGCGGACAACCCGCCGTCGGACGCGCGCAGTGCCACCGCGTCGTGCACCACGAGACGTCCGCCGAGATGGACCGAGGTGCGGCTGACATACTCGTCGAAGAGCCATCTCTCGCCCGACTCTCGCCGGCCCGAGGTGACCCGGTCGACGAGGACGAGCCGGCCGCTGGCGGCGACGGAGATCCGTTGCGTCTGCCGGTAGCGGGACCCCGCGAAGCACACGACGGCGTCGGGGGCGGCGATGAGCAGGCCGTCCTCGCCGACGTCGGCGTCGAGGGCGGTCCGGGTCCCCCGCGGCGACCGGTAGACCTTCGTGGCGGACTGCGTCGACAGGAACGCGGCGGCCCCGGCCCCGACCGACGCCTGCACCGCGATGTCGTCGCCGTCTACGAGCCCGCCGCCGTGGCTCGACGCATAGACCCACGCGGCGTGCCCGTGGTTCTTCGGCGTCAGCAGGCGCAGCGGGCTCGTCGCGTAGGCGCTGCACACGACGCTTCGCCCGCGAACGCGCTCGACCGAGACCCGCCCCCGGCCGGGGCGCGGCGCCGTTCCCGCCGCGGGCGTCCGGGCGTCCGCCGCGGTCGCGTCAGCTTGCGGAGCAGGAGCAGCGTGCGCATCACGGCCCGCCGCGGGCGTCCCGGCGTCCGGCGCGGTCGCGTCAGCTCGCGGAGAGGGAGCAACGTGCGCATCACGGCCCGCCGCGGGCGGCCCGGCGCCCGGCGCGGCCGCGTCGAACCCGGGCTCACACCGTGAGGTGCTCGCGGATGTCATCGTCGCTCAGGTCGTCGATCGCGCCGGCGGCCACCGAGCGCCCCTTGTCCAGGATGTGGAACTCGCTGGCCACGCGGCGGGCGAACGGCAGCTTCTGCTCGACCAGCAGCACCGTCACCCCCGCCTCCCGGTTGAGCCGGACGATGATATCGCCGATCTCGCGGACGATGTTCGGCTGGATGCCCTCGGTGGGCTCGTCGAGAATGAGCAGCCGGGGCTCGAGCACCAGCGCGCGTCCGATCGCCAGTTGCTGCTGCTGGCCGCCGGACAGGTCGCCGCCCCGCCGCTGGAGCATCTGCTTCAGGACCGGGAACAGCTCGAAGACGCGGGCGGGGATGCCCCGGCCGCCGCCGCGCCGGGCCCCGAGGCCGATGCGGAGGTTCTCCTCGACGGTGAGCTGGGGGAAGATCTCGCGCCCCTGGGGCACGTAGCCGATGCCCAGCCGCGCCCGGCTCTCGGGGGGACGCGCGAGAAGGTCGGCGCCGTCGAACGTGATCGCGCCGGACCGGACCGGAATCAGCCCCATGACGCACTTCAGGAGGGTGGTCTTGCCCATGCCGTTGCGTCCCATCAGGCACAGGCGGGTCCCCGCCGCCACGTCGAGGTCGATGTCCCACAGCGTGCGGCTGCCGCCGTAGGACTGGTTGAGGCCGCGGATCTCGAGCAGGCTCATGCCCCCAGGTACACCTCGATGACGCGCGGGTCCGACTGCACGGCGTCCATGTCGCCCTCGGCCAGCACCCGTCCCTCGTGCAGCACCGCCACCCGCCGCGCGATCGACCGCACGAACTCCATGTCGTGCTCCACGACGACCACCGAGTGCAGCCCCGCCAGCGACAGCAGCAGCTCGCCGGTGCGCTCGGTCTCCTGCGGGGTCATCCCCGCGACCGGCTCGTCCACCAGCAGCAGCTTCGGCTCCTGCATCAGCAGCATGCCGATCTCGAGCCACTGCTTCTGCCCGTGGGCCAGGGTGCCGGCCGGGGACCCGCGCTTCGACGCCAGGCCGGTGGTCTCGAGCACCTCGTCGATGCGCTCGCGGTCGCGGGGCGTCAGGCGGGCGAAGAAGGTGTGCCAGAACGACTTCTCGCCGGCGAGGGCGAGCTCGAGGTTCTCGAACACGGTGAGGAAGTCGAACACCGTCGGCTTCTGGAACTTGCGGCCGATGCCCGCCTGCGCGATCTCCGGCTCGCTCATCGTGAGCAGGTTGGTCATGTTCCCGAAGAACACCCGCCCCGCGTCGGGCCGGGTCTTGCCGGTGACGACGTCCATCATCGTGGTCTTGCCGGCGCCGTTCGGCCCGATGACGCAGAGCAGCTCGCCCGGGTCGACGTGCAGGGTGAGGTCGTCGAGGGCCTTGAAGCCGTCGAAGCTCACCGTCACGTGCTGCAGGTAGAGCACGTCGCCGGTCAGCACCGACGGCTGCCGCCGCGCCGCCGCCTCGCGCTTCTCGCGCCAGGCGTCGCGCGGGTCCGGGGCCGCGCCGGGACCGGAGTCGCCGGGATGGGGGTCGCCGGTCATTCGCCACGACTCCGGGCGGGCAGGAGCCCGGCCAGACCGCGGGGCAGGAAGAGCGTGGCCCCCACGAACATCGCGCCGAGGGCGTACAGCCAGACGTTGGGCAAGGCCCCGGTGAACCAGGTCTTCGCGTAGTTCACGAGCACCGCCCCCGCCGCCGCGCCCCACAGCGTTCCGCGGCCCCCCACCGCCACCCAGATGACCACCTCGATGGAGTTGATGGGCTCGAACTCGCTGGGGTTGATGATGCCCACCTGCGGCACGTACAGCGCCCCCGCCACCCCCGCGAGCACCGCCGACAGCACGAACACCCAGAGCTTGTAGTCCTGCACCCGGTACCCGAGAAACCGGGTGCGGCTCTCGGCGTCGCGGATCGCGCGCAGCACCCGGCCGGTCCGCGACCCGAGGACGGCCCGGCAGACCCAGTAGCTGGCCCCGAGGGCGACGGCGGTCGCGGCGAGCAGGGCCGAGCGGGTGGCGTCGCTCTGGAGGTCGAATCCGAGCAGGTCCTTGAAGTCGGTGAAGCCGTTGTTGCCCCCGAACCCCATGTCGTTCCGGAAGAACGCGAGCATCAGGGCGTAGGTGAGCGCCTGCGTGATTATCGACAGATAGACGCCGGTGACCCGTGATCGGAACGCCAGCCACCCGAAGACGAACGCGAGGGCGCCGGGGACCAGCGCGACCATGACGAGCGCGAACCAGAACCGGTCGAAGCCGTACCAGAACCACGGCAGCTCGGTCCAGTTCAGGAACACCATGAAGTCGGGGAGGTCCGGGTTGCCGTAGACCCCTCGGGTGCCGATCTGGCGCATGAGGTACATCCCCATCGCGTAGCCCCCGAGGGAGAAGAACGCCGCGTGGCCGAGGCTCAGGATGCCGCAGTAGCCCCAGATGAAGTCGACGGCGAGCGCGAGCGTCGCATAGCACAGGTACTTGCCGATGAGGCCGACGGCGTAGCTCGACAGATGGAGCGGCGACGACTCGGGCACCGCCAGGTTGAGGAGCGGCGCGGCCACCGCCACCGCCGCCAGCGATCCGAGGAACGCCACGCTGCCGCGATCCGCGACGACCGCCGGCAGGCGCAGGGCGGGCGTCTTCATCACGCGCTCTCAGCCGGCCCGTCTGGGGGAACGGGCCGCGGGGACGGCGCCGAATTCGGGGCGGGCGTCCTCATCACGTGCTCTCCGCCGCCCGTCCCGTCTGGGGGAACAGCCCGCGGGGACGCCGCTGGATGAAGAGGATGAGGGCGACGAGCACCAGGATCTTGCCGAGCACGGCGCCCGCGAACGGCTCGAGCAGCTTGTTCACGATGCCCAGCGACATGCCGCCGATGAGGGTGCCCCAGAGATTGCCGACGCCGCCGAACACCACGACCATGAAGGAATCGACGATGTAGGACTGGCCGAGGTTGGGGCCGACGTTCGTCAACTGGGTCAGCGCCACCCCCGCGACCCCGGCGATCCCCGCGCCGAGGCCGAACGTCATCGCGTCGACCCACTCGGTCCGCACCCCCATCGCCCGGGCCATCGCGCGGTTCTGGGAGACGGCGCGGATGTCGAGGCCCAGACGCGTGTACCGCAGCACCGCCAGCACGAGGGCGAACACGACGAGGGCGAACAGGACGATGTACACGCGGTTGTAGGTCAGCGAGAACGCCTCGTTGAACCGCAGCGCCCCGCTCATCCACGACGGGGTGACGACCGCGCGGTTGTTGGCCGAGAACACCGACCGCACGAGCTGCTGCAGCACCAGGCTCACGCCGAAAGTCGCGAGCAGGGTCTCGAGGGGGCGCCCGTAGAGGAACCGGATGACCGTCCGCTCGATGAGCACGCCCGCCGCCCCGGCGACGGCGAACGCCGCCGGCACCGCCGCCAGCAGCGAGACGCCGATGTGGTCCGGCATCCACAGCTGCACGACGTAGGTGGTGTACGCCCCGAGCATCATCAGCTCGCCGTGGGCCATGTTGATGACGCCCATGACCCCGAACGTGATGGCGAGGCCGATGGCCACCAGCACCAGCACCGACCCGAGGCTCAGCCCGAAGGCCACCGTCTCGAGCACCGAGTAGACGTTGCGCCGCGAGTCGATCTGCCAGAGGGCGTCGGTGGCGGCGGCGCGGACGGCCTCGTCGGGCTCGGCGTGGTCACCGTCGTCCGTGGTTGCCACCAACGCCGTCAGGCGGTTGTGGACGACGGGGTTCAGCCGGCCCGAGAGCCGTTCGACGGCCTCGGTGCGGACGCGGGGGTCCGCGTCGTCGAGGGCCTCGATCGACAGCGCCGTCTCGAGCTCGAAGGCCACGTCGGGGTCGGTCTCGACCGCCGCCCGCCGTCGCAGCAGATCGAGGGTCGGGCCGTCGAGGCTGCGCAGCAGGTCGCGAACCGCGTCGAGACGCGCGCGGGGATCGGGGTTGGATGCATCGAACCGGGCGATCGCGGTCCGGATGAAGCGGCGGAGCCGGTTGTTGGTGATGATGCGTTCCAGCCGGTCCGGGGCGACGGCCCCGACGCCAGCCAGGGTGGCGGGATCGAGCAGCTGGAAGGCGGCGAGGTCCTCGTCGTTGGACTCCACGACGAACACCTGTCCATCGCGCTCGCGCTGGAACAGGCGGTCCTCGAGCAGGGCCGTGAGCACCTCGCGGACGCTGTCGCGTCCCGTGGCGAGCAGTCTCTCGGCGAGGGCCTCCTTTTCCCGGAAGTTGGCGCCGGCGAGCTCGGCGGCGAGGGCGCGGAAGCCGTCGTCGTCGCTCTGCGCCGGCGCCGAGACCGGGTAGGCGGCGACGCACCCGGCGAGCAGCAGCCATCCGAGCCACCGCCCGCCGGGGGTTCTCCCGGCCGGCGCGGAAATCGTCTCCTTGCGGCTCCGATTGCCGCCCAACCAACCCTCCAGGGATTCAGCGCCTCCTTGACGGAGGCGGCGCCGTTCCACGGCGCCGAATCCTACTCGTAGTTCTGTCCGGAGCACACCTGGGTCTCGGTGTTGTAGTTTCCGCAATTCAGCTCCACCCAGTCCGCCTCCGTGACCTGGCTGACCGGCAGATAGTCGGACCAGGCGTCCCCGGGCACGGTGCCCTCGGTCTGCCACACCGTGTCGAACTGGCCGTTCGCCTGCACCTCTCCGATGTATACCGGCTTGGTGATGTGGTGGTTCGGCAGGACCCGCGCGATGCCGCCGGTCAGATTGGGCGTCTCCGTCCCCGGCAGGGCGGCGAGCACCGCGTCGACGTCCGTCGTTCCGGCCTGTTCCACCGCCTGGGCCCAGAGGTTGAACCCGATGAAGTGCGCCTCCATGGGATCGTTGGTCGTCCGGTCCGGATTGTCAACGAATTCCGTCCATCGCGCGATGAACTCCGCATTGGCCGGCGAGTCCACGCTCTGGAAGTAGTTCCAGGCGGCGAGGTGCCCGACCAGCGGGGTGGTGTCGAGGCCCGACAGCTCTTCTTCGCCCACCGAGAACGCCACGACGGGAATGTCGTCGGCCGAGACCTCCTGGTTCGCGAGCTCCAGATAGAACGGGACGTTGGCGTCGCCGTTGACGGTGGACACCACCGCGGTCGGCTTGCCGGCCGACCCGAAGCGGCGGATGGCGGACACGCGGGTCTGCCAGTCGGAGTGCCCGAAGGGGGTGTAGTTGATGTCGATGTCCTCGTCCGCCACGCCCTGCTGCTTCAGGTACGCCTCGAGAATGCGGTTGGTGGTGCGGGGATAGACGTAGTCGGTGCCTTCCAGCACCCAGCGCTCGATGCCGACCTCGTGCATGAGATAGTCGACGGCGGGGATCGCCTGCTGGTTCGGGGCGGCGCCGGTGTAGATGACGTTCTTCGACGACTCCTCGCCTTCGTACTGGACCGGATAGAAGAGCAGGCCGTTGTTCTCCTCGAACACCGGAAGCACCGATTTCCGCGACACCGAGGTCCAGCAGCCGAACACGACGTCGACCTGCTCGGATTCGAGCAGCTCGCGCGCCCGCTCGGCGAACAGCGGCCAGTCCGACGCGGGATCGACGACCACCGCCTCGACCGGCCGCCCGAGCAGGCCGCCCTTGGCGTTCTGCTCCTCGACCATCATCAGGATGGTGTCCTTCAACGTCGTCTCGCTGATGGCCATGGTGCCCGACAGCGAGTGCAGGACGCCGACCTTGATGGGATCGCCGGCGGCGCCCGGCGCGCCGGAGTCGTCGCCGGCCCCGCCGCATCCGCTGAGCGCGGCGCCGACGCCGGCGACGAGACATGCATGCTTGAGTTTCATGGTTTGGCTCCCTTGAATGAACGGATCGCTACATCTGAAGCTGCAGCCCCACCCCGACCTGCAAGTCGTCGGGGTTGACGGCGGTAAAGGCGGTGTCCTTGACGAAGATCATCACGCGCGCGTTGAACTGCCGGATGACGTAGTTGAGGTTGAACTCGGTCGTCGTCTGGTCGTAGTCCGGGGTCATGCCCTCCCGGAACCGGGCGCGGGCGTACTTGCCGAGCACCTCGAACTGGCCGTCGCCCACGCGTTGGGGAAACAGGTAGGCGGCGAGCAGATAGCCGCCGTCGTTCGTGAGGTACCGCGGGTCGTAGCCGCCGAGCTGGTCGTAGCGCGCCCACTCGGCCTCGAAGGACACCGCGCCGCCGCCGTTGACCTTGCGCTCCACGAGGAAGTCGGCGGAGTAGGCGGACCCCGCGTCGGCCTGGGTCTGGCCGGCGAGGCCGATGGCGAGGAGGTTCCTCTCGCCGTAGTAGGTGCTGTTCAGGTAGTACCCGGGCTCGGCATCCCAGAAGTCCACCTGGATGCGGCCCGCCCCGATGAGCGACGAGTTGCCGGTCGCGGACAGGCCGTCGAACGCGCCCGCGGACAGCTTGACCTTGTCGAACTGTCCCCACCACGCGGCGCCGTTGTCCCGCCCCTGGAAGACGAAGGGATAGCCGTCCTGCACCCCGTCCGCGTACACCGCCCAGTGGTGCGCGTAGAACGGGCCGTAGAGGTTGGCCCGGTCGCTCGGCGGCAGGAACCGGCCCACCCACACGTTGAACGTGTCCGACATCTCGAACTGGGCGACGGCGTCGAGAATCTGGAACCCGGTGTCCTGGGGGCCGGGCGCGCCCAGCGAGCCGCCGTAGGCGATGTCGGTGTTCACCATGAACTTGATCTTGCTGGTGGCCGCCCCGTTCACGTACATGCGCAGGCTGTTGACCCGGAAGTGGTCCGAGGCGTCGGCGTCTTCCGAGGTCCGGTGCAGGAAGCTGGTCTGCAGGCCTCCGCCGATCGTGACCGGGGGCGGCGGCGGCTCCGGCTCCTCGGCCTCCTGGGCGTGGAGCGGCCCCGCTGCGCCGATCCAGCCGGCCAGCGCCACGAGCAGCGCCGCCGCCGGATGGCCGCGCCCGCGCCTGATGCGGTTCTCAAAGTGTCTGTGACTGGGCACTGACGATACTCCTCCATTAGCTGGACTGCAGGTTGCCGAGAGATTGAGGTTGGACAAGCTTGCAAGTAGCATGCCGCTTCTCGGGGGGACGGCTCCCGGGGCGGCGTCGGGGTGGGCGTTTTCTCAACAACGCCGGCACATTTTTGGCAAGTGCGGTCGCGCGGTTCCTGGGGCCTGGAAGAGCCCGGATCGACATTCCTGTCTGGCCAGTCGGCGGCGGATCGACATTCCTGTCCGAGTCGGTCGCGGGGCCGGCGTCCCGGGTGCCGTCGAACGTTTACCCGGAGTTGACGCGTCCGCCACCTGCACGAGCCCCCCGGCTGTTACGATGAACGCACTGCACGTGCGGGAACGCCGTGACGATCGTCGCGCCGCCGGGCGCGGCGGCGTCTCGGTCTCGGGACCGTCAACCGGAGGGCAGGCCATGAACCATCGCGTCCGTATCGACTCGCTCGACCGCCGGATGAATCGCCGCGAGGTGCTGGCTGGCGGGGCGGCGCTGCTGGGGCTCGGGGCCGCCCGCGGCGCGGCGGGTCGCGTCCGCCTCCAGCCTTCGATCTTTCCGCTCGGGGTGGCGTCCGGCGATCCGGCGCCCGACGGCGTCGTGCTCTGGACCCGGCTGGCCCGGGATCCGCTCCACGGCGGGGGGATGCCGCCGGACGACGTGGAGGTGGTCTGGGAGGTGGCGCGGGACGAGCGGATGGCGGATGTCGTCCAGAGCGGTACGGCCATCGCTGCCGCCGCGCTCGGGCACAGCGTCCACGTCGAGGTGCAGGGGCTCGAGCCGGGACGGTGGTACTGGTACCGGTTCCGGGCCGGCGCCGACGAGAGCACCGTCGGGCGAACCCGGACGCTGCCCGCGCCGGGGTCACCCGCCGAGCGACTGCGGTTCGCGTTCGCCTCGTGCCAGCACTACGAGCAGGGGTACTTCACGGCGTATCGGCACATGGCCGGCGACGACCTCGACCTCGTCTTCCATCTCGGCGACTACATCTACGAGTACGAAGGGCGCGACGGGCGCGTCCGCCGGCACACCGGCGACGAGATCGAGCTGCTCGACGACTACCGGAACCGGTACGCGCTCTACCGAAGCGACCCCGACCTGCAGGCGGCGCACGCGGCGTTCCCGTGGGTGGTGACGTGGGACGACCACGAGGTGGACAACAACTACGCCGACGCCGTCTCGGAAGAGGAGGGGCTGCCGGCGGAGCTGTTTCTGCGGCGCCGCGCCGTCGCGTACCGGGCGTACTACGAGCACATGCCGCTGCGCCGCGCGTCGCGGCCGGCCGGTCCGAACCTGCAGCTCTACCGCGCCTTCGCCTGGGGCGACCTCGCCGGGTTCCACGTGCTCGATACGCGGCAGTACCGCACCGATCAGCCGTGCGGCGACCGCCGCGGAGCGGTCTGCGACGGCGTCCTCGATCCGGCCGCGACGCTCCTCGGCGAGACGCAGGAGCGCTGGCTGCTCGACGGTCTCGCGGGGTCGACCGCGCGCTGGAACGTCATCCCGCAGCAGGTCATGATGGCGCGGATCGACTTCACGCCCGGTGCCGGCGAGTCCCTCTCGATGGACGTCTGGTCCGGCTACGAGGCGGCCCGCCGCCGGCTGATGGAGTTCTTCGCGGCGCGGCGCCCCGCGAATCCGCTCGTCCTGACCGGCGACATCCACAGCAACTGGGTCGCCGACCTCAAGGTGGACTATCGGGACGCGGCCGCGCCGGTGGTGGGCACCGAGCTCGTGGGGACGTCCATCAGCTCGGGCGGGGACGGCGTCGACGTCCCCGACAGGCTTGCCGCGGTCCTCGCGGAGAACCCGTGGGTCCGGTTCTACAACGGCCGGCGCGGCTACGTGCGCTGCGACCTGACGCCCGGGCGCTGCCGGGCCGACTACCAGGTCGTCGAGTACGTCACCCGTCCTGGAAGCCCGATCGCCACGCGGGCGTCGTTCGTGGTCGAGGACGGCCGGCCCGGCGCGCAACGGCTCTGATTCGGCGAGCGGTTGCGCGCTCAGGCCAGTGATCGATATGGAGTTGTCAACTTCATCGAGGCGCAGCCCATGATTCCGGCTCGCTACGCCCTGTGACACGGCAAGGAGTCTGCGCCGTAGAACGGCGCGGACTCCTGGAGCGTGGTTGGGCGGCACTCGGAGCCGCAGGCGACGATTTCCGGGCCAGGTAGTTCGCCTCAGGTCCTTACCGTCACCGCGCTGCTGCGTCCCGGTGCCGGCCGGCGCCGGGACGCTCACTCGACCGGTTCGATGCGGAGCAGGGCCGCTTCGCCGAGGGCGGGGTCGCGGCCGAGGAAGCTTCCCCCCGTCAGCACGTACAGCAGGCCGTCGGGGCCCTGCTCGACGTCCCGGATGCGCTGCCTGAGATCGGCGAGCAGCCATTCCCGGCGCTGCTCCAGTCCCTGCCGGTTGAGCTCGATGCGCTCGAGGTGGCCCGTGCGGGCGACCCGCGCGGTCATGAGCGAGCCCGCGAACAGGTCGCCGCGCCAGGCCGGGAACCGGTCGCCGCTGTAGAACACCAGTCCCGAGGGCGCGATGGACGGGATCCAGACGATCTCCGGCTGCTCCATGTGCTCCTGCCACGGCCGTTCCGACACCCGCGGCCCGTAGTACTCGCGCGAGTAGGAGACCTCCGGCCAGCCGTAGTTGCGGCCCGGCAGGATGCGGTTGACCTCGTCGCCCCCCATCGGCGCGTGCTCGCTCGCCCACACCTCGCCCGTCTCGGGGTGGATGGCCAGGCCCATGGGGTTGCGGTGGCCGAGCGAGAACACCTCGGGCCGGTGGCCCTCCCGGCCCGCGAACGGGTTGTCGCCGGGCGCCGTCCCATCGTCGAGCAGCCGCAACACCTTGCCGACGTGGCTCGCCGGGTCCTGGGCGAGCGGCCGCAGCCCCCCGAACGCTCCGCCGAGCGTCATGTAGAGGGTCCCGTCCGGCGCGAACGCCAGCCGCGACGCGCCGCCGTTCATCTCGGCGTCGGCCACGAACACGTCGCGGACCTCGGACAGCGCCGCGCCCTCGAAGCGGCCCCGCGCCAGCGCGACGGTCGAGCCGCTCGCCGTCGGCTTGGAGTAGGTGAGGTACACGAAGCGGTTCTCGGCGAACCGGGGATGCGCCGCCACGTCCATGAGGCCCGCCAGCGGCGCCTCGGTGTACACCTCGGGAACCCCGGCGATCGGGGTCGGGTCGAGGACGCCGTCGCGGATCTGCCGCAGCGTCCCCAGCCGCTCGGTGACGAGCACGCCGCCGTCCGGGAGGAACGCGAGCCCCCAGGGGTAGGTCAGCCCGGTCGTCACCACCGAGACCCGGATGCGTTCTCCCGCCGCGGTGCGTAGGTGACCGGGGCGTCCGGCAGCGGCACCGCGGGAATCCCCTGGGCCGCGAAGGGCTGCGGCTCGGGTTGCCGGGCGTAGGGCGCGGGCGGCGCCAGGAGCGCCAGGGTCGTCGCGGTCAGGAGCAGGGCGGCGGCGGGTCGATGCATGGCTGTCCTCCGAAGCGGGGTCGCTGACGGGTCGTGCTGCCGCCCGAACGCCAGCGCCACGTAGACGGGGAACGTGCCGCTTCGAACGCCGGACTCGCAACGCGGCGGGTCCACAGCCTACACCGGCCACCCGCGCGGACCAACCAGGTCCGCGGCCTCCAGGCGGCAGCCCGCCGCGTGGACGCCGTCCGGCCGCCCCGTGCGCGCCGTCGTCTTCCGACCCGCGGGCCGGCGGCGGTTGTCGTCCGTTGCGGTTGGTGGCAGGATGAGGGTCCGCAGTTGACGCGGCGTGTGTCGGGTCGCCGGTCCTGCGACCGTAGATCGGGAGACGATGGGATTCACGCCATGAACAAGAAGCGACTTGCCTGGGGAGCCCTGGGGCTCATGCTCGCGTGCCTCGCTCTGCTGCCGGCGGTGCTGGCGCCGGCGCGGGCCGCCGACCGCCCGAACATCGTCCTCCTCATGGGTGACGACCACGGCTGGGAGGAGACCGGCTACAACGGGCACGCGTACCTGCAGACCCCGGTCCTCGACACCATGGCCGCCTCGGGCCTGCGGCTGGACCGGTTCTACGCGGGGCATCCGTCCTGCTCGCCCACCCGGGGGAGCGTGCTGACGGGGCGCCATCCGGTGCGTTACGGCACGTTCGCCCCCAACTGGTCCCTGCGCCCGGAGGAGATCACCATCGCGCACCTGTTGCGCGACGCCGGGTACGCGACCGGCCACTTCGGCAAGTGGCACGTCGGCACCGTCAAGGCCGGCTCGCCGCTCAATCCCGGCGCGATGGGCTTCGACGAGTGGCTGTCGCACGACAACTTCTTCGAGCTGCACCCGACCCTGTCGCGCAACGGCGGACCGCCCGAGCGGTTCGAAGGCGAGAGCTCGGCGATCGTCGTCGACGAGGCCATCCGGTTCATCGAACGGTCGAGGGAGGCCGGCAAGCCGTTCCTCGCCGTCGTCTGGTTCGGCTCGCCCCACGAGCCCTACAGCGGGCTCGAGGAGGACCTCGCCCTCTACGACGCGCTGCCGGCGCGGTACGCGGATCGGACCGTCCCCCTGACCTCGAACGAGACGGGGCTCCAGATAGAGCGGCCCCTCGGCGACGTCCTGCGCGAGCGCTACGCGGAGATAACCGCGATGGACCGCGCCATCGGTACCCTGCGCGGCTACCTCGCGGACGCGGCCCTGCGGGAGAACACCCTGCTCTGGTACAAGGGCGACAACGGGACGCCGCGCAGCGGCCTCGCGGAGACGCCGTTGCGCGGGCTGAAGGGCACGATGTACGAGGGCGGCATCCGCGTGCCCGGCATCATCGAGTGGCCCGCGCGGATACCCGAGCCGCGGACCAGCGACGTCGCCGCGGTGACCAGCGACATCCTGCCCACCCTCGCCGCCCTCGCGGGTCAGCCGATCCCCGACCGGCCCCTCGACGGGATCGATCTCGAACCGTTGATCGACGGCCGGATGGCGTCCCGTCCGGCCCCGATCTTCTTCTGGAGCTTCGACGTCGGCGGCCTCGCGGGACGCGACCACGACCCGTACATCGATCCCGCCCTGCAGGCCGGGACGACGCCGCTCGCCAAGCTGATGGACGGCATTCCCACCCGCCGGTTCCAGAACTTCCGCTACCCGGCCATCGACGACCGCGACTACGCGGGCGCGCGGGTCATCATGGACGGCGACTACAAGCTCGTCGTCGACGGCTCGCGCGGGTCGGGCGCCGAGCTGTTCGACCTGCGCGCAGACCGGGCGGAAAGCCGCAACCTGGCCGCGAGCGAGCCCGCCGTGGCGGAGGACATGGAGAGACGGCTGCGCGAGTGGCAGCACGCCGCACTGACAAGCCTGACCGGTGCCGACTATCGCGAGGAATCCGCGCCGTAGCCGGCGGTCTCGTGCCATCTCGTTCGAGGGGCCCATCTCACTGCAGTCGGACGGGACGGCGGTGGACGGTTGCGCGGTCAGGAGAGGTGCGCTTGAATGCCGCGGAATCCGTTGTCCTGCTCTCGACGGGCTCTCAGATGTCCGCGCCGGACCTCTTGATGAGACCTGCCCGTTCATCGAAGCACGATGCCGCGGTTCCCGGAAACGCATCGACCAGCGCCAACTTGATGTCGATGTGCTGTTCGAAGCAGTTGCGGCCCGCCCGGGTCCAGCGTGCGCAGTTCCCCCGCTTCCAGGGACTGAATGACGAAGGGGGAATGGGACGTGCAGCCGTGTAGGCGAATCTGCCGGAGCCAATCGAGTTGGTGACCCGCGATCTCGCCTTTTGCGCTGATGGACACCGGTTTGCATTCGACGAACTGAGGGCGGTCGCCCTCGTGCCGGATGTGAAGACGAATTTCGTTGCGAAGGATGTTCCTTCCACTGTTTGCAAGCATGGAATCGGGCGGCTTGACGAGCCAGATTCCCGCGGCGACGGCCAGAGCATCGAGGATGGTCGTTTTTCCGGCGCCATTGTCACCCACGAGCACGGTGAACCGTGGGTGCAGCTCCAGAGTGTAGTCCTCAAACCCTTGAAATTCTGTATACGGAGGCGGTCGACTCTCATGTCTCGTCATGCTCCGAAAGAACCGGTTCTGCCATTCGGACCCTGGAGGCATCCTCTCGAACATGGTTGGCAGGATTGAGGAAGTACCGCGGCGGCGTGTACTTGTTGCTTGTCGGGATCATCCTCTTCCGACTCGGGGCGAGCTATGGCTAATGCTCCCGCGCCCTCCCGCACCTACTCGATCGCGAGCCGGCCGAGCGTCCAGGGATGCTCGGTGCGGACGTACCCGTGCTCTGCGGCCGCGTCGAGCGCCACCGAGCTGGATCGAGCGCGATCGTGTGGGTGTCGACCACCGCGCCCTGGAACGGCGGCACCGTGGGCGGCGGGTCCGGCGCCGGCCGCGGGGGGACCGTCCCGCCGAGCTTGCGCCGCATGCCGCCAGCGCTCCTCGCCGGTCGCGGCGTCCAGCGCCCGGGTGCCGCGGCCCGTGTTCAGGAACAGCAGGCCGTCGCGCACCACCCCCGTCGAGGACGCCTTGCGCCGGCGGCGCCTCGTGGTTCACGGGTCCGCGATGCTCACCGCGAAGGGCGCCCGGTCCGGCTGACGAGTCGTTCGAGCTGGGGGAGCAGATCGCTCTGCGAGAGCGCTTCCTCCAGCAATTGGAGCGTTCGGCGCACGTGGCCCAGATCGATCTCGTCGGAGCGGGCTCTGAGCAAGGCCTCGGCGTCGCCCGGGTCCTTGGGCTGGCCGGCCAGGATCTCGGCGTTCCTGTCGCTCGAGTCGCCAACGCGACCGCAAGGTCGCGCCAGAAGCTTGCGCCGTAGAAGTTTCGCGCCAGCGAAACTGCCAACGCGACCGCAAGGTCGCGCGGGCGCGCTAGCTGCGCGACAGGACGCGGAACGTCCACCAGCCGTCGGGCCGCGGGCTGCCGAGCGGCGCGGGCGGGTTGGCCGGCTCGTCCAGGGAATGGAGCTTGTCGAGCCTGGCGACCCACGCCATGTCGAGCTCGGCCGGGTCCACGATCCGAATGAGGTGGACCGGGTAGACGGTGCGGTCGAGCCGCAGCCGAGCCCGGCCGTCCCGGATCGCGAAGCCGGACCAGCGCTTGCTGTCGCAACTCGAGCAGCTCAGGTAGAGGTCGCCGTCGCCGTTCGCGAAGCAGTTCAGGTTGATGGCGTGCGGCAGGGCGCCCGCGCTAATCTGGATCTGGCACAGGGTCACCTGATTGGCGAACGTCCAGTCGTCGACCGGAAACTCCTGCTCGGCCCCGAACAGGACGGCCCCCGGCATGCGGTCGCAGGGACAGGTGGCCGACCACCCGTAGAATCCGATCACCAGCAGGACCACGAGGGCCGCCGGCCCGCCGATCGCCGGGCGTCGCAACGCCTTCACGAGTTGTTCGCGGATTGCGCGGTCGTCAGTCATCGATTCGTCTCCTTGCCGGTCCGGCCTCGTAACGCGGGCCGCGGCGCGGCCCCGACGCGGGGGCGTCCGGTGTCATCGCGGTGTTCGTGTCACTTCTTCCGGCGAACCATCCCCACCGACCTCGATCCCGGGCCGGACCAGCGGCGCCCGCGCCCCGTCCCGCGCCCAGGTGGGGCTCGGCGCCTGCACCACCGGACGCAGATCCGCGGCGTGGAACGACCGGGCCACCTGCCCGGCCGGCGGCTCGCCGTAGGGCGTCGAGCGCTGTCTCGGCGGGCGGCCTGCCGCCGCGATCACCGCCTCCATACGCTCCGGCGAGAGCTCCTGGCCGAACCCGGCGCCTGCCGCCCGCGTGATGCTCTCGTTCATCAGGGTGCCGCCGAGGTCGTTCACCCCGGCCTCGAGGCAGGCGCGCACGCCGCGCGGCCCCAGCTTGACCCACGAGGCCTGGATGTTGGGCACCAGCGGGTGCAGCGCGAGGCGGGCGACCGCGTGCATGAGCAGCGACTCGCGGAACGTCGGGCCGCGCCGCGCCCGCCCCTTCAGGTAGATCGGCGCCTCCATGTGCACGAAGGGCAGGGGCACGAACTCGGTGAACCCGCCGGTGCGCGCCTGCAGCGCGCGGATGCGCGCGAGATGCCGAGCCCAGTGCCGGGGGCGGTCGATGTGGCCGTACATGATGGTCGCGGTGGTCCGGAACCCGACCCGGTGCGCGGTCTCCATCACCTCGAGCCACTGGCCGGTCGTCAGCTTGTCGGGGCACAGGTCCCGCCGGACCTCGTCGTCGAGCACCTCGGCCGCGGTGCCCGGCAGCGTCCCGAGCCCCGCCGCCTGGAGCCGCTCGAGGAACGTCTCGAGCGAGACGCCGAGGGTGGCCGCGCCCTGCCAGACCTCCAGCGGCGAGAAAGCGTGGACGTGCATCCCGGGCACCGCCGCCTTGACGGTCCGGCAGATGTCCAGATAGGTGGCGCCGGTGTACCCGGGATGGATGCCGCCCTGCATGCACACTTCGGTGGCGCCGCGCTCCCACGCCTCCGCGCTGCGGCGGGCGATCTCGTCGAGGTCGAGGTCGTAGGGCGCGCCCCGCAGGTTCTCGCTGAGCTTGCCCTTCGAGAACGCGCAGAACTGGCAGCGGAAGTAGCAGACGTTCGTGTAGTTGATGTTGCGGTTGACGACGTAGGTGACCGCGTCGCCGTTGACCTCGCGGCGCAGCGCGTCCGCCGCCCGCACCACCGCCACCAGATCGTCGCCCCGCGCGGAGAAGAGCGCGGCGATCTCCGGCTCGTCGAGCCCGTCGCCGCGGGACGCCTTCTCGCACAGCGCCCGCGTCGCCGAGGTCGGGGCCGGCGGGTTCGCGCGCCCGAGGCGGTCGAGGAGCGCGGCCGGCAGTACGGCGTCCCGGTCGCCGGGCGACCAGGCGCTCTCTCGCGCGAATCCCTCCGCATCGGAGCCGTGCAGGACCGCCGGCCGGAGCGGCTCCGCCACCCAGGCGTCGAGGTCCCGCACGTAGGCGGGATACACCGTGAGGCGCTCGGTCAGCGCCTTGCCCTCGCGCTCGGTCTCGCGCGCGAGCCGCTCAAGGTGCGGCCACGGCGCCTCCGGGTTGACGTGGTCCGGCGTGACCGGCGACACCCCGCCCCAGTCGTTGATGCCGGCCCGGATCAGGGCGCCGAAGCGGTCCGGGGTCAGGTTGGGCGGCGCCTGAATCGCCATGTCGGGACCGAAGATCAGCCGCGCGCAGGCGATCGTCCACTGCAGGTCCTCGAGCGTCGGCTCGGGCGCCCCGGCCATGCGCGTGTCCGGCTTGGCCCGGAAGTTCTGGATGATGATCTCCTGGACATGCCCGTGCTCGTCGTGCAGGTCGCGCAGCGCGAGCAGCGCGTCGATGCGCTCTTCGCGGGTCTCGCCGATCCCGATGAGGATGCCGGACGTCCAGGGAATCGCCAGCTCCCCCGCCGTCCGCATCGTCTCCAGGCGCGCGTCTGGGTCCTTGTCGGGCGAGCCGTGGTGGACCTGGTCCCGCTCGAGGAGACGGCGGGACACGCTCTCCAGCATCAGGCCCTGCGACGGGCACACCTCGCGCAGGGCGAGCAGCTCGTCGCGGGTGAGGACCCCGGGATTGGCGTGAGGCAGGAGGCCGGTGGCTTCGAAGACCGCGCGGGCGGCCGCCGTCAGGTACGCGATGGTGGTGGGGTAGCCCAGCGCCGCCAGCTCCGCCCGGGCCTGCGGGTATCGGAGCTCCGGCTTGTCGCCCAGCGTGAACAGCGCCTCGCGGCAGCCGGCGGCCGCGCCGCGCCGCGCCACGTCGACCACCTCGTCCAGCGTCATGTAGGCCCGCTCACCGGGCCTCGGCGGCTGGGCGAACGTGCAGTAGTGGCACACGTCCCGGCACAGCTTCGTGAGGGGGATGAACACCTTCCGCGAATAGCTGACGGCGCGCCCGAACCCGGCGTCGCGCAGCGCCGACGCCTGCGCCATCAGGCCGGGCAGATCGGTCGCGTGCGCGAGATCCAGGGCGGCGTCTCGCGACGGTCGGGCGTACGGGCTGGTATCCATCGTCATCGTGCGGCTCGGCGGGGCTGCACGCCCGCACCTGCCTGGCAGCCCGTGGCGGAACCCCACAGCGGGGACTTTCGCCACGGGCTGACATGGCGCGGCGAATGCGAGGCGGGAACCCGGCCGCGGTCCGCTCCCGCCCCTCCGCGATTGGCCCTCCCAGCGGCGGAGTCCGTCAACGGGCCGCACCGCTCCCGTACTGCGCGTCGTCGACCGGCTCCATCCACTCGATGGGCAACGGCTCGCCGGCGTCGTTGGGAAAGGTCACCGAGACCTGCGTCGACGCCACGCCGGGTACCGCGCCGTGCCAGTGGCGGACGCCGCGGGGCAGGTACGCGGTCTCGTGCAGGCCGATCTCGCCCACCGGCTGACCCTCCACCTGATAGCGCATCCGGCCCTCCTTGACGAACAGCAACTGCGCGCTGTGGGTGTGCCAGTGCGTCCGGGCCCCCGCTTCGAAGCCGCGCGACGACACGTTGATGCCCTCCGAGCCGACGCGGAACGAGGTGCCCGTGAAGGTGGTCTGTTCCTGCTGCGCGTGGCCGATCCAGACGAACGACGCCGCCGCGACGACGCCCGCCAACAGTCCCGCGCGCCACCGATCCCGCTGCTTTCGATGCATGGCAGACCTCCTGGTGTCACTGGTTGAAGCTTCGATCCACGACCGCCGACCCGATGGAGTTCCCGAAACCGGCCACGACCGGCGGCACCACCATCATGGTCGGCCGCCGGTGGAAGATCTCACCGCCCGCCTCGAACGCGACCGCGAACCCGGTGGCGCCGAACCCGGCACCACCGCGGCCCCGATGCTGATGATGATCCGCGGGGTGAGGTTGCCGGTGTCGGGTGCCATCGAGAGGTCTCTCGCGTCGAACCGGGCGGCCTGCGGCGGATCGACGTTTGACGCCGCTCGGCCCATCCGGGAGATAATAGGCTACTTTCGTCTTTTCAGGGGAGCGGTGCCATGAACGCGACGTCATATCACGGAGTGCGTATTTCCCGCTGGCTGGCCGGCATGCTGGTGGCGGTGGTCGGTCTCGTCGGGGCGTTCCCCGCAGTCGCCCAGTCGGTGGAGGCGCCCACGTTCACCCGGGACATCGCGCCGATTCTGCAGCGGAGCTGCCAGAAGTGCCACCGCCCCAACTCGCTCGCCCCGATGTCGCTCATCAGCTACGAGGACGTCCGCCCCTGGGCGCGGTCGATCAAGCAGCGGACCGGGCTGCGCAATCGCATGGGGGTCATGCCGCCCTGGTACATCGAGAAGGACATCGGCATTCAGCGCTTCAAGGACGACTGGTCGTTGAGCGGCGGCGAGATCGCGGCCATCGCGGCGTGGGTCGACAGCGGAGCGCCGCGCGGCAACCCGGCGGACATGCCGGCGCCGCCCGCCTTCATCGACGTGGACGAATGGGAGATCGGCCAGCCGGATCTCGTCCTGTCGTCCCCGACCTTCGAGGTCGCGGCCGAGGCCCCGGACTGGTGGGGCATGCTCGGTGTGGTGGAGTCCGGGCTGACCGAGGACCGCTACGTTGCGGCCATCGAGTACAAGGAGCGGAACGACCTGCCGCGCGGCGTGCGGTCGGACACCGTGGGCGGGCTGTTCGTCGTGCACCACTCGGCGATGTCGACGATGGGGCCGGACGATGGTCCCGGGGACATCTACACGTGGCCGGTCCACGAGGTGGGCCGGAACGCCGACATCTTCGACGAAGAGGCGGGACCGCTCCTGAAGGCCGGGTCGCAACTGATCTTTCCGTCGACGCACCTGCACGCGAACGGCATCGACACCACCGCCCGGATCGAGGTCGCCTTCAAGTTCCATCCCCCGGACTACGAGCCGGCGAAAGAGGTCGAGCTGCTCTTCTTCGGGAACGGTCCCGACATCGACATCCTGCCGATGCAGGACAACCAGCGGATGGACGCCTACTTCACCCTGCCCGAGAATACGAAGCTGAGCGTGTACGAGCCGCACATGCACGCCCCCGGCGTCAGGATGTGCCTCGAGGCGGTGTGGGGCACGACGGTCGAGACCCTCAACTGCTCCGGGTACGACCACAACTGGGTGCGGGTCTACAAGTACGAGGACGATGCGGCGCCCCTGCTGCCGAAGGGCACCATCCTCCACCTGACGGGCTACTTCAACAACTCGCCGACCAATCCGAACGTGGCCGATCCGCGCAACTGGTCGGGGTCCGGGCACCGGTCCGTCGACAACATGTTCATCAACCTGCTGCAGGCGATCTACATGGACGATGAGGACTTCGCGGCCGAGGTCGCCGAGCGCGAGCGGCTGCGGATGGCGGACGGGCAGGCGGACATCGGATGTCTCGTGTGCGGCACGGACTTCTCCGAGACCACGGTCGACGTGGGCGGCGGCGGGCAGTAGGCCGGCCAAGGAGCACGAGGATGTTTCGGAGATCGGCCGGCTACCTGCCGTCATCCCGCGGGGTGGCGTTTCTGGCGTTGCTCGCGGCGCTGGCGGCGGCGCCCGAGAGCCGCGCGCAGCAGTCGTTCGCGACCGGGCAGGGCATCTCGCCCGCCTACGAAGGGTGGGTGCGGAACGACGACGGGTCCTTCGACCTGGTGTTCGGGTACATGAACCGGAACTGGGAGCAGGCGATCGACGTGCCGGTCGGGTCCGACAACGCCATCGAGCCGGGTGGCCCCGACCGGGGCCAGCCGACGCGCCTCCTGCCGCGCCGGAACCGGTTCGTGTTCCGCGTCCGGGTGCCCGCCGACTTCGGCGACCGGGAGCTGGTCTGGACCCTCACCGCGAACGGCCGGACCCACCGCGCCTACGCGACGTTGAAGCGCGACTACTACATCGACGACCTGGTGATACAGGCGAACTTCGGGGCGGCCGGCGCCGCCGGTTCGACCCCCGAGCTTGCCGGCAACGCCGCTCCGGTGCTGGCCGTCGAGGGCGGGTCCACGCGCACCGTGCGGGTGGGCGAGCCGCTGGCCCTGGCCGCGTCGGTCACCGACGATGACATCCCTGGGGCGCGGCCGCTGGCTCGCACCAATCCCCGGCGGCCGGGCCGCATCACCACCGATACCGCGACCGGCCTGCGGTTGTCGTGGTTCGTCTACCGGGGCGCCGGCGAGGTGGTCTTCGACCCGCCGCAGATCCTGACGTGGGAGGATACCCGCGTCGGGCGCGACTCGCCCTGGTCGCCCGGCTGGTCGACGCCCGATCCGCCGGAGGACGGCCGCTGGGAGACCCGGGCCACGTTCAGCCGGCCCGGCGACTACGTCCTGCGCGCCCTGGCCCACGACGGCGGTCTTCAGGACTACCGGGACGTCACCGTGACCGTGAGCCCGTAGCCGTCCGCGGGGGGACCCCGCGTTGCACGAGGACCGGCGAGGCGCGGGATGCGTCGCCGGGCGAATCCGGCGGGCCTTCTGCCTGCCACGGTTGCCGGGCGTCGGGAATGGGAAGAAGTCCCGTCTCCCGGGCGGCGATGAAGCGATGGGGTCGTGGTGCGTCCACGGCCTGCGGGCCGTCAGGAATCTGCGCTGTGGAACGGCGCGGATTCCTGGAGGGTTGGTTGGGGCGGCGGCTCCGGAAGCCGGCGGCGGAGTCGGACCGGGAGGGGGCGATGCCACCGTTCTTCGTCGAGAAGGACATCGGCATTCTGGCGCTCAAGAACGATCTGTCGCTGAACGACGTGGAGCTCGCGAAGATTCAGGCCTGGGCGGGCCACGGGGCGCCCCGGGGCAATCCGGCCGACATGCCCCCGCCCGTCGCGTTCGCGGCCGCCGGGGAGTGGACCCTGGGCGAGCCGGACCTCGTGGTGCGCTCGCCGGAGGTGACGCGCCCCGCGATCGGATCGGACTGGTGGGGCGATCTCGGGCTGGTGCCCACCGGGCTCACCGAGGACTGCTACGTGAAGTCGGTGGAGGTTCGCGAGATCAACGACATTCCCGCGGCTGCCGGCTCCGATACCGTGGGTGGGCGCTACCTCTTCCACCACATGACCTACTCCAGCGGGGTCCTGAACGACGAGGGCACCGGCGTGGTCGAGGAGACTCGCACCCGCTGGCCGATTCACGAGGTCGGGCGCAACGCGGACATCTTCCCCGAGAAGTTCGGCACCCTGCTGCACGCCAACTCGGCCCTCCATCTCCGGGCCAGCCATCTGCATTCGAACGGGATCCAGGAGACCACCGCGCAGCTCGAGTTCGGGTTCATCTTCCACCCGGAGGGCTACGAGCCGGAGTACGGCAACCGGGCGCGGGTGCGGCTCGGCAACGGCAACGACATCGACGTGGCGCGGGGCGGGCCAACCAGGAGATGCACGCCTTCGAGGTGCTCGATCAGCACACCAAGCTGGTCGCGTTCGAGCCGCATCTCCATGCCCCGGGGACCCGGATGTGCATCGAGGCGATCTGGGGCAACAACCACTTCACCCTCAACTGCGTGGGCTACGACCACAGCTGGGTGAAGCAGTACGTCTACGAGGATGATGCGGCGCCGCTGCTGCCGAAGGGCGCCATCGTCCACATCGTCGGCTTCCTGGACACCACCGCCGGCAACCGGAACCTCGCGGACAGCCGGAACTGGGCGGGCGGGGGCCGGCGGTCGGTCGCCAACATGTTCATCGACCTCGGCTACGCGGTCGAGCTGACCGAGGCGCAGTTCCAGGCCGAGATGGCGGAGCGGCGCGCCCGGATGGGGAGCCGCAACGCGTACGACGTCGGGTGTCCGCTGTGCTGGGCGGAGATTCCCGCGCCGGCGACGGTGACGACCGAGGACGGCGGACAGGAATGATGCGCCAGGCTGTCCGGCGCGCCGGGGTCTCCCTGCTTCTCGGCTCGGTCCTCCTGCTCGCGGCGGCGGCGCTGCTGCCGGGCGCGGAGGGCCAGACCCGGTTCATGTACCTTCGCGGGCAGAGCATTCACCCCGCGTTCGAAGGCTGGTGGCCCAACGACGACGGCTCGTTCACCCTGTGGTTCGGGTACATGAACTCGAACTGGGAGGAAGAGTTCGACATCCCGGTCGGTACCGACAACTATTTCGCGGTCGCCGCGCCCCGGGCGCTCGACGACCTCGAACGCGACGCCTACGACGCCGCGGCCGCCGCCCGCGGCCAGCCGACCCATTTCTCCCCGCGGCGGAACCCGTTCCTGTTCACCATCGAGGTGCCCGGCGATTTCGGGGATCGGGAGCTGGTCTGGACCCTCACGAGCCACGGGCGGACCAACCGCGCCTATGCGACCCTGGCCGCCGACTACCGCATGGACCCCCAGGTGATGTCCACCGAGGTGGGCGGCGCGTTCGGCAGCCTCGACGACCGGTTGCGCACGAATCTGCCGCCGGACCTCGCCGTCGAGGGGGCCGCCCACCGGCAGGTCTCGGTTGGCGAGCGAGTGACGCTGGCCGCGTCGGCCGACGATCCGGATGATTTCCCCCCGCGGTCGGATCGGGGCGGGCCGCCCGAGACCCTGGACGATCTCTACAGCACCGACGGGGTCGGGTCGTCCGTCGTCAGCAGCGCCCCCGGGCTGCGCCTGTCCTGGATCGTCTACCGGGGCGCCGCCGACCAGGTCACCTTCTCGCCCGAGCAGATGAAGGCCTGGATGGACACCCGGGTCTGGGGGAACTCGCCCTGGTCTCCGCCCTACATCCTGCCGGAGCCGCCTCCCGGCAACCGGTGGACGACCGACGTGACCTTCGACCGTCCCGGCGGCTACGTGCTCCGGGCGGTGGCCAGCGACGGCTCCCGGTTCACCTACGCCGACGTGACGGTCCACGTGACCCGCTGACCGCCGGGGGCCCGGCGGCTACGTGCTCCGGGCGGTGGCCAGCGACGGCTCCCGGTTCACCTACGCCGACGTGACGGTCCCACGTGACCCCGCAGCAGCCATAGCCGAACCCGGCGTTACGCCGTTCGAATGCGGCGGCGCCTTCTGCCAAAGGGCTCGGGTTGCGGGCGGCTGCGTCCGCGCCGCGCCGGCGGAGAAGTGCGCCGGCCGTTGGCACCGCGTTCCACGTGCCCTCGCGGGGCCTCGCGTTCGGCTTCCGCAAGGAGCCCGTGGTGAAGACCGTTTGGTTCACCGAGCCCGGTGAGGAGCCCGCGGGGGCGAGGCGGCGACGAGGGTTCCTGTTCAACGGGGTCAGGCAGGATGCATCGCCGGTCGAATGCACCGGCATGGGCTCCTACAGGCTGAGCCAGAGCACCGCGGCGCCGCTCGCGGCGACGACGAGGCCGGTGGCCGCGTGCGCGAGCCGGTCCCCGAGATGCACGCCGGGCCGGCCGATCCACCCGATGCCGTACCAGGCGGCCGCCACCGCGGCCAGCATGACCCCGATCGTCAGGAGCCCGAAGACCGCGGCCACCGCCGCGACCGCGAGCCAGTCGCCGGCCAGCCCGGGAACCGCCATCAGGGGGATGAGCGGCTCGCACGGACCGAGCACGAAGACGACGAAGAGCGCCCACGCGGTCACGCCGCGGATGTCCCCGTTCGGGTGCGCCGCCGCGCCTCGGCCCCGGCGCCCGCGGCGCGGCGACCAGACGGCCCAGGCGGTGTATGCGAGGCCGAAGCCGATCAGCAGGGCGGCCGCCAGCTCCCCCCGGGCCGACTCGATCTGGAGCAGCGAGTCGGTCGCGACCCCGAGGCCGACCCCGGCGGCGCCGATCACGACGGACGAGGCGACGTGGCCGGCCCCGCAGACCCCGGTCACCAGCAGCGTCCGGCCGAGCGCCCACCCCCGGGCGCGGCCCAGCGCGGCCAGCGGCAGCGAGTGGTCGATGCCGATCAGGGTGTGGACGATCGCCAGCGAGGCGGCCGTTCCGAGCAGCACGGTCGTGGTTTGGATGGGATCGGGCATCGTGGCATGCAGGGGTCCGGGACCGTCCGCCGGGACGTGAACGCGGCACGACCGCGGCCGAGCCGTCTGGCGGGGTGGGGGCCTCGACGGGCGGGATCACTGGTTACAGTCGATTGCGGGGCGGTTCCTTTCACCGAAGGCCGATCCGGGACGCTCCGGCGAATGCCGAGGCGCGGCGGCGGGCTGCCGGCAGTACGGCGCCGAGCGCCGGAGAGACCTCGCGGAACATCTCCTCGACCGGTACCACTTGCACCCGGTCCGGGTTGACGGCGAGCTCGAAGGTCTCGATCAGGGCGTCCTCGGCGCGGATCGCGTCGCTCACCGCGGCGTTGTAGGCCGGGGGCGACGGTTCTCCGGCCAGCAGGCGATCCCGGAACGCCGCGGCGTCGCGGGTGACGACGGCGACGGCGAGGTCGTCCGCCTGCAGGTGGCGCCGGATCGCGGCGTTGACGTCATCGACGGTCAGCGCCGGCAGCCGGCGCTGGATCTCGCCGATGAAGTACCCGGCGCCGTACGCGGCCGAGTCCATGTGGTATCCGAGTCGGCGGCTGGTCGTCTGCACGTAGAGCTTCGAGTAGTTGATCAGGAACTCGCGCGTTGCCTCGAAGTCGGCCGCGGTCATGCCGTCGTCGACGAGGACGCGCAGCTCGCGGATGGCCTGCCGCAACGCGAAGTGGGCGTTGTGGTGGGGCACGGGGCGGATCCAGATGCTGAAGAACTGCTGGCGCCGCGGGATGTTCGGGACCGGCAGGCGCGACCCGCCGTCCTGCAGGAAGTGCTCGATGTACGAGTAATCGCCGTAGTTGAGGCCCCGCTGCCCGCGCATCTTGTTCATCAGCAGGCCGTTGAAGGTGCGGTGCTCGCCGAAGTAGGAGTTGGCCACCATGAGGGCGTAGAAGTCGTCGTCGGCGCGGGTCACGTCGATCGGGAAGCCGATCGAGATAGCGGTGGCGATGGCGTCCTTGTCCACGAGCAGCAGCTCGATGCCGTCGAGGGCCCGCGGCGCCGGCAGCGTGGCCGGCGCGGGGCCCCCCGCCGGCAGCCGGTCGAGCAGCTCCCCCTCGACCCGCGCGGCGAAGCCCGCGGGGTAGCCGCCGGAGATGCCCGCGAGGGCCCGCCCGCGCGTATAGCGCTCGCGGTGGAACGCCCGCACGTCGTCGAGGGTCAGCGCGGCCAACCCCCGCTCGGTGCCGAGGGCGGGGGCGGCGTAGGGATGCCCCGCGTACAGCAGCGCGTTCAGGGTCTCCTTGCCAAGCTCCTCGTCGTCGGCGCCCCGCAGCGTCGACACGACGCTGTTGGTCAGGAACTCGCGGTTCCGTTCGAAGTCGGACATGTCGAATCGCGGCGCGACCACGAGATCCCGCACGAGGTCGAAGAACGGATCGAGGTGGTCGCGATGCACCTCGCCGACGATCACCGTCATCTCCTTGTCGAACTGCGCCCGGATCGACGCCGACCAGGGATACAGCGCCTCGGTGACCGCCTCGTAGGTCATCGACTGGGTGCCGCCGCGGCCCATCATCAGCGCCGTCAGCGCATTGAGGCCGTTCTTGCCGGCCGGGTCGTCGACCGACCCGGTGCGGAACGCTATCCGCAGGGTCACCAGCGGCGAGTCGGACACCGGGAGCGCGATGAGGGAGGAGCCCGGCTGGCGCGCGGTCGAAACGCCGGCGCCGGCGGTCGCGAGGACCATGCCGGCTGCAGTGATCAGCGCGAGGAGGCCGCGGCAGAGTCCCCGCTGCATTCGACCGGCGATACGACCCGCCCGGACGGCGTTGCTCCGCCGAGCTTCGTTGCTCCGCGGTCGCTCATGCCCGACATGCTCTCTCGTCGCGCCATGCCAGGTGGGCGCCTCGCCGGTGTCGGTGCTGCGCGGGACTGGGGCCGTCATCGGGCTTCCTCCTGGGTGAGGATGACCACCGTCCGGTTCGCGTCGGCGAAGTAGCGGTTGGCCACCATCCGGATGTCGTCCGGGGACACCGCGTCGTACAGCGAGTACACCCGGTTCACGGTCTCCGGATTCCGGGTGAGCTGCAGGTAGTGCCCCAGAGTCTCGGCGATGCCGCCCGGGTTGTCGAGTCCCATCGCGAAGCCGTAGCGCATGTGCGACTTGGTGGCGGCGAGCACCGCCGCGTCGACCGGCTCCGTCTTCAGCCGTTCGATCTCCGCGACGATCGCGTCCCGCACGTACTCGATCTTCGTCGGATCGGTGATGCGCGCGATGATCGTGAACAGCGGCGCATCGCGGCTGTCGACGGCTCCCCCCTGCAGCGCATCGACGACCTGCTCCTCGAGGTAGAGGGCCCGGAAGAGCGGCGAGGTCTCCGAGAACAGGAGCTGCGAGAGGACGTCGAGGGCCGGCATGTCGATGCGCTCGTCCGAGAACGCCGGCGCGTGATAGCCCATCATCAGGAACGGCAGCGTCGGGTTCGGCCACGTGATGCGGGTGGACCGGGGCTCGGTCTGCGGCGGCTCCGGGGGAATCTCCGGCGCGAAGCCGCCGCGTTCCCACCCGCCGTAGTACTCGCGGGCCAGCCGCTCCAGCTCGGTCTGGTCGAAGTCGCCCACGACGACGACGATGCAGTTCTCCGGCCGGTAGTAGCGGTCGTAGAACTGCAGGCTGTAGTCGTAGTGGTTCGGCATCTCCTGTACGTCTTCGAGGAGCCCGATCGTGGTGTGCTTGTATGGATGCCTCGTGTAGGCGAGGTCGTGCAGCGTCTCGCGCAGCAGCGACACCGGGTTCGAGAAGTTCAGGTTGTACTCGCCGAGGATGGCGCCGGCCTCCGTGCGGAAGTCCTCCTCGGAGTACTGCAGGTTGCGGAAGCGGTCCGATTCGAGATCGACGATCGTCTCCAGCGCGTCCGCGCTCGCCACGATGTAGTAGGTGGTCCAGTCGCTGGTCGTGAAGGCGTTCGAATCGGCGCCGATCCGCTTGACCACGGCGTTGTAGGCCTCGGTCGGGTACTTCTCGGTGCCGCGGAACATCATGTGCTCGAAGAAGTGCGCGTAGCCGGAGAAACCCGGCTCGACCTCGTTGCGCGAGCCGGTGCGCACCACCGTGTAGTAGGCGACGATGCCCGGGCTGTCGTAGTCGACGCCGACCACGGTGAGCCCGTTGTCGAGTTCGAACGTGGTGACGGGGAAGGGAAATACCTCGCGGCCGGCCTGTCCCTGTGCCGCGGCCACGGCGGCCAGCAGGAACACGGTAGCGGCGAGGCCCTGACGCGTCCATCGCATGGTGACTGTCTCCTGTCGGCGAACCGTCCGGCGCGGGGCCGGACGCCCACTCCAGCCCTCAAGTATACCGATTCCGCCGCCCGTCCCGGCGGGCGCTGCCGCCACCGCCCGTTGCGGCGGGAGCCGCCGCCGCCCTCCGGCGGGCGCCGCCGACTTCCGCGGCCGCTCGGTTGTCGCCGGCGCGTTCCCCGGCATAGACTGGGTAGAGAGTGGCGCCGCTTGGCGAGAACCCGGACCGTCGCGCCGTCTGGATCGCGGCGCCACCCTGACTGCAATCGAGGAAACCGAAAAAATGCATACCGCTCCGCGAGTCGTCATGGTGTCGGCCCTTGCCGGGGTCGTGATTCTGGGCACGGGCCGGCAGGCCGCCTCCCAGCTGTCGCCGGGAGAGGTGTCGGTGGCGGCCGGGTACTCGACCAACGTCGACGAATTGAGGCAGTGGGATGCGACGCTCGACGGGATGACGCGGACCGGCGAGCTCGTCGTCGTGTCCCGCCAGGCCGACCGTACCCTGCCGGGGCGCAGCCACGAGTACCTCGCGCAGTTCCACGAAGGCGTGCAGGTGCATCGCGCGGGAGTGTCGCGGCAGCTCGACCAGGGGGTGACGGTTTCGCTCTTCGGCACTCTCTACACCGGCATCGACGTCGAGACCGCGCCGGCGCTGACCGCCGGCGAGGCCGCGAGCCTCCTCCTGCAGCGGACCGGGGTGGCCCCGGTGGACCGCCTGCTGCCGGCGCCGGTCATCCTGCCGCTGATTGGCGGCTCGTACGAGTTGACGTATCCCCTGACCCTGGAGGATGCCTACACCTATTTCGTGTCCGCCGGCGACGGCGCCGTCGTGCAGAGGGAGGCGGCGTTCGACACGCAGTCCGCCGTCGGGACCGGCGCCGGGTTTCTCGGCGATGCCAAGAAGATCAGCACGACGCGGGAGGGCGGGCAGTACGAGGCGCACGACCGCCTCCGGCCGGGCGAGGTGGTCACCCTCGACGCGGGCTTCGACCTCGAGCGGCTCGATGCGCTGACCGACCGGGGGCCGTTTCGCGTCCAGCGCTGGACGTCGAGCGACATCGGGGCCGACGCCGACAACGTCTGGGACGACGCGGCGGTGGTCGACGGCCACGTGCACATGGGCTGGACCTACGACTACTTCGCGCAGCGGCACGGGTGGGAGGGGCTCGACGGCGAGAACGGGCGCATCGTCGGCGTCGTCAACAACAGCTTCTTCAACGCCTCCGCCTATCAGCCGCCGTTCGGGCCCGAGGGCGCGGGCGTCTACATCTTCGGCCAGCGCGGGGTGCCGGACTCGGAGGCGACGCAGCCGCGGGTCGCGTTGCACACCGTCGCGCACGAGCTGATGCACGGTCTCACGTGGTTCTCCGTCGAGCAGCGGACCGGAGGCGGGCTGGCGGGGGGCGCGGTGACCGTCCGGTTCGGACCGACGAGCTTCGAGTGGGAGGGCGAGACGTATACCTGCCCCGAGACCCGCTTCCTCTACGAGGTCGAACCCGGCGAATTCGTGCCGTCCCCGGCTTTGTGCAGCGAGGACGGAGAGTTCATTCTGGGGTCCTCCCACGAGGGCGCCATCAACGAGGGCTATTCCGACATCTTCGGGGTATCGACCGGGTTCTTCCACGAGGCGGCGGGCGCCACGGGGAACTACGAGTACGGCAGCGAGTACGCGGCCGGAACGGTCCGGTCGCTGTCCGACCCGTGGTCGTCACGTCTGCAAACGGGGGCCTACCCACTTCGTTTCGAGTTCGCACTGGGCGTACACCCGCTCGACGATCGGTTCGTGTTCTATTCCGGCGCCCTGTTCGAGAACGCGGAGCTGTTGGTCTGGGCCCGGGAGTTCTGCTGCTACGGCGCCGTGCACTGGAACTCGACTATCCTGAGCCACGCGTTCTATCTCGCCATCGAAGGGGGGACGAACCTGGCCACCGGGCTCGCGGTGGAAGGCGCCGGCGCCGCCAACCGCGAGCAGGTCGAGCGCATCTTTTTCCGCGCGCTGACCGAGCTGATGCCTCAGCGTGCGCCTTTCTGGGTGGCGGCGGACGTCATTCGCCAGGCGGCGGCGGACCTCGCGGCCGGCACCGCCGTCCAGCAGGCCGTCGAGCAGGCGCTGGCCGCCGTCGGCCTGCCGCCGCGGCCGCCCGCGCCCGCCGGCTGACGCTCCGGGCCCGGGAGCCCGTGGCGAAAGGCCCCGCTGCATTCGACCGGCGGTGCATCCTGCCTGACTGCGTTGTTCCTCGGAGCTGTATTCTGCTCCGCGGTCACGATATATGCCCAATATGCTCCCTCGTCACGCCTCGTCGCACGGGCGCCCTTCGCCCCCGGGCGCCCTCGCCGGTCTCGGTGCAGCGCGGCGTTTCACCAGGGCTCCTAGATGAGCCTCGGACTGACCCCGGCCGGGCATCTGCGCTGGGCGCTGCTCGACGGGGACGACGTTCCGGCCGGCCTCGCCCACCTGCCGCGCGCCTTCGATCTCGACTGGCGCGAGGCCCTCTTCACCCTCGCGGCCGAGAAGACCGACACGCAGGAGGCCCCCGTCCTGCGCTACTGGCGGCAGATCGCGGAGCGCCATCTCACCGCCCTCTGCCACCTTCCCGAAGACGCGGAGGACGTGCGCGTCGATCCGCCGGCACCCGCCGAGTGCGCCGAGTGGGTGCTGGCCGCCCCGCCCATGCACGGCGGGGAGTACCTGTCCGAGGACCTCCTGCAGCGTATCTGGACCGATCTCGACGCGTGGGTGCGCGAGCGCGTCGCGGCCGACGGCGGGCTCGCGGCGCTGCTGCGGGCGCGCGCGCCGAGGTGGCATCAGGTCGGGCGGGTCTGCTTCCATCTCGCCGAGAACAAGAACGACGAGGTGCGCCCCTTCGCGTTCATGGCCACCTATGCGTCCGGATTCGGCGCGTCGGGACGCGTGAAGCATCTGCCGCTGCGGCGGGCGCTCGAGCAGTATGCCGGGGCCCGGAACCGCGCCGCCCTCATCAAGCTGCTGTCACCCATCGACCAGGCGGGGGAGACGTGCGGCTGGGTGCGGGACCTCGTGGAGTCCGGTCGGGTCTACCAGCCGCTGGCGTGGTCGGCGGAGCGCGCCTACGAGCTCCTGCGGAGCGTGCCCGTGCTCGAGGCGGCCGGCCTGTCGGTACGGCTGCCCAACTGGTGGCGCAAGCGCGCGCGCCCGCAGGTGAGGGTGACGATCGGCGGCAGGAAGTCGGCTCGGCTCGGCGCGGACGCGATGCTCGACTTCAACGTGGACGTCGCCCTCGGCGGCGAGTCGCTGTCGCGCGCCGAGCGCGAGGCCCTGCTCGCCGGCGCCGACGATCTCGTGCTGCTGAAGGGCCAGTGGGTCGAGGTGGACCGCGACAAGCTGCGGCAGGCCATCGAGCACTGGGACACCCTGCGGCAGGCCGGCAACGGGGGGGTGTCCTTCGTCGACGGCATGCGGCTGCTCGCCGGCGCGTCGGCGGACCTGCGGCACGAGGAACGGGCGGAAGACGAACGCTCCTGGGTGCACGTCACCGCCGGGGACGCCATGCGGGAGATTCTCGCGGGGATGCGCCGGCCCGGCGATCTCGAGCCGGTGGCGCCCGGCGGGGAGCTGCAGGGCACGCTGCGGCCGTATCAGCGCGACGGCGTGACGTGGCTGCGTTTTCTGAGCCGGTTGGGCCTCGGCGCGTGTCTGGCCGACGATATGGGTCTGGGCAAGACCATTCAGGTGCTGGCGCTTCTCCTCTGTGACGGGCGCGCCCGCGCGGCTCGCTCGCCGTCGCTGCTGGTGATTCCGGCGTCGCTGCTCGGCAACTGGCGCAGCGAAGCGGCGCGGTTCGCCCCCTCGCTGGCGTTGCGTTTCCTGCACCCGGCGGAAACGGACCGGTCGGTGCTGGAGGACATCGCGGCCGCGCCCGCGCGGCGTCTCGCCGGCGTCGATCTGGTGGTGACCACCTACGCCATGCTCACCCGCCAGCCCTGGCTGGCGGACGTGCAGTGGCGGCTCGTCATTCTGGACGAGGCCCAGGCCATCAAGAATCCGTCGACCCGGCAGAGCCGGGCGGTCCGACGGCTTCCCGCAAGCGCCCGCATCGCGCTGACCGGCACCCCGGTGGAGAACCGGCTGACGGACCTGTGGGCGCTGTTCGACTTCCTCAATCCGGGCCTGCTCGGCTCGCGCGCGGTGTTCGCGAGGTTCGTGAAGGCGCTGCAGGGGCGGGCCGAGCAGCCGTTCGCGCCGTTGCGCCGGCTCGTCGCGCCCTACATCCTGCGGCGTCTGAAGACGGACCGCCGCATCATCGGAGACCTGCCGGACAAGACCGAGACGGCCCGCTACTGTCTTCTGACCCGAGCGCAGGTCACTCTCTACCAGCGCGTCGTGCGCGCGATGCAGCACGACCTGGAGTCGAGCGGCGGGATGGCGCGGCGCGGCCTGGTGCTGCGGTCGCTCGTGCAACTGAAGCAGATCTGCAATCATCCCAGCCAGCTCTCGGGCGACGGCGACTATACGCCGGGCGACAGCGGCAAGTTCACGCGGCTGGCGGAGATCTGCGAGGAGCTCGCGGGCCGGCAGGAGCGCGTACTGGTCTTCACCCAGTTCCGGGAGATCATCGACCCCCTGTCGGAGCACCTCGCCGCGGTCTTCGGCCGGGCCGGGCTGGTGCTGCACGGCGGGACGGGGGTCGGACGGCGCCGCGCCCTCGTGGACCGGTTCCAGCGCGACGACGGCCCGCCGTTCTTCATCCTGTCGCTCAAGGCGGGGGGCATCGGGCTGAACCTGACCGCGGCGTCCCACGTGATTCACTTCGACCGCTGGTGGAACCCCGCGGTCGAGAACCAGGCGACGGACCGCGCGTTTCGCATCGGCCAGCACCGCAACGTGCTCGTCCACAAGTTCGTGACCAGCGGTACCATCGAGGAGAAGATCGAGCTGATGCTCGCGGAGAAACGACAGTTGGCGGATGAACTGATAGACGGCGACGGCGAGGTCAACCTCACCGAGCTGCCCGACGACGAGCTGCTCGACCTGGTGCGTCTCGACGTCACGCGCGCGGCCCCGTAGGAATCCCGCCGTGCCCTGGTTTCCACCCTACGTTCCCGTCGGCGCCCGGCGCGCCAGAGTGGCCCGGGTCTCGGACGAGCTGCGCCGGAACGGCGTGGACGTGCAACCCGTCCACATCGAGGGACGCACCATCGCCCGCAGCTTCTGGGGCCGGCGCTGGTGCCACCATCTGGAGTCGTGCTCGGACTTCGAGAACCGCCTGCCGCGGGGCCGCGCGTATGTCCGCAACGGCTCCGTCTGTCACCTGGACATCCACGCCGGCGGGATCGACGCCATGGTCGTCGGATCGGACCTCTATCACGTCGTCGTCCGCATCCGGAAGCTCGGGCAGGCCGCCTGGAAGGCCATCCGGGCCGAGTGCGCGGGCCGGGTCGGATCCGTCCTCGAGCTGCTCCAGGGGCGGCTGTCCGATCACGTCCTGCGCGTCGTCACCGATCCCGACCGCGGCCTGTTCCCGAAACCCGGCGAGATTACCCTCACTTGCGACTGTCCCGACTGGGCGGTGATGTGCAAGCACGCGGCCGCCGTGCTCTACGGCGTCGGCAGCCGGCTCGACGACCGTCCCGAGCTGCTCTTCCGCCTGCGGGACGTCGACGCCGAAGACTTGGTCGTCGGCGACATGGCGTTGCCGGACGCCGCGGCCGGGGACGACGTCCTCGCCGGCGATCTCGCGGACATCTTCGGCATCGATCTCGACCCGGCGGACAGCGGCGCGGCGGCCGCTCGGCAGAGGACCACCGGACGCCGCCGGCCCCGCCGCGGGAGGCCGCGTCGGACCGGCGCCCCGCCGTCCGGGTTCCAGCCTACGGGCCGCCGGGTGGCGGAGCTGCGCCACCAGGGCGGATTCTCGGTCCCCGAGTTCGCCGGCCTGCTCCGCGTATCCGCGTCGACGGTGTACCGCTGGGAAGCGGCCCGCGGGCCGCTCGCCCTCCGAGCCGGTCAGGAGGACGCACTGCAAATACTGTACCGGGAAATCGAGAAACGCCAGACTGAGTGATCGGTCTTGTTCGTCATTCAGACGTCCATAGGTCAAACGGCCCATGTGACAGGACGAACCTCCTGGCTGGTTCGAATCGGCCGCGATCTTCAGCAGTCGGCCGGGATAGGCCAAGGCACGCCCAGGCGCTTGCGCCGTAGAAGTTTCGCGCCAGCGAAACTTCCCAACGCGACCGCAAGGTCGCGCGGCCCGCGTGCGTTGTGAGCCGCCGGCGAAGCCGCCGGGACGAATCACGGATTCTCCGACGGCACGGCCACGCGCGATTGCCGGCTTTTCGCGTCCTCGGGCGGCGCCCCGGCGGCGAGGGCCAGCAGCGCCGTCCACAGCTCGGGCAGGCCGTCGCCGCGCTTCGCCGAGATCGGCAGCACCGGGTGCGCCAGCGCCTTCTCGTGCGCCCGCAGCGTGGCGTGACGGGCGGATCGGGTGAGGCGGTCGATCTTGGTCGCGGCGACGAGCAGCGGCAGCCGCAGCCCGGTCAGCCAGCCGAGGGCGCTCCGGTCGTTCTCGAGTCCCGGATGGCGCGCATCGACGAGCAGGATCGCCCCCGTCGGTCCCCGCGGCGCCGGCGGTCCCGCTGCGCCGGGTTCCCCGGCCCGGTCCCCGGGCGCGGCGGGCTGGAAGTAGCGTTCGGTGAGCCGGTCGAAGACCCGCGTGCTCGCGGCGCCGCCGCGGGCGTAGCCATAGCCCGGCAGATCGATCAGCAGCAGCTCGCCGCGGCGCCGGGCGAGCACGATGCGGTACACGTTGAGCAGGCGGGTGGTGCCGGGAGCGCCGCCGGCGCGCGCGATCTTGCGGCGCGCGAGGGCGTTGATCAGGGTCGACTTGCCGACATTGGACCGGCCGATGAGGCTGACCTGCGGAAGCTGCGGGTCCGGAAGCGGGCTCTCGGAGCCGACGCTCGTGATGAACTCCGCGGTCTGAATCTTCATCCGCCGGCGACCGGCGACCCGGGGTCAGGCGTCCGCGCCGCGAAAGCGGCGGCAGGCGCCTGGAGGGTTGGTTGCGTGGAAAGCGTAGCCGCGAGGCGACGGTTCCGGGTCAGGAGCTCGTGGCAAGAGCCCCGCGGTTTCACCACGGGCTCCTCTAGTGCGTTATCCCGCCGTCCGCGGCGGCGGTCGGGGAATCGGTCTCTTCCCGGGCGGAGAGCAGCGAGACCAGCGGCCCGGCCAGGGCGATCTTGAGGACTTCGTCCATGGATTCGACCAGATGGAGCTCGAGGACGTCCAGGACCGCCTTGGGGATGTCCGCCAAGTCCTTCTCGTTGTCCCTGGGGAGGATGATGGTCTTGACGCCCGCCCGGTGGGCGGCCAGAACCTTCTCCTTGACCCCGCCGATAGGCAGCACCTTGCCCCGCAGCGTGATCTCGCCGGTCATCGCCACGTCGCGGCGGGTGGGGACGCTGGCCAAGTTCGATACGAGGGCGGTCGCCAGGGTGATGCCGGCCGAGGGCCCGTCCTTGGGAATCGCCCCCTCGGGGACGTGGACGTGGACGTCGGTGCGGCGGTGGAAGTCCTTCTGGATGCCGAACTCCTCGGCCTTCGACCGCACGTAGCTCATCGCGGCCTGGGCCGATTCCTGCATCACGTCGCCGAGCTTGCCGGTCAGGGTGAGCCGGCCCTTGCCGGGCATCAGGGTGGACTCGGTCAGCAGCAGCTCGCCGCCGGCCTCGGTCCACGCCAGACCGGTCGCAATGCCGATCTCGTTCTTCTCTTCCGCCGCGGTCGGCCGGTAGCGGGGGACTCCGAGATGCTGAGTGATCTGCTCGCCCGCGACCGCTTCCGAGAACTGCCTGCCCTCGTTGACCACCTTGCGCGCCACCTTGCGGCAGATGGTGTTGATCTCCCGTTCGAGGCTCCTGACCCCGGCCTCGCGGGTGTACCGGCGAATGACCGTCTCGAACGCCTCGTCCTTGAATTGGATGTTGCTGTCGGTCAGCCCGGTCGCCTTCACCGCCTTCGGGGCGAGGAACCTTCTCGCGATCTCGATCTTCTCGAGCTCGGTGTAGCCGGCGAGCTGCAGCACTTCCATCCGGTCCCGGAGCGCCTGCGGAACGGTGTGCAGCACGTTGGCGGTGCACACGAACATGATGTTCGACAGGTCGTACTCGACGTCGAGATAGTGGTCCAGAAACGTATGGTTCTGTTCAGGGTCGAGCACCTCGAGCAACGCGGCCGAAGGATCTCCCCGGAAGTCCATCGACATCTTGTCGACTTCGTCGAGGAGGAACACCGGGTTCATGGTGCCGGCCTTCTTTATCATCTGGATGATCTGGCCGGGGAACGCGCCGATGTAGGTGCGGCGATGTCCGCGGATCTCCGCCTCGTCGCGCACCCCGCCGACCGACAGGCGGACGAACTTGCGGTTGGTGGCGCGGGCGATCGACTTCGCGAGGGAGGTCTTGCCGACCCCGGGGGGGCCGGTGAACGTCAGGATGGTGCTCTTCGGCTTGCGGACCAGGGTGCGGACCGCGAGGAACTCGAGAATCCGGTCCTTGATCTTCTCGAGACCGTAGTGGTCGGCGTTCAGAATCGCCTCGGCCTTTTTCAGGTCGCGGCTCTCGCGCGACTTCTTGTGCCACGGCACCGCGATGAGCCAGTCGAGGTAGTTCCGCGAGACCGTCGCCTCGGCCGACATCGGCGGCATTCCTTCGAGCCGCTTCAGCTCCTGGAGCGCCTTCTCCTCGACATCCTTGGGCATGCGCGAGTCTTCGATCTTCTTCTTGAGCTCGTCGAGCTCGCTGCCCTTGTCCTCTTTGCGGCCCAGCTCCTTCTGGATCGCCTTCATCTTCTCGTTGAGGTAGTACTCCTTCTGCGCCTTCTCCATCTGCTTCTTCACGCGAGACTGGATCCGGCGGTCGACCTGCAGCTTGTCCACCTCGGCTTCGAGCAGGCTGGCGATGCGCACCAGCCGCCCCAGCGGCTGGACGATCTCCAGCAGGTTCTGCTTCTCTTCGACCCCGACCGCGAGGTGCGCGGCGATCGTGTCCGCCAGCTTGCCGGCGTCATCGACGCGCACGGCGGCGATCATCGCGTCGTAGTGGAGGTTGTTCGACAGCTTCACGTACTGTTCGAACAACGAGACGACACGGCTCATCGCACCCTCGATCTCCTCGTTGGCGTCCTCGGGCTTGGGCAGGAGCTTCGCGACGACCCGGTAGAACCCCTTGTCTTCCTTCCATTCCACCGCGCGCGCCCGTTCGAGGCCCTCGACCAGAACCTTGATGTTGCCGTCCGGCAGCTTCAGGCTCTGCACGATGTTCGCGATGCACCCCATCGTGTAGATGTCGGTCGGCTTGGGGTCGTCGACCACCGCGAGCTGCTGCGCGGCCAGGAAGATCCGCTTGTCCTTCATGAGGGCGTGCTCGAGAGCCTGCGTCGAGGACGGCCGCCCGATGACGAACGGGATCATCATGTGCGGAAAGACGACGACGTCACGCAACGGCACGATCGGGAGAGTTTCGTAGACTTCCATGGATTTGGGTTCAACCAGCCTTCTCGATGACGGTGATCGGATCGCCCTTGGCCTTCACGACCTCGCGTGTGATCACGCACTCCCGAACCTTCTTCCGGCCCGGAAGGGTGTACATGATGTCTAGCATCAAGTCCTCGATGATCATCCGCAACCCACGCGCGCCAATCTTGCGATCGAGCGCCGACTCGGCAATCGCCTCCAGGGCGTCCTCGGTGAACTGCAGCTTGACGTTCTCGTACTCGAACAGCCGCTCGTACTGCCGCGTGATCGCGTTGCGCGGCTGCGTCAGAATCTGCATCAGGGCCGGCTTGTCGAGCTCGTGCAACGCGCCGATCACCGGCAGCCGCCCCACGAACTCGGGGATCAGCCCGTAGCGGATGAGATCCTCGGGTTCGACGAGCTCCAGGGTCGTGCCCAGGTCCCGTTCCCGCGAGGTCTTGATGTCGGCGCCGAACCCGAGCATCTTGCGGCCGACGCGGCGCTGAATCGTCTGATCGAGCCCGACGAACGCGCCGCCGCAGATGAACAGCACGTTTGCGGTGTCGATCTGGAAGAACTCCTGGTGCGGGTGCTTGCGGCCCCCCTGGGGAGGCACGTTGGCCACCGTGCCCTCGAGAATCTTCAGCAGCGCCTGCTGAACCCCCTCGCCGGAGACGTCGCGCGTGATCGAGGGGTTCTCGTCCTTCCGGCAGATCTTGTCGATCTCGTCGATGTAGATGATGCCCTGCTGGCACTTCTCGATGTCCCCGCCCGCGGCCTGCAGCAGCTTGAGGACGATGTTCTCGACATCCTCGCCGACGTAGCCGGCCTCGGTCAGGGTCGTGGCGTCGACGATGGTGAACGGGACCGACAGCAGCTTGGCCAGGGTCTGGGCGAGCAGGGTCTTCCCGGTCCCGGTGGGGCCGATCAGCAGGATGTTCGACTTGCTGAGCTCGATGTCGTTCCGGTTGCGGGCCTGCTTCTGGATCTCGATCCGCTTGTAGTGGTTGTAGACGGCGACCGCCAGCTTCTTCTTGGTCTGCTCCTGCCCGACCACGTACTCGTCGAGGAACTTCTTGATTTCCTGCGGCACCGGGAGCGACGACCGGGCGCTGCGGGCCTCGAACCGGCTGTCGTCGGCGATGATGTCGTTGCAGACCTCGACGCACTCGTCGCAGATGAAGACGGTCGGACCGGCGATCAGCTTGCGAACGTCGTTCTGATCCTTGTTGCAGAACGAACAACGGAGAATCTCCGGCTCACCGGTTTTCTTGGCCATCTGTTACCCAACACCCGGCCGGGCGAGGCGAGCCCACCCGCCAGCGGTTGGCACCCCGTGGAGAACCCCGCCGCCTGCGGCGTGCGCGGCGTTCCCCCGGCGTGGTGGATCCTCGGTCGCATGCCGCCGGCACGGCCCCTCGTCGCGCCTGGCCACGCGGGCGCCTCACCGGTCTCGGTGCAGCACGCGGACTCTTCGCGGGCTCCTGGCCCGGACATCTAGGCGCGCTGTCTGACCACTTCGTCAATGATACCGTATTCGCGGCCCTGGTCCGCGGTCATGATGTAGTCGCGCTCCGTGTCCTCTTCGATCCGCGACATCTTCTGCCCGGTGTGCGTCACCAGCAGCTCGTTCAGGCGCGTCCGCATCCGGATGATCTCGCGGGCGTGGATGTCGATGTCGCTCGCCTGTCCGGCCAACCCCGACATGAGCGGCTGATGGATGATGATCCGGGAGTTGGGCAGGCTGTAGCGCTTGCCCCGGGCGCCGGCCGCGAGCAGCATCGCGGCCATCGACGCCGCCTGTCCGATGCAGTAGGTCTGGACGTCCGGCTTGATGAACTGCATCGTGTCGTAGACGGCGAGCCCGGCCGAGATCGACCCGCCCGGGCTGTTGATGTACAGAACGATGTCGCGGTCGGGGTCTTCCGCTTCGAGAAACAGCATCTGGGCGATGACGACGTTCGCGATCGAGTCCTCGATGGGGGTGCCGATGAAGATGATGCTGTCCTTCAGCAGTCGCGAGTAGATGTCGTAGGCGCGCTCGCCCCGATTGGTCTGCTCGACCACGACGGGAATCAGTTGGTTGTGGACCTCGGACATGTCCTGGGCTCAGACGCTCCGGCGTCTCCGCGATCGACACGCGTGCGGCAACGCCACGATACGGTGCCCACGGGTTCGTCTCATGGTTGGTCGTGCCGCGATCGAGGAATGGTGGTTGGGACGCGACCGACGGCGCATGCTCACGCCGTCACGATGGTAGCACGCGACAACAGCAAGTCAATCGCCTTCTCGCGCCGCAGGACCGCCGACAGCCGGGCAATGCCGTCGTCGCTCTCGAGCCGGGCCCGCACCGCGGCCGGGGTCTGGCCCAGCCGTTCCGCCTGCCGCGCAACCTCCTGCTCCACCTCGTCGTCGCTGACGCTCAGCTCCTCGCGCCGCACCACCTCGTCGAGCACCATCGAGGCGCGCACCGCTTCGAGGGCCGGCGCGCGCTGCTCATCCCGCAGGGCCTCCCAATCGATGTTGGCGGTCCGCGGGTCCATCCCCTGCTGGGCCACCCGGGCGGCGACCTGCTCCAGCCTCCGGGCGATCTCGCGATCGGTCAGGGCCTCGGGAACCTCCACCGTCAGGCGGGAGGAGAGCTGCCGCATGAGGTCGCGCCGCACGCTGCGCTGGGTTTCGATCTCGGCTTCGCGCCGCAGGTCGCCGGCGATCCGGCTCTTCAGCGTCTCCAGCGAGTCGAAATCGCCCACCGACTTCGCGAACGCGTCGTCGAGGTCCGGGAGCACGCGCCGGTGGTGCTCCTGCACGGTCACCGCATGGGTGACGCGCTTGCCCGCGAGCTCGGCCGGTGCGCAGTCGTCGGGATAGGACAGCTCGAACGTCTTCGAGTCGCCGACGTTCAGGCCGATGAGCTCGTCGTCGAATCCCGGCGGGTTGCCGTCGGCGCCCAGCTCGACCGTGGCCCGCTGCCGGGGCTCCTCGAACCGGGGGGCCCGGCCGTCGCCGTCCGTGTGGCGGGCGAGGTCGATGGTCGCGATGTCGCCGGTGTCGAGCGGGCGATCCGTCACCGGAACGATCCGACCCGCCCGCAGCCGGAGCTGCTCGAGCGCGCGCTCCTCGGCCTCCGCGTCCGGGGTCACCGGGCGGCGCCGCAGGGTCAGCGCGTCGTAGTCGAGCTCGCCGATGGACGGCATCACCTCGAACAGGGCGTGAAAAGTGAGCGGCTGGCCCTCGTCGATCGATATCTCCCGCACGTCCGGGGCGTCGACCGTGCTCAGCCCGTGCTCCTGCATCGCGGTCTCGACCGCCGCCGGGACCAGATCGCTCGCGGCGTCGTGCAGGATGTCCTCCTTGAACCGCTGCCGTACGATGTGCAGCGGCACCTTGCCGGGGCGGAAGCCGGGCACGCGGGCGCGCCCGCGGTGGCGCCGGGTCAGCCTGTCGATCGCGGCGTCCACGTCGGCCGCGGGGATTTCGACGTCGAGACGCCGCCGTGTTTCACTCAGCTCGGTGATTCCCGCCTTCATGCCATCCATCCGTCAATGGTGCGAAAGGGGGGACTCGAACCCCCACGGCCTTCCGGCCACCGGATCCTAAGTCCGGCGCGTCTGCCAATTCCGCCACTTTCGCAGGGACGCGCGCCACCCGGGTCCGCAGGCGCTCGCGCCGCGCGTCAGAGCGACCGACTGTCCGGCCGTGATTTCAGGCTACCACACCGGGTTTCGGTTCCGCCGGGCGGGGCCGCGGCCATCCCCGTCGGGCAGCCGGCGGCAGAACCCCGCGTCGCGCCGCCGAATGCGGACGGGCCGCCTGACACGGGCTGCCGGGGGGCGGGCGGCTCGGCAGCCCGTGGCGCGAGTCGCCGCTGCCTTCGAGCGGCGATGCATCCCGGCCTGAGCTGCGTTGTTCGTCGTACTGCGTGCAGTCCGCGGCTGCAACAGCTCGATATGCGCCCCCTCATGCCTTCATCCGGCGGGCGTCTTGCAGCCCGCCGACGCACTCGCCGCTTTCGGCGGCAACGCGGGGTGCCGCGACGGGCTGCTATGGTAGTGTTTCGTGTCACAGGCGCGGGCCGCTCCTCGGGATGCCGGCCGCGGGGGAGGACCTGAGCATGGAGCGGGCGCGGCAGCCGGTGGTCGACCGACAGGCCAGCATCACGTGGTTCCGGAACACGCGTGAACGGACCGAACAGTTGTTCGACCTGTTGAGCCCGGCCGCCTACTTCGAGCAACCCATACCCCTCCGGCATCCGGTGGTGTTCTACGAGGGACACATTCCGGCATTCAGCGTGAACACGTTGATCAAGCGCGGGCTCGGGCGCCCGGGGGTGGATGCCGGGCTCGAGGCGCTGTTCGCCCGCGGCATCGATCCGGAAGACGGAGACGCGGCGGACGAGTCCGCAATCGCGTCCTGGCCCGATCGCGAGACCGTTCGACGATACGCGGCCGAGGCCGACCGGGCGATTCTCGACGCCCTCGAGCGCGCCGACATCGAGCGGGACGGCCATCCGGTACTGCACCGCGGCCAGGCGGTGTTCACCCTGATCGAGCACGAGGAGCTGCACCAGGAGACCCTGGCCTACATGTGGCATCGGCTGCCGTCGGACCTGAAGCGCCGGCCCGGGGACGCCGAGGTCGTCACCAAAGGTGCGGTGCCGGCCGTCGACCGGGTCCGCATTCCGGCCGGCCGGGCGACGCTGGGCGCGGGGCGGGACGAGATCCCGTTCGGATGGGACAACGAGTTTCCGACCCTGGTGGTGGACGTGCCGCCGTTCGCCATCGATCGGCACAACGTGACAAACCAGGCGTTTCTGGAGTTCGCCGAGGCGGGCGGCTACACGGATCGCCGGTGGTGGTCGGAGGCGGACTGGGCGTGGCGCGAGTCCGCCGGGGTCCGGCATCCGCCGTTCTGGGTGCGCGAGGGCGACGCCTGGTGGTGGCGGGGGATGTTCGAGACGGTGCCGCTGCCGCCGGCCTGGCCGGTCTACGTCACCCATGCCGAGGCGGCCGCCTACGCGCGCTGGAAGGGGGGGCGGCTGCCGACGGAGGCGGAGTTTCATCGCGCCGCCTACGGCGCCCCGGACGGCGTGGAGCGCTCGTATCCGTGGGGTGAGAGCCCGCCCGACGCGAGCCGCGGTCACTTCGGCTTCCGGGGATGGGACCCGGTCCCGGCGGGCTCGTTCCCCGACGGTGCGAGCGCGTGGGGAGTGCATGACCTCGTCGGGAACGGGTGGGAATGGACCTCCACGGTGTTCGAAGGGTTTCCCGGATTCACCCCGATGGCCTCGTATCCGGAGTACTCCGCCGATTTCTTCGACGGGCTGCACTACGTGATCAAGGGGGCGTCCCCGGTCACCGCGAGCGGATTGATCCGGCGCAGCCTGCGCAACTGGTTCCGGCCGCACTACCCGTTCGTCTACGCGGGGTTCCGCTGCGTGGAGGACGCACCGCGGTGACCGGGGCGGGATGCACCCGGACCGGCCGGTTCCGCCGCCTTTATTTACGATGGATGCCGACGACGTGATGGCGGTGGCGGTCCGCGACCGCCTCGCGGAGGACGTGCGGCGGGATCTGGGTCTTCCCCGGAAACGGCTTCAGCCCCGGTACCTTTACGATGCGCTGGGGTCACGGCTCTTCGAGGCGATCTGCGCCCTGCCGGAATACCGGATTACCCGCGCCGAGCAGCGGCTGCTGGCCGCGCATGCCGGCGAGATGGGGGCCGGTCTCGCGGCGCCGGTCACCATCGTCGAGCTGGGGGCGGGCAGCGGCGAGAAGCTGGCGCAACTGATTGAGCCGCTGGTGCGGGCCGGCGTTCCGGTGCGGGTCGAGCTCGTCGACGTGTCGGCGACGGCGCTCGACCTGGCGAGCCGGACGCTGTCCCGGTGGCCGGACCTGCCGGTGACGAGCCACGAGACCACCTACGAAGAGGGGATGGAGCAGGTGGCGGCGCGCCGGCGGGGCGAGGGCGCCATGCTGACCGCGTTTCTGGGATCCAACATCGGCAACCTCGACCCGGCCGCGAGTCTGGCGTTCGTCGGCGCGGTGCGGTCGGTGCTGAGGCCCGGCGACCGTTTCCTGCTCGGCACCGACCTCGTGAAGCCGGAGGCGGAGCTGGTGCTCGCCTACGACGATTCGCTCGGGGTGACCGCGGCGTTCAACCTGAACGTGCTGGCGCGCCTCAACCGGGAGCTCGGGGCGGACTTCGATCTCGAGGGCTTCGCGCATCGCGCCGCCTGGAACGCGACGGCGTCGCGCATGGAGATGCACCTCGAGAGTCTGCGGGCGCAGACCGTCGCGATTCCCGGCGCCGGGTGCTCCATCCGTTTCACGGAGGGGGAGTCCATCTGGACCGAGAGCTCGTACAAGTACGAGATCGGCGGCGTGGCCGCGCTCGGGGCCGCAGCCGGGTTGGGCGTACGCGGGCAATGGGTGGATGAGCGCGACCGGTTCGCGCTCACCGCGTTCGCGGTGCAGGAATCTGCGCCGTAGCAGGCGCTGCCTCTCCGAAAGAAGGGCCGCCTTCCCGTAAGGAGGCGCTGCATCCCTGAGGGAGGCGCGGATTCCTGGAGATTGGCTGGACGGGGGGCGGAGCCGCGAGGCGGCGACCTCCGGGCCAGCGAGCGCCGGAGCAACGTCAATGGGCCGCGAGGAGCTACTGCCGCGCCGGGCGATGCGCTTCCTGGTGGTGGCCGCCAGCGCGATCGTCGTGGTGGCGGGGCTGCGCGAGGCCAGCGAGATTCTGCTGCCGTTTCTGAGCGCGTTGTTCATCGCCATCGTCAGCCTTCCGTTCATGGCGTGGCTCCAGCGCAACCGGGTGCCGACGTGGCTGGCGGTGATGCTGACCGTCGCCGCCGCCGCCGGGGTCGTCAGCGTGCTCGGGGTGCTGGTGGGGCAGTCGGTGGGCGAGTTCGCACAGGTCGTCGCGGACTCCCAGTACAACGCGCGGTTCGAGGAGCTGGCCAATCGGCTCCGCCTGTGGGCCGAAGAGGCCAATCTCCCGTTCGCCGACCGCACCCCGCTCGACTTCGTCAATCCCGGGGCGGTGGTGAACCTGCTCGGCGGCACGCTGAGCGCGCTCGCCGGGCTGCTGCAGGATGCGTTCCTCGTCCTGCTCGCGGTCATCTTCATCCTGGTCGAGGCGGCCGGATTCCGGGTCAAGCTGCGGCTCGCGTTCGGCGATCGGGCGGACGGTCTGGAACGGCTGAGCCAGATGACCCTGCAGGTTCAGAAGTACCTGGCCGTCAAGACTCTCGTCAGCCTCGGCACCGGACTTCTCGCCTTCGTCTGGGTCTGGACTCTGGGAATCGACTTCCCCCTGATGTGGGGACTGGTCGCGTTCATCTTCAACTACATCCCGAACATCGGGTCCATCGTCGCCGCCGTCGGCCCCTCCGTGCTGGCGCTCGTGCAGGTCGACCTGAGCCGGGCGCTGGCCGTCGCGGCCGGCTACGTGGTGCTCAACATCGTCTTCGGCAACATCCTGGAGCCGACCCTGCTGGGCCGGCGGCTCGGGATGTCGGTCCTGGTGGTGTTCGTGTCGCTGGTGTTCTGGGGGTGGGTCTGGGGGCCGATGGGTCTGCTGCTCGCGGTGCCCATCACCATGACCTTCAAGATCGCGTTCGAGAACACCGACGACCTGCGGTGGATCGCGGTCCTGCTCGACGCCAACCCCCGGGCGCGGGAGGCGGTCAGGACGCCGGTTCCCGATCCGCCCGCAGCGAGCGCAGAACCGTCCGATGCTCCGCGTGGGCCGCAAGCGCCGACGCATACTCCGGCTGCGTGAACCCGAGCTCCCTGGCGATCTGTCCCGCCTGCGACTCCTCGATGGAACTGATGGCGCCGTCGGACGCGGCGACCGCAAAGACGCAGTCGAGCAGCTCGAGACGCTGGGCGTCGGTCGCGATCTCGCGAAACTCGCGGGTCACGAGATAGTTCTCGGTACCGCCGAACAGCCGGGTCTGGTGCTTGGCGATCTCGACCACCAGGACCGCCTGCGCCGCCGGCAGATGGCCCAGCTTCCCCACGATCTCGCGCATCGCGTCGGTCTCCTCCGCGGTGATCCGGGAGTCGGCGTGCGCGACCCGGCTGAGCACGTAGGCGAAGGCCGCGAGAAACCGCGCGCGCTCTGCCGGCAGCGACTCGAGCTCGGCCGCGATCCGTTTCACGGTGTCGGTATCGCCCCGTTCGGTGGCCGCCGGCCTCGTCGGACCGCCCCGCAGCACTTCGAGAATGCCCACGCCGGACCCCCCTGGACTCGTCATCGGTCGGTTGGCTCCCGGTTCCCGGAGCGCCAGACCCGATTCTCCATGGTACAGGTTCTCCCCGAGCAGGGAGAAACCGACGGGGGAGACCACCCGGCGGTCGTGGTCGGCCGCGAGCAGGATGCGTCTCATCGTTACGTCCTCTCTCGCCGCCGCATGTTGCTTCCCGGATGGCCCCCGGGCCGCCTTGATTGCACCGCAATCATTCTGTGAGTTAAGCTCCCAGACGAACGGAGGGCATGACGGATGGCGAGCATCACGATCCGCAACCTCGACGACGACGTCAAAACCCGGCTGCGCGTGCGGGCGGCGGACAATGGTCGCTCCATGGAAGAGGAAGCGCGGCTGATCCTGCGCGATGTCGTCGGACGCAAGCCGAGTTCCCGGAACCTCACGAGCATCATCCGCTCGCACTTCGGGCCAGCCAACGGCGTGGACCTGGAGTTGCCGCCGCGCGAGCCCGGGCGCGAGCCGCCGTCCTTCGACTTGAGCCCGCGGCCATGACCGTGCTGCTGGACACGAACGTCGTGTCCGAACTGATGCGCAAGGCGCCAGACCCGGCTGTCGTGGCGTGGGCCGCCGGTCACCCCCTGGAAGATCTGTTCTTCTCTGCGGTCGGCGAAGCGGAGTTGCGCTACGGCGTCGCCATTCTGCCGACGGGCCAGCGCCGGGAAACCCTGGTCTCGGATATCGAGAGGATGCTGGGCGAGGCTTTCGAGAATCGGGTGCTGCCGTTCGACAGCGCCGCGGCGCGCGCATACGCGAACTTCGCCGCCATGCGCCGTTCCGCCGGACGTCCCGTCGGACCGGCTGACTGCCAGATCGCAGCAATCGCCCGCTGCCACCACATGGCGGTAGCGACGCGCAATGTTCGGGACTTCGAGGACGTCGACATCAAGGTAGTCGATCCTTGGGCAGGGGCATGAGCGGCACGACCGAAGCCTTCGCGCGCGTCAAGATCGACGCCATCCTCAAAGGACTCGACTCCCGTGACGGCTCCCCGGGGGTGCTCTACGGCCATCGATCATCGCGGCCCGCACGACCCGGTAGAGATCGTCGAACAGAACGGCCGCGAGGGTGTCGAACCCATCAAGGTCGCGGATCGCCGACAGCTGACGCGACGAATTGCGGATGGTGATGCGCCGGCCCTTGACTTGGTTGCCGTCATTCCCGATTGCGTCGAAACCCTTTTCCGAGTTCGATGCCTGTGCCCAGCCGTAGGCTGCACAGAACAGATACTCCGCAAAATCGCCGGAGCAGACCGCCGCCACGGTCGTGACGGTCGAAGGCGGCCAGCTCGCGGGAGCGCCGTCGCCGATCGGCGACGAGGTCATGGTCTACCGGGGGGTGCCGTTCGCGGCCCCGCCAGTGGGCGGTCTCCGGTGGCGTCCCCCCGAGCCGGCAGCGGCGTGGGGAGGCGTGCGCGACGCGACGGCAGCGGCGCCGGCGTGCATGCAGAACCCGATTCCCGCCGCGGTGAGGTCGTTCTACGACGCGGGCGTCGACCGGATGGACGAGGACTGCCTCTATCTGAACATCTGGACGGCGGCGGGGCCGGACGACCGCGCGCCGGTCATGGTCTGGATCCACGGCGGCGGGCTGGCCATCGGCAACGGCGCCGACATCACCTATGACGGGACGCGGCTGGCCCAGCGCGGCGTGGTGCTGGTGACCATCAACTACCGGCTCGGGGCGTTCGGCTATCTCGCCCATCCCCGGCTGAGCGCGGAGTCGGAGAACGGAGCATCCGGCAACTACGGCACCCTCGATCAGATCGCCGCCCTCGGCTGGGTCCAGCGGAACATCGCGGCGTTCGGGGGCGACCCGTCGCGCGTGACGATCTTCGGCGAGTCGGCCGGCTCGTGGAGCGTCAACCAACTGATGGCCGCGCCGCTCGCGCGCGGCCTCTTCCAGGCCGCCATCGGCGAGAGCGGAGGAGGCTTCGGATCGAGGGGCGGGGCCCAACCCAAGGCGGAGATCGAGGCGGCCGGCGAACGGTTCGTCGAGGCGCTGCTCGGCGAGGGCGTGATGCCGACGCCGGAGGCGATGCGCGCCGCCAGCGCGGACGCGGTGCAGGCCGTCGCGCCGGAGCTGGTCCGGTCGACGGCTACCGTCGACGGCTGGGTCTTCCCGGACACCGTCTACAACATCTTTGCCGCGGGACGGCAGCACGACGTGCCGGTCATCGTCGGCTCGAACGCCGACGAGATGACGATCCTCGGCGGCGCGGCGGGGGCCGAGACCGTGGAGCAGTACCGCGAGACGATACGGAACGAGTACGGCGAGCACGCCGACGCGCTCCTCGCGACCTTCCCGGCCGCCACCGACGACGAGGCGCAGCGGGCCCGGATCGCGAGCGGCACCGACGCCACCTTCGGGTGGGAGATGCGGACCTGGGCCCGCATGATGGAGACGGTCTCGTCGCCGGCGTATTTCTACTTCTTCAGCCGGGTTCCGCCGGCCCCCGACGCCGACCGCTACGGGGCGTACCACACGGCGGAGATCCCCTACGTGTTCGACAACTTCGGGGTCAGCCCCCACCCCTACGCCAACCGCGACTACACCGACACCGACCGGAGGCTCTCCGACGTCCTCGCCTCCTACTGGGTCAACATGGCCGCCACCGGCAATCCGAACGGGGAGGGGCTGCCGGAGTGGCCCGCGTATGATCCCGCGGCCGACGCGGCGCTCCACATCGGCGACACCATCACCGTGGAGCGGGGCATCCGCAAGGACCGCCTCGACTTCTTCGACCGCTACTACGCGGCGCAGCGCGAGGGGAACGAGTGAGGACTGCCGGCCCGCTGCTCGAAGGATCGCGCGTGCGGGGTGGCCGGGCTCGCGCCGATGGCCGTCGATCCCGACTACCAGCGCCGCGGCATCGGCGGCCGGCTCGTCGCGCAGGGCCTCGATCGGTGCCGCGCGTCGGGATACCGCATCGCCGTCGTGCTCGGCCATCCGGCCTACTATCCGCGGTTCGGCTTCGTTCCGGCCCGGTTGCACGGCATTCGCTTCGCGCTGGACGTCCCGGACGACGCCTTCATGGTCATCGAGCTCCAGCCGGGCGCACTCGACGGCTGCACCGGCGTGGCGCGCTACGCGGCGGAGTTCATGTCGCTGTGACGTGCTCTGGGCCGGGCTCCGAACCCGACCCCGCCCTTGCAGCTTGGCTGGAACCGGAGCCGTGCTCGAGCAGGTCGCCGGCATTCCCCGTGTCGTACGGCAGAGTCACCTGAAACCGGGCTTTTCAGCTCTCCCGCCGTCGGGGCACGCGGCGGGCGGGCTCGGAAACGCGCGTGTCGCCGGCGGGGCTCGCGAGCTGTCGCTCCAGGGCGGCGAAGGCGTCGATCAGCTCGGGCGCCTCGAAGGTGCGGTTGCGCCGGCCCGCGTTGAGCTGCGCGAGCACGCCGGCGCCCACGAGGCGGTCTATCGCCTGGCCCGCCGCCTGGAAGGACCGGTCGATGAGGGTCGCGGCGGTCGACGCGGTGAGGATGGGCGCGGCGGGCAGCGCCTCGATGAGCCGGCGCGCCGCCGAATCGCGTCGGGGGTGGCCGGCCCGCTCGATCCAGGACGCTTGCAGCGCCCGCACCTGCGTCTCGAAGCGGGCGGCGTCCTCCACCGCCCGGCGGCACGCCGCGGCGAACAGCGCAATCCAGCGGTTGGCGCCGGCATGCGCCTCGGCAGAGTCGGGCGGGCCGACGTGGCGCGTTCCGGTCAGGCCGCCGATGTAGTCCCGCGACCAGGTCGCGAGGACGAGGGAGACTGGCGGCAGGACGCGCCGCCCGAGGCCGCGCCGCCGCAGGACGAGGTGGATCAGCACGCGTCCGGTGCGCCCGTTGCCGTCGACGAAGGGGTGAATCGACTCGAACTGCGCGTGGGCAATCGCGGCCTGGGCGATCGCCGGGAGCGAGTCGTCGTTGCAGAAGGCGAGGAGGTCGTCCAGCAGACCGGCGACCGCCTCGGGCGGGGGCGGTACGAACTCGGCCGAGCAGGGGTTGTAGCTGCTGCCGCCGATCCAGTTCTGCCCGGTGCGGAGCTGTCCCCCGTGCCGCTCCAGGCGCGTCCCCGCCAGCAGGCGGCAATGCGCCTCCAGCACGGTGTGGACGGTAATCGCTCGGCCGGTCCCGATCGCCTCCACGCCCCAGACCATGGCGTCGATGTTGCCGAGCACCTCCAGGGCCGTCACGTCACGGGAGGCTTCGCCGAGCCGGCGCGCCGCGTCGGCGCGGAGCAGGCGCCGTCCGCCCACCTCCAGGCCCTCGATCCGGGACGAGCCGACGGACTCGGCGCGGAGCAGCAGGCGGGCGAGGGCCTCGGTGCCGGCGAGGGCCGCCGCGGATGCGTCGAGCTTGACGAGCGCCGCCTCGGCGTCGCCGACATCGGCGGCGACGTCGCCGTCGAGGGCGAACCGTCGGCCGGCCAACCGGTCGGGCCGGTAGACCGCGTAGATGCACGGCCGGCGGTCGCGCCGGGTCAACCCGGCGGCGTCGCCCTCCCAGCGCCGTTCCTCCAGACTGGCCATGGCCGATCCCTTATTCAAGGATAGTGCATATCCCTGAATACAGGCAGGGCCCGTTCAAGGTTCCGTGTCGACCGCGAGCGCTGCGACGGGGCGGGTTCAGTTGAGCTTCTCGTCGAAGAACGCCAGCGCCCGCGACCGGTACTGCTCGGGGGCGGCGGCCGAAACCCGGTCGTGGTTGGACCCGGGAAAGATCCAGAGGTCGTAGACGGCGGGTCCGGCGGCGGCGGCGATGCGGTGGGCGTGGTCGACGGGGATGAGCCGGTCCGCCTCGGCGTGGACGATGAACAGCGAGCGGGGAGGCAGGCCGGCGACCGCGTCCACCGGGTTCAGGATCCGCGTGTCGAGGCCGAACCGCTCGCGGCCGAAGAAGAGGATGGCGGGATTGAAGAAGCGGGGCAGTCCGCTCTCTCTCGGAAGCTCGTGCACCAGCAGATCCTCGAGACGGGCGAAGCTGCTGTCGGCGACGATGGTTCGCACGTCCGGCGACGCGGCGGCCGCGAGCAGTACGGTGGCCGCCCCCATCGAGTGCGCCCAGAACCCCACGCGGCCCGGCGCGAACCCCCGGCCCTCGAGATACGCGACGGCCCCCAGCACGTCCCCCTGCTCGTCCGCCCCCAGCGTGTAGCGCGTCCCGTCCGACAGACCGTGGGCGCGGAAGTCGAACAGCAGCACGTTGTAGCCGCCGTCGACGAGGGCGGCGGCGTGCGCAACCAGCTCGCCGTTGTCCCCAGTACGGGACGAGCTGCGGCCGTGGACGATGACGACGGCGCGGTCGCTCCCTTCGACCGGCAGGAACCACCCGCGCAGGACGGTGCCGTCCACCGTGCTGGAGAAGGTCACGTCCTCGTAGGACAGGTCGAAGACGGCCGGCGACGAGGCGATGGGGCGGCGGTACGGCTTGGTCAGCCGGTCGGCGACGACCATCGACACGCCGGAGTAGCCGACGGCCGCCAGCACGACGGCTGCCGACAGACCCATGAGCAGCCGGCGTCTGCGCCGGGAGCCGTCGGCCGTCCGGGGCGTCGGGGCGGCGGGTGGGTTCACGGGGCGAATTCTACCGGGACGAAGCTCGTTCATCGAGGGGGACGCCTCGTTTGACACCCGACAGGCCCGGGCGCCGTACTCCTGTGCCATGGCCATAGGAGAGGGCCGCACCGACGTGCTCCAGGCGGCGAGCCGGCCCGAGATCTCCATCGCGACGATGCCGAGTCCCGCGAACTCGAGGAGTCTGCGGGACGAGCCCGCGAGGACACCGTCGATGGCGCGGCCGATGACCAGCGGAAACAGGGTCCAGCCCGCGGCCTCCAGCACGACCAGCGACAGGGTGAGGAGCGAACCGGCTGGCGAAGCGTCTCGGAAGCGTGCTCAACGGCTCCTACGGCCAGTGCATCCGCCACTCGGTGAAGTACTCCGCCCGTCCCCAGGTGACGCGAAGGACGCCCGAGGGGACGGCTCCCTCTTCCGCCGGCACGTTCGGCTCGAGCGTGATCGCGAGGCTCCCGACCGCCTCCGCCAGCCCCCGGCGGCCCATCGGCGTGCGGCCGAAGTCGAACGACGGGTCGTAGTCGGTGCCCCACTGCCGGGTCTGGCGGCTGACGACCAGCTCGCCCCCGTCCTCGCGCGGGAGCATGAACAGCGTGTACTCCCCCCGCGGCACGTCGAGGTCGCCGAAGCGCACGTCGAAGTCGAGGGTCAGGCGCGTGGCCCAGTTCGCCCCCAGGCGCCAGACCTCACCGTAGGGCACCAGTCCCCCGAAGATCGCGCGGCCCCGCGCGTGCGGCTGGCCGTAGTCGATGGTGATGCGCGAGGGGCCCGAGTGGGACGGCGTGTAGGTGAACCACCCGCCGTCGCGCAGGACGCGCCCGTCGAAGGTCACGCTCGTCGTCACCCGTCCGCTCGGGGCGACCTTGGGGCGGGGGCCCGTCGCGTCCTGGGCGGCGAGCGGCGCGGCGATCAGGAGAACCGTCAGCGCGGTGAACGCGGCGAGGGGGCGCAAGGTGCACATGGCGTCATTCTACGGCCAGTCGACGGCATCGGCGCGAACGCGTGCGGGATGCGCGCCGCGTTCAGGCACCGGCGCCCCTTCGGCGATTCGCTCCACCCGCCGGACACGATCGTGGAGGACTTCGCCTGTCGGAGGAGGCGTCGAACTGGGAGATTCCCGCGCGCCCCACCCGCCGGACCGGATCGAGGAGGACTTCGCGCCGCCAGGCGCTTGCGCCGTAGAAGTTTCGCGCCCCGCGAAACTTCCGACGCGACCGTGAGGTCGCGCTCGCGCGGGCGATGGGTGACTGACCCGTCGCACCGTCAATCGAGACCGGTCGTCAGCTCCAGGTAGGTCCGGCGGACGGCCATCTCCATCGCGCGCGAGTAGCCCTGGAAGCGCCGGTACTGCGGGAGGTCGATGGCGGCCACCGCCTGGTCCTCGGTCGCACCCCGGGCGAGCTGCCGCTCCACCGCCTCGCGTACGTCCAGCAGTATCTGGCGATGACCCCGGAGCCCGGCCCGGGTCGCGGCGCGGTCGTCCGGCAGGAACCCGTGCCCCGGCACGAAGACGTCCGCCTCCAGCGCCTCGACCGCGTCCAGGGTGCGCAGCCAGTCGCCAGGGTAGCTGTCGTTCGTGTACGGGAACTCGTCGAAGTTGAACACCTCGCTCAGATAGGCGATGCGGTCCGCGGGTACGAACACGATGCTGTCGCCGCGGGTGTGGGCCCGGCCGAGGTGCAGAATCCGGATCTCCTTGCCGCCGAGATGGACGGTCACGCGTTCGCGGTAGGTCTGGTCCGGGAGCCGGGCGCGGCGCTGCTCCGGGGTCATGTCGCCCAGCAACCCGAGGAGGTCCGCGCGGTAGTGCTCGTGGCCGATGCTGAACACATCGCGGTACACGGCGTTGCCGCCGGTGAACCGACCGTGGAAGGTCGAGGACACCAGGAATCGGACCGGCTGGTCCGTCACCCCGGCTATCGCCTCGCGAACCTCCCGCGCGATCGTCTCCGAGCCCAGCGCGTCGACGACCACGACGCCTTCGCTGGTGACGATGATGCCGCTGTTGAACGTCGAGGACACCCCCGGCGTGTCGTCGGTGTGCAGGTAGACGTAGTGGCCCGGCCGGATCTGCTGCAGCCCGCTCCGGCCCTCGCCCTCGGCCGGTTGACGGGAGAGCGCTCGCGATCCGGAACCGAGAGGCGGCTCGACCGCAAGCACGGACAGCATGCACAGGATGGCGACGACGATCACGGTTCGCAGCACTGGCATCTCATTCCCTCCCGTGCCGCGCGCGCTCGGGCCGCGCTGCGGGCAGCGACGAACGGACCGGCCCGGAGACCACCGCCTGGCAACTCGGCTGTCCACGCAACCGACCCTGCGGGAATCCGCGCGGTTCTACGGCGCAGACTCCCGCCGGAGGCCCCGCAGGAAGTCCGCGGCGACCTCCCCGGGGTCGGCGCCCTGCTCGTCGACCTCCAGGTTCATCCGCCGCATGGCGGGGGCGTCGATGGCCCCGTCGAGCCGGCCGAGCGCGGCCAGCACGTCCGGCGCCTCGCGGGCGAGCCGCGCGCTGGCCAGCACCATGGCGTCGTAGGGCGGAATCGCCCCGCGGTCATCTTCCAGCAGGGTCAGATCGTAGGCGGTGATGCGCCCGTCGGTGGTGAAGGCGCTGATCAGGTCGACCGCCCCCTGCTCCGCCGCCTGGTACATCAGGGCCGGGTCCATCGTGCGGAGCTCGCGGAACCGGAGCCCGTAGGCGTCGCGGATCGCGGTCCACTCCGGCCGCGAGAAGAACTCGTAGTCTCCACCCATCGACAACTGCGGCGCGGCCGGTCCCAGCTCGCTCAGGCGGGTCAGACCCCGCGCCTCCGCGTCGGCCGCGCGCATCGCCACCGCGTACGCGTTCTCGAACCCGAGGGTCGCCGCCACCTCGATGCCGTAGGCGTCGAGGAGATGGGCGCCGACCCCCGCGAGCACCGCGGCCCGGTCCGTGCCCGCGGCGTCGCGGCCCAGCTCGTTGGCCCAGAGGGTGCCGGAGTAGTCCACGTAGATGTCGACGTCCCCGGCCGCGAGGGCGTCGAACACCACCATCGACCCGAGCGACTGCAGCTGGGTCGTCGTGCGCCCGGTCTCTTCCTCGACCAGCCCGCCGATGAGATGGGCCAGGATGTACTGCTCCGTGAAGGTCTTGGCCCCGATGGTCACCGGCCGATCGCCCCGGGGCGCGAGGGCCGCGGCCAGGGTGAAGCCGGCGTAGAGATAGAGCGCGGCCACGGCTGCGGCGGCCGTCGCTTGGCGCCGCCGGCCTCCACTGCCGGTCACCGCGAGGCAGCGCACGAGCCCGTCGAGGACGAGGGCGAGCACCGCGGCGGCGACGCATCCGACCAGCACCGACGCGTAGTTTCGGGTCTGGAGGCCGCTGAAGATGTAGTTGCCGAGGCTCGTCGCCCCGACCGGGGTCGAGAGGGTGGCGACCCCGACCGTCCACACCGTCGCGGTGCGGAGCCCGGCGACGATGACGGGCATGGCGAGGGGCAGCTCGACGCGGCGCAGCTGCTGCCACGGGGTCATGCCGACGGCCCGCGCCGCCTCGGTCAGGGCGGGGTCGACGCCGTTGATGCCGGTGACGGTGTTGCGGAGGACCGGCAGGACGCCGTACAGCGTCAGGCCGATGAAGGCGGGCAGGAATCCGATGCTCTGCACGTTCAACGCCGCCAGCAGCGGCACCATCGCCGCGAGCAGGGCGAGGCTGGGCACGGTCTGGATGACCGCGGCCGCCCCCATCACCGGCCGCTCCAGCCACGGCACGCGGGTCACCGCCACCCCGGCCGGCAGGCTCACCGCGGTGCTGCAGAGCAGGGCCAGCAGCGTGAGCTGCAGGTGGGCGGTGAGGTAGCCGGGCAGCAGCGCGAGCTGTTCCGTCATGAGCCGCCGGCTCCGGAGGCGAGGAGGGATTCGACGAGCCGGGCGTCGCGGCAGGGTGTGTCGACCAGTTGCCGCACGTAGTCGTCGGCCGGCGACCGCATCAGCGCGGCCGGCGTGCCGACCTGCACGAGCCGGCCGTCCCGCATGACCGCGATGCGGTCGCCGAGCACGAGCGCCTCGACCATGTCGTGGGTGACGAACACCGCGGTCACCGCGAGCCGGCGGCGGATGCGGACGAACGACTCCTGCAGCCGCTGCCGGGTCAGCGGATCGAGGGCGCCGAACGGCTCGTCGAGCAGCATGACCCGGGGCCTGGCGGCGAGGGCGCGGGCCACCCCCACGCGCTGCTGCTGGCCGCCGGACAGCTGGTCGGGACGCCGGTCGCGGACCGCCGCGGGGTCGAGTTCGACCAGCTCGAGCAGCTCGTCGACCCGGCGCCGGATCTCCGGCTCGCTCCAGCCGAGCAGGGTCGGCGTGACCGCCACGTTCTGGGCGATGCTCATGTGGGGGAACAGGCCCACCTGCTGGAACGCGTAGCCGATCTGCCGCCGGAGCTCGTGGGGCGGCAGCCCGCTCACGTCCGCGCCGTTCAGGTGCACGGCCCCGCTCGACGGCTCGATCAGCCGGTTGATCATCTTCAGCGTGGTCGTCTTGCCGCTGCCCGACCCGCCCAGCAGCGCCAGCAACTCGCCTTCGGCGACCGACAGCGATAGCTCGTTGACGACGGCCTGATCGCCGTACCGTTTGGTGAGTCGGTGAAGCTCAATCATGCTGGCCTGCCGCTCGTCCGGAAGCCGCCGCTCTGCGCTTTTCGGCCCGACCACCCCCTCACGGGGCTGCGCCGTCCTACGGCTTGGATTCCCCGCCCTCCGGGGCCGGGGCCAGCTCGAGCAGCAACGGGTGCTCCAGGCGCTCGGCCACCCACCGCAGGAAGCGCACCGCGTCGGCGCCGTCGATCAGGCGGTGGTCGTAGGACAGCGACAGCGGCAGCATCGACCGCGGCTCGAACCGGCCGTTGGCCCACACCGGGGCCGGCGCCGACCGGGACATCCCGAGGATGGCGACCTCGGGGTAGTTCACGATCGGCGTGAACGCGGTGCCGCCGAGACCTCCGAGGTTCGTGATGGTGAACGTGCCGCCCTCGAGACGCTCGCGGGGGGCGCCGGTCGTGCGCACCAGGGCCGCCACCTCCGCGATCTCGGTGGACAGGGCCGCCAGGCTCTTTCCGTCGGCCTGCGGGATGACCGGCACGATGAGCCCCCGCTCGGTGTCGACGGCCACCCCGATGTTGATGTAGCGCTTGTAGACGATCTCGTCGCGCGCGGTGTCGAGCGACGCGTTGAACTGCGGGAACTCCTTGAGGGCGGCCGCAACCACCGCGACCGCGAACGCGGTGACGGTGAGCGGCAGCCCGGGCGACGTGCGCTTGAGGGTGCGGCGCACCGCCTCGAACTCGCCGATATCCGCCTGATCGTGCTGGGTGACGTGCGGCACCGTCTGCCACGACGTGCTCATCCGGCGCGCGACCGCCCGCCGCACGTTGCGCATCGGTGTTCGCTCGACGGGCCCCCAGCGGGAGAAGTCGGGCAGCGCCGGTACGGAGGGCTGCGCGGAGGGCTGCGCGAGGGCCTGCGCGGGCGAGCGCAGGCGCTCCATCGCGCGCCGGGCGTGCGCCTTGACGTCGTCGAGGCTCACCCGCCCATTGGCCGCGGAGCCTTCCACCGCGTCGATGTCGACGCCGATCTCGCGGGCCAGCTTGCGGACGGACGGGGCGGCCAGCGCCCGGCGCCGGGGTGTCGGCGCCGGGGCGGCCCGACCCGGGTAGGGCGCGGCCGAAACCGATGCCGGGGCCGCTGGTGGCGATGGGGACGACACCGGCACCGCGGCTGGCGGAGGTTCGGGGGCCTTCGGCGCGGCCGGGGGCGGAGACGGGGCAGCATCAGCCGCCTGACCCGGGGCGGAAGGGCCACCCGCGGGAGCGGACGCGACCCGGGGCGGTGTGTCCGCTGCCGGGCTCGGTGGGGGAGCGGCGCGCGGGTTCGGTGCGAGATCGGCGGCGGTGGCCGCGGTCGCGTCGGTCGCCGGCGCGGGCTCTTCCGTCGCCGGCGCGGGCTCTTCCGCCGCCGTCGCGGGCCCTTCCGCCGCCGTCGCATCGGTTGCCGCGCCGTTTGGCTCGAGCGAGGCGATGAGCCCGCCGACGGCGAGGCTCGTGCCCGCCTCCACGGCCACCGCCGCGACGGTGCCGGCGACCGGGGACGGCACCTCGACGGTCGCCTTGTCCGTCTCGATCTCCAGCAGGGGCTGGTCGACCGTCACGGTGTCCCCCGGGGCCACCAGCACCCGCACGACGTCGGCGCGTTCAACGCCCTCACCCAGCTCCGGGAGTCTGACTTCTGTCGCCAACCGTCTCTCTCCGTGCAAATCGCGCCGGACGTTCCGCTCCGCCCGCCGGCGTCAGCTCACCGCCGGGTCCGGCTTGTCCGGGTCGATGTCGAGATCGGCGATCGCCTGCGCCGCGACCGCCGGCGCCACCGCCCCGTCGCGGGCCAGGGCCCGCAGTGTCGCCAGGGTGATGAACCGCGCATCGACCTCGAAGAAGTCGCGCAGCGCCTCGCGCGTGTCGCTGCGCCCGAACCCGTCGGTGCCCAGCGTCACCAGCCGGGCGTCCAGCCACTGGCCGAGCGCGTCCGGCAGCGCCTTCACGTAGTCGCTCGCCGCCACCACCACCCCCGGCGCCGGGCCGAGGCAGCGGGTCAGGTAGGGCACGCGCGGCGCCTCCAGGGGGTGCAGCATGTTCCAGCGGTCGCAGGCGTGCCCGTCGCGATGGAGCTGCCCCCAGCTCGTGACGCTCCAGACGTCGGCCGCCACGTCATAGCGTTCGAGCAGCGCCTGCGCCGCGAGGGCCTCGCGCAGGATCGCCCCGCTGGCGAGCAGTTGCGCCCGATGCGTCCTCGGTTCGCGGGCCCGCCGCAGCCGGTACAGCCCCCGCAGAATGCCGTCGCGCGCGCCCTCCGGCATCGCGGGCATCGGATAGGACTCGTTCTCGACCGTCAGGTAGTAGAACACGCTCTCGCCGTCGACGTACATGCGGCGGATGCCGTCCTCGATGATGACGGCCAGCTCGTAGGCGAACGCCGGATCGTAGGCGAGGAGGTTGGGCACCGGGCTCGCGAGCAGGTGGCTCTGGCCGTCCTGGTGCTGGAGCCCCTCCCCGGCCAGGGTCGTCCGGCCCGCCGTGCCGCCCACCAGGAATCCCCGGCAGCGGGAATCGGCGGCGGCCCAGATCAGGTCGCCGACGCGCTGGAACCCGAACATCGAGTAGTAGATGAAGAACGGAATGGTGTTCACCCCGCGGGTCGCATGGGCGGTTCCCGCCGCGATGAACGAGGCCATCGAGCCGGCCTCGGTGATGCCCTCCTCGAGGACCTGCCCGTCCTCGCCCTCGCGGTAGTAGAGCAGCGTGGCGTGGTCGACCGGCTCGTAGAGCTGCCCGGCGTGCGCGTAGATGCCGACCTGCCGGAACAGCGCCTCCATCCCGAAGGTGCGGGCCTCGTCGGGGACGATCGGCACGATCAGCTCCCCGAGGACGCGGTCGCGCAGCAGCCGGCTGAGCAGCCGGGCGAACCCCATGGTCAGCGAGACCTCGCGGTCGCCGGTCCCCGCGTGGAGCTCGGTGAACGGCTCGGCCGGCACCGAGGCCAGCGGCGCGGCCCGGCGCCGGCGCCGGGGGACGGATCCGCCGAGCGCCTCGCGGCGGTTCCGCAGGTAGGCCATCTCGGGGGCGCCGCGGCTCGGCGCATAGAACGGGAGCTTGGCGATCTCGTCGTCCGACAGGGGGATGCCGAACCGGTCCCGGAACGCGCGCAGCTCGTCTTCGTTCAGCTTCTTCTGCTGGTGGCTGATGTTGCGGCCTTCGCCGCTCTCGCCCAGCCCGTAGCCCTTGATGGTGCGGGCGAGAATGACCGTCGGGCTCCCGCGGTGGGCCGCCGCCGCCGCGAAGGCGGCGTACACCTTGGCGGGGTCGTGCCCCCCGAGCCTCAGCTTCTTCAGCTCGCTGTCGGTCAGATGGCTCACCCGGTCCTGCAGGCCCGCCCAGAAGTGCTCCCGTATGTACGCGCCGGACTCGACGGCGTACTTCTGGTACTGCCCGTCGACCGTCTCGCTCATGCGGCGGACCAGCAGCCCGTCCCGATCATCGGCGAGAAAGCGATCCCAGTCGCGCCCCCAGATCACCTTGATGGCGTTCCAGCCCGCCCCGCGGAAGGCCGCCTCGAGCTCCTGGATGATCTGCCCGTTCCCGCGCACCGGTCCGTCGAGCCGCTGCAGGTTGCAGTTGACGACGAAGATCAGGTTGTCGAGCTGCTCGCGGGCGGCCAGGGTGATCGCCCCCAGCGACTCCGGCTCGTCGGTCTCGCCGTCGCCCACGAACACCCACACCTTGGCGTCGGACGGCGGCAGGAGGCCCCGATCCTCCAGGTACCGCTGGAACCGGGCCTGGTAGATGCCCATGATCGGGCCGAGCCCCATCGAGACGGTGGGAAACTCCCAGAAGTCGGGCATCAGCCACGGGTGCGGATACGAGGACAGGCCCGGCCCGCCCCGCAGCTCGCGCCGGAAGTTCTCGAGCTGCTGCGGGGTGATCCGGTCCTCGAGGTAGGCGCGGGCGTAGACGCCCGGCGCCGCGTGGCCCTGGTAGTACACGAGGTCGCCCGGCTGCGTGTCGGTGGTTGCCCGAAAGAAGTGGTTGAACCCGACCTCGTAGAGGGTCGCGGCCGAGGCGTAGGTCGAGATGTGGCCGCCGATGCCGTCCGCCTCGCGGTTGGCGCGCACGACCATCGCCAGCGCGTTCCAGCGGATCAGGCTCTTGAGCCGCTGCTCCAGGTCGCGGTCGCCGGGATAGGCGGGGTCCTCCTCGGGAGGCAGGGTGTTGACGTAGGGCGTGTTGGCGGTGAACGGAAGCTGCACCCCCGCGTGCTCGCCGCGGCGCGTGAGCTCCTGCAACAGACGTCCCGTCGCCGTCAGCCCGTACTGATCGATCACCGCGTCGAGCGAGTCCAGCCAGTCGCGTATCTCGTCCTGGTCCAGCTCCGGAAGATCCCGTGTGGTTTCGGTCATGACGTGCGTCGAACTCCGTGTGCAACGATTCGGCCCGCCGGGGGGCCGGGGCTCTCATCGGCGGGTCCGGCGCCGCTCGCCGGCCGGAGCAGTGTACAGGAAAGCGCCGGCGTCGCACTGCCGGACGCGGGGCACGGTCGAGGCGCCGGCGGGGACGCCGCGGCGGCGCTACGGCCGGCGGGCATGCCCGCCGCGGGCCCGGTCGGGCGCGTCTGCCGGCGGCACCCGATGGTGGCTCCAACGTTCGGTCAGGGCCTGCAGCGCGTCGATCGATGCGTGCTTGTGAACGCCGGCCGGGAAGCGGTGTGGGCGGGTTCGCCGGCCGACCTCCAGGATGAGCCGCATCGCGCGGTAGAGCGAGCGCCGAGTCTGGCCAGGATGTCGAACGCCCCGTCCTGTGGCACGTACTGGAGTGCCGGGTACCGGCCGGACATCCATGCGCGGCCTCGATTCCGTACCGGTCCTGCCGACTGCGGGGGTGGGGCTCAGTCGAGCCGCTTCTGCAGGCAGGCGAAGAACCGGTCCATCATCATCTTGGAGACGCTGCCCAGCAGCCGCTGGCCGACCCGGGCGATGGTGCCGCCGACCTGCACCGTGCCGTCGACCGTCACCTCCGTTCCGCCGTCCGTCTCGCGCAGGGCGATGGCGGCGCCGCCGTTGACGAACCCGGCCTTGCCCCGGCCCTCGACGGCCAGCCGGTAGGCGTTCGGCGGGTCGAGGTCCTGCAGCTCGACGGTGCCCTCGTAGCGGCCGGTGACGGCGGCGATGCCCATGGTCAGCACCGCCCGGTACTTGTTGTCGCCGGCGGGCTCCATCGACTCGAGGCCGGGCAGACAGGCAGCAACGGCGTCGATGTCGACGAGGAGATCCCAGACGGCCTGGACGGGTGCGCCGAAGGTGTAGGTGGCGTTGATGGTCATGACGATTCAGTCGCGGTTTGCGGAAGAGCGCCCCGGCCCGAGGGAAGGTCGGCTGCCGCCCGGCCCCGGACCCGCCGGCACGGGCTGGCGGCGGACCGGACGGCGGTCCATGAGGCGGTTGAGGTGCACGGCCAGCGACTCCAGGCTGGCGAGATTGTGCACCGGGAGAAAGTCGTCGATCCACGGCAGCGCCGCCTGCATGCCGCGGGTCAGGGGCCGGTAGCGGGGAGACCCCAGCAGCGGGTTCAGCCAGACGAGACGGTGGCAACTGCGTTGCAGGCGCGCCATCTCCCGGCCCAGCCGGTCGGGTTCCCCGCGGTCCCATCCGTCGGAGATCAGCAGCACGATCGGCGCGTGGCCCATCACCCGCCGGGCCCAGTCGAGGTTGAACCGGCCCAGCGCCTCTCCGATGCGGGTGCCCCCGGACCAGTCCGGGACGTGCCGGGGCAGCGTCGGCACGACGTCGTCCACCCCGCGCCGCGCGAGCTGCTTCGTCACCCGGGTCAGCGTCGTCGAGAAGAGGAACGTCTCGACGCGTTCGAACCCCCGGGCCAGGGTGTGCACGAAGTGCAGCAGCATGCGGCTGTAGCGCTCCATGGATCCGCTCACGTCGCAGAGCAGTACCAGCGGGCGCGGCCGCCTGCGGCGGGTCCGGCGGGGCAGGACGACCAGCTCGCCGCCGAAGCGGAGGTTGTGTCTGATTGCCCGCCGGACGTCGATGGCCCGCCCGGCGCCGGCGCGCCACCGCCGCGTCACGCGGGTGGCGGGGGTCCAGTCCAGGGCCGCCAGCAGGGCGCGGGCGTCGGCGATCTCGGTGTCCGTGAACGTGGAGAAGTCCTTCGTCCGCGAGACCTGCCGCGCGCTGTAGGTCAGCGCGGCCACCTGCTCCAGCCGCAGCAGGGGCTCCTCCCGGGCATCGGCCGCGCCCGGCGCCGGCGCGTCGGGAGGGACGTCGACCTCGGGCGGCGCGAAGCGGCGGCGCTCGCCCATCGCTCGCAGATCGCGCGCGGTGCGCTCGCCCCGCGGCGGGCGCCAGAACAGGCGGAACGCCTCGTCGAACACCGGCAGGTCCTGCGCGCGGCGGACGAGGAGGGTCCGCAGCGTGTGGTAGAAGTCGGTGCGCCGGCCGACGTCGACGTGGCCGAGGGCCTCGGCCACGTCGAGCATGCCTCCCGCCTGCACGTCGAGGCCGACGGCGTGCAGCAGGCGCCCGAACCGGAGCAGGTTGCCGAACAGATGGCCGGCCGCGCGCGGATCGTCGGGGCGCAGGGCGGCCTGGCCGCCGGCCTCGGAGATGCGGGACGGCGCGCCGCCGGCGGGGCGGTCCTCGCCCGGGCTGGTCATGCGCTCCCGGCCGCGCCCCCCGGCGGCCGCGGGACGGTCCTCGCCGGCGCCGGTCATGCGCCCCCGGGCGCGCCGGCCGGCAGAAGGCTGCGCTCGAACAGCGCCTGCGCCCGTTCGCCGCGTATCGCCTGGAGGTCTTCCTGGGTCTTCAGCACGAGGCCCAGCGTCTCGTCGATGGTCGCGCCGTCGAGCTCGCGCCGGTCGAGGGCGACGAGGGCCGCGATCCAGTCCAGGGTCTCCGAGACCCCCGAGACCTTGTAGAGCTCGGCCGTCCGGAGCTCCTGCACGAAGCGGGTCACCTGCTCGGCGAGCCGGGCCGGCGCCTGGGGCACCTTCTCGGTGATGATCCGGTACTCCTTGTCGAAGTCCGGGTAGTCGATCCACCAGTAGAGGCAGCGGCGCTTCAACGCGTTGTGGAGCTCGCGGGTCCGGTTCGAGGTGATGACCACCACCGGCGGCGCGGATGCGCGCACCGTGCCCAGCTCGGGAATGGTCACCTGATAGTCCGACAGGAGCTCCAGCAGATACCCCTCGAACTCCTCGTCCGCGCGGTCGAGCTCGTCGATCAGCAGCACCGGGGCGCGCGCGCCGGTCGACTCGATGGCGCGCAGCAGCGGGCGCTTTATCAGGAAGTCGGGGCCGAAGAGGTCCCGGGCCACCGCCGCACGGTCCACCGGTCCCGCCGCCTCGCGCAGCCGGATCTCGAGGAGCTGGCGCGCGTAGTTCCACTCGTAGACGGCGTGGGTGACGTCGAGCCCCTCGTAGCACTGCAGCCGGATCAGCTCGGCCCCGAGGCCCATCGCGAGGACCTTCGCCACCTCGGTCTTGCCGACCCCGGCTTCCCCTTCGAGCAGCAGCGGGCGGCCCAGGCGCAGGGCGAGATAGATGGACGTCGCGAGCCCGCGGTCCGCGACGTACCCCTCGCGGGACAGGAGCGCCTGCAGCTCGTCGATGGACGCGGGCAGAGCGGGAGCCGGGAAGGTGTCGGTCATCGTAGCGGACTATGACTATGGGGTGCCGGTGTCTCGATTCGGGGAAGCGAGGAGGCAGGGGCGGGCGAGGCCTCGGCGCCGCCTCGGCGCCACTCCCGTTGCCGCCGATTCCCGGAAGCGACCCCGGCAAGCGCAGGCCTCGCGGCGGCGCTTGCCGTCCGACCGACCGTCCCCGCGTCCGGGCCGCCCGGCGCGGACTTCTCGCCCGGAAAGCGCCGCCTGACGGCTCAGCGTGCCGCCCGACCAACCCTTCAGGAATCCGCGCCGTCCCACGACGCAGACTTCTACAGCCAGGACGGTTTCCACCACGGGCTGCGCGCCTTGGAGGCCTCGGCGACGGAGGAGGCCCGCTTGAGCGCCGCCCTGAGGGCCCGCTTGACGCAGACCGGGGCCATCGCCCGCCGATACTCGGCCGACGCGTAGATGTCGCCGAGGAGGTCGGAGCCCAGGTCGTTCGAGACCGCCGCCGCCGCGCCGGCGATGGCGTCGGCGGACGGCGCTTGGCCGGAGAGGGCCTGCTCGACCGACCCGGCCCGTATCGCCGCCGGCACCAAACCCCCGAGGGCCACGGCCACGTTGCCGACGGTGTCTCCCCGCAGCTCGACGGTGGCGGCCACCCCGATCACCGCGTAGCGGGAGGCGGGGTGGGAGAACTTCTCGTAGGCCTGACCCTGGCCGCCGGGCGCGGCCGGGATGTCTATCGCGGTCACGATGTCGTGCTCCCCCAGCGCGGTGGTCATCATGCCCTGGAAGAACTCGCCGGCGGGGATGGTGCGCTCGCCGTCGTCGGTGGCCACCGTGAACGACGCCCCGAGGGCCAGAAGCACCGTCGGCAGGTCCGAGGCGGGGTCGGCGTGGGCCACGTTGCCCCCGATGGTCCCGCGGTTGCGGACCGCGGGGTCGCCGATGACCCCGGCCGCCGCCGCGAGAGCCGGGGCGCGCGCCGCCACCTCGGACGATGCCGCGATCTGCGCATGGGTGGTCAGGGCGCCGATCCGCACCCGGCCGTCGGCGACGCTGATCCCCCGCAGCTCGCCGATGCGGCCGATGTCAATCAGCGCCGGGGGCGCGGCGAGCCGCAGCTTCAGCAGCGGAATCAGGCTGTGACCCCCGGCCAGCAGCTTGGCGCCGGGGTGCTTGCGCAGCAGCCGGCCGATCTCGGCCACCGAGTCCGCCCGGTAGTATGCGAAGTCTGGTGCGTACATCGGCCTATCCTTTCGCTTGCTGAATCGCCTGCCAGACCCGCTCCGGCGTCAACGGCATCCGGATCGAGGTGACTCCCAGCGGCCGCAGGGCGTCCATGACCGCGTTGTAGACCGCCACGGTCGAGGCGATGGTGCCCGCTTCGCCGATGCCCTTCACCCCGAGCGGATGGTGGGGCGAGGGGGTCACCGTGGACAGCACCTCGATGTCGGGCAGCTGGTCGGCGCGGGGCAGCGCGTAGTCGAGCATGCTGCCGGTCACGAGCTGGCCGGCGTCGTCGTAGACCGCCTCTTCCCACAACGCCTGGCCGATGCCCTGCACCACCCCGCCGTGCACCTGGCCCTCGACGATCACGGGGTTGATCTGCGGGCCGCAGTCGTCCAGCGCGACGTACCGCTTCAGGGTGACGGCGCCGGTCTCGGCATCCACCTCGACCACCGCCAGATGGGCTCCGAAGGGGAACGTGAAGTTGGGCGGGTCGTAGAACGTCGAGGCCTCCAGCCCCGCCTCGACCCCTTTCGGCATGTTCCACGCCACGTTCGCCATGAGGGCGATGTCGCCGATCGTCTTGTGCTGGTCGGGGGCCCCCTTGACGAAGAACTTGCCGTCTTCGTACTCCATGTCCTCGACTGCGGCCTCGAGCAGGTGCGCCGCGATGACCTTCGCCTTGTCCCGGATCTTGCGCGCGGTCAGGGCGAGGGCCGCCCCGCCGACCGCGGTGGTGCGGCTGCCGTAGGTGCCCCAGCCCATCGGCGTGTTGTCGGTGTCGCCGTGGAAGACCTTGACGTCCTGGGGATCGACCCCCAGCTCGCTGCCCACGATCTGCGCGAACGTCGTCTCCTCGCCCTGTCCGTGCGGCGATGCCCCGATGAACACGTGCACCTTGCCGCTCGGGTGGAACCGGACGATGGCGCTCTCCCACAGGCCGCCCTGGAAACCGATGGCCCCCGCGACCTGCGACGGGCCGAGGCCGCAGATCTCGACGTAGGTGGCGAGACCGAGGCCCGTGTAGGCGCCGTTGACCGGACCCGCCTTCTGCCGGGCGCGGAGCCCCGAGTAGTCGGCGTGGGACAGCACCTTGTCGAGGGCGCCGGGATAGTCGCCGCTGTCGTAGGTCAGGGACGTGATGACGTCGTGGCCGTCCTCGAACCTGGGGATCAGGTTCTTCTTGCGGACGTCGACCGGATCCATCCCCACCTCGGCCGCCAGCACGTCCATCATGCGCTCGAGCATGAACGTCGCCTCGGGGCGCCCGGCCCCGCGGTAGGCCTCGACCGGTGTGCCGTTGGTGTAGATGCCGTGCACGTCCTCCTTGACCGCGGGCAGGGTGTACACGCCCGAGAGCATGAGCCCGTGCAGGATGGTCGGAATGCCCGGTGCCGCGGTCGAGAGATAGGCCCCCATGCCCGCGTGCACGGTGCAGCGGAGGCCGAGGAGCGTGCCGTCCTTCTTCGCGGCCAGCTCCACCTGCTGGACGTGGTCGCGGCCATGCGTGGTCGCCTGGTAGTTCTCGGTGCGGGTCTCCGTCCACTTGACGGGGCGCCCGAGCTTCCGGCTGCAGAACATGGTGAGGAAGTCGGCGGGGTAGGCCGCGATCTTGCTGCCGAAGCCGCCCCCCACCTCGGGCGCGATGACCCGGATCTTGTCCTCGGAGAGCCCCAGCACCCCCGAGGTGAGGAACCGCACGATGTGCGGGTTCTGCGTGGTGTTCCAGACCGTCAGCTCCCCTGTCGCATTGACATAGCTGGCCAGGGCCGCCCGCGGCTCCATCGCGTTCGGTATCAACCGCTGCTGGATGATGCGGTCGGACACGACGACCTCGGCCTCGGCGAAGGCGGCGTCGACGTCGCCGCCCGCGACCTGCCAGTGGAACGCCTGGTTGCCGGCGATCTCGTCGTGCAGCTGGGGGGCGCCCTCGGCCGCCGCCGCCTCGGGGTCGATCACCGCCGGCAGCGGCTCGTAGCCGACGTCGATGAGCTCGAGGGCGTCCTCGGCCGCGTAGCGGCTCTCGGCCACCACGACCGCGACGATGTCCCCGACGTAGCGCACGACGTCCTTGGCCAGACAGTGGTAGTCGGCGATCTTCAGGTCCGAGTCCGGCAGGAGCCAGGCGCACGGGGCGGGTGCGACCGCGCCCTCGGTGTCTGCGTGGGTGTACACCGCCACCACGCCGGGGGCGGCCGCCGCCCGGCTCGTGTCGATCGAGGTGATGCGCGCGTGCGCGTGGGGGCTCCGGATCATCGCCGCGTGCACCATGCGCGGCAGCGTCAGGTCGTCGGTGTAGGTGGCGCTGCCGGTGATGAGGCGCGGGTCTTCCCGCCGGCGGATGCCTGAACCGAAGATGCGTGTGCTCATCGCTGACCTGCCGTGGTTCCGGCGGCCTGGCGGACCGCCCGGACGATGTTCTGATACCCGGTGCACCGGCACAGGTTGCCTTCGAGGCCGTGGCGGATCTGCGCGTCGCTCGGGTCCGGGGTGACCCGCAGCAGCTCGTGCGACGCCATGATCATGCCCGGCGTGCAGAAACCGCACTGCAGCCCGTGCTTCTCCCAGAACGCGTCCTGCAACGGATGCAGGGTCTCACCGGACGCCAGGCCTTCGATGGTGGTGACCTCCGCCCCGTCGGCCTGGACCGCGAGGGCGGTGCACGACTTAAGGGAGATGCCGTCGAGCAGCACCGTGCAGGCCCCGCACTGGCTCGTGTCGCAGCCGATCTTGGTGCCCGTCGACCCGATGACTTCGCGCAGAAAGTGCACCAGCAGCAGCCGCGGTTCGACCTCGCGGTCGTGCCGCTCTCCGTTGACGGTGATCGAGACGGGGACAGTCAACCCGCACCTCCTTGGCGTCGGAGACGCCCACTGGTCTTAGATGTGACCGAAATTATAGCGCCGTTCTGGAAGGACACGCCGATGCCCGCGTAGCACTTGGGCCGGAAGCCGTCGCGTTCCTGGTCCGGTATCGCCGCCATGCCGACGCGAAGGCGGGACCAGGAGCGTGCAGAAGCCGAGCAGGTCCGTGGTGAGCTCGACCCCGAACGACTACGCCAAGCGCCGGCCGGCGGTGGCGCGGGCGTGCGCGTCGTCGGGGGCTCCTCGTCGTCCGCCGGCGCGACCGTCAGAACGGCACGCCGGCCCCCACGTAGAAGACCCGGCGCCACCGGGGGGCTTCGGCGGGGGCGCCGGGCATGGCGTCCGGGTCGGGGACCGCCGCCAGCCCGAAGCGAAGCCGCAATGGAGCCTGGGGGAAGAAGGCGAGCACGTCCGTCGTCAGCTCGACGCCGAACGACGTCAGCGGGCGTCGTCCCGCCGGCGCCGCCGGGGCGAAGGCCGCGCCGGCGCCCCACGCGTCCCCGGCGTCGACGAAGGCCGAGGCGAAGATGCGGTCGAGGTGCAGGCCCCAGGTTCCGGCGCCGCGGTTGACGAGCGCCAGCGGCGCGCGGGCCTCGACCGACGCGGACCACGCGCGGTGCCCGGCCCGGGCCGCCGAGTCGTGGCCGCGGACCCCGAACAGGCCGGCGTGGCCGCCCACCGAGAAGTACCCCGCACGGGTCGCCGGCCCACGCGCCGCGCCCGCGCTCGCGCGGACCGCGAGCACGGTGGCCGCGAACCCGGGACCCGGCAGCGGCAGGTACGCCCGGAACCGGCCGACGAGGTCGTCGGCCGAGCGATCGGCGTCGGCCAGGCCCGCGAGCCCCGACGGCACGAAGAGATCGCGTCGGGTCCGGCCCCGCAGGTAGATGGCGGCGCCGCGCGCGTTCCCCATCTGGAACGCGTGCGACCGCGCGCTGGAGGCGCTCAGCGCGACGGCGAGCTCGCTCGAGGTCGCGCCCGGCCGCGCGAGCCGGTAGCCGCTGCTCGCCTGCAGATCGGCGTCGAGCACCTCGCGGTCGCTCCGCACCAGCCCGGCCGAGAACGTCACCCCGACGGACGTGCGATACCCGGGCCGCCCCATGCTGAGCGACGCCGCCACGCGCCGCCTCCGATCGAGGACGAAGAACGTCTCCGGCTCGCCCTCCGCCCCGCCCGCATCGCTCACCCTGACGCCGTTGTGCCCCCAGCTCTGCGATGCCGCCAGCCCGATCGTGGGGTTTCCCAGTCCCCGATACTCGTACGATGCGCCGCCCGCGCGCCGGCCCGACGTGTCGAACCTGGCGCCACCGGTGTAGGCGTGCCTGCCCGCGACGTCGAACCCCGCGGTACTGCCGCCGAACGCAAAGCCGAGGACCTCGGTGCGCGGCACCTCGACGTCCCCGACGGTCGTCTCCGCGACCGCCACCGGCGGGCGCACTTCGGGAAACCAGTACGTGGGGCGCAGGGTCGAGAACGGCGAGTAGCCCCGCACGCCGTCGTCGACGCGGCTCGTCCCGCGTTCGTCGCCGGTATCGGCGGCCTTGGCCGCGCTGGCCGCGGTCCGCGCCGTGGTCGCGTCGTCCGGAAGCGCGGTCGCGACGGCCGTGGCTGCCGGCGCGTCGTTCTGCAGCGTGTCCGCGGCGGTCGCGGTTGCCGGCGCGTCGCCCGGGGCCGTGTTCCCCGGGGGCGCAGTTGCCGCCTCGTCCCCCGCGAGGGCGCCCGCCGGCATCGCGGGGGCGACTGCGCCGTCGTCGAAGCGTGGCGCCGGCTCGGGCGCGAGGGGGGCGAGGCCCGGCGCGAACGGGATCTGTTCGATCTCCCATCCGTCGACGTGGTAGCCGGAGAAATAGAGCCACTCGCCCGCGGGGTCGACGCTCGGAAACGCCGCCCCCGTCCGCACGTTGGTCAGGAGGCGGGGCGGGCCGGCGGCGCCGGTGCGGGGGTCGACCTCGACCGCGAGGACATTGGGGATGCCGGTGCGGTCGGAGGCCCAGACGAGGTGGCGTCCGTCCGCGCTCCAGGCCGGGGCCATGTCGAGGGCACGGTCGCGCGTCACCGTTTGGGCGAGCCGCCCGTCCCCGTCGAGGATGACGACGTCGTGCCGGCCCTCGGCCCAGCGGCTCGCCGCGATCCAGCGGCCGTCGGGCGACACCGCGGGCCACGCCCAGTACGTGTCCGCGACCGGGGCCGCGATCTCCTCGATGGCGCCGTTCGCGAGGTCGACCCGCACCAGGCCGTTGGTGCCCCCGCCGTCCGCCACCGCGACGGCCCAGCGCCCGCCGGGCCCGGCCGACGGCGCGGCGACCCGGGCGTCCTCGGTGACGCGCCGCACCGATCCGTCGGGGGTGAGGACGTAGAGGTCGCTGTACTGACGATAGCGGTCCGTGAACTCGCGCTGCGCGAACACGATCCCGCCGTCGGGCAGGAAGTCGAACCGGGTGAGGTGGTTCGTCCGCGCCAGCGTCGACGCGTCCCCCCCGGCGGGCGGCATGGCCACGAGCCTCGGGTCGGACCGTCCGTCCGATCGGACGTAGACCAGCGAGCCGCCGTCGGGCGACACCGCGGGATGCCGCGCCTGGCGCGCGCCGCTCGTCAGCGCCTCGGGCTCGGTGACGGGACCCAGCGGGGCGAGGTCGTCGTCGAGCCGTTCGACCCGGGCGAGCATCTCGTCGCGCCAAGCGTCCCACTCGCTCGTCAGCGAGATGTCGTCGAGGACGCGCCCGGGCAGCCTCGCGTTGCGCGCGAGCTCCTCGACGAACCGGCCCAGGACGTCGCGGCCGTGCTTGTCGAGCAGATACTCGAAGAAGAGCGACCCGTACACGTAACGGCGTCCGCCGCCGGGCCACTGGGGAGAGTAGCCCCCGGCCGTGCCGAGGGACTCGAAGCGCCCCTCGAGCGCCGCCGTCCGCAGCACCATCTCGTGATAGGTGCCGTGCACCCGGCCGCCGGGGGTCAGCGCCGACTCGTACCAGGTCGCGAGCCCCTCGATCACCCACCCCGGGACGTTCGAGCCCGGGAAGGCCAGGATGGTCGGCTGCCGGCCGAACAGGGCGCGGAAGAACCTGCCGAACCACCCGGCGTGGTCGAGGTGGAAGACGTGCGCGAGCTCGTGGACGACGAGCTGCTCCAGCCAGTCGTCGAAGTACCCCAGCGCGAGGTGGTCGGCGGGGGGCCGCGCGTAGAGCACGATGCGGTTCGAAGGCGAGACACCGGCGTAGCCGTTCGCCACGTCGACGTGGTCGGTCAGGACAATGTCGATGGTTCCTCCCGGGCCCGCGCGGAAACCCGCCGACAGGGCTTCGTGCGCCCGCTCGGCCACGTCCCCGGTCCTCGCTGCCAAGTCCCCGAGGTGCTCGGGGAAGGTGATGCGGAAATGGGCGGTCTCAAGGGTCCGCCACGCCTCGTCCGGGGGCACCTGGGCTGCCGCCGGGGCCGCCGCGCCCGGACCCACGACCGCCGCCAGCAGGAGCGAGCGGCATAGCGCGAGGCGCGACGTGACGCCGCCGTTCCGAGGCCGCCGCGGGTGCGTGCCCGAACCCCGCGGCGCGTCGATGCCGCGCGTGTCGAAACAACGCTTTCCCGGATGCCGGGCAGTTCTTCGACAGGGCGGCGGCGCCAAGTGTTGCACGTGTCAAGCGTAACGCACTTGCGGGTACCTATCCGGAAGGTTCTTCGAACCGCGCGGCGAGGGCGCGCGATTCGTCGACGCCGATCAGCTCGTTGAACCGATCGAAGGCGATGGGCCGGTCGGCGCCGCGGGTGGTGCCGGTGTCGTGCAGGTGCCCGTAGACGGCGGTCAGGGCCTGCGCCGACGCATAGAGCCCGGCGACCGGGTACAGGATGAGGTCGAACCCCAGCGCGGACAGCTCCGATCGGCCGAGCATCGGCGTCCGCCCCTGCTCGACCATGTTCGCGACCGTCGGTCTGGGAGCTCGCCGGCCAATCTCCCGCAGGTCGTCGAGCGACTCGGGGGCTTCCACGAAGGTGGCGTCGGCGCCGGCCTCGCGCGCCGCCTCGACCCGCGCCAGCGCCTCCTCCAGTCCGATGGCGGCCAGCGCGTCGGTGCGCGCGACGATGAAGAAGTCGCGGTCGCCCCGCGTGTCGACCGCGGCCCGGATCTTCTGGAGCCAGGCTTCTCCGGCGACGACCTGCTTGTCGTGCATGTGTCCGCATCGCTTCGGCCACGCCTGGTCTTCCAGGAAGCAGCCGGCCGCGCCCGCGTCGATCAGCCCCTGCACGGTGCGGACCACGTTCAGGGCGTTGCCGTAGCCGGTGTCGGCGTCGACGATGATCGGGATGGTCACCGCGCCGCAGATCTGGCGGGCCCGTTCGACGATCTCGGTCTGGGTGAGGAGGCCCAGGTCCGGTTCGCCGATGAGCGTGGCGGAGACGGCGTATCCGGAGATGAAGGCGAGCGGAAACCCGGCCTGCTCGGCGATCTTCGCCGACAACGTGTCGTAGACGCCGGGGAACACGAGCGTCCCGCGCTCGTCGAGAATCCGCCGTACGCGGCCGGGAATGGGGTGAGTGACGGGGGTTGAACCCGCGACATCCGGAGCCACAGTCCGGCGCTCTACCACTGAGCTACACTCACCATGCGATGACCGCGAGATGCCTTTGGCGCTGGGAGCGCCCTCCCATCCATTCTATGCGCCCGGCCGGGTTCGCGTCCACCCGCCGACCCACCGCGTGTTGCACCGGCCGGCGAGGGGGCCGGCGGGCCGCAGGGCGGCAGCGGACTGCAGGGCGGCGGGGTGGCGAAGCGCGGCGAGGGCGCCCATTGGGCAGGGGCCACCGGGCGCAACCGGGTAATATGATAGTTGAACCTCGACCTTCCGCTTGGCGTGACGATGACCTATCCGCAGCCGGCTCTGGAGACCGCGTCCGACGATGAGGCTCTGCGCGCGGTTCGCGTGCTGGTCGACGCCTACCAGCTCTCTGCCGCGTCGCGCGACGTCGACCAGATTCTGAACGGCATTCTCGACTGTGTCGCCCGGCTGGTCGACTACGACTCGGCCGCCGTGTACGTGCTGGGGAGCTCCGGGCGGCACGTGCGCCACTACTGGTGGCGTGACGAGTCGGGGGCGGTGCCCTGCCACGACGGTGCGCTGGAAGAGGGGCGGCCCGTCGCCCGGGCCATCGACACGCGCGAGCCGGTGCTGCTGGACGAGAGCATCGATCCGGCGGAAGGGGGGCCGTGTCATCAATCCGGTCTGGTCGTCCCCTTGGTGGGGCTCCACGGGGTGATGGGGGCGATCGAGCTCCATTCCAAGCGGCGGCGGGCGTACGATGCCCGCGCCGTCGAGATGCTGCGGCTGCTGGGGGCGGTGATCGCCGGCACCATCGAGCGGTCCCGGCTGAAGGAGGAGGTGCGGGCCAAGCGGCGTATCGACGCCGAGATGCTCGTCGCCCGCCAGGTGATGGAAGACCTGATTCCGCGCGAGATTCCAGCCCTCGACGGGTTCGATATCGCCGGCGTCAACGAGGCGTCGTTCGAGGTCGGCGGCGACTACTACGAGTTCATTCCGTTGCCGGATGACCGCTGGGGACTCATCGTCGCCGACGTGGCCGGGAAGGGCATCGCCGCCGCCCTCCAGGTGGCCGCCATCCGGGCCTCGATGTACGCGCTGGTGGGGCGCGAGCTGGCGATCCGCGCGGTTCTGCGCCGCGCCAACCGGTTCTTCTTCGATTCGGTCGACGCCGGCCGCTACGTCACCCTCTTCTATGCCGTGCTCGACGTGCCGACCCGCCAGATGATCTACGTCAACGCCGGCCACCAGCCTCCGCTCCTCGTGCGGGCCGACGGCGCCGTCGACAAGCTGTGGAGCGGTGGGGTTCCCATCGGGATGTTCGAGTCGCCGCGGTACTTCGAGGGCGGCGCCCGACTCCGTTCGGGGGACCTCCTGGCCCTCTATACCGACGGCATCGTCGAGTCGAGCAATGCCCACGACGAGGAGTTCGGCCACGACCGGCTGGCCGAGATCATGCACGGGGCGAGAGCCGAGAGCGCCGAGGTGATCTGCCAGCGCGTGATGGACGACGTGCGCAGCTTCTCGTTCGGCAACCCGGACGACCGCACGCTGCTCGTCCTGAAGGCCAACTGAGGAATACGGGGCGGCATCCCGGCGGGGGATGGCGCCGGGGCCCCGCGGATGGAGGCCCCGGCGGTCGTACCGTCCAGCTAGTCCGCGTTCCGCGTGCCGTGATCGTACTGGCGATAGTGCGCGTCCAGCAGGTCGCGGCCGAAGTCGCCGTCGAAGTCGCGCCAGACGCTGTGGACGTGGTTGGCGTTGCCCTGCGTGTTGTCGTACTCGATCAGGAACGTCGGTCCCTGGATGCGATAGTAGTGGGGCTGGCCCTGGGCGTCGCCGCCCATCCAGGCGAACCGGATGCCGTCGAGTCCAACGTCATGGACGCTGGCGAGCCGCTCCTCGGCGACCGGCGCGGGCTGGGCCGAGGCGTACTCTTCGATGATCGACCACAGGGCCGCCTGCTGGTCCGCGTCGAGGTCCCGGTGCGCCACCCCGAAGTCCTCGAGCAGCGTGACCCTCTGCTGGGACCGGGTCAGGATGTCGCTGGGAGCCTCTTTCGAGAGCAGGGCCGCCGCCCGCTGCGACTCGTTCAGCGACCCGAGCAGCGCGCGGGCCTGGTCCTCCTCGCTGCCGAGGACCCGCAGGCCCTGCCGCGGTCCGTCGCGCACCTCGGCCGGATTCGAGCCGAAGAACTGGGGGGTGGCGGCAATCGCGGTGCCGTTGACGATCGTCCAGTTCTGCGAGATGTGGTGCCCTTCGTAGCGCCAGCCCCAGGTGTTGCCGTCACCCGGCTCGCCGAAGACCATGAAGAAGTAGAGGTCCGGGTCGCGAATGTCGCGGCCCTCCTGGTTGAACAGGATCTGCTCGAGCTGACGGATGATCTCCGCCTTCGTGAACCCTTCCTCGCTCAGGCCCGTCCGCACCAGGTCGAGCGCGGCCGACCGCTGCGATCCGGTCATCGTCTTCAGGGCGACGCCCTTGCGCTCCCTGGGGATGAAGTGCCAGTCGAATCGGTCCTCGCCGTCGAAGGGAAACCGCACCGCGGCCTCCTGCTCGTCGTTCAGGCTGTCGAGGAACTTCAGCGCCGCGGTGGACATCGCCGACGCCGGGTCGGCATGCTGTTGAGAGAGGGTGATCGTGCCGAGCAGCACGACCAGGCAGACAACGTTGAAGATGGTGCGAGCCATAAAGCCTCCATGCTCCCTTCACGCCGCCCCGCCGCGATGTCCGCGCCACCGGGCGAGCGGCATGCGAGACCGGATTCCGAGGTGAGAGCCGGAGCGTACCTCCGAGGCGGGGGGGAGTCAAGATCGAGCCGCCGGCGCGGTGAGGTCCCTGTCGGGAACGGCGGCCGACGCTTGATCGATGGCGGGGTCGTTGCGTAGGCTGAGACCATGTCGCACTTGGACCGGATCACGATCGAGCCCGGAAAACGCAGCGGCAAGCCCTGCATCCGCGGCCTACGCATGACGGTTTCTGACGTGCTCGACTATCTGGCGTCCGGCATGTCCGAAGAGGAATTGCTCCGGGACTTCCCGGACTTGGCGCGCGAAGACATCCGGGCCTGCCTTGAATTCGCCGCCGATCGCGAGCGGCGACTGGTGGCAGTCGGCAGAAGGTGAAGCTGCTCTTCGACCAGAATCTCTCACCGCGGCTGTGCGACCGCCTTCGGGACATAGCGCGCGGCCGCGTAGCGCGTCCGGCTCGACGCTCTTGGAGCTCGCCCGGCGGCCACGGCGACCGGTAGGGGCTCGGTGGCTCATCCAGCAACGGGGACACCGTAGGACCCACACGAGGGCATACGGATGCGTGGAGCTACGCTCGTTCGTCTTTCGCACCAGCACCAACCCGTTCGGATTCCTCGTCATGGTGACCGGGTACCCCTCAGTCGGCTTCCCCAGTTCACGCTGTCGCCGCTCCCACCTTAGCTAGCTAGTGGTGTGTCACTTGAACAAATTGACACTTGATCTGCGAGACGCCTCGACGGTTCGCGCCAGAATCGGCCGTTGGACGACCCGTTCGGCCACATGCGGGCAACCGACTACCCACGCACTTCGCTGTCTCTGCGGGGTGGCTCCTGAACACGGCTGCCGACGCGTGGCTCCGGCGCTCCAGCGCTCGGGCTCCGCGCATCCTCGCGGGGGGGATCCGCCTCGATGGTGACCGGCCGCCGCTCTGCTTTTCCGGCCGCCGCCGGCCGCGGCCGAGGATACCTCCCGCGCGTCGGGGCCGAGGGCTTGGCCAACCCCCCCTCCTGGCCACCCGCCCGCCCTCGACGGCTGGGTGGCGGAACTCACGGGCTGCCCCCGCACTCGGCGTGACCGCCGACACGTCGCTCACCGTGGCGGCTTCCCCTGGTGCACCTGATCTGCGGCATAGTTCAGGTGTCCCTTCTGTGTTTGGTGTCCCCCGTTGGCGGTCGCCCGCGCACCTCACCGCACGCTTTGCGGCCCCCACGAAGGACCGGCGGGGGTCGCGCGCCCCCGGAACGCGGTCCGCCTCGAAGTGGCGGGAGGTTCGACAGTCTCGCCTGCCGCGGGGGGGGGCTCCTCGCCACCTGCCATCGGCCGCGGCGTCGGAGCCGATACCAGCGCCGGGGGCCACCCGGCGCGGGTCCGGCCGTCGCAGTCGCCGGCCCCTTCGGTGTCGGCATCTTCGGCGATAATTGGGGGCACATGCTCGACACGCACGCCGTCGCGCGTTCGCTCACCGACGCCGAGTTCACGCCGGCCCAAGCCGATGCCATCACGAATGCGGTGCGGCAGGCTGCCGAGCACGGCGACCAGGTCACATCCGACCAGTTCAAGACCGGCCTCGCGGAATTGCGCACTGAGATGGCCGGGCAGCGAGCTGAGTTGACGGGCCAGATCGCCGAGGTCGCCGGTGAGGTCGCCGAGGTGCGGACGGAAATCGCGAATCTCGACACGCGGCTCTCGACGCAGATCGCCGACCTGCGCACCGAGCAGCGGACGGACATCGCCGGCGTGCGCACCGATATTGCGAACCTCGAGACCCGGCTCATCCGCTCGATGGTCGGCACCGTGCTCGCGACCGGCGGGCTGACCTTCGCGATCCTGCGTTTCCTCGGCTAGGCGACCGCAGCGCCGGAAACGGGTGTTCATGGCGGGAATGCGCCGGCGCGACGCGAGCGCCCTTACCCCTCCGTCGGCGCTCCGGGGGGCAACGTGCCGCAGCCCGCCGGTGGTGGCGCCCCCGATGAACCCCCGCGAGAAGTCAACAGATCCCCGGTTATCCGACCCAGGACCTCGCCGCAAACAGCGGCCCGAGCGACAAGCAGGCCGCCGCGGGCGCGCCGAGCCGCAGCGTCGAGACGTTCGTGCACAACCATCTGCCCTCGGTCGCAGCCGATGCGATCGCGGGTCCAGTTCTCGCCCCCTACGCTGGCCGCCTCACCCGGTCGAATCAAGGCCCGAAGACGTAGCCGACCGCGACCGTCGAACGCACCCCGGGGAGACCGATACGGACTTCCGGAGCGAGGAACACGCGCTGGCTGATCGACAGCCGGAGACCCGCGCCGCCGTGCACGTGGATGCCCCGCTGCGTGACCCACCGGAACTCGGGGCGCGACGGATCGGAGTAGTGCTCGTGGTTGGGAATGCGCTGTTGGTGCCGCGTCAAGCCGGCTCCGACGACCAGGTATGGGTTCACGCGCCGGCCGGGCTCGAAATAGTACTCCCAGATCGCGGTGAATAGCGCGGCGCGCTTTTCGATGACGGCGTAGGGGCCGAACAGGTCCGCGAGCAACACCTCGAACCCCATCCGCGACCGCGGGCCGCGGGCCACCGTCACGGTGCCGCCTCCCAGCCGGGCATTAGGGAGGGGTATCGTCGAGGCCGACGGCGAGGCCCGCGAGCGCCCGCACGTCGACCGCGCGCGCCTGTCCAGAGACGGGCGTCGGGACGACAGCCGCGAGAGCGACGACGAAGAACGGGACGATCCAGCACGGTCTCAATGGCCCTTCTCCTGTCCTACCGTCGAGGTGCGAACCCCAGGCTGACCGAGTACCGGACGTTCGGTTCGAAGCCGATGCGAAGCTCTGGCGCGACGAAGACGCGGTCGCCGATCCAAGACATGAGCCCGAGCCCGAACGCGACCCCGCCGGGGCTCACACCGGAATGCCGCCGCTGGCCGAAGAACCCGCGGTAGAGATTGATGCCAGCGCCCATCACCACGTACGGCACCGCCTTCCGCGACAGTGGTGCGAGGTCCTTGACCATGTTCAGGATGAGCATGTGGTCCTGGTGGCTCCCCTCGGTCATGAACGCGTACTCGGGCTCGAGGGCCCAGCCGCGGGCCCCGAAGTACTTCCGGTAGGACGCGCCGGCGTTGAAGTGCCGGGCCGCCTCGAAGAAGGTGGCGCCGCCGACGTGCGCGCGGATCGCCGCCGGCCTGGGCTGCGCCTCGATGGGCGTGGCCGAAAGGGCCAGCAGCAACGCCGCGGCGGCGACCCCGGAGTGCCGGTGGGGTATTGCGGCACCCGCCCGCGGGCGGGATGCGGCGACGGGCGGGGTGACTGCGGTTGGTTCGATGCAACGTGTCATGACGGCCTCCTCGGGGAGGTCCGCGCCTCCCCGCTATCCGGGAAGGCGCAATCGGCGCAAAAACCGGCTCACGAGACGTCATCCAAGCACTGTGCAGCCTGGTCGGCGTGGGCACCCTCGCCACCCCGCCGCGTGCGCCCGCCCGGCTGGACGCCGGCAAGCGCCTATCCGCGCCGGCGGAATCGATCGCGCAGCGAGGCAGCTGGCTGAACATCCAGGCCTCGCGTACGTGGACGATGCCTGAACCGCCCGCTGGACTGGAGCTCACTAGCGGCGTGTCTGGCTCAACCCGCCGGGTGTTCGGGCCGGTTGACACGCGGGCAGCGATCCGGCAGAGTTCATCGCCTTTGGGGAGCGCGACAGGGGGTAGTGCATGAGTCGTTGGAAGCAGGAGAGGGCGCTTTGGACCGTCATTCTGGCCCTGGGTTTTCCGAGTGCGTGTGATACCCCCCCGCAACCCAGCCCGACCGAGGGTGTCACCGTGTACCAGCATCCCGACTTCCGTGGCGACTCGTACACGTTCGTCCGCGACTTCAACAACTTCGACGATCTGCGTGGGCCATGCGGGACAGTAGACCCGCCGGTCGCCAGTTGGGACGATTGCGTCTCTTCCCTGAAGATTGCGGAGGGGTGGGAGGCCATCGCATTCGAACGCGATGATTTCGGGGGCCAGGCCCTCACCATCACGTCCGATTTCATGGATCTCGACGACGAAGGGGGCCCGTGCGGCGGCGATTGGGACGACTGCATCTCATCGATACAGGTGTTCCCCCCGGGGTAGAGCTCAGGCTCGCGATCCGATTCGTCCTGCCATCCACCGCGACGGCGCGGGCGGGGGCTCGAGTCCCACCTGGTCGCCCTCGGGCGCAGCCGCCTCGACGCCTGATCCGCCCCGCCCGCCCGGACGGCCGCGAGCGCCCACGGGTCGAGCACGTAGTGCAGGCTGACACGGGCGGACGCGCCGTCCGCCCCCCAGCCGGCGTTCATGAACTCTCAGCTCAAGGATGGACCGCGCGCGGGGCCGCCTGAAGTTCGCCCTGGCACCCTTCCGCGACGCCAACCGTGGTCGACACGTCAACGCGTGGGGGCCCGGCGGGACCGGACCGCCATCCTCGCCCGCGCCGTCGCGGCCGACGCGTGCCGTTCGAGACGATTGTCGCCCCCTTCCGACGGGCAAGCCGTCCCGGCGCGCCCCGAACAGCCGATCCCCATGGCGGACGCGATCGACGGGCGGGACCGCGCTCACCCATGCGCCCCGTCCCCTGGAGCCCGGCCATGGTGTCGGGGTCGATCCGGCCGAGGAGCGCCTGGCTGACGACGAACCAAGTCGCAGAGCATGCCGCCCCGCCCGCCCGGACGGCCGCGAGGACCCACGCGTCGAGCACGTAATGCTGGCTCACACGGGTCGCCGACGGCCGGAGATCAGCCAATCGCCACGTCAACGTCACGCATCGCCGGCGGTCGCAGACGACCCTGATGGGGGGGCTGCCTGGAGTTCCGCCCCGCCGCCGCCCTCCCGCGGCACCCACGTGGGACGTGGGCTCACGCCAGACCGAAGAAGACCAGGAGCGCCCGTTCGAGCCGGACCATCTCCGGCTCGTCCAAGCGTCCGATACGTTCGCCGAGTCTGGCTCGGCTGACCGTCGTGATCTTGTCCACCATCATCCGCGACACCGTGTGCAGACCGTTGCTCTCGCTTGGGGCCACCGGAAGCCGCAACAGCGGTGCGTCTGTTTCGTTGGACGTAAACACACAGATCGTCACGGAGGCGGTGGCGTCGAATCGGTCGTCCTGGACGATGACCGCCGGCCGCGGTTTACCAGCGTAGCCGGCGCCCGATACCGTCCAGATCTCGCCACGCTTCATGTATCCGCGCGATCGGACACCGCGTCGATGAACGCTTGGTCTTCGTGCTCCCGGGAGTCCAGCGCTACCACGCTCGACTGCCGGTGGGCTTCGGTACGGAAGTCCGCCGTTCGAGTGTCGGGGACCCAGAAGTGGACCGGCCGGAAACCTCGCGCACGCATCCGTGCTGCGACTCGCGCCAGTCCTGAGACGTCTCCCGCTTCGTGGCGCGTGGTCCCGTCCGGGCGGACGACGTCGATGCCGAGGCTGCCGAGGTGACTGACGAAATCGCTCAAGGAGAGACCACTCACTGTCGCGGCCCGGCCCAGCGAGAGGTAGCCTTCTCGATAGAGACTCGCGGCCAGCGCCGGGCGTATCTCGGACTCGGCGGCAGCCAGCGATTCGCCCAGATGCACCAGCAGGGCATCGGGTTCGTCGCCCTTGAGGATCAGGACGGGCCCGGTCTCCCTGGCCATGCGCAACGCCTGGGAGGGGTTCTTCTTCAACGCTCGCACGTTGGTCGCCTGCACGGCTGGCTCCTTGGTTCGATGTTCGAGCGTGACAGACGTAGTCCACAACCCGTAGGCACACTAGCACGCGCCGGCGGCGTCGTCAATTCCAGCCGCCGAGGCCTGAACCCGGTGGCAGCCGGACTCCGAGGACGAGCCAATCCGGACGCTGTGGGCCGCCGGGCGCGCATGAAGCTCGTTCCCTGACCCCTCCGTGGTGGACTCACGGGCTGCCCCCGCAGCTCGGGAACGTGGCCGCCGCCACGGCGCTCACCGCGGCGGCTTCCGATCGATACGCAGGCCCTCACACGTCCCCGCCACGCCGCCGTGTCGAAGACCGGCCTCGACGGGATGCGGGTGCGCATCGCCGCGATCGGGCCGTCGAGCACGACGGCACGCACGGCTGGCGTCTCGCTTGGCCACCCTCGCCGCCCCTGCTCGGGACCGAGCCGGACATCGAGGTCGTGGCCAAGGCTGGCGACGGCTGTGACGCGCTGCCGCAGACCCTCAACCTGCTGCAGGTCGTCGTGGACGGCCCGCGGGGACTGGGTGAACCGGAGCCGCCTCGCGCTGTTTCGAACGTCGACCCTCCCGGCGCGCCAGCGCGGGCGGGGCCCTCAAGTCCGACCAGGTCGCCCTCGGGTGCAGCCGCCTCGCCGCCGTGATCCGCCCCGCCCCCCGCCCGGACGGCCGCGAGGACCCACCGGCCGAGCACGTAGTGCAGGCTGACACGGGCGGACGCGCCGTCCGCCCCCCAGCCGGCGCAACAGCCAGCGATCACAGCCGTCGAGCCCACCCGGCTCCAAGAGCGAGCCAGAGGGAGATCACGGGCGTGTCCGGATGGGCGTCCCGCAGGGCATCCGGTTCCTGTTGAGGCGAGCCTCCGGCATCCGTCCGCGACGCGCTATGATGGTCGTCGCGATCAGCGGCGAAACAAGGGGGGGGGAGCACCCACGTGGCCACGGCGCAACCCGTCTTCAAGTTCACCTACGAGGACTACCGCACCGCACCGCCGGACAAGCGCTACGAGCTGCTGGACGGAGATCTGGTCATGGCTCCCGCGCCGAATCTGAAGCACCAGGATGTGCAGTCCCGTCTGGGGCGAAGGCTGGCTCAGTTTATCGAGGAACGGGCGCTGGGGAAGTTCTTCTTCGCCCCCTGTGATGTGGTGCTGTCCGACACCGACATCGTGCAACCGGACCTGCTGTTCGTCTCCCGGGAACGCGAGCACCTGCTGAGTGGCGGCGACAATGTGCGGGGTGCGCCCGATCTGGTGGTCGAGATACTGTCTCCGGCCACCGCCGACCGGGACCGGGGCTACAAGCGTGCGCTCTACGGCAGACACGGCGTGGCGGAGTACTGGCTGGTCGATCCGGCGGCCGAGACCGTCTGGATTCATCGCCAGCGCGTCGGCGTGCTTGCGGTCACGCACACCATCGGCCGGGAGCAGACGCTGCGCTCGCCGCTGCTCGCCGGCTTGGAGCTCGACCTGGATGACGTCTTCTCGTCTTGAAAAACCAGCGCGGCGCCGGACCTGTCGCCGGCGGCCGAGACGCCACAGGTGGGGGGACGCGCCTGAGCCGGGGCGCTCCGCCGCCTCGACGCCTGGCTCGACGGGTCGACTGTCGACGGTCGGACCCGCCGACGAGCGCTGCCCTTTCCGCCTGGGGGCCGGCCGGCTTGGCACTGGCAGGACGACCCGCTGCGACCGCGGGTCGATCCGCCACGTTCGACGCCGGGTCCGGCGGCTCCAACCCGTCGCCGGCGGGGCTCGCCGACCTGGTCGAACGGGAGCGGCCGGCGGCTTCTCGGGAGGGAACGGCTCGAGCGCACCCACGTCGCGGAAGTGCTGGCGCAGTTGACGCCAGGCTCGAAGACCGTGGTACGCTTGCAGTTGATGCACTGGACAGGTATGCGTCCGTCACAGATGGGCCGCTTGCAGCCGGAGGACTTTCGCCTCGACGAGCCGACACCGTTCGTCGTCGTGCCGCGTGGCAAGGGAGGCCGGCTGGCCGCCATCGCGATTCGGCTGGCAGAACCGGCTGGCAGTGTTGACAGGCTTGCCGTAAATCGTTGATTCTAAAGCATGCGCCCGTAGCTCAGCTGGATAGAGCATCGGCCTTCTAAGCCGAGGGTCGCAGGTTCGAATCCTGCCGGGCGTGCCAACCTCTCCGGGCCCTTTCTGCACGGAAAAGGGCCCTTTCTGTTGAGATTTCTCTCGATTGCTCGTTCCGATCTCGTTGTGCCGATCCGGGTCAGAAACGGTCAGAAACCGCCGCAAAGCGCCCCAACGCGGCACCAAAAGTTAGCAGAAAAGTTAGCAGCTCGGGCACCCCGCGAGCAGTGAACCCCCGCTCTGGCGGACACCAGCGGGAGATCGGCATCGTCGGCCCGCTGGATCCTGGACAGCGTCGGGACCGGCGCGGCGCTCGGCTGGTTCTCCGGCGCCCTGATCGCCGGGAGGGGAGGACCGAATGTCGGCGCTGCGCCGGAGGGTGGTCCGATTTACCTGACGAGGGCGGTATTCGCGTTCCCTGACCAAGTTGACGTCGAGCTCGTGCCCAGGCACCCCGAGTGGGGGCTCAGAGAGCCTGAACGCAGCCGGACCATCTCCTGGCAACATCGGCGGCGGCAGCTCATCGATGGCCTCCATCAGCAGGCGCGCAGGTCGACGGCGTAGACCGTAGCGTCGGGCGGGGTCCACGGCCGGCAGGTTCTCGTCCGGGAACGGCACGTCCAGTCGGACCGCGTCGTGCGAGCGGTGCGCGGACGCCGAGGTTGGACGAGAACGATGGGTGAAGCGCGATTCCGGTCCCGCGGATCCTGTGGTGTGTTCGCGCCGGCGGAGGTGCTGTCTCCCGTGGAGAGAGCCGAGGAACGGCTTGACGTGCCGCGGGTGCCGGGCTTCGAACCCGTTCCAGATTCTGCGAAATCCCCAAGAAACCCCGCATTCGTTGGGAAAACCGAGGGGCTCTGCGGGTCAGAACGGGTCAGAAAACGCCTGACCGAACGCGAAACGGCTGGCAGTACGGCTGGCAGTGGGCAGCCAAGCGGAACATCCACGGCCGAGTCCTTCCTTCGCCGCGTTGGCCGGCGGTCCGTCGGCAACCGGCCACGATCCGGCGAGATCGAGACGAGGGCGTCCACCAAGTGCCGGTCAGGGTCGCCGGGTGCTTCCTCCGACATCCGGCGGATTGCCTGTTCGGCGGTCCGGCACTGCGGGCGGCGGCTTGGTGTACCGCCAACGTTGTCGTCCTCGTCCGACGCGTGTCGGTGGCCGAGCTGCGAGCCCTGAGCCCGTCGACGTGGTGACGTGGAGCTGGCCGGCTTCCGGACGAGCCGGCAGACGCGCATTCTCGTCCGTGCCAGCCCAGCCGGGGTCGCTCGGGGTGAACCTCCCGGTCGGCAACGTCACCGAGACGGAAGTGGTGACCGCGGCACCGCTGGTGGTCGACGTGACCAGCGCCGTCGTGACCGAGGCCATCACCCTCGACCTGACTTCCGGCCGCAGCTACCAGAGCTGCCCGTGGCTGGTGCCCGGGGTGCTGTCCGAGGATGCCGACGCGCCCGGCAACCCGGCGTCCAAGTCGGGCCTGAACCATCGCGACATCGGCGGCGAGGCGGGCGTCTCGCGCGACAACGTCTACTACATCGACAGCATCAACGTCACCGATGGGGTCAGCCGCACCTTCGGGGTCCAATTTCAACACCGAGATCAGGCCGACACCGAGACGGGCCAACCTCACTCGCACGATCTCGGTGACGAGGTGCGGTGGCTGGCTATGCCCCCGGTCGGTGAAATGGTGGACCGGGTGCCCCGGTGGAGAATCCCGGACCTCTTCGGCTCGCTCGCTGTTTGCTCTGAGCGTCGGTGCAGCCGCTGAAGCCTCTTGGGTCGGATAAGCGGGATTGTGTTAACCGCGGGGCGCCGCCGCCCGGCGCAGGCCGCGCCCCTGGCCGGCTACCTCGCCGAGCTCCACGGGCAGGGGAGAGCGCCGTCGAGCGCGTCGACCGCGGTGGCCGCGGCGCGTTTCCGGGCCCGCGGCGTCCGAGTCCGCCCCTCAAGCGCGGCCGCCTCGACGCCGTGATTGCGGGGGATCCTCGCCGACTACCGGTGGACGCCGGGTCCCGCCCGCGCTGCGTTAACCCCGCGACCCGCTGATCAGCAACTCGTCCACGGACACCAACTGGCAGCTTCCGATGAGCCGGGGTGGCTGCCCGCCGAGGCCCATCTCGAAGCTAGCGTCGAGCAGCGCCAGCAGGTAGATTTCCAGCCCCAGGGTATCCCGAAGGCCCGTGGCGAGATCGCGGACGGCGGAGAACCACCTCCCCGCTTTCGGGTGATTCAGGTACCCGGTCCAATAGTCATCCGGTGCCATGACGATCAGGATCGGCTGAGACGGCGCTAGCGGGTGCTGCTCGACCTCCGACGCGATGTCGGCTGCGTTGGCCTCAATGATCGCGCAGTAGGCCAGACCCTCCAATAGTGCCCGCAGTGGTGTGTCGCCGCGAGCCGACTCGCGGGCCACCTTCAGCTCAACGACGCAAGGCAGGCGACCGTCCACGACGGCGAAGAGGTCGACCTTGCCGATGCCCCGATCGTCTCGGCGGGCTTTCAGCGGCATCTGGTAGTCGATGATCTCGAGCTGACTTTGGTCCGGCAGCAAGCAGGCCTCGCCCCCGCTGGAGGCGTTGTACAGTGCGACTGCGAGGTGCTCCTCTCTGCGGTTGGATAACGGGCCGCTGCTGGTGATGCCGGTGTGCCCGTGCAAGTAGCGCTTGCCCCTGTCGTGGCGGCGCGGCGCGACGCGCACAAGGTCCTCGTAACGGAGAGCGAGCGATCCGACATCGGAGGCCATGGCCGCCGCGACCTCGGCGAATTCAACAATCCGGTTTACGGCACGGTCGTTGTGGAGGTCGATGAGACCTGCGGCACGCATTGCGCCGGAAACGATACCGCAAACCACAAGCTCCACGATCGACGACGTCGCGGCCCGCCCCTGACGCGAAGGTGACGCGCGACGCAAGCAACTGCACCGCGCCGCTCGCCAGCGAGCGCCGCAGGGAGGTCCAGGCGGGTCCGAGCGGCATTCGCGTTCCGCAGCGAGCGGGTCCCGCGCCCAGTTGACCACAGAGCGGTCGTCCGGGAGCAGGTTGCGGCGACGGGGGCGGTCGCGGCAGCCGGGGAAGCGGGGGGAGGGCGCGAGACCGCGGCGGTGGGGCAGGCCATCCCCCGAGGACTCGAACGATGCCAACTATGATCGCCGCTGCAGAGAGGAAGGTGTGTGGGTGGCCACGACGAAGAGCGGCGTCCACGTCTCAGACGATTTTCGCGACAACCTGATCATCGACCGCTACGACCCCGTGTTCGCGATGATGCGGGCCTCCAAGCTGCGGCATATCCGCAGCGAGAACAGCGAGGACGCGGTGACGTGGAACGTCTTTCGGTCGCTTCGGCAGATCGATCCGGCCGTCTGGCTGCCTACGCTGGCGCGACGTGGGCTTCAAGGCGCGGAGTTGCCGCCCGCGGCCGGGGCCGTCGTGTCCCTGTGGCCGTCCGTCCAGCCGCCACCTGCCCTTTTGGCTGATGGCGACGAGGGCGAGTCCGAGATCGACATCGCAATCGAGAGCCCAACCTGGGTCTGGTTCATCGAGGCCAAGCGCCGGAGCGACATCTCTACGGGCACGACGGTACGCCCGGAACGGGACCAGGTGCTCCGGAACATCGATGTCGGCTCGTACTACGCGGCTCCGCGCGACTTCCTCTTCAGCCTCCTCGTCGCCAGTCCGGAGGCATCGCCGCGCGGAGCCGCAGCGGTTGCCCGGTACGGTGACTTCGCGCAGATCCGAACACTCCTCCGCGACCATCGGCCCGACGGCCTCGCGAACCTACGGGCCGTGACGCTGCTAACGTGGTCGGACTTGTTCGCCGTGCTCTCCGTCGCGCGAGATTCTGCCGCGCGGATCGACGAACAGCACTACGCCGCCCGGGCGCTGAAGTGGATGCAGCAGGTGAAGGGCCTAGTAGTGGGGTAGACCGGCCACGCCGAGCATGCAGGGACGAGACCCGACGCTGAGGAACCGAACCAATGGCGAAGGTGTGTGTGGAGGTTGAGAGGGTCGAGCGTGGGAAGGTTCCGCGTCGTCGCGGACATGGACGCTCTGATGAAACGCATCCTCGAGCAGGCCATCGACCGCGCCCAGGACGGTGACGTGGATGCGGTGCGCTGGTTGGGGGAGATCGAGCTCCTCCACTGGAAGGTCGAGTAGCCGTCGCGGGCGGCGAGGACCAGCCTCCTCCGACCGGGTCCCCGCCCGCCCGCCGGTGAGCGCGTCCGAGACTATCCCATAACCCGCGGTTCGGAGCTGGGGCGCGGCCACGGGGCGGTGGCTCGCGGACCCTGGCCGCCGCCTCGTCGGGCACTCAACACCCGCCCGGGCGCTCCGCCGCGACTTTGCCCGGCTACCTCGCCGAGCTCCACGAGCAGCGCTTCCGGGCCGGCGTCGCCCTCGGCCATGACCGACGGGGAGCTGCCTTGGTCGGCCACCTCGCCGAGCTTCAGGAGCGGGAGAGCTCCGTCGAGCGCGTCGACGGCAAGCGCGACGAGCGCCGCCGTCCTCCGCGAGGGCGAGATCGACCTCGACCGCCTCCAGTGCCACGCCGACAACCTCGCGGCCTAGGTGCGCGAGAGGCGCCTACGCCCGCGGTACGGCCGGTGATCAAGGCCGCCGCCGAAAACAGGACGACCGCCACGGATCCACCACCGGCTAGACTGAAGGAGAGAACCGTGAACACGCGGAGGGAATTCGACGACGCGTTCGAGGAGCTGTTCGAGACCGGCCGACCGATCGAGGCCCCGTCGGTCGAGGCGCTTGAAGAGTGGTGCGTCGGACCTCGAGGACGACGCCGGCCGGCGCATCCTGCGGCGGTTCGCGGTTGCCGGAGGAAGCACAGAGAAATGGCTGGTGTGGCCCGACTCGCCGAGCTGATTACCGAGGATTTCTATGGGAGGCGCCTGGATTTCAGCGCGCGTAACCCCGGGAACAACGACTGGCGGAGCCTGCCGGAAATCGAGGTGACCGACAGGATGCCGCCGACGGATGCGGCAGTGGCCACCGACGGGCTCCGCAATGAGAAGGCGTCCGGACGGACGGTGCGTTTGTTCCTGACTTTCGTCGCCGCCGTAAACAAGATGCGGGATGCGACGCAGCTATGGCGTGCGGCGGGCAGCCTGTTCCGGTCGAATCCGGAAGTCTTCAACCCGGCGAAGGTATGTTCCATGCCGCCGGAGAGTCTCGGGAAACTGCTGCGCGACAGCGGGGTGACCAAGTACCACAAGCCGCAGGTCTTGGCTTGGCGGAGGATCGCGGTGAGCCTCGCGTCTGGCAAAGGTCCCGTGTGCCGGGTAGTAGATTCGGGTGATGGAGATGCGGAGGAACTGCTGCGAGATGTCCGGAGTCGTGACAGTCGCGGCCCGCGATACCCGGAGCTTAGGACAGTGGTCGATATAAGGTTGCCAACTGCACCCAGGCGCAACCCGTTTTCTACGGTTTCGCGGGCTTGCCAGACGGCAAGGTAATTCTCGTCAGTGTCCTTAGAGTAATCCTACGAACAAACCTTGCGATGACCCCTACTAACGCAACGGGTTGACCAGGAACCGTCGGCACCCCGCCAGCGTCCCGCCCCGACCCCGCTCCGGCAGGAAACGAACCCCGGCCGCCCGGGCCTCGATCCTGGCGTTTCTCCTCTTCTTCGCCCTCCAGGCGCCCGCCGCGGCGCATCACGCCGCCGGCGGCGTGATGCGCTTCGCCACCGACGAGGTCGCCTTCATCGGAGGGTTCGCCGGGGTCGCGGCCGACGTCTGGCTCATCGAGCCCTTCGGGTAACTGAGCCATGACGCCAGCGTCTGGGCGATACAGGCCGGGGCCTCGGTGCCCGTCGTACGCCTGGAGACGGTGCGCGTCTCCATCCGGCTGGGAACCAGCACCGCGATCGCCGGCCCGGCCGTCGAGCCGAACGTACACCCGACCATCGGGGCCGGCGTGCGCATCGGGCGGCTATTCGGAGTCGTCGCCGAGGTGGACCGAGCGAGGGCGTTCACGCTGTCACGCGGGGGCCTCTTCGTCGGCTGGTGAAAGGAGCTGCACGGTGCCCGCGAAGCCCCGGTGGCTCCTCGCCATCCCCGACGCCATCAGCCAGCTCGAAAAGCTCGACCGGACCCTGCTCACCCGGCGCGACATCGAGCGGCTCTTCGGCGTCTCCAAGGTCCGCGCCGCCGCGCTCATGCAAACCTTCGGGGCCGAGATGACCGGGAACCTACGGACCCTGCCCCGGACGAAGCTCCTGCGCCAGCTCAAGAAGCACCGGCAGCGTGGCGCGTTCCGCGGCGAGGAGGAGAGACGCGCGCGCTTGGTCGCCGAGCTCCAGAAAGCCCGGCTGACCGGGGTCCGGTTCAAGGTGCCGGCCGAGACCATGAGCGCGAAGCTGGCGAACCTGCCCGAGGGGGTTTCGGTGGCGCGCGGCCGGATCGAGGTGCGGTTCGACGGGGCGGAGGACGCCCTGGCGCGGCTGTACTCGCTGGCCCAGGCGCTCGGGAACGATTACGAGCGGTTCAAGGCGCTCGTCGACGGCAGGGGAGAGGTGGTGACGGAATGACGACGGAGGCTCTGGTGCCGGCGGCTGCGGAGCCGGCGGTCGTGACGAGCGGGGGAGTCGACATCGTCCTGCCGGCGCTCATCATCGACGCCGGACCAGATGCCATCCAGCGGTTCCTCGAGTTCTTCGCGGGGCGGATCGCGAACGAGAGGACGCGCGCCGCGTACGGGCGGGCCGTGGGGCAGTTTCTGGCGTGGTGCGAGGCGCGACGCCTCGGCCTGGGCTCCGTCTCGCCGCTCCACGTCGCGGTGCGGGGGCCGAAGCACGTCGTAGCCAAGGGCGCGACGCCAGTCCTGACCCCGGCCGAGGCGAGGAAGCTCCTCGATCACATCGACACGGGCACGCTCGCCGGCATCCGAGACCGGGCGCTCTTCTCGGTGATGCTCTACAGCTTCGCGCGGGTGAGCGCGGTCCTGGGGATGCGGCGGCAGGACTACTTCGGGCAGGGGAGCCGCGGGTGGCTCAGGCTCCACGAGAAGGGCGGGAAGCGGCACGACGTGCCGGCCCACCACCGGGCCGCGGCGGCCCTCGACGCCTACGTCGAGGCGGGCGGGCTCGAGGAGCCGAAGGCGGCGCTCTTCTAGACCGTGGACCCGGCCGGCCGCCGGGTGACGGGCCGGGCCCACGAGCGGCGGGTCGTTCTGGCGATGATCAAGCGGCGGGCCGCGGCCGCGGGGCTCCCGCCCTCGACGTGCTGCCACACGTTCCGGGCAACGGGGATCACAGCGTATCTGTCAAATGGAGGTACCCTCGAACACGCCCAGCAGATCGCGGGGCACGCGTCCCCGAAGACGACGAAGCTCTACGACCGGACGGCCGACACTGTCACCGTCGACGAAATCGAGCGCATCGTGATCTGAACGGAGACCCGACTCCGGGACAGCCCACCGTGAGCACACATCACGCGCCAGCCGCGCTGCGACGCGCCCCCGGGGCGCCTTCAGCATACGTGCGCTTCGGCAAGCAGGAGGGCCGCTCATCGTAAGTTGTCCGAAGGAGACCGACTTAATAAATTTGCTCGCAAGCCTTCTGGCCTTACCGCTTCCACAGAGCCGACACGTGATGACCGACCCCTCAGAACCGCCGATTCCCGACCAGCTGCGTCCGTATTTGGATATTATCGCGGACCGCCTCCTCTCGGGGCACGCCGCCGTCATGGTCGGAGCCGGCTTCAGCAAAAACGCCGCCTCCAACTTCCCAGATTGGTCTCGACTCGGGGACCGTTTCTATGAACGGCTCCACGGCCACCCGTCGCGTCCCGACGTGAAGTACCTTCAGGTTCCAGCCTTGGCACACCTAGTGGAGGCCGCCTTCGGCCGCCCGGCCCTGGATCAGATGTTGCGGGACGCCATTCCCGACCTGGAGCACGAACCCTCGCCGCTCCACGCGGAGCTGCTTGACCTTCCCTGGTCTGACGTCTTCACCACGAACTACGACACGCTGCTTGAGCGCGCCCGGCGATCCGTTATCTCACAGCGGTACGACCTCGTGCTCAAGCCAGACGATCTAGGCCACTCCAATCGACCACGAATCGTCAAGCTCCACGGTAGCCTACCGTCGGAGGGTCAGTTCACCATCACCGATGAAGACTATCGGCGCTACCCAAACCGCTTTGCATCGTTTGTGAACGCAGTTCGCCAGGCCCTCCTGGAGAATACACTCTGCCTGATCGGGTTCTCGGGCGACGATCCCAACTTCTTGCACTGGATCGGTTGGCTCCACGACACTCTCGGCCATTTCAATTCTCCGAAGATGTATCTCGTCGGCCCCCTCGATCTCTCTCCTGCACAGAAGACGCTGCTGAACCGACGTAACATCATCCCTGTCGACATGTCTTTGTGCCCCGACAGCTCCGGGCACCCTTAGGACAGTGATCGATATAAACTTGCCAACTTCATCGGGGTAGCAGTTTGTAATTCCATTCCCCATGAAACCCGTCGCGGACCAGCGCGATTGCGTCCATCTCCTCCTTGGTCACCCTGACGCCCGTGGGATACTGGCCGGCGTTGAGTTCGGCCCGGACCCAGAGCCCGGTCTCCGTCCGGGTGTTCCCGATGCGGTCGACGATGGTCTCATACGTCGTCAACGGGGTGCCTCGCCAGTTCGCCGTGATGTGACAGAAGAGACGGTGCTCGATCTTGTTCCATTTGCTGGTGCCGGGTGGAAAGTGACTCACGTGGATGGTCAGCCTGGTCTCGTCGGCCAACTGTTGAAGCTCGTGCTTCCAGGCGCGCAACCGATACCCGTTGCTCCCACCCGCATCCGCCGTGATGAACAGGGCCGTGGCGTCGGGGTAGGCGTCACAGCCCATTTGCTGCCACCAATGACGAATTGACGCCACCGCGAAGGCCGGGGTGTCGTGGTCCCGTCCCACGCTCACCCAAGCTTCGTTGCGCGCCATGTCGTAGACGCCATACGGAATCGCCTTGCCCTCCGCGTCCGTCGGGAAATCATGGACCAGCACCGCCGGCGGCGTGCCCTTCGGCTGCCATTCCCGCCCGCCATTCTTGAAGTTCCCGACCAGCTCCTTCTTCTTCGTGTCGACCGAGATCACCGGCTGCCCCTCGGCCAGAAACGAGTCCGCGGTCGCATTGATGTGCTCGAACTGCGCGTTACGGTCCGGGTGGCTGGTCCCCTCCTGACGTTTACGGGCCGATTGCAGCCGGTACCCCAGTTGATGTAGCAACCGGCCGACGGTCGTCGAACTCACTCGCCACCCTTGTTGTGCCAGCCCCGAGGCGAGCTTCGCCCGACTCTTGCATGTCCAGCGCAGCGGAGACGTTGGGTCGCCGCGCGTCAGCGGATCCACCAGCCCTTCCAGGGCGGCCAGGAGGCCAGGCTGCCTCTGTTCGAGACGGGGCCGCCCCGCTCCCGGGCGTCGTATGCGACCCGTCGGCGTCCCGCCTTGCGTGATTTCCCGGCGGCCCTTCCGGAGCGTCTCCCGGGCCAGACCCGTGGCCGACGACACCAGCGCATCCCCGCCATAGCCGATGGCCACAGACTCGGCAGCCGCCCACCGGCGGCGACTGCGCTCATCCAATACCGGCGACACCGCCGCGTACTTGGCGACAATCGTGGCCTCCAGTTCCACGTTGCGCTGCATAGAACCCAAATAGACCACAGATCGCAAAAGATGGCAAGTTAATTTGCGTCAGTGTCCTTACCAAGCACTCCACAACTTTCTTAGTTATCTCAAGCTTCGCCGTGCCCGCGATAGCCAGCTCGCATGGCCCGACCGCGGCAACCATGATATGCCGCCCCACGAAGCCCAGGAGGCCCGCGACCTCGTAGCTATCTGGAAGGCCGAGCGTCTCCGATACCCCGGCTGGGTGGTCCTTCCCGAAGACCTACGTCTCTCTCTCTGGCTCAGAACTAGCCACTGGGTTGGGAAAGTACCAGCGCCGGATGCCTTGCCCGCCGGACTTGACCTCGAGTTCGCGTTCGAGCTAACGTGGCGGTCCACCCGGTGTCTGTCTCCGATCTTCGACAATCAAGTGCCGTTTCTGGAAGCCACAATAGACCGTTACTGGCCGGCAACGGGCTCTAGCACCCTGATCGGCGAGCGCGTACGGGTGGTGGTCAGCGGCGGTCGGGTGCGCGTTGATCACGGGCCGGACGTCGTCGCTGAGCACATCGAGCACACCGGCCGGCACACGCGGATCACCGAGCGCGCGCACCTGGTCGGCATCAACCGCGGTCCGCGCCCGGCTTCGGCCGAGACGGACCGGCCGAAGCCGGAGCTGCTGCGCCCGCTCGACGCGTATGCGGCCGTCGCCGGCGGGAGCTTCTGAGATGGATATCGTGGACCATGAGACGCTCCTCGGCTGGCTGACGCGGCTGCAACTGACCGCCATCCGGGACCAACTCGACAGCCTGCTCGACGAGGCCGCGGAGAAGAAGCTGACGCTGCGCGAGGCGCTCGCGTTCCTCGTCGAGCGCGAGGTGTCGCGCAAGGACGAACGGCGCATCGAGATGGCGTTCAAGATCGCCCACTTCCCGGCAGTCCGCGAGCTGGCGGACTTCGACTTCAAGGCGCAGCCGAGCATCGACGAGCGTCAGGTCCGGGAACTGGCGACGTCGCGGTGGATCGCGCACGGGGACGCGGCCCTCCTGCTCGGTCCGCCAGGAGTCGGGAAAACGCACTTGGCGATCGCACTCGGGCGCGAGGCGATCCGGCAGCGCTACTCGGCGCTGTTCACCACGGCCCAGGCGCTGATGGCGGCGTTGGTCAAGGCGCACAGCGCCGACCGCCTGGAGGACCGCCTGACCTTCTACGCCAAGCCGAAGCTTCTCATCGTCGACGAGCTGGGCTACCTGCCCTTCGAGCCGCACGCCGCGCACCTGTTCTTCCAGCTCGTCTCGAGGCGCTACGAGCGCGGCAGCATCCTGATCACGTCGAACCGTTCTGTCGGCGAATGGGGCGAGGTGTTCGGTGACGTGGTGGTCGCCACGGCGATACTCGACCGGCTGCTGCACCACAGTCACGTGTTGACGATTACCGGAGAGAGCTTCCGATTGCGGGAGAAGCGTCGTGCGGGCGTCCTCAGGCTCTCGGCGCCGACGCCTCACGACCGGCCGCAGAAGACGACATGAGTATGCGACCGCCAGCATCGCGACGAGTTCGGACACCGGCCATTGCGCTGGCGTTACTCGTGATCGTCCAGTCGGGTCCGGGTGGCCTGTGGATTCTGTCGTGGCGTGGAAAACGCGCGCGATACGCTCGGTGTCGACTGACGCCTTGCAGAAGGCGCGTTTCCCACAACACCTTGGACGCCGCAGACGGCGCCCACAGGCTCCACAGGCACTTTCGCCGTACTCTCGATCAGGACGTCAAGATAGGATCTCGAAGACCCGTTACGTTACGCCACCGCAAGGAGGGAACTGACAGAGCATCGTCGCTACGCTCCGACGAGCGTTCACGTTCGCCGGAATCAGCGTTCACGTTCGCCGAAATCGGTGTTCACGTTCAGCGAAATACCCACCACTTCAGCAACATACGCCGTTTCTTCGGGGGGTCAGTTTTCGGTGTCGCCGGGGGGTCAATTCCGGATGTCGCTTGACACTTGCGGGTGGCCGGACCGGAGAGGGTGCCGTGGAGGGCATCGACTTCGGCGAGCAGCCCGATGTCGGCCTTGGTGTAGCGGCGTGGGAAGGGGTGCCGGGGGCGGCGGCGGTCGGCGATGGCTCCTGTGGTCCGGTGCTGGTGCAGCAGGCGCGTGACCTGCGCGCGCGAGAGGCCGGTTCACCTTGTCAGGAAGCGGCGGATCAGGCCCTTGTCGGCCTTCCCCCGGCGGGAGTAGTCGAACCGTTGCAGGGCCTCGGCCACGAACGCATAGGCCTCGGCCCGGGTCTGCGGCTGCAGGTCGAGCGGTCGGCTGCCGGCAAGGAACTCCCGAACTTGGTCCAGGGTCTGCAGGGGCTGGGTGTCGAGCTTCACGATCATCCTCCGATGATCCGGGACCCAGCCCCCTTCAGGCTCATCTCACGTTGGAATCAATCCTCCCTTCAGGCTCACTTCTCATTGGACAAGGCGGCGGGTTGACAGCCGCGGTTGACCGTGCGCGAGGTAGACACGCTCCGAGCGACAGCGAGGGCCTTACTAAATGGTGGGGAGTCCTTTTCATGTTGCCGCTACCACTCTTGGACCGCCGACGCAAAAGAGCCGCACCCAAAGGGAGACTCCTGCGGCCACGTGAAAAGGGGCTCTCCTCGAACATGTGTGGGTAGGGTGAGCCTCGATGGGGTCATCGAGCGGCGGCGGTGGGGGTAGCTGCGGGCCGGCCGGCGTGTCAACGCGGTCCACGGTCCTGCGCTTCGCTCCGGGCGTTGCGGGCGCGGGTACCGCACACGCCAGTGGTCTTCGACCGGTTTCGCGTTCAACGCCTCGCCTCTGACGCGGTGGACGAGGTCCGGCGGGCGGAGCAACGGCGCGTGGGGTGCGAAGGCGGCCAAGGCGCTCAAGGGGACGCGCTTCTGCCTGCTGAAACACCTTGCGCGACTGAAGCGCGGCGAGAAGCGACGCCTGGACGGGCTACGGCGGCAGAATCGCGCTCTCGACCGCGCGTATCAGTTGAAGGATTACTCGGCGATGCCCTACCAAGGGGGACCACCTCACCGTTCAGCGTCGACGCGGCCCTCGGCAGTCGTGCCGGCGGTCGTGCCGAGGTTCGCGAGTTCCTCGGCTTCCGACGCGTACAAGTAGCTGCTCGCGGGGTCCCCGCGGGCTGACTGCCAAGCCCGGATGGCGCGACGAGTACGAGAGCCGAACTGTCCATCAGCGGGGCCCGCGTCGAAGCCCGCCGCCAACAACCCGGACTGGATGCGCCGCCGTGTAGGTCTGTCAAGCCCGAGGGCCCGTTCTCCCTGTTGAGTCTGGGGCGCGGCGTCGGTCGCGGCGTCGGTCGCGGCAAGAGGTGCGGTCGGAGTCGAGGCCGGGGTCGCCGCCGAACCACCGCTGCCGGCGCCGTCATCGCGGGCGGTCATCCACCACGCGCCAGCGAGGCACATCAGGAAGCCAGCGACAGCAGCGAGGCGTCTCAATCTCCTGTTGAGGCGAACGGTCCACGGCACGTCAACATGGACATGCCTGGTATGGCCGTCGATCTGTACGCTGTACTCGCTGTCCCTGTGCCTGTAGGAACTCTGGATGACGGGATAGAGGTGGACCCAAGATGCCTTGGTTATGACGTCCACACTGGTCGCGCTGAACTTCACCAAGTTCGTGCGGTTCACCATACTGGGACCTTGGCGGTCCAGTCGCGCGATCATGTGGTCGTACAATGCACCGTCGACATCTTGCGCTGTCCGGCATTGGGGTTGTAAAAGAAGGAGCTGGTCTCCGTCGAATTCCGATACGTTCGCTGCGTTTTCAGCCGCTTTCTCGAAATCCGGGAGACCACACCGCGCTGATTGGACCTTTGTGTCGGAAGCGTTCAAATCAACCGGAGCCTCGCTCACGGTGCCGCTGACCGGATACGTGACGGTGTATGTCTCTGTCGTGGGGACGCTGTAGAACTCGGTTGTCCCATCCGAGCGGGTTCGAGATGCTTGCCTCGACCCTCTCCTGGTGCGTGTTTCCTCGGCTGTTCCAGACCAACAGAAGGAAACCTTGGCGCTCAACAACAAGTATGGCACATAGACCAGTCGACTCATTTCGGTCAAGGTCAGCGCATCGAGTGCCATGGGCCACGAGCGGCCCTGCTTGACGATCCACGCCTTCACGAGTTGGGCTGCTTCTTTCTCGTCGAAATCCGGCTCGCTGTAGAACACGCTCAGATCCGGATCGGTATACCACGCCGAGGGTTCAACGTAGATGCCTGACTCGTCGTTGGCGCTCGACTCAGCCATGATTGCGTCTCCTCAGACCGAGGATGGAGGGGCGGGGCCAGTTCGTCCGGCCGGAGTGCCGCCTTCGCGCAGTCCCAGCCCCGCGCGGGCCGGATCGGACCGCTCCCTGGCGACGGCTCGCCGCGGGGAGGTCAGTTCTCAATCTGGAACCTCACCGACTCGGTGAAGATCGCGCTGACGGGCATCCCGTCGACGATCGTGGGCTCGTAGCGCCACTGGCGCACGGCCGCGATCGCGGCGTCGACGAGGCCTTCCACGGATCGCAGGACGGAGACGTTCGACACTTCGCCTTGTCGGTCGACCATCACCTGGAGGATCACGATACCCTGAGTTCTCCGTATCCTCGCCATGCGGGGATACTCGGGTGCCACGTGCCAAGTCTTGCGCGGCTGCGGCACGGCGCCGCCGACTCGCACCGGCTCGACGACGGGTGGCGGGTCGGGCTGCACCGGTTCGACGACGGGTGGCGGGTCGGGCTGCGCCGGTTCGACGACGGGTGGCGGGTCGGGCTGCGCCGGCTCTTCCACTGTGCTGGACGTGTTGAGACTCGCCGCGGGCGCGGGTGTCGGGCCTGTCTCGGGCGGGTTGCGCCGCGGTTCTGGTGCGCTTTCGGCTGCCGTCTCGGGCGAGCGTGAGCTCGGTACGGCGGTCTCTCTTTCGGTGCTGGTGCTTGCACCGCCTCCTTCGGCTTCCACCACGGGCAGCGGAGGGGTCCGAGTACCGGTTCCGGTCGGGGCAGCGGTCGCGCGACCGACGGCTGGTGTTGGCGGGGCAGCAATCGGGGCGACGTCACCTGCCGGTGATTGCGACGGAGGGTCGCTGCCGGGGCCGAGAATGCTGGCAAGAAAGTACCCGAGCCCCGCAAGTACGGCGAGAGTAACTGCCACCGACCAGACTCTGGAGCCCGGTCGTGACTCGACCCGAGCCGGACGGGGCTGACTCACCGGCGTGGGCCGTGCCGGAGTACTTGGCGCCATCCGCTTCGCAGCCGACCACCGCGGCCGCGCCGGTCTCTCTCCCGACCACGCGCGCTTGGAACCCTGGCCGATCTCGGCTCGGGCGGCCCTGCGAAGCTGCGATGCCACCTGCTTGGTCTTCTGGTAATGCTCCGCCAGCTCAAGGGCGGTCGAGCCGTGGTCGTTCGTCGCGTGGACATCCGCGCCGGCTACGAGTAGGACCCCGACGAGCTCGTGCCCGCTCTTCGCGGCGGCCATCTGAAGCGGTGTCCAGCCGCCGTTCTGCGCGCGTGCGGCGACATCTGCGTCGGCCTGCAGGAGCTCAGCCGCGACTGCTCTCGGGCGGTTGTGCGAAGCCGCGGCGTGGAGCGGCGTCCAGTCTTCCTCGTTCCGCGCATTGACGTCCGCCCCGGCCGCGCACAGGGCTTTCACCGCTTCCGCGGTACCGCTGGTTGCGGCCAGATGCAGGGGCGTCATCCCCTTCGGCGTCCGCGCGTCCACCTCCGCATCGGCATCGATGAGTACCTTGATGATATCCGGCCCAGCGTCCCTCGCCGCGAGATGGAGCGGCGTCAACCCCTTCGCGTCCCTCTCGTCGACGTGCGCGGCGCCGCGCAGCAGAGCCTTGGCGACGTCCGCCGACCCGTAGCACGCCGCGAGATGGAGCGGCGTCGATCCGGCATCGTTCCGGACGTTCGGGTCCGCCCCGGCGTCTGGGCCCAGGAGCGCAGTCCAGAGTTTCTCCGGCCAGTCTCCCGCCGCGGCGAAGTGCAGCAGAGTCCAGCCCCCCGGGCCGCGTTCGTCGGGATCGGCTCCCGCGTCCAGCCACTCGAGGATCCAGCGACGCCGTTCGTCGCTCGCGTGGTGATAGTCGGCCTTGGCGTTGGCCTTCTCGATGTCGTCCCGGAGCGCCTCAAAGCGCAATGCCGTGCGGGGGCGCTGTGCAGGGCGCGGCTCCCGCGCCGGGGTTGTGGGCTCCCGGGCAGGACCGTGTCTGGGGGGTGACTGGGGTGTATCCACGGGAGGCCGGAACACGACCTTCGTTTCCGGGTGACGGTCCGCCCGTTCCTCGTCCTTCCCGCCGGGTTTGGTGCGGACCCTGAAAGCATGGCAGCCGTCCCCATTGGCGTGCAGCTTCCGCAGCTTGTCGCGGACACCGTCCCAGGTCCGCATGTTTTTCCACTCCCCGTCGGGCGGCTGGTACTGGGGCATGGCTCTCTCCCGTACGCTGAACGGGCGGCGCCGTCACCGCTCCTGGGGTGGATTCCAGTCCACCGTGATTCCCTTTCCTTCGTAGAGAAGGCTCAACGTCTTGCGGAGCATGGCGATAAACGGAGGCTCCGATTCCCCCTGTCCGCTGAGGATGCGCGAGAACGCGTAGTTGCCGTCCGAGGTAATGTCGTCGCGCGCCTCGCGCCTGACTGTCAGGGAGAACTGGGCGTCCCTGCCCAGACGCACCAGGAACTGATCGTACTCGTCCCACACGATCTCCGGTGCTCCGACACCGTCCCGAGCCGTACCGTCCGGGAGCCTGTCCTTGACCTCGTCCATGAAGGTCGTGTTCTCGAACCGCGGGTTTCCGGACTCGCCGTCGGACTTCGGACCGAGTCGTACTCCGACACCCAGAACCCGCCGACTGATGTCCGGGAACTCGGTCGTGTTCCGGCGTTGCCCCAGCATTCCCTTGGCGACCTCGTGCTTCATGTCCGGGCTGAAGTACGACGACACCTCGGGCGGGCCGTCCAGGCCGAGGTCCGTCGTCAGGTACCGCATGATGCGCTTGAACGGCGGGTCGTCCTGCAGCAGCTTGAACATGGTCGACCCGCGGCCCCCGAAACACAGGCGGATCGAGGTGAGCTTCCTCGCGTCGAGCTCTGCCGGCTCGACCTTCAGGAGAGCGCGAATCTGGAGCCCCAGGAAGGCGCACAGTCCGCCCATCATCACCGAGGCCCCGGCCTTGAGCAGCCGCAGCGCGTCATCGTCCCTGACGTGGAGCCAGTTGGCGGCGAACACCCTGGCGAACACGGGGCTGTTGATGATGGCCTTGGCCGCGTTCCTGTCCTTGTCTGCAGGCGGCTGGTCGGTGGGGGGATGCATGAAGGCCTCCTTGCCCCGCCGGTCTCCGAATACACCATCCTTCCCGATGTGAGCGAGCTCCAGCGTATCGAGGACGGCTCGGTTGTACAGCAAGAACTCGGTCATCAGGTCGTCGCCGGCGAGCCGCACCGAGTTCTGCCAGACGCCCTTCTCGCGCGCTGCGAGCGCGACATCCGTGCTCCCGCCGCCGATGTCGAGCACCAGCATCGCCTGCGGCTGCGCTCTTTGAACCTCGCGGAAATAGTCGAGCGCAGCGTGGCTCTCGGTGTGGAACTCGACCGTGCTCCAGTGGGAGTCGTCCATCGGCGCGGGGGGTGCGGCAGACTTGAGGATTTCCCGATAGGCGCTTGGTTCCGGTGCGGTTATCGGATACGAGAGGCACCACTCCACGGAGCTCGGCGCCGGCAGGTCGGGATGCCCGACGACCTCCGCCAGAGCCAGCATGCCGATGTGCCGGAGGTACCGCCCCATGCGTCTCCGGTCGTCGGCCTCGCGCCCCCACTTCAGATCGAAGATCAGGTTGGACCGACCCCGGCCGGACAGCAGGCTTTCCGTCAGATGCAGCACGTTGGGGTCGAAGAACGCATAGTCGCGCCAAAGCGCCGGTTCGCCGGCGTCTTTCCATGCTCGATTCAGATCGTCGATGCCGTCGGTGTTGCGAACCTGCATGATCGTCGCGAACGGCGGCTTGACATCGGTGCTCGGCATGAACGCCGTGTATTCGGCCTCGCGGTCGGCGTGCAGGCCGTCGTCGTCCCGCTGTTCGTTGAATCTCCGCAGCCGAGCGCTGAACGGGAGGGGTTCGATCGTTCCCTCGCCCCGCTTGCAGTACACGATGGTGTTGCTCGTGCCGAAATCGAGCGAAATCTGCGCCTTGCCCCCGGCGTCGGCTTCCTGCGTCGACATGTCGCGGGCGCGCGGCAGCATGCCGAGGCCGGCGTACACGGAGCCGTGGTCGGCCGGCAGCCGGAACAGCGCACCCTCGAACGCCCAGTCGCTGCGCTGCAGGTTCTTCTCGTGGGGATTCTGGCCGGCGTCGTCGCGCATGCACAGCCACTCGAACCACGTGGTGGCGTCGGCCCCGTCGCCCTCCCTCTGCGCACCGCTCAGGGCCGGCCACGGGCCGGCCGCGCTACTCCATTCCTCCAGCCGCTGGCTCACGCCCGCAGCCTTGTTGACGCGGTAGACCCGCGCGAGGTCCCGGTCCAGCATCTCTCGGGAGAGGCCGGTGGTGACGATGGCGGCACGTTCCGGCGGCTCGCGACTGATGTTCGTGCTCGTGAAGAGGTAGTTCCACTTCCACCCGACGGCGCCGTCCTGCCCGGCGGCGCGCGGGAATCGAAAGTCGGGCCACGCGGCCAGAGCCTCGGGAGAATTCGCCCGTTCGACCGCGTCCACCCTGTACTCGCGGGTAACGAAATGCATGTACCGGCGCCCCTCGCGATCGGTCAGCGTCACCCGCAGGCCCGCCCGCGGGCGCGACGTGCTGCCGAGGAGGTCGACGCACGCCGCGAGTTCGTCGATGTTCGGGTACAGCAAGAGCGCGGCCGCCTGGACGGGCAACAGGTGCTCCCTGAAGGCCTCGGGATGGGCGCTGGTCTGGAACCCCTCCAACATGGTCAGCCGGTCGGCCAGAAGGTCTTCGGGCCCGAGGAGCAGAATGTTGTTCGCCCCGGCTTCCTTGCGAAGATGTTCCGGTATCCGGATGGGCGCGCCGTCCTGGGCCGGAACCGGCAGATCCGCGAGCGTCCGCGATCCGAACAGCGAGATGTGGTGTGACCGCTTGCCCAGCGTCTGCACACAGCGCGGATCAGCGAGGACGATCTTCAGGGAGGTCTTCTTGTCGATGTCCACCTTGCAGAGCAGAAGGTCGGTGATGTCCGGCTTGCCCTTCTCCACCCAAACGGAATTGACGGCCCCGTACAGACCTCCGGGGTCCTGCGCCACGAGGTCGCCCAGGGCCTTCTCCGTCCAGGTCGCGATGGCATTCGCGGCGCCGGCGGCCTCGAGGTTCTTCGCGAACTCGTCCAGGAGGCCGACAAGGGTGTTGGCCGCGTCCGGATCCCGGGGTGAGTCGAGGCCTCTCACCCTGTCGAGGACGTGCATGGTGAACAGGCGGCACACCTCGAGTTCGTCAGGGCTAAGTTCCTCGGACTGCGGCGTGCCGGCCAAGGGATCGCGCAGCCCCTGGCGCGCCCAGAACTGGCTGAGGCTCCGGCGCCCGGAGAAGTCGCGGGCGGGCGCCACGATGGTCGAGGGGGAGAGTGCGCCGACGAGCACGCTGGACTCGTTCGACGACCCGTCGGCCTCGGCGCAGAGAAGGTGCACCGGGTCCCAGGTGCAGTTGGCGTCGATCCGCGGTTTCGGCTGCTCCCTCTCGGCGAGGCCGGTGAACCGATGGGTGTCTCCCTGCGCACCCGGGGGGCGGTGGAGTTCGACCGGGTGCGCGGTGATCGAGAATCCGGGGCGGTTACGGAGCGCGAGCATCGCGAGCAGGCCGCGCCACTGCCCCTTCGCGTCCTGATGGCCGGGATGGTGCTCGTCGAGCAGCGCCGTCTCGAAGACGATGATGTGGCCCCACGTGTGCGGAACCGACTTGATCCCGCCCAGCTTCATGCTGCCCGCCTCGATCGTGAGTGCGGCGCTGAGATCGTTCAACCGGTCCAGGGGCGACCACGCTCCGCTGCGAGCGGGACTCCGGACGCGGCCGTCCTTGCGGAGACCAGGAAGGTTGAGCTCCACAGGCAATGGTTCGAACCTCAGGTTGACGAAGGTGCTGCGAACGCGTGCAGGTGCGCAACCAGCGGCCACAGACCGGGGTAGCCAGGGGCCGGCCTATCCGAAATCCTCTCGAAGATGGCGTCCGCGTCCGGGGCGCTCTCGAAGCCGCGGACCAGGCGCCCGAAGGTCTTCATCCCGCGGGCGAGTGCGCCGCTCTCGAGATTGGCTTCGGCCGTCAGGTCGGTCCGATCGACGTCCGCGATGGGTCCGTGGGTCCACAGGTTGAATGAAACGTCGCTGTCGGCGCCCCACGTCGAGAATGCGGACATCGCCGCCGCGTACCGGAGCGCTCCCGTCACGTACTCGTCGAGCACGCCGGCGGCGCCGTCCATGGCGGGATCGGGCTTGGCGGCACCGCCCCACCAGGAACCTCTACGGCCGGTAAGGTTGCGGAACCACGTGTCGGTCTGGAGACGCGACGGGGCGTCGGGCCTGAACGGTTTCCCGTAGTTGAAGTGCCACAGCGCGCAGAACCGCAGCCACGAGGCATAGGCCGAAGCCGTGCTCTGGGCGCCTGTCACCGGCGGGAGATCGCTCCAGTCGAGGCGGCTCGGCTCGCCGCGCGCGATGACGTGCAGTTTCGGCCGCTGTTCTCCACCCCTGTCCGCTCCGCCCGCGCGATCCTCCGAGAAGAACTCCGCGGCAGCCAGAGCGCCGAACAGCTCGGGCGCCAGCGGCGGATTCACCTGTTCCGCCGCCCCGGCAGCATGATGATTCAGCTCGATGGCCGGTTTCCAGCCGACGAGGTAGATGTCGTCGAAGCTGTACGGCTTGCCGCCGGCCTCCATCTCGCTGTGGTAGTACTGCAGCGCCGACTGCGACTGCAGCAGCAGCTCGTGACCCGTGGCGACGTTCGCCTCCCGGTCCTCGGCCGGCGGAAACGTGAAGTACGGGAGCATCAGCGCACCCGCGATGAACAGCGGGCGGTCCGCTTCCTCCGCTACTTGGCGCAGCCGCCGGGCCAGGGTCGGGAGCACCGCCGCTCCCGTGCCGCCGAACACGGACCCGCACAGGAAGATGCGCACCGCACGGCTGGCGTTCTGGACGAGGTCTTCGAGGGACCCCCAGTACTCGTCCGCCTCGATCTGCGCGAGGAGCGCGGCCGCGCCCACGTGGGGCCGCCCCCGGTAGCCCTCGTTCAGCGACATCCGCAGTTCTTCCCGGTCGTGGAACAGGGTGCGTGCGAGGTTTCGGGCGCTTCCCTCCCCCATCAGGCCGTACTTGATGAGGTTGGCCAGGGTCACGTTGCTGTCCCGCTGCGGCACCCAGTGGCACGCCTCGACGTCGGCCCCGTTGGGATGAGGGTCGAGCTGCGTGCGCAGGAGGTCGCTGGTCGGGTCGGGGTGCTCCCCTGCGAGCGCCCGTAGCGTGCGGTGCGCCTCCACGTACTTGCCGAAGGCGGTGCGCGCCCGGAGCGTGTTGCCGTTCGACTGGTCCTGATCGATGAAGCCGACCGAGGCCTGCGGCGGGCCGAGGCCCGCGGCGCAGAGATGCACGAACGACTCGACGAGCCTCGCGCCGGTGCCGCCGAGCCCGAGGATCAGGTTCACCAAGGCCGCCAGTCCCCCGCGGTGATAGCCGGCAGGTAGACGCGGTGCGTGCCGAGCACGCCGGCCGCATAGTAGATGAGGTAGTAGAACGGCACGAGGAACGCGAACAACATGAGCAGCGGGCGCAGCATGAGCAGGGCGGCGAGCTGGGAGCCCCAGACCGCGAAGTAGCCCGCGGTCAGGAAGCTGAGGAACATCCCGGTCGCACCGGTCAGCCTCCACCGCGAGCGCAGGCGGCTCACGGCCCCCACGTCGGCGAGCGGGGTCCGCCAGCAGCTGAGAAACCACAAGACGGCGGTCAGCCAGACTACCGCAGCTACGGTGAGCAGCAGCGTGTCCGCCGCCCCGCTCACCTCTGCCATGATCCGGTCGTGGTACAGGCGATCCTCCATCGCGCGTTCGTGCACCTGGGGATTCAGGTAGTCCACATCGACGGCCACGGCCCGCCAGAGCGCCGCCAGCGAGAAGCCGAGGGCCGTGGTCACGGCGAGCCCGATCACGCTCGGCACGATCCAGAGCTTGAAGACACGGTCCATTTCGTTCACTCCACCGACAAGAAAACGCTGCCGCGCGCGACGGCCTCGCCAGCGACCAGTTCGCCCATCGCGATCTCCAGAATCCGTCCGAACTGCGAGAGGTTGAGCGTCGGAAAGAACGACGGCGGGTCGGCTGCCAGGTCTCGAGCCTCGCCCTCGTCGAAGCTCCAGTCGTCCAGCCACGACGTGGCCGGCCCGCCCTGCTGGAGCGCTGCGACCGCGGCGTGGTACCGGACGAACGCAATCTCGCCGGGACGAATCGCGAGCAGATCCGGATGCGCCGCGTCCAGCGCGATAGCCGGGCGGTCCTCCGTGTCGGTGAACTGCTCGAAGGCCCGTCCCACGTCGATCGGCAGCCACGCGCCGTCGTTGCACGCGACGGACGGCTCGGGCGGTACGAGTGTCCACGCGTCCAGGGCGAGTTCGTAGTCGGCCGGCTTCGGGGCGCCTGGATGTCCAGCTTCGGCGATGGGAGCAACCAGGGCAGGACCGAGGTCCGCATCCTCGCTGAGCAGCGGATCGACGGTGCGGCGGTCAATCAGGAACCCGGGGATGTCGGCGCCCTCGACGGCCAGGACCCAGTCACGCTGTACTCCGGCGCCCCGCGGCTGGAGGCGGTGCTCGACCGGCCCGCTGGTGCCGAGCGCCGGGGAGAACAGAGAGAAATGCCGCTCCGCCGCGGCAGCATTCATGAAGACCTCGCCGGCAATGCGGCGCTCGATCTCGACGACTTGGTCCGGCGGGCCGATGACGAGAGTGAACACGGGGCGCTGCTCGACGCGGCCGGCGCGAATCGAGGACCTGCCGGAGGACTCCGGAAGGTCGTACACCTGGCCCGAGTAGGAGGCGGCGACGCCGAGGACCCCGATGGCGCGGCCGTCGGCGAGGATGCTCCGGATCGGGCGCTGGAGCGCGAGCCGGGCGCTGCCGATCAGATCCGAGTTGTCCAGCCAGAGGTCGGTGACGACCACTGCGAGCGACCGGCGGGCGTCGGGGGAAGCAATGGCTGCGAGCACGTCGTCGAGCCGCGATTCCTGGAGACCGCAGGCCCGGCAGGGGTTCGCGTCGCCGCGGGCGGCCCCGACGAAGACGTCGTCGTCGATCTCGGCAATGCGCTCGGCGAAGCCGTAGCTCCGGGCCTCTGCGAAGTCGCCCCGGAGATCGACGAGCCACGCGACGAGGTCACGGTACGCGGACTCTCCGCGGGCACGGCCGAAGTTCGTGGACGACTGCGAGACGTCGAGGTAGATGTCGACGGCGTCTACGGCGTCGAGGCGCTCACCCGCGACGGGGGGCGCCCCGGGCAGACAGCGAGCCGGTACCAGGTCATTGTCCGACCCGCAGCCGCCGAGCGCGAGCGTCAGTACGAGACAAACTACGGTAGCGCGGCCGGCTCGGTCAGGGATCTCCATCATCAACTCGAATCGACCGCGAAGCGAGTGACGCACGAAGCTCCGGCCAGATCGGGTGGCCGTGCACAAGATCGCGACGATCGCCGGCCAGTATAACCTGACGCGGCGCTTCCGGGCGGTGCGCGCAACGCTGGCCAACGCTGGCCCGATCCTCACGGTGCCTGGACTGATGATCCGCAGCATGAACGGACACGGTTCGGCGGGCCGGATACTGTCGACTTCGCGTCTCGACCCGCCTCATGGAGCGCCCGGTTGCGGCTTGCTTGCCGGTTCCGCGGTCCGGTGTTTCTACCGTTGCGCGCGCTCCCACCGGTCGACGTTCCGAAGACCGAGCCGCATCTCCTGCGGCACCGCCTCGATGAGGCCATCGGCATCGTCCGTCGAGAACAACGCCGACACGGTCTGTCCGGGCTCCACCCGTTCGGCCGTCTGCTCGTCGAAGTCGAGCTTCGTGCCGTCGACGAGGTGGATGTCGATGTCGTTCACGTTGTCGCGACGACCCAGCGCCTCGGTCGTCTCGATGCTGACGAGGGCGTGCACCTCGTCGAAGAACGCCTGCTGGAGCTCGAAGCGCACCGTGGCGACGAGCGTTCCTCGGCGGTCGAGGCCGTTGAATGACCAGTACTCGTCGAAGCCGCCGGTGACGGTGTTCTCGGCACGGTCCAGGCGCTCGTAGATGCTCGGATGGGAGGCCAGAAGGCCTTCGAAGAAGTTGTCGGCGGCGCTGTTGCTCGCGCGCGGCGGCTGCGCTTCCTGGATCTCCCGCAGGGTCTCGAAGCCGCTTGCGAGCGCCTCGGTGCTCTCCTCGAGCCGCCCGAGCATGACGCTGGCGAACATGTCGGCTTCGCGCTCGCGGTCGCGGTCGTAGTCGAGCAGCGCTAGGCTGAAGCCCGTCATCCCCGCCGCGCCGATCCCGGCGATGGCCCGGTTGTCGGTCGTCTCCGACACGATGCCGAGGATGCCGGCGATGGCGCGTCCGGCCTCCCGCCCGGAAGCCGCCCGGTAGCTGTGGCGGGACTCGACATGCGCGACTTCGTGGGCCAGTATCGCCTTCAGCGCCGCTTCGTTCTCGATCGCGTTGATGAGGCCGCTGGTCACGAACACGCGCCCCCCGGGCACCGCGAACGCGTTCACCGACAGGTGCTCGACGAGCAGGAACTCGTAGGCGTACCCCTTGAGTGGTGCCGGCCAAGCCGCCAGCACCTCCTCGCCGAACTCCTGCAGTACGGAGTGGGCGCCGCGGTCTTCAGAGATCCGGAACTCGGCACGGACTTCCGCCAAAGCCCTCTGCTGGAGCCCTTCCTCGTAGTCCCAGCCGTCGACCCGTGGCGGTGGCTGAAAGCAGACCATGCAGCGTTTGTAGCCGGCGGCAGTCGGGTCGTCGGGGTTCCGCACGACCGCGCGATCGCTGTCCGGCACGCGGTGCTCGGAGCCCCGAGCGTGGAGGACGCCGGTCACCGTGTCAGCGAAGTAGCGCTCGAAGTTGGGCTCGGGTGTTTCCGTCTCGAAGACCTCGTCCATCCAGTTCCGGAACACGGCGATCGAGGGCTCGCGGCCGTAGAAGCTGACGCGACCGCGTTGGCCGTCGGCGCTCTCGATATCGACCTCTATGTGGTCGGTCTCGGGGTCCGCGTCGCGAACCCGGACTCGAGTCGGCTCGGTCACCGGGAAGAGGTCGTCGCCTTCGTGGACGGCGTAGGCCGCGCCCTCGGGGTCGTTCCACAGGTACACGCGGCGGTGGTGATCCCGCGTTGGGCGCAGCACGAGGGGACGGTCCTTGTACCGCTCCACGTAGCGCTCGATGTCCTGCCAGCCTTCGTCGTTGTTCGAGTCGGTCGATTCGGCGAGGCTCCGCAGGCGGTCGAGGATACCCTGTCCCGCGGCGGGTCCGGCGGCCGCGAGCGAGAGGATCGCGAGGGCCAGAGTCGTTGCCGTCGTGTACCGTTTCATCGCAGTGCTCCTGTGGTCCGTCTGGACGGGAATTGTCCCGTTCGTTGTTGGACTTCGCCAGTGGCGGACTCCATGTTCCAAACCGAGGTCGTCCATTCTACGCCATGTCAGCACCCCCACCGTCGGGCGGGCCAGCGCGTCCAGGGCGCTGACCAGGCAGCGCAGGTCGCGGTAGCCCCGCACCCGCCGGAAGCGCGGCTCCGCCTCCACCAGCGAGCTCGCCACCCACCGTTGAATCATCTGCCCGCCGCGCCACCGCTTGACCCGCCGCTTGTAGCCCTTCAACGCTGCCCATCGAGTTCTCGATGACGTTCGTCGTGCGCAGATGACCGGCCACTTCACCACGCTCATCGAGCGGTCGCTGTCCGCACGAGATGCGTGCGGAGCTGGTCTTCTTCGATGGCGGTCCAGCCGGCCGGGTCGTTGGCGTTGGAGTCGGCGTTGCCAGCCTCTGCCGGGGTGATGTAACGAATGATCTCTACGCTTGCGTGCGATGATTATCACGTAGGACAATCTCGGCAATGGACGATGTCTTGCTCGCCACTGCGGCGGTCGGGGGAATGCTCGGCGCGGCAGGGGCGTTGTGGAACGGCGTGCAGATCGCGAGGTTGACAGGTCGGGTGGACGGCCTCGAGTCCACCATGCAGGCGGTGATCAACGCCCTGGTCTCCCGGCGCTCGCCCTGACGTCGGTGGCCCGTCCGCCCTGCCCCGTAATGGCTCGACCCGATCAGATCAGCAGCTCTGCCCGAACGGCCGCCCGAGGTCGGCGAGCTGGTCCAGGTGCGCTCCCGCCGGTGGCTGGTCGAGGAGGTCACCCCGTCTGAGACCCCCGGCCAATCGCCACTGGTGACGCTGGCCTGCGCCGACGAAGATGCGCAGGGGCAGGCGCTGCGGGTCTACTGGGACTACGAGATCGATCGCCGCATCCTCGAGGAGGAGGGCTGGGAGCACCTCGCCGAGAGGGGCTTCGACGACCCGCGCCGGTTCGCGGCGTTCCTGCACACGCGGTAGGGGTCGAGCAGCTCCAGCAGGGTCGAGAAGCTGTTCGAGTGGCCGTTGCGCGGCGTCGCCGACAGGAACAGCCGGTGCTCGAAGCGCCCCGCGAGGTCGCGGACGGCGCGGGTGAACCCCCGGCCGCATCGAGCAGCGCAACGGCCGCATCGACCGCAAGCTGCAGCCGGCGGTCGAGGTGCGCTGCCACTCGCGGGCCTGCCTCGCTCAGGCCAGGGACTCGATTCCCCGGGTCGTCCTCCTGGGCCGACTCTGCCTCTACGGGCGCCGGGCCGAGCGGCTGCATGAGGAGATCGTCCCTCTGGCGGCGCGCTGGGTCGAGCCGGCGCGGCGGAGCGACCCGCTCAGGGCCTACGCCCGCGAGGCCGAAACGCGCACCCTCCAGCTGCTGGAGCAGTCGCTGGCCGGCCGCCCGGACTGGACGCCGCACGAGGTCATCCGCACCAAGCTGCTGGCGACCGCGCCGCGCGATGTCGAGGAGCTGCTGCCGCAGCTCGAGCCGCGCGCCGACGAGATCGCCGAGCTGGCGACCCGCCGGCTGAGGGAGCGGGGCGAGCGGGAGGCGCGCGACCTCGAAGAGACGCTGCGCCGCCAGCGCGAGCGCATCGTCGAAGAGCTCGACCGCCACGAGGGCCAGTACGCCCAGATCACCCTCGACTTCGACGACGACGAGCGGCGTCAGCTCCAGACGAACATGCGCTACTGGCGCACGCGCCTCGACCAGTTCGACCGCGACCTGAAGCAGGAGCCGGGGCGCATCCGGGCGTTCTACGAGGTGCAGGCGACACGTGTGGAGCCGGTCGGCCTCGTGTACCTGTGGCCGGAGACGAACTGAGCGGGCTATTCCGTCGGCGCCGAGGGCGGTGTCGAGCCGGTCGAGGATGTCGACCCCGGGGCGCGTCGAGACGCGCTATCATGAATCTGGCGATCACCTGGGCAACGGGAGAGGCAGCGACGTGGCCACCACGCAACCCGTCGTCAAGTTCACCTACGAGGACTACCGCACCACGCCAGCGGACAAGCGCTACGAGCTGCTGGACGGTGATCTGACCATGGTTCCTGCCCCGAATCTGAAGCACCAGAGAGTGCAGATGGCGCTGTCGACGCAGCTGAACATGTTCATCAAAGAGCGGGCGTTGGGCGAGCTGTTCAGCGCCCCCTGCGACGTGGTCTTGTCCGACATCGACGTCGTGCAGCCGGACCTGCTGTTCGTCTCCCGGGAACGCGAGCGTCTGCTGAGCGGCGGCGAGAACGTGCGGGGTGCGCCGGATCTGGTGATCGAGATACTGTCTCCGGCGACCGCCGACCGGGATCGGGGCTAGACACGGCGTGACGGAGTACTGGCTGGTCGATCCAATGGGGATGTCCCGGACGCTGTTGAACTGAGGTGAAGCGGGTGGCGACTCCTCGCCCCTGTTCTGTGGTAGGACAGGGGTGCAAACAACAGGAGGAGAGCCACCCATGGCGAAGCATGACAGGCGGAAGCGTTCCAGCCAACCCCCAAGCTCGCGAACGGTCACGATTCAGGTGCCGCTGCCGGTGCTCGGCGTGCTGAACGGTGTCCGGGAAGCGTTCCATGGCTTGTGCATCAAGACCGGGATGCAGGTCCTGGAGGCGATGATGGAGGGGGATCGAGAAGACCTGTGCAGCCCGGAGGGGCGCCATCAGGTCGAGCGGCCCGCGTGGCGCGGCGGGAGCGTGGCCAGTCAGGTGACGCTTGGCGGGCGCCAAGTTGCCGTGCCGCGGCTGCGCGTGCGGAGCGCCGACGGCGAGGAGTCGCTGCCGAGCTTTCGATGGGCGGCGACCACCGACCCGCTGGACGAGCACACGCTGGCCGCGGTCGCCGCCGGGGTCTCGACGCGGCGGTATGCGGGCACCTTGGACCCGGCGCCGGCCGAGGTGACGGAGCGGGGGACGTCGAGCAGCGCGGTGTCTCGGCGGTTCGTGGCGCTGTCGGCCAAGCGCCTGCGGTCGTTTCTCAGCCGGCCGTTGCGCGAGCTGGACCTGCGGGTGGTCTGCATCGACGGCAAGGTCTTCCGGGACCATTGCATGGTGGTCGCGTTGGGGATCGACACGCAGGGCCGCAAGCACGTGCTGGGACTGCGCGAAGGGGCCACCGAGACGGCGGTCGTCACCAGCGGCCTGCTCAGCGATCTGGTCACGCGCGGCCTGCCGACGGACCGGACGTTGCTGTTCGTCATCGACGGCGCGCCGGGGCTGCGCCGGGCCATCACCGATGTCTTCGGTTCCCTCGGGGTGGTGCAACGGTGCCAAGTACACAAGCTGCGCAACGTGCTCGGCCATCTGCCCGAACGGCTGCACGCGTCGGTCGGCAAGGCGTTGCGGGATGCCTGGGACCTCGAGTCAGCGGACCGCGCGGCGCGGGTGCTGAAGCGATTGGCGGGTTCACTGGAGCGCGACCACCCCGGCGCGGCGGCGTCCATCCGGGAGGGCCTCGAGGAGACGCTGACGGTGCAGCGGCTCGGTCTGACGGGGTCGCTCGAACGTACTCTGCGCACGACGAACATCATCGAGAACCTGATGGGCAGCGTTGAGGGTTACACGCGGCGGGTCAAGCGGTGGCGCGGCGGCCAGATGATTCAACGCTGGGTGGCGAGCGCGCTGGTGGAGGCGGAGCCGCGTTTCCGGCGGGTGCGGGGCTACCGCGACCTGCGCTACCTGGTCGGCGCCTTGGACGCTCTGGCCCCGCCCGACGGCGCGGTTGCTGACGTGGCGTAGATATAGACGACTACGGAGCGGAAACAGGGAGTCCGTCACTCGCGAAGTTCAACAACGAACGGGACAATCCCCCCGCCCGCCAAGAGGGTACGCATTACGTTCCAAGCGGACGGCGCCGTCGATTTGCATTGGCCCGAAGACAACTGCGGCGCCCTACTTCAGTTGACCTCGACATCCGGAGTCTTCGGAAGAGTGACGCAGTACCGCGAGACTAGCGGGAGTTGTGTACGCAACGCGGACGTGACGCTCGAACGCACGGGAGAAGACAGGATGCGGTTCCGTTGGTCGGCCCTCGGAACCTACGCAGGCAACCTGACGCGGCAATAACGGACATCCCGAGGAGCGGAGCGGCGTTGATGACGCGACCGGCCGGCGACCGCAGACCGGCGGGTCGGTCCGAACGTCGACGGCGATCCATGTGGTTGCGGATCCCGCGGTGCACGAGGTTGAGGTGAGCAACCTGACGCCCGTCCCGGCCGTCCCGGCCGCGGGGGCCGTGCTCCTTGATGCGATCCTCGCGGGGCTCGGGGCGGTCCGGCGGTGCCGGGTCGCGACGTCCGGCTCGCTCGTCCTCGCCGGTGTCGTCGCGGTTCCGGCCGCCACCAGCGCCCAGTACTCGGCGGCCGAGGCGGCCCGGACGGCCGAACAGTACGGCCCACGGCCGATGGCCTCCGCGCCGGCGCAACTGATGGACCTGCTTTCGCGACAAGCGGTTCGCTGACTACTCGCGGTATGGCGGGGACCTTGGCGTGTGGACTTTCCGGCATTTCAAAAGGAGAGGAATACCATGACTTCGTGTCCATCATGCGGCGCCTAGAACTCGTCGCTGGCCCGGTGGTGTGTACAGTGTGGCGTACACCTTGTGGATCCGCGGATCGGCCGTTTGGCGCCGCCGATCCGCAGGCTCTTGGCGAACTTGGCCGATTTTGGCGTGCCCGTCGTGGCGTCGGAGGGTGATTCGGCGACGCTGCCGGCGACGCTGACGATGGCGGCGGAGCAGGTTGAGGCGGTGCAGCAGGACGACGGGGAGGTCGAAGAGGTGGTGGCCGACAAGGGGTACCACAGCGACGCGACGCTGGTGGCGCTCGACGAGATTGGGGTTCGCAGCTACATCTCGGAGCCGGACCGCGGTCGGCGCCGCTGGCAGGACAAGAAGACCGGGGAGACGCCGCCGGAGAAGCGTATACTGCGCAGCAGGCGTTGTCTGGGGACCGTCGGCGTATTCGTGGAGACCGCGGTCGGTCGTCTTCAACGCAGGCGGGGTGAACTGGTGGAGCGGCCTTTCGCGCACCAGTACGAGACGGGCGGTCCGCGTCGGGTGTGGGTGCGCGGCCATGGGAATGTGCGCAAGCGGGTGTTCAATCCAGGCGGCGGGCTGCAACCTCGGGCTGCTGCTGCGGTACCTGACCGGGGTCGGCACGCCCCGGAGCCTCCAGGGGCGGGGCTCTTTCGGCGGTTTTGGACGTGATCGGGCGTCTGATCGGGCTCTGGGGGCGTCTGACGCGCCTCCGGGCGGGCAAATGGCCACCCGTCCCGCTCGTCGGCTCAATCGCTCATCGCCAAACTGCCTAGTGGTGTGTCCCAGAAATAACCTTGCGATTGCTCGCATGTGGCCGAACGGGTCGTCGAACGGCGATTCCGGCCCGAACCGTCGAAACGCCCCGGAGATCAACCGTCAACTTGTTCAAGAGACACACCACTAGGGGGCCGGCTCAGCGAACGGACTTCTTCCACGGGCTGTTATCGCGTACGCGTGGACTTTTGCGCTTGAATTGCCAAGAGAAATGGGGTGCGAGACGATGAGTTTTGATAAACCGGATCAACAACCTTATCGCGAGATCGATAAGTGTGATCAATGCCTTGATTGCCGTGGGTTATCCTGTACTGATCGCGCTGTCGTTCGGGATTCTGATCGGTAACTCCGTGCCCGGCGGCTTCTCGTTTGCCGCTTTCTTGGGAGGCTTTATCATCGGGGGATTGTGGGGTCTTATTGGTGCGGGAATCGTCTGCGGGGTGCTGGCGGTGCTGATCGATATTCGCAACTTGTTGGCTGCAAAGGCGATCTGTCGCAACAGCCGTGAATGGCGCGGTCAGTTGGAAGAAATTTGGGCGGTCTACTTGAAGTGCGGGAGCCGATCGGGGGCACGATTTGCTCTCTATACAGCATAGCGACGGCGCCGGGCGAGCCTGAGCCAAGGAGCGGCTAAATGAGGGAGGAAGAGCTGATTCCGGGGGAGGAGTGTCCATTCTGCCGGACGGTCATTAATGCGGGAGCGACCGTGTGTTCGAGTTGTGGCGCCAACAAGCGAGGGAGGCCGGGATGTGGGTGTGCGATAGCTCTCGGGATAGGATTTACTGGCCTGTCGGCGGTAGGATTGGCTAGCGGCGGGGACATCGGACTGGCTTTGGGTGCCGCCGGAGCAGCCTTGTTGTTGGTGCCTTTCTTCCGGTCCGTGATGAGGCCGATGTGGTACCGGAGGAATGTGTAGCCGACTCCGCTTCGACGACTACGCAATCCGCCAACCAGTGTCACAATCATAGGCATCGGTCGAGGCGTCATTGGGATCTGTTTATCGTACCGAGACGATGTGCAGGGTGGACGCTGGATTGAGCGATTCGATGCCGGTTCACGTAGAACGTGATAAATTCGATGGATAGGAGAGCTTGATGAGCACCATAGGGAACATCATTTGGATAATGTGCGGCGGCATTTGGATGAGTCTCGGCTGGGTACTTGCCGGCGTGATCATGTATCTGACTGTGATCGGTATCCCGTGGGGACGATCATGCTTCGTCATCGCTGGATTCACGTTGCTCCCATTCGGGCGCGAAGCCGTGCCACGTAAAGAGGTGACGGGACAGGATGACATGGGCACCGGAGTTGCTGGCATGGTGGGGAACATTGTGTGGCTGCTGCTCGCAGGATGGTGGCTTGCGGTGGGCCATATAGTAGCAGCTATAGTATCTTGTGTGACGGTGATCGGTATACCGTTCGGCCTACAGCACTTCAAGCTGGCAAAGATTTCTCTCCTGCCCGTAGGTAAAACCATTGTGCCGAAGGCAATAGTAGCGCGGAAGACAGCAGTCGGTCAGTAGGCTTGAAAGATAGTGCGGAATTGCAGCCCCGAGTGCTTCTGGAAAGTGCGGCTCGACGGTCCAAATAGCACAGCAAGAACTACTTGACCCGTCGAACTTGTGAGGTATAACCGAATGTTGTGTTGCGCCAGGCCAAGCGTGGAGAGGGGGGATGGTGCGCTCCATGGTGCGCCGAAACCCTCAGTGCGTCCCGGCGGGTCTCGAATCCCGCCCGGTAAAGGTTGGCCACCAGCCGGAACCGAGTGTTGCGTGGTGTACGGGTAACCGGCACTGCGAAGCGTACACAGGGAGCGCGCAGGCTGCGTGAGTGAGCCCCGAGAGTTGGTTGACGTGGAAGCCGACGCCGTCACAACAGCGGAAGGCCGCATCGCAGGCCCGAGGAGGCCGGGGCGCTGCGATTCCACCGGGGTCCGGGAGCGGAGCATGTGCGCAACGGGGACGTCCAGGAACCTGGGAGGCCCCGACGCCTCCGAAGTGAACCCGGACGGGCACCGGGTGACCAAGCCTAGGCCCCGGCGGGCCGGTTCCGCCCGCCGCGGGAGCGAAACAGGAGCCGACTTCGGTACCGTTGAGCGAAGGCAACGAAGCAAGAGGGGATGGGCGGCGGGGAGTCGGAGCACCGCGTAGTACCGCTGAAGCGGGGGAACTGACCCAAGGGACCCTGTGGAGGGAAGGCGGGGCCGGAGCATGGAACTGGTGGGGGGAACGATGAACGAGACATCGGGCTCGTCAACCATCTCAACGAAACTCCACCAGGTAGCGAAGTTGGCGCAGGAGCTGCCGCAGGCGGCACTCACGACCCTCGCGCACTACATGGACCTCGACCTGCTCCTCGAAGCATATCGTCTCACCCGCAAGGATGGGGCGGTGGGCGTGGACGGGCAACGCGCGGCGGCATATGCGGAGCATCTCGAAGACAACCTTCGCCGGCTGCTGGAGCGTGCGAAGTCCGGTGGATACCGGGCACCAGCGGTCCGACGCGTGAGGATTCCAAAAGGCGATGGGCGGAAGACCCGGCCAATTGGTATTCCGACATTCGAGGACAAGGTGCTGCAACGTGCAGTGGCGATGGTCATCGGGGCGGTTTACGAACAGGACTTTGCGGACTGCTCGTATGGTTTCCGTCCCGGGCGGTCGGCCCATCAGGCGTTGCAGGTGTCAACGGTCGTCGAAAACTGACGGGTATGACCAGCTGGTCATACCCGTCATCATGACCAGGGTCGCGTTATGACAAGTGACCCTCAGCGGAGCATTGTTTTCTCCTGACGTGGCGGGCGTCGGTGGCGCGGCGAGCTTGGCATAGTACGCGTGGTCTCCTGCCAGTCCCCAGTACCGGGGACGGAGGAGGAGACCATGCTTGAGACGCTGTCCGTTCGCCCGCGCATCTGCCAGCAGATCCGGTCCGGTCCACTGGGCCAGTGGGTCGACGACTTCGTCGACGTACTCACGACCCGCGGGTACGCGACCACCGTCATTCGATATCACGTCCGAGCCGTCGCGATCTTCAGCGCGTGGATCGAGCAGCAGGGGGTCGCGGCGACCGAGGTCGACGAGCCGCTGGTCACCCGCTTCGTCAGCGGACTACCGCGGTGGCGGGCGCCAAGGCGTCCACACGGCCGGGTCTCGGCGGTGGCAGGTGGCGTCCGTCTGCTGGCCGCGTATCTGTGGACCCGGGGGGTGGCGGCAGGCCGCAGCCCGGTCGCCCCCCAATGTGAGATGGGTGCGGCTCTTCTTCGTAGAGGACTTTTTCGCCTGTTCATAGGCGTTTTTGCTTGTGGACGGGCTCTTCGGTGCGCCTTGCGCGGGGACAGCGCCCCCACCCGCCTGTTTTCGGGCAGCCAGCCCGACCTGATCACGGCGCCGGGGCGCTTCGGTCTGTCCCCTCCGGCGCCCCCCCTGGACATTCGCGCGGCGTTTTGCTACGGTGTCGTGGGAAGGGAGAAGCCTCTGCGATGGCCGTGGCGACGACGACGTTCTCGGGACGGGTCTTCAGCGTACGAGAGGTGTACGCTAATCCGTGAGATTGTGCGGGACTGTGCGGGCTTGAGCCGGATGGAGCTGGCGCGCACCGTGTGCGAGCTCTTGCGGTGGCGGCGCCCGAACGGGAGGCTGAAGGCCCGGGAGTGCCGCGAGTTCCTGGAGCGGCTCGACGCGGGTGGTGCGCTGGTGCTGCCGGACAAGCGCCAGGGCCGTGCGACCGGGTCGGTCACCCGCGTGCCCCGGACGGCGGCGGGAGAGCCGGGGCGCCCGCTCGTCGGCAGCGTGCGCGATATCGAGCCGCTGCAGGTCGAGCGGGTGCGCGAGCCCGCCGAGCGCCTGCTGTTCCGGGAGCTGGTGGGACGCTACCACTATCTCGGGCACACGGTCCCGTTCGGCGCCCACCTGCGCTATCTGGTGTTTGCGTCGCAGCCGGCCCGGGCGGTGGTCGGCTGCCTGCAGTTCTCGAGCCCGGCGTGGCGCATGGCGGTCCGGGACCGCTGGATCGGCTGGGACGACGCGACTCGGGCGCGGAATCTGCAGCGCGTGGTCAACAACAGCCGCTTCCTGTTGCTGCCGTGGGTCGCGGTGAGGAACCTCGCCAGCGCGGTCCTGGCGCGCGGCCTCGGGCAGTTGGTGGCGGACTGGCCGCGCCACTACAAGCTCGAGCCCTGGCTGGTGGAGACGCTGGTGGACCCCCGCCGCCACCATGGGGGTTCGTACCGCGCCGCCAACTGGGTCGCGTTGGGCGCCACCAGCGGTCGAGGTCGGATGGATCGGTACGGCCGCCGCGCCGGCGAGGCGCCCAAGACGGTCCTGGTTTATCCTGTGGTCCGGGATGCGCAGCGTCGGTTGCGGGAGAGCTGAGCGATGCGAGCCGTCACCCCCCGCGCCGCTCGACCCGACCCGGCGCCGTATGCGGCGGCCGAGGTGGCCTTCGCCGAGGCCAAAGCGTACCTCTCTTCGCGCGAAGCACAGCAGATGAGCGAGAGCGACCTCGAACGGGAGCTGCACCGGCGGGGCCAGGAGTTGATGCGCAAGCTCCTGCAAGGGCACCTCGATCAACGCAGCCCGGGAGAGGCCGCCGGTCCGGTCGAGGGGGCCGACGGTGTCGAGCGCTCGGAGCGCCGGGTGCACGAACGCCACCTGGAGACGATCTTCGGCACGGTGCAGGTCGAGCGGGTGGGCTACGCGCGGGCTGGTCACGAGAGTCTGCATCCTCTCGATGCCGCGCTCAACCTGCCGGGGGAGCGTTACTCGCTCGAGGTGCGGCGCCGGGTGGCGGCGGCGGCCGCCTCGCGGTCCTTCGACGAAGCGCTGCTCGATCTGTCTCACAGCACCGGGGCGGAGGTGCCGAAGCGTCAGGCCGAACAGTTGGTGGTTCGCGCGGCTGAGGACTTCGACGCGTTCTACGAGGCGCGCCGTGCGGCGGAGGGCGAGCCGCCGCCCGAGGGGTCGGTGGTCGTGCTGACCTTCGACGGCAAGGGCGTGGTGCTGCATCGCGAAGACCTGCGCAAGGCGACGCGCAAGGCGGCCGAGAGGCGCCGGCAGCACCGGGAGCCGCTCTCCCGGTTCCACCGCCTCAAGCCAGGAGAGAAGAAGCACTCGAAGCGCATGGCGACGGTGGCCGCCGTCTACACGACCGGGCCGTTCGTGCGGAGCCCGGAGGACTTCCTGGAGAGCTTGATGCCCCGACAGCCGGGGGATAAGCCCAGGGATAAGCCCCGGGCCGTGCGGCCGCGGCCGGTGGCGAAACGGGTCTGGGCGAGTCTCGAACGGGAGCCGTGGGAGGTGGTCGCGGAGGCGACGCTGGAAGCGGAGCGCCAGGACCCCGAGCACGCCAAGCGCTGGGTCGTGCTCGTCGACGGGGCCGAGCCGCAGCTCGACCTCGTGGAAGCGGGCGCCGCCGCCTACGGCGTGGACGTCACGGTGATACTCGACATCATCCACGTGGTCGAGTATGTCTGGAGGGCGGGGCGGGTGTTCCATCGCGAGGGGAGCCCCGAGTTGACTCACTGGGCCTGGACGCGCGTGCGGAGCATTCTCGAGGGCAAGGCCAGGAAGGTGGCGGCGGCGATGCGGCGCGCGGCGACCGTCGCCGGCTTCTCGAAGGACACCCGCAAGCCGGTCGACAGGTGCGCCGACTACCTGCTGAAATACGCGCCGTATCTGCACTACGACCGCTACCTCGCGGCAGGCTATCCCATCGCGACCGGGGTCATCGAAGGGGCGTGCCGGTACCTGGTCCGCGACCGTATGGAGTTGACCGGAGCCCGCTGGCGCCTGGTTGGAGCCGAGGCCGTCCTGAAGCTCCGGGCGCTCCGGGCCAGCGGTGACTTCGATGCGTACTGGGACTTCCACGAAGCGCGCGAATACGAGCGGAACCACGCCCAGCGCTACACGGATGGGACAGTACCGCCGGTCACCGAGCCGCCCCCACCGCCCTCCTCACCCCGCCTTCGACGAGTCAAGTAACTCTTGCCATGCCGCTCGCAGAAACCCCCTGGGCCGCCGACGAAGAAGAGCCGCACCCATGTGAGATCGAGCGGTGGTTGCAGCACTTCGACGATCACCTCGTGCAAGTGCACGGGCTGGTCAAGCGTGAAGGCGGGGTGCCCTGGTGACGGTGTACGACACTACCGAGCTGTTCCGCACCGGACCGCGGAAGTTTCACGCCGCATGGGCTGAGACCAACGGGCCAAAGGGCCGTAGCGTCGCGGGACGCGCGCAGGGCGTTGACACGCCGGCCGTCCCGTAGCTTAGGACAGTGATCGATATAAACTTGCCAACTTCATCGGGGTAGCAGTTTGTAATTCCATTCCCCATGAAACCCGTCGCGGACCAGCGCGATTGCGTCCATCTCCTCCTTGGTCACCCTGACGCCCGTGGGATACTGGCCGGCGTTGAGTTCGGCCCGGACCCAGAGCCCGGTCTCCGTCCGGGTGTTCCCGATGCGGTCGACGATGGTCTCATACGTCGTCAACGGGGTGCCTCGCCAGTTCGCCGTGATGTGACAGAAGAGACGGTGCTCGATCTTGTTCCATTTGCTGGTGCCGGGTGGAAAGTGACTCACGTGGATGGTCAGTCTGGTCTCGTCGGCCAACTGTTGAAGCTCGTGCTTCCAGGCGCGCAACCGATACCCGTTGCTCCCACCCGCATCCGCCGTGATGAACAGGGCCGTGGCGTCGGGGTAGGCGTCACAGCCCATTTGCTGCCACCAATAACGAATTGACGCCACCGCGAAGGCCGGGGTGTCGTGGTCCCGTCCCTCATGCATCCCCTTATTTTTCTTTGTTTCTAACATCAAATTACACCGAAGACCCCTCGATACACCCGCTGTTCCAGGAGCATCTCTCCGAACGTCTCCATCAACGGACGAATCCGGTCATCGGGCCAATTGGGAAGATGGTGATACAGCATCAACCCCTGCCGAAACAACGAATGCGTCCGCCGCTTCACGGTGTTCGCCTTCAACCAGCGGTCATAGCCGATGCGCTCGCCCGCTGCACCCAGCAGCGACAGCATCGCGATCGCCAATGCACTGATCAGCAACAGCCGGTCCCGCCGGTCCGGGCGCGAAACGTGCATCGACGACAGGCCCATCCCGAAGCGCATGTCCTTGATGTCCCGAAAGCCCGCTTCAATCCCCCAGCGCTTGCCGTAGTACCGAATCAACACCGGCGTCGGCACGGTCGCTTCGCTGGCCACCAAGCACCACGGTTCGTCCATCTTCCGATCGTGTACACACACGACCACGCCCACCGGCAGCTCGTGAGCATCGGTCACCCGAGCGCCCACCAACCGCCGCGCACGCCCCCCAGCGCCGACCCACGCTGCGGCCGGTCGCCGCTCGCCCCGCGCATTCGTCACGTAGATGTCTCCGCGCAACCGAATCACGTATTCAAAGGTCAGTTCCTCCGTCAGTGCGTAGAACAGCTTGCAATCCGCAAAGCCCCGATCCGCCACGACCGTGACCTTCACCCCCGCCGGCAGTACCTCCCGCAACCGGCACAGCACTTCGTACTCGTAGCGGCGCTGGTTGCCCTTCAGGGTCGACGACGCCACGGTCTTCCACAGCAGGGGCGTCGCGCGCCCGTGGCCTGTCAACATCGACAGCACAATAGTGTCCTGCCCGTCCGCGGCAAAGCTCGTCCAATCCAGCGCGACGATTACTTCCTTGCGAGCACCAACAATGTACGGCGTCCAATAGGCGAAGAAAGTCCCGACATCAACCCCTCGATTGCTCAGGAGCCGATCCACCTGTTTCACACCATGCTTGGTCAACGTGCCCATGGCCTGGGCCAAGCCACGCCCCACCGCATGGATCGCCAGCGACGCACTCGCCAGCACGCCCAAGGTGGCATTGGCCAACGACAGCACCCGTTTGGCATGCAAATCGCCCTCGTACAAGGTGGTTACGAAGTTCAGAAGATCGTGTCTCTGGAGCAGTCGGTTGCGAGATGTTGGCGGCTTCTGATGTAAGCGCATGGGTCAACATACTAACCCAGGCGCGCGACATTGTGCAAAGTCCATCCCGTCGGAGATGTTTGTTCCACCGAACGGTTTCGTCTTATTGATTCACGTGATAAAATGAGGGGATCTCTGAGGTCCCGTCCCACGCTCACCCAAGCTTCGTTGCGCGCCATGTCGTAGACGCCATACGGAATCGCCTTGCCCTCCGCGTCCGTCGGGAAATCATGGACCAGCACCGCCGGCGGCGTGCCCTTCGGCTGCCATTCCCGCCCGCCATTCTTGAAGTTCCCGACCAGCTCCTTCTTCTTCGTGTCGACCGAGATCACCGGCTGCCCCTCGGCCAGAAACGAGTCCGCGGTCGCATTGATGTGCTCGAACTGCGCGTTACGGTCCGGGTGGCTGGTCCCCTCCTGACGTTTACGGGCCGATTGCAGCCGGTACCCCAGTTGATGTAGCAACCGGCCGACGGTCGTCGAACTCACTCGCCACCCTTGTTGTGCCAGCCCCGAGGCGAGCTTCGCCCGACTCTTGCATGTCCAGCGCAGCGGAGACGTTGGGTCGCCGCGCGTCAGCGGATCCACCAGCCCTTCCAGGGCGGCCAGGAGGCCAGGCTGCCTCTGTTCGAGACGGGGCCGCCCCGCTCCCGGGCGTCGTATGCGACCCGTCGGCGTCCCGCCTTGCGTGATTTCCCGGCGGCCCTTCCGGAGCGTCTCCCGGGCCAGACCCGTGGCCGACGACACCAGCGCATCCCCGCCATAGCCGATGGCCACAGACTCGGCAGCCGCCCACCGGCGGCGACTGCGCTCATCCAATACCGGCGACACCGCCGCGTACTTGGCGACAATCGTGGCCTCCAGTTCCACGTTGCGCTGCATAGAACCCAAATAGACCACAGATCGCCAAAGATGGCAAGTTAATTTGCGTCAGTGTCCTTAGCCTGCATTATTCACGAAGGTCCAGATTCGACCGCCAAAGGGCGTGATCGGCGCAGGAATGGGTCTCGGACATCGCTGCCTGCAAGCGGAGCCGGGGTTTGAGCAGCCGACCGGGGGGGCATGACGGACGCGAGGGTTGGGCAGCGACAGCCCCGCCGGCGGAGCGGCCCATGCCGCCCAGGAAGCAGGTGGGCGCGGCGCAACGGGTGGGCTATCCGGCGCGCGCGCCCAGCGCGAGTGCGATGTGCCGCCACGCCTCGAGGTGCGGCGTCGAGCGCGGCAGATGCAGAACCACGCGGCGGACCGAGCGGACGACGTGGACCCCCAGCTTCAGCAGCCGGTCGCGCAGCCACGTCACCTGGCTGCGGGCGCACGCAGTACGCGCCGCCCGCAATCGCAGTTCCTGCATGAGCACGTAGGCCGCGGCGGTCAGGAAGACGCGCAACTGGTTCGCCGAGAACAGACAGCAGCTCGTGCGGTCGATTTGCAACCCATCGAGCAGTTCCTTGATCCGATTCTCGATGTCCCCGCGAGCACAGTAGACCTTCTCATAGATGAAGCGCGGCGTCTGCCGCAGATTCGTCACCACGAACCGCGGGTTGTCCCGCGGCTCGCGGTCTCCGAGGCGAACGACTTCGGCCTTGATCACGACCCGGCGCTCGTGGTCCCACGTGCCGGCGGCGTAGCGGGTGTCGGTATAGACGTGCGCGGTCTCGCCACCGACCTCGCTCTGCGCGCGGGCCACCTGCATGGCGGACTCCGCATGCCGCTGCAACACCGCGTTCTTCGCCATTGCCACGACGTAGTCGAGCCGGGGCTCCGCATCCAGGAAATCGAAGATCTCCGGGGTCGCAAAGCCCCCGTCGAGCCGGACGAGAAACCGCGCCCGCGGAAACGCGGCCCGCAACAGCGGGAGCAGCCGACACAGCAGGCCGAGGGTCCCGTCGGCGGCCACTGCCTTCCCGGGCCGCAGCACCGCCGCGCACAGATACTGCTCCGCCTCGCGGTCGAAGCTCAGAAACCCCAGCATCGGCAGATAACACCAGCCGCCATAGTGCCCGTTGAAGAACGTGAGCTGCTGGGCCCCGTGCGTCAGGTCGTCGGTCGGGTCCAGATCGATCGTGATCCGGCGCGCCCGCCCCTGCAGGCGACGCCGATGACGTTCGATGACGCACGCCGCCAACTCGCGCCCCATCCGGTAGAGCACGCTGCGGCGCGCGCCGTTCTCGAATCGCGAGATCGTGGGTTGCGACGCCAAGGGCGCGCCGGACACCGGGTCCCGCCCGAGCAGCAGCTTGTGGATGGGGTCGTCGGCCAAGTGGTCGGCATCGTTGCCATCGGGATGACCGCACGCGATGCCGAAGACCCGCTGGCCGATCAGGTCCGCGAGCGTGTGCCGAATCTTCCCGGGTGCGCGTTTGTCGGCCAGACACCGGGCGAACGCCTTGACCAAGCCATACACGCGCTCGGCCGCCTTGAGCAGGACGGCGCCGCCGTCGGAACTCGCGTGTTCCTGGTTGAACGTGGCGACGAGGGGCTTGTCGAACAGATCCGGGAACAGAACAGTCTGTGGTATCGTATCAGGTGTCACGCAGGGGCCTCCGTTGTGGCTAAACGTTTGTATACACTACGTTTGTACCACACGGAGGCTCCTGTGTCTCTCCCAAAACAACACCTTCACGCATAATCCGGGTTAGGCCTGCATTATTCACGAAGGTCCAGATTCGACCGCCAAAGGGCGTGATCGGCGCAGGAATGGGTCTCGGACATCGTCGCCTGCAAGCGGAGCCGGGGTTGAGCAGCCGACCGGGGGGGGGCATGACGGACGCGAGGGTTGGGCAGCGACAGCCCCGCCGGCGGAGCGGCCCATGCCGCCCAGGAAGCAGGTGGGCGCGGCGCAACGGGTGGGCTATCCGGCGCGCGCGCCCAGCGCGAGTGCGATGTGCCGCCACGCCTCGAGGTGCGGCGTCGAGCGCGGCAGATGCAGAACCACGCGGCGGACCGAGCGGACGACGTGGACCCCCAGCTTCAGCAGCCGGTCCCGCAGCCACGTCACCTGGCTGCGGGCACACGCAGTACGCGCCGCCCGCAATCGCAGTTCCTGCATGAGCACGTAGGCCGCGGCGGTCAGGAAGACGCGCAACTGGTTCGCCGAGAACAGACAGCAGCTCGTGCGGTCGATCTGCAGCCCATCGAGCAGTTCCTTGATCCGATTCTCGATGTCCCCGCGAGCACAGTAGACCTTCTCATAGATGAAGCGCGGCGTCTGCCGCAGATTCGTCACCACGAACCGCGGGTTGTCCCGCGGCTCGCGGTCTCCGAGGCGAACGACTTCGGCCTTGATCACGACCCGGCGCTCGTGGTCCCACGTGCCGGCGGCGTAGCGGGTGTCGGTATAGACGTGCGCGGTCTCGCCACCGACCTCGCTCTGCGCGCGGGCCACCTGCATGGCGGACTCCGCATGCCGCTGCAACACCGCGTTCTTCGCCATCGCCACGACATAGTCGAGCCGGGGCTCCGCATCCAGGAAATCGAAGATCTCCGGGGTCGCAAAGCCCCCGTCGAGCCGGACGAGAAACCGCGCCTGCGGAAACGCGGCCCGCAACAGCGGGAGCAACCGACACAGCAGGCCGAGGGTCCCGTCGGCGGCCACTGCCTTCCCGGGCCGCAGCACCGCCGCGCACAGATACTGCTCCGCCTCGCGGTCGAAGCTCAGAAACCCCAGCATCGGCAGATAACACCAGCCGCCATAGTGCCCGTTGAAGAACGTGAGCTGCTGGGCCCCGTGCGTCAGGTCGTCGGTCGGGTCCAGATCGATCGTGATCCGGCGCGCCCGCCCGTGCAGGCGGCGCCGATGACGCTCGATGACGCACGCTGCCAACTCGCGCCCCATCCGGTAGAGCACGGTGCGGCGCGCGCCGTTCTCGAATCGCGAGATCGTGGGTTGCGACGCCAAGGGCGCGCCGGACACCGGGTCCCGCCCGAGCAGCAGCTTGTGGATGGGGTCGTCGGCCAAGTGGTCGGCATCGTTGCCATCGGGATGACCGCACGCGATGCCGAAGACCCGCTGGCCGATCAGGTCCGCGAGCGTGTGCCGAATCTTCCCCGGTGCGCGTTTGTCGGCCAGACACCGGGCGAACGCCTTGACCAAGCCGTACACGCGCTCGGCCGCCTTGAGCAGGACGGCGCCGCCGTCGGAACTCGCGTGCTCCTGGTTGAACGTGGCGACGAGGGGCTTGTCGAACAGATCCGGAAACAGAACACTCTGTGGTATCGTGTCAGGTGTCACGCAGGGGCCTCCGTCGTGGCTAAACGTTTATATACACTACGTTTGTACCACACGGAGGCCCTTGTGTCTCTCCCAGAATCAACACCTTCACGCATAATCCGGGTTTAGTCCTCGCGGCCATAAATACGACAACCGCAGGCAGGCGCGGGCGAGTGGATAGGGTGACGCGCCGCCTCGTCGATGCCACGTGAAATACGTTACCGAACTTATGACCCAGGGTACTTAGCTACTACCTCACGGTCACCCCTCGTTGAGCCCATCGATCAGGACCCAGCCCACCCACACCTGTCTGAGAGCCCCTTCACGTGGCCGCAGGGGTCTCCCCTTTTTGGTTGCCATTTCCACATGAATGCTGCTAGCCTCAAGGCGCGGCGGGGAACGCACCGGCAATTCATGAGGTTGCAGGCATAGCTCCCCCCGGCGTGCTGCAATCGTACAGTCGTTGCCTCTGCGCATGCCGCGACCGCCACGTGGAAGACGCGGCGCGGGGGCCATGCGTTGTGCCGGCTTGGTGTCGTCCGGCTGTCAAGGGTCGTTCGGTTGTCAAGGAAGGGACGGGTGCGGAACGATGGAGTTTGCCAAAAAGATCAACGCGTTCCTGGCTGAGTCCGTAAGCGTGATCAATGCCGTGGTTGCCATCGGTTATCCCGTCCTTTCGGCGTTCTCGGCAGGCCTCTTCCTCGGCAACGCTGTGCCAGGCGGTTTCTCCTTTGCCGCCTTTCTCGGCGGCGCGTTGATGGGAGGTATCGGGGGCCTTCTTTTTGCCGGTTTCTTCTGCGGTATCCTCGCGGTTCTGGTCGATATCCGCAATTCTCTGGCCGGGCGCAACGGTAGTCCGTAGCACGGACAACCGTGATGGGTAGCGCCCGTCGCACCACTTCAGGTGCCTTTTGTGCGCGGCCACATCCGTCAAAACCCGGGGGTCTTTGGTTACCGGAGCCTCTTGCGAAAAGCGTGTTCGGCCGAGTTTTTGCCTGAGGCCGCGGGGCGAGCGAGGGTCAGCGGACGGGACGCAGCGTTCGCAGGATGACAGTGACCGCCACTGTGGCCGGGGAGCCGGAGCCGCGGGGGTTCATGGAGCCTGCCTGCCTGTGATGAGGGCAAGCACACGCGAAGAGATGCGGCGCATTTCCTCCACGAGCCGTTCCAGTTCACGGTTGTTCTCGATCCACTCCCGGTAAAGGCCGAGTTCGTCTTCGGTGAGCTTCAAGCCGACGGTTTTTCCGCGGGCCTTCCGCGTCCAGTAGTGGTAGGGGCCGTGGCGGGCGTCCGGGTCGTGATGGCAGCGGCAGGTAGGCGACCCACAGGCTATACGGCGGGTCTGGACGCTGCCCTGGCCGATGAACCCGACCGCTTGTAGTTTCGCCTTGAGCGCATCGTACTGTTCCTCGTACCGATGCATCGCTTCGTCGTGGGCCATCGATTGGCTGCTTGACATCCTCTTTGCTCGTAAGTGTACAGTAGGCAACAGGAGTGGTCAAGAAATGAATCACCTGCGCGTCGCCTTCGCCCCCTACTGGCAGTCGATCCAGCATGCCCTGTTTCCGCAGTTGGAGCGCGTGTTGGGTCCGCTGACCGAGAAACAACAGCAGTTGGTGCAGACCCTGGAGGTCATCCGTATCGAGCAGATGATTCCCCGGCGCTTCCGAGTGCCGGGGCGTCCGCCCAAGGACCGTGCGGCGATGGCGCGGGCCTTGGTGGCCAAGGCGGTCTACGACATGCCGACGACGCGCGTGCTGCTGGACCGATTGGACACCGACGTGGTGCTGCGGCGGATCTGCGGCTGGGAGCGAAGGAGTGAGGTGCCGAGCGAGTCGGTCTTCTCGCGCGCCTTCGCCGAGTTCTCGGACACGCAGTTGCCCCAGCGCGTGCACGAAGCGCTGATCTGGAACACCCACCGCGACCGGCTGGTGGGCCACGCCGCCGAGGGCAGGCGTGGCCGTTTTTGGGGCCGGGGCGGCGGATCTCGCCGCCGCCGTCCCCTCGATCCACCTGCCCGCGGCCAACGCCGGGGCGCGGCCGTCGCCCGGCGTCGAGTCCCGACCAAAGGTCGGAGAATGGGCCCCGGTGAACCTGACGCCGATCGCGGCCCTCGAACGGCATCTGCACCGCCTGCAGGGGGACGCACGCCTTGCAGCGGTCGAGGCGGCCGATCGGGCGGCGGGCTGGTTGCCGGGCTTCGCGTCGGCCCTCCACCGGGACGCGCGGTCACCGGTGAACCTGCCGCCGATCGCGGGCCTGGAACGGCATCTGCACCGAAGGCGGCGGCGGTATCTACCTACGGGGCAACTTGGACCGAGCATCATCGATGGAACCGAAGGCAGTCGTGGATGCGAAGCGGATGTGACCTCCCAGAGCGCCCGACGCCGACCGCCCGGCCGAACTCCACGACCAAGGCCAGGCGCGCCGTCCAGCGCCCTCGACGGGCAGTGGCCGCCCGCGATCGGTCTCGCGGACTTGGGCCGGCCGGGGCGCCGACGACCGCGGTCGAGGCGGCGGACCGGGACGCGGGCTGGTTGCCGGGCTTCGCGTCGACCCTGCACCGGGACGCGCGGGACCCGCTCTCGGACGCGCGGTAGCTGCCCGACGATTCCGGGCGATGCCCCCCCGATCACGACTCCCCCCTCGATCCGGCGCCGACGTGAACCACATCCGCGCGGAGGCGGGTCCGGCCGGCAGCACGCCCCTCATCCGAACTCGGCCAGCGACAGCACCAACCGCACCAGGTCCGCCTGCCGTGAGATCGATTGCTTCCGGTAGATCCGCTTCAGGTGCCAGTAGATGGTGTCTTCCGTGTGCCCCGTCGCCTCGGCCATGTCGCGCACGCTCTTGCCTTCCGCCAACCAGACCGCCACCTGAGTCTCCGCCGGCGTCAGCTGCAGGGTCGCGGCCACCAGGTCGGGATTGACGCGATGCTGGCGCCCCGGCTCGACAATCAGCACCAGCACGGCGGCGTGCCGCGCTCCGTAGTCCTGTTGTCCGACGCCCACGGGCTTGACGTGCACCACGAACGGTCGCAGCACGGCCGAGCGGCGGAGCAGCGTCGACCCACTGACCGTGACCCCGCCGGAGACCGGCAACGCGTCGCCCACCAGCCGCTCGAGACGGGCTTGGTCGTCCGGCGCGCGGGCGCGCAGCAGCCCGTCCCGGTCCGACAACCCATCGCCGCGTCGCAGGATGCCACGTGCGCGGTCGTTGGCCGCCATGATCCGGCCGCGCCAGTCGAGGTGAATGACGCCGATTCGACGATTGTCCAGGAGGGCGGTCACGGTCGCGCTCGGCGCCTCGGCCCGGACCAGCGCCTGCCGGACGCGAACGAACTGCCGGATATGGGGCAGCAGCCCCGCGACCATGGCGATCCGCGAAGACCCCCAGCCATCCGAGTCGACGGGATCGCCGACGCTCCACGCAATGTGGGAGCCGTCCGGCCCGTCGAGCCGAACGTTCAAACTGTCCTGGCAATCGCCCCGAGGCAGTGCCTCGTTGTAGGTGGGCGAGGCCTTCAACTCCTCGGCGGTGTACAGGTCCTTGACGTGCACCAGACGACCGTAGGGCAGTTGCCGGAACCGTGGCACGCGTTCGTCCGCGGGGTGGTAGTTCTCAAGGTACTCGCGCTCCAGATCTTCGCGCCGCTGCCCCCGGCTGTACACCCCGCTGAAGACGACCCGGACATCGTCCTTCCCGCCTCTGGCAACCACGAGGTGATTGCCCCTCAGGCCGCCGGCCTCGTCGATCCTGGCCGATGCGGCCGGCCAGCGGGCATCGTCCAGCATGGCGTCGTGCAACGACGTCAGGATGCGCTCGAATGCGTCTTGGCCGCCCATGACGATTCCGCCTCTTCTCCCGAGCACCGCGGAGATGCAATGGCACGGGAACACCACGGAAGCTCTCCGCCGCGCCCCGCTCGGCGTCGGTTACAGGCCCTCGTTCTCCCCGCACCCTCTGCCCCGTACCCTCGACGGGCCGGACGGCTCGCACGGCCAGAGGCAGCGCCTCGTTGTAGGTGGGCGAGGCCTTCAACTCCTCGGCGGTGTCCAGGTCCTTGACGTGCACCAGACGACCGCCGGGCAGTTGCCGGAAGCGCGGCACGCGCTCGTCCGTGGGGTGGTAGTTCTCGAGGTATTCGCGCTCCAGATCTTCGCGCCGCTGCCCCCGGTTGTAGACCCCGAACGAAGACGACCCTGACGTCGTCCTTCGGTCCTCTGCCGACCATGGAGGTGATTGCCCCTCAGGCCGCCGGCCTCGTCGATCCGGGTCGATGCGGCCGGCCAGCAGGCATCATCGAGCATGGCGTCATCGAGCATGGCGTCGTGCAACGACGTCACGATGCCCTCGACTGCGTCTTGGCCGGAAGCTCTCGCTCGCCGTCGGTTTCCAGCTGCTCGTTCTCCCTCACCCTCTGCCCCGTACCCTCCCTCTTCACGCTTCCCCGTACCTCGTCTGCGCGGACGAGCGAGAGCCAGAGTATACCCCCAAATTGAGAGGCCACCAATATTGGTGGATACGTGTTCATATTATCCTGAACCCAGAAGGCTATTTATCTTCTATCCACCAAACCTGGTAGATAGGTTACAGAGCAACGCGGCAGGCCGCGACTTGACAGCCATAACCGGCTGATGCAATAAAGTGTCCGGAAGTAGAAGGAGCGCCCATGAGAGTGGATCGAGAAACTTCGCCACCGCCCTCGTGCCGGCCTGCCCTCGAGGACCGAACTTGGCTCCATGGAGGTGGACTCACCCGGACCCGACCCCGGCGCCTGCGGCGCCGTCGACGCTCGTCCCCGGCAGACAGCATGACGTATGTGCTTGAGGAGAAGTAGATGAAGAAACAACTTCACGCGACGATAACCATTATCGCGATCTTGACCGCGGCTGCGACGAGCTATGCCGAGGAGACCGCGTTGAAGCCGCAGCCAATCTTGGACAGCGCCCTCGCCAGGGTGAACGCGGCGGTGGCCGTCCAGAGCGGCTCGAACGCGGGGGAGATCGACTCGAAGCGCACCATCGGCCTAGTGAAGATCATCGCCGGCAGCCTCGTGGCTATCATCGGCGTCGGCAACATGGTCGGCGGCGGGATAGTTGCGACCACGGACGGGGGGGGCGGCGTAGGTACCACTGCTCTGGTGTTGGGGGCCGGTCTCGGCGGTGGAGGAGCTTGGCTGATCTACGACGGGATGAAGGACCGATCGGAAGCGGCCGAGATGGAGGCGTCTAGCAGCCTGAACTTCGCACCGACACGGGGGGGCGGGGCGGTCACCTTCAGCCGGGGCTGGTAGGCGCGCACTCATCGCGGTGCTCGTGGTCTTCGTTTACCGGGTAGAAGCGGTGGTGTGCAGGTCGGTGGACACCTGCCGATACGTAGGGCGTGGCTCGCGAGGCGGCGGTGCAATCTCGTCGAACCTCGAACCCCTCGCCAACTGCCGTGACACGATTATCGACGCGGGTTCTTGTTGATCGCCAACTGCCGATAGAAACCCGCTGAGGGAAGCCATCGGCAGGATCTGACGCGCTACCCGACAGAGCGGTAGGAAGGATGACATGGCCACGAACTTCGCACTCCAGGGACAGCAGGCGGCAGACAGTCAGAGTTACATCGGATGGCTCGTTTTCGGCGGCTTGCTGGGGCTCGTGGGCCCTGATATTCGCCCACCGGATGGCGCCGGTACCCCCGTCCGACGTACTCACACAGGGTCCCACTGACTCGTCAGATCAGCAGGTGTTCGTGGGCGCGTATGTCGGCGCGCCGGGCGGCTCGGCGGACGGCGTAGTGAAGCCATCGAGATATCAACCGTGACGGGACCGGCATCATCTACGAGTGGCTGGAACGCCTACGCCGCCGACGGTATCGCCTGAACACCCAACGCTGTACAGCTCTAAATATAGGGGCGAAAACGAAGCGCTCAGACCGCCGGCCGCACCTTGACAGACACCAACCTGCTGACGTACTACCAATTACCCAGAACCGGGTTGTTTGCAGGAGGGGGGCGAAATGCGGGAGCCCGCCAAAGCGTCGCGGTGCAAGCACTCCGGTTTCAGGAGGCGGAGAATCTTCGCGGAACTGATCCGAGTCCCGACGTACCTGTAGAGCCGTCACCGGTCGCCCCCCCCAGAAGGGCCGCCGGCCCCAAGTAAAAGGACCCGTGTTCCGGTGTGTTTGCTCCAAGCGACCAAACCGTTCACGGGTGGCGGGCGGCTACGCCCCCGACGAAGTGTGAGCCATGTTCCCGCGCCTGCGCTCCTTCCTGACTACCTTGACTCACCGCGAGCGCTTCGAGGACTCGCTCGATGAGGAGGTGTGGTTTCACCTGAACGCCCAGACGCAGGACCTAGTCCGCGACGGGGTCCCGCCGGTGGAAGCGGCGCGCCGCGCGAGGGTGCAGTTCGGCAGCATCAAAGCTATGAAGGACGGCTGCCGACAGGCGCGCGGCCTGCGGGTCACGGACGAGCTGCAACAGAGAATGGCCAACATCCTGTACGGGCGATTCGTAGCCGGGAGCCGGAGATGGAGATGATGTGCCGCAAGCATCATTGCCTCCAGAAAGTGACCCTTGGTGTTGGCATCTTTGCCATGACGCGTGCGGGAAGGATTATTTTTGCATCGGCGGCGACGAGGGTCATTGACGACGGCGTGGGTGCGCGAGGATGCCATATGACCAGTGACGGACCGAAGATCGTCATCGAGGGGATGCGCGGGGACTGGCCTGGCGGCACCCGAACCCTGACGTCGTGCGACGCCCGCCTGGAACCCAACGGGCAGAGCTTCTGGTTCGGCGTCGATCTCAACCCCGACGGCAACCAGGTGTGGTTCCGAATCACCTCGGGGGCCGTCGGCCGGATGCGAGAGAAGACGCCCGGAGCTCGCGGCGACCGCTTGATCAGCACCCTCCTCGCCTGGATGAAGCCCTCGGCAGTTGGCACCGGATATCAACCGCTTCCAGGTCCTAGTCGCGGATGACGGCGATACCTGGATCGAACGATTACGGTGGTGAATAATTCGCCCACCGCGGCCGTTCCCGCGGCCGCGCTCGATCGCCCCGACACCGCGTCGAACGAGGCCTTTCCCTGTGTCGAATGTGGCGGTCCTGCGATGCGTGGACGGCCTCGACGAAGCCGCCGTCGAGGCCGTGCGCCAGTGGCGCTACGAGCCCACAATCATCAACGGCAGGCCAGTGAGCGTCGTCCTCACCGACACGGTGAGGTTCCAGCTCAACAACTGCCGTCAGTTGCCTGCCGTGGCGACGGGTCGGGGAACGGCTAAAGGCGCGGGGACCCGACCTGAACAGGAGCCGGGGCCGTCTCGCGGCGGCTTGCCTTTGGGGGAGCGTCGAACGCGGCGTCAGCGCAGGACGGTGCCTGGATGAGGAGTGGATAGATGAGAGAGGACGAACTGAATCTGGTGGGGGAGGAGTGTCCGTATTGCCGGACAGTCCTCAAGACGGGTGCGACCGTGTGCCCGAGTTGTGGTGCCAACAAGCGTGGGAGCAACGGATATGGGTGTGTCGTGGCGCTGGGAATAGGACTGTCTGCTCTTGCCGCTATGACGTTGGTCAGCGACGGAGACATCGGAAAGGCTCTGGGCGCTGCTGGCGTCACCTTGTTGTTGGTCCCGCTCTTTCGGTTTGTGATGAAGCCGATGTGGTATCGGAGGAATGTGTAACGGACGCGCGGGCGTGAAGGGCGTACGCGTGAGCGCCTGTCTCGAAGTGCCGGGAAAGAGGGGGGGAGACGATGAGTTTCGACAAGCGGGTCAACAGTTTTCTCGCCGGGTCGATAAGTGTGATCAGACGCGGTAGTCGCGATCGGCTATCCGGCGCTGACGGCGTTGATGTCGGGGATGCCCGGGCGGATCGTCGACGAACTCCGCCGCCCCGCAACGCGGCCGCCAGCTCGTTCTGGCGCGGATACGCCCAGCTCGTCCGCGCGTTCACATAAGAGGGGTCACCAGGCGTGCCCGTGGGTTCGCGCCGGACGCGAGGTCGTGGTAGACGTTGACCGCGTTGACGCCGACGGGTTCCCAAGGCGTCCCGCTGGAGGTCCAGCGAATGCGAGCCGCCAGTCTTCGAGACGCGGGCGTAGCCGATCAGCATGTGTCGCAAACGAACGTTTAGGACATCACGGCGCGGGCCGTTCGTAGCTTGTTGCGGGGGCGTCGCCGAGCCCCGATGTTCTGCAGGTAGGCGGAAGGCCTCTTCCACGAGATCCCGAAGGTCAGCGGCGCGACGCGGTGTTGCCCAGGTTGGCGGGGACGGGAACTTCCGGGCCTCGTCGAGGAGTTGCAGTGCTGGGCTGATGAGAGCGGCCCGCCTACACCGACTGTCGCCTCGTGACCTTTGTTCCGGTGAGGGGGCGGATTCCTCGACGGCGGAGCGGTTCGGGGCGAAACGCCACCACGGGGGCTGGTACGGTCCAGGCCAGCTTGGACGCGCTGTTGCTGGCTGAGACCTGGACGCGGAACGTCGCCGGCAAGGAGTCCTGGGTGCCCAAGGCCACGGAGACCCCTGAGCGCCTCGAAGCGCTCCGAGACACCGCAATGCGGGAGCTAGTGAGTTGCCGTTTCTGATGGGCTGGCTGGAGCTGGACGACCCGGGGCGCGACCTGCGCCACACCCTCCGGGGCCTGAGGCGAAGTCCCGGCTTCGCGACCACCGTGACACTCATTCTCGCGTTGGGCATCGGCGCGACACCGCCATGTTCAGCATCGTCAACGGCATCCTGCTGCGGCCGTTGCCGTACCCGGACGCCGGTGAGATCGTGACCATCGGCGAGTCTTCCAGTCTGATGGGAAGCGTCTCGGGCATGTTTCTCTCGCGCAGCTCGATGCTCCTGCTGCAGGAGAACGCCGAGTCGTTCGAGCAGCTCGCCGCCTACCGGGGGCTACGCCGCGAACGTGACGGGGTCACCCTGCGCGGCGCCAGGGTCTCGCCGTCGATGTTCCCGCTGTTCCGAGTGTCGCCGCATCTGGGTCGGCTCTTCCTGGAGGAAGAAGCGCGGACCGGCGCGCCGCGCGTCGTGCTGCTGAGTCACCGCGCCTGGACGAACCACTTCGCATCGGATCCAGACATCGTCGGGACCTTCGTCGACCTGGGCCCCAACGTGCACCTCGTCGTCGGCGTGCTGGCCGAAGGGTTCCACTTCCCGACTCCGGACAGCGAATTCTGGTTGCCGTACGTCATCGAGCCGTCGGCTACGGAGAGCACGTCAGGACAACCGGCCGGTATCACTCTTACCGCGTTCAGAGCACTCGGACGGCTCCGATCGGGCGTCTCCGCAGAGCAGGCCGCGGCAGAGGCCAGCAGCATCCTGCAGGAGGGCGGCGGCGTGTTGGCCCCACTGTTCGGCGGGAGCGGCGTTCGCGTGATTCCGCTGCTGGAGGAGATGGTCGGCGAGTACAGACCAGCGCTGTCCATCCTGACCGTGGTAACGGTGATCGTGCTGTTGGTCGCGTGCATGAACGCCGCGGGGCTGCTCCTGGCGCACGGGGCGGCCCGACGGCGGATGCTCGCCATCAGCGCGGCACTGGGGGCAAGCAGGGGCCGGCTCGCACGCCAGCTCCTGACCGAGAGCACGGTGCTGAGTCTGGCCGGAGGCGTACTCGGGCTGGCCACTGCAGCCGTCTTCCTGCGTGCCGTGCCTGCACTCGCTCCGGTCGACGTCGCACGCCTGAACGAGGTGGGAATTGACGGGGCGGTGTTCGTCTTCACCGCCGGACTGTCGGTTGTCGTCGGGCTGCTGTGCGGTGCGGGAGCAGCGTTCCAGTGGTCGCAGCTCCACTTGGTCGCACGCTGAACGACGCTGCCGCGCAGTCCGCCGGAGGTTCCGGGTTGCTGCGGGCGCATCGTGTACGCACGGCGCTATCCACGATGCAGGTCGCTCTGGCGGTCATGCTGCTGATTGGTGCGGGGCTGCTGGTGCGCAGCTTCGTGCAGCTCCTCACCTTCGACCGCGGCTTCGATCCGTCCAACGTGATCACGGCCGAGGTAACTAACCCAATGGGTGTCGCGCCGCACGAGATGGGGGCCCGGATGCCCGAGTTGATGGCGACGCACCAGCGACTCCAGGAGCGCCTCTCCGACGAGGTGCTGGCTCGGCTCCAGCCCCTCGCCGACGTCGAAGCCGTAGGCCTCTCCCGCCACGTGCCCTTCGGGCGCAACACGCCCATCAGCAACCTGCTCCGCCCGGCCGGCGTGCCCATACCGAGCGACCCGAACGAGATGCCGCGTACTGCGCTGCAGGTCGTGAGCCTCGGCTACCTGGATGCCCTGCGGTTCCGCCTGCGCGCCGGTCGCACACTCACGCCCCAGGACTGGCCCGACAGTCCACGCGTACTCGTCGCCAACGACGCGCTGGCCCGCGAGTTCTTCGGTAACGGGCCGGCGGCAGTCGGCCGGCAGGTGATCCTGGGCTTCGGCGAGCCCTGGGAGATTGTCGGCGTCGTGGGCGACATCGTGTACGACGGTCTCGATCTCACGGGCGAGTCGCAGGCGGAGGCGTACTTTCCGATCGCCCCAGGCCACCGGGAGGTTCTTCGACTTCAGCTCGGGCGTGCGGGTCTCGGTACGGACCACGACCGACTCGCTGGCTGTTGTCCCGTTCCTCCGCGAGGCGATCATCGCGGCGAATCCGCAGGCGACGATCGGCGAGGTGACGACGATGGAGGCGCGGCTGCTGAACGCCGTCGCCTGGCCGCGTCTCTACGCTTTCTTCGTCGGGTCGCTCGCGGGGCTGGTCCTGGTCCTTGCCACCGTTGGCGTCTACGGGCTGTTGAGCTACACCGTGGCGCAACGCGAGCGCGAGCTAGGCATCCGCATGGCGTTGGGGGCCGCGAGCACGCAGATTGTCACGCTGGTGTTGGGGCAAGGTGCGACGCTCGTCGGCGCCGGCGCCCTCATGGGCGTGGTTGCCGAGTTGGCCGCGAGCCGGGTGTTGGAGAGTCTGCTCTACGGGGTCGCGGCTGACGATCCGCTGACGTTCCTGCTGGCGCCGCTCGTGCTGGCCGCCGTTGCGCTCGTTGCCTGCTGGCTTCCGGCCCGACGGGCGACTAACGTCGACCCGATGAGGGTACTTCACCTTGAATAGGGGTCAATTCGCCCCCAGTCACGCGCCCGGGCCTCAACCCGCCGCCGCACGGCGTCGAGGAGGCGGTTCTCCGAGCGTGGGCTGCAGCTGCTGGGACCCGACCGCCTTAGGGTCAGCGCAAAAATAACTTCATAAAAGCGGCTGTATTGTCGTAGTAGAACACAGCGGCCCCTGGACGCTTCTGTCCGGCTCCGTATTGCCCAAGTCAAGCGATATTCTTCGGATTCGGGGGTGCAATCGCCCCGATATTGTGGCATGATTACGGAATCTCTAATCCGCAATGCTGACACAATGAGACCAACCTAGTTCTCCCCGACACCGTCGTCGCCCTGCTCCGAGAGCAGACCGTCGCTGCCCTGCCCGACGTGATGGCCGCCCTGGTCCCCGAGTCAGCAGGCGCACCGCGTTCCGCAAGCTCAGGGACCTCCACGCCCGCACCAGCTACTCCCATCGCGGCGGCTACTACACCCTCGACGAGCTCGCCGACTTCGACGAACACGGCCTGTGGGCGTTCGCCGGCGTCCGCTTCTCCCGCGCCGGCACCCTCGTCGCAAACGCCGAGGCGTTCGTCAACGACGCGGAAGCCGGACACTTCGTCGACGAGCTGGACAACCGGCTCGGTGTCGGCACCCAGGACACCCTGCGCAAGCTCGTCGGCGACGGCCGGTTGACGCGGCACAAGCTCGCCGGCCAGTTCCTCTACTGCGCGACCGACCACCCGCAGGAGACCCATCAACTCCGCGCCCGACGGCTGCTGATGGCCACGCCCGGACTTGGGCGGCCCCTGCCCGACGCCGACCTGATGCCCGAGAAGTTGCGCGCCGCCATCGTGTTGTTCGCCAGCCTGCTCGACGAGCGCCAGCGCCGGCTGTTCGCCGGACTCGAATCGCTCAAGTGCGGGTGGGGCGGCGACCGGCGCATCGTCTCCCTCCTCGGCATCGACCCGTCCACGGTCGCCACCGGCCGCCGGCAACTCGTCGAGCGCGATGTCGAGGTCGACCGCGTGCGGCGCGCGGGCGGCGGACGACCACGGCTGGAAAGAAAACGCCCGAAGTCATCGCCCGCATCGAAGCCTTGATGGCCCCCGAAGCGGCCGGGGACCCCGTCAGCGGTCTGAAGTGGACACGCCGCACGACCGCCAAGCTCGCCGACGACCTCCGCCGGCTCGGCATCCACGTCTGCCCGCAGACCGCCACGACATCGGTCAGCTTCTCGACGAACGCCGGGTCGGTCGACAACTTCAACGTCTTGACGCGGTGGGGCTGTAGGCCGTGCGCGTCCCAGATGCGCTGGACGGTTGCACGGCTCACGCCGGCCGCCTTGGCCATCGAACGACAGCTCCACTGTGTGGCCCCCCGGCGGCTTCTCGTGCAGCGTGGCATGCACGATGGCCTGCACCGCGCGCGCCAATTCAACACCGTCGGTCGGCTGATGCCGACGATGGTCGACGATGGTCGCGATGTGACTATTCGCCACGCCGTCACCAGCCATGAGCAAGACCTTGGCGCGGGTAACGACGCGATAGGGCGGGCTTTCACTGCGCGCCCACTTCGTCAGGACGTCGCACCACAAAGGTCAACCTATTTTAGAGACATACCACTAGCCTGCATTATTCATGAAGGTCCAGATTCGACCGCCAAAGGGCGTGATCGGCGCAGGAATGGGTCTCGGACATCGTCGCCTGCAAGCGGAGCCGGGGTTTGAGCAGCCGACCGGGGGGGCATGACGGACGCGAGGGTTGGGCAGCGACAGCCCCGCCGGCGGAGCGGCCCATGCCGCCCAGGAAGCAGGTGGGCGCGGCGCAACGGGTGGGCTATCCAGCGCGCGCGCCCAGCGCGAGTGCGATGTGCCGCCACGCCTCGAGGTGCGGCGTCGAGCGCGGCAGATGCAGAACCACGCGGCGGACCGAGCGGACGACGTGGACCCCCAGCTTCAGCAGCCGGTCGCGCAGCCACGTTACCTGGCTGCGGGCACACGCAGTACGCGCCGCCCGCAATCGCAGTTCCTGCATGAGCACGTAGGCCGCGGCGGTCAGGAAGACGCGCAACTGGTTCGCCGGGAACAGACAGCAGCTCGTGCGGTCGATCTGCAGCCCATCGAGCAGTTCCTTGATCCGATTCTCGATGTCCCCGCGAGCACAGTAGACCTTCTCATAGATGAAGCGCGGCGTCTGCCGCAGATTCGTCACCACGAACCGCGGGTTGTCCCGCGGCTCGCGGTCTCCGAGGCGAACGACTTCGGCCTTGATCACGACCCGGCGCTCGTGGTCCCACGTGCCGGCGGCGTAGCGGGTGTCGGTATAGACGTGCGCGGTCTCGCCACCGACCTCGCTCTGCGCGCGGGCCACCTGCATGGCGGACTCCGCATGCCGCTGCAACACCGCGTTCTTCGCCATCGCCACGACATAGTCGAGCCGGGGCTCCGCATCCAGGAAATCGAAGATCTCCGGGGTCGCAAAGCCCCCGTCGAGCCGGACGAGAAACCGCGCCCGCGGAAACGCGGCCCGCAACAGCGGGAGCAACCGACACAGCAGGCCGAGGGTCCCGTCGGCGGCCACTGCCTTCCCGGGCCGCAGCACCGCCGCGCACAGATACTGCTCCGCCTCGCGGTCGAAGCTCAGAAACCCCAGCATCGGCAGATAACACCAGCCGCCATAGTGCCCGTTGAAGAACGTGAGCTGCTGGGCCCCGTGCGTCAGGTCGTCGGTCGGGTCCAGATCGATCGTGATCCGGCGCGCCCGCCCGTGCAGGCGGCGCCGATGACGCTCGATGACGCACGCTGCCAACTCGCGCCCCATCCGGTAGAGCACGGTGCGGCGCGCGCCGTTCTCGAATCGCGAGATCGTGGGTTGCGACGCCAAGGGCGCGCCGGACACCGGGTCCCGCCCGAGCAGCAGCTTGTGGATGGGGTCGTCGGCCAAGTGGTCGGCATCGTTGCCATCGGGATGACCGCACGCGATGCCGAAGACCCGCTGGCCGATCAGGTCCGCGAGCGTGTGCCGAATCTTCCCCGGTGCGCGTTTGTCGGCCAGACACCGGGCGAACGCCTTGACCAAGCCGTACACGCGCTCGGCCGCCTTGAGCAGGACGGCGCCGCCGTCGGAACTCGCGTGCTCCTGGTTGAACGTGGCGACGAGGGGCTTGTCGAACAGATCCGGGAACAGAACAGTCTGTGGTATCGTGTGAGGCGTCACGTAGGGGTCTCCGTTGTGGCTAAACGTTTGTATACACTACGTTTGTACCACACGGAGGCTCCTGTGTCTCTCCCAAAACAACACCTTCACGCATAATCCGGGCTAGTGGTGTGTCCCAGAAATGACCTTGCGGTTGCTCGCATGTGGCCGAACGGGTCGTCGAACGGCGATTCCGGCCCGAACCGTCGAAACGCCCCGGACATCAAGCGTCAACTTGTTCAAGAGACACACCACTAGCCGTCGTGCCTCCACACCAGCCATCGTCACTTCATCGCGCTAGTCCCTCCCGTGGTCCCCGCCCGACGGTGGGCCGCCTGTGCCGCCAGCGAGTTCCGGATATCGATGCACCGCCAGCACGCCGCAGACGGACCCGGCGACGAGGATGCCCGCCACGCCCCCGGCGATGGAGCCTCCCAGCCCCGGCTCTCCTCAAACGGGTGTGGGTGGGTTGAGGCGCGATCGGCGGGTCGGCGAGGGGTGCTGGCAGTCACCTCCGGCGGCGGGCGTACCGTCGACGGAGCTCTGCCCGTGGCGCTCGCGCGTCGCCCGACGGTGGTGCCGCCTGTGCCAAGCCCAGCGACCGTTCCGCGATATCGATCAGCACCGCCAGCACGCCAGTACGCTGACGGACCCGGCGTCGGCGTCGAGGGGCAAGCCACGCCCCCGGCGATGGAGCCTCCCACGAAGCCCCGGCCGGGCTCGCTCAAACGGGTGTGGGTGGGTTGCAGGCCATCGCCAACGGGCGAAGCCGATCGCGCGAATGGTCGGCGAGGGCGCGTGCTGGCGCCTTCACCTTCAGCACCGTGCTCCGGCGGCAGAACCGGCCGGCGGTCATCGACCGCCAAGAAGGCGGCCATCCGTGGCGGGACCGTGGCCGGGGGTAGGTCGGAGCGGAGTAGCTGCGGGCCGGCGGGTCGGCGCCAACGCGCTCGCGCGTCCTTCGCTGCGCTGCGGCCCTTCGGGTGACGCCGTCACACCGTCCGTCCCTCCGCTCAAGCAGCAGCGGACCCGTTCCCGCGGGTGTCAACGGTCGTCCGCAAGGGCCGTCTTGCGACCACGGCCCGGCCTGGACGGGGCGTCCCGGCCGTCCACGGACGACAACGCGGCAGCGCGGCGGCCGGCGGTTTGGGGATAGACGCCAGCTGATTGCCCCGAGACAACGGCCACCTCGGGTCCCGGCGCCGGCGGCGGGCCCGTTGGGCGGGGCCAACGGGTGCTGTCGCTCGATACGGTGTGCGGGCCGCGGCCTGGTTGGAGTGCGTCGTCTCGGGCTTGGCGTCGAAGCGGCCCGGTCCTCGATGCCTCGGTGAGGTCGCAAGGGGCGGTCGATGGTCAATGGGCGTGTACCGACCACGACCCGTCGCCGCGGCCGACGGCCAGCTCGGAGCAGGCGCGAGCCCCATGCGTCGGCGGCGGCCCGTTCGACTAACGCGCGAGGAAGCTCTTGCCGATGCCGGTTGGGCCGATCAGCAGCAGGTTGTGGCGCTCGGCGATCCAGGTGCAGGCGCCCGAGGGTCAGGACCTACGGCGGCTGAGCCGCCGCGGGTGGGTGTCGACGGCCTCGACGCAGATGTACGTCAAGCAGGTGGAAATGGCCGCCGACGGTCCGTTGACGGTGTCGGTGGAGCCGTCGTGGTCCGGCGTGCCCGGTGCGGGACGTGCGGGAAGCGGGATGCTTGACGCGGTCGCGGCGTCGAGCCGGGGGTTGCCGTACGCCGCCCCAGCCGCATGACCGGCCTTGTACCCCTGCCGGTGCGCCAGTGAGCGGCATCTGTCATGAGGGCGACGGATGCCGGCGTGGCTGCGGTATGCGCCGTGGCGGGTTGTCGTGTCCGGCGTTGCCTGCGGGGTGAAGGTGGAGCAGTCGTGCCGTGGGCGAGCGGCAGCAGTGTGTTCACGTCGGGGTTCGTCGAGGAACGCGGATCGCCTGGTTCGGCGTGAAGAACGTCTCGTCGCGGAATCGGGCGGTATCCAGTGCGGGCCACGCTCCCGGACCGGACGGGGTGCCGGTGAGCCAACGCCTGCTTCAAGGGAATATCGGATGGGTGACGCAACATCGTCAGCTCATCGCGCTAGTGGAACGGTGTTGTGGCGCGGCCGGCAGTTCGCGGATCCTCTCAGCACGGCGTGCCGCAGTCAGGCTACCGACGCAGCGTTCACGACCCGGCGACGAGCCGATGTTCCACGCGTCCCCGAATCGACGTTCCACTTCCCGGAATCCGGCCGCCAGCGGCGATCCACTTCCTCCGAAATCGATGTTCCCACTTCGTCCGGAATCGGCGTTCCAGGCGCGAATCGGCCGGGTCAAGGCCGTGAGGCGGAGCGGGGGCGGAGCGCAGCGACGCGCCTGACGCGGCGGCGGGCGTGGCGCATGCCGTGGCCGGGGGTAGGTCGGAGCGGAGTAATGCTGCGGGCCGGCCGGCGTGTCAACGCGCTACGCGCGTCCTTCGCTGCGCTGCGGCCCTTCGGGTGACACACCGTCCGTCCCTCCGCTCAAGCAGCAGATATGGGCCTTGCGGCCCGGCCTGGACGGGGCGTCCCGGCCGTCCACGACAACGCGGAAAAGCGCGGCGGCTGGCGGTTTGGGGATAGACGCCAGCTGATTGCCCCAACGGCCACCTCGGGTCCCGGCGCCGGCGGCGGACGCCCGTTGGGCGGGGCCAAGGGTGCTGTCGGGGCCGCGTGCGTCGTCTCGCTTGGCGGAAGCGGTTGCAAACGCAAGGGGCTTCCTGGTCTCATGGGCGTGTACCACCACGACCCGCGAGGAGGAGAGCCCCATGCGTCTGACTACGTTACTACGGCGGCTGTTGGGTGTCACGCAGATGTACGTCAAGCAGGTGGAAATGGCCGCCGACGGTCCGTTGACGGTGTCGGTGGAGCCGTCGTGGCGGCGTGCCCGGTGCGGGACGTGCGGGAAGCGGGCGCCGCGGTATGACCGGCAGCCGGTGCGCCAGTGGCGGCATCTGTCATGGGGCCGGATGCCGGCGTGGCTGCGGTATGCGCCGTGGCGGGTGTCGTGCCGGCGTTGCCGCGGGGTGAAGGTGGAGCAGGTGCCGTGGGCGAGCGGCAGCAGTGTGTTCACGTCGGGGTTCGAGGAATTGGCGGCGTATCTGGCGCAGGTGACGGACCGGACGGCGGTGAGCCGCCTGCTGGGAATATCGTGGGTGACGGTGGGCAGCATCGTGGAACGGGTTGTGGCGCGGCGGCTGGACGGGGCTCGGTTCGCCAAGCTGAGACGAATCGGCGTCGATTAATGTTGAGTGATCAGTAATGTGGAGTCGCCGCGGGAACGGCGTTCACGCCAAGCACGGCGCGTCGCCGCACTCCACATTACCGATCGCCTTCCTCAGAGTGCTTCGAGCCATTCGAGCACGGACGCGTCTGTGCGCCACAGGGCCGGCCCGGCGGTGTCGAGGGCGGTGGGGCGCGCCTTCGCGAGCGCCTCTCGTTTCATGTCGAGATCGACGGTCGCGTAGCGATGCGTGGTCGTGACGCTGGCGTGGCCGAGCCACTGACTGATCGTGACGATATCGACGCCGGCGCGGAGCAGGTGGACAGCGGTGCTGTGCCGCATGCTGTGGGGATGGAGGCGCTTGGCGCGCAGGGCCGGCACGGAGGCCTGCGCACGGGTGCAGTACTTCTGCAGCAGGTAGCGGACGCCGAATCGTGTCAGACGGGTCCCGCGGTGATTACGGAAGACCGGCTCATCGGACCGTGGCTCCCGGCCGCGTTCGACCAGCAGGGCGCGCAGCAGGTCGGCGGTCTGCGGCCACAACGGGCAGACCCGCTCTTTCCGTCCCTTGCCATACAGGTGGACTTGCGCGGGTGTGTCCAACCGCAGGTCCGCGACGGACAGGGCGACGATTTCCGCGACCCGCGCGCCGGTGTTGAACATGGTGGCGAGCAGCGCATAGTCGCGGCGGCCGTCGACGGTGCCGCGATCGACGACGCCAAGGACGGCTTCGACCTCCTCGTGCTCAAGGTACTCCACGGGGCGGCTGCCGGTTCGCTTGAACGGGACGGCGAGGACGCGTTGACAGTGTGCGAGTCGTGCGGGGTACTCCATGGCGCAATATCGGAAGAACGCGTGGACCGCGGCGAGGCGCACATTGCGGGTGGCGACGCTGTTGTGCCGGTTGAGCTCCAGGTGCTGAAGAAACGCGAGGATCGGCTGGGGCGCGAGGTCGTCGAGGTCCAGTTGAAGGACGGACCGTTGGGTCTCGGTTGCGACGAAGCGCAGCAACAGCACGAGGCTGTCCCGATAGCTCAGGATGGTGTGGGGACTCGTTCCCCGCACCCGGGGCAGGTGATCGGCGAAGAACGCCCGGAGGGCTCGCGCCAGGTCGTTCGGGCCGGCGGCGGTCATCGCGCACCTCCGGCACCGAAGGGTCCCGTGATGAGGGCGCCGCAGTGGTCGGCGAATCGCGCACTCGCGGCGGTCGCGAGGGGCTCGACGAACTGGAGGTAGTACGCGGTCGAGACGATCGAGACGTGCCCCATGTAGGCGGCGAGGAAGGGCAGCTTCGCCTGCACGTCCAGTCCGGCGCGGTACCACCGGAGGAGCGCGGTCACGGCGAATCCGTGCCGGAAATCATGCGTGCGGGGGAGCTGACCGGTCGCGGTCCGGACGCCGGCCCGCCGGAAGAGTGCCCGCATGGCGCCGCTGAGGGTGCCGCCGCTGTAGCCGCCGGTGCGCCGACTGCGATTCCAGAGGAGCGAGCTGTCCGCCCCGGCTGGAAGTCGCCGCCGGCCGCGCATCTCGATCAGCCGCTCGACCTCGCGGGCGGTATCCGCCGACACCGGGACGAGGCGCGACTTGTGGAACTTGGATTGCCGGATCGCCAGCGTGCGCTGCGGCGGGTCATAGTCTCCCACGGTCAACCGCGTCAGCTCCCCGCGTCGCAACCCGGTGGTGTACAGCAGCACGATCGCCAGGCGCATGTTCTCGGGACGGAGAGGTGAATTGGGGCTGCGGGCCAGTGTGCGCGCCGCGGCCAGCAACCGGACGACCTGGCTGTCGGTGAATATGTGTGGCCGGATGGCCTGGTGGACCGGCGGAAACAGCCGCTCGTCGGGGAGGAAGCAGCCGGGCTCGCTGCGTCGTCGATACAAACACAGGTTTCGCACGATCCGCATGCGGGCTCGACGCGTGCCGGAGGCCAGATGCTGCAGGGTGAGACACCAGGCGGCGAACGTCTCGGCGACGAGGTCGGCGTGCCGGGCGGCGAGGAACCGATCCAGGTGCGCCAGCACCCATTCTTCCGCGGCGTACTGCCGGCCCAACGCTCGCTTGAGCGTCAGGTAGCTCCCGATGGTGACGGACAGGACGGAGCGGAACGTCGTCATGACGCCACCTCCGGCGCACTGCGGTCAAGCGCGGTCGGCAGAGACAACGCGACGTCGCGGAGGTCATCCACCGCCAAGCGCAGATACACGCATGTGCTCTCCAGGGTGCGATGACCCAGGAGGTCGCCGATCGTCTTGAGCGACAGGCCGGAGCGCAAGAGGTGCACCGCATAGGAGTGCCGCACGCAATGGGCTCCCTGGAACGGAATGGCCAAGCCGCTTCGCTTCGACCAAGCCTGGAAGGCCTCGGTGACGGCCGTCGGTTTGAGAACGCCCGTCGGCGTGCGGCAGCGGAGAAACACCTCCCGATAGCTGCGCGGCGGCGGGCCCTGGAACGGGACCCGCTGCCGGCGCACGTTCAGGGCGGCGCGTCCGTGACGGAGGTAGTCAAGCAGCGCGGTCCCGACCTCGTCGGTGAGCGGCAGCCGGAGCGAGCCGCGTGTCTTGCGTTGCGGGATGCGCAGCCGGCCCGCCCGCCACTCCACGTCGTCGAGCGTGAGCGTCACGACCTCGCACGCGCGCAGGCCGTAGGTGGCCATGAGGAGCAAGATCGTGTAGTCGCGGCGGCCCAGCGGGGTCGTGCGGTCGATCGTCCGGAGCAGCGCCCGCACCGTGTCCCAGGGCAGCGCCCGTGGGAGGCGCTCGTCGCGATACACGCGGGGCGTGTCGATCTGCGTGTCGAGTTCGGTCGGAATCTCGCCGGCAGCGGCCAGGAACCGAAGGAATGCTCGGAGGTGGGCCACCACGTGCTGCAGAGACGCACGCGACTGGCGGGGGCCGACGGCACACAGAAAGGTGTCGAGATCCCGGCCGTCGAGCGCGGCGAGCCGCGTCGGCTGCGTCTCGTAGTCCATATGTGCCAGAAACTCCCCAACCGTTCGGCCGTGGTACGTCAGCGTCGACGGCGCGAACCCCCGGACGTGCTGCAGATAGGTCCTGTAGGCGGCGACCCGCTGCTCGATCCGGGTCAACGCGGGCAGCGGATACAGCGACAGCTCGGACTCGCAATACCCCGCCATCTGCCGGACCAGGACCGCCAAATCGGGATCCTCCTGGGAATCAGCGGGAGCACAGGCCCGCAATCGCGCTCGCGTCAAGCTCGTCAGGGCCTGCACGCCGCGTTGCTGCAGACCGCGGACGAGGCGCGGCGCCGCACGAAAATGATCGCAGGCGCGTTCGGTTGAGTAGCCCTGCTTCAAGAGCCACGTGCCATATCCGTCCAGGATCGGACCGATGATCGCCAACGACGAGTACCGCCGGTGCACCTTGGGATACAGATCAACCAGCATCGGGACCTCCAGGAAAGCGGTGCCGGGATTGGCACGGTCCCGATGCTACGTACGTAATGTGGAGTCTTGGAGAGAATCCTTCGGTGCCGCCGAGGCAAGAGGCGGCTTCTCCACATTACTGATCACTCAACATTAATCGACTAATGTGGAGTTCCACATTAGTCGATGAGTTCAGCTACCGGAAGCGTCACCGCTACCTGACGATCGTGGTTGACCATGACGAGCGTCGGGTGGTGTGGGCGGGGCGGGGGCGCAGCGCGGAGACGCTGGGGGCCTTCTTCGAGCAGTTGGGACCTGGTGGCTGTGCGCGGATCGAGTTGGTGACGGCGGACCTGGCGTCGAGCTGGCAGAAGGCGCTGCGGGCGTGGGTTCCGCACGCGCGGGTGGTGTTCGACCGGTTTCACGTTGAACGGCTTGCGGCGGATGCGGTTGACGAGGTGCGGCGTTCGGAGCAGCGGCGGCTGGCCTCGGAGCCGGAGGATGCGAAGGCGCTCAAGGGGACGCGCTATGCGTTGCTGAAGCACCCGGCGCGGCTGAGGCCTGGTGAGGCCCGGCGTCTGGAGACGTTGCGTCGTAAGAACCGGGCGCTGGACCGGGCCTACGAACTGAAGGAGTACCTGGCGACGATCCTGGGGCAGGCGACACCAGAGGATGCGCCGGCGCTGCTCGATGAGTGGCTGGAGTGGGCTGCGCGGTCCCGCCTGACGCCGTTCGTGAAGCTGGGGCGTACGATTCGGAAACACGCTGAAGGCATCCTGGCGTACCTGGACACGAAGATGACGAACGGTCCGGTGGAGGGCATCAACAACAAGCTGCGGGTGATCGCGCGTCGCGCCTATGGCTTCCACTCGCCCGGCGCGTTGATCTCGATGCTGTTCCTCTGCTGTGGAGGCATAGAACTGGCGCCGCCGCTACCCACACGCATTTGAGGAGACTCGGAACCCCGTGATCAGAAGCGTCCGAAGGAACTGCCGGCGAGCCCGCCCGCGACTAGCGCAGCCACCACCGGATCCGTATTGCCACAAGCGCATTGATCGCACTCACCCACTCAGCCAGGAACTGATTGATCCGCCTGTGAATGTTCACTGTTCACTCCCTTCCTCACAACCCGGCTCGATCTCCACGCCAAGGCCAAAGTTTCTCCGGAGGACCACCGGTGACGTGCAACCAGCCTCAAGGCGCCTCAGCTCGCGCTCCGCTTGCTGTCGGGCGCGCAGCACAATGGAGCGGGGGGACAGATCCCGTTCGATGAGCTCCCACGTGTCATCTTCATACGCGGTCCGCAGTCGGCGTAGCCGGTCCGTATGGCGGGTACCCGCGCTATTAAGGTACCTCGTGACTGTCTGGTTGTTGCGTACAGCGTCATTCCTCGCTGCGCTCGCCTCGTCTAGTACATCACGCAGTCGCTGCTTTTCGAGGACTTCTGGAGGCGGATCACCTCTGAAAACGTAGGTCTGTCCCGGTGCACTGTCGTAAGCAGACCGCGCTTCGTCACGAACTGCTTCTGCGGCTGCAGCTGCGGCCGCGGTCTCCTCTACCTGGTGTTCCAGAAGGGCACGCGTGCGGTCCTGAAACGACTCGATGTCTGCGAGCGCACCCGGGATCTCACTACAACCGGACATGAATGCCACTAGCAACGGGATGGCCATCATCAGGCATCGTTTCGACGGTGGCAGCGTGCAAACTGTCGCATAAGCTCCTGTCATCTCGGCGTAACTCATGGTGCGACACCCATCCTTCCTTACGACCCCAACACAGACCCAACGCCGAGCACCGAGGGTCGGATCTCAACCGTCGGAAGTGTCGGTCGGGCGAGACAGACCGTCGGCGACGACGATCGCGATAATGGTTATCGTCGCGTGAAGTTGTTTCTTCATCTACTCTCCTCAAGCACATACGTCATGCTGCTGCCGGGGACGAGCGTCGACGGCGCCGCAGGCGCCGGGGTCGGGTCCGGGCGAGTCCACCTCCATGGAGCCAAGTTCGGTCCTCGAGGGCAGGCCGGCACGAGGGCGGTGGCCACGTTTCTCGATCCACTCTCATGGGCGCTCCTTCTACTTCCGGGCACTTTATGGCATCAGTCGGTTATGGCTGTCAAGTCGCGGCCTGCCGCGTTGCTCTGTAGCCTATCTACCAAGTTTGGTGGCATAAAAGACAAAAACCGTCTAGGCCCCGGGATAATATGAACATATATCCACCAATATTGGTGGCCTCTCAATTTAGGGGTATACTCTGGCTCTCGCTCGTCCGCGCAGACGAGGTGCGGGGAAGCGTGAAGAGGGAGGGTACGGGGCAGAGGGTGAGGGAGAACGAGCAGCTGGAAACCGACGCCGAGCGAGAGCTTCCGGCCAAGCGCGAGAAGAGATCGAGCACCGCCGCCAGGTAGAGCTTGCGGCTGTTCCCGATCGCGAACTCCGACGTGGCCGCGACCAGCCGCTGGTTGGGTGCGGCGGCGACGAAGTGCCGGTCGACTCGGTTCGCGGCGACCGGCGGCAATCGGGCCGAATCCTGTTTTTGTTGACAGTGTCACCTCCGATTTGTTAAGCATGCTAGGCTAGTTGTCGTCCGATTTCCGCGATTGGGTGGGAATCCGTCTAGAATGGGAGGCTGGAAAACGATGGACTTTGCCAAGCGGATCAACGGCTTTCTGGCCGACTCGGTGAGCGTGATCAACGCTGTCGTGGCGGTCGGGTACCCCGTACTCTTAGCGGTCTCAATGGGGGTGTTCGCCGGGAACGCGCTGCCCGGCGGGTTCTCGTTCGCGGCGTTTCTGGGCGGGGCGCTGATGGGCGGTATCGGGGGCCTGCTCTTTGCGGGATTCTTCTGCGGCATCCTCGCGGTTCTCATCGATATACGGAATTCGCTGGCAGGGCGCGATCGCGGCGATTGATGTCCGCAAGGACTGCGGGGCGCCGGTTGTCGGTCGTCCGGCGTTGAGACACTTGGTGCGGTCTCGCCTGCGCTCTGTGTGTCCGCAGAATCAGGCGTTGCTCCGCGTTCAGCAGGAACTCGGCGATGGGAGCTGCACGTGGCGCTGCTGCGCCGGACGCGACGATCCGCCGTCACCTGGACGGTGCGGAACCAAGCTCTCCGGTGGAGCGACTGCGGCAGAAGCTGGAACGGGTCGCCCTGCGGTCGGTGTGGGGCTGTTACGAAAGCGGTGCTGTGTGGCTACGCGTTGCAGCGACGGCTCGAGCGGGACCGGGTCCGCTGCCACGTGATCGCGACCCGGCGTCGAGCCACGCAAGGCGGGCCGCCGACGGGACGCGCGGAAACCGGCGGATCTGTAGCGGCGGGATTGGTTGACGGGCCGCGCCGTAGAACACGTGGCTCCAACTGGCCGAACCACGTCTCGACGGCGTTGTGCCACGACGCGCACATCGGCGTGAAGGTCAGGCGAAAACGGGGATGCGCAGCCAGGAAGTCCCGGCTCGCTTCGGTCGTGTGCGCCCGAGCACCTCCCCGTCGCCACGTGGAAGGCGTGTCGCTTATGTATCGTGGGCTCGGCGCTTGATTTGCCTGGGCCGCAACGGCGACCACGGGTGGGCCCTGTCGAGGGCCTGGATCTGGGTCTTCTCGTCGACGGAGCGCACCAGCGCGTTGTCGAGCGGTTTAAGGTAGAGCCCGACGATGTCGATGGCCTTCTCGGCCAAGCGTGGATCCCGGCTGACCTTGAAGGTCTTGAGCCAATTGGGGTTTAGGTTGGTGGCCAGCCAGTCTTTGTGTGCACCTGCCACCGGCGGACCGCAAGCTCGCGTTCGTACCGCCCGCGCAGTCGGGCGTACAGTGCGGCAGGCTGGGAGCAGCACAACATGGAGATCGCGATGAACATGCATCCCGCTCGTCGTCGTAACCCCCAACTCGCCGGCAGGGCCGTGACCGCTCTGCTGTGTGGCACCTTGACCCTAGCGGGAGTCGGCTGCGGGATGCCGCGGGACGTTAGTCTGACGTGGAAGCTGGAGCCGGGAGCGGACCTCGTCTATCGCCTGTCGATGCGGAGCGAGAGCGAACTGCCGCAGAGCATGGGAACGTCAACGATGCACATGGACACTACGCAGCGCTGGAGCGTCCTGGAGGTCGACAGCGATGGCAATGCCACCGTCCGCATAACCACGGAGGGCGTGCGCATGGAGATCGCTGGGCCGATGGGGACGATGACCATGGACTCCGCCGACGAGACACGCGCTAGATCCCCTCTGGATGCAATCAGGGTCATGGTGGGAACGAGTTACTCGGTAGTCCTCGACCCGCGTGGGGCGTTGTTGGGGATGTCGGGAATCGACGAGATGCTTGACGCGTTACGTGCGCGGATCCCGGATCCGTCGGCGCGGACCATGCTCGATCAGATGGTGAGCGAGGAGGCGCTACGCGCTCAGTGGAGACAGGGGATGCTCTCGCTGCCTGGCGAAGCCGTCGGCGTTGGCTCCACCTGGGAGAACGCCTTCACGCTGCCCCTTCCGCTCGTCGGCTCCATGACGGTCGCTACTTCGCACGAGCTGGAATCCCTGGACGAAGAACTCGCCGTTATCCACAGCTCGGGAACCATGGGGCTGGCGGACGACGCCCTGGGCTCGTCACGCATCCCGATGGAGTTCCGCGACGCGACGATAGCGAGGACGACCCGCTTCGATGCCGACAGGGGACTGCTGCTGGATGCCGAGACCACCATTGCGCTTCAGACTGTCATGACGGTTGGTGACCAAGAGACAGCCCTTGAAGCGCTCACTACCGTGACTGTGGAGCTCGTCGAGTGATGAAGCGGAGCCGCGGCGACCTCGGTGGACACCCAACCCGGCCAGTATGACCAGCTGGACATACTGCAGAGCGTTCTTAGATCGGCGGCGCGGCGGCGAACGGCCGGCAAGTAGTAAGACGTCCCACCGCGCCGGTGAACTAAGAATCGATTGGACTGAACCGCTGCTCCGCCGCTCGGCTATGGGCGTTGCATCGTCGGGAGTTACTGATGGAATGCCGGTCACAGGGTCGTACGTGGAGGTTGCGGGCCCACGATAGTCGGTGAGGATGACTACGAAGGCCGGCCCCGGGCCGTGGTGAGGCGTCGAAGACGCAGGTCGACCGGCCCGGGGACCCCGGGAGCTTCAAAGGGTGCCTGGCGAACGGTGGTGGGCTCGTCACGAGGAGTCCAGGATGGCCGGAGACGTCCACCCGCCGGCGAGGTGGTCGACGACGAGCATGTTGCCGTCGTCGCAACGGGGACACCACCGCAACGAGCGACCGGTCAGCGCCTCATAGCGGTCCCGATAGTCGGTGGCGGCGCGGGCGGCCTGCTCTGCCGGTGGTGGCGGCGGCGCGGACAGCAACCGCCGACACTCGGTCAGCTTCTGCTGCCGGTAGCGATTGGCGAGGAAGCCATAGTAGCGAATGCGGTGGAAGCCGGGCGGGAGCACGTGGAGGAGCATGCGCCGGATGAACTCGGTCACCGTCAGGGTCATCCTCCTCTGGCGGGATGCGCCGGCCCGGCGGTAGTCGGCGTAGCGGAAGCGCACGGAGCCGCCGTCGAGGCTGCACAGGCGCTGGTTGCCGATGGCGATCCGGTGGGTGTAGCGGCCGAGGTAGTCGAGGACCTGTTCGGGGCCGGCGAAGGGTCGCTTCGCGTAGACCACCCACTCGGTCTCGCGGGCTGGGCGGAGGTGCTCGGCGAAGCGCCGGGGGTCGCTGAGGGACTGCAGCCGGCCGGCGAAGCGCAGCTGTCCGGACTGGAAGGCGTCCCGCAGCGCCTCGAGGAGGACACGGCGGAAGTAGCGTGAGAGGACCCGGACCGGCAGGAAGAACCCGGGGCGGCAGGCAACCCAGCCGCGGCCGTCGCTCGCGAGCCCCCCGCCCGGGATGACGCAGTGCAGATGCGGATGATGGACGAGCGTCTGGCCCCAGGTGTGGAGGACGGCGAAGAAGCCGATCTCGGCGCCGAGGTGGCGGGGGTCAGCGGCGATCGTGCGCAGCGTCTCGGCAACGGCCCGGAAGAGGAGACCGTAGACGACGGCCTTGTTCTGGGTGGCGATCTCGGCGACCGCCGGGGGCACGGTGAAGACGACGTGGAAGTACTCGGTGGGCAGCAGGTCCGCCCGGCGCCGTTCGAGCCACGCGGCCCGGGCCGGGGAAGCCGCACGAGAACGGCGTGGCCGAGCAGGCTCACTTCCGGACGAAGACGGCCGTCGAGCAGGCGTTGCTGTTGCGGGGCGACCGGGACTTCATCGACGAGGCCGCGTATCTGCGCTTCGTACGGGCGGTCGTCGACGAGGCGCGGAATACGCCGGCGGCGACTCGGCTGGCCGAGGAACGGGCGTATCTGCGGCCGTTGCCGTCGGCTCGGATCCCGGAGTACACGACGTTCCAGTGCCGGGTGCGGAAGTGGAGCACAATCCGGGTCGGCGGCCGGGTCTACTCGGTGCCGTCGCGGTTGATCGGTCACACGGTCGAGGCCCGTCAGCATCCGTCGACGGTCGAGGTCCTCTACGGCGGCCGGGTGCTGTGCACGATGCCGCGTCTGCGGGGCTCGGCGGAGCACCGGATCGACTACCGCCACATCATCGGGAGCCTGGTCCGGAAGCCGGGCGCCTTCGCGCGGTATCGCTTCCGGGAGGAGCTGTTCCCGTCGCTAAGGACACTGACGAGAATTACCTTGCCGTCTGGCAAGCCCGCGAAACCGTAGAAAACGGGTTGCGCCTGGGTGCAGTTGGCAACCTTATATCGACCACTGTCCTAACGTTCCGGGCGGCGTATGACGCGCTCGGTCGGACGCACGGCGAGCGGGCCGACGTCGAGTACGTGCGCCTGTTGCACCTGGCGGCCATGACCGGCGAGGGGCTGGTCGAGGCGACGCTTCGCGCCCGGCTCGATGCCGACGTCCCCTGCGAGTACGCCGGCGTCCAGGCTCAGGTGCGTCCGCCGGTTCCGACAGTCCCGGTGGTCCACGTGCCCCGCCCGGATCTGGCGCAGTACGACGCGTTGCTGACCGGAGGTCTGCTCGGATGACGGCGCCGAGCACGCAGGTGACGACGCTGCTGACGCAGTTCGGGCTGACGACAGCGGCCGAGGAGCTCGTGCCGCGGCTGACGCAGGCCGGGCACCCCGAGGCGATGCCGGTGCTGCTCGAGGTGTTCGAGGCGGAAGCCGAGGCACGACGCCAGCGCCGGATCACGCGGTTGCGCCGTGCCTCGCGGTTGCCGCCGGGCAAGACGTTCGCGACGCTCGACACCGGCAGGTTGCCGGGGCCGGTGGTGCAGCAGCTGGAGACGCTGGCCACCGGGGCGTTCCTCGAGACGGCGACGAACGTGCTGGCGTTCGGCCTGCCGGGCGTGGGCAAGAGCCACGCGCTGAGTGCGGTCGGGCACGCGCTGGTCGAGGCCGGCCACAGCGTGCTGTGCGCCTCGGCCTACGCCCTGGTCCAGGAACTGCTCGGCGCGAAACGCGACCTCGACCTGCCCCGCGCCCTCCGCAAGCTCGACCTCTTTGAGGCGATTTTGCTCGACGACCTGGGCTACGTACAGCAGAGCCCGGACGAGGCGGAGGTGCTTTTCACGCTGCTCGCCGAGCGCTACGAGCGCCGCTCGGTGATGGTGACAAGCAACCTGATCTTCAGCCAGTGGGACCGGATCTTCCGCGACCAGATGGCCACGGCCGCGGCGATCGACCGTCTCGTACACCACGCCGTCGTGCTTGAGTTCGACGTGCCGAGCTACCGAACGGACCGGTCCCGCCGGAAATCGCCACTGGCGCCTGCCCCCCGCGGCCGTGCTCCCGGTCCACTGTTGCCCCGAGCCCGCCGACGCTCGACGTCGTGAACGTCCGGGCGCCGAGCCGCCTGTCACCGGTCCGTTACGTAACAGTGTGGAGTAATCGTGGCGTTGACAAACGCGGAGCGGCAGGCGCGTTACCGGGAGCGGCGGAAGGCCGGCGAGTCCCGGACCCGGTACCGCCGGCCGGCGGACCGGAGAACGCGGCCACAGCAGTGGAACGACGCGGTGCACACGCTCCTGGCGCTGCAGGACCAGTACCGGGAGTGGCGGGACGCGTTGCCGGAATCCCTCGCCGGGTCCGTGACCGCGGAGTTGCTCGAGCAGGTCTGCGATCTGGATCTGTCGGTGCTGGAGGCTGTCGAGCTGCCCAGGGGCTTCGGGCGTGACGGCTAGACCACCGGCGACAGCTTCCGGTTGGCGGCCACGAAGGGGAGCCGGGCGCCGGCATCCGGGGGCCGTTGATGCCTGCGGGGTCGTGCTCCTCGGTTCGGACCCGCGCCCGGGATGCACGGCAAGCTTGTCGGGAGGTCGGCGCCGCGTAGCTGCGGGACGGCCGGCGTGTCAACGCGCTGCGCGCGTCCTCCGCTCCGCTACGGCCCTTCGGGTGACACGCCGCCCGCCCCGCGGCTCGGATGGCAGTTATGGGCCTTGCGGCCCGGCCTGGACGGGGCGTCCCGGCCGTCCACGACGCTCACGGGACGCGGCGGACCGCCGGATTCGGGGATGGCGCGCCGGACCGGAACCGGTTGGGGTCGGCGTCACCGGCGGCGACGGCCCGGCGGGCTTGGCTCATCGCGGGGCGCATCGTGTCGGAAGCACTACGCGTGCGCGGGGACTTGGTGAAGGCACTGGCGGGCCCACCAGGGGCGGGGGGCGACCGTGCTGATCTCGAGACAAACCAACAGCGACGCCGACCTTCGGGGCCGGAGCACGCCGCGTGCCGCGGCGTGCTCCGGTCCAGGATGAACCGCCGGGCGGACTCGTCCGGCTACTGAACACGTGGCCGCATTGACCGACACGACTCTCGGCGGAGGTCGTCCCTCCGTTCCGCCGCGATCGCTCGCGATCACGGTTGTTGATTCTCGGTCCACGACGAGCGGAACCGGCAAAAACAATGATCGTCCACCGGCAAAAGTAGTTGACGCCGAACAGTCGTCCGCGAAGTCGAGTCGGCGCATGTCCGCCACGCGCGCTTCCAGCCTGTTCGCGACGCCCAGGCGTTGCGCTTCGCGGTTCAGGATGTGGATGAAAGGCGGATGGTTGTCGACGGCGACGATGCGTGAGGGCGAGCTGAGCGCCAGCACCAGCGTCTGGGCACCGGTCCCGCAGCCGACGTCAAGCACGCGGGTCCGTGGCCCGACGCCAGGCACGAGCCCGAGGGCCCGCCGTGTGCTCGCTGCCATTCCCGGTCCCTGCCGGGGAAGCCCGCTGAACAGCTCGAAGAACAGCGCCTCGACTCGATCCGCAGCCATAATGGTGCAGCTTCCGTCGGTACCCTTCGAGCGCGGCCGGCTCGACGCGGTGATCGCGGGGCGCTCGGGTCGCAGTTCGACCTAGCCCCCACCCTGACCGCGAAACAGCCTCGAGAAGTGATTGGCCGGTGATGGCGGCGCCAGAAGCGTGGCAAGCCGTCGGCTCCGGACCAATTCAGAAGGATGTGTGGAGACTGATCTGGATCTGCCCCTTCGAGCCACTTGGTAACGTCTGGATCATGTAGCCGGCCTGGACTTGGGACCGGTCGCTGACTCCGAATCCAAGTGCGGTGTAGAACCGGTTGCGGTCGAAGCGCTCTACAGTCCTGCCTCGCCCGATTTCGAGCTCCCCGTTTATGAAGACTTCGTTGTACAGCGCCAGGTAAATAGACCTGTTTCCGGTCCCTCGTCCATTCAGCGCGACATCGCCGAACAGGGCGTAGCGAAACCGTGTCCGGAAGTCCTGGCCGTCAACCCAACGCTGTTCGTACCGGTAGCGGTGGCGCAGAGAAACGACCCGTCCCAAAGGCTGGCGAAGCAACGCCTCCTGATACAGGCGTCGCTCTGCGCTGGTCTCGTCGCTGTCGCCGAAGGCGCCGCTCGTGATGTGCGCCACACCACCAGTTACTCGCACAGGGGATTCGGGCAGGTCGTAGGTCAGGCCAGCCCTGATCAGCAACTGCTCCAGGTCGGTTCCCTGATTCCAGTTGCGGTGCTGCACGTCACCCTGTAATCCCGCCGACGTGTCGTCGAAGCGAGTCGACCAGAACAGCATGTACCAGGCGCCGAGCTGGTCCCTATCGACCGGCGTCTGCGCCAGGGCCGCACCGGGCAACAGCATCGCGCCGGCGAGAACAAGGGCGCCGATAAACACGCGCAGCATGGGGTCAGATGAAGCGCACGACGCCGGTGGAGACGTCATACATCCCGCCCACGATTCGGACCTCTCGTTCCTGCTCCATCGTAGCCAGTACGGAGCTTTCTCGGCGAATCTCCGCGATCACCATGCGCACGTTCTCTTCGGCAACCCCGTCGACGTAGTCGGCGTTGTTGACATCGCGCTCGCCTTCGATCGCCTCCACGGCTGGTTCGATCTTTTGCACGAGTTGCGTGAGATTGCCGAGCCGGGCGCTGCTGATGGCCCCCTTCACGGCGCCGCACGAAGTGTGTCCGAGGACGACCACGAGCTTCGCCCCAGCGAGTTGACAGGCGAACTCCATGCTGCCGAGTAGTTCGGTGTTCACGATGTTGCCGGCGATCCTGGCCGAAAAGATGTCCCCGATCCCCTGATCGAAGACCGTCTCGATGGGGACTCGAGAATCGATACACCCGAGCACAACAGCGAACGGGTACTGCCCGGCGGCGGTCGCTCGAATCTGATCGCTGTAGTCGCGACTGACAGGAGTCCCGGCGACGAATCTCGCGTTGCCGTCGGTAAGGAGCGTGAGGGCGGCGTCAGGAGTGACGGCAGCCTGGGACGCAGCATCCTGGGCCGGCACGAACCCTTGGTCGACTGCCGCCTCGGCGAGCGCCGAGTCGGCCGAGGGCTCAGACGCGGAGCATCCCGCCAGGGCCAGTCCGGCGGCCGATAGGCCAAGACGTCGTCCAAAGGCTCGGCGCGACGTTGTTGGCAGCGTGCTTGAGGTGCCGGCAGCAGGCACGGGTGTGAGCCTATTGAACATCTCGTTTTCTCCTCGTTCGGCCGTATGGGCGGCGGCGAGTGGGTGAAGTGTATGGAGCGTTTATGAAGATATAACATAGGCCGCATCGGCGTGCCAGCCCACTGTGAGCCATGCCGGATCCAGCCGCTCCACGCCGTCCGGGTAGGTGACAACGGCCAAGCCCTGCGCATCGCCGTTGCCGTCCGCCGACGCGGCCGGTGCGGGGCCGCGCGCCCGAGGGGGCAAGTTCGTCGACAGTCGGCCGGCGGACCTCCCCACGCCGCCCTCGGCCGCGCCGGGTGTTCCCGGGGCCGCGTGCGGCTCGACGACGGCTCGCGTGGTCGGGGGTGCTGTTGGCGGACGCGCCGTCCGCCCCGGTTGTGTGTCCGACTCGACGCTGAGATACCGGTGCCGGAGGTTTCCGGGACCGTCTGGACGACCTCAAGCGCGGCCGCCTTGCGGCTCCCGCGCGCGCCGCGCGGCCGGGGGATCCGGTCCAGCAACAGCGTCCGGCGATGCACCGCGGCCCTGGCGGAACTCCGGATGCTGCATGTGGAGTTACCAGGCGCGACCACCTCCCCGAGCCCCTGGCCCAGTCCCGAACCGCCGAGCGCCGCGACGACGTCGCGACGTCGACCGCCCTCGCCATCGAGCCTGCCGAGGGGTTTCGGTCGCGACTGAATGCCCAGCCCCACGCCGCCCAGCCCCACGCCGGGATCACGTGCTCGACGCCGGGCGAAATTGACACATACCCCCTTATCCGACCCGAGGCGGGCGCGCCCGTGGGCGCACCCGGCCCCCCCGCCGGTCCGCGAGACCGGGGTGCCGAGCGAGGCGGAGTGGGAGTACGCAGCGCGAGCGGGGACGACGACCGGTACGGCGGACACCTACGCCATGTCTTTCAGCTTCTTGAGCGGCAGAACCTTCACTGAGGTGCTGGCCGGCTTGGCCTTCACGTCCATCGTCTCACCAGGCCGGAACGGATTCGGCACGTTCTTCCGGGCCCTTTGCGCGGGCTTCTTCATGACCTTGATCTTCATCAGGCCGGGTATCGTGCAAGCGCCCACGGCCCCTTTCTGGACATGGCGCTCTATGACCGATTCCAGCGCCTCGAAGACATCCGCGACCTGCCGCCTCGTCAACGCCGTGTTCTCCCCGATATCCGAAAACAGCTGCGTTTTCGTCATGGCCACGGTGAGTTTCTTGACTCTTGCCAACATTTCCTCCTTGCAGATGAGTGAACCGGTCTCTCCCCTTTTTCCCCGCATGGTACCCCGATCCGGCGAGCCCGACACCTTGGGCTGGCGACTCCGGCTACGCCGCGCGGGATGAGCAGCCGTGTTCGGCCGAGATGACTGTCGCGGTGGTTCCAGCAGTTCGCGAGGGCGGCCGGGTCCATCTGCCCGCGGACCTCAGCCGCGCCGAGTGGATGGCGCCGCGACGAGGAGGAAGGTGCTCCTCGTCGCCAGCGCCGCTCACCACGGCGCGACGCCTCCGATCGACGCGGGCAGGTCCTCGCGGGTCGCTCGGGCCGCCGCCGCGAGCCACCTGGGTGGCGTCGCCGGCGAGGGCGGCGGGCGGTCCAGCCGGTCGGCTATGGTCACACCGGTCAGGCGACTACAACGCTGGGCGGGCCACACCACGCTACCCGGCCCACGATGCGATCGTCCGCGGTCATGGGTCTCGGCAGATGAGCCAGGCTGTCACTGACCAGGCTCCACCGACCGTCGACCTGCCGAAAGCGCTTGACCACCAACGCCTCGCCGATGCGAACGACGAACAGTTGCTCGTCCACCGCGACCCGGCGCTCCTGGGCGACGACGACGAGACCGCCGTCCGCTGACTCCAGCGAATCGCCGGCTGGGGGATGTCCCGGATGCTGTTGAACTGAGGTGAAGCGGGTGGCGACTCCTCGCCCCTGTTCTGTGGCAGGACAGGGGTGCAAACAACAGGAGGAGAGCCACCCATGGCGAAGCATGACAGGCGGAAGCGTTCCAGCCAACCCCGAAGCTCGCGAACGGTCTCGATTCAGGTGCCGCTGCCGGTGCTCGGCGTGCTGAACGGTGTCAGGGAAGCGTTCCATGGCTTGTGCATCAAGACCGGGATGCAGGTCCTGGAGGCGATGATGGAGGGGGATCGAGAAGACCTGTGCGGCCCGAAGGGGCGCCATCAGGCCGAGCGGCCGGCGTGGCGCGGCGGGAGCGTGGCCAGTCAAGTAACGCTTGGCGGGCGCCAAGTTGCCGTGCCGCGGCTGCGCGTTCGGCGCGCCGACGGCGAGGCGCCGCTGCCGAGCTTCCAATGGGCGGCGGCCACCGACCCGCTGGACGAGCACACGCTCTCGGCGGTCGCCGCCGGGGTCTCGACGCGGCGGTATGCGGGCACGTTGGACCCGGCGCCGGCCGAGGTGGAGGAGCGGGGAACGTCGAGCAGCGCGGTGTCTCGGCGGTTCGTGGCGCTGTCAGCCAAGCGCCTGCGGTCGTTTCTCAGCCGGCCGTTGGGCGAGCTGGACCTGCGGGTGGTCTGCATCGACGGCAAGGTCTTCCGGGACCATTGCATGATCGACGGCAAGGTCTTCCGGGACCATTGCATGGTGGTGGCGTTGGGGATCGACACGCAGGGCTGCAAGCACGTGCTGGGACTGCGCGAAGGAGCCACCGAGACTGCGGCCGTCGCCAGCGGCCTGCTCAGCGACCTGGTGACGCGCGGCCTGCCGACGGACCCGACGTTGCTGTTCGTCATCGACGGCGCGCCGGGGCTGCGCCGGGCCATCACCGATGTCTGCGGTTCCCGCGCGGTGGTGCAACGGTGCCAAGTACACAAGCTCCGCAACGTGCTCGGCCATCTGCCCGAACGGCTGCACGCTTCGGTCGGCAAGGCGTTGCGGGATGCCTGGGACCTCGAGTCAGCGGACCGCGCGGCGCGGGTGCTGAAGCGATTGGCGGGTTCACTGGAGCGCGACCACCCCGGCGCGTCGGCGTCCATCCGGGAGGGCCTCGAGGAGACGCTGACGGTGCAGCGGCTCGGTCTGACGGGGGCGCTCGAACGTACTCTGCGCACGACGAACATCATCGAGAACCTGATGGGCAGCGTTGAGGGTTACACGCGGCGGGTCAAGCGGTGGCGCGGCGGGCAGATGATTCAACGCTGGGTGGCGAGCGCGCTGGTGGAGGCGGAGCCGCGCTTCCGGCGGGTGCGGGGCTACCGCGACCTGCGCTACCTGGTCGGCGCCTTGGACGCGCTGGCCCCGCCCGACGGTGCGGTTGCTGACGTGGCGTAGAATAGACGACCTCGGTGCGGAAACAGGGAGTCCGCCACTCGCGAAGTTCAACAACGAACGGGACAATCCCCCGTGGACAGCGGAGATGCCGCTACGGGTTTCACCCGCGCCGCTGTATGAGCACGCCTGTCATGAAGGGAACTACACCCTGCCGCTCGTGCTGAACGGCGCCCGGGTGCGGGAGCGGAAGGACCGCTGCGGGGGAGGAGTCGAAGTAGACCGCCGCAACCCCGAGGCTCCGTGCGCGACGCCGGTAGCCGCTTCCCGACTATGGAGGAGGCGCCGCGGAGGGCCCGAATACCGGCGACTCGATGGCAATCACGACCTCAAGGGTCAGATTGGGATGCGCAAGCAGCGCGGGGATGCAGGCGAGCGCCGAGAAGACCTGTAACACCGAGCCGTCCTTCGGCGACTTGCGCCGCGGCGCCGGGACGTCCGGGTCGGTCGCCAGCTTGACGATGTACCGGTCCTTGGCAATGCGGTGCACCACTTCAGGCGCGGTGCAGCGACCGTTCGTTGAGCTCGCCCATGGAGGTCCCGCTGGCCAAACGCCGCTCGCTCTTTCAGGTTGAAGCCGTATCTGTGCCATAAGTCATTTTTTTTCGCAATCATTTAGCACATGAGCCAGCTCCTGATATACCACGTTAAAACCCACACATGATGCGGCCTCGGCAGATCTCATTTCAGCCAGGCAACTCAGTTTACACCGAGGCGGCGAAGCTGCGGATCGCGTCGGGACATCTGCTCCCGCGCTGGCACCGACGGTACGGCCTGACGTTGGCGTGGTGGATGAGGGCTGCCCACCCTGGCGGTTCGTTCCGAGCGGAGGCCCTTCAGGGTTCCCTGCCCCAGGGGTCGCTCCAGAGCGGGTCGCGCAAACAGCGCCTCGTCCGTCAGACTGTGGAGGAACGCGACCAGATCTAGTCGCTCATCCTCGCGCAGCGCCAGGGGCTGGATCGATTCGCTCTGCCGCGGATTTGAAGCGCGCCCTCCCGCCACGTAGTGATCAAGCACCTCGTCGAGCGTGGCGATGCTGCCGTCGTGCATGTAGGGAGCCGTCACGGCGACGTTGCGCAAGGTCGGAATGCGGAACCGGCCAGCGTCGTCGAGTTCCCCCGCGTGGGCGTACTTCCCGGTGTTGTCGGCCGGATACGGCACCGGGCCCGGCAGATCGTAGAGACCCGTATTGTGAAACATGAACACGAGCGGGTCGGTCGGCGGGCTGGTGGACGCCTTCGAACCGCCGTCCAGGTTGAGCCCCAGTTCGGTCGTCACGGTGTGTCCCAGATGGCAACCTCCGCACCGGGTACGGCGCGAGAAGAAGAGCGCCATCCTACGGCGGGCCGACGCCGAGAACGCCGCTTCGTCGCCGTGGAACCGATAGCGGTCGTACGGCGACCGGAAGGAGACGATCGACCGCTGGAACGCCGCCAGTGCCAGCGCGATTCTCTCGATGGTGACCAGTGGCTCGACGGCGCCCCGGGAACGGTCCGCCGGTACGGGTGCCGGAAACGCCGCAACGAACAAGAGCTGGTAGATCGGCGGGGCCGCGAGCTCGACCTGGACACGGAGCTCGTGCCCGGCCAGGCCAAGCTCGACCGGATCGGTCCCGAACATCGGGACGAGCGCCTGCTCCTCGATTGATCGCAGCGTCGGGTTCGCCCACGTGAGGGCGTCACGGTACGTCACGTTCGCCAGTGACATGGACCTGCGCGGGTGGCAGTCCCCGGCGGAGCCGATCGCGCGCGGTCGGCCATCGGTGAAGGCGAGGGCCTGTCTGTGCACCAAAGAACTGCAGGGGTTCATGCAACGCCGTTGCTTCCGCACCGAACCTCACGCTTCTCGGCGTCGCACGGCAGTCGCCGAGCCGGCTCGACTTCCGGCAGTCCGTCGTGGATCTGAAACGAATCGGTCTGAGGGCGCCGACGCGAACAAGGTGTGCACGATAATCACTTGAAGCTGCGCCTTCGGCTTCCGGTTGCAGCCGGACGACGAGTCCGGCGTTGTAGCGGGACGGCCGGAACAACCAAGGAGAACCCATGCGAACCATTCCCTCTCGGCTTGCATTCATCGTGGTCCTTGCCATCGCGGCGCCCGCGCTCGTCGTGCACGGACAGCAGAATCCGGAGGCGATGCCCCAGGCCGGCCTCGTCAGGCTGCTCGACGAGGACAAGGTGGCCTTCGGCCTCACGGTCGACGCGCGCGCGGACCCCGTTGCTCTCTCGGCAAACGACGATATCGACTTCGTCTTCTTCGACATGGAGCACGGCCCCTACGACGTCAGCGCGTTGCGGACGTGGATGCAGTGGCTTCTGAATCCTGCCGCGATCGCCGTGACGGGCGACGCGATGGCGGGCAAGGCCGTCATCGTGCGAATTCCGGCGACCGGCCGCGAGCTCGACCAGAACATCTGGATGGTCAAGCAGGTGCTCGACGTGGGTGCGCACGGCATCATCTTCCCGACGGTCGAGACCCCGGAGCAGGCGCTCATGGCCATCCGCGCCATGCGCTACCCGCAGAGGCTCGGTGCGCCGGACCCGGAGCCGGCGGGGTTGCGGGGCACCAATCCCCGGCTCGCGGCGCGCTACTGGGGCCTGTCGGTTCCGGACTACATTGAGCGGGCGGACGTCTGGCGGCTGGATCCGCCGAACGGCAACCTGCTGCCCTGGCTCCTCATCGAGAGCCCGCTCGGGGTGGCCAACGTGCGCGAGATCGCCCGCCAGCTCAGCGAGCGGAACATCGGCGCCGTGCTGTTCGCCGGTTCCGAGACCGGCGGAGACATGCTGAACACGCACGGAGGCAGCCTGGAGGCCGTGGCGCAAGCCATCGATACCGTGCTCGCCGCCGGGAAGGAGTTCGGCCTTCCCGTCGCCATGACGAGCACGACCAACATGATGGAGCGCATCGAGCAGGGAGCGCGCCTGTTCACGGGCGGTGTGACGCCCGCGCTGCGGAGGGAAGCGGGCCGTTAGGTTAGTGTCGCGTCTGACCCGTCGTCATCAGCTCCTCGACCGGGGCGCGCAGCAGCTCTTGTGCCCCCTCAGCCCTCACCGCCGCCTCGGTCGCCGCGGCGGCGAGTCGGACAACCGCGGGGTCTACGGGGGCCGGCCCGGCATCGTCAGCCAACTCCCGAAGGTGCAGCGCGGCTAGCTTCAACAGCGCGGCCGCGGTAATCAGGTTGTCGCGTCGGTCAACATTCATTTGCTCGTCTCTCCCTCGGGGCGCACCGGGCACCCCAGTTTCCGGTTTCCGTTTGGGGGATTTCACCAGCCCGCGGCGGGGTGCCGCAGGGACTGGCTCGCCCGGGCAGAAGATGCCGGGACTGGTCTCTGAGGGGGCGATTAGTATCGCATGGGAGGAGGTTTTGGTCCATTCTACGAACAAGGCGGTAGTGGCCTGTTTTGAAATAGCCCTCCGAAATCAGTCCGTGTGGCTCCTGTCGACCGACGACAAGAGGGCCGGTACTCTCGATCTCATGGTGTTCCTCGTCGACAGGCGCCCCGCAGTGTCCGCCTAGAGAGGACACTGCGGGGCGTCGAATCCGCTACCGGGCCCCCAGCAGCTTCAGCAGGTCCTGCTGCGCCACTTCATGATCTGGATGGTGCCCTGCGATCTCCGTGGTGTGCGCCAAGATCTCCAGAGCGCGCTCGGCGTGACCGACCCAAGCGCCGTCGCCGTTGCCGTGCATGCAGCGCGCCAGCATCCAGATCGCGAGCGGAAACGACGGCTCGATCTCGATTGCGGCGGTCAGCTTGTCGAGAGCCGGTTGGCCGCAGCGGACCTCCCGCTGTCCATCCCGGTCGAGCAGGGAGACCTCGATGGGACCCTCCAGCGCCTGACTCAGCGGAGAGTCCCAGGCCAGCCCGTCTCCGACCATGCTCGGGACCCCGTCCGGGCCCAAGGTCGCGACGTCACCGTACATCCTCAGGCCGTCGAGCTGGCTCTCAAGCTCCTCGGATCGTGCCCGCAACCCCCGCAGTTCTTCGTCGACGCGGTCCAGCGCCTCCTGCTCTGTGAGGTGGGGATACCGCTCCCGCATCAAGTCCACGACGTCCTGAGACGCTGCTTCGATGCGCTGGCGGGCCAACTGAGCCTCCGCGGCTGACGCCTCAAGCCGCTGTCGCGCTTGTTGACCCTCAGCGGCTGCCGCTTCGAGACGCAACCTCGTCTGCTGAGCTTCCGCGGCGGCCTCCTGCACCACCTTGGCGGCTGTAGCCTGCTGATGGTGCTCCACTACCAGCGCCGCCGCGATCACCACCGGCACGACGACGGTCCGCGTCATGAATACAGCCTCCACAACGCTCTTGCCGCGCCGAGCCGAGGAGGCGGCAAGGCCGTGTGCGAGGAATGGGGCCAGGATCTTCAGTACAAGCACGCCCATGAATGCGACGTCCCTTCAGCTCTCGATAGGGCTCGGTGGCCCGCACCGAAATCAGTGCCTCGTGTCCACGTCGGCGCCAGCGTCCTCCTCAAGGCACCTAACGGCCATCGCCACAGCCGCGCGCCAAGGCCCTCACGAAGACTCAGTGGCGTCAGGTCGCAGAGGCTGGAGCCGAAGCTCGCTGGGAGTCGTGAGCAGCGTCGATTGCCCATGACCTGACGGCTCTTCGGCCCTGTCATCACGCCCCACCAACCCCCACTTGTTGTCAGCCTTGAATACCTTGTTGCGCTTCTTCAGCCTGTGGAGAGTACTGTATAGGTGCGAGCGTGGAACGTCGCGTTCGTTCGACAGGCCGTTGTAGATCTCTTCCGCTGTGAGCATCTGACCGGCCGCGTTCAGCATACCGATGATTCCGGCTGGCATCTGCACGGTTGTCCGGGCCGTGACCTTCTTCTCCGGGGTCGGTGCCTTCCGGGACATGGCGGCATCGGCGGCATCTAGGCGCTTCAGCACCGCCAAGATCTCGTCCCGCTCGCTGTCAAGCGCAGCTCGCCGGTTCTCAACGTCCGCCAGCTGAGATTCGAAAAAGCCTCTGTAGTCAGTCACGCGGCGCCCCTCCTCCGCGGCTGTGAGCATGGTGGTATAATGACGAAAGGCGGAGCGTCTGGGGCCGGGTTTCCCCGGCCCCCACCCGCGACGGGCGGCGCTCATATCATTGGGTCCCCCCCTTCGGGTGCGTGCTGCCGGGGGCGGCGCATCGGGTGTCCTGCACAGACTCATCACCGACGCGCCGCCCTCCTGTCACGCCATACCTGACAGTGTATCACGCTACATAACAGGATCAACCCCGTGTGATGCCGGCTGCAAAACAAAATCGCCGCCTGCGACATTACGCCCTTCGTGATGTCAACTTGGCCCCATGACAGGCCGTGCGCGGCGAAGCGGGCGACGATCCTCAACATGCTCGTCGAGGGCTCGTCGCTCCGCTTGATCTTCCCGGATCACCGGCGCCTCCATCACCGTCGCCAAGCTGCTCGCGGGTGCCGGCGACGTCAGCATCGCCTACCACGCCGGGCACGTCCGCGGTGTCGTTGCCGAGCGCACCCAGGTAGACGAGATCTGGCAGTCCTGCTCCGCCAAGGGCGGAACGTCGAGACGGCCGTGCTCTCGACGGTGCCGGCGGCGTGGACGTGGACGGTGCTGGATGCCGACTTCGAGCTGATCGTCTCGTGGCTGTTCGGCCTGCGCGACGCGCTCACCACGGATCTCGCCACGTGTGACTCGTACTGGTACCCTATCCGCCGTTCCGTCACCGGATGGCTTCATGAACGATCCTCTCGCGGCGGCGACCGAGGCGCTCGTGTTCGCGACGTGGGCTCTGGTCCTGATCGCGGCGGTTCAGCTCGTCGTCAACCTCTTGCTCTGGCACGCCAACCGGAAGGTCGCCCATGCAGCAGCGCAGAACGCCGACATCGCAGCCAAGGACTTCCGCCTCAGCCGACGCCCGGCCGTCATGATTTCGTGGTCCGTCTATTCGGCCGATGCCGCAGGCCCTGAGCCTGGCGTGATCCAAGGCATCGTGCGTGAGATGAGAGACAGCTCTGCGATCCTGCACCGCTTCCGAACCAAATTCATCCCGAACGCCGTCGAGCTGGAGTTCGTCCCCAACGACGCTGGCTTTTCGTCCGAGCCGTGGGAGCTGAACACACTCCTCAAGGGCGACCGCCTCACGTACAGGTTCACCCAGAGGGCCACGCACCTTAGCGCGATCGGGGGACTCGAAGTCGTTCTGTTGGTGTCCGGCGACGGAGAAACGATGGACGGGTTCAGGGGCTTTTGCATCCTCACCTTCGTCGATGGGAAGCCCCAGGTGACGGAAGGACCCATCACGCGCATCGCCGACGAGTACTTGGCCGACTTCTTCCCCTCCCAGCGCCCTCCCAATCAGCCCCGCCGGGACTACGGGCAACGTGAAGCAGACGCCCTTTCGCGGGCCTGGAGCGGCGGTCTCGACGGGACGTGAAGAGCCTTCCCAGCAGGACCACGTCTCCGACCATCCCCGCCTCGGCGTCAAGAAGCGCTTCGCGAGGGCGGTGCCGCGAAGATCCTGACGTTCTGACCGTTGTGCATGACGGTGATGGACTCCCAGTCCTCTCCGTCGACGGCGTCCGTGAGCGCCTTCGCGCGTCCCTGCTCGCCCAAGTGCACCCAGAACCAGCCCGAGGTGGCGAGCATGCACACGGTGTAGACCAGCGCGACCGACCAGAACCAAGCCCCAGGGTACCGGGGTTCGCTGACTGCATTGATGGGGTTGCTCGTGAGCTGCCCCACTCCGCCGTGGACGAAGTCGTTGAGGATCTCGGCGAGGGTCTTCCACACCGGCAGAATGTGTGCGGCCACCGGAACTCGCTCTGTCAGCTTCCGGAGCGCACGCAGGTTGACCGGCTCCTGCCATCGGACGATGCGCTGCCAACCATCGTCCTCGTCCGGGTACTCGCTGATCGAGAACTGCTTGATCAACCCCTCCAAGGCAGGTCGTGCGAGGGCGAACGCTGGCGGGTAGTGCCCGCCACCGAAGGCCCCCATGGCGATGTCCGCGTGCTCGAGGATGACCACCGTGTACGAGCTGGCGTTGCGCTCGCGCGCCGAGGCGTCCCGCTTGAAGGTCTGCTCACCGGCGGGTAGGTGCTGTTCACGGAGTCGCCAGTAGCGGCCGAGAATGGCCTCCCTGGCGATCGAGAATTCCCGACTGCCGGTGCTCAGGTCTGCGACGTTGCTCTCCCACATGCCCTCGACGCCTCCCGCGTCGGCCCTTCGACAGAATCACCCTCGTCGCGTCCGTGAAGCGTGGTCCGCCCGGCCTCCATCACGCGCCTCTTCGTCACGTCGGATTTCGTCCAGCCTCGCCAAGTCTTCGGTTGACGCGATTCGAACCCCTACGTCGTAAAGCGGAATCGTCGTTCTCGTCGACCGCGCCCAAGCGCGGTCGAAGTCGAACCCTTCCGGTGGAGTGAGCACATCCACATCCCGCCCGTATCGCTTGTCGGGCAGCGACAGTTGTTTCATCCCGCGATTCCTGAGTTTCCGGAGTTCCCTCCGATTCGGCTCGCTGTCCAGCTCGCGAAAGACTCGCAAAACAACTCGCTGTGCGCGCTCAGCGTTCTGATCCGAACGAGCAATCATTAGCCTGCATTATTCACGAAGGTCCAGATTCGACCGCCAAAGGGCGTGATCGGCGCAGGAATGGGTCTCGGACATCGCTGCCTGCAAGCGGAGCCGGGGTTTGAGCAGCCGACCGGGGGGGCATGACGGACGCGAGGGTTGGGCAGCGACAGCCCCGCCGGCGGAGCGGCCCATGCCGCCCAGGAAGCAGGTGGGCGCGGCGCAACGGGTGGGCTATCCGGCGCGCGCGCCCAGCGCGAGTGCGATGTGCCGCCACGCCTCGAGGTGCGGCGTCGAGCGCGGCAGATGCAGAACCACGCGGCGGACCGAGCGGACGACGTGGACCCCCAGCTTCAGCAGCCGGTCGCGCAGCCACGTCACCTGGCTGCGGGCGCACGCAGTACGCGCCGCCCGCAATCGCAGTTCCTGCATGAGCACGTAGGCCGCGGCGGTCAGGAAGACGCGCAACTGGTTCGCCGAGAACAGACAGCAGCTCGTGCGGTCGATTTGCAACCCATCGAGCAGTTCCTTGATCCGATTCTCGATGTCCCCGCGAGCACAGTAGACCTTCTCATAGATGAAGCGCGGCGTCTGCCGCAGATTCGTCACCACGAACCGCGGGTTGTCCCGCGGCTCGCGGTCTCCGAGGCGAACGACTTCGGCCTTGATCACGACCCGGCGCTCGTGGTCCCACGTGCCGGCGGCGTAGCGGGTGTCGGTATAGACGTGCGCGGTCTCGCCACCGACCTCGCTCTGCGCGCGGGCCACCTGCATGGCGGACTCCGCATGCCGCTGCAACACCGCGTTCTTCGCCATCGCCACGACGTAGTCGAGCCGGGGCTCCGCATCCAGGAAATCGAAGATCTCCGGGGTCGCAAAGCCCCCGTCGAGCCGAACGAGAAACCGCGCCCGCGGAAACGCCGCCCGCAACAGCGGGAGCAGCCGACACAGCAGGCCGAGGGTCCCGTCGGCGGCCACTGCCTTCCCGGGCCGCAGCACCGCCGCGCACAGATACTGCTCCGCCTCGCGGTCGAAGCTCAGAAACCCCAGCATCGGCAGATAACACCAGCCGCCATAGTGCCCGTTGAAGAACGTGAGCTGCTGGGCCCCGTGCGTCAGGTCGTCGGTCGGGTCCAGATCGATCGTGATCCGGCGCGCCCGCCCCTGCAGGCGACGCCGATGACGTTCGATGACGCACGCCGCCAACTCGCGCCCCATCCGGTAGAGCACGCTGCGGCGCGCGCCGTTCTCGAATCGCGAGATCGTGGGTTGCGACGCCAAGGGCGCGCCGGACACCGGGTCCCGCCCGAGCAGCAGCTTGTGGATGGGGTCGTCGGCCAAGTGGTCGGCATCGTTGCCATCGGGATGACCGCACGCGATGCCGAAGACCCGCTGGCCGATCAGGTCCGCGAGCGTGTGCCGAATCTTCCCCGGTGCGCGTTTGTCGGCCAGACACCGGGCGAACGCCTTGACCAAGCCATACACGCGCTCGGCCGCCTTGAGCAGGACGGCGCCGCCGTCGGAACTCGCGTGTTCCTGGTTGAACGTGGCGACGAGGGGCTTGTCGAACAGATCCGGGAACAGAACAGTCTGTGGTATCGTATCAGGTGTCACGCAGGGGCCTCCGTTGTGGCTAAACGTTTGTATACACTACGTTTGTACCACACGGAGGCCCTTGTGTCTCTCCCAGAATAAACACCTTCACGCATAATCCGGGCTAACGGTGCACGGCGCGTCGCCAAGACGCATGCTCGCGCTGAAGATCGCCAGCCTGAGGGACAAGGACCGCGACGACATCAGGACGCTGATGGCCGCGACGGGAGCGACCACGTTCGAAAAGGTCGAGCGAATCGTCAGCGACGAGTACCAGGACGAAGGACCCGGAGCAGCTGCGCTGCTGAAGCTTCGACTCGTAACCTTCAAAGAAGAACTACAGAAATTCGACTGAGTCCCGGGCGGCGACCACTAGGCCGGACGCCCGGCACGAACAGCAGAACGGCCCGACTCCGACGAGACTTGGCCACCGGCCGGACGAGCGACATCGACAACCGAACCGGTCCGGGACCGGAGCAGCCTGCGGGACGAGGGCCGACGGGTCCACGACCGGCGGCGGCCGGGCCCGGCCGCCGAGCGCCCCGCAATAGCGGGGATTCTGCGGGACGGTGGTCGCACTAGACGAGACCGCCGGCACGATCGACCTGAAGCGCGCCCGCAGCTCACCCGTGCCGCACCCGGCGGCGTTGGTGCCGCTCGACAACGTCCAGAACACGGTGTTGCGGGAGAGTCTCGCCCGGCTCGCAGAAACAGCCGTGTCCGGCGGCTTCGCGGCGGCCAGCCCGCGACGGGCGGCGTTCGACCTGCTCGGACGCGTCCCGCCGCGCATCGGAGCCCCGGCGTCGACACCGAACACGTCAGGCTTCGCTGCCCCGAAAGACCTCGTTACCCTGGGTGAAACCCCGCTGGCCGCGGTCCGGCGGGTCGCCCCGCGACTCAACCGCTCGGTGCTCCCCGTGCAGGGGCCGCCGGGCAGCGGCAAGACCTACACCGGAGCCCGGATGATCCTCGACCTGCTCGCCGACGGGAAGCGGGTCGGGGTGACCGCCAACAGCCACAAGGTGATCTCCAACCTGCTCGCCGCGGTGTGCGACGCGGCCGACGGGCCGTCGGTCGAGAACGGCCGGACCGGAGGCGAGTCGGACGGCAGGCCAGTGCGGCAAGCGCCGGTCGAGCTGCGCGGGATCCAGAAGGCGAACGCCGGCGACGGGTGCCCCGACGAACGCATCGTCCAGGCCGGCTCCAACGCGGAGGTGGCCGAGGCACTCGCCGCCGGCGACGCCAACCTCGCCGGCGGCACCGCGTGGCTGTGGGCGCGTGAGGAGATGGCCGACGCGGTGGATGTCCTCGTCATCGACGAGGCGGGACAGATGAGCCTCGCGAACACCCTCGCCGTCTGCCAGGCAGCGGGGAGCCTCGTCCTGCTCGGCGACCCCCGCCAGCTCGACCAGCCCATCCAGGGGGTTCATCCGCCCGGCGCCGACGTCTCCGCCCTCGGCCACCTCCTCGGCGAATCGGCGACCGTCGACCCGTCCCGCGGCGTTTTCCTCGACCACACGTGGCGCATGCACCCGGACATCTGCGCGTTCACGACGGAGCAGTTCTACGAGGGCCGGCTCCGCGCCCGCCCGGAGCTCGGCCGGCAGACGGTGGTCGGGCCGGGGCCGCTGGCCGGCTACGGCCTGCGCTTCATTCCCGTGGCGCATGCCGGCAACACGAACGCCTCGGCCGAGGAGGCCGAATGCGTCGCGGGGCTGATCCGTGAACTGCTCGGCACCAATGCCGCCTGGGTAGACAGGCAGGGTGTCCAGAGACGGCTGACGCTTGACGACGTTCTGGTCGTGGCCCCCTACAACGCGCACCTCGCGGTACTGCGGGCAACGCTGCCGACCGGGGCGCGGCTGGGCACGGTCGACAAGTTCCAGGGACAGGAGGCGCCGATCGTGATCTACTCGATGGCCACCTCGACCGCCGATGAAGCGCCGCGGGAGATGGAGTTCCTCTACAGCCTCCACCGCCTCAACGTCGCCACCTCGCGCGCCCGCTGCGTGGCCGCGATCGTCGCCAGCCCGACCCTGCTCACGCCGGATTGCCGCACCCCGGAGCAGATGCGCCTGGCCAACCCCTTCTGCCGCTTCCTCGAGCTGGCCACGCCGGCGCCACGACACGCGGGCCGAAGTTGACACAAGCCCCGTTATCCGACCCAAGGCGGGGGTCCGGGGGCGCACCCGGACCCCCGCGGGTCCGCGAGGCCGGGGTGCCCGAGCGAGGCGGAGTGGGAGTACGCAGCGCGAGCGGGGACGACGACCCGTACGGCGGACACCTACGCCATGTCTTTCAGCTTCTTGAGCGGCAGAACCTTCAGGGAGCTGCTGGCCGGCTTGGCCTTCACGTCCATCGTCTCACCAGGCCGGAACGGATTTGGCACGTTCTTCCGGGTCCTTTGCGCGGGCTTCTTCACGACCTTGATCTTCATCAGGCCGGGTATCGTGCAAGCGCCGACGGCCCCTTTCTGGACATGGCGCTCTATGACCGATTCCAGCGCCTCGAAGACATCCGCGACCTGCCGCCTCGACAACGCCGTGTTCTCCGCGATATCCGATAACAGCTGCGTTTTCGTCATGGCCACGGTGAGTTTCTTGACTCTTGCCAACATTCCCCTCCTTGGAGATGAGTGAACCGGTCTCTCGCTTTGCCCGCATGGTATCCCCGATCCGGCGGGCCCGGCCCCCTGGGCTGGCGACTCCGGCTACGCCGCGAACGGGCGTCGCCCCGGGGGGCAGTTCAGCCGCAGCCCTCCGCTTTCGTCATCGCGCGTGGGATGAGCAGCCGTGTTCGGCTGAGATGACTGTCGCTGGTGGTTACAGCAGGTCGTCGATGGCGGCCGGGTCCAGTCGGCCCGCGGGATGGACCGGGCGGACCGCCTCCAGCGCCGGCCAGTTCTTCCCGGCCGGTGGCCGGGGCGAAGCCCTCAACCTGATCAACGCCCGGTACGGGGCCGAACCCGGCGTCAAGGCGTACTCGCACGTCTGCGACCGATTCTCCCCGTTCGCCACCCAGACCATCCCGGCCACCGTCCACGAAGCGCCCATCCTCGACGGGCGCCTGATGAACGAGACCGGGCGGCGCGTCCGCGAACAGTACGCCGACACCGGCGGCTTCACCGACCATGTCTTCGCCGCGTGCTCGTCGACATGACCACGCGACCGACACCGCGACGAGCACGGACACGGACCCTCGGGCCGGTGCCCCGTGCAGCGCCGCCCCTCCCACACCACCGGCCTTGACCGGCTTCGAGCTCGAGCGCTACGGCGGCGACTGAACCGCGCTGCGCCCAGGGGGGCCCGCCGGCCGGCTCCCGCCTGAACGGAGGCGGTGGCGGAGCGCTCCGGAACATACCTATCGACGCGTGGCCGGAGCGGAACCGGCACGAACCTCCCGCCACAGCCGAATCGCCGCCGGGAAGTCGCGGTCCGCCAAGGCGGCCAGCGCCAGCGCGGTCAGGGATTCGGGTGACCGATGCAGCGCGCAGGCGCGGTCGCCGCAGGCGCGGGCCTCGGCGCGGTCGCCGCGCTCGAGGGCGTCGCGGGCCTGCCGCCGGTGGCGGGCCGCGGATCGCTCTATCGCCAGCACCTGCCGAAGGTCCGTCCGGCAGCGGTGGCAGGACGGCCCGCCGGCATGCCGGGCCCCGCAGGTCGGACAGCGTTCCACGTCGGCTATTCGAGGTAGAAGAGGATCTCGTCGAGCTCGCGCCGGAGCTCGGCCGCCCGCTCGGCGCCGCCGGCGCCGCCCTCCTTGAGAGCGTCCCGGAGATCCTCCATCAGGTTGATCATCTCTTCGCGATCTTCGGCCGGCGCCGCGTCGAGCGCCCGCACCGCCCGTGCAAGGGTCTCCTCGGTCTCGCTGGCCACGTCCGGGGGAACGGCCGCCGGCGCCGGAGACGGTTCCGCACCGCCTGCGGCGTCCCCGTCCCCGGCGCCCGCCTCGCCCCAGAGCGCGGAGACCCGTTCCCGCGCCGCGCCGAGCTCCTCGTCGGTCGAGCGCCCGATGACGTTCTCGACGACTCCGCGCAGTTCCCGGCCGGTCGCGCGTTCCCGCGAGTGGACGTGCAGCAGCCCGTCGAGATCCAGGCTGTAGGTGAAGAGCAGGCCCTGGTCGTGGGCGCCCTCGCTCTGGTTCAGTCCGGTGAACAGGAAGGTGCCGATCTCCACGTTCTTCAGGGCGTCCGGATCCTCCCCCTGATAGACCTTGATCTCCACTTCTTCCTGGTCCTCGAACAGGGTGAAGAACACCTCCGTCCGGGTGGCCGGCAGCTTGCTGTTGCGCCGGATGAGGGGCACGAACTGGTGGGCGTACGGCCTGCCGTAGAGCTCCCCCTCCGCCCCGGTACCGAAGGTGTAGGGGGTGATGTCGACCAGCACGGCCTGCGTGTCCTGTCCCATCTCGAGCCCCGCCTGCACGCCGGCCCCGAGCGCGACGCACAGGTCCGGATCGACCTCGCCGTGCGGCTCCTGCCCCAGCCGCTCCGTGAGGACGGCGGCGATGCGAGGAATGCGGGTGGAACCGCCCACCAGCAGCACGCGGTCGAGCCGGCTCGGCCGTATGCCGGCATCCTGCAGCGCCGTGGTCACGGCCTGGAAGGAACGGTCGAGGAACGGCTCCAGATCGCTGTCGAAGTCGGCGCGGGTCAGCTCGCAGGCGAGATGCCTGGTCTCGCCGTCCACCGTGGCGACGTGGTCTTCCTCGACGCGTACGTAGGGTTGGTCCGACAGCTCGATCTTGGCGCTTTCGGCCGCCCGGCGCAGCCGCGCCTGCAGCAGGCGGTCGTCACGGGCGTTCTCGACCCCGAGCTCCCTCTCGACGTGCGCGTTCAGACGATCGAGGATGAGCGCGTCGAAGTCGTCGCCGCCGAGCTGGTTGTCGCCGGCGGTGGCCAGGACCTCGACGACGCCCTGCTCGATGCGCACCACGGAGACGTCGAACGTCCCGCCGCCGAGGTCGTAGACGAGGAGCGTACGGCTTCCCGCACCGCCGCTCTCGTAGCTGAGCGCGGCGGCCGTCGGTTCGTTGATGATCCGCACGACCGTCAGGCCGGCGATCTCCCCGGCCTCGCGCGTCGCCTGCCGCTGCGCGTCGGTGAAGTAGGCCGGGACGGTGATGACCGCCTTGCGCACGTCGCGGCCGAGCGCGCGGGCCGCCCGCTCCCTGAGCGCCTTGAGAATGAAGGCGGAGATCTCCTGCGGGGTGTAGGCCTCCTTGCCCATCCGCACTTGCGTCCCGGAGCCCATCAGGCGCTTGACCGAGAGCACCGTCCGCTCGGGGGCGGCCGCGGCTTGGTTGCGGGCCCGGCCGCCGACGATGACCGCGCCAGCGTCGTCGAGTCCCACGCACGACGGCAGGATGGCCTCGCCGCCCTCCTCCACGATCGAGGGCTTCCCGCCGGAGACGATCGCCACCTCCGAGTTCGTAGTGCCCAGATCGATACCGATGATGGTGTCGTCGTCCGCAGCCCTGGTTTCCGACCGCATCAACCCTCCTCCTGACGTCGGTTGACCGCGACGTCGGCCAGACGCAGCACGTCGTCGCGCCGCACGAACCCGCTCCGCAACTCCTCGATCACGACGCCGTCGCCGATTCGGTCGACGCGGCGCGCCTCCACCGCATGCATGACCCTGCCGTCGAAGGGGCGTCCCACGGTCTGCACCGGCCGCACGTCGAAGCGGGACAGCATCCTGTCGAAACGGCCGAGCGCCAGCTCGTAGCCTTCGACGACGCCCCCGGCGCCCCGCGGCGGGCGCCCGAACAGGCGCGGCCGATCGCGCAGCCGGACCGCCGCGTCCCGGCCTCGCACCAGGGCGTCGCGCACCTCCAGGGTCTCCAGCAGGCAACGGTCCTCGGCCGTTCGGGACACGCGCCGCTCGAACGCGGCCAGCGTCTCGTCGCCGCGCGCCGCCTGCCGGGCGGCCGTGTCGTAGCCTTCCGCCGCTGCCGCCAGCTCCCGGCCCGCCCTGGCCTGCTCCCGGTTCTGCAGCCGAATCTCCTGCCGTAGCGCGGCGAACTCGGCGAACAAATCGCGCAGGTCACAGTCGGCCGCGTCCGTTTCCTGCTGCTCCGGGGGTTCCTCGCCCGCCGCGTCGAGCCACTGCCGGAAGTCGTCGAGCGCACGCTGCTTCCAGTCGCCGTCCGGTTCACTCAATGCAGCTTCCCTTCCGCCGCCAGGAGGGCCTGCAGGCCTGGCGTCTCGCGGCGCGCCGGACGAGCCTTCACCAGCGCATCGAGCGCCAGCTCGAAATCGCCGTAGGCGGCCATCCCGAGGAGGGCCGTCTTCACGCGCGCACGGTCGTCCTTCAGAGCTTCGTACGCGGCGGTGATCTGCTGGAACCGTTCGGGTTCCGCACCCGGCCGGTGCGCCCGCACCAGCTCCAGGTAGCGTCGGCGAATCTCCTCCCCCGTCGCCGACGGGGACAGTCCCAGCACGAGATAGTGGACAAGCATGGGTTCTGCTCCTGGCTAGCGGCGCCGCTTCCTTCCCTTGCGGGGGAACAGGAGGGCGTGCAACTCCGGCGTCAACCTGTCACGCAGGCCGACCGTCTGGCAGTCGCGCGCCAGCCGATCCAGCTCCTGCCGCGCCGCCGGGTCGGCCCGCAGATTCCCGGCGAGCTCCCCCAACAGGGGCCGTGGCTCGCCGCGCAGCTGGTTGTCGTCGATAAGGTCGTCCAGGCGGTCCAGAACGTCGTCTATCTCCCGGTCGAACAACATCCCCTGCCGAGCGGCGTCCTGCGACGCCACCGCCGTGTCCTCCGTCAACGCCCGCCGGAACCGTTCGACCAGCGCCGGATCGCCGGGGTCGGGCGGCGCGCACCGCGGCGAGCCGGCCGGTTCGCGCGGCAGTCCGGCGACTTGCAATTGCTCCTCGAGCGCAGCCAGAAAAGCCTCCAGCCGCGGCGACGGTCCCGGGCCGAACGGCTCCGGCCCTGCGTCCAGCGGCTCGAAATCGAACGTCCGCAGCGCGTGGCGCAACGGTTCCTGCGCGTGCCTGGCGAGCCTCGCGGCGGCCGCCCGCAGCCGCTCGCGGGTGGCGGCGTCCGCCTTCTTCAGCACGTCGCGGAAGCGCCGGGAATCGTGGTCGCTGCCTTCCTCGTAGCGGATCACCGCCAAGTAGAAGAGCAGCAGCGGGTTCCGCCGGGGCTTCCTGACACCGCGCAGCCGGCGTTCGATCTCGGCCCGAACCGCGTCTCGTCCGCCGCAGTCCATCAGGATATCCAGGACGGCCGGCAGGCGTTCCCCGTCCACGCGTTCGAGCAGCGCGGGCCACCAGCGGGCGAAGGTCGAGGCGATGTGCCGATCGTCGTAGAGGAGGTCCAGCTCGACGGGCAGCGGCTCGAGCAGCCAGGGGATCTCGTCCGGCGCGCACTCGCCGGCGAGAGAGACCTTGCCGGCCAGCAGGCGCCACACGGCATCGGCCATTCCCGGTCTGACGTTCATCACTTGGTGGTTGCCATACAGGTCGCGGAGCACGAGCGCGAGCATGCGAAGCTGCGCACCCGCCGGCTGCCCCTCCAGGTGGGGGGCGAGGATCGCGGCCGCGGCCGAGCCGCCGGAGACGATCTCCAGCAGGAGCCGTTTCGCCGGCAGGACCGGCTCGATCACCCGGCGCCGGAGGCCTTCGGCGCGCTGCAGGTCCCGGGTCGCGAGGGCGAACCGCCCCTTGTTCCGGCTCTGATCGGCGGACTTGAGGAAACCGACGGCCTGCAGATCCAGGAGCCGCTCGTCGTGGGGGGCGCGCCGCCGGGCCTCTTCCAGCGCGTCCTCGGCCTGGCGATACGCGTTCCGCGAATAGTGGAGGGTGGCCAGCTCCAGCCAGGGAGTCGAGTCGTCGGGAAACCGGTCCGCCATGTCCTGCAGGACACGCTGGACCCTCTGCTTGCCGGCGTTCTGTCCCCGCAGCAGATCGAGCAGAAAGAGGTAGCCGTCGCGATTGTCGGGGTCGGCATCGAGACTCGCCAGCATCAGCTCGACGAAGACCATCCCGGGGTCCTCTACGCGTCGGCCGAGCAGCGTGGCCAGATCCGCAACCATCTCGGGAGGCAGGAATTCCGGATGAACGGCCGCGCGGCCCGTGCGCGCCAGCGCCTCCAGCACGCACGCCCGTGCGAGGTGCCGATCTTCCGTCCGGGGAAATTCCACCGGCAGCGCGTCGATGATGGCGACGGCCGGTACGGGATGCCACGCTTCCAGCACCGCCTGCTGCCTCGCGAGGAGGATGCGGGCCACGACTCCGGCCACCCGATCCGCCGGCAACAGTCGCCGCGCCAGCCTCTCGATGGCGCCGCGCGGGAACGGGTTCCGAAGCGTCGCCAGCCCCGCGATCTCCAGCAGGTCGATCCGCGCCCGCTCCGGGTCTTCGGGGTAGAGAGCGCCGGCCAGACGCTCGATCGCCGTGCCTGCCGCGCGAACGTTCCGATTGTGCAGTGCCCGCTTCAGCTCGCCGGCCACGGCCGCCACGTGCCCGTTGCTGCCCCCCGGCTCACTTGGCGCCCCGGGGCGGCCGGAGCCGGTGGCGGAGTGGCCGACCAGGCGCCGCCAGTCGGCGACCGTGCGGGCGAGGGCGAAGTCGGCCGGCAGGAGATCGAGGGTCCGGCGCAGCCCGTCGTCATCGCCCGCGCCGTAACAGACCATGGCCTTGCAGAACATGCGCCAGGCCGCGAACGGCGACCGCCGGGGCACTCCCTGCAACAGGCTCGCGGCCTGCGCCCAGTCGCCGGCATCCATCGCGTCGAGACCGGGAATGACCGCCCTGGCGTCCCGCCGTAGCGGATGGCTGTCGTCGAAGACGTCGAGACCCTCCCAGCAACGCTGGACGACCAGCCGATCCGCCAGCGCCCGTTCCACGCGGAGCAGGGATGTCCCGCCGGCCAGGTGGTCGGCATACGTCGCCAGCGCGTCGGCGCCGTCCAGGTACCGGACGTACTGGACCCACTCGTCCTCCGACAACGCCGGCCCGGAAACGGACGCTCGATAGCGGTCCGCCCGGGCGCGCATGGTGGCCGCTTCCTTGTCCATGCCCTTCGCCGCGAGTTGCCGGGCACGCTGCATGGAGGCGCAAAAGGACACGAGCGGCAGCCCCGGCAGGCTGTCGTTCCGATCCCGCGCCTGGCGGACCAGATCGAGCGCCTTGCGCCCGTCTCCTCCCGCGAGGACCTCCCGCGCCTGCTCCAGCATGCGCCGGGGGGATACCCGGGGAGCGCCCGCCGGCGCCGAGCGTTTTCGATTTCCGCGATTGCGCCTGCCGGGCACGTCTCACGTCTGTGGTTCAGTTGCGGGATGCGAAACTCCTCGCCGGCGGCGAGCCGCGAGCGGCGCGGACCGTCGAGGTCGAGCCGAGGTTGACGATATGTTATTTCTCGCGGAACATCTCGTTCAACTCTGGAGCACATTCGTCACGGTCTCCGTCGCGAGCCACGACCATTGGAACGCCGTGACTTCCTCGACGACGCGATCTGACGCTCGTCGATCTCCAGCGCTTCCCAGGGAGTCTCGCCTGCCCGCCCGCCTGCACGCCGCGGCCTCGGGGTGAGCGACCACAACCTGCTGGAGTTCGGCGATGATGTGGTGATCGGCGGCGACATCCCACCTGTCGGGTCACACGGTCGAGGGCGGCTTCGTGAAGACGGCGCCGGTGCGCGTGCGCGACCTCTTCACCGTCGGGCTCGGCTCGGTGATCGGAATCGGCGTGACGGTCGGTTCCGACGTGCAGATCGGCGCATTGAGCCTCGTGCCGAAGCACGCGATGCTCGAGGGGGTTGGGTCTACGTCGGAGTGCCGGTGCGTCCCCTTCGCTTCCGATGCCTCGCCGTCGACACGCGGCCCGAAGCACTGGGTGACGACGTCACGTGACCTCTCCGGGACGTCAGCGAACCCGACGACGGGGGTTCACGACGCGGGTGACCGCCCAGCGCCGCGGTCTTCCAGCGACCCTCGCCGCCGAGCACCTGGGGTCGACTGATGCGTCTCCCTTCGAGACGGATTGGTGGTGGACTCACGGTCGGCCCCGCCGCCGCGATCGGCAGCCCGTCCGAGCACGACGGCGGCCGCACCGGCGACGGAACCACCCTGGCCATCGAGAATTGACGACCAAGCCGGCGACCTTGGCCCGCCTCGGGCCGGCCGTCTCGGACCGGGGCGGCGTGTCGATGACGACGACGTCCTGCTCCGCCGCAGCGTCGATCGCGTGCCGAAGACGGGACGAGCCGCCGCGAGAGGCGATGCGCGCGGGGTTTCGCGCGGGGACGAGCTGACGAGCAGGCCCCCCCGAGACGGTCGTCGGTGAACCCGGTGGCGTTGTCCACCTCGAGCAGGATGTCCGATCGCACCGGCTCGCGCCGCGGCGGCCAAGCCTGCGCAAGATATCTTCGTCCCAGCGCGAACTTGCGCCGGCGGCGCGCCTAGGTCGGATTGAGGCGTTGAACACCTCACCGCGTCACAGCGTAAACCCCACGGCCACCGAGAGCCGGATGTTCGGGAAGAAGCCGACGCAGACCTCCGGCGCGATGAAGAACCGCCGGCCGGCGGACCACTCGGTGATCCCGAACCCGAGCTCCGGGGCGAGGCCGGCGCCCCAGCCCCACGCCCGCTCCCCGCTGCTCGTCGTCGACCCACGGTTGCTGCCGCCGACGATGAAGGCCCGCATCGTCAGGTAGGGGACCGTTCCGCTGTCCGGCGGCGCGAGGTCCTTGACCACGTCCACGGCGAACGCGGCCTCATGGTGGTCGTCGCCGCGCATGACCAGGCCTTCGATCTCGAAGCCCCAGCCGCGGGCACCGACGTACTTCCTCCAGCCCACGGTGGCGAGGGAGTGCTCCTCCGCCTCGGCGAAGATCCCGAGCCCGCCGCTGCCGCGGACCTGCGGTGGCCGCGACTGCGCGTGGAGCACACCCGGGGTAACCAACATCAGGACTGCAGCAACACCGGCGCGTTGCATCTGCGACCTCCCCCATCCGGCGGGACTCCCGCTACAAGGGAAGGCGCAATCAGCGAGAGGTACGGCTCATGAGCCGCTGCCCAGGTCGGCTCCGCCGCGCCGGCGCGGTCGCCGACCTTTTGGGATCTCCCCCTGTCGCTTCCGTGTCGAGAGGGCCTGCGCTCGTGACCACGGCCGCGCTCAGACCCTCGCCGGCTACCGGCGGAACCGCCGACGTGGCCGGCGTTCGTGTTTGACATCCCCATCGCAGGACCACTACTCTCCACCGGCATGAGTGAGATCGCACAGGCAATCGCTGACCGCCAAAGCGAAATCGACCGCCTCCAGGCCGAGATCAAAGCCTTGACCGACGTCGAGCAGATCCTCGGTGCGTCAGCGCCGGGGGCGCGCTCCACGTCGCGGCGCTCTTCCTCGCCGACGAAGGCAGCTGCCACGGCCGACAAGTCCGAGGCCAAGCCGGCGAGGAAGCGCCGAGAGATGTCGGCCGCGGAGAAGAAGGCGGTATCGGAGCGCATGACCGCCTATTGGGCCGAACGGAGGAAGAAGGCCGCCAAGAAGTAGGCGCTCCGCCCATCTTGAAGCCACCCACCCGCGGCCCTCGACGCGGCGCTGGACGACGGTGGACCGTCCCCGCCGACCACCTCAAATGAGCCGGGCGTCGCTGACCAGGATCGACCGGCATCCAGGTCAGGCCGATCCCGGCGACGCCGATGATGCCGGGCGCTGATGACCACGCTGACGGGTGACCCCGGCTCAGGGTGCCGTCGATCGACGGCACCCGAGGGGCTCCCTCGCGGATTGACCGGCCGCGCCCCTCCGAGCTCGACCGTTCGTCAGGCGCTCCTGCCCGCGTTCGACGCCGAGCGCCGCGACTGCCGGTCCGGCCGGGGGCTGTCGCGCCGTCAGCCCCCAAGTCCCCCACCCGCGATCGTACTTCTCTCACCATTATGGTGCGATGCGCCACTTCGGCGCGGACTCATCAAAGTAGGCAAGGAGAGTCTTATACCGAGTTGCGAGCTTCTTGTTTCCAGCGTCACGGAAGCGCTGGTGGTTGGCGCGCACGTTGTCATGAGCCTGTAGAACCGCGTCACGGAAACGTGAAACCGCTTGCCGGAGCATTGTTGAACCAAGACCATCCACGACCATGCACCCGTCGAAGTCCTGTCGTAGCATAGAAAGGCACATGCCGGCCATAGCAGCGGGCAGCTGGGATTGATTGTCAGGGGAGAATCTGTCACGCTTAACCAACTTCAAGAACTCAACGCACTCTGCTCCTACAACGATGCGTGGGAGTTTTGCAACCGTGGATTCAAGGTGGTAGGCGGCTTCCAGAGCATGACCGTAAACTTCTTTCCCAGGTTCTATGTCTATGGCAAGCCCGATCTCCATACCTCCGCGAAGTGGATGGTTTGTGCTTAATCCCAACAACCACATGCTGGCCGCCGCCACGAATGAGTGAAATACATCTGCTATGGGAGCAACGGGATGCCGTATTGGGTGGGTCAGAGGAATCGCCACATATATGGCATCCGAAGCGCCCCAGTGTATGATGTTGCGGACTTTGGCGGCCAGCATTTCAGCCCTTTGATGGGGGAGCAAGAGATCTAAGCGGGGGTCATTGCTGTGCCCAGCAGCTGACTCAAAGTAGTCTTTGAACATCTGTCGATAGCTGATCACAACGCCGGCAGTGCTTTTCAAGTTATCAATTACGTGTTGTTGCTGGTCTGAGTCGTTCAGCGACAGCCGGCCCTGCTTGTGGAGCTTGGTACTCTGCCCAAGAACATCGAAAACGCCAACCATGTAGTGGCCGAAAGTGTAGTCCGGTCGCATTCATTTCCCATCATACGATATTCGGTGAGTGGCGTCACCGCGGCCCATCCGGTCTCGGGAGCGAACGGGGTACCGCGAAGAAATTAGCCGGTACGGGGCGATGCCGGCCAGGTCAGGGGGGGCGGCGACTTGGCGCTACTTCGGGCAACCGTGCCCCCGCGGCCCCCGAGTCCGGAGGCCTCCACGGGTAGCGGCCCGCGCCGCCCAACCCCGACGGCTTCTCCCCTCTGAGGAGCGGCCGCGGAGGTCTGCCGTCGGGGCCGGACGGGAGCGCAGCCACCTCGGTCCCGTGTTTCCTCGGATAAGGCGGCCGCCGGCCAGTCACCTGGCGACCCGTCCTCGCCCACCCTGCCATCGGCCCAGCGGGCGCGGCCCGCGGCGGCGACGAGCCGCGGCGGGCGAACGCGCGCCGCCCGGATCCTCGCCGGCTACCGCCGCGACGGAATGCTGGTGGACTCACGGGCTGCCCCAGTCGGCCGCCTGCAGCAGGTCGGTGGGCCTGGAACTCGTCGTCGAAGGCGCCCGCGCGTCAGCTCGTCGCCGGCGCTGGCAAGGTCGTCGACCGGCCGCGGGACGAACCAGAACCTCGCCGTCTACCACGTCGAGCTCGCCCTCGATGACTTGGCCGTCTTGCCGGGCAACCGGCTGGAGGCGCTCCCGGGGGACCGTGCCGGGTAGCACAGCATCCGCATCAACGCCGAGTGGCGGGTCTGTTTCCGATGGGCCTCCGACGGGTCCCATGATGCCGAGATCGTGGATGATCGCTAGGGGGAGAGAGAAGGCCGTGGTCCCCAAGAGCGGCATGCGTCCAGTGCACCCGGGTGAAATCCTGCGCGACGAGCTCAGCAGGGAACTTTCGCAGTCCAACTCTCGTCTTAGCTGTAGAATATCCAGTCCAGCGCCGACGCCGAGAAAACGTCGCCGCCAACTGCGACCACGGCGTGCTGGAACTGACCCTTCCCCTGACCGAGACCGCCAAGCCACCGCGGATCGCCATCGGCACGGGGAGCAACGACACCGTCGAGAACGCGGCATAAGCGCTGCTCGGCCAACCGCCTCCGGAGCGGCCGTTTTCGGTCGTTCCTGGGGGCGATCACCCCTGCCTCTCTATGGCTCAGAAGGAGGAAGAACCATGCTGCCGACACGACGACAGGCGACCGGGAGGACCGTCGCCCGTAGTAATGGCCACCCGCGGCTGCGGCTTTCTGCCGCGCCACTTCGCCAGCACCCCCACGCCTCGACCCGCCGGGCGACCGCCGCCGGGCGTTCACAGGACCTTCGGTCCGCCTCTCTGCAGTTCGTGCGACGCCTCTGGCTGAGGGCGTCGTAGCTCTGGGAAATCATCGTCACGGCTGGCGACTCCGTCCCGGCCACCGGCCACCCTCGTCTTTCCAAGCACTTTCGTGACGCTCGACAAAGCTGCGGAAGGCAGGCTTCCTCGACGGGTTCCGACCTGCGCCCGGCAGTTGACCCAACGCCCTGGAGACAGTCACCGATGACAGCCGTACGCAACGACTTCCTCACCGAAGACCACGGTCCCCTGCCGGCGCGTCCGGCCGCCCCGCGGCTCGACGCCCCGACTTTCGACGACGCCAATCCGTGGGCCGTGCGGGTCGCGGCCGCTACTGCCCAGCGGGTCCAGACCGCCACCTGGATCGAGGATATTCTCGCCGACATCGATAACCGGCCCTGAACCCGTCAGTATCACTCACCCGCCGGCGCGGCGGCGTCGGGCCCAACCCCCGACCCGCTCCGGGAAGCCCTGCCGCGGGACTCCCCGCTCGGGCGCCGGAGATGACACAGAGATGAAACCGTTTGTCGTGAACTCGCACCGCCGGCTCGTCTTCCCGTCCAACTTCTTTCCCGAACCGGACTTCTCGTCCATCGACACCGTCGAGGACCTCGCGGCCATCGTGCGGCGCGACTTCGAGGTCAAGGCGCCGACCGGATCGGAGATCGCGGCGCGGGCGGAATCGGGCGGGTACGCCAACCGGTACGAGCTGCTGCGCGATCTGGGGCTGCACCTGTTCTGGATGAACCGCTACGTCATCACGATGTACGAGAAGCGGCCGACCCGATGGAGGGACGTGCCCCGGCGCCGAGAAGACATCTTCCTCCCGGCCCTCACCCCCTGGGAGGACGGCGAGCGCAAGGTCGCGGCCGTCGAGGCCTGCTACCGGCAGCTGCCCGCCGCGTGGTCGCCCGAGGTCGAGCACGAGCTGTTCGGCATGCTCTTCGACGTGTTCCGCCACAAGCGGCACCACGCCACCGACCTGCCGGCGCTCAAGCCGACGGTCGCCGAGGCGGTCGCCACCGGCTCTCAACTCGTGTACCGGCTGGGCTCGTACGAACCGGACTATCCCCGGTTCAGCCTGGGAGAGATCCTCGACTGCCACGAGAGCGTGCCGGAGCTCGAGGCCCTGCGGCGCTGGACGATGACCCTGCACAACCAGTACCCGTGGGACCGCTCGGACACCCGGCTGACCCCGGTGGGGGCCCTGAAGGACGACGACGTCGTGGTCGTCTACCAGCCCCGCACCCTGGACGTGATGGACTTCATCCGGCGCGTGAAGAACGGCGCGCCGCGCCGGCCGCGGGTTCCCCCGGCCCTGCCGCCGCGGCAGCCGACGACCCCGCTCGCGCCGGTGCAGGTGCGGTCCCAGTTCCCGGTGCAGCCCCGTATCGAGGCCATCGCCGTCCGGCGCGGCGAGATCCTCTGCACCAACGACGACATCATCCGCAACTCGGCGTCCAACTGGTCGCCCATGAGCGCGGCGCAGATTGCCGCCAAGACCGGCATCGAGAGCCGTTGCTACACCGAGGGCGGCCTCGAGCACCTCGCCCTCGACGCGGCGGTGAGCGCGTTGAAGCGGGCCGGCCGGTCGCCGGAGGAGATGGGCGCGGTCATCTTCTGCACCTGCACCAACACCCGGCTGCTGCCCTCGGCCGCAACGTGGCTGTCCGGACAGCTCGGCATGCTGCAGACCCACACCTCTGTCGACCTCGTCGCGGCCTGCGCCGGCTTCCCGTACGGCCTGTTGGACGCGGTCCGCATCCTGCAGGAGGTCCGGCGTCCGATCCTGCTGGTCTGCGCCGAGAAGTTCTCCGACAAGGTGGGCAGCGTACGCACGTCGCGCATGATCTTCGGCGACGGCGCCGCCGCTCTCGTCGTGGCCCCCGCCCCCGACGGCGCCCCCGGCGACGTGGACGTGCTGCAGACCTACGCCAGCGGCCCCGAGAGCCAGGTGAACTCGATCATCTGGCCGAACGTCGAGTTCGGCTGCGACATCACCGTCTACGGGCCGGAGGTCAAGGCGCTGGGTGAAACGCTATCTGGAGCAGATGATCGGGGAGCTGCAGGCCTTGCCCCACCCCGACGGCGAGCCGGGCAGCCTCGTCGACGCGATCGACCTGATCATCCCGCACCAGGCCAACAAGCGCATGGTGATCGACCTGGCCGAGCAGGCGGGCATCGGCCGCGACCGGATGTACTTCAACATCGCGCGGGTCGGCAACACCTCGGCCGCGAGCATCCCGCTGGCGATCCACGACGCGGTCCGCGAGGGCGTGCTTTCAACGCCGACCCGCGTGTTCACGCCCGGCTTCGGAGCCGGCGCCGTCGCCGGATACGCGGTGCTGCGCATCGATCCCGCCGTCGTCGCGCCGGAGCGGACGGGGCCGCCGCTGGCGATGGACACCAGCCCGCTGCCGGTGCCGCCCCACACCACCTCGCCCTCCGCCGACGTGGAAGCCGCCTTCGGCAGCTGCCCCCCCCGATGTCGCGGCGGCCCCCCTGTCGCCGTCGGCCGCGTCGGCGACGTCGGCCCAGTGGAGGGCGCTGACCTCGCTCCGCCGCATCCCGGCCATGAAGAGGAGCCCTGCGATCACGGCGTCGAGGCGGCCCCGCTCGCGGGCGACGGGGTCTGACTCGACGCCGCGGCCGCGGCGCCGCGGGCGGTGGCAGGTGGCGAGGACGGCGGCGAGGTCCGCGGCCCCGAAGGGGCGGGCCTGTCCTCGGCCTCGATCGCCGTCGGTCCGCCGGTAGCCGGCGAGGACCCGGGCCGTCCGTTCCCCGGCCTGGCTCGGCTCGCCGGCGAGCCGGGCCCGGAAGCACGTCGCGGCCACCGCCGTCGCGGCGCTCGCCAGCGCCCGGCCCTGATCGTGCAGCTCGGCGAGGTAGACGGCGAGGCTCGCATCCTCGAGCGGGCGGCCGTCGAGCCAGGCGTCGAGGCGTTGGAGGGCCCCGGTGTACGCCCGGCGGGTGTTCGGGGAGAGCGAGGCCTCGGCCAACCGGCGGTCGGTCGGGGCGGGGCGTTCGAGCTCGGCCGTGGCGGGGCCGGGCGGGGCGGGGCGATGGAATCCATCCTCCTCACCACTGCAGCCGTTCGATCCACGTGGAAATGGCAACTAAAAAAGGGACCCCTGCGGCCACGTGAAAAGGACTCCCCACCATTTGGCAAGGCCCTCGCTGCCGCTCGGAGCGTGCCTGCCTCGCGCACGGTCAACCGCGACCGTCAACCCGCCGCCTTGTCCAATGAGAAGTGAGCCTGAAGGGAGGATTGATTCCAACGTGAGATGAGCCTGAAGGGGGCTGGGTCCCGGATCATCGGAGGATGATCGTGAAGCTCGACACCCAGCGCCTGCAGACCCTGGACCAGGTTCGGGAGTTCCTTGCCGGCAGCCGACCGCTCGACCTGCAGCCGGAGACCCGGGCCGAGGCCTACGCGTTCGTGGCCGAGACCCTGCAACGGTTCGACTACTCCCGCCGGGGGAAGGCCGACAAGGGCCTGATCCGCCGCTTCCTGAACAAAGGTGACCGGCCTCTCACGCGCGCAGGTCACCCGCCTGCTGCACCAGCACCGGACCACAGGAGCCATCGCCGACCGCCGCCGCCCCCGGCACCCCTTCCCACGCCGCTACACCAAGGCCGACATCGGGCTGCTCGCCGAAGTCGATGCCCTCCACGGCACCCTCTCCGGTCCGGCCACCCGCAAGCTCTGCGTCCAGGCCTTGCAGCTGTTCGGCGACCGCCGCTTCGAGCGCCTCGCCGCCATCTCCAACGGACACCTCTACAACCTGCGCCACTCGACCAGCTATCAACGCCGGCGCGGGACGATGCCCGCGCCGCCGACCCGCTCCCGTGCACATCGCCATCGGCGAGCGGCGCCGGCCCCAGCCCTTCGGACAACCCGGCTACCTGCGGGTCGATTCCGTCCACCAAGGAGACCTCGACGGCATCAAGGGCCTCTACCACCTCAACCTCGTCGACGAGGTCACCCAGTTCCAGTTCATCGGCTCGGTCGAGCGCATCGACACGCCCTGCCTCGCCCCCGTCCTCGAAGCCCTGCTCCGGGCGTTCCCCTTCAACGTCCGCGGATTCCACACCGACAACGGTTCGGAGTTCATCAACCACAAAATCGCCGCCCGGCTGCAAGCCCTCCACATCGACGAGTTCACCAAGTCCCGACCCCGCCGCAGCAACGACAACGCCCTCGTCGAGAGCAAGAACGGCTCGGTCATCCGCAAGCACCTCGGATACGGCCACATCCCCAGCCGTTACGCTGAACGCGTCAACGCCTTCACCCAGCAGAACCTCTCCCCCTACCTGAACTTCCACCGCCCCTGTCTCTTCCCCGTCGATGAAGTCGACGCCAAGGGCCGCGTCCGCAAACGCTACCCCCACGCCAACGTCATGACCCCCTACGAGAAGCTCAAGTCGTTGCCCAACGCCGCCGCCTGCCTCAAGCCGGAGACCTCCTTCGACCAGCTCGACGCCGTCGCCGCCGCCATGAGCGACAACGACGCGGCACGCGCCCTCAACCAGGCTCGCGACCGCCTGTTTGCCTCCATCGACCCGGCGGCCTGAAACACCACGCTCCGGGCGGCGTTGACCCGCAGGGCGTTCAGGGACTCGGCCCGGGGCCCAACGGCGGCTGACGGATGGGTCGGGGCGGAGGTAGCTCCGGGAGGGCCGGCGTGTCAACGCCGTCAGGACGCGTGGCGCAATCTCCGACTGAGCAAGCCTGGACCGTGACACAACACCAGGGACCGGCTCGGTCTGGGAGAGCTCGGAGCGGTCACCAGGTTCCGGTGGGCACAACCGGGGCCATCACCCCTCGGCTGAGTCCGCTCCCTGCACTACCCGAACGCATCGTGGCCTGGGCCAGCGCCGGGGGCCATGGACGCCAGCGCTCCCATGGACGCAAACAGCGCGCCCACAGGAGCTTGCAAAACCGCAAAGAACGCGGTTTCGCACAGCGCCCACAGCCATCCTCTTCCTCTTCATCAAGATCCACAGAGAAGATCCGGTGCTCGGACCGCGTCGCAGGTGTCGAGATTGATCGCGCCCACAACCCCTCGTTGCCGCCATGAAAGATAATGTCGGTCAGCGTGCGCCGGCTCACCGCAGCCCGCGCCAGGATCCCTGTTTCGATCCGCTGATTCGGTCGCCCGTCAGCCGCGACTCACGTGCCGCCGCTTCAGGCTCATTTCTGGATTGGAAAGGACTCCCGCTGCGCGGGTCCTCCGCTCTGCTCCGGCCCTTCGGGTGACTGCTGCGCCCGACCGTGCGGAATGCTCTTGAGGGCCAGCCAGAAGGCTGGCCCTCCTTCAACGCGAAGAAGTGCGGCGCATGGAAAGCCGCTCAGTTGTCGCGGAGAACCGCTCCAGCAGACTCGGGAGACCGGGCGAACGAACCCACCCCGCACGCCCGGTCCGAACGCCAGGAGCTACCCTTTGAGGATCGCCTCATGTGGCTGTGCTCCCGACACGGTGCGAATCGAAACAGGCGCGGTCACGGAGCATCGCGCAGGCGACGTTCAGCAGGCGGTCGGCCACCGAGCGCAGAGCGCGGGCGTGGCCATGACCGCGGGCTCGGAGCGACCGGTACTTGTCGTGGCTGACCGGATCGTGTTGGGCGGCGACCCGGGCCCAGTGGTAGGCGGCGTCGCGCAGCCGGTTGTGGGCTGCCTGGCGCCGCGTCACGATCATGCTCTTCCCCGAACGGCGGGTGACCGGAGCCACCCCGCAGAGACAGCGAAGCGCGTCGTAGTCCCGCCGCCCCACCGCGTCGCTTCCCTCGGCAAGCAGCGTCGAGAGTACCTTGGTGCCAACGCCGGGCAGCGACAGCAGGATGGCCGCATCCCGGGGCTCCTTCGACGATGACTCGTCCTCCGGGGACGCGTTGGCGTCGTCCGCCGGAGCAGCATCGGCGAGCTGATGCACCAACCGCTTGAGCTCGTGGCGCGCGTGATCGAGCTGGCGGTTGACCAGGGCGAGGCGTTCGGTGACGAGCCGTAAATGTGCAACGGCGGCCTCGGCCGTGCCCGGGGCGAGCTTGATGGCTGGTGCTCGCAGCCGATCGCGCAGCGTCGACGCGCTGACCCGACGGATGCGGTGCTGCTTCAACACTCTGGTGAGCGTGACCTCGCGAACGCGCTGACCCGCGCGCGGCGTCGGCAGGTTTTGCCAGAGGTTGAGCGCCCACGGCGCCGCGACATCGTCGTCAACCGCGTCGAGGAACTGCGGGTAGTAGCGCCAGAGCTGCTGACGCATCCGATTCGCCAAGCGAACGCGTTCCCGCGTCAGGTCCTCGTCGAGACGCGACCACTCCCGCAATTCAATGATCTCCGGGTCGGTCGGTTCCAGCCGTCGCAGACAGTGCGGGTCGGTACGCAGCGCCGAGGCGAGTACCCGCGCATCGCGCCGGTCGTCCTTCGCTCCCGCTGGCGAGAAGCGGTCCCGGAAACGGTCGAGCTGCTTCGGGTTGATAGAGTGGACGGCGAAGCCCCACTCCATCAGGCTCTCGACCACCGGTCCGTGCGGCGTCTCGATCGCCACGCCGATTTCGCCCGCCTCGCCCGCCCCGAACGACAGCAGCCAGTCCGCCATCTGCGACAGCCCTGCGCCGCCGTGCTCGAACTCCCGTTCCCCGAGCACCTTCCCGGCGGCGTCGAGCACACACGCCTGATGTTTCCTTGACCCCCAGTCGACACCCGCGAACCATGCCAGCTTCAAGTTGAACCTCCCCTTGCCGAGTCGAACGGGCGCGCCTCGATGCCTGCCGGTCCCTGTACTGGCGCTCTGCGGCGCAAACTCCCCACGGGGCATCCATCGGAGGCTGGACCGCCGGGGCACAGGTCCTTTTCAGGTGCTCGATGCACAGGGACCCCTGGGTGCTCCCGGCGGCCTGCCCGACTCCGCGAGGCCATCCCGCGAAGTCATCCGGAAGGGTACAGGGACCCCCGGTTGGCTCTGTCAGTACATCAACCCTCCTTCGACACAGCGAAACGGCGCACCCGGCGCCACCGCCGGGAACCCGCCGTCCCCGACCCCAATCCCGAGCCGGCGGTTCCGGTCCGGTGCGGCGTTCGGAGTTCGGTGGCGCGCCGGGTCCCTGGGACGTTGTGGACGGTCGGGACGCGCGCGTCCAGGCCGGGCCGCAAGGCCCATAACTGCCATCCGAGCCGCGGGGCGGGCGGTGTGTCACCCGAAGGGCCGTAGCGGAGCGGAGGACGCGCGCAGCGCGTTGACACGCCGCCCGTCCCGCAGCTACGCGGCGCCGACCTCCCGACAAGCTTGCCGTGCGTCCCGGGGGCGGGTCCGAACCGAGGAGCACGACCCCACAGGCATCAACGGCCTCCGGATGCCGGCGCCCGGCTCCCCTTCGTGGCCGCCAACCGGAAGCTGTCGCCGGCGGTCTAGCCGTCACGCCCGAAGCCCCTGGGCAGCTCGACAGCCTCCAGCACCGACAGATCCAGATCGCAGACCTGCTCGAGCAACTCCGCGGTCGCGGACCCGGCGAGGGATTCCGGCAACGCGTCCCGCCACTCCCGGTACTGGTCCTGCAGCGCCAGGAGCGTCTGCACCGCGTCGTTCCACTGCTGTGGCCGCGTTCTCCGGTCCGCCGGCCGGCGGTACCGGGTCCGGGACTCGCCGGCCTTCCGCCGCTCCCGGTAACGCGCCTGCCGCTCCGCGTTCGTCAACGCCACGACTACTCCTCACTGTTACGTAACGGACCGGTGTCAGGCGGCTCGGCGCCCGGACGTTCCGGTCCCACGGGCTGAACACCAGGTTGCTCGTCACCATCACCGAGCGGCGCTCGTAGCGCTCGGCGAGCAGCGTGGACAGCACCTCGGCTTCGTCGCCTTGCGCGCCGCCCGCCGCTCATCCCCGCCGCCGCGGCGGCCGCCGCCAACGTCTTGCCTGCCATCCGCTTCTCGCGCAATCGCCGAACCTGCGCATCCGGTGACCAACCCGTCCTCCGTGAGGAAAACGGGCAGTGCCACACGCGCCGCGGGTGCTCCCGCAACCGGCCCATCGCCACCACGGCGACCGGCAAAATAATTGCCGTTGAACAGGTGCACGACCCGGAGGCATCAACGGGCTCCCCTCTTGCCGGGTGCCGGCGCCTGGTTCCGCTTGGCGGCCTGCAGCCTGAAGCTGCCGCCGGTGGTCTGCAAGACCGTCGCGTGATGCACGATCCGGTCGATGACCGCGGCGGCCGCCGTCGGGTCGAGGAAGACCTCGGACCAGCGCGCGAACGGCAGATTCGTCGTCACCACCAGGCTCCGGCGTTCGTAGCGCTGGCTGATGAACCCGAACAGCAGGTCGGCGCCGGCCTTGTCGAGCGGAACGTAGCCCAGCTCGTCGACGATGACTAAATCGAAGCGGGCGAGCTGGGCGAGCTTTCGGGCCAACCTGCCCTGCTGCTGCGCCTCGACGAGCAGCGTGACCAGCTCGGCCGCGGTCACGAACCGCACCCGGTAGTCATGCTGGCAGCAGGTCATCCCCAAGGCGATGGACAGATGCGTCTTCCCCGTGCCGACTCCGCCGACGAACACGACGTTGGCGGCGTCGGCGACGAAGCGGCAGTCGAAGACCTGCAGGATCGCGTCGCGGTCGAGGTCGGGCTGCGCCTCGAACGAGAAGGCGTCCAGCGTCTTCAGCATCGGGAAGCGGGCATCCTGGATGCGGCGTTGGATGCGGCGCTCCCGGCGTCCGGTCACCTCCAGGTGCACCAGCTGCGCCAGGTAGTCGGCCGGCGCCTGTCGCTGGCGGGCGGCCTGCTCGGCCAGCAGCCGCCACTGCGCCCCGATCGTCGACAGGCACAGCGTCTTCAGGTCCGCCGCCAGATGCGGGGGCTCGGCAATTGTGGTGGCCATCAGCAGGGGTCCTCCACCAGCGCGTCATACGCCGACAGCTTCGGAGCGGGTACCGCGATCCGCGCCAGCTCCGGACGCACGCCTGCGACCGGCGGGCACACCGGCGGCGGGCCGGCCTGCTGCTGACGGAGGATGAGCCGCACCGTCTCCAGACGCGGCGAATGGCGCTCGAGGGCGGCCGTCACCGCGCGCTCGACGGCCGGGGCCGGGTGGGTCTCCATCAGCCGCAGCATCCGGACCCATTCCTGATCGGGCTTGCGCGTGTGCTTGGCCAGCTCCGCCCGCGCCCGCTGCCACACCGGGGCCAGCCGCCAGTCGAGGAGAGCCGTCGCCTCGGCCACGGCCCGATGCTTGCGCTCCAGCAACGGCAGGACGTGAAGCGCATCGAGGACCTTGGCGCCCCGGCAGAACACCCGGCGATGCTCTGCGACCACCTCGGCGCCGACCGCGATCGCCACCCGGTCGTGATACAGCTTCACCCACACCGGCCGGTAGGCGTGGCGAATCGGCACCGAGTACGTCACGCGGTCCACGTGGACGTGTCCGAACTTGTCGGCCACTCGCGCGACGACGCGGCAGGTGGCGGGAAGGTGAGCAGGCATCGCCCGCAGGTGCTCCCGCTCCTGCGCCAACGCTTCCTCGACCGAGCGCCCGTCGTCGAGGTGGCGCATCGGCAAATCGGCCTCCAGCTCCGTGATGATCGCCGCGTTGAGCGCCGCCCAGCTCTCGACCGCCAGCCGCGGCCGGAACACCAGGTTCCGGACGTATTTCACACCTCCCTCCACAGAACCCTTCGTCAAAGCTGCAGAATGCTCCCGGTGCTGTTGAAGCACCACAGATTCGGATCACCCACCCGTTCCATCCGCTCCGGGGCGCCCGCTTCCCGTTCGTGGTGACCAAGTCCCTCTGGGGAGAAGACCGGGTCACGGTGCAACGGCCGGACGGCACGGTCTGGTCGATTCCCGTGGGCTGGACGGACTTTGCGCCACCGGATCCCGCGGTGGTGGCGGGACGCGGGCGTGCGCCATTCCGTCTTGAGGACCTGCTGCGGCTCGCCGAGATGGTGAGCGAGAGGGTCCGGACATGAGCGGCGGTGGCGTCACGGAGATTTCGTCCATGGTGTCATGTGGATTTCATCCACTTGAAGTGGGCGACAGGGCGCCATCAGCACGAGCGTGTTGCAAAAACCTGCAAATAAAACGGCGCTGTCTTTGGGTTCCAGGTCGGAATCTTCTTGACGCCGTCCGATGTTGTAGTCATAATCTATCTGACATACGCGATGCGTCGTCCTCCAAAGCTACCGCCGGACGCCAAGACGCAGGCCCTGCGCGAGGCAGGAGCCTTGCACCCGCACCCCGAGGCCGTCCGCGACGACGCCTTTCGGAGCCATCCGTTCTTCGACCCGCGCGACCGCGTCCAGGTCAAGTACGAGATGGTGCGCCGCCACCGGGTCGATGGACGGCCGGTGACGGAGGTTGCCGCGCGCTTCGGGGTCAGCCGCCAGACGTTCTACCAGACCGCGGCCGCGTTCGAGGCGCAGGGGATCCCTGGCTTGGTGCCCAAGCGTCCCGGGCCGAAGCACGCCCACAAATGCACCGACGCGGTTGTCGACTACATCGAGCGCTGGCGCGCGGGCGAAGACGTGCAACCGGACGAACCGCTGACGGCGGCCGTGGCGCGGCGGTTCGGAATCTCGATTCACGCCCGCTCGCTCGACCGGGCGGTGGCGCGCCGCAAAAAAAAACCGCGCCCGTAGACGACCCCATGACAGCGTCGGGCCTCGACTCCAATCAGGTGTGCCGGCAGTACGAGGTCGTGCGGCAGGATGCCGCCAGCGCTGTCGCGTTCGCTCGCCAGGGGTACGGGGTGGCGCTGTTGATGAGCCGCGGCATGCCGGCGTGGCTGAAGGCCGTCTCGACCCTCTGCCTCCCGGCGGTCGGGCCGCCGCCGGCCGCGAGCGGCGACCTCGACCTGGCGCCGCCCGTCCGTTCCGAGATGACGCGTGTGTTGGCGAGCTTGGTACTCAGCCGCGTTGCGGAGGGCATTTCCCCATGAGTCAATCGACCGCGGTCACGGCGGACCATCTTCGTCGCCTCGCCTGTCTCTACGTGCGGCAGTCGTCCCTGCAGCAGGTGCGCGACCATCCGGAGAGCACTGCCCGGCAGTACGCCCTGAAGCGGCGGGCCCTGGCGCTCGGCTGGGCGGCCGACCGGATCGTGGTCATCGATGACGACCTGGGGATCTCGGGTGCGTCGGCGGCCGAGCGGACCGGCTTTCAACGGGTCGTCGCCGACGTCGGCCTCGGTCGCGTCGGCGTGGTCATGGGGCTGGAGGTCTCCCGGCTCGCCCGTAACTCAAGCGACTGGCATCGCCTGCTGGAGATCTGCGCGCTGAGCGAAACGCTCATTCTTGACGAAGACGGGCTCTACGACCCGGCCCACTTCAACGACCGCCTGCTGCTCGGGCTCAAGGGGACGATGAGCGAAGCGGAGCTGCATGTGCTGCGTGCGCGTCTGATCGGGGGGCAACTGAACAAGGCGCGCCGCGGCGAGCTGTGGATCCGCCCCCCGCTGGGATTTGTCGTCGACCCCGCCGGCAAGCTCATGCTCGACCCCGACGAGCAGGTGCAGAGCGCCGTCCGCCTCGTGTTCGGCACCTTCGGCCGCACCGGCTCGGCCGGCGCGGTGGTGCGCTACTTCCAGCAGCAGCAGGTCGCGTGGCCGCAACGGGTCATCAAGGGACTGCGTGCAGGCGTGCTCGTCTTCGGCGAGTTGGAGCGTCACCGTGTGCTCGACATCCTGCACAATCCGCGCTACGCCGGCGCGTACGTCTACGGGCGGACCCGGCAGCGCAAGGTCTGCCTCACCGGGCAGGCGCGGTATCGACGACTTCCCCGCGACGAGTGGAGGGTCTTCCTGCCTGATGCGCACGCCGGCTACATCAGCTGGGAGCAATTCGAAGCGAATCAGGAGACGTTGCGCGCAAGCACCCAGCGCAGCGGCGCAGACCACCGCAGCGCGCCGCGCGAAGGCGTGGCCCTGCTGCAGGGGCTCGTCATCTGCGGTCGGTGCGGTGGCCGCATGACGGTCCGCTACATCGTGTCTCACGGTCACCCGGAGCCGCTCTATCGCTGTCAGCGCCGGGGGATTCAACGGGCGGAGCCGCCGTGCCAGAGCCTGCCGGGCGCGGCGATCGACCGCGCGGTCAGCGACCTCGTGCTCGAGACCGTCACTCCGGCGTCGATCGACGTCGCGGTAGAGGTGTTCGACGAGCTGCGGGCTCGGGCCGCCGAAGTCGACCGCGCCAAGCGGGCGCAGATTGCCCGGCTTCGGGAGGACGCCGAGCTGGCGCAACGGCAGTTTCTGCTCGTGCGGCCCGAGAATCGGCTCGTCGCCGACAACCTGGAACGGCACTGGAACGAGGCGCTCCAGCGGTTGGCCGCGGCCGAAGAGGCATACGCCGGTGCACACAAGACCCAACCCCCGGCGGTCACTCCCGAGATGAAGGAGCGCGTGTCGGCTCTGGTCGCCGACCTGCCGCGCGTCTGGCATGACCCGCGTACCCCGGCGCGCGACCGCAAGCGGATGCTGCGGCTTCTTGTCGACGACGTCACCCTGCTGCGCGACGACGTGATCCGAGTGTCCATTCGCTGGCGGGGCGGCGCGACCCGCCAGATCGAGTGTCCACTGCCGCTCGGGGCACCGGATCTGCGTCGTACTCCCGCCGCGGTCGTCGAACAGGTCCGCACCCTCGCCACCGAACAGACCGACGCACAGATCGCCGGGACGCTCAATGGGCGGTGGCTACGCACCGGGACCGGTTTGCCATTCAGCCGCCTGCGCGTCCGCATGCTGCGCGAGGCGTATGACATCGACAGCTACGCCGAGCACCTGACCGCGGCGGGCTGGCTGACCGCACCGCAGATGGCCGAGCTGCTCGACGTGCATCCGGCCACGGCCAAGCGCTTCGCGCGCCAAGGCGTGCTACGCGCCGTGCGCGCCGACGACAGAGGCACGTTGCTCTTCGAACCGCCCACCGGACCGCTGCCCGCCGCCCATCCCGGGAAACGGTTACGCGACCGGCGGCAACACCCGAAGCTTGTATCGCATGTACAGGAAGGCGCGTAGTATGAAGCCTGAAACTTCTCCCAGCCCTTTGCCGGCGCGCAGAACTCCGCCCGGAACGGATACCCGCCCCGGAACGCATCGAACGCCTCGGTCTGCACCCGGTCCCGGCCCGCCAACACGTCCTTGACGGCCAGCGAGGTGTTGTCGAGCACGAGGCGGTCCACGAGGCCCCCAAAGTAGCGGAACGCCGACTCGATGCCGTCGAGCAGCGACTCGATCCGCTCGACCGGGTACGCCTTGGCGAAGTACGCGTTGGAGAACGGCAGCGTCGCCACCAGGTACTTGACCTTGCACGGCACGCCGGCGATGTCGACCCAGGACTCGCCGAAGTCGACCTCCATCGTCGTGCCGGGCAGCACGCTGCGGTGCACGAAGGCCTCCTTCCTCGTGGTGGCCGTCCTCAGCCCCGCGACGTACCAGCGCACCGTCCGCGCCGGGAGCGGTCCCGCCATCGGCAGCAACAACCGACGAATCCGTTTCGCGGTCAACCGCGGCTCCTCGCGCAGCCACTGCCTGATCCGCTCCCGCCACGGGTCCAGGGTCCCCGGCCGTGTCGGCGACACCCGCACCGGCGGCGTCGACCGGCTGATGGATCGCCGCACCGTCTTCACGTCCAACTTCAACCGCCGCGCGATCTCCTTCTTCGGCACCCTCTCCACCAGATGCAAGTGCCGGATCTCGGCCCACTGGGACATCCTGATCACCTCCGCGTCCTCCTGGCTTGGTCGACGAGACGACCGTGTCTCGCCCCGTCGATCATCGCCAGGGGATCACTGTTCCGAGTGCTCAGGGGGTCCCTTTTCAAGTGGCCATGGGGTCCCTGTACCCTTCCGGATGACTTCGCGGGATGGCCTCGCGGAGTCGGGCAGGCCGCCGGGAGCACCCAGGGGTCCCTGTGCATCGAGCACCTGAAAAGGACCTGTGCCCCGGCGGTCCAGCCTCCGATGGATGCCCCGTGGGGAGTTTGCGCCGCAGAGCGCCAGTACAGGGACCGGCAGGCATCGAGGCGCGCCCGTTCGACTCGGCAAGGGGAGGTTCAACTTGAAGCTGGCATGGTTCGCGGGTGTCGACTGGGGGTCAAGGAAACATCAGGCGTGTGTGCTCGACGCCGCCGGGAAGGTGCTCGGGGAACGGGAGTTCGAGCACGGCGGCGCAGGGCTGTCGCAGATGGCGGACTGGCTGCTGTCGTTCGGGGCGGGCGCGGCGGGCGAAATCGGCGTGGCGATCGAGACGCCGCACGGACCGGTGGTCGAGAGCCTGATGGAGCGGGGCTTCGCCGTCCACTCGATCAACCCGAAGCAGCTCGACCGTTTCCGGGACCGCTTCTCGCCGGCGGGCGCGAAGGACGACCGGCGGGACGCGCGGGTACTCGCCTCGGCGCTGCGTACCGACCCGCACTGTCTGCGACGGCTGGAACCGACCGACCCGGCGATCATTGAATTGCGGGAGTGGTCGCGTCTCGACGAAGACCTGACGCGGGAACGCGTTCGGTTGGCGAATCGGATACGGCAGCAGCTCTGGCGCTACTACCCGCAGTTCCTCGACGCGGTTGACGACGACGTTGCGGCGCCGTGGGCGCTCAACCTCTGGCAAAACCTGCCGACGCCGCGCGCGGGTCAGCGCGTTCGCGAGGTCACGCTCACCAGAGTGTTGAAGCAGCACCGCATCCGTCGGGTCAGCGCGTCGACGCTGCGCGATCGGCTGCGAGCACCAGCCATCAAGCTCGCCCCGGGCACAGCCGAGGCCGCCGTTGCACATTTGCGGCTCGCCACCGAACGCCTCGCCCTGGTCAACCGCCAGCTCGATCACGCGCGCCACGAGCTCGAGCGGTTGGTGCATCAGCTCGCCGATGCTGCTCCGGCGGACGACGCCAACGCGTCCCCGGAGGACGAGTCATCGTCGAAGGAGCCCCGGGATGCGGCCATCCTGCTGTCGCTGCCCGGCGTTGGCACCAAGGTGCTCTCGATGCTGCTTGCCGAGGGAAGCGACGCGGTGGGGCGGCGGGACTACGACGCGCTTCGCTGTCTCTGCGGGGTAGCTCCGGTCACCCGCCGTTCGGGGAAGAGCATGATCGTGACGCGGCGACAGGCAGCCCACAACCGGCTGCGCGACGCCGCCTACCACTGGGCCCGGGTCGCGGCCCAACACGATCCGGTCAGCCACGACAAGTACCGGTCGCTGCGAGCCCGCGGTCATGGCCACGCCCGCGCTCTGCGCTCGGTGGCCGACCGCCTGCTGAACGTCGCCTGCGCGATGCTCCGTGACCGCGCCTGTTTCGATTCGCACCGTGTCGGGAGCGCAGCCACATGAGGCGATCCTCAACGGTAGCTCCTGGCGTCCGGACCGGACGTGCGGGGTGAGTTCGTTCTGGCCCGGTCTCCCGAGTCTACTGGAGCGGTTCTCCGCGACAACGGAGCGGCTGCCCCTACGCCGCACTTCTTCGCGTTAAAGGAGGGCCAGCCTTCCGGCTGGCCCTCAAGAGCATCCCCGCACGGTCGGGCGCGGCAGTCACCCGCAGGGCCGGAGCGGAGCGGAGGACCCGCGTAGCGGGAGTCCTTTCCAATCCAGAAATGAGCCTGAAGCGGCGGCACGTGAGTCGCGGCTGACGGGCGACCGAATCAGCGGATCGAAACAGGGATCCTGGCGCGGGCTGCGGTGAGCCGGCGCACGCTGACCGACATTATCTTTCATGGCGGCGACGAGGGGTTGTGGGCGCGATCAATCTCGACACCTGCGACGCGGTCGAGCACCGGATCTTCTCTGTGGATCTTGATGAAGAGGAAGAGGATGGCTGTGGGCGCTGTGCGAAACCGCGTTCTTTGCGGTTTTGCAAGCTCCTGTGGGCGCGCTGTTTGCGTCCATGGGAGCGCTGGCGTCCATGGCCCCCGGCGCTGGCCCAGGCCACGATGCGTTCGGGTAGTGCAGGGAGCGGACTCAGCCGAGGGGTGATGGCCCTGGTTGTGCCCACCGGAACCTGGTGACCGCCCCGAGCTCTCCCAGACCGAGCCGATCCCTGGTGTTGTGTCACGGTCCAGGCTTGCTCAGTCGGAGATTGCGCCACGCGTCCTGACGGCGTTGACACGCCGGCCCTCCCGAGCTACCTCCGCCCCGACCCATCCGTCAGCCGCCGTTGGGCCCCAGGCCGAGTCCCTGAACGCCCTGCGGGTCAACGCCGCCCGGAGCGTGGTGTTTCAGGCCGCCGGGTCGATGGAGACAAACAGGCGGTCGCGAGCCTGGTTGAGGGCGCGTGCCGCGTCGTTGTCGCTCATGGCGGCGGCGACGGCGTCGAGCTGGTCGAAGGAGGTCCCCGGCTTGAGGCAGGCGGCGGCGTTGGGCAACGACTTGAGCTTCTCGTAGGGGGTCATGACGTTGGCGTGGGGGTAGCGTTTGCGGACGCGGCCCTTGGCATCGACTTCATCGACGGGGAAGAGACAGGGGCGGTGGAAGTTCAGGTAGGGGGAGAGGACCTGCTGGGTGAAGGCGTTGACGCGTTCAGCGTAACGGCTGGGGATGTGGCCGTATCCGAGGTGCTTGCGGATGACCGAGCCGTTCTTGCTCTCGACGAGGGCGTTGTCGTTGCTGCGGCGGGGTCGGGACTTGGTGAACTCGTCGATGTGGAGGGCTTGCAGCCGGGCGGCGATTTTGTGGTTGATGAACTCCGAACCGTTGTCGGTGTGGAATCCGCGGACGTTGAAGGGGAACGCCCGGAGCAGGGCTTCGAGGACGGGGGCGAGACAGGGCGTGTCGATGCGCTCGACCGAGCCGACGAACTGGAACTGGGTGACCTCGTCGACGAGGTTGAGGTGGTAGAGGCCCTTGATGCCGTCGAGGTCTCCTTGGTGGACCGAATCGACCCGCAGGTAGCCGGGTTGTCCGAAGGGCTGGGGCCGGCGCCGCTCGCCGATGGCGATGTGCACGGGGCGGGTCGGCGCGGGCATCGTCCCGCGCCGGCGTTGATAGCTGGTCGAGTGGCGCAGGTTGTAGAGGTGTCCGTTGGAGATGGCGGCGAGGCGCTCGAAGCGGCGGTCGCCGAACAGCTGCAAGGCCCGGACGCAGAGCTTGCGGGTGGCCGGACCGGAGAGGGTGCCGTGGAGGGCATCGACTTCGGCGAGCAGCCCGATGTCGGCCTTGGTGTAGCGGCGTGGGAAGGGGTGCCGGGGGCGGCGGCGGTCGGCGATGGCTCCTGTGGTCCGGTGCTGGTGCAGCAGGCGCGTGACCTGCGCGCGCGAGAGGCCGGTCACCTTGTCAGGAAGCGGCGGATCAGGCCCTTGTCGGCCTTCCCCCGGCGGGAGTAGTCGAACCGTTGCAGGGCCTCGGCCACGAACGCATAGGCCTCGGCCCGGGTCTGCGGCTGCAGGTCGAGCGGTCGGCTGCCGGCAAGGAACTCCCGAACCTGGTCCAGGGTCTGCAGGCGCTGGGTGTCGAGCTTCACGATCATCCTCCGATGATCCGGGACCCAGCCCCCTTCAGGCTCATCTCACGTTGGAATCAATCCTCCCTTCAGGCTCACTTCTCATTGGACAAGGCGAAGTCCTTTCCAATCCAGAAATGAGCCTGAAGCGGCGGCACGTGAGTCGCGGCTGACGGGCGACCGAATCAGCGGATCGAAACAGGGATCCTGGCGCGGGCTGCGGTGAGCCGGCGCACGCTGACCGACATTATCTTTCATGGCGGCAACGAGGGGTTGTGGGCGCGATCAATCTCGACACCTGCGACGCGGTCCGAGCACCGGATCTTCTCTGTGGATCTTGATGAAGAGGAAGAGGATGGCTGTGGGCGCTGTGCGAAACCGCGTTCTTTGCGGTTTTGCAAGCTCCTGTGGGCGCGCTGTTTGCGTCCATGGGAGCGCTGGCGTCCATGGCCCCCGGCGCTGGCCCAGGCCACGATGCGTTCGGGTAGTGCAGGGAGCGGACTCAGCCGAGGGGTGATGGCCCCGGTTGTGCCCACCGGAACCTGGTGACCGCTCCGAGCTCTCCCAGACCGAGCCGGTCCCTGGTGTTGTGTCACGGTCCAGGCTTGCTCAGTCGGAGATTGCGCCACGCGTCCTGACGGCGTTGACACGCCGGCCCTCCCGGAGCTACCTCCGCCCCGACCCATCCGTCAGCCGCCGTTGGGCCCCGGGCCGAGTCCCTGAACGCCCTGCGGGTCAACGCCGCCCGGAGCGTGGTGTTTCAGGCCGCCGGGTCGATGGAGGCAAACAGGCGGTCGCGAGCCTGGTTGAGGGCGCGTGCCGCGTCGTTGTCGCTCATGGCGGCGGCGACGGCGTCGAGCTGGTCGAAGGAGGTCTCCGGCTTGAGGCAGGCGGCGGCGTTGGGCAACGACTTGAGCTTCTCGTAGGGGGTCATGACGTTGGCGTGGGGGTAGCGTTTGCGGACGCGGCCCTTGGCGTCGACTTCATCGACGGGGAAGAGACAGGGGCGGTGGAAGTTCAGGTAGGGGGAGAGGTTCTGCTGGGTGAAGGCGTTGACGCGTTCAGCGTAACGGCTGGGGATGTGGCCGTATCCGAGGTGCTTGCGGATGACCGAGCCGTTCTTGCTCTCGACGAGGGCGTTGTCGTTGCTGCGGCGGGGTCGGGACTTGGTGAACTCGTCGATGTGGAGGGCTTGCAGCCGGGCGGCGATTTTGTGGTTGATGAACTCCGAACCGTTGTCGGTGTGGAATCCGCGGACGTTGAAGGGGAACGCCCGGAGCAGGGCTTCGAGGACGGGGGCGAGGCAGGGCGTGTCGATGCGCTCGACCGAGCCGATGAACTGGAACTGGGTGACCTCGTCGACGAGGTTGAGGTGGTAGAGGCCCTTGATGCCGTCGAGGTCTCCTTGGTGGACGGAATCGACCCGCAGGTAGCCGGGTTGTCCGAAGGGCTGGGGCCGGCGCCGCTCGCCGATGGCGATGTGCACGGGAGCGGGTCGGCGGCGCGGGCATCGTCCCGCGCCGGCGTTGATAGCTGGTCGAGTGGCGCAGGTTGTAGAGGTGTCCGTTGGAGATGGCGGCGAGGCGCTCGAAGCGGCGGTCGCCGAACAGCTGCAAGGCCTGGACGCAGAGCTTGCGGGTGGCCGGACCGGAGAGGGTGCCGTGGAGGGCATCGACTTCGGCGAGCAGCCCGATGTCGGCCTTGGTGTAGCGGCGTGGGAAGGGGTGCCGGGGGCGGCGGCGGTCGGCGATGGCTCCTGTGGTCCGGTGCTGGTGCAGCAGGCGGGTGACCTGCGCGCGTGAGAGGCCGGTCACCTTTGTTCAGGAAGCGGCGGATCAGGCCCTTGTCGGCCTTCCCCCGGCGGGAGTAGTCGAACCGTTGCAGGGTCTCGGCCACGAACGCGTAGGCCTCGGCCCGGGTCTCCGGCTGCAGGTCGAGCGGTCGGCTGCCGGCAAGGAACTCCCGAACCTGGTCCAGGGTCTGCAGGCGCTGGGTGTCGAGCTTCACGATCATCCTCCGATGATCCGGGACCCAGCCCCCTTCAGGCTCATCTCACGTTGGAATCAATCCTCCCTTCAGGCTCACTTCTCATTGGACAAGGCGGCGGGTTGACGGTCGCGGTTGACCGTGCGCGAGGCAGGCACGCTCCGAGCGGCAGCGAGGGCCTTGCCAAATGGTGGGGAGTCCTTTTCATGTTGCCGCTACCAGGCGGCCGCGGAGCCGGTGGTCGTCGCAGACGGGGAAGCCGACGTCGTTCTGCCGTCGCTGATCGTCGACGCCGGACCGGATGCCGTCGCGCGGTTTCTGGAGTTCTTCGCGAGGCGGATCGCGAACGAGAGGACGCGCGCCGCGTACGCGCAGGCGGTGGGGCAGCGATCCCGTCGCCGGCGGTCGCGGCGGCGACTCCGGGCACATCCAGGCCATGAAGGAGCAGCCCGGCGGTCACGGCGTCGAGGCGGTTGCGCCCGAGGGCGACCCCGCTGGACCTCGACGCCGCGACCGCGCGGCCGGGGGCGGACGGCGCGTCTGCCACTGCTCGGGGCGGCCGGCACGGCCGTTTCCGAGCCGAGGGAACCGGCGAGACCGTCGGCGGCCGAGGCTAGGCGATTGTCGACGAGTTCGCTGCTTGAGTCGCGCCGGCGGCAACGCCATCATCGCCCTGCGCTGCTGCCTGCTCAGCGGCCGCTTCGAGGACTTCTGGGAGCGGCGAGCCGCAAACGCCGCCTGAAGAGGCATCTCACAAATCTGTCGTGCACCCGCGGCGCAAGGGGAGCACGGAGAACCGCCGACGACAACAAGACGAAGGCCGTCGGCAAGGGGTCCGGGGTGAGGTCGCGTCTGCCTGCGGGCTCCTACAGGAGTCCGAGCTGCAGCTTGGCCGCATCGGACATCTTGTTCATGTCCCATTGCGGCTCCCAGACGACGTCGACCCAGGCATCGCTGACCCCGGGCACCGCCCGGGCCTTCGCCTTCACTTCGACCGGGAGGGTCTGGGCGGCGGGACATCCCGGCGAGGTGAGGGTCATGCGGATTCCCACCAGCCCGTCGGCATTCACGTCGACGTCGTAGATGAGCCCCAGCTCGTAGATGTTGACCGGGATCTCCGGGTCATAGACGGTCGACAACGCCTCGATGAGCTTCGGCTTGAGCTCGAGCGTCTTCAACGGTTCCCGCTCTATCGGGTCGTGGGTGGCCGGCGGCGCCGGGACGGGCGGCTCGCTCGGCGGAATGGGCCGGGAAGGGTCCGGACGCGCGGAGCTCGCGGCGGCCGCAGCCTCCGAGGACGGCGCCGGCGTCTTCGCAACGCCGGCCGGCTGGTCGCCCCGAGGCGAGGTGTCTAAGTTGAAGATTCCCACTGGCGCTGTCTCCCGGAATCGAATCGTCGCCCGCGGCGGGGATTGCGGCTACTCCGTCGACACGACATCGTGTCGGTCGCCCACCGCGGCCCGCAGGGTGTGCCACGCCAGGATCGCACACTTGACGCGGGCCGGATAGTCTCGGACCCTCGCGAACACCGCCAGCTTCCCCAACCCGGCATCGTCCACCGGGGCCGTCCGGTCCGTCCGCAAACGCCGCCTGAAGAGGCATCTCACAAATCTGTCGTGCACCCACCGAAAGCGAGGGTGAGGGGGTCCACACAGTCTGTCGTGTGCGTGACCCGCCTGCGACGCGAACAGCGGACCGACTTCGGCGGCGAGATGCCGACGGAGCGTCCTTCAGCGGGTAGCCGGCTGCGGCGGCGTCCAGCGCCCGGCGCAGGTACCTCCGGGGCGGCCTAACGTGGTCAGCACGATGACGCGAAACGACCGGTCCTGGCGGGCCAGTTCGGCCGCAAGCTCGAGGCCGGTCATCCGCGGCATCTCGATGTCGGTCAGCACGATTGTCCGGCCAGGTCGAGGGCCTGCGACAGCGCGTGGCGCCCGTCGGCCGCCGGGCCACGACCTCGATGTCCGGCTCGGGCCGACAGCGACGGCCAGGACCTCGCCGGGCGTCGCGGAGGGCGCCGGGCGGAACTCCAGGCTGCCCCTCGCGGTCGTCCTCGATCGCTGGCGACCGCGATCGAAGGGTCGGGGGCGGCCGGCGCGTCTGCCACGGCGCGCTCCAGCCACCTCCGCACCTGTTGACCACGCTTCCCGCACCGGCTGGGGGCGGACGGTGCGTCCGCCCGTGTCAGCTCTACCCCGGGGGGAACACCTGTATCGATGAGATGCAGTCGTCCCAATCGCCGCCGCACGGGCCCCCTTCGTCGTCGAGATCCATGAAATCGGACGTGATGGTGAGGGCCTGGCCCCCGAAATCATCGCGTTCGAATGCGATGGCCTCCCACCCCTCCGCAATCTTCAGGGAAGAGACGCAATCGTCCCAACTGGCGACCGGCGGGTCTACTGTCCCGCATGGCCCACGCAGATCGTCGAAGTTGTTGAAGTCGCGGACGAACGTGTACGAGTCGCCACGGAAGTCGGGATGCTGGTACACGGTGACACCCTCGGTCGGGCTGGGTTGCGGGGGGGTATCACACGCACTCGGAAAACCCAGGACCAGAATGACGGTCCAAAGCGCCCTCTCCTGCTTCCAACGACTCATGCACTACCCCCTGTCGCGCTCCCCAAAGGCGATGAACTCTGCCGGATCGCTGCCCGCGTGTCAACGGCCCGAACACCCGGCGGGTTGAGCCAGACACGCCGCTAGTGAGCTCCAGTCCCAGCGGGCGGTTCAGGCATCGTCCACGTACAGCGAGGCCTGGATGTTCAGCCAGCTGCCTCGCTGCGCGATTCCGCCGGCGCGGATAGGCGCTTGCCGGCGTCCAGCCGGGCGGGCGCACGCGGCGGGGTGGCGAGGGTGCCCACGCCGACCAGGCTGCACAGTGCTTGGATGACGTCTCGTGAGCCGGTTTTTGCGCCGATTGCGCCTTCCCGGATAGCGGGGAGGCGCGGACCTCCCCGGAGGAGGCCGTCATGACACGTTGCATCGAACCAACCGCAGTCACCCCGCCCGTCGCCGCATCCCGCCCGCGGACGGGTGCCGCAATACCCCACCGGCACTCCGGGGTCGCCGCCGCGGCGTTGCTGCTGGCCCTTTCGGCCACGCCCATCGAGGCGCAGCCCAGGCCGGCGGCGATCCGCGCGCACGTCGGCGGCGCCACCTTCTTCGAGGCGGCCCGGCACTTCAACGCCGGCGCGTCCTACCGGAAGTACTTCGGGGCCCGCGGCTGGGCCCTCGAGCCCGAGTACGCGTTCATGACCGAGGGGAGCCACCAGGACCACATGCTCATCCTGAACATGGAGCCGCTTGCGAAACTCCTGGGGCTGGCGGCTTGGCGCAGTCCTCAATTCTCCTGGTAAACACCCATTCGCCCTGGATCGCCGACTGGATGCCGGCTCTGGAGGACCGGCGGCACGCCGAGAGGTGGAAGTAGGGCTGTTTCGACGTGTCGCCGACCGAGCGTCGGAACACCGGTGGGTGACTGACGCCGGTCGGGCGCCGAGGGGCGTTGCCGGCGGTGCGCTGGTTATGTCACCAGGCGTACGAGCTGGTCGGCGATGAGTGCGAGCACGCCGAACATGCAGTGACACATCACTTTCGAGGCGCCACGGACCCGGACATGGCGACCGCCAAACTCGTCCTTGAGTCGGCCATTGACGCGCTCACCCGCCGTACGCTCGTTGTAGCGAACCTGCTCGGCAAGCTGAAAGCCGAGATTTTTCAGGCACCGGGCTTCGGTTCGCAGTTCCTCCGCCAGCGTCTTGTCGCGGCGGGGGTTGGTGTCAATCAACGGGACGTGGCTGAGTGAGCGGCTGTGCTGCCGGATCGGTTCCGCGTCGTAGGCGGCGTCCATCAGGTCATACAGATTGGTCGTCCGCCCGGCCGACAACGTCGCCAGCGGAATGGCGGCTTGGCTGTCGTGCAGCGAGGCGGACGTCAGCAGGCAACTGATCGGAATCTGGCCGTCGGCCACGTCGATGTGCAGCTTGTAGCCGACCCAGGTGGACTTGTAGCCCTTGCTGTCCTTCTTCATGCCGACATCACAGGCGGTCGGCAGGTCGTCGAGCATCGCCGGCAGGCTCATGGTCGCCTGCCGGTCGAGGCGCTTGAGGACCTTCGGTCGTTCCTCACCCTTCTTCAGCCGTCCCCGTTTGCGCTTGGGCGGCGGAGGCGCCTTCTCCTTCGCGGCCGGCTTCTCGCGGGCCTCGATGGCCGTCGAGTCGCGGGAGAGGTGGCCCACCAGCCGGTCGCGGTGGGTGTTCCAGATCAGCGCTTCGTGCACGCGCTGGGGCAACTGCGTGTCCGAGAACTCGGCGAAGGCGCGCGAGAAGACCGACTCGCTCGGCACCTCACTCCTTCGCTCCCAGCCGCAGATCCGCCGCAGCACCACGTCGGTGTCCAATCGGTCCAGCAGCACGCGCGTCGTCGGCATGTCGTAGACCGCCTTGGCCACCAAGGCCCGCGCCATCGCCGCACGGTCCTTGGGCGGACGCCCCGGCACTCGGAAGCGCCGGGGAATCATCTGCTCGATACGGATGACCTCCAGGGTCTGCACCAACTGCTGTTGTTTCTCGGTCAGCGGACCCAACACGCGCTCCAACTGCGGAAACAGGGCATGCTGGATCGACTGCCAGTAGGGGGCGAAGGCGACGCGCAGGTGATTCATTTCTTGACCACTCCTGTTGCCTACTGTACACTTACGAGCAAAGAGGATGTCAAGCAGCCAATCGATGGCCCACGACGAAGCGATGCATCGGTACGAGGAACAGTACGATGCGCTCAAGGCGAAACTACAAGCGGTCGGGTTCATCGGCCAGGGCAGCGTCCAGACCCGCCGTATAGCCTGTGGGTCGCCCACCTGCCGCTGCCATCACGACCCGGACGCCCGCCACGGCCCCTACCACTACTGGACGCGGAAGGCCCGCGGAAAAACCGTCGGCTTGAAGCTCACCGAAGACGAACTCGGCCTTTACCGGGAGTGGATCGAGAACAACCGTGAACTGGAACGGCTCGTGGAGGAAATGCGCCGCATCTCTTCGCGTGTGCTTGCCCTCATCACAGGCAGGCAGGCTCCATGAACCCCCGCGGCTCCGGCTCCCCGGCCACAGTGGCGGTCACTGTCATCCTGCGAACGCTGCGTCCCGTCCGCTGACCCTCGCTCGCCCCGCGGCCTCAGGCAAAAACTCGGCCGAACACGCTTTTCGCAAGAGGCTCCATGGTCAAGGACCTCGCACCACTGTCGCGGAAGGCGGTGCCGTACGTGGTGATGGGCGCTGGCATCAATCTCTACCGCGGGTTCTTCGGCCAGCGGCGGCATTCCGGTGTGAGCCCCGGCGGGGTCGCGTTCGGGCTCGGGCTCATGTCTTGGATCGGCGACCGCGTCTTCGTCGCGCCAGAGCTTCGCATCGGCTTCGAACCGAACGTCCGGTACTCGGTCAGCCTGGGGTTCGCACCTCGACGGTAGGACAGGAGAAGGGCCATTGAGACCGTGCTGGATCGTCCCGTTCTTCGTCGTCGCTCTCGCGGCTGTCGTCCCGCCGCCCGTCTCTGGACAGGCGCGCGCGGTCGACGTGCGGGCGCTCGCGGGCCTCGCCGTCGGCCTCGACGATACCCCTCCCTATGCTCGGCTGGGAGGCGGCACCGTGACGGTGGCCCGCGGCCCGCGGTCGCGGATGGGGGTCGAGGTGTTGCTCGCGGACCTGTTCGGCCCCTACGCCGTCATCGAAAAGCGCGCCGCGCTATTCACCGCGATCTGGGAGTACTATTTCGAGCCCGGCCGGCGCGTGAACCCATACCTGGTCGTCGGAGCCGGCTTGACGCGGCACCAACAGCGCATTCCCAACCACGAGCACTACTCCGATCCGTCGCGCCCCGAGTTCCGGTGGGTCACGCAGCGGGGCATCCACGTGCACGGCGGCGCGGGTCTCCGGCTGTCGATCAGCCAGCGCGTGTTCCTCGCTCCGGAAGTCCGTATCGGTCTCCCCGGGGTGCGTTCGACGGTCGCGGTCGGCTACGTCTTCGGGCCTTGATTTCGACCGGATGAGGCGGCCAGCGTCGGCGGCGAGAACTGGACCCGCGATCGGCATCGGCTGCGACCGCGGGGAGATGGTTGTGCACGAACGGTCTCGACGCTGCGGCTCGGCGCGCCCGCGGCGGCCTGCTTGTCGCTCGGGCCGCTGTTTGCGGCGAGGTCCTGGGTCGGATAACCGGGGATCTGTTGACTTCCCGATCTGGCGGTCAGAAAGGCACAACGCCCGCGCAGATGCGGGGGCTTATCCGGAGAGCCGCCGGCGGCGGGCAGCGGGCTACTTCGCGGCTTTCTTTCTGCGCGCGGCCCAAGAGGCTTTCATCCGCTCGGACACCGCCTCCTTCTCTTCGGCCGTCATCGGACGGCGCTTCCTCGCCGGTGTGGCGTCGGACGCGGTCTCCGCGACCGGGGTGGCCGCAGCCGCCGGCCGCCGCGAGGAGGAGCGCCGAGCCGCTGGCTTCGCCGGAGCGGAGGTCCCGAGGATCTTGTCGACGTCGTTCAACGCCTTGATCTCCTCCTGCAGGAGCTCGATCTCACTTTGCCGGGCGGCGATTGCCTTTGCTATAACACTCATGGGTTTTTTCCGGGGCTGTATCGTCAACCGCTCGACGCGCCCGGCGCGGCCGAGCGCGTCCATGGGTGCGGATTCTAGCCCAACGAGGGCTCGCCGGCCAGACGGAGCCCGTTCCCCTTCGACTCTGGCGGCAGCGGTGTTGGCCCAGGGTCCAATAACCGGGGATTCTGGTGCGCCGTGACAAGGCGCCATTCCTCAGCGGGTGCGAATCCCGCCCGGCAACTGTCGCTCCAGCCGGTAGCAGTCGGAGCGGACGATGGAGGTAACGACATCGGCTGAAGCACTCCGACGACAAGGGCCGCCCTGGGCGGTTCAGCGACCACGCGGGCCGCAACGATGTGAACGCTGCGCAGGCCTCGAAACGAGTGATGCGGAAGCCGACCCGCCCGGAATACGGGGAAGGCTGCCAGCGGTCGGGAAGCGAGCGACGCGAGCACCGACCGGTTCCGCCGGGGTAATGGCGGCGGCACGTGTGGAAGAGGGGATTGGTCGCAACACGGGAAGCCCTGCCGGTGGCGTGGCACGCGCCAACCGACAGCCCGCGAGGGTCAGGTCGGGCCGGTCAGGGTGGCGGAGAGGTCCGTAGGTACCGAGGAAGCCGGGTAATGCCGGCGGAGGGAAGGGACCTCAGGTGGAAGGGATGGCGAAAGGGAGCAGGCTCACGGGAGTGGCCGAACGGCCTATCACCCCGGAGATGAGCAGGAATGCCGGATGTCATCACATGCACAAGCGAAGGGGACGACCCGAGCGGTCGCCGTCGCCAGGGCGTCAACAGGCCTGACGACGCACCGGCCGGCCGGCGCAAGGGTGCGAGCCTGGTGCCAGGGCTCGCGAGACCCGTCCGCTGGTCGTGACCGGGAAGCCCGTGCGCGAGCCGCATGATTCCACTGGAGAGCCCGGTGCCGGAAATCGGCCCGCCGGGTTCGGAGAGCGGGGGGAGGAAACGTACCCACGGGACTCGGCCTGCGGCCCGGTTGCGAAAGCGCCGGATAAGCCACCGACCCCCTACCGGCTACGCGCCTCTCCTCGACTCTACTCAACCTGCGCCGCGTCCGGACCTGGCTCTCGCGGCGGGCGGACGGCGCGTCCGCCCGCGGCGCGGGCACCTCGCTCCGGCGCATCTCCTCTCAACGCCTGCTGGTGGTCAGACGTGCCCGTTGAGCGTTCAACGGCCGCGGAGGAGACGGCGCATGGCGTCCACGCGCCCGCCTGGAACGTACTCGCCAAGCGCCCGGACTGGCAGGCGTGGCGGCGAGTCTGGGGGCGTGGCCGGCATGGTCCGGCGCGCGGGCTCCGACGCGTTGCCGATGTCTCTGCGCTCAACCGCCCCGGTGGACAGTTCGGCGACCAGCATCCGCCGCCGGAACCGGCCGAACACAGCGTTCAGGTTTCCGGGTTGCTTTGACATGCGGAACCCTCTCCAAGCATAACCCGGACCTCGCGAACCTGGGCGCCGCGAACAGGGAACCGGTGCCCCCTGGGTCGGATAATGGGCCATTCTGTTGACTTCGGGGCGCGCGTGTGGCCGACGCCACCGCGCTCCGACGACTCGACGCCGAGGGCGACGGCCGCCACCGCGCGGTCGCGCCTCGCCCCACGACGCCGCCAGCGATCGCCGCCGGGGCTCAAATACCTCCAAACCACTCCGCTCGGATCCGCACGTTCTCGATCATCTCCGTCTCCACACCGAGTTCGTTTTCCTTGAGCAGGTCGCACAGGCGATCCCCGGCGATCAGGTCGATCGCGATCGCGCCGTCACGTGTAGCCTCATCTGAGGCCTGACTGGTGAAATTGCCCGTAGTGATGAACAGGCCCTTGTCAGCGCGCCCCTGCAATGCCCCGCGAAAATCCCTGATCTCCTTGGCGCCGACGCTCCCCTTCCAACGTTTGCATTGGAAATAGATCTGAAACGATACGAGGTTCACGCGTAGCACGCCCACACCGTCGATCCCACCGTCACCGGACTTTCCACGCACTTCGACTTTGGTGAACCCAGCTTCCCGCAAGAGCCGCTGGGACAGCCGCTCAAACGCATCCGGCGACATCGCCACCAGCACGGCCAAGAGCGACGACTTCCAGTCTTCTGCGTCCTCTGGGTTGTCATTCGTAGATTCAACGATATCCCTTGTCGCCGCCTTAGCCCGGATTATGCGTGAAGGTGTTGTTTTGGGAGAGACACAGGAGCCTCCGTGTGGTACAAACGTAGTGTATACAAACGTTTAGCCACAACGGAGACCCCTACGTGACGCCTCACACGATACCACAGACTGTTCTGTTCCCGGATCTGTTCGACAAGCCCCTCGTCGCCACGTTCAACCAGGAGCACGCGAGTTCCGACGGCGGCGCCGTCCTGCTCAAGGCGGCCGAGCGCGTGTACGGCTTGGTCAAGGCGTTCGCCCGGTGTCTGGCCGACAAACGCGCACCGGGGAAGATTCGGCACACGCTCGCGGACCTGATCGGCCAGCGGGTCTTCGGCATCGCGTGCGGTCATCCCGATGGCAACGATGCCGACCACTTGGCCGACGACCCCATCCACAAGCTGCTGCTCGGGCGGGACCCAGTGTCCGGCGCGCCCTTGGCGTCGCAACCCACGATCTCGCGATTCGAGAACGGCGCGCGCCGCACCGTGCTCTACCGGATGGGGCGCGAGTTGGCAGCGTGCGTCATCGAGCGTCATCGGCGCCGCCTGCACGGGCGGGCGCGCCGGATCACGATCGATCTGGACCCGACCGACGACCTGACGCACGGGGCCCAGCAGCTCACGTTCTTCAACGGGCACTATGGCGGCTGGTGTTATCTGCCGATGCTGGGGTTTCTGAGCTTCGACCGCGAGGCGGAGCAGTATCTGTGCGCGGCGGTGCTGCGGCCCGGGAAGGCAGTGGCCGCCGACGGGACCCTCGGCCTGCTGTCTCGGTTGCTCCCGCTGTTGCGGGCCGCGTTTCCGCGGGCGCGGTTTCTCGTCCGGCTCGACGGGGGCTTTGCGACCCCGGAGATCTTCGATTTCCTGGATGCGGAGCCCCGGCTCGACTACGTCGTGGCGATGGCGAAGAACGCGGTGTTGCAGCGGCATGCGGAGTCCGCCATGCAGGTGGCCCGCGCGCAGAGCGAGGTCCGTGGCGAGACCGCGCACGTCTATACCGACACCCGCTACGCCGCCGGCACGTGGGACCACGAGCGCCGGGTCGTGATCAAGGCCGAAGTCGTTCGCCTCGGAGACCGCGAGCCGCGGGACAACCCGCGGTTCGTGGTGACGAATCTGCGGCAGACGCCGCGCTTCATCTATGAGAAGGTCTACTGTGCTCGCGGGGACATCGAGAATCGGATCAAGGAACTGCTCGATGGGTTGCAAATCGACCGCACGAGCTGCTGTCTGTTCTCGGCGAACCAGTTGCGCGTCTTCCTGACCGCCGCGGCCTACGTGCTCATGCAGGAACTGCGATTGCGGGCGGCGCGTACTGCGTGTGCCCGCAGCCAGGTGACGTGGCTGCGGGACCGGCTGCTGAAGCTGGGGGTCCACGTCGTCCGCTCGGTCCGCCGCGTGGTTCTGCATCTGCCGCGCTCGACGCCGCACCTCGAGGCGTGGCGGCACATCGCACTCGCGCTGGGCGCGCGCGCCGGATAGCCCACCCGTTGCGCCGCGCCCACCTGCTTCCTGGGCGGCATGGGCCGCTCCGCCGGCGGGGCTGTCGCTGCCCAACCCTCGCGTCCGTCATGCCCCCCCGGTCGGCTGCTCAAACCCCGACTCCGCTTGCAGGCGGCGATGTCCGAGACCCTTTCCTGCGCCGATCACGCCCTTTGGCGGTCGAATCTGGACCTTCATGAATAATGCAGGTTAGCAGCCTGCCGCTTGGCGCGTGCCCGTTCGCGCTCCTCTTGCGTGACCTGCGCATAGATCGCACCGGTTTCGTCGAGCCCCGTGATCGCTGCGCCGCTTTCGGTCAACGCCCAAACCCCGCGTGAAGAGTTCACCAGCGCATCGCCGCGTTTAAGATAGGTGCGCGCCCAGGCTAGGTAGTAGTACAGCCGAGTTTGGCTCTCGTTGCGTGGCATTGTGAAGGCTTGCTCGGCTTCAGTCACGCCCTCCAACTCGACCGCCTTCTCGTCAAGCTCCTGGATAGTGGCCGATCCGCCCAAGTTCTTAAGTGCCTCGATCGTAACCAGCATCATCCCGGGCAAATCCGGCAGGCTGTCCGCGTCAATCTCAAAACGTCTCGTCACCATTGCGCTGTCCGACCATTTAGGTGCTCCACAAGGACTAGCTTATGCGAACGCCGGCGGAAATCCCAACCGCGATCGCGGTCAGCGGCGGCGCGGCGCGATGCCGCTACGGGATCGATTTCTCTCGCGCCGGGATTCGGAGCCGGCGCGATAACCTCCCGGGCGGGGGCGGACGGTGCGGCTCCCATGGGCCGGCGGGCCACGGCCGCCGGCGCGCGGCGACGCGGAACCGGAATCGTCGGGCAGCTACCGCGCGTTCGGGGGCAGACTCCAGGGCTGCCCCCAGCGGGGCGTCCGCCCGTGACGTCGGCGGTGCGATCGGCATGCTCGAACGGCCGCGAATCCCGACGGCGACCAGGTCTGGTTCCGGATCGCCGAGGATTGCCGTCGGCCGAGCTCGAGCTCCCGCCGCCGAACCGCGGGTTCCTCGCCGGTTACCGGCAAGGCCGTTCGGGGCGGGGGTCTGGCCACGAGGGAGACGACTTGAGAGCGCAGGCCTGATCAGCTCGACAAAACGGCCGGGGCGGCCGGGGGTAGGTCGTCGGGGCACCGGGGGTTGGGTCCGACTCGGGTCCGTCACCCCTCGGTCGACCTCGAAGCCGACCCATGGTGAACAGCGGTCGGCTGGGGTGCGCCGTGGAAGTCAGCCAAGCATGCGCAGGATGGCGACGGCGGCGCCGATGACGGCGGCGAGGATCACGCCGGTCTGCGCGAGCATGGCACCGGCGAACCGCCATGTCAGGCGGGCCTCCATCTCGGCGAGCCCGGCCTTGAACTGGTCGGGCGTCACGTGGTCTCCGTGGTCGGCTGCCTCTCGGACGGCGGCCGTGATGGCGTCGGCGAGCTTCGGGTCGGCGCCGGCGTCGGTCAGGGTACGGGCGATAGCGTGGGTGTCGAGAGTGGCCATGTGTCCTTCCAGTCTAGCCCCATTCTCTTCGAGGTCGAGGTCGCTCTCGTGGTAGAGCACGCCGTCGAGCACGAAGAGCGCGTCGCGGTCAAGTGCACTCGATCGGGCGGCTGTAGAACGGGGCGTAGTTGTCGGCGACGACGAAGGAGTAGAACTCGAGCGCGAAGTCGTTGAAGCGCGTGCTGTAGGTCGGCTGCAGCACCTTGTGCGGCATGGCGAAGCGCTGGCCGACGTCGTGCCGTCACCCCAATGGCCGGCGGCGTCGAGGCGGGAGATGCCATGCACGATGGTGGCGAGCGCGGCGCGCTGGTTCTCCTCGACGAGACGCCAGTCGCTGACGTACGTGAGCCGCCTGTAGGCGATGTCAGGGGCGACCTTCTCCATGGTGTAAAGGCCGAGGTTGCAGCCGTGGGCTAGGCCAAGACGCCGATGGTGCCGGTCGAGTCTGCCGGGTCAGTGCGGGTTCTGCATCCGCCTCAGGTGCGATGTGTGCCCGCGGTCATGCCGGTCGCGGTCCGCGGAGGATCCGCCCAGCACGGGCTGGGTCAAGATCCCGCCGGCCCCGCGATCTGTGGTCCGCCGGCGGCGAGGCAGTGCCCGGTTGAGGTGCCCCGGGAGCCGAGGCCGACGCCCGGCCGAGACTGAACCGGAGGGTCCGATAACGGGGCGATCTGGTGCGCCGTGACAAGGCGCCATTCCTCAGCGGGTGCGAATCCCGCCCGGCAACTGTCGCTCCAGCCGGTAGCAGTCGGAGCGGACGATGGAGGTAACGACATCGGCTGAAGCACTCCGACGACAAGGGCCGCCCTGGGCGGTTCAGCGACCACGCGGGCCGCAACGATGTGAACGCTGCGCAGGCCTCGAAACGAGTGATGCGGAAGCCGACCCGCCCGGAATACGGGGAAGGCTGCCAGCGGTCGGGAAGCGAGCGACGCGAGCACCGACCGGTTCCGCCGGGGTAATGGCGGCGGCACGTGTGGAAGAGGGGATTGGTCGCAACACGGGAAGCCCTGCCGGTGGCGTGGCACGCGCCAACCGACAGCCCGCGAGGGTCAGGTCGGGCCGGTCAGGGTGGCGGAGAGGTCCGTAGGTACCGAGGAAGCCGGGTAATGCCGGCGGAGGGAAGGGACCTCAGGTGGAAGGGATGGCGAAAGGGAGCAGGCTCACGGGAGTGGCCGAACGGCCTATCACCCCGGAGATGAGCAGGAATGCCGGATGTCATCACATGCACAAGCGAAGGGGACGACCCGAGCGGTCGCCGTCGCCAGGGCGTCAACAGGCCTGACGACGCACCGGCCGGCCGGCGCAAGGGTGCGAGCCTGGTGCCAGGGCTCGCGAGACCCGTCCGCTGGTCGTGACCGGGAAGCCCGTGCGCGAGCCGCATGATTCCACTGGAGAGCCCGGTGCCGGAAATCGGCCCGCCGGGTTCGGAGAGCGGGGGGAGGAAACGTACCCACGGGACTCGGCCTGCGGCCCGGTTGCGAAAGCGCCGGATAAGCCACCGACCCCCTACCGGCTACGCGCCTCTCCTCGACTCTACTTGACTTCCCGATCGGCCGTCAGGCACACCGCCTGCGCGGCCGTGGGGGCGTATCGGGGGAGCCGCCGCTGGCCGGCGGCGGCAACGTGCCCGTCGCGACCAGGCGGCGGGCTACTTCGCGGCTTTCTTTCTGCGCTCGGCCCAATAGGCGGTCATCCGCTCGGACACCGCATTCTTCTCTTCGGCCGTCATCGGACGGCGCTCCCTCGTCGGCTTGGCGTCGGGCGGGGTCTCCGCGACCGGGGTGGCCGCAGCCGCCGTCCGCCGCGAGGAGGAGCGCCGAGCCACGGGCTTCGCCGGCGGGGTGGAGGTCCCGAGGATCTTGTCGACGTCGTTCAACGCCTTGATCTCCGCCTGCAGGCGCTCGATCTCACTTTGCCGGTCGGCGATTGCCTCTGCTATAACATTCATAGGTTTTCCGGGGGCTGTATCGTCAGTCGCTCGATGCGCCCGGCGCGGCCGAGCGCGTCCATGGGTTTGGATTCTAACCCAACGAGGGGGGTGGAAACCGAACCAGCTCACCCTCGCCGGTCCGCGTTGGGCTGGTTGTGCCGGCCGGGGGCGGACGGCGCGTCTGCCCCGACGTCGTCAGCGGCGCTCGACGTAGAGCCGGACGGACGACCCAACCACGAAGGCCGGCACGGCGAATCGGGCGGTGGGTGGAGGTCCCTGACCGCGGGCGGTGCGGGGGAGGGTGTCCGCGCTGGCCGCCGAGCGGTCTGGTCGGCGGCGGGGCTCGAGGAGCTGATGAGCGCGTGGCGTGCTTCCTGGTCCGCCTCGCCGACGAGCTGAGCCGGGCCGGGGAACGGACAGCTCGTGTCCTGGCCGGCTACCGTCGGACCGCCGGTGATCTGGCCGCCGTCCGCCACCTGCCAGCGTCCGCGGCGCCGCTGACGCGGACGCGAGTCCGACGAGGGCGGTCCTCAAGCGCGGCCGCCTCGACGCCGTGATCGCGGGGCTCCTCTTCATGGCCGGGATGCGGCGGAGCGAGGTGAGCGCGCTGCGCTGGGCCGACGTCACCGACGGCGGCGGGATCGATCCTTCAAGACATGGAACACAACGATTTGTCTGGAGTGCCGCTCAGATGAATCACGCGGGAATGCCATCCTTACCCCGCACAAGCATAAGCAGCCGCTTGAACTCCTCGTTGTCACTGTCGCTCTTCCAGAAGTTGACGAACTGACAGACAATCTGGAGATTGCCGTGCTCGTAGTGCCCGTTGCTGTCGATCCGATCAACCGAGGGCCGTAGGTTCTTGTCCGCGTCTGGTCCGGCGAAGTGGAACGGTATCCCGGTGAGCGCGCAGCGATGGCCCTGAAGGTCCAGCAGTGACCCGAGTAGCTTTTCCAGTTCCGCCGTGGTCATCCGTAGTTCTTTGTTCTTCACGATTCGCTCGCCGAGTTGCCCGTTCGCGTTCCGGACGGTGTTCTCGACGGAATGGCGCATCTCGATGATGGACGTCTCACGGCCACTGAGAACCCGTCCCGCGTCCCTCCTGTCCTTCTTGCCGCCTTCGTCTTTCAGTTGCTTTGCGAGCATCCAGCAGAAGGAATGGGCGTCGATCAACCGGACCTTCGTGAGGCCGTCCATTGCCGCCAGCGCCTGTCGCACCTCGCTGAGAGCGGTGTTGAAACGTTGAAAGTTCTCCCAGGAGCAGTTGCGCACCGTGACGAGGTCGAGCCCGAGGTCGCGGAAGGCGTGGTCGAAAGTGGTGGGTTGGATCGGCATGAACCGGTCCATGTCCTTCAAAAAATAGAGGTAGGCGAGCAGCGGATACTTGGCGCCGGTCAACTCGCTCAGATGGTCAAAAGTGGTACCTTCGTCCGAGTCACCCCGATAGAGAGCGAACAGATGCCGCTCCAGTTCGCGTCGCAGGTTGGCGTTCGACACGGCTTCCAGCAGCGCATAGTGGTCGCGGCTGGCGTGACCGAAACGGTTCTGCCAGAAGACCAGATTGTTCGTCAGGCCGTGGCTGTCCTGTATCTCGATCGCGCCGATCGTGCGTTGCAGGATCGCGCCGGAACCGATCTGGGTCTCCGTCCAGGCGTCCGGGAGGAGGAGGCCGAGGGCATGGTCGCGCAGGTGAGGCTTGTATCCCTCCCATACCGCCACCACTCCCTCGTGGAAGTTGGTGAAGGCGTGGCCCTTGTTGTGTACCGGAATCAGATTCTTGAATCTCTGGAACTGGTCGTTGAATCGGTCTCGATCGAGTTCGATCACTCCCTGTCCTCTCATGTAATATTCCAGGGTCCGTCGCGAGCCGCGAGGGCCGATACTAGTCCCCGACGCCATCACGTTCGAGTCATGCGCTCGATGGAGAGTAGTGATCCTGCGACGGGGATGTCAAACATGTGAGGACGACTGGTGGTCGGGATCGTATCTCGCGGGCATGTCCCCCCTTGCGGGGGCGGACGGCGCGGCTGCCCCGTTCACGCTGCGGTGCGCTCGAACCGTTTCACGCCGACGTCCGCCAGCCGCCCGGCGAGCGCCGCCGAAGCGGGATGATCGCGCCGGCCACCGGCAGAGCCGGCACCGGCGTCAGGTCCGCGACGAATCGAGAACTGGTCGGACGCCTCGCTCGGACTGTATCCGGCTCAACCTTCCCCTCCAGGAGGGCGGGCTGTCAGCTTGAGCGCGGCCGCGCCGCGACCTGGTTTATTCTTCGCAGCCTTCATCGCTTCTCGGCGTTTCAGGTAGCTGGTCGCCGTTGTGTATCGCTGGCATTTTCCGCACGTCGCCGGCTCGTCGCCCTGCACGATCTGCTTCTCGTCGTACAGGAACACGCCGCACAGCGACCACCGGAGTCCGTCGCCGGAGCGAGTTTCGTCGACTGTCGTGCGTGATCGGCCTCCTCGGCGTCCGGCGCTGGCTGGACCCGGGGGGTTCGTCCGGGCGTTCGCGGGTCTCACTTCGCTTGGGGGTCGCGGCCGCGGCGGCCGGGCTCTCACCCCGCGGGGTCACGGCCGTCGTGTCCAGGAAGACCAGCGCGTCTCGTCGACGCTCGAAGGCGGCGTGGCAATGCCAGGGGGCGTGGGCCTCGTGGCGCTCGTGAACCTCCCAGCGGGGCCGTTCGTTCCGGTTGCCGCCGGGGCGGCGGGTCCGCACGACCCTCCAGGTGCCGTTCGGCGAGCGATACTCGCGGCGGCCGTGCTTGTCGTCTTCGTGGTGGGGGATCAGTTCCATCGTGCCTCCATTTTCGGTCGAGCCGTTCATCGGCGGTCGTGAGGACCCCGGGGCGCTGCGTTCCCAGGCCCCAGGGTTCGGCTCGCCAGAGAGCCTCGCCAAGGCCGGCGTCGCCTTCGTGGCGCTCAAGGAGAACATCCGGGTCGAGGGCAAGAGCAACATCCAGACGAAGGTCCTGACCACGCTCTTCGCGTTGTTCGCCGAGGTCGAGCGCGACCTGATTCTCCGAGCGCACCCGCGAGGGCCTTTGCCCGGGCCAGGTCCTCGGGCCGGAAGCTCGGCCGCCCGAAAGGGCTCCCTGGCTTCACGGCTCGACGGCAAGGAGGACTGAAATCCAGCGCTTCCTCCGAGCTGGGTCAAGCCGAGCCCTACAGCGACCCCACCAGCGCGTTGTTGAGCGGATCGAAGTGCGAGCGTTCTACGTCCTCGCGAGGGATTCACGGCAAGGCATCGTGGGACGCAGCGTGTCACAGCATCTCGCTCGACCTTGACGCGATCACCGACAACGTAATCGAGGAAGCGAAGCGCCGTGTTGCGATGATGCCGGAGCCGGGGACCCCTGTTCACTGAGTGAAACGACGCCCGGCTACCGCGCCCATGCCCTCGGGGAGACACGGGCGTTACGATTGACCATGCCCCGAACCCGTCAGTTCCAGACGAACGCCGACCGCCAGCGCGCCTATCGGGATCGCAAGCGAGCGGCCGACAACCCCCCGCGGCCGCGCCCGCGCCGATGTCGGCCGGCCGACCCCGTAGGGGCGCTCGCAAGGTGGGCGAGGTCGGCGCTCGTAGTCCCGCCGGGCCATCCTGCGGCGGGGCGGCCGATGACGCTACCGCCCTGGGCCGTCGAGTTCCTGCGGGGGGCGCTGGCCGCGCCGGGGCACAAGGCCCTGCTGTGCTGCGGCCGGAAGAACGCCAAGTCGGCGATCACGGCGGTGCTGATGCTCGGCTACCTCGTCGGGCCGCTGCGGACCGCCGGCTGGAAGGGCGCGGTCGCCAGCATCAACCGCACCAAGGCCGGGCTTCTCATGAAGCAGTGCGAGGCCATCGCAATGGCTTCCAAGCTCGATGATCTGACGTTCCGGGCGGACCCCGTACCCGGGGGGCAAGCTGGCCGACACAATCAGTCGGCTCGTAGAAGCGACGGAGAACCGTGAGAGGGATGAGCAGGAGAGCTGATGACCAAAGTAGTCCGATTCAAGAAGCCCAAGAGCGGGGACATCTACGCGGTGCGGCCAGAGCACATCGCGGCTGTCTACGGGCATGAACCGTTGCCGAAGGCCAAGGACCCGATTCACCTCGAGTGCACACTGATGCTGACCAGCGGCAAGGCCCTGACGGTCGAGGGCGCGTTCGACGAGGTCATCAACAAGCTGTGGGGGGCTGATTGACTCTCTTCCCCCCCGCGGGGACCCCTGCCCCAAGTAGGGGCCGGGGTCCGTCGAGGGTCGAAAGAGCCTCCGCGCAAGGATGGCGCCCGCCTTGCGGCCGGGTGCATCGTGGTCGGGAACGATCCAGACGATGAGGGCGTCGACCAAGGCGGGCGCCGCGGTCGCGGGGCGTTGGCGGCCTTCTGGTTGATCGCTCTCAGGTGTCTCATGGTCTCACCGCCGTTCACTCGAACCGCCGCAGAAACTGGGGGTTCCGTTCGGCCAGCTCGCCGTAGACGCGCAGGCAGACGTCGGTCCACCCGCGGATCCACTCGCAGTAGTGCAGGTTCGGTTGGGCGCTCGTGCCGTACCGGGTGTGCGCCTCGTGATAGCACCCGCCGGAGCACAGCGGGCGCGCCCAGCAGGTGTGGCAGTCGGTCTTGTTCGCCAGATGGTGACGTTCCAGGAACGCGTTCTGGGCGTCCCGGTCGATGCCGTCGTCGACGGTGCCCAGCTTGTGCTCGTCCGAGCCCGCGAACCGGTGGCACAGGGCGACGTCGCCCCCGGTGGCGACCCCTACCAGCCCCAGCCCCGCCCCGCACGGATAGGCCTTGCTGGCGCCCTTGTGGATCTCCTCGAGGGTCTCGCTCACGTTCGAGAACCCGTGGTGCTTTCCCGCCAGCCCGGCCTCGAGGAACTCGTCGGCGAGCGCCGTGAACTGCTCCACCATCTGGTCGAACCCCGACCCGTCGAGCGCGTAGTCGCGGCCGGGGGAGGTCGTCACCGGAGCGAACCCCACCTCCTGGAACCCGATCTCGTCGGTCAGGTGCCGGTAGATGCTCACGACGTCGCTGACCTGCGAGGTCAGGGTCACCCGCGCCCCGATGGGCCGGCTCGTGTGGCGCCGCAGCAGCTCGCGCACCCGCGGGAGCAGCTCGTCGTAGCTGCCGCGGCCGTCGTGGAACACGCGGAAGCGGTTCTGCATCTCGCGGGGGCCGTCGATCGACACCGTGACGGAGACGTCGTGCTCGGCCAGGAACCCGATCATCTCGCCGGTCAGGAGGGTGGCGTTCGTGGTGAGGTTGAACTCGACCCGCTTGCCCCGGGCCTCGGCCTGCTCCCGGGCGTAGGGCACAACGCGGCTCAGGACCGGGTAGTTCATCAGGGTCTCGCCGCCGAAGAAGCTCACGTGCACCACCCGGTTGTCGCCCGACTCGTTCATCAGCATGTCGACGCTCTTGCGGGCGGTCTCCTCGCTCATGAACTTGGGCTGCGCCCCGTTGGTGGTGTCGACGATCTTGTCCTCGCTGTACTCGTAGCAGTAGGTGCAGCTGAGGTTGCACTGATTCGTGACGTTCAGGACCGCGGTGGTCAGCGGGAACGGCGTCAGCGGGATGAACGCCGGCGCCGGCGGCGGGGGGGCGGCGACGGCGCGGACCGCGTGGACCTGCTCGAGCTCGGTCAGGGTCTGCTCGAGGTCGGCGTCGGGAAACCGCGATCCGACGTCGGCGAGGAGATCCTGACGCGGCACCTGCCGCTCGGCGAGGCCGTCGATGAGGGCCGCCGCCGGCTCGTCGAGCGCGAACACCGCCGCGCTCGGCACCAGATAGAGGAAGCGCCGCCCGGCCGCGGCGAACGGATGAAACTCTCCCTGTGCCAGCAGGCTCATGGTTGCTCCACGGCGGCGGGGTCCCAGCGCAGGTACAGCGGCACGGTGACGAGAAGATGGGCGCGGCCCCGCAGCCCGCCGCCCTCGCTCGCATCCGGCGGCCAGGTCGCCACCACCCAGACGTCCCCGACGTTGTTCCGGCTGCCGCTGCGCTCGACGTTCGGCCCGTCGACGGCCGGAATGAACAGCCCGTCGGACCCGAGCTCGCCCACGTAGCGGATGTCGTCGTCGCCGATGGTCACGGCGTACTCCTCGATCGACCACTGGGCGTCGACCATCCCCAGATCCAGGTCGTCGTCGGTCGCCGGCTCGCCGTCCGGCCCGTCGTGCCAGGCCCGCGCCTCGAACTGCCGGAACTGCTTGGGGAAGCGGACGCCGCCGACCCGGGCCATGCCCGCTCTCGGGGTCACCTCGATGCGGTGCACCTCGTCATAGACGGTGACGGCGCCGGTCGCCGCGGTCTGGCCGACCACCAGAGCCCGGCTTCCGATGACCGCGTCCGGCTCGACCCGCACCTGCACGTCCAGCCAGTCGCCGGTCGTCCCCGTCACGTCCAGCACCGAGACGCCGGGGCCGAGGTCGATGGACGAGGCCGACTGCGCGGCGAGATTCTGGCCGTGGACCCGGAGCGTCGCGGTCTCGCCGGCCTGCAGCGCCGAGGGATGCACCCCGGCCACCGCCGGTTCGTCGCCGAGGCGCTCGAGGGTGACGTCGATCCCGGTCTCGTCGTAGCCGCCCGTGAACCACCGGCCGCGTATCGTGCGCCAGTCGGGCTCGACGAACATCACCTCGCGGAGCTCGTCGTCGTTCGGGTTCCCCGGAATGGACCGGCCCCGCCACTGGAAGCCGGTATAGATGAGGGCGCGGCCGGTGCGTTCGACCTGCCGGCCGGTGTGCGCGTAGGCGTACGTCGCCTCGGTCGTGAACTCGTCCTCGGAGCCGGCCACGGGGGTGATCGTCACGCTTCCGTAGACCGCGCCGCGGCCCTGCGCGTGTCCGCGCAGCAGCCATGTGCCCCCGACGCGGGGCGGCCGCATCGTCGCCGACCACGCCGCCCACTCCGTGGTGTCGAACGGGAACCGCTCCGAGAGGTGGGCCACCGCCCGGTCGACCGCCTGCGGCTCGCCGTCGCCGGGGTTGCCGCGTCTGAAGGACTGGAAGTCGGTGAACGGGTAGTAGCCGCGATGCATCGCCATCAGCAGCGACCATTCCTCCTCGGTCCGCCGCTGGCTGATGACCCGCCCCATCGAATGGCACTGCGTGCAGGTCTCTTCGATGTCCGGATCGTCGTAGGGCTGGTCGTCGCTGCGGCGTTCCGCCTCGTAGGCGGCGGCGTGCGCCTCGGCCGGGGCCAGGCCCAGGGTGTTCGAGAGATGGCGCACGACCTCGCGGGCCGTCTCCGGGGTCAGGGGCACGTCGTTCAGGGTGACCATGCGGCGGATGGTCTGCTGCCACCCCTCGGGCGTCGTGCGCCGGAACGAGATGCGCGACAGACGGCCCGCGTCGTCGGGGCGGTGGCACGAGCCGCAGGCCTCCACCACCGTCTCGTCGTCGATGGGGATGCCCGGGCCGACGGACTCGGCCGGCTGGGCGGCGGCGCCGGCCGTTACCAGCAGCGCCGCGAGCGGCACACCGAACAGGGGTTTCAGACAGGGCAGTGGCATCGGTCGACTCCGCGGGACGGCCCTTTGTAACACATGACGCGGCGTCTGTCAGCCTTGCCGTGAAGGTCGTGCTGCCGCAAAACGCAAGCGACCCATCTGCTTCGGCAAGTGCGCGGCGCCGGTCTCGTCGGCCTCGGCGGGGGTGAACCCAGTGGCGGACGACCCGTGACGCGAGCCTTGCCCGCACCGTGGTGTCGAGTCGGCCCGCCGCGCGGCAGGCCGGTCCCGCCCACTTCCTGCACTGACGGGCGGTCAGCTCCCCGCCGGCCCGCTGATGTACGCTCTAGCTAGATGTGCGCGCGCGGACCATCTCGAAGCCGGTCGACACGAGACAAGTGTACCGGGCGGGCACCGGCCTTCAGCGCGGTACCGCTAAAACCCGACGTGGGGACGGCGCGCCGACCGTGATCGAAGCCCGAGGCCGACAGGAAATCTCGACCGCCATCGAGGCGCCAGGGCAGGAGGTACTCCTGTACTTGCTAGGCAGCGTGTGTCAGAGTGACCCGTCATAGGAACCAGATTTCGCATAACTATATTACCGCATGGAGATATCTAAATTACTTCGGTTTACCAGGACAGCCGTTTGCCGGCTAAGGTTTCCCGGCCCGTGTGTTCTTGCCATGAGGCAAATGGTTCAACTTGCACGGCATTGTTTTGAACGTGGCGGCCGCTCTCGGCACGACCCCCGAGGAAGTATGACGTGTTCTCAAGGCTGCGCTCGTTTTTCGGCGCGCTGTTCCGGCGGGAGCGTGGCTGACCGGATCGTGTTGGGCGGCAACGCGGGCCCAGTGGTAGGCGGCGTCGCGCAGCCGGTCGTGGGCTGCCTGGCGCCGCGTCACGACCATGCTCTTCCCCGAACGGCGGGTGACCGGAACCACCCCGCAGAGACAGCGAAGCGCGGCGTAGTCCCGCCGCCCCACCGCGTCGCTTCCCTCGGCAAGCAGCGTCGAGAGCACCTTGGTGCCAACGCCGGGCAGCGACAGCAGGATGGCCGCATCCGCGGGCTCCTTCGACGATGACTCGTCCTCCGGGGACGCGTTGGCGTCGTCCGCCGGAGCAGCATCGGCGAGCTGATGCACCAACCGCTCGAGCTCGTGGCGCGCGTGATCGTGTTGGCGGTTGACCAGGGCGAGGCGTTCGGTGAGGAGCCGCACATGTACAACGGCGGCCTCGGCCGTGCCCTGGCGAGCTTGATGGCTGGTGCTCGCAGCCGATCGCGCTGGTAGCGGCAACATGAAAAAGGACCCCGTGGCACTTTAAAAAGGACCCCCTGAGCACTCGGAAACAGCGATTCCCTGGCGATGATCGACGGGGCGAGACACGGTCGCTCGGCGGTTGAAGTTGGATGTCAAGACGGTGCAGCGGGCCATCGGCCGGCCGACGCCGCCGGTGCGGGTGTCGCCGCCGCGGCCCGGCACCCTGGACCCGTGGCGGGAGCGGATCAAGCAGTGGCTGTGCGAGGAGCCGCGGTTGACCGCGAAACGGATTCGCCGGTTGCTGCTGCCGATGGCCGGACCGGTCCCCGCGCGCACGGTGCGCCGCTACGTCGCCGGGCTGAGGACGGCGGTCAGGCTGAAGGAGGCCTTCGTGCACCGTAGCGTGCGGCCCGGCACGACGATGGAGGTCGACTTCGGCGAGTCCTGGGTCGACATCGCCGGTGCGCCGTGCAAGGTCAAGTACCTGGTGGCGACGCTGCCGTTCTCCAACGCGTACTTCGCCAAGGCGTACCCGGTCGAGCGGATCGAGTCGGTGCTCGACGGCATCGAGTCGGCGTTCCGCTACTTTGAGGAGTTGTTACCCGCCTATCGGAAGGTGGCCGAGAGGAGAAATTAGCCATGCCCCTGCTGTCCATTCGAATCCCCGCGTCGCCTGATGGCAAGTCGAACGTCTATGTGGAGCTGACGAAGATCCCCTCATTTTGTCACCGTTCGACCGCGGCGCGGTCCGCGTGCACGTAGCACACGTCACCGCGGGTCAGCAGCTCGCCAGGGCGGCGCGGTGTCGGACAGCAGCCCCAGAGGTCGCCACCGTCATCGGGTCAGCCTCGCCGGGGGTGGCTACGGCCGTCGATCTCGATGTTCATCCGGTCCGCCCGTCGAACCAGGGTTGATGGTCCCCTTGGGTCCAATAACCCGCGATCTGTTGACTTCCCGCGGTGGCTCATCGGGGGAGCCACCTCCGGCCGGGTGCGGCACGTACCCGCCGGCGCGCCGAAGGCGGGCTACTTCGCGGCTTTCTTTCTGCGCTCGGCCCAATAGGCGGTCATCCGCTCGGACACCGCATTCTTCTCTTCGGCCGACATCGTACGGCGCTTCCTCGTCGGCTTGGCGTCGGGCGGGGTCTCCGCGACCGGGGTGGCCGCAGCCGCCGTCCGCCGCGAGGAGGACCTCCGCCCCGCGGGCTTCGCCGGCGGGGCGGAGGTCCCGAGGATCTTGTCGACTTCGTTCAACGCCTTGATCTCCACCTGCAGGCGCTCGATCTCACTTTGGCGGTCGGCGATTGCCTTTGCTATGACACTCATGAGTTTTTCCAGGGGCTGTAATCGGTCCGTCGTTCGACGCGCTCAGGGCTCGGCCGAGGGCGTCCAAAGGATTCCATTCTAACCCAACGATAGTTCGGCGGCCAGACGGAGCCGGCGCGGTCCAACTTTGCCGGGTTGGGGGCAGTGGCCGGTCGAGGCGCAGGAGGCCCGCGGCGGACACCGACGATTGGCCATCCAAGCCGACCAGGTGCTCGCGGCCGAACGTCGACGGCGCTGCAGCTCGACAGTCGAGCGCGTCCGGCGCGGCCTCGGTCGGGCGCCTTCCGTCAAACTTCGGGGCGCGAGTGACGGTGACGAGGACCCCAAGCGGCGCCGCTTGGCCCGCGCTGGCGGGTCGCGCCCGTTTCGCGGCGTAGCCGGAGTCGCAGCCCAGGGGTGTCGGGTCCGCCTGATCTCGATCGGGTATCATGCGCGGGCGAAGCACGAGACGAGGTTCACTCATCTCCAGGAGGGAATGTTGGCAAGAGTCAAGAACCTCACCGAGGCGATGACGAAAACGCAGTTGTTTTCGGATATCGCGGAGAAGACGAAGCTGACGAGGCGGCAGGTCGCGGATGTCTTCGAGGCGCTGGAATCGGTCATAGAGCGCCATGTCCAGAAAGGGGCCGTCGGCGCTTGCACGATACCCGGCCTGATGAAGATCAAGGTCGTGAAGAAGCCCGCGCAAAGGGCCCGGAAGAACGTGCCGAATCCATTCCGGCCCGGTGAGACGATGGACGTGCAGGCCAAGCCGGCCAGCACCTCCGTGAAGGTTCTGCCGCTCAAGAAGCTGAAAGACATGGCGTAGGCGTCCGCCGGACTGTGGCGCTCGGCGCGGGCAGCCACCGGGGCGGAACTCCAGGCTGCCCCGCCTTCGCGGTCGTCCTTTGAGCTGAGAGTTCATGAACGCCGGGCGACCGCGACCTCGTCGACGACTGGAGCGCGAAGTTCATCAATGTCTTCCTGAAGACGACGGCCTACGCTCGGCTCACGGGCGAGGCGGGCCCGGAAGCAGGCCCCGGCGGCGGCCATCGAGGCGTTGCTCGAAACGACGCCCTTTGGTCGTGGAGCTCGGCGAGGTAGCCGGCGAGGGTCGCATCCTCGAGCGGCCGGACCCGTCGAGCCTAGCGTCGAGGCGGCGGGCGGTCGGGGTCGGGCGCTCAAGCGTGGCAGCCGACACAAGGGCCGCGGCCGGGGGCGGACGGCGCGTCTGCCACGGGCCCTGGGGGCAGGTCCGGCGCCCCCGATCGCCCGGGCCTGCCCGCCAACCGTGACCGGGCGTGGTCAGCCCCGCGCAACTCCTCGACGGGCACCGGCGTTGGAGCGGGGTAACGCACCCGGGGCGTGCGGCGCGGCCGGAGCAGCTCTTGCGGGGGCGGACGGTGCGTCTGCCACGGTGATTCGGGTCCGCGGTGATGAAAGAGGTGGTCGGCGCGGGCCGGACGAGCTCGCCTTCGAGCGGACCACCGCCGTCGCCGCCAGCACGTCGTCCAGCGCCGTTCCCAGTGCGCCATGACGTTGTCGATGAAGCGCTCGAACGCGCGCTTCTCGCTCGCCGGGTCGAGCGCCCACGACGGGTTGTAGTTGCCGTCGCGGTCCGCGACGCCGAACAGGTACTCGAGCCCGCCGTCCGCTGCGAAGGTGTCCCCTTCGAGGTCGAAGAACACGTCGCCGTCCGACGGCTCTGGCAGCGCCGCGAGCCCCTTGTCGGGCTCGACCGGCGTGACGAGTTCGTGGATGCGGCGGCCCTCGTGCCGCGCCTGGTCCTGCACCCGCGCCTGCTCGCGGATGCGGACCAGCGCGGCCTCGCCGATCCCGTCGACCCGGGGAGAGACCGGTAGGCGTAGCGCGGCCAGCGCCGCCATCGTCGTCACCTCCCGTTCGACCAGTCGGCCCCGCTGGCCGCGGGTGATGCCGGCGACCAGCGAGAGGTGGTCGTCGGCGCGGCGCCTCTCCGCGCAGGACTGCTGCCACTCGCAGATGCCGCAGTGATCGACCGGCTCTGGGTAAGTGTCCGGCGAGGAGACCGCGTGCGCCTCGAACCGCCGCCGGATGGCACGGTAGTACGCCGCGTACTCCGCAACGCGGAAGCTCGCCGGGTTCTCGCTGCCGTCTCCGCCGAGCGCCAGATGCATCCGCTCGGGTTCAATGCCCTGCGCCTGCGCCAACAGATCCGAGTACAGAAGAATCTGCACCAACGCCTCGCCCTTCGCACGGCGGGCCAGCTTCGTATCGAGCACCTCGTAGGACCATCCGCCCAGCGCACTCGGCCGGTCCACCCGGAGCAGGAAGTCGGGATAGCCGCTCCACCGCCCGCTGTCGTCCTCCAGGCGCCCCTGGTAGATCACGTTGGCCCCGCGACTCATGGCTTCCCGCGTGCGCGTGGCTGCCATCGCGGCGTCCCGGTGCGAGAACGCTGTGTCAGATGAAATGATCGTCTCGACGAGGTGGCCCGCCGCCGCGAAGCGATCCAGGAGACGCTGCTCGTGCTCGATGCCGCGCTGTCTCAGCACCTCGGCGCGTGGGTCGTCGTACAGCGGCGGCGGCTCGAGCTCCCCGAATGCGACGGCTCGCCGCAAGCTCGTCAGGTGGATGCAGCCGACATGTCGGCTGAGGTCGGTGGCCGAAAACGAGAGTTGGCCATTGGCGTGTCGCATGGAGCGGGACGATAACATGGCTCCGACAGGTCGTCCTGACGGGCACGCCCGTCAGCGGCTGGCGCAGGATCGTTACCAGCCCGACCTGCGAGCCGGTCGTTGCCCCTGGGGGCCCGACCTGCCCCCCCGACCATGGCGTCGATGCGGGCGCGCTTGCGGGGGCCACCCTTGGCCGTGCGAGCGGAAAGGGGTTGACAGGGGGTCGGCCGTTGACGCGCACGGGGGGTCTGGCAATGATTAAGCGACCGGGGTGCTGGGCGATGCCGCGGATGTCCCGCCCTCGTGGGGCAGGGAATTGGACCATTTGGGACATGGCACAGGGATGACGTACTCTCACCGTTTAGACCTCGACATTAAACAGACTTCCTTTACAGGGCACCTATGCCGGGAGATTATTGCGGGTGGCATTACGGTTGTCGACGCTATCGAAAAGCGCTTGACTGAGTGGCTTGAAGATTCCGTTTTGAGGGCCCTTGGCGACTCTGTTGTTAAGGTTCCACGTGCAAAAGTCCACCCGACGTACTACATAAACAGGTTTCAAAATCTAGCGCATCTCAGTCAACACGGGTACTCCACCTGGTATCCAGAAGTACGATTTGCAACACGCAAGGATTGCGCTCTAGACATAACGAGTGTCGAGGCATCTGGATTGGAACTCGGTGGTATAAGGTATGGCGGCGGAATCGAGCAGCAATACACACACAAGCAAAAGATACTAAAAACCCAAGTAAATCACACCGTACGTTTTAGCAGGCTCACTATTCCATCTGATGTATTCATGCAAGTTGTCAATTCTATCGACCACGCGACAAATAGAATACCACAACCCATTATCGCCAATTTGACAGTGGGGTGTCAGAATTTTGTTGACGACAGGATAGCAGGGTTTAGAATCGTCGCATTCGACCATGCTGTCACCGGCGAGCGTAGATTCTGTCGTTGTAATTCAGATGCACATGGCTCAATGCTTTCGGAGGCTAAGAGTCGGGCCTCGGCCTTCGTGCCGGGGTCCTGGCCTCACCGTGTGGTGGACTTGTTGGAGCGTGCGGCTTATACTGAGGGCCTCTGTCACTTTTGTGTTTCTGAGCGACACGGAAGGGAAGCGCCGGCGGAATGGTATGGACCCCAAATACGAAAGCATTTTGGGCCCTATGTCGATTTACTCGTGCGCACCAAAAACATCACTGCTGTCCCACAGACTTTCAAATGAAGGCGGCTTGAACCTTCCATGTCTGGTAGAATGATTTTTGGCGCAAATCATTCAAAAGACAGGAGATCCAAGCCGTGGCTCATCATAACACAGTCTTCGTGCAGCTTCTCAGGTTCCTTCCGAGACATGAATTCGACGCCGAGGCCCGCCAGCACCAGCGAGGTCAGGGGTTGCGCGTCATGAGCCGCTGGGCGCAGTTCGTGGCCCTTGGCTTGGCGCAACTGACGGGCCGACAGAGCCTGCGTGACATCGTGAGCAACCTGAGCACCCAAGGGCGCAAGCTCTATCACTTGGGCGTAGGGACGACGGTCAGTCGCTCCTCGCTGGCGCGCGTCAATGCCGAGCAGCCGTACACTCTCTACGAGACGCTGTTCGGACGCCTGCTGAGCCGCTGTCAGCAGTGCGCGCCGAGGCACGGCTTTCGGTTCAAGAACAAGTTGTACGCGGTCGATGCGACCACCATCGATTTGTGTTTGGCGGTCTTCCCGTGGGCGTCCTTTCGACGCACGAAGGCCGCGATCAAGCTGCACATCGGGCTGGATCAGGCGGGCCATCTGCCGAGCTTCGTCAGTGTGACCGAGGGCAAGACCGGCGACGTCAAGGTCGCCCGCACGTGGACGTTTCCAGCCGGCAGCGTGGTCGTGGCGGACCGCGCGTATCTTGACTTCAAGTGGTTCCATCAGTTGCAGGCACGGGGCGTGACCTTCGTGACGCGCCTGAAGCGGGGCGTGCGATATCGGGTCACGCGCGAGCATGACATCCGACCCGGAACCGGCGTCCTCAGCGATCAGACGATCGAGCTGACCAGCGCTCGCAGCCGGAAGGCGTATGCCGCGCCGCTGCGGCGAGTGGCCTACCAGGATCCGGTGACGAAGAACCGTTATGTGTTCGTGACCAACAACACAACGTGGGTGGCCCAGACGATTGCGGATATATACAAATCGCGGTGGCAGATCGAGCTGTTTTTCAAGTGGGTCAAGCAGCATCTGAAAGTGAAGCGCTTCGTGGGCCGGTCGAAGAACGCCGTCATGACGCAGCTGTGGGTGGCGATGTGCATGTACCTGCTGTTGGCGTACCTGAAGTTCGTCATGCGGTTGCGCTGGAGCCTTCACCAGATGCTGCAGGTGCTCCAGCTCAACATGTTCGAACGTCGGCCACTCCAGGACCTGTTCACGACGCCGTCGCTACCGGCCCCCTCTGGCTCCCAATTGTCGCTGGCGTGGTCCTGAAAATGTGGGACACTAGTGAACCCAAATAGACCACAGACCGCCAAAGATGACAAGTTAATTTTCGTCAGTGTCCTTACGTTCGGCGGGGCCGCCGTTGTCCGCGGGGGGAAGCGTAGCGCGGGGGGCGCGCCGGAGTCATGACGTGGGGCGTATCCACGGCGCGGCGCCGGCCGGGCGAGCTGCTGACGCGCGGCGACGTGTGCCCACCTGCACGAGGCCCGGGACGGCGCCGAACGGTGCGGCGCGGCGGGGCCGGGAGCGCCGGACCTGGTGAGGCTCGAGCAGTACTCCGAGCGGGTGTACCGGGTGCTGTGGTCCCTGTCGGACACGTCGGGCGGCGAGCTGCGGCGCCCGACGGCCGGGCCGGCGCCAGCGGGGCCGTCGGGCGCGCCGCGGCTGACCGCTGGGGCGGTGCCGGACGCGGACATGATCCGGGCCGCGGCGGATGCGCTCGGCGTCGATATCGTCAACCTGCGGCGGCGCCGGGCCGGGCCGGGGGCCAGTCATGACGGCGCCGCGCTCAGGTCCGCGAGGCCCTGGCCGCGGCGCTCGCGGCTGAGCATTCCTGCTCCTCCCCTCAGTAATCGAGGTAACGAGTTTTCAGTGATCACGACTGGGGATCATTGGGTAACCGGTGACACCGTGGCACTCGTTCGAGCTTGACGATCGCCTCTCGTGCGAATATGGTCTCGCGAACCGGCTCCACGGCGCTGCCGGGAGGGGCGAACCCGCGCGTGGACAGTCGGTAATCCGCCCTGTTCGAGCGTGCGGCGTGCCGGGGGGGGGCCGGGAGGGCAGGATGATCTGGAGCGCGCTAATACGGACTATCGTTCGGCACCGTGCTGTCCGAACTCAAGCAACGTCCGCGACGTGCGGCAGGGACCCGACGGCCTCCTGTATCTGGCGACCGACGAGCCGGACGGCGCGGTGCTGAGGATCGAGCCGGTAGAGCCGCAATCCTGAACCACACGGAGGCTTGCGGGCGAATCCATCCCACGGGACTGTCAAGGAGACTCGCGATGCAGCGTCTGATTTCTGGTCTGTCGCACGTGGTCGCAACGCTCGCAATCGCGGCGGGGCTCGGCACCGCCGCCGTACACGCGCAGTCGCTCGAGAGTGAAGCGCCGGGCGCCGCGCTCCGGACATCGTGGGGGGATCCGGACCTGCAGGGTATCTGGGTCGGTTCCACCCTTACGCCGCTCGAACGGCCGCCGCAATTCGAAGGGCGGGAGTTCCTCACGGAGGAGGAAGTCGCCGCGCTGGAAAACGGCGCCGTGGCGCGCAACGTCCAGCTTGCGGAACGCCCCGCCGAGTCGACGACGGCCGGCGGCAGCGTGGATTGGCGGGAAGACGGCACGCCCGGTTTCTACAACACCTTCTGGCTGGACGGCGGCACGGCCTGGGACCCGAGCCGCCGCACGTCGCTGGTTGTCGACCCGCCGGACGGTCGGATTCCATACACCGCCACCGCGCGTGACAACGAGCGCCCGCACGGTTCCGGCCCCTGGAACTCCTTTCTGGACCTCGACACCGGCGAGCGCTGCCTCGGCGACGGCCTGCCGCAGATCTGGTTCGGCTACAACCCGAACCACCAGATCTTCCAGACCCCGGAGCATGTCGTGATCTTCCACGAGATGTTCCACCAACGGCGCATCATCCCGCTGGACGGGCGCCCGCACGCGAACATCACGCAGTGGAACGGCGAACCGCGCGGCCGCTGGGACGGCGACACGCTCGTGGTGGAGTCGCGCGACTTCCCGGACCGGCCGCACGACCGGTGGAACAGCACCTGGCGCACCCCGACCAGCCAGCTGCACATGGTCGAGCGGTTCACGCGCGTCGACGCCGAGGCCATCGACTACGAGGCCACCATCACCGACCCCACGCGCTTCACGCGCCCCTGGACCGTGCGCTTCCCGTTGTCGCAGGACCAGTCGGCGCGCGGCGTGGCGGCCGGGGAGCTGTTCGAGTTCGCCTGCCACGAGGGGAACTACGCGATCGGCAACGTCCTGCGCGGCGCGCGGGCGAAGGACGACGGGGTGAAGTAGGCGGACCCGCTTGGGGGTTGGCCGGACGTCAGACGGGGAGCCTTTGGGGGCACCATCCGGGTGGCGATTCACGGCACTGGCGGGCGGCGCGGAACGATGCGGAGACCGGGTGTCTGGAGCACGACACCAGGAGAGCAACGCGGCGCGGCTGCGGCGACCGAGACGGTAACCGTCGACTACGCCGCCTCGGACGGGACTGCGACCGCGCCTGCGGACTACGCTTCCACCTCCGCCACGCTCACCTTCGCGGTGGGCGAAACGTCGAAGACCGTGTCCGTCGCGATCGTGGACGACTCGGTGGAGGACGACGGCGAGAGGTTCACGCTCACCCTCAGCAACGCCTCGGGCGCAACGATCGCCGACGCCTCGGCGACGGGGACGATCCGCAACACCGAGGAGACCCCTGGCGACCCGGCGCTGACGGCGAGCTTCAGCGACATGCCGACCGAGCACGACGGCCAGAGCGCCTTCAGCTTCCGGGTCGAGTTCAGCGAGGACATCGAGACTAGCTACCAGACGCTGCGCGACGAGTCCTTCTCGGTGACGGACGGTGACGTCATGGGGGCGCGGCGGGTCGACGGCCGCCACGACCTGTGGGAGATCACGGTCGAGCCCGAGTCGCGCGAGGTGGTGACGATCTCGCTCCCCGGCGGCGGCGCCTCCGGCACGGCCGGGGCCGTGTGCACCCTCGGGAACGACCCGAGGCCGCTGAGCAACAGCCCATCGGCCACCGTGGCGGGTCCGCCGAGCGACCCGTTGACGGCGAGCTTCGGCGGCATGCCGGCCGAGCACGCGGGCGACGGGACGTTCACGTTCGGACTCACGTTCAGCGAAGAGGTGGAGTTGAACTACGTGACGTTGCGCGACGCGGCGTTCAGCGTCAGCGGCGGCGCGGTGCGAAAAGCCGAGCGCGAGCAGCAAGGGAGCAACGTGGCGTGGGAGATCACGGTCGAGCCGGTCTCAGCGGGCGCGGTGACGATCGGGTTGCCGGAGACGACCGACTGCGACGCGAGCGGCGCGATTTGCACCGCCGACGAACGGGCGCTGTCGCATTCGCTGTCGGCGACCATCGCCGGTCCGGTGGGGATCGCGGTGGCCGATGCGCGGGTGGACGAAGCCGCCGGCGCGCTGCTGGCCTTCGCGGTCACGCTCAGCCGCGCGGCGAGCGGCACGGTGACGGTCGACTTCGCCACGGCGGACGGCAGCGCGCAGGCGGGCGTGGACTACACGGCGGCCCGCGACACGCTCACCTTCCAGGCAGGCGAATCGCCGCAGACGGTCAACGTGACGGTGCTCGACGACCTGCGCGACGAGGGCGAGGAGACGCTGACGCTGTCGAACGCCTCGGGCGGCCGGCTGACGGACGACGAGGCGACCGGGACGATCGTCAAACACGGGCGCTGCTGCCGCGGGCGCTGCTGGCGCGGTTCGGCCGGGCGGCGGCGGTGCACGTGGTCGAGCACGTCGAGGACTGGAGGTCCGCGTTCGAGGTGCGGTCGGCGTACCGGAACGAGTCGGACTTCCACATCGAGCATCTGCGAGCGACGAGGCCGGAAGATGCACAATCCCGCATCGCTCCGGTCGTGGCGCTCCGCGCCTACCGCGCCTCGGAGTCGGGATAGCGCTTGCGACCCTCGGTGCGCCACGACTTCTCGATGCAGTCGACGGCGAAAGCCGGGGACGGCCCACGCGCTCCTGATATCGAGGCACTGGCCGAAAGGCGGTGCTCTGATGGCCCCGCCGAAGGATCATCTGATGCACTACCGCGACGGTAGGCGCATGGCTCTGTGCGGCCGGTATGGCCTACGGGTCGTGGTTCGACGAGCCGGAGCGGTGGGGCCGGCTGCCATCCTCGTCGACGGGCTCGACGCCGGCCCGATGACGGCCGCGACCTTGGGATGCTGCCCGGCGCTACGGCGTCCTGGCGAGCTGCTGACCCGCGGCGACGTGTGCCACGTGCACGCGGACCGCGCCGCGACCGAACAGTGCGGCGTGCTACTCGGCGGCGCGCCCGAGCTGGTTCGGCTCGATGAGGTCCGGCCCACGGTCTACCGCGTGGCGTGGTCGCTGTCGAGCGCCTCGAGCGGCCGGCTACGTCGCCGCCCCCGCGTCTCTAGGCAACCATGGCAGTCGCGGCCGAGCCGGACCCAGAACCGAGCCCGTGACGCTCTACCAGCTGGTCATAATCCTATCCCCTGTCGCTTGACGAGACGAGACCCGGCGATTGCGACGAGGACGAGCGCGTGATGCCGGCCCCGGAAGACCGGTTCCGGACGGCCGGGACGCCGGGGCGGCGGGCGCTACGTGGTGACCACCGACGCGCAGCGGCGCGTGTGGGACCTGCCGGACTTGGCAAACGCGACGGACGCCCACGACACCGCCCCCGGGGCCCCGGACGCGATGGAGAGACCTGACGCCATCGCGGTGGTGGACTCCGCCGAGGCGATCGACCTGCTCTTTGAGGACGACGCGAGCGGCTCCGACGACGCGGCCACAGAGAACGACGCCGGCGACGAAGGCGACGAGGGCGCCGTCAGAGAAGATCCGTGCGGTCGGACGCGCCCGGTGCCGGTCCTGAACTTGAAGCACGACCGCGGACCCATCCCCGAACCCGTCGGCGCTGCGTTCCGGGAGCTGTGCCGGCAACCGCGCATCGATAGCTTGCTGGAGGTCCATCGACGCGCTGATCGAGCCGCTTGAACGGTCGGTGGTTCCGGATCCGGAAGCCGCCAAGCGCGAGGTCACGGCATTGCGCCGGCACGAGGTCACGCCGGAACGACTCGGCGACACGGGCGGCGCGGACTCGGCAGATGAGGGAGCCGAGCGCATCGCGAGAACCTGCTGAGTGATCGAGGGCGCCTGCGGAGGGTCGGCCAGGCCCTCGGTCGGCTCGACTTCCCCGGCATGAAGAGATCTGGCCGACGCCGTCCTCGTTCCGGCGTCTCCTGCAGCAGGTTGAAGACGACCCGACCGAGAACGCACCCTCAGAGGGGACTCTCGCGTCGTGCGACAAGGCCCTGCAGGGGTTCGGCCGAGCACCAGCAAACGCTCTCCGGGACAGCTGCGCACGTCGAGAACGGTGCGGCGGTTGTGCCACGCGTCGGGATGGGCGACATGCCCCGGCAGATGATGGTGTCTCTGGTCCGTACCTGCCGGCTCCACTCGCGCAGCAGGTGATGGTTCATCTCGTCGGTGTTCCGAAAGGGTTGGCTCCATGCGGCCAGCGATGCGCGGTCCGACAGGTGCAGGTCAGACCAGATCCAGATGCTCTCGGACGGCGCCGTGACGATCGGGAGGTCCAGTTCGCCCATCAGCGAGTTTCTCTCCCGGGCTGGGAGCCGCGTTGACGCTGTGTTGACGCGCCCCGATTCCGCCTAATTCCAGATTTCCGTAAGTTGTTGATTTTAATGGAGCCGGCGAGCGGACTCGAACCGCTGACCTGCTGATTACGAAGTTGCCACCAGCGGCCACTGGCCGAAGTTAACGACAGTGTTCGCGGCGAGAACTGGTGCTGGTCGTAGCGGATGTTGGGGGTCCACGCTGGGTCGCCGCGACCGGCTGGATGGGTCGGCGTCAGGCGACAGAGCAGTCCCCGTTGGTCCGAGAACGGCAGTGAACGTTCGCTGGCATCCGCTCCGGATTGGCTGGTAAAATGGGGGGTAGTTTGGACTCTTTTTGATAAAACCTGGATCTTGCAGCGATTTGCTGTCTTTGGATGGTGGAGCGGCGAATACCTTGGGAAAGCGCCTGCTGAAGGCCCGGAAATGCGGCGGTTGTCGCAGCTCCAGCTCGCCGCCGGCACCAACAACACGCGTCCGCTGATCTCGATGGTCGAGCACGGCCGCGCCAACCTGTCGGTCGCCAGGTTGTCGGCCGCCGCCAAGACGCTCGGCGTCTCGCTGGATTTCCTCTGCGGGCTCACCACCAACCCGACAGCGGCCGGCCAGTTCGCCAGGGAGCTGGCCGATTCGGTTACGCGCGCCCGCGACCTCGAAGCGCTGAAGAGCATCGGGACCGTCGAGGACGGCGACTACGTCGGCGTCTCGGAGCTTGCCGGCGCGGCGGGCGGCGGCGCCGTCGTCGAGCACGAGCGGATCACAGGCCGCGTCAAGTTCCGGGCGGACGTGGCTTGCCCGCCACGGCCTGATCGCCCAGCACTGCCGCGTCATCCAGGTCCTCGGCGAATCCATGGAGCCGACCCTGGTCGATGGGTGCTCCATCCTGGTGAATCAAACCGGCCGGCGACGGAGAGTCGGTCGCATCTTCGTCGTCCGTACCGACGACGGCCTGGTCGTCAAGCGCGCCGGCAAGGACCGGGCCGGCGCTTGGCAGCTCGTCAGCGACAACGCGACAAGGAGACTTGGCCCACCGTGCCCTGGCCCGCCGACGCCCCGGTGATCGGCGAAGTCAAGTGGGCCGCCAGAACATTCGCGTGAGAGGATGACCCGATGAACACGTCGGCGGATACGCGGTCTGCGCTTCACCAAGCCCGATGCTCGGACGACGACATCCGGCTGTTCCGGGAGAACGATGCGACCTCATCATGAACCCGGCATCCGCCGCGACGCGACCGGCCGGATCAAGGCATACGTCCGCGCTGGCGGGCAGTTGCGCTTCAAGCGCTTCCCGGTCGGCACGTCGCTGGAGACCGTGCGGCGGTGGCGTCTCGACATGCGGGCCGCGTTGAGGTCGACCCAGCGTCCCAAGGGCACCCTGGCCGCCGACATCGAGCCCTTCTTGCGACAGATTGCCGATCGGCCTCGGCTGGTGGCCGAGCGTCGCCAGCAGTTGGAATGGTGGGCGGCGCGCCTCGGCCACCTCCGGCGCGACGCCATCGAGCCGGGCGATGTGCGGACCGCGCTCGCGGATTTGCGCCGAACGCATGCGGCGTCGACGTGCAACCACTACCGCCAAGCGCTCTTCTCGCTGTACCAGGCGCTCGATGGCCGTGACGCCCCGAACCCGGTGCGCGATGTCAAGCCCTTCGCGAATCCGGCCCCGGAGGCCCGCGGGCTCTGCTACGACACGGTCCGCCGCATTCTCGCGGCCATGTCGGATCAGGGCAGCGCGATGGTCAAGGGGAAACCCCGCGCCGCTGCATCGGCGGCGAAGGTCCGGTGCCGCGTGCTGGCCTTCACCGGACTGCGGCCCAGCGAGTTGATGCGCTACCGGCCCAAGCACTGGGACCGGAAGGCGCAGACACTCATCGTGTACACGGGAAAGGGCGGACGCACGCGGACGATTCCGCTCAGTGCGCCGGCGGTCGACGCGCTGGCCGATCTGGAAGCCGTGGGCGCGATTGGCTCGTTCTCGACGTCCACCGTCTGGCGCGCGTTCGTCCGGGCCGCAGCGCGGATCGGGATTCACGGGGTACGCCCCTACGACCTCCGCCACAGCTACGGCACGGCGTTGTATCGAGTCGCGGGGGACACGCGGCTGGTCAAGGACGTGCTCGGCCACTCCGACACGCGGACGACGGAGCGCTATACTCTTGGCCACGTGCCCGAGGCGATGCGCTTGGCGACGTCCCGTTTCGAGGAGCACCTCGGCGCTTCGAGCGCACCGGCAGCAGCGGCGAACCTGCAGCGGGCGGAGCAGAAAGTTAGCAGAGGAAGTTAGCAGAGTCTGTAACTGACTGATAAAAAAAGACTTATGGTGCGGGCAATCGGCCTTCTAAGCCGAGGGTCGCAGGTTCGAATCCTGCCGGGCGTGCCATTTCATCCTGCGTTCTCATACAACGAGCCGAGGTTCTCTCTAGCGCGTAGAGTTCGGCGACGGCTCACAGCACCACCGGAACCCGTGAAGCTGCCGGGCGCCGAACGGGTGCGTGTCGATGAGACCAAGGACCGGTTCAACCAGATGCACGAGGTCGACAACGTCCTGGTCGTCGACGGCTCGTCGTTCACGAGCGCGTCCGAGAAGAATCCGACGTTGACGATTCTCGCCCTCGCGTGGCGGGTCGGCGATCATCTGGCCGACGAGCTGCGGAGCGGGCGGCTGTGACGGCCAGCGCCGGCATCCTGGGATTCGCCCCCTGCCCATTGGCCGACGAGCTGCGGAGCGGGCGGCGGTGACGGGGTCGGGAAGGCCGGATGCCGGCTACTAGGAGTTCGGGCCGTGGAACGGCGCGGACGCCTGGCGGGTTGGTTGGGCGCCAAGCGGACCCGCCAGGCGGCGACCGGCGGGCGAGCGGGGACCGTCGCGCGCCGCTCGACGGCATTCGGGTCATCGATCTCAGCCGGGTGGTGGCCGGCCCCTACTGCACGATGACCCTCGGCGACATGGGGGCCGACGTCGTCAAGATCGAGGAGCCGGGGCGCGGCGACGAGTCCCGCGCGTTCGGTCCGCCGTTTCTCGCGGGCGAGTCGCCCTACTACCTCTCGGTCAACCGCAACAAGCGGAGCTGCACCGTCAACCTCAAGCACGACGCGGGCCGGGCCATCGCGTGGCGGCTGATCGCGGGCGCCGACGTCGTCATCCAGAACTTCCGGCCCGGCGCCGTCGCCCGGCTCGGCCTCGACTACGCGGCGGTTGCGGCGCGGCATCCGCGGGTGGTCTACTGTTCGATCTCGGGGTTCGGCGCCGGCGGGCCCGACGCGAACCGCCCCGGCTACGACCTGATCGTGCAGGGCGAGTCCGGGCTGATGGATCTGACCGGCGAGGCGGACGGGCCGCCGTCGCGCATCGGAACCTCCATCGCGGACCTCACGGCGGGGATGATGGCCGCCCAGGGGATCCTCCTCGCGCTCTACTCCCGGCAGACGACGGGCCGCGGGCAGCACGTCGAGATCGCGATGCTCGATGCGGTGGCGTCGTTGCTGACCTACAACGCCGGCAACTACTTCGCGTCCGGCGAGAGCCCCACCCGCCGCGGCAACGACCATCCCGTCGGTGGTGCCCTACCAGACGCTGCGGGCCCGCGACGGCTGGATCAACCTGGGCGTCGCCAACGACTCGCTGTGGGTGCGCTACTGCGATGCCGTCGAACGGCCGGACCTGCGCGACGACCCGCGCTTCGTGGCCGCCCCGGATCGGGTGAAGCACCGGGACGCGCTGGTGCCGGTCATCGTCGAGCTCACTGCCTCGCGCACCGTCGCCGAGTGGATGGACGTGCTCGGCGCGGCCGGCGTGCCGTGCGGCCGCATCCGCGACGTGGCCGAGGTCTGCACCAATCCCCAGCTCACCGCCCGCGGCAAGGTGGTCGACCACCCGCACCCCACGGCGGGGCAGGTGCGTATGATCGGCCAGCCCATCGAGCTGAGCGAGACGCCCGGCCGGATCGACCGGGCGCCGCCGCTGCTCGGCCAGCACACCGACGAGGTGCTGCGCGCGGCCGGCTACACCGACGAGGAGATCCGGGCGTTCCGCGCCGACGGGGTCGTCTGAACCGTCCGGCCGCGCGCACAGCTGGAGCCTTGTCGTAGAATGCGTGTATGACGTCGACGACACGCACAGGGCCGTGAAAGCGCTCAAGGCCGCCGGGTTCGAGGACGCCCAGGCGGAAGCCGTCGTTGCGACCGTCGGGGCGGCCATGGGGGAGAACCTCGCGACGAGGGCCGATCTTCAGGCGCTGGATCTGCAGATGGCCGGCAGGTTCGAAGCCCTGTACAAGCACTTGTGGGTCATGGCCGTCGGCATCGTCGGCGGTACCGTCGCGTTGGTAGAAGCTGATTCCGTAACCTCGAAGTCACGGGAGCACATGTGATGACTGGCAGGCGGATGCGTGTGCTGGCGTGCGGTCTGTTGATCCTCGCGATCGGTCAGGCGGCGCACGGCCAGTCGGTGGAGTACACGGAGATCGAAGGCTGGCCCGACCCCGCGACGTCGGCGGCGGGCACCCCGGCCGCGTGGAACTTCGGGCAGGTGTCGGGGGTCGCGATCACCGCCAATGGATACGTCCTGGTGCTGCATCGCGGCGCCCAGCCGATCATGCTGTTCGACGCCGGCGGGCGCTTCGTGCGGGCTTGGGGTGACGGCCTGTTCGAGAACGGCAAGGTCGCGGGCATCGCCCCGGGTGACCGCCAGCGCGGGCAGTCCGGCTACACCGCCGTCTACGGGGCGGCCGGCTGCCACAACTGCGGCGCCCACGCGGTGCGGGTCGACCCCGACGGCAACATCTGGGTCGTCGATGCGCCCGGTCACGTCGTCTACAAGATGGACTTCCAGGGCCGGGTGCTGATGGAGCTGGGGGCGAAGGGGGTCGCGGGCCAGAGCGCGAACACGTTCAACCTGCCGACGGACGTCGCCTTCGGTACCGAAGGCGCGATCTACGTCAGCGACGGCTATGGCAACGCCCGGGTCGTGAAGTACTCGGCCGACGGGCGGTACCTGCTGGAGTGGGGCAGCCGGGGCACCGGTCCGGGCGAGTTCGGCCTGCCGCACAACCTGGCGGTGGACGCCGACGGGCGGGTCTACGTCACCGATCGCGACAACCGGCGCGTGCAGGTCTTCGACCCCGACGGCGGTTTCCTGGCCGAGTGGCCGGACATCGGGGGCAACTCGGCCCTGGTCATGACCGCCGATCGGCACCTCTGGACCGGGGGCACGCTGCGCAGCCTCGACGGGGAAGCGGTGGCGACCCTGCCCGGCGGCAATGGCGGGCACGCGATGACGGTCACCGGCGACGGCGAGGTGTTCGTCGCGCAACTGGGCGGCCGGGTGCAGAAGTTCGTCGGCGCGACGGACGACTGACGGCGCCGTCGCCGACCGGTCTGCGACGGCTGGAGAGCGGGTGGGGCGGCAAGCGGAGCCGCAGGGGACGATTTTCCGGGCCGGAGTCTGCGCCGCCGGGGCGCCGGCTTGCCCGGAACGCGAGTACGTAATCGTGCAGTTGATGGAGGAATGGCCAAGATGAGAGTACGAAGCTTTGGGATGGTTGCGGTCCTGCTGGCGGTGGCGGCGGCGTCGGCGGGGGCCCAGACCTACGAGCCGCCGCGGTTGCCCGACGGCAGGCCCGACTTGCAGGGCGTCTGGGACTTCCAGTCGCTGACGCCGCTCCAGCGGCCCGAAGATCAGGACAAGGCGGTCCTGACGGCGGAAGAGATAGCGGCCATCGAGGCCGCGGCGGCCGAGAACAACGCCGCGGCCAATGCCCCCACCGAGCTGCGTGACGAGCCGCTGCCGGTCGGTGGCAACGTGGGCGGCTACAACCGCTACTGGGTCGACCAGGACGCGTCGGTGGTCGAAGACGGACGGTCGTCGCTCATCGTCGATCCGCCGACCGGCCGTCTGCCGGCGCTTCAGCCGGGCGTGGAGCTGATCGAGCTGTCGCTGGGCGAGGACCGGCCCGGCACGCGTCCGGTGCGCGTGCGGGCGGCCGGCATCGGCGCCGAGAGCTACGAGGACCGCGGCCTCGCCGAACGGTGCCTGCTCGGGTTCAACTCGGGCCCCCCGATCGTGCCCGCCGGCTACAACCAGAACATCCAGTTGTTCCAGACCCCGGACCATGTGGTGGTGTTGCACGAGATGGTGCACGACGCGCGCATCGTGCCCCTCGACGGGCGTGACCACCTGCCCGAGGGCCTCCACCAGTGGATGGGCGACTCGCGCGGTTACTGGGACGGGGACACGCTCGTCATCGAGACCACGAACTTCAGCGACAAGACGGCCAGCTTCAATCCCTCGGTGGCGACGGCCGCGGGTTCCGGGACCACCCTGCGCTTGACCGAGCGCTTCAGCCGAGTGGCCGGCGACACGCTGCTCTACGAGTACACCGTCGACGATCCGGCCACGTTCACCGCGCCGTTCACGGCCGCTCTGCCGATGAAGCGCGGCAACGGCATGTACGAGTACGCGTGCCACGAGGGGAACTACGGGCTGCTCAACATTCTGGCCGGCGCCAGAACCGCGGAGCTCGCGACGGCGGACCAGGAGCAGTAGCGGAGACCTTTTTCGCCGGGCGGCGTCCCGCGGGGAGACCGCGGGGCGCCGCGAAGCGTGAGGTCGCTGATCTCACGCCTCCGGCGTGACCAGTACCTCGACCGCCAGGGTGTGGCGGGCCCCGCCGACCGTCACCCCTTTCAGGGGGCTGACGTCCTCGAAATCCCGCCCCCAGCCCAGGGTGATGTGGCCCGCCGCCGGCCTCACGTCGTTCGTGGGGTCGAAGTCCACCCACCCGATGCCCGGACAGTAGACCGACACCCAGGCGTGCGATGCCTGCGCGCCGACCACACCGGGGTCGGGAACCAGATAGCCGCTGACGTAGCGGGCGGGGATGCCGTGCGACCGCAGACAGGCGATCATCAGGTGGGCGAAGTCCTGGCATACGCCGTGCCGGCCCGCCAGGACCTCGGAGACCGGGGTCGAGACGGTGGTCGCGACCGGGTCGTAGGTGAACTCCCGGTGGATGGTCTCCATCAGCGCCCCGACGCCTTCGAGCAGCGGCCGGTCGGGCTGCAGGGCCGGCGCCCCATAGCGGGCGTAGCTGGCGCCCCGCGGCGCCAGCGGCGATTCCACCTGGTACTCGACCGCGGCGAGCTCTCCGGGGGTCTCGCGCGCCCGCAGCCGGACGAGCGTGTCGGCCAGCGAGGGAGAGTCGAGTCCGGCGCGGCCGAGCCCCGACGCCCGACACCAGGCTCTCGGCCGTCACCCGCAGGTGGCGATGGGCACCCTGGATCGTGAAGGTCGGGGTCACGTTGCCGAAGTAGTCCGCGCGGGTGATCGAGCCGATCGCCGGCGGATCGATCAGGAGCCGCGTCTCCCGTACGATCTGCGTCCCGCTCGCCCTCGGCGTCAGCCGCACCTGATGCATGGAGAGCGACACCGGCTCGGCGTACGTGTACTCGCTCGTGTGCCTGACCCGGTAGCCGAGCCCCGGCGGTGGTGCGGAGGTCATCGGCTCGCCAGATGCCGGACCGGGGCGGCGTGCGTGAGATAGTCGCGGGTCAGCGCGTCGGAGAGGCCGCCCAGATCGGCCTGCATCCGGTCCAGCAGCGCAGTCAGGTTGTGACGCCGGCCGTCGCGCAGCTCGCACAGCTCGTCGAGGTCGACGAGTTGAATCGCCGCCACCGCCGCGGTGATCAGCTTCGATTCGGGTGACGTCCGGCCCGGGGTCGGGGGCTCGGGCAATTGCGCGACGTGCTCTCTCAGGCGGTCGAGCTGAAAGGCCACGCCCCGGGGGTTGGCGTCGTCGAGGAGCAGCAGATCGACGACCAGATTGACGCGCAACGAGGTGAGATAGCGCGACCGGTAGGTGATCACGCTGTCGGTGGCGTCGAGCAGGAGCTCGATGCGGGCGCGTTCGTCCTCGGTCACGATGGTCAGCCCGTGCCGCAGCAACTGGAGCACCTGCAGCGCGCGCTCGAGCCGGCGCCCGAAGTCGAGCAGCCGCCACCCGTGGCCCCGGGTCATGCCCTCGCTGACGGCGCCGCTGAAGCTCGCGAGCATCATGACCATCTGGTCCAGGGTGCGGCGCAGGCCGCCGCGCTCCCGCCGCCTGGACTGGCCCGACCGCAGGTCCGATTCGAGGCGGCTGGTGATGCGCCACGAGTCCGCCGACAGGCGGTCGCGCAGCAGCCAGGCGGCGTTCCGGAGGTGTTCCACCTGCCACCGGAGGCTGCCGCGCTGGTCCGACTCGGACAGCATCGAGGAGACCGCCGCCTGCAGGGCTCGGGCGGGCGGAAGCCTTGCGATGCCCGCCCCGTGCGGCACGTAGCCGAGGTCCGTGAGGAAGCTCAGAGCGCCGGTCAACGCCGCCGTCGAGCGGCGCGACGATTCCTCCGACAGCAGCGGCATCGCGGCGCGCAGCAGCCGCACCGCGGCGCCGACCCGTTCGGCGTACCGGCCCAGCCAGTACAGGTTGTCGGCGACCCGGCTCGGCAGGTCGAACGTGGCCCGGCTGACGTCGATGGGGGATACGCTGGCGGGAATCAGCGAGCGGTGGGGCTCGGCCGCCTCGCCCACCACCCAGACGTCCTTGCTGCTGCCGCCGCCGAGCAGGGTCACGTCGAGGGAGCCGGTCGACGACGACACTCGGCCCAATCCGCCCGGCAGCACGTTGTAGCCGTCGCCGAGAGAGAGCGCGTAGACGCGGATGACGAGGAAGCGCGGCGAGAGACCGCCGGCCACCCGAACCGGGGTCGTCGAGAGAGCGACCTGCTCCTGGGCCACGTAGCGGTGGGGCTGGCGGGCGATGCGGTCCGCCAGCCGGGCGCGCTGCCCCTCGGGCAGGCGCCGTCCGAACGTCCGTTCCCGCCGCACGCTGGGATAGGCCGGCTTGATCACGAGCTCGTCGAGGTGGTCGAGCACGTGCGCGCGCGCCGTCTCGTCGCCGCACCACCAGGTGGCGACCGACGGCAGCAGCAGCTCCGCATCCAGCAGCCGGCGGCACAGCGCCGGCAGGAACGCCATCACCGCCGGCGACTGGGCGACGCCAGCGCCCAGCGGGTTGATGACGGCCACGTTGCCGCGCCGCACCGCTTCGACGAGTCCGGGCACGCCGCTCTGCGACGGCCCCCCGAACTCGAGAGGATCGCAGGCCTCCGACGGCTGACTGCGGAGGATCAGATCGACCGGCTGCAGGCCGCCCAGCGTTTTTATGTAGACGCGGTAGTCGCGGACGGTCAGGTCCGTGCCCTCGACGAGGGTGTAGCCCATGTAGCGGGCGAGAAACGCGTGCTCGAAATAGTTCTCCGACGCCGGTCCCGGGGTCAGGACGACGATGCGGGGATTCTCGCGGTGCCCCGGCGCGCTCGCGGCGAGCGACATCCGGCGGGTCTCGAAGGTGCCGGCGAGACGCCGGATCTTCGAGGCGACCAGCACGTCCGGCAGCACCGCGTTGACGACGATGCGGTTCTCGAGCGCGAAGGCGAGCCCGGCCGGCGCTTCGGTGCGGTCGCCCAGCACCCACCAGCCCCCATCGGGCGCTCGCACCAGATCGGCGGCATAGAGGGGCAGCCAGCGTCCGCCGGGGGGCTGCAAGCCATCGCATTCCCGCAGGAAGGCCGGGTTCGCGTGCAGCCAGTCCGCGGGCAGTGCGCCCTCGCGGATGAGCTGCCGCGGGCCGTAGAGGTCGCGGAGCACTGCTTCGTACAGCCGGGCGCGCTGGACGACCGCCCGTTCCAGGTGCGCCCACTCGGCGCCGTCGATGACGCAGGGGATCACGTCGAGCGGCCAGGGGCGTTCCCGGGTGCCCCCGCGCTTGTGGACGTGGAACGTCATGCCGTTGTCGCGGATGAGCCGGCGGGCCTCCTGCGTCCGCCGGTTCATCTCGTGCCGTCCGGCCGCGGCGAGGGCGCTCGTCACCGCCTGCCAATGCGATCGGAGCGCGCCGTCCGGACCCACCATCTCGTCGTAGTGGCCGGCGAGCGGGATGTAGGCGGGCGGTCTCGTCAAGACGCCGGCTCCGGTGACGGTCCGGCCGGGGCGGCGCGGCGCAGGTCGAGGGTGTGCGGGGCGGCCGGGTTCGTCTCGGGCGGACCCGGCTCGAACGGTCCGGGGGTGTGGCCGAACGGAAAGAACCGCGCCACCCGGCGGGCTTCCGCCTCGGCCGCGTTGACCGGGAACGTCTCGGGGCTGAGCCCGCCGGGGTGGGATACGTGATAGGTGCACCCCCCGATGGATCGGCCCGACCAGGTGTCGGCGATGTCGAAGGTCAACGGCGTGTGCACGCCGATGGTGGGGTGCAGACAGGACGGGGGCTGCCACGCGCGATAGCGGACGCCGGCGGCGAACTCGCCGTCGGTTCCGGTGGGGTGCAGCGGCACGCGCCGCCGGTTGCACGTCACCACGTGCCGCCGGTCGACCGCCCCGCGCACGAGGACCTGCAGCCGTTCGACCGATGAATCGACGTAGCGGGCGGTCGCCCCCGCGTGCGGCTCCTCGCCCAGCAGGACGTACCAGGGTTCCGCGGCGGTGCGCAGCTCCAGCTCGATGTCCGCGTGGGTCACCCGGCCGATGCGCGGGTAGCGGAACTCGAAGTGTGCGTCGAACCAGTCGGTCTCGAAAGGGAACCCGGCCTCGCGCAGATCGCCGATGACCGTGTCGAAATCGCGGCGCACGTAGTGCGGCAGCATGAACTCGTCGTGCAGCCGGGCGCCCCAGTGCACCACCGGCCGGCGGTAGGGCCGGGTCCAGCACCAGGCGACGAGCCCGCGCAGCAGGAGCTGCTGGGTCAGGCTCATCCGCGGATGGGGCGGCATCTCGAACGCCCGCAGCTCCACCAGCCCCTGCCGGCCGGAGGCGGTCTCGGGGGCGTAGAGCTTGTCGATGCAGAACTCTGCGCGACGGGTGTTCCCGGTGACGTCGACCAGCAGATGCCGGAAGACGCGGTCCACCAGCCACGGAGGGCAGTCCGGTCCGCTCCCGTCGATCTGCTCGAACGCGATCTCGATCTCGGCCATGCTGTCCGACCGCGTCTCGTCGACCCGCGGGGCCTGACTCGTCGGTCCGATGAACAGCCCCGAGAACAGGTACGACAGGGACGGATGGTTGATCCAGTAGGCCACCAGGCTGCGCAGCAGGTCCGGGCGGCGCAGGAACGGAGAGTCGGCCGCCGTCGGTCCCCCCAGCACCACGTGGTTGCCGCTCCCGGTGCCGCTGTGCCGTCCATCCAGCAGGAACGTCTCCGTCCCGAGCCGGGTGGCGCGGGCCGCGTCGTAGAGGGTCGTCGTGGTCGAGACCAGCTCCTCCCAGGAGTGGGCGGGGTGGGTGTTGACCTCGATGACTCCGGGGTCGGGGGTCACCTTCAGCACCGAGAGCCGCGGGTCGGACGGCGGCGGGTAGCCTTCGATGACCACCGGCGTATCGAGCTCGGCCGCGGTGTCCTCGATCCGAGTCAGCAGATCGACGTAGTCGTCGGCGTTGGCGAGGGGCGGGAGGAACACGTGGAGCCGCCCGTCGCGCGGTTGCACGACCAGAGCGGTGCGTACCACCCAGTCGGCCGACTCGCCGGTCGCCGGGGTCCGGTCGCGGGGACCCGGAACCGGTGCGGCAGGCCGGATCCCGCGGCGCGGCAGGATGTCCCGCGCCGGCAGCGGCGGTCGGGGCGCGAGCGGATCCTGCTCGATCACGGGCGCCGCATGACGCGGATCGACCCAGGGGAGAGAGTCCAGCGGCAGGCGCAGGCCGGCCGGCGAGTCGCCGGGGACGAGCAACAGATGTTTGCCGCGCAGCAGCCAGAGACCGCTCTGCCACATCCGGGCGCCGGTCGACGATCGGGACAACGGCAGCACGTAGCCGACCGGACGACCCGGGTCCTGCTCGAGCACGCGCCGGAGCCGCTCGCGGTGCTCGGGTCGTTGCAGCCGCGGGTCGCCCGCGGGGAGGTTCACCGGGAGATCCCGCTCCCCGCGCAGGTGGGGGAGGGGGTCTTCGTAGGCTGCCACGACGTAGTCGGGGCTCGCGCCCACCCGTTCCGCCAGCGTCCGGATCAGCCGTTCCGCGTGCGCCGGACCGTGACCGTGGTCGTGCGAGAGGTCGGCGAGCAGTGCGCGGTTCCGCCACAACGGCTGGCCGTCCGTGCGCCAGTAGCAGCCGAGCGCCCAGCGCGGCAGCGGTTCGCCGGGGTAGCGCTTGCCCTGGCCGTCGTGCAGCAGGCCGCCCGGAGCGAACGCCGGTTGCAGGCGCCGCAGAAGCTGTTCGGACAACCGGCGTTTGGCGGGACCGAGGGCGTCGTAGTTCCACTCGGCGCCCTCCATGTCGTCGACCGACACGAAGGTCGGCTCGCCCCCCATCGTGAGCCGCACGTCGTTGTCGGCCAGGGTCCGGTCGATCGCCCGCCCCAGCCCGTCGATGGCCGACCACGCGGCCTCCGAATAGGGCCGGGTGACCCGCGGCGCCTCGCTCAGGCGGGTCACCGTCATCGTATGGACGAACTCGACCTCCGCCTGCGACACGCTCCCGCTGATGGGCGCGGCCGTCGCCGGCTCCGCCGTCGCGGCCACCGGCAGGTGACCCTCGGCCGCGAACATGCCCGAGGTCGGGTCGAGGCCCACCCATCCCGCGCCCGGCAGATAGACCTCGGTCCAGGCGTGGAGGTCGGTGAAGTCGCGGGGCGGACCGGCGGGGCCGTCGAGGGGCTTGACGTCCGGGACGAGCTGAATCAGGTAGCCCGAGACGAACCGGGCGGCCAGTCCCATCTGCCGCAGAACCTGGGCGAGGAGCCAGGCGCTGTCCCGGCACGAGCCGCTGCCCCGCGCGAGGGTGTCGTCGCACGTCTGGATGCCCGGCTCCATCCGGATCAGGTAGTCGACACGCCGTTGGGTCTGCTGGTTCAGGGCGACCAGGAAATCCACGGTGCGGCGCGGTCGGATGTCGACGGCGGCCAGGAACTTCCGCAACTCGGGTCCGGGCGGCTCCGTCTCGAGAAAGGGACGCAGGTCTCGGGCCAGCCACGGCTCGTACTCGAAGGGGAAGGTCTCGGCCGACTCGAGAAAGAAGTCGAACGGGTTGATCACCGTCATCTCGGCGACCAGGTCCACCTCGACGCGCAGCCGGCGCGCCGGGGTCTGAAAGACCGCGCGGGCCAGGTAGTTGCCGTGCGGGTCCTGCTGCCAGTTGAGGAAGTGCTCGGGCGGGTCTATTCGGAGCGAATAGCTGCTGACGGGGGTGCGGCAGTGCGGCGCCGGCCGCAACCGGATGGTATGCGGCGACAGGATGACCCGCCGGTCGTACTCGTAGCTCGTCCGGTGGTTGATGGCGACCTGAATGCCCATGGAATCGACGCTGTTCTTGCGCGCCGACCGCCGCCGATGGTTCCGGAAGGCCGCCGGCGGCGCGCCGGACGGGGCCGGGAGCCGGTGGCGACACGGGCTCCCGGCCCCGTCCGAGGGGAGCGAGTTACTCGAGCTCGGCGTAGATCTTCGCGGCGTTGTCCTCCGCGCTGGTCAGGGTGCCGCGGCTCATCGCATAGTTCGCGTAACGCTCCGGGAGGTCGAGCGAGGCGGCGGTCTCCGCCGCCGACTTGCCGGCCGCCCTGCCCGCCTCGACCGCCGCGAGGAAGTCGCGGTTGAATTCCCCGAACTCGCGGAAGTCGGCCCAGCCCATCACCGGGCTGTGCCCGGGAATCACCGTGTCGACGCCCTGTATGCCGTCGGCCGCGGCCAGCACCGTCTTCGGGTACTGCACCCCGCTGCCGCCGTTGTCGACGTCGATGTACGGCACGCCCTTCCACGCGAACAGGTCGCCGGTGTGGGCGACGCCCAGGGCCGGGAAGACCACGACGGAGTCGCCGCTGGTGTGGCCGGCGCCGAAGTGGTAGAGGTCGATCTGGTTGTCCCCGTCGAGCAGGGTCAGGCGATTCTCGTAGGTCTGGCCGGGCAGGTACTGCATGCCCTCGGCGGACTGGAACGCCGCCATGCGCTCCATGTTCGTCCGGGTGTTGGCGTGGGCCACGACCTCGACCGGCTGGGCGAAGTCGATGTTGCTCCCCACGTGATCGCCGTGGGTATGCGTGTTGATGATCATCGTCACCGGCTCGTCGGTCACGGTGCGGATCTTGTCGAGTATCGCCCCGCCCCACCCGGGATTCTTCGTATCCACCACCACGACGCCTTCGCCGGTGACGAGCGCCGCCGTGTTGCCGCCCCCGCCGATGATGACGTACAGGTTGTCCTTGACGTGCTCGATTTCGGCGACGTTGCCCTGCGCCACCGGGCGGCCGATGGCCACCGCGAAGCCGATGGCGATCAGCGCTGCCAGAACCGTGATTCGTTTCATGAAATGCCTCCGTCCCTTCACTGTTGGAACAACACTCCACTATACAACGGTCCGCCCTGCCAGCCGGTGATCGAGCACCATCTCCTCGGTCAGGGTCGTCCCGAAGCCCGGGGCGGTGGGCGCCACGACGTCGCCGTTCTCGACCGGCGGCGACATCGCGTCGAGAATCGCCGACCCGGTCGGGAAGCTCTCGGCCATGGTGCAGCTCGGCGAGATCAGCGCGATGGGGAGCCCCCAGGAGCTGCCGCCGCGGTGCGGGATGATCTCGAGCCCCGCCGCCTCGACGAGCCGCGAGATGCGCCGCCCCGCGGTGGTGCCGCCGCACCACGTGATGTCCGGCTGGAGGATCTCGGCCGACCCGACCCGCACCAGCACCTCGAACCCGTGCTCGGTGTACTCGTGCTCGCCGCACGCCACCCGGGTCCAGCCCGGGCCGCCGCCTCCGATGCGGCGCACCAGCTCGGCATAGCCGAAGACGTCGTCGGGCGAGAGCAGCTCCTCCATGAAGTACAGCCCGGCTGGCCGCAGCCGCTCCGCCAGGCCCACCGCCCAGTCCACGGTGCCGTTGCGCGAGACGCAGTCGGTCATCAGGTTGCCGTCGGGTCCCAGGACGTCGCGGGCCTCGAGCACCGAGGTGACCGCCCGGTCGAGCGCCGCCGCCGGGGTGGCGGGGTTCAGCGGCAGGCTGCGCTTGAAGTTGTGGACCCCCGCGGCGACGCCGGCGGCGACGTCGCCCCCGGTCTGGTAGAGGGCGATGCGGTCGCGGGGGGCGCCGCCGAGCAGCTCGTGCACCGGCTGCCCGGCGTGCTTGCCCGCGATGTCCCAGAGCGCGTTGTCGACGGCGCTCAGGGCCATGGCGAACAGGCCGCGCCGCCCGTAGAAGATCGCCGACTGGTACATCTGGTCCCAGAGCTGCTCGACGTTGAGGGGGTTGGCGTCCATCAGCAGGTGCTTCAGGTGCCCGTCGATGATCTCGACGGCGGCGCTGCCCCCGGCCCCCATGCCGAAGCCGGTCACCCCCTGATCCGTCTTGATGATCGCGATGATGGCGGACGGAAGCTGCTCGAACGGCCCGCCCCAGCGCCACCGCCGGGGGTCGTCGTCGCCCGAGAACGTCGGCGGATCGAGCAGCCCGTCCGACCGCTGGTTGATGTAGATCGGGTAGGCGTCGACGGCCCGTATGCGCAGGGCCGGCGGCTGCGCGCCGACCGCCTCCGCCCGCCGGCCTCCCAGGGCCGCCGCCGCGACCCCGCCGGCCGTTTGCAGGAACCGGCGCCGAGTGGGCAGCATCATGTCTCGTGTCATGTGTTCAGTCTCCGCAAATGGATGTGCGGCGCCGGGCCGCTCCGAAACGCGTGCCGCGAAAGCGGCGACCGCAAAATGGATGTGCGGCGCCCCGCCGCTCCGAAACGCGTGCCGCGAAAGGCGGCAACCAGGACGTTGCTGTCCAGCAGCGTCCCTCACGAGACTTCGCGGAAGACATCCTCGTCGGTCAGCCAGCCGTGGGCCTCGGCGAACGGCGCTACGCTCCGCCGTAGCTGTTCGAGTCCCGCGATCGCCAACTGGCGTCGCACCGCTTCGCGCACGAACGCGCTCTTGCCCGTGCCTGTCCGCGCCGCCACCTTCCGCAGTTCCGCGTCCAGCCTGTCGTCGATGCGGACGGTGAGCGTCGCCATGTGCTACAAGGTACCGCACTCGGCGAGCCCGATTCCAGCCTTCGTCGACCAGGAGGCCGCATCGGTGTCGCCTCGCCGGCCGCATGCGCGAGCGGGCCGGGTGGCGCGCTATTCTGGTGGCGGTGATGGCCAGGGACCGGCTGACCGGCGACGAGCGCAGCGCGGCGATGGCCTTGAAGTACGTCTGGTGGCAACCGGCGGAAAGCACCCTGGCGGATCGGCGGCTCCTGCTCGCGCAGATGATGACGCTCGGCACTGTCGACGATGTCCGCTGGTTGCTGGCGCGGGTGTCCGAGGTCGACTTGCGCCGCGTGCTGCTCGATCCCCCGGTGGGCCTCTTCAATCGCCGCTCCTGGAGCTTCTGGCGCCGCCGGCTCGGCCTCGATCCGGCCGCGGGCCTGCCGGTGCGGCGGCTGCCGCCGCGATTGACGCGATGACGTTCACGCCGATCCGCGACGTGCTGCCTGAGGCGCAGCGCGCGCTCTGGCCGGCGCTCGGCGACCTGCCGGATTCCCTCGTCCTGTACGGCGGCACCGCGCTCGCCCTGAGGCTGGGGCACCGGTCCTCGGTCGACTTCGACTTCTTCTCCTCGGAACCGCTCGACGTCGACGCGTTGTTCGAGCTGGCATGTGTCGCCGGTGCCGATGTTCTGCAACGCGAGCCCGATACGCTGACGGTTTCGACGAGGCCGACCGGTCCCTCGCAGCCTGTCAAGGTCTCGTTCTTCGGCGGCGTCGATACCGGCCGGGTGGGAGAGCCCCAGCGGACCGACGACGGCGTGGTCCTGGTCGCGTCGCTGCTGGATCTGTTCGGCACCAAGCTCAAGGTGCTCCTGCAGCGCGTCGCCGCGAGGGACTACCTCGACCTTGCTGCGATCCTGCGCTCCGGCGTACCCCTCGAAGACGGACTCGGCGCCGCCGCGGCGCTCTACGGGCACCGCTTTCCACCGATGGAGGCGGTGAAGGCCCTGGCGTACTTCGACGAGGGCGAGGCGGCCGATGTCGATGCGGCGACACGGCGATACTTGACTGAGCAGGCCGGCGACTGGGACTTCACGGTTTCCAGGATTGCCCGCGCCGCGAGCACGCTCACGTGAGGCGTGCTTCGCGAAGGGTGCGCGGCGGCCCTGGGGGCGACCCTATCGAGCCGGCGCTTCCGCGCGCACCGCGTGGTCGACGACGGATGCGCCCCGCCGCTTGATCCGTCCCGGCCCCGGTTGCATCATATGCACATGCAACGCACAAATCTTGTGCTGAACGAGCAGTTGTTGGAGGAGACGCTGCGGCTGAGCGGCGAGCGGACGTACTCGAAGGCGGGCGACCGCGCGCTTTCGGAGTTCGTCCGCCGGGCGAGCGCCGGGCGTATCCTGCAGCTCGCGGGCTCGGGACTCTGGAAGGGCGACTTGGCCGAGATGCGCGCCGACCGGCCGCGGTCCCCCTTGACCTGACGGCAGCGGTGGGACTAACCGTGTATCTGGTTGACACGTCGGTCTGGATCGACGTGTGTTCCACCGGCTGCCCCGGGTCGACCTCGAATCGACGATTCGGCATCGACGCGGTCGTCACGACACAGACTCTTCCCGGAGAATGGGTCCGGCGGCTTCTGTTTGCCGCCGGAGCCTCGGAGGAGGCTGGCGCCGCTCCTGCCGCACGCACTCCATCCAGTCGGTCACCAGCTCGAACACCTCAGGCATGTTGGATCGCTCGTGCGGTGGTCGATTCGAGCCGACTTCAAGGCGAAGGTCCGGGGCGATAACGAGTCGATTCTACGGAAAATCCCCGGAAACACTGGGGTCTTCCGGCCTCGGTTGGTTAACGGAACGCCCCGTTATACGACCCACCTTTGCCGGCACTCCGCGCGAGTGCCGGCGAGACCCGAAGACTCAGCGCGGGCCCACTCGTTTGGAGCCGTAATTTGGGTCTGTAAAATGGGTCTTGAAATTGGGTCCTGTTTAAGAGTGCACTTCGCGAAGCATTCTTCGAGGAGGGTCCAACCCCCTGCGCCCTACCGGGAATGCAGACCTGCCCCCGCGATCGTCAATCGGGCGACCGGGAAATGCAGAAATCGCGAACATCAAGCAGGGGAGAGGAGAAAACGGCAATGAACACCACGAGCAATACGGTCCCCGTCATCGAGTCGAGGCCCCTGCGCAAGGGGCCTCGCGTCGTCGTCGGCGTTCTCGACGCTGGCACGCTCATCGCACAGCATTCTGTGCCAACCCGCGACACCCGGAGGAAGTCCGGCTATCAGCGGGAGCTCACGAGAGCTCGGGTGAACCGCTTGCAGAGCGAACTCCGCAAGCGCCGCGTGGACCTTCCGACCGCTGTTCTGCTCAGCATGCGCGACGGCTCGGATTCCCTGCTGGAAGACGATGAGAAGGGCCTCCGCCTGCAGTTGGCGGGACGGGATCTCAGCGTTGTGGACGGGCAGCATCGGGTCGCCGCTCTTCGCGATTTGGTCGACGAGGATTCTGAGAGATGGTCTACCTTCAAGGTGCCGTTTGTCTGTGTCCTGGGGGCTGACGAGCACCAGGAGATGGAGCAGTTCTACGTGGTGAACTCGACTGCGAAGTCGGTCCGAACTGATCTCGCGTACGACCTGCTCAAGCAGCAGGTGGAGAACGACTCAGAACTCTCCGAGGCCCTTGAGGAACGGGGCGAGAAGTGGAAGATTGCGGGGCAGACGATCGTCGAGAGACTGGGGCAGGAATCAGCGATCTGGAGATCGCTGATTCGGTTCCCGGGCGACCCCCCGAGGGGTACTACGATCAACAACTCCGGGATGGTCAACTCGCTGAAGCCGCTGCTCTCTTCGCCGTACTTCGGAGGTGTCACGACGGACAATCAGGTCAAGGTCATCAACGCGTACTGGCACGGAGTTCTGGCTGTGCTGCCGGAATGCTTCGACGATCCCACGGAGTACGCGATACAGAAGTCGACCGGAGTGACGACCATGCATGCCCTCCTGCTGACCGTCCTCGAGCATGTGAGGTCAGCTGGTGATTCGGTAATCGAGCCCAGCTCGTATGAGCGAGTGCTCGAGGCTCCACTGACGAAGCTGCAGGGAGAGAATCGCGACGGTGATCTCGCGAGTGGCTCCGAATTCTGGCGTGTCGGCTCGTCAGGCGCGGCCGGCTCGTACAGCAGCAATGCCGGGCGACGAGTGCTCTTGGCGAAGATCCGCAGCCAGCTTCCGAAGATCGAGATCGAGTAGGCGTGCCCACAAATGGGGGGGCGAGCGCCCCCCCTCCTTTCCTGTCCCCGTCCTTCGACAACCCCGCCGCTTCGGTCGTTGGGCGGGAACGCCGGCCGCCCTGGGTCTGAGCCCACCTCAACCAAGCAGGCGAAGCGCCGCGATGACGAGCCCGGCGATGCCGAGCCATGCGCCATGTCAAGCGGGTTTCCGCGGTTCGTGATTTCGGTGCGTACCTCCGCGATTTTGTTGCTGGGCACGCATATCTCGGCCATGCCCGGCCTAGAACTTCGGCCGACAAGAGCCCGTCTACGAAATGGGTGGGGCCGCTCCCCCGGACCCGGCCGCGGCACTCGCCGGGGGACGGCTGCGTCAAGCGCCGGCGGCCACGCGGGGCGGCCGGCGACCCTACCGACGCATCGCCTCGCCGCATCCGGGGCACCGCCCGCCGGGCTCCCGGATACTGCATCCTCGCCGCGCCGCTCGCGTTGAGGTTCACCGCGGCCGCGCCCAACGGGTCGACCACCACCCAAGACGGCCGCAGCTGCTCGACAAGTAGCCTCAGCCGCTCGAACGGCGCCGGCCGGCTGGGCGCCCTGGTCCCGATCGAGGTGCAGGCGCGCCTCCGCCGCAGCCGCTCCCCGAGCCGCGCGGCCGAATCCTCGAAGGACACCACCACCGGGCCCCGGCCTGACGTCGACCAGGGCAAGGCCGGCGAGGTCGAACCAGCCGAAGCGGTGACGGGCGCGGAGGCCGTCACGCTGCCGACCCCGGACCTCGGTGGCCGTCAACCTGCGGGCTCGAGGTGAATCCGGGGGTTTTTGGTGCGCTGAAACCGGGCGGCCGTCGGGGTTCCGTGCGCTGAAACCGGGCGGTACGTCGCCGGCAGCGTCGAGCACCGCCTTGCGCCGGCCGGCCCGCCGCGGTCACGAATCGCCGTTGCCAGCTCAGCAGCTCCATCAGCGGCAGGCGTCCTCGTTCACCCGCAGGTACTCCAGTACGAAACGGTCAAGCCGCTCCGACAAGTTTTGCAGGATGAAGCCAGCGTTCCCGCCGTGCGTTCCGAAGCTGTTGGAAACCCACGTCCTGGGATACGCCGCCTCGCCGGAAACCGGGTCGAACAGCCGTTTGTGATACGAGACCGACACTGCAAACGCCGCCCCCAACACGCCCACGGCGACATACAGATACTCCGCCGCATCCCCGGAGAACAACCGCGCAGCGCGTAGCCGGCTCTCAGCCAGCGCGCTGACGCGCTCTTCCGTGAGGCTGATCGCTGCCGCGCCAGTCGGTAGATTCTCGACAACTAGACGGATCGGCTCGCAGTTGTTGAAGAGCCGGAAGCGGGCGAGGGGGGTTGAAACATCTTGCGACACCGCCAGCAGCAGGAGCCCTGCAATCATCTTCATGTCGAGTCCTCGAATCGGTGGAAAGAAGGGCATGGGCGCGGTAGCCGGGCCTGCTCAGCTTTCGCGAGCAGAGGTCTCCGCAAGCCCGCGAGCGATGGTCAGGTTGGCGGCAACCACGCCCGCCAGCTGCTCGGCGGCCTCGACGAGGCGTCGCGCCGCGCTCGTCGTTGGCGGGGTTACCGACCCATCGCCCACTGTGCATGGTCGTTGCTGGCGACGAGGTCCTCGCACACCTGCCGGAGTTCGGCGACGGCGGTTTCTGCTCTGTCCCAAGTGCTGCGTCCTCCTTCGGTCATGCTGTCGCCTCGCACTTGTCGCACCGCTCCGAAGGCGAGCAAGTCGGACCCGGCCGGCGGGCCGGACCTACTGACCGAAGACGATATCCCGTTCTGACGGGGGAGCGCAGCCGGCGAGGACCCGGGCGGTCCCGTTCCCCGGCCGGCTCGGCTCGCCGACGAGGCTCCGACTGCGGGCGATGCTTGATCGCACCGGGCGATAGAATCGTCGCAGGAGGCGACATGAGCGAAGCAGTCACCGCGATCCTGCCGGGCGCTCCGGCCGCTGCTTGACGGGGACGGCCGCCCGGCGCCGCTCCCGGAAGCGGCGTTGGCGTTCGGCGTTCGTGAGGGCCATGCCCGCGATTGTACCGTTACTGTAACGACCATGAGCCTCTTGCGAAATCGTGATCGGCTCGGGTTTCTTTACCCGAAGTGCCATTGCGAGGGACGGTCAGCGGCCGGTACGCCGCGTTTGGAGGATGGCGGTAAACCCTTCGTAATGCCCGCACTGCCGCCGGGGAGCTGGAGACGCGAGGGTCATGGAGCTTCCCTCCCGGTTATGAGGGCAAGCGCGCGCGAAGAGATGCGGCGCATTTCCCTCACGATCCGTTCCAGCTCACGGTTGTTCGCGATCCACTCCCGATACAGGACCAGTTCGTCTTCGGTCAGCTTCAAGCCGACGGTCTTTCCGCGGGCCTTGCGCGTCCAGTGGTGGTAGGGGCCATGACGGGCGTCCGGGTCGTCGTGGCAGCGACAGGCGGGCCTCCCGCATGTTATCCGGCGGGTGGAGACGGAGCCCTGGCCTATGAACCCGAGCGTTTGCAGCTCTGCCTTGAACCCGTCGTATTGCTCCTCGTACCGACGCATCGCCGCAGCGTGGGCCATCAATTCGTTGCTTGACATCCTCGTTGGCCGTTACTATACGGCAAGTGAAAGGAGCAGTCAACCGGCCATGAATCGCCTGCGTGCTTCCTTCGCTCCCTATTGGCAGTCGATCCAGCATGCGCTGTTTCCTCAATTGGAGCACGTCCTGGGTCCGTTGACCGCGAAACAGCAGCAGTTGGTTCGGACCCTGGAGGTCATCCGGATCGAGCGCTGGATTCCCGGACGCTTCCGGGTCCCGGGGCGTCCGCCCAAGGACCGCGCGGCGATCGCGCGGGCCTTCGTGGCCAAGGCGGTCTACGACATGCCGACGACACGGGTGCTGCTCGACCGGTTGGACACCGACGTGGCGCTACGGCGGATCTGTGGTTGGGAGAAACACCGCGAAGTGCCGAGCGAGTCGGTCTTCTCGCGCGCCTTCGCCGAGTTCGCCCACACGCAATTGCCCGACCGCGTGCACCAAGCGTTGATCCGCAACACGCATCACGACCGGTTGGTGGGCCATCTCTCGCGCGACTCGACGGCCATCGAGGCCCGCGAGAAGCCGGCCCCGACCGACAAGGCGCCCCCGCCGCCCAAGCGCAAGCGGGGACGGCCGCGGAAAGGCGAAGAACGGCCCAAGGTTCTCAAGCGCCTCGACCGGCAGGCCACCATGAGCCTGCCGGCGATGCTCGACGACCTGCCCACCGACTGCGACGTGGGCACGAAGAAGAACAGCAAGGGTTATCGGGACACTTGGGTCGGCTACAAGCTGCACCTCGACGTGGCCGACGGCCAGATTCCGATCAGTTGCCTGCTGACGTCCGCCTCCCTGCATGACAGCCAGGCCGCCATTCCGCTGGCCACGATGTCCGCCGAGCGGACGACCAATCTCTATGACCTGATGGACGCCGCTTACGACGCGGAGCCGATTCGGCGGCACTGCCGCTCACTCGGCCATGTCCCGTTGATCGATCGCAACCCCCGCCGCGACAAGACGCTGGCGGAGGAGCTGCGAACCGAATCCCGGCGCCTGGAGCGCATCGGATTCCAGCTTCCCGAGCAGGTTCGGTACAACGAACGCACGGCCGGTGAGCGCGTTAATGGCCGGCTCAAGGACGAATTCGGGGGCCGCCATGTCCGGGTCCGCGGCGCCCCGAAGGTGATGTGCCACTGTATGTTCGGCATGTTCGGCATACTGGCACTGACCGTCGACCAGCTCATGCGCTTGGTGACGTAACAGACAACGCGTCGGCGGCGAACCTCGGCTCCACTTCCGGTGCCCGACCGGCGGCCGTCACCACCAGTGCCGCTGTGAACACGTCGATGCCCGCATTCCCACGCTTCTGACCCCCGCCGCTGCCGTCTTCCGGTCCAGAACGCCCAGTCGGCATGCCAGACACCAGGATGCTCACCGGGGGAATCCAGAAATTGAGCCCGCACCCCACAGAGTTTTGCAAGCGGCTCCCATGTCATAACGGAAATTCCTGGACTGCTCAGAGGTACCGCGCCACGGCCCCGCGTTCTGCGGTCGCGCCGGCCGAGTAGTGCGCCACCATCCGGCTCGTCTTCCAGTTCCCGGCGAGCATCACGTCGGTCGTTGACGCGCCCCGGCTCGTGAGCTCCGACGCCAGCCCGACCCGCCCCGAGTGGGCGGTCACCCGCTCGACGCCGACGGCCCGCGGGCCGCCGCCTGGAACCGCAGGCCCACCATCTTTCGGCGAGAGCGGCACGACGCGGTCCTCGGGCGCCGGGCTCGCCGCGGCCCGCAGCGTCCGGAGAGCGCGGGCGACGCCGCCCTTCACGAACCGGACGTCCCTCGTCGCGACGCCGGGCTCGCCGCGGCCCGCAGCGTCCGGAGAGCGCGGGCGACGCCGCCCTTCACGAACCGGACGTCCCTCGGCGGTCCGCCGGAAGCCGGCGAGGACCCGGGCCGTCCGTTCCCCGGCCGGGCTCGGCTCGCCGGCGAGGCGGGCCCGGAAGCACGCCGCGGCCACCGCCGTCGACGCGCTCGCCGGCGCCCGGCCCTGGTCGTGGAGCTCGGCGAGGTAGCCGGCGAGGGCCGTGTCATCGAGCCGCCGGCCGTCGAGCTAGGCGTCGAGGCGGCGGAGCGCCCCGGAGTACGCCCGGCGGGTGTTCGGACTGATGGAGGCCTCGGCGAGGCGGCGGGCGGTCGGCGTGAGGGTACCGACCAGATTCGTGCAGAATTACACTGTAAGGGCGCTCGGCGGGGCGGGTCGTCGATTCGTGCAGAATTACACTGTACGCTCGGCGGGGCGAACACCCGAACACCCGCCCGGACCCGCCCCGGCGGCCGCCAGAGGGACCCTGGTCGCTCGCACCGCGGGGGTCGAGCGAGGGTCCGACGTCGTCGAGTTCCACGACCAGGGCTCTACCGGTGCGCCTCGTGCGCTGCGGTTGCCGGTCGACCGGCGCCCAGGGCAAGGGAGCCTCGCGGGTGCGCTCGGAGATCTCGCCCCCTCCCGCAAACAACCCGCTCTAGCGCTCTAGCGTGCCCCGCGGACTCGGCCGTCCCTCGGCGCGACCGTTTCTCGTCTTGACGGCCCCGCCACGGCATGCTATTGATAACGGGAAGAAGGGAGGGTATTTTTATGGACTTCAGGCTCCGTGGCGCGGCGCTCTCGATCACGCCAGCCGACATCCTTACAGCTACGCGCGACGTTCCGCCGACCCCGATCGATGGCCGGAACAAGTACTTTGTCGAGCTCCACGGACGGCGCTTCCCAATCAAGCAAGTCCTTAGGCTGGTCACGGGCTCGCCGCCGGTGGGCTTCGGGGCACAAGACGCGCATCGGATTCTCTCGCGACTCGGTTTCGACATCATCGAGGACCACGGACCACCGCCGGCAGGCACCAGGACCCTGCCTCGTGTGGCCGGCAGTCCTGCCTCGTTGGTCGATCCCGGAGCCAAGAATCAGGACGACAGCAAAGCCCTGAGACTGCTGGTTGTGTTCCAGGCGGATGAGGACGGCTGGGAGGTAGCGAGCTGTCCGACGCTGCCTGGGTGCCACAGTCAGGGGCGGACGAGAAAAGAGGCGCTCGACAACGTCCACGAAGCGATCAGAGGCTATCTGGCGAGTCTGCGAGAGCACGAGGCCACCCTGCCACCATCGTCCGAGTTTCAGATCATCGAGGTGCGAGCGTAGCGGTGGTGCGACTCCCTGTTCTCTCGGGAGACGACTTCGTGACGATAGTCGCGCGGATCGGATTCTCCCTCGATCGCATGGAAGGCAGCCACATGATCCTGATTGGGCCGACTGGCCGCCGACTCACGGTACCGAAACATCGGGAACTGGGCCGCGGTCTCCTGCGATCGCTGATCCGCGACGCCGGCTTGACACGGGAAGAGTTTCTCGAACTCGTGGGTGGGTAGTGACGGTTCTGAGCGCCCTGGGAAGATCCCGGGCGTGGGCGTCGTGCGCCTCAATCTCGTCCGAACCCCCGCGGCAGCTCGACGTCGAGGGCGGCGAGGGTGACATCGCAGACGCCCTCGAGGAGCTCGGCGGTCGAAATTCCTGGACTGCTCAGAGGTACCGCGCCACGGCCCCGCGTTCTGCGGTCGCCCCGGCCGAGTAGTGCGCCACCATCCGGCTCGTCTTCCAGTTCCCGGCGAGCATCACGTCGGTCGTTGACGCGCCCCGGCTCGTGAGCTCCGACGCCAGCCCGACCCGCCCCGAGTGGGCGGTCACCCGCTCGACGCCGGCGGCCCGGGCCGCCGCCTGAAACCGCAGCCCCACCATCTTCGGCGAGAGCGGCACGACGCGGTCCTCGGGCGCCGGGCTCGCCGCGGCCCGCAGCGTCCGGAGAGCGCGGGCGACGCCGCCCTTCACGAACCGGACGTCCCTCGTCTCGCCCTCCTGGTTCGTCTTCCCGCGGCGGACGGTGACCAGCACCCCGTCGCCGTCGGCCGCGTCGTCGACGTCGGCCCAGCGGAGGGCGCTCACTTCGCTCCGCCGCATCCCCGCCATGAAGAGGAGCCCGGCGATCACCGCGTCGAGGCGGCCGCGCTCGAGGGCGACCTGGTCGGACTCGACGCCGCGGCCGCGGCGCCGCGGCCGCTGGCAGGTCGCGAGGACCGCGGCGAGGTCGGCCGCCCCGAACGGCCGCGCCTGGCCCCGGCCGCGATCGGCGGCGGTCCGCCGGTAGCCGGCGAGGACCCGGGCCGTCCGTTCCCCGGCTGGGCTCGGCTCGCCGGCGAGGCGGGCCCGGAAGCACGCCGCGGCCACCGCCGTCGACGCGCTCGCCGGCGCCCGGCCCTGGTCGTGGAGCTCGGCGAGGTACGCGGCGAGGACCAGGTCCTCGAGCGGCCGGCCGTCGAGCCAGGCGTCGACGCGGCGGAGCGCCCCGGAGTACGCCCGGCGGGTGTTCGGACTGATGGAGGCCGCGGCGAGGCGGCGGGCGGTCGGCGTGGGGCGCTCGACCGCGGCGGGTCGGGGCGGGGCGAGTGGACCGGTCACCGGGAGCCGCCCCCGTAGGGTTCGATCCACGGGTTGCCGTCCTGCCAGACCCGGACCTGGAAGCGGTTGATCTCGGGCTCGAGCTCGCGGTCCGGCGCCAGCCACCAGGCGAGGAGGGTGTCGACGAGGCGGTCGCCGCGGCCGTGGGGCGTCTTCTCCCGCATCCGGCCGACCGATGCCGCCGTGATCGGAACCACACCTGGCCGCCGCCGGGGTCGAGCTCGGCCCCGAACCAGAGGGTCCGCCCGCTCGGCTCCAGGGTCGCGGGGCGCGGCGTCAGGGTCCGCGGCCCGCCGGGCCAGTCCTCGCGCGTGCCCTCGATGACGATCGCCGAGCCGTCGATCACGGTCCCAATCATGGCCGATAAAGGTAATTATCGGAGCCGCTTGCAAAACTCTGTGGGGTGCGGGCTCAATTTCTGGATTCCCCCGGTGAGCATCCTGGTGTCTGGCATGCCGACTGGGCGTTCTGGACCGGAAGACGGCAGCGGCGGGGGTCAGAAGCGTGGGAATGCGGGCATCGACGTGTTCACAGCGGCACTGGTGGTGACGGCCGCCGGTCGGGCACCGGAAGTGGAGCCGAGGTTCGCCGCCGACGCGTTGTCTGTTACGTCACCAAGCGCATGAGCTGGTCGACGGTCAGTGCCAGTATGCCGAACATACAGTGGCACATCACCTTCGGGGCGCCGCGGACCCGGACATGGCGGCCCCCGAATTCGTCCTTGAGCCGGCCATTGACGCGCTCACCGGCCGTGCGTTCGTTGTACCGAACCTGCTCGGGAAGCTGGAATCCGATGCGCTCCAGGCGCCGGGATTCGGTTCGCAGCTCCTCCGCCAGCGTCTTGTCGCGGCGGGGGTTGCGATCGATCAACGGGACATGGCCGAGTGAGCGGCAGTGCCGCCGAATCGGCTCCGCGTCGTAAGCGGCGTCCATCAGGTCATAGAGATTGGTCGTCCGCTCGGCGGACATCGTGGCCAGCGGAATGGCGGCCTGGCTGTCATGCAGGGAGGCGGACGTCAGCAGGCAACTGATCGGAATCTGGCCGTCGGCCACGTCGAGGTGCAGCTTGTAGCCGACCCAAGTGTCCCGATAACCCTTGCTGTTCTTCTTCGTGCCCACGTCGCAGTCGGTGGGCAGGTCGTCGAGCATCGCCGGCAGGCTCATGGTGGCCTGCCGGTCGAGGCGCTTGAGAACCTTGGGCCGTTCTTCGCCTTTCCGCGGCCGTCCCCGCTTGCGCTTGGGCGGCGGGGGCGCCTTGTCGGTCGGGGCCGGCTTCTCGCGGGCCTCGATGGCCGTCGAGTCGCGCGAGAGATGGCCCACCAACCGGTCGTGATGCGTGTTGCGGATCAACGCTTGGTGCACGCGGTCGGGCAATTGCGTGTGGGCGAACTCGGCGAAGGCGCACGAGAAGACCGACTCGCTCGGCACTTCGCGGTGTTTCTCCCAACCACAGATCCGCCGTAGCGCCACGTCGGTGTCCAACCGGTCGAGCAGCACCCGTGTCGTCGGCATGTCGTAGACCGCCTTGGCCACGAAGGCCCGCGCGATCGCCGCGCGGTCCTTGGGCGGACGCCCCGGGACCCGGAAGCGTCCGGGAATCCAGCGCTCGATCCGGATGACCTCCAGGGTCCGAACCAACTGCTGCTGTTTCGCGGTCAACGGACCCAGGACGTGCTCCAATTGAGGAAACAGCGCATGCTGGATCGACTGCCAATAGGGAGCGAAGGAAGCACGCAGGCGATTCATGGCCGGTTGACTGCTCCTTTCACTTGCCGTATAGTAACGGCCAACGAGCATGTCAAGCAACGAATTGATGGCCCACGCTGCGGCGATGCGTCGGTACGAGGAGCAATACGACGGGTTCAAGGCAGAGCTGCAAACGCTCGGGTTCATAGGCCAGGGCTCCGTCTCCACCCGCCGGATAACATGCGGGAGGCCCGCCTGTCGCTGCCACGCGACCCGGACGCCCGTCATGGCCCCTACCACCACTGGACGCGCAAGGCCCGCGGAAAGACCGTCGGCTTGAAGCTGACCGAAGACGAACTGGTCCTGTATCGGGAGTGGATCGCGAACAACCGTGAGCTGGAACGGATCGTGAGGGAAATGCGCCGCATCTCTTCGCGCGCGCTTGCCCTCATAACCGGGAGGGAAGCTCCATGACCCTCGCGTCTCCAGCTCCCCGGCGGCAGTGCGGGCATTACGAAGGGTTTACCGCCATCCTCCAAACGCGGCGTACCGGCCGCTGACCGTCCCTCGCAATGGCACTTCGGGTAAAGAAACCCGAGCCGATCACGATTTCGCAAGAGGCTCATCGGAAATAATTTAAGCCCGCGGTGCGGGTCCCCTCGCCCGCGTTGACGTGGAGCAGGGGGCGGCGGATCCGGCTCCGCCTGCCCGAGGGCGCGGCCGGCTGGCTGCCCTGGTCTATCCACCTTCGCAGTGCCAAGTTTCAGTCGGCGCGGCGGGAACCACGGTTCGTGCTTTGCCGACATAGAGGGTCGGAGATCCCTTCACCAGCAGAATGGGGGCGGCGATATCTCCGGGGGAGAGGTGGCCTTGACGATTGAGGGCCGTGGCGAGGAAGCGGTCGAGGTCTGCGCCATTGCATTCGCGTCTCTCTGGGCGCGTCGATGGAGTCACGAATTCGTGCACGATAAGCACGGCCCGCTCTGAAGAGCGACGGTCGGCCTCCGCAAGCACTGCAGCGGTCGCTGTGAGAAGCTGATAACGCAGCTGCGGTACGTGGCGTTGCTCGATATCGAGGGCAAATCGGTCGAGCAGGTCTTCGATCCGGGCGACTGCCATCGAGCGGGGATTCTTCGACGCGCGTGCTTGCGCACGTCGGTACTGGTTGGCGAGCGTCTTGCCGAAGGTTTCGTCCGCCTTGGCTTCGATGGCGATCACTACGGGACCGTGGTCGTCCTCGGCGACGAGGAGGAGATCGATGTTCGGTGGTTGACCAGGGAACCCGTCTATCGCGATGCGGGCTTCGGGCTCGGCGCGCCACTGGCGCAGAGGCCCAATACCGCGACAGGCGGCGAGGATTTGTGCGATGTCCGGCTGTAGGCCAGGCGCGGCATCGATCCAGGCGCGGGCGTTCTCTTTAGCGCTGCGCCCGTCTTTCCAGTGCTTATCGCGTCTTGGCCACTGGTCGATAGTGGTCAACGGGCGGTCGCCCTTGTGGACGGTGCCGACGGCGTGGGAGTCAGGCAGGGGTCTCATAGAACGGCATTGTAGGACCCCGTCCGCCTGAATCCCCGCGCCCTGCTCGCCGACCGCCCGAAGCGCCGCGCTCGACCCGCTTGCTCGACCACTGCCGATTGTCGGGGGTCATTGATGCCCGCACGCACGGCCGCCGCATCCGGATACCGCGCCTGGGGCGCATCTCCCGCACCACCCACGCCTACTCGCTCGCCGGTATCGCCTCCATCAGGAGGGCGAGGGCGTTGCGCAGCGCCTGGCCGCCGGCGCGGGCGCCGGCATAGTGGCCCTGCCGCACGACGACGAGCTCGTGCGAGGGGACGATCAGGGTGGTCTGCCCGCCCGCCCCGGACATGTAGTACGCCTCGCGCGGCACCGGGAACGTGCCGGTGGTGTTGATCCAGAAGAAGCCGCCGTAGATCGGCCGGCCGTCCGCCTCCCACGCGGGTGCGATGGTGCTGACGAACTCGGCGTAACCCTCCGGCAGAATCCGCTCGCCGTTCGAGACGCCGTCCTGCAGGTAGAGGTTGCCGAGCCGGGCCCAGTCGCGGGCGGGGGCGAGCTCGTAACCCTGCAGGAGGTAGTTCCCGTAGGGGTCGGTCTCGAGCACCATGCCGCGGATGCCGATCTTGTCGAAAAGCTCGCGCTGCGGGAACGAGAGATAGTCGTCGCCGCGGCCCTCGACCCCGAGCCGGACGAGGTAGTTGGTCAGCACCGGGTCCGAGTTCCGGTAGCGGCCGATGGTGTTCGGCGGCCACTGCGGCGGGCGGGTCGCCGCCCACTCGAAGGAGTTGACGGTGCCGGTGTAGACGTAGAGGTGGTCGGGATAGCCGAGGGCGGGGTCGAGGTCGGGGTCGGCGACGCCGCGGAAGCGCACCCCGCTCGACATCCGCAGGATGTCGGCGATGCGAATCTGCTGGCGCGGGTCTCCCTCGGTCTGCCATTCGGGCACCGGCGCCGGCTGCCACAGGTCGTAGACGCCCTGCTGAATCAGGACCCCCATCAGGGTGGCGGTCAGGCTCTTGCCCATCGACCAGCTCTCGAGCGGGGTGTGCAGGTCGATGCCGTCGCCGTACCGCTCGCCGATGATGCGCCCCTGGTGGGTGACCACGAACGCCGCGGTCATTCCTTCCGCCGGCTCGAACGCCGCGTCCACCGCCTGCGCCACCTTCGCGGCGTCCACCCCCTCGGCGAGGGGCACGACCGGCACCGCGTCGCCCATCGGCCACATCTGGGTCCAGGGGTCGGGCAGGGTGCTGGGAATGTCCACCGGCTCGAAGAACACGTCTTCGGCGTCGATCGGCAGGGTGACGCAGCCGTGGTCCCCGTTGAACTTCGCGGTCCGCACCACGCCGTCGGGCAGGGTCAGGTGCACCCGGCGCTGGTCACGGTCCACCTCTGTCGCGGTGACGTGCGCGCGGTGCTCGTAGGGGCTGCTGAAGAACCCCACGTTCTCGGCCGCGAACGCCGGGTCGAGGCCGGTGACGAAGACGGCCGAGCAGAGGGTCTTGGCGAAGCCGGCGGTGTGGTGCCACAGGGGGTCGCCGGGCGGGGCCTCGTACTCGGTGTCGAGCTCCGCGTCCGCCGCGCGGGCGAGCATCGCGGCGCGGCCCTCCTGGGCCGCACTCTCGGCGGCCAGGCCCGGGGCGATCAGGACGGCGACCGCCAGCCATGTAGCCGGTCCCCGAGAACGGTACTGTCGTGTCATGCTGCCTCCCTCCGGCGTTCGTGCCGCGTGACCCGGACACTACCACGACCGGGCCGCTCGCCGCATCCCCGTCGGCCGGCGTCGAGACTGGCAGCCCGTGGTGAGAGCGCCCGGGTCGCGCCGGGACGGGCGCAGCCGGATGCAGCGCCCGTCGAATGCAGTCGCCGACGCTTGCCACGGCCTGATAGGATGCGGGTTCCACTGGCGTCCGGCGGCGCGCGGATCGCGCGGATCGGCGACGATCGGGATCACCGGCTGCTGTTCCGTGCTGTTCACCGATTCGATCTTCCTGCTCCGGTTCCTCCCGTCGCTGCTGGCGCTCTTCTTTCTCGCGGTGGCCCTCACGCCGCGGCGCTGGAGGGAGGACGGCCGGCGCTTCGTCCTCGCCAACCCCGTCCTCCTGGCCGGGAGCCTGGCGTTCGTCGCCTGCGGGGCCGGGCCGTTCGTCCGGTGGATCGCCGGTCTGGCGCTGGTCGCCTGGCTGGTGGGGTTGGCGACGACATGGGCGCGGCGTGCGGCCCGGGCACCCAGCCGGCCCAACCTGCTCCCGGAGGCGCTGCTCACGGTGGCGGTCACCGGCGCCCTGGTGCTGTTCGGGGTCTTCAAGTACGCGGCGCCGCTGCCGGCGGTGGTCACCGACCGGTCATTCGCCGTCCCGCAGTTGCTGGTTCCCCTGGGGCTGTCGTTCGTCGCCCTTCACGCGATCTCCTACCTGATCGACGTGCACCGGGGCGAGGCGCCGGCCCAGGGCAATCCGATCAAGGCCGGGTTGTATCTGCTCCTGTTTCCGCTGCTGTGCGCCGGCCCGCTGGCGCGGTACCGCGATCTGGCGGCGCAGTTGACGGATCGGCGCGCCACCCTGGCCGCGTTCGCGTACGGCGTCCGCCGTTGGCTGGTCGGATTCTGGAAGGTGGCGTTTCTGGCCGCCACGCTGGCCGGACCGGCCGACGCGGCGTTCGCGACCTCGTCGGGCGCGCTCGGCGCCCCGCAGGCGTGGCTCGGCGCCGGGTGCTTCGCGCTGCAGATCTACTTCAGCCTGTCCGGCTACGCCGACATGGCGATCGGGTTCGCACGGATGTTCGGGTTTCGGCTTGCCGAGAACTTCCGCTGGCCGTACGGCGCCGACTCCGTCACCGGGTTCTGGCGCCGTTGGTTCGTCACGCTGTTCGACTGGTTCCGCGCGTACGCGGGGCTGTCGCTCGACCCGTCCCGCGACCGGCATCGCGTGCGCGCGGAGCGCATCCTGCAGACCCTCGCGCTGTTCGTCTGCGTCGGCGTCTGGCACGGCCCGGGCTGGAACGTCCTCGCCTGGGGCTTGCTCCACGGGGCGGTGGTGGCGATCGAGCAGGCCGGACTCGGCGAGCGGCTCGCCCGCTGGCCGGCCCCCCTGCGGCACGTCTACGTGGCGCTGATCGTGCTGTGTCTGTGGGTCGTGTTCCGCGCCGACACGCTGGCCGACGCGGGTGTCATGCTGCGGGCGATGGGCGGGCTCGGCGGGTCGACCGAGCCGTTTCCGCTGGCGCTGACCGGTCTCGAGTGGACGGCGGTCGTCATCGGCGGCCTGTCGGTGGCGCCGCTGTGGTCCGGCTTCGGCCGCTGGCTCGTCACCATCGACGCCCTGACGACGTCCATCCTGTTCCTGGTCTCGACGAGCGTCCTGTTCGTCTGGCGCCGCCTCGCCAACACCGTTCTTTTCATCGCGGGGCGCCGTCGCCGCTGACCACCCAACCGACCCTGCAGGAACCGCAGTGTTTCTGCGTAGCAGATCCCCGGGAGCCCGTGGTTGGAGGGTGTCGGGACAGGAAGGCGCCGCTCGGACGGTCATGAGCAACGCCGTCTTTGGACGCCGCGGCCACGCGACAGGCTCTACAGCGGGGGACGATCGCCCCGATTCCCGTGCCAGAACGCGAGGATCTCGATACGTCGGCGGTCTCCGGCCATGCGGTAGTAGACGTCGTAGCGCACGCGCGCGAGGTGCAAACGACGAACGCCCGCCAAAGAGAGGTTCCGGGCGTGGGCACCGATTCCTGGTTGGACCGAGATGAGAGACGAGGCGCGTTCAAGCTCCTCGCGGATGGCGTTCGGCGCCGCGGGGCGGTTGGCACGCCACCACCGCTCGGCTGCGACAATCTGCACCTTGGCGAGGTCGCTGACCTCGATCTGGAGCGGACGACTCACTCGCGGCTGCGCAGCTCGGAAAGGAGGTTGGCCATCGGCGTAGTGCGGCCCCTGTTGCACTGAGCGATGGCCTGCAGAAGCATCTCTTCCGTTTCCGCGTCGGCCTCGAACGACTCGTCACTGTCGAGCGCCAACACGGCTACTGATGCGCCCTCAGGCAACTCTCCATCGAACTCGACCCGGCCGCCGACGACCTTCCCGGGAGCGACGCGCATAGGGCTATTGTAGCAGCCGGCGGGTGGGACGATAGCAGCATCGGCGCCTGCCCGACACGGGTCCGGCGTGGACCCCATCCGCGTGAAGCCGAGGAGAAACTCTCGTAGCGCGCCCAGCGGCGCCTGACGCCGCCTGGTGAATTCGGTCCTGTTCGTCGCCGTCCGCCACCGGTGCCAGTCCGGAAAGCGTCTCCTACGGCTCTGCTCGCCGCCAAACCAACCCTGCCAGGAGTCTTCCGCTTCTGCGGCGCAAGCTCCCGATCGGGCAATTCTCACGACCGGCGCTCGCTGAGCCTGACCATCGTCCGGGCGAAGTCGGACAGGTCGCTCAGATGCTCTCGAACCACGGACGCGACGATGTCGAGATCCAGATCCTGGTACTGGTGAACGACCACGTTGCGCAGGCCGACCATCGCCTTCATCCTTCCGGCCATCTCGGCGGTGACGATGCCCGCCCGTTCCAGCAGCTCGAAGCTCTCCGCGCTGGTTCGAGGCCAGCCGAGCTTCCTCGCGGCGATCGCGTGGTTGGCCATGTCGAGTGCCTGCTCGCAGGCCCTTTGCAGATTGAGGACGATGATGTCCTGCCGGTCGTAGTCCTGCTCGAACGGCAGCGTCGTGGGCTGCCCCCAAGCGTGCCGCACGCGCGCCAGACAGCGCTCCAGACTCTGCTGCTTCGCGATCAGGACGTCGGTCATCGGGATGGCGGCTGCGGGTTGCCGACGATGGCGGCCCGGATGTCCGCCCGCTCCGCGTTCAGCTTCTGGTACATCGACAGCACCAGCGACTCGAAACCCAGCCGCTCGTCATCGTCGCCGCTGTAGGTCAGGCGCGCTGTGCGCACGATCTCGGCCTGGAAGGACGTGTCGGCGCGCCGCAGATTGATCAGATCCGCGTGCTCCGCGCGCACCGCGCCCGCGATCTCGACGGCGAGGAGGTGCCACTGCCAGCCGTCCACCCGGATCGCCGCGCCGTGCGGCAGGAGCACCGCGACATCGACGTCGCTGTCCGGGCGCTCGGAGGCGGTCCCCCAGGTGCCGTAGCGGTAGACCGCCTGCACGTCCGGATGGGCGTCGAGGATCAGGCGATTGATACGGTCGTCGGCCGCGGCGACAACTCGGTTCTCGGCGGTCATGGCGTGGGAGCGCGCATGTTGCCCAGGTCAGAAACGATCGGACCGGCGGCACTCCGGTCGGAGGGCCCTGTACTCCTCGACCGCGATCACGTCCTCGACACCCGGGCCGCGCCGTTCCCTTCGAATCGACGCTCGAGGGGCAAGCGGCCTCCCTGCGCCGGGTCTCCCTGCGCCGGGCCTGCCCACGCCTGGGAAGTTGCCGCCGCCCGGCCGCCGCAGGATGGGCGGCTCCGCAATCGGTCGGGCCGGGGCCGGGTTGATGCGGCCCGTCACCTCGATTTCCTGGCCCTCGAGGAGGACTATCTCCTCCAGCAGGTCGTCATCGGCCACCAGAAGGAGAGGTTCGCCCCCGTCGACGAGATTCTGGCTGTCGAAGTGCTGGCGGCGGGCGTCGAGCGCCCGCAGGACCACGCCCTGCGCGTGCAGCGTGACGCACCCTCGAACGATGTCGGATTGCGCGAAGAGAGAGGACGGAGCGACCAGGACGGCAAGGAGACCCAGGGCGAACCGCATCATCACCTCCGTTGAACGCTGGCGCCTCGATTCTGACACACTTGGCGTTTCCGGCGACCGGCCCTCGGGCGATCGGCGATAATGCGCTTCTGGACTCCGCGGGTTCGGTCTTCGCGAACGCGATGGGGTCGGCGTCGGGTGTCGCAAGCGGCGGGATGACGCGCTCATCGTCGACCGGAAGCCCGGGGTGTAGAACGGCGCCTCATGTTGAAGGAGGCGCCGATTCCCGGAGGGTTGTCAGGCGGGAAGCGGAGCCGCAAGGGCCCACGGTTCCCGGGCCAGATTTCAGGAGCAACGCCATGCGACTTGCCGGAATGTTGTCGCTGAGTCTCGCGCTCTGTCTCGGTCTTGCGGTTGCCACGGCGGCGCCGGCCCAGGACGGGGACGACACGCTGGAGATCTACGTCATCGACGTGGAGGGCGGCGAGGCGACGCTCTTCGTCGCCCCGTCCGGCGAGTCACTGCTGGTCGACACCGGGTGGCCCGGCTTCGACGGGCGCGACGCCGACCGCATCGCCGCCGCCGCCGCGGATGCCGGCGTGACCGGGATCGATCGTCTGATTGTCACTCACTTTCACGGCGACCACATGGGCGGCGCCCTCCAGCTCGCGGAACGGCTGCCGGTCCGGACCTTCATCGACCACGGGACCACCGTCGACGAGGACGAGCGCCCGCTCGCCGCCTTCGCGCAGTACGCGGACCTGCGGGGTGGCGCCGAGCACGTCGTGGCCGCGCCGGGCGACCGGGTGCCCGTCGACGGCCTCGACGTCCGCATCATCGCGTCGGGCGGGGCCGAGCTCGACGCGCCGCTGCCGGGCGCGGGGGGCGCCAACCCGTTCTGCGACGGCTTCACGTTCCACGGCGAGGACATCACGAGTCGCTACGGCAACGCCGAGGACGACCAGTCGGTCAGCACGTTCGTCGGCTTCGGGCGGTTCCGCACCGTCATCATGGGGGACCTGAACTGGAACCGCGAGCACGCGTTGATGTGCCCCGACAACCGGGTCGGCGTCGTCGATCTCTATCTGGTGTCGCACCACGGCTCGGAGACGTCCGGCTCGGAAGCGCTGGCCCACGCCATCGCCCCGCGGGCCGCGGTCATGAACAACGGCCCCCGCAAGGGGGGCGCCGCCCAGACGTTCGAGATCCTCCGCGCGGCGCCGGAGCCGCCGGACATCTGGCAGAACCACTACTCCATCCCCGCCGGCGACGGTAACGCGCCCGAGGAGTTCATCGCCAACCTGGACGAGGGCGTCGAGATGCCCGACGGCCGGACCGTCCACTTGGGGCTCGCGCACTGGATCCGGATCTCGGCGCGGCGGGACGGGTCGTTCACGGTCACCAACAGCCGCAACGGGTTCAGTCGGGACTACCCGGTGCAGCAGTAGGAGTCTGCGCCGTAGAGCGGAGGGTCGGTTGGCGGCGATCGAAGCCGCTGACGACGATTTCCGGGCTGGAAGCCCCTGGGCAAACTCCGCCCGGCCCTGAGGCCCGCGAGGCGCCCGTACGGCGGAGCGCGACGACCGAGCACGTCGTGCGCTACCGAACCTCTCGTTCCGGCCGCCCACCTACTCGCGCGGTCCGCGCTCGAGCCGGTCCTGCAGTCTGGCGAGGGCATCCCGCGTCCGGGACAGCTCGGCCAGCAGCTCGGCGTGGGTCGGGGGCGCCGCCAGCTCCCGCAACCGGTCCTGCTTCGCCTCGTCCAGGCTGTTGATCACCACCGCGATGAACAGGTTGACGACCACGAAGGTTCCCACGACCACGAAGCTCACGAAGTACGCCCAGGCCCACCAGTGGTGGTCGAGCGCCGCGTACATGATGTCGGTCCAGTCCTCCAGGGTGACGATCCGGAACAGCGACAGGAGCGAGATGCCGAGGGTGCGCCAGTGCGTCGGGTCGACGTCGCGGAACAGGTGATAGCCGGCCACGCCGTAGACATAGAAGACGATGGACATCAGCGCGAGCACGTTGAACATCCCGGGCACCGAGCGGATCAGCGTGGCGACGATGAGCCGCAGCTCCGGCAGGGCCGACACGAGCCGCAGCACCCGGAACAGGCGGGCGAGCCGGGCGAGGGTCGCCAGCTCTCCGGTGCTCGGCAGCAGGCTGACCGCGATGACCGTGAAGTCGAAGACGTTCCAGCCGTCGGCGAAGTAGTCCCGGAGCCGCGGCCACACCGCGGCCATCTTGATCAGGGCCTCGAGGACGAAGACGGCGAGGAACGCCCGGCTGGCCAGCGCGAAGACGCCGCCGAACCGTGCGGACAGCGCGACCGACGTATCGAGGCCGATCACGACGGCGTTGGTCACGATCGCGGCGGTGACCCCGTGCTGGAACCACGCGGCGCCGACCCCCCGGCGAGCCCAGGCCACGAGCCGGCCGTCCGCGCGGGACGGCGATCCGGCCGAGCTCATGGATTGCGAGTCCCCGCCAAGGCGTGCGTCAGCGACATCCGCGTCTGATCCTATACGTTCGGCGTGGTCGTCGAAGGGACCCGGAGGGATGACGGGAGGATTGCGTTTACTTGACGCGCGGTCGGCGGGGTAGAGTAGAGAGCGGGTGCGATGGCTCGCATCCCGCTCAAGGGGAACGTCGATGCTGTCCAGCTTCTCGATCACGAACTTCAAGAGCTACCGCAAGGCAACGCTGAAGCTGGCGCCGCTGACGGTCCTGATTGGCGCGAATGCGGCGGGCAAGAGCAACGCCGTCGAGGCGTTGCGCCTGTTGTCCTCGATCGCGGCGGGTAACCGGCTCGCGTCGGTTCGCCACGCGTTGCAGGAGAAGGATCACGCGATCCGCGGCAACGTGAGTGATCTCGGGTTCCGGCCGGAGCGCGCTTTCTCCCTCGCCTGCCGTACAGATGCGTCAGATTGGGACGAGTACTCGATCAAGCTCGAAGCGCGGGCTGACGACGAGCTGCACATCGCGGACGAACGGTTGACCGGACCCGCCTCGGTCGTCCCGCTCTTCGAAGTCGTGACGCCATCCGAGCCGTGCCGAACGCCTGCTCGACCACATGTCCCGTCTCGCGAAGTCGCGGAACCTTCGGGTCCTCATCAGCAGCCACAATCCCGCCCTGCTGGACGCGCTGCCGGACGATGCCATGCCTCACGTGGTGTTCTGCTACCGCAGCCACGACGACGGGTCGAGCCAGTTGATTCGCTTGATGGACCTGCGGGACTACCCCGAGCTCATCGCGCGCGGGTCGGTCGGTCATCTGATGACACGGGGAGTCCTCGAGCGCTTCGTGCAGGACCATCCCGGCCCGGAGCAGCGGAGAGAGCGCGCCCGCGCCTGGCTCGACGAGATCCGGACACAGGCCGGCTGACGATGCGCCGTCCGCGAATCGCCACCCGCATGCCTGGCATCGTCATCGTCGACACCAGCGTATTCCTGAACGTGCTCGACGTTCCCGGGTTCAATCAGGATCGCGAAGCCGATCTTGCACGATTCCACGAGTTGATTGAGGCCGGGGCGAATCTGCTGCTGCCGCCGATCGCCGCCATCTTCGAGGCCGGCAACCACATCGCCCAGCTCGCCGACGGGCAGCTGCGACGGCGCTATGCGGAAGCGTTCAGGGACCGGGTACGTGAGGCGCTGGAGGGACAGGCGCCCTGGACGCCGATTCGGCTGCCGGATGACCGGGAGCTGGCGGGCTGGCTCGACGATTTCCCGGATTCCGCCATGCGCGGCGCCGGCATGGGCGATCTCTCCATCGTCAAAGCGTGGGAACGAACCTGCGCGCAGCATCCCGCTCGCCGGGTCACCATCTGGTCGCACGACCAACACCTCGCCGGATACGACTGAACACCGTGACCGACCTTGAACTTGAAGCAGGTCTCGCCGGATTTCTGCGCCGGAGCAGGCGACGCGGTGACCCTCTCAATCGTTTCCTTGAGATCCCCGTAGCGGCACTCGCTGGGAGAGAGCTCGAGCAACGGGTTCAGCAGCCGAATAGTCTGTTGCGGTGGGACCTCCTGGGCGAGCACGTCGGTGCGGAACCTCGGGGTCGCCGACCGGCGGGCGGTCATTGATAGCGGAACGTCCGCGCCGCGGCGGCGCCGCAGAGGAGTGCGCCGGTGGCCAGCGCGGCCACGTGGGGCAGGGCGGCGGCGGGGCCGTAGCCGAAGTTCACCAGCTTGTGGAGGGCGTCCATGGTCCACCCGGTGGGCAGCCAGAGGGCGAGCGACTGCATCCACGCCGGGGTGATCTCGATGGGCCACCAGCAGCCGCCGAGGGCGGCCAGCGCCATCGTGCCGAGTATGCCGATGCCGGCCATCTGGCCTTCGCTGCGGGCGAGGTTGCCGAGGAGGAGGGCGAGGGAGGCGTTGAACGCGGCCCACGCGGCGAGAACGAGGCCCACCATGCCGACCGCGGCGCCCCAGTCCATCCCGAACAGGACGCGGCCGAGGAGCATCGCGAAGCCGACCTGCACCAGCCCGAGCGCCATCCGCGCCGTCCATTTCCCCGCCACGACGGAAGCGGGCCGGACCGGGGTCGACGCGAGCCTGCGCAGCAACCCCTCGTTGCGCTCGATGACGAGCTGGATCCCGCCGCTGCTCAGGAGCACGAGCATCGTGAACATGACCATCGTGCCGGGAATGGCCTGGGAGTAGCCTGTCGGGGGCGTCTCCCGGCGGCCGGCCGGGGTGACTTGCAGGGTGACCGTGCGCGGCGCGGCGGCGAGGGCTGCGAACGTCTCGGGCGAGGGTTCGCCGTCGAGGGTCGAGGCGGCCGCGAGGTCGGCCAGTACCGTGTACACGGCGCGGCCCACGCGAAGCTGGTCGTACTGGCGGTTGAGGTCCTCGCCGCGGCGATCGAACGTCAGCACGGCCTGGTTGCCGGCGAGGATCGAGGCGGTGAGGTCGTCGTGGCCCGCCGTGGGTTCGGGCACCGTCAGCCGGCGCGAGTACTGCGCCGCCTCTTCCTCGGACGCTGGCGTCACCACCCTGAAGCTCTGTTCCTCGAGCCGGCGCGTCAACTCAGCCACGAGGAAGCCGCCGCCGTCGGCGCCGCGCAGCGCGAGGGGGTCGGGCCGCTCCGGGTCCGGCGTCGCGAACCCGCCGGTCACCGTGCCCAGGAAGTAGAAGAAGAGCACCGGCATCGCGAACGTCCACAGCAGGGTCTCGCGCGCGAGGAGCATGCGGCGCAGGTCGTGCCGCGCGATGAGCCGGGCGTCACGCCACATCGTCAGTTCACCAGGAAGCCGCCGCGCAGGCGCCGCACCGAGAGCGCGAACGCCGCGACGGCGGGAAGGCCGATGCCCAGCGCCGCCAGAAGCAGGCCGGGGGCATCCGGCCGCGCGGCGACGATCTCCTTGAGATGCACCAGGGCCAGCCCGTTCGGCGTCCACTCGCCGATCGCCGCCATCCACCCGGGCATCGCCTCGAAGGGGAAGAACGAGCCGCCCAGCATCACGAGCGGGAACAGCACCAGGTTCGAGAGCAGGCTGCCGGCCTGCTGCCCCGAGGCGAGCAGCTGCAGCAGCACGAAGTAGCTGAGCATCACCGTGCCCGCGAACGTGATCCAGAGGACCGCGAGGGGGGCGTGCAGCGGCGGCAGTTCCAGGAGGACCATGCCGACCGCCACCCCGACCACCGCGACCACGCCGACGAGCGCCCCGCCCGCCACCAGCTTCCCGGCGAGGACCGCGGCCATCGGCGGCGGCGCGGAGGCGGCCCGGCGCAGGGTGCCGAGCCGCTTCTCGGCCCAGACGTCGCCGCTCATCCCCTGGGCGGTGAACAGGATCGACATGAAGATCATGCCGGGCAGGAAGATCAGGCCGATGTCGACGGCGTTCGCGGGGGTGTCCGCCTCGTCGGAGTCCGGCGGGTCCGCGTACTCGATGTCGAGCACCGGCGGCGACAGGGTGCCCTCGAGCTCCCGAAGGCGCGTGTTGATCGCGGTCGTCAGCTCGGCCATCGCGTCGTTCGAGAAGAAGCTGGCGCCGTCGGGCGGTCCGTCCAGAATCCGGCGGGCCGGCTCGCCGAGCAGGCGCTCGCCGTAGAACGCCAGCTCCACCGCGATCTCGAGGGTCTCCTCGATCATCCCCGGCAGAATGCGCTGGGACGGGTTCGTGACGAGCTGGATCTCCGCCGTCCCCCTCCCCAGCACCGCGTCCTGCAGGCCCGCCGGCAGGATGACGAGGGCGCTGGCGTCGCCGGCGTCCATGATGCGCCGGCCTTCGTCGCGGTCGACCGGCGTGACGTCGAAGAGCTCGGCGATGGGCCCCTGCACCGCGGTCCCGCCTATCGCGCTGCTCAGGAACGACTCGTCCTCGTCGGCCACCAGCAGCCGTCCCCGCGGGGATCCCCCGCTGCTGCTGACGAGGACGATCAGTCCGCCGATGACGAGCGGCAGCCCCATCCACGTGAGCAGGCCGACGGGGTCGGCGAGCTGCCGCCGCACGTCCTTGAGGGCGGTCGCCGCGACGAAGCGCCCCGTCACTCGCGCAGCTCCCGTCCCGTCAGGGTGATGAACAGGTTCTCGAGGCTCGGCTGGCTGAGGATGATCTCGGCGACCTCTCCGCCCGATCCGGTGACGGCCTCGAGAATGGCGGGCAGTCGCCGCGAGGCCGAGCCCGCCGCGATCAGGAGCACCGCGGCCTCGGCGCTCACCACGCCGGCGTCGCCGAGGGCCTCGATGGCCCCCCGCGCGAGATCCGGATCGAACGCGCCGGTCAGCCGCAGGAGGTCGCGCTCGCCGACCATGGCGCGCAGCTCGGCTAGCGTCCCGGTCGCGAGGATGCAGCCGTTGTCCATGATCGCGAGCCGGTCGCACAGGTCCTGCGCCTCTTCCATGTAGTGCGTGGTGTAGAGGACGCAGGTGCCCGCCGCGACCTGCTCGCGCACGAGGTCGAGCAGCCGCACCCGGCTCTGCGGATCGACCCCGGCGGTGGGCTCGTCGAGCAGCAGGACGCGCGGCCGGTGGACGATGCCGCAGCCGAAGTTCAGGCGCCGCTTCATGCCCCCGCTGTACCGCTTGACCGGCTCGCGGGCGCGGTCGAGGAGGCCGGTCAGCTCCAGCACCTCGCCGACCCGCCGCTTCAGCTCCGGTCCCCGCAGGCCGTAGGCGGCCCCCCAGTAGCCCAGGTTGTCGGCCGCGCTCAGGTCCTCGTACAGGGCCAGCTCCTGCGGGACGATGCCGATGCCCGCGCGCCGCCCGCCCGTCGAGCACCACGTCGTGGCCGAGCACGTGGATGCGGCCGGACGACGGCTGCAGGAGGCCGGAGATGCAGCCGATGGTCGTCGACTTGCCCGCCCCGTTGGGCCCGAGCAGCCCGAAGATGCTCCCCTCGCCGGCGGTGAAGCTGACCCTGTCCACCGCGACGAGGTTTCCGTAGCTCTTGCGCAGCGCGTCGACCGTGATCAACGTTCCTCCTGCCTTCTCCTACGTAGGCTTCGCGGCCCGGGTTCGCGACCGGTTCCCGGAGCCCGTGCTGACGATGGCGGTTCCCATCGCGTTGACCCGGGACCCGGCACTCGGATTCACGTCCGGACGCCGACTGCGGTTCCGGAGCGACGTGGCGATTCCCGGCCGCGTTGTAGCGGCATGACCGCCGTGCTACGCTGGTCGGCATGGGCAGCCGGAAACCGCCCGAGGCCGTCTGGAAGCCCATCGAGGACCTGCCTGCCGACGCCGCTTCCTGGGGATCTTCGCACTACCGGGAGCGCGTCCGGCGCTGGCATGACGTCCGCGGCCGGCTCCAGGACCGGGCTGTCGATCGCACCCTGCTCGACATTTGGCTGCGCGAGCGGGCGCGGGCGTTCGCCATCGAGACCGGCCAGATCGAGGGGCTCTACACCCTGCGGCGCGGAGTGACCGAGCAACTGATCGCCGAGGGCTTCGAAGGAGTGCGCGCCGCCCACGCCTTCGAGCCCGGCCTGTCGGACCAGACCTTGAAGGGCCTGCTGGAGGACCAGCACGCCGCCGTCGAGCTGGTCTTCGAGGCCGCGGCCGGCCGCCGTCCGCTGTCCCACCACACGATGAAGAGCTGGCACCAGCTTCTGACCCGCCACCAGGAGCACGCGGTGGGCGTGCGCGACGGGCGGCGCGTGCTGATCGACCTGCGGCGCGGCGACTACAAGGTGTGGCCTAACAACCCCCGGCGGCCGGACGGCGTCGTCCACGAGTACTGCCCGCCCGAGCAGACGCGGAGCGAGATGGACCGGCTGCTGGACATGCACCACGGTCACGCGGAGCGCGGCCTGCCGGCCGAGGTCGAGGCGGCCTGGCTGCACCACCGCTTCGTCCGTATCCATCCCTTCCAGGACGGCAACGGCCGCATGGCGCGGCTGCTGATGGCCTACGTCTTCGCCGGCGCCGGGGAGTGCCCGCCGGTCATCGGGATGGTCCAGCGTGACGACTACATCCGGAACCTGGAGCGGGCCGACGGCGGCGACCTGCGCCGCTTCGTGCAATACCTGGCCGACCTGGCCGCGACGACCACCCTGTCGGCGATCAGCATCGCGGAAGACGTGCTCGACGGGCGACCCTGGAGGACGCACGGCAACGGCGGACAGACGGTCCGGGAATCGGACGGTCAGTGGCGGTATCTTCCACCCGTTTCGTGATCCCGAACGTCGGCGAGCCGGACGACTCGTTCGTGCGCCGCCGGACACGATGTCCGGCGGCCTCCGTATTCGCCGGTCCGCGCCGGCTCCAGCGCCCAGCTGGTACCGCCGGCTCCGATTGCCGTCCAACCACGCGGCCGGGGTCCGCAAGGCTCTGCGGCGCCGCCGCCGACTACGCGTCGCGCGGCTCCGGGGCCGCGCGTTCAGCCGCGCCCCGAAGCCGGATCGGCCAGCGCGCCGGCTCGTGGTGCTCCAGGTACTCGCGTCGCGAGACCGACCCGACGATCATCGACCTGGTCAGCCACCAGTTCTTCGGGCGCGCGCCGAAGATGATGTGGGCGACGCTCAGCCCGGCCAGGGACAGGCCGGTCAGGCCGTGGAAGACGTAGATCCAGCCCCAGGCGCCCTCGCCGAGGATGTAGGGGTTGGGGGTGATGAACGGCGTGCCCATGCGCCACAGCATGACCATGCCGGTCAGGCTCACCGTGCACCCGACGAACGTCAGCACGAGGTGGTACAGGCGGTTGCCGATCGGGTACTTGGCCGGATGCGGTCCCGGCACGTCGTGACCCGCCTCGCGCAGGACCTCGGCCTTGAACTCCGGGATGTCCTTCGGGCCCACCCAGATCGACCAGAAGTCGAGAAAGAACGTCGTGTGGAAGATGTGGAAGACGATGGCCCCGGTCAGCACCAGACCGGCCGTGTAGTGAATGCCCACCCAGTCGAACTGCCACCCCATGATCGGGAAGAACGCGGTTCCCAACAGCGTGAAGATGGACCCGGCCATGACCCAGTGGAACAGCCGCGCCATGAACGAGTGCCGCTTGATGCGCTTCGGCAGACCCGCGTGCGTCTCTTCCAGGGCGTCCGTCTCCGCCCTGGCGCGAACCCGGTGCGCCGACAGGATGACGTAGGACGCGTGCGCGACCAGGAAGGTGATGAAGACGAAGATCGAGACCCACAGGATGTTCCAGGCGACATGGGTCAGCACCGAGCGTCCCCAGGGGTCGATGGCGGTTTCGACAAAGCCCACGACGATTCCTCCAGCCCGCCCCTGCACGCGCGCGTGCAGGGGGCCGACCTCAACGAGATGTGTCCGCGACGGTGACCCGCCGCCAACAGCATATGATCGACAAGGTGCTCGCCGACCTCGAGCCGTAGCGCAGGGTCACGGCTCCTGGGCCGCCTCGACGGGCACGTCGCGCAGGCGCTCCTGCACCGTGCCGGGAATCCCGAGGCTGGTATCGGCGCCCAGGCGGGCGAGGAGCGCGGCGGTCTCGGGCCAGCTCTGGAACTGGAACGACTGCTTCGCGCCTTCCGCCATGCGGTAGGCGGTGCGGCCGCGGAAGTCGCGCGCGTCGATGTCGGCGCCCTCGGCCACCAGGTACTCGATGACCTCGTTCAGGCCCCGGAAGGTCGCGCCGTGCAGGGCGGTGAAGTCGGCTTCGTTGACTGCGTTGACGTCGGCGCCGGCCTCCACCAGCCGGCGGACCGCCGCTTCGGCCGTCGGCGAGCGCATGCCGCGAGGCTGGCGGGGAGTATAGGTGGCGCGGCCCAGTCCGGCCGCCGCCATCAGCGGCGTGGTCCCGTCGACGGTGGTCAGGGTCAGCTCGGCGCCGGCGTCGAGCAGCCGCGTCAGAATTTCGGGGCTGCTGCCGGTGAAGCTCGGGATGATGCTGAAGACCTGGCTGGGGGCGCCGTTCAGGTCGAACGCGGCCACCCACAACGGGGTGCCGCCGCGAAGGTCTCCGGTGCCGGGGGCGAACGGCTCGAACGCCCCTTTCCGGGGATAGCCGATATAGGACATCAGCATCGCCCATGCCGTGATCCGGGCGTTGGGGTCGGCGCCGCGGGCGAGCAGGGCCTCGACCAGCCCCAGTCGTTCGGTCGCCCCGAGCCGACCGCCGATCCGGCCGTGCCGGCGGTACCAGTCGCCCAGCCAGGTGGAGACGCTGCCGGCGGCGGCGTGCAGAGCGGTGACCCCGCCCGCCCGATGGTTGGGATCGGCTCCCTGCTCGAGCAGAAACCGGGCGAACTCGGCCTGACCGGCGATGATCGCGAGCGGCAGCACGTGGGTGCCGTCGGCGCCGGGCGCGTTGACGTCGACCCCGGCCGCGATCAGGGCCCGGGCCATGGCGACGTCACCGTTGCGCGCCGCGAACATCAGCGGCGTGAAGCCGGCCGTGGTCTCGAGGGTCGGGTCCGCGCCCCGTTCCAGCAGCAGGCGAACGACGTCGGGATGGGGCGCGGCGAGCCCCCACATCAGCGCGGTGCTCCGGGTCTCGGCGGTGACCGCGTTCACGTCGGCGCCGTGGTCGAGGAGCGCCCCCGCGATCGCGGCGTTGCCGGTGCGCGCGGCCGTCATCAACGGCGTGAGCCCGCTCGTCCGGGCCGCGCTGGCGTCGGCGCCGCCGTCCAGCAGCCGCTCGACCATCGCGAGGCTGGCGTTCTCGGCCGCCCGTTCCAGCGGCGTCACCCCGTGGTCGTCGGCCGCGTTGGGGTCCGCTCCCGCCTCCAGCAGCCGCTCGGCGAGGGCGAGGTCGTCCCAGTGCGCGGCCCAGATCAGAGCGGTGGCCCCGTCGGGGCGCCGCGCGTTCACGTCGGCGCCCTCGGCGAGCAGCGCCTCGACCGCGCCCGCATCCTGCGCCGCCACCGCATCGACCAGTCCCAGAGCCTGCCCCGCGGCGTCGCGCGCGGCGCCGGCGGCAATGGTCAGGGATACCAGGCAGACGACGATGGCTCGCATTCCTCTCTCCTTCGATTCGTGCCGGTCCGTGGGAACCATGCGCCCTATTATGCCGTGCGACCGCGCCCTGCGGCGTGGCTTCCGCCCGGATTGGCAGCAAGTCGGCCGCAACCAGGGCGGGCCAGCCCCGTATCGTGGCGCCGACGGTGTGAGGAAGTCGTTGCCTGGGGCCTGGCCACGCGCGGCCCGGAGGCCTGCATTCGACCGGCGATGCAGCTTCGTGAACTGCGCTGTTCCGCGAAGCTGCGTCGCTCCGCGGTCACAGGCCGATAGGGCGCGGACCCTGTAGGATCGGCTTGGCGGGCGCGCCGCCTGGCGGCGAGGTCCGAGACGCGGCGAGGTCCGAGACATAGGGGAGAGCGCAGGGAATAAGGGGGAACGGTCATGGTGTGCAGGGGCGTCGTTCAGGGCGTCGCGTGCCTCGTCGTGCTCGCGTCGCCGTTGTCGGCGGGGGGTGGCCGGCCGGACGGCCGGGAGTGGGCCGCGACGGACGTCGGCGAGGTCGCGCCCGGCCCGGCCGCGCCGCCGGCGATTCGCCACGGGCAGGCGTCGTCCGCGGTGGAAGCCGCGAATCGGTGCGACGTGTCCCCCGGACCCGCGGACGAGACCATCGTCGTCGGCCGGCTGCTCCTGGGCGCGGACGGAGCCGAGCCCGGGGCGGTGCTCGTCGCCGGCGGCACGATCGCGGCCGTCGGCGAGCCCGGCGCGGTGCGGTCGTCGTCGCCGGAGGCCACGGTCATCGACTGCGGCTCCGCCTACGTCTCGCCCGGGCTCGTCAACGCGCACGAGCATCCGAACGTCAGCGGGGGATTTCCCGATCCCGTGATGCGCCCGGCGTACTCGCATCGCGAGCAATGGCAGGGCCGGGCCGGTGACGAGCACTACCCGCTCGAGTACGCGAGGACCGAGGCTCCGGTCCAGCAGCTCTGGATCGAGCTCCGCCATCTGCTCGCGGGCACGACCACCCTGGGCGGGTCGGGAGCCGTGGCCGGGCTGCTCAAGAACGCGAGCTGGCCGGACGATCCCGCCTATGTCTACCGGGCCGACATGCAGACGTTTCCCTACGGCACCGCCAGCGCGACGTTCTCGGGCCTGACCTGTCCGCCGGACGCGCCCTACACGCCGCACATCGCGGAGGGAACGAACTGCACGGCGGCCCTCGAAGGCCGGTTCTATCTGGATCACGTCGCGGCCAACCCGGGCCGGCGCTACGCGCTCATCCACGGCGTCGGGCTGGACCCCCCGAGCATCGAACGGCTGGGGGGCCTCGACGTCACCCTGGTCTGGTCGCCCCGGTCGAACCTCGCCCTGTACGGCGCGACGGTGGACGTGCCGAACGCGTTGCAGGCCGGCGCCCGCATCGCGATCGGCTCGGACTGGTCGTACTCGGGCTCGTACAACCTCCTCGAGGAGCTCGGTTGCGCCGAGAGCGTCGACCGGGGGCAGTGGGGCGACCGCCTGTCGGGACGCGATCTCTGGGAGATGGCGACCGGGCACGGGGCCTACGCCCTGGGCATCGAGGGGCTGACCGGCCGGCTGGCGCCGGGGCTCGCCGCGGATCTCATGGTCTTCAGGAGTCGATCGGACGATCCCTATGCCGACCTGACGGCCTCGACGACCGCCGACGTCATCGCGACCTTCGTCGACGGCACGCTCGCCAGCGGGCGCGGCGACGCTTTCGACCCGGCGCTCCTGCCCGCCGCCTGCGCGAACCGCGTCGGCGAGCACTTCGTGTGCGTCGACTACGCCGGGCGCGGGTTCGATCACGACGAGCTGCTGCAGGCCAACGCGAGCGCGGTTCCGCTGTTCTCCACCGACCGGCAGGCGAGCTGCGGGACCTTCGAATGACCGCGCGCCGGCGACGCGATCGTGAAGGCGTGGGCGAGGAACTCATGGCAACAGGCCCGGACTGCTGTCGACCGGCGATGCATCGTGCCTGACTGCGTTGTTCCGCGGAGTTCCGCGGAGCCGCGTGGCTGCACGGCCACACGTGCCCAACCAGCTCCCTCGTCACGCCTTGTCAGGCAGGGGCCTCGCCGGTCTCGGCGCCCCCCGCGGTTTCGCCGTGGGTCCCAGGAACCGGTAGAAGGGTCCGCGGGGCGGCGTCGGGGGTGAGCGTCGGGCCGCGGTCGCGTATCGCTCCGGCTGTACTACCCGGCGGGTGTGATGACTTCCCCGACGGCCTGCCCTATACTGCCCCTGATTCACCGATACCGACCCGGACAACGGGAACGTCGCGCATTCCGCCGCGGGGAGAAGGAAGATGCAACGAGTGTCCGTCACCGTCGTCGTCGCAGGGCTGGTGCTGGTGGCCGGCGCCGCTGCCGGCCAGGATCTCCGGCTCGTCGATGCCGTCGCCGGCCAGGATGCGCAGGCGGTGCACGCCCTGATCGACGCCGGCGTCGACGTCAACGCGTCGCGGGCCGACGGGGCCACGGCGCTGCTGTGGGCGGCCCACTGGGACGACCTGGAGGTCGCGGACCGGCTGCTCCGGGCCGGCGCCGATGTCAACGCGGCCGACGACCACGGCGTGACCCCCCTCGAGCGGGCGGCCGAGAACGCCAGCCTGCCGATGGTCGAGCGTCTGCTGGAGGCGGGCGTCCGCGCGGACATCGCCCGCGCCAGCGGGCTGACGCCGTTGATGACGGCGGCGCGGACGGGCAGCGTGGCCGTCGTCGGCGCGCTGCTGGCGCACGGCGCGAACGTCAATGCCGTTACCCGCGAGACCCGGAGCACGGCCCTGATGTGGGCGGTGGCGGGGGCGCATCCGGCAGTGGTGCGGGCGCTGCTCGACGCCGGCGCCGACCCGCACCCGTCGACCGCCAAGGGGTTCACGCCCCTGCTCTACGCGGCCCGCAACGGCGACGTCGCGATGGCCGAGACGCTGCTGGCCGCCGGTGTCCACCCGGACGAGACGGGGACCGACGGCACCCACGCGCTGCCCTACGCGATCGTCACCGGCCACGATGCGTTCGCACTGTTCCTGCTCGAACGCGGCGCCGATCCGAACGGGTCGATGGCGGGGTTGTCGGCGCTGCACGCGGCCGCCGGCAGCATCTTCACCTGGCTGACCGACTGGAACCGCCGGCACGACGACATCGACCGCTACGCCCGGTTCGGCCGGAACGGCATCGACTCGGATCGCCGGCTGCGGCTCGTCGAGGCGCTCCTCGCGCACGGCGCCGACCCGAACGGGCGCATCACGACCTCGGCGATGATCATGAACTACATCGGCTACCCCCGGAAGGGCGCGTTCGAGCCGTTCGCCTGCGGCACCGGCGACCTGCGCGGCGCCACCCCTTTGTGGGTCGCGGCGTTCGACCTGAACCGTCCCGCGCGCCTGACGTCCGGCGGAAACAGCTACACCCCCCGCGGCGGCGCGATTCTCGAGGCGCTGCTCGAGGCGGGCGCCGACCAGCACCTGACGACCGTCGACGGGACCACGCCGTTCATGGCCGCGGCCGGGCTTGGCCGCTCGACGTACACGCCGCGGGAGCCGCGGGGGGTCCGGTCGCCCGGCGCGGAGGCCGCCGTCCGCATCCTGCTCGAGGCGGGAGCCGACATCAATGCCGTCAACGAGGCGGACTTCACGGCCCTGCACGGGGCCGCGTTCCGCGGGCTGAACGAGGTCGTCGAGTACCTCGTGGCCCAGGGCGCCGACATCGACGCGCGCGACTTCCGGGGCCGTACCGCCTACCGCATGGCCGAGGGCTCGAAGCAGTCGTTTCAGTTCCAGAGCTGGCCGGAGACCGCCGCCCTCCTCGCGCGGCTCGGGGCGAACACGCGGCTCGGCATTCCCGGCACCGTGCAGGAGCGCCTGCGCGACGTGCCGCGTACGGTGGAACAGTAGGCGTCCGCACCGAGGAACGGCGCCGCCTCCTCCCTACAGGAGGCGCTGCCTCACTGGCAGGAGGCGCTGCCTCGCCGCGGGTGGTGCTGACTTCCCAACGCGATGATTCCCGGGCTCGCCTCCCCGGGCAGGTTCCGCGCGCTGACTCTCCGGGGCGGCAGCGCCGCCGCACCCCGCGCCGCTCCGGTGTCGAGCCACCGACGCGGTGGCCGGGAGAGGAAGGGGCGAGGGGGCATGGTCAGTGACGAGGTCCGATTCATCTTCAACACGTTCTCCTTCCTCGTCTGGGGCGGGCTCGTCATGTGGATGGCGGCCGGCTTCACGATGCTCGAGTCCGGATCGGTGCGTACGAAGAACGCAGCCGTCATCTGCCTGAAGAACATCGGGCTCTACTCGGTCGCGGGCATCGCCTTCTACCTCATCGGCTACAACCTCATGTACGTCGACGTCGGGTCGTGGATCGGCTCGGTCCGGTTCCTGTACGGGCCGTCGGCCGACGAGATCGCCCTGCTGGACGGGCAGGCCGAGGCGCAAGCGGCGGTCGTCGCGAACGGCTACTCCGTGATGTCGGACTGGTTCTTCCAGATGGTCTTCGTCGCCACCGCCGCGTCCATCGTCTCCGGGGCGCTCGCCGAGCGGGTCAAGCTGTGGTCGTTCTTCGCCTTCACCCTGGTGCTGACCGCCGTCATCTACCCGATAGTGGGCGCATGGACCTGGGGCGGCGGCTGGCTGAACCAGCTCGAGTTCAAGGACTTCGCGGGGTCGACCATCGTGCACGGCACCGGCGGCTGGGCCGCGCTGGCCGGCCTCCTGGTCGTCGGCCCGCGGCGGGGCAAGTACCGGAGCGACGGGACGGCCCGGCCGACGCCCCCGTCCAGCATTCCGACGGTGACCCTGGGGGTCTTCATCCTGTGGTTCGGCTGGTTCGGGTTCAACGGCGGCTCGCAGCTCGCCCTCGGCAGCGTCGCCGACGTGGTGGCGATGAGCAACGTGCTCGTCAACACGAACCTCGCCGGCGCGGCCGGCTTCATCGCCGCCCTCGCCCTGTCGCGGCCGATTCTCGGACGCCTCGATCTGATGGGGGGCCTGAACGGCGTCATCGGGGGGCTCGTCGCCATCACCGCCGGTCCCGACATCGTGCAACCCGCCTGGGCGATCGCCATCGGCGCCGTCGGCGGCGTCGTCTGCATCGCCGCCATGCGGCTCCTGGAGGCCCTGCGGGTGGACGACGTGGTGGGCGCGGTGCCGGCCCACCTGTTCGCCGGCGTCTGGGGCACGCTCGCCGCGAGCATCGCCGCCGGCGGCCACTTCGGCGTGCAGCTGCTCGGAGTGGCCTCCATCGGGGCGTTCGCGTTCGGGCTGTCCTGGCTGGTGTGGATGGCGCTGGAGAAGACCGTCGGGGTCCGCGTGTCGGATCGGGTCGAGCAGCTCGGCCAGGACGTCGTGGAGCTCGGCATGGAGGCGTACCCGGAGTTCGTGCTGATGCCGGAGCAGGATGACGAGTCCTGACGCCGCGTCGTGACGAATCGCAAGAGCCTCTATCCGGACGCGGGCCCGAGGCGCCGGGCGTTCACGACTTGGGACGGTGATCGATAGAGTTGCCAACTGCACCCGGGCGCAGCCCGTTTCTACGGTTTCGCGCGCTTGGCGCACGGTAAGGTGATTTCCGTCAGCGTCCTTGGTTCAGTTGGAGTCGAAGTGGAAGAAACACGGAGTATCAAGGAGCAGCGGTGATGCGCAGGCAGAGGCTCGCGGCGGTGTTGGTGGTGGTGATGGGGCTGGCGGCACTGCCGCTCGCGGCGGCGGGGCAGGCCCCCGAGGGGTGGACGGCGCCGCGGACCGCGGACGGGCAGCCCGACCTGCAGGGCATCTGGGCCAACAACAGCGCCACGCCGATGGAGCGTCCCGAGCAGTTCGGCGAGAAGGCGACGCTGACCGAAGAGGAGCTGGCCGATCTGACCGCCCGGATCCAGGAGTAGGGGAGCTCGCGCGGCCGGTGGGAGGGCGAGACGCTGGTGGTCGAGACCCGGAACTACGATCCGCGCAGCCGCTACAACGGCGGGTCGGCGGGGCTGGTCCTGGTGGAGCGGTTCGAGCGCATCGCCCCCGACGTGCTCCGCCACTCGGTCACGTTGAACGACCCGGACACCTGGACGCAGCCGTGGACGGTGGAGCTGTTGCTGGACGGCACCGAGGACCCCATCTTCGAGTACGCCTGCCACGAGGGCAACTACGCCATGCCGGGCATTCTCGCCGGCGCCCGCGCCGAGGAGCGCGCGGCCACCGAGGGCGGCGGTCAGTAGGAGTTCGCGCCGCGGGCGCGGCTGCCCAGGAGTCTGCGCGGTGGGAACGGCGCAGATTCCTGAGGCTTGGTATGGCGCGGGGCGGAGCGCGCAAGGCGAGGAACTTCCGGGGTGGCTACCGGCCCTCACCCTCGCTCAGGTCGGTCAGGCGCCACAGGTGCGAGCGGGTGCGGACGAACAGGCTGCCGCGGGAGATGGCCGGGGTCGACATGGCGACCTCCTCCAACTCGTTGGTGCCGATGACGTTGAAATCGTCCTCGCTGTCGATGACGTAGGTGACCCCCTCCTCGCTCATCACGAAGACCTTGCCGTTGTAGGCCCAGGGCGAGGCGCTGAACCCGCCGGTGCCGCGGGCGACGCGGCGGCGCACCTCGCGGTCGAGGACCTGGCGCTCGGTGTAGTACTGCTCCTCGCCGGTCCGGGCGTCGTGTACGGTGTAGAAGCCGCGGTCGAGCAGCGTGAAGTAGTGGTCGCCGTAGACGAGCGGGGTCGGGTGGTAGGGGCCGGCGGTCTCGGCGTACCAGGCCACGTGGTCGTTCGAGGTCTGCCCCGGCTCGAGGGTGATGTCGCCGCTCGCCCCGGGGCGGATGGCGAAGACGGGGCGCACCGCGTCGCCGACGTAGCCCGACATGACGTAGAGCAGCCCCTGGGCGCTGAACGGCTGGGGGATGGCGATGGAGTTCAGCCCGCGGAACGACCAGAGCTCGTTGCCGTCGAGGTCGTAGGCCCGCACGAGGTCGCTGCCCGCGGTGATCAGCTCGGTGCGGGCGTCGTGCCGCCAGACGAACGGGGTCGACCAGTTCGTGCCCTCGTCGCGGTCGACCCGCCAGCGCTCGGCCCCGGTCGCGGCGTCGAGGGCGACGACGAACGACTGCTCGTCGTTGTCGTTGACGATGAACAGGGTGCCGTCGTGGAGCGCCGGCGAGGCGGCGGGACCCCAGCCGAGGCGCGTCTCGGCCGGATCGAACCGCCGCTCCCAGACCAGCGCGCCGTCCATGTCGAGGGCGAAGACGCCGACGTTGCCGAAGTAGGCGTAGACGCGCTCGCCGTCGGTCACCGGGGTCGACGAGGCGAAGGTGTTCTTGAGGTGCCGGTCGAACTGCGGCGCGCCGGTGTTGACCTCGGAGGTCCAGAGGACCGCGCCGGTTTCGACGTCGAGGGCGTAGACGAGCCAGTGGTGCACGTCCCGCTCCCGCTCCATCAGGTCCCCCGGCTGGGCGGCGGGGAACGGGCCGTCGGGCATCTCCTGGGGCGACCCGTAGGGGAAGTAGAGCCCCATGCGCGGCTCCTGGGTCTCTCCGTCGCTGACCACGCTGGTCAGGAAGATGCGATCGCCCCAGATGACCGGCGACGACCAGCCGAGGCCGTCGATCGGGGTCTTCCACACGACGTTCTCGGTCGTGCTCCAGGTGAGGGGCAGGCGCGGGTCGTCGTCGGCCGTCGCCAGCGCGTCGGCGCCGCGGAACGCCGGCCAGTTCTCGTTGCCGGCCGCGAGGGCCGTCGTTGTCGCCAGCGCCGCCGCGAGCAACGCCGCCGGGGCGGTCCTGGCCGCGAGTCTGACCAGTCGGGGATGCAGCATGAGGTGTCGTCGAAGCATGTAAACGATTATATTCGGCCCGGCTGCCGGAACGTCCCGGCGAACCTGCGATACTGGGAGCCCGTGGAAAGACCCCGCTGTATGCGAACCACTTGGGGGTGGCGATGATGATGCGAGAAACAGGCGCGAGGTCCGTCGGCCGCCGCGAGGCGATGCGGGCGTTCGGGGCCGGTGTGGTCGGGCTGGGGGTCGGCGCGGTCCGCACCCCGGTTTCCGCGTTCGGCCCGCGGCCGGCCGGCGCGCCGCTCCAGCCGGCTTCCGGGGTGCGCTTTCCCGAGGGGGCGGTGGTGCGGACGAGGCTGGGGGACGTGTCCCCGGAGGACCTCGGCGGCGGCGCGACCCTCTTCCATGAGCATCTTTCGTTCGCGTACGGCAGCCCGCCGCCGGAGCCCCGGGCGCCGGGCGCGCCGCCTCCCCCGGCGCCCGGCAACGACGAGATGGTGGACCTCGTCGTGGAGGAGCTGCAGATGGCGGCGTTCGACGGGGTGAGCTGCATAGTGGACTCGTCCATCGGTCCGCGCACGGAGCAGCAGCTCGCGAACCTGACGGCGATGGCGTCCCGGTCGGGGGTGCACATCGTGCTCGGCGGCAGCTACTTCCTGCTCCGGTCCTATCCGGAGCAGATCGTCGGCTTGCCGGAAGAGGAGATTGCGGCGCGGCTCGTCGCGCAGGCCCGCCGCGAGCGCTGGGGAGCGCTGGGCGAGGTCGGGACCTCGTTCCCGGAGATGCACGACGAGGAGCGCAAGATGCTGCGCGCCGTCAGCCGCGCCCACCGCGAGACCGGACTGCCCATCTTCACCCACGTGCCGCACGAGAGCTGCCCGTCGTGCGCGATCGAGCAGCTCGACATCTACGAGGCGCAGGGGGTCGACCTTGCCCATCTGTGCATCGGACACCAGTCGACGATCAAGCGCTCGGACGATCCGGGGTGGGAGACGCACCGCGAGATTGCCCGCCGGGGGGCGTTCATCGGGTTCGACACCGTCGGCCACCGCATGAGCGCGTCGTTCATCCCGGAACGCGACAAGGTGGACATGGTGCTGAACGCGATCGACGCGGGGTTCGAGGATCACATCCTGCTGTCGTCCGATTTCGCCAACGCCACCCAGCTCAAGGCCAACTGGGGGAACGGGTTCTCGACCGTGCTCGTGCAGTTCGTCCCGAAGCTGCGCTACCGCGGGGTGCCGGACGAGTCCATCCGGAAGATGCTCGTCGACAATCCGCGCCGGTGGCTGGCCCATCGGCCGGCGGCCTGAACGGCCGGCGGGCGGCGGCTCGCGCAGCGGTGACGCCCCGGGGGGCGTCGGGTTGGGGGCGCCGGCTGCCTCGCCCTGCGAGCGCTGCTCGCCGCCGGCCTGGGTCGTACAGCGACATCGGCCGGGTCGGTCCAATCGCCGCCGGGGTTGGAGTTGAGCGCCCGCGTTGCACCGAGGCCGCCGGTCCCATGGGGGCGGTGGCCTCGCCACGGCCTCCTCGGGTCCGCCGATGGCGCGGGCGCGAATTTAGCGCCGCAGATGCGATAATGTACAGTTTGCGGTGGCGGACGGGTGCTATCCACCGGCGGCCGGCAGGTGGATGGCGGCGGTCTGCCGGGCGCGTGAGAGTGTCGAGTCGACATGCCGTCGGCGAACGCCGCCGGCGGCCAAAGTCCACGGAGAGTCCATGAAAGCCCTCGAGGGAGTACGAGTTCTGGACATGACGCATGTCCAGTCGGGACCGACCTGCACCCAACTGCTCGCCTGGTTCGGCGCCGACGTGATCAAGGTCGAGCGTCCGGGCAAGGGGGATGCGACGCGCGGTCAACTGCGCGACATTCCCGATGTCGACAGCCTGTACTTCACGATGCTGAACCACAACAAGCGCAGCGTCACGCTCAACACCAAGAGCGAGAGCGGGAAGGCGCTGTTCACGCGCCTGCTGCAGAGCTGCGACGTCCTCGCCGAGAACTTCGCGCCCGGCGCACTGGACCGGATGGGTTTCTCCTGGGAGCGCATCCAGGAGATCAACCCGCGCATCGTCTATGCGTCGGTCAAGGGTTTCGGGCCGGGACCGTTTGAGGACTGCAAGGTCTACGAGAACGTCGCCCAGTGCGCGGGGGGCGGGGCCAGCACCACCGGGTTCCCCGACGGGCCCCCGGTCGTCGCGGGGGCGCAGATCGGCGACTCGGGCACCGGGCTGCACCTGGCCCTGGGCATCGTGACCGCCCTGTTCCAGCGCGAGAAGACCGGGCGCGGCCAGCGGGTCGAGTGCGCCATGCAGGACGGGGTGCTCAATCTCTGCCGCGTGAAGCTGCGCGACCAGCAGCGGCTGACCCACGGGCCGCTGAAGGAGTATCCGCAGTATCCCCACGGCACGTTCGGCGCCGCGACCCCGCGGGCCGGCAACGCCTCGGGCGGCGGCCAGCCCGGATGGATCGTCAAGTGCAAGGGGTGGGAGATCGACCCCGACTCGTACATCTACATCATCGCGCAGGCGGCGGCCTTCGACGGGCTGGCCCGGGTGATCGGGCACGAGGACTGGCTGACGGATCCGGAGTGGAAGACCCCCGAGGCCCGCTTGTCGAAGATCGACGAGATGTTCGACGAGATCGAGAAGTGGACGCAGACCATGACCAAGTTCGAGGTCATGGCGGTGCTGAATCCGCTGAACGTGCCGTGCGGGCCGGTGCTGTCGATGAGAGAGCTCTCGGAGGAGCCGTCGTTGCGGGCGACGGGGACGGTGGTGGAGGTCGACCACCCGACCCGCGGGCCGTACCTCTCCGTCGGCAACCCCGTCAAGCTGTCTGACTCGCCGTCCGACGTCAAGCGGTCGCCGCTGCTGGGCGAACATACCGACGAGGTGCTGCGCGACGTGCTCGGGATGGACGACGCGGCGATCGCGCACGCCCGCGACGAGGGGGCGGTCTAGGAGTTCGTGCCGCCGCGGAGGCGGTGCGGGGCCCGGCCGGGCCGCAGGCGGCGGTTGCCGGGTCGGCGGCGCGCCGGCGCCGGGGGTCGCCGTCGAGACAAGGAGCGACATGAAGGTCTGCGTAGTCGGAGCGGGAGCCATCGGCGGCTACATGGCGGTGCGGCTGGCGCACGCCGGGCACACGGTGTCGGCGATCGCGCGCGGTCCCCATCTGGCCGCCATCAGGGCCAACGGGCTGAAGCTGATAGAAGCCGACCGCGAGCTCGTGGCGTCGGACCTGACGGCCACCGACCGGGTCGGCGATCCGGGGCCGCAGGACGTGGTGCTCCTGGCCCTGAAGGCGCATCAGATAGTCCCCGTGATCGACGAGCTGCCGGCCCTGCTGAGTCCCGAGACCGTCATCGTCACGCTGCAGAACGGCATCCCCTGGTGGTACTTCCAGCAGATCGACGGGGACTATGCCGGCCGCATCGTCGAGACGGTGGACCCGGGCGGCGTGCTGCTCAGGGCGATCGACCCGCGGCGGGTCATCGGGTGCATCGCCTATCCGGCGGCGACGGTCGCCGAGCCGGGGGTCATCGAGCATATCGAGGGCAACCGCTTCCCGGTGGGCGAGCTCGACGGCCGCGACTCGGACCGGGTGAGGATGATCTCGGGGCTGTTCGAGGAGGCCGGCTTCAAGTCCCGGGTGCTCGACGACATCCGGTCGGAGATCTGGCTGAAGCTGTGGGGCAATCTGACCTTCAACCCGATCAGCGCGCTCACCCACGCGACCCTCGTCGACATCTGTCAGTTTCCCCTGACCCGCGGCCTCGCGGCCACGATGATGACCGAGGCGCAGCAGGTCGCCGAACGGCTCGGCGCCCACTTCAGGGTGCCGATGGAGCGCCGGATCGCCGGGGCCGAGAGCGTCGGCAAGCACAAGACGTCGATGCTGCAGGACGTGGAGGCGGGCAAGCCCCTCGAGGTGGACGGCATGCTCGGGGTGGTCGTCGAGCTCGCCGAGATGACCGGGGTCGAGGTGCCGACCCTGCGCGCCCTGTACGCCTGCGTCAGCCTCCTGAACCGGACGATTCAGGACGAGGGCGTGCGCATCAAGGGCGCGCCGAAGTAGCGGCTCGCGGCGGGGAAGCGGTTCGCAGCCGCAGTATCCGCTCGCAGCCGCAGTATCCGCTCGCAGCCGCAGTATCCGCTCGCAGCCGCAGTACTGGCTCGCGCCGGAGCTTCGGGAACCGGGAGTCCGCGCCGTCGGGCGGCGTAGACGCCTGCGGCATGGGTTGGGGCGGACAGGGCAGCCGTCACGGGAAAGAAGTTCGGAACAGGGCCGGAGACCGTTCGCATGCGATTGACGTTGGCCGTCGTGGCGCTGTCCATCGCCAGCGCCGCCGGACAGGCGGGCGCCGGGGGCGGGGAGGCTCAGGAGAGCCGGACCACCGTGTGGGACGGGGTGTACACCGCCGAGCAGGCGGCCCGCGGCGAGGCGGTATACGGAAGCCACTGCAGCAGCTGTCACCAGGCCGACTTCAGCGGCACCGAGGAAGCCAGCCCCCTCGCCGGCGACGCGTTCATGCAGGCGTGGCGCGAGGACACCGTCGGCAACCTCTACACTCGCGTGCGGAACCTGATGCCGTTCGACGAGCCGGCCAGCCTGAGCGACGCCGACTACCTCGACAGCGTCGCCTATCTCCTCCAGGCCAACGGGTTCCCGGCCGGTTCGCGCGAGCTCGCCGCGGCCGGGGCGGCCGACATACGCATCGAGGCCGAGGACGGTCCGGGTGAGGTGCCGAGCTTCGCCCTGGTGAGTGTGGTCGGCTGTCTGGCGCGGGGTGACGGCGCGACCTGGGTGCTGACCCGGGCCACCCGCGTGGTCCGCACCGCCGACCCGTCCGAGTCGAGCTCCGAGGCGCTGGCCGCCCTCGCCGGCCGGCCCCTCGGGACCCGGACGTTCGGGCTGATGGCCGTCTATCCCGACCCCGCCGCCCATGCCGGGCACGTGATGGAAGCGAAGGGTTTTCTGATCCGGTCTCCGGACGGAAACCGGATCAACGTCAGTACGCTCGGGATGGTCGCGGACGCCTGCGGGCCCTGACGGTCCTGCGACGGACTTGGGGCAGTGATCGATATAAAGTTGCCAACTGCACCCAAGCGCAGCCCGTTGACTGCAGGTCGGCGCGCGTGGCGCACGGCAAGGTAATTCCCGTCAGCGTCCTTACTGACCGCCCGCCGGTCTCACCACCGCCACGCTGTTGACGTCCTTTTCGTGTTCGGGACGGTAGACGCCCTGCGCGCGCATGGCTTCGCGCAGCAGCTCGGCCGTGTGGTCGGCGCGCTTGACGGTCCCCGTGTAGTGCACGCCGTCGGCGACGCGCAGGGGCGTCCAGCCCTCGTTGGATTCCGCCAGCAGGTCCGCCCCCCGGTCGACGAGGAACTCGACGATGGGGTTCGCCCCCCGCAGCGCCGCCCCGTGCAGCGCGGTGTATCCCCGGTCGTCCGCCTGCAGCACGCTCCGGTCGCCGAGCTCCCACGCGAGCTGCACGGCGTCGAACGCCTCCGCGTTGGTGCCGGCGCTCTCGCCGAGGTTGAAGATGCCGACCCCCGCCGCGACCATCAGCGGCGAGGCGTTGCCCTCGGTCGACATGCGGGTGTCCGCCCCGTGGTCGGCCAGCAGCTGCATCAGCGGAACGTCGGCGTGCTTGGCCGCGAGCAGGTAGGGGGTGGCGCCCACGCGGTTCAGGTTGTTCCGCTCGCGGTTGTTGAACCGCAGGGTCTGGCGCAGGTTCGGGTCGGCGCCGTTCTCCAGCAGGAACCGTGCGAACTCGAGGGTGCCGAGGCCGTCGATGAGCGGCACCGGGGGCATGCCCTTGCCGGAGTTCGGGCGGCGCGTGTAGGACAACTGGTGGAGGGCGGTCCAGCCCTGCTCGGCCGCGTTGGGGTCGGCGCCGCGCTCTACCAGGTACTTCGCGAGAGAGAAGTGCCCGTTCGTCACCGCGATGACGAGCGCGCTCGTGCTCACGGGACCGCCCGTGCGCCGGGGCGGCTCTGCCGCAGCCTCCGCCGACAGCGGACGGATGGTGTCGTTCACGTCGGCCCCGGCCGCGAGCAGCGCGTCGACCGCCTCGCCCTGCCCGGCCCGCACCGCGAACAGCAGCGCCGACCAGCCGGTGTTCGAGCGCTCGTCGACGCCTGCTCCGAGCTCGATCAGGGTATGGATGGCCCGCGCATGGTTCTGCGCGGCGGCCCACATGAGCGCGGTCTGGCCGCGCCAGCTCTCTCGCGCGGTCACGTCGGCGCCGTGGGCCAGCAGCAGCCGCAACGCGTCGACGTTGCCGGCGCGGGCGGCGGCCATCAGGACCGTCTCGCCCTCGGGCAACGTGGCGTTCGGGTCGGCGCCGGCGTCGAGCAGCGCCCCGACGACGCGAGCGTCTCCCCGTCCCGCGGCGAGGGCCAGCGGGGTAACGCCGTACCGGTTGGTGACGTCGGTGCGGGCCCCCGCCGCCAGCAGGAGGCGGGCCGTCTCGACGTCGCCCTGATAGGCCGCCCAGTGCAGGGCGGTCGTGCCGTCCGCCTCGGCCGCGTTCACGTCGACCTGCCGTTCGAGCAGCGTGCGGACGGTCGAGGCGTCCTCCGCCCTGGCGGCGTCGACGATCGGCACCGCGCGGGCCGCGGCCCCCGCCGAGGCGTCGGCGCCGCCCATGGCGGTGACGAGCAGTCCGAGGCCGGTGAGCAACAGCATCCGGACGCCGACCGGCCGCGACTCTGATCGATGGTTGGTGCGCATCTGTGTCTCCAGGTGCCACGGTCGGGCATTTGCCCGCGCCAGTGGGAAACCCTATGCTACCGTCCCGTTCGGGTGATCCGCAACCGAACCGGCCGGGCGGACACGCGCGTGTCCGCCCGGCCGGTTCGCGGCCGGCGAGAGATGCCGGCACGGTCGGCCGGCTTCCGTTGCCCCCGCCGGCCTCTTCCATCCCCACCGGCATGGTCGCCGGTTCGCCGGTGGGTGCACGACAAGAAAGTTGGGGATTTTCCGTTGGGGGTATTGAGCGAGCACTGATCGACCGATTCCTCGGGTAGGAGGACTCCGACCATGCCCGAGGCGCAGTTGACTGAACCGCTCGATCACGCGGCCGAAAAAGGGGCGTCAAGGAGCTGTTCGCCGCGTTGGACGCGGCGGTCAAGGCCGACCTGGACGCGTTCCTCAGACAAGGAGACGCGAATGCCCAGGACTTCGAGACCCTCTTGCAGACCGTTCACCGTCGAGCGCTCGCCACGGCGAGCCAAGCCGTCAAGGTGATTGGCGCGCAGCGTTCGTAGCCGCGTTTGCGGCTGAAATCGATGCGCTCATCGGACCGCGGCGGTCCGCCGCGCAGGACTTCGAGGCCCTCGAGCAGGCCCTCCGTCGCCAAGCCCTCGGCCTCGCCGCTCAGGCGATGGCGGAGTACTACGACGCGGACGATTCCGACCATTCGAGTTCGACGATAGCGTGCGCCTGCGGCCAGACGGCGCACTACGCCGGCCGCCGCCCGAAGACCTTCACCACGCTGTTGGGACCGCTGACCCTGCACCGCGCCTACTACCACTGCGCCGCCTGCCGCCGGGGAAGCTATCCCCGCGACCAAGCCCTGGGTCTGCAAGACACCTCGCTGTCGCCCGCCACGGCGCGGCTGGTGGGACTGGCGGCGACGAGCGTCAGCTTCGCCGAAGCGAGCGAGTGGATGGGTGGCGGTCGACCCCAAACAGGTCGAGCGCATCGCCGAAGCGCTGGGCCGCGAAGTCGCGGCCGACAAACGCGAGAGGGTCGAGCCCGCACCCGGCGCGGCATCGACGATGTACCTGGGGCTTGACGGCACCGGCGTGCCGGTGCGCAAGTCCGAGGTGGAAGGCCGGCGCGGCAAGCAGCCCGACGGCTCGGCCAAGACCCGCGAGGTCAAGCTCGTCACCGTGTGGACGGCGGAAACACGCAACGCCGACGGCCTCCCCGAACGCGACCCCGGGTCGGTCAGCTACAGCGCCGCCGTCGAGAGCGCGGCCAGCCGCCCCACCGACCCGCTGCCTTCCCCGTTCGCGCAACGGGCGTATCGCGAAGCGCGGCGGCGCGGCTTCGACACCGCGGCGCGACGCGTCATCATCGGCGACGGGGCCGAGTGGATCTGGAATCTGGCCGCCGAACAGTTCCCCGGCGCCATCGAAATCGTCGACATCTACCATGCCAAGGGGCATCTGTGCGATGTCGCCAAGGCCATCTACGGCGCCGGCACGGACTTGGCCGCCCAGTGGGGCAAGGACCGGCGGGACGAGTTGGACGCCGGGCGGTTCGATGCGATCCTGACCGCCCTGCGCGCCCACCGTGAGACTTGCGAGGAGGCCCGCAAGTGTATCGACTACCTGACCCGCAACCGCCACCGGATGCGCTATCCGGAGTTCCGAGCGTGGGGTCTTTGCGTGTCGTCGGGCGTCGTCGAGGCCGGATGCAAGCTCGCTATCGGCGCCCGGCTCAAGCGCGCCGGCATGCACTGGACCGTGGCCGGCGCCAACGCCATCATCGCCCTGCGGTGCTGCAAGCTCAGCGGCCGCTTCGAGGATTTCTGGGAAGGACGAGCCGCCAGGGCCGCCTGACAGTCATCTCACGAATCTGACGTGCACCCTTCGCCGGTATTGCGGTTGACACCGCGGACGGAAGCTGTAAGATCACAAGATCAGTTCCATATCCCCGGAAGGCACAGCAGCATGATGGCGATGGACCCGGCGTCGAGGCGGCGTTTACCGAGGCTCGCCGGCGTCGCGATGGTCGTCGGGTTGGCCGGGGGCGGGTTCGCCGCGGCCGGCCCGTCCCAGGCGCCTGAGCCGGCCGTGCCGGAGGTGGCGCGCGAAGAGCGCGGGAGCGAGATTGCCGGTCATGCCGCTCTGCTGGAACGGTACTGCGTGACCTGCCACAACCCCCGCCTGGCGGCGCGCGGCACGGTCCCCATCGAGCTCGAGAGCGTCGACCTCGAGGACGTGCCGGCGCAGGCCGAGATCTGGGAAAAGGTCATCCGGAAGGTCCGCACCGGCACCATGCCGCCCCTGGGGCGCCCGCGCCCCGATGCGGCGGCGGCCGACCGCCTTGCCGCCTGGCTCGAGACCGAGATCGACCAGGCCGCGGCGACGCGGCCCAACCCGGGCCGCACCGTGCCCCTGCACCGGCTGAACCGAACCGAGTATCAGAACGCCGTCCGCGACCTCCTCGCGCTCGACGTGGACGCCGCGGCGCTGGTGCCGGCCGACGATCAGAGCTACGGGTTCGACAACATCGCCGGCGTGCTGAAGGTGTCGCCCACCCTGCTCGAACGCTACATGAACGCGGCGCGCCACATCAGCCGGCTGGCGGTGGGGGCGTCGCCGATGGCCCCGACCGGGGAGACCTTCCGCATCGTCTCGGATCTCTCCCAGTACGACCACCGCGACGGTCTGCCGTTCGGCACCCGCGGCGGCCTCTCGGTGACCTACAACTTCCCGCGGGACGGCGAGTACGACATCGAGCTCGAGATGCTCGACCTGTTCGCCGGCGCCCCGATACGCGAGCCGCACCAGCTCGAGATCAGCGTGGACGGCGAGCGCGTGACCCTGTTCCGGCTGGCGCCGGTCGACGCGGAGAGCGATCAGGGCGCCGCCTACAACACCGGACCCGACGAGCTGCGGGTGCGCGTTCCCCTTGCCGCCGGCCCGCGGACGGTGACCGCCGCCTTCATCAAGAAGACCGACGCGCTGGCCGAGAGCCTGCGCCAGCCGTTCGAACGCCCCCACGGCGAGGGCGACTACCTGCTGTATCAGCCGCATCTGGGCACCCTCACGATCACCGGGCCGTTCAACGCGACGGGCATCGAGGACACGCCCACCCGGCGCCGCATCTTCGTCTGCCAACCCGCGAACGCGGTCGAGGAAGCGCCCTGCGCCCGGCAGATTCTGTCGGGGCTGGCCCGCCGCGCCTACCGCCGTCCCGTCACCGGGCGGGATCTGGCGCCGCTGGTGGCCTTCTACGAGGAAGGGCGGATGGCCGGCGGGTTCGAGGCCGGCATCGAGCGTGCGCTCCGGGCGCTGCTGGTGAGTCCCGACTTCCTGTTCCGGGTGGTCTCCGATCCGGCCGGGGTCGAGCCGGGGACCCCCTATCGGTTGAACGGCCTCGAGCTGGCGTCCCGCGTCTCGTTCTTCCTGTGGAGCAGCCTGCCCGACGACGAGTTGCTGGAGGCCGCCGCGGGCGGCGGGCTGCAGGACCCGGCGGTCATGGAGGAGCAGGTGCGGCGGATGCTCGCCGACCCCCGCTCCGAGGCCCTGGCGAAGAACTTCGCGGGGCAGTGGCTGCGCCTGCGCAACATCTCCGGCGCGCTGCCCTCGGACGTGCTGTTCCCCGACTTCGGCGAGAGCCTGCGGCAGGACTTCGTGCGCGAGACGGAGCTGTTCTTCGACAGCATCCTGCGCGAGGACCGCAGCGTGGCCGACCTGCTGACCGCCGACCATACGTTCCTCAACGAGCGGCTGGCCCGGCACTACGGGGTCCCGGACGTCTACGGCAGCGACTTCCGGCGGGTGTCGCTCGGCGACCCCAATCGCCGGGGGCTGCTGGGTCAGGGCAGCATCCTGACCGTCACGTCGTATCCGGACCGCACGTCGCCGGTGGGACGGGGCAAGTGGGTGCTCGAGAACGTGCTGGGGACCCCCCCGCCCCCGCCGCCGCCGAACGTGCCGGAGCTCGAGCCGGCGGAGGACACCGGCAAGGTCCTGGCGATGCGCGAGCGGATGGAGCAGCACCGGGCGAACCCCGTGTGTGCGAGCTGCCATCGCGTGATGGACCCGCTGGGGCTGGCCCTCGAGAACTTCGACGCGGTCGGGCGGTGGCGTCCGCAGATGCCGGGGGGCACGGTGATCGACGCCTCCGGCACGATGCCGGACGGCACCGCGTTCGACGGGCCGGCCGAGCTGCGCGGGCTGCTGGTGCGCAATACCGAGCAGCTCGCCACGGTGGTGGCCGAGAAGCTGCTGACCTATGCTCTCGGTCGCGGCATCGAGTACTACGATGGGCCGGCGGTTCGGCAGATCGTCCGTGGATCCGCGGCGGACGACTACGGTCTCGCCTCCCTGGTGGTCGGCGTCGTCCGGAGCACGCCGTTCCGGATGCGGGTGGCGGGCGCCGTCGCGGAAGCGGAGTAGGCGGAATCAAAGTGTCGCAGCTCGGTTGAAGGAGACTCTTGTCATGTTCATCAGCAAGATGGCGTTGCCCCGTCGGACGTTCCTCCGCGGCATGGGGGTCAGCCTTGCGCTGCCGTTGCTGGACGCGATGGTTCCGGCCGCCTCGGCCCTCGCCAACACCGCGGCGAAACCCGTGCGGCGTCTCGGCTTCGTCTACATTCCCAACGGGGCGGTGATGAAGTCGTGGCAGCCCGCCGGCGACGGGCGGATGACCGAGCTGCCGCGGACCCTGAGCCCGCTCGCGCCGTTCCAGGACCAGGTGATCGTTCCCGTCGGGCTCAGCCAGAAGCAGGCCGAGGCCCTCGGCGACGGCAACGGCGAGCACTCGCGGGCCGGCACCGTCTGGCTCAGCGGGGTGCACCCGAAGGAGACCGAGGGCGCCGACGTCCGCAACGGCACCACCGCGGACCAGATCGCCGCGCAGCACATCGGCGGCGACACGCCGCTGACGTCGCTCGAGCTGGCGATGGAGCAGACCTATCTCATCGGCAACTGCGACAACGGATACAGCTGCGTCTACACGAACAGCATCTCGTGGCGCACCCCGACGACCCCGAACCCCCACGAGACGAACCCGCGCATCGTCTTCCAGCGCATGTTCGGCGACGGCGGCACCCCCGAGCAGCGGCTCGCCCAGCTGCAGGAGGATCGCAGCATCCTCGACTGGGTGACGAAGGACATCTCGCACCTCCAGCAGAAGCTGGGCGCCGCCGATCGCAACAGCGTCAGCGAGTATCTCGACTCGGTGCGCGAGATCGAGCGCCGCATCCAGGTCGCCGAGCGCCAGCACGGCGAATCGACCCTGGAGCTGCCCGACCGGCCCATCGGCGTGCCCGAGTCCTACGACGAGCACGCCCGGCTGATGTTCGACCTGCTGGCCGTCGCCTTCAAGGCCGACATCACCCGCGTCTTCGTGTTCACCCTCGGCAAGGAGCAGACCAACCGCGCCTATCCCGAGCTGGGCGTGAACGCCGCGCACCACGCGGTGTCGCACCACCAGCACGACCCCCTCAAGTTCGAGCAGGGCGCGAAGGTCAACCAGTACCACATCGGGCTGACCGCGCACCTCCTCGACAAGCTGAAGTCGACCCCGGACGGCGACGGCAACCTGCTGGACCACTCGCTCGTCCTGCACGGCGGCGGCATCAGCGACGCCAACGAGCACTCGCACATCGACCTGCCGCTGGTCATGGTGGGCGGCGCCGGCGGCGTGAAGGGCGGCCGGGTGCTGCGCCACTCGAAGGACACCCCGATGAACAACCTCCTCGTCGCGATGCTCGAGCGGGTCGGGGTGCACACCGACCAGTTCGGCGACGCCACCGGCTCGCTCCCGATCGAGCCGCTCGCCGGCGTGTAGCCGCCCTCCGCGCGCAGCGCAACGCCGGCGCCGATGACGGGCCGTCTACCCGTCATCGGCGCTGTGCCCTTCCGCCAGCAATGCGATATAACCGAGGCGGCGGTGCGACAAACCGCACTAGACCGTTCCGAGCCTGAGCGCCATGCTGGCAGATCCGCAAGAATTGATCCAGCGCGCCTTCGAGAAGGCGAAAGAAACAGGTCGGCCGGATTGGTACAGAATGAGTGTGGCCGTTCTGAAGAATCGCCTGCTTGATCTCACAGAACGGACGTTTCGGGAGTCGGATCATGGGGCGGCGACGTTCCTGGAGTTCGTAAGGAAGCATGCCGCCACCATCCTCGATATCGATGTGAGCCACACGCCGCCGATTGCGACCTTGAAGGAAGCGGCTCCGGCGCCTGGTGTCGAACCGATGTCCGCACGGACGCGGATTCGATCCGATCTATGGTGGGCGGCGTTGGACTTTTCCGGCAACGAAACCTACGTCTGGGATCTACGCGAGCACGCCGCCCGGCGCGCGAGCGAAGGCGCAAGACCGGGACCGGTTGTTCCGACCCTGACCGAGGAAGGCTTCAACGAGTGGAAGAGAGCCTTTGCCGACACCGTTGGTGATGACGAACGGGACGATCGGCTTGAGCAGTGGGCGGAACAGCGACTTCCCGCGAGCGTTCTTCCGCCACATGTAAGGCATCGTTGGAACGAGTACCTGAAGAAGAAGGTCCATGCACGTCTGGTGGCATGGTTCGAAGAGCAGGATCTTCCCCCTCCAGAGGATCTGCTTGATACGCCGCGCGCCGGTGCAGCGGCGTTGCGATCGGGGCGGAGCGAAGAACTGCGCAGACGCCTGATCGCCAGCCTGCGCGTGATGACTCCTGAGGAGTTGGAGCGCGTGCAGATCCCGTCATCGGTTCTCCTTCGGACGAAGCCTTGAGTCTTGCGGACCGCGAAGTCTGGATCGTCTTCCCGCGTACCGCACGAGCCCGCATCGCGGCCGTGCGTGAGCGGCTGCGGAGAGAATGCCGCACTCGCTCATGGCGACTGCAAGAGGTGATCCCGAAACTCGAGCGGCGTATCGACGGGCGACCGCTGATGTTGATCGCCGGTGAAGATGCCGTCAAGCTGTACAGGCGATCTCACCGAGCCAGGGTTGGAGTGTTCCATACAGGACGTCCCTGTGTCCGGTTGATGCCCCGTGCGCGCATCTCCATGGCCGTTGCGCAGTTCGTCCGATACAAGGCATACGCGTCGCCACTTCCCGATGATGCGGCCGCGGTGTCGGGGTGTCTCGATGCGTACGACGCGTGGTGCCGACGTATCGGATGCGTGGGCGGCCACGACCCCCGGTGTCTTCCATTTCATGTTTTCGAGAGTGGCCACACCGAACTCGGGACGCCGGAACAACGACGGCACTTCGACCAAGTGCACGGTACCGGTGCTCTGAGGCGGGACGGCAAACGGTTGACGTGGTGTCTCGATCCCGCGGCGTTCCACGGTCGAGACACGCTGCAAGTGGCCGGGTACGCGCTGTCACGCGGGTTTCACTGGGACGTTTCTGCTGACAACGGCGGTTCTCCAACCGTCACAACGCTTACCGAGCGATGGGAGATATCGCGGAAATCGGGATACCTCAACGTGTATCCCGATGGTCACGTGAGGGGTCGGGTGCCGTACGCGCGAAAACTCCATGTACCCACATCGGACTGTACATAGAGAAAAGCTCGGAAAAGACCGAGCTTTTCAACGTGGGGCCAGATGTTGAACCTCGGCGGGTCAGGTGTGCGGAATTCGGCTCAGGCGGTGGAATGGTTCAGATTCCCGGCCCCCCAGTGCGTGGCCGAATGCTCGACACCAACGGCCGCTGAAGCTGGACAACGCAGGAAGCTACCCTGCGAGCCCCTCTCGGGCCGGCCCGAGGGGCCACCCAAGATCGATTCACTATAACATCGTTTGACAGCCTCTCAACACTCTGCGCGAGTCCAGCGGAATCGAAGCTCTGGTCAGCGGCGACCGTGACGTGCTGAAGCAGTTGGTACAGGAGGCTGCAGGCACGGCTCGATCACGCGGTCGGTGAGATACCACCCGACGCCGATGACGAGGAGCGAAGAGACCGCGGTGAAACCGAGGTTGCTCAGCGGGTTGACCAGCCGGTCGAGGTCGAGAATCTGCGCCGCCTGCTGGGTGAACCCCTGCAGCAGGGGGTCGATGCTCGAGGGGATGAAGTTGGCCGAGAACCCGCCGGAGACCCCCGCGAAGGCGGCCGAGATGCCGGCCAGGGGGTGCCGTCCCGCCGCGTAGAAGATGACCCCGCCCAAGGGAATGACCAGCACGTATCCGGCGTCGGCGGCGCTGTGGCTGACGATCGCGGCCAGAATCAGCATCGGGGTCAGCAGGCTCGGCGACGTGCGGCCCAGAATCAGCTTGAGGCTCGGCGTTGATGAAGCCGGTCTTCTCGGCCACCCCGACGCCGAGCATCACCACCGGCACCACCCCCAGCGGCGCGAACCCGGTGAAGGTGGGAACCAGCTGCACCATGAAGGTGGTGAGGGCGGCGCCCGTCAGCTGGTTGGCGATGCGCAACGGCTCGCCGGTGCGCGGATTCGTCTCGGCGAACTCGATCGGCGACAGGATGGCGGAGGCGATCCAGGTCAGCACCAGCAGCAGCAGGAACAGGATCGCGGGGTCCGGCAGTCGGTTGCCGACCGTCTCGATGCCGTTCAGGGCGCGGTCGACGAAGCCTCCGCCTTCGCGGCCCGCTTTCCGGTCAGGTCGTGCCTTCGCCATGGCTGAACCTCGGTTGCCGCCGAACACCTGGACGCCCCCGGGCCGCGGTCAGTCGAGCACGTCGAACAGGTAGCTGTACTTCAGGATGACGCTGCGGCCGGCGTAGGAGGGAATGAAGTCGCCGAGCCCGTCGGTCTCGTTGTAGACGAAGAAGAGCCCGGTGTTGGCGTCCTGCAGCCAGCCGACCCGGAAGTTCATCGACCAGAGGTCGGCGCTGTCGTTGTGCTGCAGCAGGGTCTGGACGTAGAGGCGCGGCGAGAAGTTGTAGCCGAGGTTGACGCTGCTCAGGTTGGTGACGGCGCTGCCGCTGGGCAGGTCGATGTTGTTCCGGCTGTAGCTCAGCGACAGGTTGAAGGTCTCGCCGTAGCGGGCGTTGATCGACGGCCGGATCGTGACGATGTTGCCGTTGAAGAACCCCGCGGTCGTGGCCCGGATGCCGGCGCTGAACGGGGCCGACCGGTCCGAGTTGTACTGGTAGCTGAGCTCGTTGAAGTCCCAGCGGCCGGCCGGCACCGACAGGCCCGACACCGTGAAGTCCTCGAAGACGTACTCCTGGCGGAGGTCGTAGGACACCCCGGCCGACGAGCTGTCCTCGAACTCGCCGTTGTAGTGGAGATGGACGAAGGTCGTCTCCATGACCCCCTCGAAGTTCCAGAACCGGCTGAAGGTCATGTGCGGCGTCAGCTCCTGGTACTTGAGGAACCCGTCGGGCCGGGTGGTGTTGTTGATCGAGAAGTTGACGGCGCGGAATCCCCGGTCTCGCTGCAGGTAGCCGACCTCCGGGTTGAAGTCCTCCCCGTTCTCCTGATACGCGGCGGCCAAGCGCCAGGCCTCGGAGCTGTACTGACTCGACACGCTCATGGCGTGGTCGCGCCCGTCGCGGCCGGGTGTCTGGGTGCGGCCCATGAAGCCCTGCACCATCCCGTTCTCGCCGATGCCCCAGCGGCCGTCGAAGGCGTAGGTGCGGTTGTAGTCCTCGGTCGGGGCGTAGCTGCTGGTGCCCTGGCGGTTGACGAAGAGCCCGCCGATGCTCGATCGGTTCGGCAGGTCGCGGCGCAGCCGGGCCACCGAGAAGTTGTTGGCGGTGTTGGACTGGGTGCCGACCTGCTCGGTCTGCATGTTCAGGAATCCCACCGTCGTCGAGTCGGTCACCTTGCCCGACATCCGGGCGCCGCCGACAATCGGAATCGGGGTGCCGACGTCGCTGATGCCGATGCGCCGGCTGAAGAACAGCTCGGTCTGGCCGAGGTTCCGGCCGCCGGACTGGTTCGCGACCGAGAAGGCCCCGGCGTTCTCCAGAAAGAACGGACGCTTCTCGGGGAAGAAGAGGTTGAACCGGTCGAGGTTGATCTGCTGCTGGTCCACCTCGACCTGCGCGAAGTCGGTGTTGTAGGTGGCGTCGAGGGTCAGCCCCGACGTCACGCTGTACTTGAGGTCGGCGCCGAAGTTGCCGACGGACTGCGCACCGAGGCCCGGCTCGATGTCGCGCGTGGCCATCTCGCCGACCACGTAGGGGGTGACCTGCAGGTTCCCGGTGAAGCCGACCGGCGCGCGCACCCCCGCCAGCTGCCCCGCCATCGAGACCCGGTACAGGTTGTACTGCCGGGGCAGGGGCGCCCAGTACGCGGTCTCGTTCCGCCGGCGGATGGTCCGCTGGAAGTTCATCCCCCACACCTGGTCCTCGCGGTCCGGATAGCGGATGGTCCGGAACGGGATGGCGAACTCGGCGCTCCACCCGATGTCGGAGATCGCGGTCTGCACCTGCCAGGCGCCGTCCCAGTTGAGGTTGAAGCCGTTGCCGCTGCCCCGCGAGAAGCCGCCTCCGCCCCCCCGTCCGCCGCGGCGGCCGCCGCCCTCGTCGGTCACCTGACCGTCGTACTCCTGGCCGGCCGGGGTGGTGCCGAAGACGAACCCGTTCTGCCGGTCGCTGAAGGTGTCGAGCACCATCTGGAAGCTGTCGGCGTCGTTCATCGACGAGTCGCGCCGGCTGTCGCTCATGATGATGGCGGCGGGATCCTTGTCGTAGCAGACGACCCCGAAGTAGATGGTGTCGTCGGTGAACATCACCCGCACCTCGGTCCGCTCCGTCGCCGGCTGTCCCGCGTCGGGCGCGGTCTGCTGGAACCCGCTGACCGGCGCCACCGCCGCCCAGGCCGCGTCGTCGAGCACGTTGCCGTCGACCCTCGGCGCCTGCTCGCGCCACAGCGCCACCGCCCGCTTTCCGGCGGCGGGGATGGCGGCGGGGGCTGCGATCTGGATCGCCGCCGGCTCCTCGCCACCCACCGGCGGACCCTGTGACTGGCCGCGCACCGGGGGCGAGCCGGTGAGAACCACGCAGGCAGCGAGCACGAGTCGGGCGCTCAATCGCATCTTGATCTCGCTCCAGACAGGGTCGAGGGCGCAACGCCGACCGCCAACGACATGGAAACCAGCCTCATTAGACCATATCCAACTCGGGCGCGGTTGCCCGGGGACGCGCCGAAGCACTCGTCGCACGCCTCGACCCCGCGGCCCGTTTCGAGTCACGCCGCCTCGATGTCGGTGAGTGCGAAATCGCCGCCCTTGAACAGCAGCGGCTCACCGGTCGTCCTCGCCAGCGCGTATGCGAAACAGTCGCCGAAGTTCAATGCCGCCGGATGATTGCCCTTGCCGAACCGCCGCCAAGCGCGGCGCGCGGCTTCGACGTGCTCCAGCGTGACCGGCATCAACTCGATCTCCGCCTTGTCCAGAAACGTGTCGAGTTGACGTCCCGCCGCATTCCCCCCCTTGCCCTCGACGACCATGGCTGCTTCGAGCAACGCGACCGCGGACATGCGCCGGGGCCACGCCGCCGAAATTGCCTGTTCGTAGTGCGCCGCCTCCGGTTCATCGAACAGGATGGCCATGATCGCCGACGTGTCGATGATCACTTGGGCAGGCCCCGTTCGTCATAGAGCAGTTCGCCATGGTCGACGGCAGAGGGTCCCGGTCCCATCAGCTTGGCGCAGCGCTGTCCGATGGCGTGAAGCTCCGCCGCCAGCGCGTCCGCATTACGCACGCGCTTCTCCCGCTCCAGGCGGTCGCGCAGCGCCACGGTTATCGCGCCGGTCATCGTCTCGCCGGTCAGCCGGGCGAGATCCGCAGCCAGCCGGCAGGTTTCTTCGTTCTTGATGTTGAGGCTCATCACGGGTGCCTGGTAGAAAAGAATCCATCTATTCTACCCCATGTCTCAGGCCCCACGCCAGCCCGGAGATCGTCGCCGCGCGACCTGGCGGTTGCGTTGGAAGTTTCGCTGCCGCGAAACTTCTGCGGCTCCGATCGCCGCCCAACCAACCCTGCCAGGGAGTCGGCGCCTCTATGCAGGAGGCGGCACCGTTCTACGGCGCAGACTGCTGGCGCATGGTCGACCACTTCCGAACACGCTTCTTCCGGTCGGGTCACACGCCAGTCCGTGCCGCCTGGAATCGAGCCGACCCGCCGGCGCCGGCTGGACTGGAGGCGGGGTGATGCTCGGCGCCAGGTCGTCGTCGCGATCTGCGGTTCCCGCCCCTGTCGTCAGCCGGCCGCTTCGATCAGCTCGCAGGTCCGCGTCACCGGATCGGTCCCCTCGAAGCGCCTCGCGGCGTCGCGGCAGGCGGTGCGGGTGTCGTCCGAGCCGAGGAGGGCGTCGAGGGCGCGGGCGGCGCCGCGGCCGTCGACGGCGCCGGGCCACAGGGTGCGGGCCACGCCCAGGCGCTCCAGGCGGACGGCGTTGTCGGGCTGATCGAACGTCATCGGCATCACCAGCTGCGGGCAGCCGGCCCGCAGGGCCTCGGCCGCGGTGCCGATGCCGCCGTGGTGCGCGATGGCCGCGGCCCGCGGCAGCACCCGGCTGAGCGGGGCGTAGTCGGCGTGGCGGACCCCGGCGGGAAGCGGGTCGGGAAGCTGCTCGGGGAACCTGGTGAGGAGCAGGCCGGGCCGGCCGAGGCGGCGGCACGCGTCCGCCCCGGCCTGGAAGAACCGCGATCCCTGGCGGTTGCCGGTGCCGGCGACGAAGACCATCGGACGGCGGCCGGCCGCGTCGGACTCGGACAGCCAGTCGTCGAGGGCCGGCGCCAGGGGAGCGGCGTCCGCGGCGTCGTACAGGGGAAAGCCGGTCAGAATCGTCTGCCGCGGCCAGTCGGGCTGCACCGGGGCGTACCAGTCGGGGAAGAGGCCGATGACGCGCTGCGGCGAGTGCCACCACTCGCTCGTGATGCGCCGCACCGGCGGCAGGTGGAGCTCGGCGCGCAACGCGTTGGCGGCCGGCGCCAGCGCCCGGTCCGCCAGGCGGTCGCCGAGGGCCAGCACGAGCCGCTTCAGCAGCGCCGGCCAGCGGTTGATCGACCGCAGGCGGGCGTGCAGCACCGGCGTCTCGTGGGCGCTGACGAGGCAGCTCGGTTGCAGGTGCATGGTCACCAGGGGCAGGCCGAGCACCTCGTGGGCGACCCGCGCGCTGAACGCGAGGCCCGGCGCCACGAGGACCGGCGTCACGCCCGCCGCCTCCGTTCGTATCAGCTCGAACGCCTCCAGGGCGAAGCGCCGCACCGCGCCGCCGAGCACGCTGAGCCCCCGGCGGTCGTGCCAGAGGTCCGGGTGGGAGAGGATCGCGTCGTAGTCGTCGACCGTGCCGATCGGGACGAAAGGCAGGCCGACCCGATCGAGCAGCGGCCCGAAGTGCGGGTTGATGATCATCGAGACGTCGTGGCCGCGCCGCTGGAGCGCGAGCGCGACGCTGACGTAGGGATGCACGTCGCCGCCGCTCCCGACAGGGGTCATGATGATGCGCATCGGATGGGTTGGATGCGGGCGAGGCCGGTCCTCATGCATGCTATTCTGCCGAATGGTGGACGGATACGGCACGACCGGCGCCGGATCGTCCCGTCTTCTGAAGACCGGGAAGCGAATATGGCCGGGAGGGAGAGTCCATGAACCGTTCCAGAGGATCGTACATCGGAATCGTCGCAGGGATTGTGTGCGTCGTGGTGGTCGCAGTATCGGGGACGCCGATATTCGCACAGACCCAGCCGGCCGGTGCGGCGGAAACCGGGTGGACGCCGGAGATCCTGGCGGACGGCCAGCCGAACATCACCGGCACGTGGAACAACTCGAACGCCATGTTCACGCCGCTCGAGCTGCCGGAAGAGCTGGTCGGCCAGGCGCTGTCGGCCGACGAGCTGCAGGCCCGCGCCGAGGCGCGCGCCACCGGCCGCAAGGAGGGGTCGGAATGGCGCGGTCACGAGAACTCCCGCGGGGTCGGCGGGTACGGCACCTACTGGTTCGACTGGTACTGGGAGACGCCGGTCGACATCGGCCAAGCCTCGATCATCGTGGATCCGCCGAACGGCCGCGTTCCCGAGCGCACCGCGAACGCGCGCGAGTCGATCGCCATGAACATGGCCGAGCTGCACGCCGCGGCCGAGAACATGGAGTCGGGGGACCGGTGCATCTCCCGCGGCGTGCTGGGCATGATGATGCCCACCGAGTACAACAACGGCACGCTCATCCTGCAGTCGCCGGGCTACGTCGCGATTCACAGCGAGATGATCCACAACGCCCGCATCATCCCCATCGATCAGCCCCACGCCGACGCCAGGGTGCGGCAGTGGGAGGGGGACCCCCGCGGACACTGGGAAGGCAACACGTTGATCGTCGAGTCGACGAACTTCCGCGCGGTGAAGAACATCCGCGGACCGTCGGCGGGCATTCGGTCGCGCCAGTCCGAGGCGCAGAAGGTCGTCGAGCGGTTCACCATCACCGGTCCGAACGAGCTGCGGTACTCCGTCACCATGGACGACGCGGAGACCTATGCCGCGCCCTGGACCGCCGCGTTCCCGTTCAACCGCGACGACGAGTACCTGCAGTTCGAGTACGCCTGCCACGAGGGGAACTACTCGGTGCCGAACGCCCTCGGCGGCGCGCGCATGGAGGAGGCGGCCAGCCGGTAAACGGGAGTAGAAGGGTCCGGGCCCGGGACGGATTGGTCGTTCGGGCGCTGGTGCAGGCGACGATGCCCGGGCCTGCCGTCGGTTCGTCGAATGTCGAATGGGGGCGGTGGCGGATGGTCGCCGCCCTCGTCGCACCCTCTCCGCCGGCTGCGTCCGGCACGGGGAGCGGCTGATCCCTTTGGCCTGCGGCTTCCCGGCGTGGCGGCTGTTCAGCGCGGTGTCGCCGCCCTCGTCTCTGCCGGCTGCGTCCGTCCCGGGAAGCGGCTGATCCCTTCGGCCTGCGGCTTTTCGGCGTGGCGGCCGTTCAGCGCGCCGCCGTCGACGACACCCTGCTCGTGCGCCAGCAGGGTCTCCTTCACCGGCAGCCCCCCGCCGTACCCGACGAGCGTGCCGTCGGCCCCGATGACGCGGTGGCAAGGCACGACGATGGCCAGCGGGTTCCGGCCGTTGGCGGCGCCGACGGCGCGCGAGGCGGTCGGTTGCCCGATGCGCCGTGCGAGCTCGCCGTAGGAGATGGTCTCCCCGTAGGGAATCCGGCGCAACTCGTCCCACACCCGGCGCTGGAACGCCGTGCCGGCGGGCGCGATTGGCAGGTCGAAGTCGCGCCGCTCGCCGTCGAAGTACTCGAGAAGCTGCCGTTTCGCCTTCCGCAACGGTCCGGCCGGCGGCCGGCGCCGCTCGCTCCACCCCGAATCGGGAACGCGCGCCGCCGCGTTGGGCAGGTCGATCCGCTCGATGCCGCCGTCGTCGCCGACGACCCGAAGGGTCCCTATCGGGGTGTCGAAGTCGTGGTAGGCCAAGCTCATCACCGGCAGTATCTCATGCCCGCGCCGCGACCGCGCCGGCGGTCCGCATGCCCGCGAACAGGCGCCGGTGCCCCTCGACGATCCGGCGTTCCGCCTCGGGGTCGACGTCGAGGCTGGCGTTGCCCCGCTCGAACGTGCCGCCGAGGAGAATGCCGTCCGACCGCGGGAACATGTAGAGCCCGCGCTGAATCGCGATGTAGTCGACCTCGGGCTGCGGGAACAGGATGGTCAGCTGGCCCTTGACCGGCACGAGCTGCTCGTCGCCGAACAGCTCGGCCGCGCCGAGGCCGGTGCAGTTGACGTTCACGGGGGCGAGGACGGGTCCGGGGAGCCCGATGCCGGTGGTCGAGGGCGGCCGCGCCGCGCAGGCGCCGCCGGCGACGGCGCCGAGCAGGGCCCGGCCGCCCCACCGCAGCGCGGCTCGACGGGTGACGCGTCGCGGCGCCGGCCCCCGCCCGGGCGGGGGAGGGGACATCGGGGCACTCTACCACCGTCGGACGCGGCGACGTTCCGGCGGCCACGTCAGGGCGGCGCGACAGGAACGCCATGCTACCATGCATGCATTGGGGTATGCGGTCATGGGACTGCCCCGTCGGGCCATGAGAGGGTGAGCGCTTGCCGGGAGGCGACGGCCCCCGGGCGCTCGCGAGCTCGGGCCGGGCGCGTGCCCAGATCGTCCCGATGGGGACGAACAGAGGACGCTCGATGAAGCGCACGCAGATTCAGCTCGACGACGCCACCTACGAGGCGGTGCGGCGGAGGGCCTACGAACGGAACCGCTCGATGTCGTCGGTCGTGCGGGAGGCGCTGGCGAAGGCCTTCGGCGTGGAGACCGGGGTGGAGAAGAGGAAGTGGACCATCGAGGACTTCACGTTCATCGGGATGGGAAGTGACCCCGACAATCGGCCCGATGCGCCGGTATCGGAGAACCACGACGACGCGCTGGCCGACGCCTATGCCGACTGGAACCGGCCGGGTCGAAAATGATTCTCGTGGACACGTCGGCGATCTTCGCGCTGGCGGACGGACTGGACGCCCGCCACGACGAGGCGACACGGTCGTTCGATGCGCTTCTCCGGACCGGTCGGCGGCTGGTCACCCACAGCTACGTGCTGGTCGAGTCGATGGCGCTGCTGCAGCGGCGCCTCGGACGCGCGAAGGCCATCGAGTTCGCGTCCGTCGTGGCGGCGTTCGAGATCGAATGGATCGGCGAACGGCTGCACAACGCGGCCGTACTGGCGCTCGGCGAGCAGCCGCGCGGCATCAGCCTGGTCGATCAGGTGAGCTTCCTCGTCATGCGCCGCCGCGGCATCCACGAAGCCTTCGCGTTCGACGCCGATTTCGCGGCGGCCGGCTTTCGGCTGTACGAAGCATGATGTACAGGCGCACCGCCCCCTCCACTTGACGTCCGCCCCTCCTCATCTCCGGAGGCCGCCGTGTCCGCAGGGGCGGTCGGGAGGCGACGGGTCGGTAGAGTTGGAGGCGCCAGGAGCGAGGCCCTGGGTGACGGCGGCGTCACCCGGTCGCCGGCGTGGTCACCCACGGCCCCGGCCCGCCGGCGCGGAGCCGGATGATCTCGGTCGTCACCACAGCCCCAGCAGGCGCCACCAGAGGCTGCCGGCACCGAGCCAGATCGTGATGTTCACCACGCTGATCAGCGCCCCGAGCCTCCACCACGTGCCGATGTCGACGTTCCCCGAGCCGAACAGGATGGGGGCGGCGGCGGTGCCGTAGTGGGTCATCGACGCGAACAGGTTGCTGAAGAAGGCCAGCACGAGGGCGGCGAGGACCGGCGGGGTCCCCACCGCGAGGGCGACGGCCAGGAACGGGGCGTACATCGCGCTGACGTGGGCGGTGTTGGACGCGAAGAAGTAGTGCACGTAGAAGTAGATCAGGCTCAGCCCGAGGAAGGCGGGGAGCCAGTGCCCCTCGCCCAGCACCCCGGACACGCGGTCGGTGAACCAGCCCACCAGGCCCAGCTCGCCGAGCTGGCTCGCCATCATGACGAGCACCGCGAACCAGATCAGGGTGTCCCACCCGTTCCGTTCCTCGAGGATGTCCTGCCAGGCGAGCGCGCCGGTGGCGAGCATCGCCCCCACCCCGGCCATCGCGGTGGCGGTGGCGTTGATGCCGAGCGCGCTCCCGAGTATCCAGAAGGTCAACAGGAAGACGAACACGGCCAGGAGGACCCGCTCGTCCCGCGTCATCGGGCCCATCTCCCGCAGCCGTTCCCGCGCGAACGCCGGGGCCTCGGGAGTGTGGGTGACCTCCGGCGGGTACAGGCGGTAGATCAGGAGCGGCACGAGGAGCAGGCTCAGCATGCCCGGAACGAACGCCGCGACCGCCCAGCCCGCCCAGGTGATGGTCACCCCCTGCTGCGCCGCGAGCTCGGCCGCCAGCGGGTTCGCGGCCATCGCGGTGAGGAACATCGCGCTCGTGACCACCACCCCCTGGTAGGCGGTGAACGTCAGGAAGGCGGCGATCCGGCCCTGGGTGCCCTCGGCGGCGTCGCTGCCGAGGGAGACGCACAGCGCCTTGAGGATCGGGTAGATGACGCCGCCGCCGCGCGCCGTGTTGCTGGGGATGGCCGGGGCGAGCACGAGGTCGGTGGCCACGATCCCGTAGGCCAGCCCGAGGCTCCGTTTCCCGAGGACGCGCATGAAGTGGTACGCGATGCGCGCCCCGAGCCCCGTCTTGATGAAGGCGGTGGCGATGAAGAACGCCGCCACCACCAGCCACACCACGGTGGCGCCGAAGCCGGCCGTCGCCTCCGCGATGGTCAGGGTGCCGGACATCACCGCGAAGGCCACCGCCAGGAACGCCATCGCCCCCATCGGCAGGGGGCGCAGGATGATCCCCACGATGGTGGCGACGAACACCGCGAGCAGCTGCCACGCCCGGGGCTCGACCCCGTCCGGGGTCGGCACGAGCCACAGCGCGGCCCCGACCGCGGCCACGACCCCGAGTCGGGCGGCGTCCACGCGGGCCGTGCGGGGGGGGTGACGCGGCGCGTCGTCGACCATGCAGTGGTACTGTATACGACGACGGTGAACGCGACCGTGGCCACCTGCGACGGCTATCCGGCGTACGTTCGAGCGTTCTCTCGGTGGCTGCCGCAGACGCTGTTGGAGCAGGGCTGGTGGGGTGCTTCGGGAGCAGCCGCCGGGTAGGGCAGGATGAAGACATGACGAGCACTCGTCCCGCGACGAACGCATCGGCCACCTCGGAGGATGCGCTGCGCGGTCTCCTGCACGATGTGCTGCCGCCCCAGGGGGCCTGGAGCGACGAGGACTACCTTCGGCTCACGGATCGCTGCAACCGCCTGGTCGAGTTCACGGACGGCCGCGTGCAGGAACTCCCGATGCCGACGTTCACCCACCAGGCGGTCGTACTGGCTCTCTATCGACAGCTCTACGACTTTCTCGTACCGCGTGGCGGCGTGGTCATGGTTGCGGCGTTGCGCTTGCGCGTCCGCGAGGGCAAGTTCCGCGAGCCTGACCTGCTGCTGCTCCGCGATCGGTCGGATGCGCGCTGCCAGGATCGCTACTGGCTGGGTGCGGACCTCGTGATCGAGGTGGTGAGCCCGGACGACCCGGATCGGGATCTGGTCGAGAAGCGTACCGACTATGCCGAGGCGGGCATTCCGGAGTACTGGATAGTCGATCCACGCGACGAGACGATCACCGTGCTCGCCATGGAGGGCGACGCCTACAGCGGCCTGGGGGTGTTCGCCGCCGGCGACGCCGCCAAGTCACGGGTGCTTGAGGGATTCGCCGCTGACGTGAGCGCGGTGTTCGACGCGCCGAAGCCGGGCGCCTGAAATCCAGGAAGCGGCCCGCTATTGCTTGACGTATTTCCGGATTCTCTGCGGGCCGACGTCGGCGGCGTAGACGTTGCCCTGGCGGTCGGCGGTGATGCCCGAAGCCCCCGAGATGCGCAGCTCGTCCTGCCGGTCGAGATCGGGGTCGGGGATGTACGCGTGGACCGTCCCGTCCACCGCGCTCCCGATGTAGATCCCCCGGTCGAAGCCGGGGTTGTTCCGCGAGTTCGAGGTCGAGTCGGTGACGTAGAGCACGTCGTCCTCGTCGATGAACATCCCGCTCGGCCGCCCGAACTGCCTCCACTCGGCGACGAAGGTGCCGTCCGGCTCGAAGATCTGCACCCGGCCGTTCGAGCGGTCCCCGACGAACACCCGCCCCCGGGTATCCAGGCTGAGGGTGTGCGGCTGGTCGAACTCGCCGGGGCCGCTGCCGGGCCCTCCCCACGTCAGGAGGAAGCGGCCGTTGCGGTCGAACTTCACCACCCGGTTGTTCGGCCCGTGGCCGTCGGTGACGAAGATGTCGCCGTCGGCGTTGACGGCCACGTCGGTCGGCCGGTCGAAGGTGTCGGGCCCGTTGCCCGCGACCCCCGCCCGGCCCAGCGTCATCAGGATCTCGCCGGTCGGGCTGAACTTGAAGACCTGGTGCCCACGGCCGCCGGCCGGCATGCCGAGCACCGTCTCGCTGCCGTTGTAGTCGGTCGCCCAGAGGTTGCCCTCGGGGTCCATGTGGAAGCCGTGCGGGGCCGCGAACACCCCTTCGCCCCAGCTGTCGAGGAGTTCGCCGTTCGGACTGAACTTCACGACTGGCGGGTCGTCGTCCCGGCCGACGCACGTGGCCGCCCCGGGCGGCTGGTTGTTGAAGCAGCGGTGGAAGACCCAGACGTTCCCGTCCGCGTCGCGGTCGACGCCGATCGTCTCGCCCCACCGCCCGCCGTTCATGTGCGACGGCAGATCGGGCCACGCGTCGACGAGACGATACGGGTTGGGGAGCGACTGCGCCGCGGGCCCGGCGGTGACGCCCAGGACAGCGGCGAGCACGAGTCCGATGCGGGCCGAGCGGCACAGGATCATGGCCGATATCCTACCACTCGCACCCGCCGTTCACCGGCGCTCTCACCTTGAACGTGAGTGGTTCGCGCACACTCGGCTTGGTAGATGGAGGCGCATCCAGGCACTCCATACAGCGGTGGGTCACGATGGTGGTCACGATCGTCGTGGTCTCGGCCGGCCGGACACTCGTCCGCACCGACGGCATGACCGGCGACTCCCGTCGCGACTTCACTTGGCGGTGGTTCGACAGCACCCAGGAGCCGCCGCTGGCGAGCGGCGGCGAACCGCCGGGCCCTCTCCCCGTCAAGGCAACGAAGGGTGCCGACGCGGAATGGCCGGGTTTCCGGGGTCCGAACCGGGCAGCGTCATCGAGGGCGTGCCCATCGCGACCGACTGGGACGCCACACCCCCCGGTCGAGTTCTGGCGGTGACCGCTCGGCCCGGCCGTCTCGTCCTTCGCGGTTCGGGGCGACCAGATCTACACCCAGGAGCAGCCCGGCCACGACGAAATGGTGTCCAGCTACCTCATGGGCACCGGTGAGCCAATCCTGAGACACACCGACCACGTACGGTTCTGGGACTCGCACGCCGGTGCCGCTCCGCGCTTCACGCCAACCCTCGACGGACCGCGTCTTCGCCTTTTGGCAGCACCGGCATCCTGAACGCGCTCGATGCGCGGACCGGAGCCGGGATCTGGGCGCGCGACGTGGCGACCGAGCTCGACGCGACCAGCTCCGGCTGGGGGCTCTCGGCCTCGCCGCTGGTGGTGGACGACACGGTCATCATCGGCGCGGTCGGCACGCTCGCCGGCTACGACCGGGACACCGGCGCGTCGAGGTGGCTCGCGCCGGATGGCGGCAACAGCTACGGCTCGCCGCACCCGGTGACGATCGATGGTGTCCGTCCCGTGCCGTTGCTGGCCGCCACCGGGCTGACCAGCGTGGCCCCCGACGGATATGCCTTCGGCTTCGACGGAAGCATTCTCGCCAGCGTGGACCTCGATACCGGCCAGCGCGCGTGGAAGGGGAGGCCGCTACGGTCACGGCCAGCTCCGCGCTGGCCGACCAGGACGCCCTGCTCGTGCTCACCGAGCAAGGGGACTTGGCTCTGGTGGCGGCCACGAGAGTTCGTTGAGCTCGCGCGTCTGCCGGCCCTGAGCGGCAAGAGCTGGAACCATCCGGTGCTCGTGTCAGGAACCCGTGCAGGTTGAAGAACGCCTGCATCTTGCCGCGCCAGTCTTCCGCCCCCTCCTCGCGTCTTCCCGGCGGACCTCACGAAGGACGTGACGCACGCTGACTTCACGTCTGCCTCACAAGGACGAATTCGAACCATGTGTTGCCCAAGTGATAGAAATCCCGATCCGTTGACAGAAGCGTAGCCCTGCTTGCGTGAGCCGTCGCCGCGATCCAGAGATCGTTTTGTTTCATCGACACCGCTGGTTTCGGCGGCGTCGCATTTTGAGGAGAAGCCACAGGCTTGCCGTGGGTCCAAGCATCGATCCGAGCGTACGCCTCCAAAATCGTCTGTCTTCCGATGTCGAGTGTCGGCACTTCGTTGAGGACTTGCTCAAGGCGAACTCGTCTCTGGCTGCCCCAACCATTTTTCTCTGCGAGCGCCAGGATCTCCCCTCGGCAGATAACGGACGTAAAGACCATTGTCTCCCGATCGCCCAGATTGAACTCTGCCCGGGCCCGGAGCGCCCATGGTGCATCCCGAGTGAAACCGAGCAGCAGGTTCGTGTCAAGCAGAAAACGTGCCATGAACGAACCGCTCAATCGAGCTGGGCCAGAAGCTCATCAATGGGTTCATCGCCAGGCCACGAGTCCGCGAGATCGATAGGGTCGAAGGCCCCGACTGGCCCGCGTTGGACCGGAAACAGTTCAGTCGGTTGCCGAGCCTCGACCGATGGCGTTTCTTCGAAAACGCTATCCCCTTCGAGCCGGCGACTAATTCGGCGAGCCTCGATGAATCTCGGTCGCCCGTTGGCCTTAAAATGCACCATCCCCTCGATAGTCGTCTGTCTACCCCACAGAGAACGAAGAGCTTCTACGCTCAATGATGCAGCGTCCAGCCGTCCCAGGAGCGCCGATTTCTGATCCACCACAAGGCGGAAGCGGCCGTTGCCGTGTCGTATCTCATCGAGCCGGCCGCTTACGATAAACGACCGTGGGGCCGGAATGTCGTGCAGTCGATCTCTAGCGTATGCGCAAGTAGCATCGTCGAGAGCGAATTGTCCCCGAGCCGTCCCCTGAGGGATCATTTCATAGCGCACCCCCGCAACGCCGCCGGCCTTCCGGAATTTCAGAATCGCGTCAAGAACCGAGCTGTCGAAATAGTCTCCAGCCGGGTCTTCCATCTGAGTCTCGTGGATCGAGCGAGCGACAAGATCGAGCGCTGTATCGTCCAGGCTGGGCTGCTTGCTCCATAAGTGGGCTTGGGCAAACTGTTCGCCGGCAGTCTCTCGAAGCTGGGGCGCTTCGATACCGAAGATCGTGGAGCCGGATCCCAGTTCGGTGATCGTGAAGTCAATGGTGGCGTCCAGCCAGTCGGGCCTTGCTCCCTTCCCGGTACCTGTACCGGTAGCTAGCAAGCGCGTGGTCCGCTCTGCCGTCGCAAGGAGCGCGTCCAGAATACGACGTAAAGTCGACGCCCTAATCTGACCTTCGACCTCTCTCAGACCGCTGATGCGGAGTTGATAGCGTTGCGTTTTCATGGCAGCAGTCGCTTTCCGAGTGTGCTGAACGATGGGGTACTTGGCGCGGCTCTTGACGTCTTCATGTCTAGTTGGCAGGTTATGGCGGCGTCGACGAGAGCGGCGCGGCGTTTGGCAAGTTCAAGGTTGTGAAAGCGCTGCCGGCCATTGTGTTCAGCCGCCGGTCCAGGGCTTCGCCCTCCAGCTTGCCACCCCTGCGCCGGGCGTGTTCGGCCAAAACCCTGGCTTTCGACGAGGCGAGGCACGCAGTCGAACCGGCGCAGCGCCGTCATGGGCAGCATGACGCGCTCGTACTGCGGGGGGCGGTACGGGCCGCGCAGCAGGTCGGCGATCTGCCAGATCAGGCTCGAGAAAAAGGTGTGGTCGGGCATCTGAACCGTGCCGGGATCTCCGGAGCGCCAGTGAATCGAGCGCTGCGTCCGCTGGCGACTGTCGATCATACCGCCGCTTTGCCCGGCCGTGGGCACCTGGCCGGGCAGCCGTTCGAGGCGCCGGTGACTCGGACACGAGCAAGCGAGGTTGGTCGCCGGCGGCCGGTCGCACGCGCATGGTTGGTGTCTGGGCGGCCGCACCCGGGACCAAACCTTGACCCGACCGCCGGGCGATTCGGGCGGGTCGGGATGCCCGGCAAGGTCGTGAAGCGACCGCTCCGGAGCGGCGGGAGCCACCGGGCAGGAAGGGGGGCGGCTGTCGGTAGGCCGGCGCGACCGACCGTACGTTGGTACGCGCCGTTCGCGTCGCCGAGGCGTGCAGCGTGCACTGGCGGTGGGACCGCGGCCCCCGGCAGCCGAGTCCGGCCCTACCGCCCGAACGAGTAGCGCACCCCCAACTGCGCCTGCCACCGGCTCCGCAGGTCGTCGCGCGCGAAGCGGTCGCCCGTGAACGCGGGGCGGGCCGGCGAGTTGAGGCTGTAGACGTAGCGGCCGCTGTCGGGGTCGACGCTCGACCGAACGGGCTGGAGGTTCTGGAAGAAGGCGAACTCCACCAGCCCGTTCCTCGCGTCGAAGGCGTTGATCAGGTTCCGGACGTCGAGGAAGAACTCGACCTCGTGCTGTCCCCGCGGCACGTCGACGCCGAGACGGAAGTCGAGCGCGTAGATCGACGGCCCGCGGCAGGCGTTCCGCGCCAGGATCGCCCCCGGCGGGACGTCGCAGCCGGCCGACAGGAACCGCATAAGGTCGTCGTAGGTGCCGTTGGTGACGATGACGTCGCCGGCGTCGCGCGGCACGTACAGGAGGTCGTTGCCCCGGGAGCCGTCGCCGTTGCTGGCACTTCCGTCCAGGTAGCTGTAGGGGCGGCCCTGCTGGGCGTCGTAGTAGGCGGCCAGCGTGACGCCGCCCGGCCCCGCGGGAATCCGGTACGAGCCCGACAGGCTGAAACGGTGGCCGGGCGAGAAGTCCGACACGGCCAGGGGCACAGCGTTCGGGTCGCCGTCGTTGTAGTTGTTCCGCCAGTTCGACGTCGCCTGGCTCGACCCGCCGTCGTTGACGGACCGCGACTCGCCGTAGAGGTACGAGCCGCTCATGAACCAGTTGTCGCTGAATCGCTTGTCGAGCTTGGTCGCCAGGGCCTAGCTGCTGCCCTGGTCCGTGTTCGTGAGCAGGATGACGTTGCTGAAGTCCCGGTGCAGGCGCGAGTGGGTCGGCCGCCCGTCCGGCGCGGCGCCGCTCGCCACGAGGTTGAGGTTCCGGTAGTCGATGTGTCGCGGACGGTCTTCGAGAAGAGCAGCTCGACGCTGCCGACCAGGCCGAAGAAGCCGAGGTCGCGGTCGTAGGCGAGGTTGCCGCGCAGGAGCTGCGGGAAGCGGTAGTCGGGGTCGACGAGGTTGATCTCGTTGGTCGACGCCGAGCCGATGTCGGTGGGCTGGGCGTCGGGGTCGGCCGAGAACGGAATCCGGTTGTCCGGGTCGAAGAACACCTGGATCCGATGGAACTCGTTCCCGGTGTTGGAGTACTGGTTGGACAGCCAGACGTACGGCGTGCGGCCGTGGAACAGGCCGAAGCCGCCCCGCACCTGCGGGGTCCCCGGCGGTCGCGAATCCGCTGGAAGCTGACCCGGGCCAGGTTGAAGGCGGTGCCGAACGAGCTGTTGAGCTGGGCGACCGTCGAGTCGGTCCGGCTCCGGAACCGGTAGAAGTTGTCGGTGAAGCGGTAGCGGAAGTTCGACTGCGAGCCGACGTCGGCGGTGGCGCCGACGTGGTTGTGCCGCACCGACAGCCGGTGCGCGGGCAGAGGTTGAGGTCGGATCGCACGAAGATCTTGTCGTTCGGGTTCCCGCGGATAATCTCGCCGAAGCCGCCCGGGATGTCGTAGCCGTACCGGGTGCGCGCCACGTCGACGATCCGCTGGCCCTCGGCGAGCCGCCCGAAGTCGACGCCCGACGACCCGTCGAGCGAGTAGCCCACCGGCGTCTCCCGCCGCTGGGTGTCGACGTTGGCGAAGAAGGCGCGGTTCCGGACGAGGGGGCCGCCGACGCTCGCCCCCTGCTGCCGGTCGAAGAAGGTAGCGATGGGCACGTCGTCGATGCCGCGCCCGACCAGCCCCTGGTTGCGGCTGTAGAGGTAGGCGGTGCCGCTGAAGCGGTTCGAGCCGCTGCGGGTGATGACGTTGATGCCGCCCCCCGAGAAGCCGCTCTGGCGCACGATCGCCTGGGTGTTGGCCTGGCCCCCCGGCGTTCCCTGGGCGGCCAGCCCGAAGAGGTCGTTGTTGACGGCGCCGTCGATCTGGATGTTGTTGTAGCGGCCGCTCCCCCCCGCGACGCTCAGGAAGCTCTCGGAGTCGGCGTTGCGGCTGGTCTTGACGAAGAAGGGGTTGGTTCGGGCGAAGTCCTGGAGGCTGCGCTCGATGGTCGGCAGGGTCTCGATGACCCCGGACTCGACGCCGGCCGTCGTGCCGTACCGCGACGGCGAGAACACGCTGCTCGCCTCCGCGGTGACCTCCACCGTTTCGGTGACGGTGGCGAGCTGCAGGGTGACGGGGACCTCGGTCGCCTCGCCGAGGGTGACGACGACGCCGGACAACGCCTGCGTGCCGAAGCCGCTCAGGGTTATCTCGAGGTCGTAGGGGCCGACCTGCGCGTTCAGCAGGTCGAACCGACCGTCGGCCCGGGTGAACGCCTCGTACCGGGTCCCGGTCGGGGCATGGACCACGACCACGCTCGCGCCGGGCAGCACCCCCAGCTGCGCGTCGCGCACGACGCCGCCGAGGGTCCCGGTGGTCGCGTTCTGCGCCCGGACGGCGGCGGTCGCTCCCAGCACCGCGATGAGAGCGAGCCCCGCTGCAATCCTCCACGACGTACGACGAATCATCTCGGACACCTCCTGCATCTATCTTGAGGAGAACGGTATGACGTCACCGTGAAGGGCGGATGTCGCGCGGGCTAAATGTCGTGCTGGGGGGGGAGAGGCCCGTTCGGCCTCTGGGGAGAACTCAAGACGGTAGTCCATGCGAGCGGCGCTTCGCGGCGATTACGCGGGACAATCGGCGGTCCATCCCTTCCGCGGGAACGAACTCGCCCTCCCGCCGACGGGCGAGAAGCTCGCGTAGCGCGGCGCGTTCCAACTCCTCGCCCTCCAGCCGCCCGCGCAGCAGGTCGAGGCCCTGCTGCAGCACGGCGCTGACACTGGAATAGCGCCCAGCGTCCACCAGGGTCCTGGCGAACGCGTGTTGCGCGTCGGTGAGCGAGACCGAGGACTTCACCGTCATGGGCTCAAAGTAGCACCTGGTCGTACCGGCGTCAACGACAAGGCTTCGTACCGGGTTTCCGTCGGGGGCGTGCACCGCGACGCTCGCGCCGGGGAGCACCCCCTGCTGCGCGTGGGTGTCGGGGGCGCGGTCCGGCCGCGGATGGCCGTGCGTCTTCAGAGCGACCGCAGGAAGCCGAGCACCAGCCGGTTGACCTCTGCCGACCGCTCCTGCTGCACCCAGTGGCCGGCCCCGTCGAGCAGGTGGAGGCCCCGCAGGTCGGTGCAGGCCTGCCCGTCCATCCGCTCGAGGGCGCCCGGGCGCTGGTGGATGCCCCAGTCGCGCGCGCCGGCGATGAACAGCGACGGCTGGTCGATGGTGCGCCCCGCGAACACCTGCAGGTCGGCGTTGATGCCCCCGCCGAAGATGGACGACACCGACGCCACGCTGCGGTACCACTGCAGCCCGCCCTGGAACCCGGTCCGGCGGTACTCGCCGCTGTAGACCCGCAGCTCGTCGTCCGCCAGCCACGCGCACGCCGCGATCTCGGCCGCCGACGGCATGTGCTCGGCCACCGTCTCCGCCATCCCCTTGCCGAGGTCGAGGACGTAGTAGCGGGGGAGCCGCGCCAGCTCGGCCGCCGACCACTCGCGGAGCGGCTCCGGCCGGTTGCCGCTCCAGTCGCCGCTCTTCATGTGGTAGTAGGCGCGCAGGAAGTCGTGGACGCCCTGCGGCGCCCGCCACAGGTCGTCGTTCGCCCCGCGCGTGGCGTAGAAGCGCCGGTAGTGCCAGCGCGGCCGCGTTAGGCTCGCGAGGTCGGCGTCGATGTTGTCGGCCGCGGGCGCGCCCGCGGGGGCCGCCGGTGCATCGGCGGTGTCGAACGGCAGCGCCGCCGTCCCCCCGAACGGCGCGCTCATCAGGACGGCGGAGCGGAACACGTCCGGCCGCGCGACCGCGCACCACGATGCCACCAGCGACCCGAAGTCGTGGCCGGTGAGGTGGACCTGGCGGTAGCCGAACGCCGCCACCAGCGCGAGCATGTCCCGCACCTCGTTCAGCATCCGGAACGGGTGCAGGTCGTCGTCGTAACCGATGCCGGCGCCGTCGGTGCGGCCGTAGCCGCGCAGGTCGGGCGCCATCACGTGGTAGCCCGCTTCCGCGAGGGCCGGCATCAGCCGCCGCCAGCTGTACGCGAGCTCCGGGAAGCCGTGCAGCAGGAGCACGCCGCCGCGCGCGCCGGCCCTCGACCCCGCCTCCAGCACGTGCATGCGGATGCCGTTGACGTTCGCGACGAAACGGGAGCGGACGCCGGGCGGAAGCACGTCGTCCGCGTACGGTCCGATGTTGTCTCGCTGCCGCGCTGCTTCTGCCACCGCTCGGGCCCCCGGGGCCGCCGCCGCCGCGATCCCGGCCGCGGCCCCGCGCAGGACCTGCCGTCGCGTGAGCGGGAGGTAACGCATGCAACGGATTATGCCATCTTCTCGTATTCCATCTCGTTCCTGTCGTCATTCGATCAGGCTGGGCCAACCGCGGTCGCCCGGACCGGCGCACTGACACGTTCTGACTCAAAGTGTTCGGAGAATGGAGAGAGAGGATGGCGGCGTCTGCCGCCGGTCGTGAACCACAACTCGGAAAGGAAGCAGATTTGGCGCAAGCTACATGGAACGGGATCGACGGTGTCGACGATCGCACGCGCGCTCCCTACCCGGGCCTCCGGGTGCGGCACGAGCTGGCCGATGCGGCCCGCGGCGGCGACTGGCCGCGGGTGCTCCGCATCCTCGGCGACCACCCCGACTGCGTGAACGCCAGCCGCCCCGGCGGCCGGGCGCGCTACGCGGCGCTGCACCAGGCGGCGCACGGCGGCGCGCCCGCATGGGTCGCGAACCGCCTCATCGCCATGGGCGCCTGGCGGACGCTCCGCACCCGCGGTTGCGCGCGGCCGGTCGACATCGCCCGCCGGCGGGGCCGGCTCTCCCTGATTCCGATCCTGACTCCGGTGTACCGGCGGCGCCGCTTGCCCGTGGACGTCCTGAGGCGTCTCCAGCGCCACCTCCACGCGGTCATCCGGGAGCATCGCCCGGGTCGGGCTCGGTTCCTGCGGCTGCCGGAGATAGAGCCGTTGCTCGAGCTGGGCCGCGAGGACGTCTGCTTCGCGGTGCCCGGCATGTACGGCGGCTTCCGCTACCGCCTTGCGGACGACGACATCGTTCCCTGGCTTCTCGTCGAGGCCTTCTGCCGCGTCGTCGAGGGCAACCTGCGTTACCAAGTCACCCCTTCGGGCTGGCGGCGCCTCGGCTCTCCCGACAGACCGGGATCCGATTCCCCGCCGCGCGGCCGTCCACCGGCCATCGCCGCACCCCAAGCGACGCGTCCTGCGTCCGCAGCCCCCAGCGTGTTCAGCGCCGTGCACAGCCGCGCCCACCGCGCCGGCATATCCTGTCGCAAGACGCATCTGGCGTTCGTGATGGACATGCACGACCTTCCCTGGTCCTGGGACACCCCGGAAGCGGTCCTGGAGGCGCGCCTGCGGGAATTCGACGAGGAAGCCTACCGGCAGTTCCTGCGAGACCGGGAGGAAGCCTGATGGCCGGCGGACCGGTTGGCGGCGCTGGCGGGGTGAGTCCACGGAAGGAGAAGGGGTCATCGGTGAGACGCGACGACTATCTGGATCACGAATGCGTGCGGCCGTTCGTCGAATGGCTGCGCCGGCGGGTTGGGGACGAGGAGGCCTTCGAACACAGCTACCGGATGCTCAAGCCGGCCTGTGACTGGCGCTGCAGTTCCCTCTGGGAGGCGCACACGAATTACTGCTGGCGGGGCAAGAGCTTCGAAGACAACCAAAGGATACTGGATTGTCTCGCCGAAGACGTGCGTCGGGCCGTGTGCTGCGACGACCGGGACGGTTTCGTGGAGGCGGCGTGCAGGATTCTGCAGTGGGGCGGCGTGACGCGCGGCAACAAGAGCAAGCTGTGCGAACTGGACCAGAAGGCGCTGCCGACGTTCCGCAAGGCCGCTCTTCTGCTCGACCCGTCCCATGCGGACACTTCGCAGCTGGGCGAGGTGCACTGCATGAACTCGGGGTGGACGAAGGTCTATGCGCTGATGCTCGAGGGCTTTCCGATCTACGACGGGCGTGTGGGCGCGGCGATGGGCTACTTGGTAAAGCGGTACTGCAGCGAAAAGAAACTCTGCGAAGTCCCGGCATTGCTGCGATTCCGGTGGCTTGCCGGGAGAGGCAGGCACAACCGTAAACCGTCGGCGGGCTCGTTGCGGTTCCCACCGTTGAGCGCCGCCAATCCCCGGAGGTGGGCGGAGTGCAACGTCTGGGCGGCGTGGGTCCTGGGAGAGGTAGCCTGCGAAGGGCGCTTCGGCAAGCTCCCCGCGAAATGCCGCCTGCGGGCGCTCGAGGCGGCGCTGTTCATGATCGGCTACGAGCTCCCGTGACCGCTCTGACGGGACCCTGCGGGCCTCGATCTCGTCCCGCCAGCGCCCGCAACAGACTGTCGGCCGTGGTCCGGGAGATCTTCGCGGTCGACCCTGCGACCGGATTGCCGGTTCGCACGTCCCGGTCGAGCGCGTCGAGCCGTTTGTTCCCGATGCCGAAGCAGTGCCGGCGGCGCGGGCAGGCCCGTCCGGCCACCCTTTCGCCCCAGGGAGAGCCAGGAGCGGACTGACTCTAACGCGTGATCGCGCCCTCGCTCCCCGCGCCCTCGGCGTCCTGCTTGCGGAGGTAGCCGAACGCCGCGCCCAGGGCCAGGGGTACGAACATCAGCGAGCCGAGGCCGGCCCATACGGGGCTGTACGGGCTCTCCTCCGTCGACGTGTAGTAGAGCTCGACGACGGTCTGGACGGCGACCGCGCCCGCCATCACGACGAGGACCACGCCGCAGATGCGCTTGATGTCCATGATTCCCTCCCTTTCCGGATAACGGGCCGACCGATGACTACCCGCGCCGCATCGCGAAGCTCCGACGCCGCCGTTCGTCCATCGCGTAAACGAAGAGAGATCCTGGCCCGGATAGAGTCGCCTGCGCGGCTCCGCCGCCGCCCCAACCAACCCTCCAGGGAGTCGGCGCCTCCGACGGGAGGCGGCGCCGTTCTACGGCGCGGACTCTTGGCCCGGAGCCCGGTATCGTAGCCCTGCGGTGGTATCCTGTCGCCAACTCGATCCGGGAGGAGGGGACGTCATGAGCGCTGCGAAGCTGGCAGGACTCGGGTTGGTCACGATGGTCGCGGTGGGCTGCGGCGGTTCGGCGCCCGAGCCGGAACCCGCCGCGGACGCCGTACCGGCACCGCCGCAGTTCGCGGTCACCGGCGAGCACCCCTGCGACCCGGTCGGCGAGGTGCAGTTCATCTGCGACATGGTCAGCCCCGAGGACATCGTGGTCGTCCCCGGCACGGAGTGGGCCATCGTCTCCGGCGCCCGGGAGGGCGGCCGGCTCAACCTCGTGAACGTGAGCGACAAGACCTCGACCGTGCTGTTCCCGACGCCGGACAGCGAGCAGCGGCTCGACGCCGAGGCCTACCCCGAGTGCCCCGGTCCGTTCGACCTCGCCAACCCGGACGTGTCCCGCCTGCACGGGCTCTACCTCGCGGCGGGATCCGACGACGTCCACACCCTGCTCGTCGTCCATCATGGTCCTCGCGAGGCGATCGAGTTCTTCGAGGTCGATGCCGGCGACTCGCGTCCGAGCCTGGCCTGGACGGGGTGCGCGGTGGCCCCGGAGGGCGCCAATCTCAACTCGGTCGTCGCCCTGCCGGGAGGCGGCTTCGCCACGACGAACGCCGGTATCGGGGTGTGGGAGTGGCACGCCGACAGCGGTTGGGTGGTGCTGCCGGAGAGCGAGGACACCGCGCCGAACGGCATCGAGGTGTCCGGGGACGGCCAGACCCTCTACATCGCCGGCTGGGCCGAGGAGAAGCTCACCCGCCTGTCGCGCGGCGTCGAGCCGGTGCGGAAGGACGTCGTCGAGCTCGGCTTCCGGCCCGACAACCTGCGCATGGCCCTCGACGGCTCGGTCATCTACGCGGCCGGCCACACCGACAGGGACGGCAACTCCATCACCGACCCGCGGGAGCCGACCCTGGAGACGACCAACGTCGCGGCCATCGACCCCGAGACCCTCGAGGTCGAGCGGATCTTCGTGCACCCGGCCATGAACGGGTTCATCTCGTCGACCACCGCGCTCCGCATCGGCGACGAGCTGTGGCTGGGGTCGTACCGGGGCGACCGGCTCGCCTATCTGCCGGTGCCGGAGTAGCGGGTCGCGCGAGCGAACGCGGTCGCGACGGTGAGCGCCCGCGGGGCCGTCTCCGGGCCGTGGCGGTAGGGCGACACGCGTACTCATCGGGCCCGGGGTACAGGTCGCCGCGTCGGTTACTTGTCCGACTCGTCCCCGGGGGTGCGGGACGGAGGCAGCAGGCCCTGCGCTGCCGCCAGTAGCCGACCCTTCCAGAAGACACGTTCGAGCCAGTCGCCGGGCATGCCGCTCAGGCCGTAGAGGGCGCCGGCGAGCTGTCCCGTAACCGCCGCGACCGTATCGGCGTCGTCGGCCAGGTTCGCCGCGAGCAGCACGGCGTTGCGGAAGTTCCCGGTGCGGGCGACCGACCAGAGGGCGGCTTCCAGGGTGTCCACGACATAGCCGCTGGAGCTGATCTCGTTTCTGGGCCGTCCGTGATAGCTGCCGGTCTTGATTCGGGCGATCGCCGCCGCTCCCTCGAACCGTCTCGGGGCGAGGAGCTCGGCGCGCGGAGATCCCGCGATGGCGTCGGCAAGCAGCTCCGCGAACGCCCGACAGGCGTCCACCGCTTCTGAGGCGCCGTGGGTCGTGCGGGACTGCTCGGCGGCGGCCGCGATCAGCCGCGGCCGGTCGTTCCAGAACCGGAGGGCGACGGGGGCGAGCCGCATCAGCGAGCCGTTGCCGGCGGTCCCCGGGTCGGTCGATCCGGCGAGCGGGTCGCCTGTCCGCAGATACCGTTCGAGCGCCCCGAGGACGGTGTTGCCGATGTCGAAGCAGTGTCCAGTGGACGAGTAGGCGCCGTCCCGCCACCACCTGACGAAGCGATCCATCAGGTCCCGGCAGTCGAGCGTCTCGCGGTTCGCCAGGCTGGCGGCGAGGGCCAGGGCCATGCTCGTGTCGTCAGTCCACGCGCCAGCCGGCAGCTCGAACGGTCCGCCGCCGATCATGTCCTCCAGGCGCGGCTCGGTGTCGCGGGCGCAGAACTCGAGCGTCGTGCCGACCGCGTCGCCCACCGCCAGACCGAGGAATGCCCCGAGCGCCCGGTCCCGGCACCCGTCCGCGGTCCGCGCCGGGGCCGCCGGCCCCCGCGGCGTGCAGCCCTCCACGTGGGCCTCCTGGGACCGGTTCTCGATGGCATCCTTGTCCCGGGCCGCGTGCACGCGGCGGATCGCGTCGTCCGGACGAGCCCCCAGCTCCACCAGCAGGCGGGCGGCGACGGTCCCGGCCCGGCCCAGGCCCCCCTTGCAGTGGACGAGCACGTCGAACCCCAGCCGCAGCCGGTCCCGGATCGCCTCGCCCGCCACCGCCCACGCCTGTTCGAAGTCGGCTCCCGGCGGCATCCCGTCCGGTATCGGCACGTGCCACCACTCCATGTGCCGGTCGCGCACCGCCTCTTCGAGATCACCGACCCCCAGATGGTCGATCTCCTCCCTGGTGATCAGGCTGACCACGGCGGTCGCTCCCCAGTCCCGAATCACGTCGAGGTCCGTGTCCAGATCGCGCGCCGTCGGCCCGGCCATCGCGGCCGGATCGGTCTTGCCGGGGCACAGCGTGATGCCGATCCGGCCTTGGCCGTCTCCCGGCGTCACCGAGGCTATGCGGAGTGGACTGCTGTCGCTGGTGCTTGTGATCGGCATGGAATGAAGAGCTCTCACCGTGGTCGCCACGTGCGCCGCGCGACCTATCGGTTCGGGGCGTGAAGAAGCCTGTCTTGCGCCCTCATGCTCAATTTTGCATGATTTCGGCGAGAACTGGCGCGAAAATGTCGCTCTTGCGCTAAACTGTATTCGTGCTACTGCGATTCCGGGTCTCGAACCACCGCTCGATTCTCGAGCCGGTGGAGCTGTCGATGATCGCCGTCGACGAGGATCGGGCGGCGACGCGAGGGTTCGACGGCCTGTCGGAGCGCGTCCTGACCGTCGCCGGAATCTACGGGCCCAACGCGTCGGGCAAGTCCAATGTGCTGGACGCCATGGCTTGGCTGTCGATGGCCGTTGCCACGTCGCTGCGAGGCTGGGACGACTACGTTCCGCGCGATGCTCACAGGTTCGGCAAGGGGCCGACCTCACCATCGGAGTTCGATCTGGATCTGGTCGTCAAGGGCGTCCGATACGCGTACCGGCTCGACGTGGACGACTCGACCGTGCTGTTCGAGAGCCTGGACAGCTATCCGGAAGGACGACGGCGAAACCTCTTCACACGTCGCAAGAGCGAAATCGACTTTCGCCGGGGCCTCAACGGAACCCGGGGAATACGGGACTTGCTGACCCCAACGACGTTGGCGCTTTCCGCCGGCAGGCGAGTACCTGGTACTGACTTCGCACGCGTCGGGCAAACGCTGGCCAGAATGCGCGTTCTCGGGCTCCGGAGGAAACGGTTTCCTCGTGCCGATGGCGTCCACCCGTTCGACCCCACGATACGCTTGCTCTTCGGGGCAAATGACGCCGATCAGCTCTCTGGTGCTCCAGAAGATCGACCAGCCGTCAGGGATCCAAGACGAGTCCTGGACCTGCTTCGCTTCGCGGATCCAGGAATCGACGATTTCGTGATCAACGAAGGGGAGTCCGGGGGGCCGGCTGGACCTCGTCGTCACCTTGGTCTCGTTCATCGCGGAGAAGGCGAACCGGTGACTTTCGATCTGGAGGATGAATCTGCCGGAACCCAGATGTGGTTCCGTCTGATCGGCCCGGCGTTCGCGGCCCTCAGATTCGGTCGGGCCCTCCTGCTCGATGAGATCGACGCGAGTCTTCATCCCCGGCTCTCGGCCCGACTAGTCGAGATTTTCCAGGATCCCCGGACCAATACCCGCGGGGCTCAACTCGTCTTCACCTCCCACGACACCTCCCTGCTGAACAGCTTGAACCGCGACGAGGTTTGGCTCACGGAGAAAGCGCCTGACGCCACGACGCGTCTCGTCGCATTGGCCGAGTTCGGGGGTGAGCGCGTGAGAAGGTCCCTGAATCTGGAGAAGGCCTACCTGCAGGGTCGATTCGGAGCTGTTCCCGAAGTCGACCAGGTCGCCGTCCGCAGAGCCCTCGGGCTCGCTTCCTCGCCTCGCGATGGCCAAGAGTAGGCGGACTCGTCGCAGTTTGCGTGAGGACCGTCCGCTTCGCCGCAGGGTTGAGTTTCGTACTCCCAGGCGGACCCTTCTGGTGTTCTGCGAAGGCACGAAGACCGAGCCCGACTACATCGAAGCCCTGAGACAGGAGCCAGCGGTCCGTAATTCGGCGTCAGTCATTCGCATAGACAAGGAGGCGAGCGGGGCCGTGCCGTTGACCTTGGTGAACGCGGCGGCCGAAGCCCGAGCTCGCAGCTCACAGGAGCAAGGCGAGATCGACGAGGTGTGGTGTCTCTTCGACGTCGAATGGCCTCAGAATCATCCTGGGCTTCCTGAAGCTAAGACCAAGGCCGAAAGGGGCGGCGTCCGTCTTGCCATTTCGAATCCGTGCTTCGAGTTGTGGCTGGCGCTCCATTTCGATGACCACACGGCTTGGCTCACCAGCAATGCTGCTGCGAAGCTGCGCCGCAAGCACGACAAGAGCTCCGGGAAAGAACTGGACGGCTCACACTACATGCCCCGACGGGCTGACGCCGCTCGGCGTGCGCGTGCTTTGACCACCAAGCACGTGGGAGACGGAACCGAATTCCCGAAAGACAATCCATCGTCGGGCATGTACCGCCTCCTCGAGGCGATAGAGTCCGACGAGTGAGTCACCCGCCGATGGCTTGGTGAAAGTAGTAGCAGAGGCCGTCCGGCGCGACGACGAAGAAGACCTGGTACCGCTCGCCGTCCCGTTCGTCGACGCGCCAGTTGGCGGTCTTGACGCCGTTGGCCTCCAGCTCGTCACGGGCTCGGCGGATGTCGGTCACCCGGATCGCGGCTCCCTCGTTGGCGGGGTCCCCGCCATTGACGGCGAAGCCGATGCGCACGCCGTCGCGCTCCAGAATCACGGCCGGCACCGGATGGTCGCGGCGCTCGACCTCGACGAGGCCGAACCCGGGCGCGTACCAGGCCGCAGCGCGGTCGATGTCGTCGACCGGCAGGGCCAGGACGTCGTCGGCGAACGGGAACGCCGCTTCGTAGAGTCGTGCGGACGGCATGTCGTCAGTCGTAACGATCGGGGTTGACGGCGGATGCGGGTCTGCTCGGCGTGCGCAGCGGCACGTCAGAGGATGACGGCTTGAGGTTCGGGAACGCCGCCGGTGCCGGTCTGCTGAAGTCGACGGACGCTTCCAAGCCGTTCGCCTGAGCTTCCAGATGCGCGGCCTCGTCCGGTCGCTTCTTCATCGTTCTCGTTCCCCGTTCCCGGCGTCGGCGCGCTCCCGCGGAGACTCCCCGTCGCCGGCGTCCTGCCACCAGATTATCAGTCCCGCCAAGATCGGCGCGACCACCGCCGTCAGCAGTGCCAAGGCCGAGAACGACACCCGGCGCCTCGACCACCGCGGCGGTGAACCGCTCACGGCGTCGAGCCGACGGTCTCCTCCACCGTGCCCCCATCGAACGCGAGGCGGTCGCGCACGAGCTCGGCCTCGCGATACGGCTGCTCGTAGCTCCACGCCGCGTCGCGGATCTCGCCTTCGGGGCCGTGGATCACGTAGTAGGTCGCCAGCCCCTTGAAGGGGCAGAACGTCGTCTTGCCCGTCTTCTCCAGGCGGGACATGTCGACGCCGTCCCGGGCCAGGTAGTGGCGCGTCGGGTACCCGTTCTCCTCGAGCGTCACGACGTCGGTGGTCGCGGCAATCTCGGTCCCGCTCGCGGCCACGCGCACGCGGACGTGGCGGGGCACGAAGGCGATGCGATGTCCGGGGGCGCGGGGGTAGCCCGGGGCGCGCGCGCCGCGCGGGATGTCGGTCGGTCTCTCAGCCATATGTCATTATGTCCCGCCGCGCGGCCCTTGACGGGACTTGGTCCGCCAGGTCGCGCTGCGGCCACTGCTTGGCGCCCAACCCACCCTCCAGTCAGTCTGCGCCTCCTCCGGAGGCGACGCCGTTCTACGGCGCGGACTCCTGGCGGAGCACGGCCGGCGACGAAGCGCCCTCGAGTAGCAGCTCCGGCGTCCCGCTGCCGTCCGCCGGGATCCGCCAGACGTCGGTCACCATCGGGGTGGGCGCGGTCGGGTCCGGAATCGCATAGAGGATCGTCGAATCGTCGAGCCACTCGGCCTGATCGTCCACCGACCGGGGCTCGGCGAGCGGCGTGACCGCGCGCGACCGCAGGTCCATGACGTGGAGCCGCCACCCGCGCCCGGTCGCGAGGGGAAGGCGCTTCTTGAAGACGAGGCGGCTCTGGTCCGGCGACAGCGACGGGCATTCGACGCCCTCGAGCACCACGTCCGCCCGTCGCGTCGAGACGCGTCCCTCGACGAGATACGTCGTCCCCCCGGTACCCAGGGTCGCGTAGAACCGGTCGCTGTCGGCCGCGAAGGTGACGCCCCAGAAGTTGAAGTCGACGGTTCGGAACGGCGCGCCGTCCCGGTACACCCGCAGCTCCTCCAGGTTGGCGACCCGCCGCTCGCCGGAGTAGGTGTCGACGATGCTCGTCTCGGTCGAGAAGCCCTCGTCGAGATACGAGTGGCCCGACACGAACACCGTCACCGCGGCCAGCCGGCCGTCGGGCGCGAGGCGCACGCGGCTGGGGACGCCGTGCAGCGGGAGCCGGTGCAGCGGTTCGAACGCGCCGTCGAACACCATGATCGCGTGCGTCGTATAGAAGCGGTCGGTCGTCAGGCAGACGCCTCGCTCCCCCGCGAAGTCGACCCGGTCGCACCGCAACGGCGTTGCGCGGCGCCCGCCGCCGGCCGCGTCCAGCCGCTCGACGCTGGCCACGCCGAAGCTCTCGTCGAGCCCCGTGTGGCGGAGGAGAAGGACGCGCCCGGCCTGCGGGTCGTCGATGTCCACGCCTGCCGGCGGGCCGGCCGCTCCGGGGGCCGGCTCGTCCCTTCCCCGCACGGGGCCCGCGGCTCCCGCCCCCGGACCGGGATCCGACTCCTGCGAGGACCTCCCACCGGCTCCCGACCGATCTTCCGGCAACCGCGCGGCGGGCGGGCGAGGCGCCGGCCGGCCGTCGCCCGGAGTCGCTGATGGCGGTGCGGATGGCGCCGTCGCGGCCGGCGGATCGAGCTCGGCCAGACTGCCGATCGGCGGCAGGGAGACTTCCCGAACGAAGCTCGCCCGGCGCGCCGCCGACCACCAGGCGTAGCCGCCGGCCAGCGCGAGGGAGGCCGCGCACAGGAGCACGAATGCGACGATGCGGGGCGGAGTGCGCCGATTCGCCGGCGCCTCGCCCGCCCGGCGGGCCGCGTGCTCGTTCTGCCGATCTTCAGTCGGAGCCGTCATCATTCGCCTTTACCACCCGTGTCTCGCAGAAGGACCGCCGCGACCGCCATCGCCGCTACGAGCGCGATCAGGAACACCGGAACCGCCGTCGCGGCGCCGTATCGCGTCCAGAGCGCGCCGAAAACGACCGAGGCCAGCAGCCGGGCGAGACTTCCGGCGGTCGTGAGCAGCGCCAGTCCGCGGCCGCGCCGCTGCGGGGGCAACCGCCCGCTGGCGAACGCCATCAGCACGCCGTCCGTCAGCGCATAGTGGGCGCCCAGAAGAAGGAGGCAGGCCGCCACCCCCGGCAGGCCGATCCCGGACTGCATCGTCGTCGCGTAGGCGGCGGCGAGCAACCCGTAGCCCGCGAGGAACGCGCGCTGCCGCCCGATGCGATCCGCCAGCCCGCCGGCCGGCACCGCCAGCGCCAGATAGCAGCCTGACGTTCCGACGTAGAGCAGCGGGAACAGGCCCGGATTGAAGCCGGCCTCCCGCTGCAGCAGCAGGTAGAGGAAGCCGTCGCTCACCGTGGCGGCGCCGAGCATCGTCGCCGCGACCGTGAGGCGCAGCAGGCCGGGGACCTCCAGGATGCGGCGCCCCGCGGCGAGCGGCGTGACGGAGGCGGGCGCCGGCGCCGGTGCGGGGGGCCGCTCGGCGTTGGTGACGAAGAGCAGCAGCACGCCGAGGCCGACGACGGCCGCGCTGAAGCTGGCGACGAAGACGACGTCGAAGGCGTTCGGGAGGGCGGCGAGTATGGCGAGCGCGACCAGCGGCCCCAGCATGGCGCCGGCGCTGTCGAGGGCGCGGTGCACGCCGAACGCGGTCGCCAGGCCATCGGGGCGGCTGCTCAGCGAGATCAGCACGTCGCGCGGCACGGTGCGGGCGCCCTTGGCCGCCCGGTCGAACGCCACGACGCCGGCGATGAGCGGCCACGAGGCGCCGGCCGCCAGCAGGGCCAGCCGGGACACCGCCGAGGCGCCGTAGCCCGCCAATGCGATCTCCTTGCAGCGGCCGCCCCGGTCCACGGCGACGCCGCTGGCCAGCCGCAGCAGCGCCGTCACCCCGTGGTAGAGTCCGTCGACGATCCCGAACTGGAACGGCGTCAGCCCAAGGTAGAGGACCAGGTAGACGGGCAGCACCGTGGCGACCATCTCGGACGAGACGTCCGTGAAGAGGCTCGTGAAGCCGAGCGCCCAGACGTTGCCGCTGACGTGCAGCCAGCGGAAGCCGCCGCCCGCGTCGCGCCGGGCCCGCCGCAGCGCCGACCACGCCTCGACCTGGTACATCGGCTCGGTCGCGTCCGTTCAGCCGTGGCGCGCGCGGGGCGTCATCGCCCGCCGCCGGCGGCGCCGGCTCCGCCCTCCGAGGGCGCCGGGGTCGGCCCCGGCAGCGGCTCGTCCGACGCGAACCGCCGCAGGACGTTCTCCGTCAGCCGCGAGACGTTGTTGTCGTATTCGTTGAACGACAGGCTGCCGCTCCATGCGATCGAGCTCGTCGAGAACACCGCGCCCCCGTTGGGGTACTCCACGTACGCCACGTCGGCGTAGACCAGCGGGTTGACGGTGCCCCCCTGCGCCGAGTTGCTGGTGTTCACCTCCTCGATCACGTGCTGGTAGGCGTCGGAGTGCCCGAACGACCGCGCCAGCACGAGCGTATGCGGCGGCGAGCCCTGGGCGTAGTCCACGCGGTCCAGCTCCGACCCCGCCGCCCCGAAGTCGAGCACCAGCGACGGGTGGTTGCCAATCAGCTCGTTGTCGTCGATCCCCTCGAAGATGAAAGCGACCCGCGGGTCGAAGCTGTCGGGCATCCGGCGGTAGGGCGAGTTCCGGTCGAATCCCTGCGCCGTGAACCCCACGCCTACCAGCCACTGCGGGGCCCGACCCCGGAAGCGCCACAGACCGCCCGGCTCGCCGGTCAGGCTGTGGTGGCTCTCGCCCGGCGCTCCCTGCCAGTGCTCGGTGCCGTCGCGCCGCCGCACCTCGATGAAGGTCCCGGTCGGATCGACCGGCGTCACCCAGTAGAACCCGTTGCCCCCCATGTACATCAGCCGGCCGCCCTGATCGAGGTACGACCGGAGCCCCTGCAGCATCTCCCACGAGTAGTACTCCGGGTGGGTGCCGGTCAGCACGACGTTGTAGGGCTCGAGCAGCGCCGCCCCCTCCGCGTGGAGGTCGTGGTCGGTGACGACGTCGACGGTGAAGCCCTTGACCTCCAGCCAGTCGACGAGGTGCGTGTCGGCCATGAACTGCCAGGGGTTCCGGGTGTCGATCTTCGGGCGCATATTGGTGATGGGGCGGAGCCCCGACGAGTAGGTCACGCCGCTGCCGTCGGTGTGGGTCGAGTACAGGCTCATCGGCTGGAAGCCCGTGCCGCCGGTCCCGGCGTAGGCGAGATAGCTGACGGTCGGGACCAGGAACGCGATCTTCGAGGTGGCCGTTCCGTACGGCGGCCGCACGAAGAACGGCACGTAGTCCTCGCTCGTCGTCGTCCGCAGGCGCGCCGCGTACACACCGCTCCGCAGCTCCGCCGGCACGTCGAACGCGAAGCCGACCTCCCACCCGGCGTCGAGCAGGTCGTCGTCGTGGAAGTGGATCGCCCCGTACTGCTCGCGCGCCCGCCGGAAGTCCATCTCGGTCGCGTCCCACAGGTGCCCCGTCACCGCCCGCGTCGGCAGGTTCACGGTGCGGCCGTCCAGCCCCCGCCCCGCGGTGTCGCGCGCCCGATCGGTCTCGATGTCCGCCGCGAAGTCCCACGCCGCCACGGCGTCGGTCGGCCCCGCGCCGGCCGCGATCGCCTCGACCTCGGCCCGGCTCAGCGCCCGGCCGTAGACCCGCGGGTTGTCGATCTTCCCGTTGTAGTGCCCCGCCACACCGCCGTCGGCCGTCCCGTAGGCGGCGATGCGCAGCGGTTCGTCGGGCGTCGCCAGCGCCCGAACCGGGGTCGCCTCCTCGACCACCACCCGCGTCGGATCGTTCACGTAGAGATCGAGCGGGTCCTGATACAGCGTCACCCGGCCGGTGGCGGCGTCGAAGCTCGCGGCCACGAAGTACCACTGCGTCGGCACGCCGTGCGGGCGCGGACTCCCGGCCCCCGGGATCGCCGGCGCCCACCGCCGGAGCGCCGGCTCCGCCGCCACGCGGGCCACTTGCCCGTCGGCCGCCCCGAGCCACAGGGCCAGCCGACCCCGCTCGTCGATCATCAGTCCGTAGCCGCGGTCCGCCGCCCACTTCGTCACCACACCCTGCGCGCCCGGCTCCCCCACCCACCCGACGACCCCGGGCCGCGTCGGCGCCACCCAGGCCGTGATCGTGAAGCTCCCGTCGAGCCGTAGCGGCGCTGCGTCCGGCACGGTGACGTAGGAGCCGAGCGGCAGGTCCTGGCGCCGGCCGGGATAGTCGCCGTTTGCCGGCGTCTCGACCAGCTCCTCCTTGATGCCCGGCCCGTTCGGGTTCGCGTCGCCGTGGATCAGCCGGACGATCTCCGCCCGGTACGTGGGCAGCCCGCTGCTCACCATGAACCGGATCGACTCGCCCGGCGCCACGCTCATCCGGTCCGCGTAGCCGACGATACCCATCGCGTTCAACGCGGCCTGCGGACCCATCTCGGCCGCCGACTGCGCCCACGCGGCGCTGGCGGCCATCGCCGCCACCGTCACCGCACCCACCGCAAGGCGTACCCTCGTCGAAGACATCACTGAAGCTCCTCTCGGCAAGACCCGCCGGGTGAAACCGGCCAACGCTCGACGGCGGCCGTCCTCACCTCCATGAGACATCACCGATTCGTGGCCCGGATGGGCGTCGGCTGCGCCGAGTGCTCACCGCGGGATGAACGTTCGGGTCTCAGTCCTACTCGGCCATCCGCGGGCCAAGATGCTCGAGAGCGCTCCTGGTGTCCGCTTCCAGCCGATTGAATGCAGCCGGGTTCCGCAGTGGCCTCCAGTCCGTGATCAGGTTGGCCAGACGGTGCGCGGCTCGTCGCGGCCTGAAGTTCCTCGCACGCCTGCCTGTCGCGCCGTTGGCGGCGCAACGAGGACCTCCAGGGGATTCAAGTACGCCAACAGGTCACCGCGCGTCACGGTCGCCTCGTCGGAACCGTCGTGGACACGCCACGTATCCGGCAAATGACGTATGGTGAGTTGCGACGCCTCCGCTTCGCGGCCACGCGCGACGTGGGCCATGAGCAGTGCATCGTCAGGAACGCACGCCACCACCGACGGCGAGTGCGTGTTGATGATGACCTGTCGAAGCGGGTTCTCGGCATCGACCGGTTCGTCGACGTCGACCGCGAGCTCGCGCAGCAACTCGATGACGGCCGAGATTCGGAGCGGGTGCATCCCGTTCTCGGGTTCCTCCAGGCAGATCAGCCGCCTGCTCCCGGGATCGGATTCCATGACGGTGAGCGCGAGAAACCGCAGCGTGCCATCGGAAAGGGCGCTGGCGACGTGCTCCGTGTTCTGGAGATCCGTCATCACGATACTCAATAGCTGTCGCTTGTCGTCAACGTCCACGCCAATGCTCCGTACGTTCTCGACGAGCTCCGAGAGCCTGTTGGCGACCCGCGCATAGACGTCTCCTTCTCCGCCGGGATGACTGCGTTGCGCGGCCTGCGCAAGGTCGTACAGCGTCGCCGGCAGATGGGCTCCGTTCGGTCCCATGCTGCGTGGCGCCGTGAACTCGTCGGGCGCCCGGAGAGCCGAGGGTTCCAGCTGGAGCTGGGTCCAAGCCACCATCTCTTGACGAGCGAGCACCAATGTTCGGTGCTCGGCCGCGTTGTTGACCGACGACAACATCGTGCGCGGCAGGTTGGCAGCGGAAACGCGACGTGGACGTCCGCCGCCCAGGCCGGCTTTGCTGTCCGCGTGCAGCGAGACGACGGTCTCGCCTGGTTCGGGCTCCGTTGAGATATAGGGGCTCGTTCGGCGACCGGTGACGACGGAGTCGCGCCAGGCCTTCTTGTGGGGAAAGCCGAGCCGGCTCTTCGCCTCGGAACGGTTTATGTGCACCATTCTCTCTCGGGCGATCTCCAGCGCGCCCATCGCCCGAATCGCGGAGTCCTGTCGATGGCGCAGCTCCAGCTCGTACCGCAGGAACGTCATCGACGCCTTGGCGGCCTGGCCCAGCTCGTCCTCGCCGTCGCTTGAAATCAGGAACTCGGCCGCGAACTTCATCGTTTCCGCCACGCGGTCGCCGGCGCGGCGAAAGAGGCTCCAGACCTCACCTCGTCGGGAGTCCCCTCCTCGCACCGCCGAGGCGGCTTCGACCAGAGGCTTGTCCGCAAGTGTGGCGAGGAACGCGACGGCGTCGAAAAGATTGGACTTCCCGACGCCGTTGGGGCCGGCGACGCACGTGAAGGGACCCAGTCGTACATCTATCCGGTCGAGATTCTTGAAGCCGTCTACCTGGAGGCGTGTGAGCACTCTCTGAGCTGCCTTTCGGGAACTGTATCCGCGGAGGCTGCCGGCCCACCGGAGGCAGCGCGCCGCGCGTCAGTACATCATGATCGATCGCGTGATTGCGAACGCATCGACGCCCGTCTCCGCCCCGGTCCGCTCCGGGGCGCCGGCCGCCGCGTTGTCGTCGCTACCCCTCCTCGTCGGTGGCCGCGGCTCCCCCGACCATGAACCGCTCGAACCACAGCCGCAGGTAGAGCTGCACCCGCAGGAAGTTGGTCGGGGGCGAGCTGCGGCTGTGCCAGCTGTCGGTCAGTCGAATCATCGCCGTCGGCACCTTGCGCAGCTTCAGGGCCCGGTAGTACTGCTCGGTCTGCTCCATCGGCGTGCGCAGGTCCCGCTCGCCGGTCATCAGCAGGGTCGGGGTGGTGACGTTGCCGACGACCATCAGGGTGGACCGCCGCAGGTGCTCCTCGGGGTCCTCCCAGGGCAGCTTCTCGAAGTTGCGGTACCAGCCCGGCCCGTCGGTGGTGCCGACGAAGCTCAGCCAGTTGGTGACCGGCGCCTTGACCACGGCGGCGGTGAAGCGCCCGGTGCGGCCGACGATCCACGACGTCAGGACGCCCCCGCCGCTGCCGCCGTACACGAACAGGTTCCGCTCGTCGACGTAGCCGCGCGCGATCACCTCGTCGACCCCGGCCATCAGGTCGTCGTAGTCCTCTCCCGGATACGCGTTCTTGATCTCGTTGCCGAACGCGCTGCCGTAGCCGCTGCTGCCGCGCGGGTTCGTGTACAGGACCACGTAGCCGTTCGCCGCGTGGTCCTGGTTCTTGAAGTCGAAGCCGGCGTTGTACATCGAATGGGGGCCGCCGTGGATGCGGAGGATGAGCGGGTACTTCTGCGCCGCATCGAAGTCCGGCGGCTTGACGATCCAGCCCTGGATGTCGAGCCCGTCCGGCGACTGGTACCAGATCTCCTCGACGTCGCCCAGGCGCACGTCGGCGAGCAGCCCGGCGTTCGTCCGGTGCAGGGTGCGCATCGTCTCCGGATCGTCCACGTCGAAGGCGACGAGGTCGCCGGGCACGTGGTAGCTGGAGACGACGCCGACCGCGACGCCGTTCTCGCTGACCGAGGAGACCGACAGCATGTGGTTGCCGCTCGTCACCGCGCGCACCTCGCCGTCCACCGACGCGAAGTGGAGGTTGCTCGTCCCCCGCAGCTGCGCGTTCAGGTAGACGCCACTGCCGTCGGCGGCCCAGCCCACGATGCCGGGGCGCCGCCCCATCTCGGTGGCGACGACCCGGGAGCCCGAGCCGTCGGCGGCCATCACGTAGAGGCCCTCCTCGCGGTAGGTGTCCGTCGTGTGGTCCATCCCGGTGTAGGCGATGGCGCGCCCGTCGGGGGAGGGAACGGCGCCCCCGTCCGGACCGTCGCGGCTCGTCAGGGCGCTGATCTCGCGCGTCGCCAGGTCCACCCGGTACACCTCGGACTGCCGCCAGGCGTACTCGGCGTCCGGCTCGCGGAGGCCGGAGAAGACGATGCCGCGCCCGTCCGGGGTGAACCGCGGGTCGTCGTGGTGGAAGTCGCCGCTCGTCATCTGCCGCGGCGTTCCGCCGGCGGCGCTGACCACGAAGACGTGGCGGTAGCCGGCCGGGGTGTAGCCGGAGCCGTCGCGGCGGTAGCCGAGCCGGGTCACGATGCGGGCCGGGGCCGTCCACTCGGCGCCCTCCGGCGCCTTCGGCATGTCGATGCTCCAGGCCGGGTCGGGCGCGGGGGAGACCACCGCCCGGAAGGCGAGCGAGCCGCTGTCGGGCGCCCACCGGATCTGCGACGGCGGGTTCTCCAGCCGCGTGATCTGGCTCTCGGCGCCCTCGGCGTCCATCCAGCGGACGAATACCTGCGACCCCCGCGGTTCGCCGGACCGCGTGAAGGCGATGCGGGTGCCGTCCGGCGACCAGCGGGGGCCGGCGCCCTCGGCGAGGAAGCGGTTGCGCGAGCCGTCGGCGCCGATGACCCAGAGCTCGCTGCGGACACCGTCGGCCACCGGGTCGACGAAGCGCCGCTCGTAGACGACGGTCGCGCCGTCGGGCGAGATGCGGGGATTGCCGACCGTCTCCCACGAGAGATAGCCGTCGAGGGCCAGGTGGCGCCGGCCGTCGTCCTGGCCGGACGCGCTCGCCGCCGCGAGGACGAGCGCCAGCGCCAGGCCGACGCCGAGCCCCCGAAGGGGCCGCAAGGGGGCCGAACCGGAAATCGTCATGGCCTTGTCTCCCGCGGCGCCCGGAATGTCGCGGCGCCGCTCGATGCGAGTCTACCGCCAAGCGGGCGGAATCGGTCCTTTCGGGCGGTCGAACGCGGCGGGGCGTTGCCACGGGCCGCTGGACGCCGCCCCCGGCCTGCGTTGACCTTCGTTCGGCCCCCGGCGTATCGTCTGCGCGGGCGGTCCGACGCCGCACCGGGTGACCGTTCGCGGGTAGAGCATGTACGACGCCATCGTGATCGGCGTGGGCGGCGCGCGGCAGTGGGTGCTTGACGGGGCCAGCCTGGCGGACGTGACGAGGATGACCCCGGGCGCGCGGCGGCGGCTGGTTGACGGGCCGCTTGACCGAGGTGCCGAGGACGGCCTCCGGTCGCGCGACAGCGGGATTGAAGGGAAGGCCCGCGGCGCGCAGGCCTGCGGCGTCGAGGCAGGCGCGTGCGGGCGTGGAACGAAGGACGACCTTCACGGAGCCTGTCATGCTGGAATCCGTTCTGACCATTCGCGCGCTGACCGCGCGCGCCGTCGCCGCGCCGCTGGCCAGGCCGCTGCGCACCGCGTCGGGCGACGTCCCGGTCTCGCCGCTCCTCCTGTTGGATGTCGCCTCCGAGGAGGGCCCGGTCGGCCGCGCCTACGTCTTCGGGTACACCACCCTCACGCTGCGGGCCCTGAAGGCGTTTCTCGAAGACCTGGACGAGGTCGTACGGGGACGCCCGGCGCATCCCGCGGCGGTGTACGACGGTCTCGCCGCGCGCTTCCGCCTGATGGGGCGCCAGGGGCTCGTCGGCATGGCCCTGTCGGGCCTGGACATGGCCCTGTGGGACCTGCAGGGGCGCGCGCAGCAGCGGCCGGTGGTCGAGCTGCTCGGCGGGAAGGCGGAGCCGGTGCCGGCCTACGACAGCTACGGCATCGTCGATCCGGTCGCGGACGCGGCGGCGCTGGAGCGGAGCGTCGAGCAGGGCTTCCGCGCGATCAAGATCAAGATCGGGGTCGGCGATCTCGCGTGGGACGCGGCCAACGTCGCCGGGGTGCGCGAGATCGTCGGGCCGGACGTGCGGCTGATGGTCGACTACAACCAGTCGCTGACCGCGCCCGAGGCCCTGCGGCGCATCCGCGCGCTCGCCCGGTTCGACCTCGAATGGGTGGAGGAGCCGGTGCCGGCCGAGGACCTTGCCGGCCACGCCCGCGTCCGCGCCGCGTCTCCGGTCCCGATTCAGACCGGCGAGAACTGGTGGTTCGGGCACGACATGGCCCACGCCCTCGCCGCCGGCGCCTGCGACCTCTGCATGCCGGACCTGATGAAGATCGGCGGGGTGACCGGCTGGCTGCGCGCCATGGGGCAGGCCGAGGCGGCCGCCGTGCCCGTGTCCAGCCACCTCTTCATCGAGGCGAGCGCCCACGTCCTGCCGGTCACGCCGCTTGCCCACTATCTGGAGTACCTCGACCTCGCCGGCGCCGTCCTCGCCGACCCGCCGCGGGTGGTGGACGGCATGGTCACGGCGCGCGGCCCCGGCCTCGGCATGGACTGGGACGAGGCGGCAGTGGCGCGCTATCTGGCCTGAGGTGCGAGGGTCGGCGGTGGCCCGTTGACGATGCGGATCGCATGTGACACGTTGATGGACATGGAACCAACAAAGAGCGAAGCTCGGGTCCGATCGTTTCGGGAGCGTCGCGGTCTGCCGGAGTTCGACTCGTTGCCGTGCGTTCCAGGCGATGCAGCAGCCCACGTCTCCGAAGACCGCGACCGTCTGATCGCTTCCCGGGCCCCGCAGTGCGTTCCTGAAGCCGGTTCCGATTCCCTACCGGGCCGCAGGTCGGCGTCGCCGCGAGGCCGGCGCCCGTAGGTTCCGGGGTTGGGGTAGGTTGTGCCCTGTTTCCCGTTTCCACCGCCCACGTCGTTGCAGCACGGGAGGAGGACGCGATGAGCGCCGACCCGGCCGGTCTCCTGCGCCGCGAGGTCGCGACCGTGATGTTCGACCAGTACGGCACCGTCGTCGACATGCAGGGCGGTCTGACCGAGATGGTGACGCCGTTCCTGGCCCGCAAGGGCTGGCGCGGCGACCCGCGCCGCTTCGTCACCTGGTGGCGGCGCACGCACTTCGAAGACTCGATGATCGACGCGCTGTGCGACCGCGGCCACACCTCCTACCGCGAGATCGGCCACCGCGCGGTGTCGCAGGTCATGCGGCGCGCCGGCATCGACCACACCCGTGACGAAGTGCGCTGGCTCGTCGGCTGCATCGAGCGGCTGAAGCCGTTTCCCGACGTGCTCGCGGCGCTCGAGCGGCTGCGCGGGCGGTATCGCCTCGCGATTCTCTCGAACGGCGACCGCGACATGCTCGAGGCGGCCCGGCCGCACATCGGGTTCGACTTCGACGCGGTGATCTCGGTCGAGGAGGCCGGCTACTTCAAGCCCCACCACGCGACCTATGCGACGGCCTGCGAGCGGCTCGGGGCAGACCGCGCGAGCGTGCTCTTCGTCGCCAACCACGCGTTCGACTGCATCGGCGCGAAGGCGTCCGGCATGCGCACCGCGTTCATCGACCGGCGGCGGCGTCCCTTCGGCGGTTCGCCGCACCAGCCGGACCTCATCGTCGAGGACTTCGCGGCGCTGGCCCGGGCGATGTCCGACTGACGCAGCCATGGCCGCCGCCGGTTCCTTCGCCCGCCGCGTGCTCGCCTGGTGGGACGTCCACGGCCGCAAGAACCTCCCCTGGCAGCGGCAGCGCACGCCGTACCGGGTATGGGTCGCGGAGATCATGCTCCAGCAGACTCAGGTCGGCACTGTGGCGCCGTACTTCGAGCGGTTCGTGGCCCGTTTCCCCGACGTGGAGACCCTGGCCCGGGCCGGCCTCGACGACGTGCTGCACCTGTGGAGCGGTCTCGGCTACTACGCCCGCGCGCGTAACCTGCATCGCGCCGCCGGCATGGTCGTCAGGGAGCACGGCGGGACGTTGCCCGACACGGCGGCGGCACTCGGAGCGCTGCCGGGCATCGGCCGTTCGACCTCCGCCGCGATCGTCGCCCAGGCCTACGGCCGGCGCGCGCCGATTCTGGACGGCAACGTCAAGCGCGTGCTGGCGCGTCGGCACCGGGTCGCCGGCCCGGTGTCGTCGTCGGCCACCCTCGACGAGCTGTGGCGCCTCGCGGAATCGCATGCCCCGCGGGACCGCGCCGCGGACTACACGCAGGCCGTCATGGATCTCGGCGCGACGGTGTGCCGCCGCCGGCGGCCGCGCTGCGGCGACTGTCCGGTGCGCGAGGGCTGCCTGGCCTTGGCCGCGGGCGACCCCGAGCGGTATCCGGAGGCCGCGCCGCGCCGCCCCCGCCGCCTCGAGCGGCGCCGGTTCTTCGTGCTGGTCGACCCCGACGGCGCCTGTCTCGTCGAGCGGCGGCCGCCTGACGGCATCTGGGGCGGCCTCTGGTCGCCGCCGGAGCGCGACTCCCGAGAGACGGTGCGCGGATTCCTCGACGAGGCCGGCGTCGATGCCGGTCTCGTCGAGGAGATACGCGCCGTCGACGTCTTCCGGCACGGCTTCACCCACTACGACCTCGACGTCGAGCCGGTCTACGTCCGCCTCAAGTCGCGGCCGGCCGTGGTCCGGGAGGATGCCGGGCGCTGGATCGACCCGAACGACCACCGGCTGGGCCTCTCCACGGTCGCCGCGAGGCTCGTCACCGCGACCAGCGGTCCGTTGACCGGGATGGCGTCAAGGGTCGCGTGCCAAGCGCCCTCCGTGGGGCGCACGCCCACGGGCGGTCCGGCCCCGTTGATTCCCGCGAGGCGCGTGCGGTAGCCTGAGGTCATGGCAGTCCTTCATCAGCGGTCCGGCCCGGCGGCCCTGGAGCTGCATATGCCCCCCGCCATCGACATGAGCCGGGAGCAGTTCTTCCAGTTCTGCCAAATGAATCGCGACGTGCGGATCGAGCGCAACGCGGAAGGGAGCATCGCGGTGATGACGCCCACCGGCGGGGAAACGGGGGCGCGGAACGGTTTCCTGGTCGCGGCCCTCTATCGCTGGGCCGAGCAGAACGGGACGGGCGTCGCCTTCGACTCCTCGACCGGCTTCGAGTTGCCCAACGGCGCGGTGCGTTCGCCGGATGCGGCCTGGGTCCTCCGCAAGCGGCTCGCCCGGCTTTCTCCCGAGGACAAGGAGCGATTCCTGCCGCTGTGTCCCGATTTCGTCATCGAGTTGATCTCGCCGTCCGACTCTCGTGCCGCCGTCCAGCGAAAGATGGAGGAGTACCGCGCCAACGGCGCCCACCTGGGCTGGCTCATCGATCCCGCTCGGCGGCAGGTCGCCATCTACCGTGCCGACGGCAGCCTCGAACAGCGCGCCGAACCGGACGTCGTCACCGGCGAAACGGTCCTGCCGGGGTTTTCGCTCGATCTTCCCGCGATCTGGAAGCCGGCATTCTGAAACGCGTCGACTGCGCCGACCCATCTGACGCTGCATGGCCACCAATGCGGTTGGAGATGCATGCCGGAGCGAAGGAGATGCATCGGTGGACCTGACCAAGAGCGTGTCTCTTTCCCACGATTGCGTGCTCCTGCGGCAGTGGAGTCTCGCGGATCTCGACGCGTTGATCGAAGTCGGTCTTGACCCGAAGATCTGGCAGCACAGCGTGAACTGCCTCGAGAGCCCGGCCGATGCCCGCGACTACATCGAAACCGCGCTCCACCATCAGCAGACAGGCCGGCTCCTGCCGTTCGCCGTGGTCGATCGCCGGGAGGGGGCGGTGGTCGGCGGGACCGCCCTCGGGAACGCCTCGGCGAAGGACCGGCGGATCGAGATCGGATGGACCTGGCTCGCGACCGGAGCGCAGGGGCGCGGGATCAATACGCGCGCGAAGTATCTCCTTCTGGAGCATTGCTTCGAGTCGCTGTCCGCTCACCGCGTGGAGTTCAAGACGGACGCGGTCAATCGTCGCGCGCGCGGCGCGCTGACGAAAATCGGCGCCACGCCGGAGGGAACCTTGCGTTCCCACACCCTGATGCACGATGGGCGCTACCGCGACACGATCTACTACAGCATTCTGGAGGACGAGTGGGCGCAGGTCCGGAAGCACCTGCGGTCGCTGATCGAGAGCGGCTGAGGGAAGTCGGCCAAACGACGCTCAGCCTCTTCAACGCGGCCGACGGGCAGGCGCAGGCGGCGGGCATGAACAGCCGGATGCGGACCTGCCCGCCGTGAAGGCGCGCCGCGAGATCGAGGCCCGCTTCACTCCGTCACCACGAACGTGACGTCCTCGTAGGTCCCCAGCGCTCCGTCGTGGGCAAGGCACCGCAGCACGTAGGTGCCGGGCTCTCTGAAGGTCGCCTGCACCACCCACTGGTTGTCCGGGGGCGGATCGGGAGTCTCCCAGCCGGCGCCCCACGGCGAGTTCGAGTTCGCCCGCGTGTCCTCCCAGGCCTTGGTCTGCACCGGATCGAAGGTCACCGGCACGGCTCCCCGGTAGACGAACCAGGAGAGCCGGAGGCCGGTCGCGGTGATCGGAGTCAGGCTCGTGGGACGGCCCGGGTCCACGGGGCGCATCGCCCGCGGCTTCGGCAGTCCGTCCTCGTCGTGCGCGACCGCGGTCAGGGTGATCGGCGCGTTCGCCTTCACCGTTCTCGTCGACTCGCCGCGCACCTCGAGCACCGGGGCCACGTTCTTGAACAGCTCGCCGGAGACGCCGGCCCCGTTGTTCGCCGTCCGGACGTTGTCGTCCATGTAGTAGTCGGGCTTCAGCGTTCCGTAGGCGTGCTTCGTCTCGCCGTGACTGGTGAGGGTCCAGACCAGCTCCCGGTCGCCGAAGTCGGCCGGGACCCGGATGCGGAAGAGGAAGCGGTTCCGCCGCGGCAGGAACCACGTCGGCTGTCCCTGGTCGGGCCCGCCGGGCTCGATGTTGTTGTCGGGGCCGATCGGGATGTGCAACTCCTCCTCCCAGTTCCGGTTCATCGTCCCGAACACCAGGTTGAACGAGCCGTCCGGGTTCTGCTCCCAGCCCTCGTAGGCCGGCACCACCTCCTGGCCGGAGTCGTACGCCCGCCGGGCCCCCTGCGCGCCCGCGTCCTGCACGGCCAGACCGACGAGCAGCCCGGCGAGCAGGACGACGATCGCCGGGAGGTTCCTGCCCCGGGCTGCCGCGGCTCTCACTGTCCTCCTCCGGCGTTGACGGCGGGTTCCTGCGCCGCCGTTCCGCAGAGCGGACAGCCGAGGACCACCTCGCCGTCGGCCAGGCCGAGGGCCTCGCGCCGCTTGGCCATCTCCGCCGCGAACTCCTCGTCGGTCAGGTAGACCCCGCGCATCAGGTTGATGAACATCTGGTCGACCGAACGGTGTCCGCCGCCCGACCAGTTGCGCGGATCGGGCACGTTGGGGTTCGAGGGCGAGTTGTTGAAGTAGCCGGTCATCCGGAGGATGGTGCCCTTCGGCAGCAGCGGCGCCGCGTCGTCCTCGTAGTTGTAGACCCGCACCCAGCTGTGGTCGTAGCCGGCGCAGTTCAGCGTCTGGACGTTGTGCCCCCAGATGGCGTCCAGGCACATCCGCACGCCGGGCGCGTGCATGTGGGGCTCGAAGATCGTGATCAGCGTGTTCTCCGGCAGGGTGAAGTAGGCCTCCATCTGCTGGTCGGGATCCATCGCCTCGATGTCGAGGTCGACGCCGTTGCCGAAGGACATGCGCACCCACTTGCGGGTCGGCTCGTACCCCGGGGGATGGAACTTGAAGCCGACCTTCAGGTGGGCTCTCGTGTCCGCACCGTTCGCGTGCAGGTGCATCGAGTTGAACTGGAGCTTCGACCCCGCCTTCATGATCTTGCCCGCCTCGGGGTCGAAGACGTCGGCGTTGCGCCCCACCTCGTGGGTCGGCCAGCGGCGCAGCGCGGCCAGCGGATCGTTCTCGTTCGGGTCCGGATTCGGATCGGTCGCGCCGAGGGTGGCGTGGTGCACCACGAAGAGCCCGCCGACCGTGTCGCGGACCTCACCCTCGCTGGCCTCGGTGACCTCCTTGTACTCCATCGCCGAGACGTAGCGGTCCTCGGTGAGCCCGGTCGGCACCTCGCCGATGGATCCCCACCAGTCGGGCGCGTCGCCCGCGACGTCGAAACTCGCCGACGACACGATCAGGTCGGGCTGCCCGATCTCCCATTCGTCCACGTCGATGAACGCGACCGGCGGGGGCAGGTCGGCCGGATCGCCCCGCGGGGCGCCGTTGTCCGCCCACTTCGCGATCAGGGCGACCTCGTCGTCGCTGAGCGACGGATCGTCCTTGAACCGCTGGATGCCGATGTCCTTCTCGATGTACCACGGGGGCATCACGCCCGGCCTGTCGCGCAGCCCCGTGCGGAGCTTCATGGCGCGGGCCCAGGGCCGCACCTCCGCGTAGTCGATGAGCGACATCGGGGCCAGCGAGTTGGGCCGATGGCACTTCTGACAACTCCGCTGGAGGATGGGGGCGATGTCGCGCGTGAACGTGACCTCGTCCGTGGCCGCGGTGGCCGCGACCTGTGCGGCCGCCGGAGACGGCAGCGCGACGAGCGCCACGACCGCCGTGCCGAGCATTGCCTGCCGTGCGAACGTCCGCCTCCGGTTTCGCGTCGTCGTCATCCGCGGCCTCCTCGGTGCGAACGTGTTTCCGGTCAGAGTCGAAACCCCATTCTAGGAGTCTGTACGCCAAACCGCAATGGGGATGATCCGCGGCCGGACGGCGGACACGGACGCGCCGGTTGCGCACCCGGGGGGGGGGCGGCACCGCCGGCCGGAGATTCTCGCCGCGGGAGAGCGGACGCGGCTATCATCCGAGACGGTGTCCCGTCGGCGCAGGAGCGCGGGACCGGGAGAAGTTCGCTCGGCGGGGCCGGCCGGTTGGAGCATCCGGGTTCAAGCGACGCGGAGCCGGATCGACCCCGGAGGCGATACCTGGGAGAGATCGATGGGAACGACGAAGAGGAGTCTGGGCATCTTCACACTGGCGGCCATCGTCACATCGGTGCCGTTCGCTCAAACCGTCGGCTCCCGGGGCTTCCAGCAGGAACGGGACCAGGCTGCCGCCGGACGGCAGGTGACGCAGGCGGACGTGGAGCGGTGGAAGCAGGAGCTGACGAACTGGGGGCGGTGGGGCGCCGACGATGAGATCGGCACCCTGAACCTCATCACGCGGGAGAAGCGCAGGCAGGCCGCCTCCCTCGTGCGGGAGGGCATCTCGGTCTCGCTCGCGCGCGACGCCGAGACCGAGGCGACGGTCGACGGCCCGCGGCCGTATCAGGTCACCCCGCTCGGGATCACCGCCGACGAGATCCGGATCTCGTACCACGGGTTCATCCACACGCACCTCGACTTCCTGAACCACAACTTCATCGGCGAGGGCGTGACCTACAACGGCTACCGGCCGGATCCCGCCGTGGTCGCGGCGCAGGGCGGCCACTCCAGGAACACCGTGCACAACGCCAAGTCGGGCATCGTCACCCGGGGCGTGCTGATCGACATGGCGCGGTTCCGGAACGTGCCGTACCTGGAGCCCGGCACGCCGATCCACGTCGAGGACATCGAGGCCTGGGAGGCGGCGACGGGGGTGACCGTCTCCGCCGGCGACGTGGTGGTCATCCGCACCGGCCGCTGGGCCCGGCGCGCCGAGGTCGGCCCCTGGGACGTGGCCAACGCGTCGGCGGGACTGCACGCGTCGGTCATTCCTTGGCTCAGGGAGCGGGACATCGCGATACTGGGCGGCGAGGCGGCGCAGGACATGGCGCCGGCCGACGCCGACCCGGCGGTGACGGTGGCGGACGACCTCGGTCCCCGCCCGCTCCACCGCTTCGCCCTCATCTACCTGGGGATGCCGCTGTTCGACAACCTGGACCTGGAGGCGGTGGGGGAGGTGGCCGCCTCGCTGAACCGCTACGAGTTTCTGCTGACCGCGGCGCCGTTGCCCACGCGGGGCACCGGGTCGCCGATCAATCCAATCGCCACGTTCTGATTCATCGGGGTTGTCTGGCTCCCAACCACCGTGCCCGCGTGAAGGTCCATGTGCCAGCCCAGGATCACTCCGTCGATCACCGATGCGATCGTCGCTGCATCCAGCCGCCCGCCCGGTTCGTCGCGGGTCTCAATCAGCGTTCCTTCCGGGCCTCCGCCGTCCTCGTGAGGCCCGATTCCGCACTCCAGGTACTCGGCACGCTTCCGCTCCCATCGGGCTCTGTACCCCGGGTCGTCGAGCATGCCGAGATGCTCCCAGTAGAAGGTTACGCCCCGCGCGTGATCCGCGATCGTGAAATCCGGGTAGCGGGTGCGACCATTGGGCAGCACGAGAGGCTGCTCGTAGGCGTAGTCGATCCCGCGGGCGTGTAGCTTGTCGGCAAGCACCAGCTCGGACTTCGAGCGGACGAGGTCACCGCGCTCGGTTCGATGAATGAGGCCTTCCTCGAGGAAGCGTTGCTTGGCGTTCACCGTTACCTCGCGCGGCAGCGGGTCCGCAAAGAGGTTGGTCATGCGCCGCGCGATCTCCGAGTGGTCGTCGCCTCCATAGCCGCGATACTGGACAAGCGGGCCCTCGTGCAGGATGACCAGCCGGTTCTGGTGGCGGGTCAGCGCCGTGTACAAGAGCTCGCGGGACAGCAGCCAGCAGGGGTTGGTGAGCACGACAAAGGTGACGCCGAACTCGCTGCCCTGGGTCTTGTGCACCGTCAGGCAGTAGGCCAGCTCGAGCGGGTTGCGGCCTTCGTCTCCGAACTCGCCGGGGTAGAACCCGTACTTGGGGCCCAGCTGCCCTGCGAACTCGACCTCTAGCTTCCACGGCAGGCCCTTGAACTTCTTCGTCTTGTACTGCCCGACGACGATGCCGATGTCGCCGTTGGCGATATAGGCCTCCCCATCGGGCTTCGGCCAGACATCGCGCCGGCGCTGGTTGATGACGTTGATGACCTTGTCGCCGTAGAGGAGCATCTGCCGGCCGACGGGACGCGGCACCTTGCGGCCCCAGCCCTCCGTCTCGGCAAGCTCGCGCGCCTTCGCCCGGAACTGCGTCTGGAGCATGCGGTTCAGCGCGTCCACCCCCACGAGCCCAGCGCGCACGGGCGAGAGCATCTGCCATGCTTCGGCCCGGGCGGCGGTTCCTGGGTTGTCCCCGAACCGGTTCCTGAAGAAGGCCCACGGGATGTCCCGGTAACGCGTGCCGCCCAGCGATTCCTCGAAGCCCAGTTCGTCGTCCGGTCCGGAGAGCCCGAGCGCCTCGACCAGCTCCGCGACGAGCTTCTCCTGAAGCTCCTGCGGGTGGTTCCATCGCACGAGCCGGAGTCGTCCGTCCATTTCTTCCTCACCCTCGTCCAGCACGGCGTCTGCGCCAGGATCGAGCGGCCGTCCGCTGAAGTGCGATGCCAGGAGCACGTCGGCCCGGGCCTCGCCCTGCTGGCGTCGCGGAATTGTGAGCTCGGCATAGCCCGGCCCGCAGCGCGGAAAGAGCGTCTCGACTTTCTCCGGCTCGAGCTCTCGAACGATGTCCACGAACGGGCGACCGGCCCCGATCGGCGGGAGCTGGCGCGGGTCCCCGACGAGCACGAGTCGCTCGACGTTGCTGAGCGAGTCGATCAGCGCCGGGAGTTGTTCTTCGGTCAGCATCGAGCACTCGTCCACGATCACGGTCCGGTAGTCGCCACAGCGGGGCGCCCTGGGCTTGGGAAAGTAGGCGCCGGTCTCGCCGTCGTAGCGCTGCTGCCGGATGAGAAACTGCGCCAGTGTCTGGCCGGCACCCCGCATGCGGGTTTGCTCTTCCAGGCGCACGCGGGCCTTGCCCGTGGGTGCGAGGAGCAGCAGCCCCTTCTCGGCGAGGCCGGGAAGCGAGCAGAGCATCCGCAGCAGCGTCGTCTTGCCCGTCCCGGCCGCGCCAATCAACACGGAGAGCCGCGAGCGGAAGAGCCGCTCGAGCGCCGCCGCCTTCTCGCGCCGCGCGCGCTCCTCCAGCTCGCGCTCCTCCGGATCCTTGGGCAGCGGCGCATCGAGCCCCGCGTCCACGAGCCCACGCCAGTCGAGATCGGCCGCGTGCGGCTTCCCCTTCTTCCGGCCGAGCACCTCGCGACGGATGATCTTGCGGCACTCGACGAGCCGCTCCAACTGGTAGGCGGGCTCGCCCGCGCGTGTCGCGACACGCGCAATGACCGGATCGAAGCTCTCCTCGCAGGCGTCGAGCACGTTCTCGCCGAGCGGGCACGGCGGCTGGAGCGCGTGCTCCCGCGCTCTGCGGATGACCCAGCTCCGGGGCAGCAGCGTGTGCCCCTCGGCCGCCGCGTGCCCCAGGAGGTCCGCGACCAGTGCGCGCACGCGCCGTTCATGGGCCGGGTCTTCGATGCGGCTCGGCTCCGGCAAGGGGAACTGCTTCCGCACCGCTTCGTCCGGGAACAGGCCCCGGTCCACCGCGCCGAAGGCGATGGGGTCGGCGGCGCGTCGGTCGCGCTCGAAGAGGAGGTACGGATTGCGCAGCAGCTCGGCGTCGCTCGCCTCGATACCGGCCTTCGCCCGCGCCGTGGTGTCGTACATGCGGAGCGCCTGATCCTCCGAGACGGCGCAGCGGCCGAGGAGCTGGAGCAGGGCTCGCCTATCGTCGGCGAGGCGCTTCCAGCCCCTGCGCAGTCCGTCCGTGAGGAGCTTCGCCACGGGCCCGCCGAGCCGCGCGGGATCATTCATCACGGCGTCCACGAGCGCCCACGGATCACCGCCGCCCTCGCGCTCGCGCAGCAGCTCGATCTCGTAGGCGAGCAGGCTTCCGTGCTGGAAGCCCCACTCGTAGCCGAATGCCGAGAGCGCCGATCCCAGGCCGGGGAACGCACCACGCGCCTTCCAGAGCCGGTTGAGCTGCGTGTCGATCCAGGCGAGCGCCTGGTCCCACGGTCCCTCGATCCGGCTGCGGATCCGGTGCAGCGTCCCCGCGCAGGCCACGAGGGAGGCCACGGCGCCATCGTGGGTCAGGAGCTCAGAGCCGTAAGAGTAGGCGTCGAAGTGCTCGTCAGGAGCGAAGGTCACGAACTCCTCGGGGTCGACCGCCTCGCGCTCGGCGAGGGCCAGCGCCTCCTGGTAGGGAAAGAGGAAACCGTCCGCGGAGCCGGGCCGTACCGAGTGGCCCACGTTGTGCTCCCAGAGCACGCAGCGCAGGGGCGGGCCCTCGACCTTGTATGCGTACTCGGTGGCCTCCCCCACGGAAAGCACGCGGCCCACGCCGACGATCACGCGCCGGGACTGCTCGGAGAGCGGGGTGCGCTTGGCATAGAAGAAGCAGAGCGACTCCACCGGCCGGAGCGCGCCGAAGAAGGTGTCGAGCAGCGCGAGCTGGTTCTCGCGTTCCTGGATCCAGGCTGTCTCGACCTCCTTGCCCTGGTGATTGCGGATGTCGGGCTCGCGGTCCGGCACCCAGCCGATCTTCAGACGCTCGGCGATCCCGATCTCACCATCCTTCGTGCTCCCCTCGACCTTCTCGCGCAGCATCCATCGGTAGGGGATGCATGCCGCGGAGTACGCCGGCTGCACGAAGCGGGTGGGTGCGAAGTGGCCGTAGGTCTCGGGGTAGAACTCCGTGTACGGGTGCGTCATTGTCCGCGGGAGCGCGAAGGGCGCCATGAACGAGACGCGCTCGCCGACACAGGGCGGAAGATCGGCGCGGTCGAGCTCGTCGAGCCGCCGGCTGGCGCAACGCGCTTCTACTTCGTCGCGCCGGCCCTCGCCGATGCGGGGCAGGATTAGGCAACTCGAGTTGTCGAGCGGGCGGGTGCAGACACTTCCCGTCCAGCCTCCGTCGTGCCAGGGGACGCGGATGGTGACGTGGTGAAGCGGCAAGCGGCGGGCACCGGCAGAAATGGCACTCATAACAGAATCTCCCCTGACTACTCGAGCACGGAGCCCGTCTCCTCGGCTGCCTTCCCCACCTCGGTGATGACCTGGCGCAGGAACTCGTTGCGGTCGGGGGAGGGCGTGACGTCGGGAACGGGCGCCGCCGGCTCGTAGATCTGGTCGCCGATGATCCGGGCGCGCACGAACGTCGAGCCGGTTCCGTGCCTGTCGTACGCATGCTGCCACTGCGCTACGTGTTCGTGCCGCAACCTGCGAGTGCACACCTCTAGCATGCGCCGGCTGAGGTTGTCCGCGAAGACGTTGAAGCACTCCTGCTTTTGGCTGTCCGCCGGCTCGGGCCCCTTCCAGCGCAGGGGGTTCTGGACGAACACGTAGATCCGCTCCACCAGCTCCTTGCGCAGGTCGGCGATCGGCCGGAGCGTGTCGTACTCGTCGGCCCGTCCTGTGGCGAGACGGCGACTCAGGGCCTTTACACGCGTCCAGTGCTCTTTCGCGAAACCGGGCTTGAACTCGAGGCCCAGGCGCGGTCGCCATGCCTCGTGGAAGCCGTCGGCCGCGGCGCGGATTGCGAGCACGAGGTTCATCCTGTCGTAGACGGGGCGCGCCTCCGTGGGCTCGGGCCGCTCGATCACCGCATCGATTGCATCGAGGAGCTTGCGGATCTGCGAGATCGTCCGCCTTTCCGAGACGGTGGCCTCGCTCAGCGGCTCGTGGATGCCCGCGAAGAAGAAGCGGGCGCTCTCCAGGCGCTGGCGCAACGCGCGCTCGGCGTACGGCCCGAGCTCCTCTCCGAAGGCCGCGAGCACGTTCTCGGCTGAGGCGAGAACGTGCTGCACCTTCGCCGAGGCGTTCGGCAGGTTGTCGCCTTTGACCTCGTCGAAGTGCGTGAAGCCGATGATGAGCTTGCGGGCATTCCCGGTCGCCACGACCTCCCGTATGGCGGCGAGCGGCGCCGCCTGCATCGGCTGGGTGGCGCTGTCCACGAGGATCACCGCATCCGTGGCCTCGATGCGGCGGCTCACTGCCGTCGAGACTGCCGAGGACGACTTGGGCGTGTGGCCGAGCCCTTCGCCGTCGAGGAGAACGAGCTTAGGAACCTCGCCTCCGTTCCAGGTCGGTGTGAAGGGCCCGGCAACCCGCACGCCGTTCACGAGGGGCGTCAGCAGCCGCCCGAAGTGAGGCGCGTAGTTGCTGGAGAAGCGAGAGATCGCGCGGAGAAACGCGGCGCGCTTCTCGACCGGCCACTCTCCGCTCCACGTCAGAGGCCAGCTCTGCCGCGTCTTCTGGACCTCTGCGGGCGGCAGCAGGTCGAAGCGCTTCTCGATCGCCTCCATCAGTGCATCGGCCACCTGGTGGAACCCCTCGTCGTCCCGCAACAGATTGTCCAGCTCCTCCTCGAAGAGCTCCTCGGCCACGCGCTCGTCGTCGTCCCCACTGGCTTCGAGCTCGCCGCGCAGCTTGTCACCGAGGCGGCGAGCGAGCTCCCGCAGCTTCTCCACCGTCCGGGCGAGCATCTCCGCCGTGCTCGCCGCGTCGATGGCATCACCCTCCTCCTCGGAAAGAAGATCCAGCTCGCCCTCCGATTCTTCCTCGTCATCGTCGAAGTCCGAGCTGCGCGGGGCGACGGTCGGGCCGTTTCCGAGCACGTAGTTGAAGCGGAAACGTTGATTGACGTGGTTGAGCAGGCGCCGGAGCACGTCGGCGTCGTCGGCCCCCTTGGCCGCGGCGAGCGCCGCGGCCGAGATGCACTCGTTCAGGTGCTCGCGCACCTCGTCGCTCGAGGCGAAGGTCACCACCGCTCGCCAGTCGCCCTCCGCGAGGACGATCTCGGTGTCGTGGATGGTCGTCTTCGCCGTCGAGGTCGAGGGGAAGCGCTCCTTCAGGGGATCCGTCCCGATCAACTGGCGGACGAGCGTCGTCTTCCCGGCACCCGTCGTCCCAAGGAAGAACACCCGCCGGTACCCGTCCGGTCCCGACTCGGGCAGCGCAATGACGGCCTCGCGCAGCGCCGCGAAGTCGGTCTCCTCGGGCACCATCTTGTCGAAGAAAATATCGACGACGCGGGGATCGAATCGCCGCTCGGCCTCGGCCCGCGCGGCCGGATCGTGATACTCAGGGTCGCCCAGAAGAACGTTCAGCTCGTCCCGGAGCCGCTCGGCCTCCGCCTCGTCCCGCGTGCCGAGGCCGCGCCGGACCCGGACGCCCGGCTTGCCGCTCGCATCGTCCCGCCTCGCCGGGTGCCGGAAGATGACCGAGAAGCCCAACCGGCCTTGGGTCTGGCTCAGACTCGCAGAATACCTGGGGTCAACCATCTCTGCCTCCGTTGTTCCTGTGTTGTGCCGCAACACACGATACGAGGCGCCGTACGGGCTTGTCAAGTACATTTGGAACAACTCTGGAACAACGTTCCAGAACCCGAGTTGCGGCTGGGGCTGAACTAGAGCGGTCGGCCCCGCCCGGAGGCAGGGGATCGCGGGTCGGCTCCTCGTGACGGCAGGGGCCGTCGGTCGCGGCCACGTTTAGAGGTCGCGCTTTTGTCCGCCCTTGCCTGCGTCGTATGGCGGCGATGACTCGGCCACCCTCAAGAGGGCCGGACGCTTCTCGGCGGGCCCCGACGCCGTGTGGAACGCGCCGGGCCAACCGCCGTGGGCTTCGATGACCTCGTCGATCTCGGCCATGATGCGGATGGTCTCGTTCACGGCGATGACGATCTTCTGGTAGTGGGCGATGTCCTTGTTCGAGAGCGTGCGGCCCTTCCGATCCTTGAGCCACTTGTAGCAGACCTGGTAGCCGCCGACGTGGAAGTCCCAGACCGCGTCGGGCACGCCGTGGAAGCCGATGGTGCCGGGCTTGGTCGCACGGTGGCCCTCGCGGGCGCTGGTCTTGCCGGCGTCGAGCCACACGGTGCCATCCGACCAGCCAACGCGGCCAACTTCTGGGTTCCGGGGGCCGGCATACGTGGTGATGAAGCGTGGTAGCTTAGGACAGTGATCGATATAAACTTGCCAACTTCATCGGGGTAGCAGTTTGTAATTCCATTCCCCATGAAACCCGTCGCGGACCAGCGCGATTGCGTCCATCTCCTCCTTGGTCACCCTGACGCCCGTGGGATACTGGCCGGCGTTGAGTTCGGCCCGGACCCAGAGCCCGGTCTCCGTCCGGGTGTTCCCGATGCGGTCGACGATGGTCTCATACGTCGTCAACGGGGTGCCTCGCCAGTTCGCCGTGATGTGACAGAAGAGACGGTGCTCGATCTTGTTCCATTTGCTGGTGCCGGGTGGAAAGTGACTCACGTGGATGGTCAGCCTGGTCTCGTCGGCCAACTGTTGAAGCTCGTGCTTCCAGGCGCGCAACCGATACCCGTTGCTCCCACCCGCATCCGCCGTGATGAACAGGGCCGTGGCGTCGGGGTAGGCGTCACAGCCCATTTGCTGCCACCAATGACGAATTGACGCCACCGCGAAGGCCGGGGTGTCGTGGTCCCGTCCCACGCTCACCCAAGCTTCGTTGCGCGCCATGTCGTAGACGCCATACGGAATCGCCTTGCCCTCCGCGTCCGTCGGGAAATCATGGACCAGCACCGCCGGCGGCGTGCCCTTCGGCTGCCATTCCCGCCCGCCATTCTTGAAGTTCCCGACCAGCTCCTTCTTCTTCGTGTCGACCGAGATCACCGGCTGCCCCTCGGCCAGAAACGAGTCCGCGGTCGCATTGATGTGCTCGAACTGCGCGTTACGGTCCGGGTGGCTGGTCCCCTCCTGACGTTTACGGGCCGATTGCAGCCGGTACCCCAGTTGATGTAGCAACCGGCCGACGGTCGTCGAACTCACTCGCCACCCTTGTTGTGCCAGCCCCGAGGCGAGCTTCGCCCGACTCTTGCATGTCCAGCGCAGCGGAGACGTTGGGTCGCCGCGCGTCAGCGGATCCACCAGCCCTTCCAGGGCGGCCAGGAGGCCAGGCTGCCTCTGTTCGAGACGGGGCCGCCCCGCTCCCGGGCGTCGTATGCGACCCGACGGCGTCCCGCCTTGCGTGATTTCCCGGCGGCCCTTCCGGAGCGTCTCCCGGGCCAGACCCGTGGCCGACGACACCAGCGCATCCCCGCCATAGCCGATGGCCACAGACTCGGCAGCCGCCCACCGGCGGCGACTGCGCTCATCCAATACCGGCGACACCGCCGCGTACTTGGCGACAATCGTGGCCTCCAGTTCCACGTTGCGCTGCATAGAACCCAAATAGACCACAGATCGCAAAAGATGGCAAGTTAATTTGCGTCAGTGTCCTTAGGGGACTCTATGAGATGCAGTGCAACGAGTTCCCAACCGAGTCGGCAAAGCTCATCCGCTAGCGACCACGCACAGCCTGTTGGAATCCGAGGGAACTCAATGCGAAGCGCACCTGCGTATCGACGCCGATACTCAGGAGAGTGGAGGATCGCGTAGATGTAGCCAACGAGCTCTTCCGGTTTACGCCTTGCTAGCGGCGGCCCAAATGTGGCCCTACGGATGTTCGAGACCTCATCGCCCGCCTGGAACCGCCCGACATCGGCCCGCTTGCGAGCTGGGAAAACATACGAACCCCTTGTGCTCTCCGCAGTCTTCATTTCCGACAGCCCGCGTGCAACGAAGACCGAAGTGAAATCGTGATTTGCCGACTGACGCGCTGTAAGCAGCGACAAGCCTTCCGAGAGAACGTGCTTCATCACTGGCCACCGCGCATCGCCCCTCTCGATCGCCTCTCGGTGGTACCAGACAAATCGGGTGTCAAAGGGCCGGTACGCGATGGGGAAGATGCGACGATCGACTCCCTCGCGTTGGAGCAGGTCACGCATAGCGGCGAGGGACCACTGGGGGTTGTCTTTGACCTGGAGGTCATCCCGAAGTCGCTCAGCGTCTCCGCAGCGCGCCAGCTTGGACATTCGTGCACGGAGTGATGTCTTGCTCTTGTCAAGCAAGAAATGGTCGCGTCGTGACTTCACTCCCATACCGCTCACGTGGAAGAGCGAATCAACGCTGGCCCACAAGACTTGCTCGTGCTGTGTCCCAAGATCTTTGGGAGCGAAGAACCAGTACGGCTCCGAAAGGGGAAGAGCGCCCATCCCGGTGTGAAGCTCACTAGCTGCCAGAGCACCGTATTTCTCCTGCCGAGTGCCCCAAAGATGTCTGTGCAACACGAGGCTAACGGGTGGTTGTCGCGGCAGTGATCGCAAGAAGAGTGAGATCGCGACGCCCTGCTGAATGTCGAAGATGTTCTCGTTCGCTGTTCCCTCCGGCGGTCGCTCGCCCACGTTGGAGTCCCCGTGAAGGTCGATTACTTGGATCCGCGAGCAATCCCGGCCGAGGACGAACCTCATACCTCGGTGGATCAGGCCTTCCAGATAGGAGCGGTTGGTAATCAATCCGACAACGGCTGTGTGTGGGGCAGCAACCTTGAACGCGAAAGCAACGAACTTCACATAGTCGTCGGAAAGCGGTTGTACGTTAGTCTCTCCGTACACTAGGCGTTTGTACTCTGAGACAAGGGATTCGGCCACATCCGACCGGTTGGATGAGCTCTTGGCATACGGTGGATTCCCAATAATGGCAGTGAATCGCTGCTTCCGCTTGATCTCGTTAACCGCCTCGGCCTCGTGCGCGAGCGCCGGCAGGAAGTCGAGCGTGAGCTGCCCGTCGCCCGGCGGCTCGAGCGCATTCGTCAGGTACACCCGCGCGCGCTCGTCGCTCTCGAAGCCGTAGCCGGTCTCGTAGAGCTTGAGGCCGATCTTGAGGTGCGCGATGGCGTACGGGGCCATCAGGAGCTCGTACCCGTGCAGGCGTGGCAGCAGGTGTTTCGGGACATACTCATTCCAGAGCGCCTGGATCTTCTGCTCGCCGTGGCCCTGGGCCTTCCACTTCTCGACCATCGTCTTGTGGATGAGGTCCATCACCTCGACCAGGAAGGTGCCTGTACCGGTGGCCGGGTCGAGGATCTGAACGAAGGCCTGCCCGAGGGGAGTGCCCTCCGGGATCTTCAGTTCCTTATAGCGCTTCGCCATCTCGCCCCAGGTGGTGGTGTCCGCGAGGCCGTCAGTTAGGCCGAACTCGCTGCGCAAGAGCTCGTCCAGCGAGCGCACGATGTAGGAGACCACCGGACGCGGGGTATAAAAGACGCCGCGGCTCACCTTCTGCTTCTTGTCGAAGGCGGCCAGGAAGTGCTCGTAGAAGTGAATGACCGGGTCTTCCTGGGGGTTGCGGTCGCCGAAGTCGATGACCACCTTCTCCATCTTGGTTTGGTCGAGTAGCTCCACCACGTCGGAGACGCCCAGCTCGTCGAAGTCGATGCCTGGCCCGCCGGCCTTACCGCGGCGCCCGCCCACGTGGAGGAAGGTCTCCATCAGCTCCTTCAAGAACGGGTTCGTTCGCATGTGGGCGGCGAGGTCGTCAGCCGTGCGCCGCTCGGGGTCGGTAATGCGTGCCGAGAGCAGCCCGTATGCGATGGTCTGGGCGTACATGTCGGCGAAGCCGGTCTCGTCCAGGTCGTGGACGAGCGCGGTCTGGAACGCCTTCATGAGCTTGGTGAGCTGGCCGGTCTCGGTCTCGATGGCGAGTGCGGTCCGGATGCGGTCGCGGATCGCGCTGGCGAGCTCGGCCAGGCGCTCCGAGAGCTGCTTCGAGGTGCTGATGACCTCTCGGTGGCGCAGTGTGAACGCGGCGCGCCAGCGCTCGCGCCAGGCGTCGGGGTCGTTCTCGTCCTCGGGCCAAGTGAGGTGGTCGCTCAGGTCGCTGGCCACGGCGTCGAGGTGGAGCGGCGTGTCGAGGTTGTCCCAGCCGAGCACCTTGAGGGTGGGCAGGTCGTGGCCGTCCCGGGACTTCGAGAAGTGGGCGAAGGCGATGCGGCGCTCCTCGCCCTCGCCGTAGTTGGACACGAAGAGCAGGTCGTCGGCGGCCCAGGCTTGGCGCTCGGACTTGTTGGCGGAGGCGCGCTTCTTGAGCCCGACCCGGCCCAGGATGCGGCGCAGCGCCACCACGGGCAGGCGCTTCGGCTCGAACTTGACGAAGAAGATGCCCCAGGGCTGGCCCGGCACGAGCGGGCGCAGGCGCTTGATGTGCTTGATCTTGGCCGCGTTCTTCGGGTCGATCCCGAGCTCCTCCTGCGGGTCGTACTCGAAGGTCAGCTCCTCAAAGTCGTCCGACTCGATCGGCCAGGCGAGCTCGTCGCGCAGGTAGGCGACGAGCTGGGGGAAGCTCCGGATGCGGGCGAGACTTTCGCGGTGGTCGGTCGGCATCGGCTCAGCCCTCGTTCAACTCCATCCAGCAGCGCAGCCGCGGCTTGACGCCGACCGGGGCATCCACGCGCTTCAGGTAGCCGTTCTTGATGTGCTTCTCGATCCGCTTGCGGATGTCGAGGAGCGTCTTCTCCTCCGTGGTGCAGCGCCGGGGCGTCTCGGGCTTCGAGCGGTTGCTCGCGACGATCTCGCCCGGCTCTTGGAGGATGGTCTCGCGGTCGAGATCGTAAAGGTACCAGCGGGTGGTGCCGGCCTCCTCGGTGAAATCGTTCTTCTCCTTGTCGAGGGCGGGAAGCGCGTAGCAGAAGAAGACACCGCGCACGCCCTTCGCCGGGCGCTTGCCCCCGCTGAAGATTGCGCCGGGGAAGCGAGCGAGGCGCGCCTCCAGCTCCGGGTCGGCCTGGAGCAGCGCCTGATACGCGAGGTGCATGTCCTCCACGGACGTGCGCGTGCCCTCGTAGGCGTGGTGAAATTCCTTCAGCGCCTCGTAGTCGTCCTCCGGGGTGAGGAGCTTCTTGCCCTCGATGCCGAGCGTCTTGGAGATCAGGAGCGTCTTCTGCGTGACCTTCGTGTAGAGCGTGAGGATCTCGTTCAGCTCCTCGGGCGGGAGAAAGTTCCAGAACCAGACCTTGCCGCGGGAGACGGCCGCCTCGGGATTGTCGGCGACGATCCGTTTCTCGATCTCGGGACTCATGCGCCGGTCCACCCGGCCGATGCGCTGCATGAGGCGCACCGGGTTCCAGTGGATGTCGTAGTTCATCATCCGCGAGGCGTCCTGGAGGTTGAGACCCTCGGAGAGGACATCGGTAGAAATCAGGACGCGGATTTCCTCGCGGCCATGTTCGGCGAGCTCCGGGGACGAGAGGCCGTTGTAATAGGGGGCGAAGCGCTGGATCACGTCTGCACGGTTCTTCTTCGTGGCACTGTCCACCTGCTCGATGCCCTCGATACGGGCCTCGTCCAGTTGACGCTTGAGGTAGCGGGCCGTGTCGGCGAACTCGCTGAAGATCAGGATCTTCTGGTCGGCCAGCGCCTTCGACTTGAGCAGGCGGATGAGCTTCTGGAGCTTGTCGTCGTGCTTCGGCTCGAACTTCCGGGCTTCGTCCAGGAACTCCACGATCTGGTCGAGGTCGAGGAAGGTCTCGGACATCATCTCCTCGACGTCGTACTCGGCCCGGTCGAGGCGCTCGACCGTGTCGAGCATCTCCTGGGGAACGACGTCTTCGTCGTCCGCCTCCTCGCCTTCCTCGCCCCAGAGCTCGAGCTGGCGGTGGGAGACGTGGCCCAGGACGTCGGCTTTCTGAGCCTTCCACCTCTCGAGGCGCTTCTTCTCGGCGTCGCTCTCGCTGTGAACGTGGAGGAAGGCGAGCAGCTTCTGGAGGAGGCGGTCGCAGGAGAGCTCGAAGGCGGCGACGGAGCTCTCGAAGCGCTTGAGGTAGTTGGTCCGGATCAAGCCGACCACCTGCTTCTGGCGGTTCTCCTCGAACGCGTCGATGTTCTGGTTCGGCCCCCTGTACCAATGCAGGGGGTAGTACATCGGGAGCGTGAAGAGCGGGCTCTGTTTCGCGAAGGCCTTCTCGAACAGCTCGAGCATCCGCCCGTAGGTCTTGCGGATCGAGTACGCCGCCACCTGCGGGTCCTTCCGCTCGGGGAAAGCGGCTGCTTTGCCGTACTCCCGAGTCTGGCTCTCGCGGGCGTACGCGCGGCTACGCTGGACGACGAGCTGGCGGAAGATCTCGTCGGTTAGGAGGATCTCCTGGACCTCGGTGACGTGCTCCGCGGCATCGGCCGCGTCCTGCCCCACACGGCTGCGAAGCGTCTTTTCCATCTGGTTGAAGTGCGCCCGCAGGTTGTTCACGCCGATCGTGCGCGCGAAGTAGGCCTCGTCGCGACGCGTGAAGAGCTCGGTCATGTGGCGGAAGTCGCTCAGGCGGTTGTTGATCGGGGTGGCCGTCAGCATGAACAGGGTCTTGGGGCGTTCCGTGTTGTCGAGCAGCTCGAACAGGCGGTAGTAGCGCGACGGTTCAATTCCCTGGTCGGGGTCACCCTGGCGGCCCGGATTGCGGAAGTGGTGCGCCTCATCGATGACGACGACATCGGCGAGTTCGGCAATGCGTTGGAAGCGCTCCGGGAAGTCCCCCTTGCGTCCGAAGTCGGTGTGGCTGAAGACGGCCAGGTTGCTGAAGTCCGCGCCGCCCCCGACGCCGCCGATGTGCGGAAGCCACCGACGCAGGTGGGGCTCCCACACGGCCTCCTTGGCCGCCTTCGGCGCGAACAGCACGACGCGCTTGCCCTCGTGAAGGATGAGCCGCTCTATCAGCATCAGACCGACGAAGGTCTTGCCAAGACCCACGCCGTCACAGAGGAACCCACCGCCGTGCTGCCGGGCGATCTTCATGAGCGCCCAGTACGCCTCCTTCTGATAGCGATCGAGGTACGGGAACATGCGCGACCGATTCTCGTCCCACTCGGTCGCAGTCAGCTCGTGCCCCCGGAAGAACTGCTGCAGGGCCTTCGCGTAGACGTCGAACGGCGAATACAGGTGCGTATGGCGCGAGATCGTCTCGATGACGGCCTCGCTGACCTCGCTAGCGCCGTTCCAGTGGGTCTCGAACCACTCCTGGAGCTGCGCGACCTCGCGCGCGCTCTGGATCTGGACGTTCAGTTCGATGTTCTTCGTCAGACCCGGCCGCGTGAAGTTGCTGGAGCCCACCAGCGCCTGAGCGCCGACGACCTCGAGCTTGGCATGGGTGATGTAGGCCTTGGCGTGGAACTTGTCCTTGTCGTAGACACGGCATTCGATCTGCCCGGAGCGGAGCGCGGCGAGAATCGCCAGGACCCCGTGCAGGAAGGGGTTCGGCTCCTTGTCGTCCTCGATGCTTTCGTCGAGCCTGTCGAGCGCTTGCGCCCGAACCGCTACGAGAATGGCTTTCCGAGTTCGATGGGTGATCTCCGTGCCCATCAGGATCCGGATCTTGTCGAGCCCCTGCCATTTGCCGTCGAGGGAGAGCAGGGCGCCGATCTCGAAGTATCCGGTCGCGATGTCGAACGCCTTCGCGATGCCGGACCACTCCTCCAAGTACCGGAGCCCGGTCCAGCCGGAGACACTGTTGTCGACGATGAAGAGCTCGCGGCCCTTGGAGTCAACGGTCATGACGTCCGTTCGTACCTCATCCAGCGGCGCGGGAGGCGAAACTGGACATCCAGACGCCCTCCCGGCAAGGCCGCCCGGCGAGCGCCGGCCTTGTCCTCGCGGGCGTCATGATAGACGAAGTTCGGGGTCAGGCTCTCGTAGCGACGTTCGCGACGACGAACTCGTCGACCGCCCGGCGCAGGCTCTGGCCGTCGAAGTCCTCAAGGGCGCGGGGTACAGCGTCTTTCGAGACGCGACGCTTGCACTTGGTTCAGCAGCGGGCGGCGCGGCCGGCGAGGCGGGCGGCGGCTGCCTGGGGCGGCAGCGGAAAGTCGTCGCACCGGACCGCGCGCATCGTGGGCGTGTGGTCCAATGCGTCGGCCGCGATCGACGGGGCGCGCAGCTTGAGGTGGGCGAAGATCCGCCGCCGGCCCGCGAGCGGGCGGAGACTGCCGTCGGGGCCATCGGCCGCCGGGAGCAGCTTCAGGCTCACCGCGCCGCGCACGTTGCCGCCGATGGCGAGAATGCGGCGGCGGGAGGGATCCACCTTCACCACGATGTCGCAGTGGGTGCGGGCGCCGACGCCCATCTGGCGCCGCCGCTCGGCGATGGACCGGTACGCGGGTCGGCGCGCGCTGCACAGCAGATCCCTAGGTGCGACCGGCGCCTCGCCGACGTCGTAGGCCGCGAACGCCGCGGCCGGCGTGTCGGCGCCGCGGGCACGGATGGCCTGGTCGATGTAGACGTGATGGGCCACGGCGCGCTGGAAGAGAGAGGCGTCGCCGAGGCCGGCCTCGCACATCACCCACGACACGAAGGCCGCCGACCACGGGTAGCGCCAGCGCGAGGCGACGCCGCGCGGCCCGCGCCAGGCGTCGTCCTGGGCGTCGAGGATCCAGCCGCCCTGCGGCGTGACCGTCCAGTAGCCGGCGATCGAGCCGGCCACGCGGGCCGACTCGGCCGGGCCCGGCCGCCGCCGACGGCGCCGGCGAGGCTGGCCGGGTCCGGACGCCTCGACGGTCGTCTGGTCCACGACGATGAACCCGAAGAACGCCCACTCCTGCACCGCCAAGTCGACGATGCGCCGCCGGATCTCGTTCATCGGCGCCGTGCGGCACGACGTCCGTCGGATCGTCATGGCGCCGGGCTCGCCCGTGACGCGCGCCGACGGCGGCACGGCGTCGAGGACGTCGGGCGACAGGCGGTCGAGCGCGGCCTGCTGCGCGCCGACGGTCGCGGCGAACGCGATGGCGAGCACCAACGTGAGCGGCTTCGTCGGCATCAGACTCTCCGATTCCGAGTTCGTCCGGCGCGGAGGCCGGCGATCCTATCATCACCAGCAGCCCACTCGGAGCACCTCCTCGCGCGCCGGCATCATCGACCGACAGGCCCGAAGTCCGGCGGCGGGCGGCGATGCTTCGTCGCCGCCTCGTAGGCCGACGCGACGCGCAGGACGAGCGGCTTGTCGCCGGGCCCCGCCCAGAACGAGATGCCGACCGGGAGCGCGGCGTCGAGCTCCGTCCGCCGGCGGCCCGTGACGTTGTCGTAGCCGTCCCCGTCCTCGTTCAGCACGTACTCGGGATGGTCGGGGCCGTGATTGCGACGGCCACGTTGACCATCGGGATTCTGCGCCTCATTGGGTAGGGCAGGTGAGCGACTTCGGTTCTGCCATCGACGACATCAAGCCAGCCTGCCAGCGCCCGGTTCGACGCGGAGCCGGATCGACGACGAAGGCGATACCTGGGAGAGGACCGATGGGGACGACCAAGAGTCTGGCCGGCATCGTCACACTGGCGGGCATCGTCACGTTGGTGCTGTTCGCGCAAACCGTCGGCTCTCGGGGCTTCCAGCAGGAACGGGACCAGGCAGGTGACGGACGGCGGGTGGCGCAGGCGGACGTCGAGCGGTGGAAGCAGGAGCTGACGAACTAGGGCCGGTGGGGCGCCGAGGACGAGAGGGGCACCCTGAACCTCATCACGCCGGAGAAGCGAAGGCAGGCCGCCGCCCTCGTGCTGGAGGCAGCTCCGTCTCGCTCGCGCGCGACGCGGAGACGGAGGCCACGGTCGACGGCCCGCGGCCGTATCACGTCACCCCGCTCGGGATCCGAGCATACCCTACCAGCGGGACATGGTCTGGTATACTGGGGTTAGGGCGCTGGAGCGAAACGATGGCGAAGGCCGGTCAGGAATCCGGTCCTAAGCCGCCCAAGAGCGATCTCCGGCACGAGCCGACGAAGGCCGAGCTGGAAGAGGACATGAGGATCGACGCAACACCCCATGTGTTCGCTCAGGCCATGTTCGGACCGCATTCCCGCCGCGTCGTCCACTGACACGCCACGTCAGCGCGCCCGCCGGGGCGACGGTGTCGCAGTCATGACCGACGCACGGTCGAGCGAGCCGGCGCGGAACGGTATTGTCTTGACAACAGGTGACCGGATGGATGAGCCGAAAGCCGTCACGATTCCCTTTACGTGGCCGAATCCGCCACCGACCTTGCGGTACTCGAATCAGTTCGTGGTTGAGATCCGAGACACCCTGGTTTCGTTGACCTTCGGTCAAGTTTCGCCGGTCCTGATGGTTGGCACGCCTCAAGAACAGCACGATCATGCGGTTCGTCTGAGCGAAACGGGGCTTGAAGTCCAGGACGTTACCCGGGTGGTGCTGTCCATGCCAGTTGCGGTTCAGTTGCTGCAAGTGCTTGCTCAGCACATAGGCCAGGGAGACCCCAAAGAGTGATTACTGTTGAAATCGGCTCCGTCGATGGGTTGATGTCGTATCCGGCTCAACAAGTAGGTGCAGTCAGCTCACAGGCCTTGAGGTTCCCGGAACAGTTTATTGGTGCCGAGCCTTCCGTATTCGCGCCGACCCCAAACGGCGGTGTTGAGTGCACGGAAGCAAACATGGATCTCCATCGTCCGTACCCGTTTAGGGTAGGCGACTGGTGGTTCGTTGCAGTCAGGCACAGCACCGCTGACGGCGATGTCAGCGTCTACGATCTGGAGGGGTAATGCCGTGCCGGATCTTCTTGGTGTTGGCAGAATCGTTCGAGACGTTCTGAGCGTCTTCCGAGTCACAGACCTAAAGCCATGCAACACGCGGTTCTTGAGGCGAAAGGCAAAGCCAGATTCCTGGTTCAGGACTCGGAAAGTCGCTGTTCACAGGTCTCCCAAGGGAAAATGGGAGATGGATCCCGTCGACCCAATCGACCCAGCACCGGTGGAACGGCGATATTAGGCCCGCGTCCCACTCAGGTTCCGGCGCCGGTCTCCAATTCAGCCAGACCGCACCGGAATCCGGGTGCCCCCCTCCAATCCTCGCGTTCGTAGCCGTGAGAGGCGCTTTCGGCGCTACCCGGCCGGGCGATGCGCACTCACCAAATACAATCCCCCCTTGTATTCTGTTACGCTCGGTTCAGCATCTGGCGGCACGACCGGCGAGGCGAGCGGCGGCTGCCTGAAGCGGAAGTGGAAAGTCGTCGCACTGGACCGCGTGCATCGTGGGTGTGTGGTCGAGCGCGTCGACCGCGATCGACGGGGCGCGCAGCTTGAGGTGGGCGAATATGCGCCGCCGGCCCGGGAGCGGCCGGAGACTGCCGTCGGGTCCATCGGCCGCCGGGAGCAGCTTCAGGCTCACCGCGCCGCGCACGTTGCCGCCGATGGCGAGAATGCGGCGGCGGGACGGCTCCACCTTCACGACGACGTCGCAGTGGGTCCGGGCGCCGACGCCCATCTGGCGCCGCCGCTGGGCGATCGACCGGTAGGCGGGCCGGCGCGCGCTGCACAGCAGATCGCCCGGCGCGACCGGCGCCTCGCCGACGTCGTGGGCCGTGAACGCCGCCGCCGGCGTGTCGGCGCCGCGGGCACGGATGGCCTGGTCGATGTAGACGTGATGGGCCACGGCGCGCTGGAAGAGAGAGGCGTCGCCGAGGCCGGCCTCGCACATCACCCACGACACGAAGGCCGCCGACCACGGGTAGCGCCAGCGCGAGCCGACGCCGCGCGGTCCGCGCCAAGCGTCGTTCTGGGCGTCGAGGATCCAGCCGCCCTGCGGCGTGACCGTCCAGTAGCCGGCGATCGAGCCGGCCACGCGGGCCGACTCGGCCGGGCCCGGCCGCCGCCGACGGCGCCGGCGAGGCTGGCCGGGTCCGGACGCCTCGACGGTCGTCTGGTCCACGACGATGAACCCGAAGAACGCCCACTCCTGCACCGCCAGGTCGACGATGCGCCGCCGGATCTCGTTCATCGGCGCCGTGCGGCACGACGTCCGTCGGATCGTCATGGCGCCGGGCTCGCCCGTGACGCGCGCCGACGGCGGCACGGCGTCGAGGACGTCGGGCGACAGGCGATCGAACGCGGCCTGCTGCGCGCCGGCGGTCGCGGCGAACGCGATGGCGAGCACGAACGCGAGCGGCTTCGTCGGCATCAGACTCTCCGGTTCCGAGTTCGTCCGGCGCGCAGGCCGGCGATTCTATCAGCAGCAGCAGCCCATGGCGGGCGCGAAGCGCCCGGCTCACAAGGCGTGAGGAGGGCGCATGTCGTCTGATATGCAGCCGAACGCCGCAGTGACGCTGCCCCTCGGCTCGTCGCCGGCGGGGCGCCTCCTCGCGCGCCGACCTCATCGACCGTCGGCAGGTGACCGTCCGCCGGCAGGCGACGCACGGCATCGGCGGACCGCCTCCTCGCGCGCCCGTATCATCGACCGACGAGCCGGCGCCGGTTCGGATCAGCTTCAGCGGCTCGGAGCACCTCCCCGCGCGCCGGCATCATCGACCGACAGGCCCGAAGTCCGGCGGCGGCCGGCGATGGCGGGTTGCCGCCTCGTAGGCCGACGCGACGCGCAGGACGAGCGGCTCGTCGCCGGGTCCCGCCCAGAACGAGATGCCGACCGGGAGCCCGGCATCGAGCTGCGTCCGCCGGCTGCCCGTGACGTTGTCGTAGTCGTCCCTGTCCTCGTTCAGCACGTACTCGGGATCGTAGACGATTCGATTGAAGCCGGCCGGCACCGTGATCTCCGGAATGCCGAGGTTGGCGCTCGTGGGAAACCGGCCGGTCGGACGGTTCTCGACGGACGGCTCGCCCGCGTATCCGATTCGCACCGGGGGCACCGTGATCGTGGGGTTGACCAGCACGTCGATATCGTTCCGGTGCAGCACGTTGAGCAGAACGAGCCGCATGACGTCCCGCATCTTCACGCGCCGCGTGATGCCCTCCGAGACGATGTTGCGGGCTTCCTCCCAATTGCGCATCGCCACCGCGCGCCGCTCGTTGTAGTACTTCGAGTTCGCGTTGAGGCTCGTCCAGTCGGTCACCGTGGCATCCCCGCGGCGCATCAGGTACTGGGCGAGGTGAAAGCTGAAGCTCAAGGTCGGCGGCGAGCTGTTGATGCTGCGAAGGTTCAGGTCGGCCGAGAGCGGCGCCGCGCCTTCGGCCGCCCGCACGAGATAGTCGCGGCTGGTCACGTCGTGGCCGGGCACCGCGAACCGGTACCCGCCGCCGGCGTCCCTGGCCTGGATGTACTCCGGCATGTGGACGGGCAGGATCTCGGCTATCGCCCGGTGAAAGTCGTACGCCATGTTCGGGATCGACGGGTCGTCCGGATACGCCGGATCGGACGATTCGACGATCTCCGCGCCGAGCTCGTCACGCAGCACGCGAAGGATCTCTTCATCGACGAGATCGCTCATCGCGGCGTCGTTGTCGGTGTGCTTGACCATGTACTCCCGGACCACACCGATGCGCACGCCGGCGAGCGGCCTGGCGTCGACGGTCTCTTCATCGACGACGAAGCTCGCGTAGGGCGCCTCGGGGATCAGCGCGCGGGGGAGTGCGCTGTAGATGTCGCGCGGATCGTAGAAGTCGCCGCCGGGGTTCCCGAGCGCGTCGAGGACCCTGCCCGCGTCCTCGACCGTGCGGCAGTGGATGCCCCCCCGGTCGAGGTAGGGCTCGACGCCGATCGATCCGCCATACGGCACGAGCCCCTTGGTCGTCACGAGGCCGACGACGCCGTTTCGCCAGGCCGGTTGCCGGCACGACCCGCCGGTCTCCTCGCAGATCGAGCAGGTGACGAGGTTCGCGCCGACCGAGACGGCTGACCCGGAGCTCGAACCACCGGGTTCGCGGGCCGTATCGTAGACACTGCACGAGGCGCCGGCCCAACTGCTGCGAGAGACGCCCGCGCCGAACGTCCGCGATCCGGCAACGGCGCCCCCCGGGTTCCCGCCGCCGGCGTTGTACTCGGACAGGTTGGCCTTGGCGTAGATGATGGCGCCCTTGGCCCGCAGCTCGGCGACGACCGTCGCGTCCCGCGGTGGAGCATCCATCGTGTAGGCGGTGTCGGCCCCGCCCGTCGTCCGCATGTCGGTCGTATCGAAGACGTCCTTGAACGAGAGCGCGGCGCAGTACATCGGCATCCGATCGAGGTCGGGATTCCTGCCGTACAGGGCGTCGAGCTCGGCGGCTCTCTCGAGCGCGTCGGGCTGTCGTCGAAACGCCTCGCATGCGGCGGGGCAATGCGCGGGCAGCGCGCCGTCCGACGGGTGCGCATCGCATTCCGCCTGACAGGTCACCGATCGCTCCCCACGGAGGTTGAGCGTGCTCAGCGCATTCAGCTGGCCCGCGTCCTTCATGCCGACGACCATGCCGTACTGCTGCTGGACGCCGGGGTCGGACCGCGTGGCCTCCATGCGGCCGAGCTCTATCGGCAACCCGCGGTAGTCGTCGTAGTCCGGCAGAATATCGCGCACCGGCACGGTGGCGGCGGGGAACTCGATCGGGGCGCCGGCCCGGACCGCGCCCGGACCGGGCGCAACCCGTCCACCGTCCGCGGTGACGAGCTGCGTGCAGATGCCGTTGTAGGCCCTCGCACGCTCGACATAGGCTTCCACCACCTGCACGCAGGTCGTCTCGCCCTGCCGGATCGCGCGCTGAATATCGCCGATGGTGGCTTCTTCGATCTGAAAGGCGCTCTGCGCCGACGCGGCGATCGTACCCATGATCCACGCGCTTCCGAGCGCCACGCTCACGGCGACCACGCGTCCAACGTCATGCCTGTGATCCGACAGCGTTGTCATCGTCTGCTCCTGAGCTCTGCCAATACGGGTCATCCTGTGGTGCGCCCGCGCCGATCTCCGACCTGGAGGTCACGGTGTCGACCGGCAGCGCGGACGAGGAGTACCGGAGACCGAGCAGGCCGCGCGCTTCGGCTGACCGCATCGACATGACGGCAATCATCATAGCGTCTGAGGCTCCCGGCGGCAGTCTGTCGCAACCGAGGCCCGCCGACCGGACCTCGAGCACCGGCTCCCGATGTGGCCGGCGGATGGCCCTGACGGCGTCGGCTCAGAAGCGGAACTGCCGGGTGAGCTTCACGACGAACGCGCGGTTCTGGAGCATCGGGAAGCCGCGGTTGAGCCAGGTGTCCCGCTGGTCGTTGTACACGACGAACAGCTCGCTCCCCGGCTGATACTCCCAGCGCAGGCGCACGTTCGTGCTCAGCACGTTGTTGGTCGAGTTGTACTGCAGCAGCGCGCTCGCGAACATGCGCGGCGTGAAGGTGTAGGTGAGCCGCGTCGCGGCCACCTTGGCCGTGAACGCTCCCTGCGGCAGCGTGATGCGGTTGAGCGAGACGCTCGGCTCGACCGCGAACTGCCGCGTGACCTCGATGCGGCCGCGCGAGTACCCGACGGCGGTGATGTCGCCGTCGAAGAACTCGCCGTGCTGGAGGGACAGGCTGCCCGCCAGCCGGCGCTGCGGCCCCATGCGATAGGACACCTGGAAGTCCCGGAACTCGTAGCCGCCGACGGGCAGGGTCACGTCGTCGGTGATCTCGAAGGGCTCGGTCAGGAACTCGTAGTCCTGCTGGATGTCCGCGCTCAGGCTGTCGCTGTTCTCGAAGGACGTCTGAAAGCGTCCCGAGAGGATCCGGGTCTCGATCTGCCGTGCGCCGTTCTCGATGTAGTCGAGGCTTCCGCCCCAGGTGAACTGGCGCACCGCCGCGATGCCGCGCGGTCGCGGGCTGAACTGCGTGTAGACGTAGGTGCGCCGGAAGTCGTCGCGGCGCATGAAGCCGATCTCGGGGTTGAAGTTGCTGCCGACGAGCAGGTGATCGACGAGGAGGCCGTAGAGATCGCCCTCGTAGGAGAACGCGGTCTGATAGCTCTCGTTGTCTCCCTGCAGGCCCGGCGTGTTCGTGCGGGCGTAGTAGCCGTAGAGGTTCACGTTGTCGTGGAACGAGAACGACCCGTCGAGTCCATATGCTTGGTTCGCGCCGTCGCCCTCCACGGAGACCGACCGGTTGGTGAAGATCGCCCCGACGCGGCTCCGGCGAAGAATGTCGCGCTTGATGCGGAGCACGCTGAAGTTCGTGGCGGCGGCGGCGGTCGACGTGTCGTTGGTCTGGATGTTGATGGCCCCGACGCTGAAATCGCCCACCTTGCCGGTCAGGCGTCCGCCGCCCAGAATCGGCACGGTTCGCCCCTCCTGGTCCAGGCCGATCCGACGGCTGAAGAAGAGGGTCGGGGCGTCGCCCGGTCCGAAGACGCCAGGGGCCGCGGTGAGATTCCCCCGCGCGGACCCGCCGAAGCCGCCGAAGCCGCCCACCCGCCCGAAGTCGAAGATGCCCTGGCTCTCCAGAAAGAACTCGCGTTTCTCCGGGAAGAACAGGCTGAACCGCGTCAGGTTGATCTGCTGCTCGTCCACCTCGACCTGCGCGAAGTCGGTGTTGTAGGTGAAGTCCGCGGTCAGGTTCTCGGTGAGTCCGTACTTGACGTCGACGCCGCCGGCCGCGTCGCCGTCGTTCGAGATCGGGGGTACGACGGCCCGGTCGGTGTTGAGCGAGCCGATCGCGTAGGGCTTGATCTCGAACGTGCGGTTGCCCTCGGGCACCTGCAGGCCGACGAGGGTGCCCGCCACCGACAGGCGGAACTGTCCCGGCCCGGCCGAGATCGGCACCGCCGTGAGATACGCCTCCTCGTAGTTCGACCGGATGTCCCGGCCCAGCTGGATGCCCCACACCTGGTCCGCGCCGGGCCGGAAGCGGAGCGACTTGAAGGGAATTTCCATCTCGACGGTCCAGCCGCCGTCGAAGCGGCCGGTGCGAACGTCCCAGACGGGGTTCCAGTCGGGGTTCGGGTTCCCCTCGTCGGCGATCTGCTGATCGCTGAACCCCCCGATGGGATTGACCCGGAACGAGAAGCCGTTCCTGCGGTCGTAGAAGGTGTCGAACACGACGATGAACCCGTCGTTGTTGATGAGCTGGAACGAGTCCCGCTGCATCTCGTTGGCGACCCAGTCCGACTCGGGAACCGACTCGTGGACGCGGGCCCCCACGTAGATCGACTCGTCGTCGAAGAAGATCCACGCGTCGGTGCGCTCCGTGGCCGGGGCCCCCTCGTCGGGGGACTGCTGGATGAAGTCGCCGAACGGCTCGACGGCGGCGTAGATCGGCTCGTCGAGCACGCCGTCCAGCTGCAGGGGCCCGTCGAGGCGGACGGCGCGCACCGTCGCCCCGCCGCCGGCGTCGCGGGTAATGGTGGCCGGCGCGACCGGAGCGGGTGGACCGTCGATAGCGGGCGTCGTCGCGAGCGGGGGCGCAGGGGGCTCCTGCGGCGCGGCCGCCAGCCGGGTCGCGCCCGCCAGGAGGACGCACAACCCGAGCGCGGCCGCGAGCCGCGCCGTCCGCCTCGCGAAGAACGTGGTCTCGCCGTCGGGACTCACGTCCGCCGCGATCCAGCTTCCCTCGGTCATGTCGATTGGAGAGACCCCGTGGGGCGCCTGCTTCATCAGGAGTAGCTGACGGACCGGCTCGCGGCGGCTCAATGCAGCGTGGGCGACGCTGCCGCGGCGTCGATGAACAGGTCGAGCACCGCGCGGACGACGGCGTTGTTCGCGCCGGTCAGGTTGATCAGTCCCACCACGACCACCCGCGAGTCGGGTTGCATCACCATCAGCGAGGTGCCGCCGACCGATCCGCCGGAATGAGACAGCAGGCGGCGCCCGTCCTCGCGCGTCCGGATGAACCAGCCGAACCCGTAGCCCACGCCCTCGCCGTCGCGGGTCTGCTGCTCGGTGAAGAGAAGCTTGCGGGACGGCTCGGACAGGAATCCGTCGTCGAGGTGCGCGTTGGCGAACCGCAGCACGTCCCCGGTGGTCGAGAGGAACCCGCCCCCGGCCCACTTGTAGCTGTTGTTCACGAACGGCGCGTTCACCACGCGCCCGCCGGCGTCCCGTACATAGTAGCGGGTCCGGCCCGGGATGATCGGGGTCACGAAGTCGGCGACCGTGTCGCGCATGCCCAGGGGACGGAAGACCGCCTCGCGCATGTAGTCCAGAAACGGCTCTTCCGCGGCCCCCGCGACCACCGCGCTGATCAGGTTGAACCCGTGGCTGGTGTAGGAGAACGCGGTCCCGGGCTCGTGCAGCAGGGGATCGTCGGCGAAGATGGACAGCCCGTCGAGCACCGTCGCGTACGGGTCGCGGATGAAGTTCTCGTCGCCCTGGTAGTGCCGGATCCCGCCCAGGTGACCGCCGAGCTGCCGGGTCGTGATCGGGTGCGCCTTCTCCGGGAACGACGGGACGTACTGCTGGACCGGCGCGTCGAGGTCGAGCCGGCCGTCCTCGACCAGGCTCGCCACCGCCGCCGCCGTCAGGGACTTCGAGATGCTCCCGACCCGGAACTTCACCGACGGCGACATGGGGATCCGGTGCTCGATGTCGGTGTAGCCGAAGCCCTCCGACCAGACCGTCTCGGCGTCGACGGACACCGCGATCGCGATGCCCGGATAGCCCCGCTCGGCGATGTCCGCGCGCACCAGCGCGCGCGCCTCCTCGACCACCTCGGCGAAGTGCAGCGGCGCCGGCGCCGCCGCGGGCTGGGCCTGCGCGAGCGGCGCGTACAGGCAGGCGAGCGCGACGGCGAGCATGACGTGGCGACCCCGTCTCGTCTCGGGGGCGGGAATCGTCGTCATCCGGCGGGCACGACCCTTCATGCGGTTCTCCTTGGTCTCAGGCGCGGCTCGCGCCGCTCGTCTGCTCCAATGGCGGAACGACCCGGCGGCGCGATGCACGGCGTGGGTGTCTCGCTCGCGACCGTCGGCGGTCGGGTGTGGGCATGCTGGGCATCGGCGGTCGGTCGCGGCCGGCTACGCGAAGATGTCGACGACCGGCAGACGGAATCCGGGCAGCAGCGGCGCGCCGTCCAGCGTGTCGCTTTCGGCGAGCCGGCGGGGCGTCCGGTGCGGCAGGTGAATCGTCACCGACGCGTCCGACGGATCGACGGCCCACACCGCCAGCGTGCCGGACGCCAGCCAGGCGGCCACCTTTCCGGCGACCTCCTGGCGCGTGTCGCCGGGGGAACGCACCTCCACCGCCAGATCCGGCGGGCCGTCCCAGAACGCCTTGGGCCTGCCGGCCGCCGGGATCCGTTCGCGCCGGACGAACGCGATGTCCGGGGCGAGCACCGTGTCGGGCCGCCGCTCCAGGACGAAGCCGGTCTCCGCGCCGCAGACGACACCGAGGCGCCCGGTCTTGACGTGCTGGCCGAGCGGCACGGCCAGGTTCATGATCACGGCGCCGTGGTCGAACCCGGCCGGGGTCATGCGCTGGAGCTCCCCTCTGACGAGCGCATACCGGTATTCGTCCTCCGGCATCCGGAAGAGCTCGTCTGCCGTCACCGTCCGGCCCGGTGCGATCGCTGCTCCCGCTGGCTCCAGCATGACCCGCAACTTCCTCCCGTGGCGCGCGACCTCGCGACGGCCGGGGCGTAGTCGACGCCGCAGTCTACCGCGATTCCTGCGCGGCCGCCCGCTCTTCCGCCCGCGCGCCGGCCAGTATGCCCTCCATCGAGTAGTTGCCCTCGTGGCAGGCGTACTCGTAGAGGGGCTCGTCGGTCTTCTTCAGCTCCACCCGCGCCGTCCACGGGCGCCCCCACGTCGCCGGGTCCTCCACCGTGAACTCGTAATCGATGCTGTCCGGGCCGACGCGCGTGAAGCGCTCGACCAGCCGTGCGTCGGGGGTCGAGCCCCGGACGCTGGTCAGGCGGTTGAAGTGCATGGTCTCGACGACGAGGGTGTCCCCGTCCCAGTGGCCGCGCGATTCTCCCACGAACTGCCGGATGGGCTGCTCCGGCCGAGGGCGCCCGTCCAGCGGCACGACCCGCAGGGTGTGGGTCATCTCGACGACCATCGCCACGTGGTCCGGGGCCTGGAAGATGTGCACGTTGTTGTTGTACGCGCTCGGCACCATCGGCAGGCCGGTCGTGAACATGCACCGGTCGTTCAGGCCGCGGTCTTCCCAGGAGTCGGCGGGGTGCTCGCTACGATACGCGGCGCGTTCATCCCGCCGCTGCTGCGCCTCCACCGTCAGGGGCGGCATGCGTCCGTTCGGCGGATCCACGATCAACGACGTGCGCCGCGAGTCGACGGTCGTCGTTCCCCGGTCCAGCCAGAAGTCGTTGTAGGCGCCCAGCGCCCCGTTCTCGCCCCGGTCGACGCTGGCCCCGGCCCGTGTTCTCTGCGCGGGACGATTCAGCAGCTCCAGCTCCCGGTCGACGGTCGCCCGCTCGAGGCCCGCCGCTTCTTCCGCGGTCAGGAACTCGCGGTCCGCGAACCGCTCGGGCCGCTGCAGCGGCGTGATGGAGCGGAAGTCCCAGATGCCCTGCAGGGAGGGAGCGCCCCATCCCGTCCGGAGCGAGTCCGCCTCGGCGTTCGACTGCGCCGCCGCCCACCCCGGCGCCATCGCCAAGCCCGCCGTCACGACCAACACGGCCACCAGACAACGTCGGTTCATCTGACCCTCCTCTTCGTGCACGCGGCCCCGTCCGCGTTCCCCCATGATGGACCCGGTCGCGTCCGGGGTGCAAGGCTGGCGTCCCCTGCGGGGTCCACAGTCGAATGCGCGCCCGCGGCGCCGCGTGGATGTGGGCAGGAAGTGCGTCCCATGATCCGGAGCGAAGAACGCGACGACGTCACCCCGCTGTGCCCGCACTGCACCTGACCGGTGCGCACCATCAGGTGCCGGCGCCTTTACAGGATTTCTCGGTCGCCGGTACCTGTACTTCTGCACTTCTGCGCCTCATACAGGATTTCTCGGCAGCCAGTACGTACTTCTTGCGCGGCGTGCAGGAAGTGCTGGGCATTCCACACCGGACGGGTTTCTGGATGGGTTGACGGGCGTCAATCTGCCGCGTCCTGGCCGCGGGCGTGTGCGAGCTCGCGCGCACTCGGATTGACCGAGGGCCGGAACGGGACCTCGCACACCTGCGCCCGGTCGGGCTGTCCCGGTCGGCTCGCGTACTCGTCGGGCAGCCAGACCCGGAGCTCGGTGCCGAGCGCCGACTGGCCGACCGGTACGTGGCCGAGGGCGATGTTGCACCCCAGCTCGGGGGAGTACCAGGGCGAGGTGAGGTACCCGATCGGATCGCCGCCGCCGCCGGCGTGCGAGACCAGCCAGAAGTCCGGCGCATAGTCGTCGATCGGCCTGCCGCCCAGCGTCATGATGAGCAGCTCGGTGGGCGTGCGGCCGCTCTGGCGCAGGTTGATCGGCACGATGCGGTCGGATTGATCGACGCTCAGCGGCTGATCGCTCATGGCTCCTCCCGTGTGACGTCGCGCCGAACCGGCGTTCCCGCAGGGACCGGTCGACCACGGCTCGACCCCCGGCCGCGCGACCGGGCCTCGGGGGCGACGGGCCGGTTGGCCAGGGCGCTGCCCAACGTCCGCGGCGTGCCGATCCCAGAGCCGCCCTCGGCACGCCTTGAAAAAGTCAAACCCCCGGATGATCATTCACGCTCGGCGTTGCGGTCAACCGCCGGTGTCGAACGCCGGAGACCGACCGCCGGGGGGCGACCGGTGGCCGCGCGTACCGATGAGAGAGCCGCCGGCGGTCCGGGCCGAGATCGTGGGCCGGGCGTTCGCCTGCCGGCTCGTCACGAGCAACCGGGAGATCGACGATGCAGCGATCCACCAGCAGTAGCCCCCGGGGCACGTCGCCGGAGCCGCCGGCGCGGGCCACGATCGCCGTGATCGGCGCCGGCATCGTCGGCAATTGCCTCGTCGGGCATCTGGCGGACCTCGGGTGGGAAGACCTCGTGCTGATCGACCAGGGGCCGCTTCCCAATCCGGGCGGCTCCACCGGCCATGCGTCGAACTTCATCTTCCCGACCGACCACAACCGCGAGATCGCGATGCTGACGCTGGAGAGCCAGCGCCAGTACGCGGGGCTGGGCGTCAACACCCCGTGCGGCGGCATCGAGGTGGCGCGCACCGAGGCCCGCATGGAGGAGCTGCGCCGGCGCATGACCTCTGCGCGCGCCTGGGGCATCGAGGCCGAGCTGCTGTCGCCGGCCGAGGTGGTCGCCAGGGCGCCCTTCGTGAACGGCGACGTCATCCGGGGCGGCTTCTACACGCCGAGCGTGTCGGTCGTCGACTCGGTCCGGGCGGGCACGATAATGCGCGAGCGGGCGCAGGCGAAGGGCGTGCTCACGGTGCTGGACGATACCGAGGTCACCGGGCTGGAGGTGTCGCGCCCGCCGTTCGGGCGCCCGCGCATCCGCGCCGTGGTGACCGCGCGCGGCGCGATCGCGGTCGAGCAGGTGGTGATCGCGTGCGGCGTCTGGAGCCCGCGCCTTGCCGCCATGGCCGGCGCCACGATTCCCCTCACCCCGGCCGTGCACCAGATGGCCGATCTGGGGCCGATAGACCTCCTGCACAGGACCGGCAGCGAGATCGGCTATCCGATCGTGCGCGACATGGACACGTTCATGTACGAGCGGCAGAGTCATGGCGCGATGGAGGTCGGCTCCTACGCCCATCGCCCCATTCTGGTCCGTCCCGACGACATTCCTTCGCCGGCCGCGGCGGAGCGTTCCCCCACCGAGCTGCCGTTCACGGCCGAGGACTTCGCGCCCCAGCTCGAACGCGCCCGCGAGATCATGGGCGAGCTGCTCGCCGGCTCCGAGATGCAGTACACGGTGAACGGCCTGCTGTCCCTGACCCCCGACGCGCAACAGGTGCTGGGGGAGACGGCCGAGGTCGAGAAGCTCTGGTCGGCGGCGGCGGTGTGGGTCAAGGAGGGCCCGGGCACGGCGCGGCTCATCGCGGAGTGGATCACGCACGGCCACCCGCGCCTGTGCGATCCCCACGGATCGGACGTCACGCGCTTCTATCCGCACGAGCGGACCGTGCAGCACATCCGCCAGCGCTGCCGCGAGCACTTCAACAAGACCTACGGCATCGTCCATCCGCGCGAGCAGTGGGCGTCCGGGCGCGGCATGAACCGGGCGCCGTTCCACGACCGCACCGCCGCCCTCGGCGCCGAGTTCCACGAGGCGCGCGGCTGGGAACGCCCCCAGTGGTACGAGTCGAACGCGGATCTGGTCGCGCGCTATGCGCTCGCGGACCGTCCGCACGAGTGGGATCGCCGCTGGTGGTCGCCGATCATCGACGCGGAGCACCTCCACCTGCGGGAGAAGGTGGGCATCGTCGATCTGAGCGCGTTCCAGATCTTCGACGTGTCCGGACCCGGCGTCGTGCCCTACCTCGAACGGCTGGCCGTCAACCGCTGCGACGTTCGCGTCGGCCGCGCCGTCTACACCCCGCTGCTCACGCCGGACGGCGGCATCCGCGCCGATCTCACCGTCCAGCGGCTCGCCGCCGATCGGTTCCGCATCGTGACCGGCGCGTTCGACGGGGCGCGCGACGAGGTCTGGTTCCGCCGGCATCTGCCCGCCGACGGCACGGTGCAGCTCGAGAACCGGTCGTCCGCGCTGTGCACGATCGGCGTGTGGGGCCCCGATGCCCGCGCCCTGCTCTCGACCATCGCGGACATCCCGCTCTCGCAGGAGGCATTCCCGTACGGGACGGTGCAGGAGGCGATCGTCGACGGCGTTCCGGCGACCCTGCTGCGCATCTCCTACGTGGGTGAGAGCGGCTGGGAGACCTACACGGGCATGCCCTACGGCGCGCGCCTGTGGGACGCGATCCGCGAGGCGGGCCGCGACTTCGACGCGCGGCCGGTGGGCATCGGCGTCTACGGCACCACGGGCCGGCTGGAGAAGGGCTACGCGCTCATGGGCGCGGACCTCGGCTCCGAGTACTCGCCGGTCGAGGCGGGCCTGGCGCGGGCCGGGGTGAAGGACGCGGACTTCATCGGCAAGCCCGCCTACCTGCAGGCGCGCGCCGAGGGACCGGCGGCGAAGCTGTGCACGCTGACCATGGACGGCCACACCGCCGCGTCCGGGACGGCCCGTTTTCCCACCGGGGGCAACGAGCCGATCCTGACGCGCGACGGCGCGCGGATCGTGGACGCCCGCGGCCGCGAGTCCCGCGTCACCTCCGCCGGCGTGGGGCCGTCCGTCGGCAATTACCTCCTGCTCGCCTATCTGCCGGTCGAGCACGCGGCGCCCGGCGTCCGGCTGCAGGTGCTGTATATGAACGAGACCTACCCGGTGACGGTGGCCGCCGGCCGCGCCCTCTTCGATCCCGAGAACCGCCGGATGAAGGCATAGCCCGAGCAGTGGTCCCCGCGGCTCCGTTTGCCGCCCGGACTTTCAGATACTCTCACGGCAAGCTTGCCGGGGGTCTGCACCGTTCTACGGCGCAGATTCCCCAGGCGCCCGCGGCGAAGCCCTGCTTGCCTGCGACCGGCGGCGAACGAGCGGCGAGCAGGCAAGAGCGGTCCCTCTGTCGGCGCCGCCGCTGTCACGCTTCGAAAAGAGGGTTGTGTCACTCGCGGTTGCCGGCCATCGACAGGTCCGGTTTCAGGGTCGGATCCTCCTGTCGCTCCTCGCACTGGCTGACGATCGAGTGGCTGCCGAAGACCTTGAAGGATGCCCGCTGACCGGAGGCGCGTACGGAGAGGTTCGCGGCGGTGCGCAACGCCTCCAGCGTGAAGTCGAGGCCGCGGGCGCCGGCAATCTGGACGATACGGTCACTGACGGGCGCGACCGCGACGTTCTGCCGCGCGCCGGGAATGCCGCGCACGGTGGCCCGTTCCGTCCGCTCCATCGGCCGGGCGAACGCGAACCCCACGCCGACGCCCTGCACGACACACGCGAGGATGATCGTGGCGCCGTCGTCGTTGCGAAGTTGAAACTCCGTGCCGCCCTGAATCTCACGCGCGTCCCACTGCGCCTGCCCCGCAGCGGGCGCCGCGCCAAACGCAACCGACATGCCGATCGCGGCGATGGTCGTCTTCACGGTTCTCCCCCTTCGCGTCCGGCCGGAAATCGCCGCCTTCGGCTCCGATTGCCGCCCAACCAACCGTCCAGGAGTCCGCGCCGTTCTACGGCGCAGACCCCTGGTCGGCGGCGGCGACTCGCAACGATGCCCTATACGCCGGAGAGCAGCGGCAGATGCCCGGTGCTGTCGCCGAACTTCTCCACGCGCACGCCGAACTTGGCCATCAGGCTCAACGACAGGTTGGCCAGCGGGGTGCCCTTCGGATACGCGAGGTGGCGGTTGCCCTGGAGCCCGCGCTCCGGCCCGCCGACCACGACCACCGGCACGTTGTAGTTGTTGTGGATGTTGCCGTCGCTCATGCCGCTGCCGTAGAGGACGACGGTGCCGTCGAGCAGCGAGCCGTCGCCGTCGGGGATCGACTGCAGCCGGTCGAGGTAGTACGCCAGGGTGTCGACGTGGTAGGTGTTCAGCTTGGTGAAGTCCTTCATCTTCTCGGGATTGTTGCCGTGGTGCGACATCGAGTGATGCGCCTCGGGCAGCCCGATCTCGTTGTACGAGCGGTTGATGTTCTCGCGCGCCATCATGAACGTCGTCACGCGGGTGATGTCGGCCTGGAACGCGAGCACCTGCAGGTCGAACATCAGCTCGGCGTACTCCCGGAAGGTCTCCGGCACGCCGGCCGGACGGTCCGGGACCGCGAAATCGCTGTTGGTCGACTCGGCCCGGGCGATGCGCTGCTCGACGTCGCGTATCGTCCCGAGATACTCGTCGAGCTTCGCGCGGTCGTGCCCGCCGAGCCGGCCCGAGAGTCTGGCGATCTCCTGCGACAGGCCGTCGAGGATGCTCCGGTCCTCCTCGACCCGCAGTTGCCGCTCCTCGGCGGTGTCGCCGGTGCCGAAGAGCCGCTCGAACACGAACCGGGGGTTCGTCTCCGCCGGCAGCGGCTGGGTCGGCGTCTTCCACGACATCGAGTTCATGTACGCGCAGGCGTAGCCGTGGTCGCAGGCGCCGACGACGTCGTTGCGGTCGACCGAGACCTCGAGCGACGGCAGCTTCGAGTCGCGGCAGATCAGCTCGGCGATCATCTGGTCGACGGTCGTGCCCGCCACCACGTCCGCGCCCTCGGTCTGCTTCGGGTGGACCGAGCTCATGAACGCGGGGGCGGCGCGGGGATGCTGGCCGCCGGTGTCGCCCTGGTCGGTCGCCGGGTAGTTGTCGAGCCCGCTCAGCACGAGAGCCCGGCTCCGGAACCGCTCCATCGGCTGCAGGATGGGGGAGAGCTCGAACCCCGCGCCCTTGGTGGGCGGGGTCCAGTCCCACATGTTCATGCCGTTGCCGACGTAGACCGCCGCGAACCGCGGCGTCCCCGGGGCCCGCGCCGACAGCGCCGGCACCATCGCGTCGAGGAGCGGCAGCGCCAGGGTGGCCCCCATGCCGCGCAGGAACGTCCGTCTCGGCAGCGCCAGCTTCGTGATCACCATCGCACAGCTCCCATCGTCCGAACCCACAGGTTCCGTCGCGCTCCGGCGTCCGGCGTGGTCTCGCGTCGCGGCCAACTCCTCTGCGGCGCAGGACGGCCGCAAGTGGAATTCAACCCGCCAGCGAGGGGCAATTATAGAGGAAAACGACGTCTGTTGCAGTCGAAGTCCCGGGCAACCGGCATCGGGGCCATGTCAGGATCGGTCCGGCGTCCGCCAGTTCCGCCGGCGTCAGTGGTGTCGCCGCTCGTCACGCAGCACCTCGGCGGCCGGGGGATCGAGCACGATCGGCGGCAGTTCGGCAATGCGCGCGAAGACCTCTTCGCGGGTCGGCCGGGTCAGCGACTGCCGGATTTCGCGGAGAACGTAGTCAGACATGGACATGCCGGCGAGTGCCGAACGAGCCTTCAACCGACGGTGCAGATCGTCTGGTACGTTGCGGATCTGAAGCATCTTCGACATGCTGCCAGGGTGATTTCCTTTCGACAGCATGTCAAGTGCAGCGCACGAATTCATCGAAGGGCGAGGCTGTCATGTTCCGCCCACTGGCAGAGATCGGTTCTTCAGCTCAGGCGCTTTCCACCTCGAACGCCGCGAGGTTGCGGGCCTCTCGGCTGAACTCGACCGCGATCAGGTGGATCGGGCGGCCCAGGTGACGGTACTTGTCGGCGTAGCCCCGCGCTTTCAGTTGCGCCATTGCCGCGCCTTCCGGGGCCAGCTCGACGACCTTCAGCTCGAACAGGTACACGTGACCGTTGAACAGCACCGCCATGTCCAGGCGGCCGTGGCTGCTGCTGTCCTCAACCGTCACGTCCAGCCCCAGCCCTGCGAAGTACGAGTAGAAGACGCTGGCGTAGTAGCCCTCGCAGGCGGCGATGTCGTTGTTCGTGTGCCACTCGTAGGGGATGCTGGCGAAGAACGCCCGGAACAGCCTCTCCAGGCCCGTGAAGTCGTTGGCCAGCAGCAGGTCGTAGAGTCTGGCGCTCTGTTCCACCCGCTGTGCGGACTCCCCCGTCAGGCGGTGCAGCAGGTTCTCGTTGAGGCTCTGGCGCACCTCGCGGTTGGGGTAGCCCAGGCGGTAGAACAGGCGCCCGCCACGGGGCTCGGTGCGGCGGATCGTCAGGTAGCCGGTCTGGAACAGCAGCGCCTCGGTCGCGATATGGTCGACGTCGAACGCCGACAGCAGCTCGTCGCTGCCGAGCATGCCGTTCAACGTCGGGGAACCGACCCCGCGGGACAACAGGGTCTCGACCAGGAACCTCGGCGTGCCGGTCTCGAACCAGTACGCGCCGAACTCGCGGCGGTCGAAGAGCGGCAGGATGTCGAACGGGTTGTAGACGCGCTCCGCGCCCCGCCAGTTGTAGCCGTTGTACCAATCGCGGATCTCGTCGCGGTCCAGACCGGGCAGCTCCGGCGCGAAGACCGTGTCGAGATCTGCGTCGGTGTAGCCGCACACGGCCGAGTAGCGAGGGTCCAGGGTGATGTCCTTGAGGTTGTTGAGGCCGGAGAACAGGCTGACCTTGGAGAACTTGCTGACTCCGGTGAGAAACGTGAACCGGACGTGCGCATCGCGGTCCTTGATGACCGAGTACAGTCCCCGCAGGTACTCGCGGTTGGCGCGGGCGACGTCCGGAACCTCGAGCGCATCCAGAATCGGCTTGTCGTACTCGTCGACCAGCACCGCGACGCGCCGGCCGGCGCCCTCGCGCAGCGCCTCGATCAGACCCCCGAAACGTTCCGGCGCGGTGGCGTGGTCCGAACCGGCGCCGGCCCGCCGTTCCAGTGCCCCCAACTGCGCCATCAGGTTGGCGTGCAGATGGCCCGGCTCCGTGAAGTTGCCGCCGCCGAAGCTCAGCCGCAGCACGGGGTGGCGTGCCGACCAATCCCAACCGTCGTGGACGTGCAGCCCTCGAAAGAGCGGCTCGTTGCCCTCGAACAGCTCCTTCAGCGTGTCCACGAACAGACTCTTGCCGAACCGCCGCGGGCGAGACAGGAAGTAGTGCTTGCCTTCCTCCACCATCCGCTGCGCGTAGGCGGTCTTGTCGACGTAGTAGTGGTTCTCTTCACGAAATCTCCCGGAACGTCTGGATGCCGATGGGCAGCTTGCGTCTGGTCATGAACGCCCGGGATCCGTTGCGGCCCGCCCCGCATGAGTCAGCCGAAAGTGAACGTATCATGGTCCCGCCCACAGGCGGGAGACCGGGGCGGCGTAGAGGCCGTCGCCGAAGCTCGCGCTGAACTCCCCGTCGTAGAGCACCGCACCGCCGGCGAACCGTGTCCCCGCCGCGCCGGCGAGCTTGCGCAGCCCGCGGAAGTCCGACGCGGTCACCGTGCCCGATGCCTTGACCTCGACGCCGGCGATCATCCCGGCGCCGCGCTCGATGACCAGGTTCACCTCGACCCCGTCCCGGTCGCGGAAGTGGAAGAACGCCGTCGGCGCCTCGTGCCAGCCCGCCTGCCGCCGCAGCTCCTGGAACACGAACGTCTCCAGCAGCTGCCCCAGCAAGGGGCGGTCGGCGCCCAGCGCGGCGGTGTCCGCCCCGAGCAACGCCGCGGCCAGCCCGGTGTCGGCGACGTGCAGCTTGGGGGTCTTCACCAGCCGGCTCAGGCGGTTCGTGTGCCAGGGCGGCAGCCGCTCCAGCAGGAACACCCGTTCGAGCAGCGTCAGGTAGTCGCGTATCGTCGGCCGGCTGAGCTGAAACGGCGCGGCCAGGTCGCTCACGTTGAACAGTTGCGCCGTCCGGGCCGCGGCCAAGGCCAGCAGCCGCGGCAGCGCCTCCAGCGTGCCGATGCGGGCAAGGTCCCGTACGTCGCGCTGGACCAGGCCATCGAGGTAGTCCCGGTACCAGTTGGCGCGCCGCCGGCCCGGAGGACGCGCCAGCGCGGCCGGATAGCCGCCCGCGACGATGCGTTCCGCCAGCCGCTTGCCGAGTCGCTCACGTTGCCCGAACGGAAAGCCGCCGCCGAACAGGGCGTCGAGGAAGTCCGGAGGACTGCGCTCGAGTTCGCACTGCGCCAGCGGGTGCAGCCGCAGGGTCTCCAGGCGTCCCGCCAGGGAGTCGGCGAGCGCTGGCAACAGCAACACTTGGCTCGACCCGGCCAGCAGGAAGCGTCCCGGCGTCCGCCGGCGATCGATGGCCAGCTTCATGGCCGCGAAGATCGCGGGCGCCCGCTGCACCTCGTCCAGCACGACCCGTGCGGGCAGGTCGGCCACGAATCCCGCCGGGTCCGCCGCGGCGGCGGCGCGCACCGCGTCGTCGTCGAAGCTGACGTAGGGGTAGCCGCGGGACGCTTCCGAGGTTCGGGCGAGCGTCGTCTTGCCGCACTGGCGCGGTCCGTGAATCAGCACGGCTGGCGAGTCGTCGAGCGCCTCCGCGAGGCGCGGCGCGGCGAAGCGAGGGTACAGAGCAGCGTCCGCCATTCGGCTGATCGTAATCCAAAAGAGCGGCTGATTGAAAGGTTTTGCCTCGGCCGATTGAAAGGTTGGCTGGCGGCCAATCGAAATGAGCGAGGTCGCAAGGCCACGCTCTCCGGCTTCGAGCCGCCTTGACGACCGCCACCCTGTGTGGGATAACCGCCGGGGCTGGATCGAGGCACTCGGCTCGATCGCAGGACCGGCGCGGGTGTGCAGCCGGCAGGGGAGTCGCGCGGACCCGATGACCAGGGGAAGGATCTTCAGAGAGCGCATCTCGCGTGCCGAAGTGGCCCGCATGGCCGAGGAGCGGTTCGGGGATTGGATCAAGGCCGTGGTCGATGTGTCCCGCGAGGTGATGGCCATCGGCGGGGATCTGCACGCGGACGACGAGGCGGCGCTTCTCGCGGACGGATCACGCCAGCGTGATCTCTGGGGCATCAACCTCTATCCGGGGGAGAGCGGCGGCGATTGGATCGAGTTCGATTCGATGATCAACCTCCGCCCCAGCGAGGGGAACCGTTCGCGCGGCGTCGACGACGAGCGGATCCGGGCTCGCATTCGCGAGGTCGTCGGATCCCTGGTCGCGCCCGAATGAGGAGGGGCCTGCCTTGACCAGAGTTCTGCACACGAGCGCCGCCGCCGGGGGCTGGGCACGGCTGGAGCTGGTCGAGCAGCTCGGGAACGTGGGCAGCGAGGTGGAACGTGCCATCCGGGCCTACGAGGCGGGCCGGACGGACCGGTTCGAGAGCGCTCTCGAGCGGGCGCTGGAGCTGTTCGACCTGACGGCCGCCGATCCCCGCTGGCGAGGCCACCGCTGCCAGGAGATACTGCGCGCACGCGAAGAGTTCTGCCGCCTCTTCTTCGATCCCGATGTACCGCCGGACTCGGCCCGCGGGCTCAGCCGGTACTTCTTCGGGTTCGCCTGGGCAGCGCGGAAGCTGCATTATCGCCGGCAGCCGGCGGATTAGTTGCGCCATACGGCCCGCGGTACTCGCCGGCGGAGTCCGTAGCCACGATCGCGTTCACCACGCGTGACACCCGGCAAAGCGCTCTCACCCACGTGCTGCGGATTATACCGACTGTCGTCTATGGCGATGGATTGGCGTAGTCGGGCGCGATGTCCACCAGCCTATGAAGCGACCGTATTGTGACTCCGTGAAGCATGCGAGTACGATGTCTGTCGCAAGGCAGGGGAAACCGACAAATCACCGACTTCGAGATGTGCCGCCCGAGCTCAATTACATTCTGGGTAACGCCAGCGAGCATCGGAAGGAGAGGCTCCCTCGTAATCCAGCCCCGAGTCGAGTGGTGGAGCCACAAATAGAATTGCCTGCCGTCGCAGCCGATATTTGGAGTAACACCTCCGTGGACGAGGTGATCGCGAATAGAGCGTAATTTCCAGAACCAGTCATATTCAAGTTCAAAGACCGGCCGCACGCCTGCCACAATCCGGTGTGGGTTCTTCTTGCCCCACTCTAGTAGAGCGCGAAGACTGCCGCTCGGTGCCTCAGAGATCCCCTCATTTTATCACGTGAATCAATAAGACGAAACCGTTCGGTGGAACAAACATCTCCGACGGGATGGACTTTGCACAATGTCGCGCGCCTGGGTTAGTATGTTGACCCATGCGCTTACATCAGAAGCCGCCAACATCTCGCAACCGACTGCTCCAGAGACACGATCTTCTGAACTTCGTAACCACCTTGTACGAGGGCGATTTGCATGCCAAACGGGTGCTGTCGTTGGCCAATGCCACCTTGGGCGTGCTGGCGAGTGCGTCGCTGGCGATCCATGCGGTGGGGCGTGGCTTGGCCCAGGCCATGGGCACGTTGACCAAGCATGGTGTGAAACAGGTGGATCGGCTCCTGAGCAATCGAGGGGTTGATGTCGGGACTTTCTTCGCCTATTGGACGCCGTACATTGTTGGTGCTCGCAAGGAAGTAATCGTCGCGCTGGATTGGACGAGCTTTGCCGCGGACGGGCAGGACACTATTGTGCTGTCGATGTTGACAGGCCACGGGCGCGCGACGCCCCTGCTGTGGAAGACCGTGGCGTCGTCGACCCTGAAGGGCAACCAGCGCCGCTACGAGTACGAAGTGCTGTGCCGGTTGCGGGAGGTACTGCCGGCGGGGGTGAAGGTCACGGTCGTGGCGGATCGGGGCTTTGCGGATTGCAAGCTGTTCTACGCACTGACGGAGGAACTGACCTTTGAATACGTGATTCGGTTGCGCGGAGACATCTACGTGACGAATGCGCGGGGCGAGCGGCGACCGGCCGCAGCGTGGGTCGGCGCTGGGGGGCGTGCGCGGCGGTTGGTGGGCGCTCGGGTGACCGATGCTCACGAGCTGCCGGTGGGCGTGGTCGTGTGTGTACACGATCGGAAGATGGACGAACCGTGGTGCTTGGTGGCCAGCGAAGCGACCGTGCCGACGCCGGTGTTGATTCGGTACTACGGCAAGCGCTGGGGGATTGAAGCGGGCTTTCGGGACATCAAGGACATGCGCTTCGGGATGGGCCTGTCGTCGATGCACGTTTCGCGCCCGGACCGGCGGGACCGGCTGTTGCTGATCAGTGCATTGGCGATCGCGATGCTGTCGCTGCTGGGTGCAGCGGGCGAGCGCATCGGCTATGACCGCTGGTTGAAGGCGAACACCGTGAAGCGGCGGACGCATTCGTTGTTTCGGCAGGGGTTGATGCTGTATCACCATCTTCCCAATTGGCCCGATGACCGGATTCGTCCGTTGATGGAGACGTTCGGAGAGATGCTCCTGGAACAGCGGGTGTATCGAGGGGTCTTCGGTGTAATTTGATGTTAGAAACAAAGAAAAATAAGGGGATGCATGAGGCTCGGTGCCTGTTTCTTCTTCTCTGAGGCAGCATATGACAAAGCAATACTCAGTTCATCGCACGCGGAGCGAGCGGATGTAATGAACGCCTCGGCCAAAGCACCGACGATAACAACCGAAGCTGCAGATCGTATATTCTCTGACTCTAGCCAGTATAGGATCTCTTGTGCGTATACGGACAGGTTCACCAAGTCATGGGCAAACACGTCCGCGACATGCGAGAGCGGGTCATGGTGCTCGCTTAGCCGTGGGTCGACCTTCGTCCAATGGTCGTAATAGTCGAATAGGCCACAATAGACTTCATCAGCCGTCGGTTCGCGCTGGGCCGTGGCGATTATGCTGGCAAGAGCCTTCGGAGTCGTGTCCATGCGGCCCGGCCGATGCGTGATGGGAGTTGGGTTTGCGCGCTTTGTAGATCAGTCGGCCCTATCCTGCGCCATGCGCATCCGGAACGGGGCGCTGGCGACGACGCCTTGCACGAGGGCGGCGAAGCGGTGGTCGTCGGCCGCGGCGTCGCGCTTGATCTGCCGGACGGTGGGCATGTCGGTCGCTTCCAAACCGCGGCCGAGGGCGTAGGTCAGCAGCCGGTCAATCGCCGTCGTCAGGAAGTCGTCGGCGTGGCTCAGCAGCAGCTTGCGGAGCTCGGCGGGGCCGTCGAAGGTGGTGCCGTCGGGGAACTCCGCCGAGGCGTCGATGGGCAGGCCCGACGCATAGATGTCGCGCCACTCGCCGATGGCGTCGAAGTTCTCGAGGGCGAAGCCGAGCTGGTCCATCTGGGCGTGGCAGGCGGCGCAGACCGGGTTGGCGCGGTGGGCGGCCATCTGCTCGCGCATGGGGAGCACCTTGCGGGGGTCCCGCTCCTCGACGAGGTCGGGGACGTTCGGGGGCGGGGGCGGGGGCGGCGTCCCCAGGATGTTCTCCATGATCCACTTGCCGCGGATTACCGGCGACGTGCGGTTTGCGCGCGACGTTCCGGTGAGGATCGAGCCCTGCCCCAGGAGCCCCCGGCGCACGCTGTCGGCGGGCAGCGATACGCGCTGGAAGCGCTCGCCGTACACGCCGGGAATGCCGTAGTGCCGGGCGAGCCGCTCGTTCAGGAACGTGTAGTCGGCGTCGAGCAGGTCGAGCACGCTGCGGTTCTCGTGGATGATGCTGTCGAAGAAGAGCTTCGTCTCCTGCTCGAAGGCCGCGCGCAGGTTGTCGTCGAAGTGGAACAGCAGCTCCGGGCTAGGCTGGAAACCCGCCACGTTGCGGATGTGCAGCCACTGGCCGGCGAAGTTGTCGACCAGCGCCTGCGATCGCGGGTCGCCGAGCAGGCGCCGCACCTGCTGTTCCAGCACTTCGGGGTCGCGCAGCTTCTCGGCGACGGCCAGGTCGACGAGCTTGTCGTCGGGGATGCTGCTCCAGAGAAAGAACGAGAGGCGCGAGGCCAGCTCGAGGTCCGAGATACGGTACGGGGCGCCCGGCTCGACCGACGCCGGCTCGTCCTCGAAGCGGAACAGGAAGTTCGGGCTCACGAGAATGCCGCGCACGGCCAGCTCGATGCCCGCCTCGAACCCGCCGCGGGCGGCCCCGTTGCGGTACAGCCCGAGCGGAATCTCGAGGTCGGTCCCGGTCCCCGGGCGCCGGTAGGCGCGCCGCGCGAGGGTCGAGACGATGGTGCGGGCGCAGGCCGTTTCCTCCTCCTCCGCCGCTCCCGGGGCCGGCGTGCAGACGAGCAGCTTGCGGCGGCTCGGCGAGTCGCCGGCCGACGCGGTCTCGGGCATCGGGCCGGTGATCGTCACGCTGGAGACGACGGGCGCGCCGCTCGCGGCGCGGTACGGGACGCGGCGCAGGTCGGGGTCGAACAGGTCTTCGACGTAGGCCGAGGTCTTGGCCGCGAAGTACACCTGCACGAGGTGCGAGCCCGCGGTCACCGCCGCCCGGAACCGCATGCGCTCCAGGATCAGCCGGTTGCGCTCGTCGCCGCGCACCCCCTCCGGCCGCTGCACGATGCCGGTCCAGACGCGCGCGCCGTCGATGCTCACGTCGAGCTGGTGGGGCTCGGCGGTGACGCCCTCGAACCCGCCGGCGACGCCGCTCTCCTTCGGCCGCATCTGGAAGACGTACTCGCCGTCGGCGGGGAAGTGGAAGCGGAACGCGGTGCCGCCGCGCGAGCCGAACGGCAGGTCGTCGCTGATCCGGACGCCCTGATCGCGATCCGTGGGCACGAAGATCGTCTCGGGCGCGGGGGTTCCCCGCGGCCGGCCGAGGGCCATCTGCGCGACCCTGGCGGCGGCGCCCAGGTACCGCTCGGTCAACGCCGACGACAGCGTCAGGGCGTCGGCGTTGTTGTCGAAGCCGTACGCGGCGTTGTCGGCGGGCAGCAGCGCCGCGTCGATGTCCACCGCCAGCAGGTCGCGGACGGCGTTGCGGTACTCCGTCCGGTTCAGGCGGTGCAGCGTCGGGCGGCCGGGATCGGGGTTCGCGAGGGCGGCGCGGTCGAGCTCGGTCTCGAGCCACGTCACCACCGCGTCGTAGGTCGCCCGGTCGGGCCGCGGACGTCCCGCCGGGGGCATCGCGCCGGTCCGCAGCTTGTTGATCACGGCCTCCCAGACGTCGGGGTGCTCGCCGGGGCGGGTCATGTCGACGACGTCGAGGGCCAGCCCGCCGGTACGGGCGCGCTCGTTGTGGCACGCGAAGCAGTAGCGCTGAAGGACGGCGCGCGGCGCGGGCTCGTTCGCCGCCTCGCGCGCGGCGGGGACCGGCCGGGGCTCGGCGCCCGGTTCCGCAGCTGTCGCGCCAGCCGGCGCGAGGGAGGCGGCAAGGAGGAGGACGGCCGCGAGCAGCCCGTGGAGACATCGCGCGGTGCGCCGGGGCCGGCAAGGGCGCCAGCGGGCTGCAAGGCCCCGGGCGCCTGCAAGGCGCCGACGGGCCGCAGGGCGCCAGCGGGCTGCAAGGCGGGCGTGCCCGACCAGGGGTGACGAGGAAGAGTCCGTCATCGGTTCAACGCCTCCCGGGGGATGGCCGCGGCGCAGGGCGCGGGACACGGAATCTCCCTGGCTCCAAGCTCGCGCAGCAGCACCGCCGTGTGCGGATGCGCGGCGAACGAGTTGCCGTACTCGACGCCGTCGGCGACCCGCAGGGGGGTGCGTCCGTCCAGGGCCACGACGTCGAGCTCGGCGCCCCGGTCGAACAGGTACTGCACGACGCTGTTGGCGCCGCGGTACGCCGCCGCGTGCATCGCCGTCTCGCCGACGTCGCTGACCGCGTTGACGTCGAGGCCCAGCTCTTCCACCAGCAGCCGCACCGCCTCCAGCACCTGCGCCTCGCTCGCGCGGTCCTGGTTCGACGCCCATGAGATGCCCGCCGCCGCCATCAGCGGGGTGATGTTGTCCTCGGTGTCGATGGTCGGGTCGGCGCCGTGCTCCAACAACAGGCGCAGCACCTCGACGTCGGCGGACTTGGCGGCCAGCATGAACGCGGTGGCCCCGGTCATGTGGCGGCGGTACCGCGCCCCCGACCAGCGCGGCTCCTCCATCGAGTTCCGTCCGTTGACGTCGGCGCCGTGGGCGAGCAGCGCGCGGAGGACGCGCAGCCGGTCGATGTTCACCGAGATGAACTGATCGCTGATGTGCCAGTTGGCGACATGCACCGCGGCCTGCAGCGGCCGGCCGAAGATGTTGCCCCGGACGATGCCCTCGGACTCACCCTCGCTGTAGCCGAGCTTCCGGATCTCGAGCGGCATCGGCTGAGCCCGCATGCCCGGCACCGTCAGCCGGGTCGAGCCCCCCTCGGCGTTGGGGTCCGCTCCAGCTTCGAGCAGCAGGTCCACGAGGTCCTCGTGCCCGTTGACGACCGCGACGAGCAGGGGGGTGGCGCCGTCGGGCCGCCGCCCGTTGACGTCGGCGCCGGCCGCGAGGAGGGCCCGGACCGCGCCCGGGCTGCCTTTCCGGGCGGCGAACAGGAGGGGGGTGGCGCCGGTGTTGGAGCGGGCGCGGATGTCGGCCCCGGCCGCGATCAGGGCCTCCACGACGGGGACGTGTCCCTCGGCCGCCGCCCACATCAACGCCGACTGTCCGTTCCAGCCTTCCTGCGCGTCGAGGTCGGCCCCGGCCCGCGCGAGCGCCCGCACCGCCTCGACCTGCCCGGAGCGCGCCGCGTGCATCAGCGGGGTCTCGCCCGCGTTCACCGCCTGCCGCGGGTCGTTCGGGTCGACCCCCGCCGCCACCAGCTGCTCGATGATCGCGGCATTGCCGTTCTGCGAGGCCAGGGCCAGCGGGGTCACCCGGTAGCGGTTCGGAGCGTCCGCCCGCGCTCCGGCGCGGATCAGGGCGGCGCTCGTCTCCGCGTCGTTCAGATACGCGGCCCAGTGCAGGGCGGTCGTACCGTCGTCCTGGGCCGCATCGACGTCCACCCGCTGTGCGAGCAGCGCTGCGACGGCCGTCCGGTCACCGCGTTGCACCGCATCGGCGACGGCGGCTTCCTGGCCGGCGGCTTCCTGGCCGGCGGCGTCGAGACGGGCGCCAGCAACGCCGAGGCCGGCCATCAGTAGGGCGGCCGCCAGCCTCCGGCCGGACGCATGTCGAGATCCCATCACTGCCTGTCCCTTTGATCGCCCAATACTACTATTATGTCCACCGGTTCGTGAGGTCGCGACCATCTCCGCCGCCATTGCCGGAGCGCGGAGGACGTGCGTCGGCGCAATCTTCCGCGCATCCGGTTGTACGACCTCGAAGGCGGACATCGGGGAGACCCGGAACGTCCACGACCGGTTCCCCTGGGAGCTTGCGCCGTAGAAGTTTCGCGCCAGCGAAACTTCCAACGCGACCGTCAGGTCGCGCGGTCGCGCCAGGTGGTCGAGCGGCTCGAGGCGCTGCTGGAGCGCTACCGGCAGAGGGGGCGCAGCACGCCCCGGTGACGAGGGACGGTCCGGGAGTCTGCACCGTGACACGGGGCAGACTCCCGGCAGGGTCGGTTGGGCGGCGGGCCGAGCCGCCGGCGACGATATTCCGGGCAGGGGCGTTCCCGGCGCCGGCCCGTCCCGCGTTACTTCGCGGCGGCGGCTTCGGCGGCATCGTCGGCGCGGCCGCCGGAGAGAATGCCCTCCATCCCGAGGTTGCCTTCGTGACAGGCGTACTCGTACATCAGGTCGTTGGACCGCCAGAAGGGGTACGAGACCGTCCACGGCCGCGTGTACATCTGGGTGTCGGAGACCTTCACCTCGTACTCGAGGTTGTCGGGACCGGTGCGGGTGAAGCGTTCGACGAGGGTCAGGCCCTCGCCCGAGCCGTCGTGCGAGCTGAAGACCGACCACGGCTGGAGCGCGCTCACCCGGGTGTCGAAGTTCTTCGTCTCGACCACCAGCGTGTCGCCCTCGAAGTGTCCTCTCGAAATCCCGTTCCACTGGCCCACGTGCTGCGGCGGGAACGGGCGGTCGTCCAGCGGCACGACGCGCAGCTCGTGCACCTGCTCCAGGAGCATCACGACCTGCCCGGGCGACTGGAGCACCTGCATGTTGTTGTTGTAGGACCGCGGGAACATGGCGTTGGGCATGCCGCCGCGGGTCACGCAGCGCTCCCAGATGTGGCGGTCTCCCCAGGTGTCGTCTCCGCGCGGCCGGCTGTTGCGGGCGACCTCTCCGGCCGGCGTCAGGGCCGGATAGCGGCCGTCCGGCGGATCCACGAGCATCGACGTCCGGTTCGTGCGCGCCCCCCGCTCCATCCAGAAGTTGTTGTAGGCGCCGACGTTGCCCCCGGCCTGGGTGCGCTGGGCATTCGCCTGCAGCAGTTGCTGGTCGCGGGTGTCGGTCTCGCCGCGAAGCTCCGCGACCTCTTCGTCGGTCAGAAACTCCCGGCCCTGGTACCGGTCCGGGCGCTCCATCGGCGTGGCGCCCGAGGACGACCAGATGCCCTGAATGTCGGGATCGCCCCACGGGGTCTTGGGGGCCTGTCCGGCGGCCGAGGCGGCGGCCAGGACCGGGACGACGAACGCCAGGACGGGAACGGCGAATGGACGGAGCCGTCGATAACTCATCTGAAACCTCCTTCAAGACCGCAGCGGCGCGGTCTCTGATTCACGCTTCTCCAGACAGAACATCGCACAGGCGTTTCTCAAGGTCAAGGCGCGGGGCGGGGTTCCCGGCCAGACGCCCCTCGCCACTGCCGGCACGAAGGCCTCGAGCCCGTCCGGCCGGAAGCGCAGGGGTACGGTCCTGCTCGGCGCTCATCGCAAGGTCAAACCGTGGGGGGCGTTCCCTTCCACGTGCCCATCGCCACCGCCGGCACGAAGGCCTCGAGCCCGTCCGGCGGGAACGGCAGGGTGCGGCCCTGCTCGGCGCTCATGTACGCGGTCATCAGCAGCTCGACCACCTCGACGCCGTCGTCGAACGTCACCGCCGGCGCGTTCCCGCGCAGGAACGCCCGGACCATGTGGCGGTTCTCCGCGGTATAGCCGTACTCGGACGCCTCGTCGACGACGACCGGCATCCAGCCGACCTCGGCGTTCTGCTTCTCGACGAGGTCCTCGCCCGCCTCGCCCCGCACCGCGCGGCTGAAGAACAGCTTCACGCCGCTGTCGAGCGAGTTGACCGACAGCGAGTACTCGGGGCCGAGCAGCTCCATGCTCAGCCGCAGCCCCGCCCCGACGAAGCTCCACGACGTGGTGGCCTCGCCGATGAGCGGCGCGCCGTCCTCCGCCGCGTACTCGATGGTCACGCTCGCGAAGTCCTCGGCGGGGCGCGCGTCGTAGTCGACGCCCGGCCCCATGGTCTGCCGCAGCCGGGCGCTGTACTCGGGCCGGGTCCACTTCAGCGAGGCGATGTGTCCGGTCACCCGCTGCGGCCGGATCGACGCCCGCGCCGCGCCGGGCGCGGTCAAGAGATGCCGCACCACCTCGACCGAGTGGCAGGCCATGTCGTTCAGCACCCCGCCGCCCTGCAGATCTCCCCGCCAGAACCACGGCCGGTGGGGGCCGTTGTGCTCCTCGGCCGCGCGGGCCAGGTAGGGCCGGCCGGTCAGGGCCGCGCCACGCCGCCACACCAGCTCGCGCCCGCGGCTGACGGCCGGCGCGAAGAGCTGGTTCTCGAGGTAGCCGTGGGGCAGCCCTGCCTCGGCCGCAAGCGCCCGCATGCGCTTCGCCTCGGCGACGGTGCGGGCCAGGGGCTTCTCGCAGGCCACTCCGCGCAGGGTTGCTCCCCCGCGCACCGCGTCCGTTACGGCCTCCAGGTTCTCGATGCGGGTGTGGTTCGGCCCGCATATCCACACCGCGTCGACCGCCGGATCGGCGACCAACGCGTCGATCGAGGGGAACGCACGGGCGTCGCCGACCTCGAGCTCGCGCGCCAGCGCGGCCGCCTCCTCGGTGTGCTCGCGGCTCGGGCTCCAGCAGCCGCGCACGTCCGCATCGCGCACGCCGACCATCGACCGGATGTGGAAGCGGGTGATGAACCCGCTGCCGACGAACCCGATGCCGAGCCGTGGGGAGTCCGCCGCCGCGCCGGTCATTCCGCCTCCTCTCCGTCCTGCAGCGAGCGCACCAGGGACACGACGGCCAGGGCCCCGATGACGAGGATCGGCAGCGACGCCACCAGTGTCGCCGACTGGACCGCCCGCAGGCTGTCGATCAGGATCAGGGCGGCCGGCAGAAAGGCGAGCCCCGCCGCCCAGAACAGGCGGTGGGCGCGGTGCGGATGGGTGCCGGGCCGCAGGTTGCGGGTCGCCGCCGCGGCGATGGCATAGGAGGCGGAGTCGTAGGTGGTGGCCACGAAGACGAAGCCGAGGATCAGGAACAGCAGCAGCGGCCCCGGCTGTCCGGCCAGCGCAGCCAGGGCGGCGGCGATGGCGGTGGCCGCGTCGCCGGCGCGGACGAGGTCGAGGAGCCCGAGCCCCCCGTGCAGGTCCATCCACAGGACGCTGTTGCCCCAGACGACGTAGAACACGGCGCAGCCCAGGGTGCCCAGGCCGGCCATGCCGAGGACCAGCGCGCGGAGGGTGCGGCCGCGGGAGATGCGGGTCACGAACATCCCCATGAACGGGCCGTAGGCGATCCACCAGGCCCAGTAGAAGATCGTCCAGTCCTCCACGAAGCCGGTGTCGGCGAGCGGCTCGGTCCAGGTGTTCATGCGGATGAAGTTCTGCAGCATGAGGCCGATCGACGAGGTGCCGAGCTCGAGGGCGAATCGGGCGGGCCCGGCTACGAGGACCCAGGCGAGAAAGATGCAGGCGATGACGAGATTGGCGTTCGACAGGCGCTTGATGCCGCGGTCGAGGCCCAAGTAGACGCTGGCGCCGAACAGCGCGACGCAGACGCCGGTGATGGTCCAGGTCAGGCCGACGGACTGCTCGATGTCGAAGAGGCGGGCCGCCACCGCCCCGAGCATCGGCGCGGCGAGGCCGAGAGAGGTGCCGGCGCCGCCGATGAGGGCGACGATGGAGAAGAGGTCGACGACGCGTCCCCACGGCCGGTCCGGAAAATCGCGGCCGAAGAGCCCCACCAGCGCGCCGGACAGGCGCAGGCACGGCAGGTCGTAGCGGTAGTAGGGATAGGCGATCGCGGCGGTCGGCAGCGCGTACAGGCACCAGGCGGTGGGGCCCCAGTGGAAGATGCCGTAGGTGGCCGCCCACTCGCGGGCCGAGAGGCTGCCGGGCTCGACCCCGAACGGCGGCTGGTCGACGTAGAACGCCCACTCGATGGAGCTCCAGTACAGCAGTCCGCCGCCGATGCCCGCGCAGAACAGCATCGCCATCCAGCTCGCGTGGCCGTACTCCGGTTCCGGACTGCGGCCGAGGACGCGCTTGCCGTGGCGGCCGAACGCCAGCCAGCCGAGAAACCCCATGGTGAACAGCGCCGCCCACTGATAGACCAGGCCCAGCTCGCGGGCGATCCACTGGTAGACGGCGGACACGACGGCGTCGGCCGGTCCCGGCGCCAGCAGAATCGGAATGCTGACCCCCAGGAGGCAGAGCAGGGTGACGGCGAACACCGGCCGGTCGATGGAGGGGGAAACGGGGGCGGGGTGGGAGCGGTGGTGGTTGGAGATGGCGCCTCCGCAGTTTGTGACGTTGCGGACTAGTGTATCCCCTCGGGCATGGGCAGCCGGGGAGCAACGCCGGTCGCGCGAGATGTATCGCAGGTACAATGCTCCAGGACTTCATCACCGGCTTCCGGGGGAGGCGACGATGTGGAAGCAATGCGTGGCTGATCGCGTGGTTCTCGCCACGGCGGCGGGTCTGATCCTCGCGTTGGCCGGGTCGGCTGCGGCGCAGCCGGCCCAAGCGGGGCAGAACGGCGATCCGGACGAAGTACGCTGCGCGGTCGAATGGGCGCCGATGCGGGACGGCGTGAGGCTCGCGACCGAGGTGTACCTGCCGGCGGGTGACGGGCCGTTCCCCGTGATCCTGCAGCGGACGCCCTACAATCGGCGGTCGCCCAGCTCCGGCAGCGACTGCGATTCGGGGACCGGGCGCTACTTCGCCGAGCGGGGCTACGCGACGCTCAACCAGGACACGCGCGGGCGCTACCGCTCGGAGGGCGAGTTCGACGCCATGCGGCAGGAGGCGGCGGACGGCTACGACGCGGTGGAGTGGGCGGCGGCGCAGCCGTGGTCCGACGGCAAGGTCGGCATGATCGGCGGCTCCTACGTCGGGCTCACGCAGTGGCAGGCGGCGGTCGAGGCGCCGCCGCACCTCGTGGCCATCGCCCCGCACTACAGCTCGTCGGACTACCACAAGGGGTGGACCTACCAGGGCGGCGCGTTCGACCTGTGGTTCGCGATGAGCTGGACCGCGCAGACCCTCGCCCCCGACACCCTGCAGCGGCGGCTCGAGGCGGCCGGGACTCCGCGGGCAGAGGCGCTCGAAGAGGTCGGCGCGTTCGTCGACGAGGCGCGCGAGAAGCTCGTCGACGACTGGCTCTGGCAGCTCCCGCTCGCGGACTTCGCGGGGTTCCGGCGGAACGGCAACATCGCCGCCTACTACGACGAGTGGCTGGCCCGGCCGAGCTACGACGACTACTGGGCCCACCTCGACGTCGAGACGAAGTATCCGAGCGTTCAGGTGCCGGCGCTGATCACCGGCGGCTGGTACGACATCTTCCAGGAGGGCACCATCCGCAACTTCATGGGGGTGCGGGAGGAAGGCGGGTCCGACGTTGCGCGGAACGGCACGAAGCTCGTCATGCGCGCGCTCTGCCACGCCTGCCCGGGCGACACCACCGCCGGCGAGATCGACTTCGGCCCCGACAACGCCCTCGACCTCAACGCGGCGTGGGCGCGCTGGTTCGACTACTGGCTGAAGGGCATCGACAACGGCGTCGCCGACGACCCGCCGGTGCGGCTCTTCGTGATGACGCCGCCCGACGAGGGCACCGCCGGCGGCGGATTCTGGATCACGGCGGACGAGTTCCCGCTGCCCGACGCGGTCGAGACGCGCTTCTATCTGCAGAGCAGCGGCGGGGCCAACTCGGCCGCGGGAGACGGCGTGCTCGCGGCCGAAGGGCCCGGCGGGCCCGCCGACGAGTACGTCTACGACCCCCGCGACCCGGTTCCCACCGTCGGCGGCAACATGTGCTGCCAGAACGGCGTTCTCGCCTCGGGCGCCTTCGACCAGCGCACGGTGGAGCAGCGCGGTGACGTGCTCGTCTACACCAGCGAGCCGCTGGCCGAGGACCTGACCGTCATCGGTCCGGTGCAGGTGAGCCTGTGGGCGGCGTCGTCGGCCCGGGACACCGACTTCACCGCCAAGCTCGTGGACGTGCACCTGGACGGCTACGCCCACAACGTGTCGGAGGGCATCGTCCGCGCGCGCTACCGAAGCTCGGACTACCAGGAGACCTGGCTCACGCCGGGGGCGGTGCACGACTACACCATCGACCTCGGCAATACCGCCACGGTGTTCCGGGCCGGGCACCGCATCCGGCTGGAGATCAGCTCGTCGAACTTCCCGCACTTCGACCGGAACCCGAACACCGGCGCCCCCTTCGGCCAGAGTGCGGAGCTCGAGACGGCGACCCAGCGGGTATTGCACGACGACCTGCACCCCTCGCAGCTCGTGTTGCAGGTCGCACCGCACGTTCGCGCCCCGTAGGGGTTGCCCAGCGGCCGGCGCCCGCCCTGCCGGGCCTGTGGTCGACGCCACACGTCGCCTCACCGGCCGACGGTTGCGGGTCCGGCCGCCGCGCCGCGGGCCGGCGGGATCCGTCAGTATTGTGTTATGTTCGGCACATGGCCTCGCCGACCGTTGCGCCCGACGTCGTTCGCCCGTCAGGCAGCGAGCCGGCGCCCGCCGGCGGCCCCGACGCCCCGGTGCGGATCGAGGTCGCCATGCCGCGCGGGCTCTTCGACCGTCTTACCGGCCATGACGACGCGCCGCGCTGCCGGTACGACGAGCACACCGGCCTCGCCGAGTTCGTGGCCGAGCCTGGGGTCGCGCATGAGGGGCCGGCGTGGGCCATCGGGGATCTGGTGTCTTGCGTGCGGTACGTGCTTGCCGATCACGGGCACCACGTCGGTTGGCAGGCGACCGGCGCGTTGCGCCTGCTGAGCGACGATGGCGCCTTCGAGGCGGACGCCAGCTTCTACTTCGACCCGACAGCTGAACGCGCGTTGCGGGACCGCGGGATTGCGGGCTACGTCGACGTGCGGGCAGGCTTGCCCCCGCCCGACCTGGTGGTGGAGATCGACCGCAGCCGCCGGTCGCGGCACAAGCTCGCTCCCTATTTCCGGATGGGCGTCAAGGAGGCGTGGACCTCGGATCGGAAGGACGGCGTCAGCATCTGGGCGCCCTATGCGGGGGTAGCGCAGGGCGCGCTAGAAACGCGCAGAAAGCCTATGCTGCTCAAGCGATGCAGCTTTAAGTGACTATTTCGGAGTAACTTACGGATTAGGCGATTTGCGCTACCGACCCCCAATAACGTACAGATGTGGGACGAAATGTTCAACGCGAGAAGCCCCTCGACGACCGAGGGAGCACATAATCAGCCCAGGCCTGCATGAGCTGGACGCGAACGTTGAATAGCGGACCGTCTCGGAGGTAGGCCCGAACAATGGAACTTCCTCGATGAGCAAGGGCAGCCTCAGCAGCCTCGCCAGGAGCCCGCTCAACCTCGAGATTCCAGCTACGGAAACTCGAGCGAAAACCGTGAACCACAGCCTGTCGGCCGTCACTATCGCGCAGCTGGAACTTGTGCAGCCAGTAGTTCAAGGACTCTCCGCTGACAGGACCCTGCTTTCCATCCGGCCGTCGGAAACGAAAAACAAACGGGTCACCACCGGGAACGCGGACTCGCTGCAAAACCTCGAGCGCCTGCATCGAAAGCGGGACGTCGTGGTTGTGCCCGGCCTTCATGCGCGACCCGGGGATACTCCACATGGACTTGTCGAAGTTCATCTCTGACCAGAGAGAACCCGTCGCCTCAGAGAGGCGAGCAGCCGTCAAAACGAGAAAACCAAGAACGTCCTTGACGACCTCGGGCGCCGACGACGCCCGCAGTGCCTCGAGTGCTGACCGCAACTGGGCGTGAGGAAGGCTGGGACGATGGTCAGGCTCCCGCCGCACGTCGCGGAGCAAATCCAAGAGCTCGTGAGCGGGATTGTCAGTCCGGTACTTGAGGACCACGGCGCGCCGGAAGAGAACGTCAAGCCGCTGACGCACGGAGTACCCGACGGAGCCCCGCCCCAGCCAATGAGGCTCGACAATGCGAGAGACATCCCGGACGGAGACGCGGTCTACAGGGGTGCTGCCCACAGCGGGAAACACGTAGCGCTCAAAATCGCGTCGCCAAGAGGCCTCAGTCAGAGCACCGCGCCAAGAGCTCTTGCGCGCCTTGATGACCACCTCGAGAAGCTCGAGCACGGTCGGCGCACCACTCTGGCGCCGGCGATGGGCGACCGGGTCAACGCCCCGATTTCTGAGGCGCAGATGCTCCATGGCCTTCTCACGAGCGGCGCGAAGGCTGGTGACCGGGAAACCCCCAAGACCGAGATCCCGCCGTCGGCCGTCGATGACCAAGCGTTGAACGAAGGCCCGGCTACCGCTAGGACGCACGTCCAAGTACAGGCCGAACCCATCGCCATGCCACCCGGGGCCGGCCTGCTGGCAGACGCGCTCTGTGAGCCTGTAGTATCGCCGCTTTCGAGGTGAACCCACGTGAACCTTCCCTGCGGCTGGAAAGGCCCCCGACCACGCCCCGACCTTGACGGAACCTGCTCGAACAGGCAGGATCGCAGAAGGACCGTGGCCGGGAGCACTCCCGCGCCGCTGTGCGCTCCGCGGGCCTGCTAGAGACAGACCCTTGGAGCTCGGTGTTCGACCTAGCGCCGGGAGCCGTCAGGCTTCCGGCGCACCCTCCCTCGACAACCCAATCCACCAGAATCCCGCCGGCGACCGAACGCAGACGCGAGCCTTGGCTTCCAACACCGCCATCGAATCAATAGCGGTTTCCACAGTTCCGGATCCACAGAAGGGGTCCAAGACTGTGGACGACTGTTAGCGAACGGATTCATTTACCACCTCCTACACGCGGATGGCTGCACACGATGGACCGGCCAACGCGCGGCATTCCCCACCAGCCTCGTACGGGTCGACGACATAGCAGCTTTGGAATCAAGCATTCAACGAACTCCAGAGGCACATAAGTGCAGAAACTCCTAACGGCTCTCCCGGCTTGTGCGCCCTGCGTCGGCACAGGGACAACGCTACTACACTTACCAGCGCATTGTCAGAGACCAGGGAAGCACCCCACGAAGGATGGAAGCAAGATGCCCCCAGAGCACACAGTCGTGAACAGATCAGCTACAGACCAGCTCGCACGACTCATCGAGACCGAGCTGGCAAGACAAGGGCTCAACGGCGAACAGGCGGCGAGAGAAGCACGCCTGCCGGCCGACGCATTCCGAGGATTGCTGCTGAGGCGCCAGAGACCGAGCATCGACCGCGCGGACGAGCTCTGCAAGGCGCTCGGGATCACAATGGTGATCGGCTTCAACAGTGCGGGCGACAATGGAGATTCCGGAACCGAACAAGCAACGGTCCACGACGACACGGTCCGCACCCAACGCACCGCTTGATCCACGAAGCATCGGCCGATCGACACCAGCCCACCTCAGTCCAGTAGAAGGTCTACCAGACAGCCCGTGGATACCCCCACGGCCACGGGTCAGCCGCGAGCGGCGGCGGGATTAAACACCCCGATCCGGACCGCCGCTTCAAGCAGCAGATGCAGCCGAAGGTGGTGCCCCTCAAGATCCCGAGCGGCCTGGCCGTAGCGCTGCCGGACAAGCGAGTCGCCATGCGTAGCGGACTGACCGCCGCCGCGGAGTTTCCGCTCCCGATCCACCTCGCCAAGACACTCCACCAAGGTCTCGTGAATGGCGCACAGGCCATCGAGCTGCGCGGACAGATCGTCGGCCACCGAGGCCGCGACCGACGATGCCCAGAGCCGCCCATCGACGCTGACATCCCCTGGGCGCTGCGCGTACGCGGCCAGCCCGGAAGCACGGCGGGCGAGCAGCTCGCCCGCCGCATCGACGGCGCTGACGAGATCACCCGGACGGACACGACCGCCCTCCGACCGACCTGGGGGGGCGGTCAACCACTGGTCATCCGCCAACGCGATGTCCGGCCCGGCGAAATCCACCGTCGTCAGGGGCAGCCACCCGAGCCAAGCTGCACGAGGCAGGTCGGCATCGTGAGCCCCGCCGCCGAACACGTGCGACGGATCAGCACCCACACCACCCACGCGATAGACGGACACAGCACTCACGACGAACCTCCTCGCTGAAGAAGACAACCCCGCGGTCCGACGACCGCGACCGCAGGAAACCGACCGCTCAGCCCGCCCCCGGGCGGGCCACGCCCTCCGCGACGACAGGGCGACGCACGAGCTTGACGGTGCCGGCACGCGCCGGGACCGTCACCATGTCGTACACCCGCCACCGGCCGCCCCGTCAAAACCCGCCAGGCCCGCTGCGAGGCGGGCCGCCTCGGCGACATCGACACAGTCCTGCAGCTGCCAGCGGTGCTTGCTCGACCCGATCGGGCACCAACCGAGAGCGAACGGGAACCTCTGGACCATCACTCCGGAACTCCAGCGGCGAGTGCCGCCCGCAACGGAGCGGCCGAGTCGACCGCTGGGCTGCACACGGCTTCCGCCGGGCGCAGGACAAGCTCCAGAAACTCGTCGATCCGGCGCACCGGGCGCACCGTGAGTTCGCGCGCGACGTCGCCCCGAAGCGGGTTTCGAGCTGGTCCTCGTTCCCTCGCGGCACGACCGCGACGGTCAGCCCGCGCCGCCGCGCCGCCGGCAGTTTCTGCCCGACGCCGGCCACCGGGACCACGTACCCCGACAGTGTGATCTCGCCAGCCCCGAGGGCCGAAGACCTCAACCACCGAAGGGGACCCGTCGGGCAAGAGCGCGCTGACGCGCAACACCCTGGCATCGCCTTCCCCCCGGAGCAATTCCATGCGCATCACTACCTCCTCTCCGAACTCGGCGCCGGCACTGCCAAGCCCCGACGAATCCCGAACCGCCAGCGCGGCGTCTCGCCGCGAACCGCGAGCGCGGGCCCAGCCGAACGCCGGTCAACCGCACGGGACCGGCGCTACGAAGGCCGGCCCCGGCCGTGCTACACTTGAACACGGTCGCTGCGAACAGCGGTCACCGACGGCGCTGTCTGTGCGGCCGGTATCCACACGAACAGTATTACAGCAGTACCAAATCGGGCTGTCAAGAGGGACCGACCGGGCGATGAAAGGAACCCAGCTCACCGAGCGCCAGCACGAGGTGCTGCAGAAGATCCGCGAGTACGTAGATCGCTGCGGAGTACCGCCGTCCCGTACGGAGCTGGCGCAGAGCGTGGGGCTCACCTTCCCTACCGCGGTGAAGACGCACCTGGAAGCTCTCGAGAGGAAGGGCTGGATCGAGCTGAAACCCGGCATGGACCGCGGGATCGTGCTGCTCCGCGAGGGCATGCCCGTGTTCGACCCCGACACGCTGCCGACGGTCCCCGCGGGCACGCCGGCCCTTGCCGACGAGACCGCGGCGAGCTTCCGCGTACCCGAAACGCTGTCGCGCCGGATCCACCCGCAGGCCGACTTCTACTTGATCGTCCAGGGCGACAGCATGGACCGCGTCGGGTACGGGTCGGGCGACATCGTGGCGGTGAGGCGGAACCCCGAGCCGAACGAGGGCGACGTGGTGATCGCACGGATCGGGCAGGAGGTCACGCTGAAGTGCTTCCACCGGGCCGATCCCGAGCGGATCGAGCTGCAGCCGCGCAGCAGCAACCCTGAGCACAAGCCGATCGTGATCGACGGAACCACCGCGGACTGGGAGATCGTCGGGGTCGTGGTCGGTGCCATGATCGGGGCGCGGCCGACGGCCGGATGCTGACGAAGCAGCAGCACGCCGCGTGATATCGTGGAGCAAGCATGACCGAGACAACGGCGATCGTCGTGTCCATCGTCGGCAGCGGGATCGGGATTATCGGTGTGATGGGCCTGATGCTGCGCATCTTGACGACGAACATCGGCAAGCAGTTCGAGACGAACGCCGCGCAGATGAGGGACATGAAGACCGACTTGGGCGCCCGGATCGACGACACGAACAAGCGGATCGACGGAACGAACCAGGAGATCAACAACCTGAGAACCGAGACAAACCGCCGGTTCGACAGCTTGACGAGCGAGATGCACCAGCGGTTCGACCGCGTGCACCAGGAGCTCGCCGAGAACCGCGAGCGCATGGCGAAGCTCGAGGGCTCCCTCGACGGGTTCCTGGCCGGGCGCCGCGACCGCGACGCCGCATAAACACCAACCGCCCCAGTCCGACACCAGCCGTCCCCGCACGGGACGGGCGGCGTCAGGGGGCGGTGCGCCCTCCAGCCCCACGTCGGACCGGGCCTCGACCCCGGCGACGCGGCGCACTCGGTTCAGGTGCGCGGCGGCGTCACGTTCTGACCGTGGCGGCGCGCCCCCAAGAGCCGCGCGATCTGCAGCCACAACTGGGTCGACACCGGAGGGAGAGGACCATGTGCGCATCACCGTCGACTGCCATCCGGCCGAACTGAGCGAACTGCTCAGGATTGGAGGTAGCCGTCGTGACGGCTGAAAGCCTGAAGGTCTTGTACGAGACGGAGCTTCGGTACGAGGTCGGCAACCTCGGTCTCGGGTCAGACGAACGCCGGGGTTTGTGGCAACTGCTCTCTGCATCGAGGCGCATGCAGCCGGGTGAGTTCCACGAGCAGGACCACGCGGAGGTGTGGTTGTGGAGCGATCTCCACCTGGGCCACGCCATGACGCTCAGCGTCTTCGGCAGGCCCTACTCGACGCCCGATGAGATGGCCGACGCCCTGTTCGGGGCGTGGCGACGGGTAGAGGTGCGGTGACGGCGACACCAAGAAAACCGACTCGCCGGAGACGGACTGTCATCGGGTACGCTAAGGACACTGACGTAAATTAACTTGCCATCTTCGGCGATCTGTCGTCTACTGGGTTCTATGCAGCGCAACGTGGAACTGGAGGCCACGATTGTCGCCAAGTACGCGGCGGTGTCGCCGGTATTGGATGAGCGCAGTCGCCGCCGGTGGGCGGCTGCCGAGTCTGTGGCCATCGGCTATGGCGGGGATGCGCTGGTGTCGTCAGCCACGGGTCTGGCCCGGGAGACGATCCGGAAGGGCCGCCGGGAAATCACGCAAGGCGGGACGTCGACAGGTCGCATACGACGCCCGGGCGCGGGGCGGCGCCGTCTCGAACAGAGGCAGCCTGGTCTGCTGGCTGCCCTGGAAGGGCTGGTGGATCCGCTGACGCGCGGCGACCCAACGTCTCCGCTACGCTGGACATGCAAGAGTCGGGCGAAGCTCGCCTCGGGGCTGGCACAACAAGGGTGGCGAGTGAGTTCGACGACCGTCGGCCGGTTGCTGCATCAACTGGGGTACCGGTTGCAATCGCCCCGCAAACGTCAGGAGGGGGCCAGCCACCCGGATCGTAACGCGCAGTTCGAGCACATCAATGCGGCCGCCGACTCGTTTCTGGCCAAGGGGCAGCCGGTGATCTCGGTCGACACGAAGAAAGAATGGCGGGCGGGAATGGCAGCCGAAGGGCACGCCGCCGGCGGTGCTGGTCCATGATTTCCCGTCGGACGCGGAGGGCAAGGCGATTCCGTATGGCGTCTACGACATGGCACGCAACGAAGCTTGGGTGAGCGTGGGACGGGACCACGACACCCCGGCCTTCGCGGTGGCGTCAATTCGTCATTGGTGGCAGCAAATGGGCTGTGACGCCTACCCCGACGCCACGGCCCTGTTCATCACGGCGGATGCGGGTGGGAGCAACGGGTATCGGTTGCGCGCCTGGAAGCACGAGCTTCAACAGTTGGCCGACGAGACCAGGCTGACCATCCACGTGAGTCATTTTCCACCCGGCACCAGCAAATGGAACAAGATCGAGCACCGTCTCTTCTGTCACATCACGGCGAACTGGCGAGGCACCCCGTTGACGACGTATGAGACCATCGTCGACCGTATCGGGAACACCCGGACGGAGACCGGGCTCTTGGTCCGGGCCGAACTCAACGCCGGCGAGTATCCCACGGGCGTCACGGTGGCCAAGGAGGAGATGGACGCAATCGCGCTGGTCCGCGATGAGTTTCATGGGGAATGGAATTACAAACTGCTACCCCGATTAAGTTGACAACTTTATATCGATCACTGTCCTAAGCTCCACCGCCGGACGGGCGGAATCAGGAACAGGAGAGCATCATGCGGAAGATCATCATTGGATCGGCGGCGGTGTGCGCGGCAGCATGGATCGGATGCGCTCCCCCCGGGGGCACGATGGCCGAAGACGCGAGCTGGAACGCACCGAACACACACGCCGGGGAGGTGACACACGCCGAAGCGGTCAACTACCTGATGCGGAACGGATACCAGGGCCAGCCTGTCCTCGACGCTCACCCGGACTTCGAGGTTGCCGATCGCGTGAGCGTCCAGGTGGATGGAGAACCGGTCGCCACGTTCAGGTTCACGGACGGGTCTCTGCTCGGGCTTCGGCAGGGCAGGTGCGAAGACGCGGAGGGTCTGTGCGTCGAGGACTTCATGGTGCTGGCCGCAACCGAGTAGCGAGCGATCGGATGACCGTCGCCAGCGGTTCGGCCCCGCGGTCGGACGGGCCACCGAGTCCCTCTTGTGCTTCGCAGGTCGCCCCAGCGGCGCGGGAGCTGCAGATGGGCTGGGTTCGTCGGCTAGAGGTATCGGTTCAAGGTAACTATATCCGTTGAAGGCGGGCGGCGGAGCTGGAACCGGGCCGGCCGCCCCTCCGGCTGGCCTGCCGGCGGCCAAAGGCCTCCGGCAGTAACGCAGCCATGTTCACGGTCTAACGGCACGGTAGTCCCGTGCGACGACGTCAGGACGCCTTCAAAGCTGGCACCGGGAACGGCCCGGAGCCGCATGCTCGACAATTGGAGCCGCCAGCCTCAGAGATCCCCTCATTTTATCACGTGAATCAATAAGACGAAACCGTTCGGTGGAACAAACATCTCCGACGGGATGGACTTTGCACAATGTCGCGCGCCTGGGTTAGTATGTTGACCCATGCGCTTACATCAGAAGCCGCCAACATCTCGCAACCGACTGCTCCAGAGACACGATCTTCTGAACTTCGTAACCACCTTGTACGAGGGCGATTTGCATGCCAAACGGGTGCTGTCGTTGGCCAATGCCACCTTGGGCGTGCTGGCGAGTGCGTCGCTGGCGATCCATGCGGTGGGGCGTGGCTTGGCCCAGGCCATGGGCACGTTGACCAAGCATGGTGTGAAACAGGTGGATCGGCTCCTGAGCAATCGAGGGGTTGATGTCGGGACTTTCTTCGCCTATTGGACGCCGTACATTGTTGGTGCTCGCAAGGAAGTAATCGTCGCGCTGGATTGGACGAGCTTTGCCGCGGACGGGCAGGACACTATTGTGCTGTCGATGTTGACAGGCCACGGGCGCGCGACGCCCCTGCTGTGGAAGACCGTGGCGTCGTCGACCCTGAAGGGCAACCAGCGCCGCTACGAGTACGAAGTGCTGTGCCGGTTGCGGGAGGTACTGCCGGCGGGGGTGAAGGTCACGGTCGTGGCGGATCGGGGCTTTGCGGATTGCAAGCTGTTCTACGCACTGACGGAGGAACTGACCTTTGAATACGTGATTCGGTTGCGCGGAGACATCTACGTGACGAATGCGCGGGGCGAGCGGCGACCGGCCGCAGCGTGGGTCGGCGCTGGGGGGCGTGCGCGGCGGTTGGTGGGCGCTCGGGTGACCGATGCTCACGAGCTGCCGGTGGGCGTGGTCGTGTGTGTACACGATCGGAAGATGGACGAACCGTGGTGCTTGGTGGCCAGCGAAGCGACCGTGCCGACGCCGGTGTTGATTCGGTACTACGGCAAGCGCTGGGGGATTGAAGCGGGCTTTCGGGACATCAAGGACATGCGCTTCGGGATGGGCCTGTCGTCGATGCACGTTTCGCGCCCGGACCGGCGGGACCGGCTGTTGCTGATCAGTGCATTGGCGATCGCGATGCTGTCGCTGCTGGGTGCAGCGGGCGAGCGCATCGGCTATGACCGCTGGTTGAAGGCGAACACCGTGAAGCGGCGGACGCATTCGTTGTTTCGGCAGGGGTTGATGCTGTATCACCATCTTCCCAATTGGCCCGATGACCGGATTCGTCCGTTGATGGAGACGTTCGGAGAGATGCTCCTGGAACAGCGGGTGTATCGAGGGGTCTTCGGTGTAATTTGATGTTAGAAACAAAGAAAAATAAGGGGATGCATGAGGCCGCCAGCACGACTTCGGTACCGAGAACCTCGACTCGGCCGGGACCCGCCGGGCCGATCGGCGTGATCCCCGCGCTCGACGGCATCGCCGCCAGCGGGCTCCGCCTCGAGCGACTCGGCACCGGGGCGACCCACTCGGTGCAGTTGCGCGGTGGCCTGTCGTTCTGAGCTGGCCCCTCAGAAACCGGGGCACGGCGAGACGGCGGTGAGGAACCCCGCCTCGCTGGGCGCCGACCGCCACTATTCCGACTTCACCGGTGAGCGCCGCAGCCGTGTACGACGGGATCAGCATGACCGCGATGCGTGTGCAGGCGATACCGTCGATCGTGATCGGAAACCGCATGACAAGGCATATACTACCCCGGCGAAGGTCAAGCTGCGGGTCGCAGCGCTCGTCGGGATCCCATTCATCGTCGCCATGAGGGCTCGTTGCGGAGGTGATTCTCCCTCCGCTGATGCTCACGCCGGCCCACGTCGACGGCGAATGGCCGTTTCGAGCCTTCGGAAGTTCAGGTGTCATGCTGCATCGGCGGGCAGATCTCGATCGTGTCTGAGGGCCAGTCGTACTGGTTCGAGGGTGGTCGGCACTACGACCGGTTTCCCGTGACCCGACTCGGACGCGAGGCAGTCGATCCCTCCGGTTTTCGAGCTGCACATGAACGCAGCCGAGCGCCTAGCCCGAGAGCAATGGCCAGATGACGTCCGTTGACTCGAGCCGCGAGCAGCTCCTGCCCGACGATTCCCTACTTCGTCTTCTCGAATAGTCGACTCGACTCGCCCTTGCGCCTCCTCGACAACCTCCTCGTGTGCAGAATCGGAAGGGACACCCATGCCAAACCGCTCGAAACACGGACTCACGGCCTCGCTGGTCGCTGCTCTGGTGCTGCTGCTGGCACAGCTGGCGTCTGCGCAATCGCGTGACGAATTCTCGTACTGGGACCTCAACGGCAACGGCGACCTAACGTGTGCGGAAGCCAGAGACGGCCGGAGTGGAGATCAAGGCCTGAGGCTGCCCGCGTACCAGGACGACCGCGATGGCACCGGCGTCATCTACGAGTGGCTTGAGCGCAGCCGCTCGAGCGACAGCAACAACGACGGGGTCGCCTGCGAATCGACCTCGAACCCAGGCGGCTACATCCCCAACGTTCAGCCAGTAGAGCCGGAGGGTTGCCCGGCGGATGCCGAGACCTGGCGCGGGCTGAAGGTCTGCGAAGAGCAGCCGCGAGACGGCTACGACCGCAACGCCTTCGGGTCGGCGTACTCGAGCCTGGAGGACGACATCATCGACATGTTGCCGTCCACCATGAAGGCAGGCGGCCAAGTCTACACGCCCTACTCGTGCCTTGCGTTCGACATCAAGGCCGACGGGACTGCGGACACGGATATCGAGCACATCGTGGCCTTGGCGGAAGCCCACGACTCCAGAATCGCAGATGATCGGCGGCGGGACATTGCCAGCGACCTCGACAACCTGACGATCGCGGATCCGACCGTAAACCGGTCCCAGAAGAGCGACCGGGACGCAGCGGACTGGACGCCCGACCGACACGGGCGGTGGTTCGCTGAACGGGTGATCGCCGTCAAGCTCGAGTACGGGTTGAGCGTCGATCCCACAGAGCGGGACGCCCTCGAGGGGCTGCTCGCTGGCGGCGGGGCGGAGCTGAGCTGCGTGATGGCGGACACCACGTCGCCGACTGTGACCATCAGCAGCGACGTCACCGCCCCGGTCAACGGCCCGTTCCCGATCACGGTCGCGTTCTCGGAGCCCGTGACCGGCTTCGAACTCGATGACCTCGACATCGGGAACGGCAGCGCCTCGGACGTGCGAGGGAACAACGCGAACTACACGGCGACGATCACGCCTGCGGCCTCCGGCACCGTGACGGTGGACATCGCCGCTGGGGCCGCGCAGGACGACGCTGGCAACCCAAGCGGCGCAGCCGCCCAGCTCTCCATCACCGCCGACACTGCGGCTCCGACGGTGACCATCACCAGCACGGCCAGCCTTCCGGTCACCGGTCCGTTCCCGATCATGGTCACCTTTTCGGAGCCGGTGACCGGTTTGGAGCTCGCCGATGTGGTCGTGGTGAACGGCGGCGCCTCGGGGCTGCAAGGGGACAACGCGAGCTACACGGCAACGATCACCCCTTCCGCGACGGGCACCGTGACGGTGGACATCGCGGCCGGGGCCGCGCAGGACGGCGCGGGTAACCCGAGCGTGGCGGCCGACCAGTTCTCGATCACCGCGAACGTGACGCAATCGCGCGACGAATTCTCGTACTGGGACGTCAACGGCAACGGCGACTTGACGTGTTCCGAAGCAGCGAGCGGCCGCGATGAAGGCCTCCGGCTGCCCGCGTACCAGGACAACCGCGACGGGACCCGCGTCATTTACGAGTGGCTTGAACGCAGCCGATCGAGCGACACCGACAACGACGGTATCGCCTGTGAATCCAGTCCGAATCCCAACGGCTACGTTCCCACAGCCGAGGACACCACTCCTCCCATGGTGACCATCACCAGCACAGCGAGTGCTGCGGTCACCGGTCCGTTCCCGGTCACGGTCACCTTCTCGGAAGCGGTCACCGGCCTCGAACTCGCCGATATCGTCGTCGGAAACGGTAGCGCTTCCGAACTCCAAGGAAGCGAGGCGACCTACATGGTGACGGTCACCCCTACAGCCTCGGGCACCGTGACGATCGACGTCGCGCCCGGGGCTGCTCAGGACAGCGCGGGCAACCTGAGCGAGGCAGCCGATCAGTTCTCCATCACCGCGGAGTTGACGCCGGTACCGGCTCTGCCGATGGCCGGAGCAATCATACTTTCGCTGCTGTTGTTCGTCCGCGCCGCCCGTCGACGGGCGACCAGTTGACAGTAGCAGACAGGCAGGCACCCGCCGGTAATCACCTGCACCCCCACGGTCTCCGAAGGCCGTGGGGGTGCCGCCGGTGGGGAGAACTGCTAGACTTCCAGCACCCGCCGACCGTGCTCGCGTAGCTCTCCGCGCGGGCTGACCTATCGGCACCGTGACCGGTTGATCCAGAGTTCCGCGGCCAAGCCAAGCCCGTGACCGAACCAGGCGATCCAGCGAATCGCCGAAGACACCCACGAGGGCCATCAGGGCGAAAACCGCACGATGATCCAGGAAGGACTGAAGCGCATCGCGGAAACGATGCCCAACCTGGCCATCAACCACTTCGCCGGCGACGCTGGCAACCCGTGGAGCCGCCGACGCCGCTCCCCCCAAGCTACAAGCTCCAGCCTCCAGAGCGCATACACGCCGAGGGAAGGCGGCAACGGCTCACTCGACGTCCAGATCAGCTCGGCGCAGGACCGATCGTTGTCCTTCACCTTCCTCCCGGACGAAGTCGCCCACCCGCTCACGACGTGGGTCGACTGCGGAGTCCGAGACGGCGAGCGTGCGGAGGTCGACATCACCGGCGTCACCCCTCCGAATCGATACTCGGGCCGGGTGTTTGCGGATCCCGCGGTACACGAGGTTGACGTGGGCGACCTGACGCCCGTTCCGTCCGTCCCTGCCGCGGCGGCCGTGCTCCTCGGGGCGGTCCTCGCGGGGCTCGGCGCCCTCCGGCTTCGCCGGGTCGCGAGGGTGGACGACCCGTCGGAAGGTACCGAACCGACCACGCGAACTCCGCGGCCTGCTGAAACACGGACGGCAGCCCGGACACGGATCGAGCCGGAAGGCCGCCCACCAAACGAGAATCAACCGAGTCGAGGCGGCGACCGCCCCACCAAGCCTTTGGGGCTCGGCCAGTCGTCGTAGTCGAAGGCCGGCGTCACAATCACGTGGCGGCGCGGGCCGGCGTTGGGCGGCAAGCCGATCACGCACTTGGACGAGGACAACGTAGTTCGTAAGAAGCTCGTCGAACTCGAGCTCGACAGCCGGACAGCCGCGACGGTCAGCCCCCGCCGGCCTCGAGGGGTTCCTCGCCGGGCGCCGCGACCGCGACCGGCGTGAACACCAACGCCCCAGTCCGACACCAGCCGTTCCAGCCATCTCGGCCGCAGCGGCTGGCTCGTCTCTCGCCCCGGACGCCGCCCGCGGGCGGCGCCGGCGCTCGGCGGCTACGGCGATGGACGAGTGATCGCTCATCCAGCGCGGATGCAAGAGGAAAATCTGCGCTCGGCAGCATGCGCGTGCGCGGGGAGCACCAAGCACCCCAAAGGGCCGAAGAACGCCCAGCAGACGACGATCAAGCGAGTCGAGATGTTGGACTCAACGTGGTACCGAAGCCAAGTACGTAGGCAACCCGCTTTTTTTCAACAGTTTACAGGCCACCCCGCAGAAGCGGGGGGCTCGGAGGGCTTCCGGTCGGTCCCGGCCAGCGCCCTTCTCCCGGGGTTGACCGGCGCCGATCTCGCCCCGTTCTGCACCCGCGGCGACCCCCTCGAGCTGGCTCGGCATTCCCGGCGTCTCGCGCGTCGGGTCGCCGCGCGAATCCTCGCCGCTCCGCTTGGCTGACGGTCGAAGCGGACTCCGAGGTCAGTGGAGGCTGAAGGAATGGCATCCCCGACCGTTGCCCCGGATGTCGTTCGCCCGCCGGCCGGCGGGCTCGTGCCCCCCGGCGGACCAGACGCCCCGGTGCGGATCGAGGTCGCCATGCCGCGTGGGCTCTTCGACCGTCTGCCGGACATCGCCCATGAAGGGCAGGCGGTGGCGGTCGCCCTGTTCGTCTGCCGCCTCGAGGACGCACTCGCCGCCCGCGGCCTCGACGTCTCGTGGCGGTCCACGGGCGCGCTACGCCTGTTGAGCGACGACGGGGCGTTCGAGGCCGACGCCAGCTTCTATCTCGACGCCGCGGCGTCGCGGGCGGTGGGGCAGGTGGAGGGCTACGTCGACGTCCGCACCGGCCTGCCGCCGCCCACCCTCATCGTCGAGATCGACCGCAGCCGGCGGTCGCGCCACAAGCTCGGGCCGTACTTCCGGATGGGCGTCGAGGAGGTCTGGACCAACCACCGCCTGGAGCGTGCGGCCATCTGGCGGCCGGACGCCGGGGCCGCCGCAGGGTGCCGGCCCGTCGAGGAGAGCGGTGTCTGTCCCGGCCTGACCCGCGCCGATCTCGATCGCCTGTTCGCCCGGGCCAGCCCTCCCGCCCGTGCTCGGTTCTCGCGGACCCTCGCCCGCCGCGTCGCGGACCGGCTGCGGGCCGTCCGTCCGCGCTGAGCGGGGCCGGCCACCGCTTGCGTCGCCGTCGGCCCTGGCGCTAAAGTGCGGGGCACGATGAGTTTCAGAACCTGCGCGGCGCAGCTGGGCTTGACCGTCGCTCTGGTTGCCGGCGTCCGGGCCGGCGCCCAGCCGGCGGGGCCGAGCCCGGAGCAGATCGAGTTCTTCGAGACCGAGATTCGTCCGCTGCTCGTGGAGCAGTGCTTCCAGTGCCACGGCGCGGCGCTGGAGATGCCGTTCGGGGGGCTGCGGCTCGACAGCCGCGACGGGCTGCTCGCGGGGGGCGACTCCGGGCCCGCGGTGGTGCCGGGCGACCCGCACGCGAGCCCGCTCGTGCAGCGGGTGCAGGGGCGGCCGGTACTGATGCCGCCGACCGGCGCCCTCGAGCCGTCAAAGGTCGAGAGCCTCATCGCGTGGGTCGAGATGGGTGCGCCGTGGCCCGAAGACGCGACAGTGGCCGCCGGCACGCCGGACCCGTCCGAGCCGTTCGATCTTGAAAAGCGGCGCCGCTCGCACTGGGCGTGGCAGCCGGTCGCGTCAGGCGAGCCGCCGGCGGTCGGCGACGAGGCGTGGCCGCGGGGCGCGGTCGACCGGTTCATCCTCGCGCGGCTGGAGGCCGAGGGGCTCGAGCCGGCGCCGCCGGTGGATCGCCGGACGCTGATTCGCCGGCTGTCGTTCGACCTGCGCGGGTTGCCACCGACGCCGGCCGAGATTGCCCGCTTCGTCGGCGATCCGTCGCCCGGCGCGTATGCCAACCTCGTCGAGCGGTACCTGGCGTCGCCGCACTTCGGCGAGCGGTGGGCGCGGCACTGGATGGACCTGTTCCGCTACAGCGAGTCGCACGGCAGCGAGGGCGACCCCGACATTCCCCTCGCGTGGCGCTACCGCGACTACCTGATTCGCGCGTTCAACGGCGACGTGGCCCACGACCAGTTGATTCGGGAGCACGTGGCCGGCGATCTGCTGCCGGCGCCCCGGCTGGACGCCGATGAGCGGACCAACGAGTCGATCCTCGGCACCGGCCATTTCCGGCTCGTCGAGCACGGCTACCAGCCGGTCGACCCGTGGGAGGACCGGGTCAAGTGGGCCGACAACCAGGTGGACGTGGTGTCGAAGGCGTTCATGGGCCTGACCGTCTCGTGCGCCCGGTGCCACGACCACAAGTTCGACGCGATCAGCCAGAAGGACTACTACTCGCTGTTCGGCACCCTCTATGGTGCGCGCCCCACGCAGCGCGCCATCGATGCTCCGGCGCGGCTCGAGACCAACCGGGATGCCCTCGCCGCGCTGAAGGGCGATATTCGCGACGGATTGGCGGACGCCTGGCTCGAGGCGGCGGAGACGGTGGGCGCGCGGCTGGTCGAGGCGGTGGACCGGCCGCCGGTGGAATCCGAGGGCGCGGCGCCGGCGCGGAGCGATCGGCCGGCCGATCGCGACGGCAGCGCGCTGGCCGCGTGGCGCGAGTTGGCCGCGGTCGACGACGCGGACCTCCCGCGCGCGTGGGAGGAGCTGCGCGCCCGGTGGGAGGCGGATCTCGCCGAGCGCGAGCGGTTCAACCGCGAGCACTTCCAGGTCGCGTGGGACCTCGCCGGCGCTGACTACGCCGCGACCGTCGGGCACGGCGTGGGCCGCCCCGAGGCGCCGTCGCCGCCGGGCGAGTTCGCGATCGAGCGGCGGGGCGACCGCCTGCTGAACGGCATCTATCCCGGCGGCGCCTATACCCACCTGCTGTCGTCGAAGCACGCGGGGGTCATCCAGACCCCGCGGTTCACCATCGACAGCGACTACATCAGCCTGCGGGTGCTCGGCGGCGACCTCAGCTTCGCCAACCTGATCATCGAGAACTACGCGGTGCCGCGCGGCGGCATCTACCACCTGCGCTACAGCCCGAAGCAGGACCGGATGACGTGGGCGCAGTGGGACGCCACCTTCTGGAAGGGTTTCACCGCCTACATCGAGTTCGCGACCCAGGACGACGTGACGCAGTTCACGCTCGACCCGGAGGACGGCCGGCAGACGAACCGGCCGGTGCGGCGCCGCGACGGCCGCTCGTCGATGGGGGTCGGTCAGGTCGTGTTTCACGACGAGGCGGAGACCCCGCGGGACACCGACCTCCCGGTGCTGCACCTGCTGGCGGGGGCCGGGGCGGCGCAACCCGACTCGCTCGACGCCCTCGCCGCGCTCGTCGGCCGCCGCGTGCGCGAGGTGGTCTCCCGGTGGAGGGGCGGCGCGCTGACCGAGACCGAGGCGGCGTTCCTCGACGAGTTCGTGCGCGCCGATCTGCTGCCGCGGTCGCTGGAAGAGCTCGTGGCGCTGCGCGCGCCGGCCGCGCGCTACCGGTTGCTCGAGCGCGACGTGCCGGTGGCGCGCCGGGCGCCCGGAGTGGTCGAGGAGGCGGCGCCGGACCAGCCGTTGCTGGTGCGCGGGAACCACAAGAACCTCGGCGAGGCGGTGCCCCGTGCGTTCCTCACCGCGCTCGACGCGCAGCCGTACTCGGACCCCGGCCTGGTCCGGCTGCGGCTCGCCGACGCGATCACCGCGCCCGACAACCCCCTCACCGCGCGCGTCGCGGTGAACCGGGTGTGGCGCCACCTGTTCGGGTACGGCCTCGTCCGCACCGTCGACAACTTCGGACGGCTGGGCGACGCGCCGACCCACCCTGCGCTGCTCGACCACCTCGCGGCGGAGTTCGCGGGCGACGGCTACTCCGTCAAGGAGCTGGTCCGGCGCGTCGTGTCGACCGCCGCGTACCGTATGAGCAGCCAGGGGTCGCCGGAAGCCCTCGCGGCGGACCCGTCCAACCGGCTGCTGCAGCACGCCAACCTCCGGCGGCTCGACGCCGAGGCCATCCGCGACTCGATTCTCTCGGTATCCGGCCGGCTCGACCCGACCATGTACGGCCCCTCGGTGCCGGTGCACTACGCGGCGCGGCACGGGCTGACGGAGGGCGACCCGAACAACGGCCCCGTCGACGGCGACGGGCGCCGCAGCATCTACCAGGAGATTCGCCGCAACGCGCACAACCCGTTCCTGGACGTCTTCGACCTGCCGCGGCCGGCGACGACGCGCGGCCAGCGGGACGTCACCAACGTGCCCGCGCAATCGCTGACCATGCTCAACAGCCCGTTCGTCATCGGGCAGGCGGCGGAGTGGGGGCGGCGTCTCGCCGACGGCGAGGCGGGGTCGATCGAGAGCCGCATCGACCACATGTTCCTCAAGGCGCTGACCCGCCGGCCCTCCGACGCGGAGCGCGCGCGCATCGCGGCCTACCTGGACACGGTGGCGGCAGAGCGCGGCAGCGCGCCCCATCTCCTGCTCTACGACCCGCGGGTGTGGCAGGACGTCGCGCACAGCCTGTTCAACCTGAAGGAATACCTGTTCATTCGCTAGGAGCCCGTGGTGAAGCCCCGCGTTGCACCGCTCGAATGCAGCGGGGCCTTTCACCACGGGCTCCTGGCCGAGGTCTCCCATGTGCCTTGACCCGCGTCGCCACCCCGCGCCCCGCCCGTTTCCCACCCGCCGGGAGATGCTGCGCCAGACCTCGACGGGGTTCGGCCTGCTCGCGCTGTCCGCCCTGATGGCCGAGGCGTCCTACGCGGGCCTCGCCCAGGAGGCGGGCGACGGCCCCTTGGCGGCGAAACCGCCGCACTTCCCGCCGAAGGTGAAGAACGTCGTCTTCTGCTATATGTCCGGGGGGCTGTCGCACGTCGACTCGTTCGATCCCAAGCCGCGGCTCGCGGCCGAGGCGGGGCGGCCGATGCCGTTCCAGACCGAGCGGACGATGTTCAACCAGGACGGCAACATCTGGCCGAGCCCCTGGGCGTTCACGCACTACGGGGAGAGCGGCATTCCCGTGAGCGCGCTGTTCCCCCACGTCGGGAGCGTGGCCGACGAGCTGACCGTCATCCGTTCGATGACCGCGCCGTTCATGGAGCACGCCCAGGCGAACTTCTACTTCCACTCCGGCATGCCGTTCAACGGGTTCCCCAGCATGGGGGCCTGGGTGACCTACGGCCTCGGCACGGAGAACCAGAACCTCCCCGGGTTCGTCGTCCTCGGCAGCGGCGGCATCCCCCTGGGCGGCGTCAACGTCTTCGGCAACGGGTTCCTGCCCGCGATCCACCAGGGCTCGATGCTCTATCCCGAGAACGCCGAGCCGCTCAACAACGTGCAGCCCCGCGAGACCGACCGCCGGCAGCGCGATCGCCTGGGCCTCATCGGCGACCTCGACGCCGCGTTCCTCGAGCGCATTGGCGGAGACCGGCAGGTCGAGGCGGCCATCGACAACTACGAGATCGCCTACCGCATGCAGACCGCGGTGCCCGAGCTGGTCGACCTCGCCGGCGAGACCGAGGCCACGAAGCGGCTGTACGGCATGGACTCGCCCAACGCGTCCACCGCCGCCTACGGGCGCCAATGCCTGGTGGCCCGCCGGCTCGTGGAGCGCGGCGTCCGGTTCGTCGAGCTCACCATGGTCGGCACCGACGGCATGGGCCAGGCCGCCAACCCCTGGGACCAGCACACCAAGCTGGAAGAGGGCCACACCGCCAACGCCCTGACCGTCGACCAGCCGGTGGCCGGCCTCGTCAAGGACCTCAAGGCCCGCGGGCTCCTCGACGAGACGCTCGTCATCTTCTCGGGCGAGTTCGGCCGCACCCCGTTCGTGCAGGGCACCAACGGCCGCGACCACAACCCCTACGGCTTCAGCCTGTGGATGGCCGGCGGCGGCCTGAAGAAGGGCTACATCTACGGCCAGACCGACGAGTACGGCTACCGCGTCGTCGAGAACGCCCACACCGTCCGCGACCTCCACGCCACCGTGCTCACCCTGCTCGGCCTCGACTACCGGAACCTGACCTACCGCTTCGGCGGGCGCGACTTCCGCCTGGCCGACGTCGACGGGCACCCGATCCGGGGAATTCTGGCGTAGGCGCAGGAGCGCCGCGGGCGCAGAGGGCGCACGACAGCGCCCCGTTGGGGTATCAGATCCAATACGGCATATCGCATTTGCACGGGCACCGCCTGCGGGAGTTAGCGGGTACACTGATGTTCGATGCGTCCCGTCCGGCCGCCGTGGTCCCATCCGGACCGCGTTTTGCACCCCAGTACTTCGAAGCCGATGGCGCGCGACAACAAGACGCTCGGAGCCTACTTCACGCCGGAAGCGGTGGCTGACGCCCTGGTGCGATGGGTAGTTCGAGACCCGGCCGACAGCCTGCTCGATCCGGCGAGCGGCGACGGCCGTTTCGTTGCGCGTCACCCGAACAGCGTGGGGGTCGAAAGGGATCCCATCTCGGTCGCGGAGTCGTCCGGGCGGGCGCCGGAAGCCACGATCATCGAGGACGACTTTTTCGCGTGGGCGGCAGCCGACCGGCGCCGGTTCGATTGCGCCGCCGGCAACCCACCGTTCATTCGGTACCAGCGGTTCGCCGGTGCGACCCGGCGGGCCGCGCTCGACTACTGCCGCCGCCTGGGCGTCGTCTTCAGCGCGCTCTCGTCGTCATGGGCGCCGTTCATCGTCGCGGCGGCCAGCAAGCTGCGTCCGGGCGGGCGTCTCGCCTTCGTCGTGCCGGCGGAGATCGGACAAGCGCCGTACGCCGGTCCGCTCATGGACTACCTGGTCGCCAACTTCGGTTCCGTGCAACTGGTCGCCATCAAGGACAAGATCTTCCCGCGGTTGTCGGAAGACTGCTGGCTGCTGTTGGCCGACGGCGCGGGCTCCCGCGCAAGCGCCATCCGGTTGTCGAGAGTCGAGCGATTCGACCCCCGTGCGACGCCGCCGCCGGTGTCGGAGGACATCTCCGTGGAGGCTTGGCGTATCCGATGGCGCCGCAGGCTGCGGCCGTTCCTGCTGCCGCCGCGTGTTCGGAACCTCTACGAGCGCATGGCGGCCGAGCCCGACGCGGTCCGCCTGGGACAGGTCGCGCAGGTCGGCATCGGTTATGTCAGCGGCGCCAATGGCTTCTTCCATCTGCGTCCGTCTGACGTGCAGCGCTTCGCGATACCCGACGAGTTCCTCGTGCCGTCGATCCGGAACGGCCGGTACCTCACCGGTGCGGTTATCGACGACGCCGACATCGGGCGCTGGGTGGCGAAGGACGAACCGGTATTGCTCCTGCGCATCCCTCCGCGCGCCCAGGTGCCCGGCGCGGTCCGGGCGTATCTGGACACCGCCGAAGGCCAGCGGGCGAGGGCCTCTTACAAGTGTCGCAACCGGACCCCGTGGTACACGGTTCCCGACGTGCGGCGTCCCGCGTTCGTCCTGACGTACATGAGCGGAAAGTCTCCAGCGCTGGCCGCGAATCGCGGCCGGTGCACGTGCACGAACGCGCTTCTGGCCCTCGACCTCCGGTCAGGCCTGTTCGAGGATGGAGGCATCTCGGAACAAGGGCTCTCCGCGGCGTGGAACTCGCCCACCGGCCGGCTCAGTTGCGAGCTCGAAGGGCATCCGCTCGGCGGCGGCATGCTGAAGCTCGAGCCCGGAGAGGCCCGGCACGTGCTTCTCGTGCCGGATGCCGCCGTCGGCCGCCGGGACCGAGTCCTGCTGGAAGAAGGTATCGAGGTGATGCAGCAGTGGCGACATCTGGCGTGAGCACCTGCGAGTGGGTGTCGCTCCGGGCGGCGCTGGCTCATTTCGTGACGTTCCGCGGTTCGACGCAGAGCCAGCGGCACATCAAGCCCCTCCATTGGTACGTCGCCTGTCGTCTCGTCGTGGAAGGCGGGTTCGACCCCGACGAGACGCGGTTCGACACCCACCTGCTGGGCCGCAAGTCGTTCGAGGCGACGCAGCGAATGGGGGATGCCCCGCCGTCGCCGCCGGGGGTGCGCGAGATCGTGTTCTCGCGCACGCTGGACCCGGCGGACCATCCGAGGGTCACCCTGGAAACCGACGCCGTACACGTGGTGAGTGAGCTGCGCGAGCAGCCGGGTAAGGAGATCTGTCTCTTCGGCGGCGGAGAGCTGTTTCGCAGTCTCCTGGCGGCCGGTTTCGTCGACCGTGTCGAGGTGGCGATCATCCCCGTCCTGCTCGGCGGCGGTATCCCGTTGTTGCCGTCACCCGCCGAGCGCGCGACCCTGAACCTGCTGTCTCACAGGCTGTACGAGAAGACCGGGACGATGGCCCTCGAGTACGAGGTGGCGCGCGCCCAGGACTCCGCGCGGTGAGCCTGTCGGCCCGGTCCGACCGCGGTCGGTATATCCTCACGGGAAACGAGGGCAGCGGATCGGTGTCGGCGAGCCCGGGCGGGCCCTTCGGACACCTCGCCCTCGCCAAACGGAGGATGTTGACATGACTGGTCGATGGTTGGTGCGGTCGGTGGCGGCGATGGTCGCGGCGGCGTGGCTGATGCCGGCTCTCGCAGCCGGTCAGGAGGCGGAATCGGCGCCGGATGCGGCGACGCTCCGGACCCCCTGGGGCGATCCGGACCTGCAGGGCATCTGGTCCTACGCCACGTTCACGCCGCTGCAGCGGCCGGCGACCCTGGCCGGGCGCGAGTTCCTGACCCCGGAGGAGGTGGCTCAGCAGAACCTGGCCGACGCGACCCGCGCGTCGGCCGAACGGCGCGACGAGCTCTCGCGCGAAGGCGACCTCGCCCTCGCGTACAACCAGGTCTGGTGGGATCGGGGCGCCTCCACGGGGCGCACGTCGCTCATCGTGGAACCGCCCGACGGCAGGCTGCCGCCCCTGACGCCCGCGGCCGAGCAGCGGCAGGCGGCGCAACGCGAGCACCGCCGCGCCCACCCCTATGATTCCTGGCAGGACCGGCCGCTGCAGGAACGCTGCATGACCTACCAGCGCGTGCCGCCGGTGCCGTCCGGCTACAGCAACACGTACCAGATCTTTCAGGCGCCCGGGCAGGTCGCCATTCTCAACGAGATGATCCACGACGTGCGCGTCGTGCCCCTGGACGGGCGTCCGCCGATCGACGGGCGCATCCGCCAGTGGAACGGCGACGGGCGCGGGCGCTGGGACGGCGACACGCTCGTGGTCGAGACGACGCATTACCGCGACGCCACGACGTGGCGGGGGTTCCCGGGCACCCGCGACCTGCGCGCGGTCGAGCGGTTCACCCGCATCGACGCCGACACCATCGAGTACCGCTACACGATTCACGACGCCGCGACCTACACGCGCCCCTTCACGGTGGAGCTGCCTCTCATCAGCCCCCCCGGCTACGTCATCTACGAGTATGCGTGTCACGAGGGGAACTACTCGATCGCCAACGTGCTGGCCGGTGAGCGCGCCGTGGAGGCCGCCGCGAAACGGGCGCCGTAGGTCGAGCCTGGCAGTCGGGAGCCGCCGTCGCCCAGGCGTCCGGGCCGGCCGGCGGATGTGCGGGTCCGATGGCGGCCCCGTCACTCCGCGCAGCCGGCGCGCGGGGGGCCGTTCCCCCGGCGAGAAGCCGGCCCTGGCCAGCCGGGCGTCCGGCGGCGGATGATCGGCTGGCGGCGCCGGGGGTCGCTCAGGTCGATACCGGCGGGCGCCGGTCGTGCGGGCGCGAACATCGGTCGAGCAGCTCGGCGCCGGTGGCGCACACGACGATCCAGTCGCCTACCTCGGCCAGGCGGTCCGGGTCGTCGACGCCGGCGAGCAGCTCGCCCAGCCGTTCCGCGGTTTCGGCGTCGAACCGCCGTGCCGCCTGGCGGCGCAGCAGCGCCCGTTGCTCGGCGCGGCCCTCCGCCGTTGCTCGGCGCGGCCCTCCGCCCGTCCTTCGGCATGACTCGCGGCGCGCATGCGGCGCAGAAAGGGGGCGTCGCCCGGGCCGGCGCCGTCCCGGTCGCGCAGGGCCCGGCCGACGCGTTCGAGGACCGCCATCGTTTCCGCCGACAACGCCGGCTCGTTCATGGCCCGGTGGATCTCCGCCGCGGTCCAGCCGGGAAACGCCCGACTCTGGGGCGACGGGCGGTAGCCGTCGGGGTGCAGTACGTGGATCGTCACGCCCGGCTTGCGGTTTGCGGCCCGGCCTGGCGCGGGCGCGTCCGGCACCTCCACCCAGACCTCGGGCAGATTCCAGGACTGGTACAGCGCGAGCTTGCGGCGGCGCACGTCGGTGGTGTGGTCCACCTCGACCACCACGTTCGGCAGGGTGTCCTCGCCCACCACCATGGCGGGGCCGTCGGGGCGGTCCCGTTCCGGGTACAGGTACACGGTCTGATCCGCCTCCAGGATGCGCCGCGGCGCGCCGTGCTCGTCCTGCAGCAGCAGGTCCGCCGTGCCGAAGGTGTCGATGGGCGAGCCCCGCGCCACCGCGATCAGCGCCGTCATCTGGGCCAGGCGCTGCGACGGCTGCTCGTGGTAGAGACTGACGGCTTCGCACACCATGGCGGTTTCGGTGGCGGCGTCCCAGTACTCGATGCGGCCCTCGTAATCGACGATCTCGTCGCGAGAGATGCGTACCGCGCGGCAGCCCGGGAAAGCGCCGGCGTCGAGCGCCGGCGATTCGGTCGCGTCTTCGCGGGTCACCGGCGCGGCGACGGCGTTGCGTGACGGCGCCGTCGCCGCGGGATGTTGCGTGGACGACGGCGAAGGGGCGAGCGTGGTTTCCCGGTGGGTCATGTGTCGTATTCCGGCTCGAGGCGCGCCGGCGCCAGCGGGCCGGGCCGGCTCATCCGATCATACATTCGGCGGACGACTCGGCTGGTCCGATGCTCTCGTCACCCCGCGCAGCACGCGCAGGTGGGGCCGTTCCCGGGCGAGAAGCTGGCCGTGGCCGGCCGGGCGTCGCGCGGCGGCCGGTCGGACCGGCCGGCGGCGCTGGCGGTGACGCCGGCGGCCGCGGTGGCGCGGCGGCGGTCCTGGCGGCGCGCCTCGGCCTGCCGCGCGTCCGGTCCCTGGTAGCCGGTGAATATCTGATACCGGCGCAGGTCGATCTCGCCGTCGATGCGGATGGTGCTCGGCCCCTCGACCGCGAACCGCGTGAACGGCGCGCCGTCGCACAGGATGAAGACGCCGCCGGGGTCGGACAGGTTGGTCACCCGCCAGCTCGTGCCGCTGCCGCGCCGCTCCGGCGCCGCCGCGTAGGTGCCGACGTGGAGGGCGCCGCTCTCGACGTCGTTCCACGCCTGGTAGATGCCGAGCGCGGGGAAGTCGACGCCCTCCACGGTGGGGGCGTCGAACTTGTCCAGGTGGGGGGCGTCGAAGGCGCGGTTCCAGGCGTCGCCGTCGCCGACCTCGGACACCATCATGCTCGCGCTCGACTGGCCGCGCGGGTAGGCCTCGTTCAGGCCGAACCACCAGCCGAACTTCTCGTTCCGCTCGCCGAAGAAGCGCGGATCGTACTCGCGCTCGGCCGCCGCGCGCAGCCGCGCCAGCGACGTATGGTCGCCGAGCTCGCGCGCCATCACCGTGCCGGTCGTCGAGGCGCGGATCTCGACGCTCGGGTCGTTCCAGCCGAGGGCGTTGGCGGCCGACTCGTAGAGCAGCGTCGCCATCTCGCGGTCCTGGGGCAGCAGCAGGAAGGCGACGCCGACCCCCGCCCCGGGTCCGCCGTTCGCCTTGTGGTTGACGATGGGGTCGTAGTAGCTGGTGACCCACTCCAGCCTGCCGTCGCGCGACATCCCGATGAAGTTGTCGCGCGCGTACTCCAGCCACCCCTGCACCGGGCGGTGGGTGTCGCGCCCGTACACCCGGTCGTACAGATACATTCCGAGACCGGCGGCGCTGTTGCACGGGAACCAGATCTTCGTGTTCTCGCAGTGCGGGCCCTCCGGGCGCTCCCGGTACTGGCTCTCGAGCAGGGCCGCGATCCGGTGCTGGTCCCACTCGAACCGCTCGTCGCCGTAGCCCGTAACGGAGAACGGCCGCTCGTACTTGTCGTCGCCGGAGACGTACTTGTAGATGCCGAGCAGCAGGTTGAACCAGCCGCGAAAGAAGAGGTTGCCTTCCGAGCCGATCGGATCCGGCGACAGGCCCCACGGCTCGATCCCGTTCGCGGTCCACCCGATGCGGTTGTAGCGGCCGCGGAGGCGCTCGGGAATCGCCCGCATCACCCCTTCGGGGTAGTTCGCCCGCCGGGGGTCGTCGCCGATCTGGGTCAGCCAGTCCACGGCGCCCCAGTAGGTCGGATAGCGGCTGGCGAGCCCGTCGGCGATGCGGGTGTACGCCTCGCGCCACGCCGGCGTCTGGTCGGCCATCAGCAGCAGCGCGTAGGACGAGTTGTGGAGGTCGAAGCGGCCGTAGCTCGTGACGACGGGGTTGGAGTAGCGGTCCCACCACATGTGCGGGATCCCGTCGGCGTCCCAGTCGTCGGGGGTGGTCGCCTTCTCCCACAGGAAGCGGAGCCAGCCGCGCGTCCGCCGGTTGAGGGTCGGATGGACCGACCGCGGGGTCTCCTCGGGCAGAGCCGGCTGCGCCGCCGCCTCGACCGGCCCGACGGCGAACGCGCCGGCGGCGGCGCCCATCTGCTTCACGAACCGGCGCCGCGAGCGTCCCTGGGCAGTGGTCATGTCGTCCTCCGTGGCGCGAGGGGCGATTATAACGTGCGGGATCTGTCGCGCGGGCGCTCCGGATTCGTCGGCTGGTCGACTGTCGCGGAGCCGACTACTCGTTGTGTGTACCGTTCATGACGGGCAGGCCGGGCTGCGCCCCCCACCCCCGCCAGATGCAGTAGACGGCCGGAAACACCAACAGCACGACTACCGCGGCCGTCACGACTCCGCCCACCATCGGCGCCGCGATCCGCTTCATCACGTCGGCGCCGGTGCCGGTGCTCCACATGATCGGCAGCAGGCCGAGCGTAGTCGTGGCGCTCAGCATCACCACCGGCCGGACGCGGCTCGCGGCGCCGTCGAACACAGCCTCGCGGAGCTCCGCGAGCGTCCGAAGACCTCCCTCCGCACGGACGGCGTCACAGGCACGGTCCAGGTACAGCAGCATCACCACCCCCGTTTCCGCGCTCAGCCCGGCCAGGGCGATGATGCCCACCCACACCGCGATGCTCAGGTTGTAGTCGAGCGCGTACAGCAGCCAGAACGCGCCGATGAGCGAGAGCGGCACGGCCGACAGCACGATGAGGGTCCGGGCCACCGAACGGGTGCTGGCGTAGATGGTCAGGAAGATCGACAGCAGGGTGATCGGCACGACGAGCCGCATGCGCTCCTGCGCGCGCACCATGTACTCGTACTGGCCGCTCCAGCCGAGGCTGTAACCGGTGGGGACCTCCACCTGCGCGGCGACCGCCTGGCGGGCCCGTTCGACGTAGGTCCCGATGTCGACGTCCTCGATGTCGACGTAGACCCAGGCGTTGGGACGCGCCTGCTCGCTCTTGATGGCCGGCGGTCCCTTGACGAACGACATGGTCGTCAGGTGGCCGAGCGGGATCTGCTGCCGGGTCGGCGTCTGGACGAGGATGTCCCGCAGCGCCGCGGGGTTGTCGCGCAGGTCCCGGCTGTAGCGAAGGTTCACCGGATAGCGTTCGAGCCCCTCGACCGTCGTCGTGATGTTCATGCCGCCGATCGCGGACTGGATGACGTCCTGCACGTCGCCGACCGTCAACCCGTAGCGGGCTATCTCGTCCCGCCGGACCGAGAAGTTCAGGTAGTTGCCGCCCATCACCCGCTCGGCGTAGACCGAGCGCGTGCCCGGCACCTGCCGGACCACCGCCTCGACATCGCGGCCGACGTCCTCGAGGACGGTCAGGTCGGGGCCCGAGATCTTGATGCCCACCGGGGTCTTGATGCCGGTCGAGAGCATGTCGATGCGGGTCTTGATCGGCATGGTCCAGGCGTTGGTGAGGCCCGGGAACCGGATCGCGCGGTTCATCTCGTCGGTCAGCCGCTCGGGGGTCATCCCCGGCCGCCAGGCGTCCTCCGGCTTGAGCGTGATCGTCGTCTCGATCATGCTCAGCGGCGCCGGGTCGGTCGCGGTGTCCGCGCGCCCGACCTTGCCGAACACCTGCTCCACCTCGGGGAACGTCCGCAGAATCCGGTCGGTCTGCTGCAGGATCTCGCGGGCCTTGGTGATCGACACCCCCGGCAGGGTCGTCGGCATGTACAGCAGGTCGCCCTCCCAGAGCGGCGGCATGAACTCGGAGCCCAGCCGCGAGACCGGCACGGCGGTGGCGCCCAACGCTACGACCGTCACCGCGACGACTGCCCAGCGCCAGGCGAGCACCCGCCGCAGAACCGGCCGGTACAGCGCTATGAGCAGCCGCGTGATCGGGTTGGCCCGCGCCGGCAGGATGCGGCCGCGTATCCAGTAGCCGACGAGCACCGGCACGAGGGTGATGGAGAGCACGGCGGAGGCGGCCATCGCGTAGGTCTTGGTGAAGGCGAGCGGCTTGAAGAGACGGCCCTCCTGCGCCTCGAGCGCGAAGATCGGCGCGAAGGAGATCGTGATGACGAGCAGCGCGAAGAACAGGGTGGGACCGACCTCCGTGGCGGCGCGGGTGACGATCTGCCAGTGGGGCAGTCGGCCCCGGTCGCGCTCCAGGTGCCGGTGCGCGTTCTCGACCATCACGATCGCGGCGTCCACCATGGCCCCGATGGCGATCGCGATGCCCCCCAGCGACATGATGTTGGCGTTGAGGCCCTGCAGGTACATGACGATGATGGCCATCAGCACCGCCAGCGGCAGGGTCAGCACGGCCACCAGCGCCGAGCGCAGGTGCAGCAGGAAGAGGGCGCAGACCAGGGCGACGACCGCCATCTCCTCGAGCAGCTTCTCCTGCAGCGTGTCGATCGAGCGTTCGATCAACGACGTCCGGTCGTAGACCGGGACGATCTCGACCCCTTCCGGCAGCCCGGACTGCAGTTCCCCGAGCCGCGCCTTGACCCGCTCGACCACGTCGTACACGTTCGCGCCGAAGCGGACGACGACGATACCGCCGACCACCTCGCCGTCGCCGTTCAGCTCGGCCAGCCCGCGGCGGATGTCCGGGCCGATCTGCACCGTGGCGACGTCCTGGACCGAGATCGGCGTGCCCGATTCGTCGACCCCCAGGGCGACGCGCTTCACGTCGTCGATCCCCTGGATGTAGCCTTGGCCGCGCACCATGAACTCGGCCTCGGACATCTCCAGCACTCGGCCGCCGACGTCGTTGTTGCTCCGTTGGACGGCGCTCCGAATGCGCGAGAGCGAGATGTCGTAGGCGCGCAGGCGGTTCGGGTCGACGGTGATCTGGTACTGCTTGACGAAGCCCCCGATGCTGGCGACCTCGGCCACCCCCTGCACCGCGGTCAGCTCGTACTTGAGGAACCAATCCTGGAGCGACCGCAGCTCGGCGAGGTCGACGTCGTCGGAGCGGAGCGCGTACATGTAGGCCCAGCCGACGCCGGTGGCGTCCGGGCCGAGGGTCGGCGACACGCCCGCGGGCAGGCGCCCGCTGACGTAGTTGAGGTACTCCAGAACCCGGCTGCGCGCCCAATACAGGTCGGTGCCGTCCTCGAATATCACGTAGACGAACGAGAAGCCGAAGAACGAGTAGCCGCGGACCACGGTGGCGGACGGGACGGCCAGCATCTGCGTGGTGATGGGATACGTCACCTGGTCCTCGACGACCTGCGGCGCCTGGCCCGGGTAGTCGGTGAAGATGATCACCTGCACGTCCGAGAGGTCCGGCAGGGCGTCGAGGGGCATCGCCCGCAGCGCGTAGATCCCTCCGAAGGCGATGGACACCGCGCCGAGGACGACGAAGAAACGGTTGCCGATCGACCACTCGATGACCTTGGCGAGCATCGGTCTTCTCCCCGTTTCTGTCCTCAGTGGCGGTGTCCGGCCGGCATCGCCGGCATGTCCGTCTCGCCGGCCGGTGGCAACGTGGGTTCGGCACCCTGCAGGTGGTCGGTTGGCATGCCCATGCCGGAGTCGAGGCTGCGGATCGCTTGCGTGAGGTTGCTCTCGGAGTCGATGAGGAACTGCGCCGACACGACGATCGTGTCCCCCTCCTCGACGCCGTCCAGCACCTCCCACACGCCGCCGCCCTGGCGGCCCAGGGTCACGGCGGCGACCTGGAACGTGCCGGGAGCGCGTTCGAGGACTACCAGATCGCGCGTGCCGCCGCGGATCACCGCCTCTTCCGGCACCGCGAGCGCGTTGCGCGCGACCGGCACGTCGAAGGTCACGTTGGTGTACATGCCGGCGCGCAGCGTCAGGTCGGGATTCTCGAGCTCGATCGAGACGGTCATCGTGCGGGTCCGCTCGTCGAAGTGCGGGTACAGGTAGCGGACGAATCCGGTGTGGGGCCGTCCCGGCCGGTAGGGGAGCTCGACCTGTGCCCGCTGGCCGACGCGCATCGCCTCGACCTGGTGCTCGAAGACCTGCACGTCGACCCAGATGGTCGTCAGGTCGGCCATCTTGTAGAGGTTCATGCCGGCCCGGACGTACATCCCGTCGAGCGCCTGGTCCATCTTCTCGACCACCACGCCGGTGACCGGGGACTGGACCGACAGCGTGCGGCGGGGCGTCCGCTCGTGCTCCAGGGTGGCGATCTGCTCGTCGGTGATGTCCCAGTAGCTGAGCCGCGCGCGGGACGAGGCGACGAGCGAACGCGCGCGCTCGGCGATCGCGGGGTACTCCGATGTCTCGAGCCGTCCGGCGTAATCGACCGCCTGCAGGTACTCCATCTGGGTCGTCACGAGCTGGGGGCTGTAGATGTCGAACAGGACCTGTCCCGCTTCGACCGTCTCGCCGAGGTAGTTCACCGCGACGTTCTCGATCCAGCCGTCGTACTTCGTGTTCACCCAGGCGATCTGCCGGTCGTTGTGGGTGAGGGTGCCGACGGTGCGAATGGTCTGCGCGATGTTGCGCCGGGCGACCGGCTCGGTGCGGACGCCGATGCTCTGCACGAAGCCCGGGTCGATCCGCACCGTGCCCGGGGGCAGGCTCTCGCCGCCGCTGGCGAAGACGGGCACGAGGTCCATGCCCATCGGAGACCTGCCGGGCCGGTCCGACGTGAAGGTCGGGTCCATCGGCGCGCGCCAGTGCAAAATCTCCCGGTCGTCCTCGGACCCCGGTGCGGCGTCCGGCACCGCGGCAGAAGCCGCCGCGGGTTCAAGGAGCCCCCCCGCGAGGCGGGATGGCCACTGCCAGCCGGCGGGATTGACGGCCATCAGCGCCGTCACCGCAATGCCCAGGGCGAAGCTCGCGACGCCGAGCGCGATTGCCTTTGCGTTCTTCATGGCGTACTCCCGGTCAGTGGCACGCGCGTGCCGATCGCGCGTTCGAGGGCGGTGAGTGCGATGAGGAGATCGGAGAGGTAGCGCGCGCGCATCGAGCGGACGTCGATCAGCGTGCGCTCGCTGTCGAGCAGCTCGAGCACGCCGAGCTGACCCGTCTCGTAGGCGGTCTCCGTGGCGCGGAGCGCCTCCTCGGTCTGTGGAATCAGCACGGTGTCGAGCAGATCGATCTGCCGGTCCAGGGTCTCGAGGTGGACGACCGCCTCCTGAACCTCCATCTCCATGGCGTTGCGCGCCGCCGCCCGGTGTTGGGTGTGCGCGCGGAGCTCGCCGTGCGCCTGCTCGACGCCCGCCCGGTACTTCGCGCCCCAGAGGGGCAGCGACACCCCCAGCGAGACCGAGACCGCGTTCCTGCCATCGTCCGTCAGCGGGGGGAGACCGGCCGCATCGTCCCGGCGGCCGACGTTGGTGACCCCCACGCTCGCCGTGAAGCCCGGCCGGGCGTTCTTCTTCGCGAGCTCGATGGACCGCTCGCTGCCCTGGATGAGGGCGGTCGCCGCGCGGAGCTCGTGGCGGTTCCGGTCGCCCAGGCGGTAGAGCTGCTCCCGGTCGATCTCGACGGGGGGCCGCGTCGGAAGCGGCACGTGCGGCACGGGTTCCTCCGCGGGCCGGTCGAGCAGGGTGTTGAGGTGCGCCGCGAGCGTGCCGCGCTGCCGGTCGAGCCGGTGCCGGCGGTCGACGACCCGGGTGATTTCCGCCTGCAGCCTGATCACCGCCTGCTGAAGGCCCTGGCCCGTGGCGTAGCGGGCGCTGGCCAGCGTCTCGTAGTGCTCGAGCAGCGATTGTTCCTCGTGGGCGAGACCGAGCTCGACGTCGATGTGCCCAAGGTCGTAGTAGGCCTCCTTCACCTGGGCGACGACGTCGCGCCGGGCGGCCTGGTACAGGTGGTGCAGCGCCGTCGCCTCCAGCAGCGCGACTCGGCCCCGCAACTCCAGCGTGCCGAGCCAGGGAAAGGCCTGGGTGAACGTCACGCTGTTGAGCTGGGGCCCGATCCGGGTCTCCACGCTGCGCAGCGCCTGGGTGAAGCTGACGACCGGGTCGGGCAGCGCGGTGACCTGGGGCACCCGCTGCCGGGCCGCCTCGTAGCGCGCGCGGGCTTCCAGGACCGTGGGATTGGCTTCCGCCGCCGCGGTCGCGTAGGCGCGCAGATCCGGGGCGGCCGCGTGGAAGTCGAGCGGGTCCTCCGGCGGCGCCGGCTGGGCATCGGCGAGCGTCGAGACCAGGACCCCGGCGGCCAGACCGGCGGCGAATCGCCGCACGGGTGGTGCTGCATGCATGTGATCGTCCCCGTATTTCCTCGCGTCGCGGGCGACCGGCGTTCTCCGCCGGGCGCGGTGACCGACGCCACCCGCGCCGTGCGGGACGCGCATTCACCGGCGTGCGCGCACACGCGGGGTGCTGTCGCTCAGGCGGAGAGACGAAGGACGTGACGGAGGAGGACGATCAGAGCAGCAGGGAGGCGTACCGCACGAACAACGGAGGCGAGGTGGAGCGCGGGCGAGGGTGGTCGGCGTGCCACACGGGCGGCGCCGGGTGCGGTTCGCGTTCGACGGCGGGCGGCGCCGCCGCGTCGGCGTCCGCGGGCACGGACGGCTTCGCGACGACGGTGGCGCAGCAGGTGAACGCGGTCGACGTGTCGCCGTGATGGTCCTGGGCCGGCCGGTCGTGGCAACTCGATGCCGCCGGCGTCGCCGCCGCGGTGGCCATCAGGGGACACAGGACGACGGCGGCCAGCAGGGCCGAAGCCACACCGGCTACGAGCGACCGCCGCCGCGCTCGCATCATGCTCCCATTGTGTCAGATCGCGCTCCCGGTCTCAACTCGTAGTCTTGTCCAATGACACATGAGCCTGAACGGGGGGTTGTTTCCAACGACAAGTGAGCCTGAACGGGCGTCGAGTCGCGGATCATCGGAGGATGATCGTGCAACTCGACACGCACCGCCTGCAGACCCTGGGTCAGGTTCGGGAATTCCTCGACGGGAGTCAGGAGATCGACCTTCGACCGCAAACCCGCACCGAGGCCTACGCGTTCGTGGCGGAGACCGTACAACGGTTCGACTACGCCGGGCGATCCAAGGCCGACAAGGGCCTGCTGCGCCGCTTCCTGACCAAGGCGACCGACCTGTCGCGGGCCCAGGTCACCCGCCTGCTGCGCCAATACCGGACCACCGGCGAGGTCATCGACCGTCGCGGCGCCCCCCGGCAACCGTTCCCCCGCCGCTACACCCCCACCGACATCGGGCGGCTCGCCGAACTCGACGCGCTCCACGGCACGCTCTCCGGCCCGACCACCCGCAAGCTCTGCGCCCGCGCCTTCCACCGCTTCGGTGACCCCCGCTTCGAACGCTTGGCCGCCATCTCCAACGGCCACCTGTACAACCTGCGGCACTCCATCACCTACCAGCGGCGCCGCGGGACGGTCCCGGCCCCCACGCGCTCCGTGCAGATAGCGATTGGGGAACGCCGCCGGCCGCAGCCGTTCGGGCAACCCGGCCACGTGCGAGTCGATACGGTCCATCAGGGCGACCTCGACGGGGTCAAGGGCTTGTACCACCTGAACTTGGTGGATGAGGTCACCCAGTTCCAGTTCATCGGTTCGGTCGAATATATCCAGGCGGCCTGTCTGAAGCCGGTTCTCGAAGCTCTGCTGCGGGCGTTCCCCTTCATCCTCCACGGATTCCACGCCGACAACGGCTCGGAGTTCATCAACCGCGACGTGGCGGCGCTGCTCGAAGCGATGCACATCGACGCGTTCACCAAGTCCCGCGCCCGCCGCTGCACCGACAACGCCCTGGTCGAGAGCAAGAACGGCTCGGTCATCCGCAAGCACCTCGGCTACGGCCACATCCCCAACCGCTACGCCGAGCGAGTCCATGCTTTCAACCAGCAGTTCCTGTCGCCCTACCTCAACTTCCACCGGCCCTGCTTCTTCCCCAGCGAAGAGGTGGACGCCAAGGGCCGGGTGCGCAAGCGCTATCGCGACGCCGACATCATGACCCCCTACGAGAAGCTCAAGTCGTTGCCCAACGCCGCCGCCTGCCTGAAGCCGGGAACCACCTTCGCCGAACTCGACGCCGCCGCCTCGGCCACCAGCGACAACGAGGCGGCACGCGCCCTCAACCAGGCTCGCGACCGCCTGTTTGCCTCCATCGACCCGGCAGCCTGACAACGCCACAACGCACCAGCCGATGCGGACCGCATGGCGCTCGGTGACGCGCTCTCGGAGGGCGGCTGGGTGGCGTGTCGGAGCGGAGTAGCTGCGGGCGGGCGTGTCAACGCGCTGCGCTCCGGCCCTGCGGGTGACACCCCCGACCGCCCTCCGCTCAGACCGCAGCCGCGCCTCCACACCGCCAAGCTGCGCTATCCGGCCACGCTCGAGGCCGTCGACTTCACCCACCCCCGCCAGCTCAACCGACAGCAGGTCCTGACCCTCGGCGCCTGCGCCTGGATCGCCGGTGCCACAACCTGCTGCTGATCGGCCCAACCGGCATCGGCAAGAGCTTCCTCTCATGCGCGTTTGTCGAACGCGCCTGTCGCCGCAGCTTCACCGCACGCTACGTCCGGATGCCGCCCCTGCTGCGCGTACTCGCCGTCGGCCGCGGCGACGGGTCCTAACGCCCGGCTCCTGACCCGCCTCGCCAAGCTCGACCTGCTCGCCATTCGACGACTGGAGGACCGCCACCGCTGCGCGACGCCGAGCGGCGTGACCTCACCGAGGTCATCGAGGACCGGGCCGAGCGCCGCCTCGACCCGCATCGCCAGCCAGTTGCCCGTCACCGACCAGCTCGCCGTCCATCGGCGACGCCAACCAAGCCGACGCCATCTGCGACCGGCCTGCTCCACGACGCGCACCGCATCGAGCGGTCCTTCAGCTCGATGCGACGGACACACCGCGCCCCGAAGACCCGTACGCCGGAGACGACATCAGCATCCCAACGCCGGCCTGCGCCCCGGCAGCGAGGTCAGACCCGCTCCCGCACGCCGCCAGTCCCGCCGGGGCCGGCCGGCCTATGGATCGCGCCGGCGGCATGGAAAACGCGCACGATACGCTGGCGGTTGACTGCACCCGCGTCGAGGCGCGTTTCCCACCCCGACTTGGACGGCACAGAACGCCGCCCACACGTCCCACAGGCAAGATCGTTGTACTCTTCGAACACGACGCCACGGGTAGCATCTCGTGCGCCGGGCACGGGCTGACAGCACCGACAGACCGAGCCGAATGCGGCAGCAGTACGCCCCCGGCCAGCGTCCTGTCGGCGGGGACGTTGCGGGTGAAGCGGGTGTCGGCGGCCGCGGGGACCGACCGGAATCGAGCCAGTGATCGATTGGGCGGCGAACCGGAAGACGTTGCAGACACGGGGAGATCTGCAGTTCAGCAACTTGCCCGCCAGCCCTCTTCCGGTTCGAATACTGAATGCCCTGCAAGCCCTCCAGGTCCTCGACGCGGGACGTGCGCGTGACTGCTTCTGGCCCCCACAACCCATCGTCGCCGCCATGGAACATAATGTCCGTCAGCGTGCGCGGACTTCACAGCGCCGCGCCAGGATCCCTGTTTCGATCCGCTGATTCGGTCGCCCGTCAGCCTCGGCTCACGTGCCTCCGCTTCAGGCTCATTTCTGGATTGGAAAGGACTCTCGTGCGCGAAGGAGGCTCGTGACCCCCTCGGGCTGGCGGACCGCGCTTGCGGCCCATACGCCTTTCAACGTGCAGAGCGCATCCAGGCGGTGGCGAGGCTGTCGGCGTACTCGTTCCAGCGATGGCCGGTGTGGGCGGCGATCCAGCGCAGGTCGCAGGCGGGATGGGCGCGGTAGCGGGCCAGCAGCTCCTGCACCAGCTCCAGGTTCTTGATGGGGCCGGACTTCTTCTTCCAGCCCTGGCGCTCCCACCCCGGGGCCCATTGCGTGATCGTGTTCACGCAGAGCCGGCTGTCGGTGAAGACGCTGACGGCCGCGTCCTCCGGCAGCATCTTGAACGCCTCGATCAGGGCGCGGAGCTCCATGCGGTTGTTCGTGGTATCGGGGTCGTGCCCGTGCCTCTCGGTCACGATCTCGCCGTTCTCGACCCACGCCACCCCCCAGCCGCCGGGACCCGGATTCGGCGACGCGCTGCCGTCGGTGAAGACGCCCGAGGCGGGGCCGTCCGAGTACTTCGCGCGGGCCTCGGCCGGGGTCAGGTTCTCCTCGCGCAGGGGGCGGGCGCGGTTGGCGCCGCCGCGTCCCCGGCGATTCGCGGCCGTCTTCTTCGGGGAAGCGGCCGTCTTGTTCGGAGAGTGGTCACGGCAGTACTTCGGCTGCCAGCCGGGATAGCGGTCCAGCGCCGCCCGGGGAACGTCGAACGGCGCCCCGCACACCTGGCACTGGAAGCTCGGCACGGTGCACAGGATACGACAGCCGGCAAGCGCGCGACCTGCGGTCGCGTTGGAAGTTTCGCTGGCGCGAAACTTCTACGGCGCAAGCTCCCGGAGGTTAGAACGAGACCGACATGTTCATCGAGATGGTGCGCGGCGCCCCCAGCCACGCCGCGTTCTCCACTATCGCCGCGAGGTACGAGGCGTCCAGGAGGTTGTTCGCGACCAGCGACACGTCCGCCGACTTGAAGCGGTCGGACAGGCCGTCGACGGAGAACGTGAGGTAGGCGTCGACCATCCAGTAGGCGTCGGCGTACCAGTCGGTGGTCAGGCTGACCCGCCGCGCCGACGTGTACTTGCCGGTGATCCCCATCCCGAGCGGCCCCGACTTGTCGAGCGACAGAACCCACAGCCGGTCCGGCACGCCGGTCACGTCGCTGCCGGGCTGGATGCTCTGGGAGGCGTCCACGAGCGCATCGCCGGTGCCCACGTACTGCGAGTCGTTGAAGGTGTAGGCGGTGTAGAACGACGTCCGGGCGGGCATCTGGACGGTGGCCGAGAGCTCGATGCCGCTGGTGTCGATGCCGCCGGCGTTGAAGTAGGCGCCGCCGCCGGGAATCAGGTAGTTGGGGCCGGCCGTCGTCGTGGGGCCGAGGAAGAAGATCCGGTTGTTGAAGTCGATGTCGTACCAGGTGGCCCCGAGGGCGACGCGGTCTCCCGAGTACCGCATCCCGACGTCGACGTTCGCGGCGGTCTCCGGTTCGAGGGTGGCGAGGCTCCGGCCGGGGACCTCCAGCAGCCGGTCGGCCAGCGACTTGAAGTTCTGGGCGTAGCCGGCGAACAGCTCGAAGCCGTCGACGGGGGTCTCCAGGGTCACGCCGCCCGAGAAGAGCAGGTCCGAATCGGAGTCGACGGCGAGGCCGGGGTCGCCGCCGAACAGGTCGCGGCGCGACACGTCCACCAGGAACTGCTTGACGCCGCCGGAGATGGCGAGCGGCCCGGCGTAGATGGTGTCCTCGACGTACCACTTGAAGACCGTCTGGGGGAAGTCCCAGTCGTACTGCTGCCAGTACGGCGTTTCGTCGAAGGTGATGTTGATGCGCGGATCGAGGATCTGGTGCCAGTCCCGGTCCAGAATCCGCGTGGAGTTCTCCAACCAGAGGCCCGCCCGCAGGGTATTGCCGGCGGCGCCGACGGCGCCGGTCCATTCTTCATCGAGGGTGAAGCCGAGCCGGTCCTTGCCGTAGTGGCTGTGCCGGAACGACTGCACCGCGGTGGCCCCGGGATGGCACGCCGGGTCGACCTCCGGCCCGCCCGCGCCGTAGTAGTTGAAGATGAAGGACGATGTGCAGCCGGGCTGCGGCCCTACCGCCGCGAGGTCCTGGTTCACGAAGCGGAACTGCCCGAGGATGGCGCCGCCCCGCACCGGCGCTCCTCCCATCAGCTCCGATTCCGGTCCGCCGCCGTCGTCGGTCACGTCGACCATGTACGGCGGCAGCCAGTCGCCGCGGCCCCGGTTCCGGTGGTAGTAGGCGCCGGCGCTGAGGGTCGTGGCGTCGTTGAACGCCCAGTCCGCCTTCAGATAGCCGAAGGTGTTCTGGCGATAGGTGCTCCAGCCGCGCCGGTAGAACTGGTTGAGGTACGGCACCCCGGGCCAGTCGTCGATCAGGCGGTCCCACCGGGGGGCGGCCGCGAAGTCGCCGGCCGAATAGAGGCGCTGGTAGACGTCCTCGCGGATCTGGTCGTAAGAGAAGTAGGACGTCAGCTCGAGACGGCCGTGCGACGAGGCCAGCTTGGCCGCGAGGTGCTCGCGCTCGTTCCGGGCCGCGCCGTGCACCCAATCGGTCGCGGTCTGCCGCCCCGCCGACAGCCACGCGTAGGTCTCGCGGTCGAAGAGCGAGCCGGTGTCGACCCGCATGAAGTACCGCTCGCCGTCGTTCTCCCCCAGGGTGACCGACGCGTTGTAGGTGCGCTCGGTCTCTGGCGCGTCGGTGAGGAAGTTGAAGGTGCCGCCCAGCGCCTCGACCGACCGCGAGGCGACGTCGGCGGTCCCCTGCGACACCTCGACGCCGCCCAGGTTCGCGGGGTCGACGAAGCGGTTCGCCTTGGATCCGCTCCAGTAGTCGGAGGTGCCGTTCGGAAACCCGTCGATGGTGGTGCCGATCTGCGACTCGTTGATGTTGGTCTGGAAGCCGCGGACGGAGACCGAGCTCGACCAGTCGTCGAACCCGTAGGTGTCGCCCTCCTGCACCGACACCCCCGGCAGGTTGTCGACGACCGCGACCACGCTGGTCAGCGCCGCCTGCTGCTCGAGCATCGGCTCGGCGACGACGTTGGTCGCGAAGGTCGTCGGCTCGTCCGCGATCACCGACACCGCTTCCAGCAGCCGTTCGATCTCGAGCACGACGTCGAGCGAGACGGCGGCGGCGGCGTCGACGGCGACCCGCATCTCCCGCGGCTCGAAGCCGGGGAGGGTGAACCGCACCCCGTACTCGGCGGCCGGAAGCATGTCGAAGACGAAGCGCCCGTCGGGGCCCGTGACCTGCAGCCGGGCCGCCGGGAGCAGCCCCCCGGTGACGGCGACCATGACGCCGGGCAGCGCGCCGCCCCCGATGTCGGTGACCGATCCCTCGATCGACCCGGTGGTCTGCGCGCGGGTCTCCGCCGCCGACAGCAGCGTCGACGCCGCGAGGATGCCGACTACGAGCGCCGTGCGTGGCGGAAAACTGAATGGCGATGTCATTTTGGAACCTCGTCACGTCGACGCGGGAGGGACGTCTGGGGCTGCACTGGCAACGCACTTCTCCCAGCTGCGCGCCACACAGGCGCCAGCATGAGAATGATGGGAACGTGCAGCGTACTGCCAGGGTAGATGGTGGGGCAAGTGTTGCGGCTGCCAGGATTGGGTGGCAGGCCAAGTGTGGTGGCTCCGCGCCCGGCCCCCTGGCGGCATGCTCGACGGTTGGAGGACACGTCATCGAACCCGGCGTAGTCCTCGACCCTACCCGCACCTGTTTCAGGAGAGCACGCAGATGCGCACGCGTGATGCAGGTTTCCACCGTGCAGCGGTCGTATCGGTCCTGCGCCGGACAGGGTGTAGTTCGGCCAAGGCGTCCCTGAGGTCCGATGTCGACGCCATGTTTGCGCCACCGGCGGCGCAGCGGCGGCAAGATCCGAGCGTCAGTATCGAAACAGGTACGACAGCTTCGTGAAGAACGCCCGGTTGGTCTGCCGCAGGGCGGTCGTGGGGAACCGCACCGCGTCGATCAGGTCTTCCTGCTGGTAGTGGTCGTCGTAGCCGACGAAGAACACGGTGCCGGCGTTGACGCGGTAGGTGAACAGGACGTTGGCGCCGAGGGTCCGGTTCAGGGAGTTGTACTCCATGATGTTCCGGAGGGCCAGCCGGTCGGTGAGCTGGTAGGTCGTGAACGTGCGCACGATCTTCACGTCGAACACCAGCGCCTCGGTCAACGGGTCGTGCAGGCGGCTCGTGATGAGGTTCAGGTCGGCGCTGAGCCGGCTCGTCGGGCGCAGGTTGACGAACACCGTGGTGTTGACGGACCGGCCCAGGAACGGGGCGTCGCCGTAGCGGATCTGGTCGCCCCAGTTGAGGAACCCCCCGAAGGCGATCTTGCGGCTGGCGCTGGCGCCGCCGCCGATGAACGCCGAGGTCTTGCGGAAATCGATGCCGCCGTAGTGTTCCAGGTCCTGGTTCACGTTGGCGACGGTGATGATGCCGTTCGCCAGCGTGGCCCGCACCCCCGCGCCCGTCTGCTCGTCCTGGAGCACCCCCGCGAAGTCGTAGATCCGGCCGTAGCTGGCGAAGGGACCCCAGTTGCTCACGAGGTTGTCGGGCCACCAGCGGTAGGCGGCGTTGGTCCGGGCGCTCCGCGTGTCCACGCGCTGGAGGAAGCCGGTGTCGGTGCGGAAGTCGGGGTCGACGCTGTCGAACGACGCGCCGTAGCTCAGGTTGCGGCCCTGCCGGTTGTAGGCGACGTGGGCGGTCGGCCCGGTGCGCTCCGCCCCCGTCTCGTCGCGGTGCTGCGACCCCGCGTAGAGCATCGTCAACGACGACGTGCGGCCCAGGCGGAAGCGGCCGTCGACGGCCGCGACCCGGCTGTAGCTGTCCAGGAACTCCCGGTCGGTCGCCATGACCCCGATGGAGGATTCCGCGTACAGATCGTAGCGGGCGCGCCCCACGAATGTCTGGGACGTCCTGCCGAAGGCGCGGTCGGTCGGGTCGTCCCGCTTGCCCGGCGCCTCGTCGTTGGCGAACAGCACCCCGAGGGTGGTGTTGCCGACCTTGCCGGTCAGCTTCGCGCCGTACCGTGGATCGACGATGGTGCGGGTGTGCAGCAGGTTGACCTGCCCGGGCACCGTGAAGACCTCCTGGCCCTCCAGGAAGAAGGGACGCAGCTCGGGGAAGAAGAGCGGGAACCGCTGGTTGACCTCGATCTGCGGGCTGTCCGACTCGATCTGCGAGAAGTCGGGGTTGTAGGTGAAGTCGGCGGTCAGGTTCGGAGTGACCCCGTACTTCAGGTTCACGGCGCCTTCGGGTTGCGTTTCCTCGGCGAAGGTCCCGGTCGCGGCGTCGAGCGACCCGAACCGGATCGCGGTGACCGTCGGCAGAATCTCCAGGTTGCGGCTCGTGGACAGGTTCGTGAGTCCGTCGAGCAGGCCCATCTGGGTCAGGAAGCCGGCGACCCCGCGGGAGACCGGGGACCACACGTCGGCCTCGTCCTTGCCGAAGATCGTCCGCACGATCTGGAAGCCCCACCGGTGCGGCTCGCCCGGGCGCCGTTCCGGGTACCGCAGGCTCTTGAACGGAATGGCCATCTCCGCCGTCCAGCCGTCGTCGACCAGTCTGCCCCCCGACTCGAAGAGGGCGTCCCAGGAGAGGTCGCCGGTGGGAGGCGCGCCCAGCGACGCGGCCAGCGCCGCGCTCATGCCGCCGCGGCCGCTGCCCGGGGTTCGGCCCCCGCCGCCGGGCCGGCCCCCGCCACCTCCTCCGCCGCCTCCGCCCCCGCCGCCGGGCATGCCCTGCGCGCTCGACTCGAGCAGCGAGTCGGCCTGCACCCCGTAGCCGTTGACCGAGAAGATGTAGGCGCGCTGCTGATCGAGGAACGGGTCGAAGTAGACGGCCACCGTGTCGTCGATGAACGTCTGGTCGCGATCGGCCCGGTTGGCGCGAATCAGGGCGCGGTCCGAGTAGTGCGCGTGGATGCCGAAGTAGAGATTCTCGTTGTCGTAGGCGATGAAGACGTCGGTGTCCTCGGTGGCCGGCGCCCCGTCGAGGGGGCGTTGCTGAGCGAACTCGGTGATGCGCGTCGCCCGTTCCCACACCGGGTCGTCGAGCGCCCCGTCGATGCGCGGGGCGGTGGCGGTGCGTTCGGGACGCACGCTGGGGCGGCCGGTCAGAATCCCGGCGCCGCTGGCGATGCCGAGTCTGGCGGCGCCACCGGCGCCTTCCGTGACCCTGCCCGGGACGCCGGCGCCGGCCGGCATCGGGGTCGGCTCGCGCAGGACGGTGGTGCTCCCGCCGTTGCTTCCCGCTGCCCTGCCCGGGACGCCGGCGCCGCTTGGCCTCCGAGCCGGCTTGCGCAGGACGATCTCGCCCGGGGCCGGCGTCGTCTCCGCCGGTCCGCGGCCCGCCGCTGGTGCGGCGGAGGAGGACGCCGGCGGGTCGCGGGGGGGCACCGCGGGGGCGCCCGCCGCGCGCAGGCCGGCATCCGGACGCCGGGGCTTCGGGAGCATCCGAGTCTGGAATCGGCCCGCGGACAGGCGGGCCGCGAGTTCGCCGGCGATGTGGTCCTGCAGCGCGAAGATCTCGTGCCGGGCGCCGTCGGTCCTGACCGCGTCGACCACGATGGCCGCCGGCAGGTCGACGATCCGGGCGGTGATGCGGAGCCGTTGTCCGATCTGCTGGTAGCTGCCGGTGACCGCCCGGCGTGCGCCGAGCCGATGCAGCCGCCCGAGGTCTCCGGCCGGATCGCCGGCGCCGGCCAGCGGCCCCCGAGCGCCGCCGACCACGGTCAGGCCGTGCATTTCGAGGTCGGCGCTGAGCGTCTCGGCGATGCCCTCGCCCAGCCAGTCGTCGTCCGGGTCCTGCGAGAGGTTGGTGAACGGGAGCACCGCGATCGGATCGGAGCCGCGCGGGGGGCGCGGCGCCTGCGCCCGGGCCCCGCCCCCCGCGCCCGCCAGCGCAAGCAGGAGACAGGCGGAGACGGCGGTGCGTGCGAAGCTGGTCATGAACTCGTCGGGTCCGAGGGGCCTGCGAGGCCCGCGGTCACGATGACAAACAATCCATGTTAGTCCATCGGGGTCGGGAATGCCGTTCCACCCTCGGGCGTTTCCGCATCTCCCGGCGCCCGCACGTGGCACAATGGGCCGGCGCCGATTCCTGTCGCGAAGATCCGCCGATGGGGGATAGCATGTTCAGGTCGGGCACGACCGGGTGTCGTGCTCCAGCCACGAAAGGATGCCGTGATGCCCGCAACCGCGTCGATCGCCCGCCTTACCGGGTCCCTGGCCGTCGCGGCCGGGGCCGCGATGCTGGCCGCCGCTCCGGCGCCGGCGCAGATCCGGCCCGATCCGCCGGGGACGGCGGAGGTCGTCCGGCTGCGCGAGCCGCGGATCGCCCCGTTGCCGGAGTCGGAGTGGACGGCGGAGCACCGCGCCCGGGTGGATCGCTACGCCCCCGAGGTGCGCATCGGCAACGCCTTCCGGACGTTGTTGCACGTGCCCGAGCTGGTCGATGGGGTGATGCCGTTTCTCCTCTACGCCACCAGCGAGACGACGCTTCCCGCCCGGCATCGCGAGCTGTTGATTCTGCGTACGGCGTGGCTCGCCCGGAGCAGCCCTCTCTGGGCCGATCATGCGCCGACGGCCCGCATCGTCGGCCTGACCGCCGAGGACATGCGCCGGATCGCCGAGGGCCCGGCGGCCCCCGGGTGGACGCCGTTCGAGGCGACGCTGCTGCGGTTGGCCGACGAGCTGTACCGCAACTCGTCGGTCCGCGACGCGGTCTGGGCCGCGCTCGAGGAGCGGTACGACCTCTTCAATCTGGTCGACGCGGTGATGACCGTGAACCAGACCACGCTGCTGTCGATGCTGCTCAACTCGTTCGGCGTCCAGCCCGACGACGACGCGCTGGCCCGCTGGCCGGCCGACGTGCCCTACCGGCTCGACGTGCCCGACCCCGAGCCGCCGCTGCGCGAGCCGCGGGTGGCGCCCCTGGAGGGGCCGGGCATTCGGGTGGGCCGCACCTTCGGGCGCCATCCCCGGATGCAGACGGCGCGGAGCGGGCAGTCCGGATACGTGAACCGGGTCTCGCCGCTGGCCCCCTACTTCCGCGAGCTGTTGATCCTGCGCATCGGCTGGAACTGCCAGGCCGTCTACGAGTGGGCGAAGCACGTGGGCAGCGTGGGCCGCGCCCGCGACCACGGCCTCGAGCCGGAGCGGATCGCCCTCGGGCGGGACGCCGGCTGGGACCCCTTCGAGCAGGCCCACGTGCGGGCCGCCGACGAGATCTATCGTGACGGTATCATTTCCGACGACACCTGGGCGGCGCTGGCGTCGCGGTACGACACCCGCGAGATGATGAGCGTGGTGATGACGGTGGCCAACTACCGGCTGGTGTCGATGTCGCTCAACGCCCTGGGGGTGCAGCCGCAGGAGACCGACGAGCTGTTTCCGGCCGAGGCCGTCGCCGCTCTCGCCGCGAGATGATGAGCGTAGTGATGACGGTGGCCAACCACCGCCTGGTGTCGATGTCGCTCAACGCACCGGGCGTGCAGCCGACGAGCCGTTTTCCGGTCGGAGTCGTCGCCGCTCTCGCCGACCCGACGAGGTGACCATGAACCGCCGATCCGTAGACCGCCGGAGCTTTCTGACTGCCGTCTTCGCGGCAGGGGCCGCAAGCGCCGCCGCCGTTCCCCTGCTCGCGCGGCAACAGGCTGCCATTCCGCCCTATCGACCGCGCGACTGGTCCGGGGACACGCCGATCCGGTATCCCGACCGCGACATCATCGTGCTCGACCCCCGGTTCAGCCGCTACGTGCTGTTCAACACCCCGATCCGGCGTCACTACACCGGCACCCTCTGGGCGGAGGGGCCGGCCTGGAACGGCGTGGGCCGCTACCTGGTCTGGAGCGACATCCCGAACAACCGCCAGATGCGGTGGATCGAGGACGACGGCCGGGTCACCGAGTTCCGGAACCCGTCCGGCTACAGCAACGGCAACACCTTCGACCACGAGGGACGGCAGTTGTCCTGCGAGCACGGCGGGCGCCGGGTCGCCCGCTACGAGCAGTCGGGCGCGGTGACGGTCATCGCCGACAGCTACGAGGGGAGGCCGCTGAACTCGCCCAACGACGTGGTCGTGCATCCCGACGGCAGCATCTGGTTCACGGATCCGCCGTACGGGGTCCGCGGCGACTACGAGGGCTTCCGGGCCGAGGCCGAGCTGCCGCTGTCGGTGTATCGGGTGGACGGGCAGACCGGCGAGATCGCGCGGGTCACCGACGACATCGGGGCGCCGAACGGGCTCTGCTTCTCGCCGGACTACGATCGGTTGTACGTGGCCGACACCGGGAGCGGGCGGGACATCCGGGTCTGGGACGTCGACGGGGCGACCCTCCGCAACGGGCGGCGGCACGCGCAGCTGACGATGCTGGGCGATCCGGAGACGGTGTCCGGCGCCGACGGCATGCGGTGCGACGTCGACGGGAACATCTGGGCCGGCGCCCGCCCCGGCGTGCAGGTCATCGCGCCGGACGGCGACACCATCGGCGTCATCCGCCTGCCCGAGGTGTGCGCCAACGTCTGCTTCGGCGGGGTCAAGCGCAATCGCCTGTTCATGACCGCCAGCCAGTCGCTCTACTCGGTGTACGTGGGCGTGCGCGGCGCCGGGATCGCGTAGGAGACGGTGGCGGAACCCCGCTTCGCACCGGACCGGCGAGGGCGCCGGCGGGCTGCAAGGCGCCCGTCCGACAAGGCGTGACGAGGGAGCGCATCGGCATATATGTGACCGAGAACAGCGCAGAGGCAGGATGCATTGCCGGTCGAGTACAGCGGGGTCTGTTGCCACGGGCTCCCGCCCGGTGACGCGCCCGCCCAGCCAGATTTGCAGGTGTCCGTGCCGCTCGGCGGCGCAGGCTCCTGCTCGAGACTTCAGGAGGTTCGCATGACGATTCGTGCCTGGTTCGTTGCATGTGCAGGCGTTGCGGTGATGTTCGGCGCGGGGGAGGCGGCGCATGCGCAGGTGGAGGAGCTGACGCCGGTCACCGACGCGACGCTCCAGGATCCGGACCCCGCCGACTGGCTGAGCTGGCGGCGCACCCTCGACGGGTGGGGCTACAGCCCGCTGGACCAGATAGACCGCGCCAACGTCGGCGAGCTGCGGCTCGCGTGGTCCTGGGGCATGGAGCCCGGCGTATCGCAGACGACCCCGGTCGTGCACGACGGCATCCTGTACCTCGCCAACCCCGGGAACGTCGTGCAGGCCCTGCACGCCGGCAGCGGAGACTTCATCTGGGAGTACCGGCGCGAGATGGAAGAGGCGCGCCGGCCCGCCGCCCAGATGCGCAGCCTCGCGATCTACGAGGACCTGATCATCCTGAACACCGTCGACGCCCACGTCGTCGGGCTCGACGCCCGCACCGGCGCGGTGCGCTGGGAGACGCCGGTCATGCCCACCGAGGCGGGCTACGGCTTCTCGAGCGGCCCGGTCATCGCCGGCGGCGTCATCGTGGCGGGGTTGCGGGGGTGCGAGCGGTTCCGCGAGGACACCTGCTACATCGTCGGGGTCGACGCCCGCACCGGCCAGGTGCTCTGGCGGACCTCGACCATCGCCCGCCCCGGCGAGCGCGGCGGCGACTCCTGGGGCGACCTGCCGCTGCTGTTCCGCGCCGGCAGCGACGCGTGGATTCCCGGCAGCTACGACCCCGCGACCGGCCTCGTCTTCTACGGGACGGCCCAGGCCAAGCCATGGTCGCGCGACGCCCGCGGCACCGACGGCGACGCCCTCTACAGCAACTCGACGCTCGCCCTCGACCCCGCGACGGGGGAGATGGAGTGGTACTTCCAGCACATCCCCGGCGACAGCCACGACATGGACGAGACGTTCGAACGGATCCTGATCGACTACGACGAGAAGCAGTCGGTCTTCAGCATGGGCAAGCTGGGCATTCTCTGGGAGCTCGACCGGGCCAGCGGCGCGTTCACCAACGCCGTCGACCTCGGCTACCAGAACATCCTCGACGTCGACCCCGAGACCGGGGTCGTCACCTACCGCGACGGCATGGTCTCCGGGGTCGGCGAGGAGCTCTTCTTCTGCCCCAGCACCGGCGGCTTCAAGAGCCTCCGGGCGATGGCCTATCACCCGGAGACGACGGCGCTCTACATTCCCCTCAACCTCAACTGCGAGACCGCCGCGTTCGGCCCCGTCGAGCGCCGGCTCGGCGGCGGGGGCACCGGCGGGGTGCGCGGGCGGCTGAACCACTTCCACCCGGACGCGCCCGGGCAGCTCGGCGAGTTCCAGGCCCTGGACATCCGCACCGGGGAGACCCTGTGGAAGCACCGCCGCCGCGCGCCCTACAACACCGCGGCGCTGACCACCGCGGGCGGCCTTGTCTTCGTCGGCGACTGGGAGCGCTACGTCTTCGCCTACGACGCCGCGAGCGGCGAGCAGCTGTGGCAGAGCCGGCTGACGACGATGTCCAACGGGTACCCGATCGCCTTCGCCGTCGACGGCAGGCAGTACATCGCCTTCGGCGCCGGCAGTCCCCTCGGCGGCTCGAGCTGGACGAGCATCCTCCCCGGCGATCTGCTCCCGGAGATGCGGAACCCCCGGGCCGGCAACGCCCTCTTCGTGTTCGCGCTGCCGTAGGAGTCTGCGCCGCAGAACGGCGCGGAGGCTGTAGGATTGGTTGGGCGGGTAGCGGCGCCGAGGGCGGCGGTGTCCGGACTGGTCTCGACAAGGAATGCCCGCCTGCCGGGCCGTCCCCCCACGTCGGCGGTCGGCCCGCCGCGTCGGGACCAAGCGGCCGGAGGACGCTGTCGCCAGGGTGCGTACGTTCGAATTGACCAGCGAGGTGATGCTGCCCCGGTCGCCGGGCGAAGTGTTCCGGTTCTTCGCGGACGCCAGGAACCTCGAGCGGCTGACGCCGCCGTGGCTCCGCTTCGAGGTGCTGACGCCGGGGCCGATCGAGATGCGCCGGTCCGCCGCGATCGACTACCGCCTGCGCCTGCGCGGCGTACCGGTCCGGTGGCGGAGCGAGATAACCGCGTGGGAGCCCCCGTTCCGGTTCGTGGACGAGCAGCGGCGCGGCCCCTACCGGCTCTGGGTCCACGAGCACCGTTTCGAGGAGCGTGCGGGGCGTACGCTGGCGCGCGACCACGTACGGTACGCCGTGCTGGGCGGGTGGGTCGTCGACCGCCTGCTCGTCCGGCCCGACCTCGAACGCGTCTTCGAGTATCGGCGCGCCGTGCTCAGGCGCATCTTCGGGCCGGCTGACTCTTGAAGTCCCGCTTCCCGCGGCGCGCGTCTCGCGGCGCAGACGCTTGGCCCCGGCTCCGATTCCCCGCGGCGAACCACTCCTCCCGGCGGGCTACTCTCACGGGGCCGGCAGGGTTCCCCCGGGTTGCCCGTTTCCAATCTGGAAAGTGGTGATGAGCTCGGACTGGGCGCAGGGGTACGTCACGGACACGACCTATCCGGACCGGTTCTTCTTCGAGCTGTCTCCGGCCTGGCTGAACTACGTGGCGGCCATTGGCGGCGCCTGTCCGATCCGTCTCGATCGGCGCTTCACGTATCTGGAGCTCGGCTGCGCCTGCGGCACCTCCCTGGTCGCCAACGCCGCCGCCTTTCCGCAGGGCGAGTTCCATGCCTGCGAGTTCAACGCGGCGCACGTCGAGCAGGCGCGACGCCACGCCGCGGCCATCGGCGCGGGCAACATCGCGTTCCACGAGGCCCCCTTCCAGGCGCTCCCGACCCGGGACCTGCCGCCGTTCGATTTCATCGTCCTGCACGGGGTCTACAGTTGGGTGGGCGCGCCGGTGCGGGAGGCGATTCGCCGGATCATCCACCGGCGCCTCGCGCCCGGCGGCCTCGTCTATCTCAGCTACAACTGCCTGCCGGGCTGGGCGGTCGAGGCGCCTCTGCGCAAGCTGCTGATCGAGATCAGTGCGACGGGGACCGGCGATACGCGCCAGCGAACGGAACGCGCGCTTCGGTCCGTGCAGGGGCTGAGCGACCGGAAGCTGCGCTACTTCACCGCCAACCCGGCCGCCGCGGCCGCCGTCGATGCGTACGTCCGGAGTCCGAGCAGCTACCTGGTGCACGAGTTCCTGAACGAGGCGTGGGAACCGTTCTACGCGAGCGACGTCGCCGACGAGCTGGCCGAGGCCGGCGCCCGGTTCCTGGGGAGCGCCACGCTGGTCGACAACTACCCGGCCCTGGTCGTCAGCGGTCAGGCCGCCGCGGCCGTCTCGGAGCTCGAGACGGAGCGCCAACGGCAGTTGGCGGTGGACTTTGCCGTCAACCGGCGTTTTCGCCGCGACGTCTTCGTGCGCGGCGACGAGGGGCCGGGCGAGACCGCGGACGGCCGCCATCTCGGCGCCGCGGTTGTCGGGAGCCTCGATCCGGAGAGGATCGTCGAGAAGACCGTCGTGCCGCGCGGCGCGCTCACCTTCCACGAAGACTTCCTCCTCGAGCTCCAACGCCTCATGCGGGCGGGCTCCATGACGATGGGCGATGTCGTCGCCCGCCTCGGCGGCAAGGGAGCGAGGCGGGCGGAGCTCGCCCGCAATGTCGCGTTCCTGGTCGCGGCGGGCAAGCTGATGCCTTTCGCCAGGGCGCACACGGAACCGAAGACTCCCATCGAGGGCCGGCCCACGAGCCCGGTCGTCGAAAGGGCTCTCGGCCGCGTGGGGGAGCATCCCGTCCAGTGCGTGATACCCAGCGCGGTTCTCGGCAACGGCATGCCGGTGAGTCCGGTCGAGGCTCTCGCGATCGCCGAGTGGCTGCGTGGCGCTCGAGGCGTCGATGGTCTGGCGGCCCGGGCGGGTGAGCGAGTCCGCGATCTGGGCCTGAAGACAATGAGCCGGATCGGGGAGCAGGATTCCGGAGGGGCCGCGGATGCTCGTGTCGCGGCCCGCAACACGGTCGAGAAGCTGTTGCCGACCCTGGCGCGGCTCGGGTTGGTGGAGTAGAAACTCGCGCCGAACGGCGCAGCCTCTGGAGGGTCGGCCGGGCAGCAGGCGGCGCAAGGCGACGAATTCAGGGCCAGCGGGCGGGCCCCCGTTGCCCACCACCGGAACGGTGCTACGATGGAAAACAGGCGGGCGACGACCCGGGATCTGCCGCCACCGTCGGCGCAAGCAGGGACCAGGCGATGCAACACCCCCAACGGATGGAACAGCGTACGGAGAACCTCGAACGTCGAGTCGACCGTATCGAGCACATTCTGCCGACTCTTGCGACCAAGGAGGACCTGAAGGCGACCGAGGAGCGGATGCGCACGCACGTTACCAACGTGGAAGGGCGCATGCGGACGCATTTCGACGTCGTGACCGAGGGTCTGCATCACGACATCCAGTTGGTGGCTGAGGCGGTCGCCACGCTCTCGGAACGAGAGCGGTAGCCGCGGACTGCCGAAGGGCGTGCAGCAAGGCGCCGATTCGTCATCACGCAACGCGAACAGCCTGATGCGTGCGCTGAAGCCGGTCGTCGATCAGGCGGCACTCGAGTGGGAAGGCTGGGACGATCCGACCGTCGCCGCCCGGAGCGCGGTTCGCTGGAAGCTGCTTGTCAGCGGTGAACGCGGTCCGAGCGCGGGGCTCGTCACCGGGGTGGGGGAGATTGCACCCGGCGGGGTGCTGCTCCGGCACCACCACGAGCCCGAGGAAACCTACTACGTGGTCAGCGGCCTCGGCCACGTCGAGATCGACGGCGAACGGACGGACGTCGGTCCGGGAACGGCGGTCTTCATTCCACCGAACGCCAGGCACGCCCTGAGTTGCGCCGGCGCCGAGCCCTTGGTCTTCGTGTTCACGTTCGCGCGGGACCGTTTCGAGGATGTCGTGTACCACTTCGACGAGTAGCAGTCGGGTCCGGGGCCCGGACAGGTGCTGCACCATGGCCGGGCGGTTCCGGCGGGCGGCGTGGCGGGGGGTGGAACCGGCGGGCGCGAGATGCGTCGCACGGGGGGCGCGCGTCGAGAGCGGGCGAAAGGGTGGGAGCGTGGCTGGCGGGCCGCGGTTCGCGACCCGCCAGCACGTCCGGTACGTCCGTTACAGGCTGAATCCGCGCTCGTCGTGCAGCGCCAGGTCGAGCCCCTCCGACTCATCCTCGGCGGTGACCCGCAGTCCCATCGTGGCGTCGAGCGCCTTGGCGATCACGAAGGTGAGCACGCCGGAGTAGACGATGGTGGCCGTCGCCCCGATGAACTGCAGCCCGAGCTGCTGCCCGATGCCGCCGACGAGCCCGGCGCCGCCGAAGGCCTCGGCGGTGAATACGCCGGTCAGCATGGCGCCGATGAAGCCGCCGACCCCGTGGACCCCGAAGACGTCGAGCGAGTCGTCGTAGCCCATCTTGCGCTTGAGGCTGCTCGCCGCCCAGTAGCAGATCACGCCGGACGCCAGCCCGATGATGAGGGCGCCGGCGGGGCCGACGGTGCCCGACGCCGGGGTGATGGCGACCAGTCCGGCGACGGCGCCGGTGGCGATTCCCAGCACGCTCGGCTTGCCGTGGATCATCCATTCGGTGGTCATCCAGGCGAGGGCCGCCGTGGCGGTGGCGATGTGGGTCACGGTCATGGCCATGCCCGCCACGCCGTCCGCGGCCAGCTCGCTGCCGGCGTTGAACCCGAACCACCCGACCCAGAGCATCGACGCGCCGACGACGGTGAGGACGAGGCTGTTGGGCGCCATCGGGGTGGTGGGATAGCCGCGGCGCTTGCCGAGCACGATGCAGAGCACGAGCGCGGCGACGCCGGCGTTGATGTGGACGACGGTGCCGCCGGCGAAGTCGAGGACCCCCAACTCGCCGAGCCATCCGCCGCCCCAGACCCAGTGGGCGACCGGCGCGTAGACCACCGTGACCCACAGCGCCATGAACGCCAGCATGGTCGAGAACTTCATCCGCTCGGCGAACGCTCCCACGATGAGGGCCGGCGTGATGATGGCGAACGTGAGCTGGAACATCTGGAACACGGACTCGGGGATCGTGCCCGAGACGGTGTCGACCCCGACGCCGGACAGGAAGAACTTGCCGACCCCGACGAACGCGTTGAGGCTGCCGCCGTCACCGAAGGCCAGTCCGTACCCGTACGCCGTCCAGATGAGCGTCACCAGGCAGGTGATGACGAAGCACTGCATCATCACCGACAGGACGTTCTTGGCCCGCACCAGACCCGCATAGAAGAGCGAGAGGCCCGGAATCGTCATGAACAGGACCAGGACGCTCGACGTGAGCATCCAGGCCGTGTCGCCGGAGTTCAAGCCGTCCTGGGCCCAGGCCACGCGCGGGAGCGCGACGGCGAATGCGCCGGCCAGTCCGGCGAAAACCGCTTTCGACTTGAAGGTCATGCGTATCCTCCTTCTCCAGACAGGGGCCGAGACGCGGCATCCGGTCGATGCTGCGCTGCACCTGCGCCGCGCCGGAACGCAACGGCCGTTCCGTGGAGGGTCCGGTGCGGCGCCGGGCCTCTAGAGCGCGTTGGATCCCACTTCGCCGGTTCGGATGCGGACCGCCTGCTCCATTTCGGTCACGAAGATCTTGCCGTCGCCGATCTGCCCGGTCCGCGCGGAGGTCTTGATGGCGTCCACGACCCCGTCCAGACGGTCGTCGTCGACGACGATCTCGATCTTGACCTTGGGCACGAAGTCCACCGAGTACTCGGCCCCGCGGTAGATCTCGGTATGACCCTTCTGGCGGCCGAACCCCTTGACCTCGGTCGTGGTCATGCCGGCGACACCGAGACGCGAAAGCGTGTCACGAACCTCGTCGAGCATGTGCGGCTTGATGATTGCGGTGACCTGCTTCATTACTGCAGCTCCTTCCTCGGCATGCGCCGCGAGCCTGTCTCGCGGCACGAGCATTCCGCCAGCGGCGCCACCTGGATGACGCGCCACTATATCAGGAGATCGAGAGGATCGAGATCGGTCGATCGGATTCCACCCCGAACGGGCCGGGCGGCGGCGGCTTGCTCCTGGCGCGGGTGCCCGGGTCGACAGGGGTCGTTCGGGCGGCAATCGGAGGCCGCAGCGCGACCTTGCGGTCGCGTTGGGAGTTTCGCTGGCGCGAAACTCCTACGGCGCAAGCTCCTAGGACAGCGCCTCGGCCGCTCGGGCCGCCGAGGCGGCGCCCGCCACCACCGTTTCGTCCGTCATGGGCGGCCCTTCCGGCAGCGCCACCGGCTCTTCCCGCCCGAACATCCGCCGCATCGCCTGTTGCATGTCGTCGACGATCAGGTAGGAGGTCGGCACCAGAATCAGGGTGATGAAGGTCGCGAACAGCACCCCGAACGCCAGCGAGACCGCCATCGGCACGAGGAACGCCGCCTGCATGCTGCGTTCCAGCATCAGCGGGGCCAAGCCGAAGAAGGTCGTCAGCGACGTGAGCAGGATGGGCCGGAACCGGTTGCTGCCGGCCTCGCGGATCGCGAGCCGGAGCCCGGCCGAGTCGAACGCGTGGGAGTCCCGCGGCTGTCCGCCCGCTTGACGCACCTTGCTGCCGACGTCGGCGTGGACCCTCCGCGAGCGGTTGATGAAGTCGACCATGACCAGGCTGTCGTTGACGACGACCCCGGTCAGCGCGACGAGGCCGAACATCGACATCATGGTGACGTCGAGCCCCATCACCATGTGTCCCCAGATGGCGCCGACGAGACCGAACGGGATGGCCCCCATGATGATCAGCGGCTGCACGTACGATCGCAGCGGGACCGCCAGCAGGGCGAAGATCATGAGCAGGGCGAGGAAGAACCCGCGCTGCAGACCGCCCACCGCCTCGACCTGCTCGGCCTGGGCCCCTTCGAACGTGTAGAACACCCCCGGGTAGCTCGCGAGCACCTCGGGCAGGATGCGCGTGCGCAGGTCTGCGATGACCGCGCCGGCCGACGTTGTCGCGGGATCGACGGAGGCGGTCACGTTCACCGCGCGGTTGCGGTCGACCCGCTTGATCGATGCGAAGCCGCGTCCCGGCTCCACCTGCGCCACCTGGCCGAACGGCACCTCGGCGCCGTTCGGGGTGCGGATGCGCATGTTCTCCAGGTCGCCCAGCGACCGGCGATCGTCCCGGGGATAGCGCACCATGACGCGGATGTCGTCGCGCCCGCGCTGGATGCGCTGGGCCTCCTCGCCGTAGAACGCCTGCCGGACCTGCCGGCCGAGATCCTGCAACGTCAGGCCGAGGGTCTCCGCCGCCGGCTTGATGCCGAGCTGCATCTCCACCTTGCCGGCGCGGAACGAATCGGAGATCTCGTAGACGCCGGCGTACGCCGTCAGGCGGCGCTTGACCTCCTCGGCGGCCATCCGCAGGCGGTCGAGGTCGGGGCCGGCGAGCTGCACGTCGACGTCGTCCCCGGGACTCATGATCGACATGTCGAAGTTGACCTCGACCGCTTCCGGGATCGGGTCGGTCAGGTCCCGCCACATGGCGCCGAGCTCCTCGCTCGTGTACGCCCGCGTCTCCGCCGGGGCGAGCTCGACGGTCACCTCGCCGAGGTTCGCGGCCGACGCGACCTCCATCGGGCCCATCGGTCCGCCGCCGCGCGACATCATCGGCTGGTCGCCGACCGACGCCGACACGTGCCGGAAATAGTCCATCCCGGTTTCCCGCTCCAGCCGGTCGCGCAGCCGCGCCGCGCCCGCCTCGAGCTTCTCGACCGCCTGCGACGTCACGTCGACCGGGGTGCCCTGCGGCATGGTGAGCGACGCTGCCATGAAGTCCGCCTCGATCGAGGGGAAGAAGTGGAAGCTGGTCCAGCCGCCGAGCACCATGCCGCCGGTCAGGATCAGGGTCGAGAGCCCGATCGCGGCCGTGACGTAGCGCCAGCGGAGCGCGGCCTCGAGCAGAGGCTGATAGACACTGCGGATGAAGACCTTGAGCCCGGTGGCGAAGATCTGCTGGAACCGGCGCCAGGGACCGGGCGCGCCCCGCTTGGGCAGGTGCGACAGATGGGCGGGCAGGATGCCCAGCGATTCGAGCAGCGAGAAGAGCAGACAGGGAACGACGACGAGGGGAATGACCCGGAAGATCTTCCCCATCATGCCGGGCACGAACATCAGGGGCATGAACGCCGCCACCGTCGTCAGGACCGCGAACACCACCGGCTTCGCGATCTCCCGCGCGCCCTCGATGGAGCCGCGCATGCCGTCCCCGTGCTCCTCCTGGTGCCGGTAGATGTTCTCGCCGACGATGATGGCGTCGTCGACCACGATGCCGAGCACGAGGATGAACGCGAACAGGGAGATGACGTTGGCCGAGACGTCGAACCCCGGCATCAGGGCGATCGCCCCGAGGAACGAGATGGGGATCCCGAGGCTGACCCAGAAGGCGAGGCGCAACTCGAGAAAGAGCGCCAGCACGACGAAGACGAGCGCGAACCCGGTGGCGCCGGTGCGGAGCATGAGGGTCAGCCGATCGCTGAGGACCTCCGCCTGGTCCTGCCAGATCGTCAGCGAGATGCCCTCGGGCAGCCGCGGCTGCGTGCGCTCGACATAGCCGTGCACCGCCGTTGCGATGTCGAGGGCGCTCTGATCGCCGGTGCGGAAGACCGACACCATGACCGTGGTTTCCTGGTCGAACCGGGCCTGCTGGTCCGTCTCCGCGAAGCCGTCGACCACCGTGGCCACGTCGCCGAGCTGCAGGCGAGTGCCGTCGGATTGCGTCCAGAGCACGAGGTCTTCGAACTCGCTGCCCCGGTAGGCCTGCCCGATCGTGCGCAGCAGGATCTCGCCGCCGTCGGTGCGGACGGAGCCGCCGGGCAGATCGAGCGACGACCGGCGCACGGCGTCGGCGACCTGATCGAAGGTCAGCCCGTGCCGCCGCAGCGCCGTTTCCGAGACCTCGATGGAGATCTCGTAGGGCGGGGCGCTCACGATGTCGACCTGGGTGATCTCCGGCAGGCCGGACAGCTCGTCGCGCACCCGCTCGGCGATCGCCTTCAGGGTGAAGACGTCGGTGTTGCCCGAAATGGAGATGTCCGTGACCTGGTTCCGGGCGATCAGCTCGCGGACGATCGGTTTCTCGGTCTCGACCGGGAACGTGGTGATCGCATCGACCTGGTTCTTGACCTCGTCGACCACCCGGCGGGCGTCGGCGCCGAGCTCGAGCTCGACCATGACCGACGCGCTTCCCTCCGACGCCGTCGACTGGATCTCCTTGATGCCGTCGATGCCCTGAATCGCCTCTTCGATCCGGATGACGACCCCGGCCTCGACCTCTTCCGGGGCGGCGCCGAGGTAGGGGAGCGTGATGCTGACCCGGTCGAGCTCGATCTCCGGGAAGACCTCTTCCTTCACCGCGCTGGTGGCGATCACGCCGCTCATGACGATGAACACCATCATCAGGTTGGCAGCGACCGGGTTGCGAGCGAACCAGGCGATCCCGCCCTTCATGACCGTTTCCCTTTCCGTTGTGACGCTCGGGCATCGGCGGCCGCGCCACCGTCGGGTGGCGGGGCCGGGAGAGCGTGCAAGAGGCGCAGTTCCTACGGTAACGCGACACCCCCGGCCGGGCACAGGCGCACGCCGTTGTCAAGAGCGGCTCCTGCGTGGAAATACGACCGCTCGGGCCGGATTGTTTCCTGGGCTACGCGGTTGGATGCGGTCGGCGTCAAGAGCCGCCCGGCTAGACGCGGTAGTAGTCCCCCTGCCAGTCGGTGATCAGCTTCTTGATGGGGGTCGCCGCGGCGATGTTCTCGTCCAGTACCTTGCGGGCGAGGTCGGGCATCTCGGCGTCGCCGGCGAACCGGAGGCCCACCATCTGCGTCGGCGTGAACTCGTCGATGCGGCCCTGCAGGTCGTCGGGCAGCAGTTCGCGCATGCGGAGGCGCATCTCGAGACGGATCACCCGGTCCTGGGCCTTCAGCGCAAACACCCGGGCGCAGAAAAACACGATGATCAGGGCGATGGCAACGAGCAGATCGAGCACCGCCGGGAACGACAGCTCGCGGAGGCTCCAGACCGCCCAACCCAGGTTGAGAACGAGGATGGGGGCCGCGACGTAGTGGAAGATCGGTACGAATCGAGTGTGGTTCGCGAAGTTCTGCTTCTGGTCGGCCATCGATTGCCTCCGGGGCGGTCTGCGGGCTGCGTTGGGAACCCCTCACTATAGCAGCTGCGACCAACCCTTCGGGCTGCTAGACTACCGGGTGAGGGCGCGGTGCGCCCGGCCGGCAGGACCGGGATCGAGGGAGAGCCATGAGCGAGCTGGCGTCGAAGCAGTGCGTGCCCTGCCGGGGCGGGGTGCCGCCCCTGGCCGGCGAGGAGCTGGACGGGTACCACCGGCAGTTGGGCGGCGGCTGGGAGGTGGTCGACGGGCATCACCTCGAGAAGACCTACACCTTCGAGGACTTCCGCCAGGCGCTCGACTTCACCGTGCGGGTCGGCGAGCTGGCCGAGGAGCAGGGCCACCACCCGGACATCCTGCTGGCCTGGGGCCGGGCCACCGTCACCATCTGGACGCACAAGATCGACGGCCTGACCGAGAGCGATTTCGTCTTCGCGGCCAAGGCGGACCGGCTCGAGTCGGTCTGACCGCGCACCCGCGTCAGGCGATCGGTTCCCCCCAGGCGACCGGGTCGCCGACGGCGATGCGGCCGTCGTCGAGGACCTCGGCGAAGACGCCTCCCCGCCATTCGGCGTCGAGGGCGGCGCGCAGCCCCGGTTCGGCGGCGTCCATCCGCTCGCACGGGCGGGTCTCGCCGCGCACCCGCAGCCGGCAGTCGCCCACCTGAAGCACCCGGTCCCGGGTGTGCGCGAGCGCGATCCCGCTGACGAGCAGGTTCGCGCGTCTGATTCCGGGATCGACGGCCGCGCCCAGGGCCTCGACGATCCGGTCCCAGTCGGCGACCGCGATAATCGTGATCTGCCGCCAGCCTCCCTGGTTCGCGTTGCCGACGAGGCCGGCGCCGCGCCGGACGTCGGCGGCGCCGGTCGGGTCCATCGGGCCGCGATGGAACCGTTTGAGCCAGATCTGTTCGAGACGTCCCATTCGTCCACTCCCCGTTGTCCGCGCGCCGTCCTGCGGCGCAGGCTTCCTGGCAGCCCGTGGCGAACGTTTCCGCTGCATTCGAGCGGCGATGCATCCCGCCTGCCCTGCGTTGTTCGTCGGACTGCGTGCAGTCCGCGGTTGCGATATGCCCGATTTGCGCCCTCCCTCACGCCCTGTCGGGCGCGCGCCTCGCCGCTCTCGGTGCGACGCCGGGTTCCACCGCGGGCTGCTGGCGCGACCTTACGGTCGCGTTGGAAGCTCGCTGGCGCGAACTTCTACGGCGCAAGCTCCCTAGTGTAAGATCATGGGTTGATGACTACGGAAATTGGTACCGCCGACACCAGGGCCGGCCAGGCGAGGGCCGCGCTCGATGCCCGGGTGCGGGAGATCGTCGAGTGGCACTTCAACCCCGACACCGGGTGTCCGTTCTGGCTCGACTGGGCGCGCGGGGCGGGGTGGGACCCGCGCCGCGAGGTCCACGGGTTCGACGACCTCGCGAAGTTCCCCCATTTCGAGGACGAGAAGCTGCGGGGCGGGCCGGTGCGCCGCTGGGTGCCCCGGGCCTACGCGGATCGACCGACGTTCGTGTTCGAGACCGGGGGCACCACCGGGATCCCCAAGAGCCGGGTGGCCCAGGAGGACTTCCGCATCGACTACGAGCTGTTCTCCGACACCCTGCCCGACGAGCATTTCCCCCGGGGGAGCAACTGGCTCATGCTGGGGCCGAGCGGCCCCCGGCGGTTGCGGCTGGCCGTCGAGCATCTGGCCCAGCACCGGGGGGGCATCTGCTTCTGCGTGGATCTGGACCCGCGGTGGGTGATCAAGCTGATCAACAAGGGCTGGATGGAGCATCTGAAGGCCTATCAGGAGCACGTGATCGACCAGGCGGTCACGGTGCTGTCGGCCGGCCACGACATCAGGTGCCTGTTCGCCACGCCCAAGCTGCTCGAGGCCCTGGCGAACCGGCTGGAGGCGGACGGGTCGAGCCTGAAGGAGGCCGGCATCAGCGGCATCTTCGCCGGCGGCACCGAGTTCACGCCCCAGTGGAACCGCTTCGCCCACGAGGAGTTCCTCGACGGCATCTACATGACGCCGACCTACGGCAACACCCTGATGGGGCTGGCCGCCAGTCCGCCGAGCGGGCCGGAGAACGGCTACAAGATCACCTACTACGCGCCGCAGCCGCGGGCGGTCCTGCAGGTCGTGGACCCGGACGATGCGGACCGGGTGGTGGGGTACGGCGAGACCGGCCGGGTGATGTTGACCACCCTGACGAGGGAGTTCTTCGTGCCGCGTTTCCAGGAGCGGGACGAGGGCGAGCGGGAGCCGCCGTGCGAGCAGTATCCGTGGGACGGGGTGAGCGGCGTGCGCCCATTCAGCCGGTTGGCGTCGGCAACTACGGTGGGAGTGTACTAGCGTGATCCACTTTCCGATTCTGCGTTGGGGACAGGAGTACAAGAGCCTCGAGCTCGCCAAGGTCGAGCATTTCCTGACCGGCGAGCCGGTGGCCGAGGTGAGCCAGGCCAACCCCGGCATCGTGGCCCGGGACCTGCGCAAGGGGGCGAGCCGGGCGCGCGACGTGCTCCGCGAGATTCCGTGCGCGGATCTGCTGGCGATGGTCAAGAAGGGCGGCGAGCTCTTCAAGTCGGCGGACCTCCCGCTGGGGGACGGCGTCCAGACCCCCGAGGACTTCGTGCGCCAGCAGTCGGCCACGACGGGGCTGCCCGAGCACCTGTGCCGGATGAACATGGGCAAGCTGGAGTACGTGCTGGCCCACCTCGACGAGGTCCTGCGCTCGCTGACCCGCCGGCTCGACTACGACATCCTCACCCGGGGGTTCGGGGAAGAGGACGGGGTGATGCGCAGCTACCAGGCGACGACGCCGGTGGTCGGCATGGTGCTGCCGTCCAACTCGCCCGGCGTGCACAGCCTGTGGCTGCCGATCATCCCGCTGCAGATCGGGCTGGTGCTGAAGCCGGGGCCGCAGGAGCCGTGGACCCCCTGGCGGATGGCGCAGGCGTTCTTCCAGGCCGGGGTGCCGCGCGAGGCGATTGCGCTCTACCCGGGTCTCGGCGAGGTCGGGGCGGCGGTGCTGAACAACTCGCCGCGGAGCCTGATCTTCGGCGGCACCGCGACCGTCGAGCAGTACGCCGCCAACCCCGGCGTCCAGGTCCACGGGCCCGGGTTCAGCAAGATCCTCCTCGGCGAGGACAAGGTCGACGACTGGGAGCAGTATCTCGACCTGATGGTCGAGAGCGTGGCGATCAACAGCGGCCGCGGCTGCATCAACTGTTCCGGTATCTGGGCGCCGCGGCACACCCGTGAGATTGCCGAGGCGATCGCCGAGCGCATCGGCCCCATGGCACCGCTGCCCCCGGACGATCCCGAGGCGGAGCTGGCCGCCTTCACGGTGCCGGGTCAGGCGAAGGCGATATCCGCCGACATCGACAACGCCCTGAAGGAGGGCGGGGTCGAGGAGATGTCGGCCCGGCACCAGAACGGCGGGCGCCTCGTCTCGATGGAGCGGTGCGACTACCTGCGCCCCACCGTCGTGCACTGCAGCTCGCCCGAGGCCGCGATGGCCAAGAAGGAGTACATGTATCCGTTCGTCAGCGTCGTCGAGTGCCCGCAGGACAAGATGATCGGGGCGATCGGGACGACCCTCGTGGCGACCGGCCTGACCGAGGATGCGGCGTTCGCGCAGGCGCTGCTCGATGCCCGCAACATCGACCGCCTCAACCTCGGGCCGGTGCCGACGACGCGGCTCAACTGGCTGCAGCCCCACGAGGGGAACATCGTGGATTTTCTGTTCCGTCCCCGGGCGTTCCAGCAGGTGTCGTAGGAGTCCGCGCCGCAGGTAGAAGACACAAGACGGTACGGACTCGCGGCAAGGTTGTTTGGGCGGCAGCGGCCCGGGCGCCGACTTCCGGGCCGGAGGAACGGCCGGCCCGGAGCCGGTCCACGGGTGGAGGGTCCCAGTGCTCGAAGTCACCGGCCTCGCGAAGTCGTATCCGACGCCGCGGGGCGCGCTCGACATCCTCTCCGGCGTCGATCTCACCTTGCGGTCGGGTGAAGCGGCGTCCATCGTGGGGCCGTCCGGCAGCGGGAAGAGCACGCTGCTCTACGTGCTGGGCGCGCTCGAGCCGCCCTCCGCGGGCACCGTCACTCTGGACGGCGTCGACCCGTTCACCCTCGCTCCCTCCGAGCTCGCCGCCTTCCGCAACCGCCGGGTCGGCTTCGTCTTCCAGGACCACCTGCTGCTGCCGCAGTGTACGGTGCTCGAGAACGTGCTGATCCCGACCCTGGTGGGGAACGGGGCGGCCGGGGCAGGGGACCGCGCCCGCGAGCTGCTCGAGCGGGCGGGTCTCGGCGACCGCATCGACCACCGTCCCGGGGAGCTGTCCGGGGGAGAGCGGCAGCGGGTCGCCCTCGCCCGTGCCCTGATCCGCCGGCCGCCGCTGCTGCTGTGCGACGAGCCCACCGGCAATCTCGACCGCGCCGCCGGCGTGGTGGTCGCCGACATGCTCTTCGACCTGCACGGGCGGCAGGAGACGGTGCTGGTGGTGGTGACCCACAACGCCGAGCTGGCGGCCCGGTGTCCCATCCGGTACGAGCTCGAGGGCCTGGGGCTGAAACGCGTTGACGGTGACCAGCGCGCGGACGGCGACGAGAAGCATGCGGACGGCGACGAGAAGCATGCGGACGGCGACGAGAAGCATGCGGACGGCGACGAGAAGCATGCGGACGGCGGCGAGAAGCCCGCGGACGGCGGCGAGGCGACCGGGAGCGAACGACCATGACCTCCACCACCCTGCTGCTCCGGAGTCTGACCCACTTCTGGCGGATCAACCTGGCGGTGGTTGCGGGGGTCGGGGTCGCGGTGTCGGTGCTCGCGGGGGCGTTCCTGGTGGGGACCTCGGTCCGCGCCAGCCTGCGCGACCTCGCCCTGCAGCGGCTCGGGCGCGTCGACCACGTCGTTACCGCGGGGGCCTTCTTTCGCGAGGCGCTGGCCGAGGAGGTGCTGAGCGCCGTCGCGCTCGCCGGCGCCGCGGCCGACGCGGCGCCGGCTGCTGCGGCGCCGATGATTGCGCTCGAAGGGTTCGTCACCCACCAGGAGAGCCGCAGCCGCGCCGGCGGCATCCAGGTGTATGGCGTGGACGACCGGTTCTGGGCTTTCCATGGGCTCGACGGCGGGCGCGCGCCGGAGCCCGGCGAGGTGCTGGTGAGCGGCGGACTCGCCCGCGAGCTGGGCGCCGCCGCCGCCGACACGCTGCTCGTACGGGTGCAGAAGCCCTCGGCCATCCCCGTCAGCTCGCTGCACGGGCGCCGCGACGATCTGGGGCGTACGATGCGGCTGCGCGTCCGGGAGGTGCTCGCCCCGGCCGCCCTCGGGGACTTCTCGTTCCGGCCGCAGCAGGGGTTCTTGCGCGCGGTCTTCGTCAATCTCCAGCGCATGCAGGGCGACCTCGAGCTCGACCGCGAGGCCAACACCCTGCTGCTCGCCGGCGCCGGCGCCGACGCGGCGACCCCGCCGGCGGTGGCTCGGATCGAGGCGGCCCTGCGGGACGCGACCCGGCTGACCGACCTCGGGTTGCGGGTGCGGGCGCTGCCAGGACCGGGCGCGCTGGCGGTGGAGTCGACGGCGGGACTGCTGGGCGACGACGTCGTCGCCGCCGCGCGCGCCGCAGCCGCGGACGGCGGCATGGCCGAGCAGCCGATTCTGACCTATCTGGCCAACGAGATACGGCGGGGGGAGCGGGTGACGCCGTACTCGCTGGTGACCGCGCTGGATCCGGGGCCGCTGGGGGTCGCGCCCCCGGGGGCCGCGCCGCCGCCCACCGCCCCCGGTGCGCCGCCCACCCCCGCTGCCGCCGGTGCGGCGCCGCCGCCGATCTGGCTGAACACCTGGACCGCCGACGATCTCGAGGCGGCGCCCGGCGACGTGGTGACGGTGCAGTACTACCTGTGGGAAGAGGCGGGCGCGCTGGTCACCGAGGCGGCGGAGTTCCGGGTGGCCGGCGTGGTGCCGATCGAGGGGCTGGCCGCCGACCAGGACCTCGCGCCGGAGTATCCCGGCATCACCGAGGCGACGGATCTGTCCGACTGGGACCCGCCGTTCCCCATCGATCTGGGTCTGGTGCGCCCGAAGGACGAGGACTACTGGGACACCTACCGCACCGCCTCGAAGGCGTTCGTCGCGCTCGAGGACGGCCAGCGGCTGTGGGGGTCGCGTTGGGGGCAGGTGACGTCCCTGCGCGTCGACCCGCCGGCCGGGGTCTCGGACCTCGCGCGGACGCAGTACGAGGACGCGCTGCGGTCCCGCATCGATCCCCTCGCGGCCGGGTTCGTCGTCTATCCGGCCCGCGAGCTCGCACTCGAGGCGTCGGCCGGGGTGACCGACTTCGGCGAGTACTTCACCTACTTCAGCTTCTTCCTGGTGGTGTCCGCCCTGTTGCTGGCGAGCCTCTTCTTCCGGCTGGGGGTCGAGCAGCGCCTGCGGGAGATCGGCGCCCTGCGCGCCCTCGGCTTCGACGAGCGCGGCGTGCGGGGGTTGTTCTGGGCGGAGGCGGCGGCGCTCTCGCTGGCCGGCGGTCTCCTCGGAGCGGCCGGCGCGGTGGGCTACGCGGAGCTGATCATGTGGGGGCTGCGCACGTGGTGGGTGGACGCGGTCGGCACCACCCTGCTGGTCTTGCACGTCTCGCCGCTGGCGCTGGCCGCGGGCATCGGCGGCGGCATGCTCGCGGCGGTCGTGTCCATCGCCTGGAGCCTGCGCATGGTCGCCCGGGCGACGCCGCGCGCGCTCATCCACGGCGTGCTGCCGTCGGGACCGCGAGCGGCTCGCGGCGCGGAGGACGCCCGGCCGTCGCGCGCGGCCGCCGCCGTGCGGCATGCTCCCGCCGCCCTCGGGCTGCTGGGGGGGGCGGTGCTCGCGGCGACGCTGGCCGGGATCGTGGGCGACACCGCGGGCTTCTTCGGAGCGGGCATGCTGCTGCTCGCGGCGCTGCTCACCCTGGCGTGGACGTGGCTGGGGCGGCAGGCGCCGGCAGGAGTCGCGGTGCCGTCGACCTGGACCGTCTCCCGCGTCGGGCTCCGCAACACGACGGCCCGGCCCGGCCGGTCCGTCCTGTGCATCACCCTCATCGCGTTCGCCTCGTTCATCATCGTGGCCGTCGACGCGTTCCATCTGGAGGGCGGCGGGGATACCGCCGACCGGTCGTCGGGCACCGGCGGCTACCCGTTGCTGGCCGAGTCGCTGCTGCCGATCGTGCGGGATCTGGCGTCGGAGGAGAGCCGGGAGGAGCTGGGCGTGTCGTCGTTCGACGACGAGATCTTCGCCGGCGTGTCCTACGCGCGGTTCCGGCTGCGGCCGGGCGAGGACACGAGCTGCCTCAACCTCTACCAGGCGAAGGACCCGCGGGTGCTCGCGCCCGAGACCGCGTTCCTGTCCGAGGGGCGATTCCGGTTCGGGGCCACCCTGGCGGAGACCCCGGAGGAGGCCGCCAACCCCTGGCTGCTCCTCGACCGGGTCTTCGACGACGGGGCGGTTCCCGCCATCGCCGACGCCACGTCGCTCGCCTACGCGCTGCATCTGTCGGTGGGCGAAGACTTCGTGCTGAACCGCGACACCGACAATCCGATCCGGTTGCGCATCGTTGCGGCCCTGACCGACAGCCTCTTCCAGCGCGAGCTGATCGTCGGCGAGGCGGCCTTCGTGCGCCTGTTCCCCGGGCACGACGGATACCGGTTCTTCCTGATCGACGCCCCGGCGGACGGGAACGCGGCGGTGACCGCAGCCCTCGAGGACCGGCTCGCCGACTACGGGTTCGACGTCACCTCGGCGCCCGAGCGCCTGGCCGCGTTCCACCGGGTCAACAACACGTATCTCGCCACGTTCCAGACCCTGGGGGCCCTCGGTCTGCTGCTGGGGACGCTGGGACTGGGGGCGGTGCTGCTGCGGAACGTGCTGGAGCGGCGGCGCGAGCTGGCCCTGCTGCGCGCCGTCGGCTACAACACGAGACACGTCTCGCTGATGGTGCTGGTCGAGAACGGTCTGCTGCTGTTCGGCGGCCTGGGCATCGGGACCGTGTGCGCCCTCGTGGCGATCGCCCCCGCGTGGATCGAGCGGGGCGGCCAGTTCCCGGTGGTCTCGCTGGGCGGGATGCTGCTTGCGGTGGCCGCGGCCGGTCTCGTCTCCTCCCTGGCCGCCACCGCGGCCGCGGTCCGGTCGCCGCTGCTGGCGTCGTTGCGATCCGAGTAGGCCGGCAAGGCCGCGACTTCTGGAGAAACCTCATGAGCGCAGTTCGACATCTGCTGGCATTGGGACTACTGGTCGCGGCGGCGGCGACGCCGGCCGGGGGCCAGACGCGGTTGTTGCGTTTTCCCGACGTGCACGGCGACCGGGTCGTGTTCGTGTACGCGGGAGACCTGTGGACGGCCCCCGCGGCGGGCGGCGCCGCCACGCGGCTGACCGCCCACCCGGGCCTGGAGGTCTTTCCCAAGTTCTCGCCCGACGGGCAGTGGATCGCGTTCACCGGACAGTACGACGGCGACGAGCAGGTCTACGTGGTCCCGGCGGCCGGGGGCGTGCCGCGGCAGTTGACGTGGTATCCGGCGCGCGGGCCCCTGGCGCCGCGCTGGGGCTATGACAACCAGGTCTACGACTGGGCCCCCGACGGCCGGTCGGTGCTGTTCCGGTCGCTGCGCTACAGCACCGACCTGTCGGACAGCCGGCTCTTCCTCGTCTCGACCGACGGGGGGCTGCCGGTGCCGCTGCCGATGCCGGAGTCGGGGGCCGGCGACCTCTCCCCGGACGGCGCGCGGGTGGTGTACTCGCCGCTGTTCCGCGATTTCCGGACCTGGAAGCGGTACGAGGGGGGCTGGGCGCAGGAGCTGTACGTGTTCGACCGCGAGACCCACGACGTCGAGCGGGTCACCGACCATCCGCGGGCCGACCGCGACCCGATGTGGATCGGCGACGCCATCTACTTCACGTCCGACCGCGACGGCACCCTGAACCTGTACGCCTTCGATCTTGGCACGCGCGAGACCGCCCGGCTCACGACCAGCACCGTGTGGGACGTGCGGTGGCCCGGCGACGACGGCCGGAACCGGATCGTCTACGAGTTGAACGGCGAGCTGCATCTGTACGCGATCGACAGCGGGGAGTCGCGGCCGATCCCCATCACGGTGCCCGACGACGGGGTGGCGATGCGGCCGGCGCGGGTGTCGGCGGCGGGGCTGATCGAGGACGTGGAGCTCAGCCCCAAGGGCGAGCGCGCCCTGTTCGTGGCGCGCGGCGACGTGTTCACCGCGCCGATCGAGAACGGCCCGACCCGCAACCTCACGCGGAGCTCGGACGCCCACGACAAGTGGGCGCGCTGGTCGCCGGACGGCGCCCGCATCGCCTTCGTCTCCGACCGCGACGGCGAGGACGAGATCTACATCGTCGCCCAGGACGGCGCCGGCTCCCCGGAGCAGTTGACGGACGGCGGCGAGGCCATGCGCTACGCGCCGGAGTGGTCGCCCGACGGGGACCATCTGGCGTTCGGCGACAAGGACGGCAAGCTGTACGTGCTGGACGTCGAGTCGCGGGCGACGACCCTGGTTGCCGACGAGGCGAACGGACAGGTGCGCGACTACGTGTGGTCGCCGCGGGGCGGCTACCTGGCGTTCTCGCTCACCGACGAGACCGGCTTCAGCTCCATTCACGTCTGGGAGCGCGCCGGAGGGGCGCTGCGCCAGGTGACGAGCGACCTGTTCCACGAGTGGAACCCGGCCTGGGATCCGGACGGCGAGTATCTCTACTACCTGTCCGACCGCTCGTTCACGCCGCAGCTGGGGTCGTTCGAATGGAACTATCTCGTCGACCGCGAGACGGGAATCTATGCGCTGGCCCTGCGGACGGACGTGCCGCATCCATTGCCGCCGGAGAGCGACGAGGTGACGGTGGAGGCGGACGACGACGCGGAGGAAGACGGCAGCGAGGAAGAGACGGCCTCGGAGGACGCCGAGGACGACGAGCCGATCCGCATCGACTTCGACGGTCTGGCGCGGCGGGTCGTTCGGCTGCCCGTCGCGTTCGACAACTACGTGGGGCTGAGCGCCGGCCAGGACCGGGTGTTCTTCATCCGGACGGGAGCGCAGTTCTACGGGCGCGGCGGCGACCTTCCGACCGAGATCCGCACGTTCTCGTTCGAGGATCGGGAGACCGAGACGCTCGCCGCCGGCGCCGGGGGCTACGCGGTGTCCCGCGACCGGGAGAAGGTGCTGGTGATGACCGGGGGGCGGTTCGAGCTGCACGCCGCCTCGGGTCAGGGGGACCCGCAGACGATCTCGACGGCGGGGCTGATGGTGGATCGCGTCCCCGCAGAGGAGTGGGCGCAGATATTCGACGAGGTGTGGCGGCGGTTCCGCGACTTCTTCTACGTCGACAACATGCACGGCTACGACTGGCCGGCGTTGCGCGAGCAGTACCGCCCGTGGCTCGAGCACGTCGCGCACCGGTCGGACCTGAACTACGTGATCGGCGAGATGGTGGCGGAGCTGAGCGTCGGCCATGCCTACATCGCCGGCGGCGACTGGGAGACCCCGGAGCGGCCCGAGGTCGCCCTGCCGGGGGCGGTGTTCGAGCTCGACCGCGCGGCGGGGCGCTACCGGCTGGCGGAGATCTTCGCGGGGCACAATGAAGAGCCGCGCTACCGGGCGCCGCTGACCGAGGTCGGGGTGGACGCCCGGGTGGGCGACTACGTGCTCGCGATCGACGGCGAGGAGCTCGCGGCCGGCGACAACCCCTATCGCCTGCTGCGGCACAAGGCGGACCGCCCGGTGCGGTTCACGCTGAGCGCGGCGCCGGCGTTCCCCGCCGCGGACGGCGCCGCCCGCGAGGTGACCGTCCGGCCCATCACGAGCGAGGTCAACCTGCGCTATCTCGCCGAGGTGACCGCGAACCGGATGAAGGTCGACGCGGCGACCGACGGCCGGGTCGGCTACCTGCACATCCCCGACATGGGCGCCGCCGGCATCCAGGAGTTCATCAAGTACTTCTACGGCCAGATACGGAAGGACGGCCTGATCATCGACGTGCGCGGCAACGGGGGCGGCAACGTGTCGGCGATGCTCATCGAGCGGTTGAGCCGCGAGGTGCTCGGCACCCGCTTCTCCCGGACCGAGGACGACGTCGGCACCTATCCCACCACGGTGTTCGCCGGCCATCTCGTGTGCATCCTCGACGAGGACTCCGCCTCGGACGGCGACATCTTTCCCTACCGTTTCAAGGAGGCCGGCTTGGGACCGCTCATCGGGAAGCGGTCGTGGGGCGGCGTGGTCGGCATCACCAACCGCGGTCCCCTCATCGACGGCGGCAGCGTCAACGTGCCCGAGTTCGGCACCAACGACCGGGACGGGAACTGGGTGATCGAGGGGTACGGGGTCGAGCCGGACATAGAGGTCGAGAACGACCCGAAGTCGGTCATCGCGGGCGGCGATCCGCAGCTCGAGCGGGCCATCGAGGAGATCACCCGCATGATCCGGGACGACCCGCGGCCGCTGCCGGCGCGTCCCGCCCCCCCGGTGAAAACGCCGTGACGGTCACGCCGCCTCGACCGGCGCCGCTCGCCACGGCCGGGGTCCCCGCGCCGCGGGCGAAGGTGTCCCCCACGCGCCACGAGACCCACGGCGTAGTGCGCGGCGACGACTACCACTGGCTGCGCGACCGCGGCGACCCCGCGGTGACCGCGTATCTCGAGGCCGAGAACGCCTACACGCGCGCGGTGATGGCGCCGACCGAGGCGCTGCAGGAAACCCTGTTCGCCGAGATCAAGGGGCGCATCAAGCAGACCGACATGTCCGTGCCGTACCGGGAGGGGGCGCACCTCTACTACACCCGCTACGAGGACGGGCGGGAGTACCCCATCCACTGCCGGCGGCCGGTGGACTCCCCGTCGCCGGGGGACACCCTGGCGGCGGATGACGTCTTGGCGGCGGATGACGCCCTGGCGCCAGCCGCCGGGGAGCAACTCCTGCTCGACGTGAACACTCTTGCCGAGGGGCGCGATTTCTGCCAGGTGTCGGCGCTCGCAGTCAGCTCCGACGGGCGGCTGCTTGCCTATGCGACGGACGTCGAGGGGCGCCGCATCCACACCATCCGCGTCAAGGACCTGTCGGCCGATGCCCTGCTCGACGACGAGTTGGCGGGGGTGACGAGCAATCTCGTCTGGGCCGCCGACAACCGGACGATCTTCTACACGCGCCAGCATCCCGACACCCTGCGCTGGTACCAGGTGTACCGGCATCGGCTGGGAACCGCGCAGGACGAGGACGTCCTCGTCTACGAAGAGGCGGACGAGACGTTCAACTGCGAGGTGGGGAGGAGCCGGTCGAAGCGGTACCTGCTGATCGCGTCGGCGCAGACGGTGTCCACCGAGTACCGTTACCTCGACGCGAGCCGGCCCGACGGCGCGTTCGAGGTTTTCTGGCCCCGCGCGCGCGACCACGAGTACGACGTCGACCACTACCGGGACCGGTTCTACGTCCGCACCAACCACCACGCCCGCAACTTCCGGTTGATGGAGACGACGGCCGGCGGGACCGCCCCCGAGCAGTGGGTCGAGGTGGTGCCGCACCGCGACGACGTGTTCCTCGAGGCGTTCGCTCTGTTCCGCGACCACCTCGTGCTGCAGGAACGGTCGGGCGGCCTCGCCCGCCTGCACGTGCGCCCGTGGTCCGGCGACGGCGCCCATGACATCGCCTTCGACGAGCCCGTCTACGACGTGCACGTGTCGGTCAACCGCGAACCCGATACCCACGTGCTCCGGTTCGGCTACGAGTCGCTGACCACGCCGCTCTCGATCTATGACTACGACATGGAGGCCCGCTCCCGCACCCTGCTGAAGTGCGAGGAGGTGCTGGGCGGATTCGACCCCGCGCACTACGCGGCCGAGCGCGTGCTGGCGACGGCGCCGGACGGAAAGACGGTTCCGATCTCCCTCGTCGCGCGGGCCGGCGCCCCGCGGGACGGGACGAGCCCCCTGCTGCTGTACGGCTACGGGGCCTACGGCATCTCCATGGACCCCGCGTTCAACTCGGCGCGGCTGAGCCTGCTCGACCGCGGGTTCCGGTTCGCCATCGCCCACGTGCGCGGGGGACAGGAGCTCGGCCGCCAGTGGTACGACGACGGTCGGCTGGGCCGCAAGCGGAACACGTTCACCGACTTCATCGCCTGCGCCGAGCACCTCGTCCGCGAACGGTTCACGAGCCCGGACCGCCTCTACGCCATGGGCGGCAGCGCCGGCGGGCTGCTGATGGGCGCGGTCCTGAACATGCGCCCCGACCTCTTCGCCGGGGCGGTGGCCCAGGTCCCCTTCGTCGACGTCGTGACCACGATGCTCGACGACACCATTCCGCTGACCACCGGCGAGTACGACGAGTGGGGCAATCCGCACGAGCGGGCCGCGTTCGACGACATCCTCGGCTACTCGCCCTACGACAACGTCGCGGCCCGGGCCTATCCCGCCCTGCTCGTCCTCGCGGGGCTGCACGACTCGCAGGTGCAGTACTGGGAGCCCGCGAAGTGGGTCGCGAAGCTGCGGGCCCTGAAGACCGACGCCCGCCCCCTGCTCCTCAAGACCAACATGGACGCCGGCCACGGCGGCGTCTCGGGCCGCTACCGCCGCTACCGCGAGACGGCGCTGCAGTACGCCTTCCTCCTCCGTCAGGCGGGGCTCGCATAGGCGGTTGCCAGCGTCGTCGCCACCGGCTACATTGAGAGAATGAGCATCATCGTCAGCGAGGTCTACGACGCCCTGCTCGAGGCCGGCGCCTCCGAGGCGAAGGCCAAGGCGGCGGCTGCCGCCATCCCGGTCGCCGAGCACCTCGCGACCAGGGAGGACATCGCGGAGTTGAAGGCCGAGCTGAAGGCGGAGATCGCAGGCCTGAAGGTGGCGATGTTCACGTTCGGCCCGCTCATTCTGGGGTTGTTGGTCAAGCTGGTGTTCTTCCCCTAGGAGCTTGCGCCGTAGAGGTTCGCGCCAGCAACGCGACCGCAAGGTCGCGCCAGCAGCCCCCGGCGAATCGAGCGGTTCCGATGAAGTCAGCATTACAGCAGCGTGCCGAAGCAGCGGCGGAACGGTTCAGCGCGGCCAGGAAACCGGTGGTGGTTGAATTCGCCGGCGTCCCGAAGGCAGGCAAGAGCACCACGCTCGGCCAGGTGCATGCGTTTCTCAAGCGGTGCGGGTTCCGCGTCGAGGTCGTTGTGGAACACGCATCGATCTGTCCGATTCGGGACAAGAAGCATGTCAATTTCAACGTCTGGACCGCCTGTACGACGTTGTCTCGGATCCTGGAGAAAACACAGATTCCGTCACGGCCCGGCGATCCGGACGTCCTGCTTCTCGATCGGGGCTTGTTCGACGCAGTGAACTGGTTCGCGGTCATGGAACGTCTCGCCAGAATCCGCCGGGCCGAGCGTGAGTCGATCGAGAGATTCCTCTTGATGGACGATTGGCGCAAGCGAATCACCGGCGTGATCGTGATGACCGCGTCGCCCGCCGATTCGATGGAACGCGAGCGGGGTCATCTTCCCGTCGACGGTGCATCCGGTTCCATCATGAACGAAGACGTGCTGCGCACGATGCTCGATACGACCCGAGAAACCGCCGTACGGCTGGGGAAGAAGCACTTCCGGCTATTGGAGGTCGACACGTCCCGGGATGCTTCTGCCGGCCCCCGGGCGACCGCCGAGGAAGTCGCCGATCTCGTCCTCCGTCTGATCGAGGAGCAACTCGAAGAGGAGATACTGTCTCTTCCCTCGGACACGGCGACGCCGCTCTTCGACAAGACGACATGGATAGGCAGTACAGCGGCGCAGGGCCTGGTCGATCGGTTCACCGGCCAGGGCACGTTCAGGAGCCGCGAGAGCGTGGAATCCGACCCGGCGCGGGTGCAGGCCCTGCCGGTCGTGGTGGTGCGCAATCGGAGCGGAGACCTTCTGCGACTGAAGCGTAGAGAGCAGCGCAGGGACAGTCCGCTCCACGGCAAGATCGTGATCTGGGCCGGCGGCCACGTCAGGCGGGAGGATGGCGCCAATGGACCATCCATCGGACGGGGCGCGGTCCGCGAGCTTCAGGAAGAGCTCCGTATCAGCGTCGAGCCTTCGGAACTCGAGTTGCTCGGCGCCGTCTGGATCCGCGGCCGAGATGGCGACAGGATGCGGCGCCACGTGGCCATCGTCCACGAGTGGCGGGCGCGAACGGACGACGTCGCCATCGCTCTGAGCGCAACGGAGTTCTTCGAGCGCCGGGGCACGTCACTGAGCGGGAGCTTCGTCGCGCCGCGTCAGCTTGCGACCGATATCGACAACGGTCTGATCTGCGAGCCTTGGAGCGTCGAGATCGTCCGGCACCTCCTGCCCGAGGGCAAGCTGGTGGCACCGCGGCTCGTCTAGGCGCCGCCCAGCTTCTTGAGACGGGCGCGCGTATCGTCGTCCAGCTTGACGCCTACGGTCGTCTTGGCCATGGTCGCCTCGATGGTTGTCGGAAGAGCAACTTGGCACAACTCGTCCCTGTCCCCGCTGCCGGCGGCCATGTCCGTGGCTGCCGTCCCCGCGAGCGGTCGGCACCGGCCGGCGACCTGGGGATGAGTCATAATTGCAGGAATCGGAGGTCGACTCGACCCGGATTCCGGGTTCGGATCGGGATGGTTGGCCGGAAAGGGGATCCGTGATGAAGCGATTTGCCAGTTCGGTGGGGATTGCGGCGCTGGTCGTGGGGTTGTCGTTGACGCCGGCGCTCGCGGCCGGGCAGACCGGGGCGGAGGGGCCCCGCACGCCGTGGGGGGACCCGGATCTGCAGGGGGTGTGGGACTACTGGACGTTCACGCCGCTCGAGCGGCCGGACGAGTTCGCGGGGCGCGGCGAGCTGACGGCCGAGGAGGCGGCGGTGGTCGCGCAGCAAAGCAACTCCGAGGCGCTGGCGGGTGATGACGAGGGGCCGCCCCCAGGCGAGGTCGGGGGGTACAGCCAGGCGGTGTGGACGGACCGGGCGCGGGCGACGGCGCTGACCCAGTCGTCGCTGCTCGTGGATCCGCCGGACGGCCGGCTGCCGGCGCTGACGGCGGAGGCCGAGGCGGCGGCGGAGGCGCACCGCGCGGCCGGCGGATTTCCGGTGCGGATCCGGGTCGGCGGCCTCAACGAGGACGGTCCCGAGGCGCGCGGGGTGGCCGAGCGGTGCCTGCTCGGCTTCAGCACCGGGCCGCCGATGCTGCCGGGCGGCTACAACAACAACGTGCAGATCTTCCAGGCTCCCGGCTACGTGGTCCTGTTGCACGAGATGGTGCACGACGTGCGCGTCGTGCCGCTGGGCGGCGATGCGTTGCCGGCGAGCATCCGCCAGTGGTTGGGGAGCTCCCGCGGCCGGTGGGAGGACGACACCCTGGTCGTCGAGACGACGAACTTCACGGACGGGACCGGCAGCTTCAACACGTCGTTCGCGTCGTGGGGGTCGGCCGAGAGCACGCGGCTCGTCGAGCGGTTCACGCGCGTGGACGGCGACACCGTCCGCTACGAGTTCACGGTGGACGATCCGGACACGTGGACGGAGCCGTTCACGGGCCGGTTCCCGTTGAACCGGTCCGACGCGCCCCTCTACGAGTACGCCTGCCACGAGGGCAACCACGGCATGCTCAACCTGCTGAGCGGTGCCCGCGCGGAAGAACGGGCCGCGGCCACCGAGCAGCAGTAGCCGCAGGCCCCGCCGCCGCCGCGGGGTGTCGGTCCTGCCGGATCCGAAGGTCCTGCGCGTGAGGCCGGAGCGCGGCGCAAATCGCCCTTCCCGGCGGCGTCGGTCCGCCGCCTCCGACGAAACGTCGGACCGCCGCCCGTCGTCTTGACGGCGACGGGCGGTGGATCGCTCGTGACGGCCCAGGAGCTCGCGTTGGTCCGCGGGCTCTCTTGCCACGGGTTTCTCCAAGGGGACGACTGACGTGATGCGACAGAAATGGGCGTCGGATGTTGCCGGTCCGGCCTCGACATGGGGGGCCGTGAAGCCGTTTGGGGTCGTAGCGGTGGCACTGCTCGTCGGCCTGACGGCGGGGAGCGTCGCCAGCGCCGGTGAGAACTGGCCGCACTGGCGGGGGCCGGCCCGCACCGGGGTCAGCACCGAGACCGGCCTGCCGGTGACCTGGGGACCCGACGCCAACGTGGCGTGGAAGGTGGAGATGCCCGCGTGGACGGGGTCGACGCCGATCGTCTGGGGCGAGCGCATCTTCCTGAACGTCGCCGACGGCGAGAACATCAGCCTGTGGTGCCTCGATCGGAACCGCGGCGACACGCTCTGGGTGCGTCACCTGAGCGACGGCGACCGGCGCTTGCGCAAGCAGAACATGTCGTCGCCGTCGCCGGTGACCAACGGCGAGCACGTCTACGTGATGACCGGGACGGGTTGGCTGACCGCCTTCGACTTCGACGGCAACCAGCTCTGGCAGCGCGACATCCAGGCGTCGTACGGCCGGTTCGGACTGAACTGGGGTTACGCGTCGTCGCCGCTCCTCGTGGACGACGCGCTGTTCGTCCAGGTCCTCCACGGCATGCGGACCGACGATCCGTCGTACGTCCTGCGCATCGATCGCCACACCGGCGACACGGTGTGGCGGGTCGAGCGGCCCACCAACGCCCGCCGGGAGTCGCCCGACTCGTACACCACGCCGGCCCTGCTCGAGTACCGCGGCACGCGCGAGATCGTGATCACCGGCGGCGACGTCGTGACCGGGCACGATCCGGCCACGGGCCGCGAGCTGTGGCGGGCCGACGGCCTGAACCCGCGCAACAACGGAGCCTACCGCATCATCGCGTCGCCGGTCGTCCACGGCGAGATGATCTACGCGCCGACCCGGGTCCGCCCGCTGCTCGCCCTGAGGGCCGGCGGCCGGGGCGACGTCACCACCTCGCACCTCGCGTGGAAGACCGACAACGGTCCCGACGTGCCGACGCCGGTGACCGACGGGCGGTACTTCTACATCGTCAACGACCAGGGCATCGTGTGGGTGCTCGACGCGCAGACCGGGGAGCAGATCTACGGCCGCCAGCGGCTGCGTCCCGGCACCTACAGCGCCTCGCCGGTGCTGGCCGACGGCAGGATCTACGTCACGAGCGAGAGGGGCCTGACCAGCGTCTTCCGGGCGGGACCCGAGTTCGAGCTGCTCGCCGAGAACGACATGGACGACTACGTGCTCAGCTCGATCGCGGTATCCGACGGGCAGATCTTCCTGCGCACCACCAGCCATCTGTACGCGATTGGCGGACGCACAGGGTCCGGGATCGACTGACGCGTCGCGCCGGCTGCGGCGACGGGACCCACCGCGCCGCCGTCCGGTCGTCGTTGTTCACGAATTCCTCAACTCTCGAATGCCCACGGTTGTCATGGCAGCGAATGGTAGCCTCCGTGGCTGCGAGCTGCCAAACGTCGAGACCGGTGAACCAGCCGGGCCTGCCCGGCTCAGGGACTCTCCTGCAGAAACCGTCCGTGCCGAAGGAAGTGCGCCACTTCCTCCGCGACGTCGCGGCGGTTCATGATGAAGGTGTGGGTCGCCGGCAGCACGAGGAACGACGACGCGCCTTCGACCCTCGCCCGGTCGACGCCGACGGTGCCGTCGTCGGGGCCGGGAATCAGCCACGACCCGATCGGGTTCAGGCTCAGGTTGCCGGTGATGATGCCCAGGCTGAACCGGATGGGCCCGAGCTGGCTGGCGATGCCGTCCGGGGCGGTGCCGAGCCGTGACCCCGCTGGTCCGAGAAACGACCGGAGCAGGGGGGAATCGGCGAACGCGTCGACGATCTCGCTTCCCTGGTTCGGCGGACTCAACATCACCACGCGTCCCTCGTGCGGCTCGGGCCGTTCGGACAGGTAGCCTCGCACCAGCACGCCGCCCATCGAATGGGTGACGAAGTGCACGCGCCGGGGATCGTCCCCGCAGCACTGCGCCACCGCGTCCCGCAGCCGATCCACTAGCGCCTCTATCGGTTCGGTGCGGGACGGGTACCCGAACCGGACCACCCGGAACCCGGCCTCCTCGAGACGGTTGGCCAGGATCGCCATCGACGCCGTGGTCCGGCCCAGACCGTGCGTGACGATGACCGGCGCATCGTCCGGGGCCGGCGATTCGTTCGGGGGCCGGGACACCAGGCCGCTGGCGAAGATGACGACGGCGCCGAGCAGGGTACCGGCGAGCAGGATCGGCAGCCGTTTCTGTATCGGACGGTGCCGGCGAACTTGCGGGTGCGGAGTGGTCATGGCGTGCCCGGAATGCAACGAGATGCCTCCCCACGGTTGCGAGCCGTGGCCGACGGGGCGGCATCTGCGGTCTCCCGTGTCTGTATGCGTATACGTTCTGGAGCCGCCGGCCGTTCGCGGCTTGGGGCGGCAGGCCGGCGTCCCGGCGGATCCCGCTGTGAGAGCGCGTCCTGCGAGGCGGGATCCCGGCCATGACCCCGCGGAAGCGCTCGCGCGGTTCTGCTGAGGACTGACTCTTCGCTACCTGATGTTGTCCTCGACGTCGCCGGCGCCCTACCGGGCTCGCGCCGGCTCCAGCTTCCGGACCCAGCCGTCGCTCTTCGTCAGCAGATAGAGCTCCCCCGCCGAGTCGATCCCCAGGCGTGCGTCCGCCCGGTCGCCCGGGGCATACGTGTTGCGGATCCCGGCCGCCTCGACGAGGTCGCGCTCCTGGCCGTCGACGACCAGCCGGAGCTCCCGGATCTCGGCGAGCTCACCGGGCACGAGCGCGTCCGCATCGATGTACAGCACGCGGCCGCGCGGGAAGTCGGTGAAGACGTACTTGCCCCGCAGGGCGGGAATGGCCTGGCCGCGATAGACGAACCCGCCGCTGATGGCGTAGCCCTCGTCGTGGTCGTACTGGGCCACGGGATACACGAAGGGATGGTCGTCCTGCGCCGGGCGCGGATACAGACGTCCCGGACGCCCGGGGCCGACCGCGTAGCCCGTCGCGAACGTGCCCTCCCGGAGCCGCCAGCCGTAGTTGGCGCCGGGCACGCCCAGATTGACCTCTTCCACGGAGTTCTGGCCGATGTCGCCCATGAACATCCGGCCGTCCGTGTCCCAGGAGAACTGCTGCGAATGCCGCAGACCGTAGGCCCAGATCTCGGGGGCGACACCCGCCTCGCCCACGAACGGATTGTCCGCGGGAATGCCGTACCCCCGGCTTCCGTTGCCGGCGAGAGGGTCGATGCGGATGATCGCGCCGTGGGGCACGCCGAGGGATTGGCCGAAGTCGCGGGGATCGTAGGCCGCCCCGGCATCCCCGAAGCTGGCATAGAGGAGCCCGTAGTCCGGCGATCCCGAGGCCGCCGTCGGATTGAACGCGATGGTGCCGATGTTGTGGTTGGGGGCGAATTGGCCGATGCGGAAGACCTCGTGCGAGGTGCCGTTGAACACGTTCGCCCGTGGATCGTCGGCCGTCCACTCCCGGATCACGCTCTCGTGGCTCTCGGCGTCGTCGTCCAGGTAGTCGGCGCTTCCGCTGTCCGACCGGGCGCTGTACGCCGTGTAGAACTTGCCGAACCCCGGCGTGCCCGCGTCGGCGAACTGCGGGTGAAACGCGACTCCCACGAGGCCGGTCTCGTTGGGGAACATCGAGTCGTCAAAGCCGACGTCGAGGGTGCGGATGTCCATGTAGGTGACCGGCGCCGTCCCGTTCTCGTCGGTGATGTACAGCAGCCCGCGCAGGTCGTTGAGGACGAGGCGCCCCGAGCCGTCCCCGACCGGCGTCAGGTACTGGATGCGGGCATAGGCCTCGTTCGTCATGGCGTCCACGGCCGAATCCGCGGTTTGCGGAGCGCGAACGAACCTGGTCGCTTCCACGACCAGGTCGCCCTTCCGGATCGGGTCGGGAATGGGGTCGGCCAGGGGTTCCACCTGCGCCTCGACCGGGAAGGCCGCGGCGGCGATGATCAGGGCGGTTGTTCCGAGCGATCGTACGAGGTGCATAGCGGGCTCCGTTGGCTGCGTGGCGGGCTGCGAGGTCGCGGATGGCCGACACGGGTCGTGGCGAACATGTCCATCATATCGCCAGCCGCAGCAGCGGGGAACCCGCGCGTCGACGACAGTGCCTCGACGTCGCGGGTCGGCCGCGTTTCCTGCCCTGTCCAAAATGTCGCCAATTGCTGCCAAGTGCCGACATCGGCGGCAGCCGACAGAAGACAGCGTGCGGTGTGGCAACCGACTGCCATCGGCGACGGGTCTGCGGCGCCGCGGCTCGTCCGGGCATGGGGTCGAGCCTGCGGACTTGCGACTTGCTGGGGGATCAGCTTGTCGTCACCGGCACATACGTATACCATGTGTGTCATACGTGTGTGGACGACCGGTGGCCCTGCGATGAAGAGAAAACTGACGATTACGGTGGACGGTGAGCTGCTTCCCCGAGCCAAGCAGTACGCACGTTCTCGGGGCGTTTCCCTGTCGTCCCTCATCGAAGCGTCGCTCAGGGAGATGGCGGTGGCGGAGACTCCCTCGTTCGCGTCGCGGTGGAGAGGCCGGTTCGAAGCGGCAAAGCGGGACGGCGGCCGCCACGAAGCGCTGGCCCGGAAGTACCTCTGATGCTGCTCGACACGGACATGCTGATCGATGTCGCCCTCGATCGGCGCCCCCACTCGGGACCCTCCTCCGAGCTCCTCGATCGGGTCGAGCGTGGTTCCCGCCGCGCGTTCGTCGCCTGGCACACGCTGTCGAACTTCTACTACCTCGTGACTTCCGCGCGTGGGGATGCCGACACTCGCGACTTCCTCGCCGAGTTGGTGCGGTTCGTGGCGGTGGCGCCCGCGGATACCCCGGCTCTCCGCTATGCGATGTCGCTTCCGATGGCGGACTTCGAGGACGCGATGCAGGTTGCCGCCGCACGGGCGTGCGGGGCGCGGCACATCGTGACGAGGAACGTCAGGGACTTCGCGCGCTCGCCGATCCCGGCCATGACCCCGCGGGAAGCACTCGTGCAGTTGTTCTGAGCCCCAATCACCTCGCCATCTCCTGCAGCATGACCAGGATCGGCGGCAGGTCCGACTCGATCTGCGAGAAGTCGGGGTTGCCGGTGAAGTTGGCGGTCAGGTTCGATGTGATGCCGTACTCGACGTTCAGGCCTATTTCCGGGTCGGCACCCCGGTCGACGACCGTGCCCGATGCCGGGTTGAGCCGTTCCCACCCGATAGCCGTGAACGACGGCAGGATATCTCCGTCCGGCCAGTGCTGCCGCGCCAGCGTCTCGTTGACGCCGGCGACGGCCGGCCGCTCGGCGTCGTCGCGCTCGTCGAACCACCGCCCGGCCCGCAGCGGGATCCGCATCGTCTCCAGGTAGGCCGGGGTGGCCATGGCGACGGCCGTCGACGGCTCTTCGCCGGGCGGGGGCGGCGGCCGAGCGTGCAGGGTCAGGGGGCTCTGTGCGGTGAGGTCGGCGAGGCCGAGCGGGAACCCCGACACGGCGCCGGCCGCGGCGACGCCGGGCAGCGCGCGAATACCCTCGAGGGTCTCGCGGAAGAAGCTCGGGGTGGCCTCGTTTCCGTCTTCGCCGTAGTGGAACACCTGCAGCGCCACCGTGTTCTGCGGGGCGAAGCCGAGGTCGACGTTCACCAGCCGCACGAAGCTCTGCACGAGCAGACCCGCGCCGACCAGGAGCACCAGGGCGAGGGCGACCTCGGCCGCCACCAGCGTCCGGCGCAACCGCTGCTGCGCCACCGTGTCGCCGGCGCGTTGCCCGCGGGTGAGGGGGCCGTTGACGTCCTGCCGCAGTATCCGGACGGCGGGCGCGCACCCGAAGGCCAGGGCGGTCAGCAGGACGAGGCCGGCGGTGAACCCGAGGAGCCGCTCGTTCACCCCGATCTGCGCGAGGCGGGGCACGTCGGCGGGCATGAGCGCCACCAGCAGGTCGAGCGCGTTAAGCGGTCGCCACCAGCCCGCCGATGCCGCCGAGGGCCGCGATCACCACGCTCTCGGTCAACAGCTGGCGCAGGAGGCGCCCCGGCCCCCCGCCCACCGCCGCGCGGACCGCGAACCCCTGCTCGCGCCGCGCGTAGCGGGCCAGCATCAGGTTCGCGACGTTGACGCAGGCGATCAGGAGGACGAAGACCACCGCGCCCCAGAGCAGCAGCAGCACCGGCCGCACCGCCTCGACCTGACGCGTCTGATGACGCGCGCGCCGACGCCGGCGTTGGTGCGCGGATGGTCGGTGGCGAGCCGGCCCGCGATCGCGTCCATCTCGGCCTGGGCCTCGGCGAGGGTGACGTCGGGGCGGGTCCGGGCGACAACCTGCCACCAGCCGCCGTTCCGAATGTAGGTCTCGTGCTCGGCGACCGCCTTCGGCAGAAAGAGGTCGCGGTCACTGCGGCCCCCCTCGAGGCGGAGCTCGAAGCCCGGGGCGAGCACCCCCACCACCGTGCGCGGCTCGTCGTCCAGCACCCGCGTCCGGCCGACGATGGCGGGGTCGCCGTCGAAGCGGTGGTCGCGCTGATCGCGAGCGTCAGGGTCAGGACGGTGGTCGCCGTGAAGCCCGGATTCCGCCGCAGGACCCGCAGGACGTAGCGGACGTCCTGCAGCACGTGCCCGAGGGCGGCGCCGAATCGCGCCTCACGGACGTGGTTCCGGGCCGACTCGAGACCGCCGAGGATCGCCAGCGCCTGCCGCCGCGCCTCGGCCGGCGGGACGCCCTGTGCGCGCCGGGCCTCCGTCTCGAGCGCGACGTGATGCCGCAGCTCGTCGTCCAGCTCGCGGTCGACGCGATCCCGGTCGAGGAGCATCCGCAACCGGACCCGCCACGCGTACAGCCATCGCCCGAAGGGCATGACCCGCTCCCGTCGTCCTCTCGGTTACCGTGTATTGTGGCATAACTCCTCTCGGTAAACAAGGGCAGGACCGCATTCGGCGGTCGCCGACGACGTTCGGGGTGCGGCGAAAGCACACCGGGAGGAGAGAGCTGCCCCAAACGGGTCGTGTTGTTGAGAATCCTATTGCAGTAGTTGGATATGCGACGATATCGCGCCCTCCCGGCCCCTGTCGACGCCGTCATCGGGGAGTTCTTCGAGGCTGAATGGCCGCCGGATGGACGGTCTACGGCTGGTGTGGCTACGCGATAGCGCCACGGTGCACCGCGTATACTGTCCAACGACCGGCGGCGGGCAGCGCCCGCCCAGGGTGGCCGGGCCGCCATATCGGCAGCCAGGAGCAGCGCCGTCGCCGCCGGCAACGACGGACGACCATGACAACCATGCCGGCTGGCTCCGCCGCGATGCTCAACGACGCCCACTGCCACTTCTTCTCGGCCGGGTTCTTCGAGACGCTGGCGACAGACCCCGCGGCGTCGCCGGCGGCCGACCCCGCCGTCGATCTGCCGGCGCGGCTGGGATGGGACCCGCCAGGGAGCCCCGCCGCGCTCGCGGATCGCTGGGTGGAGGAGCTGGACCGGCACGGCGTGGCGCGAGTCCTGCTGATGGCGAGCGTCCCCGGCGACGAGCCGTCGGTCGCCGCGGCGGTGGCGAGGCACCCGGCGCGGCTCGCGGGCAGCTTCATGTTCGACCCGACGAAGCCCGACGCGGCCGGCCGCCTCGGCCGGGCGTTCGGCGAATACGGGCTCCGCTGCGTCTGCCTCTTTCCCGCCATGCACCACTTCGCGCTCGACGACCCGCGGGTCCTCGCGGTCTTCGAGGCGGCGGCCGAGCACGGCCGGGCGGTCTTCGTCCACTGCGGGGTGCTCTCGGTCGGCGTCCGCCGGAAGCTCGGCCTGCCGTCGCGGTTCGACGTGCGGCGGGGCAACCCCCTCGACCTCGTGCCGGCGGCGGCGGCGTTCCCGTCCGTGCCGGTGGTCATCCCCCACTTCGGGGCCGGTCTCTTCCGCGAGACGCTGATGGCGGCCGACCTCTGTCCGAACGTCCACGTCGACACGTCGAGCTCGAACGGCTGGGTGAAGTACCTGGCGCCGCTCACGCTCGACGGCGTGTTCCGGCAGGCCCTCGCGGTCCTCGGACCCGAGCGGATCCTGTTCGGCTCGGATTCGTCGTTCTTCCCGCGGGGATGGCAGCGGCCGATCCACGAGGCGCAACGCGAGGTGGTCGACGCGATCGGTCCGGATGCATCGGACCGTGCGGCCATCTTCGGCGGCAACTTCGAGCGGGTGTTCGGCGCCGCGCCGGACGCGGAATCCGGCGGTCGAATCTGACGACGCCTGGCCGCCCCGGCGGAGGCGCCCGGGCCATCGATCCCGACCTGGAGCCGACGCGTCAGCGGGGGCGCTGCAGCACGAGGTAGCAGCTCGTGGCCAGGCCCGCCGACCCGAAGATCATGCACATCACGAGCACCTGGTAGCGCACGGCGACGAGCGGGGTGACCCCGGACAGGATCTGCCCGGTCATCATCCCGGGCAGGGACACCAGCCCCACCGCGAGCAGCGAGTTGGTCATCGGAATCAGGGCCGTGCTCATGGCCGCGTGCCGCGCCTCGGGGTAGGTCGCGCCGCGTCGGCGCTCGGCCCGGAACCGCTCGGCCGCGAGGCTGACGGTGTTCATGGAGTTGGCGATGATCATGCCGGCGAGGGGGATGACCACGCTGGCGTCGTGCCAGGGACTCGCGCCGAGCACGCCCTGCGTCACAAGGGCCAGCACCGTCAGGGCGCCGAGGCTGATGGCGGCGAGCACCGCCGGATAGCGGCTCGTCCGTTCCTCTCCCAGGGGACGCAGCGCGATCCAGCCGGCGACGGCCAGCATCATGCCGACCACCGCGAGGGTCACCATCGCCCGCTCCGACCCGAAGATGAACGTCAGCACGTAGCCCACCAGCAGGAGCTGGGTGACCATGCGGAGCACGGCCACCACCGCGGTGCGGGTGCCCAGCGACCAGCGGTGGATGATGACGAGGACGGCGAGGACGGGAAGGAACGCGAGGGCCAGCCGCGTCAGGGGGATGAGCTGGACGTCGTTCATCGTCGCGGCCGGTCAGGACTCGGAGGGTGAGCCCTCCGGCGGCTCGTCGATGGCGAGCTCGCCGCGCTCGGCCCGCGCCAGGAGGTCGCGCGCCTCCTCGGCCCGGTCCGCCGGCACGAGCACCTCGGCCGCGCCGATGCCGTCGACGGAGATCGCGTGGGTCACCCGGAGCGCCTCGCCGCGAAGCTCGCAGGGAATGCCGTAGGCTTCGAGGAACGCCCTGATCTGCGCCTCGACGAACTGGCCCTGCACGATCGAGATGACGACGTAGCCGTCTGCTTCGCTCACGCGTTCTCCTCGGAGTGGCGGGGGCGGTGTCCCGCCCCCGGCAGGGGCGGGACGCCGTGCCTCGGCGCGGACCTCTACTTCATGGGCGAGTAGTCGGTCGCCTCCATGAACACCGCGTCGACATTGCTCACGATGCGGCCGTCGACCTGGGAGGCGCGGGCCACCTCGGTCCACTCGGGGTCGTCGCGGAAGCTCTGCCAGTTCTCGGCCGCCTGCTCGCGGCTGTCGTGCGCGATGATGTAGATCAGGGTGTTGTCCGACGTCGGGGCGTCCTGGGGTACCCAGTAGCCCACGTTCGACATGCCGTGCTGCTCGAAGATCCGCATCGTGTGGTCGCGGAACCGGGCCTCGAGGTTCGGCAGCCTGCCTTCCAGGGCCGTATAGGTCCGGAGCTCGAAGACCTTGCCGTCGGACTGGGCGTGGACCGCGGTGTCCGTCTGCCACAACGTCCCGGCCGCGAAGCCGGCGACGAAGACCGCAGTGACGAAGATGACGAGATGGCGCGTGTTGATGGTCATGATGGTTCCTCGTTGGTGATGTGTGTCAACGCCTGCCGGAACACGGCCTCGATCGGCCGGCCGGCCAGCAGCTTCGCCGCACGACGAACGGAAGTCCAACGCCGTTGCCGGAGGGATTGCTCCTCCCAGGTGTCGTCCACCCGCTCGACGTGCATCAGGTAGACGGCCACGCAATAACGGCCGCCCTCCTTGGTGATGTCATAGTAACCGACCGGGCCGCCCACGACACGTCCGTGAATGCCGGCTTCCTCGCGGGCTTCCTTGACCGCGGTCTCCGGTGCGGTCGCGCCGGACTCGATGAACCCCTTCGGGACCGTCCATTTGCCGGCCCTGGCGGTCGTGACCAGGCAGATCTCGACCGTGCCGTCACCGTGTCTGAACGGGATGGCCGCGGCCTGTTGCGGGGTTCGAGGGCCGGGCGGATACGCGCGCGGATGCATCCCGCCCTCGTCAGGAGACGGCGGCCGGCGGCGGAAACGGGGCGCCGGAAGGGGAACGCCGGCGGCCGGGGCGGAAACACCGGCGCGTTCCCGCCCCGGCCGCCGCCGATTCGAGCCGGATACGCGACCGAGGTTGCGCCCTCGAGGAGCGGCGTTTCAGCATGATCTCCCCGAGGGCGCGCCGCTCCAGCCCGCTATTGCGGCGTGTGGGTATTGTAGAGCGCCAGCTCGCCGTCGTCGGTGAAGGAGATGACCGGGTACTCCCGGTAGAAAGACTTCGGACCCTCCATGCCCGGCGAGCCGACGGGCATGCCCGGCACCGAGATGCCCGCGACGTCGGGGCGCTCGGCGAGCAGCCGGCGGATGTCCTCGGCCGGCACGTGACCTTCGATGACGTAGCCGTCGACGAGGCCCGTGTGGCAGGAGAACAGCCGTTGCGGAATCCCCTTCTCCTGCTTGAGCGGCGTCACGTCAGGCACGTCGGTCGTTCGTACGTTGAAACCCGCTTCCTTGAGATGCAAGACCCATCCCATGCAGCACCCTCAGGTGGGTGACTTGTAGACCTCGATGACCGGCTCCTGGGTCTGCACCGCGGTGTGGACCCCGAGGCCGACCACGAGCAACGACAGAACGGCAAGCAGCGTGCGCATGAAGGCTCCTTCGTGGTTTGAGCGTATCAGGCTACCCGTTGTCCGGACGATTGGCAAGCCTTGCCGCTCGCGGCAACGGCGACGCGGGGTCCTGCCCCGGGCTGCCGGCCCCGCGCCGGCCGGGCGGATCGGCCTCGAGGGTCTGCCGAATCACCGCCCGCGTGCGGTCGACCAACCGGCTCACGCCCCGCTCGTCGTAGTCGGTCGTGGCGATCGGCTCGCCCAGGATCACGTCGACCGGCCCGGGCCGGGGCGCCAGGGTGGTCCGGGGCAGGAGGGCGAACGTCCCGCGAATGGTGACGGGAACGACGGGTACCCCGGCCTTGAGCGCGATCCGGAACAGGCCCGGCTTGAAGTCCTGGAGACGGCCGTCGGGGGTCCGGCTGCCCTCGGGAAACCCCGCCAGCGAGCAGCCGTTCCGCACCCCGTCGATGACCCGGCGCAGGCTGCGCGCCGTCTTTCGCGGGTCGCTGCGGTCGATGGGGAAGTGGCCGGCCGTCCAGAGATGCCAGCCCATGAACGGAACGAAGAAGAGGCCGCGCTTCGCGACGATGCGGAACGGGTACGGCAGATAGGCGAACAGCGCCGGCGTGTCGATGAGGCTCGCGTGGTTCGCCACGTACACGTAGTTCCGGTCCGGCCGCACCCGCTCGACGCCGTGGACGCGGATGCGGGCGAAGATGGACCAAGCCACGAGGCGGCACCACCAGCGCGCGCACCAGAACTGCCGGTCGCCGGTGCGGTCGAAGGGCCAGATCAGGAACGACAGGGTCGCCATCACCACCGTATGGGCGTACCAGAGGAGGTTCGCGAACGGCGCCCACAGGTAGACCAGATGCTTCACGGACGTCTGGCGGCGCGTTCACCGCCGGAGCGCGGACCGGATGTAGATCAGGTCGATGAGGGCTTCCGCCCGCGCCAGCGGCCCCGGTTGCTCGAGCAGGCCCAGCCGGTCGGCGGGGGCGATTTCGATGAGCTGCGAAATGCCGTTGACGAGGTCCACGTCCGACAGGCCGTCCGGCACCTGGAGCCCGGGAATGCCGAGGGGAATCAGGGCGGCGAGGTCCTGCCGCACGTCGCGCAGCCGGTTCCGGTCGGCGGCGCTGATGGCGTCGGCAATCGGTTCCACGTCGGCCTGACGGTAGGCGCGGCTGTCGTCCTCCCGGAGGATGCGGAACTTGGTCAGGCCGCCCAGCAGGATGTTGTAGCGGCCGTCCGGGAGCTCGGTGGCCTCGGCGATGACCCCGATGCACCCGACGGGATAGACCGGGGGGCGCCCCGGGTAGTCCGCCTCGTAGCCGGGCTGGAGCAGCACCATCCCGATCAGGCGGTCGCCCTCCAGGGCGTCCGCGACCATCTCGCGGTAGCGCGACTCGAAGATGTGCAGGGGGCGGGTCGCGCCCGGAAACAGCATGACGTCCGGCAGCGGGAAGATCGGGATCGTGCGCGGGATCGTCGTCGGGGCGTAGCCGCGGGTCGTCTCCTGCGCCTCGGCGAGGACCGGAAGGCACAGGACGCTTGCGAGTCCGACCACGCCGAGCAGCCGTCTGGCGGTCATGCCACGCTCCTTCATCTCGTTCCGGGCGTCGGTTTCGTTCCGGCGTCGGACGACGGTGCCCGGGGGCGGCGGCCTGGGAGCCCGGAGGAGCCCCGCTCCGGTCTCGCCTCGGGTTCCTGGCGTCGCCGCCTCAACCGCCAGCCTATCACGGGACGGCGGCCGGCCCGTCCCGCAAGGCGAGCACCGCGCCGGCGACGGTCTCGATGGCCGTCTCGATCTGGTCGGCGGTGTTGAAGCGGCCGAGCGAGAAACGGACGCTGCCGCGGATGCGCGCGTCGTCGCAGCCCATCGCGCCGAGGACGTAACTGGGCTGCAGGGCGGCGCTGGTGCAGGCGGAGCTGGACGACACCGCCAGCGCGGGCATCCGCTGCATGAGCTTTGCCCCGTCCACCCCGGCGAAGCTGAGGTTCGTCGTGTTCGCCAGCCGATCGGCCCGGTCGCCGTTGACCTCGACCCCGTCCACGCGGGACTGCAGGCCGGTCTCCAGGCGGTCCCGCAGCGTGCGCACGGTGTCGTTGTCGGCGGCCAGGGTGGCGGCGACTCCCATGCCCACGATGCCGGGGACGTTGAGGGTGCCGGAGCGGAAGCCGCGCTCGTGGCCCCCGCCGTGCACCAGCGGCTCGCAGCGCACCCGGGGGCCGCGGCGCCGGACGTAGAGCATGCCGACACCCTTGGGTCCGTGAATCTTGTGCGCGCTGGCGCTCAGCAGATCGACGTGCATGGCGTTCACGTCGATCTGCTCCTTGCCGTAGGACTGGGTTGCGTCGGTGTGGAACAGGACTCCGCGCTCCCGGCACAGGGCGCCGATACGCGCGATCGGGTGCAGGACGCCGGTCTCGTTGTTGGCGTGCATGATCGAGACGAGCAGGGTCCGCTCGGTGATCGCCTGGGCCAGGCGGTCGAGATCCAGTCGTCCGTCGTGATCGACCCCCAGGTAGGTGACGTCGACTCCCACCCGTTCGAGGTGCTCGCAGGTGTCGAGGACGGCGCGGTGCTCGGTCGTCACGGTGACGACGTGTCGCTTCTTCCGGTACGCCGGCGCCTGGGCGACCCCCTGGAGGGCCAGGTTGTCCGACTCGGTGGCGCCGCTGGTCCAGACGATCTCCCGCGGGTCGGCCCCGATGACCGACGCCACCTGGACGCGGGCGGTCTCGACCGCGGTCGCCGCGTGGCAGCCCAGGGCGTGATGGCGGCTCGCCGCGTTCCCGAAGCGATCGGTGAGAAACGGCAGCATCGCGTCGAGGACCCGGGGGTCGAGGGGAGTCGTGGCGTTGTGGTCCAGGTAGATCATCGGACCGTCTCCGGGCGTCCCGGGGCGCAAGCCCGCTGCCTTCGGCCGGGTCCCTTCCGGGATGGTTGCGCCATCGGTCATCGCGGATCACCGGCGGCGGGGAGCATCGCCCCTTGCGGGACGGGAGCCTGGCCGGTCTCCACCCCGCGCGGGATTTCGCCACGGGGTCCCAGCGCCGCCACCGTGAAGATCAGCGGGTAGAGCTTCTCGAAGTACCACAGCTTCGCGAAGTACAGCCCGATGGGAGCGGGCTCGAACGCGGTCCGCGTCGTGAGCCACTGCCGGCCGCGGGCGTCGCCGGTGGCCGCGACCGCGAGGGCGGTCTCTTCGATGGCGCCGAAGCTGCCGTCGTCCTGCTGCCTCGTCCGGAGGAATTGCTCGCCGCGCCGCCTCGCCTCCGCCGGCAGGAGATCCCGGCACTCGAGCACCCGCGCCGTGCCGTAGATCGGATTGGTCTGATCCGGGGTCCAGGGGTTGCCGAACCACAGCGGAATCCACGATCCGTCCGGCCGCTGGTGACGAACCAGGTACGCGACCGCCCGCTCCATCGCCCGATCGATCCGCGGATCCAGCGTCCGCCACGCCCGCCACGCCCGCAGGGCGTGGGCGGTGAGATCCGGGCTGCTCCGGTCGAACGGCAGCCGGCCCCAGCCCCGGCAGAAGGTCGGGATGCCGCCGTCGTCGTTCTGCAGGTCGACGAGCCAGGCGACGCCGGCCGCGGCGGCCGCCCGCGTCTCGGCGTCGTCTCCGGGGAGCCCGTGGCGAGAGCCCCGCCGCGCGGTTTCGCCGCGCGCTCCCAGCTCGGCCAGCGCGAGGAGGGCGCCGGGGGTGTCGTCGCCGTCCGGCACGCCGCCCGACAGGTCGGTCCAGGCCCAGCCTCCGGGCGCCGATTGGGTAAAGGGATGCACGGCGGTGTACTGCTGGTCGAGCAGCCACCGCCGCAGATACTCGCGCTCCGCGCCGGTGAACGCGGCCCCCCCGAGGGCGTTGATCGAGAGCGTGGTCAGCCAGGTGGCGAGATTGGTGTCGATCGCCCAGCTTCCGTCCTCCCGGACCGTGGCGGTCAGGAACGCGACGCCCCGCCGGGTCGCCGGGTGGTCGGCGAGCCCGCTCCCCGCGAGGCTCATCGTGACGAAGCTCGTCAGGGGGGCGGCTTCGAGGAATCCCCCCGACGCGGGCTGAATCGACTCCAGAATGCGCAACGTGCGCGCCCGGACCGCGTCCCGCACCGCACGGCCCGCCCGGTTCGAGGTCGGATGGTGATGGTGCTGCGCCTGTCCGATCGCGATCAGGGCCGGCAGCGCGTAGCTCACCACCGGCAGCCCGACCCACCGGAACCAGGCGCGGGGCAGCGCCGCGAGCTCGAACGGCAGCACCGGGACGTGCTCCCAGCCGAAGCGTCCGGCCAGCGCGCAGTGGGTCAGAATCGGGACCGCGAAGGTCCGGTCGTCGCCGTACACGTGGGTGATGGCGGCGGCCAGCGACTCCGCGGTCAGCGGCCCGACGCGGCGCGAGAGCCACGCTTCGGCGCGCTCCTTCCCCACCGCCCGGTGCTGCCCGAGAGTGGCCCACGCCAGGGTCGTGGTGCTGATGTTGCTGGGGCATCCGGCCGCGTCCCCGAAGCCGCCGTCCGCGTTCTGGTTGGCGGCCAGCCAGCGGAGCCCGCCGTCGACGAGCCGCTCGTGCCCGCCCGCGATCGACAGCGCGGTCACCGCGGTGGCGGTCGAGAGGGGGCTCGACGACAGCTCGCCCTCCCAGTGCCCGGCCGCGGTGCGGGCGGCGAGCAGCCGCTCACGCAAGGCTGAGATGGCCCATGGCGAGGAGCGCGTACCAGGTGTACTCGGAGTCCGGTTCATCGTCGGCCCAGGTGCCGCAGAACGCCTTGCCGGTCCACAGCGTGTCGATAAAGTCGAGCGTCGATTCCTTGAGGTGCCCGAACGGGACGTGCTCGCCCGCGAGGGCGTGCAGGGCGGTGGCGGTCGACAGCAGGTCCGGCATCGGCGCCGTCTCGGTGGCCAGGAAGCCCCCGTCGGGGTGCGCCCGCGCCAGCAGCCACCGGGTCGCCTCGGCCGGGACCGGCGCGCCCATCCGGCGCAGCAGGGCCACCGCGGCCGCCGTCGTCGGGGTGGTGCGGACGCCGGTGTCGTCCCGCAGCCCGAACGGCTCCGGCCGCTGTCCCAGGTCCTCCAGCGCGCCCCAGGCCAGGAAGCTGTGATAGACGCTGCCGCGGTCCCACCGCGCGCGAATGCGGGGGGCGAGGTCGGGGCCCGGCTGCTTCACCGTCGCCCGGCAGCGGGCGAGACAGCACAGGTGCACGAGGTCGAGGTCCTCGCCGTCTCCGAATGACTCGAGGAAGCCGCGGACTCCGGGAGGAGGATCGCACTGCAGCGCGACAAGGCCCTCCAGCGCGAAGACCGTGTAGTAGAGATCGCTCTGCCCGGAACGGTCGGCGGCGCCGCCGTCGTCGTTGAACTGGGAATGGAGGAACCGGGCGACCGGGTCAGAGGCCTCCTGCAGCAGCTTCGGCGCCAGGCGCGCGACTTGCAGCATTTCGAGTCTCAAACTCACCGCAGTAGCCCTCGATCAACGTCTCGCCGAAGATCTTGCCGACGATGCGGCGCATCAGGCCCTTGAGGGTCGGACTCGCCAGGAACCGCAGCGACCGGATGGCGTCCTCGCGGTAGGCGGCCAGGAGGTCCTCGGCCTTGTCGAGGACGCCGTACTGGTCGGCGATGCGGCGCAGCTCCTCCGTCCCGTCGGCCGCGCCGGACCGGATGGCCGACGCGACGCGGTCGCGGTCGGCGCCCTCGGCGCGCTTGTGGGCGATGGTCAGAATGAGGGACAGCCGCACCTGGTCCAGGTCGTTCGAGTCGGCGTCGCCCCGGAAGTCCTCGATGTCGTCCTTGATCTGATACGCGATGCCCAGCGACTCGCTGTACTTGCGCAGCACGTCGTGCGTCGCCGCGTCGGCGCCGCCGAGCGTGGCCCCGATGCGCAGCGCCACCTCGAAGGCCGCCGCCGTCTTCTGCCGGAACATGTCCAGCACCTGCATCGACGCCAGCGGTTGCGGGTCGCGGGCCCACAGCAGCTCGCGGCCCTGGCCGCGGCTCAGGGTCACGTGACCCTCGGCCGCGATCGCGACGGCCTCGGGGTGGCCCGCCTCCGCGAGCAGTCGGTACCCTTCTCCCACCAGGAAGTCGCCGATGTTGAGGGCCACCGGAACGCCCACCTCGGCGTGCAGGGCGGGGCTGTCGTAGCGGCGGTCGTCGCCGTCCTCGATGTCGTCGTGGATGAGGGACGCCTTGTGGAAGCACTCGATGGCCACGGCCGCCTTCCGGACCGCCGCCGGCAGGTCCGGCTCGGTGTCCCGGCGGTCGGTCTCGAGGGCCATGTACGTGCACGCCGCGAGATACGGGCGCCAGCGCTTGCCGCCTTTCTCGAGGTAGTCGCGGGCGATGCGAGCGGTGGCGTCCCCGCCGTCGACGGGGCCCATGACCTCGTCGAGCGCATCGGGGGCGAACCAGCCCCGGACCGTCGTCTTGAGCGCGTCGAGGTCCAGACGCCAGGTCTTGTCGTCGCTCGTCAGGTGAATCAGGTCCCAGACCCAGTCCAGGTCCACGGTGGTGTTGACGCAGTCGTCCTGCAGCAGCGGTATCGCCACGCCGGGGATGGCCGCCGCCTCCATGTGCGGGAAGCACTTCTCCAGCACGTTGATGCAGCTCACGCCGACGATCGCCTCGATCTTGCCGGTCTCGATCATCGAGCGGACGATGGCCGAGCCCTCGGCCACGAGCACTGCGTAGCCGAGTCGTTCGGCCTCGACCGTCAGGTCCTGGATCGAGCACAGCCCGCATTCCTTGCAGAGCAGGCCGAACTCGTCGAACGGGGCGGGGCACTTCTCCTCCACGCGGAGGCACTTCGGGATGAGCAGGAGCCGGCGTTCGTAGGGAATCTGGGCCAGCGAGTCCCGCCAGGCGGCGTTGCTCACGAGGATCGACGCGTAGTCGCCGTAGATCGGGTCGAGGCCGGCCTGGGCGAGCACCGCCGCGGTATGCTCGGTCAGCTCGTCCAGGGTCAGCGGGGGGACCGCGCCCACCCGCTTGACGTGCTCCTCGGTGAGCCGCTTCAACCGGACCCGCACCGCCTTGTCGTCCGGGATGTTCGACTGCGCCTGCCGGTAGGTCTGCCGGGGCACCTGGCCCGGGAGCTGCAGCAGGGGGATGACCTGGGCTTCGGCGTAGCTGGATGTCTGCGTGGCCATGGATCCGACTGATCCTCTATGTATAGGCACCGAATCCGAAGAACCAGTGCTTCTTGGCAAACCGGTAGACCCAGTTCTCCTCGGGAATCTCGTTCCCGGGGTTGTGCTGGCTCGGCCGCGACCGCAACGCCTCGAGCTCGGGGGCCGCGGTCTGGCGTATCGTCGTGTCGCCGGCGCCGTGCCGCTCGACGAGCTCCTTCAGGAGGTCGGGGCGCTCGAGCACGATGCAGCCCCGCGTCGCCTCGGCCGCCGTCCGGCGGAAGTCCGCGAGCAGCGGCGACTCGGTCATCGTCTTGTAGAGGTCGCCGTCGTTGTCCTGAATCTTCTCGTTCGCGAACTGGATGATGGGGCAGGGCTCGACGTCGCCGAACGGGCCGATGTGATGGCTGATGCCGGTCGCGGCCGGGCACAACGCCTGCCCCTTGTCGTCCCAGTAGGCGTCGATGAGGCCGATGGGCTTGCGGTTCCGCATGTCCATCGCGAAGCGCCGGACCGACAGGACCTGCTCGGGGGTCAGGGCGAGCTGCGGGTTGGGGACCGGCCCCACCACCCGATAGGTGTGGAACCAGCAGTAGTGCACGCCCATCCCGATCAACCGGTCGATCCACTCCTCGCGCACGAGGTCGTCGATGTTCGTCTGGCAGACGCTGGTGCAGACGCCGGTGATCAGCCCGTGGCGCACGCTGGCCCGGATGCCCTCGAGGGTGCGGTTCAGCACCCCCTCGCGGCCGCGCCGCTCGTCGCTGATGGAGGCGGTGCCCTCGACGCTGATCAACGGGGTCGCGTTCCCCGCCTCGCGCAGCCGCTCCGCCGTGGCGTCGGTGATGGGGTGGCCGTTGGTGAAGATCTGGAAGTAGCAGTCCGGGTGCGCCTTCAGGACCCGGATCAGGTCCGGGTGCATGAACGGCTCGCCGCCGAGGATGCCGAAGAAGCTGTTGCCGTGCTGCTTGGCGTTGTCGATCAGCCGGTTGAGGTCGTCGTAGCTGATCATGTGCTGGGGCTTGTCGACGTCGACCCAGCACCCCTGGCAGCGCAGGTTGCAGGCGTTGGTGATCGAGATGTAGAGGAACGGGGGGAACGAGACGCCGGCCTTCAGGCGCTTCTTGAACTTCTGGACCGACCGGACCCCCTTGTAGCCGAAGTTGTAGGCGAACTTCCACAGGAGACGCGCATCGGTCGAGCGCATCGTGCGATAGCCGAGGCCGGCCGCTGCCCTCAACATGGTCGTCCTGCTCCGATCCCCGTCGGTCCCACGGCGGACATCCCGCCGCCCGCGGTCAGATTCCCCATTCCCGCTCCGTCGGCGCCGGCCGGGCGTCCTGCGCGGTCTGCGAGCGGGCGAGGCGCTTCTCCATCTTCGCCCTGGCGCGGGCCGCCCGCTCCTCGATGTCCTCGGCGGACGGCAGGGTCATCAGCACCTCGTCGGGAATGTCGAGGTCCTTCTTGAGCTTGCCGAGACAGCGCTTGCGCTCGAGCAGCGCCTTCGACTCGTCGCGCTCGGTCGAGAAGCGCTTCCGGGCCTCGCGCTGGCGGGTGCGGAGCGACCCGTAGAGGTCTCCTCCGAGGAGGGTGGAGATGTCCACCTTCATCGCCTCGCGCTGAATGTCCTGCTCGCGGACGACGTCGCCGTTGATCGGACCCTTGCCGTACTTCGGGAACAGGATGGCGACCTCCGGGCACACGCGCGAGCAGGCCGGGCAGTCGGTCTTGCAGTTGTCCTGGTTCTGCACCGTGATCTGCTTCTGCTTGTCGACCCCGTACACGTCGAAGAGACAGAAGGTCAGGCACTGCATGCAGTTGGTGCAGCGATCGAAGTCGATCACCGGGAACCACGGCTTCCAGGCTTCCAGCTTGCGCGCGCCGACGGTCTCCCGCACTTCGCGGGCCGCGTCGAGGGCGCCGACCTCCCCGAGGTCGCGGAAGTGCACGTCCTGGTCCGGGTCCGCCGCCGGCGCGTCGTCGAGCCGGCCCAGCACCAGGACCGGGGCGCCGTCGGCCGGCGCCACGTCCTGCCCGGCCATCGGGCGCGTGACCTCGAAGCCGTTGTCGAGCAGGGCCGACAGGGCCTCGAAGCGCTCCTCGTCGCCGAGGGCCCGGCTGCCCGGACCCTCGTAGAGCACGACCCGCAGATTGCGTCCCTCGGTGCGGCTCATGCGAGCAACTCCCTGACGATGTCGTCGGCCGAGTCCTCGCGCATGTTCAACACCTCGACGCCCTCGCCCGGCAGCGGGGTGCCCGCCGCGTGGAAGAGCCACTTGACCGCGCGCGGATAGCAGGCGGCGATCTTCGTGTCGCCACCCTCGGCGATCTTGCGCAACGCGGCGTCCTTGCGCGCCGACATGTCACAGAGGTCCGCCACCGCATCGAAGGCCTGGCCGGAGTCGCTCAGCCGGCGCAGGACCTCCTTCTTGACCTCGGCCGGGACGACCTTGGCGTAAGTGCAGTTGCAGTACAGAATCTTCATCGTGGCATCCGCTGCGTCGTCACGCCATCCGATGCGTCGGGACCGGCCGTCCCGGACGAAGTTGCTCCAGATGCTCGACCCGCGCCTCGACGCCGTCGAGCGAAGCCAGGGTATCGCGCAACACCGCCTCGAGCCGAGCCGGGTCCGTCTCCGCCCGCAGGTTCACCACCAGCTCGCCCGCGTCGACGCGATCGAGCAGCGATTCTCGCAGGTCGGGCTCCCGGTCGGTGCCGACAAGGCTCACCACCGACAGCGTGCCGGACCCGTCCCGCGCGTCCAGCGTCATCTTGAGATGGGCGATCTCCACCCCGGCCGCCGCCAACCGCTCCCGTACCTGCCGGGCCAGATCGACCAGCGTCCGGTTGCCGTCGAACGGCTCGTCCGCACTGAGCTGCACGGTACAGTTCAGCCAGCCCAGCAACGCCTCGCCGGCAGCGTATATATCGTAGTCGATCTCCAGCGATCGGGACGCGGGATTGTCGGCGAGCACCGTTTCGAACCACTTCTCGACGCCGGTTCCCGTCCGGGCCGAGCAGGTGAGAACGGCGGCCTGGGGGAACTCCCCGCCGAGCGCCGCCGCCAGCCGGTCGAGGAGATCGGCGGGGTGCGCGTCGCACTTGTTGACGACGATGACGTCCGCCTCCTGCAGCTGCTTGCGGTAGACGTAGGTCACCTTCTCCGAGAAGCTCCGTCCGTCGATCAGGCCCACCATGCGGGCGGCCCGCACCGGGTCGACGAGGACGCTCAGCGGAGCCACCGTGAACCGGTCGCCGTAGATGCGGCGCAGCGGATAGGACACGGTGGCCACCAGGTCGGTACAGCTCCCCACCGGCTCCGCGAGGAAGAGGTCGGGCCGCGAGGCCCGGGTCAGGTTCTCGGCCGCTTCCAGGAGCGAGTTGAAGCGGCAGCAGAAGCAGCCGCCGGTGATCTCCTCGACCGGGAACCCCTTGGAGCGCAGCAGGGTGGTGTCCACCAGCCCGCTGCTCTGGTCGTTGCAGATCAGCCCGACCCGCTTGCCGCGGTCCGTCAGATGCTGAGCGAGGCGCGCCACCGCGGTCGTCTTCCCCGCTCCGAGAAACCCGCCGATCATGACGTAGCGCGCCGGCTCAGTCATGCCTTCGTCCCAGCATCTTGTCGATGGTCGTGTCCAGCAACGTGATGTACCCGTGCACGTCGAGGCAGTCGTCTCCCGGCTGTCCGCGCACGCGGAACAGCCAGCCCCGGCCATAGGGGTCGGTCGACAGCAGCGCCGCCCGGTCGTCGACGGCGGGGTTGAACCCCTCGAACCGTCCCGCCAGCGGCGAATACATGTCGGTCACCGCCTTGAAGCCTTCCAGCCAGCCGATGACCTGGCCGGTCTCCACCGTCGACCCCGGCTCGGTCTCGAACCCCAGCTCCACGATCTCGCCCAGCATGCGCACCGCGAACTTCGTGAACCCGACCCGCCACACCTCCTCGTCCTCCCGCTCCAGCCAGCTGTGGCCGGCCGTATAGAGCCTGTTCTCAAGCAGGCGGGTCGAGAACCGCGAGCGATTATAGGAGATTTCGGCGGGGGTCATGGCGGGGCGGGGGATGCTGGTGTCCGGTCGATCGTATCAGGTGCCGTCGCCGCCGGTGAATTCCGGTCGGCCGGGCCCATCCGTCTCGCGCCGCTTCGTGTCTTGCGAATGGGCGAGACCGCGGGTCACGCGGCCGCCACGAAGCCGCACGGTCCCCATGGCCCAACCCCCTCCGCTCCGCCGGATGACGCTCAGCGCCGGGGCCGCGCGGGCAGGCGGATGGAGCGGCGACTCGTTGGCAGCCACGCTTGCAGAGTTCGTAGTTTCACCGGTCTGGCGTCAGACGATGACGTCTTTTTGTTGATCGAATCACTCATTTGACACACTCCGGATTGGCGTGCCGCGATCGACGTCCTGATCGACGCCGGAAGCCGGATCGTCCCACTGGAGGTGAAGTCGGGGCGGACGGTGCCGGCCGACGCCGTCGACACCCTCGCCTGGTGGACGGCGATTCCCGGCAACCCGAACCGGCTCGGCTCACCGCGCCCGGTTCATCGCGAAGATCACCCCGAACAGGACCACCCCCGCCGCGTCGAGCACCGGCACCGGCAGGCCGGCCACCGAGAGGGTCGGTCCGGGGGCGAGGAGCAGGGCGGCGGCGGCGAACATGGCGAGGCGGAGGGGCAGCGTGAGGGCGGTCCGGAGCTGGCCGGTGATGCCCGAGGCGAAGCACAGCACGCCCAGGGTGCCGATGGCCACCGGCACCAGCATCGCGAGGGGGCCCGCGGTCTCGCCGGTCGGCGTCAGCATGAGCAGCTCGGGGCGGTAGACGAAGATGTAGGGCAGGGTGAACCCGACGAGGGCGAAGCGGAAGGCGGCGAAGCTCGTCGCCATGATGTTGGTGCCGGCGATCGAGGCGGCGGCGTAGCCGGCGAGGGCGACCGGCGGGGTCACCATCGACATCATTCCGAAGTAGAAGATGAACAGGTGGGCGGCGAGGGGGACCACCCCGAGGTTGCCGAGCACGGGCCCGATGAGGGTCGCCAGCAGCAGGTAGCAGACGGCCGAGGGGAGGCCCATCCCGAGGATGATCGACGAGATCATGATCAGCACGAGGGCGAGGAACAGGCTCTGCTCGGCCAGGGGCAGGATGGTCGCCGGCAGGCGGGTGCCGATGCCGGTCAGGGTCACGATGCCGATGACGATGCCCACGGACGCCGAGGCGGCGACGAGGGAGACGACGTCCCGCGCCGACTTGACGAAGGCCTGGATGACGTCCTGGAGCGACAGGCGGGTGCGCTCGTTGAACGCCGCGACGATGACGATGCCCACCAGCGCCGCGCTCACCGCCCGGAACGGGGTATAACCCAGGATCAGGAGCAGAATCAGGGTGCCGAGGGCGGTGGCGAAGACGATGCCCTCGTGGCGCGACTCGGCCAGCGGTTTGGGGGCCGCGGTCCCCGCGGGGCCGTCCGGACCGGCGCCGTCGCGCGCCGTCCCCCGGGCGTGGAAGTGGGTGATCAGGAACAGCGACAGGTAGTAGAGAATCGCCGGAATGAGCGCGGCCCGGATGATCTGGAGATAGGTCACCGGGGGGTCGACGATCTCGAGCATCATGTAGGCGCCGGCGCCCATCACCGGGGGCATCAGCGCCCCGCCGGAGCTCGCCGCGGCCTGGATGCCGGCCGCGGTGGTCGCCTTGAAGCCGGCGCTGCGCATCATCGGGATGGTGAAGGTGCCGGTGGTCGCGGTGTTGGCGACGGCGCTGCCGGACAGCGACCCCATCAGGCCGCTGCTGAGCACCGCCACCTTGGCGGGTCCGCCCGGGCTGCGGCCGAAGACCGCCTGCGCGAAATCGATGATGAAGCGGGTCGCGCCGCTGGCCGAGAGGAAGGCGCCGAAGATGACGAACAGGAAGACGTAGGTGAACATCACGCCCAGGGCGACCCCGAAGGTGCCCTGCGCCTGCAGGAACGCCTGGGCGACGATGCGCTCGATGGTGTACCCGCGGTGCGGGAACAGCCAGTCCGGCATGCTGGAGCCGACGAACGCGTAGACCAGGAACGCGCCGCAGAGGATCGGCAGGGCGAGTCCGAGGGAGCGCCGCGCCGCCTCGATGACCAGCAGCAGTCCGATGACGCCGATCGCGATGTCGGCGCCGGTCTCGAACCCCGCGCGGTTGCCGAGGCTCGAGCCGCCCTGCCACAGACCCTCGAAGAACGGGTCGTTCTGAACCAGGATCCACCCGCAGCAGACCGTGGCCAGCCCCGCCAGGACGAGGTCGCTCGCCCGCGCCGCCGGGTGGTTCTTCAGGGTCGGGTGGACGGGGACGTTAAGGAAGCAGATGACCAGCCCCAGCAGGGCGAAGACCGCGAGCTGCGGCTGGGGGGCCAGCATCGGGTAGTTCACCTGGACGAGGGTGAACACGCACAGGCCCACCGCGAGCACGCGGGTGACCGCCTGCCGGATGGCGTCGGGGTCGCGGCCGGTCGCCGCGGGCGCGGTTGTCTCGGGCATGATCGCGCCGTGCTACGGCGCCGACTCCGGCTGCGGCCAGATCCCGATCTCCTGGTAGAAGCGGATGGCGCCGGGATGGAACTCGGTCCCGGTGTCGCGCACGACGTTGGCGGGGTTGATGGCCCGGCCCGCGGCATGCTTCTCGACCACGCTCTCCCGCTGCTCGTAGAGGGTCTTGGTCACGTTGTAGACGAGGTCGTCGCTCGCGGCGGCCGAGGTGATGACGTGCATCGACCCGGTGTCGAGGCCCTCGAACGGCTCGTCCTGCCCGCGGTAGGTGCCGGCGGGAATCGTCGCCGGGCCGAAGAAGAGGTACTCGTCGATGAGCCGCTGCCGGGCGTCCTCGTCGAAGGGTATGAAGTGGATGTCCTGGGAGGCCGAGGCCTGGGTGATCGAGGCGGTGGGCACCGCTCCGCCCACGAACACCGCCGCCGCCGAGCCGTCCGCGATCAGGTCGACGGCGCCGGCCTGGGTGGCGTTCAGCGGCGAGAAGTCGTCGTAGGTGAGGCCGTGCGCCGCGAGCAGCGGCCCCATGAAGTACTCGAAACCGGCGCCGGCTGGCCCGACTCCCACCCGCTCGCCGCGCAGATCCTCGATGGTCTCGACGCCGGACCCGGCGGGGCTGATGAACAGCGCCACGTTCGGCGCCAGGGTCATGACCGTCCGCATCGGATACGCCTTGTTCCAGCCTTCGCCGCCCTGGACCGCGAAGTACGTGATCGCCGCGTTCGACATGGCGAAGTCGAGCTCGCCGGTGTCGAGCCGCCGGATGTTCTCCTGAGAGCCGCTCGTGGCCTCTGCCGTGGCGTTCCAGCCGAACCCGGCCCCGAACTCGTTCAGCACCTCGGCGAGGGCGCTGCCGACGACGAAGAAGGCGCCTCCCGGCGGCGCCGTGCCCATGCTCAGGAATACGCGCTCGGGCGCCGCGTCCCCGTCCGCGCCGCCGCCCCCGCCGCACGACGCGGCCAGGGCGCATGCCACTGCCACTGCCACCAATCCGTCTCGACGCATGCCTGCAACCTGCCTCTCGAGCCGGCGCACACGTTGGACACCGTGCGCCGGCGGTCCGCCGTTGGTCGGTCGGTCTGACCGAGGGAGAGCGGATGCTCGCCAGCGTGGAATTCTACTTCAGCCGCAGAAGTCGGGCCAGAGCGGGAGCAGCTCGCCTTCGCCTCAGGACACTGACGGAAATTCTCTTGCCGTGTGCCAAGCGCGTGAAACCGTAGAAAACGGGCTGCGCCTGGATGTAGTCGGCAACCTCATATCGGTCACCGTCCTTACGCGCAGGCGTATCGTCGGAATGCGAGACTCCGGGCGTGCGGCGATGCACTCGCCGCTGCCGTACCAGGGTCCCTCCGGGGCTGCCCGCACGCTGACGGCTCGAGCGGGACGCCACGAGGCGATGACGAACGCCGCGGAGCTGACAGCCGCAGGCGGTCTGCACGGGGAGACGGCTCAGTACGACGGCACGGCCAGGTACCCTTCCCGCGCCTGCACGACGTGGCGGCGGTTCGCGGTGCGCACCTCGATGCTGCGCCAGGCGCCGTCGGCGCCGCGGTTCGAGGGCTCGTAGCCGAGGAGGTAGCGGGCCCCCAGGTCCTCTCGAACCTGGGTCAGGACCTCGTCGAGGTCGTCGATGCGAGCGATGCGGAACGATCGGCCTCCGCTGATCCGCACCAGCAGATCCATCTGCGCCCGGACCCGTTCGATGGCCCGGCCCCGGCCCAGGGTGACGGCGTACAGCGTCGCCCGGCTCGCGCGGATCCGCTGCCGGGCCGTGTCGAGGTTCGTGAAGCTGTTCCGTTCCTCGCCGTCGCTGAACAGCACGACCGCCTTGTGGGCGACGTCGTCGTCGTGGATCTCGAGGGCGTGGACGACGGCGTCGAGCAGCGAGGTCCCGCCGTACGGCCTCGGCAGGGCGTCCACCGCGGCCAGGAGCGCATCGCGGTCCTGTTCGTGCCGGGCGACGACGAAGATCCGGTCGTTGAACGCGAGCAGGCTCAGGCGGGCGGTTTCCGGCAGCGCGCCCACGAACCGGCGGGCGGCGGTCCGCAGCGACCGCATCGAGGAGCCCATGCTCGCGCTGAAATCGAGGGCCAGCACGAGGTCCAGATCCCTGTCCGCGGTCTCGAAGAAGGAGAGTTCCTGCCGGACGCCGTCCTCGAAGAGGGCGAAGTCGCCGCGGGTCAGCCCGTCTACGAAGCGCCCGCGCCGGTCCCGGACCGCCACCGGGACGAGCACCGCGCTGGTGCCGGCCGAGAAGAACGCGGCGGGGCCGGCGCGGGTGAGGACGCTGCGCACCACCCGCCGCCCTCCGCCGAGGCGCGCCACCACGCGGACCACGTGCGCCTCCGCCCGGGGCCCCGCGTCCCACGCGCACTCGAACGGCGGGGCGGGGACCACGCAGACCCGCGACCCGTCGACGAAGAACTCCACCGCCTCGGCGCCGTCGGCCGGCGTGACGTCGGCGCGCAGCCGCACGAGGCCCGCGAGCTGGGCCTGCCCGTCGGGCTCCACGATGGTCAGCACCGGCTCGGCCTGAGCGGAAGCGGCCGGCGCGCCGGCGGGGGGCCGGTGCCCGGGGGACACGGCGCCGCCCGGCGCCCCGGGGAGCGCGAGGAAGACCGCGGCGGCGCACGCCGCGCGAACGTTCATGTCGTCACCTCTCCGATCCGCCTGCCGGGTCCACCGGGCGCAACGGGCGGCCCGGACCGACCAGGGCCGCCACGTAGTCCTCGATGCGCGTTCGCGGCAGGTCGTGGACGTAGCGCACCAAGGCGTCGAAGCGTCCGGCGTAGGTGAACTGGACGCCGTCGAGCATCTCGCGGGTCGCCACCGGCAACAGGTCGCCGACGATCGGGGCGGGGAGCGCCATGTCGTCCACCGCCTCGGCCAGCGCGAGCTGCAGGTCCGCGAAGCGGGACGCGAGGCGGCCGGCCGGCGCGCGGAAGAGGTCCTCCGCGTCGGGAACCGGTATCCGCGTGCACAGACATCCGTCCAGCCAGACGGCGGGCGCCCCCCAGCCGGGCGGCGGCCGGTCGCGCGCCCCGCCGCCTGCCTCAAGGCCCAGCCACAGCAGCTCGGTGCGCGAGAAGAGTCCGTCCACCGCGTCGGGGCGGCGGCGGAGCACCCACGCGAGATCGTTCCGGCGGGCCGGACCGAGCCCCGCCGCGTCCGCGACGTCCGCGAGGCTCTCGGCGCCGGCGGCCAGCCGCCGCGCCCGCGCCCGGCCCCGCCGGATGGCGCCGGCGAGGGCCGCGACCTGCTCCCCGTGCGCGGCGGCCGGATTGAACAGGGCCACCCCGCGCGCGAAGTGCTCCTCCTCCGGCGCCTGGAAGGCCGGGACCTCCGGGGGCATCACGCCGGAGAACCGGGGCAGATACAGCGGCGCGAGCGCGAGATCGAGCGAGAGCAGCGAGCCGTAGACGTGCCAGGCGCTCGAGAACCGGTCGTCGCCGGGTGCGGCGGTCCACGGCTCGCCGATCCGCTGGAACGAGGCGGGCGGGGCGACCCGTCCCTGCGGCACGGCCCACGGGGCCTGGCTGCGGTGCCCGGGGTCGGCGAGGCGGACGCCGAACTCGTGGCGCGCCGCGACGTCGTCCCCCAGGGTCTCCGCGCTGTAGGCGTTCGCCAGATGCACGACGTAGGGCAGGGTCCTCAGCAGGTCGGCGAGAAGCACGTCGACCACGTAGCGCAGGCGGTCGGCGATGCCCGGCAGCCGGCGCAGGCGTCCCGGGGCCGTGATCTCCCGAAGGTCCTCCACCAGGGGCTGGACTTGTTCCGCGTACGAGACGCTCCGCGCGCCCGGCACGTGCAACCCCACCCGGGGCGTCCCGACGACCGCGGTCGACGTCTCCAACTGCTCGACGAGGGGCGGCACGTCGCGAACGGCAATGCTCTCCGCCGCCAGCACTTTGGCGATCTCCCACAGGGCGAGCACTGCGTCGAGCGAGTTCCCCCCCAGCTGGCCGCGGGACCGCACGTACCGCTCGAACTGGGCCGTGCGGCGGTCGAACCGGTACGTGAGCCCTTCCCATTCGACGACCGGAACTTCGCCGTCGCGGGGGCCGGCGAGGGCCGCGAGCAGCCGCTGGTCCATCGCGACGCCGGTGACCGAGGGCGTCATCGGCACCCCCAGGCGGGGCAGCAGGTCGCCGGTGAGCCAGCCGGCCATCGCGCCGTCGTAGCCGTCACTGGACAGCGGGACCGACGCCAGGGCCAGCAGCGTCGCCCCCGCCGCGTCAGGCGCGAGGCGGCCCGCCAGCCGCGCGCGTTCCACCAGCGCCATCGCCCCCTGGAACTGCGACAGGGCTTGCCGCAGCAGCAGGGGATTCGGGATGCGCTCGAAACGGCGGGCGGCGTGCGCGAGCGCGAGGTGGACGTTCAAGTCGTCGATGCCCATGCGCTCGACCGACAGCATCAGCATGGGGTAGCGCATGACCGCCCGCGCCGCGGCTAGCAGTGCCGGCAGGTCGGCGTCGCGGCCGGCCGGCGCGACCCGCTGCACGAAGGCGAGGGCGCGCAACCGGGCCCGGCCCGCCGCCGGTGGTCCCGTGCAGGTCGCGGCCAGGACGTACGCCGCGTCGACCAGGGGGGCGGGGTCGATGCGGCCCAGGGCCCGCCGGGGGTCCTCGGGCACCCGGTCGTCCCGGAACACCCGTTCCCAGAAGTCGCGCGCGGCGGGGCCGGCGAGCTCTCCCGACTCGTCGAAGCTCAGGGCGCGCAGCACCATCGCCGGATCGAGCGGCCGTAGCGAGTCGGCCGACTGCGCGAGGGCCGGCGCGGCCGGCGACAGGAAGGCGCCGGCGACCAGCGACACAACGAGCAGTCTGCCTGCCACGGTCCTATCGAACGATGAACTGCCGCGCGTCCTCGTTCGCCCCCGTCATCCGGTAGCCGAGCCGGTACAGCGCCGCGGACCACCGTACGCCGGCGAAGCCTCCCATTGGAACGAGTTCCCGGCGCGGCGGGCCGCGTACGTAGAGCTGCGTTTCGACCCGACAAACGTATACGGGTTCTCCGCGGCTGTGTACCCGCTCCATGGCGGCCATCTCATTCTGGTGCCCACTGGTGCACGCAAAAGGACCACACGCTGTCCACACGTCCTGCGTTTGGGGAGGGGGGAGGGCCACCGGGTGGTTCCACGTGAGGATCACCGCCTCGTCGTCCGGCAGGTTGCAGATGTTCTCGTTCAGACGGTCTCCGAACCTGAGGCCCGGCCTCCGTGTGAACACCAGATCCGGGTCCCGTCCGGCGCCGCGTTCGGCGAACCGGGGGTCGGGCGGCGGCAGCGTCTCGATGACGCGTCCGAGCAGAGTCAGGCCGCGGCGCCAATCGCGGCGGTCCGGCTGCCCCGCGCCGATCACGAACCGGCGGGAGCGTTCCGGCAGGCGCGACACGAGGTCGAAGGCGGCGGCGACCCGTTCCGAGGCGAACAACCGGTCCACGAACCGTTCGGAGTCGGCGGGGGGGACGCCGACGAGAGCCTCCCAGAAAGCGAGCGCGGTGGCGCCGCCGGGCGCCTGTACCGCGCCGTCGCGGACCCGCAGGCCCCCGCCGAACTGGGCGAACGCCGTCAGGTGGTCGTTGGCGAGGCGCGACAGCACCCGCGGATTCGACTGCAGCCACACCAGGGTCGCATCGTCGAGCGCGGCGAGACCGGCGTAGAACTGCGCCGCGCGCGGGTTCGTCACCAGCCGGCCCACCAGGTCGGCGGCACGTTCAGCGGCCAGCTCGGCCGCCCCGGCGCCGGGGTCGTCGCCGAACAGCACCTGCAGCCAGACCCGCGGCGACAGGGGCAACGACACCTCGAAGTGCGGCAGATCCCAGGCGATTGTCTCGCCCGCGTTCAGCCGCCGCTCGATCTCGGTCGACCCCCAGGCGCCGCCGGCGCCGCAGACCGCCGGCAGCCCCCTGTCCGCCGTCTCCTCGGCCTCGCGGCTGCGCGCCTCCGCGCGGTTCGAGGCCACCCTCAGGTTCGCGCCGTCGCCCGCGAGCCGCAGGTCGAAGAGGTCGACAAACGCCTCCAGCACCCCTCGTCCGCCGTCCGCCGAGGCCGCCGCGGGCAGGCTCACCCCGCCCGCCGCGCGTTCGACCGCGCGCCACCGATCGCGCAGCCCCTGCACGTCGCCGAGGCAGTCGCGAAAGGCCCCCGCCGCTTGCGCGGGGTTGGCGATGGTGCCCGTGGGGTCGTGGAAGGCGCCGATCAGGCTGCGCAGCAGGTGCGGCCCCTCCAACGACCCGTCCGCGGTTCCCAGCATCTCTTCGAGCGATCCGGGCACGGTTAGGTCGAACCAGACGGACTGGGCGGGGGCGGCCACCGGCGACATGGTCAGCCCCGCGCACGCCGCGACGGCGAGCGTGTGTCTCATGTGTCTCATCATCGCTTCCCCCTGGGCCGCCGAAGGGTCGCCGCCGAGCGGGGACGTTGCCCGCTCCTGCGAAGCCTTGCTTGCCGGGACCGGTCAGCGGCCGCCCAGCGGGAAGTAGGCCACGCTCACGGTGGGGCGGCGGTTGCCCGGGAAGCCGTAGCCGCCGCTGCCGATGATCTTGAGTCCGGGGGCCACCGTGGCCGCGACCGCGAATTCAGCTCGGAAGATGGGGATGGGGATGTTCTCGTTCTGAAAGTTCAGCAGCTCGCTGACGCTCTTGTCCACGCCGCCATGCGAGATGACGCCCTGATACCAACCGGCTCCGACACCGAGGTGCATGCCGACCTGAATGCGGTCGCCTGCGAACGGTTCCCCGAACGCCAGAAACGAGCCGAACTCGAAGCCCTGCAGTGGCACGCCCGCCAGGTCGTAGCACTCTGGTTCGTTGCTCACGCAGACGGACCCCTCACCGATCCGCTGTCGGACCAGGGACAGGCCCCAGTGCCCTCCGGACATGCGTCCGCGCGCGAATCCGAAGGAGTACTCGGACCCGGAAAGGTCGATCTCGGCGACATCCTTGAGCAGGTCCTTGAACTGGTTCGGGAATTGCCAGGTCGGCGTGAACGATCCCTGGACCCCCCAGAGCGATTCCTCGAAGCTCTCCAGGAACTGGGCGCGGGCCGAACCGGCGGTCAGGATGGCGAACAGGCCGGCGATGCAGACGAACGACGCACGGTGCGGTCTCATGATAATAGTGCCTCTCAGTGTCTCCGGGTTCGCGGCACTGAAGACGTTCCAGCACTTGAGTTTGGCACCGTACCACAGAACCGCGTTGAGTTGGATCGGGGATGCGTGAGATTCCGGGCGCGGCAGAGGGCAACGAGCCCGGGTTCGCGGGAACGTGGCGACGTCGATGCGAGGCGCAGCGGGAGCGAGTGCCTCGGAGTGAGTCGGTCGACCGCCGGCGGGTCGCCGGCTCGTGCTTCTGGCGGCATCCGGCGCCGGCACCGTGGAGAAAGTTGGGGCCCCTCGCGGCGGCCTTCACTCGCCCGGAGCGGGCTGCGGCAGCGTCTCGATCCAGGCCACGATGTGGGGCACGTCGCGCGGGTCGATGTCCGCCACGCTCGCCCGCATGGAGGCGCCGGACGTGTCGTCGGGATGCGAGCCCCGGACGCCGTCCATGAACTTGCGCAGTTGCCGCGCGGTGTACCAACTCGCCTGACCCGCGAGCCGTGGCGCCCCGAGGGCGTCGTTGCCTTCTCCGGACCGCCCGTGACAGACGGCGCAGGCCGCGTACAGCCCTCGCCCGCGGTCCGGATCGCCGCCGGCCGAGGCCGGCGCGCTCGGGGGCGGGAGGGGCAGCGAGGCCAGCCACGCGCCGAGGGCCGCGAGGTCGGCGTCGGCGAACCCTTCGATCATGGGGCGCATCTCGGCGCCCTCCCGGTCGTCAGGGTGGAGGCCCCGGTAGCCGTTCCGGAAGCCATCCACCTGCCGCTGCAGGTAGGTTGCGCTCAGTCCCGCGAGGGCCGGCGCGTCGATCTGCGGATTGCCCTGCCCGTCGGCGCCGTGGCAGGACGAGCACGCGGTGACGTACAGCGCCCTCGGCGCCGACGACGCGGCTTCCGGCGCCTGACCGCCCGCCGCCGGTCCGCCGGCGAGCAGGGCCGCCCCGGCCGTCCCCGCCACCGCCGCCCCGAACGCCGCCGACCACCGACGAAGAGGCTGCATCGGTCCTCCAGCTTCCTTCTCGCCCGTCGATCCGCGGGACGGGACCGTGGTCACTGCGGACCCCCCGTCTCCCGCTCCCGCCGGTCGATGTCCTCGATGGCATGGTAGGCGGACCGGATAGCGCCCTCCTGCCAGCCGGGGTGGTAGCTGATCTGATCGCCCACCATGTAGTGCCGCCCCGCGGGGCTCTGCAGCGTCGCGAAATGGTCCCGCATGGCCTCGTCGCTCCAGCGGGTCGAGCAGCCGAGGACGTGGTTCATCCGATACCAGGCCACGCTGATCCCCCGCTCGACGTGCTGCCGGTAGTCGGGATGGACTCTCTCTCCCTGGGCCAGGGCCGCCTCGATGCGCTCGGCCGGCGACATCCGGGTGAGCCGCCGGCCGGGCTCGTCGTCGAAGGCGTAGGCGCCGAGAATGACGCCCGAGCTGCCGTGAATGCCGTGCGGCGGATACCAGATTTGGGTGATGTCCTGGTGGGTCCAGGAGATGCCGCCGTAGATCTGCTGGTCTTCCCAGAAGCGCCGCTTCGCCTGGAACGCCAGCTTGAAGAGGCTGCCGCGCCCGGGGGCGGACAGAGCCTGCACGTAGCGGGCGGGCAGGTTGTGACGCAGGCCCACCACCAGATGGGCCGGCATGTTGTTGAGGCAGTAGTCGGCCTGAACCGCCCGCACCTCGCCGCGGGCGCTGGTGAACGCCACCTCCACGCCGGCCCCGCCCAGGCGGATCTCGCGCACCGCCGCCCGCAGCTCGACCGCGTCGCCGACGTGGCGCATGAAGCCGTCGACGATCCGGTCCATGCCGCCCACGGGCTGCAGCATGGGCGCGGCCTGGTCCGCCAGCTCGCCCCAGTGCATGTACTCGCGCCAGAAGTTCGCGCCGAGCAGCTCGGAGAAGCCGCGCACCGGCTTCTTGACGCCGGGCGATGTCATGCCGCCGCTCGCGTAGCCGGCGCGGTCCGAGCCGTGATAGGCGAGCGTCTCGTCCAGGTCGCCGTACGCGCGCAGGAACTCGCGCAGCCGCTCGCGATCGTCGGCGTCGAGACGGGCGTCGAGGGCGCGCGGGTCGACCGACTTCGCCAACAGCTCGGCCAGGAAGCCGCGGGCGTCGGTCATGTACTCGCGGTTGCGGATGGGCCGCCCGCCGGACGCGGCGTCGTCCTGCACCCAGGCGTTGCGGTTGTCGTTGACGAAGATCTCGAGGGGGACGCCGAGCTCGCGGCAATAGTGCAGCAGGTTCGTGTGGGTGCCGGGTATCCGCGCCGGGCCGGCGTTGAAGTAGAGGTCGGGATGGTCGTCGAACTCGCACGTCTGCCGGGCGCCCAGCTCGTCGACGACGTCGCCGCGCCGGAGGGTGAGGTTGCGCCCCCCCGGCCGATGCGAGGCCTCCAGCACCGTGCAGCGGTGGCCCGCCCTGCGGAGCTCGTAGGCCGCGGTGAGGCCGGCGATGCCGGCGCCGATGACGACGACGTGTCGCGGCCGGCCGCCGGCCGGCCGGAGGGCGAGCTGACCGGCCCGCGCCACCTCCGGCAGCAGCCCGAGGGCGGTGGCCGCGGCATGCACCGCGGCCGCCCCGCCGGCCGCGCCGACCGCATTCAGCAACTGGCGGCGAGAGATGCGCGTGTCCATCGGTGCTCCTGCCTGGCCGCTGGATCCCGATCCTTCGCGGTTCCGCCCGCCCGCGGCTGTGTCGCGCGGGTCTCGGCCGGCGGCGCCGAGTCTTCAGGCGGCGCCGTGCCCGTTCACTATAGCCCGGACACCGCCGCTTCGGCGCGCCGGGATTCGCCCGGCCAAGCCTCCGGGAGTCCGCTCCTTCCACGGCGCAGTCTCCTGCCCCGCAGGCTCCCGGCTAGAGCATCCCGAGTGTCTCTTGCCCGGCCGGTTCAGGACGCGGGGCCCCGTGGGCCGAACACCGACTTCGGCGCAGTCTCCTGCCCCCCAGGCTCCCGGCCGGACCATTCCGAGTGTCGCTTCCGCGGCCGGTTCAGGACGCGGAGCCCTGCGGGCCGAACACCGACAGCAGGTGCCCGTCCGGGTCGCGGAAGTTGGCCGCCCACTGGTCGCCGGTGACGTTGCGGGGGGCGCTGAGAAACGCGACCCCCCGCGCCGTCAGGGCCGCGTGGGCGGCGGTCACGTCCTCGACCCCGAACACGATCTCGGTGCCTCCCGCCACCGGGGTCGCCAGCCGGGCGTGAGCCTCGCTCAGGGCGAGGGTGACTCCGCCGCCGTCGAGGAACGCGAAGCCCGGCGACTCGAACCGGATGTCCAGTCCCAGGGTCTCGTGATAGAAGGCCACCGATCGCGCCAGATCGGTCGTGCCCAGCATGACGTTGTCGATCCGCGACAGCCTGACTTCACTCATTGCCGTGCTCCTGTTTCCGGCGTTCCCGGCGCAGGTCCGTCCACCACGAACCGCCGCGCCTTGAGCTCGAACCGGGGCAGGGTGTCCGCGTCCACCACCCGCACGGGCACCGTCAGGCCCAGCGCCTCGTGCAGGGCCGTGCCCACCGCGTCCGCCGCCCCGGTGTCGGCCGCGTTCCCTTGCAGCTCGACCTCCACCGCCAGCTTCGTCAGCGTACCGCGGGTCGAGACCGTGCACCGGTACTCCACGACCTCGGGGAACCGGCGAATCACCGCCTCGACCGCGGTCGGATACACGTTGACGCCGCGCACCCAGACCATGTCGTCCGCCCGCGACAGAATGCCGCCCACGGCGCGGGCGAGGGTCCGGCCGCAGCCGCAGGCCTCCTCCCGCACCCGCACGATGTCTCCGGTCCGGTAGCGGATGACGGGGCTCGCGGTGCGGCCGAGGTTGGTGACTACCAGCTCGCCCGGTTCACCGGGCGGGACCGGTGCTCCGCTCTCCGGGTCGAGCACCTCGCAGACGAACTCGCATTCGTTGAAGTGCAACGACCCCGTCGCCTCCCGGCACTCGAAGCTCATCGGCCCGACCTCGGTCAGGCCGTGGTGGTCGATGACGCGGGCGCCCCAGCCGCGTTCGATCCGTTCCCGGGTGGCGGGGATGTGGCCGCCGGGCTCGCCGGCGACGATGAGGGTCCGCACCGGGCCGTCCGCCAGATCGACGAGCCCGCTGGCCCGCGCCACCTCCGCGAGCCTGAGCGCATAGGTGGGCGTGCAGCAGACCACCGTGGGCCGCACCGCCTCGAGCAACCGGAGCCGGCTCTCGCTCGACATCGCGCCGCCCGGGATGCACAGGGCCCCAAGCTGCGCGCCGGCGTCGAACCCCGCCCAGAAGCCGATGAACGGCCCGAATCCGAACGGGAAGAGGATGCGGTCGGCGGCGGTGACCCTCGCCGCCCTGTACACCGCCTTCCAGCAGCCGATGATCCACTGCCAGCTCGCGCCGGTGTCCAGCCACCGCAGGGGACGTCCGGTCGTCGACGACGTCTGGTGATATCGCGTGTAGCGGTCGAGCGGCTCGGTGCGGGCGGTGCCCCACGGCGGGTCCGACTCCTGGTCGGACGCCAGCTCGTGGCGGGTCGTGAACGGCAGGGCGGAGAGGTCGTCGGGAAAGCGGAACGCCGCCGGGTCCACCCCGGCCTCGGCGAGCTTTCGGGTATAGAACGAGTTTCGCCCGTCGACGGCGGTAAGGAGTGCGGCGAGCCGCCGGCCCTGCCGCTCGAGAAGGGTCGCGCGGGGCAGGCGTTCGGTGTCCGGCGGCGCCGGCCCCGGACCTGTCATCGGCGATCTTCCTCGCCCGCGGGCGCCGCCGCGGGCGCCACCGCGAACCGCGACGCGATCTCCGGCGGAATCGGCGTGCTCCGCATCGGCTGTCCGGGCTCCTTGGCGACGCAGGCGACGGTGAGGGCGCCGCGGGCCGCAGTCTCGCCGTCCTTCGTGATTGTCGCGCTGTACGACAGGCTTCTCGCCGACTTCCCCGTCACCCGCAGCAGGACCTCGAACTCGTCCTCGAACCGCAGCGGTCTGCGGAAATCGAAGCTCGCCGCGACGCGGGGGAACCCGACCCGGGCGTCGGGCGGCGCGATGCTCAGGCCGGCCGCCCGCCACAGTCCGTGCTCGGCCTCCTCCATGTAGCGGAAGAAGACGCTGAAGTGGACGATGCCGGCCGCATCGGTCTCGTGGAACTGCACGCGTCGGGAGATGCGGAACTCGCTGATCACGCCGGGTCCGTGAAGGGTGGGCACTGGGGAAGGCCGGGCGAAGGGTTCCAGGTGCTAGGGCAATCCGGTTGCCGGCTGCCGGCCCCGGTCCCTGGTGTACTCGGCCAGCGCCTCGAACAGCGGCTCGAGCTCCCGGGAGACGTTGCCCACGAGGAGATCGACGAGCCGCGGCTGCAGGTCCGGATAGGCGCCGATGAACTCGCCGAAGTTGAACGTCTGATCGTAGAACGCGATGACGATCCGCCGAAAGCTGTCGAGCGCGTAGCGGACGTCGCGGGCGTAGTCCTCGAAGGTCGCGGCGGTGATGTCGTCGTCTCGGTCGAGGGCGGCGTGAATCGCGTCGGCCGCGAGCTCTCCTCCCTTGAGGGCCACGAACACCCCGGACGAGAAGACCGGATCGAGGAAGGCGTAGGCGTCTCCCACGAGGCAGAAGCCGTTGCCGGCGGCGGCGGTGGCGCGGTAGCTGAACTCGCCGGTGACCCGCACCGGCCCCCGGTGGGTGCCCGGTTCGAGATGCTCGCGGATCCACCGGCACTCCGCCGCCTCGCGCCAGAAGATGGTCTCGGGGTCGCGCGTATCCCGATACAGGTAGTCGTGCTCGGCGACGACCCCGACGCTCACCGTGTCATCGACCAGCGGGATGTACCAGAACCAGCCCTTGTCCGGTATGTAGGCGACGGTGGTGGCGCCCGCATCCAGCCCCGGATCCCGGCGCGCGCCGGTGAAGTAGGTGAAGATGGCGATCTTGTTGAGGTCGGGATCGCGCCGCTTCCATCCCAGCCGGTTGGCGAGCAGGGTATCGCGCCCCGTGGCGTCGACGACGACCCGCGCCCGCCAGGTCGCGGTCTTCCCGTCGACCAGGGTGGCGCGCACGCCGACGGCCCCGTCGTTCTCCATCAGCACTTCGCGTACGGTCGCCCCCTGCCGGATCTCCGCCCCCTTCCCGGCCGCGTTCCGGAGCATCATGGCGTCGAAGTCCGACCGCAGGATCTGCCACGTGCTCGCGCACTCGTGCTCGATGGTCTGGAAGAAATAGAACGGCTGCGAGACCTTGCCGTTCGTCGAGACGAACTGCACGCTGTGCTTCAGCGGGCTGCCCGACTGCTTCAACCACTCGAGCACCCCGAGGCGCTCGAACGTGAACCAGGTATAGGGCATCAGCGACTCGCCGATGTGGTACCGGGGGAAGCGCTCACGCTCCAGCAGCAGCACGCGGCGTCCGTGCTCGGCCAGAACCGCCGCGGTGGTGGCGCCGGCCGGCCCGCCGCCGACGACGATCGCGTCGTAGGACGGCTCGAGAGCCTCGGCCGCGTCAGGAGTCTGCGCCGTGGAAACGGCGCGGATTCCTGCAGGGTTGGTTGGGCGGGAAGCGGAGCCGGAGGCGACGCTTTCCGGGCTACGTGTATCTGAGGTTGACATGCTCGGGACGGAAGAAGCGGGGCAGCAGGCTGTCGACCCTGAGCAGCCCGTCACGGGTCAGGGAAATCTGATCCGCATCGGCCGCCATCAGGTAGCCGTCGTTGCGCAGGGCGGCCAGGGTGCCCGAGAACCGCTCCAGCACCGGCACGTCGTACTTGGCCTCGAAGTAGGCCGGTCGCACCGAGCCGAGCTTGAGCTGGAGCACGAACTCGCGAATCAGCCGTTCCTCCCCGGTGGGCCGGTAGGCGCGATTCAGGGGAATCTCGCCCCGCTGGATCGCGGCCGCGTAGGGGCCCCAGCTGTCGAAGTTCTGCATGTGGACGCCGTTGACGTGCCCGAACGAGGCGACCCCCAGCGGCGCGAGGTCGGCGCCCTGCCAGAGCTGGTCGCGGTAGACGAACCGGGTCGCGGCGGGGTTCTTGACCGCGGTATAGGCGCTGCCGACCGTGTAACCGGCGTCTTCCAGCGCCGCAAAGGCTTCCCGGACCCAGCGCCGCTTCGTCGACCAGCCGGCCACCGCCTCGGTGAACTGTCCGGTGTTCTCCAGCAGATCGTGGCTGATCGTCGTGTTGTAGGGCAGCTCCATCTGATAGATGGTGACGCTGTCGGGGTCGAGCTCGATCGTCTTCTCGACCGCCTCCCGCCACTTCGCGTCGGTGTCGCCGAGCATGCCCGCGATGAGGTCGATGTTGATCTGCGGGAAACCCAGGGTCTGGGCGAACCGGTAGGCCCGGAACACCTCCGCCGAGCGGTGGGCGCGGCCGTTCAGCTCGAGAACGCGATCGTCGTAGTGCTCGATGCCGAGACTGAGCCGGGTCACCCCCAGCTCGCGGATGGCGGCCAGCTTCGATTCGGTGAGGGTGCCGGGCTCGCACTCGAAGGTGATCTCCTCCGCGCCGGTCCATGGCGTGACCCGCGACAGCCGGTCGACCAGCCCGCGAAGCTGCCGCACCGACAGGAAGGACGGCGTGCCGCCCCCGAAGTACACGAACCGCAGGGGACGGCCGGTGATGGCCGGCTGCGTGGCGTAGAGCTCCCACTCCCGGCCCAGCAGATCGAGATACTCGGCCACTTCGTTGGCGTTCTTGCCGGTATATACGCGGTAGTAGCAGAAGTGGCACCGCTTCCGGCAGAACGGAATGTGCAGATAGAGCCCGAGCGGGACGTCGGCGGCGGGCTGGCCCAGCGCCATCATGGCATCGGCGGCCACCGCCTCGTGCGTCCACGTCGAGAACGGGGGATAGTTGGCGACGAAGTAGCTGCCAACCTCGGTCTGCTCCACCGCCGCCGTCCGGGTTGTTTCGGTCATCCGTCTTCACTGTCCAGGGTCCCGCCGTGTCGGAGGGACCCGGAGTGCCGCACTCGCCATCGCTTCACTATAGCCCGGAGCCCGGAAATCACCGCCCGACGGCTCCGCTTGCCACCCAACCCGGTCAGCGTATCCGGGGTGCCGGTCGAAATCACCCGAAGCAGTACAGCACGCCGTCCTCGGAGCCGATGACGAGCCGGCCCTCGGCGATGGCCGGTGACGCCACCAGCGGGGCGGCGGCGTCGAACTCCCACAGCTTCTCGCCGCTCGCGAGGTCCAGCACGTACAAACGGCCGTCGCTCGACCCGGCGTACACCCGGTCTCCGCTCGCGGCCGGGGACGAGTCGACCCGCGCCCGGGTCGTGAACGTCCACCGCGCCTCGCCGGTCCGCTGGTCGATGGCGTGCACCATCTTGTCCCGCCCGCCGACCACGATCGTGTCCCGGGTCGCCAGCGCGGACGAGTAGTACGGGAAATGCCGCCGCGGATGCTCGTAGCGCCAGATCAGCTCTTGCGTCTGGAGGTCGATGCCAATGACCTCGTTGTCGTAGGTGCCGAAGAAGACCTTCCCGTCGTCGATCACCGGGGACGCGATGGTGTAGGCGCCCGCCGACAGGCTGACGACCTCGGCGCCGTCGCTGACCCGGACTCCGTGGAACAGCTCGTCGCATCCGCCGAAATAGGCGACGCCGTTCCAGACCGCGGGGGTGGCGTGCACGTAGTTCAGCGTCTCGTACTGCCAGATCAGCGTCCCGTCGGCGATGTCGAGCGCATAGAGGTATCCGTCGTACGAGCCGATCAGCACGCGGTCGCCGGCGACGACCGGAGACGACTTGATCTCGCCCAGGGTCTCGAACGTCCAGCGGGCCTCCCCGGTCGCGGCGTCGACGGCGTGGAACACACCCCCGAGGTCGCCGATGAAGACGAGGTCCCCGGCGACGGCGGGCGACGATTCGCCGATGCCCATGTTGCCGGTCGAGTACTTCCAGCGTTCCTCGCCGGTGTGCAGATCGAGGGCGATGAGGTTGCCGGAATAGCTGCCGACGTAGACCGTGCCGTCCGCGATGGCCGCCGACGAGTCGATCACATCGTCTGCCTGGTAGGTCCACTGCAGCGTCAGCTCGGCCGGCAGCCTGGCCTCGGACACTCCGCTCAGGGACGGCGTGCCCCGGAACTGCGGCCACGCGTCGGCCGGCGCGGCGGCGGCGCTGCCCGGCCCGGCGGGCTGGGCCGCCGCGGTGGCCGGAGCCAGCAGGAGAACGAGCGGGAGCATTCGAACGAGGCGGGTCGGACGGCGCATCGATGATCTCCAGTGCGTCAAGCGGTGGTCAGCAACCGGCTCGGTGTCCTCATGCCGCGGCGGCCCCCGGCCCGGCTCACCCGTGGCGGCGTCCCGGCTTGCGCGTGGCCCGGCGACCGGGCCGCGTGCAGCCGGCGTCCGTCGGTCGAGAGTTCGCGAAGGACTGTCGTCGAGGAAACGGCCTCCGAACCGCAAAAGTAAAGGCGGCATCGGCGGGCTTTCCCCACGCGCTCCTATGGTATCAGCGACCGGCGGACCGGCGCCAGTCGTCGGCATCGGGCCGTCCTCAGACGTCCAGGCCGTCGACCTCTTCGGCCCGGTCCATGATGAACCGGAACCGGGCCGAGGCGTCCCGCCCCATCAGGTCCGCGATGACCCGGTCGGTCCGAATCCGGTCGGCGATCGAGACGCGCAGGAGACGGCGGGTCTTCGGGTTCAGGGTCGTCTCCCACAACACCTTCGGCATCATCTCGCCGAGGCCCTTGAAACGGGTCACCTCCGGCCGGACCCGCCCGTTGCCCTGTTCGACGGACGCCAGCACCGCGCGCAGTTGCTGGTCGTCCAGCGCCCAGTGGGTCTGCTTGCCGGCATCGATGCGGTAGAGCGGCGGCTGGGCCAGGAACACCCTGCCGTCGGCGATCAGCGTGGGCAGATACCGGTAGAGGAACGTCAGCAGCAGCGTGGCGATGTGGTTGCCGTCGGCGTCGGCGTCGGCGAGGATGATGACGCGGTCGTAGCGAAGCCGGGCGAGGTCGAACGTCTTGCCGAGGCCGCAGCCGAGCGCGGTCACCAGGTCGGAGAGCTCCTTGTTGTCGAGGACCTTGGCGAGCGGTGCGTTCTCGACGTTCAGGACCTTCCCGCGCAGCGGCAGTATCGCCTGGTGGACGCGGTCGCGCCCCTGCTTGGCGGAGCCGCCGGCGGAGTCGCCCTCCACCACGAAGAGCTCGCTCCCGGCGGCCCCCGGGGACGTGCAGTCGCTCAGCTTGCCGGGGAGGTTCAGGCGGTTCGAGGTGGCGCTCTTGCGCGACACCGCCTGCTGGGCGGCCCGGCTCGCGGCGCGGGCCCGCGCCGCGAGGATGATCCGCGCCACGATCGACTCGGCGACGCTGATGTTGTGGTTCAGCCAGTGCTCGAGGGCGGGGCGCACGAGCCCGTCGACCGTCGACGTCAGCTCCGGGTTGTTCAGCCGGTCCTTGGTCTGCCCCTGGAACTGCGGGTCGGGGATGAACACGCTGAGCACGCCGACGAGGCCCTCGCGGATGTCGTCGGTGGCAAGTGTCACCCCCTTCGGGGTGAGACCGTGGGTCTCGATGAAGTTGCGGATCGCCTTGCCGATGCCGGCCCGCAGCCCGTTCTCGTGGGTGCCGCCGGAACCGGTGGGGATGCCGTTGACGTAGCTGCGCAGATGCTCGTCAGTGGCTTCCGTCCACTGCAGCACGAGGTCGAGCCGGGCGCTGCTCGCGTCGTGATCCCGGGTGAGGTCGAACGGCGTCTCGTGCACCGGCCGGGCCTGCCGGTCGCCGAGGATCTGCCGCACGTAGTCGGCCAGCCCCTCCTCGTGGCGGAACCGGTGCGTCCGTCCCGCCGCTTCGTCCACGAAGGCGACGGTCACGCCCCGGTGCAGATAGCTGGCGACCTTGAGCCGCTCGGCGATGAGATCGGCATCGAAGGTCGTCGTCGGGAAGATGGTGGCGTCGGGGCGGAAGAAGATCGTCGTGCCGCTGCCGCGGGCCGGCCCCGTCCGCCGCAGCGCGGTCGCCGGCCGGCCCTGGGCGAAGCGTTGCTCCCAGCGCGCGCCGTCGCGGGTGGAGGTGGCGACCAGCTCTTTCGACAGGGCGTTGACCACGCTCGCCCCGACGCCGTGCAGCCCGCCGGCGGTTCGATACGTCCGGTGCTCGAACTTGCCGCCCGCGTGCAGCGTGGTGAAGATCACCTCCAGGGCGCCGCGTCCGCTCGGCCCGTGGGTGTCGACGGGGATGCCGCGCCCGTCGTCGGTGATGGTCACCGACGACCCGTCGGCGTGGAGGGTGACGCCGATGTGGGCGGCGTGCCCGTTCATCGCCTCGTCGATGGCGTTGTCGATGATCTCCCAGATCAGGTGGTGCAGCCCGGCGGGTCCGACCCCCCCGATGTACATGCCCGGCCGGCGCCGGACCGGGTCGAGGCCTTCGAGGACGGTGATGTCTTTCGCGGTATAGCTCTTCGCCATGGATCGTCCGGTCGGTGAGCGAGCGGTCGTCGGTAGTGTCGGTGGTCGGTCCCCGGTGATTCAGTCGCCGAGCACGGGCACCGCCACCGGCGGCGGAATCACCCGCGTGAACTGCCCGCGCTGCAGCAGCTCCCGGCCCTTGCCGCCCCGGCTGGCGACCCCGTACTTGGTGGTGCTCACGGTCTGGGTCGCGCCCCGGCTGGTCTCGACGTTCAGGAGGTCGCGGTCGCCGGTCGAGGCGATGAAGCCCAGCACCCGGTCCGTCCCCCGCGCCAGCTTGATCAGGATGACGCCCCGGCCGGGGCCCGACAGGAAATTGACGTCGCCGGCCGGGCACAGCATGGCCCGGGCCTGGGCGGTCACCGCGATGATCGTCTCGGCGCCGGTGGTGGTGGCCACCCGGACCACCTCGGCCCCCGCCGCGGGGCGCGCGAACCGACGGCCGGCGCGGGTGCTCGGCTCCAGGAACGGTTCCAGGCTGAAGCGCAGGCCGTAGCCGTCGCTGGTCACCGCGACCGCGTGCCTCGGCGGGATCTCCGCGCCGCCGGTCGCGGCGATCTCCGGCGCGACCCGGGGATCGAGGCTCGACGCGGCGACGATCCGCTCGCCGTCCTTCAGCTTGAAGAGCCGCTGGATCGGCTCGCCGTGGCCGGTGGTCGCGGGGACGTCCACGATGCGCGCGGTGTAGGCGGCGCCGAAGTTGCTGAAGAAGACGACGGTGGCGCGGGTGCTGCCGCCGAGGGCGGCCAGCCAGGTGTCTCCTTCCCGGAGCCGGGTGGCGCCGATGTCCCGCACCTCCTTCTGGCGCTTGACCCAGCCGTCGGTGGTGACCAGGACGATGGCGTCCTCGGCGACGATGAAGTCGTCCGCGGTGTACTCCGCCTCCTCCTCGGCGCTCTCGATCCGCGTCCGGCGGGGATTCGCCGCGGCGTCGCCGTAGGCGTCGCGTATCGCGAGGATCTCGTCCCGCACCAGGTCCCAGCGCCGCGCCTCGTCGCCGAGCAGCCCCGCGATCTGGCGCGCCCGGTGCCGCTTCACCGCCAGCTCCTCGCGGATGGCGACGATCTCGAGGCGGGCCAGTCGATAGACCTTCAGCTCGAGGATCGCGTCGGTCTGCTCGGCGTCGAGTTCGAAGCGCCGCATGATGCGGCGGGCCGCGTCCGCCTTTCCGTCGGACTGCCGCACGATCCGCAGCACCTCGTCCAGCGCGTCGAATACCGTCTCGAAGCCCTCGAGAATGTGGATGCGGTGCTCGAGGGCGCGGAGCTCGTGCTCGAGACGCCGGGTCACCACCTCGAGCCGGAACCGGAGAAAGTGCCAGAGGATCTGGTGCAGGTCGAGACGCTGGGGCCGGCCCACCTCCGGCTGCTCGGTCGGCACGAGGCAGGTCAGGTTGACGGCGAAGCTGGTCTGCAGGGGCGTGTGCTTGCACAGGTACGCCATCACCATCCGCTCGTCCGCGTCCCGCTTGATCTCGAGCGCGATCCGGACGTCGTCGGTGGACACGTCCTTCACGTCGAGCAGGGGCGGGAGCTTGCGGGCCAGGATGACCTCGGCGATCCGTTCCACGAGGTGGGCCTTGTTCACTGCATAGGGAATGCTCGTGACGTAGACGGTCCGGCTGCCGCGGGTCGTCGGTCCTCTCTCCCAGGTGCCCCGGACCCGGATCGCCCCGCTGCCGGTCTCGTAGATCCGCGCCAGCTCGTCCGGCGCGTTCAGGATCTGTCCGCCGGTCGGGAAGTCCGGACCCTGGATGTACCGGCACAGCCGGGCGCTGCTCAGCTCGCGATTGTCGAGCAGCTCCAGCAGCGCCGTGCACACCTCGCCGGCATGATGCGGGGGGATGTTGGTCGCCATGCCGACGGCGATGCCGGTGGCGCCGTTGATCAGCAGGTTCGGCAGTCGGGCCGGGAGCACCACCGGTTCCGTGCGGGTGCCGTCGTAGTTGGGCCGGAACGGCACCGTCTCCTGATCGATGTCGTCGAGCAGCTCGGCGCTCGGCGGGGCCAGACGGCACTCGGTATAGCGCATGGCGGCGGCGCTGTCGCCGTCCAGCGACCCGAAGTTGCCGTGTCCGTCGATCAGGGGATAGCGCAGGGCGAAGGGCTGCGCCATGCGCACCAGCGTGTCGTACAGCGCGGTGTCGCCGTGGGGGTGGTAGCTCCCCATGACGTCGCCCACCACCTTGGCCGACTTGCGGGGCCTGGCTGCGGCGTGCAGCCGCTGCTCCCACATCGTGTAGAGGATGCGCCGCTGCACCGGCTTCAACCCGTCCCGCACGTCCGGCAGGGCGCGGGCCGTGATCACCGACAGCGCGTAGTTCAGATACCGGGCCTGCGCCGCATCGGTCAGCTCGACCGTCTGCACCGGGGGCGGTTCGGGGGCGGCGGGGCCGGCGCCGGCGTCCGGACCGTCGAACAGTGGCGCGCCGCGCGTACGTCTCTTGGCCATCGTCTGTGTGATGTATCGGTCTCGAAGGGGTCCGGCGTGCGCTCCTTCCGGAAGGGCGTCAGCTCGGGCCCGGGCCGTCTGCTCCCAACAGATGAATCAACTCTCCCAGCACCATCGCGGTCGCGCCCCAGACGCGCTCGCCGTGCATCTCGAAGTAGGGCACGGCGATCATCTCGGTTCCGCGCCAGCTCCACCCGGACCGCCGGGACCCGGGGTCGCGGAGGTCGTCGAGCGGCACCTCGAGAATGTGGGCCACCTCCGCCGCCGCGGCGACGAAACGCGGGCGCCGGTCGGTGACCGCGAGAACCGGATGCAGGGCGAAGTTGCTGACCGGAATGTGCAGCGCGGTCAGCGGCCCGACGACCCGCGGCGCGGTCCCGACGCCGATCTCCTCGCGCGCCTCGCGCAGGGCCGCCGCCTCGATGGTCTCGTACCCGTCGACCGCGCCTCCCGGCAGGCAGATCTGGCCGGCGTGCCGGCCGAGGGTGTCGGCCCGCCGGGTAAGCACCAGATGCACCCGCGCGTCTATGGGATAGAGGAGCACCAGGGCCGCCGCGGGACGGGTCGGCGACGGGAGGACCCCCGCCCGCCAGCCCCGTCGCGGCCGGGGAGCGAGGGCGGCGTGAACGTCCGGACGCGGCGTCGGGTGGTCCAGCGCGGCGCGGAGCCGGGCTTCGATCTGGTAAAGTGTCGATGCTGCTTCCACGGTCCGAGCGTCTATCCTACCGCGTCTGATGAGGGTGTCCGAACCGGGTCGTCGGTTCCCGCAGTGACCGGCGTGCGGCGGGGGCGGGCGCATCGACGTCACGGCCAGCCGGTCCGGCACCGCTCAGTTCCTTCCGAGAGAGCCGCCGTTCGTCCACTTGAGCCTGCATGACCGAGACCGCTCGCCCCAAATCGAAGTTCGACCGGTCGATCGTCGAGGGGCCCCTGACCCGAGCCGTCTGGCGGCTGGCGTGGCCGACGATGGTGCAGAACGTCATCGGCGGGCTCCAGGGCATCATCGATCAGGCGATGGTGGGCAACTTCGTCGGTCATACCGGCAACGCCGCCATCGGGGTCAGTCTCCAGATCTTCATCCTGGTGATCGTCTTCGTGGCGTCGGTGTTCACGGGGATGGGCGTGCTGGTGGCGCGGTTCGCGGGGGCCGACGATCCCGACAAGGTCAACCAGTCGGTTTACCAGGCGTTTCTCGTGGCCGTCGCCCTCGCCGTCGGCGTCATGGCCCCAATCGGCTACTGGTTCGCCCCGAGGCTGCTGACGCTGATCAACGCGGCCCCCGAGGTGCAGACCGAGGCGCTGCCGTACATCCGGATCCTGTTCGTCTTCAGCATCGGCATGCTGCTGTTCTTCATGTTCGGTGGGGCGCTGCGGGCCGCCGGCGACGCCAAGACCCCGATGCGCCTCGGCATCGCGATGACCGCGATGAACATCGTGTTCAACGTCGTGCTGATTCGGGGGCTGGGACCCATTCCGGCGTTCGGCACCCGCGGCGCGGCCATGGGCACGGCCCTCGCGAGCGGCATCACCGCCGCCGTCTTCCTGTGGCTGCTGTTCTCCGACCGGCTCGTCATCCACTTTTCCCGCTCCATGTCGTATCGGCCGAACCTGGACATCATCCGGTCCCTGTTCAGATTCGGCCTGCCGGCGGGGTTCCAGGGCGTCGTGATGAATCTGGGCGGGGTGCTCATGCTCCGGTTCATCGGATCCCTCCCGGAGAGCGCCGCCGCCCAGGCCGCCTACGCGGTGGGATACACGGAGCTCTTCTCGTTGATCACCTGGACCTCGGTCGGCCTGATGGGGGCCACCGCGGCGATCGCCGGCCAGAACCTCGGCGCCGGGTTCCCGGACCGCAGCGCCCGGTCGGCGGGGGCCGCCTCGATGATGGGCCTGATGGTCGCCTCGGCGGTGGGGTTCCTGTTCTTCGTGATACCGACGTGGCTCCTCGCCATCTTCGGGATGAACGAGGGTGCGGTCGTCGACATCGGGGTCGAGCTGCTCGGCTATCTCGCGATCTCCGGCCTGTTCGTCACCGTGGCCCTGGCCTATACCGGCGGGCTGCAGGGCACCGGCGACACCCGGAGCCCGCTGTACATCTCCATCGTGTCACAGGTGATCGTGCCGCTCGGCATCTGCGCCGTCCTGCAGGCCACGACGGGACTGGAGTCCCGCGACATCTGGCTGGCCATCGTCATCGGCCACATGACCCGGTGCGGGCTCAGCGTTCTCCGGTTTCGCCAGGGCAAGTGGCGGCACATCGCCGTCGACCTCGGTCCGGCCCGAGCCTGAGACGAAATGGCGCGGACCACCGGGAAGAAGCTCTCCACGGGCTTCCGCGTCCGGGATAGAATGGCTTTCCGGATGCTCGACACGCCCACGCTCGCCCGCGAATCGAAGGACATCGGCATCGACCCCAAACAGGCCGACGCGATCACGCATGTCGTAACAGGCCACTAGGCACGGCGATTCAACGAAGACGGCAATGTCCGGCGACTTCCGTGAGCGCCCCGAGACGCTGGCCGCGCAGGCGCTCGGCTGGGTCGAGCCGACCACCCGGTCGGTGGTTCCCGCCATCTACCCGTCCACCCTCTACGAGCGGGCCCCCGACGGCAGCTATCCCGGCGGCCATACCTATACGCGGGATCAGAATCCGACCTACGCGCAGGTGGAGTCGCTGCTCAACCGGCTGGAAGGCGGCGACGGCGCCCTGCTCTTCGGCTCGGGGATGGCGGCGGCCACGACGGTGTTCGAGACGCTCGACGCCGGCGACCACGTGGTGGCTCCCGAGCAGATGTACTGGACGCTGCAGCGGTGGCTGGAGGAGCTCGCGGGCCGCGGCCGCATCGCGCTGGACCTCGTTCCCAACGGCGATCTGACCGCGCTCGAGGCGGCCCTCAGACCCGGACGGACGAAGATAGTCTGGATCGAGACCCCGGCGAATCCGGGCGCGGCGATCACCGACATCGCGGAGGTCTCCGAGGCCGCGCATGTCGCGGGAGCCCGGGTGGTGGCGGACAGCACCATCAGCACCCCGGTGCTGTGCCGGCCCATCGAGCATGGCGCCGATCTGGTGGTGCACTCGGCGACCAAGCAGCTCAATGGCCATGCCGACGTGCTGGCGGGGGCGGTGGTCACCGCCCGCCGCGATGCGATGTGGGAGCGGCTCGTCCACGATCGCGGCTATCGGGGCGCGGTGCTCGGACCGTTCGAGGCGTGGCTGCTGCTGCGCGGCATGCGGACCCTGTTTCTCCGGGTTCCGCGTTCGGCGGACAACGCGTTGCGCATCGCCGAGTGGCTGGCGTCCCATCCGGTCGTGCGCGACGTGTACTATCCCGGATTGCCGTCGCACCCGGGTCACGCGGTGGCGGCGCGGCAGATGTCCGGCGGGTTCGGAATGCTCCTGTCGTTCCGCCCGCGGGGGGGCGAGGCGGCCGCGAAACGCGTGGCCGGCTCGTTGCGCCTGTTCAGGAACGCCACCTCGCTGGGCGGGGTCGAGAGTCTGGTGGAGCATCGGGCCCCGGTCGAGGGACCCGGTACGCGGGTGCCGGACGACCTGCTTCGGTTGTCGATCGGGATCGAGGCGGTCGAAGACCTGCTGGGAGACCTCGCTCAGGCGCTCGAGTGGACGACTGGAAGGTCTATCGTTTGACCGGTGCGGCGCTCGACCGGCTGGCGGACGAGGGCTTCACGCCGGGCTCCCGGGAGTCTGCGCCGTAGAACGGCGCCGCCTCCCGCGGGAGGCGGCGCCTCCCTGGCAGGGTTGGTCGAGCGGCAATCGGAGCCGCAGGCGACGATTTCCGGGCTGGGAGCTTGCGCCGTAGAAGTTCGCGCCAGCGAACTTCCAACGCGACCATAAGGTCGCGCCGCCGGGTCGCGGAGAGTATCGTTGCTGGCCATGTCGGACGCCGATCAAGCTCTCGTCGAGGAGCAGATTCGCTACTACCGGCGCCGGGCGCCGGAGTACGACGAGTGGTTCCATCGCCAGGGCCGCTACGACCGCGGTCCGGACCATACCCGGCGCTGGCGGCAGGAGATCGCCCTCGTCCGCGATTCGCTCCACGCGGCAGGTCCTTCCGGGCGGATGCTGGAGCTGGCGTGCGGGACGGGACTGTGGACCGGCCAGCTCGCCCGGTACGGCGGCGACCTGACCGCCATCGACGCTTCGAACGAGGTGATCGCCCGCAACCGCGCGCGGGTCCGGTCGGCGGCGGTCCGCTACCGCCAGTGCGACATCTTCCGCTGGCAACCCGACGAAGCGTACGACTTCATCTTCTTCGGGTTCTGGCTGTCGCACGTTCCGCCGTCGCGGTTCGAGGACTTCTGGGAACGGCTCCGCGCCGCCGTCGCCCCGGGGGGCACGGTGTTCTTCGTCGACAACCGAGGCGTGGCCGAGGCGTCGCGGCCGGAGGCCCCGGTCGATCGCGCCCGGACGACCGAGCGGCGGTCCCTCAACGACGGCCGGACGTTCGAGATCGTCAAGGTGTACTACGAGCCCCGGCCGCTGACCGCCCGGCTCGAGCCGCTGGGCTGGCGCGCGGCTCTCCGCGTCACCGACAACTTCTTCATCTACGGCACCGCGTCCCCCGCGTGACGATCGCGGCGGCGACGCGGCGCGCGCGGGCGGCCACGGAACCCTCGAGGTCGACCATGATCAGCCATCAGCTCACCCGGTTCGGCGATCCCCTGGAACGTGTCGAGTCTCTGCCGCCGGAGCCGGTCGGGGCCGAAGTGCTCCTCCGGACGGAGGCCTGCGGCGTCTGCCACAGCGATCTGCACCTGCAGGACGGCTTCTTCGACCTGGGCGGCGGCCGGCGGCTCGACCTGTCGAAGGGACGAACGCTTCCGCTGACGTTGGGGCACGAGATCGCCGGCGTCGTCGTGGCGCGTGGTCCGGACGCCGGCGGCGCCGACCTCGGAGCCCGGTACGTGGTGTATCCCTGGATCGGGTGCGGCGGCTGCGGCACCTGCCGGTCGGGGCAGGAACATCTGTGCGCGCAGCCGCGGGCGCTCGGCGTCACCCGGGCCGGCGGGTTCAGCGATCACGTCCTGGTCCCGCACCCCCGCTATCTCTTCGAGGTCGGCGATCTCCCGGTTACCCTCGCCTGCACGTACGCCTGCTCCGGGCTCACCGCTTTCGGCGCGGTTCGGAAGGTCCAGGCGCGGGTCGATCGGCGCCCGTTGATCATCATCGGTCTCGGGGGCGTCGGGTTCGCGGCCCTGCGGCTCGCCCAGTCGTTGACCGACGCCTCCCTCTTCGCCGTCGACGTCGACGACGCGACCCTGCAGGCGGGGGCCGAGGCGGGGGCCGAGGTCGTCGATGCGCGGGCCCCCGACGCGGCCCTGCGGCTCCGGCGGGCGACCGGCGGCGGCGCCGCCGCAGTCATCGACTTCGTGGGGTCGGAGAAGAGCGCCGCGCTCGGGCTCGGGGTCCTCGCCACGGGCGGCCTGCTCGTCGTCGTGGGACTCTTCGGGGGAGAGTTGCGCGCATCGCTGCCCCTCTGGCCGCTGCGAAGCCTCACGGTGCAGGGATCGTACGTCGGCAGTCTCGCGGAGATGCGCGAGCTGATGCGGCTGGCTGCGGCCGGGCGGGCGCCCTCGATCCCGATCGAGTCACGGCCCCCGGCCGAAGCACAGGCCGCCCTGGACGATCTGCGCGCCGGCCACGCCGTCGGCAGGATCGTGCTCGCGTCCTGACGGCGGGCGGCGTCGTTCCAGGAGCCCGTGGCAGAACCCCGCGTTGCACCGAGACCGGCGAGTGCGCCAGCGGGCTGTAAGAGCGCCAGCGGGCGAAGAACGCCCGTGCCTGACAAGGCGTGACGAGGGAGCATATTGGGCATATGCGACCGAGGAACAACGCAGTCAGGCAGGATGCATCGCCGATCGATCGAATGCAGCGGGGCCTTTGCCACGGGCTCCTACGGCGCAGACTCCTCGCCCGCGTCTCTCGCGATGGCCCGCCGCGCCTCGTCCCGCAGCCGGACGATCTCGCTCCACGCCGCGTTTCCCGGATGCAGGGGCGGTTTGACCACGACCCGGATGCGGCCGGGTCGGAGCAGCAGGGTTCGCGCCGGGAACACCCGCCGCGTGCCGGCCAGCGCCACCGGCACCAGCGGGCATCCCGCCTCGGCCGCAGCCCGGAACGCCCCGAGGCGAAACGGCAGCAGTCCGGGCGCCCGGACGAAACGTCCTTCGGGAAACACGAACATCGATTTCCCCGCGGCCAGCGTGGCGCGGACCGCTTCGGCGCCTTCCATCCGTTGTGACAGCGCGTGCTTCTCGATCCGCAGATAGCCGCTGCGGCGGATGAGGGTCTTCAGGACGGGATACGTCGCCAGCCGGCTCTTGGTTGCGAAACGGAGGTCGGCGGGCAGGGTGGCGAGCACCACGACCACGTCCACGAAGCTGGCGTGGTTGGCCACGAAGACGGCCGGTCCGAGGTCGCGGAGGTGCTCGATCCCGGTCGCGGTGACCCGGGACAGCGAGATCGCCACCAGCATCCGCGCGAACCGGCGCAGCCAGCGCCGGGCCGCATCGGGCCGGCGGCTGGTTCGCACCAGGACCCACAACGGCGGCACCAGGAGGGCCAGCAGACCGACCAGATACAGGGTATAGGCCGACCGGAGCAGGAGGTCGGCGGCCCCGCGGCCGCGCCCGCGCGCCGCCTCCAGGACCATCGCCGCCCATTGGCGGACGAGCGAGCCGGCGCCCCGCTCGAGCCCTCCCGTACGATAGGCGTCGCGGGTCGCTCCCCGGCGCACCTTGCCGCTGGATGTCTTGAGGACGGACCCCGGTCGGGCCAGTACGACGGTGTCCGGGGGGACCCCGAGCGCGCCGGCCACCCGCTCGAGGATCTCCCGCCGCATCTGCTCGCGCCGCGCCGGATCCGTGGTACGCGTTTCCGCCACCACCACCAGTCGTTCCGTTCCCAAGGCCGCATCGAGCATCCCGAACACGGCGGCGCACCCCTTGCGCACCCCATCGACGGCGTCGACCACCGCCTCCGCTTCGTGCGGGTAGATGTTGCGTCCGGCCTTGATGACGATGTCCTTGCGCCGTCCGGTCAGAAACAGCTCGCCGCCGGCGAGATAGCCGAGGTCGCCGGAGTCGAGCCATCCGTCGTCGGTGGTGATGGCCCGGGTCGCGGCGGGGTTGCGGTAGTAGCCGGCCATCACCGAGGGGCCGCGGAACTGAACCCGCCCCTCGAGGCGCTCGTCGAGCCGCGCGCCGGCTCCGTCGGCGATCCGGATGTCGTGCCGCGGCAGGGGGGCGCCGCAGGATACGAACTCGAGCCCATCCGGTTCGGTGCTCGGCGTGGCCTGCCCGGTCGTCCGAAACTCCCGGGCGACCCGATCGACGCGGGGCGGGTGGCGCTGCGGGGTGACCGCGAGACCGACCGAGCACTCGGCCAGTCCGTAGACCGGCCGCAGGGCGTCGGGCCGCAGTCCGACGGGGGCGAAGCGTTCGGAGAAGCGGGTCAGCGTGCCGGGCAGTATCGCCTCCGACCCGTTGAGAAGGACGCGGAGCGACCCGAGATCGAGGCCGGTGGTCTCCTCGTCGGTGATCTTGGCGACGCACAGATCGAACGCGAAGTTCGGCGCCACCGACAGGGTGGCCCGATGGGCGTGGATGGTCCACAGCCAGCGTGCGGGACGCGACAGGAAGGCGAGCGGCGACAGGATCGCGACCGGGACGCCGGCATAGAGGGAGCCCAGCCAGGCGCCGATGAGCCCCATGTCGTGGTAGAGCGGCAGCCAGCTGACGGCCACGTCGTCCGGCTGAATGGCCAGCCCGTCGCGAATGGCGCGGATGTTGGCGAGCAGGTTCGCGTGCGTCAGCAGGACCCCTTTCGGCTGGCCGGTGCTGCCGGACGTGTACTGGATCAGGGCCGGATCCTCGCCGGTCAGCCAGCTCGACGGCCGGTCCGGCAGCGGGCCGTCGTCGTGGCTCTCGGGCGCGAGCTGGTCCAGGGTGGCCACCGCCGACAGCGTCGGAACCCGGCCCCGGAGCAGGGTCGCCAACCGCTCGATCGCCGCGAAGGTGATCAGCAGGCGGACTCCCGCGTTCGACAGGATGCGTCCCTGGCGCTGGGCGTACTCGCCAATCCGATCGGCGCGAAACGGGGGGTAGACCGGGACCGGAATCGCCCCGGCGAGCAGCGTTCCGAAGAAGGCGGGGAAGAACGCGGCCTCGGTCCGCAGCATGATCGCCACGGTGTCCCGCTGGCCGATGCCCCGGGCGCGAAGCGCGCCGGCCACCGCGGCCGCACGGCGCCACAACCAGGCGTAGGTGAGGGTCCGCTCGGCGCCGTCATCCTCCCGCAGGTGGATGTGGGGCCGATCGGGCGAGGCGTGCGCGTGCCACTGGAGGACGTCGACGAGGGTCTCGGCCGATGCGGGGGCGGCGGCCGCCGTCCCCAGCGACGGCCGCACCCGGGGCAGCGTTTCCGCGGTCCCCGGTTCGGCCGTGACGACCGCGCGCACCAGATCTCCCGGGGTTTCGGCGGCTACCAGCACGGTATCCGACACCCGTATCCCGGTGGCCCTCTCGATGCGGCTCAGCAGCTCCACCTGTTCGAGAGAGCTCAGCCCCAGGTCGTTTTCCAGCGAGTCGTCCGGATTGACGCCGGCGGCGGCGGACCCCGGACGGAGCTCCGCCACCAGTTGTCCGACCAGGTGCAGGACGCGGCTTTCGAGTGCGGTGTCGTCGCCCGGCTGGGCAATGCGATCCGACATGGTCGGCGGGCTTCGGCGTGACCGGATCGTCCCCCGGTCCCGGCAGCGCGCGGCTGTCGAATCCGGGGAGCGGGGCTCGTTCTGTGCCGGCGCCCGACCGGGGTGTCGGGCGCCGGACCCTGTCGCGGGCGGCTGGCCGGACATCACCGCCTTGCGGCGCCGCTGCCCGCCCCAACCATCCTACCGGGAGTCTGCGCCTCCCGCAGGAGGCGGCGCCGTTCCACGGCGCAGACTCCTACCCGGCCTCGACCCGGGTGATGGAGTGGATGATGACCGGCTCGCGCGGGACGTCGCGCATCCGGTCCTGGTTGCCGGTCCGGACCCGGCCGATTTGGTTGACGACGTCCATACCCTCGGTGACCTGCCCGAAGACCGCGTAACCGATGCCCGACGGCGACCCGTTCCGGTAGTTGAAGCTGTCGTTGTTGTCGAGATTGATGAAGAACTGCTGCCGCGCGCTGTCGGGGGCGGAGCCTCGCGCCATGGCCACCGTGCCGCGGCGGTTCAGCAGGTTGCGGGTCGCCTGGTTGATGATCGTGCCGCGGAGCCCTTCGACCTTCGGCTGGAGCTGCTCGTCCTCACCGATCACCATGCCGCCGCCCTGCACGATCAGGTTGCGGATCACCCGGTGGAACACGGTGCCGTCGTAGTACCCGTCCCGCACGTAGATCAGGAAGTTGACCACCGTTGCGGGCACGCGATCCCGGAACAGCTCCATCTCGAAGCTCCCCATGCTGGTTTCCACCAGCACCCGGGGGTTCGGAGGCGCGTCCTGGCCCGCCGCGGGCGGGACGGCCCCCAGGCCGGCCAGGGCGCACACCAACACTGCCGAGCAGATGCGTAGGTACACTGCGTGCTCCTTCACTGGTTCTACCGCGACTCGATTGCGGACGCGGTGGTCGTTGTCGGGGGCGGGCGGCTATTGCAGGGTGACCGAGAGGATCTCTACCGTCGTGTTCGGCACGTCCTGGAACGGACCGCGGCGCCCGGTCGACACGTTCTCGATCCCGTCGACGACGTCCATGCCGTCGATCACCCGCCCGAAGACGGCGTAGCCGTACTCAGCGGGGCTCGTCCCGCGATTGTTGAGCGCGGAGTTGTTGACGGTGTTGATGAAGAACTGGGCGGTGGCGCTGTCGACGACGTTGGTGCGGGCCATCGCCAGCGTGCCCCGGTCGTTCGGAAGTCCGTTCGTCGCCTCGTTCCGGATCGGAGCGCGGGTCTCTTTCCGCTCCAGGTCGGCCGTGAGTCCGCCGCCCTGGATCATGAAGCCCCTGATCACCCGGTGAAATACCGTGCCGCTGTAGTAGCCGCTGTCGGCGTACGCGAGGAAGTTGGCCACCGAGACCGGCGCGTTCCGGCGGTCGAGCTCGGCGGTGATGGAGCCGAGGCTGGTCTCGATCACGACCACGGGGTTGTTCTGGGCGGCCGCCGGCGGGGCGGCCAGATGCGCGGCGAAGCCACAGATCGCGAGGAGTGCGAGAGATCGAAACGACATGACGGGCCTCCTTTGGCCGTTGGAGCGACGAACCGCTCATCCGAGAGCGACTGATGCCACTCATCCAATATCTGATATTTTAGATCCAAATGCGCGGAGTACCGGGAACCAGGGTCCATCCGTCGAGACGAGGTTGCCCGTTCCTGCCGCCGATAACCGAGATCCGCCACTTTTGGCCCCGAGTATGCATAATTCCCTTGGACGCTGTCCAGCGGGGCCGCCGGTGATGATCGCCGGCCCCGGGGACCACCGGAATCTGAACGGGACCACACAGCCTCATGAGTTTGCTTGACCGATTGCGTGGCCAGCCGGGTTGGCAGCACGAAGATCCGTCGGTGCGGGCGGCGGCCGTGGCCGGCCTGGAGGATGATGCCCAGGACGTGTTCGCGGCCATTGCGTCGGAGGACGCCGAGCCGGGGGTGCGGCTGGCGGCGGTGGCCCGGTTGTCGGACCCCGCGACGATCGGCCGTATCGCGCGGACCGACGCCGACGATCAGGTGCGGGACGAGGCGATCTCGATGCTGCGGGCGATTGCCGTCGAGGCGTCGGAGCTCGACGAGGGCGAGGCCGCCCTGGCCGGGTTGTCCGAGGCCCGTGATCTCGGCGAGGTGGCCCGGATGGCCAGGGTCGAGTCGGTGAGCCGGTCGGCCCTCGATCGACTCGAATCCCAGAAGGCGATCGGCGCGGTGGCCCGGCGATCGATGCACCGCGCGGTACGCGTCGCGGCGCTCGCCATACTCGACGACCGCGAGGAGCTGGTCGCGGTGGCGGTCAAGACCGACCATCGGGAGGTCGCCCTCGCGGCGTTCGACCGGCTCGCTCCACTGGGTCCCGTCGACCGCGATCTCCTCAGGGCCATCGCCGTCCGCGCCCGCACGAAGCCGGTGTCGCGGAAGGCGAAGACCGCGCTCGCCGAGCTGGACGCGCAGCCCGTGCCTCCCACCCCGGACGAGCTGCGGGGCCGGCGCGAGGAGCTCTGCGAGCGTGTCGAAGCGCTGGTTGGCGTGCAGCAGTGGGACGCTGTGAGCGCCGGGCTCGATCGGGCTCAGCGCGACTGGCGCTCGTTCGAGGGTGAGGAGGAGCCCACGGGCGCCGAGACGCCGGCCGGCGCCGAAGCGCCGGCTACGACCGAGACGCCGGCCGCCGCCGAGGTGCCGGCCGGCGATGCGGCGGTGGCCGAGCGCTGGCGGGCGGCGGTGGCGGCGGGGCTCGACCATCTCGCGCGGCTCGATGCCGAGCGGAGCGCCGCCGAGCAGCGCCGACAGGTCCGCAGCGACGCGCTCGCGACGCGCGTCGCGCTGTGCGACCGGCTGACCGCGCTCGTCGCGGACGAGACCCGGGCCGCCGATGCCCTGATGGCCGAGGTCGGCGTCGTACGCGCCGAATGGGCGGCGCTCCGCGAGGTCCCGTCCGGGGGCGACGACGCCGCCGGTGACGACCGCCCGGGAGGAGATGCCTCGACGCAAGTCGAGCGGCGGTTCGACGAGCTGGTGGCGGCGGCCGAAGGGCGGGCCGAGCGGCACCGCACCGCCGCCACGCGAATCGTCCGGCTGGCGACGTTGGTGGAGACGCTCGAGGCGGTGAGCGTCACGCAGGACCTCGAGGAGCTCACCACCGGCTGGAAGGCGCCGCACAGCGAGTGGACGGCGTTGGTGCGGGAGTCCACGGCCGCCGAGGTGGCCGACCTGGCTCCCCGCGCGGAAGCGGCGGAACAGAAGCGGGGCGATCGGTTGATTGCCGCCCGGGAGGCCCGCCGCCGCCGGGAGCAGGCCAACCTCGCCAAGCAGAACGCCCGGTGCGACGAGATCGAACGGGCGCTGGCCGACGAGAAGCTCGAGCTGAAGGACGCCGAGCACGGTCTCCGTCTGACCCGTTCCCTGCTCGGCAATCTGGGACGGCTGCCGACCCGCCAGGACCGCGAGACCCTCACGGAACGGCTTCGGGCCGCACAGACGGGGTTGACCGGACGGGTGCGGGAGCTGCGCGGGCTGGTCGAATGGAAGCAGTGGGCCAACGTCGGGGTGCAGGAGGCGCTGTGCCAGCGCCTGGAGGCGCTGGCACAGCGGGAGGAAGAGGACGACGAGGCGTTCGCCCGGGAGTTCCGGCAGATCATGAACGAGTGGCGGCAGGCGAGCGACGTCTCGCGCGAGGAGGGGAACGGCGTGTGGCAGCGCTTCAAGGCGGCCCACGACGTCCTGCATCCGCGATTCGAAGCCCTCCGGGCCGTACAGGACACGGCGCGCCTGGAGAACCTCGCGAAGAAGGTGGCGTTGTGCGAAGAGGCGGAGCGTCTGGCCGACTCGACCGACTGGATCAAGGTCGCCCAGCGCATGACCGAGCTGCAGGAGGAGTGGAAGCAGGTGGGGCCGGCGACCCGCAAGGATGAGCGCGAGGTCTGGAATCGCTTCCGGGCCGCCTGCGGCCATTTCTTCCGGCGGCGCCGGCAGGATCTGGCGGAGCGCAAGCAGCTCTGGGCGAAGAACGCCCAGTTGAAAGAGGAGCTCTGCGGCAAGGCGGAAGCGCTGGCCGAGGAGTCCGATATCGAGGTCGCCAAGGCGGCGGTCAGACAGTTGCAGGCAGAGTGGAAGACGGTGGGGCCGGTGCGGCGCTCGCGCTCCGAGGTCTTGTGGCAGCGCTTCCGGGCCGCGTGCGACCAGGTTTACGCACGCGCGCGCGAGGCGGTGGACGCCCCCTTCGCCGAGCACATCCTGGCCCGGGCGGCGGTGTGCGATCGCCTCGAGGCGCTGGCGCCCGATTCGGACGACGGTACGGAGGGGGATGCCGATCCGCCGCCCGATCTCGCGGAGACGGTCGAGGCGGCCCGGGCCCAGTGGCGTGCGATGGAGCCGATTCCCCGGCCGCAGGAGCGAAGTCTGACCGCGCGGTTCGACACCGCCCTGGGGCGTCTCGTCGATCGGTTCCCCGGCGCGTTCGCCGGCACCGATCTCGACCCGGTGCGCAACGTGCCGGCGCTCGAACGTCTCTGCGAGCGCGTCGAGTCGATGCTCCAGGAGGAGAGCCGCGCCGCGCCCGCGGACGAGAGGTCGCCGTCGGAGGTTCTCGCGGCGCGGCTGCGAGAGGCGCTCGCCAGCAACACGATGGGGGCCGGGGTCGACCCGGACATCAAGCGGCGGGAGGATGCGGAGGCGGTCAGACGGCTGCAGGCGGAGCGGCGGGCGCTCGGGGTCATCCCCGGCGAGACCGGGCACCAGCTCTCCGAGCGGTTTCGCGCCGCGTGCGACCGCTACTTCCAACTGAACCCCGCGCCGCCGGCGCCGTCGTCGGGGGCCTCCAGGCCGCGCGGCGGCGGTTCGTCCCGCGACGGCGGTTCGTCGCGCCGACACCGCCGCGGTTGACCGCCCGGCGCGTCCTGTCCGGCGCCGGTCGTTGACGCGGCCTCCCGCCGCGGCGGGCGGCGCCACGCCGGACGCGCCGCGCCATGCAGGATTTCAATCCCCTCACCGCCGATTGGTTCCGGGGGCGGTTCGCCGCCGCCACGACGCCGCAGCTCGAGGCCTGGCCCGCCATCCGGGACGGCCGCGACGTGCTGGTGTCGGCTCCCACCGGATCCGGGAAGACCCTCGCCGCTTTTCTCATCTGTCTCGACCGGTTGGTGACCGCCGGCCTCGCGGGACGGCTCGACAATCGGATCGAGGTCGTCTACGTCTCGCCGTTGAAGGCCCTCAGCAACGACATCGGACGGAACCTCGAGACCCCGCTGGCGGAGATCGAGCAGTTGGCGGCCGAGCGGGGGCTGACCGCCCCCGGCATCCGGACCGCGGTGCGCACCGGCGATACCCCGGCCTGGGAGCGCGAGCGGATGGTGCGCCGGCCGCCGCACATTCTCGTGACCACCCCGGAGTCGTTGTTCATCCTGCTGACCGCCGAACGCAGCCGGGCGGCGCTGCGCCATGCCGCGACGGTCATCGTCGACGAGATCCACGCCCTGGCGGACGACAAGCGGGGATCGCATCTCGCGTTGACGTTGGCCCGCCTCGACGATCTGGTCCGCAAGGCCGGCGAGCCCAGGCCCCAGCGTATCGGGTTGTCGGCCACCGTCCGGCCGATCGACGCGATCGCCCGGTTCCTGCAGGGGAGTCCCCCCGCCGCGGCGCCCGGGAACGCGGGCGGCGGCGGGGCGCGGGCGGCGGCGGACGCGACCGGCGCCGCGGCGCCGGGGCGCGCGCGGGAGCCGGCCGCCGCTTCCGTCACGGTGGTCGACAGCGGGCACCGGCGTGCTCTCGATCTGGCGATCGAGGTGCCGCGGGACGAGCTCGGGGTCGTGGCCACGAACGAGATGTGGGAGGAGATATACGACCGGCTCGCCGAACTGATCGTGGCCCATCGCACCACCCTCGTCTTCGTCAACACGCGGCGGCTGTGCGAGCGGGTGGCCCATCATCTCGAGGAGCGTCTGGGGGCGGAGGCGGTGCTCGCGCATCACGGCAGTCTCTCCCGGCGCCTCCGGCAGCGCGCGGAGCAGCAGCTCAAGAGCGGCCGGTTGCGGGCGGTGGTCGCCACCGCGTCGCTCGAGCTCGGCATCGACATCGGGACCGTGGACCTCGTCTGCCAGATCGGGTCGCCGCGGTCGATCGCCGTCGCCCTGCAACGGGTCGGCCGGTCCGGCCACCACGTCGACACGCCGGCCGACTCCCACGTGCCGCGCGGCCGGCTCTTCGCCACCACCCGCGACGAGTTGATCGAGTGCGCCGCCCTGGTTCGGGCCGTCCGGCAGGGGCGGCTCGATCGACTGGAGATTCCCGAATGGCCGCTCGACGTGCTGGCCCAGCAGCTGGTGGCCGCGTGCGCGTCCGAGACCTGGTCGATCGACGAGCTCTTCGCGCTCGCGCGGGCCGCGGCTCCCTATGCCTCGCTGCCGCGCCCCGCGTTCGACGCGGTCATGGACATGCTGTCCGACGGGATCACCACCTCGCGGGGGCGCTACGGGGCGTATCTGCATCGCGACCGCGTGAACGGCACCGTCCGCGGGCGGCGCGGCGCCCGGCTGGCCGCGATCACCGGAGGCGGCGCCATTCCCGACAACGCCAACTACCTGGTGGTGGCCGAGCCGGACCAGTCGACGGTGGGAACCGTCGACGAGGACTTCGCGGTCGAGAGTCTGGCGGGGGACATCTTCCTGCTGGGAACCACCTCGTGGCGCATTCGCCGCGTGGAGTCGGGCCGGCTGCGGGTGGAGGACGCCCACGGCGCGGCGCCGTCGCTGCCCTTCTGGCGCGGGGAGGCCCCGGGGCGGACCCCCGAGCTGTCGGACGAAGTGTCCCGCCTGCGCGAGCGGATCGCCGAGATGGCCGGCGCGCCGGAGACCGGGAGCGGAGCCGGCGAAGGCGGGGAGGCCCTGAGCCGGGCGGCGACGTGGCTGACGGAAACCTGCGGGCTGGACCGGTCCGGGGCCGAGCAGGCGGCCGCCTACGTGCAGGCCGGGGCGGCCGCGCTCGGGGTCGTGCCGGCAGACTGCACCGTGGTGGCCGAGCGGTTCTTCGACGAGGGGGGCGGCATGCAGCTCGTCGTGCACGCCCCGTTCGGCGCCCGGATCAACCGGGCGTGGGGACTGGCGCTCCGCAAGCGGTTCTGCCGCTCGTTCAACTTCGAGCTGCAGGCGGCGGCCACCGACAACGGCGTTCTCATCTCGCTCGCCGAGCAGCACAGCTTCCCCCTCGAGGTCATCTTCCGGTTTCTCAACGTGGACACCGTCGAAGAGGTGCTGACCCAGGCGATGCTGCCGTCGCCGATGTTCGGGGCCCGCTGGCGGTGGAACGCGTCGCGGGCCCTTGCGGTGCTGCGGTTCGCGGGGGGCCGCAAGGTGCCGCCCCCGATTCAGCGCATGCGGTCCGACGATCTGCTCGCCTCGGTGTTTCCGGACCAGGCCGCCTGCCAGGAGAACCTCACCGGCGACATCCGGATTCCCGACCATCCCCTCGTCAACGAGACCGTGCGCGACTGCCTGCACGAGGCGATGGACCTGAACGGGTTGCGCGCGGTTCTCCGGGGGATCGAGTCGGGCGCGATCCGGACCCACGCCGTCGATACCGCCGAGCCGTCGCCGTTCTGTCACGAGATTCTCAACGCCAATCCTTACGCGTTCCTCGACGACGCGCCGCTCGAGGAGCGCCGGGCGCGCGCGGTGCAGATGCGGCGCTCGCTGGGGACCGATCCGGGCGGGATGGGCGCGCTCGATCCGCGGGCCATCGAAACCGTCGCCGGCGAGTGCTGGCCGGTGGTTCGAGACCCCGACGAGCTGCACGACGCGTTGCTGACGCTGGTGGCGCTGCCGCCGGTCGCGGCGTGGGCGGTGTGGCTCGATGCGCTGGCGGCGTCGGGGCGCGCGGGCGTGCTCCGGGTCGGCGAGACCGGGCTGTGGGTGCCCACGGAACGCCTCGGCCTCGTCCGCAGCCTCTACCCCGGCGAGGTCGTCGAGCCGCGGCTTCCGGACATCGGCCTTTCCGGTCCCGCGGACCGGGAAACGGCGGTGACCGAGCTGCTGCGGGGATGGCTCGAGTCCACCGGTCCGGTGACCGCGTCGGCCATGGCCGTGCGGCTCGCGTTGCCGCGGGGGCTCGTCGAGGCGGGGCTGGCGCGTCTCGAAGGCGAGGGGCAGGTGCTGCGGGGCCGGTTCACCGGCGCGGGGACGGGGGACGGGACGGAGGTCGAATGGTGCAACCGCCGGGTCCTCGCGCGGATTCACCGCATGACGATCGGGAGCCTGCGCCGGGAGATCGAGCCGGTCTCGACCGCGGACTTCATCCGGTTCCTGCAGCGCTGGCAGCACCTCGCACCGGGCGCGCAGATGCACGGCGCCGACGGCCTGCTCCATGTCCTGAGACAGCTCCAGGGCTGGGAGATCTCCGGCGCCGCCCTCGAGCGGGAGGTGATTGCGCGCAGGGTGGCGTCCTACGACCCAGAGCTGCTCGACCGTTTGTGCCTGTCGGGCGAGGTCATGTGGGGGCGGCTGTCGCCGCATCCGGCGTTCGAGTCGCCCGCCTCCATCCGCTCGTCCCCGGCTCCTGCCGGCGGCGCGCGGCCCCGGCCGACCGGGGCGCCGCGCCGAACGCCCGGATCGCGCCCGGCGCGGGTGCGGCCGACGCGGGTGGCCCCGATCACCCTGTTCCTGCGCGCCGACGCCGACTGGCTGCTCGCCGCCGCCGGCCGCGGGCGCGCCGGCGCGGACGATGACGCCCTGTCGCACCCCGCGCGGGAGGTGCGCGACGCGCTGGCGAGCCGCGGCGCCTCGTTTCTGCCGGAGCTGGTGCGCGCGACCGGGCGGCTGCCGAGCGAGGTCGAGGACGGGTTGTGGGAGCTGGTCGCGGCCGGCCTCGTGAGCGCCGACGGGTACGACAACCTGCGCGCGCTGGTCGACCCCAAGCGCCGTCGCGGCGAGGGTCGCGGGCGGGCGGCGCGCCCTCGCCATGCCGCCGGCCGGTGGGCGCTGCTCGATACGCGCGGGCCGAACGCGCCGGACGCCGGGCCGGAGGTTCCCGATGCCGATGACGAGGCGGGCCGCCGCCACGAAGAGCACGTGGCCCGCTTCGCCCGCCAGTTGCTGGACCGCTGGGGGGTCGTCTGCCGCGACCTCGCCGCGCGCGAGACGCTGGCGCCTCCGTGGCGGGATCTTCTGCGGGCGTTGCGCCGAATGGAGGCGCGCGGCGAGATCCGGGGGGGGCGTTTCGTGTCCGGCGTCGTGGGCGAGCAGTTCGCCCTTTCGAACGCGGTCGAGCTGTTGCGGATCGTGCGCCGCGAGGATGCGCGAGCGGCGGTGCGGGTGTCGGCCGCCGATCCCCTGAATCTCACCGGGGTGCTGCTGCCCGGTCCGCGAGTCAGCGCACTCTCCGGCGGCAGCGTCGAGCTGCTGCCCGCGGCGGGCGAGACGTCTGCGGCGGGCGAGACGTCTGCCGCGGCCGGGGCGGGCGCGGCCCGGACGGCTTGACGTTTGCCGCGGGCTGTTATGCTTGGCGCTCGCCGCTGTCGGTAACCGCCGGGGCCGATTTCGGGCGGCGGCCGGCGAATCGGCGTCGTTCCGCCCTGGTGCGGCCGCGTCGTATCCGGAATCTCCGTTGACGCGCATGGCAGGCAATTCCCGGAAACCCCCGCTGGAGTCTGGAATCATGAAGAAACCACGTGTGATGCACCTGTTCGTCGTGGCGGCGCTGAGCTTCGCCGGCCTGTCTCCGAGTTCGCCGCTCGGCGTGACGGCCGCGGCCCAGCAGGCCGACGCCCCGGCGCCGCTCGCTCCCGACCTGTACGCCGGCTCCCCCTATCTCCGCGAGCTGCGGAACTCGCTGGTCTACGGGGAGATCTGGGAGCGCCCGTATCTGTCGAAGCGCGATCGCAGCCTGATCACGATCGCCGTCCTCCAGGCCCTGGCCCGGGAGGAGCTGGCGATTCACATTCCCCGCGGGCTCGACAACGGGCTGACGCCGGAGGAGATTTCCGAGATCATCCTGCACGTGACCTTCTACGCGGGATGGCCGACCGGCGTGCAGGCCTCGCTGACGGCGGCCGAAGCGTTCGAGGCGCGTGGATTGACGCTCGCCGACCTGCCGCGGGCGCCGGCGCTCGAGGCGGAGGTCACCACGCCGGGTGGGCTCAGCGACGCCTACGCGGCGGTGCCGAGGCTGGGGGCGTTGCGGAACAGCCTCCTCTACGGGGACATCTGGGAGCGGCCGCTGCTCTCCAAACGCGATCGCAGCCTCATCACCGTGGCGGTGAACCAGGCGCTCTACGTCACCAACGAGCTGCGCCTGCACATCGACCGGGCCCTCGACCAGAACGGAGTCGAGCCGCAGGAGCTCTCCGAGGTGGTCCTGCACGTCACCTTCTACGCCGGTTGGCCGGCTTCGGTGAACGCGGGCCGGCTGCTCACCGCCGCCTTCCAGGCGCGGGGCGTGGCGCTGGACGAGCTCCGATAGGGTCTCTGCGCGACCTTGCGGTCGCGTTGGGAGTTTCGCTGGCGCGACCCTCCTACGGCGCGAGCCCGTGGCGGTCCAGAAAAGGTGCGGCCCGCCGGATTGGCTGGTGGTAAGGACAGTGATCGATACAAAGTTGCCAACTGCGCCCATGCACAGCCCGTTTTCTACGGTTTCGCGCGCTTGGCACACGGCAAGGTAATTTCCGCCAGTGTCCTAAGCGGAGCCGCGGGCGACGTTTCCGGCCCGGCGCCGGTCGCAGCAAAGACCCGGCCGCGAAGCACGGAGGGGGAGAGGCAACCGGCTCCAGAAAGCGCGAGGGGGCCGCCGTGGCAACCCACGACGGCCCCCCTCGGCCTCATCACGATGCGCGGGAGCGACGCTCCCGCCCGCTACTTGAGCTTCGAGTAGTTGCTGGCGCTCAGCATGAAGACCTCGATCCCCTCGAGCGGGGCGGGGTACTTCGACCGCAGCGCGTCCCAGTCCGGATCTGCGCGGAACCCGGCCCACACCTCTTCCCGGTGCGCGCGGTCGCGATAGGCCAGCATCCAGACCAGCCGGTTCGGATTGTCGAGGTTCTGCCAGGCCGCGACGATCTCGGCGCCGTGCTTCTCGAAGATGGCGACCTCGCCCTCGCGGAACCGCTGGTGCAGCTCGTCGATGCCGCCGTTGCCGTCCACCGCCGGCAGGGCCGTGTACATGCGAATCTCGAAGCAGCGCGAGTCGGCCGCCACGTTGTTCGACAGCCCCTCCGGCAACTGGCCGGCCGGGCCGCACGGCGCCGGCGGGTCGTCCTGGGCATTCGCCACGCCGGCGAAGCTGAGGCCGATGATGACGGCGAGCAAGAGTGTGCGCATTGCGATCTCCCTCTGGATGGATTCCGGATTCAGCACCGCCGCCGGCTTCGCACGGTCGCGGCCGGTTCGTGGTGCGCGTCGAGCCGGCATTGTACGGCAGTCCGCCATGGTCCGGGAAGCCGGCGACGCGGTCAGGGCAACGTCACGCACAGGAGGTCTTCCCCCACCGTGACCGGCCCTCCGTAGGCCGCGCGCAGATGCGCGAGGCTGTCCGCCAGGACCTGCGGCGAGGAGGTGGAAACGTGGGACGCGACGACCCGGCCGGCGCCGGCCTCCGCGGCCAGCGCGCCCCAGACGCTCGGCCGGGCATGCAGCTCGTTCGCCCGTCCGGTCGAGGCCTCGGCGCGGCCGAGATGCACCACCAGCACGTCCACGTCGCGCACGAACTCGACGAAGGCGGGATCCGAACCGTTCTGATCGCTGCTGAACGCCAGGCTGACGTCCCCCACGTCCACCCGATACCCCACCGCCGGCACGTCGGCGTGCGGCACCCCGATGCCGCGGACCCGGAGGTCGCCGTCGCGCCAGACCTCGGCCGGCGCGCCCGTCGCGACGTCCACGGTGACCGCATCGAGCTCGAGACGGCTGGCGAGCACGCGGAAGACGCCGCGCGGCCCGAACAGCCCGTCCAGCCAGTCGTCGAGGGCCGGGAACGCACTGCTCCCGGATGGGCCGGCGACGCGCAACGCGGCGCCGCCGGGCCACAGCAGCGCCGGCACCTCGGCGGAGTGGTCGGGATGGAAGTGGCTGAGAGCCAGCAGCCCCACGTCTCCGAGATCCGCGCCGGATGCATGGAAGCGCTGCTTGATGCCGCCGCCGGCGTCGACCAGGATGCGGCCGGCGCCGTCGACCCAGACGAGGTAGCCGGCCGACGCCCGTCCGGCGGATGCGCCCGGTCCCCCCGAGCCCAGAATCTGGAGCTGTACGCCGGTCTCTCCGCAGGCCGCCAGCGCCGGCTGCACGGCCAGGAAGAAACCGAGGGCCGCGACGACCACGGAGCGGATTGTGCGTGTCACCATCGGGAACCTCGCAAGATCCTGTCGGCCATCACTGCCTGGCCTTTCCTTTGCGAGCCCGTGGCAAGAGCCCCGCTGCATTCGACCGACCGGCGATGCGTCCTGCCTGACTGCGTTGTTCCTCGGTCACATATGCCCGATATGCTCCCTCGTCAAGCCTTGTCGCACGGGCGCCTTGCAGCCCGCTGGCTCTCCGTGCAACGCGGAGTCTCACCACGGGCTCTTACGGCACCGTCAACGCGACGAGCCGGTGGGCCGGATCGATCCGGTCGAGGTCGCGACAGGTCGCGATGATGTCCTCGAATCGCGCCGCCGGGATGGGGATGCCCGGGACGACGCCGCGAATACGCCGCGCCTCTTCGTCGAAGTCCCAGATGAACTCCCGTCCCGTGGCCTGCTTCGTGTAGCTTCGGCCGTCCTTCGTGAAGATGGTGATGCGGGGGCCGAAGAGGGTCATCTCGTGCGAGGGAATGAGGGTGACCCGCGTCATGAGGTCGAGCACCTCCGGCGGATCCGGCGCGCCCGCCAGCAGGGGGAAGCCGCGCCTCACGACCCCATAAGCCGTGTAGTACCGGGTGCTGCCCGGCGCTGCCTCGCCGAGGTCCTCTCGCCGGACGGGAAAGGCGGGGCTCGGGTACTGCGTCTCCAGCCAGTTCACGACCGCCTCGACCCGGTCGACGTCCTCGTAGGTGATCCCGTGCTCTTCGCAGAGCTGCGCGGTGACGTCGACGTGGGCGATGTTGTACCCGGCCGTGGAGTAGATGCGGTAGAGGGTCTCCAGCAGCAGCCACTCCTCGCCGAGCCCGGCCGTGAGCGCCTCCAGGCTGGCGCGGGTGTCGCCGGCGAAGCTGTAGGTGAGATCGCCCCGGTTGTTGCCGGCGTAGGCGTGGTAGAAGCCGGCGTCGCCCTCCAGGGCGGCCTCGCCCGCCTCGCGGCCCTGCCGCGCCAGCGCCACCGCGAGCATGGCGTTGCGCGCGGCGGCGCTCTCGCGCAGGCCGCGGCTCTCGAGATTGCCTCCGGCGAGGTTGACGCAGAGGCCGATCGCGTTCGTCATCTGGTCCTCGGTGAGGCGCATGATCTTCGCGGCCGCGACGGCGGCCCCGAAGATGCCGAAGACGGGTCCGGCGTGGAAGCCGCGCGCCATCAGGGTCGGGATGAAGTCGGCGGCCATCCGCGCCATGACCTCGTAACCGGCCGCGAGACCGGTGACGAAGTCGCGCCCCGAGGCTCCCTCGGCCTCCGCCGCCGCGAAGGCGCAGGGGACGATGCACGTGCCGGGATGCGTGAGCATGCGGAACGTGTCCCACTTGCCGCCGGCCAGGATCAGCTCGGCGTTGGCGAAGACGGCGCCCGACTTCGTGGCCCTCGCGCCGTCGACCATGATGGTGACGCCGGCCGGCACGCCGGCCTCTTCCCGGGTGACGAGCTCGACGGCCTGCCGGCCCGCGGGCAGTTGCGAGCCGAGGAGGGCCGACGCGAGGGCCTGGAGCGTGAGCCCCTGGGCGCGGTCGACCACCTCCGGGGGCAGGTCCTCGTAGCGCAGGCCGGCGACCCACCGCGCGAACTGGCGGCTGATGGACACGGCGGAGTCGGTTCGTGAGGCATCGCCCGGCTGCGTCTCCCGCGCGGCCGGGGTGAACGGCGTCACGGCCCCTGTCCCGAGAAAGCCGCCGGCCGCGAACGCGCTCTGCATCAGGCGCCGTCGAGTCAGTCCAGCTCTCATGGTGCGCGGACGCTATCATGGGCGGATCCCCCGATCAAGCAGGCGCCGGTCCCGCCCGGGACGCGCCGTCCGGGAACCCCCTCACGCTTCCGGCGTGCGCCCGACGGAACATGGCCTTGACAGACTCGCGAATGCCCGCCATTATCGCCAACGACATTCTCTTGCGGCCGCGATGTTTCCCTGCCGTCTGGCTGGGTGGAGTTCCCACGGCCGTGCAGAGTCGGGCGCCGGGCATGTGAAAGAGAGGCTACGATGAGGTGGCGCCTCACGGCATGGACTGCGGGGTGGTTGGCCGTCGTCGGAGCGGGCGCGTACGTTCAAGCCACGGGTCTTCAGCAACCCGCTTCGCGGGCGCCGGCGGAGTCGGCGTCTCCCCAGCGCGCACTCCTCGATCGGTACTGCCTCGCCTGCCACAACGAAGGGCTGCGGGCCCGGGGCACGGTGCCGTTCTCCTTCGAGGGCCTCACCCTGGCGGACGTGGGCGCGGACGCCGAGGTCTGGGAGAAGGTCGTCCGCAAGCTGCACGCCCGGGCCATGCCGCCGGCGGGCCGGCCGCGGCCCGACGAGGAGACCCATAACCGTTTCGTCACGTGGCTGGAAACCGAGCTGGACCGCGCGGCGGCCGCCAGCCCGAATCCGGGCCGACCCGCGGTTCGGCGGCTGACCGGAGCCGAGTACCTCAACGCGATCCGCGATCTGCTGGCTCTCGAAGTCGACGCGGAAGCGCTGCTCTTTCCGGCCGACGACGTGGACGACCAGGGTTTTGCGACCAATGCCGACGTCCTGTCGGTGTCGCCGGCGCTGTTCGAGCGCTACCTCATGGCGGCCAACCGGATCAGTCGTCTGGCCGTGGGCGACCCGGCGATCGGGCCCGGATTCGCCCCGGCCACGTACAGCACCCCCAGGTTGTTGTATCAGGACGACCGCATGAGCGAGGACCTGCCGTTCGGGTCGCGAGGTGGAATGGCCATCCGCCACCACTTCCCGCTCGACGGCAACTACGAGGTCAGAATCCGGCTGCGCCGCCAGATCTACGACTACATCATCGGGATGGGCAAGCCGCAGCAGCTCGACGTGCGTCTCGATGGCGCACTCGTCAAGCGCTTCACGATCGGGGACGCCGACCGGAAGGGCTATCCGTCGGCCTACACGTTCTTCGGGACCATCCGGGGCGATCCCGCATGGGAGGACTACCTGTCCGGCGGCGCGGACGCGGGCCTGGTGGTCCGCTTCCCGGCGCAGGCGGGGACGCGTGTGGTGGGCGTGACCTTCGCCGACGTCCGATCGGAGCATACAGGGATCCTCGAACGGCGCCTGTCGGGCTTTTCCCTCAGCGGCGAAGGCTTCTACTACGGCAACGCCGCGGTCGAGCGCGTGGATCTCAGCGGCCCGTACGACGCCACGGGCCCCGGCGACACGCCGAGCCGGCGGAGGATCTTCACGTGCCGCCCCGCGAGCGGAGCGGACGACGAGCCGTGCGCCAGGCGGATTCTGTCCGCACTCGCGCGGCGCGCCTACCGGCGCCCGGTGACCGATGACGAGGTCGCGGGGCTGCTGACCTTCTACACGTCCAACCGCGAGGAACACGGTTTCGAAGGGGGCATTCAGAAGGCGCTCGAACGCCTGCTGGTCGCGCCCGATTTTCTGTTCCGGGTAGAGGCCGAACCGGTGGACGCCGCGGCCGGGACCGCCTATCCCCTCGGCGGCCTGGAGCTGGCCTCGCGGTTGTCGTTCTTCCTGTGGAGCAGCATTCCCGACGACGAGCTGCTCGCCGTGGCCGAGGCGGGCCGCCTCCACGAGCCGGCGGTGATCGAGCGGCAGGTGCGGCGCATGCTGGCCGACCCTCGCTCGACGGCGCTGGTGGACAACTTCGCGAGTCAGTGGCTGCAGTTGGACCGCCTGGGCGGCGTGCAGCCGGACTTCGAGGTGTTCTTCGAGTTCGACGAGAACCTCCGGGCGGACATGGAGCAGGAGACGAAGCTGTTCCTGCGCAGCCAACTGCGCGAAGACCGCAGCCTGATGGACCTGCTGACCGCCGACTACACGTTCGTGAACGCGCGCCTGGCGCGCCACTACGGCATTCCTGGGGTCTACGGCGAGCGGTTCCGGCGAGTGGCGTTCGACGGCGGCGGTCGAGCGGGCCTGCTCGGGCATGCCAGTCTCCTGACGCTCACCGCCTACCCCACCCGGACCTCCCCCGTTCTCCGGGGCAAGTGGCTGCTCGACAACATCCTCGGCATGCCGCCGCCGCCCCCGCCCCCTGACGTGCCGGCCCTGCAGGAGAACGGCGGCGGGGGCGCGGCGCTGTCGATCCGCGAGCAGATGGAGCAGCACCGGGCGAATCCGGCGTGCGCGGCGTGCCATCGGATGATGGACCCGCCGGGCTTCGCGCTCGAGAACTTCGATGCGATCGGGCGCTGGCGGGTCACGAGCGAGGCCGGCACGCCGATCGACGCGTCGGGCACGCTCGTCGACGGTAGCGTCGTGGAGGGCGCCGCGAGCTTGCGGGACGCGCTGTTGCGCAACGAGGTCAGCGTGATGCGAACCGTCACGGAAAAGCTGCTGACGTACGCGCTCGGGCGCGGCGTCGAATACTACGATCAGCCTGCCATCCGGCAGATTGTCGCGGCGGCGGCGCACGACGACTACCGCTGGTCGTCCATCATCCTCGGACTCGTAGAGAGCATGCCGTTCCAGATGAGGAGGTCGGAGTCATGACGTTCATCACGAAGAAGGCGATCCCCCGGCGGACGGTCCTGCGGGGCATCGGCGCCACCCTGGCCCTGCCGTTGCTGGACGGCATGGTGCCGGCGCTGACGGCGCAGGGCAGGTCGGCGGCGAAGCCGGCGCTACGGTTCGGCGCCGTCTACGTGCCGAACGGCATGGTGATGCAGAACTGGACGCCGGCCGCCGAGGGAACCGCGTTCGAGCTCTCACCGATTCTGCAGCCGCTGGCGCCGTTTCGGGACCGGCTGACGGTGCTCTCGGGGCTTGAGACGCCGAGAGGGGCGGGCGGCGGGCCTCATGCCCGCGCTTCGACGTGGTTCCTGACGGCCGAGATGCCGGACAGGCCGGAGGCCTGGAACCGGAAGGCGGTCCTCTCGCTGGATCAGCGTCTGGCGGACGAGCTGCGGCGGCACACCCCGCTGGCGTCGCTTGAGATCGGCCTGGAGGGCGCCAACTTCGCGGGCTCGTGCAGCGGCGACCTCAGTTGCTCGTTCTCGTACACGGTCTCGTGGCGCAGCGCGTCGACGCCGCTGCCCATGGAGCACAATCCGCGCGCGGTCTTCGAACGGTTGTTCGGCGACACCGAGAGCACGGATCCGGCGGTGCGCCGGGCCCGGATGCGGGAGCAGCGCAGCATTCTCGACGCGGTGAGCGAGGACGTGGCGCGGCTGTCGCGACGTCTCGGGCCGAGTGACCGCGTCAAGGTCGGCGCGTACCTCGACGCGGTCCGCGACGTCGAGCGGCGCATCGAGCTGGCGGGGCGGCAGGACGACGAGGATGCCCCGACGACGGCGCGGCCGCTGGGCGTCCCGGCGAGCTTCGCCGAGCACGCGGCGTTGATGTACGACCTGCAGTTGCTGGCGTACCAGTCGGACCGGACGCGGGTCATCACCTTCATGATCGGCCACGAGCTGAGCGGCCGGACCTATCCGGAGGCCGGGGTGTTCGAGGCGCATCATCCGCTCTCGCATCACAAGAACATTCCGGAGACGCTCGCGAAGCTGACGAAGATTCAGACGTATCACATGTCGCTGTTCGCGTCGTTCCTCGAGAAGCTGCGATCGACGCCGGACGGGGACGGATCGCTGCTGGACCACGTCATGATCGTCTACGGCGCCGGGTTCAGCGACAGCAACGCCCACTCACCGCGCAATCTGCCGATTCTGCTGGCGGGCGGCGGGGGCGGCCAGATCAAGGGCGGGCAGCACCTCGTGTATCCGGACGGTGCGCCGCTCGCGAACCTGCACGTGGCGCTGCTGGACAAGTTCGACATGCCCGTGGAGCGGGTGAGCAACAGCACCGGCGGGCTCCCGAGGATCTCCACGGGGCAGAGGCGCGAGCGGCTCGTCGGGGTCTAGTGGGAAAGAGAGAGACGATGACGATGCGCGAGCATATCCGGTGGCGGGGCCGCTCATGGACATGGTGGCTGCCGGCCGTCGTCGGTATCGTGACCATGAGCGGCGGGGGTCTTCAGGCCGCGAGCGACGACCTGCGCCTCGTGGAGGCCGTCAAGGCGCAGAGATGGGAAGCCGTGCGTCCCCTGCTGGCAGACGGACCCGACGTGAATGCGACCCAGGGGGACGGTGCGACGGCGCTTCACTGGGCCGTCTACTGGAACGACGAGGAGACGGCAGAGCTGCTCATCCGGGCCGGCGCCGACGTCGACGCCGCGAACGACTACGAGGTCACGCCACTCTGGCTGGCCTGCTCGAACGCGAGCGGGGCGATGGTGGAGCGGCTGCTGGCGGCGGGCGCCGACGCGAGGGCGACCCTCGCGTCCGGCGAGACCGCGCTGATGGCCTGCGCGCGCCCCGGGAGCGTGGACGCCGTCGAGGCGCTCCTGAACCGGGGCGTGGACGTGGACGCCCGGGAAGGCTCGGAAAGCCAGACCGCGCTGATGTGGGCCACGGCGCAACGCCACCCCGCGGTCGTGCGGCTGCTGCTCGAGCACGGCGCCGACCCCGGCGCGAGGTCGCGCATCAGGCGCGAAGTGATCAGCCGTCGCCTGCAGGCGGACCTCAGGTACGGCGAGCGCAGCAGAAGTCTCGGGAGCGACGCCGAGGAGACCGACGTCGGAGGCTTCACGCCGTTGCTGTTCGCGGCACGGGTGGGCGGCATCGAGTCGGCGCGTCTCCTGCTGGCCGCGGGGGCCGACGTCAACGACACCGGTCCGGACGGCGCCAGCGCCCTGGTCGTGGCGACGCACAGCGGCCACCGGGCGCTCGCGCAGTTTCTGCTGGACCAGGGTGCGAACCCGAATGCGGCGATCGTCGGCTATACGGCATTGCATGCCGCCGTGCTGCAGGGCGATCCGGAGGTCGTCGAAGCGCTCCTCCACCACGGCGCCAGTCCGAACGCCCAGATCACGCAGGCCACACGCGTCGCGCGCAACGGCCAGGTGCTGTTTCTCGGCGAGCACCTGCTCGGCGCGACCCCCTTCGCCCTGGCGGCCAAGTTCACCGAGGTCGAGATCATGCGCGTCCTGCTGGACGCCGGCGCCGATGCTGCGCTCCCGCTGAAGAACGGCTGGACACCGGTGTCGCTGGCGGCGGGCGCCGGCTGGCGGTACGGGACGTGGGACCGCCGGGACCGTGCCTTGATCCGCCTTCCGGCGGCGCAGCATGAGCTCTACGACGAACGCCGCACGCTGGAGGCCGTCAAGGTCGCGGTCGAGGCGGGTACCGACGTCAACGCCGTCGACGAGGACGGCAACACGGCGCTGCACTACGTCGTCGACAAGGGATTCTCCAGCGTCGTGGCGTTCCTGACGGAGAGCGGCGCCAACGTGAACGCGGAGAACAGACGCGGCCAGACGCCGCTCGACAGGTTCGCCCGCCGCCGCCCGGAGGTCAGCCCCGAGGCGACCCGGGCGACCGGGGATCTCCTTCACGGGCTGGGCGCACGCTGAGCAGGGGAGAATTCGTCCGGTCGCAGAACGCAGCGTCGCACGGCCCTGACTGACCGTTCGTCCAGCAGCCCGTGGCGAAAGCCACGGGCTGCTGCGCTCATGGGAGACTTGCGAGTCCCTCGACGCGGTCGATCACCCGGACAAGAGGAGTGGCGAAATGATCTCAGCGAGAGACTTCCACCGGCGCCTGGCGGTGGCGGCGGCCACGCTGGGCGTTGCCGGCGTTTTCGCCGGCCCGGTCGCCCTCGGCGCCGAGCAGCCCGCGCGTATCGGCATCCATACCGCGAACCAGGCCGAGAACGGCCGCGCCGTCTACACGCGGAGCTGCGCCATCTGTCATCGAACCGACCTCCAGGGCAACTTCGAGTCCCCGCCGCTGGCGGGCGCCAACTTCCTGAACTTCTGGCGCGACCGCACCCCGCAGGAGCTCGTCGAGCGCATCCGGGGCACGATGCCCCCCGACCGGCCGGGTCGCCTCGATGACCGGACCTATCTCGACATCGTCGCGTACCTGCTGCAGGCAAACGGCGCGCCGGCCGGGGACCAGGCGCTGACGGCGGCCACGACCGTCCCCATCGGCGCGGTGGCGACAGGAGAAACAGCACCGGCGCCGGCGATAACGGCGCAGGCCCAGGGCCGGGCGCGGAGGCCCGACACGCGCACGGCGGCGGCCGCCGTGGCGGGCGGCCTGACCGTCGCGGGCGAGGTGGAGCACTTCACGCCGGTCACCGACGAGCTGTTGCGCGATCCCGATAGGGGCGACTGGCTGATGGTTCGGCGGAACTACCAGGCCTGGAGCCACAGCCCCCTCGACTCGATTTCGCGGGACAACGTCGGGGAGCTCGAGCTGCAGTGGATGTGGGCCATGAACGAGGGCGGACGGAACGCGCCCTCGCCGATCGCGCACGACGGCGTGCTCTACTTCGCCGGCTTCGGCCCGGTGGTGCAGGCGCTCGATGCCCGCACCGGCGACCTGATCTGGGAGCACGAGGTGGGCGTCGAGGCGGGCCAGCTCGCCAGCTCGAGCCGCAACCTCGCGATCTACCAGGACAAGCTCTTCCTGGCCACGGCCGACGCGCGCCTGATCGCGCTCGACGCGCGCACCGGCGCCGAGGTCTGGACCACCCGCATCGCCGACGATGCCCGGGGCTTCCGCAACACCAGCGGGCCGGTCATCGTCGGCGGCAGGGTGGTGCAGGGGCTCGGCGGCTGCGGGCAGTTCACGCGCGAAGGCTGCTTCATCAGCGCCTACGATGCCGCGACCGGCGAGCGCCTCTGGCGGTTCAACACCGTGGCCCGTGCGGACGAGCCCGGCGGCAACACCTGGGCGAACCTGCCGGACTACCTGCGCGGGGGCGGCGAGACCTGGATCACCGGCAGCTACGACCCCGGGCTCGACCTCGTCTACTTCGGCGTGGCGCAGGCGAAGCCGTGGGTCGCGGTCAGCCGGGGCATGTCCGTCCACGACCCGGCGCTCTACACGAGCTCGACGGTCGCCCTGCGGCCGGACGATGGCGAGCTCGCCTGGCACTTCCAGCACGTCCCGGGCGAGAGCCTCGACCTCGACGAGGTCTTCGAGCGCGTGCTGGTCGACCTGGAGGACCGCCGAGTGGTCTTCAGCGCCGGCAAGCACGGCATCCTCTGGAAGCTGGACCGCGAGACCGGCGAGTTCCTCGGTCACAAGGAGACCGTCTTCCAGAACGTCTTCGACCACATCGACCCCGACACCGGCGCCGTCACCTACCGCCAGGACATCGCCGACGCGCAGTTCGAGCAGCTGGTCCCGGCGTGTCCCAGCACCGCCGGCGGCAAGAACTGGCACCCGATGAGCTACCACCCCGGCTCGGGGCTGCTCATCCTCCCGCTGTCCCAGACCTGCATGGAGCTGTCGGCCCGCCAGGTCGCCTTCGAGTTGGGCTCGGGCGGCGTGGGGATGAGCGCGCGTCCCTTCTTCGAGATGCCCGACACCGAGGGCCGGCTCGGCAAGCTCGCGGCGTTCGACGCCGAGACCCTGGAGGAGGTCTGGAGCGTCGAGCAGCGGGCGCCGTTCCTGACCGGCGTGCTGTCGACGGCCGGCGACCTCGCCTTCGCCGGCGACCTCGACCGGCGGTTCCGGGCGTTCGACGTGCGGACCGGCGAGGAGCTGTGGCAGGCCCGGCTGGGCACGTCGGTGCAGGGCTTCCCGATCTCGTTCGCCGTGGACGGCAGGCAGTACGTCGCGGTGTCGACCGGCCTCGGCGGCGGCAGCCCGCGGGCCGCCCCTCGCGCCCTCGCCCCCGACATCCACCACCCGCAGACCGGCAACGCGCTGTACGTGTTCGCGCTCCGGGGCGGGGGTGGCGGCACACAGTAAACCTGCCGGGTGGTTTCCGCGCACGGACCCACGACGTTGGGCGGGGTGTGATGCTCAGGCGGCGTTCGATTACGGCGCTCGCTTGCGAAGTTCATCGCAAACAGCAGCCACTAGGTTCGTCGTCTCGTTTGTCTACTTGCGCGTGCGGTTCGCTCGCAGTTCTGCCAGCCTCCGCTGGATGTCCCGAGCGACCTCATCAACCTCGCGCGCCACCCGGGGTTCACGTCCGAGCTCCCGTTCCAGCGCCGTCGCCAACGGCAACAGAAGACGCCGCGACGGCGATGCCTGGATGAGCTCGCACATGCGCTGCGGTCCGAGAGCGACGCTGAAGTCCATCAGGGCCATGATGGCCTCCCTCGGGATGGGCCCCAACTCTGACAAGAGCGCAAGAACCGCCTCGACGTCATGCTCGCCCTCGGCCCGGTCGACGTCACCCGCAAGGATTGCCTTGGCGCGGATTACGTGGCCTTGGAATCGCTGCGCCGGCGCCCCCTTCTGGCATTCGATAACCCGTGTCGCCGTCTCGACGGCCTTCTTGTATTGACGCCCCTCGATCTCGATACCCGCGGTCCCGAGCAGTGCCAACCCCACGCGCACCTGGAGTGCAGGAACCTCGCTGTTGCCGAAGCGTCGGACGACTTCGTCGTAGGCCTCCACCGCGTCCTCGGGCCGGTTCAGAGCGCCGAGTGCGACTCCTTTGTTCACGAGAGCATCCGCAACCGGCTCAAGAAGGGCCACGGTCTCCGTCTCCCCAAAGCGGCGGACGACTTCGTCGTAGGCCTCCAGCGCATCCTGTGGCCGATTCAGCGCGCCGAGGACGAACCCTTTGTTGGCGAGAGCGGTCGCAACCCTCACCAAAACGGCGGGATTCTCATTCTCGCCGAAGCGACGGACCACCTCGTCACAGGCCTCCAGCGCATCCTGCGGCCGGTTCAGCTCGCCGAGAGCGCGTGCCCTGTTCACGGCGGCGGTCGCAACCGACCGCAGGAGGGCCGGAGTATCGCTCTCTCCGAAGCGACGGACCACCTCGTTGCAGGCTTCCAGTGCGTCTTGCGCCCGGTTCAGCGCGATGAGGGCAACCCCCTTGTTCACGAGAGCGGTCGCAACCGACTCCAGAAGGCTGGGGGTGTCGCTTTTCCCGAAGCGACGGACCACCTCGTCGCAGGCCTCCAGCTCCTCATGCGGCCGGTTCAGCGCGCTTAGAATGGCTGCTCTGTTCAGGAGGGCCTTCGCAGTCCACTCCAGAACGGCAGGGATCTCACTCTCTCCGAAGCGACGGACCATCTCGTCGCAAGCCTCCAGCGCGTCCTTCGGCCGGTTCAGCGCGCTCAGGGCGGCCGCTTTGTTTACAAGAGCTTGGGCGACCTTCTCCAGCACGGCGGGAATCTCACTGTCCCCGAAGCGTCGGATTACCTCGTCGCAGGCCTCCAACGCGTCCTTCGGCCGGTTCAGCGCGCTCAGGGCGCCTCCTCTGTTTGCGAGAGCAGCCGCAACCGACCTCAGAAGTCCCGACGAATCGCTCTTTCCGAACCGACGGACCACCTCGTCGCAGAATTCCAGCGCTTCCTTCGGCCGGTCCAGCGCGCCGAGCGCCCCTCCTCTGTTCACGAGAGCGGTCGCAACCGGTTCGAGAAGAGCCGGGGAATCGCTCTTCCCGAACCGACGCAGCACCTCGTCGCAGGCCTCCAGCGCTTCCTCCCATCGGTTCAGCGTGCCGAGAGCCGTTCCTCTGTTCACGAGAGCCTTCGCAACCGACTCGAGAAGAGCCGGGGAATCGCTCTTCCCGAACCGACGGACCACCTCGTCGCAGGTATCCAGCGCGTCCTCCGGCCGATTCAGCGTGCCGAGGGCGGCCCCCTTGTTCATGAGGGCCGTGGCAACCGACTTCAGAAGGCCGGGGGTCTCGCTGTTCCCGAACCGACGGACGACCTCGTCGCAGGCGTCGAGCGCCTCCTGAGGCCGGTTGAGCGTGCCGAGGGTGGCCCCTCTGTTCGCGAGGGCGTTCGCGACCGACTCCAGGAGACCCGGAACCTCACTCTCCCCGAAACGACGAACTACCTCGTCGTACGACTCCAGTGCGTCCTGCGGCCGGTTCAGCTTACCGAGGGCGGCCCCTTTGTTCACAAGAGCGTTGGCGACCCACTCCAGAACGGCCGGAACCTCACTTTCTCCGAAACGACGAATTACCTCGTCGTACGACTCCAGCGCGTCGTGCGGTTGGTTCAGCTCATCGAAAGCGATCCCTTTGTTCACAAGCGCGGTCGCAACCGACGGCATGAGGGTTGCCGTGTCACCCTGCCCGAACCGGCGGACCACCTCGTCGCAGGTTTCCAGCGCGTCCTGCGGCCGATTCAACGCGGCGAGGGGAGTCGCTCTGTTCACGAGGGCGCTCGCGACCGACTCCCGGAGGGTCGGGATGTCGCTCTTCCCGAAACGACGGACGACCTCGTCGCAGGCCTCCAGGGCGTCCTGGGGCCGATCCAGCGCGCTCAAGGCGGCCCCCTTGTTCACCAGAGCCTTGGCGACCCACTCCAGAACGGCGGGAATCTCACTCTTTCCGAAGCTTCGGATTACGTCCTCGTAGGCGGCCACGGTGTCTGCCGCACCGCTCCGAACACTCAGAGCGTTCTGGAAGAGCTCCCTCGCCGTTCTCTCGGCCGATTCGAGGGAACTAGTCTGAGACGGCCCCACGCTATCGTCATCCGTCTCAACGCCAGCCACCGTGGGTGCCGCCACTTCCACGGGTGCCGAGTCCCGACCGAAAACTGCTACGAAACCGGTGGGCATCTTCTCCAGCAGCTCAGCGCGGTACTCGGCCAGGCTCGGTAGATTCATCAGCGAAGCGAGTGCCATTCGGTGTAGCGACCACATTTCCGTACCGAGACCGGTCGTGTCACGGACCATCCGAGCACCGATGTCCTTCAGCTCGTGCGGCGAGTAGTAGGACTCCATGAAGTGGATGAGGGCTTCGACCAGCCGATCCGGCCCACGCCGACGTCGCAGCAGGTAGTAGATGTTGTACAGGCGCTCCGTCAGGTAGTACTGCTTGCGTCTGGCGCTGCCGCCCGCTACCTGGACCACCCCGCGCTCGCCGAGGCGGGCGAGCTGGGCGCTGCACGTGCTCGTCCCGAGCCGGCCGTGGTCCGCGATCTCCCGCGTGGTCGCCGGCTTCCACAGCGTGGCAAGCGCGAGATAGACCCGCCGTTCCTGCGCCGGGAGGGATTCGATGTGGCTCTTGAAGTACTCGGTGTGATCATCGACGAGATCGAACAGATCCGACATGAGATCGCGAAACGACAACCCGGCGCCGAAGCGAGCCACGATCGAGATCAACCGCGGGCTCCCGCCAGTCAGAATCTCCAATGAGCGAATTGTTTCGGGCGCTGGGTGGCGGCCGGACACGCTCTCCCACAGGACGGCGCATTGGTTCCTGTCGAGGGGGCGCAGCGTGCGGACCCGGAAGAGGTCGTACAGGGCGCGGTCCGGGTTGTCGATCTCGTCGAAACGGCTGGTTGCGCTCGCGAACACGATAATCCGCGGCTCGGTCTGGAGGATCTTTCGCAACCGCCAACCCGCCTCGGGATCGGCCATGTCCCCGAACAACATGTTCAGGTTCTCCACTACTAGTACGAGCCGCTTGTCCTCCCGATCGGCGAAGTCCAGCAGCGCGCCGAGACAACGATCCGACAGCGCCTGGTCGTCGCGGATGGTTCGCAGCTCGGCGGCAGTTCGGTTCAGGTCGGGAGTGTCCTCCCCGCGCGGCGCCTGAGCCGCGAGATTGGTCAGACACTCCAGCCAGAATTCGCCGGCGGTGGCGACCTCGTAGCTCTCCTCCGCGAAGACGATCGGGAAAAAGCACGATCCCAGCGCCGCGTCGCGACCCACCTCGGCTACGACGCGCAAGAGCAGGCTCGTCTTCCCGCTGCCCCGCGGGCCGATCACGATCTGGTGCGGGTTCGAGCATCCGGTGCACTCGCGCAGAACCTCGACGAGCAGCTCGAACTCCGTCGTTCGCACGCAGTACGACGCCACGAGCTCGTCGTCGGTGAGAAACCCCGGGTTGTACTTGCGACTGGGCGCGCCCATTCCGTTATGCCCCCTGCGAGCCGGAGCGCCGCGCGACGGGGACGAAGTGTCGGCCATGCCGGGCGAGCCACCAATCCTCGAGCAAGCCGGAGACGAAACGGTATTCGTCGTCTCCCCATGGCTCCAGATACCCGTCGTGTTCGAGCACTCGAAGTACGTCGTCGATCGGCACGGGATGATCGCTCACCGCCCAGGCCCGGAATTGCTCGCGATACAGGTCCATGGCAGCGCGCTGCAGCACGCCGTCGTTGACCGCGGCCTCGGTCAACAGAGCGAGCGCGGCCCGATAGCCATCGGGTCCGAGAACGAGTTTCAGCCGGCTCTCGTAGTGGTCCAGATCCGCCTGTCCGCGAATGCTGAGCATCTCGCCGGTGTACACGCGCTCGACGTCGTCGAGCGAGGCGCGGCGCTGACCGTCCAGGCGCAGACTCTCGTCCAGGCTGTCGAAAAACCGTTGCACGTGGTGGGGAACGAGACACCGCAGCCGGCGGCACATCTCCTCACGCGCGGCGAGGGGCAGGTCGAGGCCGCATGTCTCCGCGAGCGCGGCAAGGCAGTCGAGCGCGGTCTTCTCGTTCCAGGGTTTCAGATCCAGGGGTGAGAAGATGTTCGCGTGAGCACTGAGCCCCGCCTGGTGCAGGATCGGCTCCAGACCTATGCTGCCGGAGAGGATCAGGCATAGCCGGTCTCGGTGGTCCTGGCCGATCTTGCGCAGCCAGCTCAGGAATTCGTCGACATCCCGTTTTCCCGCGGGCATGATTCGGTAGTGGTGATCCTTGAGCATTCGGTTGACGAGGATCGGAAGCTCGTCGAGCGCGAGCACCACGGGCCGCTCGTTCTTCGCCAGGGCCGCGCAGACTGCGTCGCCCTTCTGTCGCCAGTTCCCGGGGTCGATCCCGGCCCGCAGCTTCACGCGCACCTCGGCAACGGACAGCGTATCGATTCGCTCGTCGATCCCGCGGAGGATGTTGGTGAACCCGGCCTTGATTCGGTCCCACGCGCCATGTACGTGTCGTGACTCGACCCCGATTTCGACGACGGCGTCCGCCGCCGTGGTTGCATCCTCCAGATCGACGAAGACCGTCTCGAAGTGCCCCTCGGCTCTCAAGCGGCGCAGCAGTTCCCGAATCAGGCTCGTCTTGCCCATCCGTCGTTGCGCGGTCAGCAATGTGTGAGTTCCGTTCTGGACTCGCGCCTTGAGCACGTCGAGCTCAGCATCCCGGTCGAAAAAGCGATCCCCATCGACCCAGTTCGAACCCGCCTTCTTCAATCCTGCCATCACGTCTCCAAACAATCCTGTTGCCATCAATGGTGCTGGCAAACGGTTTTGTTGTCAAGTGCGAGAGCGGCGGTCACGAGCAGGGCGGTCCTGACTGCCTCGAGACTCTGGTCGTCAGCTTCAATGTCGTCGCCGGGCGCACGTGATACGCTGCCAGCCCAATGAGGATTCCCATAGGTCCTGGCCGGTCGGGTGTTGCGAGGCCCCGTTGGGGTTCAGCCAGCCGCCAGGCTGACGCGGTCTCCGTCGGCGCTTCTGCGGACGTAGACTCAGTAGCAAGGAGGCCTCCCATGGCGTTCGCATCCCGTCACCGTCTCGCCGGGCCGCTTCTCGCGGCAGGCATCGGCATCGCGGCCCTGTTCGCGTCCGTTCCGTCGGCCCAGGAGCCCTACCTCCACCTGAACCCCGTGATCGAGAAGCTGGAGCAGGGCAGGCACGTGTTCGGGGTGAGCACCGCCGACCTGTCGTTGCAGAACGCGCGATCGCTGGCCGGCGATCCGAGCATCGACTACGTGTACGTCGACATGGAGCACAACCCGCTGCGGTTCGAGCAGCTCGAGCAGTTCGTGGCGTACCTGGTCGCCAGCGACAAGGCCGGCATCCTCGAGCGGGGCAACGCGCAGGCGCATCCGCCGGTGTTCGCGCGCTTTCCGCCCTACGGCCGCGAGCAGACGCAGTGGATCGTCAAGCACGCCCTCGACATCGGTCTGATGGGCATCCTCATCAACAACGTCGAGACCCCCGAGCAGGCGGAGAACATGGTGCGGACCATCCGTCCCCGGCAGCTCCGATCGTCGGCCATCCCGAATCCGCCGGGCGTGCGGGGCACGGTGCAATGCCCGTTCTGGGGCATCGGGCGCGCCGAGTGCCGGCGCCGCGCCGACCTCTGGCCCCTCAATCCGCAAGGCGATCTCCTGTTCTGGGCGATGATCGAGACGCGGGAGGGCGTGGAGAACGCCGACGCCATCGCGCGGGTGCCCGGCGTCGGGGGCTTCTACCTCGGGGCGGGCGGCGACCTCAGCTCCTCCTACGGCGCCGAGAGCGCGGACGATCCGGAGGTGGCGGCCGCCTTCGAGCACCTCCTGGCGGTCTGCCGGGCGCGCGACCTCGCCTGCGGCGGCACCGTCACGCCGGCGAACGCCGCCCTCCGCATGGAGCAGGGCTACCGCATCTTCAACTTCGGCGGCGCCAACGGCGGCCTGACCGCGGCGAACGCGGCGGCGCGCAGCGCGGTCCTGGCGGCGGGGGCGCGACGCTGAGCGCGTCGTCGAAGTCGTGAAATGAGAGAGGAGACAGGCCGATGAACCGCCTGGAGAAGGTCGTATGGGTCGGCGTCGTCTCGGCGGTGACTGCATGCACGGCGCCCGCGGCTCAGGAGCCCGGCCCCGGTCGTGACGTAACGCAGGCCGACCTGGATCGCTGGAAGGTCGAGCTCTCGAACTGGGGGCGTTGGGGACCCGACGACGAGATCGGCACGATGAACCTGGTGACGCCGGACAAGCGCAGGGCGGCGGCCGCGCTGGTTCGCGAGGGCATCAGCGTGTCGCTGGCGCAGGATGTGCTGAAGGAGGAGGCGGTCGACAATCCGAACCCGTTCGAGCACACCATGCGCGGCGTCGGGTCGGATGCGTTCGCCGTCAGCTACCACGGCTGGGCGCACACCCATCTCGATGCGCTTGCCCACGTGCGCGACGAAGACGGGGCGATGTACAACGGCTACCGGCCTGACGAGTCCACGGTCATGGCGGCGGGCGGTCACGCCCGGAACTCGATCCACAACCTCAAGTCCGGGGTGTTCACGCGCGGAATCCTCATGGACATGCCGCGGCTGCACGGGCTGCCCTATCTCGAACCGGAGACGCCGATCTACGTGGAGGACCTGGAGGCGTGGGAACGTGCGGCGGGCGTGCGGGTCGCCGCCGGCGACGCCGTCTTCATACGGACGGGGCGCTGGGCGGCGCGCGAGGTGTCGGGACCGTTCCGCATCGGCCGAACCGGCCGGTCGGCAGGGTTGCATCCGTCGGTGATTCCCTGGTTGCGGGAACGCGACATCGCCCTGCTCGGCAGCGACGTGGCGCTGGCGGTTGCGCCGTCCGAGCTTCCCGGCGCGGCCCATGACTTCGCGCTCGTGACGCTGGGACTCCATCTCTTCGACAACTGCAATCTGGAGATGCTGAGCGAGACGGCGGCCGCCCAGGGCCGCTGGGAGTTCCTGCTCACGGCGGCGCCGCTTCCCGTGTGGGGTGGAACGGGGTCGCCCGTCAATCCGATCGCAACGTTCTAGCGCGAGAAGGGAAACTCGATATGAGCCGCGTAACGTTCGCTCTGGCCATCTCGGCCTTGCTGCCTGGGACATGGGCTCCCGTCGCCCGCGCGCAGGTGACGGACTTCGAGCCCGTCACGACCGAGGAGCTCCTGGCGCCGGACGACGGCGACTGGATCAACTGGCGCCGGACGCTGAACGGCCAGGGCTACAGCCCTCTCGACCAGATCGACCGGGAGAACGTCGGCAACCTCCAGCTCGCCTGGTCCTGGGCGTTGCAGCCGGGCACCGACGAGGTCACGCCGCTCGTGCACGACGGCGTCATGTACGTGCCCAGCCGGAGCGGCGTGCAGGCGCTCGACGCCGCCACCGGCGACCTCCTCTGGGAGCACTCCCGGCGGGAGGCGGTCCCGGAGGACGATGACCTGCCCGTCAACCGCCGCCCCGGCATGGCGCGGCGCAGCATCGCCATCTACGGGGACAGGATCTTCGCCGGCACGAGCCGCGCCGAGCTGATCGCCCTCGACGCGCGGACCGGCGAGCTCGTCTGGCAGCAGCAGGTGGCCGACAGCGGCCTCGGCTACCGGTACACCAGCGGCCCGATCGTCGTGCGGGGCAGGGTCGTCGCGGGGATGACGGGGTGCGAGCGGTACAAGAACGACGTCTGCTTCATCTCCGCCCACGATCCCGACACCGGGGCCGAGCTGTGGCGCACGTCGACCGTCGCGCGCCCCGGAGCTCCGGGAGGGGACACCTGGGGCGACCTGCCGCTGAGCTGGCGCGCCGGCGCCGATGCCTGGATTCCGGGCAGCTACGACCCCGAGACCGACCTGATCTACTGGTCCACCGCCCAGGCCAAGCCCTGGGCCATCGTGCAGCGCGGCACCGAGGGCGCGGCGCTGTATACGAACTCGACGCTGGCCCTGGATCCCGAGACCGGCGAGATTCGTTGGTACTTCCAGCACATCCCCGCCGAGACCCACGACCTGGACGAGGTCTTCGAGATCGTCCTCGTCGATCGGGGCGATGGGCTCTCGCTCTTCAAGATGGGCAAGATCGGGGTCCTGTGGGAGCTCGATCCGCGCACCGGGGCGTTTCGGAACGCGTTCGACCTGGGCTACCAGAACATCGTCGACATCCACCCGGTGAGCGGACAGGGCATCCTGGTCCCCGAGCGCATCCCCCAGATCGACGTGCCGGTGGACTACTGCCCGGGTCCCGGCGGCCTGAAGAACCTCTGGGCCATGGCCTATCACCCCGAGACCCAGGCGTTCTACGTCCCGCTGACGCCCGGCTGCGCGCACTCCGTTTTCGGCGAGATGCCCGCGCCCGAGCTGGGCGGCGGCGGGGTCGGCCCGAACGACCGCCGCTTCGTCGTCCATCCCGACAGCCCCGAGCAGCTGGGCGACTTCGTGGCGATGGACAGCCGCACCGGAGAGCTGTTGTGGCGCCGTCGGAGCCGCTGGCAGTACGGGACGGCGGCCCTCGCCACCGGCGGGGGGCTCGTTTTCGTCGGCGACATCGACCGGTACATGTACGCCTTCGACGCCCGCGACGGCACCGAGCTGTGGCGAACGCGCACGCCGACCGCGACCGACGGCTTCCCGATCACTTACGCCGTCGACGGCCGCCAGTACCTCGCCGTGCCGTCCGGCCCCGGCTGGAGCATTTCGTGGCGGAACGCGCGGCTGGCGTTTCCCGAGACCATGCAGCGCCCGCCCGGCTCCGGCTCGGTCCTGCAGGTCTTCGCGCTGCCCGTGGACTGACCGGCGATAGCGTGTCGTCTACCAGCCCCGCGCCGGGCCATGGAACGGGCTGGTCTCGCCGCCCGCGTAGACGAGCAGGTTGACGTCCGGCAGCATCATCTGCGGAACCGGGCCTCCCGCTCGAGATGCATATCGGTCTCGAGCTCATCGGCCAGTCGGTTGAGCCGGGCGGCGTCGAATCCCGGCCGCAGGTGGAGCTTGTGCGTCTTCGTGCGGTACTTCCTGGCCTCGGCGGGCCGTTGGTCGTGTCGCAAGCCCTCGCGCAGCAGCCTGTTGATTACCTGCTTCAGCGACTGTCCGTCGCGGCGGCGCCGCTCTTCGATCCGGCCGGCGATGTCGTCATCGATCGTCAACGTGGTTCGCATCACTGCATCACAGCGACCAGCACTGAATCAGCGGGGACGACGATTCGGCGGGCACAGCGGACCGCTCCTACGGCGCGATGAACCGGAGGATCGCGACGGTCAGACCCGCCGTCGTGATGACGGTCCCGACCATCCACTTGATGAGACGGGTCTCGACGTTCGCGATCTGCGTCGATAGCCGCGCGTCGAGCGCGGCCATCTCGGTCCGGAGCTCGGCGAGGCCGACCTTGAACTCGTCGGACGTGACGTGGTTCCCGTGCTCGGCCGCCAGCCGCACAGCGTTCGTGATGGCGTCGGCCTGGGCCGGCGTAAACTCGGCGTCGGTGAGCGAACGGGCGACGGCGTGGGTGTCGAGCATGCGCCCCCCTATTATCGCCGAAGATGCGCGACACCGAAGAGGCCGGCGACTGCGACGGCCCGGACCCGCGACGAGTGGCCCCCGGCGGTGGTACCGGCTCCGACGCCGCGGCCGATGGGCAGGCGGAGAGGACGGCGGCCAAGGTCCACGGCACGTCGCGGCCCCGCGGACCGTAACCGAGTCGGCGGTGCCGGTCGACGTGCTCTCGCCCGCCGACCTCTCCACCGGAATGGGCGACTTGCTGGAGCTGTTGCGGACGCTGGTCCCGTCGTTCAACGTCAACACCTATCCGATCAGCGACGCCTCCACCATCGTCCGGCCGGCCATACTGCGCAACCTGGCGCCCGATCACACGTTGGTACTGGTCAACGGCAAGCGCCGCCACCGCTCATCGCTCATCGACTGGCACGGCGGCAGCGGAGTGACGTTCGGAGCCCAGGGGCCGGACATCTCCCCGATCCCGGCCATCGCGCTCCGGCAGATCGAACTGCTGCGGGACGGCGCGGCCGCCCAGTACGGCTCGGACGCCATCGCCGGCGTGATGAACTTCCAGCTCAAGGACGCCCCGTCGGGCGGCGCCATCGAGTACAACACGGGCGGGTTCCGGGACGGCGGCGGCGCGACCTCGACGGTGGCCGCCAATGCCGGCCTGCCGCTGGGCGCCGCCGGCTTCGCCAACCTCAGCCTGGAGTGGCGCGAAAGCAAGTCGACCAACCGGAGCGCACCCCGCAGCGACGCCATCGCCCTCATCGCGGCCGGCAACAGCGACGTGGAGTCCGACACCCCGCAGATCTGGGGCTCGCCGCACATCAACGACAACCTGAAGCTGTTCGGGAACTTCGGCTACACGACGGCCGCGGGGGTGCAGGTCTACGGTCACACCAACTACGCCAGGAAGCCGGTACGCGCCCGCATCTTCTTCCGCAACCCGAACACGCGGAACGGCATCTACACCGACGACCACGGGAAGACGCTGCTGATCGGCGACGTGCTGAGGGCCAAAGGCACAGGTTCGGCGAACTGCCCGACGGTGACCATCACCGACAACGCGCCCGACCTGGTCGCCCTGCAGCGGGTCTTCGACGATCCGAACTGCTTCTCGTTCCAAGAGGTGTTCCCCGGCGGCTTCACGCCGCCGGGGACGGACCGAAGATCGTCATCGAGGGGACGCGCGAGGACTGGCTTGGCGGCGCCCGAACCCTGACGCCCCGCGACGCTTGCCTGGAACCCAACGGGCAGAGCTTCTGGTTCGGCGTCGATCTCAACCCCGGCGGCAACCAAGTGTGGTTCCGGATCACCTCGGGGGCAGTCCGCCGGATGCGGGAAGAGACGCCCGGAACTCGCGGTGACCGCTTGATCGATGCCCTCCTCGCCTGGATGACCCCGGACCGTCAGTTGGCACGGGACATCAACCGCTTCGAGGTCCGGGTTTCGGATGACGGCGATACCTGGATCGAACGCCTGCGGTGATGAATGACCAGGCTGACCGAAATCGCTGGGGATCCATCCCCCGACGAGATATGACATTGTTCCCGCGCCTGCGCTCGTTCCTGACGACCTTGACCCAACGCGAGCGCTGCGAGGACTCGCTCGATGAGGAGGTGCGATTTCACCTCGACGCCCAGACGGAGACTTGGTCCGCACCGGGGTCCCGCCGGAGGAAGCGGCGCGACGCGCGCGGGAGCAGTTCGGCAGCATCGAAGCCATGAAGGACGACTGCCGGCGGGTGCGCAGCCTACGCAACATCCGATGGGTGCGCACGCAGCCGCCGCGCTGGTTGTCCGCGTTCGGCGTCGTGACGAGGACGGTCCTTGGGGGCGATCGCGGCCGCGCAACCAGGAGATAGCCCCATCATGGCGAGCATCGCGGACCACGTGGCGGCGCGATTCCGCGCGATCCTGGCCGACTATGAACGCAACCCCACTACGGAGGCTGCAAGGGCAGCGGTCAGTCGCCTGGAGGGACTGGAGTTCGGGCTGCTGAGCAATGAGGACTTGTGTCGTTACGAGCGGTTGGATTGGCACATTGGAGCGGCCCATGAGCGATTCCATCGAGTTGAAGGGCGTCGAGGAGACCTTGATGATCCCGTTGTGGGCGAGGGCCATCGCCACGCGGCGTCGAGGCCTGATCGACGACCCCGGCGGCCGTCGACCTGGTCGAGCGGCTGGAGTACGACTTCGAGTCGAAGCTCGGCCATGCGCGATCGATGATGCCGATGCTCGAGGTCCGGGCCGCGCCCGGCGCGCCGCAGAACCTGAGTGGGGTGCCGGGCGACGAGCAGGTGACGCTGAGCTGGGACGCCCCGTCGAGCGACGGCGGTTCCGCAATCATCCGGTACGAGCATGCGATCGACGACAGCGGGACCTGGATCGACGCGGACCTCGATCTGGAGGAAACGGTGCCGCTGGTAGGCGCGAATGGAGGTGGGCCATGGGTAGCGCCGTGGCGCGTTCGCGGTGCGACGCTACGCCTCGCCGGGCCGGGCCATGCGGTAGCCGACCCCGCGCTCGTTGAAGATCCAGGCCGGACGGGCGGCGTCGTCGCCGAGCCGGTGGCGCAGCCGCTTGACGTAGGCGCGCACGATCTTGGGGTTGGCCTTTTCGCGTCCGGCCCAGACCTGGCGCAGCAGGGCCTCGTGGGTCAGGACCCGGCCCGCGCCCTGCGCGAGCACGCGCAGCAGCTCGTACTCGGTCGGCGTCAGCGTCACCGGGCGCCCGGCCACGCTGACCCGGCGCCGGTCGTAGTCGATGGCGAGCTCGCCGAGTACGAAGGGGACGGGGTTCGACCGCCGGCGCAGGGCCGCCCGGATGCGCGCCGTGAGCTCGGTCGGCGAGAACGGCTTGACCACGTAGTCGTCGGCGCCGGCCTCCAGCGCCCGCGCGATGGTCTCGTCGCGCCCGTAGCCCGAGATGAAGATGACCGGCAGGTCGGCGAGCTCGGGCACGGTCCGCATCAGCTCGATGCCGTCGGTCCCGGGCAGCATCAGGTCGAGCAGGACCAGCCGGGGCTTCTCGGCCCGGATGATGCGCGCCAGCTCCCCGGGGTCGCCGGTGACCAGCGGGGCGTAGCCCGCCTCCGCCAGCGTGTCGCGGACATGGCGCAGCGTCTCCGGGTCGTCGTCGACCACCAGGATGGGCACCGAGTCGGGTGCTTGGCCCGGCGCGCCGGGGCGGACCGGGGCGGGACCGGCGCCGGACTCCGCGGCCACCGGGATCGTGAAGGTGAAGCGCGCGCCGAGGCCGACGCCGCCGCTCTCGGCCCGGATGCGCCCGCCATGGGCCTCGACCAGGCCCTTGCAGATGGCGAGTCCCAGCCCGTCGCCGACGTCGCTCTCCCGGTCCCCGGCGGCGGTGTACTTGCGGAACAACTGGCCGAGATAGTCCGGCGCGATGCCGCGGCCCTCGTCGGAGACCGAGACCGCCACCTCCGGCCCCTCGCGCGCCGCCGCGACCCGGATGGGGGCGGACTCGGGAGAGTGGCGCGCGGCGTTGGCGAGCAGGTTGTTGAGCACCTGCACCAGGCGCTGCCGGTCGGCCATGACCCGGGGCAGGTCGGGCGGCAGGTCGATGCGCACGGTGTGCCGCCCGCCGCCGCTGATGAACGTGCCGCGGGCCTGGTCGACCAGCGCGGCGACCTCGGAGGGCTCGGGCGCGACCGACAGCGTGCCGGCGTCGATGCGCCCGGCGTCGAGCAGGTCGCCGATCAGGCTGTCCATGCGGTCGGCCTGCGCGTCGATGATGCGGAAGAACTGCGTCACCTCGGCCGGGCCGAAGAGGCGCGAGGCGCGCAGCACCGTGGCGGTCGAGCCCTTGATCGAGGTCAGCGGCGCGCGCAGCTCGTGGCTCACCATGCCCAGGAACTCCGCCCGCATGCGCTCGAGCTCCCGAAGCGGCGCCAGGTCCTGGAGGGTGACCACCACCGAGGCGACCGCGCCGGCAGGGCCGTCCGGGTCGTGGATCGGGGTGGCGTTGACGAGCGTCGTGATGCTGCGCCCGTCCGGGACCGAGAGCACGATCTCCTCGGCCCGCACCGTCTCGGCGCCGCTCAGCGCCCCGGCGAGCGGGAGCTGGTCGAGCGCGATCTCGCGCCCGTCGGCACGCCGGTAGGTGATGACCTCGAGCAGCTGCTCGGCGGACTGGCCGGGGGCGCACAGGCTCTCCACGATGCGCCTGGCCTCGCGGTTGAGCGAGACCAGGTCGCCGGTCCGCGCATTGAACACCAGGACGCCGACCGGCGAGGTCTCGATCAGGGCCTCCAGGTCGGCCCGGACGCGCTGCTCGGCGCGGTAGGTGCGCGCGTTGGCGATCGCCGTCGCGGCCTGCGAGGCGAACAGCACCAGGATCTCCTCGTCCTCGTCGGTGAACGGCTCCCCGCCCTCCTTCTCGGCGAGATAGAAGCCGCCGACATGGACGCCGCGATGGTGCATCGGCGTGATCTGGACGATCTTCAACGGCAGCCGGTCCGTGGGGAAGCCAAGCGCGTGCACGTAGGCCGGGAAGTCGGCGCTCCGGAGCGGCCCCTCCAGGTCGCGGAAGTGCTCGAAGAGCCGCGGCCCGTCGGACCACTCCGCCATCCGCCGGTGCTCCTCCGCGGTGAAGCCCGAGGTGACGAAGTCCTGCGGCGCCCCCGCCTCGTCGATGGTGTCGATGCCGCCCAAGCGCGCGCCGGTGAGCGCCCGGGCGCTGTCGACCACCTCGTTGAGCACGGTCTCGAGGTCGAGGCTCGCACTGATGCGCACGCTCGCCGCGCTGAGCGCGGAGATGCGGGCGCGCAGCGCCGTGTTTTCGGCCGCCGTTGGCTCGCGCTCGGTCATTCGTTCTCCCCCTTCCGCCCGCCGCCCGCCGGCGGGTGATTCGGTGCCGGACCGCGGCCCCGGCGATTCGGTCCGAGTCCGGTATTGTGCGTCTACTTCGCCGTAATTCGCGAATTATTCGCTTATTTTACCAATTAATGGACGCCATTGTAACGCACTATTTTAGTATGATTACAAAGGTATTTATGTGCGGACCCCCGGGGAAGTCGGGCAGGCCGCGTAATGGACGGAGCACCGTATGGGGGATTCGCCATGAAGCAACTTCACACGCAACCTGCCACTGAGCTTGAACGCTGGGCATTCCCTGCTGGAAAGGCAAGGGTGCCAAACGGTAGAGCTATCAATAACGCTCGACCGATAGCGATGCTGGGCACCATGCTGCTGATGGCGTCGACAATGCTGGCGGCGGCATGCAGCGACGACGCCCAGCCGATCGCGCCGAGCCCCGTGGAAACAGGGCTCGACGCGAGTCGCCGGCTTCAACTTGCTGGCCGCGATCATTCATCTACTGGAACACGCTGAAGCTCGGCGAGGACGCCGCAGGCGGGGCAGATGGCCGACGTCGTCAACCTGAGATTCCTGGTGGAGACGCTGGCGACGAGATTGGCGGCGGTGACCGCGAGCGATGAGATCGAGGTCCTGAATACCCAGGTGAAAATGCTTCAGGAGAGCAGTAGGTCCACGGAATTACTTGGCAGACTTGGGGTCGGGTAGCCGGGCCTCGCGGCCGCGTTCGGCTGCGAGCACCGCGGCCAAGGCCTCGCGGACCTGGGCGACGGGGGCGCCCACGGCCGAGGCGCCGGTTCGGGCGACCACTGGCCCACCGCGGCGTCTGACGTCCCGCCTCTCCCCCTTTTTAGTTCTCCACCCGGCGGTGCCGGACCCGCGTATTCATGAAACAGGATATCGTGTAGGGGCTTGGCGCTGGCCCAGAGGTCGGTTTCTCTATGGTGCCAAGAGCCCGTTTTTTAGTTGGACCCGGAGTCCCGCGAGCACCCCGTATTGCGAGACCGGAGATTCTTCCGGTGAGCGCGCCCTGTAGATTTCGTACCGGCGGACTCCACGCCAGCGCCTTTGCGAGCAGGAGGTGACGGATGGAAGTCTTGTACCCCCGGTGCGCCGGGTTGGATGTCCACTCTCGGTGCGTGAACGCGTGCGTGCGCATCGCTGCGGGTCGGAAGGTCACGACCGAGCACCGGGAGTTTGCGACTACGACGGCGGGTCTGCTCGAACTGGCGGCCTGGCTGACCGAGGCGGGCTGCACGCACGTGGCGATGGAGGCGACCGGCGTGTACTGGAAGCCGGTGTGGCACGTCCTCGAAGACGAAGAGTCGTTCACGCTGGTGCTCGCCAACGCGCAGCACATCCGGAACGTTCCGGGCCGCAAGAGCGACCGGAACGACGCGGCCTGGATCGCCGACCTGTTGGCGCACGGGCTGATTCGGGGCAGCTTCGTGCCGCCGGCCCCGATCCAGGAACTGCGCGACCTGACGCGGACCCGCAAGCAACTGGTCCGCGAGATCACGCGGCACACGCAACGCCTGCAGAAGACGCTCGAAGACGCGAACGTGAAGTTGACGCACGTGGTCACCGACATCCTGGGCGTCAGCGGCCGGGCGATCCTGGCGGCGCTCATCGCCGGGGAGACCGATCCCGAGCGGCTGGCCGATTGCACCACCGGGCGCCTGAAAGCCGACCGCGCGGACATCATCGCCGCGGTGCACGGCCGGGTGACGGCGCACCACCGTTTCCTGCTGGAGCTGCACCTGGGGCAGATCGACGCGTTGCGCGCCGCCGTGCAGAAACTGGAGCAGCAGGCCGACGAGGTGCTGCGCCCTTTTCGCGAGGCCGCCGAGCGGCTGACGACGATCCCCGGGGTCAGTGAGACCGTCGCGCGGGTGCTCGTCGCCGAGATCGGCGTGGACATGACGAGGTTTCCCGGTCCGGGACATCTGGTCTCGTGGGCGGGACTGTGCCCGCGCCTCGACGAGAGTGCGGGGAAGCGCCGCTCGACCCGGATCCGTCACGCGACGCCGTGGCTGAAGACAACGCTGGTCCAGGCCGCGTGGGCGGCAACCCGGAAGAACGGGAGCTATCTGCAGACGCAGTTTCGACGGCTCAAGGGCCGGCGCGGCCCGAAGAAGGCAATCGTGGCGGTCGCCGCTTCCATGCTGACCGCTGCTTACTTCATGCTCCGCGACGAGACGGACTACCACGACCTCGGCGGCCGGTACCTGGCGAACCGCGACAAGCACCGCGTTACCCAGCGCCTCCTCCGCCGTCTGCACGACCTTGGAGTGGAGGTCGAAGTGAAGGCCGCCTGAGTCAGTGGTCACCGTGAGTTTCTCTGTAGTTCTCCACCCGGCGGTGCCGGACCCGCGTATTCATGAAACAGGATATCGTGTAGGGGCTTGGCGCTGGCCCAGAGGTCGGTTTCTCTATGGTGCCAAGAGCCCGTTTTTTAGTTGGACCCGGAGTCCCGCGAGCACCCCGTATTGCGAGACCGGAGATTCTTCCGGTGAGCGCGCCCTGTAGATTTCGTACCGGCGGACTCCACGCCAGCGCCTTTGCGAGCAGGAGGTGACGGATGGAAGTCTTGTACCCCCGGTGCGCCGGGTTGGATGTCCACTCTCGGTGCGTGAACGCGTGCGTGCGCATCGCTGCGGGTCGGAAGGTCACGACCGAGCACCGGGAGTTTGCGACTACGACGGCGGGTCTGCTCGAACTGGCGGCCTGGCTGACCGAGGCGGGCTGCACGCACGTGGCGATGGAGGCGACCGGCGTGTACTGGAAGCCGGTGTGGCACGTCCTCGAAGACGAAGAGTCGTTCACGCTGGTGCTCGCCAACGCGCAGCACATCCGGAACGTTCCGGGCCGCAAGAGCGACCGGAACGACGCGGCCTGGATCGCCGACCTGTTGGCGCACGGGCTGATTCGGGGCAGCTTCGTGCCGCCGGCCCCGATCCAGGAACTGCGCGACCTGACGCGGACCCGCAAGCAACTGGTCCGCGAGATCACGCGGCACACGCAACGCCTGCAGAAGACGCTCGAAGACGCGAACGTGAAGTTGACGCACGTGGTCACCGACATCCTGGGCGTCAGCGGCCGGGCGATCCTGGCGGCGCTCATCGCCGGGGAGACCGATCCCGAGCGGCTGGCCGATTGCACCACCGGGCGCCTGAAAGCCGACCGCGCGGACATCATCGCCGCGGTGCACGGCCGGGTGACGGCGCACCACCGTTTCCTGCTGGAGCTGCACCTGGGGCAGATCGACGCGTTGCGCGCCGCCGTGCAGAAACTGGAGCAGCAGGCCGACGAGGTGCTGCGCCCTTTTCGCGAGGCCGCCGAGCGGCTGACGACGATCCCCGGGGTCAGTGAGACCGTCGCGCGGGTGCTCGTCGCCGAGATCGGCGTGGACATGACGAGGTTTCCCGGTCCGGGACATCTGGTCTCGTGGGCGGGACTGTGCCCGCGCCTCGACGAGAGTGCGGGGAAGCGCCGCTCGACCCGGATCCGTCACGCGACGCCGTGGCTGAAGACAACGCTGGTCCAGGCCGCGTGGGCGGCAACCCGGAAGAACGGGAGCTATCTGCAGACGCAGTTTCGACGGCTCAAGGGCCGGCGCGGCCCGAAGAAGGCAATCGTGGCGGTCGCCGCTTCCATGCTGACCGCTGCTTACTTCATGCTCCGCGACGAGACGGACTACCACGACCTCGGCGGCCGGTACCTGGCGAACCGCGACAAGCACCGCGTTACCCAGCGCCTCCTCCGCCGTCTGCACGACCTTGGAGTGGAGGTCGAAGTGAAGGCCGCCTGAGTCAGTGGTCACCGTGAGTTTCTCTGTAGTTCTCCACCCGGCGGTGCCGGACCCGCGTATTCATGAAACAGGATATCGTGTAGGGGCTTGGCGCTGGCCCAGAGGTCGGTTTCTCTATGGTGCCAAGAGCCCGTTTTTTAGTTGGACCCGGAGTCCCGCGAGCACCCCGTATTGCGAGACCGGAGATTCTTCCGGTGAGCGCGCCCTGTAGATTTCGTACCGGCGGACTCCACGCCAGCGCCTTTGCGAGCAGGAGGTGACGGATGGAAGTCTTGTACCCCCGGTGCGCCGGGTTGGATGTCCACTCTCGGTGCGTGAACGCGTGCGTGCGCATCGCTGCGGGTCGGAAGGTCACGACCGAGCACCGGGAGTTTGCGACTACGACGGCGGGTCTGCTCGAACTGGCGGCCTGACCGAGGCGGGCTGCACGCACGTGGCGATGGAGGCGACCGGCGTGTACTGGAAGCCGGTGTGGCACGTCCTCGAAGACGAAGAGTCGTTCACGCTGGTGCTCGCCAACGCGCAGCACATCCGGAACGTTCCGGGCCGCAAGAGCGACCGGAACGACGCGGCCTGGATCGCCGACCTGTTGGCGCACGGGCTGATTCGGGGCAGCTTCGTGCCGCCGGCCCCGATCCAGGAACTGCGCGACCTGACGCGGACCCGCAAGCAACTGGTCCGCGAGATCACGCGGCACACGCAACGCCTGCAGAAGACGCTCGAAGACGCGAACGTGAAGTTGACGCACGTGGTCACCGACATCCTGGGCGTCAGCGGCCGGGCGATCGGCGGCGCTCATCGCCGGGGAGACCGATCCCGAGCGGCTGGCCGATTGCACCACCGGGCGCCTGAAAGCCGACCGCGCGGACATCATCGCCGCGGTGCACGGCCGGGTGACGGCGCACCACCGTTTCCTGCTGGAGCTGCACCTGGGGCAGATCGACGCGTTGCGCGCCGCCGTGCAGAAACTGGAGCAGCAGGCCGACGAGGTGCTGCGCCCTTTTCGCGAGGCCGCCGAGCGGCTGACGACGATCCCCGGGGTCAGTGAGACCGTCGCGCGGGTGCTCGTCGCCGAGATCGGCGTGGACATGACGAGGTTTCCCGGTCCGGGACATCTGGTCTCGTGGGCGGGACTGTGCCCGCGCCTCGACGAGAGTGCGGGGAAGCGCCGCTCGACCCGGATCCGTCACGCGACGCCGTGGCTGAAGACAACGCTGGTCCAGGCCGCGTGGGCGGCAACCCGGAAGAACGGGAGCTATCTGCAGACGCAGTTTCGACGGCTCAAGGGCCGGCGCGGCCCGAAGAAGGCAATCGTGGCGGTCGCCGCTTCCATGCTGACCGCTGCTTACTTCATGCTCCGCGACGAGACGGACTACCACGACCTCGGCGGCCGGTACCTGGCGAACCGCGACAAGCACCGCGTTACCCAGCGCCTCCTCCGCCGTCTGCACGACCTTGGAGTGGAGGTCGAAGTGAAGGCCGCCTGAGTCAGTGGTCACCGTGAGTTTCTCTGTAGGTCCTTTGAATCATTTCCGATAATTCCCTTTATCGTCGTGACTAATTTAGTTCTCCACCCGGTGAAACAGGATATCGTGTAGGGGCTTGGCGCTGGCCCAGAGGTCGGTTTCTCTATGGTGCCAAGAGCCCGTTTTTTAGTTGGACCCGGAGTCCCGCGAGCACCCCGTATTGCGAGACCGGAGATTCTTCCGGTGATGTAGATTTCGTACCGGCGGACTCCACGCCAGCGCCTTTGCGAGGACGGATGAAGTCGCGGTGCGCCGGGTTGGATGTCCACTCTCGGTGCGTGAACGCGTGCGTGCGCATCGCTGCGGGTCGGAAGGTCACGACCGAGCACCGGGAGTTTGCGACTACGACGGCGGGTCTGCTCGAACTGGCGGCCTGGCTGACCGAGGCGGGCTGCACGCACGTGGCGATGGAGGCGACCGGCGTGTACTGGAAGCCGGTGTGGCACGTCCTCGAAGACGAAGAGTCGTTCACGCTGGTGCTCGCCAACGCGCAGCACATCCGGAACGTTCCGGGCCGCAAGAGCGACCGGAACGACGCGGCCTGGATCGCCGACCTGTTGGCGCACGGGCTGATTCGGGGCAGCTTCGTGCCGCCGGCCCCGATCCAGGAACTGCGCGACCTGACGCGGACCCGCAAGCAACTGGTCCGCGAGATCACGCGGCACACGCAACGCCTGCAGAAGACGCTCGAAGACGCGAACGTGAAGTTGACGCACGTGGTCACCGACATCCTGGGCGTCAGCGGCCGGGCGATCCTGGCGGCGCTCATCGCCGGGGAGACCGATCCCGAGCGGCTGGCCGATTGCACCACCGGGCGCCTGAAAGCCGACCGCGCGGACATCATCGCCGCGGTGCACGGCCGGGTGACGGCGCACCACCGTTTCCTGCTGGAGCTGCACCTGGGGCAGATCGACGCGTTGCGCGCCGCCGTGCAGAAACTGGAGCAGCAGGCCGACGAGGTGCTGCGCCCTTTTCGCGAGGCCGCCGAGCGGCTGACGACGATCCCCGGGGTCAGTGAGACCGTCGCGCGGGTGCTCGTCGCCGAGATCGGCGTGGACATGACGAGGTTTCCCGGTCCGGGACATCTGGTCTCGTGGGCGGGACTGTGCCCGCGCCTCGACGAGAGTGCGGGGAAGCGCCGCTCGACCCGGATCCGTCACGCGACGCCGTGGCTGAAGACAACGCTGGTCCAGGCCGCGTGGGCGGCAACCCGGAAGAACGGGAGCTATCTGCAGACGCAGTTTCGACGGCTCAAGGGCCGGCGCGGCCCGAAGAAGGCAATCGTGGCGGTCGCCGCTTCCATGCTGACCGCTGCTTACTTCATGCTCCGCGACGAGACGGACTACCACGACCTCGGCGGCCGGTACCTGGCGAACCGCGACAAGCACCGCGTTACCCAGCGCCTCCTCCGCCGTCTGCACGACCTTGGAGTGGAGGTCGAAGTGAAGGCCGCCTGAGTCAGTGGTCACCGTGAGTTTCTCTGTAGGTCCTTTGAATCATTTCCGATAATTCCCTTTATCGTCGTGACTAATTTAGGGTCCATGACCGGCGGCGAGCTGGCGATCGTCATCGAGGGGACGCGCGAGGACTGGCCCGGCGGGGCGAGAACCCTGACCGCGCGCGAGCCCACCCGAGAACCGAACGGGACCTTCTGGTTCGGGGCCGAGCTCGGCTCCGACGGCGACCAGGTCTGGTTCCGGATCGCCGAGGAGGCCGTCGGCCGGATGCCCGAGAAGACGCCCGCGGCCCGCGGCGCCCGCCTGGTCGACGCCCTCATCGTCTGGATCACGCCGGACCGCCAGCTCAAGCCCGGCCTCAACCGCTTCGAGGTCCGGGTCTCCGAAGCCGGCGACACGTGGATCGAACGTCTGCGGTGGTGAAGATGGATTCTCTCGCCCCGCCCCGTCCCGCCGCCCTCGATCGCCCGACCTCGACCGCCCGACGCCTCGCCCGAGGCCTCCCTCTCCCCGAACACCCGCCGGGCGTACTCCGGGGCGCGCTCCGCCGCCTCGACGCTTGGCTCGCCGGCCGGGGGCTCGAGGATGCAACCCTCGCCGCCTACCTCGCCGAGTTCCACGACCAGGGGAGAGCGCCGGTAAGCGCCTCGACGGCGGTGGACGCGGCGTGCTTCCGGGCCGCCTCGCCCATGAGCCGAGCCCGGCCGGGGATAGCACCGCCCGGGTCCTCGCCGGCTACCGGCGGACCGCCTCCGGCCGCGGCGTCGAGTCCGCGGCGTCGAGTCCGGCCGGGTCGCCTCGAGCGCGGCGCCTCGACGCCGTGATCGCGGGGCTCCTCTTCATGGCCGGGATGCGCCGGAGCGAGGTGAGCGCCCTCCGCTGGGCCGACGTCGCCGACGCGGCGGACGGCGACGGGGTCCTCGTCACCGTCCGCCGCGGCAAGACCAACCAGGAGGGCGAGACGAGAGACGTGCGGTTCGTGAAGGACGGCGTCGCCCGCGCCCTGCGGACGCTCCGGACCGCCGCGGGCCCGGTGCCGGAGGACCAGGTCGTGCCGCTCTCGCCGCAGATGGTGGGGCTGCGGTTCGCCGCTGCGGCCCGGGCAGCCGGCGTCGAGGCGCAGGTGACCGCCCACTCGGGACGGGTGGGGCTGGCGTCGGAGCTGACGAGCCGGGGCGCGTCGACCACCGACGTGATGCTCGCCGGACTGGAAGACGAGCCGGCTGGTGGCGCACTACTCGGCCGAGCCGACCGCCGAGCGGGGGGCTGTGGCGCGGTAAGGTGGTGGGGGCGGAACTCCAAGCGGCCCCGCGGGGCGTCCGACCCAGGCGGCCCCGGCGTCGAGCAGTTCGCGAATCACGCGCCGCGGATGACGCCGACAGACTTGCGCGAGGCGAACCGCCGCGCGCAGGCGTGGCACGCGGCGCACCGGGGCATGAGAAACCGTGCCGCGCCGCCCAGCGACACGGGACGCGAGGGCTTGATTATCGCTCTCGAGAAGCAGCTTGAAACCACCAACAGCCCGCACCCTCTCGTCGGCATCACCCACGAGGACAAGGTGATAGTGCGCAACCTGGGGTCGGAGAAAGTACTCCAGGAGCGCTGCCAGCGACGGCCAACGGACTCGCTATCGGGGTCTCAACCCGAATCGCAGGACGGCTGGGAGCGTACACAACTTGGACGATGTGGCAGGAGGAAATCGGCCAGACGATCGCGTTCGGAGGGCTGTACAGCCTTTGCCCGCACGGAATGGAAACTGCGTCCGAGCATTCGACTCGGCACATGGCGGAAACCCGAGTCGGCGCGCCATGGGAACTGATTTGGGTGCGGCTCTTCTTCGTCGACGGCCCAAGGGGCTTCTGCCAGCGGCACGGCAAGAGCTACTTGACCCGTCGAAGGCGTGGTGGGGAGGGCGGCGGGGGCGGCTTGCTGACTGGCCGCCCTATTCCATCAGCGTATCGCTGGGCGTGGTGCCCCGCTGGTACTCCCGTGTCGTGGAAGTCCCAGTACGCATCGAGGTCGCGGCTGGCTTCGTAGCACCCGGAGCTTCAGAACCGCCTCGGCTCCAACCCAGTTGGCCACCCGGCGGATCCAGACCCGCGCATGGATGAAACAGCGGTACTGGGTAGCACCAGCGTGCACCAGTGAACTCCATCACGGTCGCGGACCAGGTACCGCACGCCCCTTCGATGACGCCGGTGGCGATGGAACACAGGCACCGCCTGCAGACGTACTCGGCCACCTGGATGAGGTCGATTACCACACCGTAAGGTCGACGGCGGCGCTCGCGCGGTTGAGCTGCGTCTCGGCGCCATCGACGAGCGCGACCCGCCCGGGCGCGCAACCTGCACCGTCCCGAAGGTCGTCTCCGGGTGGCGTTCCTGCAGACGCCGCTGCGAGCGCTCGACATCGTCGACCCCCTCGACCGGACCGGCGGCCTCCCCCGGGGTGCGTTGATCGAGGTGTCCTTGCAGGAGCCTGCGCATCAACTCCTGGCCCCGTCGGTGCAGCTCCCGTTCGAGCTCGCTCTCACTCATCTGCTGGGCTTCGCGCGATGAGAGGTAGGCTTTGGCATCAGCGAAGACGGCCTCGGCCACCGCATACGGCGCCTGGTCGGGGGGAGCGGCGCTGTGAGCCACGTCTCGCATCGCTCAACTCTCCCGCCACCGCCGGACCGTGTTGGGCGCCTCACCGGCACGGCGGCAGTGTCGGTCCATGCGACCTCGATCGCTGGTGGCACCCAACGCGACCCAGAAGGCACGTCCCGAGAACCTCGTCGTCGCTGCTACGGCCATCGCAGAGGCATCTCCCTTCCCAAGGCACCGTATCAAAACGCCGCGCGAATGTCCAGGGGGGCGGAGGGGACGACCGAAGCGTCCGGGCGCCGTGATCAGGCCGGGCTGGCCGCCCGAAAGAGGCGGGTGGGCGCTGTCCGGGGCGCTGTCCCCGCGCAAAACGAACCGAAAAGTGATCGTCGGCGAGCAAAAACACCTATAAATAGGCGAAAAAGCCGTCTACGAAGAAGAGCCGCACCCAAATCCGATACGATACATGGCCGAAGAACCGAGAGCCGGTGGAAGATCCTGACACCGAGATTCACTTCAAGTTCACTGCCGAAGAGTGGGAGGAACACAAGGATCGCCTGTCCGCGCTCACGACGGCAGTGTACGAGGCCTGGGAGAACAGCGGCCAATAGCAGGATTCGGCCGGCGCGGCTGCGCCTGGAAGTTGGTCCGAATCGAACCGGGCGGCGGGGCCGGTTTCGCCTGCAGCTCGGCGAGGAGCCGCCGATAGAGGACGTGCCCTTCGGCGTTGGAATAGCCGGCCGTGTGGAGCTGGGCGACGAGGACGCCCTCGGGGACGAACCCGCGCGGGATCGACGCGACGCCGTGGGCGCTGCGCAGCAGGAGCCCCGCCACGATCACCAGGACCGCGGACACCGCGACCTGCGCCGCCACCAGGACCCGCTGGCGCCCGCCGCGGCCCGTCGCCCTGGGTCCCGGCGCCCCCGGGAGGGCCGCGGCCGGAACGACGTCATCAGCAGCAGCCCGAGGCAGACGGCCGCCCACGTCGCGGCGGCGACGGCCAGCGTCCAGAGCGCGGCGCCGGCGCCGGGGGCGGCCGCCGCAGCGCCGAGCGGCGCCAGCTGGGGCAGCGCCGTCAGGACGGGCTCCACCCACCGGAGCCCCACCAGCGCGGCCAGCCCGCCGGCCGCGACCAGCACCAGCAGCTCGGCCGCGAGGGGACGGACGAGGTCACGGCGCGACGCCCCCAGGGCCCGCCGGACCGCCAGCTCGTGGGCCCTGCTCGGCCCCGCGCGTCAGCAGCAGCAGGACCAGGTTGCTGCAAGCGGCCAAGAGGAAGATGACCGTGATGACCGCAAAGAGGGTCAGGAACCGGGCCGGCTCGCGGTGATACTCGGGGCCGAGCCGGACGTGATTGATGGGCCGGGCGACGAAGCGCCAGTCCTCGGTCCGCACCGCCGCCACGTCGGCGGGCAGCCGATCCCGGGCCAGCGCCACCAGCGCCGAGGCATCTTCGAGAGACATCGACGCGGCGGGGCGCCCGACGGTTTCCAGCCAGAACCTGAAGGGGCCGAACACGTCGGCGCGGTCGGGCAGGAGCCGGTCGACTACCGACAGAGGCACCCAGTAGTCCGGGTCATGCGCCGGTCCGGGAAGCGGGTTGGCGGCGACGCCGACCACCGTGAACACCTGAGGTCCCAACCGCACGGTGCGCCCGATGAGGTCGGGGTCCCCACCGAAGCGCGTCGTCCAGGCGCGGTGGGAAACGACGGCCACCGCCGGCGCGCCGCCCGGGTCGTCGTCCGGCGGCGCCAGCAGCCGGCCTTGCGCCGGCACCGCCCCCAGCAGGGTGAAGAAGTCGCTCGACTCCAGGGCGACGCCCACCCGGGTGGGGGCGCCCCCGGCGACCAGCGTTGAACTCGAGCTCGACCAGGATCGGCAGCGTGAAAAGCCGGTCGTCAAGTGGCCGCCAGAAATGTCGGTCCAGCGTCGACAGCACCACCGCCGGGATGCTCAACGCCAGGGCCAGCGTCAGGACTACGATCACCGCGAACGTGCGGCGGCGAGCCAGCGACCGCAACGCGCGGCGAAACTCACCCAGCAGAGGCACCCATCGATACGAATCATGTCGATCGGGTGGAAGTTTCGCAACGGGCGCGGACCGGTCGTGCTCGACGCCAACGGTCCGATCGCGGCGCGGCGCTGCGCACCCGCATCTCGGTGAGGGTTGGCGGCGGCGTGGCGCGACGTGCGGAGCCTGCGTATCGATTCCGTAGCCGCGGCGGTGAACGCCGTGTCGGCGGTCACGGTTCCCGACAGGGGCGGTCCGTGAGTCCGCCCAACCCGTCTTTACCTGTTACGGCGAGGCGGGCGGGGGCGTGGGTGATACCCTGCGAGTACGGCGTTCGATATGCTCGCGGCGGGGGGGAAGCGTTGACGGGTGCACATGACGAAGCCCAGCGTGTACATTGAGATCTCGGTCGTCAGCTACCTGACGGCGCGGCCGTCGCGGGACCTGATCGTCGCGGCGCAGCAGACCATGACGCGCGAATGGTGGCGCGACGCGCCGGAGCGGTTCGTTCTCGTCGCCTCGGAGCTCGTGTTCACAGAAGCCGGGGCAGGCGACGCGGATGCCGCCCGCGCTCGCCTGACCGCGCTGGAGATGGTCACGCGTCTCGACACCACGGAGGACGCCGCGGGCCTGACTCGCAGGCTGCTGGAACTCGGGGCGTTTCCGCGCGAGGCCGTTGCGGATGCGGCGCACGTCGGCGTTGCCGCCACGAACCGGGTCGACTACCTGCTGACGTGGAATCTCCGTCACATCGCGAATGCCGCCGTGCGGCCTCGGATCGAGCAAGCGTGTCGGAAGGCTGGCTGGGAGCCGCCGGTCATCTGCACGCCCAACGAGCTCATGGAGGAGTACGACCATGCAGACGAGACAGCCGGACCCGATCATCGCTGAAGTCTGGGCCATCCGCAGGGCGTACGCCGCGCGGCTCGACTACGACGTCGAGGCGATCTTCAAGGACATTCAAGCCAGACAGGAGGCCTCCGGGCGGGAATACGTGCGATTGCCAGCTCGCCGTACAGATTCCGCCCCTGAGGATCGGGCGACGCCCTGACGGCTCCTTCAACGGTCCTGCGGCTCCGGACGTGGGACTCGCCGTCAGGCAGCTCCACGCGGCGAGGGTCAGCTCTTGAGGGCGGAACTCCAGAGACGCCCTGGTTTCCCGATCTCACCTCGACACTTGGCCCGCTTTCGCCCTGGGGCGTCCCTTTCGCCCGGGGCGTTGGCTCGACGGCGGCGATCGGCGGGGCGGACGGCGTGGAAGCCGCGTCTTCACGTTCCGACGGGAGCGCGCCGCCGTCGCCCGGATCGGGTCCTCGCCCCTGACGTCAGACGTCGGGACCGCATCGTCCGAGGCGGTCGCCGGCCGGCGCGGCGCGGACCGGGCTGCCTTGTGCGGCCAGCCGTCGCCGCGCTACGATCCGGTGCCGGCGACGCGCACGGGAATGGGGGCGGGCGAAGACGTTCCGGGCGGTTTCATGGAGACGCGAGCCGCGTCCGCGGCGATGCCCGTCGCGAGTGCGCGGCCGGGTAGCCGGGTACAAGGCTAAGGTAGACCAATGACCAAGTTGGCAGCCGTCGTCGGTGTGAGTCTCGCGGTGGTGGCCCTCGCGGCGGGCGGGGCGTTCGCCCAGTCCGGGACGGACGGGGAGCCGTCGTCGATCCGGGCCAACGTCGAGTTCCTGGCCTCGGACGCCCTGGAGGGGCGGTTCACGGGCAGCGAGGGCATCCGCAAGGCCGCCGACCACATCATCGCCGAGCTGGAGGCGATGGGGGCGGGGCCGCTACCGGGCGTTGGCGACTTCCGCCTGCCGTTCGAGTACACCGGCTCGGCCCGCGATGGCGGCAGCAACCTGCGGCTCGAGACCGCGGACGGGCTGCGCCGGGACTTCGCCGACTCGGTGCGCGGGCTCTCTTTCTCGGACTCGACGACCGAGAGCGGGCCGCTGGTGTTCGCGGGCTACGGGCTCGTGATACCCGAGACCGACGGGTTCAGCTACGACAGCTACGCGACCCTCGACGTCACCGACAAGATCGTGCTGGTGCTGCGGTACTTCCCGGAGGACAGCGAGGGAGACCTGCGCGCGCTGTTCTCGCGCTACTCGGAGCTCCGGTTCAAGGCGGCGGCGCTGCGCCGGCGGGGCGCGCGGGGCATGGTGGTGGTGACCGGTCCCCGGTCGCCGGGGGCCGGCCGGCTGGTTCGCATGACCGCGGACGCGGCCGTCGCCGACTCCGGCATCGCGGCGGTCAGCGTGACCGGCGCGGTCGCCGAGGCGCTGTTCGAGCGGGTGCCGGACCGGACCCTCGAGGACGCGCAGCGGGAGCTCGACGACGGGAATCCTCACGTGGCCGGCTTCGAGATTCCCGTCGACGTCACGATCGACGCGCGGGTGAGCCGCGAGCGGCGGACCGGCTACAACGTCGTAGGGTACCTGCCGCCGACGGCGGCGGAGCCGGCCGACAAGCCCTACGTCGTGCTCGGCGCCCACTACGACCACCTGGGGCGGGGCGAGAGCGGCTCGCTGGCCGGGGCCGACGCGGCCGGCGACGTGCACAACGGGGCCGACGACAACGCGTCGGGGGTGGCCGCGGTGCTCGCGGCGGGCGCGGAGCTGGCCGGCCGGGAGCGCGCGCGCGGCGTCGTGCTGGGCTTCTGGTCCGGCGAGGAGATCGGCCTGCTGGGCTCCCAGGAGTTCGTGAGGAGCGGACCGGTGCCGATGGACGAGGTCGCCGCCTACGTGAACTTCGACATGGTCGGGCGCATGCGGGACAACGCCCTCACCGCGCAGGGGCTGGGGAGCAGCAGCGTCTGGCCGGCCTTGGTGGACGAGGTGAACGGCTCGTTCGGGTTCGATCTCCAGCGGGTCGGCGACCCCTACCTGCCGACCGACTCGATCCGCTTCATCGAGGCCGACGTGCCGAGCCTGGCCCTGTTCACCGGCAGCCACCCCGAGTATCACCGCCCGAGCGACGACCCCGACACCATCAACTTCCCCGACCTCGAGCGAACCGCCCGCTACGGCGCGGCGGTGGCGGCCCGCCTGATCGACGAGCCGGCGCCCCCGGACTTCGTGGCGGTGGAGCGCACCGCCCAGCAGGGACGGGCGATGACCCGCATCACCACCGGCACCATCCCCGACTACGGGGCCGAGATCGAGGGGCTGCGCCTGTCGGGGGTCATGGCCGGGGGGCCGGCCGAGCGGGCCGGTCTGCAGGCGGGCGACGTCATCGTCGAGATGGCCGGGGTCGCGGTGGGGAACATCTACGACTACATGGGGGCGCTGGACCTGCTCAAGGCGGACGAGCCGGCTCCCGTCGTCTTCATGCGCGAGGGGGAGCGCCGCGAGACCTCACTCGTGCCCCTCGCCAGGGACTAGTGGACTGTCTGCGAGAGAGGCTGCCCCTGTCCTTGGCCGCTCTTGCAGGCTGGTTGGGCGCGATTCCGACTACCGGACGGCAAGGGTAGCTTCACGACAGTCCACCAGGGGCCCGCGGCGAAACCCCGCGTTGCACCGAGACGGGCGTCGGCGCCAGCGGGCTGGAGAGCGGCCGTGCGTGGCAAGGCGCGACAAGGGCGCATATTGGGCATATGCAACCGAGGAGCAACGCAGCCACGCGGGATGCATCGCCGGTCGAATGCAGCGGGGGCTCTCACCACGGGCTCCCAGGCGTCTGCGCCTCGGCATGGCAGATCCGGACGGGCGCCGCCCGCCCGGATCTGGTATAAACGTCGTGATCGCGCACCGGTGGCGGGACCGCCCGCCCTTTCATGCGGTGACAAGGAGACGTCACGTGACTCGACAATCCCTCGTCTCGATCGGTGTCCTGGCCGCCGCCGCGGCGGTCGTCGTGTGTTCCGCCGGCTCGGTCGTTGCCCAGGACGGCTACGTCGTCCCGCGCACCGAGTACGGTCACCCCGACCTCCAGGGGTTCTGGTCCAATCAGACCTATACCCCGCTGGAGCGGCCGAACGACGTGGACAAGGCGTTCTACACCGAGGAGGAAGTGGCGGCCATCCGCGACGGCAGGGCGCGCCGCGAGTCTTCCCAGACCACGCCGGGCACGATTCCCGACGTGCACTACGACTTCACGCAGTTCGGGCTCGACCGCAGCCAAGCCACGATGGCCTCGAACCTGCGCACCTCGCTGATCGTCGACCCCCCGAACGGGAGGCTGCCCGAACGGACGGCCGAGGCTGTGCGGCGCGCGGCCGAGGGCCGGGCGGCGCGGGAGGCGCGGGGCGGCCAGTACGACGCGGCCGAGAACCTGCCGCTGGGCGCCCGCTGCATCATCATGGGCAGCGCCGGCCCGCCGATGCTCAACGCCGGCTACAACGCCACCTTCCATATCGTGCAGGGCAGCGACCACGTGATGATCCTGATCGAGATGATCCACGACGCGCGGATCATTCCGCTCGACGACCGCCCGCGGCCGCCGGAAGCCACCCGGCAGTGGATGGGGCTGTCGCGCGGCCGGTGGGACGGCGATACCCTGGTCGTGGAGACCACCAACCGCAACGACAAGATCTCGTTTCGGGGGGCCAGCGACCAGATGCGCGTGATCGAGCGGTTCACGCGGGTGGCCGACGACCGCATCCGGTACACGTTCACGGTGGAGGACGAGGCGACCTGGGCCCGTCCCTGGACGGCCGAGATGCCGATGCAGAGGACCCGCGGGCCGATCTTCGAGCACGCCTGCCACGAGGGGAACTACGGCCTGACCAACATCCTCGCCGGCGCGCGCGCCGAGGAGGCGCGGGCGGCGGCCGAGCAGCAGCAGCAGGACTAGCCCGGGCATCGCCGCCTTCGGCGCCGCTGCCCGCCCAACCAATCCTGCAGGCGTCCGCGCCGTGCTACGGCGCGGACGCCTGGGCTCGGCAACGGCCCTCCTGCTCCCGTTGTCGCCGTACGCAAATCGGGCGCCCTGTCGCCGCCGACTCGGCCTTGGCAGGGCGCCCGTAGTCGTCCGACCGTTCCCGCCCCAATTCAGCGCCCGAGCGGTTCCGACTGCGCCCCCGCCTTCACCGCCCAGAGGCGGTTGCGGGTCAACAGGTACATGACGCCGCCGCGCACCACCGGGGTGCTGTAGACGGAGGCGCCCATGTTGATCTCGCCCAGCAGCTCCATCTCGGTGCCCGCCCGCAGCACCGCGATGTCGCCGTCCTCGTCGCCCAGGAACACCTTGCCGTCGGCCACGAACGGCGAGCCCCAGACGGCGGCGAAGGTGTCATAGGTCCAGTGGTGCTCGCCGGTGTCGGGGTCCAACGCGTGGAGGAACCCCGAGAGGCTCGAGATGTACAGGACGCCGTCGGCGATGGCCGCCGTCGACATGGTGCGGTAGAAGTCGTCGCCGTCCCGGCTCCACACCTTGTGCGTATCGGTGACATCGCCCGAGCCGGTGGCGTCGATGGCGTAGAAGTGGCCGGGAGCTTCGCCGTGCTCCGGGTCCTGGCCGACTCCCACGTAGACCCTGTCCTCCCATATCACCGGCGTCGACAGGATGTTGTTGCGGGTGCCGCGCCCCCCGAGAATCCAATCCGCGTCCTTCGGGTTGCAGTCGAACTGCCAGAGGGCCTCGCCGGTGTCCGGGTCGAGGCTGTAGATGACGCCGTTGCCCCCCGCGACCACGAGCTGCGCGCGCCCGTCGATGACCCCGTGGGCGGGGTTGGTCCAGCTGCCGTGCAGTATCCCCTCGCCGACGTCCGTGTTCTCCCACAGCAGCTCGCCGGTGTTCTTGTCGAGGGCGATGATGTGGGGGGAGAACGGCGAGGGGATGTTGACGTGCCCCTCGTCGACGCCGTTGCTGGTCACCGTGTACAGCACGTCGCCGACGACGAGCGGCGATCCGGTGGCGAGGTTGTGCGGAAACACGTCGAGCTCGCCGATCATGTCGTACGACCAGAGGATGTCGCCGTCGGTCGGCCCCGTGCCGGGCTCACCGGTGAACGGACCGTCGTTGCCGTTGGCGAGCCCGTTGGCGTCGAGGCAGATGACGTGCGCCTGGTTCGAGACGTACCAGACGCGGTCGCCGTCGACGAAGGCGGTCGAGCAGACGCCCTGCAGCGGCCAGTCGTTGACCCGCCCCGCCGACAGCTTTTCGTGCACCATCTGCCAGACGAACTCGCCGGTCGTGGCGTCGAACGCCATCACCACGCCCATGTCGCCCTGGTAGGCGGGGTCCCGCACCCCCTCGTTGTTCGTGCCGACGTAGACCTTGCCGTTGGCCACTACGGGGCCGCCGTAGGCCTGCGAGCCGACCGGCTGCGTCCAGAGGATGTTCTCGCCGGACCGCGGGTCCCAGCTCTCGGGCACCCCGGTCTCGTCGGACACCATGTTGCGGGACGGGGTGTTCCCGAACATCGCCACTTCGTTCTGGGCCCCGGCCGGGCTCGCGGTTGCCGCGACGGCGAGGCCGGCCACCAGGAGATACGTTGCACCGTGTCGAGTCATTGGTTCTCCACCACACTGACGTTGTCGAAATAGATGTCGATCGGCGAGTAGCCGATGATGCCGGGGCTGCCGCTGCGATTCGGGAGCGGATCTTCGGCGGTGACCGTCCACTCGGCTGGCTCGGCCTCGTCGCGGGGCCAGACCTTCCCGCGCACCAGCCCCCGGTCGCCGTCCACGTCGACCCGGAGCTTCAGGCGGTACCAGGTGCCCGCCTCCCACGTGAAGTCCACCTCTTCCCGGATGCGCAGCTCGGCCGCCCAGGACTGGAGCTGGATCTTCCGCCGGTTGCCCTGCAGGTCCATGGTGTAGCCGCTGTTGATGAGGCCGACGTCGGGCCGCCGTCGCCGCCACTGCGACGCCATGACGTCGGCCTGCACCGTGTAGCCGGCCATGTCCGCCGGGCCCATGTAGATGGCGTGGCGGTGGATGCCGGTGCGGGAGGCGCCCTTGCGGAATACCTGGTTGCCGTCCACATCCTCCACGGCGAGGCTGCCCCCGCCGCCGATCCAGTGCGGCGGGCGCCCGCTCTCGAAGTTCTCTGACCACGGCAGCGGGGCGTAGGCCCGGACCTGGGCCACCGCGCTCAGCTCGCCGGCGGTGGCGGTCACCGTGCCGGCCTGGTTCGAGGCGCGGGCGTCGGTGGCGAGCACGCCGTCGCCGGAGATGCCGGCCCCGGCGAGACCGTCGACCGACCAGGTCGCGTCGCTCGCGCCGAGGAACCGGCCGTTCTCGTCGTAGGCGCGCACGCGGAACGCGACGGTGTCGCCGGCCGACGCGATTACCTCGGCCGGCACCACCTGCAGGCTGGCCGGCGTCCCCGTGGGGGCAGTCTCGGCGCCAAGGGCGGGCGTGGTGCCCGCCGTCATCGTGAACGGCGCGTCGGGGTCGCCGATCGCGTAGATGCCCGACTCGGCGGTCACGTAGAGCCGCCCGTAGCCCACCGCGAACGACCCGTAGATCTCGGCGTAGCGGCCGTCCTCGACCTGCAGCTCGTCATGGTCGAGCTCGGCCGCCCCGTCGGGGCCCGGCTCGAGGATGCGGACGTTGCCGTTGGTCTCGGTGACGAACAGCTTGCCGTCGGCCCACACCGGCGATGCCTTGCCCACGGTGCCGACGCTCTGGTCCCACGCGACGGCGCCGGTCGCGGCGTCGAGGGCGAAGAGGTTCGCCGAGTTGTCGATGACGTAGAGCCGCCCGTCGTGGAGGAGCGGCGACGAGAACCCGACGGCCAGCTCGTCGGCGCGCCAGCGCTCGTGGGTGGCGGTCACGTCCCCCGAGCCGGTCGCGTCTATCGCCACCACCCGGCCCATGATGCTCGAGTCGACGTTCTCCTCGCTGTGGGCCGCGTAGACCGTGTCGCCGGCGAGCACCGGCGAGACGTTGATGCCGCGCTTGCTCAGTTGGAACTCCCAGACCCTCCGCCCGGTACGGGCGTTCAGCGCGTAGATGTGGCCGTCGGCGTTGCCGTCGATCCACAGGCGCTGGCCGTCGACGACCCCAATCACGCCGACCGACTGGGTGTTCATGTCGGCGACGGTGCCGCCCGGGGTCGAGCTCCACCGGACCTCGCCGGTCAGCTTGTCGAAGCCGAAGTAGCGGTGCCGGGGCGGACCTCCCAGGTTGCCCCAGCCCGCCCCGATGATGCTGAGCAGCAGCTGGTCCTCGTCGACCAGCGGCGTCGACGTGCGCCCGCCGTAGCCCGAGGCCCGGCCGAGCTCCTCGCCGAGACGCCAGCTCCACACGATGGCCCCGTCGCGGTCGAACACGTTCAGGTGGCCGTCGATGTTCATGGCGTAGAGGTACCCGGTCTCCGGGTCGCCGGTCACGCTGCCCCAGCCGACCCGATTGAACGGCACCGTCGTGTTCAGCACGTTGAAGTCGTGCTGCCAGAGCTTCTCGCCGGTCTCGGCGTTCCAGCAGGCAACGACCTCCTGCTCGTCCACGCCGTCGCCGGTGCGCCCGTTGGCGCAGACCCGCCCGTCGAAGACGGCGGGGGTCGAGCGTCCGACCCAGCGGTCGGACCAGATGAGGTTCTCGCCCTCGGGCGACCAGCTCGAGACGAGGCCGGTCTCGTCCGAGGCGCCCGTCTGGGCGCGCCCGCGCCAGCTCGGCCAGTCGTTGGCCGCGGCGGGGCCGCTCGTCAGCCCCGCCAGCAGTCCGACGACGAGCGCCGCGGCTACGCCGTGCGCAGTGCCGTGTGCAGCCGTGTTCATCCGGTTAACCCTCACTGAAGTATCGAGTTCCTGGCTCGATGCGCCGAGCCGTTCATGGCAACCTGAAAACAAGAAATGATACTACAGGACCGGGGCGTTTCAGCGTTTCCCAGACGTGCGCGGGAGATGTCCACGGCCGGATCATCCCCGCCAGTCGTCATCCGGCATGATGCTCCGCATGAACTGGTCGAACTGCGGTACGGTGAAGTCGGTATCGCCGTGGCTCGGGCTCCAGACCATGCCCTTGGCGATCAGTTGGCTCCTCGTCGGTCCAAGCGACGTTACCGGCCTTGGCAGGATCCGTGCCAGCGCCACCCGAACCGTTTCGCGCAATTCGTCCCGCCCCGCCAATTCGGGGGGAGGAGTGCCTGCGCCTGGCGCGTAGGGGTTGCTGATCGGGTCCATGGGGTGATTATGCGAGTATTAGGTGATTCATGTTGCCAGCATAAATTCCCTGAAAGTCATTCTAATTCACGCGGAAGGCTCGCGCGGACCGTGACCCTCCAACAGGACGGGTGGGTCGAGTCGTGCCGGCCGACCAGCAGCCGTGGCGTTCATCACGGACCGCCTGCACCGGCGGCCCGTTCGAGGGTCCAGAGGAGTCCGATGGCGGCGATGACTGCCGATGCCGGGATCGCCACCCGGCGCCGGTACCACGCTCGGCGCCGGCACCAGCCCACCGCGGCCAGCGCGATCCCGATGACCGCCAGTTGGCCCAGCTCGATCCCCGCGTTGAAGGTCAGCAGCCCGAGCCAGCGTTCCTCCGCCGGCAGCCCCAGCTCGCGCAGGACGCCCGCGAACCCCAACCCGTGCAGCAGGCCGAACAGGAACACGGTCGCCGGGCGCCACGGGGTCAACCGGTCGGTGAGGAGGTTCTCGACCGCCACGTAGACGATGGAGAGCGCTATCAATGGCTCCACCACGCGCGCCGGCAGGCTGACCACCTCGAAGATCGCCAGGGACAGGGTCACCGCATGGGCGACGGTGAACGCGCTCACCTGCCAGACCAGGGGACGGAGCCGGGCGCCGAGCAGGAACAGGCCGAGCACGAACAGGATGTGGTCCATCCCCCGCGGCAGGATGTGGACGAACCCCAGGCGCAGGTACCGGCCGGCCGCCGACCACGCGCCGGGCGGTGCGGCGGGACCGGACAACGGGAACGGGTCGCTGCGCGCGCCGCGTTCGAGCAGGGTCTGGCGGGTCACCCCCCGCCGATCGTCCCGGATGGTGAGGTTCACTTCGGCGAACGCGCGCGACGCGAAGAACTCCAGCTCGGTCGCGCCCGTCGGCACGGCCCCCGTCAGGCGGGCGGTCAGGCCCAGCACCGTCGGGATCGTCGACTCGGTTGCGGCGGGTGCGCCGTGGTCCGGGAACGACACGTCGAAGGGGGCCGGGTCGCCGTCGAAGCGCAGCCGGACCCGGCGCTGGAAGAGCCGCCGCAATCGCTCGACCGCCGCCTCGAGCTCGGCCGGGGACAGTCCGCGGAGCGCCGCCACCAGCTCGGCGTCGTCGGCGCTCTGCGGCGCGCCCAGCGCCAGCGCATCGAGATCGACCACGAGGTCCGCCTGAAAGGTCCCGTTCCGTTGCAGCACGACGGTGGTGTCGGTGAACGTCAGGGGGTGGGCGGAGGCCGCCGGCGGCAGGAGGGCGAGCATCGCGGCCGCCGTCACCGGCAGCCGCCCGATCCATGTCATTCGACTATCCTACGACAGGAGTCCGCGCCGGAGCTTGGGGCTCTTGACCACGGGTCCCGGCAGTCGCTGCCGGAGAGACGGAGGTCGCCGGGGCAGCGGAGGGCGCCACGGGGCGGGGCACGAGGCGGAGGGTGTCAACAGGATGACCGGCGAGACGTTGGCGTTGCTTCTGCTCGCGGCGGCGAAGTGGGTCACCGATCTGGGCATCGTCTGGCTGGTCGGCGTGTGCGCCTTCCGGATGGTCTCCGGCCCCTCGGGCGCCGCCGGCAGTCCCGAGGCGCGCGCGAGCCTGGACCGGCGGCTCGTTCGCCACGCGGGATGCGCCCTCGCCGTGCTGATTGTCGCGGCCGGCGCGCGGCTCTACGCCCAGACCTGGTCGTCCTTCGGGCTCGACGAGCCGATCACCGGCGAGCTCGTGCGATTGGTGGCCGGGCAGACCCGCTGGGGTGGTCGATGGACCTGGCAGGTCCTCGCCGTCGGCGCCGCCGTGCCGATGGCCGCCCTGGCGATGGCGCGCGTCACCGGCGGATGGCTGCTGCTGGGCGCGGCCACCCTCGGCGTCGTGGGCACGGCCCCGATGACCGGGCATGCCCTGGCGCATGCCGGCGGACCGCTCAGGCCGATGGTGCTGCAGATTCTGCACCTGCTCGCGGCCGGGGTCTGGCTGGGCGCCCTGTTCGTGCTGCTCTCGGCGGGCCTGGGGCGTTCGGGCACCTCCGACGGGGCCGCCGTGGCCCGGCTGGTGAACCGGTACTCGCCGGTGGCCCTGACGGCCGCCGCGGTGCTGGCCGCCACCGGCGTCCTGACCGCGGTGCTCTACGTCGACCACATCCCCCAGCTCTGGCAGACCGGCTACGGGCGCGTGCTGCTGCTGAAGACCGGGCTGTTCGGGTTGACCGCGGGACTCGGGGCCTTCAACTGGCGGTGGGTGCGGCCGCAACTGTCGGCGGCGGGTGGCCCCGACCGGCTGCGGCGTTCCGGCGCCACCGAGCTGGTGGCCGCCGCCGTCGTGCTCGCGGTGACGGCCTGGCTGGTCCACCTGCCGATGCCGCACGAGTAGCCGCCGGGGTGACGGTACCGGGCCGCCCGAATGCGGGGCGATCAGGGTCTTCGGAGCTTCACCCGATAGGGCCGGCCCCGGCGGAGGAAGTTGACCACGGTGTCCGCGGTGTCGCCGATCAGGCTGAGGCGGGCGGTGGTCTCGATGTTGTCCTCGACGTCGACTCCGCCCACGCGGTAGATGACGTCTCCGGCCTGCAGTCCCGCCACCTGCGCGATGCCGCCGGCGGACACGCCGGTGACGAGGGCGCCGGCGCGAAGCTGGAGGTTGTCCGGCTCGAGACGCTCGGTCAGGGCGTCGGTGGGGGCGGCGTCGCAGATCGTGGCTCCGATGTCGATGGTGCGGGTGGCGCCGGCGACGGCGCAGACGTACAAGGCATCGCCGGTCTGGGCCGGCGCTGTGGTGGCGGGACCGATCAGGGCGATTCCCAGGCTGCCGGTGGCGACGGCGTGGCGCAACGTGAACATGATCGCAGTATACGCCGGTGAGCCCGACCGCGTTCCCGCCTCAGCCGAACCCTTCGCGGGCCGGGCGGCACGCCCGTCGTGCAGCCGACCGCGGTCCTGCTTCAGTCGAACCCGTCGTGGTCGTCCGGGTAGTCGAACTCGATCTCGGGGCCGCCGGCCCGCGCTGCCGCGTACGGTGTCGGCCGCGGATTCGGTGCGGCTAGCGTAGATTGTCGGCGGTCTGCTCGGATCGACCGTGGTTCCGGGTTTCCGGTGTCGAAGCCCGTTGAATCCGATACTCTGTGCACATGGTCATGATGACTGCTCGGGCCGGCGGGTTGCGTGCTCTCGGCCGGTGTTGGGGCCCGACGGCGGTGGCGCTCGTCGGTTTCCTCGCCGGCCCGGCCGGCGGGTCACAGACGGAAAGAGTGGAGCCGCGGCTCCTGGACCGATTCGCGCAGCTCGCCCTCGAGTGCGTGCACCGCGAGTACCCGAACAAGATCGCCCACGTGCTCAACAACGACGGCGACGCGCGCCCGCCGCGCGAGTTGACCCCGGCGTTCTTCGGGTGCTTCGACTGGCACTCCGCGGTGCATGGGCACTGGCTCCTGGCTCGTCTGGCGCGGCTGTATCCCGATGCGGACTTCGCCGCGCCGGCCCGGGCGGCGCTGGGCCGCAGCCTGACGGTCGAGAACGTCGCCGCCGAGGTCCGCTACTTCCAGGCGCCGGGGCGGGCCGGCTTCGAGCGGCCGTACGGGTCGGCGTGGCTGCTGCAGCTCGCGGCGGAGCTGCGCGAGTGGGACGATCCGGCGGCACGGCGTTGGCAGACCGCGCTCGAGCCGCTCGAGTTCATCGCGTCCGCGCAGATCAAGACGTGGCTGCCGAAGCTGACCCACCCGATCCGGGTGGGCGAGCACTCGCAGACGGCGTTCGCGTTCGGGCTGGTCCACGACTGGGCGCGGCGGGTGAGCGATACCGGCATGCTCGATCTGCTGGAGGCCCGCATCGCCGACTACTACCTCGCCGACCGGAGCTGTCCCCTCGCATACGAGCCGTCCGGCCACGACTTCCTCTCCCCGTGCCTGGCCGAGGCCGACCTGCTGCGCCGCGTGCTCGAACCGGACCGTTTCGCGGTCTGGCTCCGGGAGTTCCTGCCGGACATCCCGACCGGCGGCGATCCCGCGGGCTGGCTCGAGCCGGCAGTAGTCAGCGATGCCGGCGACGGGAAGCTCGTGCACCTCGACGGCCTGAATCTGAGCCGGGCCTGGATGCTGGAAGGGATCGCGGCCGGGTTGCCCGCGGAGGACGCGCGCCGGGCGGCGCTGCTCGCCGCCGCCGAGGGCCATCGCGCCGCCGGTCTCGCCTCGGTGACCGGCGAGCACTACGAGGGCGGCCACTGGCTGGGCACGTTCGCGGCGTATCTCGTGACCCGGCGGGGGCTGCCGGCCCCCGCCGGGGTGTCTCGGTAGGAGGTTGCCGCATGCTGCGGCGGAGGTGCTGTCCCTTCCTATCGGCGTACCGGTCGCGCGACTTCAGGCCACCTGCCTCCCGCCGGCCGGCCGGTCCCGCGTCCTTCCGCCGCGTCGCGCCGCCGGCCCCACGCGAAGTACGGCCGGTTCGAGATCGCCACCTGCACGTCCGGGTCCCCGGCCAAAGCCTGCGCGGCGCTCACGGCGCAGACTCCTGGCCTCCTATCCCTCCTTGTCGGCGTACTGGTCGCGCAGCTTGGCGACCACCGTCGGGTCGGCGAGGGTGGTCACGTCGCCGAGCGCCTTGCCCTCGGCGACGTCGCGCAGCAGCCGCCGCATGATCTTGCCCGACCGGGTCTTCGGGAGATCGGCGGCGAGGATGATCTCGTCGGGGCGGGCGAGGGCGCCGATCTTCTTCACCACGTGCTGCTTCAGGACGCCGATGGTGCCGTCATGCGGCGTCACTCCGTCCTTGAGGGTGACGAACGCCGCGATACCCTGGCCCTTGATCTCGTGCGGCTTGCCGACGACCGCGGCCTCGGCGACGTCGGGGTGGTCGACGAGGGCGCTCTCGACCTCCATGGTGCCGACGCGGTGGCCCGAGACGTTGAGCACGTCGTCGACCCGGCCGAGCAGCCAGAGATAGCCGTCCTCGTCGACCTTGGCGCCGTCCCCGGTGACGTACACGTCGTGCCCCCAGCGCCCGAAGTAGGTCTGGACGTAGCGGTCGTGGTCGCCGTAGATGGTGCGCAGCATCGACGGCCAGGGGCGCTTGATGACCAGATACCCGCCGCCGACCTTCACCTCCTCGCCCTGCTCGTTCACCACCATCGGCTTGATGCCGGGGAAGGCGCGGGTGGCCGAGCCCGGCTTCAGGGCGACGAGGCCGGGCAGCGGCGCGACGAGGATGCTGCCGGTCTCGGTCTGCCACCAGGTGTCGACGATGGGGCAGCGCTCGCCGCCGATGTTGCCGTAGTACCACATCCACGCCTCGGGGTTGATGGGCTCGCCCACGGTGCCGATCAGCCGCAGCGTCGACATGTCGAACTTCGCGGGAATGTCGGTGCCCCACTTCATGAACGCCCGGATCGCGGTCGGCGCGGTGTAGAAAATGGTGACGCCGTAGCGTTCGACCATCTCCCAGAACCGGCCCCGGTGCGGGGTGTCGGGCGCGCCCTCGTACATGACGCAGGTGGCGCCGTTGGCGAGCGGCCCGTAGACGAGGTAGCTGTGCCCGGTGACCCAGCCGATGTCCGCGGTGCAGAAGAAGACGTCCTCTTCCTTGAGGTCGAACACCCACTTCGAGGTGGCGTAGGTGCCGACCAGATAGCCGCCGGTCGTGTGGGCGATGCCCTTGGGCTTGCCGGTGGTGCCCGACGTGTAGAGGGTGAACAGCAGGTCCTCGGAGTCCATCGGCTCGGGGTCGCACCGCGGCGCGGCCTTCGCCATCAGGTCGTGATACCAGTGGTCGCGGCCGTCCTGCATCGCGATCTCGGCGTCGAGCCCCTCGCGCTTCATCACCACCACCGACTCGACGCACGGGGCGCCGTCGAGGGCGTCGTCGGTGATTTGCTTCAGGGGGATGACGGCGCCGCGGCGATAGCCCCCGTCGCCGGTCACCACCACCTTCGCCTGCATGTCGTTGATGCGGTCGCGCAGCGACTCGGCGCTGAAGCCGGCGAACACCACGCTGTGAACGGCCCCGATGCGGGCGCAGGCCAGGAGCGTGATCGGCAGCTCGGGGGTCATCGGCAGGTACACCGCGACCCGGTCGCCCTTCTCGACCCCGAGGTCCCGGAGGGCGTTCGCGAAGCGGTTCACGTCCTGGTAGAGGTCCCAGTAGGTGAGGGTTCGCCGGTCGCCGGGCTCGCCCTCCCAGATGAGCGCCGCCTTGTTGCGCCGGGCGGTGCGGACGTGGCGGTCGACGCAGTTCACGCTGGCGTTGATCTGCCCGCCGAGGAACCACTTGACGGTGGGCGGCGTCCACTCGCACACCGTGTCCCAGGGGCGGCTCCATTCGAGCTCGCCCGCGAACTTCGCCCAGAACCCCTCGTGATCGCGGTCGGCCTCGTCGTAGATGGCGGGGTCGTTGGCGTTCGCCTGCGCCTTGAACGCCTCCGTCGGCTCGAATACCCGATCTTCCTGCAACAACGCGTCGAATCCATCAGACGGCTTGTCAGCCTGGGACACGGCAAGTCCTCCTGGGAAAAGTCAGCGGAACGTCCGGCCCTGCGGCCGGGACGCCTATTCTAGCCCGGAAATCGTCGCCTCTCGGCTGCCGCTCACAGCTCGGCGAGCCCCGCGAGACCGCCCGGCCGGTCGGGCGGGCCGTGGTCCCCCGCCCAGAGCATTTGCTCCGCCCGTCCCAGCAGCTCCCGCAGGCCCGTCCGGCGGAGCGCGGACACCGCCACCCCGTCGTGCCGCTGCGCCATCGCCTCGCCCTCGCCGTCTGCCATCCGGTCGATCTGGTTGAAGACGAGGAGCTCCGGCGCCTCGATGCCGATGTCCCGCAGCACGCGGCGGACGGCCTCGATGCGGCGCTCGCAGTCGGCCGTCGAGGCGTCGACGACGTGCAGCAGCAGCGACGCGTCGTCCAGCTCCTCGAGGGTGGCGCGGAACGCGGTGACGAGGTCCGCGGGCAGATCGCGGATGAACCCGACCGTGTCGGTGATGATGACCTCGCGCTCGCGCGGGAACCGCAGCCGGCGAGACGTGGGGTCGAGGGTGGCGAACATCTGGTCGGCGACGTGCACCTCGGTGCGGGTCAGCGACCGCAGCAGGGTGCTCTTGCCCGCGTTCGTGTAGCCGACGATGGACAGGACCGGCACCGCGCGGCGTCCCCGTCGCTGCCGCCGGTTCTCGCGTTGCGCGGCGAGCTTCTTCAGCTCGCGCTCGAGCCGGGTCAGGCGGTCCCTGGTGCGCCGGCGGTCGACCTCGAGCTTCGTCTCGCCGGGCCCCCGCCCCCCGATGCCGCCGGCGAGCCGCGACAGCGAGACCTCGGCCCGTTGCGCGAGCCGCGGCAGCAGGTACTTGAGCTGGGCCAGCTCCACCTGCAGCTTGCCGTCCCGGGTGGTCGCATGCTGCGCGAAGATGTCGAGGATGAGCTGGGTGCGGTCGATCACCCGCAGCTCCATGCGCTCGCCCAGGTTGCGCGCCTGCGTGGGGGTCAGGTCCTGGTCGACGATCACGAGGTCGACGTCGTCCTGGAAGGCCCGGATGACGAGGTCGTCCAGCCTGCCGGAGCCGAGCACGGTCTTGGGGTCGACCCGGGGCCGGTTCTGCGTCACCACGTCGACGATGTCGACGCCGGCCGACTGGGCCAGCTCGCGCAGCTCGGCGATGTGGACCCGGAGTTCGCGGGCGCCGCGGCCGGCGGTGACCGAGACCAGGATCGCGCGCTCGCGGTCTCCGATCCGCTGCCCGCCGGTATCGCGTGCGAGCGCCGCCTCGCGGTCGCGGATCCACGCCTGGAAGTCGAAGGCGATCTGCGCCGGCGGCTGCGGGTCGAGACACTCGATGCCGGCGTTGCGGTCTCCCGGGGCGCGGTCGCCGGCGGGTACGAGGGCGGCGGTGTAGGCGACCGCGGGCAGGCCGTCGCCGTCCATGCCCACCGTCACCATGGCGTCGAGGCGCAGCAGCAGCAGGTCGGTCCGGTCGTCCCGCGTCAGCCCCTCGTTCCCGAGGTGGGTGTGGACGCAGCGCAGCCCGCGCAGGCGCCCGCGGCCGGCCCGCAGGCGGCCCCAGTCGGGCAGGGAAATCGAGTGGGCGTCGCCCACCATCACGTGCTGGACGAGCCCGCGTCGGTCGAGCAGCACGCCGGCCTGGCGGCGAATCTCGTGGCTGATCTCCGTCAGGTGCCGCGCGAGCTCCTGGGTGATCAGCCGATCGGCGGGCACCCGACGCCGGTAGAGGCGTTCGAGCTGGCGGGTCTGGCTGGCCTTGAGGCCGTGCGTATCACCAAAGACCTCGATGGGACTGCCTCCAGTCACGGGCGTGGAGCCGATGCGCCGCTGCTCTCGCGTGCGAAGCGCCGGTAGACTTCGCGCGCCTCGTCGAACTGGGCGAAGACGTGGGTGCGCTCCCGCTCGGCCCGCCAGCCCGGCCACGCATCCGCCATGTCCTGCAGCTTGTCGATCCACCGCAGGGCGTAATCGGCCGCCGCCGCGTCCCGCACCGGCGCGTCGCCGGCGAGCAGCCAGACCGGATTGGTGAACGCCTGGACGTAGGTCACGTCCATCGGAAACCGCTGGTCGGGGGCGCCCTCGGCCCGCAGATGGCACCAGCCGCTCCCGGTGACCCGCCGGTGCAGGGTGAAGGCGGCCGACCGGCCGCCGGTGCCGAGCGGCACGTCCCGGACGGTCTCGCCGTCGCACACGAGGAAGACCCGGTCCAGCGGGGTGACGGACCGCACCCGGCCGGCAATCCGGACCTCGCCGCCGCCGGCGGGCAGGGTCACCTCTTCTCCCGGCATCCGGCCGTCGATGGTCAGCTCGATCAGGGGACCCGACGACACGAACGCCCGCCCCGCCCGCAGCTCCTCGAACCACGCGTCCACGTCGAGGCCGCGGGATCCGGTGTGGACGTAGGTCCGGACCGACCCCACGAGCTTCGAGCGGTGCAGGTTGCTGATCGAGTCCTCGCCTCCGGTGGCGGTGACGCGGAGCCCGTTGTTCCATACGGCGTAGAGCGGGTGGAAGCCGGACCGCGCCGCGTCCGACCACTCCACCGCGTCGGTGGTGCCGAGGGCCGCGTCGACGATGAACCCCTTGCCGCCCCCGAGGTTGCCGTCGAGGGGGTCGTTCTCGCCGGTGAACGCGTGCACGTAGCCGACGGTGGCCCCCTGCGCCTTCGCCTTCCGGAACATGTCCGTATTGCTGGGGTACAGGCTCTCGATGGCGGTGCCCTCGTAGCCCATCGTGAACGGCGAGATCAGGTGGTCGCGCATGCCGAACATGAAGACGTGTCCGTAGAACGGCGGGCGGTACTCCTGCCCCACCACCACCGGGTGCTCGGGGGTGGACGTCGAATGCGCGCCGCCGCCCCGCTCGAAGTGCTGGTAGTCGAGGATCCGGTTGTCCTTGTTGGCGACCTGATGGAGCACGAGGTCCTGATCTTCCGCCTCCGACATCATGATCAGGTTCTCGAGCGAGTTGTGCAGGTTGCCGCCGTAGTTCCCGTGCACGTGGGTCGAGGCGCTGTACCAGCCGCCGGCGGCCATGTCCGTCAGCCGCCGCAGGTCGATGGTGAGCTCGGTCGTCTCGCCCGCCGCGACCTCCGCGGTCACGGTGGCCGGATGGAACTCGAAGCCCTTGACGGCGGTCAGCTCGACCGGCCCCGCCGGCGCCTCTACGGTGAACGCGCCGGGGGTGTGGAAGAGGTGGTCTCCGCGCGCGCTGAGCCGGGCGTAGGCGTTGGCCGGGGCGTAGAACTTCCCGTCCGACGCGGTCAGGTGGATCCGCGAGCCGGTGAGGTCGCCGGTGTCGGCCGCGCGGGTGCGAACCGACAGCCTGCCCATGGGACGCCTCCACCGGCGCTCCACGATCTCCACCGTCCGCAGCGCGCCTCCGTGCGTCTCGAGCAGCGCGAGCTGCGGCAGGCCGTGCTCGTTGGTGATGAACGCGATCCACTCGTCGTCGGGCGACCAGCGCGGATGGAAGGCGTCGTGCTGAAAGAACGTCAGCTTGTAGGGCTCGCCGCCCGCCGTCGGCTGCACGTACAGGTTGTTGAACTGATCCGCCGCCCCCCGCGTCGACGAGTAGACGAAGCGGCGGCCGTCGCTCGCCACGTCCGGCCGCGTCCGGTACAGCGTCTGCTCGCGCAGCACCGTCACCGCGTTCCGGATGCCCCCGGGGGCGGCCGGCGCCCGGAGGACGTTGCCGGAGCCGAGGGGGATGTCCCGGTTCGAGACCAGCAGCAGCTCGTCGCTCTCGGTGCTCTCGCGGGCCGCGGGCAGCCACGCCGGCGTCATGTGCATGTCCCACGGACCGAAGTACAGCCGGTTGGCGGGATAGGCATGGTCGCTCGTGACCGGCATCTCGTCGCCGGCCCACCGGCCCTCCTCGACCGGCCGCACCGCGATGTTGAAGTAGCCGTTGGGGCGGGTCGACACGTAGGCGATGCGCGTGCCGTCGGGCGAGAAGGTCGGGTCCGCGTACACGTGGTCGTCGCTGGTCAGCGCCCGGCTCTCCCCGGTGGCCACCTCGAGCAGCTCGAGCTGCACCCGTTCGCCGTCGTAGTCGGCGGTATAGGCGATCCAACGGCCGTCGGGCGACCAGTCCGGCGACGAATGGTAGGCGTCGGGGCTGTAGGTCAGCTCCTCGGCGACCCCGGTGTCGGGGTCCACCCGCCAGATGGACCCGCTCATCGCCACCGCGATCGATTCGCCGTCCGGCGCCCAGCTCGGGGCCCACGGCGTGGAGCTCGGGGCGGGCGGGAAGTAGAAGTTGTGCATGTAGTTCCCGCCGTGCCGGGACGCGGGGTAGCGGCCGGCCTGGGCGTGCACGTGGACCGACCCCGCCGCGACCAACGCAGCGAGAATGCCGGCGTACAAGGCTCGTCGCATGGATGCTTCTCCCGGCCCGGGCATCGCCGCCCTGTGGCGCCGCTGCCCGCCCGACCGTCCTACCAGCCGGCCCGCAGGGCCTCCCGGTCGACCGCGGCCCCGTCCAGATAGACGGCCGAGATCTGCCGCGTGTTCGTGATGCCGTACATCGGGTTGGCGTCGAGCACCAGGAAGTCGGCGCGGCGGCCGGCCTCGAGCAGGCCGGTGTCGACCCCCAGCACCTCGGCCGGCGCGCTCGTCGCGATGCGGATGGCTTCGGCCGGCGAGATCCCCGCCTCGACGTACAGCTCGAGCTCGCGGTGCTCCATGAAGCCCGGCACGTGGTCCTGCACGCCGGTGTCGGCGCCGAGGACCAGCCGGGCGCCGGCGTCGGCCAGCTTCTGCAGGCTGCGCTCCATCGCCGCGTACGATTCGCCGGCCCGCGCCGCCGCCTCCGGGGTGCGGTTCTCGAACGACGCGCGAATCCGCGCCAGCACGTCGTCGGCCACCGATTCGAGCAGCAGCGAGTCGTCGACCCACGGCGGCGGCCCGGCATGCCGGCCGCGCTCCGAGATGCTCAGGTTCGGCATGACGAACACGTCGTTCTCGACGACGGCGGCCACGAGCGCGTCGTCCATCTCGGCGTCGCGCGGCAGATGGGCGAACCCGTCCACCCCCGCGTCCACGAGGGCGCGGGCGTCCTCGTGATAGTAGACGTGGGCGATCACCTGCAGATCGTGCGCGTGCGCCGCCTCGATGATCGGACCGTACAGGTCCGCGGTGAGCTTCTCGACCGAGCCGCCCCGGTCGTCGACCCAGATCTTCACGAAATCGGCGCCGGTGGCCACGATCTCGTCGACCTGTGCGCGGGCCTCGTCGGCCGTGGATGCGCCGAACGCGGTCGGCCGCATGGTCGCGGCGCCCGGCCCCGCGTCGGGCCGCGCGATGCCCCGGAAGGCGGTGTGCAGCCGGGCTCCGCCGAGGGTGCCCGCCTGCTGCTCGGCCTGGATCTCGAACGCCAGGTCTCCCGGGTCGGTCCCGAGCGAGACGATGGTGCCGACGCCGTGGTAGGCATACCGGTCGAGCTGATCGAGCAGGTTCTCGCGCGTGTAGTTCGCGTAGTCGTAGTCGAGGCCCCGCTGGAACCCGACGTGTCCGTGCACGTCGACGAGGGCCGGCATGACCGTCTTGCCGGCCAGGTCGACCACCGTCGCACCGTCGGGAACCGCGACGTTGGCGGCCAGGCCGGCGGCGACGATGCGCCCCTCGTCGACGACCAGCACCCCGCCCCCGATGGGCGGGCCGCCGTCTCCGGTGATCAGGGTCGCCCCTTCGTAGGCCACCACCGTGCTGACCGGAGCTTCGGGAGCCTCGCCGCCGCAACCGGCGGCGAGGGCGGCGAGGAGGACGACGGTCGAAATCGATCGCATGGTCATCTCTGTCTGCGGGTGTGACGCGGTCGCGCATCCCGAGCGCGAGCCGGTGTGCAGCGTCCCGATTATAGTGCCACGCGTGGTCGCCGTGTCCCGGAGGGTGGCGGTGCTCTATCGGGCTCACTCACCAGCGGGGGGCGCCGGCAGATGGAACCCTTGCAGCGTCTCGAGAAGCTGTTCGACCTTGCCGAGCGCAACCTCGACCGCGCGGAGGCGGGCATCGAAGCCATCCAGGCGGGCGTTCACGTCCCGCAGATCGGCGCGAACATTGCCCGACAGCGTGACCACGACGGCGACCACGGCCACGGCGGACGCCACGATGGCCGTGATCATCGCGATACCGGTTCCGACAATCCACTTCGTGTCGTTTGTCACACCGACCAGCCTGACGCGCTTGGGGAAGCACGCCACGGTCCGGTGTGGATGGCCGTGGCGCGACGGATTCGACGGTGGGTGGGGCCGGCCCTATTCACGAGCGGGGGACGTCGGCAGATGGAGACGTTGCAGCGCCTCGACGAGCTGGTCGACTCTGCCGAACGCAATCTCGACGGCGCGGAGGCGGGCATCGAAGCCATCCAGGCGCGTGTTCACGTCCCGCAGACCAACCCGAACATCCCGCAGATCAGCGCGAACGTCCCGCAGATCAGCGCGAACATCCCCTGTCAGGGTAACCACGACCGCGGTCACGGCCACCGCGGACCCCACGACGGCGGTGAGGATTGCGATGCCCGTTCCGACAATCCACTTCGTGTCGTCGGTCACACAGCCAGTCTACCACGACTGCAGGAGCGCGCCGCGGCCCCGCTGCCAACCGTGACCGCCGGTCTTGAAGTGCTCGACCACGTCCCATGAGGGACGGACGGTGGTCGATGCCTTCGGATTGGCGACCGGTGGCCGGCCGCGGCGAACGGTCGCTCGCTCGAACTTCTCCGACCAGCCACCCGCCGAGACGTCCGGGGTATCCCGGTCGGAATCCGGGGCCGTAGAGCGTTGGTTGCCGTTCATGGGCCCTTCTCCCACGGGCGTGCCGGTCATCGCAGCAGGTCGAAGAGATAGCTGTACTTGACGGTGAGCGTCCGCCCCGCGCCGGGGGGGATGTAGTCGTGGCTGCTGAGGGTCTGTCCGATCCCCTGAATGTCGTTGTAGACGACGAAGAGCCCCGTGTTGGCGTCCGACAGCAGACCGAAGCGCAGGTTCGACGACCAGAGGTTGGCCCGGTCGTTGTACTGGACGAGGGCCTGAAAGAACATCCGGGTGGTGAACGAGTACGACAGGCGCAGGCGGGCCAGGTTGGTGGTGAAGTGGCCGCCGGGCAGCCGCAGGTGGTTGTAGCTCCATTCGAAAACCGCGTTGAACGTCTCTCCCGCACGGGCCGTGACCGCCGGCGAGATCGTCACCCGGTCGCCGCCGAACAGCCCGCCGACGATGGTGTTGAAGTTGAAGCTGACCGGCGCGCCGAGGTTCGTGTTGCCGGCGATCTGCGCTTCCTGGTGGTCGTAGGTCCCCGGCGGGACGATGACGCCCGGGAAGATCTCGAACGGTGCGAACACGCCTTCGCGGCTGACGTTCATGCCGGTGTGGATCTCGTAGCCGTTGCGCCACTCGGTGTGGTTGTCGATGTGCGTGAACTGCGTCTCCTGGCCGCCGGTGGTGAAGTCGAACACGGTGTTGTGCGAGACGTGGGGCCGCAGCTCGTGGATCCCCAGGAAGTTCTCGGGGCGGAACGTCGAGAACACGCTGCCGTTCATCCGCCGGTAGCTCTCCCGGGCGAGGAAGCCGACCTCCGGGTTGAAGTCGGGGGCCACCTCGTTGAAGCCGAGGCTGAGCCGGAGGCGTTCCGACTGGTGCCGGGCGCTGAGCCCGTACGCGTGGGAGCCTCCCGGCCCCGACGACAGGTCGTGGACGGCGCCGCTGTCCGCCATGAAACCGCTCACCGTGCCGCCCTCTCCGATTCCCCAGCGCCCGTCGAAGGCCACGGTCGTGTTGGTGCCGCTGTCGGCGGCGAGGTCGCCGGTCGCATTCCGGTTGACGACCATGGCGCCGACGTTCGACCGGTTGGCCAGGTCCTGCCGCACCCGGGCCACCGTGAAGTTCTGGCCCGGGACCGCGTCCTCGTCGCCCAACTTGCCGACCGCCGCGGTCTGCATGTTGAGGAACCCGACGTTCGTGTTGTTGCCGACCCTGCCCGACAACCGCCCCCCGCCGCGGATCGGAATCTGCTCGCCGTTCTCGCCGAGCCCGATGCGGCGGCTGAAGAAGACGTCGACCGCACCCGACTGTCCGACCGAGAACAGGCCGGCGTTCTCGAGGAAGAACGGCCGTTTCTCCGGGAAGAACAGCGTGAAGCGGTCCAGGTTGATCTGCTCGTCGTCGACCTCGACCTGGGCGAAGTCGGTGTTGGCGGTCAGGTCGAGGGTCATGCTGGGGGAGAGGCTGTACTTCAGGTCCGCCCCCAGATCGCCGGTGTTGAAGTTGCTCCGGGTCTCGGTGCGGTGCAGGGTCTCGCCGAGGAGGTAGGGCGTGAACTGGAGGTTGCGCTGGGGCGGCACCGCGATGCCCTGCATCTCGCCGGCCAGCGAGATGCGGTTGAGGTTGTACTGGCGGGGAAGGGGCGACCAGTAGGCCTCTTCGTTGCTGACCCGGATGTTCCGCTGGAAGTTCACGCCCCAGGTCTGAACCTCGGTGCGCGGATAGCGGAGGGTCCGGAACGGAATGGCGACCTCGGCCGTCCACCCGATGTCGGTCACGTCCGCGACCACCTCCCAGGCGCCGTCCCAGTTGAGGTTGAAGCCCCCGCCGGAGCCGCGCTGTTGCCGGCTGTTGCTGGGGCGCCCGCTGCCGCCGCCGCCGAACCGGCCGCTGCCCTGCCCCTCGTTGGTGAGCTGCCCGTCGTACTCGATGCCGGCCGGGTTGGTGCCGAAGATGAACCCGTTCTGCCCGTCCAGGTAGGTGTCGAGAATGATCTGGAAGCTGTCGGTCTCGTTCAGCGCCGAGTCGCGCCGGCTGTCCGACACGATGATCGTGCCGGGGTCCGCGGTGTAGCAGACAATCCCGAAGTAGATGGCGTCGGCGTCGTACACGATGCGGACCTCGGTGCGTTCCGAGGCCGGCCGGCCCTCGAAGGGACGGCTCTGCACGAACCCGGTGGCCGGCACCGCGCCGGCATAGGCGGGATCGTTCAGGACGTCGCCGTCGATGGCCGGCGCCCCCTCGATCTCCAGGGCGCGGACCAGGGGGAATCCCGCCACGGTCAGCTCGCGCGCCTCGACCCGGCGTGCGCCGGGGTCGGACTGGGGCTCGGACTGGGCCGCGGCGGGCGCGGGCTGAACCAGCCACCACAGACCGAGGGCCGCGGTGACGGTGGGGACGCAGGAGCTACGGAGGAGGGTGCCAGTCAAGAATCGTGATCTCCCGCCGCCGGCCAGGGGCGTCCTGTTCCTGCGGCCTGTCGGGGGTGTCGCAGCGCAACCGCACGCGAGTCCGTCCGGTTCGAAGACGGTCCCTACATTATCGGTCGTGCATCAACCTGCGGAGTCTATTACGGCATACTGGTCCGTACCGTTTAGCCGGCATGGAGGAGCGGGCGAATCGATGAGTCCGTGCCATGACCGGCGTTCAGGTTGACGTCGTCTTCGCGTAGTAGCGCACACCGTGGATGTCCTTGAAGTCGGAGTCCTGGGTCCACAGCGTCGCAAGATAGGCCCGTGCGGTCGCGAGGATGATCGCGTCCGCCATGGCGAGGCTGCGATGGTGCGCGATCCGGGCCGCGTCCAGGGCCAGGGCCGGGGACAGCGGGATCTGCCTTCCCTGGCGCATCAACGCGGCCGCTCGGATCGCATCGTCTTCTCCCCGTTGGCGGAGGACGACCCGGAAGACCTCGTAGAGACTGACCGTCGGAACCAGGAGCCGGTTCGGATCGGCGAGCGCCGCCTCGAAATGGCGCGCATTGGGACCATCGGCGAAGTACTCCAGCCAGCCGGACGAATCGACGAGATGCAACCCGTCCATCGGCCGGGCTCAGAGAGGGCGATTCGGCTCGCGGTCGACGTGCGTATCGATGCCGGCCAGCCAGCCTCGCATCTCGCCGATGTCGCGCACCGGCACCAGCTCGATTCGGTCGCCGTACTGAACGACCTGGAGTCGCTGGCCGGCCACGAGGCCCAGAGACTCGCGCACCGCCTTGGGTATGACCACCTGGAACTTGGGGGAGATCTTCACTTGGTCCATGGTCCCGCCTTCGGGCTATCGATCCCAAAATCGTAATACGAGTCTAGCACGCCGCGTGGTCGGCGCCCCGGAGGTTGGCTCTCGCGGGCGGAGTGCGTACCATGTAGGAGTCGGCACGCCCGGTGAGCCCGTGTTGCCGATGGAAGGAGAGTTCTGCAGATGAGCACGGAATGTCGCACAGCGTGCGTCGCGGCGGCGCTGGCCGGGATCGTCGTCCTCGGCGCTGTCCCGGCGGGAGCGCAGCACTACAGCGGTCCGCGGACGCCGGACGGCCAGCCGGACATCCAGGGCGTCTGGACCAACTTCGACCCGACCCCGTTCGAGGCGCCCGACGAGGCGGACATCGAGCGGCTGGCCCCGCTGGCCGCGTGGTTCCCCGGCAGCAACCAGCCGCCGCGGCCGGCGATGCCCGCCTCCGTCGAGCAGCGATCCGCGCCCCCGCAGGGCCCGTGGGGCGACGGCCCCGGCGACGCCCTGCGCAACCCGCGGCGCCGGTCGATGATCGTCGATCCGCCCAACGGCCGGCTGCCGGTCCGGGACGAGGCCCGGGCCATCCGCGACCACAACCTGATTCACCTGACCGATTCCTGGCTGAACCACACGCCGTGGGAGCGGTGCATCACCCGCGGGGTGCCGGGGGGCATCTTTCCGCCGGGCTACGGGGCGGGGTACCAGATCCTGCAGATTCCCGGATACGTGGTGCTCTTCTACGAGATGATCCACGAGGCCCGGGTCATCCCGGTGGGCGACGCGCCGCGTCTGCCGGACAGCATCCGCCAATGGAACGGCGACGCTCGCGGGCGCTGGGAGGGCGATACCCTGGTCGTCGAGACCACCAACTACAACAACCAGGGCACCATCGGCACCAACATCGCGACCCGCGGCGTGCGCGGCATCCCCCAGAGCGAGAACCTGCGGGTGGTCGAACGGTTCACGCGGCACGACGACACGATCAGCTACGAGGTGACCGTCGACGACAACAGCGTGTTCACTTCGCCGTGGACGGTGGCCATGCCCCTGAACCGGGACAACACCTACCAACTGTTCGAGTACGCCTGCCACGAGGGCAACTACGGGCTCGAGAACAGCCTGCGGGCCGGCCGGGCGGAGGACGCGGCGGCCGAGCAGCAGTAGCGCGCCTATCGCGCAACCGGCATCGGAGCGGACGGGGGAGCCACGACGCGGGTCCCCCGTCCGCCTTTTCGGACGGCCGTGCCTGGTCGCCGCCGGCCCCTGACGGCCGTGACCGCGGTCCAGCGCCGGCCCGGATCGCCGTCCTGCGGTTCTGCTTGCCGCCCCACCCGCCGTGCCGGGGTCCGTTCGGCTGACGGACTCCAAGTCTCCCGATCCGCTCGTGTAGGATCGCCGCGTGACTCACGACTACATCATCGTCGGCGGAGGCACCGCCGGCTGCGTGCTCGCCAACCGGTTGTCGGCCGACCCGGACGCCAGCGTGCTGCTGCTCGAGGCGGGCGGCAAGGACGACTACTTCTGGATCGACATCCCCGTCGGCTACCTCTACACGATAGGCAACCCCCGCACCGACTGGTGCTACCGCATCGAGCCCGACCCCGGGCTCAACGGCCGGACCATCCTGTACGCCCGCGGCCGGGTCCTCGGCGGCTGCTCGTCGATCAACGCGATGATCTACATGCGGGGTCAGAGGAGCGACTACGACCACTGGGCGTCCCTCGGCAACCGCGGCTGGGGATGGGACGACGTGCTGCCGGTGTTCAAGCGGTCGGAGGACTATCAGCACGGCGCCGACGAGTGCCACGGAGCCGGCGGCGAGATGCGGGTCGAGGAGCGGCGGGTGAGCTGGGAGATCCTCGACGCGTGGCGCGACGCGGCCGAGGAGTGCGGCATTCCGAAGATCGCCGAGTTCAACCGGGGCGACAACTTCGGCAACGCCTACTTCCAGATGAACCAGCGCGGCGGCCGGCGCTGGAGCGGCACCAAGGCGTTCCTGCGGCCGGTCCTGCAACGGGGGAACCTGACCGTCCGGACCGACGCGCAGGTGCGGCGCATCGCGGTCGAGCCGGGCGACGCCGGCCCGCGCGCGACCGGGGTCGAGCTGGTGGGGACGGGCGAGCGGCTCGAGGCGCGGCGCGAGGTGATCCTGGCCGCCGGGGCCATCGGCTCGCCGCAGATCCTGCAGCTGTCGGGCATCGGCCCCGGCTCGCTGCTCCAGCAGCACGGCATCGAGGTCGTCCACGACCTCGCCGGGGTCGGCGAGAACCTGCACGACCACCTGCAGATTCGCACCATCTTCAAGGTGAAGAACACCGTCACCCTGAACCAGCGGGTCAACTCGCTGTTCGGCAAGGCGGCGATGGGGCTGGAGTACCTGCTGTTCAAGACCGGTCCGCTGACGATGCCCCCCTCGCAGCTCGGCGCGTTCGCCCGCAGCGACCCGTCGCGCGCGTCGGCGAACATGGAGTGGCACGTGCAGCCGCTGTCCCTCGACAAGTTCGGCGACCCCCTGCACAAGTTCAACGCGATCACGCCTTCGGTCGCCAACCTGCAGCCGGCCAGCCGCGGGCACGTCCGCATCAAGGACGCCGACCCCCTGCACGCGCCGGCCATCACCCTGAACTATCTGTCCACCGACGAGGACCGCCGGGTCGCCGTCGCCGGCCTGCGGTTCACCCGCCGCATCATGGCCGCGCAGGCCCTGGCCCGGTTCGAGCCGCAGGAGTGGAAGCCCGGTCCCGAGGTCGACAGCGACGAGGCCCTGTCGCAGGCGGCCGCGGATCTCGGCACGACGATCTTCCATCCCGTCGGCACGTGCCGGATGGGGCACGACCCCCTCGCCGTCGTCGACGACCGGCTCGCGGTGCACGGCGTCGCAGGCCTGCGGGTCATCGACGCGTCGGTCATGCCCCGGATCACGTCGGGCAACACCAACGCGCCCACCGTGATGATCGCCGAGAAGGGGGCGGAGTTCGTGCGCGAGGACGCGGGGTCCTCGCGAACCGGCGCGTGATACTCCACCGAGGTGGGCGGGGCGCGGGAGCGGGTTGGGGGAGTCGGCGTGATGGCAGGGATGAACGCTTCGTCCAGTTGTCGAGAGCGCGGCGCGGAGGCGATGGCCCGTTGTAGCGAGGTGGCGGCGTGAGCGTGACGGTAGTCCAGGTCGACGCCTTCACCAGCGAGCCGTTCAGCGGGAATCCGGCCGCCGTCTGCGTGTTGCCGCGAGCGGCGGACCCGGCGTGGATGCAGCGGGTCGCCCGCGAGATGAACCTGTCGGAAACGGCGTTCCTGGCGGGGCGCGCCGGCGGGGAGTACGACTTGCGGTGGTTCACACCGGCGGTCGAGGTGGACCTCTGCGGTCACGCGACTCTGGCCTCCGCCCATGTTCTCTGGGAGGACGGACACCAGTCGCCGGGCGCGCCGGCGGTGTTCCACACCCGCTCGGGCCGGTTGTCGGCGGTGCGCCGAGAAGGATGGATCGAGATGGACTTTCCCGCCGAGCCTGCGGAGCCGGCCCCGGCGCCGGAGGGGCTCGCGGACGCGCTCGGGGTCGAGTTGGTCCACGTCGGCCGGAACCGCTTCGACTATCTGGTCGAGGTCGACTCCGAAGCGACGGTGCGGCGGCTCGCTCCGGACATCCGCGGCCTCGGCGCGCTGCCGGTGCGCGGCATCATCGTCACCGCGCGCGCCGAGACCGGCGAGTTCGATTTCGTCTCGCGCTTCTTCGCCCCGCGGGCCGGGGTCGACGAGGACCCGGTTACCGGGTCCGCGCACTGCTGTCTCGGCCCGTACTGGCGCCGCCGGCTCGGCCGGGACGCGTTCACGGCGTGGCAGGCGTCGGCGCGGGGCGGGGTGGTCAAGGTGGCGGTGGCCGGCGATCGGGTCCTGCTGTCGGGGCAGGCGGTCACCGTGCTGCGCGGTGAGCTGCTGGCGTGACGGAGAGTGCGGCCGCCTTCAGCGCTTGAGGCGCAGATCCGGGCTGACGTCGTGGAGCAGCTTGTCGATCGACTCCACGGTGTCCGATCCGACGTCCTTCACGCTGGCCCCCAGCTTCACGTCGAGCCGGAACTCCAGCGGCAGGCCGGCAGCGGCCTTCACGATCTCGGGCAGCGCATCGACCAGGTCCTGCAGAGCGGCGGGATCGAGCACCGCGGACGAAGCGTACCCGGCCGTGGTCGTCGAGACGGTCGGCGTGACGGAGGTCGGGTCGAACCCGACGGGCGGCCTCAGCGAAACCGCCGCCGCCCCGGCTACCTCGCACGGCCAAGCCCCGCTCCCCGGCGCCGTCTCCAGCCAGCGGGACGTGATGGCGTCGTCGACCGCCCGCCGCAGCACCGCCCAAGGCAGGGGATTGCCTTCCTGGTTGGCCAGGGCGAGGGAGAGCGCCAGCACCGTCGCTTCGCCTGCCTTCCAGGCGTCCGGCACGGCGTCCTGCAGCAGACGCTGCACCGCCAGCGGCTCCAGCGGCGCCCGCAGCGTGGCCGCGGGGCTCAGTACGCCGGCCGGCAGAGGCTCGCCCTGGAAGCTGGCCGGTCCGTTGAGCAGCCACAGGCTGCCCTGCTGGACCGCTCCCGTGACGGCCGTTTCGACCGCGCTCCGAGGACACGCGGGGATATCGACCGGCTCTTCGTAGCCTTCGCGCGGCGCCATGACCGTTCGGTCGCCAGAAAAATAGTCGATCAAGTTGGCGACGGTGATCGAGTCGCCGGCCCAGAGCTCCGGCAGGGTCCCAGGGGCAAGGACGCCAGAGTCGAGGTCGGAGAGGGTCGCCGCGCCGGGCAGGAACAGCTCCAGGGCCGGTTCCGAGCGCGCCGCCTCGTCGACCGGCGTCCGCCACCAGGTCTTGACCGACCGGTCGGGCCGCGGGAGCGACGCGACGAACCGTCCGTCCTGCACGCCCCGGTCGATGGTGGCCAGGATCTCCTGCACGCGGAGCATCTTCGGCAGCCGCGGGTTCTCCGCGAACGCGCTCGCGAGGTCCTTGACGCGGCGCGACGGCTCGTCGTCGCGCCAGAGGTCGTACGGTCCGCCCGGCAGTAGTGCCTCGGCGTTGATCGCCGTCTCCTGGATACGCGCCCGCCGGTCGACCTTGACCGTCGCGAACAACGGATCCGAGCCAACCGTCACGCGAAACGCCTGGACCTCGTTCTGCGGGTTCACGGCCACCACGATGGTCCATGCCTGCCGGATGGCCTCCGGAATCCGGCGGCGGGCCTCCTCGGTCCAGGTCGCCAGCATCTCCTCCCGCACCGGGTCCTGCGGCTGTCCCCGGAGCTGGTTCTGCACGTCGTCCCAGCCGAGATAGTCGCGGACGCGCGTGCGCGCCACGTCGAGTCCGTCGGTCGACGGGGCCACCAATACGGCCGCGTTGCGGCGGATGCGCGGGCGATCCGGGCCGGTCGTCTCGTCGAGGAAGCGGCGCGCCGCGCGGCTCGGCCGTCCCGCGTTCGAAACGGCCGCTGGAGGCAGGATGGCGAAGTGGAAGTCGCCGTCGTCCTCGACGTCGCGGGGCCGCTCGGGCAGCATGTGCACGCGCGCGCCGAACGCCCGCGTGCCGTGCGTCAGGCTCTTCGTCGCGCGGACCTCGGCCAGCAGCTTCAATTCCACCGCCTCCGCCGTCACCCGGTTGGTGCAGGCGTCGTGGTGCATCTGCTTCAGGTTCGGCCGGTTCCCGAGCCGCCACGCCTTCGGCAGCGGCGGCGGACCGCCGTCCGTCGTCAGGTCGCTCCCGAACTCGTTCTCGTCCAGGAACCACGACAGCTCGGTCCAGCGGCGCAACCCCTGTTCCAGCTCGATACGATCGGGGCGGGTCGCGCCCACCAGTCCGACCAATTCCCGTGTTTGCGCCTTCTGACCGATCGGCTGCGAGCTGAGGAACACCGTGCAGACCGCCTGTTCCAGCTCGCGGCCCTTCAGGCCGGGCTGGTCGTCCTGGATGGTGCGCGCCTTGCCCAGCTCGCCCTCCAGGATCGCGGCCCAGTCGTGGCCGCGGCTCTCGGTCACCTCGCGGGTCGCGATGCCGGTCAGCTCGCGAGCCGCCTCGGCGATGCCGGTCCGGTCCGGCGCCGGCAGGAACACGTTGGGGCCGACCAGGGGCGACGTGTCCCAGCCCTCGGCGTCGCGCAGCGCGATGGCGAACGTCCGCAGGATGCCGCGCGTCCGCTGGAACCGGTCGAGCTGCGTCCAACGCGTGTAGAAGAGGTCGGTCAGGTCGGGGTGGAAGGGATACCCGCGGGCGAACCGGTCCTCGGCGTTCTTGCGGTCCTTCCGGATGGCGTCGTCCACCGCGGCGAGGTTGCGCACGGCGGTCGTCACGTGGGGCAGAAAGGCGTCGGAGTCCGTGATCGAAGTGGGGGTGAAGAAGCGCCGGCGCAGCACCTCGGCCACGTCCTCCTTCTGGACGGGCTGGATCCCTTCCTCCTTCTGCCGATTGAAGATCTCGCCGATCTGGGCGCTGATGGCCTTGCCGGTCTCGTCGCTCTTGTCGAGGTCCGAGGCGAGCAGCGATGCGACGAGCGCGCAACGGTCGACCTTCGTCACCGCCTGGCACAGATACTGGAAGAAGTCGGTCAGCCGGCCGCGCCACGCCTCGTCCACCGCGACCTTGCCGCGCGCGAACATGAGCACCTCGTCGATCAGCACCAGCGTGGCCAGCCCCTCGGTCTGGGGCCGCGACAGCAGGTCGACCAGCAGCGGCTCCGCCGGCGCCGTCTCCCGTTCCTCGTCCCGGCCCTCGGCGTGCAGCGCCCGGATCCCGGCCGGGCCGGCAAGCTGGAAGGCGAGCACGCTCCACGGATGCTTCAGCCAGCGCAACTCGCCCCGCGGGCCGCGCACCTCCATGCCCTTCTCGACGTCCAGCTTGTCGAAGGCCAGCGCCGCGACCCGCGCCGGCGGCAACGCGGCGCCGACGTCGGACTTGAACTGCTCCACCGCGGGCAGGCTCGGCAGCGACGCCGGATCGTGCGCGAGGTGGCGCAGCGCCACCAGCGTGTGGGTCTTGCCGCCGCCATAGGTCAGCTCCAGCTGCCGCACCGCCTTCGTGTTCCGGCCCGCGAGGCGCAGGACGACGTCCCGGGCGAGCTCGCGCAGCGAGAAGGTCGGATAGGTCAGCGCGAAGAACCGCGCGGGATCCTCGTAGATCGGGCGCGCGCCCCGCTGCATCATCACGTCGTGGAGGTCGGCCGCGAAGTCGGCCAGCGACAGCTCGCCGGTGCGCACGTCCTCGCGCAGCTTCACGACGCGGTGCCAGGGGGTCCAGGGCAGTTTCTGGGGCATTCCGTAGGTCTCGTTCAGTTGCCGCCAACCATGGCTTCCAGACGTCGGGCGAGGTTGTCGAAGTCCTCCGGACACCTCTGGCGGATCGTGTGGATTCGCCGTGCCGCCTCCTCGCCCAGCGGCTTCCGGCCGCCACCGGGCGAGCGGTAAACCCCGCGGTCCTGAACGGCTCTTTCGAAGTAGCGTTCCTTGACGTGGACCACCGCGCGAACCTCCTTCCAACGCCAGTGGTCGGGCAGTTCAAGGCCCGCAAGCACCCATGTTTCCAGCTCCTCCCAGGCGTTTTCCGCGAGAAAGACACGGTCGTTGCCGCCGAACTCCCGCTCCAGGGTTCGCAGTCTGTCCCACCGCTTCAGTTCGCCATCACGGTCGACGCAGAGTATGAATATCTCCGTCATGCCGCCGTGCCGTCCGATGATCTCCGACATGCGCGATGACTTCAGGGCTTCGCGGACACCCCCGAGTACGGGGTCTTCGCATACCCGAACCCGCGCCGTCGGTCTGCCGATGGCGCGAAAGAGGGACTTGAATAGAGGCTTCAGGATGTACTTGTCCTTTCGCGAGTCCTCCGGAATGACGAGCACGTTCACGACTGACGACCCTTTTGGCTGCTCTCGGTGAAGGCGAGAGCCGTTTCCATCCAGCCAGATTCGTGCAGTCGCCCCAGTCCCTGGTCCTGCCGTAGCTCGCGAGCTTGGGGAAGGTCAGCGACGGGGCGAATCACCGCATTGGCGGTATCTTCGAGACGACAGGTCACCGAAGTGTGCTCGAACGTGCCATCGTTCATCACCGTCAGGAGCGTCGGCGAGTGTGTGGTGCCGACCACTTGCGTACTGCCTCTGGTGGGTCCCTCGAACAGATCGAGCAACAGTCCGAGCCGGACAGGATGAATGCCGTTGTCGATCTCCTCGAAGAAATACAGTCCGGCCGTGTTCTCCGCGAGTAACGCAGCCAGCATCGCCAGGAAACGCAACGTGCCGTCCGAGACGCTGTGCGCGGACAGCGTCCGCTGGTCGGATTCGCGAATCACGAGTTGGACCAGTCCGGTCACCGGGTCGACGGGAAACTCGAAGTCGGTGACGTCCATCGGCGTGAGCTCGCGAACCCAGCCGATCAGGCTGTCCGCCCTTTCCTGGTCCCCGCAGATCTGTCGAAGGACGGTCGGCAGGTTCTCGCCACTGTCGCCCAGTACTGTCTGCCCGGGGAACGCGGGCTGGCGCATGCGGTCGGGTATCAAGTCGAGAAAGCGCATGTTCGCGAAGACGTCGATCACTCTTCTTGCGTAGTCCTTGTGGGCACGGACCACGCGTTTGTGTTCCTCGATCTGCGTCAGAGCCGGCTGATCCGGTCGGATGGCGATCCGATCGCCGTACTTGCGCTGCGTTCCAGTCTTCTGCATGCGGAGCAGCAGATGCGTGTCGTCATCCTGGTATCCGACGGGATCCGGGTAAGGCGGGTCGCTCGTGTAGATCGGCTCCGCGCCTCTCCATGTCGAGAGCTCCTCGCGCGTAACTCGGAAATTGCCGGAGTCCGCCGCGCTTCGGGACACGTCGATGCGGTAGCGCGCGGGTGTACCGCCGAGCTTCAGTCGGACCTCGAGGGCGAATCGAGGTCCGGTTTCGGTGTCAGCCAGGCGGCCGATCTCATTGGGGGCGCCGCGAACCGCCTGCCACTCGGCCTGACCGCCTGGTCCGTACTTGCCGCCGAGAATCTCCGCCAACGTGTAGCCGCGTCCGATGCCGTGCAGGAACCGGAACGCGTCGCGGATGTTGCTCTTGCCGCTCGCATTCGTGCCCACGATCACGGTGAAGGGGCCGACCCGGAGCGTCTCGTCCGCAAAGTTCTTGAAGTCGACGAGTCGTAGCGACGTGATCATGGCTTCGTTTCGCACCCTGACGGTCGTGCGCCGGGAATCGCCTCTTCAGGAACGCGTCCGCCGCCCGCCGAGCGGGTTGCCGCGGGTCGGCCGCGCAAGCCATTGATGAGTACCGAGGAATCGAACAGTAGACGAACCATCGGTCAGCCGGCGCGGCGGGGGCCGGCGTGACGTTGGCGCCGCACCCACGCCGCTGGATCGTCGTCCCACTCGTGCCCGGTTTCGGGCAGGCGGCCGAGGGCGGCGTCGATGTCGTCCCAGCGCCGTTCGTTCTCGAGACCGCGCCGGATCAGCTCGGCGATGAAGGCGCTTCGCCGCCGCGGCCCCGCGCGCCGATCGATCTCGTCCACGAGAGCGTCGTCCAATGCGATGTGCAGACGCATGGGCCTGAAACTAGCATGGCGGGCGTACGGGAGTCCATGCGTTCGGCTCACCGTCACGGTTCCTCTCCGAGTCGTCGCAGCGTCGGTTGGCGCGGGGGCGCCAAGCCGGCGCGGGCGGCGACGTGATTCGACAGCGACTCCAGGATGGCGCGTTCGTCGGAACCGGCGTCGGCCAGCTCGATCAGCGCCTGCAGCAGGCGGGCGAAGAGGGCGTGGCGCTTCAGGCCGCGGTCGTCGAGATAGTCGTTGACCCGCGCCTCTTCGCCGTCGCGCCACAGGTGCATCAGCCGGTGCGCCTGGTCGATCAGCGGCGGGGGGCGGCCGTCGGGCGTGGGGTGGCCGAGCGACTTGGCCGTCCTTCGGTTCCAGGGTTTCAGCAACACCCGGCTGCCGGCGCCGCCGGGACCGCCGGTCAAGCCGGTGTCTGCATCCGGGTCGGACTCGTCGTCGCCGGCTTCGCCGCGTGACGGGCGCCCGACCCGGGACAGGACGTCGTGGCGATCCGTCAGGTCGCGGTCCGACAGGTTGCAGGAGATCGCATACAGAATGCACGCGCCGATGGGGGCGTCGTCCATGCCGAAGTCGTTCCGGTGAAGCAGGTAGTACGTGGTGATGTCGTCGAGCCCGCTGGTGGCCCCGGCGTCCCCGTCGTGCGTCAGCACGCGGCCGACGACGAAGTCGACGACGAGCCTCCGCACCTCGCGCAGGAACTCCGACACGGTCATCCGGGAGCCGGGGGCGTCCGCCTTCTTCACGACCGGGTACTTCGAGAAGGCTTCCAGCGCCGGACCCGTCGCCGCCCATACGAAGTCGGGGCCGCGGATGCCGGCGACCCAGAAGTCGCGCAGCTGCTGCGTGATGTTCGCGCGCATCTCCGCGAGGACCGCGGCGTCCCAGCCCGCGCGTGCGGCCGGGCGCTTCCGGCAGACGATCCAGATGGAGGAAGCGAGGGCCGCGGACTGCATGGCGCGGGTTCTCGCCAGGCGCTCCGTCTGAATCGGCCACGAGCCGTCCACCACGAAGCCGGCCCGGATGAGGGCCGAGACCAGCGTCTCCCAGGCGTCGGGCGACTTGTTGGCGAAGACGATCACGACCCGGCCGTCGTCGCGCAGCGCCGCGTGGAACCGCGAGAACGCCCGCGCCATGCCGTCCTCGTAGTTGCGCTTCGAAGCTTCCCGGTCGCCGCCGAAGCGGGCCGCGTCGTCGATGAGCTCGCCGTCGTTGGCCGCGGCGTTCCACTTCGGGCCGAGGGGCGTCTCGAAGGCCCTGTCGATCTCCGGCGACAGCCCGTGCAGGGTGCGCCGCAGCCACACGTGGAAGAAGTCCATCAGGTCGGAGTACGGAATGGCGTCGTAGTAGGGCGGATCGGTGCAGATGAGGTCGAAGCGGTCGTCGCCATCGGCGCGGGCGTGCGGCTCGGTCACGGACGGGAGCGTGGCGGCGGAGTCTGCGCGGGACGTTCGCTGCTCGGGGATGGCTACGGCCTGTGGCTCGACCGCGGACTGCCGCAGAACTACGGGCGCAGGCGCGGCGTGCGTGGCGTCGAGCAGATGTTCGCACACCTCGGCTGTCCACTCGACGGCCTGGACGAAGCCGCCGCTCGTGTCCGCCAGGGGACAGGACTCTGCGAAGTCCCAGACCATCGGCAGCGCGAAGCGAGCGAATGTATGCCCAATCTTGTCGGCATCGTATTGCCACGTTGCCAGCGTGCTCCCGCGGTCGGCCACGCGGCTGATTGTCGATGTCAGATTCGCGATCAACCCCTCGCGCCATGCTTCCGGCCATTCGACCATTGCCTTGCGAACGCGGCGTAGCTCCTTGACGAGCGTGCCGAGGGCGAGGAGCTGCCGGTTGGTGAAGAGGGTGCGCCACCTGTCGAAACCGTAGCGCGGAACCCGCATCCCCAGGTTCTTCTCGCTCGGCGTCGGCTCGTCCGGCAGGCCGAACGGAATCTCCGCGTAGAGCGCCTCCAACTCGGCCTGCTCCACGCGCGCGGCCTGCAGATCCAGCTCCGTCGGCAGCCGGTACTCCTTGCCGCGCGGTCCGTCGACCACGACCGCCGTCATGACCTCGCCCAGTCGCCCGGCGCGGCCGTCGAGCCGCAGATCCTGCATGGTCATGATGGCGGCGCACAGCGGACACTGCACGCCCGACCGGCTCATCGTGCCGGCGCCGACGCGCCGGTCGTGCTCGCGCCTGCGCGCGGGGTTGCCTTCCCCTCGGGGCACGTCCGCCTCGACGCCGAACGCGACGCCGGTGCCGCCGGCGTTCGCCTCCATCGTCAGCCGCACGCGCTTGGCGCCCTTCTTCGCGAGCCAGCGGGTCTTCAGCAGCGGGATCGTCGCACGGCACCCCTTGCAGCGGGCCGTGCGGGCCCAGAGGTACGCGACGGCCGGCTTCGCCACCCAGCGCGGATTCCGCGGGTCCTTCAGGTGGACCGCGTCGAGCTCCGCGTTCAGCGGTCCGACGTCGGTATTTCCGTCGGCGTCGGAATTCAGCAGCGTCGACGGCCGCGGCGCGAACGGTCTGCCCCCCGGCTTCAACGTCTGAAACGCCGCGTAGGTCGGATAGCGGCGGGCGAGCCGCCGCCGCGCTCCGACCAGCACGCGGCGGCCCCACGCGCGGACCTGCCACGCCAAGTCCGCCTCCAGCGCCGGCTCGGGATCGATCAGCCTCGGCTCCGCCGTCTCGCCGTCGTCACCGAGACCGAGCTCGGCGAGCTCGCGCTTCAGCGCCCGGCCCTTGACGCCCTTCGCCTTGAGGAAGGCGGCCATGAAGCCCCCGTCCCTCAGCGCGAACTCCGGCAACGGCCGGGTCTGGCCCGCGAGCCTCCGCGGATAGTCGAGCGTGCACTTCAGGATGAACCACGCGACCGGATTGATGTCGGCCGCCGTGACCTCGCAGCCGAGCCGCATCGCCTCCAGCGGAATCGCGCCCCCGCCGGCGAACGGATCGAGCACCCTCGGCGCCCGCCCGCCGAAGGCGTCACGAATGCGCGCCCGGAACCACTCGACGTCCGGCCCCTTCTCCCGCTTCCAGTGCAGAATCCCGCCCTGCGTTTCGCGCTTCCGCCTCGCCACCGTCCGCCCGCCGACCCGCTCGTCCTCGACCGTCTCGATGACCTCGCCCGCCATCCGCCGGTGGATCGCCTGCCGCTCCCGAGCGTTACCGGTGTCGGGCAGCAACGTGGCGATAAGCGCCGCCCGGCTTGCCGCCAAGGGCCGCCGCGCCGGCCAGATGTGCAGCGTCGAGATGTGCCCGTGCCGGACATTTTTCTCGTGGACCGAGTCGAGGGAGACCTGTTCCAAGGGGAACGCCACCTCGATGAGGCGCTTGTCCGTCAACCGGACTCTCCCGCCATGTGCTTGCGCCACAGGTAGCTGGCGAAGGATGCGCAGGCGCCCAACATGAACACCGCCTCGTCCTGGCTCACCTGCGACTTCGTCTGGTCCAGCCGCGAATGACGAATGCCCTGTTCGTCCGACGTGTATCCATAGAGCTCGCTGAATGCCTTCTTCAGCGCCGGATGGAGCCGTCCGCGCCTCTTGAGTGAGTCCAATGCCGGTCCCAGTGTCCTGGATGCCGCCCGATCGAGTTGCCGCGCAACAGACTCGACAGCGTGAATGCTCTCCCGAACGGCTCCCGCCCAGTCGCCGGCGTTTATGCATCCGGATGCGTCGCGCAAGTGTGCCGCGCTCCCGTCCAGACCAGCCTCACGAAGTTCTCGGAGCGACTCGACAAGGGCAGTTCCCTCTTCAGGTGTCACGGCCGGAACGATGGTCCGTGGTGGTCCCACATCAATGGCGTAGGCCAATCGGCATTCCGCAAAGGTGGTCTTCATCTGTCCGAAGAATCTGGGCGGGCATTTGGGGTGGCGCAGGACGAACTGGATGAGGTCGAAAACCCTGTTGAACGGTTGATTCTCCAAGTAATCGCGAAGACTCCGGCGAATTCTGGAGAATTCGGGATTCCATTCATCCAGCGGACCACGGTCAAGACGAAGATGCTTGGCGCGCAGAATCTCACCCCAGGGTCCAGTAATCCACGGTCCGCCATCGAGTACATCCAGACCCCCCGTTGTCATGGACCGATTGATGTGATCGAAGAACAGGTTCCATATCTGCGTCCGTGCGTCCTGCGGCAAGTCTCTCAGTTTCAGCGGCCCAGGAACCTCCTCGTAGCCCTGTGCCTGCGAGAAACTGAATTCATGTGCACCACGAGTCGGCGTTCCGCGGAAACCACGGAGTCTCTTGGGTGGTTCCTCTCCATCGGTTGTGCGGGCTACCATATCCGCTCGCTGTCGCGCGCGGCGAGCGGCCCGGTGCATGGCCGCCTCGGCGCCCACCATGTCCGGGTCACGGTCCGCGTGCGTCGGATTCCGGCGTTGGGTGCTCATTCTCGCCTCCCCTCCGCGACCAGTTTCGGAACGTCGCCCGAATTGTCGTACACGGCCCACGCGTCGACGAGGTCACGGTAGATGCCCTCGAAGTTGCGCCAACCCGCATCGAACCGCCGCCGAATCACCGGCTCGGGTACGTCGTGGCCGCCCTCCGACACGCGCCGTGCGACGCGAGCGATCGCCGTCTCGGGCGTGGGCAAGCGCAGGAAGAACAGCTTCACCCGATAGCCCTGCTCCTGCCAGCGGGGAATCCGGCGCGCATGACGACGCCCGCTCAAGGTCGTCTCGAAGGCGAAGCTGCGTCCGCATCGCGCATGCTCGTCGATCTGTCGCAGCATCAGTCGGGCGGCCTCGATGGCGACCAGACCGGAGCCAAAAGGGCTCAGCCCGGCCGCGATGAGATCCGCATTGACGAAGAGGGGGCAATCGGCCTCGTTCGGCAGGAACTCGGTGGCGAACGTCGTCTTGCCGGCCCCGTTCGGTCCGGCGATCACGAAGACCCTCTTGGCGACTGTCTTGCTCAAGGGCGGTTCCGTCCGTCCGCTTTGTGGTTGTCGCGAGTCGCGTTTGGCCCGACCAGCGCGGTCAGCGGCTCGAGTGCGACCTCGACATCGGCCAGGGACTTGAACCCCTTGATGTGAAAGCGCGTCAGCACGCCGTGTCTCCAGAACGCAGCCCCATGTCCTGCAGAAACCTTGAAGGCTGTTTGCTCCAGCCGAAGTACGAGTCGGCATGGGTCAGGGTCAGGGTGGACTGAACGCGGGTGATTGCCACGAAGCAGTTGCGACGTTCTTCTTCCATCGCGGCGGGTCCGCTCCGCACGGCGTGGAAGGAGGGCAACTGTTCTTCCGCGAGGCCGATCAGGTAGACGTGATGAAACTCCTTGCCCTTGGCGAGATGAATCGTCAGACACTGGACATCACTCTTGCTCGGAGGCGAGGTCTTTTGGCGCAGGTCGAGTTGTTGGAGGAACTGGCTCAGCGGCGGGTCAGCGCCGAGGTGGTGTCGGATCTCCGTCGTCAGCGATCTCCAGATGTTTCTCTCGTCGGTCTCCTCGTCAGAATCGGCATCGGCCATTCGCGGTGTACGGTCGCGCCAATCGAGAGTCTTCGTGATGAAGTCGCGGTACTTCCCCCGGTCAAGGAGGTCGTTCCCCAGGGTGTCGAGCAGCGGTTGCGCCGACGCGCGTGCGCACGAGGACGCGACGGTCAAGAACCCGGTCAGCAGGGGATCTCCCCTGAGAACGCTCTCCGATTCTGCGTCCGGGGGCTGAACGCGGGCCAGAGTGAGCTCGTAGAAGGCCTCGCACAAGAGAGCGAGCTGGTCGGTGTCGCCCGGGCGGCTGGCAAGGCGCAACGACGAGTGCAGGCGGGCGATGCGGGGGCGTTCACTGAAGAGGCGGAGACAGCACACGAGGAGCGCGCCGAAGTCGAGATGATTGCCTTCGATCAGACGGCGGATGTACGCCCTGTAGATGGGACGAATCCATTCCTTGCCCGGGGCGGCGAACGGCAGCGGCGCGTCCTGACTCTCCCGACCGTCCTGGCCGTCCCGAAGCAGGCGATCGACCATGGGTAGCAGACCCTTTTCGGTCGCGCCCGCCGGTATGCCGGGGTGATTGGCGTCCTGTATCGCGTCGTGCAGGACCAGATGCCGATCCGCGTCCTGGTTGAGGATCGTGAAGTCGGGGCGCAGGCCGAAGTGGCTGCCGTGCTGGCGCAGCACGTCAGCCGCGAAGCCATGGAACGTCGTCAGGCGCGCCCGGCGGATACGCGGGCCGAGCAGTTGCGCGACTCGACCCCTCATCTCCTCGGCGGCCTTGTTGGTGAAGGTGAGTGCGAGGACTCTGAACCGCTTGTCGGGCGTTTCCTGAATGAGCCGCGCCACGCGTGTCGTCAGCACGCGCGTCTTGCCCGCCCCCGGCCCGGCAAGCACCAGCATCGGGCCGTTGTTCCAGTCGACGGCCTGCCGCTGGTTGACGTTCAAGGAGTCCAGATCGAGCATGGTCACGCTCCGGCGAGCGCCGAGGCCTTTGTCAGGATGCTTGACAGCGCAGCCGGGACCGGGGCTCCTCCGGCCGTCATCCGGGCCGCAGCTTCCGCGGCGACCTCCGGCTTGCTGTAGGTGTTCGGCAGTGCTTTCAGCACCTCCGTCCAGTAGGCCGCAGTGCCTCTCGATGGGGGCGGCGTCCACGGGTGTCGATGCATCGTCGGGAAGGTGATAGTCGTACTCGTCTAACGGACCGCGGCCACGACCTCGCAGTCGTTCGAGACAGATGCGGACGGCTTCCAGAAAAGCGGTCTTTCCCGAGTTGTTTTCCCCGATCAGAACCGTGGTCTCGTCGAGGTCGACGGCGAGATCCTTGATGCAACGGAAGTTGCGGATCTTGACGGTGGTCAGCCTCATCCGGTCACTCCGTCGGGCTGCGCCCTCCGCTGCAGCAGCTCGTGCCCTTCGAGGTGACGCGTCGCGCCCTCGGTCTCTTTGTGGTCAAGCGGTTCCCGGAGCGTCTTGAGCCGCACCGCGGGGCGTCTCTTCAGCCGTTGATTGCTCGGGTCGACTTCGATCCCGACGGACTCCAGGGCGGTCGCCCCGAGCAACGGTTGGGCGTCTGCTTCACCGAAGAGGATCGTGCCCCCGACGGTTTCGCCCAAGAACTCGATCTCCGCCGTCGTAATCTCCATCGTGAGCCTGCGGCCCTCCGCCAGTTCGTACACGCGGCGGCCCTTCGGCCAGAGACCGATCGACTCAAGGCGTGGTCGCGGAACGAGAGTGTCGGTGGCGCCCGTATCGACCAGGAACAGCCCTTCCCAGGCTCTGTCCGGATCGGCGGGGTTGCGGATGGTGACGGTGATGTGGGTGGCGCCCATGTTCATTTCTCTCGGCACTGTACCGGGCACGTTCGGCGAACCATGTTCGGCTGCCGGAATCACTATTGTGCACCTCCCTGGTAGCCCTCCGCCGCCGCCTGCACTGACGACGCCGGGATGGAATACGCAGAGAACTCGCGGCTCTTCGCGAGCAGCTTCGCGAACGGGTCGCGGACCCGCACCAGCCGGGGTCGGGGCGTGGCGCAGTCGTAGACGGCGTAGAGCCAGTAACCGTCCCGCAGGTTGCAGGCCTTGGCCCATTCGTTCTCCGAGAGCTCGATGTCGCCGGTGCGAGCCCGGCCCTTGACCTCGATTGCCCGTCGGTTGCCGGTCGGGAGGACCGAGAGCACGTCGAAACCGGGCCAGTCGCCGAGCCCGGCGCGGCGCGCCAGCTCGGGACGGGAGACGTCGTAGGCGGTGGCGCCGGCTGCCTCCTCGTGCGCCCGCGCGATCCGCATGGCGATCTCTTCGACCTGCGCGTCGTGACGCTGCCGTTCCTCGGGGTCGGCGGTCGGAAGCACCAGCGCGTGGGCGATCATCTCGGCGTTGCCGGCGACGATGAGGGACGGTTCCCTCTGCAGCCCCCGCAGCCGGCGGTCCTTGTCGGCGGCGAGGCGGCGCTGCTCTGCCTTGACGCGGGCAAGCTCCTCGGCCGCTCGGGCATCGCCCGCGCGCGCCTTCCGGCCGAAGTGCTGGCGCTTGGCGATCAGCTCGGCCGTCCTGTGGTCGCAGCCGCGGGCGACCCAGTCCAGCCGCTCGGGGAGTGACTGCTCGATATGCGCCCGGTGGTCGTCGACGAGGCGGGCGAGGGCATCGCCCTCGATCCACTCGCGGGCCGCGTCGGTCAGCCGGCTCGCCATCCGGGCCAGCGGTACCCCGCCAGGCGCCACGTTGCGGGCGGCGCGGAGCAGAAGCAGGTGCTCCAGCGGACAGGGGTCGATGGAGCCTTCGCCGTTCTGGCGCAGTCCGATCAGGCGACTCTCGACGATCTCGGACGGCGTTGCTTCCCGGTTGGGCCGGTCCCCGCCCCGGCTCGCCTGGCGGGCGGCCGGCTCGACCGCCGCAGGACGTCGCACCACGGTCACCCGCGCGAGATGGAAGAGATACGGCTCGCCGGCGTGCGGGTCGACGAAGAAGGCCCCCCGCCGGGCCTCGTCCTCGTGCCGCGACAGCAACGCGGCGCAGAACCCGTCGAACACCGGTTCGCCGGGGTGGAGCCAGACGACGTCCGCGCGGTCCGCGGGCCGGTAGACCGTGAAGCGGCCGTGCGCGGCGGCGGGGTAGATCTCCATGGCGTTGAGGACCGGGTCCAGGCCGCGCCGGCGCTCTTGGGCGAATTGGAAAACGCCGTCCGGGTCGCCGTCGACGCGGAGATCGATCAGCGGCGCCGCGGTAACGACGAACCGGCGGACGTAGCCGGGCAGCAGCCGGCGGTACTGTTCCTGGTCGATGGCCGCCTGCAGCGCGGGCAGGCTGCTCTTGACGTCGCCGCCCCCGAACAGCGCCCGCTCCCGTTCGTGGAGTGCGCGCACTTGCTCGGCCGTCAGCAGGCCGCGGATGCCGTCGATGGCCGCGCTCGCGCCCTCGTCCGTCGCCGCCATCTCCAGATACGTCTTGAGCGAGACGTTTTCGAACAAGCGGCCCACCACGTCGAAGACCTTGTCCGACTGGAGCTGCTTGCGGATTGCCTCCAGCTTGTCCAGCAACGTCTTCAGCACGCGGCCCTCGCGTGTCTCGCCGGCGATGAGATTGACGATGACCACCGGGTCGTGCCGCTGCCCGTAGCGGTGGATGCGGCCCATGCGCTGCTCGAGACGCGCCGGGTTCCACGGCACGTCGTAGTTCACCATCAGCCAGCAGAACTGCAGGTTGATGCCCTCGCCCGCGGCGTCGGTCGCGATCAGGTAGTTGGCGCCGCCGTCGCCGAGCGGACGCCGGAACAGCTCCACCTGCGCCTCCCTCTCGCGGTAGTCGAGGCCCCCGTGGATCAACGCCACCTGTCCGGTGAAGCCCAGCCCTTCGAGGCGGCTAATCAGGAACTGCGCGGTGTCGCGGTGCTCGGTGAAGACGATGAACTTCTCGCGGGCGAAGTTCGGATCCCGCAGCACGCCGCGGAGCTTCTCGAACTTCGAGTCCTCGCCCTCTTCGGCCAGGCGCTGCGCCTGGCCGAGCAGCGTCTCCACCTCGAGGCGCTCTTCCCGCAGCTGCGCCAGGGCCGGCGCGACGATGCCACCCAGCGCGCGCTCCTCGAACGCTTCGTGGCCTTCGCCCGCACCCGCCTCGTCGGCGTCCTCGTCTGCCGTACGCGTCTCGAAGAAGTCGGGGGTCGCCGCGAGACGATTCTGGCCGCGCTCGAGCTCGTCCACCCGGCCGACCCGCACGAGGTCGATCGCCTCGTCGAGCCGATCGAGGCGGCGCTCGAACGACCGTATCAGTGCGTACGTCGAGCTGGCCTGCCGCCGCTGGAAGACGCTCATCGCGAGTCGGGCCGCGGAGCGGTTCAGGACGCGCGCCCGGTTGTAGATCTCCGAGATGTAGCGCGTCGTCGCTTCGTAGAGCGCCTGCTCGGACGGGCTCAGCCCGTAGCTGATGGTGTCGCACCGCCGCTGCGGATACAGGGGACGGCCGTCGAAGCGGATCATCTCCTCCTTCGTCCGCCGAATGAAGTGCCGCCGGCGCTGCGACTCGGGGAACGCCCGGAACGCGTCGAAGGTCGCCAGCGCATCGGGGGCCAGCAGCCGCCACAGGCAGTAGTAGGGGAAGTCCTTCCCCATGTGCGGCGTCGCGGTCAGCAGCAGGACGTGCGTCGCCGACCAGCCCAGCTCCCACCGCGGCTCGTCGGCGGGCAGTCCCGCCAGCGCCTCCGCGAGGCGGTAGCGATCCGTCTTGCGGACGGAGAAGTCCGGTTGCCGGTGGGCGGCCAGCTTGTGCGCCTCGTCGAAGACCACGAGGTCGTACGGCGCTGCTCCCGACGCCGCCGCCTCGCGCAGCCGTCCGAACATGCGCTCGCCGGCCAGCGTGTCGACGCTGACGATCACCCGGTCGCTCTCCGGTCCCGCGAACGGATTGCCGCCGCGGGCATCCGCGCCCCGGACGATACGGAACGGCAGCGAGAAGAGCGTCCGCATCTCCCGCTCCCAGTTGCCGATCAGCCCGGCCGGCGGCACGACCAGCACGCGCCGGATGAGGCGGCGGGCCAGCACCTCCCGGAGGTACAGGCCGGTCATGATCGTCTTGCCCGCTCCGGCGTCGTCGGCCAGCAGGAACCGGAGCGGGGAGAGGCCGAGCATCCGTTCGTATACGGCAATGCGCTGGTGCGGCAGCGGATCGATCAGCGAGACCTCGGTGGCGAAGGCCGGGTTGAAGAGATGGCCGTAGGACAGCCGCGTCGCCTCGGCCACGGCCGCGACCACCGCCGGCCGGGCGGTGAAGTCGAGAGCCGGCGCCGGGGTCGAGCCAGCCGCCGCCGCGCGTTTCCCGACGTCCGGCGCCAGTCCGGCCTCCAGGTTGAGGATCTGCCGCCACGCCAGCCGGGCCGGCTTCGTCTGGCCGTTCTCCCAACGGTTGACGGTCGCGAACGACACCCCGATGCGCTCCGCGAGCTGCACCTGCGTCAGATCGAGGCGCTCGCGGATGGACTTGACGCGCGAGAAGTAGTCCGCGGGGAGTGGTGGGTCAGGCTGCTGCATTTCGTCGACGCCTGACGGATACTATAGCTCTATTTTATGTGCTTAGCAATGCGATATAGCAGGTGCTATATCTGGTCGGTTAGTCTGGTCGCGCCCGGTGTCGCGGCGCGAGTGGAACGCAAACGCGGGACTCCCGCCTGTTCGTGCGATGAGAATCACACTGCGACGCCGGCCCTTGCTTTGCCGATGATCCTGACGACGAGCTCGGCGCCGGTCGTCGACTCCCGGGCGACATCCAGCGGCGTGCGCCCACCGAGCAGCAGGTGCGGCCGGTTGAGAAACCGTACCATTGCGGACTCGTCGCCAGCCCAAAGCCGTCGCGCTTCGAGCAGGGTGCGCGCAATGCCATGAACGCGCTCGCTCACCTCGCGCGACAGATGTTGACGTGGCCGCTTCTGGAGGCGGGACCACGTCGAACGCGACAACAGCGTGAACTTCGCGCGAGGGTCGTCCGGGGCCATGACCTGCGCGACCCGTTCGACGGTCTGAAGGGGCAGTCCCCGCTCGATCTGGTCGACGAGGGACAGACTGGTCATCTTCCGCCACGACGCCAGGCCCATGAGCCGCGCGATTTCGGCCGCATCACTGAGGGGCTCCGTCGTGTCGCTGGCAAGCGCCCGGTTCGTCACCGTGCCCTCCGAGAGAGTCGTCAGATGACACCATCACCGCGGCGTGGATCACGCCGCGGTGGATTCCACGACGAGCTCGCGGCCGAGTCGCCGCAGCGCCTTGTGGAGCCGGTTGGCCGCGGTGGCGTGGCGCGGGTCGAGCATGCGGCGGACTACCTTGTCGTCGACACCAAGGCGCTGGGCGAACGCAACGCGTGACAGGCCGCTGTCCCGAAAAGCCAGTACCAGAGCCGCCTTGGCGGCCATCGTGGGCGGCACGGCCACCCGATGCTCACCAGTCCGCCGTGCGCTGGGCGGTGGGATCGGATTACCGTCCACGATGCGGCCCGCGATGGTCTCCTCCAGCGCGTCCGTGGCTTCGGCCAGCGCTCCGGCGTGGTTCCTGCCGGAGGTCAGACACTCCGGAAGATCACGGAACGAAACGACGATCTCGTCGGGACCGGCAAGGCGCAGGCGTGCGGGGTAGACGAAGCGCATGAACGACCTCACCAGAACGCCGACACCCCCGCTGACCCCCGGCTACCCGCCGAACTTCGCCTTCGCCTCCTGCCGCCGGGCGTGCAGGATCGGCTCGGTATAGCCGTTGGGCTGCTCGCGGCCCTTGAAGACGAGGTCGCAGGCGGCCTGGAACGCGACGCTGGCGTCGAAGTTCGGGGCCATGGGCCGGTAGTTCGGGTCGCCGGCGTTCTGGCCGTCGACGACCGCGGCCATGCGCTGCAGGGTCTCGCGCACCTGGGCCTCGGTGCAGATGCCGTGGCGCAGCCAGTTGCAGATGTGCTGGCTGGAGATGCGCAGGGTGGCGCGGTCCTCCATCAGGCCGATGTTGTTGATGTCGGGGACCTTGGAGCACCCGATGCCCTGGTCGATCCAGCGCACGACGTAGCCGAGGATGCCCTGCGCGTTGTTGTCCAGCTCCTGCTCGATCTCCTCCGCCGACCAGTGGGGGGCCTCTTCGCGGGGAATGGTGAGAATGCGGTCGAGGTCGGCGCGCGGCCGCGACTGCAGAGCCTCCTGGCGCGCGGTGACGTCCACCTGGTGGTAGTGCGTCGCGTGCAGGGCGGCGGCGGTGGGGGACGGCACCCAGGCGGTGTTGGCGCCGGCCTCGGGGTGGCCGACCTTCGCCTTCAGCATGTTGGCCATCAGGTCCGGCATGGCCCACATGCCCTTGCCGATCTGGGCGTGACCGGGCAGGCCGCATTCGAGACCGATGTCGACGTTCCAGTCCTCGTAGGTGGTCATCCAGGCCGCCGACTTCATCTCCGCCTTGCGGATCATCGGCCCCGCCTCCATGGCGGTGTGCATCTCGTCGCCGGTCCGGTCGAGGAACCCGGTGTTGATGAAGAACACCCGGTCCTTTGCCGCCCGAATGCACTCCTTGAGGTTGACGGTGGTCCGCCGTTCCTCGTCCATGATCCCGATCTTCAGCGTGTAGCGGTCGAGCCCGAGGGCGTCCTCGACCTGCGCGAGGGTCCGGTCGCAGAACGCGACCTCCTCGGGGCCGTGCATCTTGGGCTTCACGATGTAGACGGACCCGGCGCGGCTGTTCTTCCGGTTCTGCAGGTCGTGGAGGGCGATCACGGTCGAGATCATCGCGTCGAGCAGGCCCTCGGGGGCCTCGTTGCCGTCCCGGTCGAGGATCGCGGGGTTGGTCATCAGGTGGCCGACGTTGCGGATCAGCATCAGGCTGGTGCCCTTCAGGGCCAGCTCCGAGCCGTCCGGCGCGGTGTAGGTGCGGTCGGCGTTCAGGGCGCGGTCGACCATCCGGCCGCCCTTCTCGAACCGGTCCGTCAGGTCGCCCTTGAGGAGCCCGAGCCAGTTGCGGTAGGCGACCACCTTGTCCCCGGCGTCCACCGTAGAGACGGAGTCCTCGAGGTCCATGATCGTCGTCATCGCCGCTTCGACGACGACGTCCCGCACGCCGGCCTTGTCGTCCCTTCCCACCGGGTGGGCGCGGTCGATCACGATGTCGATGTGCAGGCCGTTGTTCTTCAGAAGCACGGATGACGGCGCGCCCGCGTCCCCGCGGTGTCCCGCGAACAGGGAGGGGGTGGCGAGCCCGGTGGTGCGCCCGTCCTCGAGGGTGGCCGCGAGGGTCCCGTTCGCGACCGCGTAGGCGGAAACCTCGGAGTGGCTGCCGTCCGCGAGCGGGGCCGTCGCGTCGAGGAAGCGGCGCACGTACGCGATCACGCGGTCGCCGCGCACCTTGTTGTAGTCGGCGGTGCGCTCGGCGCCGTCCGTCTCGGGGATGGCGTCGGTGCCGTAGAGGGCGTCGTAGAGGCTGCCCCACCGGGCGTTGGCGGCGTTCAGGGCGTAGCGGGGGTTGGTGACGGGGACGACGAGCTGGGGACCGGCGATGGTCGAGATCTCGGGGTCGACGTTGGCGGTGTCGACGGTGAAGTCCTCGCCTTCCGGCACGAGGTAGCCGATCTCCTGGAGGACCGTCTTGTACTCCGCGAGGTCGATCGGCTGGTCGCGGTTCTCGCGGTACCACGCGTCGATGCGCGTCTGCAGCTCGTCGCGCGTGGCCAGCAGCTCGCGGTTGCGGGGCGCGAGGTCGTGCACCAGGCCGTCGAAGCCGGACCAGAAGGTCGCCGGGGCGATGCCGGTGCCCGGCAACGCCTCGTCGTTGATGAAGTCGTACAGCTCCTTGTCGACCTGGAGGCCTCCCGCGTTCACCCGGTCCGTCATCGGCTTGTCCTCTGCTTCCGTCTTGCGGTGTCCCTGCTGAACGCCGGGTCGGGGGCGTCCAGAAAAGCATGATCTTACCGGATCGTCCGCGCTACCGGTCCGGCCGGCCCGAGGACGCGGGGAGCCGGTCGCGAGAACACGAGCGCCGCCGGTCGATGCGGCGGACCTCTTGCCGCGGGCTCCCGGGACCCGGCGTATGATTCCGGTCATGGAGCGCATCGATCTGAACGCCGACGTCGGAGAGTCGTTCGGTCCCTATGTCATCGGAGACGACGAGCGGATGCTCCCGCACGTCACCTCGGCCAACGTCGCCTGCGGGTGCCACGGGGGCGATCCGTCGGTCATGCGCCGGACCGTGCGTCTCGCCGTCGCCTGCGGGGCGAGCCCGGGCGCGCATCCGGGATACGCGGACCTGATCGGATTCGGCCGGCGGGACATCGCGATGGACCCGCAGGAGCTCGAAGATCTGGTCGTGTATCAGATCGGCGCCCTCGCCGGGGCGGCGGCGGCCGAGGGCACGCGGCTGCGCCACGTCAAGCCGCACGGCGCGCTGTACAATCGGGCCGCCCGGGACCGGCGGCTGGCCGACGCGATCGCGCGGGCGGTGCGCGCGGTCGACGACCGGCTGATCCTGTTCGGCGGCTCGGGCTCCTGTCTCATCGACGCCGGCGAGGCGGTCGGCCTGCCGACCGCGGCCGAGGTGTTCGCGGACCGCGCCTACCGTGCCGATGGTTCGCTGGTGTCGCGGCGCGAGCCGAACGCGGTGATCACCGATCCCGCGGCGGTGGCGGACCGGGCGCTGCGGCTGGTCCAGCGCGGCGAGGTCGCCACCGTCACCGGGGAGGTCATCCGCCTTCGCCGCGACACCATCTGCCTGCACGGCGACACCCCGGGCGCCGGCGACCTCGCCGCGACGCTGCGGGCGCGGCTGGAAGAGGCCGGCATTCGTCTGGCGCCGGTCGGGACGGCGGGCTGAGGGTCTGCGCCGCGGAACGGTGGCAGACGCCGCGAGGGTTGCTCGGGCGGCAAGCGGAGCCGACAGGCGACGATGCTCGGGCGACTGCTCGCGGGCGGCGTCAGTGCACGGTGTACGGCTCGGTCAGCGCGAACTCCGCAATCTCCGTGTCGAACGTGGTGCCGTCCGCCGTCACCATCTGGTAGGTGCCGCGCATCGACCCGAACGGCGTCGGGAGCGGGCAGCCGGACGTGTACTCGAACGACTGTCCGGGGGAGAGCGTCGGCTGGTTCCCGACCACTCCGGGGCCCCGGACCTGCTCCACCTCGTTCGACCCGTTGGTGATGATCCAGTGCCGGCTGATCAGTTGCACCGTCTCGAGGCTCTCGTTGGTGATGCGGACGGTGTAGGTGAAGAACCACCGGTTCTGATGCGGTTCGAGATGGGAGAATCGTGACGTGACGGCGACCCGGATCCCCCGGGTGACCGCCTCCGACGTGTGGAGGCTGCTATCCTGCATCGAGTCCTCGAGTGTCGTTTCTTCTCGCAGGGGCCGTCCGAACGCCCGGCCGGCCCCGTCCTGCCGGGCAGGATCGCGAGGCCGGTCGAGGGCTCGCGGCCCGGCGCCGGTTCATCGCGGCGGGCGCCCGGCGCGGCGGCCCGCCTCCCGGCTATTGTACGACCTGGGCTCTGCGCCGGGTAACGGCGCAACCCTGACGAGAGTCGACGGCGAGCCCAGCCGCGAGGCGGCTCCGTGACGGGGCGGCGAACGGCGCCCGGCGGCGGATCATGATTCCGATTGCGACCCTGCTCGGCGCCTACCGGGCCGGCTACTTCCCGATGTCCGTCGACGGAGATCTCCGCTGGTTCTCTCCGCAGTGGCGCGGGGTCATACCGATCGACGGTTTTCGCGTCTCCCGGCGGCTCGCCCGGGTGGTGCGCCAGCAGCGGTTCCGTTGCACCGTGAACGAGGCGTTCCGCGACGTCATCACCGCCTGCGGGTCGAGAGACGACGCCAGCGGCTCCTGGATCGACGACGAGATCCGGGAGAGCTACTGCCGGTTGCATCGGACCGGGCATGCGCACTCGGTGGAGGTGTGGGCGGGCGACCGGCTCGCCGGCGGCCTCTACGGGGTCAGCGTGCGCGGCGCGTTCTTCGGCGAGTCGATGTTCCACCACGTCCGGGACGCCTCCAAGGTGGCTCTCACTTTTCTGGTGGCGCGGCTCCGCGACCGCGGCTATCGGCTGCTGGACGTGCAGTGGGTGACGCCCCACCTGGAGCAGTTCGGCGCGGTCGAGATCCCGCGCGCCCGATATCTGGCCCTGCTGGAAGCGAGCATGCGGCGCGCCTGCACGTTCGAGGACCGGCGCGTCGCGTCACCGCGCTCCGCCGGGCCGTCGGATGCGCGGTCCCCGGTCCGGTGAGGGCGCCGATACACGTCGGGGTTTCGGCCAGGATGGTGGGGAGCCCGCGGCGAGAGCCCCGCCGCGTCGGCTCAACGCGACACGTAGGCCGGGCGGCCCGCGTTCGCCGCGAGATCCCAGCTCAGTTGGTGCACCATCCGCACGACACGGGTCATCTTGTCGTAGCGGATCTTCTCCGGCCGGTCCCGCTCGGTGTGGTAGTCCGGGTGCAGCCCGGTGTGCACGAAGATCGCCGGGACCTCCCGGTAGAGGAAGGGCCACTGGTCGCTGCGCCGCAGCAGGTTCGAGGCGTTGTTGTCGTAGCGGAACCGCACGTCCAGCCCCGTCGCGCGGTTGGCGCGCTCGACCGCCCGCCGCAGGTCCGGTGATCGGGTGTAGCCCAGGATGTTGACGGCGTTGCGGTTGCCCTCGGCCGACTGCGGCTCGAGACCGCGGAACCGTATGCCTCCGATGTTCGGGACCTCCTCGTCCCGGCCGATCATGTCCATGTTCAGGACCGCCACGGTCCGGGCGAGCGGGTGCAGCGGCGCTTCCGTGTAGGCCCACGCCCCCAGCAGACCCTGTTCCTCCGAGTTCCACGCGGCGAGCAGGATGGACCGCCGCGGCCGGTCGCCGTCGCGCGCGGCCACGCGGTAGGCTTCGGCGATCTCGAGGAGTCCGGCCACCCCCGACGCGTCGTCGTCGGCGCCGTTGTAGATGACCGGTCCGATCGCGCCGTCGTGGTCGTAGTGGGCGCCGATGATGATCCACTCGTCCCGGCGCTCCGGGTCCGCGCCCTCGATCAGGCCGACGACGTTGCGGTTCGGCACCGTCGTCCGGCGTACCGACGTGGTCAGCTCGACCCGCGGTCCCGCCAGCGGCATCGGCGCGATCCCGCCGGGCTCCTCCGCCGCCTCCACCAGATCGTCGAACGCGAGGCCGGCCGATTCCGCGATCCGTTCCGCGAGGTCGCCGGAGATGTGGGCGACGGGAATGCCCACCGCCTCGACCCAGCTCGCGAGCCCGTAGCGCGGCACGCGGGGCGGGCGCGTCGGCCAGACCGCCCCCATCGGACGGGCCGGTCCCCGCGTGCCCCCGTGGTTGTGGCGGTCCGGGGCCACCAGCACCGCAACCGCGCCCCGGGCCTGGGCCGCCAGCACCTTGCGCACCAGCCGCGACGCTTCGGATCGCGTGGTGCCGTCGAAGGGGCTGTCCGGGCGGAACTCGCCCGGCTCGTGATTCAGCATGAGGGCGACTGCGCCGTCCAGGTCGGCGGCGCCGGCGGGGTCGGCGGCGCGGTAGTCGTCGTGCTCCAGGGATGGGGCGGCGATGCCGAACCCGACGAACACGACGTTCCCGCCGGCGCTCCCGCTGGCGCTGGCGGGGGCCGGATAGAAGGCGTCTCCTAGCTCGAAGCGCGCCTGCCCGAGCCCCGTGACCTGCAGGTCGTTGTCGGAACCGAGCCCGGTCGTGAGCAGATCGAATCGGTGAAAGTGGGTGCCCTCGGACCCGACCGGCGCGAGGCCGTGCCGGGCGAAGCGCGAGGCGATGAAGTCGGCCGCGACCCGGTTCTCGGGCGTATCCGTCAGTCGGCCCTGCAGGCTGTCGCCGGCCAGGAACCGGACGTCCGCCTCCAGGTCGCTGGCGCGGATAGACTCGCTGCCCGGCGCCGGGGCGGGATCCTGCGCCATTACTGCCGCCGCGATCAGAATCGCCGCCGCCGTTGCCGCCGCTGCCCAGCGGGTCGTCATCCGCCCATTGTACCGCCGTGGCGGCGCATGCCGGGTGTCCGTACCGGCGACCCGGGGTTGCCGGCGGGCCGTCCTGCTTCCGGCACGCCTGGGGGAGCCGTGGCGAACATGCCTTGTGGCGTCGGTCGAGTCGAAACAGGGGCTCTTGCCCACGGGCTCCAGGGTATGCAGCCGGACTGATGTACGATCCCCTCCCCACGATGCGAACAAGGAGGCGACAGATGACGGTGCGCTGGGCTGCGCGGCGATTCCCGTTCGACGGCTACCCGGCGTTCGTGTTCGTCGTGCTCCTCGCCGCTGCCGGCGCCGGGTGCGGCGAGCCGGACGACGGGGGCGATGGCGCGGCCTTCGACGTCATGGAACTATCCATCGCCGAGCTGGCCGCGGCCCTCGACGCCGGCGAGGTGACGTCGCGCGAGCTCGTGGCGGGGTATCTGGCGCGCATCGAGGCCTACGACCAGCAGGGACCGGCGCTCAATGCGATGGTCGTCCTCAATCCGAACGCCGCCGACGCGGCCGACCGGCTCGATGCCGAGCGCGCGGCGGGGCAGGTGCGCGGCCCGCTGCACGGCATTCCCATGGTCGTGAAGGACAACTACGACACCGCGGACATGCCGACCAGCGCGGGAGCCATCGGCCTCGCGACCTCCGTGCCGCCGGACGACGCGACCCAGGTGCGGCGCCTGCGCGAAGCGGGGGCGATCGTTCTCGGCAAGACGAACATGCACGAGCTGGCGCGCGGCATCACCACCGTCAGCTCCGTCACCGGCCAGACCCGGAACCCCTACGACACCACCCGCAATCCCGGCGGGTCGAGCGGGGGCACCGGGGCCGCGGTGGCCGCGAGCTTCGGCGCCGTCGGCATGGGGAGCGACACGTGCGGGTCGATTCGGATCCCGTCGGCCCACCACGCTCTGGTGGGGCTGCGCGGAACGCGGGGTCTGGCCAGCGGCGACGGGATCGTGCCCCTCTCGACGACCCAGGACATCGGCGGCCCGCTTGCGCGGTCGGTGGAGGATCTGGCGATTACCCTGGACGCAACCGTGGGGGTCGACCCCGCCGACGCGGTGACGCGCCGGAGCGAGGGCCGGGTCCCGGCCTCGTTCCGGGACGCCCTCGATGCCGGCGCCTTGCTGGGGGCGCGGCTCGCGGTGCTCGACGAGCTGCTGGGCGACACCGGCGCGGAGCGTCCCGTCAGCGAAGTCATCGAGACCGCGGCGGAGGCGATGGCCGCGGCGGGGGCGGAGATCGTCGACGTCGGCGAGACCGACCTGCGGTCACTCCTGGAGGATGCATCGGTGATCGGCCTCGAGTTCAGGCGCGACTTCGATGCCTATCTGGCCGCGACCCCCGACTCCCCGGTGCGCTCGCTGGCCGAGCTGGTCGACCTGGGGCTCTACCACGAGGTGATCGACCGCGGTCTCCGCACGTCGCTGGAGGTGGAGACGCTCGACACCGACGACTATCGCGCGCGGCTCGCCCGTCGGGACGTGGCGCGAGCCGCCGTCGAGGCGCTGCTCGACGAGCACGATCTGACCGCGCTCATCTATCCCACCATTCGCGAGACCGCGCGCCCGGTGGGGCAGGCGCAGCCCGGCAGCAACTGCGCCCTCAGCGCGATCTCGGGGCTGCCCGCCATCACCGTCCCCGCGGGGTACGCCGCCGACGGCATGCCCGTCGGTCTGGAGATGATCGGCCGGGAGTTCGCCGAGTCCGATCTGATCCGGCTCGCCTACGCCTTCGAGCAGGCGACCGGCCATCGCCGCCCCCCCGACAGCACCCCGAGCCTGGTGGCGCCGCCTCGGCCGGTGGTCATCGAGGCAGGGCAGGCGGCCGCCGGCGGCGCGGCCCTGCGCGGGCGGTTCGAGCTGGACGGGGCTCGCCGCGAGCTCGTCTACTCGGTCTCCGTGTACGGCGTCGTCGACGAGGACGTGCTGTTCAGCCACGTCCATCGCGCCGTCGAGGGCGGCGGCGCCGGCCCGGTCGTCCACCTGCTGGGCGGGCGAGGCCGCGCCCGGGCGTCGGGCCGGCTGGCCCTCTCGGCCCGCGATCTCGAGAGCCTGTGGGCCGGCGAGCTCTACGCGGACGTGCACACCGCCGGGAACCTCCCCGGCCTACGCGCCGACCTCGTCTGGCCGGCGGAGTGAGAGGACGAGGGTCATGACGAGATGGGCTACCCGCGTTGGACTGTCGGTGGGCATGACCGCGGCGGTGGTGGTCGTTGCGCTCGGCGTGCCGGCGGCCGCGCAGGCACCGTCGCAGACGATCCGGCCGACGGATCGGCCGGGCGCCGGGGATGCGGTCCCGACCTTCCGATCCGGCGTCACGCTGGTGACGATGATCGTCGTTCCCCGCGACCGGAACGGCCTCTTCCTGGACGATCTGACGCCCCGCGACTTCGTGGTCGTGGACGAGGGCGAGGTGCGGGAGGTCGCCTCGCTCGTGCGTGTGCAGAGCGGGCGCGTCAGCGAGCAGCTCGCGTCGGGCCTGCGGTCGCAGGACGGGATCCTCCTGCCGCCGCCGCCGCGCCCCTCCGACGATCTGACCGGCCGGCTCTTCATCATTCTCATCGATGACCTGCACATCGCGGGGGAGCTGACGCCGCGTGCACGCATGGCGTTCACGGAGATGGCCGAAAACCTCATTCACGAGGGCGACCAGTTCGCCGTCGTGTCCACCGGACCGTCGTCGATCGCGGTCGGCGTGACCACGGACCGCGGTCTGCTCCGGTCGACGGCCGAGCGCATCATCGGCGACGGCTTCGACCCCAACGATCTGATCGAGAACTTCCCGCCGACGCCCGGATACACGCCCGAGCTGATGGTGCGCGCCGGCGTCGCGTTCACGACGATACGCAAGGTCGTCGAGAGCCTGGAGCAGGTCCAGCACCTGCGCAAGGTGGTCGTCTACTTCAGCGGCGGCTACGACCTGAATCCCTTCCTGGCGGAGCGCAGGGGCTACCATGGCGACGGGGATGCGGACCCGTGGTTGACGCTCAGGGGCCTCGCGCGCCCCCAGCGGGAGGACGGCTTCATGCGCGGCCCGAGCGCCCTGGAGGGCGACCGGGAGCTCGCGTTGCGGATCGACGATCTCGCCGACGCCGCGAACCGGGCGAACGCCGCGTTCTACACCGTCGACCCCCGCGGCCTGACCGCCGCGAGGCCGGGGCCCGCGGACTTCCTCCTGACCGGCGGGGGCTCGTTCGACGCGTGGAACTTCACGACCCAGAACAGCCTGCGGTCGCTCGCCGAGCAGACCGGCGGCCGGGCCATCGTCAACCGGAACGACTTCGACGACGTGTTCCGGGAGATCGATGCCGAGACGAGCGACTACTACGTTCTCGGCTTCGCCCTGACCAATCCCGACCCGGCAGTCCAGACCCGCCGGCTGCTGGTGCGGGTGCGGGGCCGGGGCGCCGTGGATGTGCAGCACCGCACCCACTACACCTACGTCGGAGCCAGCACGACGCGGCCGGGCGTGAGGTAGGGTAGCGCAGGTGTGGGGCACACCGGGGCTTCTACGGCTCGAGCCGCAATCCCGCGCCCGGCCCCACCGGCAGGCCGAGCAGCATCCAGACGATCAGCAGGACCGACCAGCAGGCGAAGAACGTCACCGTGTACGGGAGCATGGTGGCGACCACCGTGCCGATGCCCGACCGCCGGTCGTAGCGCTCGAAGAACGCGACGATCAGGGCGAAGTAGGACATCATCGGGGCGATGATGTTGGTGGTGCTGTCGCCGACGCGGTAGGCGGTCTGGGTCAGCTCGGGCGTATAGCCGAGCAGCATGAACATCGGGACGAACACCGGCGCCATGATCGCCCACTTGGCCGACGCGCTGCCCATGAACAGGTTGATGATCGACGAGAGCACCACGAAGCTGAGCATGAGGGGAATGCCGCCCATGCCCGAGCTGCGCAGCCATTCCGCCCCCTTGACGGCCATGATCAGCCCCAGGTTGGTCCAGTTGAAGTAGGCGACGAACTGGGCCGCGAAGAACACCAGCACGAGGTAGGTGCCGAGGGTGCTGATGGTCTTGCCCATGCCGTTCATCACGTCGCTGTCGTTGCGGAACGCGCCGGTCGCGGCTCCGTAGGCGACGCCGATGACGAGGCCGCCGAGGAAGATGAACGCGACGATGCCCGAGAGGAAGGGCGAGCGCAGCAGTCCCCCCGTTTCCGGGTTGCGCAGGAATCCGTCCGCCGGGACCGTGCCCCAGAGCAGGAACAGCACGAAGACCCCCGTCGCGATCAGCGCGGCGTAGAGGCCGCGCTTCTCGACCGCGGAGAGCTCCCGCATGACCTGCTGATCGCTCTCCTTCGTTTCGGCGGAGCCCTCGTACGGACCCAACCGGGGAATGACCACCCGCTCGGTCACCCAGGTTCCGGCCCCGGCGATGATGAAGGTGGAGACCACCATGAAGTAGTAGTTGGCGGCGGGGTTGACCCGATAGCCGTCGTCGACGATCCGGGCCGCTTCCTCGGAGAGGCCGGCCAGCAGGGGATCGATGGTGCCGAGCAGCAGGTTGGCGCTGTAGCCGCCGGACACCCCCGCGAACGCGGCGGCGAGTCCCGCCATGGGATGGCGTCCCGCGCCGAGAAAGATGATGCCGCCGAGGGGCACGAGCAGCACGTAGCCGATCTCGCTGGCGGTGTTCGAGAGGACCCCGGCGAGGACGAGCACGAAGGTGAGCAGCCGCTTCGGCGCCGACAGCACGAGCAGCCGCAGGGCGGCGGCGATCAGGCCGCTGCTCTCCAGGACCCCGATGCCCAGCATCGCGACGAGCACCGTGCCGAGGGGCGCGAAGCTCGTGAAGTTGGTGACCATCTCGGTCAGGATGCGGTGCAGCCCCTCGACCGTGGCCAGGCTCACCGGCCGGATCAGCTCGCCGGTGCCGGGGTGGACGACCTCGACGCCGGTCCTGGCCGCGATGGCCGAGATGACGACGACGATTCCCGCCAGCAGGGCGAACAGAGTGCCGGGATGCGGGAGCGCATTGCCGCCGCGTTCCACGGCGGCGAGAAAGACGGTCATGGCGCGGTCGAGGACGGCGGTGGGGCGCTTGCTCATGGCGTGCTATGCTACGCGCGCTGCGCGGTTTATGCCAGTGCCGTCACGGCGGCTCGGTCACTTGGTCCGCCGCCCGCGGCTCCCCGGCGCCTGCCGCGGGGACGCGTGCGAGGCTTGCCCCTCCCGGCAGGAGAAGACGCGTGCGAGGCTTGCCCCTCCGGGCACGGAAACTGCGCAGATGAACGATCCCGATCCCGGCAAGGGCTCCGTCGAGAGCCAGCAGCGCGCCGCTGCCGCCGTCGGGGTCACGTCGGCCGAACGGCACATTCTGCTCTGCGCGGACCAGACCACGCCGAAGTGCTGCGACCACGAGCGGGGGCTCGCCGCCTGGGACTATCTGAAGCGCCGGTTGCGCGAGCTGGGGCTGTCCGAGCGGGGCGGCGTGCTGCGGACCAAGGCCAACTGCCTGCGGGTCTGCGAAGGCGGGCCGATCGCCGTCGTCTACCCGGAAGGCGTGTGGTATCGGACGTGCGATCCGCCGACGCTCGAGCGGATCATCCAAGAGCATCTGGTGGAGGGGTGCGTGGTCGAGGAGGCGCGCATTCTCACGCACCCGTTGCGGCCGGATCCGCCCCCCGGCGAGCCGCCGCGGTGAATCCGCCGGCCCCTCTCCGCCGGCTTCCGCTTCGAAACGACGGGATCGTACCGCCAAATATGTAACTGTCGGGGGGCGGCGTCGACATCGTTGGCAATCCGTGTTTCCGTTGGGAGGCATCTCCACCCCGGAGAATTCCGCCACGGCAACCACAGAAATTGAACAAGTCTATTTTTTTGAAATAGTTTACAGGCTCCATTGGCTGGTGGCGGTCTGGGTTGGCGGGATAATTGCATGTCGAGATGGCGTTCGTCGCCCTCGCTCCCCGCTCGGTTGTTGCGGTGTTGTCGGGGACCCGGTGAACGTCACATCTCCAAGCCTCACGTGCCCTGGCCTGCCGATAGTCAATCGGTGGCGCCACGGCCTGCATCCGCCCGCGACCCACCACTGACCCGGCCGGCCCTTTTGAAAGGTGCCGCCGGGTCCTGCCTTGTACGCGGACGCTTTCCGTTTGACAACCGCCGCCCCTCGTCGCTACCGTAGCCTGTCCCGTCTTCCTGTTCGTGCAAGAGAGAGTCGAATCATGACCATTCGTGGTGTCCTTGCCCCGATTCCCACCCCGTTCACTGACGACGAGGCGATCGATCTGGCCGCCTGGGGCGCCAATATAGATCGCTGGATGGATACGCCGCTGCTCGGGCTCGTCGTGCTCGGATCGACGGGCGAGGCGCCGTTCATCGACGACGACGAGGCCGATCGGCTGATCCGCGAGGCGCGCGGGCGGGTGCCCCGGGACCGACTGCTGATCGCCGGCACCGGCCGTCAATCGACCCGCGCCGCCATCGCCGCCTCGCGCCGGGCGGCGGACGCCGGGGCCGACGCGGTGCTGGTGCGGACACCGTCCTATTTCAAGAAGCAACTGACCACGGCGGCATTCGTCCGCCACTACGCGGCGGTGGCCGATGCGTCCCCGGTGCCGGTGATCCTGTACAACTTCTCTGCCCTCACCGGGGTGACGTTGCCGGTGGAGGCGGTGGCCGAGCTGGTCGATCATCCCAACATCGTCGGACTCAAGGAGTCCGGTCCCGACATGGGCTACGTCGGCGACCTCATCGGGGTGGCTCGGGACGGCTTCAACGTCCTCGTCGGGTCGGCGCCGACGTTCTACGCCAGCCTGGCTCTCGGTGTGAGCGGCGGTATCCTCGCGCTGGCGTGCGCGATTCCGGATGCCTGCGTCCGCATCTACGAGCACGCCGCGGCCGGCCGCCACGAGGAGGCGCGCGCGTTGCAGCGGCAGGTGATCCCGCTCGCCAGACTGGTGACCTCCCTGCACGGCATTCCCGGATTGAAGGCGGCCCTCGGCGAGCTCGGTTACGTCGGCGGGCGCCCACGCCGGCCGCTGGAGCCGATCGGCGCCGACGCGGCGGCCGCCATCCGCCGGCAGATCGAGCAGCTCGCGGCAGTGCCGGTGGGCTAGTGGTCCGTCACGTGTCAACATTAGGACTATCGGGAAGCTGATCTCGAGCCGAGACAGCTTTCATGCCGCAGAAAAAGTACATCGTTCGACTCACCGCCCAGGAACGCGAGATCTGTCAACAGACGGTCCGCAAACTCAACGGCAGCAGCGAGAAGGTGCGCCGCGCTCAGATTCTCTTGAAGGCCGATGCGGACGGACCGGGGTGGACCGACCAGCAGATTGCCTACGCGATTTCGTGCCGCACCAAGACTGTCGAAAACATTCGCGAACGCTGCGTGCTGGAAGGGTTCGAGCGGGCGCTGGAACGCAAACGGCGGGCGTTGCCCCAAGGCCTCAAGCTGCTCGACGGCGAACAAGAGGCGCAGGTCATCGCTCTGCGTCTGGGGTCGCCCCCGAAGGGCTACGCGAACTGGTCGTTGCGGCTGCTGGCGCGCCGTGTCGTCGAGTTGGGGGTCGTCGAGTCGGTCAGCCACGAAACGATCCGGCGGACGCTACAGAGAAACTCACGGTGACCACTGACTCAGGCGGCCTTCACTTCGACCTCCACTCCAAGGTCGTGCAGACGGCGGAGGAGGCGCTGGGTAACGCGGTGCTTGTCGCGGTTCGCCAGGTACCGGCCGCCGAGGTCGTGGTAGTCCGTCTCGTCGCGGAGCATGAAGTAAGCAGCGGTCAGCATGGAAGCGGCGACCGCCACGATTGCCTTCTTCGGGCCGCGCCGGCCCTTGAGCCGTCGAAACTGCGTCTGCAGATAGCTCCCGTTCTTCCGGGTTGCCGCCCACGCGGCCTGGACCAGCGTTGTCTTCAGCCACGGCGTCGCGTGACGGATCCGGGTCGAGCGGCGCTTCCCCGCACTCTCGTCGAGGCGCGGGCACAGTCCCGCCCACGAGACCAGATGTCCCGGACCGGGAAACCTCGTCATGTCCACGCCGATCTCGGCGACGAGCACCCGCGCGACGGTCTCACTGACCCCGGGGATCGTCGTCAGCCGCTCGGCGGCCTCGCGAAAAGGGCGCAGCACCTCGTCGGCCTGCTGCTCCAGTTTCTGCACGGCGGCGCGCAACGCGTCGATCTGCCCCAGGTGCAGCTCCAGCAGGAAACGGTGGTGCGCCGTCACCCGGCCGTGCACCGCGGCGATGATGTCCGCGCGGTCGGCTTTCAGGCGCCCGGTGGTGCAATCGGCCAGCCGCTCGGGATCGGTCTCCCCGGCGATGAGCGCCGCCAGGATCGCCCGGCCGCTGACGCCCAGGATGTCGGTGACCACGTGCGTCAACTTCACGTTCGCGTCTTCGAGCGTCTTCTGCAGGCGTTGCGTGTGCCGCGTGATCTCGCGGACCAGTTGCTTGCGGGTCCGCGTCAGGTCGCGCAGTTCCTGGATCGGGGCCGGCGGCACGAAGCTGCCCCGAATCAGCCCGTGCGCCAACAGGTCGGCGATCCAGGCCGCGTCGTTCCGGTCGCTCTTGCGGCCCGGAACGTTCCGGATGTGCTGCGCGTTGGCGAGCACCAGCGTGAACGACTCTTCGTCTTCGAGGACGTGCCACACCGGCTTCCAGTACACGCCGGTCGCCTCCATCGCCACGTGCGTGCAGCCCGCCTCGGTCAGCCAGGCCGCCAGTTCAAGCAGACCCGCCGTCGTAGTCGCAAACTCCCGGTGCTCGGTCGTGACCTTCCGACCCGCAGCGATGCGCACGCACGCGTTCACGCACCGAGAGTGGACATCCAACCCGGCGCACCGGGGGTACAAGACTTCCATCCGTCACCTCCTGCTCGCAAAGGCGCTGGCGTGGAGTCCGCCGGTACGAAATCTACAGGGCGCGCTCACCGGAAGAATCTCCGGTCTCGCAATACGGGGTGCTCGCGGGACTCCGGGTCCAACTAAAAAACGGGCTCTTGGCACCATAGAGAAACCGACCTCTGGGCCAGCGCCAAGCCCCTACACGATATCCTGTTTCATGAATACGCGGGTCCGGCACCGCCGGGTGGAGAACTAAAAAAAACGAGATGACCCGGCGGAAAATCGAGTACTGGGTGATCCCGCCGGAGGCTGATGCCGAGTTCGTGGCGCACATGGAACAGGTCCTGGATCTGTATCAGCGACCCTACGACCCGGATTGTCCGGTCGTGTGCATGGATGAGCAGCCGGTGCAACTGGTCAAGGAAACGCGCCCGCCGGTGGCGGCCACGAAGGCGCGCCCGCGCCGCGTCGACTACGAGTACGAACGGGCCGGCACGGCCTCGGTCTTCCTGTTCAGCGAGCCGCTGGCGGGTTGGCGGCAGGCGACGGCGCGGGCCCGGCGTACGAAGGCGGACTGGGCGGTGGAGGTCGCCGGGCTGCTGGAAGGACGCTACGCCGACTGCCCGAGGGTCACCTTGGTGTGCGACAACCTCAACACGCACACGAAGGGCGCCTTCTACGAGGTGTTCGAGCCGGTGCGGGCACGAGAACTGGTTCGTCGACTCGAGTTCTGCTACACGCCGAAACACGGGAGTTGGCTGAACATCGCGGAGAACGAGCTCAGTGCGATGACGCGCCAATGTCTGAGCGGACGCCGCATCGGCGACCTCGCGACGCTGCACGGCGAGGTGTCGGCGTGGTCCAGCGACACCAATGACACCCAACGCGGTGTCGACTGGCAGATGAAGGTCGACGATGCTCGCTGTAAACTCAAGTCCGTCTATCCGAAGATTTTGATGTGACGAACCACTAGCCCGGAAATCGTCGCCGTAGAAGTTCGCGCCAGCGAACTTCCAACGCGACCGTAAGGTCGCGCTAGAGCACCCGCCGGGCGCCGAGGAAGCGGTTTGCCCAGTAGTGCGAGCTCAAGCGCTCCACCCGCACCTTCCCCCGCCTCGACGGCGCATGGACGAACTGATCGCCGTCGAGGGCCAGGGCCACGTGCGACGGCCCCTCGGCGATGGTCTCGAAGAACAGCAGGTCTCCCGGTCGAACCGCGGTACGGTCGACCGGCGTGCCGACCCCATACTGGTCGGCCGCCACCCGCGGCAGCTCCATGCCGTGGCGGTGAAACACGTAGTAGGTGAATCCGCTGCAGTCGAATCCCTTCGGGGTGGCGCCGCCCCAGCGGTACGGGACCCCCAGATACTCGAGGGCGGTCGACGCGATCACGCCCGGCGCGGGCCGGCCCCCGGGACCCGCCGTGACCGGCCGGTCCGCCGGGGCGAGGTAGTGCCTGGGGAACGGCTGCGGGGTCGCGCCGGGGCGTATCGCGCATCCGGCGAGAACGAGAAGCAGGGGACACCAAGCGTAACTGCGCACGTTTCTATTGTCGGCGCCTCTCCCCGCGACGATAGAGGCCAGCCGTGGCCATGTCATAAGTGGTTACATGGCAAGGCTTTACGACGCACCGGGCGGCTTGACACGGGACAGGCTATTCAGGCACAATCGGGTCTTTTGATTTGGCAACCCGAACGGCAGCAATTCCATGGAGCACACTCTGCTGCTCAATGCCACCTACGAACCGCTGAAGGTCGTCGACTGGCGGCGGGCCATCAGGCTGTGGTGTCAGGGGAAGGTCGAGGTGCTCTCCGTCTACGATCGCGAGGTTCGCTCGGTCTCTCTGACGGTAAAGCTGCCCTCGGTGATTCGGTTGCTGCACTGCATCACGATCAAGCGCCACTTCAATCTCGTGCCGTTCTCGCGCGCCAACATCTACGCCCGTGACGACCACGTCTGCCAGTACTGCGGTCGCGGGTTCCCGCCCGACGAGCTGACCTTCGACCACGTGATTCCGGTGCGCTACGGAGGGCGGAAGGACTGGGAGAACATCGTCACGTCCTGCGTGCTGTGCAACCGCCGCAAGGGCGGGCGCACTCCCGCCGAGGCGGGCATGCGGGTGATCCGGCTGCCTCGGCGTCCGATGCGGCCCGCGACCGTTCGCATCGCCGTCGGCCTGCGGGATACCCCGGCGAGCTGGCGAGACTACCTCTACTGGAACGTCGAGTTGGACCCGGCGTAGGGGTCCGTTCCCGCGGTCGTTCATGGCTCAGGCGTCCCGCCCCCGAATCGCATCTGTACACCCGCCGGCGGCGGTCGCCGGGGGGCGGATCGCCGTCGATGGACCGGGCGTGGGGGGGGACGGCGGCCGGCTGCCCGAGGTGTGGATCGGCGATCTACCGGCTCAGGTGGTCTACGCGAGCAGGAACCGGGTGGCCTGTCTCGTTCCGCCGGAGGCGGCCGGCGGCTCGATACCGGTCCGGCTCGACACGGCGCCCGGCGAGACCGCCTGGCTCGAGGTCGGCGCGCAGGTCGCCACCGGCGTGCATCAGGTGGACAGCCCGGTCATCGCTGCCGACGGCACGTTGTTTCTGACCTACAGCGGGACCCGCGGGGAATCGTCGCCGGTGTCGGTGTTCCGGCTCCGGCGGGACGGCTTTCGCGAGCCGTTCGTGACCGGAATCACCAACCCGACATCGCTCGCCCTCGATCCGCTCGGCCGGCTGGTCGTGTCGAGTCGTTTCGACGGGGCGGTGTTCCGGGTCGATGCCGACGGGCAGCGGAAGCAGTTGGCGGCGGAGCTGGGGGTGGCGTGCGGGTTGGCGTTCGGCGAAGCCGGCACGCTGTTCGTCGGCGACCGGTCCGGCACGATCTTCAAGGTCAGCCCGTTGGGCGAGGTGACGTCATTCGCCACCCTGCCCCCCAGCGTGGCGGCGTTCCACCTGGGAATGGCTCCCACCGGTGATCTCTATGTGACCGCCCCGACGCTGGCCACCCGCGATGCGGTGTATCGCATCGATCGCGCGGGGACCGTGGCCGCGATCCACCGCGGGTTCGGTCGGCCGCAAGGGCTGGCCTTCGATGTCCGGGGGACGCTCCACGTCGTCGAGGCGCTGGCCGGGGCGAGTGGTCTCTACCGCATTCGGGGCGAGGACGAGGCCGAGCAGCTCGTCGCGGCGCCGTCTCTGGTCGGGGTCGCCTTCGACCCCGCCGGCGGCGTCGTCGTGGCGTCCGAGGACCGGGTGTACCGGTTCGAGCGATTGCCCGAGCCCGCGCCGGGCTGAGGGCAGCGTGATAGCATCATGAGTTTGGGACGGCGGCCGGGATTGCCGGTGTGTGTGGTCCGTCGGGTCGAGACTTGATCACGGCAATGGCTCACGATCGTATCGAAGTACGGGGAGCCCGCGTCCACAATCTGAAGAGCATCGACGTCAGTCTGCCGCGCAACCGTTTCGTCGTGGTGACCGGCCTGTCCGGGTCGGGCAAGTCGTCGCTGGCCTTCGACACGATCTATGCCGAAGGGCAGCGGCGTTACGTGGAATCGCTGTCGGCCTATGCCCGCCAGTTTCTCGAGCAGGTCGAGAAACCGGACGTCGACCTGATCGACGGTCTCTCCCCCGCGATTTCCATCGAGCAGAAGACCACCGGGTCGAACCCCCGTTCCACCGTCGGCACCGTCACCGAGATCTACGACTACCTGCGCCTGTTGTTCGCCAACATCGGGGTGCCGCACTGTCCGGAGTGTGACCGGCCGATTACGGCGCAGTCGGTCGACCGCATCGTCGAGATGGTGCTGGGCGGTCCCACCGACGAGCGCATCAACGTGCTGGCCCCGATCGTGCGCGGCCGCAAGGGCGAGTTCAAGAAGGACCTCGCCGCCCTGCGGGCCAAGGGGTTCGTGAAGGTCCGGGTCGATGGACGGATACGGGCTCTCGAAGAGGACCTCAAGCTCGAACGCCGTCGAAACCACGATATCGCGGTCCTCGTCGACCGGCTGGTCATTCGATCCGGGGTGGAGCGCCGGCTGCGGAACGGCATCGAGCTCGCGCTGAGCCTCGCCGACGACGTCGTGATCATCAACACCCTGCAGGGGGGCGACCGGCTGTTCTCCCGGAGACTGGCGTGCGTGCAGTGCGGCGTGAGCGTGCCCGAGATCACGCCGCGGGTGTTCTCGTTCAACTCGCCGCAGGGCGCCTGCACCCTCTGTCAGGGCCTCGGGGCCGTCGACGACTTCGACCCGGTGCGCATCGTGCCGGACGGCGCGAAGTCCTTGAACGAGGGCGCGATCGCCCCGTGGGTCGAGGGCGACGCCAAGCTGGTCCGGGAGGCGCTCGCGGGGCTGAGCCGGCATTTCGGCATCGATCTCGATACGCCGTTCGACCGGTTGCCGCGCCGGCAACGCCAGACCCTGCTGCAGGGGCCGGCCCCCGCGTCGCGATCCGAGGAGGAGGGGACCCGCCGCGGCGGTCGGCGGCGCGAGCCGTTCGGGCGCGACTTCGAGGGGATTCTGCCGAACCTGCGGCGACGCTACGAGACGGGAACCTGGGCCCAGCAGGAGCGCCTCGAGCCTCTTCGTTCCCTGCAGACCTGTCCCGCCTGCGACGGGGAGCGTCTCCGGCCCGGGAGCCGGGCGGTGCGCGTGAAGGGATACACCATCGCCGAGTACACCCGGCTGCCGCTGGGGGAGGCGGACGAGGCGCTGGCGGCCATCGAGCTGTCGGAGCGGGAGGAGCTGATTGCCGGCCGCGTGCTTCGCGAGGTTCGCGACCGGCTGCGGTTTCTCACCGACGTCGGCGTCGGATACCTGACGCTGGCGCGGAGCGCGGCCACCCTGTCCGGGGGCGAGGGGCAGCGAATACGGCTCGCCACCCAGATCGGCGCCAGCCTGACCGGCGTGCTGTACGTGCTCGACGAGCCGTCCATCGGCCTGCATCAGCGGGACAACCGGCGGTTGCTCTCGACGCTGGGGCGCCTGCGCGATCTCGGGAATACCGTGGTGGTCGTCGAACACGACGAAGAGACGATCCGGTCCGCCGACTACGTGGTCGATCTCGGGCCGGGCGCGGGGGTGCACGGCGGCGAGGTGATATTCCAGGGGACGCCGGCGGAGCTGCTGGCGAACGGGCACCCATCGTTGACCGGACGCTACCTGCGGGGGGAGCGCTGCATTCCCGTCCCGTCCGCCCGCCGTCCGGCGCTCCGGGGGGCGCTCGTCATCCGGGGGGCGCGGGCCAACAATCTCAAGGATGTCGACACCGCCATTCCGCTCGGGCTGTTCACCGCGGTCACCGGCGTGAGCGGCTCGGGGAAGTCGACCCTCGTCAACGACATCCTGTACCGCGCCCTGGCCCGCGATCTGTATCGCGCCTCGGCGCCGCCCGGCGCCCACCGGTGCATCGAGGGCGCCGATCTGGTGGACAAGGTCATCCAGATCGACCAGTCGGCCATCGGCCGGACGCCCCGGTCGAACCCGGCCACCTACACCGGACTCTTCACGGTCATCCGGGAGCTGTTTGCGATGCTGGCCGAGGCGCGCGCCCGCGGTTACCGGCCGGGGCGGTTCTCGTTCAACGTCAAGGGCGGACGCTGCGAGGCCTGCCAGGGAGGCGGGGTCAAGGCCATCGAGATGCACTTCCTGCCCGACGTCTATGTCACCTGCGAGCAGTGCAAGGGGCGCCGCTACAACCGGGAGACGCTGGAGGTCCGATATCGGGGAGCGTCCATCGCCGATGTCCTGGAGCTGACCGTCGATCAGGCCCTGCCCCTGCTCGAGAACGTGCCGGCGATCTCGTGCAAGCTGCGGACGTTGCAGGACGTTGGACTCGGCTACATCACGGTGGGACAGTCGGCCACGACGCTGTCCGGCGGCGAGTCGCAACGGGTCAAGCTGGCCAAGGAGCTGTCCCGCCGGAGCACCGGCCGCACGCTCTACATCCTGGACGAGCCGACGACCGGCCTGCATTTCGAGGACACGCGCAAGCTGCTCGACGTGCTGCAGAAGCTGGTCGATCAGGGCAACACCGTCGTCGTGATCGAGCACCAGCTCGACGTCATCAAGAGCGCCGATCGGGTGATCGATCTCGGTCCGGGGGGCGGAGACGGCGGCGGTCGGGTGATAGCGGTGGGAACGCCGGAAGAGGTCGCCGCCGAACCCGCCTCCGCGACCGGCCGATGTCTGGCGGAGCTGTTCGCATCGTGAACGTGTCCGCGGAACGCGCCGCCGCGCTCGTGACAGATATGTTACGGTGATTGGAGGCGCCGGGATCTCGTGGGGGACCCCCGCGTTTCACCGAGAGCGGCGAGGCGCCCGCCCGATCGGGCGGGAGGAGGGCGCATATTGGGCATATTGCAGCCGCGGATTGCACGGAGTCGGACGAACAACGCAGTTCAGGCGGGATGCATCGCCGCTCGAATGCCGCGGGGACCTACGCCACGGGCGGCTAGGCGTGACTGAATTCGCCGAACAGGCCGATAACCGGTTCAGTGCAGTGCATCCGGGTAGCATCCCCTCGATCCGCGGTTGTCCGTCGCGTCCCCTGGAGGTCGCCGCTCCGTGACTGATTTTCAGCACACTGTCAGACGTCCCGTGTCCTGCACCGGAATCGGGCTGCATTCCGGTCGGAGAGTCACGTTGTCGCTGCGGCCGGCCGCGGCCGGGAGCGGCATCCGTTTCCGCCGGGCCGACCTCGACGGCGTCGAGATTCCCGCGACCGTCGACAACGTCGACCGCCTGCACTACGCCACCGGGCTGTCTCGCAACGCCGGGACCGTGAAGACCGTCGAGCACCTGCTGGCGGCGCTGGTCGGGCTCGGTGTGGACAACGTGGTCGTCGAGCTCAACCAGTCGGAAGTGCCGATCATGGACGGGAGCGCGGCCTCGTTCGTCTACCTCCTGCACGAGGCGGGACTCCGGCGGCTGGCCGCGCCGAGGCGCTATCTCAAGATGTTTCGACCGGTGTCGCTGTCACGCGGGGACAAGCGCATCGCCCTGTATCCGTCGGACCACTTCAAGGTGACCTACAGCATCAGCTTCGACCATCCGCTGCTCCGCCACATGAGCCGCACGGTTACGGTGACGAAGACCTCGTTCGTGGACGAGATCGCGCCGGCCCGCACGTTCGGATTCCTCAAGGAGGTCGAGATGCTCCGGAGGAAGGGCCTCGCGCTGGGGGGGTCGCTCGACAACGCGGTGGTGCTGGGTGACACCGGTGTTCTGAACAGCCGGTTGCGGTTCGAGGACGAGTTCGTCCGCCACAAGATTCTGGATGCGATCGGCGACCTCGCCCTGGTGGGCCATCCGGTCATCGGTCACCTCGTCGCGCACCGGGGCGGCCACGGGCTGCATACCGCCTTTGCCGAGAAGATTCTGCAGGAGCCGGATGCGTGGCGCATCGTCGAGTCGGCGGGCCTGGAGCACGCCCCCGCCTCCGCGGTTGCCGCGAAGGCGCCCTCCGTCGTCACCAACTGAACCCGCCGCGCCCGTCAGGCGTTCTCGGTCTCGGTCACCTTCCGCATGTACGCGCCCAGGCGTTCGTTCTCGTAAGTGACGGTGTTGAGGAAGAGACTCTCGGCGAGATAGGCGCGCCGTTCTTCCTCGGTCATCTGATCCAGCAGGTGGCCGATCTCGCGGACGGCGTCTTCGAACGTGCGATCGAGCGCGTACCGGGTGTTCAGCTCCTTGTACAGAGTCTCGAGCATCGCCAGCAGGTCACCGTCGAGCGGCAGCGCGATCCCGCTGGTCGTCGTGATACTGCGCATGTCACACCCTGAAGGCGGCGAGCGCACCCGGCTCGTCGCCGTGAATCTCGATGAACTGCTGCGCTCCGGTCATCGTCAACATCGTTTCGACCCGCTTCTGAACGTTCGCCAGCTTCAGCGTGCCGCCGGCCGCCGCCGACTGCCGATAGAGATCCATCAGGCACCCGATGGAGGCGCTGTCGACGTAGACGACCGGCGACAGATCGATGAGGACGTTGTGGGCGCCATTCTTGATCATCGTCGTGACCGTGTTCGCGAGCGTCGACAGCAGGGGATACACCAGCCGCGTCTCGCCGACGCGGACGATGGCGATGCTGCCGGTCTGTTCGGTCGTGAGCTTCATGGGTTACTCCTGGCTGCGGGCCCCACCGATCTCCGGTTCGGCCTCGGAGGTCAGGCGAAGGATCTGCCGGGCCAGCTCGTGGCGTCCGCGGTTGATTCGTGACTTCACGGTTCCCTCCGGGAGAGCGAGCTGGCGGGCGATGTCCCGGTAGGACTGCTCCTGAATGTCCCGCAGCAGGACCGCGGTGCGCAGGGTCTCGGGCAGCCGCGCGAGCGCCCGATGCAGCAGTATCCGGCGATCATCCCGTTCCAGGGCGTCGAGGGGGTCCGGCTCGCGGCTGGTGGGCAGGGCGCTTTCCGCGTCGATGCTCCGGTCCACCATCTCGCGTTCCTTCCGGACGCTGCGGTAGTGGTCGATGCAGAGGTTGCGGCTGACGCTGACGAGCCACGTCTGAAAGTTGGCGCGCCGGTCGAACGTGCCCAGGGCCTTGAAGATCTTCAGGAAGATGTCCTGGGTGAGGTCCTCCGCCATGTCGTGCCGGCCCACGAACTTGTAGGCGACGTTGAAGACCTTGCGCCGGTGCTGGGTGACTATCCGATCCCAGGCGCGTTCGTCCCCCGCGAGACACCGTTCAATCAGCTCGTCGATCGATTCCGATGACGGGGGCGCGGAACTAGCGAGCATGGGTCGCTGGCCGGCGAAGGGCAGAACAAAGAAGTATAGCGAGGGCGTCGAACACGGTCAATGCATGCGCGCATTCGCAGGCGCGGCATCGGCCGCCGGCCCGCGGAGGACGCCGGGCGCCGGTGCCGGATCGCCGCACCGTGCCGTACAATGCGCATTTCATGTCAGGTTTCGTGCAGGACGGCGGGGAATGGGGATGCGACGGGGTGCCGCTGGCCGCGATTGCGGCGGAGGTCGGAACGCCGGTCTACGTCTACAGCGCGGCGGCGATACGTGAGCGGGTGCGTTGCTTCCGGGCCGCGTTCGACCCCTACCCGCATGCGGTCCACTACGCGATGAAGGCCAACTCCAACCTCGCGGTGGTCGAGGTCGTGCGTTCGGCCGGCGGTCTCGTGGACGCCAACTCCGGCGGCGAGATCGAGGTCGCCCTGCGAGCCGGGTTCGCCCCGCAGGACATCGTCTTCACGGGCGTGGGGAAGACCCCCGCGGAGATCGACCGGGCGGTGGAATTGGGGGTCAAGGCGATCAACGCGGAATCGGCCGGCGAGCTGGAGCGGATCGCGGCCGCGGCCCGGCGGCGGCAGACCACCGCGAGCGTCGCCCTCCGCGTCAACCCGGACATCGCCGCCGACAGCCATCCCCACATCTCCACCGGCCTGAGCCGGCACAAGTTCGGGGTCGCGATCCGCGACGCGCGGGCGATGGTCCGCGATGCCGCCCGCGGTGGCGGGCTCCGCTTCACCGGACTCCACGTCCATGTCGGTTCCCAGATGCTCGGGCTGGAGCCGCTGCGGCGGGCGGCGGCCGCGGTGGTCACCCTGGCGCGCGAGCTGGCGGACGACGGCCTGACGGTCCAGCACCTCGATCTCGGCGGCGGGCTGGGCATCGCCTACGGCGAGGCCGGCGGCGAGCCGCCTCCGCCGGTGGACGCCTACGCGGCGGCGCTCATCGAGGCGGTCCGGCCGTCGGGGTTGACCCTGATCATCGAGCCGGGGCGCGCCGTCGTCGGCCCGGCCGGGGTTCTGCTGGCGTCGGTGGTCGACGTGAAGCCCCGGGCCGACGGCGCCTGGTTCGTCGTGCTCGACGCCGGCATGAGCGAGCTGATGCGGCCGGCGCTGTATGGCGCGTATCACCGGATTGCCCTCGTGGAGGAGCGCGAGACCGACGTGGTGCGCTGCGATGTCGTCGGTCCCATCTGCGAGTCGTCCGACGTCTTCGGGGTCGAGCGGCGGTTGCCGTTGCCCGCGGTGGGCACGCCGGTCGCGGTATTCGACGCCGGAGCCTATGGATCGGCCATGGCGTCGAACTACAATCGCCATCCGTTGCCGGCCGAGGTCATGGTCGACGGATCGGCCTGGCGGGTCGTGCGCCGCCGGCAGACGATCGACGATCAGCTCGCCGGCGAAGTCTGGGCGGTTGGGACGAGGAATGTCGCCGATGTTGATTGCGCTTGAAGGACTCGACCAGGCGGGAAAGGAGACGCAGGGGCAGCTCATGCGGGATGGGCTTCGCGCCGACGGTCGGCGGGCGCGTCTCCTCTCGTTCCCCGACTACGGCACCTCCATCGGCGAAGAGCTCGCCCGTGCGTTGCAGGGCGAGCGGGACTACGGCCCGGACGTCATGCAGCTTCTGTATGTCGCCAACCGGTACGAGCGCAAGGCGGACCTCGTGCGGTGGCTCGAGGCGGGGCTCATCGTCGTCTGCGACCGGTACGTGGCCTCCAGCCTGGCCTACGGAGAAGCCCAGGGCCTGGACACGGAGTGGCTCACCCAGATGCAGCGGTTTCTGCCCGCCCCGGAGATGACGTTCCTGCTCGACATCCCGCCGGAGCTGGCGGCCACCCGGAAGGCGATCGGGCTCGACCGGTACGAACGCGACGTCGCGTTGCTCACCCGGGTGCGGACCAGCTATCTGCGCCAGGCGGACGAAGATGGCTGGATCCGGGTGGACGGCAGCCGCACCAAGGCGGAGGTCGCCGGCGACATCATGGCCGCGCTCGGCGAACGACTCTCGCCAGCGTGAGCGCCCGCACCTCGCGGGCGCCGCAGCGCCGCAGGACGCGGGCGCAGGCATCCAGCGTCGCCCCCGTGGTGGTGACGTCGTCCACGAGCATCACGCACGCATTCTCGACGGCGCCCCGGCCCGACCGGATGCCCATGCGTCGAGCCGGGGCGAAGGCTCCGCGCACGTTGCGGCGGCGCTGTCCGGCCGGGAGCTCCATCTGCGGCGTCGTGGCCCGCGTGCGGCGGAGGGCGTCGACCACCGGGCGGCCCAACTGGGCGGCCAGCTCCGCCGCCTGATTGAAGCCGCGGGCCCGCTGCCGCCGCGGATGCAGCGGGACCGCCACCACACAGTCGACCTCGGCCAGTATTCCCGCCCCGGATTCGCGCATCAGACGGCCCAGGGGCGGCGCCAGCGCAGGGCGCTGCTCGTACTTGAGGACGTGCACGAGTCGGCGAAGCGTGCCCTCGTAGGGACCGACCGCCCGCTGGCGCCGAATCAGCGCGTGCGAGCGCCGGCAGCGGGGGCAGTGCCCGGGCCGCGGCGGGTCGGTGCGCCCGGCCGGAAGCGGATCGCCGCAACGGTCGCAGACGGGAGGGGTGAGACGGGGCACCGCCCGCCAGCACGCCGGACAGACCGGACCGCGGGTAGGCGCGTCGAGCAGGGTCCCGCACACCGCGCAGCTCGGGGCCAGGAGCACCGCCAGGAGCGCGTCGAGACCCAGCCGCGCGCCCGCCGCCAGTCGGCGGGCAAGGCTCGCCGGATCGTGCGGGAGCCTCAGGAGCCGGTGGCGAGACCCGGTTTCGCCGCCGGCTTCCGGGTGACGGGGCCTTCGCGTCTCCGTAACGCCCGGTGCGGACCGGTGGCTCGCGCCGTCGGGGCTGGTCCGGGAATCCTCGTCTTCCGGCCCCCCTTCCCGCCCAACCAACCCTCCAGGAGTCGGCGCCGTTCCACGGGGCAGACTCCTACACCTCCCGGCGGATGGCGCTGCCCCAGAGTCGCTCGAGCGCGTAGAAGCGTCGGGTTTCCGGGGTGAACACATGGACGATGAAATCGAAACAGTCGATCAACACCCAGTTGGCCGCCGGGTAGCCCTCGACGTTCGCCGGCCGTACGCCGAGCGTCCTGAGGCGGGCCAGAATGCCATCGACGATCGCCGTGACCTGCCTCGGGCTCTGGCCGGAGCAGATCAGGAAATGGTCGGTGAAGGCGTCGGACTCGCGCAGGTCGAGGACCAGCAGGCCCTCCGCCTTCCGGTCTCGTGCCGCCCCGACCGCGTGGCGGAGCGGTTCCGGCAGCGATTCGCTCGCATCGTGCGAGGCGGCCTCGTTGTCAGTCATGCAAGTCCCTTGCCACCGGTTCGCGCGGGTAGAGCCGCCGGCGGTCGATGTACGCGGCCACCGCCGCCGGCACGCGCCCCTCCAGCGGATGTCCGTGCGCCAGGCGGGCGCGGATGTCGGTCGATGAAATATCCGGAGTGACCGCGTCGATCAGGAATACGGCTGGTGCGCGCAGCGTCTCCCCGGCCGGCGGCCCGGCGTCGTCCGTGACGACCCGCAGGCGCGGACGCAGGGCCGGGAGCACGTCGGTCAGCGAGGCCGCCGGGTGTCCCGGTCGGGAGACGACCGCGAAGTGCGAGGCGTCGAGCAGGCGTGGATAGTCGTGCCAGGTGCCAATGTCGGCAAATGCGTCGGCGCCGACGATGAAGAACAACGACGTGCACCGGTGGCCCCGCTCCCGCAGTCGGTGCAGGGTGGTCGCGGTGTAGGACGGCCCGTCCGTGGTCAGCTCCAGGTCACACGGCTGCAGGGACGGGTCGTCGTTCGCGGCCAGGGCCACCATGGCCAGCCGGTCGGCTCCGCTGGCTCCGGCCGGTTGCTTCCGGTGCGGTGCGAACCGCGAGGGCAGTATCAAGACCCGGTCGAGCTGGAGGCGCCGCCGCGCCACGGCCGCGGTCGCCAGGTGACCCAGATGAATCGGGTCGAATCGCCCTCCCAGGATGCCGATGCGCCGGGCCGTTGCGCTCATGCGGGTCTGGTGGCGGTCTCGATTCCGCCGTCCGCGTTGCGGAAGAGGGTCCAGATTGCTTCCAGCAAACCGGACACACCCTGTCCGGTGACCCCGGAGATCGCGTGGACGTCGACGCCGCGGCGCCCGACATGGGCGCGGAGTCGATCGAGCCGGGCCGGTTCGTCCAGCGCGTCGATCTTGTTCGCCACGACGATCTGGGGCTTGTCCGACAACGGACCATGGGCGTCGGGGCCCAGGCTGTCATCGCGGAAACGGGTCAGCTCGCGGCACACGACGTCGAAGTCTTCGCACGGGTCCCGCCCGGTCAGCGACGAGACGTCGATCAGGTGCGCCAGGACCCGAGTGCGCTCCAGGTGTCCCAGAAACCGGTCCCCGAGACCATGTCCCGCGTGGGCGCCGGCAATCAGGCCGGGGACGTCGGCGACCACGAAGCTCCGGTCGTCGCCGAGGTCGACCACGCCGAGGTTGGGGCTCAGGGTGGTGAAGGGATAGTCGGCGATCTTCGGTCGCGCGGCGGAGATCCGCGCGATCAACGTCGATTTCCCGACGTTCGGGAACCCGACGAGCCCGACGTCGGCCAACAGCTTCAACTGGAGCCTCAGATGCCGGTGCTCTCCCGGTCGGCCGGGTTCGGTGCGTCGCGGCGCCTGGTTCGTCGAGCTGGCGAAATGGTGGTTTCCCCGGCCCCCGTGTCCTCCTCGCGCGACCACCGCGCGCTGCCCCGGTTGGATGAGGTCGGCCAGCTCGACGAGCGTATCGTCGCGGTGCTCGAACGCGACGGTGCCCACCGGAACCTCGAGCTGGAGGTCCTGCCCGTTTCGGCCCGTACGCGCCGAGCCGCTGCCGTGGGCGCCGCGCGGGGCCGAATAGGTGGGATGGAACCGGTAGTTGACGAGGGTGTTCAGGTGGGCGCTGGCGACCAGATAGACGGAGCCCCCGTCACCGCCGTCGCCGCCGTCGGGCCCCCCGCGGGGGGCCGACTTCTCGCGGCGAAAGCTCAGGCACCCACGCCCGCCGTCACCGGCGGTCACGCGGATGTCGACTTCGTCGACGAACATGCCTGGAAGGAGATCGGACGGGGCGGCAAGCAGAACCGCAAGGCGACGTTACCCGGGTGAGGACTCGAGCGGCAACACGCTGATGGCCCGGCCGCGGCCGCCGTGGTCTTCGAATCGCACGCGGCCGGCAATCTTGGCGAAGAGCGTGTCGTCCTTGCCGATGCCGACGTTGAGACCCGGACGAAACCGCTGTCCGCGTTGCCGCACCAGGATCGAACCGCCGGTGACGATGTTGCCGTCGAAGCGCTTCACTCCCAAACGCTGCGCGTTGCTGTCACGGCCGTTTCGCGAGCTGCCTTGTCCCTTCTTGTGTGCCATGACTGCCTCAGTCGGAATCAGAGATGTCGCTGATCCGGACGCGCGTGAGGTCGGTGCGGTGTCCGCGGGTGCGCCGCATCCCCTTGCGCCGCTTGTGCCGGAACACGCGGATCTTCGGGCCGCGAGGATGGGCGTCGACGATCCCGGTAACGGTTGCTCCCGGCACCGTCGGGTTTCCTGCGGCGACGGAGCCGTCTTCCCGGCCGACCAGCAACACCTGGTCGAACGTGACGGTTTCCCCGGCATCCATGCCGATCCGATCGATATCGAGAATCTGCCCCGGCTCCACCCTGTGCTGGTGTCCGGCGGCCTGAATGATGGCGAACACGCGCTAGACCTTTCGTGATTCGGGGGCGCTGCGACGCGCCTCGTACCGCTGATCAGGGTACTCGCGACCGGCGCGTCTGTAAAGCTCGCCCGCCGGAGCCTGTGCCGCAGAAGCCCCGCGTCAGCGAAACTTCCAACGCGACCGCAAGGTCGCACCCGTAGTGGAAGTTTCGCGTCAGCGAAACTTCCAACGCGACCGCAAGGTCGCGCAGTCACCGGAGGAGCGTGCGGGTCCCGCGGACGCTCTGGGTGCTGAACGCCCCGAGCACGGATGGCAGCAGCCGGTCCATCAGCTCGAAGTAGGACGAGAGGGCCGGGGTGTTCTGCGACGCGTCGTAGAGAATCTCTTCGCGGTGGCGCTCGGTGTAGAGCGTCGTCCCGGTGGACCCGTCGATGAAGATGAACTTCGGGCTCAACACGAAACCGCGACGGTCGCGGTAGGTGCGCACCGGCACCGTGCGGCGGCGCCCCAACGAGTCATAGACCTCGCGCTGGCTGGTCACCATGCCCGAACGGTTGTGCGGAGAGAAGTAGACGGTGCCCGTCAGGATGAGCGGATCCTGATACTCCTCACCCAGGTCCCGCCAGAATCCGATGTTCGCGAAGATCGTCTCGTAGCTCTCCAGATCTTCTTCGCTCATCGAATCGTCGTCTTCGATCGGCTCGGCGTCGCCGGCCCCCTCGGCCCGCGCGAAACCGTCGGGGATCGTGCCGCCGTCGCGCGCGTCGGAGGGTTCCGGCCCGCCACCCTGCTCGGCCGCGAGCTCGAGCAGCGGCAGGACGTCCGCATCGACGACCTGCAGATCCGAGCTGCGGCGCAGCTGGCTCCGGAGCAGCCGAGCCGTCTCAAGGTTGGCGTCCACGTCCTCCGAGCCGCCGGAGACGAAGCCGGCAATCAGCACCCGCTGGAACCTCGAGATGTCCAGCTTGGGGGTCAGCGGGGTCTCGATGGCGACGTCGTAGAACGACGTGCATCCGGCGAGCAGCCCGACACAACCGATACTAACGAGAGCTTTGGCTGACACGGTCATTCATTTCCAGGAAGAGGTCGTAGTTCTGCTCGATGGCCATGTTGTCCGGAGCGAGGTCCAGGGCCGTCTCGTACGCTTCTCGCGCCTGGTCCAGCATTCCCTGCTGCTCGAAGCCGATGGCCAGATTGTTCCAGGCCTCGGGGTAGGTCGGATCGAGATCGATCGCGCGTTCCCAGCGAAAGATCGCTTCCTTCCAGAGACCGAGCCTGGCCACCTCGATACCGAAGTCGACCTGCGCGCGCGCATCCGAGCGCTCGTCGGCCCGGGGCGTCGCCGTGCCGGACGCAATCACGAGAGCCAGGACCGCCAACAAGGTGGTTCGCACCATCATGCTCAGGTCCACTATAGCCAGTCGCCCATCACCGGCGCAAGCCTGACAACCGGTGGCGAAAGCCCCGCTGCATTCGAGCGGCGATGCATCCCGCCGCCTGAACTGCGTTGTTCGTCGGACTGCGTGCAGCCCGCGGCTGCATCATGCCCGATATGCGCCCTCATCACGCCTTGTCAGGCACGGGCGTTCTTTGCCCGCGGGCGCCTTTCAGCCCGCTGGTGCCCTCGCCGCTCTCGGTGCAACGCGGGGGCCACGGGCTGCCGAGCGGGGCCGTCGGACGAAACGCGGGGCCTCCGCCGCAGGCCCCCGGGGTATACTCCGATCAGGTCGGGCACACCGGTTGCGCGTTGAACGCGGTCGTGTGCCGTCACCGGGCGGATCCGCCCGGGTCGTCTCCTCCAGTTCAACGCTGCTCCATCCGTGCGGTGACGGGCGGGCCCCCGTTCGACGAGGGGCTGCCTCACGGGCCGCGGTACCGCTGCCGCGCGGGAGGTGAAGAGGATGACGCTCGACGACTGGGTCGCCCTGGCCATGCTGTGGTGGCGAGGGCGCGGCCGACGCGCCATCGCGAGCTGGTTGTCGGATCCGCACGGCGCGGCCCGGCTCGGAACCGGGTCGGACACCGCGCTTCCCGCCGTCGCGGCGGCCATCGCTCCGGAGCTGGCGACCTCCGGCCGGTTGGCGGCGGCGCGAACCCGGGCGGAGGCCGCGCTGGACGCGGCGAGAGCCGGCCGCATCGTGGCCGTTCCCTGGTCGGACCGCCGCTATCCGGCGTTCCTGGCGGCGATCCCGGATCCGCCTCCGGTGTTGTGGCTCCGGGGCGATCTGGCCGCCCTGGACGGACCCGCGGTCGCGGTCATCGGTTCGCGGGCCGGCACGTCGTACGCCTGCGAGGTCAGCCGGACCCTGGGAGCCGATCTGGCGTCGCGGGGAGTGACCGTCGTGAGCGGGTTGGCGCGTGGGGTCGACTCCGCCGCCCACCGGGGAGTGCTGGCGGTGGACGGCCGGACGATCGCGGTGTTGGGCTCCGGGGTCGACGTGGTGTATCCGTCCGAGCACGCCGACCTCGCGGGCGAGATCGCCCGGCGCGGCCTGCTGGTGAGCGAGCTCCCCCCGCGGACGACCCCGCGGCCGGCGTATTTTCCGATGCGCAATCGTCTCATCAGCGGTCTGTCGCGGGCGGTGGTCGTGGTGGAGGCCTCCGAGCGCAGCGGGTCGCTGATTACGGCCCGACTCGCTCTCGAGCAGGGGCGTGACGTCATGGCGGTGCCCGGGAACGTGCTGAGCGGGCGGAATCGCGGTGCCCATGCCCTGCTCAGGGACGGCGCACGGATCGTGGAGACCGCGGACGATATCGTCGAGGAGCTCGGCCTCGAGGCGGCGGCCGCCGGCGGGGGGACCGGCGCGGCGGCGTCTCCCCGCGCCGGCGGGTCGCCGGAGGCGCGGGACCCGATCCTGCGTCACATGGACGCCGGAGAGGCCTACGAGATCGATGATCTGGCTGCGCGGACCGGCCTCGAAAGCGCGGCCCTGCTTGCCGGGCTCACCGATCTGGAGATCCGGGGCCGCGTCGCTCGCGCCGGCGCCGGCCGGTTCGTGCGGGCCGGGATGGTAACGTAGGATCCGACTCGCGTGGTGGAGACGCAGGGCGTCGCGTGAGGAATCGATGCGGCTCGGGGATGGTAACGTAGATATCCCGGCAGTTCGCCTTACAGGAGAACCATGGCACGATCCCTGGTCATCGTCGAATCTCCCGCCAAGGCCCGCACCATCAATCGGTATCTGGGGGCCGACTACCTCGTCAAGTCGAGCGTGGGCCACATTCGGGACCTGCCGGTCGGCGGCAAGGCCGGCGGCCGCGGACGCCGTGCGGCGCCGGGCGGACAGAAGGCGACGGCGCGGACGAGTCCGGAGGAGCGCCAGCGGCGGGCTCGCAGTCAGCTCGTTCGCCGGATGGGCGTCGATCCCGAGAACGGCTGGCGCGCCACCTACGAGGTCCTGCCGGGCAAGGAGAAGGTCGTCGGCGAGCTCAAGCGGCTGGCCGGCAAGACCGGCGCAGTCTTCCTGGCCACCGACCTCGATCGGGAAGGGGAGGCGATCGCCTGGCATCTCAGGGAAGAGATGGGCGGCGACCCGGCCCGCTTCCGCCGGGTGGTGTTCAACGAGATTACCCGCAACGCCATCCGCGAGGCCTTCGCTCACCCCAAGGAGATCGACGAGAACCGGGTGAATGCGCAGCAGGCGCGGCGGTTTCTCGACCGGGTGGTCGGCTTCGAGGTCTCCCCGCTGCTCTGGGCGAAGGTGGCGCGCGGGTTGTCGGCCGGCCGGGTGCAGTCGGTGGCGGTCCGGCTCGTGGTGGAGCGCGAGCGGGAGATCCGCGCCTTCGAGCCGGAGGAGTACTGGGAGGTCTTCGCCGATCTCACCCGCTCGGGCGGCAGGGACCGCTGTCGCTTCCAGGTCTTCAAGGCCGACGGAAAGTCCTTCCGCCCGCGGAACCGGCAGGAGGCGCACGACGCCCTCGCGCGGCTCGGAAAGGCGGCGTTCGCGGTCGCCGGGGTGGAGAACAAGCCGACGGCGGCCCGCCCGGGCGCACCCTTCATCACCTCGACGCTGCAGCAGGCCGCCTCGACCCGCCTCGGCTTCGGCGTCCGGAAGACGATGACCCTGGCGCAACGGCTGTACGAGGGCGGCCACATCACCTACATGCGCACCGACGCCACGACCCTGTCGCGCGAGGCGGTAACCGGCGTGCGCGCCTACATCGACTCCACCTTCGGTCCGCGGTATCTGCCGGGGCAGCCGAACGTCTACGCCAGCAAGGCGGGTGCCCAGGAGGCGCACGAGGCGATCCGGCCGACGGACGTGGCCGCGCTCCCGGAGGCGGTAGCCGGTGCCGACGGCGACGCCCGCCGCCTCTACGACCTGATTCGGCGCCAGTTCATCGCCTGCCAGATGACCCCGGCCGAGTACCTCAGCACCACCGTCACGGTGCAGGCCGATCCCTTCGAGCTGCGGGTCCGGGGTCGCGTGCTCAAGTTCGACGGGTTCACGCGGGTGCTGCCGCCGGCGTCCCGCAAGGGCGACCCGGAGGAGGTGCCGGCCTACGCGACGGGCGAGACGCTCGACTGCGCCAAGATCGAGCCCGTGCAGCATTTCACGAAGCCGCCGCCCCGGTACAGCGAAGCCAGCCTGGTGCGGGAGTTGGAGAAGCGCGGCATCGGGCGGCCGTCGACCTACGCCTCGATCATCTCCACGATCCAGGATCGGGGCTACGTGTCGTTGAACAAGCGGCGGTTCTACGCCGAGAAGATCGGCGAGCTCGTGACGGACCGTCTCGTCGCGAGCTTCGCCGACCTGCTCGACTACTCGTTCACCGCCGGCATGGAGAAGGACCTCGACCAGATCGCGTCCGGGGACCGCCAGTGGATCAGCGTGCTCGACACGTTCTACCGCGGTTTTTCCGGCAAGCTCGAGGCGGCGGCCCGGCCCGACGGCATGCGGCCCAACGAGCCGACAGTAACCGGGATCGCCTGCACCGCCTGCGGCCGTCCGATGCAGATCCGGTCGGCCGGCACCGGCGTGTTCCTGGGGTGCTCTGGATACGCGTTGCCGCCGAAGGAGCGCTGCAAGCAGACCATCGACCTGACGCCGGACGACGAGGCCGCCGACGCCGACCGGGACGACGAGGGCGAGAGCCGGGTGCTGCGCGCGAAGCGCCGCTGCCCGACGTGCGGGACCGGCATGGACAGCTACGTCGTCGACGCCGGGCGCAAGCTGCACGTCTGCGGCAAGAATCCGTACTGCGCGGGCCACGAGATCGAGGAAGGGACGTTCAGCACCGGCGCGGCCGCCGAGCGGATCATCGCGTGCGATCGGTGCGGCGCCGAGATGCCCCTGCGGTCGGGACGGTTCGGCAAGTTCTTCGGCTGCTCGAACCCCGAGTGCAGGAATACGCGCAAGCTGCTCCGGAACGGCGAGCCGGCGCCGCCGAAGGCCGATCCGGTGCCCATGCCCGAGCTCCGGTGCGAGAGGGTGGACGACCACTACGTGCTGCGCGACGGCGCCGCCGGGTTGTTTCTGGCCGCGAGCGGCTTTCCCCGGCATCGGGAGACGCGCGCCCCGAAGGTAACGGAGCTCCAGCCGCACGCGGACGAGCTCGATCCCAAGTTCCGGTACCTGCTCGAAGCGCCGGTCGCCGATCCCGAGGGGCGGCCCGCCGTCATCCGGTTCTCGCGGAAGGCGGGCGAGCAGTACGTGACGTCCGAGGACGGCGGCAGGGCCACCCGGTGGCGTGCGGTCTACCGTGACGGCCGCTGGATCGAAGAGCAGCCGGCGGCGAAGCCGTCCGCCAAGGACAGCCCCAAGCCGAAGCCGCGCGCCCGCACGCGCCGGCAGGTCGCCTAGGGGTCTGCGCCGCAGAACGGCGCCGCCTCCGCCGGAGGCGCTGACTCCCTGCAGGAATGGACGGGCGGACAGCGGCGCCGTGGGGCGCGATGTCCGGGCTGGCTCGGCGCCGGGTCCCCACGGGGTTGGAGTCACGTGTGATCCACATCATCGGCGGTGGGCTCGCAGGCAGCGAGGCGGCGTGGCAGGCGTCGCGGCAGGGCGTCGCGGTCACCCTGTACGAGATGCGGCCGGTGCGGCCGACCCCGGTCCACCAAACCGACCGGCTGGCCGAGCTCGTCTGCAGCAACTCGTTTCGGGCCAACCAGATCGAGAACGCGGTGGGGCTGCTCAAGGAAGAAATGCGGCAGCTCGGGTCGCTGGTGATGCGGGTGGCCGACGAGACCCGGGTGCCCGCGGGGGGTGCCCTCGCCGTGGACCGGGCGCGGTTCGCGCAGGGCATGACCGCGGCCCTCGAGGAGGCGCCGCTGGTGACGATCCGGCGGGAGGAAGTTCGAGACCTGTCACGCTCCGGCGAACTGCGTGAACCGGTCATCGTGGCCACGGGGCCGCTGACCTCGCCGGACCTGTCCGCCGCCGTCGCCGCGCTGGTGGGGCAGGACCATCTCTATTTCTACGATGCGATCAGTCCGATAGTCCTGGCCGAGTCCATCGATCGGAACATCACGTTCAGGGCGTCGCGCTGGGGGCGGGACTCCCCGGCGATCGAGACGCGGCCCGACGCGGACGGTGCGGCCTGCGGCAGCGACGACGGACAGGGTGACTATCTGAACTGTCCGATGACGGAGGCGGAGTACCGGGACTTCCACCAGGCCCTGTGCGCGGCCGAGCTCGCGACCCTGCACGCCATCGACCAGGGACGGTTCTTCGAGGGATGCCTGCCGATCGAGGTGATGGCGCGCCGCGGCGAGGACACCCTGCGGTTCGGTCCGATGAAGCCGGTGGGGCTCACCGACCCCCGGACCGGGCGCCGGCCGTTCGCGGTGGTGCAGTTGCGGCAGGACACCCTGGCCGGCGACCACTACAGCCTGGTGGGGTTTCAGACCCGGATCCAATGGGGCGAGCAGGCGCGGATCATCCGCATGATTCCCGGTCTCGAGCAGGCGGAGTTCGTCCGGTTCGGCATGATCCACCGCAATACCTACATCAACGGACCGGCCGCCCTGTTGCCGACGTGGCAGTCGCGGCATCGGCCGTCCCTCTTCTTCGCCGGTCAGATTTCCGGGGTCGAGGGATACGTGGAGTCTGCCGCCAGCGGGCTGATCGCCGGGCTCAACGCGGCGGCGCTCGCTCGGGGGCGGGTCCCCGAGGCGCCTCCGAGAACCACCGCGATCGGCGCGCTGGGCCATTACGTGTCGCACGCCAACGCGGCCGACTACCAGCCGTCCAACATCGCTTTCGGGCTGATTCCCGTGATCGGCGACGTTCCCCGGCGGCGCCGCGACCGCCGGCGCGCGGTGGCCAATCGCGCGCTCGTGCAGATCGTGGAATGGCAGGCCGCGAGAGAGGCCCCGGGTCACCCGCATGAGGACGCACCTCCGCCGGTTTCTGGACCATCTTCGGTTCAATCGCAATCTGTCCGCGCGAACCGTCCGCGCGTATGAGAGCGATCTGAACCAGTATCTCGGGTTCATGGAACGGCGTTTCGACCGTCCCGCGGATCGGATCGCCCCCACCGACATCGACTACGCGGCCGTGCGGGGGTTCATGCGCGACCAGTACGATCGCGGGCAGGCGCGCTCGTCTTCCGCGCGGCGGTTGGCCGCGGTCCGCTCGTTCGGCCGCTACCTGCGGCGCGAGGAGCTCATCGAACGCGACCCCGGTGCGTTGATGGTCACCCCGAAGCAGGACCGGAAGCTGCCGGCGCACCTCGACGAGCAAGAGATGGAGCGGATGCTCGAGGCGCCCGACGGTACGACCCCCCTGGGACGCCGGGATCGCGCCATCCTCGAGCTGCTCTACGCTTCGGGTCTCCGTCTCAGCGAGCTGGTGGGGCTGGGTCTCGAAGACATCGACCTGAGCAGCCGGCTCGTCCGGGTGCTGGGCAAGGGCGGCAAGGAACGCATCGTCCCGTTCAATCGCGCCACCGCCGCCGCCCTGCGCGCCTATCTCGCGTACCGCGAGACCCTCGTGCGCCAGGGCAACGCACCGCCGCCGCCCCGCCGGCGCGGACGCGCGGCGGTCGACCCGCTGTTCGTGAACTACCAGGGGGGGCGCCTGTCGGCCCGCAGCGTGGACCGTCTGGTGCGGCGCTACGCGGCGGCGACGAGCACCCGCCACGGCATCAGCCCGCATGCCCTCCGGCATTCGTTCGCCACCCATCTCCTCGAACGGGGCGCCGATCTGCGCGCGATCCAGGAGATGCTCGGCCACGCGCGCATCAGCACCACGCAGCGCTATACCCACGTGAGCCCGGCGCAGCTCATGGCGGTCTACAAGAAGACCCACCCGAAGGCGTAGAGTCGCGGTCTGTTCCGTCAGCGGCGGTCCTGCGCCCACACGACCTGGAGAGCCTGACATGACCGCTGGGAAACCAGCCACGTCTCGGAGCTCGTAGCGGACCTGACCAACGCCTTCTTCAAGGGCCATCGAGCCGGTGTCGAAGCGACGATTACCGACTACGAGCACTACTTTCTGGGGTCCATCATCATCAGCGAGACCGAGGGGCGGCGAACGTGATCTGGAAGGAGCGGGTCCAGGGTCTGCACGAATTCGGCAATTGGGCAGACGCCGAAGCCATCAAGGCGTGGTTGCGCAGCCGTCACGCGAGACGGGAGCGCCTCCGGGGCGATTCGGAGGAGATAGAGAACCAGTTTCACCGCTGGGTTCGCGAGAACGAACGACATCTGGGACTCACGTCGGGCGGCGCGTTCGCGGACTTCATACGGCGCGACTTCGAGTTCTATTGTCGTTGGTATAGAGACATTCTGGACGCCTCGCGGTGTTTGGAATTTGCCGCCAAATCGGGGTTGGAGGTGATCTGCGATGAATGTGAGCTGATAGAACCGGGTTTCTGCCGGTTCGTCGAGAGGTCCGGGCTTCCGTTCTTCAGGGAGAATCCCGAGGAATTCAGGAGTGGGGATATCGACGCCCGGCAGGCCTTGTACGCGAAGCTGGCGCAGCGGATCTGGAACGTCGAGGAGATTCGCAAGGCGGTGGAGTCGTGAGGGTGTGGTTGGGCGGGCTCGCGGCATCCAGGGCGGGAGGGGGACCAGATGGACGGAGGCCTCGTCTGGTGTGACCCTGCTCGATCGCGGGAGCCGCTGGCGGGGTCCACTACAGCGCGGTCAGGAACCGGCGGACGGGTTCAAGGGCCGGATGGTCGAGGTTCCAGTATCCCTTCAGTGCAGCCACGCCGACGGATACGTTCGGAAGCGGTTGGGTAGCGAGCCAAGCGTGGGCGCGCGCCTTGTCGCGACGTTGCACGGGTTGTCCCGAGTCCTCGGCGCACTGCAGAAAGTCGTCGACGCATCGAGTCACGGGATCCTCGGTGAAGGTTCTGCACAGCAGGGTCTCGAGCATGCCCGGTTCTCGGTCTCCGGGCAGTATCAGCACGCGCACCGAGGGGTTCTCCCCGGTGGACTCGTCGGGACGCTGCGGCGCGGCAAGGTTGACGTGCTCCAGGGCGTCCCGGACGCTCTGGAAGGCCGCGTCGGCCGACTGCTCGGCGTCTCGAACGATACCGATGCTGCGGACGTTGCCGAAGTTGGGCGCTGCCACGAAGGCGGCAAGGAAACGGCGGAACTGGTCCACGCCGCCGAAATCGTGGATGTCGACGTCCGGGAGGGACAGGCGTCGGACGAGCTCCCGGAAGAAGTTCGCGGCATCCTTGCCCTCGACGAGGAGCTGAACGCCGGCGCCGATTGCGATCCGCTCCGGCGCCATGCTCAGCGGACTTCGAGGTTGTGGCGCACAGCGCCGTCGATGGCTTCGTCGTCGTAGGTGACGCACCGCGCGGTCCCGGCGACGACCTCCAGCCGGTGCAGGCGGAAGCCGTCGGGTCCTAGCGCGGCGTGCGCGGCCTGCACGCATTCGAAGCTGTGGGTCGTCGCGAAAACCTGTACGTTGAACCGCTCGGCTGCCGCCCTGACGGCGCGCCAGACGTCCGGCATTGCAGCGTGGTGCAACCCATTCTCGATCTCGTCCACGAGCAGCACCCCGTTCTGCACGACCGTGGCGTCCAGCACGAGGCGCGCCACGTGCGTCAGGCCCTGCCCCATGACCGGGAGCGGCAGCAGCTCGGGCAATCCGACATCCACCCAGATCATGGGGGCGCCGCTGGACGCGTTGTCCTCGATGGCCTGCAACCGCGAGTCGACGACCTGGAGCGCCTCCAGGAGGAGATCGCCGACCTTCCGCTTTCTCAACCGGCCGAGGTTCACGGCGTCCTGCTTGATGTCGCCGCGTCCCGACTTGAGCATGGCGGCCGCGAACGCGGTGTAGTCACTGTCCGTGCCGTCGAAGGCGACCGTTTCCGCCGTCTCGCGCGCCCGTCCGGTGCGCGTTCCTGCTTCCGGATCGGTGTACGTGAACGTGAGCAGCCTCTCGCTGGCGCGCGCCTCGGTCAGCGTGGAGCCAGCCTTGTCGCGCGGAACCTCCGTCGTGACATGCCGGTCCAGCGCTATCGTCAGCTTGAGATCGCCGATCAGCGAATGCCGGCCGGAAATCGAGATCGCACCGGCCGTATTCAGCGCGAAGAAGAGCGGCTTCCAGAAGGTCTCCGCCATCGACTCCCGCCCGGCGAGTTCCACACCCTTGGAGCGGACCACGTAGCTATTGACTGCCAGTCGGGGATTGGCCGCCGAACCGAGCAGAAAGATCGCCTCCAGCAGCGTCGACTTGCCGGTGTCGTTCCGCCCGGCGACAAGGTTGATGCGACGCAACCGGTCGACTCCGAGGTTCTCGAAGCCCCGGAAGTTGCGTACCCGCAGTCGTTCGAGCATGGGCCGGAGTCCGTGATGACGGATTGCGCGGGGGAGCGGCGCTTCCACCGCCGCCACAACCCTCGTTGCGCTATGGTAGCACCGTGGGTTCTGCCCGGCCGCGATCACCCTCGCGCCGGGGACAGTGGGGCCGGGGTCACGCCGCTTCAGCGGTCCAGCCGGCCTCGTTGGGCACGACTCTCGGCCTGGAGTTCGGTGGGCGCTTGGCTCGGCGCTCTACTGGCCGGCGGCGTGGTCGGCGGCGCGGTTCACGAGCTGCTGGAACTCGCGACGCGGGTCGAGGCCGCCGGGGCTCTGCGTGAACACCATGCCGATGAGCTCGCGCGCCGGGTCGACCCAGCCCATGGTGCCGTCGGAGCCGGCGTGGGAGTAGGCGCCGTCGGCCGCGACCTGCCAGCCGAGGGCGTACGCGGTACCCTCGCCGCTGGCGATCTCGCCGCGGGTCGCGGCGGTCACCGACTCCGGCGAGAGGATCCGGGCGTCGGCGTACCGCCCGCCGTTCAGGTACATCTGCAGGAATCGGGCGTAGTCGGGCGCGGTGGAGATCATCCCGCCCGAGGCGCGGATGACGGGGAAATCGGGCGGGTCGCCGGGGGTGAAGCCCTGGCGGAACGCGACCCGGCCGTCGTCGAGGCGGCGTCCGCGGTAGACCGTGGCCATGCGGTGCAGCTTGGTCTCGTCCTCGTGGTTCAGCGTGTCGGCCATCCCCAGCGGCTCGTAGATCCGCGTGCGCAGGAAGTCTTCGAGCGGCATTCCCGAGGCCACCTCGATGATCGCTCCGATCGTGTTGTAGCCGGCGTTGTTGTAGCTGTAGGACGTGCCGGGCTCCACGTCCGGTCCCTCGGCGCCGAACTTCGCGACGGCGCCGAGCAGGCTCGGCTTCTCGCCCGCGTCGAACGGATGGAAGATGGGACGGATCCGCAGTCCCGAGGAATGGCTCAGCAACTGGCGGATGGTGATGTCACGCGAACGGAAGTTGTCGAACGACTCCAGATGCTCCGCCGCCCGGTCGTCGAGCGAGAGCCGGCCGTCCTCTTGCAGGATCAGCACCGCGGTGGCGATGACCGGCTTGGTGTTCGAGGCCATCCGGAAAAGCGTGTCCGTCTCCATCGGAAGCCGGTAGGCTTCGTGCCGCCACCCCACGGCTTCGTGCAGGACGATGACGCCGCGGCGGGCCACCATCAGCACCGCTCCCTTCATGTCTCCGCGGTCCACCGCATCGCGGTAGAGCTGCGCCGCCTCGTCGAGCAGCGCGGCATCCATGTCCACCGACGCCGCGGAGTCGTATCCGAGCGTAGTCGCCTGCTGCGCGACCGCCGGAGCCGCCCAGAGCGAGAACATCCAACTGACGACGGCGACGGCGGCCAGATGACGTGTCGATGGCTGCATGGCGGGCTCCGACAGAGAAGAGTTCGAGCAACTCGTCCGAGTCGCTCAGCGCGAGAGGAAAGCGTCGGCCAGACGCGCCTTGATGAACGCCTGCCGAGTCACCCCGAGCCTCCTGCCCGCTATTGTACACACGGTCGATCGCTTCGCCACGGCCGGTTGGTCATGGGCCGCGCGACCCTGTCCTCGGCTGGAGATTCCAACGGTGTCGTTGGCCAACCGTCAGGCCAGGCCCGACTCGCCGTCGACCCGCTGGAGCGCTTCCCACTTGCTCATGAGGTCGCCGACCTCCCACATCAGGGTCTGGTGCCGGTCGACCACCGGCTTGGCGGCGTCGCGGTTCTCGTAGAAGCCGGGCGAAGCCATGGTCGCCTCGATCTCCTTGATCTTGCCCTCGCGCTCGGCGATCCGGCGCTCGAGCTCGCCGATGCGCTTGTCTCGGGCCGTCTGTGCGCGCTTGAGGCGGCGCTCGACCTGGGTCCGTTGCCGGCGCTCCTCCCGGTTCTGCCGGCCGGCCGCCTGCGCCGCGCGCTTCGTGGCGGGCGCGCGATCGGCGGCGCCGAGGGGCGCGCCGGCCGGGCGCGGCGCCGCTTCGGGCGGGGTCCGCTCGCGGTGGGTCCGGCTCCAGCGAAACTCCTCGTAGGTGCCCGGATAGCGGACGGCGACGCCGTGGCCGACCTCGATGACGGTCGTGGCGAGCCTGTCCACGAAGTACCGGTCGTGGGAGACGAAGACCAGGGTGCCGTCGAAGTCGGCCAGCGCATCGAGGAGGACGTTGGTGGAGTCGATGTCGAGGTGGTTCGTCGGCTCGTCGAGCAGGAGGGTGTTGGCGGGGCACAGGAGCATCCGCGCCACCGCCAGCCGGGTGCGTTCGCCGCCCGAGAGCACCCCTGCCGGTTTGGTCACGTCGTCCCCCGAGAACAGGAATCCGCCCAGGATGTTCCGGATGGCGGGGAGCATCTCGACCGACGACGCCGCGCCGAGCGTGTCGTAGACGGTCAGGTTCGGGTCGAGCCGGGTGGCCTCGTCCTGCGCGAAGTACTGCGCCAAGAGGTTGTGACCCTCGACCCGCGTGCCCCGGTCCGGATGCTCGGCGCCGGACAGCATGCGCATCAACGTCGACTTGCCGGCGCCGTTGGGCCCGACGATGGCGATCCGGTCGCCGCGCACCACGTGCACGTCCACGTCGTCGAGGACCACCGTCGATCCGTAGGCCTTCCGGACCCCCTGCAGCTCGAGCGCGACGCGCCCGCTCTTCCGGCATAGGGGGAACGAGAAGTGCACCCGCTTGCGTTCGGGCGGCACCTCGATGGGGGTCATCTTCTCGAGCATCTTCACCCGGCTCTGGACCTGCGCGGCCTTGGTCGCCTTGTAGCGGAACTTGTCGATGAAGTGCCGGATGCGGGCGATCTCCTCGTCCTGCCGCTTCTTCTGCTCGCGCAGCACCGCGATCCGCGCATCCCGTTCCACGAGGTATTCCGAGTAGGTCCCGACGTACGGCGTCAGGGTGCGCCGGTCGATCTCGACGATCCGGGTCACCACCCGGTCGAGGAAGTAGCGGTCGTGGGACACGAGCACGAGGGCGTGCGGATAGTCGGCGAGATAGTCCTCGAGCCAGTTGCGGGCATCGAGGTCGAGATGGTTCGTGGGCTCGTCGAGCAGCAGCACGTGCGGCCGTTGGAGGATCAGCTTGGCGAGGGCGATGCGCATCTGCCAGCCGCCGGAGAACGTGTCGGTGGGCTTCTCGAAGTCGGCCGGGGCGAAACCGAGCCCGTTCAGCACCCCGGCGACCTTCAGGTCGATGGCGTAGCCGTCCTCGTCGCGGAACCGATGCTGCAGCTCGCTGTACCGTTCCAGGATGGCGTCGTGGTCCTCGCGGGAGTACCCGGGGTCGGCGAGGCGATGCTCAAGGTCCTGCATGGTGCGCTGGATGTCGAGCAGCGGCTGGAACGCGGTGCTGACCTCGTCGATCAGGGAGCGTCCCGTGTGGCTGAGGCCGTCCTGCGGAAGATAGCCGACGGTCAGCCCGGTGCGCTTCGCCATCGTTCCGCTGTCGGCCTCATCGAAACCGGCCAGCATCCGCAGCAGCGTGGTCTTGCCGGAACCGTTCGGGCCGCACAGGCCGACCCGATCGCCGGCCGAGATCTGCCAGGTGACCCGGTCGAACAGGACCCGGCCGCCGAACCCCTTGGTCAGCGACGACAATTGGAGCATCGATATTCTTCGTCGGTCAGGAGATGGACTGGTTGGACGTTCCGGGCCTGTGGCCTGTCCAGAAGCCCCGAAAATGATACCGCACCGGCGGACGCCGCGACCCGGGGGGGTTGCCGCTCGCGGTGCCCGGCATCGGCCGATCGCAGACCATTTCGGGCCCGCCGGCGTCTAATCCTCTGAAGACATGGAGCGGGATGGGCACGTGAATACGAGTGCGACATCATGAGCGCGACGCGGGCGGTCGCCCTGGGCATGCAGAGAACCGACGAGGAGCTGGTCGCGCTGGCGACCGCCGGCGACCCGGACAGCTTCAACCAGTTGATCGTCCGGTGGGAACGGTCCATCTTCGCGCTGGCGTTCCGGGTCATCGGCCGGGAGGAGGACGCCCGCGACGTCTGTCAGGAGACCTTCCTTCGGGCGTTTCGCAGCATCAAGGGGTTCAAGGGCCAGTCGAAGTTCTCGTCGTGGCTGTATCGGATAGCCCTGAATCTCTGCCGCGACTGGATACGCCGGGAGCGCCGCTCGGGCCGGCCGACGCCCCTCGACGAGGAGTCCGAACCGGTCTGGTCCCATGGCCAGGCACCGCCGGAAACGGCCGAAGACCGTGCCGTGCGCCAGGACCTGGGACGGGTGATCACGCAGGCGATGTCGGCCCTGTCGGACGACCAGCGGATCACCATCGTTTTGAAGGAATACCATGGATTGACGTTTCAGGAGATCGCGGATCTGCAGGGATGCCCGTTGAGCACCGTCAAGACCCGGCTCTACCAGGGGCTCGCGGTCCTGCGGCGGCAGTTGCAGCGGGATGGTGTGCACGGGACGGCCGATCTGGCCGGGCGCAGGGCCCCGGCGGCGGGCCCGCGCCCGCGGTTGGTGGTGGATCGCCGCGGAGCGTCGCGAGAACGATGAACGAGACCAGCAGTTGTATCGAGAAGGAGGCGTTGGTCGACTATCTGTACGGGGAGTCCGACGCCGCAGCGCGCCGCCGGGTCGACGTCCACCTTCGGTCCTGTGCGCGCTGCGCCGATGAGATCGGCTCGCTGACGGCCGTCCGCCGTACGATCGAGACCTGGGAGCCCCCCGGCGCGGATCCCGGACTCCGCATGGTGGCGGATGTGAAGGGGCCGTCGCCGGCCCGCGCGGGGTGGCGTCCCGCGTGGGCGCTGGCCGCCGCGGCGGTGCTGGCGGTGGCGGCGGCGCTGATCGTGCGACCCGAGATAGAGCTGGGGGCCGACGGAATGGTCCTTCGAATCGGCTGGCGCGGCGGTGCGCCCGACGCGGCGGCCGAGTCGGGCGGGCCGCCGTCCGATGCAGCCGCGATGGGACGACCGGCGGCGGACCCGCCTCTGGCGCCGACCGTGCGCGGCACCCGCGCCGGCCTGGGGACAGGTGGCGCCGCGACCCCCATCCCCGGCTCCCGGGTCGGGCCGCTTCCGGATCTGCTGATGAACGAAGAGGCGTGGCTGCAACAGTTCCGCGAGTTGATTCGCGAGAGCGAGCAGCGCCAGATGAGCGAGATGGAACGCATGTTCCGGGAGGATCAGACGAATGATGCCGCGGCACGTCAAGAGATCCTGGAGTACATGCGCCGGATCTCCGCTCGCCCCTGAGACCGTCGGGCCGGAGCCGTCCGGCGGTGTGATCTACAATCTGGTCATGCAGGCTGAGGCGGGGAGTCGCCCCCGGTTGCGCCGGTCGGGGTTCGCAGCTCTCATCGTGCTGGCGCTGTCGATCGGGTGCAGCCCCTCGATCGACGTTCCGACCGCCTTGCAGGTCACCCAGGTGTCCAGCGGCTGGTTCGACGCCGGCCTCGACAATCTGGGACGCAACAAGCTCGTGCCCACCGTCTCGTTCCGCCTGGAGAACCTGACCTCCGACACCGTCCAGTACCTGCAGTTCAACGCGGTGTTCAAGCGGCAGAACGAGACGGAGGAGTGGGGCAACGCGTTCGTGCGCGCCGTCGGCACGGACGGTCTCGCGGCGGGACAGACGACGGAGATCCTGCGGCTCGAGTCGAGTCGCGGCTACACGGGAGAGCAGCCGCGCGCCGAGATGCTCGCGCATCGTGACTTCGTCGACGTCACGATGGAGCTGTTCGTCAAGCACCGCAGCGACCAGTGGGTCTTGCTGGACTCGGTCGCCGTCGACCGCCAGCTTCTGACCCGATAGGGCCTGCAGCCCGGGGCGGGTCCCATCTCGTCTCGAGCCACCGCCATGTCCGGTCTCGACCGCCGTCTCGGTCCTCTCGACGGTGCCGCCGTCGTCGTCTCCAACGTGATCGGCAGCGGCATCTTTCTCCTCCCCGCGGTCGTCTCGCAGTTGACCCCGCACCCTTGGTGGATGATCGGGGCGTGGGCGGCCGGCGGCGCCCTGGCGTTCTCCGGCGCCATGGCCTATGCCGAGCTCGCGGCGCTGCGCCCGCGCGCCGGCGGCGAGTACGTCTATCTGCGCGAGGCGTTCGGCCCGCTGCCGGCCTTTCTCACCGGCTGGACCTCGTTCGTGGCCGGCTTCAGCGGCGCCATCGCCGTCGGCGCGGTCGGCTTCGCCGCCTACCTCGGCCGCCTGCTGCCCGCGGCCGGCGACACGCGGCCCTGGGCCGCGGTGCCCCTCGGCGTCGTCACCCTCAGCATCTCGCCCCAGGCCGTCGTCGCCCTGGCCGTCATCGCGGTCCTGACGGCCGTCCACCTGGTGGGGCTGGGACCCGGCCGCGTGGTGCAGAATCTGCTCGCGGTGATGAAGGTGGCGCTGCTCGTGGCGTTCGTAGTGGTGGGTTTCACGCTCGGTGACGGCTCGATCGGGCACTTCTCCGAGGCCGGCGAGGCGGTATCGGGCGCCGGCTGGCTGCTGGCCCTGCTGCCGGTCATGTTCGCGTACTCGGGCTGGAACGCCGCGTCGTATCTGGCCGAGGAGATTCGGGACCCGGGCCGCAACGTGCCGCTGGCCCTGGGGCTGGGGACGGCGTGCGTCGTGGTGATCTACGTGCTCCTGAATCTGCTGTACGTCTATGCCCTGCCGGTCACCGAGTTCGGGGCGGCGGGCGGCAACATGGCGGACGGGGTGGCCGAACGCCTGTTCGGCCCCGGCGCGGCGGCCCCGGTCGCCGCCGCCTCGGCGCTGATGATCGCGGCGAGCCTCAGCGCGATGGTGTTCGCGGGGCCGCGGGTCTACTACGCGATGGCCCGGGATCGGCAGTTCTTCTCCGCCGCTGCCTCCGTGCATCCCCGATTCCGCACGCCGGCGGTGGCGATTGCCGCGCAGAGCGCGTGGGCGGGTCTGCTCGTGCTCAGCGGTACGTTCCGGCAACTCGTCGACTACACCGCCTTCGCCGTCGTGCTGTTCGCCGGGGTGGCGGTGGCCGCGCTCTTCGTGCTGCGCTACCGCGAGCCGAACGCCCGCCGTCCCTTCCGCGCCTGGGGTTATCCGGCCGCCCCCCTCGTCTTCGTCCTGACCAGCGCCGCCCTCGTCATCAACGCGATGTGGCGCAATCCGGCGCCCTCGCTGGCCGGCGTCGCGCTCATCGCGGCGGGGATCCCGATTTACCTCTTGATCCGATCCGGGGCGCCGCGCGGGTCCTGACGCGTCGCGCATTCGGGTCCCCGGGTGGTCTCGGGGAGCCGCGCGGCCAGGGACGGCGGGGCGAGGGGCGGCCCCGTGCCGGTTGCGGGGCATGCCCGCCAGCGGATAGGCTCGGGGGATGATGATGACTCGGAGTACGACCATCCTGGCGGTCCGGCACCGGGGGCAGACCGTCATGGGGGGCGACGGGCAGGTGACCTTCGGCGAGACCGTCGTCAAGCAGGGCGCGCGCAAGATCCGCCGCCTGTACAACGATCGGATCCTCGCCGGGTTCGCCGGTTCCGCCGCCGATTCGTTCGCGCTGTTCTCGCGGTTCGAGGCGAAGCTCGAACAGTACCGGGGCAATCTGGAGCGGTCCGCGGTGGAGCTCGCCAAGGACTGGCGCACCGATCGCCTGCTGCGGCGGCTCGAGGCGATGTTGATCGTGCTCGACGCCGACTCCATGTTCCTGCTGTCGGGGAACGGCGATCTGATCGAGCCGGATGACGGCATCGTCGCGATCGGGTCGGGCGGGGCCTATGCCCTGGCCGCGGCGAAGGCGCTGGCGCGTCACGCCGACCTCGGGGCGAGAGCGATCGTCGAGCATGCGATGGGGATCACCGCGTCGATTTGCATTTACACGAACGCCAGTGTCACGATCGAGGAGTTGTAACGTCGGCCCGCCACGTCAGCGCCCGTGGTCGCACGTCCGGCGCTGCGCCGCCGGCCGCTGCGGTCATCACCACCGGCGGGCTCCGTCTCGTAGCAGGACGTACCCATAGCGCATGCCGATCTATCTCCCGGAGTCGCTGACTTCCCCTGCGCCGCCCGAGTCGGGCGGCGGCCTGGAGAATTCACTCGACACGCTGACCCCCCGCCAGATTGTCGCCGAGCTCGACAAGTACGTCATCTCCCAGGCCCAGGCGAAGCGGGCGGTGGCGGTGGCGCTGCGGAACCGCATGCGGCGCCAGAAGCTGTCGCCCGAGCTGGCCGAGGAGGTGGCGCCGAAGAACATCCTCATGATCGGACCCACGGGGGTGGGGAAGACCGAGATCGCCCGGCGGCTCGCCCGGCTGGCGCAGTCCCCCTTCATCAAGGTCGAGGCGTCGAAGTTCACCGAGGTCGGCTACGTCGGCCGCGACGTCGAGTCGATGGTGCGCGACCTGGTGGAGCTGGCGGTGGACATGGTGCGCGAGGAGCGGGTGGGGGAGGTGCGGGCGAAGGCCCGGGAGAACGCCGAGGCGCGGCTGCTCGATCTGCTGCTGCCCCCGCTGCCGAAGTCGGTGCAGGACAACGATCCCGGACCGGCGCGCGAGCAGCACGAGCGGACCCGCGCCCGGCTGCGCGGCCAGCTCGCCGAGGGAAGGCTCGACGAGCGCGAGGTCGAGGTCGACGTCCAGCAGAAGAACTTCCCCTCGTTCGAGGTTATCTCCGGATCTTCGGTCGAGGAGATCGACATCAACATCAAGGACATGCTGCCTACCCTGTTCCAGGGACGGTCCCGGAAGCGGCGCGTCAAGGTGCCGGACGCGCTCGACCATCTGGTGCAGGAGGAAGAGCAGAAGCTGGTCGATACCGACAGCGTGCGGTCCGCGGCGGTGCACCGGGTCGAACAGGCGGGCATCATCTTCATCGACGAGATCGACAAGGTGACCGGCCGCGAGGGCGGGCACGGGCCGGACGTCAGCCGCGAGGGCGTCCAGCGGGACATCCTGCCGATCATCGAGGGCACCACCGTCAACACCAAGCACGGGATGGTTCGCACCGACCACATCCTGTTCATCGCGGCCGGGGCGTTCCACGTCGCCAAGCCGGCCGATCTCATCCCCGAGCTGCAGGGGCGTTTTCCGATCCGGGTCGAGCTCGAGGCGCTCGAGACGGGAGACTTCGTGCGGATTCTCACCGAGCCCCAAGGCTCGCTCGTCAAGCAGTACACGGCCCTGCTGGAGACCGAGGGGGTCGACCTGACGTTCCAGCCCGACGCCGTCGACCGGGTGGCGGAGTTCGCGACCCAGGTCAACGAGCGCTCGGAGAACATCGGCGCGCGCCGCCTCCACACCATCATGGAGAAGCTCCTCGACGACATCTCGTTCAACGCGCCGGACCTCGACGAGAAGACCATCGTCATCGATGCCGCCTACGTCGACCAGATGCTGGCGGACGTCGTTGGCAACGAGGATCTCTCCCGCTACATCCTGTGACCCCGCTCGGACGCCGGAACGTGTCGGTGGTCGCCTTGCTCGCCGCGCTGCTCTGCGGTTGCGGCATGAAGGGGCCGCCGCTCGCTCCGTTGGTGCGGGTGCCGGCCCCGGTGACCGATCTCGTGGTGCAGCGTCTCGGCGACGAGGTGTCCGTCGGCTTCGTCCTGCCGACCGAGAACGAGGACCGCTCGGAACCGGCGTCGCTCGTCCGGGTGGACGTCTATGCGATGACCACCCAGCCCCGGCTTCCGCCCGACCGGACGCTCGAGCTCGAAGAGTTCCAGGAGGCGGCGACCCTCGTCGCCTCGGTCGAGGTCGCCCCTTCCCCGCTCCCGGAACCCGAATCGGACGGTGAGACCGCGGACGAGCCCTCCCCGGCCGAGCCGCCGGCGGCCGAGTCGCCCCCGGCCGAGCCGCCGGCGGAGGCACCGGTGATGCAGGGGGCTCCGGTGATGCGCTCGGAGGTGCTGACGGCGGAGATCGAGGTCCCGGTCGATCCCTGGGAAGAGGAGCGCGTGCGCCGGGAGGAAGCGGAAGAAGAAGCAAGGGAAGAAGAAGCAAGGGAAGACGAAGAAGAGGACGATACGGAGGAGCCCGAGCGGCCGGTCATGGTGCCGTTGATGACGCCCCCGTTGCCGGGGCCGCTGCAGCGCGAGTACGTCGTGGTGCAGGTCTCGGAGGACGGCGAGGAGTCGGAGGGCGGAGAGCGGATCGCGGTGCCGCTGGGCGTCCGGGCGCCGGAGCCGCCGCCGGCGCCGGAGGTGGTCTATACCGAGACGACGGTGGACGTGACCTGGGACCTGCCTGCCGGGGCCCGCGAGACGGTTCAGGCGCCGGTGATGGCGGAGGACGCCGCCGCCGAGGACGCCGCCGTCGAGGACGCCGCCGTCGAGGACGCCGCCGTCGAGGACGCCGCCGTCGAGGACGCCGCCGTCGAGGACGCCGCTGACGCGCCGGTCTCCGATGAGGCGCCGGCTGACGAGGCGTCTTCCGACGCGGCGCCTCCCGATGAGGCGCCTTCCGATGAGGCGTCGGCCGCCGAGGAGACGCCGCCGGAGGCCGGCGACGAGACGTCGATCGAGGCCGGAACGGCGGACGCCGAGGACGAGACCGACGCGCAGGCGGATGATGCGGAGGCGCCGGCGGAAGATGCGGAGGCGCCGGCCGCTCCGCTGACTCCGCTGGAGTCCCGGCCGGTCGTCGAGTGGCCGCCCGCGTCGACCTACGAGCTGTTCGAGGTCTCCGAGTCGGATGCGGGCTCGCCGGACGTCCCGGAACCGCTGAGCCAGACTCCGCTCGCCGCGCCCGCGTACACCGATCAGCAGGTCGAGTACGGGGTCGAACGGTGCTTCGCCGTCCGCACCCTCGACGTGGTTGCGGGGTTCGAGGTGCGCAGCCGACTGTCTCCCGTGACCTGTGTCACGTTCGTCGACACCTTCCCGCCGGCCGCCCCGCAGGCGTTGACCGCGGTCGGGAGCCAGGGAGAGGTGAGCCTGCTGTGGCGGCCGAACGGCGAGTCGGATCTGGCGGGCTACCTGGTATTGCGCGGTTTGCCGGGGGATGAGACACTGCACCCGCTCATGGACGCGCCGCTGACCGGGAACACCTACCGTGACACCACCGCGGAACCGGGTGTGCGTCACGCGTACGCGGTGCGCGCGGTCGACACGGCGGCCACGCCCAATCTGAGCGAGCCGTCCGACCGCGTGGAAGCGGCGGCGCGGTAGGAGTCTGCGCCCTGCAACGGCGCGGACTGCTGCAGGGTTGGTTGGGGCGGCGGCGCCGCAGGCGACGATTGCCGGGCCGGGAGTCCGCGCGTAGAACGGCGCGGACACTGTAGGATTGGTTGGGCGGGCAACGGCGCCGGGAGGCGGCGGTGTCCGGGCTGGCCGCGGAGTGCGCGGCCCGGTTGCCATGGAATCCATCTATCGAATCGAGCACGACGGACGGGTGATCCACGCCGTTCGCCGGGACCAAGCCTGGCACGCCCTGGAAGGCGAGCCCTGGGGGAGGCCGAGCGTCGGTGCGCGCCTGGCCGGCGCCGAACCGCGGATCCTGGCTCCGATCGCGCCGTCCAAGATCGTCGCGGTGGGATTGAACTACCGGGACCACGCGGCCGAGATGAACAAGGCCCTGCCCGAAGAGCCGCTGATCTTCCTGAAGCCTTCGACGGCCGTGGTCGGCCCCGGCGCGCCGATCGTCCTTCCCCCCGGCGCCGGCCGGGTCGACTACGAAGCCGAGCTGGGGGTGGTCATCGGCCGCGCCGCCCGCCGGGTGCCCGCCGATCGCGCGCACGAGTACGTGCTCGGGTTCACCTGCGTGAACGACGTGACCGATCGCGACCTCCAGCGTCGTGACGTGCAGTACACCCGCGCCAAGGGGTTCGACACGTTCGCCCCGGTGGGGCCGTGCATCGCCGCCGCGGATCTGGATCGGCCGATCGGCATCGAGTCGCGGGTCAACGGCGAGCGGCGGCAGCACTCGAACACCCGCGAACTGATCTTCCCGCTCCGCGACCTGATCGAGTTCGTCACCGCGGTCATGACCCTGCTGCCGGGCGACATCCTGTCCACGGGGACGCCCCCCGGGGTCGGGCCGCTCGCGCCCGGAGACCGGGTCGTCGTCGCGGTCGAAGGGGTCGGCGAGCTGGTGAACGACGTCGTTCAGGGGTGAACGGCGCTCCCGGACCGGGATCATCATTCGAGGATGGCATGAAGCTGTTTGTAGACACCGCGAACGTCGAGGAGATCGAGGCCCTGGTGCCGCTCGGGATCATCGACGGGGTGACCACCAACCCGTCGCTGCTGGCGCAGACCGGGGCCGACCCGCGCGCCGTCCTGAAGCGCATCTGCGACGTCGTCGGGGGACCGGTCAGCGCCGAGGTGGTGGCCACCGACGCCGCGGGCATGGTGCGCGAAGGCCGCGAGCTGGCCGCCATCGACCCCCACGTCGTCGTGAAGGTGCCGTTCGGGAAGCCGGGCGTGCAGGCGTGCCGCGAGTTGACCGGGGAGGGGACCCGCGTCAACGTCACGCTGATCTTCTCGGCCGCCCAGGCCCTGCTGGCGGCCAAGGTGGGGGCCACGTTCGTGAGCCCGTTCGTCGGCCGGCTCGACGACATCGCCACCCCGGGCATGGACCTCATCGCCCAGATCGTCGAGATCTTCCAGAACTTCCCCCTGGCGACCGAAGTGCTCGTGGCCAGCACCCGAGGGCCGATGCACATCGTCGAGGCGGCCCGTCTCGGGGCCGACGTCTGCACCTGCCCGCCGAAGGTGATCGACGCGTTGTTCAATCATCCCCTGACCGACATCGGCCTGGAGCGGTTCCTCGCGGACTGGGCAAAGGCGCACCAGCCGGTCGGCTAGACCAATCTGTCGGGATCCCCGTCGCATCGACCGATGGACAAGCACAAGCTGCTCGAGGACTACGAGCGCCGCGCGCACGAGGGCGGGGGCGAGGCGCGCCTCGCCCGCCAGCATGCGGCCGGCAAGCTCACCGCGCGGGAACGTGTCGACCGGTTCTTCGATCCCGGCACCTTCCAGGAGGTGGACAAGCTCGTCACCCACCGCTGCCGCGATTTCGGGATGGGCGACCAGATCGTGCCCGGGGACGGCGTCGTCGCCGGACGCGGGCGGGTCGAGGGACGTCTGGTCTATGCCTTCGCCCAGGACTTCACGGTGTTCGGGGGGTCGCTGTCGGAGACCAACGCCGCGAAGATCGTCAAGATCATGGACTTGGCGATGGAGGCGGGCGCGCCGGTCGTCGGACTGAACGATTCCGGGGGCGCTCGCATCCAGGAAGGCGTGCTGTCGCTGGGCGGCTACGCCGACATCTTCCTGCGCAACACGCTCGCGTCCGGGGTGGTGCCCCAGATCTCCGCGATCATGGGGCCGTGCGCGGGCGGCGCGGTCTACTCGCCGGCGATCACCGACTTCACGGTGATGGTGGACAAGACGAGCTACATGTTCATCACCGGGCCGGAGGTCATCCGGACCGTGACTCTGGAGGAGGTGACGAAGGAGGAGCTCGGCGGCGCGATGACCCACAACGCCAGGAGTGGCGTCGCGCATTTCGTCGTGCCGGACGACGAGGCGTGCCTCGCGCTGATTCGCGACCTGCTCGGCTATCTGCCTGGGAACAACCTCGACGACGCGCCCCGCGGGGCGGACACCGACCCGATCGATCGCGAGGACCCGGCCCTCGACGATGTCGTGCCCGAGCAGCCCAACCAGCCCTACGACATGCGCGACGTGATTCGCGCGGTGGTCGACGCGGGCGAGCTGCTCGAGGTGCAGGAGCACTATGCGAAGAACATTCTCGTCGGTTTCGCGCGGCTCGGCGGCCAGTCGGTGGGGGTCGTCGCCAACCAGCCGGCCCATCTCGCGGGGACTCTCGACATCGACGCCTCGGTCAAGGGGGCGCGCTTCGTCCGCTTCTGCGACGCGTTCAACATTCCCCTGGTGACCTTCGAGGACGTGCCTGGCTTCCTGCCCGGCACCCAGCAGGAGTTCGGCGGCATCATCCGCCACGGCGCCAAGCTGCTGTTCGCGTTCGCCGAGGCGACGGTCCCCAAGGTGACGGTCATCACCCGCAAGGCCTACGGCGGCGCCTACTGCGTCATGGCCAGCAAGCACATCCGGACCGACGTCAACTTCGCGTGGCCCACGGCCGAGATCGCGGTCATGGGGCCGGAGGGGGCCGTCAACATCCTCTACCGGCGCGAGCTGGAGGCCGCCGACGATCCCGACGCGCTGCGGGCCGAGAAGATCGCCGAGTTCCGCGAGAAGCTCGCCAACCCGTTCGTCGCGGCCGGCCGCGGCTACATCGACGAGGTGATTCAGCCGCGCACGACCCGGCCGAAGCTGATCGCCGCCCTGCGCAGCCTCGACGGCAAGCGCGACCGCAACCCGCCCAAGAAGCACGGCAACATCCCGCTGTAGTGCACGGGGGCCGCCCCCGTCGCGGCAGTGCCCTCATGCACCCCTTGTGAGCGCCGCGGCGTCACGGCCGGTCCGTTGCGCGTCCAGGCCGGGCGGCGTCCCGACGCGGTCGGCTCCGCCGTCAGCTCGGAGACCGGTCTCGCGGCATCGCGCGGGCGAGGAAGTCGGCGCCGTCCCGGCACGCGAGGGCGGCGTCGACGAGATGGCTCGGCGACGCGTCGGCAAGACGCGCGGGGAGGCGCTCCGGGGCGGAAATGCCCCGGGCGCGAAGGACCTGCGTGGCCGCTTCCAGCGTTGCTTCCAGGGTGGCTTCCCGGCGCTGCCCGCGCAGCCACGGGTCATCGTCGGGGACGGTGCCCTCGGCGTCGCCGAGGGCCCGCCCGACGCGGGTCAGCACCGCGCTCGTCTCCTCGGACAGCCGCGCCTCGTTCAGGGCGGCGTGGATCTCCGCCGCCGTCCAGCCCGGGAACGCCGCGCTCGCGGCGGCCGGGCGGTAGCCGCCGGGGCCGAGGCGGTGGATGGTCAGGCCGGAGGGGCGGCGCCGCGATCGGCTCGAGGACGCGACGTCCGGCACCTCGACCCACACCTCCGGGAAGCCCCAGGCTTCGTACAACCCCAGCTTGCCGCGCCGCACGTCGGTCGAGTAGTCGACCTCGAGCACGACGTCGGGCAGGTGGTCCGCGCCCACCTCGACGGCGGCGCCGCGCGGCACCGTCTCGACGGGATGCACGTAGACGATCTGGTCCGCCTGCATGATGCGCTGCCGCTCGCCGCGGGCGTCGCGCACCAGCAGGTCCGACGTCCCGAGGGTGGTGATGGGCGACCCCCGCCCGGCCGCGATCAGCGCGGCGAGGTGGGCCAGGCGCTGGCCGGGGCCCTCGTGGTAGACGGTGGTGGGCTCGCACACCATCCACGCCGTCTCGGTGGCCGCGTCCCAGTACTCGAGCCGGCCTTCGAAGTCGGCGATGGCGTCGCGGGTGATCCGCACGGCGCGGCAGCCGGGGAACTCCGGCGGTCCTGCCGGGGCGCCGGGGTCCGCCAGCGCGCCGCTGGGCGGGGCGGGCGACAAGGGACGCGAGAAGGCCATGCCGCCCCATGTTACACCGTTCGCCGGTGCCTCCCGCGGCGGTAGATCGTGGGGCGGGTTCGGGCGCTCTACATCGATCTCACCGGCAAGATCCGGTAGCCCTCCAGGGGCTCCACTGCTCGAGCCAGTGTCTCTTTCCCGGCGCCGCGATACCGGGCGCTGGCCCGGTGGCGGCCCACGCCGCAGGCGGCAAACCGAACCGCAGGAGCCCCACGGCGCGGGCCGAAGGCGAAGGAGGACCGACGTCGGCCCGTGCCCGGCCGTCGCCTTACCGCGACCCGGCCATCGCCCGCTCGTCGGCCCGCGCGCCGGCGAGGATTCCCTCCATGCCGTAGTTGCCCTCGTGGCAGGCGAACTCGTACAGGTCGCCTTCGATGGGCGTCATCGTGATCGAGGCCGTCCACGGCCGGGCGTAGGTGGCCGGGTCCGAGACGGTGTACTCGTACTCCAGCGCGTCCGCGCCGATGCGCGTGAACCGCTCGACCAGGTGCAGGCCGTCGGCCGATCCCTGGTAGGCGGCCTTGCCGTTGTAGTTCGTCGTCTCGACGACCAGCGTGTCGTCTTCCCACCGGCCGCGCGAATCGCCCATCCACTGCCGGATGGCGCCGGCGATCGGCGGGCGGCCGTCCATCGGGACGATGCGCGCGTCGTGGATCTGCTCGGTCCAGACCACGACGTAGCCGGGCGTCTGGAAGAACCGCACGTGGTTGTTGTAGCCGCCGGAGGACATCGGCGGGCCCGCCTTGGTGTGATGCACGCAGCGCTCGCCGGGGCTGCGGTCCTCCGGACCGTGGGCGGGGCGGCCGAGCAGCGCCCGGCGGGCGTTCAACCGCTGGCGCCCCGCCGGGGTGAAGGGAATGCGCCCGTCGGGCGGGTCGACGATGAGGGCCGTGCGCCCCGTAGACTCGCCGCGGTCGAACCAGAACGCGTTGTAGGCTCCGGGATCGCCGGGCGGCGGCGGCTGGTCCCCGCGCGTGAGCGCCTCGGCGTTCAGCGCGACCACCTCTTCCGCCGTCAGGCTTTCGCGCCCCGCGTAGCTCACGGGCCGCTCCAGGGGCGTGAGCGTCGCGAACGACCAGACGCCCCGCAGGTCCGGGTCGCCCCAGGTCGTGTGGGACAGGGTCCAGCCTTCTGCGGCCGCAGCCTGCGCCTGGGCCGCCGAGCCCGACGGCGCCAGCCAGGTCAACGCTACCGCCATGCACAACGCCGCGAGTCGCCTTCCGGTCATCTGTCACCTCCCCGGGAGTGGGTTCAGTCTCACCATCAACGCAGCGCCGTGAGCACCTGCACGAGCGAACCAACGACCGTGAATGAGGGTTCTGCCTCGAGCCCTTTGTCAGTCGCCGATGCCAGCGCCCAATCCAGTGTGATGTTCAGTCTCACCGGCAGGGTACGATCCGTTCTGCGCTACGGTCCACAATGTATCGTACACGCTCGGCGCTTGCCCTGTTCGCGACGGTGCGGGAGTCTCGATCCGGATAGAATGGGGACGCCGATCCCGTCAGGTCATCCGGAGGTCACAATCATGGGCAGCAACCCCGCGGCGTATCGTCGTGTCGCCCCCCGGTTCGCGCTGGCCGGCGTTCTGCTCGTCATCCTGCCGGTCGCCGCCGCACAGCAGGAACAGGCTGAACGCGAGCCTCCCGGTCTCCCCGCCGTCTCCGTGCCGGACGATCCGTTCGTCATCAACACCCATGCGATCGAGGAGGTCCGGGTGGTGGTCGTGGCGAAGGGGCTGTCGCATCCGTGGGGGATGGCGTTCATGCCCGACGGGGGCATCCTGGTCACCGAGCGCGACGACGGGCGGCTCCGGATGATCCGCGACGGGGTGCTCGACCCGGAGCCCGTCGCCGGGGTGCCGGAAGTGTTCACCGGAGGTCTCGCCGGCTTGATGGACGTGGCGCTGCATCCGGCCTTCGACGAGAACCGGCTCGTCTATCTCAGCTACACGCGACCGTTGCCGGACGACGCCGGGACCGTCGCCCTGGTCCGGGGGCGGCTCGACGGCATGACGCTGCGCGGCGTCGAGGACGTGTTTGTGGCCGAGCCGTTCGGGGGGACGACGGCCGGGGCCCGCATGGGGTTCGCTCCCGACGGCACGCTGTACCTGACGGTCGGCGGCGCCTTCCGCACCGACCCGGCCGAGTCGCGCGCCCAGGATCCGGGCAGCCACGCGGGCAAGGTGCTGCGGCTGAGGGACGACGGCTCCGTGCCCGAGGACAACCCGTTCGTCGGCCGGGAGGGCTACCTGCCGGAGATCTTCTCGTTGGGGCACCGGAACCACCAGGGACTGACCCTGCATCCGGAGACGTTCGCCCCGCTGACGACCGAGCATGCCGTGCAGGGCGGGGACGAGCTGAACGTCATCGAGGCCGGGAAGAACTACGGGTGGCCGATCGTGTCCTATGGGCGGCAGTACGACGGCGCGCGGGTGTCCGGCCGGTTCTGGGCGCCGGGCATGGAAGAGCCGCTCGTCTTCTGGTCGCCGTCCATCGCCCCGGGCGGCCTGACCTTCTACACGGGTGACCGATTCCCCGCGTGGAAAGGGGACCTGTTCGTCGGGGCGATGATGACCGGCCGGATCCGCGGGACCGGACACCTCGAGCGGATCGTGTTCAACGAGGTGGGAGAGGAACTGGCCCGGGAGTGGCTCCTGGCCGATCTCAGGCAGCGGATTCGCGACGTGCGCCAGGGTCCGGACGGCCTCCTGTACGTGCTGACCGACGAGGACGAGGCGGCCCTGCTCCGGCTCGAGCCGGTGGCGGAGGCCACCGAACCGTAGCCCGCGCCGGCTCGAACGCACCCAGGATGGTGGTCGGGACCTCGCACGCTTTCCCGCGTGGCGTCCTATCGGCCCTGCCGGCGTTGCTCGCGCAGCCACGGGTCGTCGTCGGGGACGGCGGCTCCGCCGTCCCCGAAGCCGCGCCGATGCGCGTCAGCAGGCGCTCGTCGCCTCCGAGAGTGGAGGTCGACCAGGTCGCCCCGGGCCATCTACTGCTCGGCGGCCTGGTACCAGATGGGCGAGGTCCACGCCCGCTCCTGGATCCTCCACGGCAGCTCGGCATCCCCGCACGCGGCGGGACGCTCGCCCTCGGGCAGGGCCGCGCACTGCAGGGCGTTCCAGCGGCAGCTCGGGTTCTCGACGACGCGCGCGTAGTAGACGGCCGAGCGGGACGGGTCGAAGTCGGGATCGGTCCACACCGCGCACAGCGACGCGGCGCCGGTCCCGCTCCGCTCGCAGGTGGTCCGCGACACGTCCGCGCCGTTGTCGGCGTCGCCGGCCACGTCGTATATCGCCTCGTGGAACAGCCCGTCGTCGCCGACCCAGCCCTTGATGATCTGGATGCGCTGCAGCGGCGTGCCCGGATAGCCGCTCGTCCCCGGATCGGCGAGGGCGGTCACGAAGAGCCGAGGCGCTTCGGCCCCCGCGCGGGGCGGCAGCACGCTCCCCATCGGCACCCCCGTCTCGTAGGCCTCGGCGATCATGTCGCTGCTGGCGCACAGGTCCGGGAGGTCCCAGCCGCCGAAGAGCCGCGCCTGGATGCGCACGCCGCTCGTGCCGAACGTCTCCTTCCGGCGCATCGCGTCGAACAGCGAGTCGCGCGAGTTCTCCTCGGCCCAGACGCCGACCAGCCCGCCGGGGTTCCGCAGCGCGTGCGGGGCGTAGGCGGGCGTCGTGATCCGCTTCTCGAGGTCCGAGTCGACGTTCGAGTTGTGGCCCTGGTAGTCGTACTCGTCGGTGTCGCCGGGCAGGCCGTTGTGCCCGTCGGTGCTGCCGATCAGCCCGAGCTGTATCGGGTTGATGCCGAGCCGTTCTTCCTGCGCGATGCCCTCGATGAGGGCGTAGCGCACGAAGTCGAGGCGCGACTGGCAGCCCTCGCCGCGCAGCCCGCCCTCCCCGGTGCCGTCCTCGCAGTCGGGCGGACGCTCGCCGTCGATGTAGCGCACCTTCTCGAAGTCGCACAGCTCGTCCTCGCCGCCGACCACGTTCCACATGCCGCGCCGGCACTCGGACTCGCCCTTGGCCTGCATCATCTCCACCAGGGGCTCCATCTCAAACCGCAGGGCCGCCCGCGCGCGCTGCTCGTCGAGGGGCAGCCCGCCCCAGTCGAGGGTGAACATCTGGCCGTTGGAGATGTTGGGGTTGTGGGGGATGGTGAGGGCCTCGCAGCCGGTGCCGGTGTCGTTGCAGCGCGCCTTGAGCCGGGTCCACAGGTCGCGCGGCTGGTCGGCGTCGATCCACGAGATGGGCAGCTCGGGCGCGATCTCGTTGCGCAGGATGACGTTGCGGTGCACCTTGGAGCGTCCCGGCGCCCGGGTGTACTCCCACGCATGGAACGTCGTGAAGGAGCAGTCGCTCGAGCGGTCGTAGTAGCGCTCGGCCGCCGCCTGCGTCGCCCCCCAGGCCGTCAGCAGGCCTTCACGGCACTGGCTGCCGTCCTCGCCGCAGACCGCCGGGCCCCGGCCCGCCTGCCGGTCCGCCTGCCACGCCGCGCGCTCGTCCGCGGCGCCGCCGGGGCGCAGCCCGCGGCAGGCGGGCGTGTCGTGGACGGGGGACGACGGGTCGGTGCACACCGCGACCTCGCCGAGCCACTCGGAGTGGTCGGTGACCGCCGCGAAGTCGAGGGGGCGGGCGAGCCGGGCGGTGCGGGTGGGACGGCCCTCCGCGTCGACCGGGCTCAGGCCGATCTCCTCGCCCTGCGCGAAGCGGTAGGCGTCGTCGGGGGTCTGGAAGCCGCCGCGCCCGAGGGCGTCGAGCGAGAAGGCGGTGTGGGTGTGCAGGTCGCCGAAGAAGACCTGCCGCAGCGGGTCGTGGTGCGCGCACGGCTCCCGCGCGACGAGATCGGCCGCCACCGCCGGCGCGCTCGGGGGGCTCCATTCCACGACGGCGCGTCCCGGCGGCGTCGCCGGCGGCTCGACGTCGCCGCCCGGCGTGCCGCAAGCCAGGGGAACGAGGGCCAGGAGGCAGGCTGCGAGAAATCGTGGTGCCGTCATGCGAGGCTCTCCCGTGCGTCCTCGGGACGCGTCTAGTCTTGCGCCCGTCCGGCGCCGCCCGCCGCCGGAAGGCGCACCTCGTAGTCGTCGCGCAGCGCCCGATACGCGGCCCGGCCCTGCTCGCGCCGACGCTCCTCGCGCAGGTCCGCGACGACCCGGTCCCGAAGCTGGTCGAGCCGCGGCGCCCGCGAGGGGGTCCGGTCGCGCACCCGGACCAGGTGCATGCCGTACGTCGACTCGATCGGCCCCTTCCAGTCACCCGTCGGCAGGGCGGACACGGCCTCTGCGAAGCCGGTCCCGAACAGCCCCGCGATCTCCGGGTCCGTCCTGTCCGCGTAGGTGCGCGCCAGCATGAAGGGGTCGCCGAGGCGCTTCCAGCCGCCGCTGCCGCCGGCGCCGATGTCGCCGAGCAGGGCGGCCGCGTCGCCGGCCGGGTCGGTCCTGCGATCGGCCGACAGGAACACGTGGTCGAACGTCGTTCGCGGCGGCCGCCGGTAGCGCTCGGCGTGCCGGGCGTAGTACCGCTCGACCTCGTCCGCCGAGGGCGCCGCCCGGTCGCCGTCGCCCTCCAGGACGAACGTCAGCTTCTGGGCGAGTCGCCGCCGCACGATGGCGTCCTCGCGATCGAGACCCAGCCGCTGCGCCTCGCGATAGAGGATCTCCTCGTCCACGGCCCCCTCTGTCAGCGCCTGCAGCTCGGGACCCGTCGGGGGGCGGCCCCACTGCGCCGCCGAGCGCGCGCGGAGCCGCTCGACCTGGTCCCCCGTCACCTCGATCACGCGGCTCTCCTCCGCGCCGCCCTCCAGCCAGTGGTCGAGCGCGAATACGCCGACCCCCAGCAGCAGGAAGAGCACGAGCGGATCGCGGAGCCGCCTCGACGCTCGGTCGGACCGCGTTCGGCCCGGCTCCGGTCCGTGCGCGGGACGATCGCGGGGGACATCTCGGGGCATCGGTCACGGAACCGGGGAATCAACCGCATTCTAGCAGCCCGCGACGAAGTCCCCGCTGCATTCGAGCGACGATGCATCCCCGCCCCGAACGCGTGGTTCGTCGGACTGCGTTCAGTCCGTGGTTGCATCACCCGGTACGCTTCTTCCTCATGCCTCGTCGCGCGGGGCCTACGGCCCGTGGACGCCCCCGCCGCTCTCCGCGCAAGGCGGGGTTCCACCGCGGGCGGCCGGCGTGTCGCCGGAAGGCGGCTGCGCGCCGCAGGGCCCGGGCGCCTGCCGTCGCGGTGCGCGTTGCGGGCGTGCCGCCCGGCGCCCTTCGACCCTGGGAACTCGGGCGGGATTGGCGTAGACTGTGGACAGGAGGCTGCCTCCTCCCACGTCGCGCCTCGTCAGCCGTGTCGCCCCCGGTCTGGGTGCGGCGCGGGACGTTCACCCCGGGGCTGATGACGACGCCTGCCGGGTGCGGGCGGTCGCCGGTCGCCCGGCGGAACACCCGGTCCGGCATGCCGCGCCCGTGACATGAAGATTCTGGTCGCCAACCGAGGCGAGATCGCCGTCCGCATCCTGCGGGCCTGCCGCGAGATGGGGGTCCCGTCGGTTGCGGTGTACTCCGAGTGCGACCGCACCGCGCCTCACGTCCGTCATGCCGACGAGGCCGTCGCCATCGGGCCGAGTCCGGCCGCCGAGAGCTATCTCGACATCGAGCGGGTGCTGGCCGCGGCGGTCGAGACGGGGACGACGGCCGTGCATCCGGGCTACGGGTTTCTCGCCGAGAACGCCGCGTTCGCCCGCGCCTGCCAGCAGGCGGGGCTGGTGTTCATCGGACCGGATGCCGGCGTCATCGAGACGATGGGGGGGAAGACGGCGGCGCGGCGGGCGGCCATCGACGCGGGGGTGCCGGTGGTGCCGGGCACCGAGGCCCTGCCCGACACCCTGTCCGAGGCGGAGTTGCGCGCCCGGGCCGACGCGGTCGGCTATCCGCTGTTCATCAAGGCGGTGGCCGGCGGCGGGGGGCGGGGGATGCGCCGGGTCGCCGGTCCCGACGGCGTGGCGGCCGCGGTCGAGAGCGCTCGGTCCGAGGCGGGCTCGGCCTTCGGCGAGTCGGCGGTGTACTTCGAACGGCTCCTGGAGCGTGCGCGTCATGTCGAGGTCCAGGTGCTGGGCGACGCGCACGGCACGGTGGTGCCGTTCGTCGAGCGCGAATGCTCCATCCAGCGGCGGCACCAGAAGGTGATCGAGGAGTCGCCGTCGGTCGCGGTCACCGAGTCGATCCGGACGGCCCTGGCGGATGCCGCGGCGGCCCTGTGCTCGGCGGTCGGATACACCAACGCCGGCACCCTCGAGTTCCTGCTGGACGAGGAGGGTCGGTTCTATTTCCTGGAGATGAACACGCGGCTCCAGGTGGAGCATCCGGTCACCGAGATGGTGACCGGGGTGGACCTCGTGCACTGGCAGATTCGGATCGCGCGCGGCGAGCGGCTGACCCTGGACCGCCGGCGGGCCCTCACCCCGCACGGGCACGCGATCGAGGCGCGGGTCTACGCCGAAGACCCGGATGCCGGGTTCATGCCCGCTCCGGGCCGCATCACGTTCCTGCGCAGTCCGTCCGGTCCCGGGGTGCGGGACGACAGCGGCGTCGAAGCCGGCTTCACGGTGCCGGTCTTCTACGACTCGATGATCTCCAAGGTCGTGGCCTGGGCGGGCGACCGCACCGCGGCCATCGCCCGCCTGAAGCGCGCACTGGGCGAGTACGAGATCGGCGGCATCACCACCGCGATTCCGGCGCTGTTGTGGATTCTCGAGCAGGACGCGTTCGCCGCCGGCGGCTTCGACACCTCCTTTCTCGACCGCGCGCTCGTCGACCGGCGCGGGCGGTCGTTCTCCGAGCTGTCGGACGAGGACGTCGATCTGGCGGTCATGGCGGCGGCGCTGCTCACATACCAGTCCGGCGTGGATCGAGGGGGGGGCGGGGTCCCGGCGGGACCGACGCCGTGGCGCCGGGCGGCCCGACTCGACGGGTTGCGGCGATGACGGCGACCCCACGCGGCCCGATGCGCGTGCAGGTCGACGTGGCCGGCCGGCAAGCGTCGGTCACCGTCGAACCGATCGGGACCGAGGGCCCCGGCGCGCGGTTGCTGCTCCATTGGGACGACACGACCCGCGAAGTGGACGTGTCGGCGTTGGGGTCGGGACGTCTCTCGATGATTCTGCCGGCGTCGGGCCGGGCGAGCCGGGAGGTGCGCGGCGACGAAATCGCCCCGGGCGAGTGGGTCGTGGGCATCGCGGGCCGCCAAGTTCGGGCCCGCGTGTCCGATGGGCGGCGGCGCCGCCGCGCCGCTGCGGCGCAGGACGGCGGCGACCACGCGGTCGCGTCGCCGATGCCCGGCCGCGTCGTCCGGGTGCTCGTCGCGCCGGGAGATCGCGTCGCCGCGGGACAGGGGCTCGCGGTGGTCGAGGCGATGAAGATGGAGAACGAGGTCGCGTCGCCGGCCGACGGGGTGGTGTCCGACGTGCGGGCGGCCCCCGGCGATTCGGTCGAGGCGGGCGCCGTGCTGGCCACCCTGACCGCGGAGGGCGCGGGTGACTAGCCTGGGTCCGGGAGGCCCGCGGACCCCCGCGGGGCCGGTCGGGCGGGAAGCCAAGCCGGCGGACGACGGTTCCCGGCCCAGCCTGCTCCCCGGCAACCCGCGGACCCCCGCGGGGCCGGTCGGGCGGGAAGCCAGGCCGGCGGACGACGGTTCCCTGCCCAGCCTGATCCCCGGCAACCCGCAGACTCCCGCGGAGGCGGTCGGACGGGAAGCAGGGTCGCCGGGCGACGGTGTGCGGGCCGGGCCGGCCGTTCCGACGGCGGGCGATTCACCGCGCGTTCCGGATTCGGATTCGGCGGCGCAACCGGCGCCGGATGCGCCGCCGGAGACCTCGTCTCGCGCGCGTCGCCCGGCGTGGGCCGCGTGGTGGTCCCGCCGGTACCTGCGGTGGGGCGTCGCGGGGGCCGCCGTCCTGGTGGCGGTGTCGCTCGTCGCGGTCGTGACGATCGACCTCGGCCCCGCCGTCCGCGCCCGGGCGGAGCAGGCGTTGGGCGGCTATCTCGAGCGCGATGTCAGCATCGGCCGGATCGGTATCCGCCTGTTGCGCGGCCGGTTCGTCGTCGAGGATCTCACCATCGGCGGGTTGCACCCGGATGATCGGCCCTTCCTCATGGCCGAGCAGATCACGCTGTCGGTGGTCTGGCCGGCGCTGCTGCACGGCGAGTTCCTCGCCGACGCAGTGTTCATGCGGAACTGGCAGATGCTGGCGGAGTCGTTTCCCGACGGCCGCCAGAGCTTCCCCGCCTTCGTGCGGCAGTCGGATCCGGAGACCGCCGCCGGCGCGCCGGTAGAGCTCGCGGCCGGGGAGGGGGAGCCCGTGCGCCCGGACCCGGCCGAGCCGGACGCGGAGGCCGGGCGGCGTTTCGTGACCACGCTGCAGTACCTGAACGCGTCCCGGGGCCAGTTTCGCTTCGAGGACCACGGGTCGAACTGGAGCGTCAGCCTGCCGGACCTGGACCTCACGATCACCAAGGTCCTCGACTACCGCGGCCATGCCGCCTCGTCCGGTGGCATCCTCCGGATCGGCGACTTCGAGCCGATGGGGATCGGCCTGGAGACCGACTTCCTGCTCGATGGCGCCGACGTCCGGCTGACCCGGATCGACCTGGAGACCGATGGCACGACGACGCGCCTCCAGGGGGACGTCGACATGGGGAACTTCCCCGAGATGTCCTACACGCTCGAATCGGACATCGACTTCACGCGCATGCGGGAGATCTTCTTCGCCCGCGACAACTTCACCGCCTCCGGTCTCGGACACTTCAGCGGCACGTTCCACAAGTTCGAGGGCGGGCATGACCTCCGGGGAACGTTCACGAGCGGGGTCGCGGGCATCGACCCCGTGCGCTTCCCGGCGCTGGCCGGCGATCTGGTGTGGCGGCACGACCGGTTCGAGGTCAGCGGCGAGGTGGCGCCCTACGGCGGGGAGGCGGAGTTCGACTTCTCGATGGCGCCCCTCGGGGGGGCCGAGCCCGGGCAGGCGACGTTCGATGTCCGGTACGCCGGCATCGGGCTCGGACCGCTGGCCCGGGCCCTCGAGGTGCGCGGGATTCAGCCCGTGGCCCGGGCCTCCGGCCGCAACCGCCTCGACTGGCCGCTCGGCGGGTTCGCCGACTTTCGCAGCGAGGGCGGCATCCGGCTCGATCCATCGGCGGGGGTCCAGCTCGCCGGCGCCGATCCGGGCCCCGGCGCGGCGGCGGCGGTGGCCGGCCGGCGGGAGCAGCCGACCGACCTGACGACCCGGACGTTCCGGTTCGGCGGGCAGTTCGAGTACCGGGCGACGAGCGAGGGGTTGGAGCTGGGGACGGGATACCTGGCCACGCCGTCGACCCGCATCGCGTTCGGGGGACGCACCGCCTGGGGGGCGGACACCCGGATTCCCTTCGAGGTGGCGAGCTCGAACTGGCAGGAGAGCGACCGGTTGATGGCCGCGGTAATGACCGCGGTCGGGGCGCCGACCGATCCGTTCGCGGTCGATGGCTACGGCACCCTCGACGGCGTCCTGCTCGGGGACCTGGCGTCGCCGCGCATCGAAGCGACGTTCGCCGGTGAGGCGGTGCGAGCCTGGAACGTCGAATGGGGCGCCGGCCGCGGCGAGTTCCTCGTCGAGAACGCGTACCTGGACGTCATCGGGGGAGACTTTCGCCGAGGCGACAGCGCCCTTCGGGTCGATGGGCAGTTCTCGCTGGCGCGGCCGCGGAACGACGGCGGCGAGGAAATGAACGCCCTGGTGCAGTTGGAGTCGTTTCCGGCCGCGAGCATCCGGGCCGCCTTCGGGCTCCGGGAGGGCTATCTCATCGACGGACCGGCCACCGGCGAGATGCGGCTGTACGGGGCCTATCGGCGGTTGTTCGGAGTGGGACGGCTGCGGCTCGATCGGCCGACCGCCTACGGCGAGCCGTTCGACTCCGCCGCCGCCGACCTGCGCTTCGAAGGGACCGGGGTGCGGTTGAACCGACTCGACATTCGGAAGGGCGCGGGCTCGGCGAGGGGAGCCGCGTTCATCGAGTGGGACGCGTCCTACTCGTTCAATCTGGACGCCCGCGGCATCGATGTCGGCTCGCTCGAGTTCCTTCCGGCGTTGCCGCGGCCGCCGTCCGGCACCATCGCGGGCACGGCCTCCGGGGTCGGGGTTCTCGACAACCCCCGCTATGTGGTCCGCGCCACCATCAGCGATCTGCATATCGGGGACGAGGAGGTCGGACACATCACCGGCCAGCTCGATATTCGGGACGGGGAAGTCCGGCTCGATCTGGAGGGGGCGTCATCGACCGTCGCGTTCTCCGCCGCGGGGCGGGTTTCCCTCGGGGGGGCGCAGGACGCCGACCTCTCGTTGCGGGTCGCGGACTGGTCTCTGGACCCCTGGGTCCGCATGTTCGTACCCGAATGGTCCCCTTATACGAAGGCGGTCTTGAGCGGTTCGCTGAATGTCGTCGGCGAGCTCCGGAACTGGGACCGCCTGGATGCGACGGCCACCATCCAGCGGGTGGATCTGAGCCTGCTCGACTACGGGATCCGGAACGAGGGTCCCATTCGGCTGACGCTCGACCGGCGGGTCATCGGCATCGATCAGTTCCGCCTGGCCGGGGTCGGCACCGCCCTCGATCTCTCCGGAGTGGTGGATCTGGCGTCCGACGAGGTCTCGGTCGGCGTCGATGGGAACGCCAACCTCGATATCCTGCAGGGGATGTTCCAGAGCCTGCGGGGGTCGGGCTCGGCCGTCGTGGACGCCGAGGTGGCCGGCACGGTGCGGCAGCCGGTGCTGACCGGGCAGGCGGCGGTGCGGGACGGACGCATCCGGCACATCTCGCTGCCGCACGCGCTCGAGGAGATCAACGGGCGGATCATCTTCGAGCGGGGCGCCATCCGGTTCGACGAGATGGTGGCGTCGATGGGATCCGGTCCGGTCCAACTCGGCGGGCGCGCGGGAGTCGACGGTTTCGAACTCGGCGAGCTGGGGATCACCGCGAGCGGCCGGGACATGCAACTGCGGTTTCCGCAGGGATTCCGCTCGAATGTCGACACCGATCTGGTGCTGCGGGGTCCGCCGGGCGGGCCGATCCTGGCCGGCACCGTCAGCGTGCATGACGCGGTGCTGCTCGAGGGGCTCGATGCCGCGGGTGGGTTGTTCGGCGGTGGCGACACGGCGGGCGGTGACGCCCGAGTGGACGAGCCGGGGCTCCCGCTGAGCTTCGATGTCCGGATCGACGCGCCTTCCAGCCTGCGGATAGACAACAACCTCGCGCGCATCGTGTCGAGCGCCGAGCTGACCCTGCAGGGGACCTACGACCGGCCGGTGCTGCTGGGGACGGTCGAGCTCGAGCGGGGCACCGCGTTCTTCGAGGGCAACCGGTACCGGTTGAACCACGGGACGATCGGGTTCGCCAACCTGAACCGGATCGAGCCTTTCGTCGACGTCGAGGTCGAGACCGACGTGCGCGTGCCCGGTCAGACCTATCGGGTGATGGTCCGGGCGACGGGCACGCCGGACGAGCTGGTTCCCGCGCTGTCCTCGGATCCGCCCCTCCCGGAGGTCGACGTTCTGTCGCTCCTGCTCGGCGACATCCGCGACCCCCAGAGCGCCGATCTGCGGGCCGCGCGCGCTCCCGAGCTGGCCCAGCAGCAGCGGTTCCAGGCCGGTGCCGCGCGTCTGCTGACCAGCCCCCTGTCCTCCAGCGTCGGTCGCGTCGTCCAGGACTCGTTCGGGGTCGACACGTTCCAGATCACGCCGTCCCTGGGTGACCCGTCCTCCCACCAGTCGGCGCAGCTGAACCCGACGGCGCGGATGCTCATCGGCAAGCGGATATCCGATCGGACCCACGTCACCCTTTCGCGGGCGATCAGCGGCGCCAATCGCGATCTCATCGTCGTTATCGAGCACGACCAGAGCGACCGGCTGACGTGGATTCTGTCGCAGAACGAAGATCGCACCTACGCCCTGGATTTTCGCATGAGGCATGCATTTTGAGCGGCGCCTCCATCGCCGGCGCGGTGGGGACCGCGCTGGTGCTTGCGGCGCCGCCCGCCACCGCCGATCCCGCGGCGCTCGCGGGACAGACGGTCGCGGAGATCCGGTTCTTCCGCGACGGGCGGCCCCTCGACGAGCCTTCCCTGCTCGACTTCATCGAGACCCGTCCCGGCCAGCCGTTGTCGATGCGGCAGGTCCGCGAGAGCCTCACCCATCTGTTCAGTCTGGGCGACTTCGTCGACGTTCGCGTCAGTGCCGCCGCCGCGCCGGAGGGTGTCGGCCTGCGGTACGACCTGGTGCCGTTGCGCGCCGCGGGAGGAGTCGAGGTGCTCGACGCCCTCGGCCGGCCGGTCGAGGAGGCGGCCGACCTCATCCGGCGCCGGGTGGGAGTCTCGGTGTCCCCCGAACGGGTTGCCGACGTCGCCGCCCTCCTCGGCGAGTACTATCGGGACGCTGGCCGGTTCGCCGCGCGCATCGCGCCCCGGCCGCCGGCGGCCGACGGCGGGCTGGTCATCGATGTCGACCCGGGACCGGCGGCGCGCATCGACCGGATCGAGATTCTCGGGATCGAGCCTCCCCAACGGGTAGCGGTGCTGAATCGGCTCGATCTGCAGGAGGGGGCCGTCTACGACCCGGTGGAGCTCGATCGCCGGCTCGTCGAGTACCAGGACCAGGTCCGGTCCCGGCGGTTCTACGCCGCCCGTTTCTCGCATGCGGCCACGCCGAGCCCGGACGGGCTGGCGGTGTCGATCGAGCTGGACATCCGGACCGGATCGCAGGTCGCCATCCGGTTCGATCGGGATCCGGTCCCGGAGGCGCGGGTGGACGAGCTCGTCCCCATCGCCCGGGAAGGATCGATAGACGAGGATCTGCTCGAGGACTCCAGCCTGCGAATCATGGCCTACCTGCGGGAGATCGGCTACCGCGACACCCGGGTGACCCACCGCCGGCTGGAGGAGCCGGGTCAGCTCTCGATCGTGTTCTCGGTGGAGCGGGGGGCGCGCTACGTCGTCGACGCGGTCGAGTTCACCGGCAATCGGGTCCTGCCGGCGGCGGAGCTGGCCGATCTCTTCGACGTGGCGGCCGGGGCGCCGCTGGTCGTCGACGTCGTGGAGGCGGGGGCGGCCGCGGTGCGGGCGGCCTACGAGCGGCGCGGCTACCGCGACGTCGATGTGCGGCCGGAGCTCGTCGAGGCGGCTCCGAACGCTGCCGACGAGCCCGCGGTGGTGCCGGTGCGTCTGGTCGTCGACGTGATGGAAGGGTCCGCGACGACGGTCGGCTCCGTCTCCTTCGACGGCGTGACCGCGTTCAGCGAGACGGACCTGGCGGCTGCCATCGCGGTGCGGCCGGGGATGCCGTTCCATGCGCCGCAGGCCCGGGGCGCCGCCTTCACGATCCTGCTGCGCTATCTCAACGAGGGCTACGAAACGGCACAGGTGGACGTCTCGCCGCGGTTCGACGAGTCCGGCGAGGACGCCGACGTCACGTTTCTCGTGCACGAGGGACCCCGGATCTTCGTGGACCACGTGCTGGTGGTGGGGAATCGGCAGATTTCCACATCCACCATTCGGCGGGAGCTGGCGCTGCGCGCTGGCGAGCCGCTCGGGCGTGACGAGATCGACGAGACCCGCCGGCGTCTGACCGCGCTGGGTATCTTTCGGCGCATAGAGTTCCGGGAGTTCAGCCACGGTGCGGCGAACCGCCGCGACGTCGTGGTGATGGTCGAAGAGGCCCCGGCGACGCGCATCGGTTACGGCGGCGGGCTCGAGGCGAGCCAACGGCTGCGCGCTACCGCCAGCGGCGCCGCGGCCGAACAGTTGGAGTTCGCCCCGCGCGGATTCTTCGAGATCGGCCGGCGCAATATGTGGGGCAACAACCGGTCCATCGATCTGTACACCCGGGTCAGTCTGTGGCCGAAGGGCGGCGGCCCCGAGGAGGTCTCCCGGGCGAACCTGGGGTTCAACGAGTACCGGTTTCTGTTGAACTACCGCGAGCCCCGGGTGTTTCGGCAGTCGGCTGACTTGTTCGTGTCCGGATTCGCGGAGCAGGTGATCCGTCCGAGCTTCGATCTGATACGGAAGGGCGTGAATACCGAGTTCCGGCAGGTCATCGGGTCCACGATGACCGGCCTTGTGGGCTACACCTACGGCGTGAACCGAATCACGAACGAACAGTTGCAGTCCGAGGACCGTCCCCTCGTCGACCGGCTTTTTCCGGAGGTGACGCTCTCGACCTTCTCGGCGGGGCTGGTGCGGGACACCCGAACCGATCCGCTGGAACCGGCGGGGGGTACCCTGCTTGCGGTGGACGTCGAGGCGGCGTCTCGCCAGATCGGCTCGGCCGTCGGGTACGCCAAGGCCGTCCTTCAGGGGTTCGTGTATCGCCGGTTGCCGGGGGAGGTGGTCTTCGCGGCCGGCGCGCGCCTGGGGCTGGCCCGGAGCTTCACGTCGACGTTTCTCGAGGCGTCGACCCTGGTGCTGACCGACGACGGGGTGCCGATGCTGCGGCATGTGGCCCAGTTGACCTACATCCACACTCTGCCCGCGAGCGAGCGGTTCTTCGCCGGGGGCGACTCCACCGTCCGGGGGTTCGCGCTCGACCGGCTCGGTGACGAGTCGACCATCGGCGCGAACGGTTTTCCGACCGGGGGAAACGGGATGATCGTGCTGAACTCGGAGCTGCGGGTGCCGGTCTTCGGACCGCTCCAGGTGGTGGGCTTCCTGGATGCCGGCAACGTGATCGACCGGGTCAGCAACTTCGACCTGGCCCGCATCCGCGGAGCGGCCGGCTTCGGGGTGCGCTATCGTTCGCCGCTCGGTCCGATCCGGCTCGACCTCGGGTTCAAGCTGGATCGACAGGAGTTCGCAGGCGAGCGGGAGCGGCTCACGGCGCTGCACCTGAGCATCGGGCAGGCCTTCTAGGGAGTGTGCGCCGTCAGCGTGGCCATGAGGGTTGGGCGGCAGGCGACGCTTTCCGGGCTGGCGGCGTCGAGGCTGCGGTCGAGGGGATTCGTCCGGTGGGCGGCATGGCCGCGCGCCGGGCCGGCGGAGCGAGTGATGGTGCCGAGACGGCGGAGCCCGGTCGTGTGGCTGTGCGCACTGGTGGGCGCGCTGGCCGTCGGCGGCGTCGGGCGCCCGGCGGAGGGCGTCCAGCCGCCGCCGGCGGCCGAGCAGCTCCTCGACCGCATACTGGCCGCCGTGCAGGGACAGGTCATTCTGCTGTCGGATGTTCGCCTGTTCCTGGATGCGGGGCTGGTGGAACCGTTGGCGGCGGCCGACCCGATTCCGCCGGCGCTGGAGCGGTTGATCGAACGGCGGCTGATTCTCGACGAGGCGGCCCGCTACGTCGTCGACGACCCGACCCCGGATCAGGTCGACGCCCGCATGACGCAGATCGTGCAGCATGTCGGCGGCCGGCCCGCCCTCGAGGCGGCGCTGGCCGCGGCGGGATACACTGCGCAGGACTTGGAGCAGGTCGTGCTGGACAATCTCCGTATCGAGCGCTATCTGATGCGGCGGTTCCCGCCGCCGGCGCCGCCGAGCGGGGAAGCGGCTGCCGCTCGGCAGGTGCTGATCGACGACTGGTTGGCTTCGCTGAAGGTCCGCGGCGCGGTGACCCGGGTCATGCCCTAGGAGCTTGCGCCGTAGAAGTTTCGCGCCAGCGAAACTTTAAACGCGACCGCAAGGTCGCGCTGGCCCGGCAATCGTCGGGCTCCGCGCGCCGCCCAACCAGCCCTCCAGGAATCCGCGGGGTTCTACGGCGCAGACTCCCGGTGCGGCCGGCCGGCTCCTCCTATCCGCCGCCTCCCACGTAGGCGATGAACACCTCCGTGGCGTTGAAGCCGGCATGACAGGCGAAGGGCGCCACCATGCTGCCCCGGGCCAGGTAGAGCAGGCCCCACAGCGCGCCCAGCAGACCGGTGATGACGGCCGCGTCCCGGCCCTGCACCAGGTGGCCCAGACCGAATGCCACGCTGAACACCACGAGCCCGATCGCCGCACCGCCGAGGTGTTGTTCGAACCGATGCAGTATGAAGGCGCGCTGCACCTCTTCCCGCAGGCCCCCCGCCACCACGGTGACCGCGGCGAACGTCATCGCCGCCGCAGGCGAGCTGATGAGCGCCTCGAGGGGATTCTCGGGGACGTTGCGCAGCTCCGGGGCGATTCTCGACATGACCGTGAACGCCGCCGCGACGATCAGGAGCGCGGCCGGCACGAGGGCCAGTCCGAGCAGCACTTCCGAGCCGATCGGCCGCCGGCCCAGCATCGTGGCGAGGGGATGCTCGCCGTGCGCCCGCATCAGCAGCCAGACCAGCGACAGAATCACCGCCGCGTCGATCAGCGACAGCGTGACGACGTAGGTGAGCGACAGCTCGCCCGTGCCGTCGGTCGGCCCCGCCCCCAGGAGCCCGAGCAGCACGACGAGGGTCAACTGGGTCGGGAATCCGGAACAGAGGACCACTTCGCCGGCGGCCCTCAGACGGGTGCTGAAGGCCGGTGGTGACCGCGGCCCGTCCGCCCCGGGCGGCGGCTCGGGGCTCTCCGGCAGCGATCGGTCGACAGGCGGCGGCGCCGTCCGCGGCTCGCCGGCGATGTCATCCGGGTCCCGGTCGGCGGCGTCGATCCCTGCCGGCGGAATCCCGGACGACCGTTCGCTCAGCATGGGCGGGACTGTATCACAGGTCTTGACAATACAACATGTTGTGGGTAAGGTGTCAGCTTAAGCCTATATGTAGTCAGTCCATCGGCTGGAGACAGACCACAAGACATGAAGACACACAGAAGACCCGCAAGGGATCCGAAGACACACATACGTACCCTGGAGTTCCCCATGCAGATGTAGCCGATCTTTCGACCGAAGACACACCGGAAGACCTGACGACACAGAAAAGAGGAAGAAGGCGATGCAGAGGAGCGCCGTTCGTGAGCCGGAGGCGGTTGCGCCACAGGTGGACGTAGAGCCGTCGAAGGCTGAACGCCAGGGCTTGGCGTTCCCGCGGCACTTCTCGCGCGCAGGAACCGATCCGTTCGACGAGATCGACTGGGAGTCGCGGAACGCGGTGATCGGCAACGAGCAGGGCGAGGTGGTGTTCGAGCAGCGCGATGCGGAGGTTCCCGCGTTCTGGTCGCAGCAGGCCACGAACATCGTGGTGTCGAAGTACTTCCGCGGCGTGCTGGGCACGCCGGCCCGCGAGTGGAGCGTCAAGCAGCTCATCGGGCGGGTGGTGGAGACGATCACCGGGTGGGCCCGAAATCAGCGCTACTTCGCCGGCGACGCCGACCTCCAGGCGTTCAGCGACGATCTCAAGCATCTGCTGGTCTTCCAGAAGGCGGCGTTCAACAGTCCGGTCTGGTTCAACTGCGGATTCGAGGCCAAGCCCCAGTGCTCCGCCTGTTTCATCAACTCGGTCGACGACACCATGGAGTCGATTCTGACTTTGGCCAGGACCGAGGGGATGCTGTTCAAGTTCGGGTCCGGGACCGGCACGAACCTGTCGTCCATCCGGTCGTCACGCGAGCTGCTCGGCGGGGGCGGCACCGCCTCGGGACCGGTCTCCTTCATGAAGGGGTACGACGCGTTCGCCGGGGTCATCAAGTCGGGGGGGAAGACCCGGCGGGCCGCGAAGATGGTGGTGCTGAACGCCGATCACCCCGACATCGTCGAGTTCATCAACTGCAAGGTGGACGAGGAGCGCAAGGCGTGGGCGCTGATCAATGCCGGGTACGACGGGTCGTTCACCGGCACCGCGTACTCGTCGGTGTTCTTCCAGAACTCGAACAACAGCGTGCGGGTGACCGACGACTTCATGCGCGCGGTCGTGGACGACGAGGCGTGGCACACCCGCGCGGTGACCGACGGCCGGACCATGTCGACCCACCGGGCCCGTGATCTGATCCGCCTCATCGCCGAGGGCACGCATGTCTGCGGCGACCCCGGGATGCAGTTCGACACGACCATCAACGACTGGCATACCTGTCCGAACACCGACCGGATCAAGGCCTCGAACCCCTGTTCGGAGTACATGTTCCTGGACGACTCCGCGTGCAATCTGGCGTCCCTCAACCTGATGAGGTTCCTGGACGAGGGGGGACAGTTCGACGACGCCGCGTGCGCGGCCGCGGTCAGAACGCTGATCACCGCGCAGGAGATCATCGTGGGCAACGCCAGCTATCCGACTGAGGCGATAGCCCGCAACAGCCACGACTATCGTCCCCTCGGTCTGGGCTACGCCAACCTCGGCGCGCTGTTGATGTCCCGGGGCATTCCCTACGACAGCGACGAGGGTCGCGACTGGGCTGCTGCGCTCACCGCCCTCATGACCGGCGAGGCCTATGCCCAGTCCGCCCGCATCGCCCGCGACCACGGCGGTCCGTTCGCGGGGTTCGACGACAACCGCGAGCCGTTTCTCCGGGTGATGCACAAGCACCGCGACGCCCTGAAGGGGATAAACGCCGGGCGCGTCCCCGGACCGTTGTTCGCGGCGGCGGTTCGCTCCTGGGACGACGCGGTGGATCTCGGCGAGGCCCACGGCTACCGCAACGCGCAGGCCACGGTGCTCGCCCCCACCGGCACCATCGGGTTCATGATGGACTGCGACACCACCGGGGTCGAGCCGGACATCGCCCTCGTCAAGTACAAGAAGCTCGTGGACGGCGGATTGATGAAGATCGTGAACACGACCGTCCCGATGGCTCTCCGCAATCTGGGATACGACGGGCCGGCCGTCGACGCCATCGTTTCGCATATCGACGAGCAGGAGACGATCGAGGGCGCGCCGGATCTCCACCCGCGGCACCTGCCGGTATTCGACTGCGCCTTCAAGCCGGCCCGCGGAAGCAGGTCGATCCACCACGCGGGACACATCAAGATGATCGGAGCGGTGCAGCCGTTCATCTCCGGAGCCATCTCGAAGACGATCAACGTGCCGCCTGATGCGACGGTCGAGGAGATCGAGCAGGCGTATCTCGATGCCTGGCGCCTCGGCACCAAGGCGGTGTCCATCTATCGGGACGGGAGCAAGCGCACGCAGCCGTTGAACACCGCCCGGACGAGCAGAACCGCCGAGTCGGAGGGCGGCGCGGCGCCGGCTCGCCGCCGCCTTCCGGACGAGCGGCAGGCCATCACCCACAAGTTCGACATCGCCGGGCACGAGGGGTACATCACCGTCGGACTCTTCGAGGACGGCACGCCGGGAGAGATCTTCCTGGTGATGGCCAAGGAAGGTTCGACGATCTCCGGTTTCGCCGACGCCTTCGCCCAGGCGGTGTCCTATGCGCTGCAGTACGGGGTGCCGCTCCAGGTGCTCGTCGACAAGTTCAGCCACGTGCGGTTCGAGCCGTCGGGACGGACCCGGAACCGGGACGTCGCGTTCGCCAAGTCGATCGTCGACTATATCTTCCGGTGGATGGCCACGAAGTTCCTGTCCCCGGAGGCGCAATACCTCGCGGGCGTGAACGTGCAGGCCGGCGCCGAGCCGGCCGGAGGGCCTGTCTATTCCGCCGAAGCCGCGGCGGGTGGCCCGAACGAAGGGCCGGTGTCGCTGGCGGCAGAGACGAGGATGGGAAGCCGGGGAGCGCCGTTCGCGATCCAGAACGATCAGGATGCGCCCTCGTGCTCCACCTGCGGCGCCATCATGATCCGCAACGGAAGCTGCTACAAGTGCGTCAACTGCGGCGCCACCAGCGGGTGCGCCTGACGGTTGCGGCCCGTGGCAAGCGTCGCCGGCCGGTCCGCTTGCCGCCCAACGGACCCCTCCAGGAGTCCGTGCCGTTCCAGGCGCAGACTCTTGCGGCGCGGCCTCCTACGGTGAGTCGTCGCTCCGGCCGAAGTAGGCCAGGGCGACGAGGACGGCCCCGAACAGGGCGCGGGCAGCCTGAGGCTCGGGGGCGATCTGCCCGTACAGATGGCCGGCGTTGTGGAGCGACAGCGACTGCAGCCCGAAGAGGGCGGCCAACGCCAGGGCCAGGCTGCCCGGCAGGCCGACTCGCACGAGCAGCCCTGCCAGCACCAGCATCGCGCCCAGCAGAATCAACCCGACGTTGGCCAGCACCTCGAGCCGTGAGGCCCCGAACAGGTCGAGCAGGCCCATCACCAGCGAGTACAACCCGTAGCAGGTCATGCCGAGCGTGGCGGCGGTCAGCATCTGAATAGTGGTGTATTATGCCGTGCCGCGCGACCTTTCCCAAGTGCCGGAAACGAGCAGTGGCCTGACCGCTTGCCGTCTCGAACCGCCCGGGGGCGCTCCGGTGGCGTGCGAGCAACGCTGTCGGGCATCGTACGATCCGTCGCGCCACTCCTGATCGTCAAGGCCTTCGGGGGACACGTCGTTCATGGATTTGGAGCTCGACGGCAAGATCGCCGTCATCACCGGGTCGAGCCGCGGACTGGGTTTCGCCAGCGCCCGTTCCCTCGTCGCCGAAGGTGCGCGGGTGTGCATCTGCGCCCGGGGCGCCGAACGGCTGGCCGACGCGGTCGCCGAGTTGCGCGGCGCGGCAGCGTTGCGCGGCGCTGTCGCGGCGGAGGGGGCGGTCATCGGGGTCGAGGCGGACCTGAGCACCGAGGCCGGCGTGGCGCGGGTCATCGACGGCGCCGTGCAGGCGTTCGGCGGTCTCGACATTCTCGTCAACAACGTCGGGAAGGCGGGCGGCGGGGACATAACCGAGACCTCGGACGCCGAGTGGCAGGCGGCGCTCGACCTGACCCTGCATCCCGCCATCCGCGCCTCGCGTCTTGCCGCGCCCCACCTGCGCGCGCGCGGCGGCGGGGTCATCCTCATGATCGCCTCGATCTGGGGCCGGGAGTCCGGCGGGCGCATGACCTACAACGCGGTCAAGGCGGCCGAGATCAGCCTCGCGAAATCGCTTGCCGGGCAGCTCGCCGCCGACGACATCCGGGTCAACAGCGTCGCCCCCGGCTCCATCTCGTTCCCCGGCGGCTCGTGGGCGAAGCGGCAGGCGGCCGACCCCGAGGGCATGGCCGCCTTCGCCGAGCGCGAGATACCCCTCGGCCGGTTCGGGCGGGCCGAGGAGGTTGGCGACGTGGTCGCCTTCCTCGCCTCTCCCCGCGCGAGCTGGGTCACCGGCGCCTGCGTCACCGTGGACGGCGGACAGTCCCGGTCGCTGTTCTGACGCTGACGGGGCTCGGCCTCGAACCGACGAGACCTGCGGGCCGTTGCGCTCGAGGGCAACGTCTCCCTCCCTGGTATCCTGGACCGGCCGGCTGATACCACGCGGACCGGCCTGCTGTACGAGCTTGACGGGTACGCCTGTCACGCTGGAAACTACGTCGTGGTCAGCTCCCCGAGCGGAGCCTGGACCGTGGAGCGGGCGGCCGCCGGTCCGGACCGGTGGCGCCGGCGGTGGCAGTCAGTCAGGAGGCATGACGTGAAGCGCAGCATCGTTCTCGCCTTGTTGGTCGGAATCGGCACGGTCTCGCTCGCGGTCGTCGCCGCGCAGGACGGCCCGATGGAGATCGAGGTCGAGCAGCTCGAGGACAACCTGTACGTGCTCAGGGGCCAGGGCGGCGGCGGCAACACGGGGGTGTTCGTCACGACCGACGGCGTCGTCGTCATCGATACGAAGAACCCGGGCTGGGGCGCGCCGATCCTGGAGCAGATCGGGGAGCTGACGGACAACCCGGTGACGACGCTCATCAACACGCACAGCCACGGCGACCACGTGAGCGGCAACGTGGCCTTCGGGGAGGCGGTGCAGTTCGTGGCCCACGAGAACACGCAGGCCAACATGGAGGTCATGCGGCCCTACACCGGCCGGACGGAGCCGCCCGTCAACGTGTTCACCGACTCGAACGGTCACGGATTGCCGACGGCCACCTTCTCGGATCGGATGTCGCTGGGCAGCGGCGACGACCGGGTCGATCTCTACTACTTCGGCCGCGGCCACACCGGCGGCGACGCCTGGGTCGCGTTCCCGGCCCTGCGCACGCTGCATGCCGGCGACGTCTTCCTGGGGCAGCGGGTACCGTTCCTGGATGCGGAGAACGGCGGCAGCGGCGTCGACATTCCCGACACGCTGCAGAACGCCCACGACACCATCAGCGGCATCGACACGATCATCACCGGGCACAGCACGCAGATGACGTGGGCCGACCTGAACGAGTGGGCCGCCTTCAACCGCGACTTCCTGCAGGTGGTCCGGGATGGCCGGGCCGAGGGCAAGTCGGTCGAGGAGATCGCCGCCGGGTGGTCGCTGCCGGCCGCCTACTCGCACTACGCCGCGCCCAACGCGGCAGGAGTGCAGCAAAACGTCCAGGTGATCGTCGACGAGCTGGAACGGTAGTCGGCAGTAGCGCGTCGCGGGCCGCCGTTGGGTACGGCGGCCCGCGGGCGCCGCTCATCCGTAAGCGAGGTCTCGGAAGTCCCGTTGTTGCACGGAGGCCGTGCTCTTCACGTCGATGCCGACGAGACGGCCGGCGCGGTCTTCCAGGACCAGATCCACTTCGGCGCCGGTCTCGGTGCGGAAATGGAACGGCCGGCAACGCCGTTCCGACCATTCAGCGGGACAGCTCAAGGCCGGTTCAGGGCCCGTCCGTGGACAGGACGGCGGGCCCACCGCGTTCCGCGCCGGTTACGAGGCGGGCGCGGCTGGGTTACGAGGCGGGCGCGGCTGGGGTGTCCGCTGGCGGGCTTGCTTCGGCCGCCGGCTTCGCCGCCTCGGCGGGCTTGGCCGCCGTCTTGCGGGTCTCTTGCTGGCGAGCCTTGAGGGTGGCGACCGTCTGCTGGCCGTACTTCTTCGTGAACCGCTCGACGCGTCCCTCGGTGTCGACCAGCTTCTGGCGGCCGGTGAAGAACGGATGGCAGTTGGAGCAGATCTCAAGCCGGAGTTCCTTGAGGGTGGATCGAGTCTTCCAGGTCGCCCCGCAGGCGCAACGGGCCTCGACTTCGTGATATTCCGGATGAATGCCAACCCTCACTGTCTGCTCCTCGTCAAGTAACCGAACGCGGCATTATACCACCGTCAACGATGTGGATCGCGCCGCGGCCGGGTTCCCACCGACCGGTGACCGTCCGCGGGAAGGGATGGCATCGATGGGTTCCCTACGCACGGTCAAGATGCGGGGTTCCGGTCTGCCGGCGGGGCTGGCGCTCGCGGCGTTCGCGGCGGCTTGCCGCCGCCGCCGGACAGGACGACGAGGGCCTGAACATCGTCCTGTTTCCTGATCGACGATCCGGGCTGCCGGGACGTCGGAGTCTACAACCCGGGCTCACGGCGCCGGCCTCGTCGAGTATGCTGGTGGGCCGAAGGAGGACACGCATGTCGCTGAGCACGTATCTCACTTTCGATGGAAACTGCCGCCAGGCTTTCGAGTTCTACCGGTCGGTTTTCGGCGGGGAGTTCACGTCGTTCCAGACCTTCGCGGACGCGCCGCCGGACATGCCCGTGCCCGAGGCCGAGAAGGACCGGGTCATGCACGTGTCCCTGCCCATCGGGTCGAGCGTCCTGATGGGCAGCGACCGCGCCTCGGGTTTCGGACCGCCGCTGGTCGTGGGCAACAACTTCTCCATCACCCTCGAGGGGAAGAGCAAGGCGCACTGCGACGAGGTGTTCGCCGCGCTGTCCGCCGGCGGCTCGGTCCTGATGCCGCTGCAGGAGACGTTCTGGGGCGCCTACTACGGGTTGTGGACCGACAGGTTCGGCATCAACTGGATGGCGAACTACACCCTCCCGACCGAATGAGCCGGGACATCACCTCGGAAAGGAACCGATCATGACCGCAATGCCGACCACCCGACGTGCGGCCTGTCTCGCCGCCGCCCTCGTTGCCGCCGCCGCCCTCGCTTCGGCCCCGGCCCGCCCCGCCGCGCAGGGGCCCGACCATCTGCTCGACGTGGTGCAGCTCCTCGCCGACGGCGAGGTCGTCTTCGGCTCGTTCGCCAACGTCGAGTCGGGAGCCTCGGGGGCCGTCGACATGTCCCGGTCCGACGCCGACTACATCTTCTTCGACATGGAGCACGGTCCTCTCGACATGGTCGAGCTGCGCGACTACATGCAGTACCTGCTCGATCCCGCGCAGATCCTGCGCCGGGGCCGGCCCGGCACCGACAAGGCGGTGTGGGTCCGCATTCCCGCCAACGGCAGGGAGATGAACGAGTGGATGATCAAGAACGCCCTCGACCAGGGGGCGCACGGGATCATCGCGCCGCACATCGAGACGGCCGAGCAGGCGCTCCACCTCGTCCGGTCGATGCGCTATCCGCAGCGGGTCGGCGCCGCCGACACCGAGCCGGTGGGACTGCGCGGCTCCGGTCCCGGCAACGCGGTGCGGTACTGGGGCGTCTCGGGCGCCGACTACATCGCGAAGGCGGACGTCTGGCCGCTCGACCCGCAGGGCGAGCTGCTCAACATGATCCAGATCGAGAACAAGCTGGGCATCGCCAACGTGGAGGAGATCGCAGCGGTGCCGGGGGTCAGCATGCTGATGGCGGCGCCGGGCGACCTCGGGATGGCCTACGGCGGCGATGCCGAGGCGACCGAGGAGGCCCTCCAGACCGTCCTGCGCGCGGCGACTGCGGCGGGGCTGCCGTGCGCGATCACCGCGGGACCGGGCGACGTCGAGCGCCGCATCCGCGAGGGGTTCCGGGTCCTGATCGGCGGTCCGGAGATGATCGCGGTCGGCCGCCGGGCGGCGGGACGGGATTGAGACGGCCCCGGGCGGGCGGAACCCGCCCGGGCGGAGGAAGGAACGTGGGGTGAGCAGGGTCTCACCCCACGCCGGATCAGAATATCGCGAGCGGGTTAAGCGGCGATCCGGTGCCTCCTCGAACCCGCAACGGCGCTCCCACGAAGAGGAACTCCCAGCGGCCGCGCCGGGCCGCCTCGGCCGCGACCGCGTCCAGATCGAGGTTGTCGAGCACCGGCATTCCCAGCCCCACGAGGACCAGCTCGTGGAGAGGGTTGGCGAGCCCGTCGATGCCGGACGGCATGACGTCGCTGACGCCGTCACTGCCGATGACCGCCACGTCGCGCGCCTTGAGCCACTGCGCGACCGAGGCGTGCGAGCCGGCGGCCCGCTCCACGAAGTTCCACTGTCCCATCTGCCGCACCGCCTCCCAGCGGCCGGTACGGATGAGCAGCACGTCGCCGCTGCCGATGCGGATGCCCGTGGCCTGCTCCCAGGCCTCGATGTCCTCGGCGGTGAGGGCGGTCCCCGGCTCGAGATAGTCGACCCCCCGGTGCCGCGGCATGTCGACCAGCACCCCGCGGGTCACGATGCCGTTCCGCGCGTTGTGGATGCCGAGCTTCTCGGCGCCGCTCTCGGCCAGCCCGCTCACCGGGAAGCCGTTGTACATCCGGCCGTCGTGGGCGAAGTGCGGCAGGCCGTCCACGTGCGAGTGGGCGAACCCGTGATACTGCACGCGGTAGACGTCGCCCGCCACCTCGTGCTCGGTGAACCGGGAGGTGGAGAGGGTGTGCTCGAACGGATTGGCGTTCAGGGCGTCCCGCTCCGTGTTCAGGTCCAGGGCCATCGACACCGAGACGCCGTCTTTCACGAGCCTGGCGGCCGCCTGCCGGGTTTCGTCGGTGATCAGGTTGAGGGTGCCCAGCTCGTCCTCCGGGCCCCAGCGGCCCCAGTTCGAAATGTTCTGCATCCACTGGTTGAACTGGGCCCGGCTCACCGGCTCGGCGGCCTGGCCGGCCGCCGGCCGGGGCAGGGCGGCCAGCGAGACCAGTAGCACCGGGGCGATCAGGGCGGCCGCGGTCCGAAGCCCGCGAGGAGTCTGCGCCGCAGAACGGCGCGGACTCCTGCAGGATTGGTCGGGCGGACAGCGGCGCCGCGGGGCGCCGCTGTCCGGGCTCGGGCGTGCAATGCGCATCATGTGCTCTGCTCCGCCGCTACTGGCCGCCTTCTTCCGCCCGCTCGCGCGCCCGGGCGCCGCTCAGGATGTTGGTCATGCCGTAGTTGCCTTCGTGGCAGGCGTACTCGACCAGCTCGTACTGCTCGTCGTCCTTGTCGTACCGGAACATGGCGGTCCAGGGCCGGGTCCAGGTCGAGGGGTCGTCGATGGTGAACTGATACTCGAGCACCGTCGGGCCGAGGCGGGTGAAGCGCTCGGTCAGCGTCAGGTTCTCGCTCGACCCGCGGTACGGCGCACGGCCGTTGAAGTTCGTGGTCTCGACCACCAGCGTGTCGCCCTCCCAGCGGCCCTGGGGCACGCCCAGCCACGCCGTCAGGCCGGGTGCGGGCGCGGGACGCGCTTCGGTGGGAATGACCCGCGTTTCGTGAATCATCTCCTTCTGGATGGCCACGTGCCCCGGCCCCTGCACGATCTGCACGCCGTTGTTGTAGATGGACGGCATCATCAGGCCGGGCAGACCGCGGCTGATGCACCGCACGAACAGGCTGAGGTCTTCGGGGCCCTCCGCGATGCGGCCCACCCCCGACGTGTCGACGCGGGCGGCCAGACGCGCCTGCGCCTCGGCCGTCATCGGCGGGATGCGCCCGTCGGGGGGATCGACGACCATCGCCACCTGCCGGGACGGGGCGGTCTTCACGTAGCCGAGGGTCGTGTCGCGCCACTCGCGCTCGTAGCCCCAGATGCTGCCGAGGGTGCCGCGCTCGCGCCGCGCCTCCGCCTCTTCCGGGGTCAGGGCGGCGATCTCCGCCGCATCCTCCGGACGCTCGAGGGGGATGCCGTGCGCGGAGTTCCCGGTCCAGACGCCCTGGAGATCCGGTTCGCCCCACGGCGTACGCGGCACGGTATAGGGCTCGAGGTCCGCGGTGGCGGTCTCGGTCGGGCGATCGGCCTCGACGCCCGCCCATCCGGTCTCCACTACCGCGAGCCGGACGTTGTCCGGACCGACGATGAATGCCCGCTGCGCCGAGGTGCGGGCGTTCTGGGGCACCGACGGCTCCTGCTCGAAGACGACGTCGAACTCGAGCATGTCGGCGGCGGCGGCGTCGAGATCGTCCACGACGAACCCGATGTGGTCTACCGCGCGCCCCACCGTGGTGGCGGGAACGCCCCGGTCGTGCTGGGACACGAGCAGCCAGACGTCACCGAACTGCAGGCCGTCGATCCGCCCCCGCAGGCTGGCCGGCTCGCCGCCGAGCACGTCCCGGTACCAGGCCAGCGTCGCGTCCGGATTCTCGGCGCTCAGGTGGACGTGGTGGAAGCCCAGCGTGTCCTGATCCTCGACCATCTCGATCCGCGTGCCCCACGGGTCGAAGATGAACCCGATCTTGAACAGGCCGGGAATGTCGCGCAGGGTCGACCCGTCGGGAAACCGCTGCAGCCGGACCCCGGAGCCCCGCACCCCGACCGACTCGAGCTCGGCCATCTTGGCGTCCAGGTCCGGGTACGAGAAGCTGATGTGGTTGACCCCGGTGCCCTGCGTGCTGCCCAGCGTCGGCTGCACGACGAACGTCAACTCGACCCCGCTGCAGTCGGCGGCGTCGGGGCGGTCGGCGACCGGCTCGCAGTCCAGATGCTGGTTGTACCAGCGCACTCCTTCGGTTGGACTCGAGGCGGTGATGTGGACGTGGTGGTAGTCGGCCGCGCGGGCCATCGCCGGCATCGCGACGAGCGAGGCCAGTGCTCCGGCGAGCGCAAGAACGTATCGGGTGGGTTTCATCACAAGCTCCCTCCGCATGTGGGCAGGTTCGTCGACGGAATATTTTCCACTCTCCCATAAGACTAGATCCAACCGCGCGCCACTGCACGGGATTTCTGCAGTCGATCCGGTTTCCGCGGCCGCCCCAAGCCTCTCGCCGTTTCGCCGGTGTATCGACAGGACCCTGCAATTGTGGTACTGCTGAACGGTCCGGCACGGCCGGGAATCTCCGAGGCGGGCGATGCGCCCCGCTGCCGATTCGCGGCCCCCCGGATCGTGCAGCGACGGGCGCCGGTCGGGGGGGCGCCCGAGTGCGTCCGGGTCGCAGGCGATTCGCGCGGGAGGTACGGTCATGTCCATCACGAACGAGTCGGAGCTGCGCACGGTTTACGGCGCGCCGAACAAGCGGTCGCAGCAGAAGGTCCTCGGCCATCTGGACCAGCACTGCCGGCGCTTCATCGCGCTCTCGCCGTTCTGCGTGCTCAGCACCGCCGGCGCCGGCGGCCGGGTGGACGTCTCCCCCCGCGGCGACGTCCCCGGGTTCGTGGCCGTGCCCGACGATCGGACCCTGCTGATTCCCGACCGTCCCGGGAACAACCAGATCGATTCGCTGAGGAACGTCGTCGAGCAGCCGCACGTGGGGCTGCTGTTTCTCGTGCCGGGCATGAACGAGACGCTGCGCGTGAAGGGCACGGCGGAGATCGTCACCGATGAGGATCTGCTGGCGACCCTGTCCGTGAAGGGCAGATCCCCCGTCTCCATTCTGCGCGTCACCGTCGCAGAGGCGTTTCTGCACTGCGCCAAGGCCCTGATCCGGGCCCGGTTCTGGGACCCCGCGTCGCAGATCGAGCGCGGCAGCTTCCCAACCTACGGGCAGGTGCTCGCGGACCAGATCAGGGGAACGGATGCCGCGGACATCGACGCCTCCCTGGACGAAGCGGCTCGAGACAGGCTCTATTGAGCGCCGGGCTCCGAATCCGGAGGTCGTCGCCTTTTCCGCCGGATGCTGAATCCGGGTTTAGGGAAAGCGCCACCGCAGCAGGCGCCGTTCGAGCCGGGCGGCGAGGGCGAACAGCACCAGCACGAACGTCATGATGATGACGATCAGGGCGATGGTCAGCGCCGCGTTGTAGGTGCTCTGGGCGAACTGGAGCAGGTAGCCGAGACCGCGGCTGGAGGCGACGAACTCGCCGACGACGGCGCCGGTGAACGCGAACCCCACCGCGACCTTGAAGTTGCCGAGCACCCAGGCGGTGACCGACGGGACGTACACCTCGCGGATGAGGACGCGGCGCCCGCCGCCGAGGGTGCGGACCCGCTCGACGAGGCGCCGGTCGACCTCCTTGATGCCGTTGAAGACGGAGAAGAAGATCAGCACCGCGACGAGGATGGTGGCCAGGGCCAGCTTCGACGCGAGCCCGATGCCGAGCCAGATGACGAACAGCGGGGCCAGGATCACCCGGGGGATGGCGTTGAGCAGGATCATGACCGGCTCGAGCAGCTCGGCCACCACCGGCGACAGCGCGGCGGCGAACCCCAGCGCGATCCCGATCGCCAGACCGAGGAGCAGACCGGCCAGAGCTGCGGTGGCGGTGGCGCCGAGATGCGGCCAGAGCTCGCCGCCGGCGGCGAGGGTGAACATCACCTGTCCGACCGCCGTCGGGGGCGGCATGTAGAACGGGTCGAGCCACCCCGCGCGCGAGAGCGACTCCCACACCGCGAGCAGCACGAGCAGCGCGGCGCCCCGCCTGATGCCCGCACCGGCGTTCCCGCGCGTCATCGGGCCGACTCCTCGGCAGCGGCGGGGGATGGTGGGTCCTCCTCCGTCAGGTCGTCCCACAGGGTGCGCAGCAGGGGTCCGAAGGCGGGGTGCCGCCGCGCCTCGAGGACGTCGCGCGGCCTCGGAATGTCGACGGCGTGCCGCGCCCGCATCGCCGCCCGCGGACCGTGGCCGAGGACGGCGACGGTGTCCGAGGCGCTGATCGCCTCCTCGAGGTCGTGGGTGACGAGCAGGACCGTGAGATGCTCGCGTTCGACCCAGTCCAGCAGCTCCTGCGTGATGCGGGTCCGGACAATCGCGTCGAGGGCGGCGAACGGCTCGTCCATCAGCAGCAGCTTCGGGCGCAGCGCCAGCACCTGGGCGATCGCCACCCGCTTCCGCTGGCCGCCGGAGAGCTGGCCGGGAAAGCGGTCGCCGTAACCGGCGAGCCCCAGCCTCGACAGCCAGTGGTCGGCGCGGGCGTCGGCCTCGGCCGGCGGCAGGTCCCTGATGCGCAGCCCGAGCGCCACGTTCTGCCGCGCCGTGCGCCACGGCAGGAGCGCATCGTCCTGAAACAGGAAGCCGACGTCGTGCAACGCGACGCCGAGCTCGACCGTGCCCCGCATCGGCTCGACCAGGCCGGTCACCACCCGCAGGATGCTGGTCTTGCCGGAGCCGGACGGACCGATGAGGCTGGTGAACTGTCCGGCCCGGACGTCGAGGTCGATGCCGTCGATGACGGGTGGTCCGCCGTAGCCGACCGACAGCCCGCGGACGCGCAGCAGGATCTCGGGGGCGGCGGCGTGAGTGGATGCGGCAGGCGGCCGCGATCGGGGGTCAGCCGTCGAGGGCATCCGCGTCGACCAGGGTGGCGAGATCGATTTGTCCCGGCTCGAGGAGCCCGGCGATCTCCTGGGCGGTGACGACCCGGCGGGCCGCCTCGAAGTCGGTGGTGACCTGCTCCGGATACAGCGACAGCCGGTAGCGTTCGATGATCGCCTCGAGCTGGCCGAGATCGCCGCCGGCGACGAGGGCGGCGGGCAGCGCCGCCACGATGTCGGCCGGGGGAAGGGTCCGGGTGTCGGCGAGGCCGCGTTCGAGGGCCGTCCCCAGGCGGCGTATCTCGTCGAGGCGCTGGCCGCGTTCCCCCGCCCGAACCGAGACTCCCATGAACTCGTACGCGCCGCCGAGGTGCCGGCGGGCCTCCTCCAGCTCCATGAAGTTCACGAGCTCGCGTCCCCCGGCCTCCGTGATCAGGGTCAGGGCCGGCTCCTGCACCATGGCCGCGTCGACCTGGCCGATGCGCAGCGCGTCGAAGAGGTTGGTGCCGACCGTCGCGAACTGCACCCGCCCTGCGTCCGCGCCGGCCTGATCGAGCAGGAACAGCAGCAGGGCGTGGTCGGCGTTGCCGAGTCCGGAGATGCCGACGGTGCGGTCCTCGAGGTCCGAGACGGTGTCGATCTCGGTGGTGCGGTCGGGGGCAACCGCGAGCGCGAACAGGGGCAGCCGGCCGGTCGAGGCCACCCGTCGGATCGAGGCGCCGTTGGCCGCCGCCTGCAGGGCGACGTCGAACGAGGTGCCCGCGTAGTCGACGGCGCCCCCCACCAGGGCCTGCATCGCGGCGCTGCCCCCGCGCGTATAGACCAGCTCGACGTCGAACCCCTGGTCGGCAAAGTGTCCCCGGACCCGGGTCACCTCGTAGGGCACGACGCACAGCAGTTGGCCGCAGAACGCCAAGCGGAGCCGTGTGGCTCCGTCCCGCGGGCGCGGGCCGCACCCGCTGCTGACCGCGACCACCACCCCCGCTCCGAGCAGCGTCTTCAGGGCGGTGCGCCGGTCCCACGCCGCCCCCGGAGCGGGCCGTTCGCCGCCGGCCCGCTCCGGACCGGCGGCGGGGCTCGACACCGCGCCCAGCAGGTCGGGATTGGTGGCCTCGCAGCAGCCCATGGGCAACCCCCGGCCGGTTACCGGCTCGCCACGTACTCGGTCGCGAACGCCTTCAGGGCCTCGCTGCGCAGGCCGATCGTCTCCGCCTCGGCCATCGCCCGGTCGGTGTCCCAGCCGTCCCCCACCACGCGCTTGATGAACCACATCGCGCCCACGCGGTTGGCCGATCCGCAGTGGATGTAGGCGGGCTGGTTGGCCTCGTCGGCGATGGCGGCCAGGAAGGCATCGGTCGTTTCGTCGGTCGGGGTCCGGAACGGAATGTGGATGTACTTCAGCCCGGCTTCCGTCGCCGCGGCCTGACTGCCCTCGATGTTCGCGCCGTTCTCCCCGGCGGTGCGGAAGTTGATGACCGAGGCGAAGCCGAGGTCCTTCAACGCCGGCATCGCGGAGGCCGGGGTCGCCCCGGCGCAGGCGACGGTGGCGTCCACGCGCGTGTAGTTGACGACGCCTTCGGGCGCTTCGTCCTGCGCACCGAGGCCGGCGGCGCCGCCGAACCCGAGGATGAGGCCGAGGGCAAGCACGGTCCCGGCCGGAATTGCCCGCGATAGCTGTAGACGTGTCATGGTCTCACTCCTGTTCTCTGTCTCTAGTTCGCCAACGGGTGGGGCCGAATCTGGAACTTCACCAGATTGCCCGGCTCCACCGGTCCCCCCTCGACGTGCCACGCGGCGTCGGCGCCGTAGGTGGCATAGATGCCGCGTCCCTTCCAGCCGCCGTCGGGGTCGTCGATGCGGCCGTCGAGGCCGCGGCTGTGGAAGCCCTGGGGATAGGGCACCCGCATGACGACCCACTCCCCGGTGTCCGGCATCAGCGCGAGCAGGGAGTCCGAGCTCGATCCGTTGGCGATCGGCACGTTCTCTCCCAACCCGAGCGTGTTGAACTGGTCGACCCAGTTGTAATAGTGGAAGTCGGTGCCGATGTCGGTGCCCGCGAAGTCGGGGCCCGGCACCTTGTAGAAGCTCCACCCCTCGTCGCACTGGCGGCCGTCGCGCACCGCGGGTCCGTTGAAGACGGTGCACTTCGACCGGTCGAAGCTGGCGAAGTGGCTGCTGCCGGCGAGCGCCGCCCAGAGCACTCCGTTCCGGTCCACGTCGAGGCCGCGGGTGCGGTAGCCGTGCTCGGCCGGCACCACGTAGAGCTCGGCGCTGCAGGTCTCGGGCGGGTTGTCGCCGCGGTCGAGCCGGACCAGATCGCCGGGATACCGGTCCGAGACGATCCACGCCGCGTCGTCGACGGGGTTGGTGATGACTCCGTAGGCGCCGGCGATGATGCGCGTGTCCAGCGCGGGGTCGAACTCGGCCTCGTCGCCGCCGCGGGCCGGCTCGTTCCACGGCTTGGTGATGGCGCCGTCGCCATTGGTGTCGAGCACGGTCGGGCACCAGCCCTGGGACGCCTGCTCGTCGCCGGTCTCGTCGTACAGCTTGGTGTCGAGCCAGCCGATGACCTGCCCGCCGCCGCTGAAGTACAGCGTGTCGTTGTCGTCCTCCGCGAACTGCAGGTGGTGGGTGCCGAAGCAGGTGTGAATCAGCTCGAACTCTTCCGTCTCGGGGTCGTAGTACCCGGTGTGCCGCCCCGCCCGGTCGACCGGAAAGTAGGCGGCATAGGCATTGTCCGAGCCCTCACGGCACCAGGCGGGGTTGTCGATGGACTGCACCCGGGTGGTCAACCAGACCCGGCCCGTGGCGTCCAGCATCGGGTTGTGGGGATTGGCGGGGTCGTTCCACACCGCCTCCTCGCCGAAGTCGCGCCACGCCTTGAACCCCTCGGTCTGGAACATCGACGGCACCGTGGACCGGTCCACCCGCAACGGGATCTTGAGCATGCGCGACGCGTGCCGGTTGGGGTCGGTGATCAGGAGGAAGTCGTTGCCGATGTCCACCCCGTAGATCGGACCGTTCGCGTTCACCCGCGGGTTGCGCTTGTCGGTGGCGATCTCGTCGTGCACGAAGGCGACGTTGTCGCCCCAGTTCCACTGGGTCAGCACGACGTTGCGCTCGATGCCGGACGGCCGCGGCGGCGCCGGGGGGACCGCGCCGGCGGCGATGCGGTCGCTCCAGTCGGCGACCATCTCGAGACCGCGGCTCCGGCCGAACTGGGTGATGAAGCTGCTCATCAACGACCCGCGCTGGCCGCGCCGGGTCCGGTCGTCCCAGGCCGCGATGCTCGAGTCGAAGTCGGCGAGGTCGGGCACCACCCGGGTGCGCTCGTTGCCGACCTGGTGGCACCGCTGGCAGCCCTTCAGCACGTTGATCCACTCGCCCTGGCTCCCGAGCCGCTCGTTGATGCCGTTGCCGGCCTCGCCGGTGCCGGGGAACTCGTGGGTGTCCGGCAGGTCGATCAGGGCGAGCCAGTAGTTGGAGGGGTAGACCTGCGCCGCTTCCCGCGGCGTGGTGGCGACCGGCGCCGTCAGGTCGAGCTCGGCGCCCGGCGCGGCCTCGACCGGCGTCGAGTCGACGAGGCCGTAACCGCGTACCCACACGTCGTAGGTGGCGGCCGGCAGCTCCGGCAGCAGGAACCGGCCGTCGTCGCCGGTGACGACGATCTTGCGGAAGACCGTCTCGAGGTCGTCGGTCTCGGCGATCACCCACACGCCCGCCTCGGCGCCGTCGGCGCTCGTCACGGTACCGGTGATGACCCCGTCGTTGGCCTGCGCCGAGAGCGCATCCTCATGCACGAGGCTCGCGCCGGCGGCGACCAGGACGCCGGCGATGGCGAGTCCGCTAATCCTTCGCATCATTGTCCGTTTCTCCCAGCTTCTGTCAGAACGCCTGCGCCTTCTCCGGAGCCGCTCGCGACGTCAGTTCGATCCGGCGCCGAGCTCGCGGAGCAGCGTCACCGTGTCGGGCCACGCCTTCTCGGTGTTGGCGACGAAGACGCCCTCGGCGACCATCAGGGGGGTCCACCCGAGGGTGTTCGGCGCGTCGATGTCCGCGCCCTGCTCCAGCAGGTACTGCACGATCAGGTTCGAGCCGATCATGGCCGCGCCGTGCAGGGCGGTGCTGCCGCCCCAGCGCATGTCGCCCCGGTCCCGTTGCGCGTCCAGCTCCGCGAGATTGAGGGGATGCCGCAACAGCAGCGCGCGGCCCTCGCCGCCCAGCGGAGCGTCCCCGAAATCGGTCGCGGCATGGAGGTCGTTGCCCAGCTCGATCGCGAGCTTGACCGCTTCCAGCCGGACCTGCTCCGGCGTCCCGTTCAGGGGGCCGGGGCTCTCGCCGTCCCAGAAGCCGACCCCGGCCGCCGCCATCAGCGGCGTGATCCGCTGGTGCGTCGGGGTCAGCGGGTCGGCCCCGTGCCGGACGAGCAGCCGCATCAGGTCGACGTCCGCGTGCTTGGCCGCCAGATAGAACGGGGTCGCGCCCACGAAGCTCAGGAAGTTGCGGCCGACGGAGATGCCGGGCGGGGGCTTGACGATGCCGAGGTCGACCTCGAACGGAATCTCCCGCCAGTCGATGCGCACGTTCGGGTCGGCGCCGGCCTCGAGGAGGGCGCGCGCCAGGTCGAGGCTGTCGAGGGCGCCGGTCGGCGGGGGCGGGCGTCCCGACCCCGGGCGCCGTATCCACGCCAGCGCGTGCAGCACCGAGCCGCGCGGGTCGGGACGGTTGGAGTCCGCGCCCAGCTCGAGCAGCCGCCCCGCCAGCTCGTAGTGCGCGTTGATGACGGCGACGGCCAGCGGGCTGCTGCCGTCCCGCGCGGCGGCGTGGATGTCGGCGCCCGCCCCCAGCAGGGCCTCCACCGAGCCCGCGTGGCCCGCGCGCACCGCAAACAGCAGCGGCGTGAGCCGCCCGCTGGACCGGGCCTCGACGTCCGCCCCGGCCGCGATAAGCGCGAGGACGGTATCCGCGTGACCCTCGGCCGCCGCCCACATCAGGGCGTTCTGCCCCTTCCACGATTCGGTGGCGTGCACGTCCGCGCCGGCGTCGAGCAGCAACCGCAGCACGTCGGGCCGCCCGGTCCGGGCCGCCAGCATCAGCGGCGCGTCGCCGCCGGGGCTCGGGGTTCCCGGATCCGCGCCGGCGTCGAGCAGCGCCGCCACGAGCGGCGCGCTGCCGTTGGCGGCGGCCAGGGCCAGCGGCGTCACCCCGTAGCGGTTCGCGGCGTCGACGCGGGCGCCGGCCGCGATGAGCCGGCGGGCCACCCGGCGGTCGTCCCGTTGCGCCGCCCAGTGCAACGCCGTCGTGCCATCGGGTTCGGCGGCGTCGACGCCGACGCCCGCCTCGAGGAGGGCGTTCACCGTCTCGACGGCGCCCTGTCGGGCGGCGTCGACCAGCGCCCTGCCGGTCTGCTGCCCGTCTGCCGGCGCTGCCATACCGCTCGCCAGCAGGCCCGCGACGACGGCGCCGGCCAGCGGCCACGGTCCATTGCGGTCGCGCATGCTCATCGATTCACCTCGGCCGAAGTCGCATCCCGGTCGCCGATCACGCGTTCGCGGCCTGGTCCGAACGCAGTCCGCCATCCCGATCTGTCCAGTCTACCAGCACAATATACCGAATCCTCGCGGACACCCACTCCTGAATGGCGATGTCGGGTGGAACGCAGACGTCGGTCCACTGCGGGTCCCGCCGCCGAATCAGCGCCTCGAGGCTGGCGAGAGCGCCGAGCGACCGGGAATGGACCGGTGAGAAGAAGCGGGCCGCGTGGAGGCTGCACGGAGCGGCGGCGCCTGCTCCAGCAGCCTACGCCTGCCGCGCCGACAGCAGCTCGTAGAGCTTGTCGATCCGTGCGTTGAGAGCAGCAGACGCGCTATCGAGCCTTGCATCGAGTCTTGCGCCCATGTTGTCGATCCGCTGTCCCAGCTCGGCGTGCGCCGCGTCGTTCCTGGTCTCTTGGTGCGCGAGCATCCGCCAGACGCCGAGCAGCGTCACTACGGCGGTACCGATAGCGGTCAATACGTTCTCCACGCGATTCTCCTGTCGAGGCGGCGGCAGCAGGTTGTCCCTGTTGACAATCGTAAACACGGGCAGGCGCTGTCGTCAAGCGGTTGTGCGTTGTGCACGGCGGCGTTGACAACCCCTGACATTGCGCGTATTAAAAGAGGTTCAATGAGCAACAGATGGATCGGTGTGCTCGCCGTCGCCGCGCTGACCTGCAGCGGGTGGCTCGCGCGGCCTGTCGCGGCCGGCCAGCCGGGGCACCTGCCCGGTGGCTCCGGGGCCGCGCCCGGGCACGAGTCTGCCGCCACCGCGGGTGAAGTCGCAGCGGTGCTCGACGAGTACTGCGTGACCTGCCACAACGCGCGCGTCGTCGACGGCGAGGGGGCGGCGCCCTCCCCGCTGGTGGCGCAGCTCCGCAGCGCCGGGTTGGCCCTCGACCGGCTGGACGCGTCGGACCTGGCCGGCGACGCGGAGGCCTGGGAAGCGGTGGTTCGCAAGTTGCGGGGCGGGGCGATGCCGCCGATCGGCCGGCCCCGGCCGGACGAGGCGACGATCGCCGGCGTCGCGTCGTGGCTCGAGACGTCGCTCGACCGCGCCGCCGCCGCCGCGCCCGACCCGGGCCGCCGTCCGGCGCTGCACCGGTTGAGCCGCACCGAGTACGCCAACGCGGTGCGCGACCTGCTCGGGCTCGACGACCTGCCGAAGGAGCTCGACATCGCGGTGATGCTGCCGGCCGACAACGCCACCAGCGGGTTCGACAACCTGGCCGAGCTGCTGTTCGTGTCGCCGACCCTGATGGAGCGGTATCTGGCCGCGGCGCGCAAGATCAGCCGCCTCGCCATCGGCGACCCCACGATGTTGCCGATCGTCGACACCTGGCAGCTCGACCGCGATCTGATTCAGGACCGGCACATCGAGGGGCTGCCGCTCGGGACCCGCGGCGGCACGCGGGTGCGGAGCCATCTGCCGCTGGACGGGGAGTATCTCCTCACCGTGCAGTTCACCCGCGCCGCCCGCGAGCCGCACGACGTCGAGGTGAGCGTGGACGGCGAGCGGGTCGAGCTGTTCACCGTCGGCGAGAACCCGCCGGAGCGGCTGGCGAGCGGCGTGTTCGCGTTCGATGCGGACCCGGACGTGCAGGTGCGGGTGCCCCTGCGCGCCGGTCCCCGGGAGGTGGCGGTCGCGTTTCTGCCGAAGAGCGGGGCGGTGTCCGAGGGGCTCGTACGATCGTATCGCTCGCGCAGCCAGCAGCCCTCGATCGCCAGTCTCATCATCAGCGGGCCGTACGGCGCGGACGGGGCCGGCGACACGCCGAGCCGTCGGCGCATCCTGACCTGCCGGCCCCGCACCGGGGCTGCCGGCGCGGACCAGGCGGCCTGCGCCCGCTCCATCCTCTCTTCCCTGGCGCGGCGCGCCTACCGACGCCCCGTGACCGGGGGCGACCTCGATCGGCTGCTGCCGTTCTTCGAGCAGGGCCGCGGCGAGGGCGGGTTCGAGCGCGGCATCCAGCGGGCTCTCGAGCGGCTCCTCGTCAGCCCCGAGTTCCTGTTCCGCGTAGAGCGCGATCCGGGCGGGGTCGCCGCCGGCGACGTGTATCCGGTCAGCGATCTGGAGCTGGCGTCGCGCCTGTCGTTCTTCCTGTGGAGCAGCATTCCCGACGAGGAGCTGCTCGACACGGCGGTTCGCGGCGAGCTGCGCGACCCCGGCGTGCTCGAGCGCCAGGTGCGCCGCATGCTGGCGGACGACCGCTCGGCCGCCCTCGTCGACAACTTCGCCGAGCAGTGGCTGTTTCTCCGCGACGTCGACGCGAAGGAGCCCGACGCGGGGTTCTTCCCCGGCTTCGACGAGAACCTGCGGCGGGCGTTCCGGCGCGAGACCGAGCTGTTCGTGGACAGCGTGCTGCGCGGCGACGGAAGCGTCCTCGACCTGCTGACCGCCTCGCATACGTTCGTGAACGAGCGGCTGGCCCGGCACTACGGGATTCCCCACGTGTACGGCAGCCACTTCCGACGGGTGGAGCTCGATTCCCCCGAGAGACGGGGGCTGCTCGGGCAGGGGAGCATCCTCACCCTGACCTCGTACGCCACCCGTACCTCGCCGGTGCTGCGCGGCAAGTGGATCCTCGAGAACCTGCTGTCGTCGCCCCCGCCGCCGCCCCCGCCGGACGTGCCGTCGCTGGATGAGACGACCGAGAGCGGCGAGGCGCGGTCGATGCGCGAGGCGATGGAGCAGCACCGCGCGAACCCCGCGTGCGCAAGCTGTCATTCCCAGATGGACCCGCTCGGGTTTGCCCTCGAGAACTTCGACGCCATCGGGCGCTGGCGCACCGTGAGCGAGTCGGACACCCCGATAGACGCGAGCGGCGTGCTCCCCGACGGCCGGCGGTTCGAGGGACCGGCCGGCCTGCGGACCGCACTGCTGCACGCGCCCGATCAGTTCGTGCACACCGTGACCGAGAAGCTCCTGACGTATGCGCTGGGGCGCGGGATCGAGCACTTCGATGCCCCGACCATTCGAGCCATCGTCCGGGATGCCGAGCGGGACGGCTATTCGTTCGCGTCCATCGTGCTCGGCATCGTCAACAGCACGCCGTTCCAGATGAGAAAATCATGACCATTTCGAAGCTCGCGCTGCCCCGCCGGACGTTTCTCCGCGGCCTGGGCGCCACCGTGGCGCTGCCGCTGCTCGATGCCATGGTGCCGGCGGCGACCGCCCTGGCGAGGACCGCCGCGCGTCCCGCCCCCCGGCTGGGCTTCGTATACATCCCCAACGGGGTGATTCAGGAGCAGTTCGTGCCGGCCGCGACCGGCGCCGGGTTCGGGCTGTCGCCCAGCCTCAGCCCCCTCGCGCCGGTGCAGGACCGGCTGCTGGTGCTGAGCGGTCTCGCCCACCGGCAGGCCGATTCGTTCGGCGACGGCAACGGCGACCACCCGCGGGCGACCGCCGTCTGGTTGAGCGGGGTGCACGCCTGGGAGCGCCGCGGGCGCATCGGTCCCACGTCGATCCAGCTCGGCGCCACCGCCGACCAGCTCGCGGCCCGCTATCTCGGCGCCGAGACGCCGCTGCCGTCGCTCGAGCTGGTGCTCGAGAAGCCCACCGCCATCTCGTGCGACTCGGGCGACTGCTTCTACTCGAACACCATCTCCTGGCGCGATCCCACGACCCCGCTGGAGATGGAGCCGCACCCCCGCGTGGTGTTCGAGCGGCTGTTCGGCGACGGCGGCACCGCGGCCGACCGCCGCGCCCAGGTGCGGCAGACCGGCAGCATTCTCGACTCGGTGACGGAAGAGGCGCTGAGCCTCGAGCGCACCCTGGGGCCGGCCGACCGCAACAAGCTGAGCGAGTATCTCGACTCGGTGCGCGACCTCGAGCAGCGCATCGGACGCGCCGAGGCGCGGGACGATCGGGCCGAGATAGAGCTCCCCGACCGCCCCATCGACATCCCCGAGGACTTCGAGGAGTACGCCACGCTGATGTTCGACCTGCTGGCCCTCGCCTGGCAGGCAGACGTCACCCGCGTCGGGACGTTGATGATGGCGCGCGAGACCAGTCCCCGGACCTTCCCGCAGATCGGGGTTCCGGACCAGCACCACACCGTGTCGCACCACCGGAACGATCCCGACTACATGGCCCGGAAGGCGAAGATCGACCTCTATCACGTCTCGCTCCTGAGCCGTTTCCTCCAGAAGCTGCAGGACACCCCGGACGGCGACGGCAACCTGCTCGACCACTCGATGACCGTCTACGGCGGCGGCATCGGCAACGGCAACCTGCACGAGCACACCAACCTGCCTTGCCTCGTCGCCGGCGGTGGCGGCGGCCGGCTGAAGGGCGGCCGGCATCTCGCCTATCCGGAAGACACCCCGATGGCCAATCTCCTGCTGACGATCCTCGACAAGGCCGGCGTGCCGGCCGAGAAGCTGGGGGACAGCACCGGCCTGCTCAACACCGGGACGCTGGCCGGCGTGTAGGGGGAGAGCGGAGCCGGTTGGCGACGGCTTCCGCGCCTGTCGCCAGCCCGGCTTGCGGCGGGATGGCCGTTCGCCGGTTCACGCGGCTGCCGAACGCGTACAGCAAGAGGATGATCAGCCACGCCCACCACCTGCCCTGTATGCGTTTTGGCTACTCGGTTCTACGAGTGACGCCGGCGATGGAGGCGGGGCGGCGAGTTGCTGGATTTCGATTGGATGTGGAGTTGATCGAGGTCAACGCGCCGCCGCCTGGGCCGCGGAGGTCGTACCGGCGGCGCGGAGAGTGAAGTCGCTAGTGGTATGTCACAGAAACAATCTTGCGGTTCAGGTTCCGTAGGCTCGAAGGGCAACCCTCAACCGGTACCAAGAGAATCGCCGGTCGTGGTCCTGTCGGCCACGGGCAGAGATGTGTAAAGCCATTACGGGGACATACCACTAGTGGTGTGTCCCGAGAATGACTTTACACTTCTTGACTTTGTCGAGGATCGTGTCGACAGTGGTGCTCCACACGAACGGCTTCGGGTCCGCGTTGTGGTGCCTCAGGTAGTCTTTGATGGCCACGACCAATTCCTGCACGCTGCAAAAGACGCCGCGCCGAAGGCGCTGCTGCGTCAGCTTGCTGAACCAGCTCTCGACCAAGTTGAGCCACGAGGCGCTGGTCGGCGTGAAGTGCAGCTGAAAGCGCGGATGGGCGGCCAGCCAGTTGCGCACCGCCTCGTGCTTGTGGGTCCCGTAGTTGTCGAGGATGACGTGCAGGGTCAGATCGGGCGGGAACGCGCGGTTGAGGCGCCGCAGGAACTTCAGGAATTCCTGATGCCGATGACGGCCGTGGCATTGGCCGATGACCTTGCCGGTCAGCACGTTCAAAGCGGCGAACAACGTCGTTGTGCCGTGACGCTTGTAGTCGTGGGTCATCGTGCCGCGGCGGCCGGGCTTCATCGGCAGACCCGGCTGCGTGCGGTCGAGAGCCTGAATCTGGCTCTTCTCGTCGACACACAGCACGACGGCCTTGTCCGGCGGGTTCAGGTACAACCCCACGACGTCGGTCAGCTTCTCGGTGAACGCCGGGTCGGTCGACAACTTGAAGGTCTTGACGCGGTGGGGCTGCAGGCCGTGCGCGTCCCAGATGCGCTGGACCGTCGAGCGGCCGACGCCGGCTGCCTTGGCCATCGAGCGGCAACTCCAGTGGGTGGCGCCCGGCGGCGTCTCGTGCAACGTCGCATGCACGATAGCCTGGACCTGATGCTGGGTGATCCGCGGTTTCCGACCGCGGCCGGCGCGGACCGTTCCCACCGAGTCGAGGCCATCGGACAGGAACCGCGCTCGCCACTTCAACAGCGTTGGCCGGCTGATACTGAGCGTAGTCGCGATGCAAGTATTCGCGATGCCGTCACCGGCCATCAACAAGGCTTTGGCGGGCGCCACCACGCGATACGGCGCGGTTGCGCTGTGCGCCCACTTCGTCAGGGTATTCCGGTCGCCGTGACTCAACAGCAGCGGGGCGGCGGGATGGCTCATACCGCCGGTATACTACGTGGAACACACACCGTCAATACATTTTAGGGACACACCACTAGCTCACCCGGCCCGAACCTCGGCAGCATCATCGTCTGGCGGCGCCAACCTCCGTTCCGCGATCTCCTCGGCGATCCTGCGTCCTTCGTCTGTCATGGCGACGTACCACTTCGTCGGCGATGTCCCTAAGCCGAGGACCGCGCCAATGGTGTCACTAGAGAATCGCACGAGCCCCTTCTCCTCCAATGATCTGATGGCTCTCTGGTAGAGGATCTTCTGGGCCCGCAGGTGATTGCCCGAGCCCGATGAGAGAATTTCCAGCAGCTTGTTCCGTTCCCGGGAAGCGAACGTAGATGCGACCTCAAGGAGTACCGCTTCTTCGCGCGAGTCGGCGATTTCGTGTTGAGGCATCTCCACCTCTGGCCAGCTCTGTCTTCCGGTGGGCGCGGATCAGTGAGCCGTAGGGCCAGGCTCGACCTCTCTCAGGGACCCAGAGTCCTCGGGTCGGACGGCCCGCCTGCTGATCTGTGCGTCGAGGGTCGCCTCTATGCGAGCCTGCCCCTCCAACAGCCGCTTGATTTCCCCTTCGATCCCCTTGACGTCCGTTCTAAGGGTCGACGCAAAAATAGATTCCGTTTTCATCACATGGGTTCGATGGTGTAGTTCCACTTGGGCAGGACGCTGTTCGGTGTGATGCGTAGCTCTCGCATTTGGGCGTCGGTGACCTTGACGCCGGTCTCGTAGGTCTTCCGCACCAGGTGGGCGCGGACCCTCAGTCCGGTGGAGGTGCGTGTGGTGCGCAGGTACTTCAGGATGGTCTCGAAGCTGTCGAGGGGTCGGCCCGCCCAGTTCTTGCTGATCTCGCAGAACAGGCGGTGTTCGATGGGGTTCCACTTCGACGTGGCCGGCGGGTAGTGGGCTACCCTCACGGGCAAGCCGTGCCGGTTGCAGAAGCGATGTTGCAGATTGAACTTCCAGGCGCGCGCCGTGCAGCTGTTGCTGCCACCGCCGTCGGCCAGGATCTGCAGGGTCTTGGCTTCGGGATAGCGCTTGCGGCCCTCGGTGCGCCACCACTTCTCGATGCAGTCGACGGCGAACGCCGGGGTGTCGGCGGTTCTGCCGACGAAGACGGTGCCGGCGTTGGCGCGGGGGTCGTAGATGCCGTAGGGCACGGCGCGGCCGTCGGCGTCGGAGCGGAAGTCGTGGTCGTTGACGAGTTCGGGGCTGCGGTCCCACTTGGCGCCGGGATTGCGGAACGTGCCGACGAGCTCCTTCTTCTTCGTATCGACGCTGATGAGGGGGCTGTTGTCGGCGGCGCAGCGCTCGCGCAAGGCGGTGATGTGCTGGAACTGCTGGTCTCGGTTCGGATGCGAGGCGCCGGCGAGCTTCTTGTGGTTGACGCGCAACGAGTAGCCCATCGCCTTGAGCAGTCGCGCGACGGTCTGCGGGCAGACGTGGATGCCGAGCCCGCGGAGTTCGTCGGCGAGCTTGGCGGTCGTGCGGCGCGTCCACTTCAGGCCGCTGACCGGGTCCCCGGCCGTCTCGTGGGTCATCAGGGCTTCGATGCGGGCGATGACTTCCGGTGTTTTTTTTCCGTCGGTGTTCGTCCGCCGCCCGCGCGCCGCACCCGGTCGACCTCGACATCGCGGTCGACGAGCTGCCGGCGGCCGGTGGCGACCGTGGACGGGTCGATGCCGAGGAGGGAGGCGATGCGCCGGTCGCCGCCCCACCCGCACTTGAGCGATTCGAGTCCGGCGAACAGCCGGCGCTGGCGCTCGTCGAGGAGGCTGGCGAACAACACGATGGCGGCGCGCAACTCCTCGGGCATCACGTCGGCGTCGGGCAGGGGCCGCCCGAGTCCGGGCGTGGCCATCAGCAGCCGTCGGGCGCGTAGTTGATGGGTCTCCTGCGCGTGGTCGGTCGCGCAGTAGAGGAACTGGCCGGCGAGCTTGTGCCGCGTCAGCCGCCCGTCGCCGACGAGCTTGCGCAGGGCGTCCTGGGTGCCGACACCGAGCCGGTTGTCGAGCTCGTCGACGAAGTGTCCGGCTTCCGCGTCGTTGACGAACGCCTCGGCGGTTGCGACGAGGGTGCCGGCGCGGGAGAAGCGGACGCCGGCGAACGCCCACAGGCCGTGTTCGTCGAAGTCGGCGAGCTCGTCGAGGGTGTAGTAGCCGCCGCGATGGGAGTAGCAGGGCAGCGACGGTCTGCTGTCGGAGCAGGGCGACGACGGTGTCGGCGGAGAACTGGGTTGGTCTCATTGTGGCATCATTACGGATTACAGATTCCGTAATGATGCCACAATTCCGAGCTGATTGCACCCCCGAATCCGAAGAATGCCGCTCGATCTAGTGAACCACGGAGCCGGACAGGGCGTGCGAGACGGTTGTGCTTCTACTGCGACACTACAGCCATTTCCAGGAAGTTATTTTTGCGCGGACCCTAAGCTCCCGGCGTGATGTGTCAATGCTCGCTTTCAGGTCGCGATGCGCCTCATCGTTCCGTGCGATTTCACGCTTCCCAGTCCACCCCGCCAGCGCCATCATGAAGGTAAGTAGAGCGAGCAGGACGGTAATGACGATAGCTGCGATCGATACGACGGTGGACGGTTCGATCGAGAGGGCGGGGACGGCGTTCGCCACCAACAGATCGAAGGGCATCCGGGTCTCCAGGTCGCTGCCGGAGCATGCGGCCTCTATGGGTCTCAAGGGTCTCTGCGGCCACGTTCCCGTTTTGTCTGGGCGAGTAGCCGCCTCTCCAATCCTACCAGACGCCCGGCGCTGCCTGACGCGCTAGACCGAGTTCAAGCGCCGGCACAGGCATCCCGCCACCTGGGAGGGGAGGACACCGTACTCGCGCCGCGAGAGCCCGCTGGGGGAGGGAACAATGGGGAACGGTAACATGTACAACATCAACGTCACTCAGCGGACGACGGCCAGCGAGGACTTCTACATCATCAGGGACGCCGTCCTGGAGCGCCACCAGAGGCTCTACGACCGGCACAACCCGGGCGGGACTCAGACCCGTAAGCGCGTCGCGTCGCGGAGGGAGGTTGTCGCAAGCTCGTACACGGTGATCATCACGCAACACGCGCTGACCATGGTTGACGCCTTCCGCCTGAAGCGGTACGCGTCCGGCTTCGCCCTTGCGCGCCCGGTGCTGGAGGCGCTGCTGAAGCAGATGGCGCTCGTGAGTTTCAGCGGCGAGGGCGACGGCTGGGAGTCCGTCCCTGACAAGCGTGTGACGGTCAAGAGCCTCGAGGACCTGTCGAACCGCACCGGCTGGCCGGACGTCGGACCGTTGTGGGGCACTCTCGCGCGGCCGCTCAACGATTCGTCCACGGAGGGAGAGGCCAACTGACGAGCAACCCGATCGACAAGGACAGCAAGCCTATCTACAACGCCGGTCTCTTCTGGGGAGCCATGCTCATCGCCACGCTGGCCACGGTGAGCACCCATGCCATTTCTGGGAGCACCTTGGGGACGAGAAACGCGCCAAGCGGACCCTGGATGACCTGACCGCGGAGAACTGGGACCGCATCACGATCTCGAGCAACGGGCAGACCGTCCACATCGTAGGCCGCTCGCCCGACAAGCCTGCATGACCTCGGCGTTTTCGGGAAGCGACTGCAAACTGAGACACTATCGTGCGGCCCGGTGGCGCTGCTGCTCGAACGCGTGGTCGACCAGGCGGAGCGTCGCGGCGTAGCAGCGCTGGCAGAAATCCGAGAACGGCGCGAGCTCGGAAGGCCCCGGCCAGACGCCGGTTTCGGGGGTGATCCGGCCGATCCGGCGCTGGTAGAGGGCCAGGGTGTCGATGTAGACCCGGCGCTGCTCCTTCGGAATCACGAGCGGCGGCAGCCCGGCGTTCAGCAGCGGGACGTTGGCGAGCAAGCGAGCCAGTCGGCCGTTCCCGTCCCAGAACGGGTGGATGGACACGAAGCCTGCATGAATGCGGGCGTAGGCCGGCGCCGCCTCCCCCGCGTCGTCAGGCGGGAGCGTGGTGGCGTTGACGCAGTCGATGACCTCGGCCATGAGGGCGGGCACGTCTTCCGGCGCTGCATACTCGACGAACACCTGGGCGCCGCTGTCGTCCACCGCATAGGTGCCGTTGGGCTCGATCTTCCAGCTTCCGAGGGGCTTGTAGATGTCGGCGACGCGCTCGGCCTGCACGCTGCGGTGGAGGGCGAACAGGTCGTCGTCGGTGACGTCTCGGCCGAGCAGGTCGTAGATCTGCGTGATGGCGCCGGCGTGGCCGATGACCTCCTGGTGGTCCTTGATGGGCTTGCCGGCGACCGTCAGGCCTTCCTCGATGACGAACTTCGTGTCTCCGAGGCTGAGGGAGTTGCCTTCCAGGGCCGTGGAGTTGTGCGTCCACGCATCCCGGATCTGGTCCAGCAGCGATTGCCGGAGGTCCGCGTCGAGTCCCGCCAGAAACCGCATGGGCGGGGAGCGGCGGGTCACTGCGTGATCCACGGCTGCCGGCGCGGCCACTTCGGTCCGTCCTCGAAGAAGCGCACGCCGCTGCCGATCCGGTCGTAGTCGCCCAGTTCCGCCCGCGCCCGGTCGGCGGGGGCGGTCAGGCGCTCGACCACCTCGGAGTGGTCAGCGGCGACGTCGTGCCGCCCGCCGATGTCCGTCTCGAGCATTGCAGGTCCTCCCCTGGCGGGTGAACCGCGCCGGGTTGCCGAGGTTCGAGGCAGAGGCGGCGGCCGCTACTCGCGCGGGCGCGTGAACCGGCGCTTCACGACCGCGGCGGTGACGAAGAGCCACACGAGCACCGCGCCCGACAGCACCCCCGGTCCGAGCAGCAACTCACCGTCGCGGCTGGTGACGATGGTGCCCGCCTGCAACAGCAGGAGGGCACCGATCATCAGCCACAGCACCCACCGGCGTACCGTGCCGCCACGGCCCGGACTCCTGGCCCGGCAACCGTCGCCTGGCGGTTCCACTTGCCGCTCAACCAACCCTCCATCAGTCTGCGCCTCTTCCGGATTCGGCACCCTCTCCAGGAGCAATGCGCCGTAGAAGTTTCGCGCCAGCGAAACTTCCAACGCGACCGCAAGGTCGCGCGGTCGCGCTAGGGCGCAGACTCCTGCTCCTTCCTGATGCTGTAGAGCTTCGAGCTCGTGCGGATGAGCAGCCGGTCCCCGGCGATCGCCGGGGACGCCAGGGCCAGCTCGCCGAGGCTGTTGACGCCCATGATCTCGTACTCGCGCCCGGCCCGGATCACGTAGGTGTCGCCCTGCTCGCTCAGCGCGAAGATCTTGCCGTTGTAGGCCCAGGGCGAGGACGTGAAGCTGGCCGCCACCCGAATCCGCTGCCGGCCGTAGACGGGCTCGCCGGTCACTGCGTCGTAGGCCTCGAAGAAGCCGCGGTCGAGCAGGCTGTAGTAGATGTCGCCGTAGATCAGCGGCGACGTGTTGTAGTTCCCGGCGCGCGGCTGGTACCAGGCGACGTACTCGTTCGACCGTTCGCCCTCCGCGAGGGTGATGTCCCCGCTCGCCCCGGGGCGGATCGCGTAGGCGGGCCGGTGCTCGTCCCGGAAGTAGCCCGAGTTCACGTACACCAGGCCGTGGCTCGAGAACGGAGTCGCGATGGCCGCCCACGACATCCGGCCGTCCATCTCCCAGAGCAGGTTCCCGTCGAGGTCGTAGGAGCGGATGCGGTTCACGGCGGAGGTCACGATCTCGGTCCGGCCCTCGTGCTCCCAGACGTAGGGGGTCGCCCAGCTCGACACCTCGTCGCGCGCCGTCCGCCAGATCTCGGCCCCGCTGCGCTTGTCGAGGGCGGCGATCCAGGACGACTCCTCGTTGTCGTACACGATGATCAGCTTGTCTTCGTGCAGCACCGGTGACGAGGCCGACCCCCAGTCCGATCGGGTCTCCCGGTCGGGTATCTCGAGCCGCCACACCTCGTTGCCGTCCATGTCGAAGGTATAGAGGCCGAGCTCGCCGAACCGCACGTAGACGCGCTCGCCGTCGGTGGTCGGGGTCTCCGAGGCGTACGAGTTCTTCATGTGCCGCGGGAAGGCGGGGCGTCCGGTCTGGACCGAGTGCTGCCAGAGCACCGCGCCGGTCTCCAGGTCCAGGCAGTAGACCCGCCAGTCGTGCTCCAGGGGCACCGGATCCGGTCTCCCCAGGGGGGCGTAGAGGCCGGGCTTCGGCTGCTCGAAGTCTCCGTCGGCGGTCACCGTGGTGAGGAAGACCCGGTTGCCCCACACCACCGGGCTCGACCAGCCCAGACCGGGGATGTCGGTCACCCACTCGACGTTCTCGGTCTCGCTCCACCGTTCCGGCAGGTCGGGGTTGTCGGCCACGGCGGCGTTCATCGTCGGTCCGCGGAACTGCGGCCAGTTGTCGTTGCCGGCCGCCGCCGTCGCGACCGTGAAGACGAGGCAGAGTGCCAAGGCGCCCGCGGATGTCGTGTGTCTCATGACAGGCTCCGGTGTGCGCCGTATCACTGGCCGGGGATCATGATGTGGGCGGCCGACAGGCCCGCCTCCATGATCCAGGTGCCGGCCTGCGTATAGCTGCCCGCATCCGGCAGGCCGAGCGTCTCCGCGGTCGCGAACGGCACCGCGATCGTGGTGTGCAGGTTGGCCGACTCGGCGTCGGCGCCGCTCAGCGCGTAGTACGCCGAGCCGAACTGGGAGACTTCCCGCGTGCCGTCCGACTCGGCCGCCTCGCGCGTCGCCCGCAGCTCGTCGGCGCTCATGCCCGACATGTTCCAGGCCCGGTTCTGCTTGACGCGGGCCAGGTTGTCCTCGCTCGTGCACTGCACGGCGAACTCGCGGCTCGGCTCGTCCGAGCGGTCCCAGCACATCAGCCCGTTCGAGCCTTCGCGCAGCACCGTCTCGGTGCCGTCGGCGGCCAGCCGGATCACCGCGGCGTTGGCGCGCAGCGCCGCCGGCGCGGCCAGCGTCGCCTTGGCAATCTCCTCCTCCATGGTCTGGCCCGCCGCCGCCGCCGGCGCCGCCAGCATGGCCGCTCCGGCGAGGGCGATTACGGCGATATGAGTCGTACGCATGACTGTCTGCTCCCTTCCTCTCGCGGGCCGGCGGTCGCAGGTTGCCCCGTATCGGCCCCCGACATCGTGCCCACGCTCGCGGGCGTCGCGATAGATTCTAGCAGTCCGTGCGGCCGGAGCCGACTGCGAGTAAGGACGCTGACGGAAATTGCCTTGCCGTAAGCCAAGCGCGCGAAACCGTAGAAAACGGGCTGCGCCTGGGTGCAGTTGGCAACTTTGTATCGAGCACTGTCCCAAGGGTCAGTTTGGGCGGCCGGAAGCGAGGAGCCGGCGCCGGGCGGGTGCTGGGGAGTCTGCCCCGCCGGAGAAGACATCCAGCACGGTCGGCCCGGCGCCGTATCAAGCCCGCTCAGTAGCCATCGGAAGCCACGAGCGACGAGACGAGGGCGACCCACAGGCCCGCCGACACCCCGTACCCGATCCACGCGGACTTCACCCGCTTGCCCTTGGCCACCCGGACGTAGCCGGTCGTGTAGCAGGCCATGTCGTCCCGGGAAATGCCGGAAAGGGCATCAGCCGGCGGGGTCGGGTCGCTGGTATGGGCCACGATTGGCATGATCGGCACGAAGAATGGCGTCAGCAGGAGCCCGCCGGCGAACCATCCCCCAGAGCCCTGACGGATGCGGCCGTCCTGCTCGCCCTGCCCGGCGGCGATCTGGCAATCCGTCTGCTGCCCGCCGGCGAGAGTCATTCGGGCGGCGTGTCGGGCGGCCGATTGCAGAATCGGTCCCGGTTCAGCGGCGCGGAGCCCGCTGGTGATGCATCCGAGGATCACGAGAATTGCGAGTAGTCGTCTCATCGAGTCGTTCCCTCCCTGTCCGTGGCGAATGGCTGGAAGTGGTGGCGGGAGAATCGGTTGCCGGCACCGGCAGGCGCACCCTTCATCCCGCTGCCGTCGAGTCACTCTCAGCAGCGTAGGCGGCGTGCGTGTCAGAACCTGTCAGCGCCGCCGAATGCCGTTCTTCGCGGATGCGGTGGGGGTCTCACGCAGAGTCCTGGAGATCGGGCGCAGCGATGCGGGGGCTGAGAACGAGAGCTGCGCCCGAAGGCCGAGTGTCGCGTCGAGCGGTCAGATCAGCGAGCGCTGGCGCGGGGAGGCGCCGCCGCCCGGGCGCACGTGCGGGAGGTCGCGCTGCCCGCGGGTCGTCGCGGGCGGGTCGTCTCGGCGATGTGCATCGTGAGCGCGGGCGGCCATATCGCCGACGAGGACGACCAGGTCGGGGGGCTCGACCGCGCGGGCGGCGCCGGCGAAGCCGACGATCCAGCGGGCGACCTCCTCGAGATGCGACAGGCTGACGCGGTACTCGAGGTCGCCGTTCCCGAGGCGGACGACGCGCTGGTCCGGGTGGTGCGTGCTCTCCTCGAGGAGGGCGGCGAGGGCGGCGTCGAAGTGGATGACGACCTCGTAGACGGTCCGGCCGTGGTAGATGCCCCAGCTGTGCTTGAGAAACTCGGCGAGGTCGAAGTCCGGCCGGGCGAACGCGCCGTCCAGCAGCTCGGCGTCGGCGATCCGGTCGAGACGAAAGGCCCGCAGTTCCTGGCGCAGGTGGCAGTGGCCGACCAGATACCAGGCGTTCTCGCGGTGGAAGACGCTGTAGGGATCGAGGCCGCGCCGCGTCGTGGCGCCGCTCCACAGGGACCGGTAGTGCAACGACACCGGGGTCCGGTCGCGAACCGCGCGGTCGAGCAGCAGCACGAGCCCCTCCTTGATCTGGCCGGATCGCTCCGGTCCCGTCAGGGTGAGTCCGCTCGGGGTCTCCTCGATCTGGCGCGTGGCGGCGTTCAGCTTGTCGCCGAGCCGGTCGATCGCGGCGTCCATGTCGGGGGCGGTCCGCAGCGCCGGATTGTCCAGGGCCAGGGTCAGGATCGCCCGTTCGGTGGCGGTCAAGGGCAGCAGGCGCATGGTTGCGCCTTCGACGAGCCGGTAGCGGCCGTCGTCGTCGTTCGTGACAGGGATGCTGTACGCGCTGGACAGGTCCGCGAGGTCGCGGTAGGCAGTGCGGACGGAGATCCGGAAGTGGTCGGCGATCTCCTCGGGTCGCCAGGCGCGCCCGCCGCCGAGGCGCTGCACGAGCAGGTAAAGACGGATTGATCGTTTCATGGTGACCCTGTCGCGGGGGCACCGCACGGCGACCGTCCGGGGTTCGTCCTTCCGGGACTCCGGTGGAGCCCGGCCGCCGCCGCTTTGCCGGGCGCCCTCCGCCGAGGCGAAGGACTCCACCCAGCCCACCGCGGTGCTGCCGGCGTCCTGGTCGGCCGCGTGGGCGGCACATCCCCGATCTCACGGACGGGAAGCGCTTTCGCGTTCACCGTCATGGCGATCGTGCGTGAACATCTTAGTCAAGGATCGCCACTCGCGGCGTGCCATTCGACGGCCGTGACCAGCCAGCTTCACCGTCGACAAGTGGCACGACGTCGCCGGCGACCCGACGCTCGCCGGCGCGGTCCCTCCGTTCTGCCAGCCCCCGGGCCGTGCCCCTGCCGAACTGACTCGTGGTCTTCGAAACCCCATCCTCGAGCCTTGACCGGCTGGAGTCCGGCGCGCTGCAGGGCAGGGTGGCCGGCGAAGGGGTCGACGAACGCCGAGGGGACCGTCGTCCGGGCGAGCGCGTTGGCGGGTTGCGGAGTCATGTTAGGAGGATGCGATAACATACTTTAATCGTGCTATTTAAGGACGGTTGGCATCGTCGGCGGATCCCTGTTCCCGGTCGTCGAGGTGAGCACCTCGAGCGTCCGCCGCCGACCGCCCGACGCCTCGCCCGAGGTTCCCGGGACACACGACCGTGGGGGGGCGCTCCGCACCGAGCGCCTGAAACAGTCGGGATGCCTCGGGCAGCCGGCGCTCGCGGGGCCGGACCTGGGCCGGGCTCGTCATGAATCGCCGCAGCTGCGCTGATCGGACCGAGCGCCCACCGCGGGGGACGGGGTAGTATCACGCCATGGACGCCATCGCCTGGACGGTCGTCGGCGTCGGCGGGCGTCGCCGCGTCCGTGGGGCGAGGCGAAACCGCCCCCGGGGGCTCACCGAGTAGACTGGAAGACCCGATGTTTGATTCGCTGACCATTGCCCGGCAGTTGACCGAGGCCGGTATCGAACGCGCCCAGGCCGATGCGCTGGCGGATGCCATCCGCCAGGCCGCCGAGCACGGTGACCACGTCACGGCGGAGCAGCTGCGCATCGAGATCAGTAGCTCCACCGACAAGCTCCGGGCGGACATCTACCGGGCGATGCTGGTTCAGATGGCCGCGACGATTGCTGGCACCGTTACCCTGTTGCGGCTGCTGGGTTGATCCTGCCGGAACCGAACAAACGCACCCAGACCTCGCCGGGCGAGCCGAGACCCCGCCCGGGGGGGAACGGACGGCACCGGGTCCTCGCCGGCTACCGGCGACCGCGGCCAAGCCCGCCCGTTTCGGGTGCCACGGACCTCGCCGCCGTCCTCGCCACCCTGCCCACCGGCCGGGCGGCGTCGCGGCGGCGGACGGCGCGGGGTGACCACCGATCAACTGCGGCGGCCGACAAGTCCTTGGGCGACGGGCGTAGGGTCCGACAAGGGGACGTTGCGTTAACTTGCCGAGGCCAGAAAACACCAGTGTTTCCGGTGGCTTTCGTAGGACCGTTGTGGGCCGAGGCGGGGTGGGGGGCTCCGCCCCAGGCGGCTGGAGCCGACAGCCCCTAGCTTCCCTAGCTCTCGTCATCGCCGTAGGCGAAGACCTCCGTCAACGACACGCCGAACACCTCGGCGATCCGAAACGCCGCTTCGAGCGACGGCGAGTACTTGCCGAGCTCGATGGCGTTGATCGTCTGCCGCGTAAGGCCGATCTGCTCGGCCAGCTCCTGCTGCGTCAGCTCGTCGTGCTCGAATCGCAGCCGTCGTATCGAGTTGGTGATCCGCGTCTTCGCCATGAGCAAACTCAGCGGTCGCGCCGGTAATCGAGGACGCGCGACCCGTAGTTGACGAGCTCGGCGACCACGAGCGCCAGCAAGACGCCGTAGCCGATGGCGCCGCCGTTCGCGCCGAGATGGAGCAGGGAGACCGCGCCCATGCTCAAGGCCGCGTAGACGTAGGCCGCCCGGCGAATCGCCCGCAGCTCGATCAGCAGCTCACGCTCGTCCATGGGCGCCTGAGCGTCGAGCGGCGCCCGAATCGCCACCACGGCGTGCGCGAGGATCTCGATGACGACGAGGGCCACGAGGCAGATCAGCAGCGCGTGGAAAATGTCGGAGCTCGGAGCCGGCGTCAGCGTCCGAGGCACGTGCAGGAAGAAGATGAAGCCGACGAGCGCGATCGAGAGCAGCGAGATCCAGGCGCTTTTTTCGTGAAAGGACATGGCCATAGTATCTAGAATAGTAGACACTATGTCCAATATTTTTTACATCTTGCAGCACCCGGAATCAGGCCGGCGGTCGCGGGAGCAACCGGCTGCCTGTGGCACTCCCCCATGGGAGCTCGAAGCCGCTACAGGTGGTCAGCCAGACACGCGCTAGTGTCCCGAATTGCAAGTCCGTTCGCAGTAGACCCAGAGTGACACGATAGCGGATCGGCCCGTATCGACAGGCAAACGGCGCGCGTGCAGCGGTGTCACAAGCACCCGCTACTGCGAAGCAACTTCGGACGCAGGACACTAGCCCGAGTTTACCAGCCCAAAATATAAATCACTGCAAACAAGCGGGTTAAGCCGACAGAAAAACTGGAGTGGCACTACAAACGTGCGCAAACCGGTGAGATGGGCCGGTCAGATGAGCGTTTTGCGGACGCCCCCGGGGTGCGGGTCGACGCCGAGCGCGTCGTAGATGTTCCGCTGCTCGGGTTCGGCTTGCGTGGCCGTGCGCACGTGCAGCGTGCGTCCGTCGGGGCGGCGGAAGGTGGCGGTGACGCGCTGCTGGCCGTCCAGGATGCGGCGCAACGTGGTCCAACTGGCGGGGTTGCCGTGCTCGCGCAGTCGGGTGCGGATCACCTGCACGAGCTGGTAGGCGATGACGGTGATGAACAGGTGGCCGTCGGCTCGACGCGGCTTGTGATGGTAGATGGGGCGCAGGCCGAGCTCGGACTTGAGCGAGCGGAAGACGGCCTCGACGTCGGTGAGCGTGGTGTAGGTGCGCCACAGGGCGTCTTCGTCCCACGCTGTCTCGCTGCTGCGCAGGCAGTAGACCCCCGGATGGGTGGCCATCGAGCCGTCCCGGGGACGGCGAGTCCAGGTGACGGCGACGGCCTTCTCGCCGGTCTCGTCGGCGGTGACCCCGATCTGGTAGTGCGAGGCGACGCGGGAATGCTTCGTCTTCAATCGCCCGATGCGCTGCCAGACCTGGTCGAGCCGCTTGTGGGCGCGGGGGCGCGCCAGCCCCTCGTGGAGCTGGGTCAGGGCGGTCTCGAAGCGGGTGGCGAAACGCTCGACGATGCCTCGCTCCTTCTCGGCCCGCTCCTCGGAGTAGCAGTACAGGCGCACCTCGTCGGGGTCGGCCGAGACCACCTTGTGCATGTGTATGGTCTGGTTGGACCTGGTCTGGAGCGATACGGCGGCCTCGGCGTCGAACTGGCGGTGACGTTCGCGGCTGACGACCAGATAGCGGTAGTCGTGGTCGCGCAACCACTGCACGCAGGCTTCGGTGGCGACGCCGCGGTCCATGACCACGAGGGCGCCGGGTGGCGCCTCCAGCGCCTCGAGCATGCCGGCCAGGGTGCGCTGTTCCCGGACGTTGCCGGCGAAGACCTTGGAGCGGCGCACGAAGCCGCTGGCGTCGAGCATGAGGCCCAGGGTCAGCAGCGGACAGTCGCTGCGCTTCTCCTTCGAGTGCCCGCGCTGCGCCTGCGGCTGCTCGCTCGCCTCGCCTTCGAAGTAGGTGTTGGTCAGGTCGTAGAGGGTCACCGTCGGCTGGAGGTCGAACAGTCCCATCGCGCGGTCGAACAGATGCGCCTCGATCGCCTCGCGATGCTTCACCAGCGCGTCCGAGGCGCGGTAGAGCTGCATCGCGCCGACGGTCTCGAAGTCGACGCCGAGCAACTCCCCGAGGCCGCTGCGCTCTTGCAGCCAGCGGTGCGTCGCCCGCTCCGAGGCGGGATGGGCGAGACGCCCGACGATGACGCCGGCCGCTGCTGCGCGCAGGGCGCCGTTGACGCCGAGGTCGGCGAGCAGCGCCGGCAGGCCCAATTGCTCCAGCGCCCACAGGCCGAGCTGCTCGACCCCGACGCTGCGGGGGCGGACCAGCCGCAGCGAGTCGACATCGAGGGGCTGCACGTCGGTCGGTCCGGCCGCCGCGCCGCTTACCTGCGCGCCGCGGACGACCAACTGGCTGGCGATGCGCTGGGCTTCGTGTTCGACGGCGTGGGGGCAATCGGCCACCAGGGGCGCCTGGCCGGCCAGGATGTCGTCGATGCGGGCGCACAACTGCGGCCATTGCGGCTGCGGGATGTCGAAGTGGCGCCCGAGATTGAGCAGGGTGCGCTGCCGGACGGCGTCTCCGACGCGCTCGGAGTGCACCAGGCGATGGGAGAAGTAGGGCTTTCCGTCCTGGGTTCGCCGGGTTTGGGTGCGGCGAATGAACACGATGTCCACGATAGCGGGGGCATCTGCCGTAGTCAACCCTTTTACACAAATTATGGCACTACATCTCGCGCCGTCAAGACCCGTTCCTTTAGTATCAACAACTTACAGACATGTGAATCCCGAAATACGGCCAAAATCGGCAAAATGGCCGGTCAACTGGGTAAACTTGGGCTAGCAGCTCGGAACCGCCACGTGCTCCGTGGCGTCGGCGGGTCCACTCCGCGGCGCCACCGGGGCGGACCTCGCCATGTCGCTCGGCTCGCCGCAGCGGGCGCCGACGCGACCGATGGATGGAGAACACGTTCCCGTCCTCGCTGGTGAGCTGGAACCAACGACGCCCAGGTAGCGCGTCGGTCGAGGGAGAAAAGCAAGGCGGGGGCAGTGGGAGGCTCCGCCCCCGCTGCACGCTGGCGACCTGCCCTCGACCACCTGCCATCCCGGACGAGCGTGCGGCCCTATCTTGGCCGCAGCGGCTTGCCGGTCACTTCCTCGAATATCGCCGCGGCCTCGTTCTCGCCCACGTCCGCCTTCATCGCGATCATCCGGCCGGTCGAGGCGCCCTGGATCGTCAGGTGCGTGTTGCGGTAGACGCGGCGCTCGCCCGGTCCGCATCTTCGGGCAGGTCACGGCCTCGTTCAGACATGCGGCCGCCTTGTTTTGCGCTATTTTTGCGCTATCATGGCACGGCTCCGGGCGTCTGTCTTGCGGCGTCGGGGCTCGTGTGTCTCGCTTTCCGGGCGAACGGGATCGCGCGATCTCGCAGACTGGGGCTCGTGGGGCTTTGCCGCGATCTCCATTGAGGATGACAAGAGAACCGATGCGCACTTGGCTTGCGTTCGTCGCTGCCGCGATGCTGTTGCTGCTGCCGGGCGGTGCGACCGCCGAGTCTGCGGCGCCGGTCGAGTCTCCGGCCCCGGTCGAGCCGGCCGGTGTCGAGCAAGCGCCCGCGGAGACGCCGGATCCGGCCGAAGCGTCCCGCACCGTGCTCCGGCGCTACTGCGTCGCCTGCCACAACGGGCGCCTCCTCACCGCCGGGCTGGCCCTCGACACCGTCGATCTGACCGAGGTGGGGGACCATGCGGAGCTGTGGGAAGGGGTGGTCCGGAAGCTTCGGGCGGGGTTGATGCCGCCGGCCGGCCGGCCGCGTCCCGACGAGGCCACCTACGGCCGCGTGGCGACGTGGCTCGAAGCCGAGCTCGACGCGGCGGCGGCCGCCCGCCCCAACCCCGGCCGCACCCAGACCTTGCACCGGCTGAATCGCGCCGAGTATCAGAACGCGGTTCGCGACGTGCTCGGGATCACGGTCGAGATAGAGGACCTGCTCCCGGCCGACAGCGCGAGCTACGGGTTCGACAACATCGCCGGCGTCCTGCGGGTGTCCGACTCGCTCATGGAGCGCTATCTGACCGCGGCCCGGCGCATCAGCCGCGCCGCGGTGGGCACGACGCCCCCCACCGCGGTGGCCCGCACCTATACCGTCTCGCCCGCGCTGCCGCAGGACGACCATGTCGAGGGCCTGCCCTACGGGACCCGCGGCGGCGCCCTGATTACGCATCGGTTCCCGCTCGACGCGGAGTACGTGCTGCGGGTCGAGGTGTCCCGGGTGTCCGGCGGGGCCCAGCTCGAGGTGACGGTGGACGGCGGGCGCGTCGAGCTGTTCCGCATGCAGCAGGGGCTGGCGTCGCTGGACATCGACGGGAACGAGGTCGGCGACAACCTTGAAGTGCGGTTGCCGATCGCGGCCGGTCCCCGCGAGATCGGGGTGGCGTTCCTCAAGACGCCGGCCCTGTTGGCGGAGAACCCGCGCCGTCTCTTCCTCAATCCCACCGTGAGCCGCCGCGACCTGCCGTACCTGCGCAACCTCACCATCACCGGGCCGTTCGACGTGCAGGGCCCCGGCGACACCCCGGCCCGCCGGCGCCTGTTCGTCTGCCGGCCGGCGGATGCCGGTGAAGAGGCGGCCTGCGCCGACACCGTTCTCGCCGCCCTGGCCCGGCGTGCGTGGCGCCGGCCCGTCGACGATTCCGACCTCGAGATTCTGCGGATCGCCTACGCCGCGGGGCGCGAGGGCGGCGATTTCGAGGCCGGGATCGAGCGCGCGCTACAACAGTTGCTGGTCAGCCCCGAGTTCCTGTTCCGGGTGGAGGCCGACCCGGCGGACGCCCCGCTCGCGACCGCCGTCAACTATCGGCTCGGCGATCTGGAGCTGGCGTCGCGGCTGTCGTTCTTTCTCTGGAGCAGCGTGCCGGACGACGAGCTGCTGGCCGCGGCGGCCGGCGGGACCCTGTCGGACCCCGCGGTGCTCGAGCGGCAGGTGCGCCGGATGCTGGCGGACGATCGCGCCCGCGCCCTGACCGCCAACTTCGTCGGGCAGTGGCTGCAGCTTCGGAACCTGGAGTCGGCGCGGCCGTCGCAGGTGCTGTTCGCCGACTTCGACGACGGACTGCGGCAGGCGTTCCGCCGCGAGACCGAGCTGTTCTTCGAGAGCATCGTGCGGGAAGACCGCAGCGTGCTCGACCTGCTGGCCGCCGACTACACCTTCGTCAACGACCGGCTCGCGCGGCACTACGGCATGCCCCACGTGCAGGGCAGCCACTTCCGGCGGGTGGCGGTGACCGACCGGGCGCGGGGCGGACTGCTCGGGCACGGCAGCATCCTGACCATCACCTCGCATCCGGTGCGGACGTCGCCGGTCTTCCGGGGCAAGTGGATCCTGACCAACATTCTCGGCACCCCGCCGCCGGACCCGCCCCCCAACGTGCCGCCGCTGCCGGACAAGGGGGGGGCGTACGCCGACCGGACTCCGTCGATGCGGGAGCGGATGGCCGCGCATCGCGACAACCCCGCCTGCGCGAGCTGTCATGCGATGATCGACCCCCTCGGCTTCGGGCTCGAGCGGTTCGACCCCATCGGCCGGCTGCGCGACGTCGACGAGCAGCACCAGCCGATAGACGCCTCCGGGCTGCTCCCGGACGGGACGCCGTTCGACGACGCCGACGAGCTGAGGACGGCGTTGCTGGCGCGTCCTGACCGGTTCGTGGGCACCCTGACCGAGAAGCTGCTGACCTACGCGCTCGGCCGCGGGCTGGAGCACTACGACATGCCGGCCGTGCGGGCGATCGTGCGCGGGGCGGCGGAGCAGGACTACCGCCTGTCGGCGGTCGTCCTCGGCATCGTCGACAGCCTGCCGTTTCGTGAACGGCGCACGGCCGCGGCGGAGGCGCCGCCGGCCGCCGCGCCCTGACATCGGGAACCGGATCCGTTCGTGTCGACCTGTTTGATCTGAAGGAGATCGGGATGATCATTACGAAAATGGCGCTGCCGCGACGGAGCTTCCTGCGCGGGATGGGGGCGACGCTGGCCCTCCCGTTTCTGGATGCGATGGTGCCGGCGCTGTCCGCCGTCGCGCCGGGGCAGAGCCGGGTGACCCGGCTGGGCTTCGTCTATGCGCCCAACGGCACGTATCTGCCGAACTTCCACCCTGCCACCACCGGGAAGGGGTACGCGATGACCCCGGTGCTGCAGGCGCTCGAGCCGTTCCGCAACGACATGGTGGTGCTGAGCGGCCTGAGCAACAAGGGGGCGGAGACGCAGAGCGAGGGCGGCGGGGTGCACACCCGCGTGCATACCGCCTGGCTGAGCGGCGTTCGTCCGAAGAAGACCGAGGGCGCGGACATCGAGGCGGGCACCTCGGTGGACCAGATGGCGGCGGCGGCGATCGGCGCCGACACCCCGTTGAGCTCGCTGCAGCTCTCTCTCGACCACGAGAACGTCGTCGGAAGCTGCGAGAACGGGTACAGCTGCGTCTATCAGCACACCTACTCGTGGAAGGACCCCACGACCCCGATGCCGATGGAGAGCAACCCCCGCGCGGTGTTCGAGCGGCTCTTCGGCGAAGGGGGGTCGCCCAAGGAGCAGGCGGCCCGGCTGAAGCGGGATCGGAGCGTGCTCGACCTCGCGATGGCGGACATGGCCCGTCTGCAGCGCCGCCTCGGCGTGCGGGATCGGATGATGGTGGACGAGTACCTCGACTCGGTGCGCGACGTCGAGCAGCGCATCCAGCGCGCCGAGCGCCAGAGCCGGGTGTCCCCGATGCCCATCGCGGACCCGCCGGTCGGCGTGCCCGACTCGTTCGACGACCATGCCCGGCTGATGTTCGATCTCGAGCTGCTCGCGTTCCAGGCGGACGTGACGCGGGTCGTGGCCTTCCAGGTCTCGCGCGAGCTGAACGGGCGGCCGTATCCCTGGATTGGGGTGCCGGAAGGCCATCACGCCGTCTCGCACCACCAGATGGACCCCGTCAAGATTGCCCAGGGCGCCAAGATCAACGCGTATCACGTATCGCTCTTCGCCCGGTTCGTCGAGCGGATGAAGAACACCCCGGACGGCGACGGGTCGCTGCTCGATCACACCCTGCTGCTGTACGGCACCGGCATGGGCGACAGCGATCACCACACGCCGGTCAACCTGCCGGCGGTGGTGGTGGGCGGCGGCGGGGCCATCGCGGGGGGACGGCACGTTCGCTATCCGATGCATACGCCGTTCGCGAATCTCGGCCTGACCCTGCTCCACAAGGCCGGCGTGGAGCGCGACCGGGTGGCCGATTCCACCGGGCCGTTGACCGATCTGTAGACGTCGGAGAATCGACCATGGCAATGAATCGACGATGGAATGCGGGTTTGGCGGCGGCGGTCGCCGGCGTGGTCCTGTCCCTCGCGGCGGCTGCGCCGGCGGCTGCGGCTGCGGCGACCGAGGCCGAGGCGTCGCTGATTGCGGCGGCCCGCGCGGGTGACGGCGGGGCGGTGGAGGCGCTGCTGCAGGGTCCGGTCGACGTGAACGCTTCGGCGACCGGCGGCATGACCGCCCTGCACTGGGCGGTGCAGGGCGACGCGGCCGACGTCGTCGGCCTGCTACTCGACGCCGGCGCCGATGCGACCCGGCCCAACCGCTACGGGGTCGCGCCGATCACCCTGGCCGCGCTGAACGGCAACGCGGCCATCGTCACCCGGCTGCTGGCCGCCGGCGCCGACCCGAACCGGCGGCTCGCGGACGGCGAGACGGTGCTGATGACCGCCGCCCGCACCGGACGGGTCGACGTCATCCAGGCGTTGCTGGCGGCCGGCGCGGACCCGAACGCGTCCGAGGCGGCGCGAGGCCAGACCGCGCTGATGTGGGCGGCGGCCGAGAACAACGCGGACGCCATCCGGACCCTCGTCGCGAGCGGCGCCCACGTCGCGGCGCGCACCGGCGATCCGGCGGCCGGGGAGGCGGGCGGGGTGTTCTCCGCCGAGGTGGGACTGACCCGCGACGCCCGGTCGGGCCCCTCGTTCACCGCGCTGCTGTTCGCGGTGCAGCTCGGCCAGATCGACGCGGTCCGGGCCCTGCTCGAGGTCGGCGCCGACGTGAACGACGCGTTCCCGGACGGCACCAGCGCGCTGGTCGTGGCGGCGATGAACGGCCAGCACGACGTGGGTATCTACCTGATCGACCGGGGCGCCGACGTCCACGCGGCCGAGCAGGGGTGGAACGCGCTGCACCAGATCATCCGGCTGCGCCGGACCAACATCGGCCACATGCCGCCTCCCGAGGGCCGGGGCAACCGGAGCAGCATGGACCTGATCGGGCGGCTGCTGGCCGCCGGCGTCGATGTGAACGCGCCGATGACCGCCGACTTCCGGGACGGCTACCGCAACCGCCTGAACCGGGTCGGCGCGACCCCGTTTCTCCTCGCTTCGAAGAACGTCGACACCGAGGTGATGCGGGTGCTGCTCGACGCCGGGGCCGACCCCCTGACGCCGAACGCGGACCTGACGACGCCGCTCATGGTCGCGGCCGGGGTCGACATGTGGAACCCCGGCGAGGACGGCGGGGCGACGGTCGAGCACGAGCCCGAGGCCCTCGAGGCGGTGAAGATGCTCGTGGAGCTGGGCAACGACGTGCGGGCGGTCAACGACCGCGGCGAGACCGCGCTGCACGGGGCCGCGTACCGCGGGGCCCCGAGCATCGCCGACTACCTGGTCGAGCAGGGAGCGCAGCTCGACGCCCGGAGCGTCCAGGGCTGGACGCCGTGGACCATCGCCAACGGCGTGTTCTACTCGCTGTTCTACAAGGAGCAGCCGGCGGCCGCGGACCGGCTTGCCGAGCTGATGGCGGCGCGCGGCATGTCGACCGAGGGCATGGCCGACGCGTTGCGCACGTGCTTCGACTGCGGCCGCAACCGCGGCAACGCCCGCGACGCCGAGGGGCGCCGCGTGGCCCAGCCGACCCCGGACGGCGTCCCGTCGCGGGCCGAGCCGGCCGCGCAGGAAGCGGCGCAGCCGGTGCCCGAGTAGGCCGGCCCACATCGATCCAGGCGCCCTCGTTCTCTTCGACGGGACGAGGGCGCCGTCCCCCACCCGTCGGGGCGGGCTCCGCCTCTCGCCCGCCAGCCTTCCAGCGCGCGCCGTCGCGTTGGTCCCCAACCCGACCCGTCAGAACCGCCGATACAGGGCTGCCGTGTAGCTGTGAGTCGTCCCCGAAGGACCGCGGCATGCTCCTCGCCGAGACCGATGCGGCGGGCGGGTCCTGCTCGACCGGATTCAACCCTACGTTCCGCCCGTCGCGAAGACTTGGTCGGATCCCGCGTCGCCGCGACCCGCGATGGTCGGGGCAGGGGCGGTGATGGCCCTCCAACCGTGGTATGCTGATTTCGGTCGCCCGGCCTACTAGACAATTGGGCGGCATTAGTAGGGGCCCCTTCGGGGGCCTTTTATTTTTGGACGGGAAGCTCGGATGGACCGTGTCGCCGTCTTCGTGGATGCAGGCTACCTCTTCGCCCAGGGTTCGGTCGCGCTGTGCGGGAAGAAGTTGGCGCGTGGGGAGATCGTTCTGGACCACGGTGCCGTGATCGCCAAGCTGAAGGCATTCGCGGAGAGCCAAGCGAGCCTGGACCTGCTCAGGATCTACTGGTACGACGGCACCGCTCAAGGGCCGACGCTGCAGCACATCACGTTGGCCGAAGAGGCGGGAGTGAAGGTCCGGCTCGGTTTCGTGAGACGAGGTTCCGTGGACCTACCGGTCAGGTTGACGGTCCAGCACGATGGCGCGCAGAGGTTCGAGTCGGGGCGGCAGCTCGGTGTCGCCGGCCGGCATGCCGTTCTGTTGCAGCAGATAGCTGACGATGTCGATCACCACCTGTGCGCGCAGGGAATCGGGGTTCTGCTGCGGCATCGTCGTTCCGATGGTGACGAACAGGTCGACGAGGGGTCGGTTCCGCCACTGGTTGAGGAAGAACGGTCCGCGCAGGGCGGGGGCGCCCGCCTCGCTCCCGCCGCCGCTCAGGTCGTCGCGGTGACAGTAGCCGCAGAGGGCCCGATACCGCTCCCGGCCCCGTTCGGCCTGGGCCTCGGTGTAGACGCCGTCCCACGCGGTGCGGGTCTGGCCGGCCGCGGGCTCGGCGGTGAGCGAGGCGGCGGTCGTCACCGCACATACGGCGGCGAGCCACCGCCCGGAGACTGCCGCCCTGCGGCTCCCCCTTTCGGCCAACCGACCGGGCAGGACTCGGGGCCGCTTCACGGCGCAGACTGCTGGTGGTTTCGAGCTGTGAGTCATCACGCAGGAACGTGAGCCGGAGGACGCGTACGCCGGCCGTTCGCCCCGTTCGGAGGCGGCGCCGGTCGCGCCGCATCGCCCTCCCTGGTCGCATGATACCGTTGAAGCAGAGCGGCCATGAAACGAATCTGCGTCTTCACGGGATCGAGAGTCGGGGCGGGCGACGAGTTCGCGGCGGCCGCACGAGAGCTTGGCGCCCTGCTCGCGGCGCGCGGGCACACCGTCGTCTTTGGAGGAGCGCAGGTCGGTCTGATGGGGATCCTGGCCGATGCGGTCCTGGCCCACGGCGGGCAGATCATCGGGGTCATTCCCGGCCATCTGACCGCGAGCGAGGTCGCCCATTCGGGGCTGACCGAGCTGCGGGTGGTCGACTCGATGCACGAGCGGAAGATGGTGATGTCGGAGCTTTCCGACGGCGTCATCGCCCTCCCCGGCGGCTTCGGGACGCTCGACGAGCTGTTCGAGGCGTTGACCTGGGCCCAGCTCGGACTGCACCGGAAGCCCTGCGGTCTACTGAACGTGGCCGGGTACTTCGACGCGCTGCTCGCCTTTCTCGACCACGTGGTCGAGCGGCAGTTCCTCGCCCCGGCGTATCGCGGCATGCTCCTCGCGGAGACCGATGGGGCCGTCCTGCTCGACCGGATGCAGGCCTACGCGCCCCCGGCCGTCGAGACCTGGTCCGATCCCGTGGCGCCGTGATCCGCGATGGTCGAAGGCGAGGAGGGTGGTGGGCGGTCCTGGCAGGGGGGCCCTTCGGGGGCCTCTTTATTTTGGGCGGGAAGCTCGGCATGGCTCGCCAACGCCCCCGTTCCGGGCCGGCGATCGCTGAGCAGTGCGCGGCTTGGCTCTCGATGGCCGATCACGTACTCTGTATAGCTTGGAACCGCGGCGGTGGCGGCTGCGTTCAGGGCGCGCCCGTCCCGTTCCCGGTACAGCCGAGGACCCTGCGAGAGGTGGGGAAGTGATCAGCAGACACATACCGGGCACCGCGTTCGTCATCGCTCTGGCGTGCGGCGCTCTGGCGTGCGGCGCAGAGGCGGCCGCCCAGACGGTGCGGGTCGAGCGGCTGGCCGATGCGCCGATCGTCGGACCCGGGCTGCACCCGAGCATCGGGGAGAACATCCAGGGGCCGTCCGCGATTCGGGTGCCCGACTGGGTGGCGGATCCGCTGGGCGCGTACTACCTGTATTTCGCGGACCACAAGGGGCGGTACATCCGGCTGGCCTACGCCGACGATGTGCTGGGCCCGTGGCGCGTGCATCCGCCGGGCAGCCTGCAGATCGCCGACTCGCACTTCCTGACCGAGCCGCCCGAGGTGTCTCCCGAGGAGCTGGAGCGGCTGCAGGCGGCGCGGGCGGCGCGCGGGGCGGCGCCGATGTCGCACGATGCGCTGTTCGAGGCGACGACGCCCCACATCGCGTCGCCGGACGTGCACGTCGACGACGCCAACCGGCGCATCGTCATGTACTTCCACGGCCTCGACGGGGTGGGCCGGCAGGTGTCGCGGGTGGCGACGTCGTCCGACGGCATCGCGTTCTCGGCGGGGCCGGAGCGCCTGGGGCGGACCTACATGCGGGTGTTCCAGCGGGACGGCTACACCTACGCGATGTCGATGCCCGGACAGTTCTACCGGTCGCGGGACCCGCTGGCGGGATTCGAGGAGGGACCGTTGCTGTTCAACCCGCGGATGCGGCACGCGGCCCTGCTCCCGCGGGGCGACACCCTCTACGTGTTCTGGACCCAGGTCGGGGACGTGCCGGAGCGCGTCAAGCTGAGCACCATCGACCTGTCGGGCGACTGGATGACGTGGTCGGAGACCCCCGGGGTCGAGGTGCTGCGCCCGGAGCACGATTGGGAGGGAGCCGACGCGCCGCTCGAGCCGTCGGTGCGGAGCACCGCCTACGGGCACGTGAACCAGCTTCGCGATCCCGCGATCCTGGAAGACGGCGGTCGCATCTTCCTGCTCTACGCGGTGGCGGGGGAGAGCGGCATCGCGATCGCCGAGGTGCATTTGGACTGATTCGACGTTGACGGCCCGTGGCAGGTCCCGCGTCGAATGCAGCGCGGACCTGGCTCGGGCTTTCGAGGCGGGCAGGGGCACGTGGATGGGCTGGCCGGGTCCGCCGGCCGTCTCAGGAGGACGAGGAGAACAGGCATGAGCAAGACGAGACAGGTATCGAGACGGGCCGGCATGATGCTGGCGGCGGCCGCGTTTGTGGTGGCGACCACCTCGACCGCCGCCGCGCAGAACGGCGAGAGCGACTGGGTCGATCGCCCGCTGGCGAACCCGACCGGCGAGGTGATTCTGAACTGGGCGCCGCTGCCCGACGGGCGGGTGTGGGGCTCGACGGCCGGCATCGACATCGGTCCCGACGGCCACGTCTGGGCCTACGACCGGTGCGGGGGGCTGGCCCTGGCCGGAGGTTGCGAGGAGAACCCCGACCGCGACCCCGTCTTCAAGTTCAACAAGGACACCGGCGAGGTGATGACCGGCTTCGGGGCCGGCCTGTTCGTGCTGCCCCACGGCATCCACGTCGACAGCGACGGCAACGTCTGGGTGACCGACTCGCAGGGCAACGAGGCGGGCACCAAGGGCCACCAGGTCATCAAGTTCAGCCCCGAGGGCGAGGAGCTGATGCGTCTCGGCATCGCGGGCCAGCCCGGCAGCGGCCCCGGCCAGCTCAACGAGCCGTGCGACGTGATCACCGCGCCCAACGGCGACATCTTCGTCTCGGACGGCCACAGCGGCCAGAGCCCCGATCCGCCGGCCGGCGCCACCGGCCGGATCCTGAAGTTCGCCCCCGACGGCACGTTCATCAAGGAATGGGGCGAGATCGGGTTCCGGCCCGGACAGTTCCGCACTCCCCACGCCATGGAGTTCGATTCGCAGGGGCGTCTCTTCGTCGCCGACCGGGGCAACCACCGGATTCAGATCTTCAGCCAGGACGGCGAGCTGCTCGACATCTACATGCAGTACAGCCGCATCAGCGGGCTGTTCATCACCGACGACGACACCCTCTATGCGATCGACTCGGAATCGGGCGTGGGCAACCACCCCGGCTGGAAGACCGGCGTCCGCATCGGACCCGCCGGCGAGGACCGGTTGACCGCGTTCGTGCCGCCGCATGCGCATGACGTGCGCGTGCTGCAGGGGGTGGCCGGCGAAGGAGTGGCCGTGGATGCCGACGGCAACGTCTATGCGGCGGAGGGTCCCGGCTCGCGGCCGACCGCCGGCGGAGGCGTCACCAAGTACGTGGCGAAGCAGATGGACTAGGGGCTTGCCGTAGGAGTTTCGCGTCAGCGAAACTCCCAACGCGACCGCAGGTCGCGCAGACTCCCGGCCGGCCTCGTCGCCGGCCGGGAGCTTTTTTTCGCGAACGGGTCTACTGGAACTCGACGCGCGTCACGCTGGGGGGATCGTCGTCCGCGAAGTGGGGATGCACGACGTAGACGTCGTCACCGACCACCGCCGCGGTGGTCGCCTGCGGCTCGTAGGGCGCGACCCCGGCCAGATCCGCCGTCATCCACTCGTCGCTGCTCGTCAGCGCCACCACCCGGTTGCCGGAGTTGCTGACGATGGCGAGTCGGCCGGCGCTCCAGACCATGCCGTCCTGTCCCGGAATCTCCTCCGGCAGCATCACCGCGGTGGCCGAGGCGGGGTCGGCGAGCGGCACCTTCCACAGCGCATCGCCCCGCGCCACCAGGAGATAGCCGGCCGGGTGCTCCACGATGCCGTTGGGACCCGGTCCCCCGTCGTCGAACCGGTGGAGCACCGAGGCCTCGTAGGCGGTGTCGACCCGGTAGATGAGGTTCATGCGCGTATCCGTGACATAGGCGACGCCGTCGTCGGCCACCGCGACGTCGTTGGCGAAGAACGCCGCGTCGTCGCCGGGGTCGTCCACCGTGCCGGCCAGGTCGACCATCGCGAGCCGTTCGCCGGTGGTCAGGTTGTACACTCCCAGCATCGCCTGCCCGGGGCCCTCGCCCTGGAACACCGAGCGGTCGGAGTTGGCGACCAGCAGCCGGTTCCGCAGCTCGTCCGCCTCGATGCCGACCGAGGAGACGAGGTCGGGGTCGCTGACGAACGGCGTCACCCGGCCGTCGTCGTGAATCTGAAACACCGAGCCCTCGGACAGCGACCCGGTCAGCAACCGGCCGTTGTCCATGTCGTACTCCACGCCCTCCGGAATGAACCCGCCGCGCTCGGCGACAATCATGTCGGGAAGCATCGGCGGGCCCGGCGCCGTCTCCGGGGGCGGCGCGGTGGCGGCGGGCTCGGGCTCCGAGCCGCACGCTGCGAGCAACGATCCGGCAATGGCGATTGCACACATTTTAAAACGCATGTCCGAGGGGTCTCCTTTCGTCACGGGCTGTCGGGGTGAAGATCGTCCCAGGCGCCGCCGCCCGGTGTCAACCGTGCGCTCGCTCGGGTACGATCGAGAGAGAAATGACCATGTCTTCTTCTTCTTCTTCATACGGAACTGACGACCGATGAGGGCGGCCGGTTCCGGTATCGCCAACCCCCTGCGGCGCAACATCGCGATCATCGCCCACGTCGATCACGGCAAGACGACCCTGGTCGATGCGATGCTGCACCAGAGCGGCGTGTTCCGCGCCAACGAGCGGGTCGCGGAGCGCGCGCTCGACAACACCGATCTCGAACGCGAGCGGGGCATCACGATTCTCGCCAAGAACACCGCCATCCACTATCGCGACCTTCTGATCAACGTCGTCGATACGCCCGGTCACGCCGATTTCGGCGGCGAGGTCGAGCGGACCCTCACGATGGTCGACGGGGTCCTGCTGCTCGTCGATGCCTCCGAGGGGCCCCTGCCCCAGACCCGCTTCGTGCTGCGGAAGGCGCTCGAGCGGGGGCTGTCGCCCATCCTCGTCATCAACAAGATCGACCGCCAAGACGCGCGTCCCGCCGAAGTGCTCGACGAGGTCTACGATCTGTTCATCGACCTCGACGCCCGCGAAGAACAGATCAACTTTCCGGTTATCTACGCGAATGCGAAGGCCGGCACGGCCAGCGTCGACCCCGCCGTGCCCGGACAGACTCTGCGCCCGCTGCTCGAGGCCATCGTCGAGCGGATTCCGCCTCCGCTGGGGGACCCGGCGGCGACGCTGCAGGTCGTGGTGGCGAATCTCGATTCCAGCGACTACCTGGGCCGGATCGCGATCGGGCGCATCGTCAACGGCCGGGTGGCGCTGGGCGACGAGATCGCGGTGTCGAAGCTGGACGGAACCGTCCACCGCACCAAGGTGACGAAGCTGTATCTGTTCGACGGTCTGCACCGGGTGGAGGTCGGGTCCGCCGCAGCCGGCGACATCATCTGCCTGGCCGGCATCGACGACATCACCATCGGCGAGACGATCATCGACCCGCAGGACCCGCGGCCGATTCCCCCCCTCCACGTCGACGAGCCCACGGTGTCGATGATCATGGGGGTCAACACGTCGCCGATGGCCGGCCGGGACGGACAGTACGTCACGTCGCGCAACCTCCGCGATCGGCTGGCCCGCGAGCTGGTGGGCAACGTGTCGATCCGGGTCGAGGATACCGAATCGCCGGAGCAGATGCAGGTGATCGGGCGCGGCGAGCTGCAGTTGTCGATTCTGGTGGAGATGATGCGCCGGGAGAGCTACGAGCTGCAGGTGTCCCGCCCGCAGATCGTCACCCGCAGCACCGCCGGGCGCGTCGAGGAGCCGGTCGAGGAACTGGTCGTCGACGTGGCCGAGGACTACCAGGGGGTGGTCATCGCGCAGCTCGGCATGCGCCGGGCGACCATGACGAAGATGGTCAATCACGGCAGCGGCCGCGTCCGGCTCGAGTTCCGGATTCCGACGCGCGGGCTCATCGGGTTTCGGTCCCAGTTCCTGACCGATACGCGCGGCACCGGCATCATGCACCATCTGTTCGCGGGCTGGGAGCCCTGGCACGGGCCGATCGCCGGCCGGCCCACCGGCGCCCTGGCGGCGGACCGGGCGGGGAAGGCCACCGCCTTCGCCATCTGGAATCTGCAGGAGCGCGGCGAGATCTTCATTTCCGCCGGCGCCGCGGTCTACGAGGGGATGATCATCGGGGAGAACGCGCGGCCGACCGACCTCGACGTCAACGTCACCAAGGAGAAGAAGCTCACCAACATGCGCGCCTCGACGGCCGAGGAGGCGTTGCGGCTGGTGCCCCCGCGGCTGCTGAACCTGGAGCAGTCGATCGAGTTCATCGACGACGACGAGCTGGTCGAGGTCACGCCCCGGAGCATCCGGCTCCGCAAGCGGATTCTGGCCGCCAACCGGAGGCCGAGGAAGGGCGCGTGATCGGTGGGACGACGGCCGGAAGCTGCGCTATCATACGGGGCAACGCGTGTCTGAATTCTGTTCTTCCGGTCGGTTGGACCGGACTGCAAGGAGGCTTGTGTGAAACGTTCGATCATTGCCGCGACGGCCGTCGCGCTGGCGCTCGGCGCGGTCCCGGCGAGCGCCCAGACGCAGGAAGCACCGGAGATTCCCTTCGTGTCGGTGCCCAACTTCCTGAAGTATCCGCCGACCATGAACCTCGGCGAGACCCTCGCGGTGGCCGAGAACTCCAAGGGCCACATCATCCTGCTGAACCACCCCGGCACCGCCACCACCGGCCCCCTCTTCGGCAACGCCACGACGAACCTGCTCGAGTTCGACGACCAGGGCAACTTCGTGCGCGAGATCGGCCAGGGCGTCTACGGGCTGGGGTACGGGCACTCGCTGCGGTTCGACAACGACGACAACCTCTGGGTGGTCGACAAGGGGACCAACGCGGTCACCAAGTTCGACCCCGCCGGCTACGTCACCCTGAACCTCGGCCGGCGTCCCGAGGGCTTCGACGATTACGAGCACGTCGACCCGCGCGAGGCGCGGCACGTGGACGGCTACTTCCAGGGCCCCACCGACGTGGGCTGGGACCCCGACGGCAACATCTTCGTCAGCGACGGCTACATGAACTCGCGCGTCGGCAAGATGGACAAGCACGGGAACTGGATCAAGTCCTGGGGCGCCTACGGGACCGCCAACGATGAGCTCCGGTTGCCGCACAACCTCCAGGTCGACCGCGAGGGCTACGTCTACGTCGCCGACCGCAGCAACAACCGCATCCAGAAGTTCGACTCGGACGGCAACTACCTCGAGACGATTCTGCTCAACGTGCCGTTCGACAAGACGCGGCAGCCGGTGCTGGGCAATCCCAGACCGAATCAGCCCGACAACACCGCGCCCTGGACGCTGTGCATCTCGGCCGGCGAGACGCAGTACCTGTTCGCGTCGGACGTGGAGCCGGGGCGCATCTACAAGATGACCCTGGACGGCGAGATCCTCGGTTGGCTGGGCGAATCGGGCCGGCAGCTCGGGCAGTTCAACTGGGTTCACGGCATTTCGTGCCGCGACGAGAACGCCCTGATCATCGCCGACATGAACAACTGGCGTGTCCAGAAGCTGCTGCTCAACCAGACCGCGTTGCCCACCGACGACGACTAGCGTGTCTGCTGCGCCGGGCTCCGCTGACGGGGCCCGGCGTCCTCCCTGCCTCCCCGCCCGGTTCTGAATTGTCGCAGCCGGCGGGTACGCTCCGGCCGGCCGGTGTTGCCTCGCGGGTCCGCGAACGAAAGGACTGGAGCCATGTCGAACCGTTTTCTGACCTTGTCGATCCTCATGCTGCCGCTGGCGGTTGCGCCGGGCCGGTCCGGCCTGTCGGCGGAGGGGGCATCCGGTTCCCCCGCCGCGCAGGAGGCGGCTTCGGCCCCCGGTGCCGAGGTCCATCTGGCGAACATCCGGCAGCTCACCTTCGGCGGCGAGAACGCCGAGGCGTACTTCTCGCACGACGGGTCGGAGATCATCTTCCAGAGCACCCGCGAGGGGGTGCCGTGCGACCAGATCTTCCGGATGAATCTCGACGGGTCGAATCAGCGGATGGTGAGCACCGGCGACGGCCGGACCACCTGCGGCTACTTCTATCCGGACGGCGAGTCGATCCTCTACGCCTCGACCCATCTCGGCGCGGCCGAGTGCCCGCCGCCCCCCAGCTTCCGGATGGGCTACGTCTGGGCCATCTATGACAGCTTCGACATATTCCGGGCGTCGGCCGACGGAAGCGGCCTGACCCGCCTGACCGACACGCCCGGCTACGACGCCGAGGCGACGATCGGCCCCGACGGACGCATCGTCTTCATGAGCGTACGTTCCGGCGACCAGGAGATCTACTCGATGAACGGGGACGGGTCGGATGTCCGCCGCCTGACGCATCGCCAGGGGCCGGACGGTGGGCCGTTCTTCTCGCCCGACGGCTCGAAGATCATCTTCCGGGGGCGCGAGCTGCCCGACGGTCCGGAGTTCGACGACTACAAGCGGCTGCTCGACGAGGGGCTCTGGCGTCCCGGCGCCGTCGAGGTGTTCGTCATGGACGCCGACGGCTCGAACCTGACTCAGGTGACCGATCTGGGCGGCGCCAACTTCGCCCCCTTCTGGCACCCCGACGGCGAGCGGATCATCTTCGGGTCGAACTGGCACAACCCCGAAGGCCGCAACTTCGACATCTTCATGATCAATCTGGACGGCTCGGGGCTGGAGCGCATCACCTACACCGATGTCTTCGACGGCTTCCCGATGTTCTCGCCCGACGGCACCAAGCTGATCTTCGCGTCGAACCGCGATGCCGCGCAGGAGGGAGAGACGAACATCTTCATCGCCGACTGGGTGGACTGACCGGGTCCTCGGCGTCGTCGCAAGGATCCCTCGCGCGACATGACGTTCACCGCCGGGACTTGTGGTGGGACGAGCGTCGTCGTGCGTGCTCCGTGTGGCTGGTCCTGCTCGGACCGGGTGCTGACCCATGCCCGCCGGGGGCCGCCACACCCGGCGGCCTCTTCCTCCGGCCGGAGTCATCCCCGACAGTCTCTCTTGACGTCCGAACCGCGAGATCGGCAAGTCCCGTGGACGATAACGAGGTCGCGCGCTTCGAGCGCTACGCGGTGGTAGATTGATGAAGTTCGTCGAACGCATGAAGACGCGTTGGGGGGTCGGGCCCGGCGGCGTGATCGCCATACTCGCGGCGTTCTCGCTCGCCGGCCTGACCACCGTCCGGCTGAAGGGCCCGGTGATGGGGCTGTTCTTCGCCGAGACGACATCGGGGTGGTTGCAGTGGCCGGTCTATCTGGTGATCATGCTGCCCATCTACCAGCTCCTGCTGCTTGGATACGGGACCCTCCTCGGACAGTTCGATTTCTTCTGGAGCAAGCTGAAGATCCTGGGCCGGCTCGTGCGCCCCCGCGCGAGCGGAACATCGAACTGATCGATACCGTCCCGTCTACTCCCAACCCGGGAAGTCGCCTTTTGGACTGACCGCTGCGGAGTACGGGTTCGACCGGGCGAGAATGGGTTCGACGGCTGAAAACTGAGATTCCGTCGCAGTTTTGTATTGACGGCCGGCTGAGCGGGCAGTTATAGTGACGCCCGAAAGTTGAGATCGATCTCAACTCTTGCCGGGCGCGCCGCTGACCGGCAGAAATGAAGGTGGCCCGCGGGTGCGGCAACACCCGACGGGCCCGCTGAACCGTCTCGCACCGCTACCCCCTTGGCAAGTCGCGGCTTTGACCTGTCCAGCAAGGCCATTATAGGGCGACCGTCGGGGTATGCAACCAGCCGCCGAGGAGACATACCCATGACGATCGACCGGTTTCGCACCACCGAGTACGTTTGCATCGTGACCATGCTCTGCGGCGTCGCCGCCACCGCGTCGGGACAGGGCGCCCCGTTGGACAACCCGCGGACGAATCCTGCGGCGGCCGGCCCTCCGGCGGCGGTCGTGGCCGTCGCGGGTTCCGTGGTGGCGATCGCGGATCCGGAAGCCGAGCCCGAGCCGGAGACCGAAGCCCATCCGGAAGCGTCCGAGGGGGCGGAAACGGGGGAGGCGCAGGAACCCGACGTCGCCGAGCTCGAGCGGCGCATCGACGTGCTGGCCGAAGAGATCGAACGGCTGCGGAGCGGCGAAGACGAGCGCCTCGACGTCGACGAGGCGCGGCGGTTGGGACTCGCCCCGTCGGCATCCGCGACCTACGCCATCGACAGCGGCGTGTCCATCGCGGGGTACGGCGAGATGCTGCTGGAGAACTTCGCCGACGTGAACCAGGGCGGAAGCCCCACCAACAAGACGACGCAGTTCGACTACCTGCGCGCCATCCTCTATGCCGGCTACCGGTTCAGCGACAAGTTCCTGTTCAACTCGGAGATCGAGGTCGAGCACGCCAAGGAGGTCTTCGTCGAGTTCGCGTACGTCGACTACCAGGCGACCGGGAACTTCGGTCTGCGGGGCGGCATGCTGCTGGTGCCGATGGGGCTGGTGAACGAGTTCCACGAGCCGACGGTGTTCATGGGGGCCGAGCGGCCCGTCACCGAGAACAGGATCATCCCGTCGACCTGGCGCGAGAACGGCGGCGGCTTCTACGGCGCCTTCGATCGGGTGTCGTTCCGGGCCTACGTCCTCAACGGCTTCAACGGGTCGAGCTTCTCGTCGGGCGGCCTGCGCGGCGGCCGCCAGAAGGGGGGCAAGGCCAAGTCGACGAGCATGGCCTTCACCGGGCGGCTCGACGTCACCCCGACGCCGGGCGTCTTCTTCGGGGCCAGCTTCTACACCGGTGACTCGGGACAGGGCGAGATCGTCGTGGACGGCGCCGAGTACGGCATCGGCACCACCATCTTCGACCTGCACGGCCAGGCGCAGGTGCGCGGCCTCGACCTGCGGGGCCTCTTCGCCCGCGCCAGCCTCTCCGACGCGGCCCGGCTCAATCAGGCGCTGGGCAAGACCGGGAGCAGCGGCGTGGGCGAGGGCATGCAGGGCGCGTACATCCAGTTCGGCTACGACCTGCTGTCGCAGGTTGCGGGGGCCGGCGACGTGGGGTTGACGCCGTACGTGCGCTACGAGCAGGTCGATACCCAGCACCGGATGCCGGCCGGGTTCGAGCGCAGTCTCTCGACCGACAGTACCTGGTTCACGTTCGGAATCGAGCTGAAGCCCGACCCCGGCATCGTCCTCAAGGTGGACCATGCCTGGGTGAGCAACGACGCCGACTCCGGCGTCAACCAGTTCAACGTCAACCTGGGGTACGCCTTCTGACGTTGCGAGACCGGCAGTGCCCGTGCCCGGCCCGCTCGCGTGCGCGGCCGGGAAACGGGCGGAGCGCGAATCGACGATGCGACTACTTCTGACCGGCGGTATGACCCTGGCGCTGCTGGTTGCGGCCGGCGCGGGGCCTTCCGCGCAAGGTGGCCGCATCACGCGTGAGGAGGCGCTGGCCGCCGTCTATCCCGGCGCGGCGGTGGCGGCCGAGCGCGTCTTTCTCACCCGGGCCCAGAGGACCGCGATCGGCGAGCTGGCCGGGGTCGACGTGGAGAGCGGCCTCGTCGCCCGATACGTGGCGACGAAGGATGGCGCCGTCGTGGGACGCGCGTATGTCGATACGCACGTCGTGCGGACCAAGCGGGAGAGCCTGCTGATCTCGTTGAATGCGGACGGCACCGTGAAGCGCATCGACGTGACCGCGTTTCTCGAGCCGATCGAGTATCTGCCCTCCCCGCGGTGGCTGCGGCAATACGACGGCCGTCCCCTCAACGACGATCTGGCGGTCCGCCGGGCGATCCGTGCGATTGCCGGCGCGACCCTGACCGGGCTCGCCACGAACACGGCCGTCCGGCGCGTGCTGGCGACCGATTGGGTGCTGGCGCGCAGCGTTCCGTAGGAGCCCGTGGTGAAACCGCTTGTTGTACCGGTCGATGCAGCGGGGCTCTTGACCCCGGCTCCTGGAAACGCGGCATCCGATGCGGCTGTCGCCACGCACAGCCCGGCGAGGCACGATACGCCGGAGGGCCGAGGCAACGACTTGCGGGGTCCGGGCATCACCCTGACGATGACGTGGTGGGAGCGGTGGGCCTTCAACCTGCTGCACGCGCTGGTGGCGGCTACCGGCATCGTCTACTTCTGCATGAAGTACGTGATGGCGCCGACCGATCCCTTCGCGGTCGTCAATCATCCCTGGCAGTCGTCCATGCTGGCCCTCCACATCGTGGCCGCGCCGTTCTTCGTGGTCTTCTTCGGCATGCTCTTTCGTTCCCACACCCTGCGCAAGCTGGTCTCGCCGAGCCCGCGGAACCGGCGGTCGGGGTGGACGTCGCTGCTCGGCTTCTCGGTCATGGCGCTGACCGGCTATCTGCTGCAGGTCGCCTCGAGCCCGGCGTGGATCACCGCGTTGATCTGGGCCCACGTGGGCGCGAGCGCCCTCTTCGTTGCCGGCTACACGACGCACCTCGTCATCGGCTGGAGGCTCGGCCGCGTGTCGCTCAGCGGGCCTGACGCGCTACGCCCGGCCCTCCGTCCTTCCCCATGAGAGCGACGGCGGTGATCGCGGCGGCCTGCCTGTCGTCTGGGGCCGGGCTGACGGTCGCCCGTGGCCCGGGCGGTGTCTTCGCGACGGGCGCTCCGTTTCCGTTGGCGGCGCAGGCGGGGCAGGTCGAGCACGGGCGCTCCGGCTTCCTGCCCGCGAACGCTGTCTTCGGAACCGTCGCGGCAGCTCGACGGGGCGCTCCGGACAGCGGCAGGGCGCACGGGCACGCGGGCTTCCGGTCCGCGAGCCGTGCTGTCGCGACCCGACGGGAACGCGCCGCGGCGCCGATCCCGGTCGAACGCACCGTCCATCTGATGGGGACCTGGGCGACCCTGGTCGTGGAGGCGGCCGACCGGACGGCCGGGCTGCAGCAGCTCGAACCGATGGTCGGCGTGATCGAGCGCACCGAGGCGTCTCTCAGCACCTGGCGGGCCGACAGCGTCCTGAGCGCCCTCAACCGGCAGCCGGTGAACGAGCCGTTCCCCTTGCCGCCGGGGCTGTGCGGTCTGTGGCCGCAGCTCGCGCGCTGGCATCGCCTCACCGGCGGCGCGTTCGACCCGGCCGTCGGACGGCTCGGCGAGGCCTGGGGCCTGCGCGCGGGTGGCTCGGTGCCGGCGCCGGATGTCCTGCGCGCGGCGCGGGCGGCGACCGGTCTCGCGCACTTCCGGTTCGATGCGGTGACCTGCCACGTCACGCGCACGGCGAATGCCGCCCTCGACGCCGGGGCGTTCGGCAAGGGCGAAGCCCTGCGGCGGTTGATCGCCGCCACCGTCGGGGACCATCCGTGGATGGTCGACTTCGGAGGCCAGATCGCGGTGGGCGGGACGTCCGCTGGAGAGGGCTGGCCGGTGGCCATCGCCCATCCCGCCCGGCGGCAGCAGGCCGCGCTGGCGCTCGACCTCACGACCGGATCGCTCGCCACCAGCGCAGCCTCGGAGCGGTCGTGGGTGGTCGAAGGCCGGCCGGTCGCGCACATCCTCGATCCCCGGACCGGACAGCCGATCCATCGGCCCGGGTCGGTGACGGTCTGGCACGAGGACCCGCTGGCCGCCGACATCCTGTCGACGGCGCTGTACGTGATGGGAGCCGACGACGGCCTCGACCACGCGGAGCGGCACGGGGTCGCGGCCCTGTTCCTGGTCCCCGACCCCGGCCGCGATGCCGCCCGGGTCACGGTCCGCGCCAGCCGGATGTTCGAGAGCCGGTTTCCCGCCGGCGCATCGGCTCCCTGGACTAGGGGGCCCTGAACGCCCACAGCTCGCCGGGGAAGCCGCCCCCCGCGATGGCGACCACCAGGTACTGCTCGCCGTTCAACCGGTAGGTCATCGGCGACCCGGTGGCGGGCACAGGCAGCGGGACGGAGCCGACCTCCTCGCCGGTCGCCTTGTCGTAGGCCCGCAGGGCCGAGCCGCGGGCGCCGCCGGCACCGGTGAACAGGCCGCCGTCGCCGGCGATGACCAGCGCCTTCGTGACCAGGGTGCCGATGCGGTGGTTGGCGACCCCGGTGCGGGGCACGTCGATGCCAGCGAGCAGCGGATGGTCGCGGACGTGGTCGGGGGTCTCGCCGTGCGCGACCTGCCAGACCATCTCGCCCGCGTTCAGATCGATCGCGGTGATCCGCCCCCACGGCGGGCGGATGATGGGAATGCCGTCCACGTTGAGCCCGAAGCCGCTGCCGCCCCGCGCGCGCTGGCCGGCGGGGGGCCGGGGACGGCCCATGATGTAGTCCATGTTCGAGCGCCGCGGATCGCTGACGAGGCCGAGCGCGTGCACCTCGGTCTTCGAGTAGATGTAGAAGATGCCGGTCTCGGGGTCGAACGACCCCCCGGGCCAGTTGGAGCCGCCGGTCAACGCGGGGACGTGCAGCGTCCCGAGGGTGCCCTCGTAGGAGGCGACCGACGGCGGCGTGTAGAGGGGGCCGATGCGGTACGGGGCAATCGTCTCCTCGGCGCGCCGCCGCAACTCGGGCGTGAAGTCGATCAGGTCGTCGACGCCGATCCCCTGCCGGTCGAACGGCGGCGGCCGGGTCGGGAACGGCTGGGTGGCCGCGGTCACTTCGCCCGGCACGTCCGACTGGGGGCACGGGCCGCTCCTCGATGGGCCATACCGGCTCGCCGGTGGCGCGGTCGAGCACGTACCGTCATGAGGAACGCCTGCTTGCTCGGCTGCGCGAGCGCCTTGATCTCGCGCCCGTCGACGGTGATGTCGACGAGGATCGGGGCGTTGGGGAGGTCGAAATCCCAGACGTCGTGGTGAATTGTCTGGAAGTGCCACACCCGCTCGCCGGTCTCGAGGTCGAGGGCGACGATGCTGTCCGAGAACAGGTTGTCGCCGGGCCGGTGCCCCCCGTAGAGGTCGCCGGTGGGCATCTCCACGGGAAGGTAGACGTGGCCCAGCTCCGGGTCGATGGTCATCTGGCCCCATACCCCGGTGTTGCCGGTATAGCGCCAGGAATCGTTCAGCCAGGTGTCGTTCCCGAACTCGTCAGCGCCCGGAATCGTGTGGAAGATCCACTATCCGTTCGCCGGTCTGGGCGTCGTAGCCCCGGACGTGCCCGGTCGGCTTCTCCTTCGTGGCGGGCGCCACGCCGGCGAGGTGGGCGGCGCCGATCACGATCACGCCGTTGGCGATTATCGGCGCCGCGTGCAGCCCGATCTCGCCGGTGACGGGGTCGATCTCCTGGTCGAGGTCCTGCTTGAGGTCGACGATGCCGTCGGCGCCGAAGTCCGCCATCCGGCGGCCGGTGCGGGCGTTCAGCGCGATCAGGCGGTAGCCGGGGGTGACGTAGAAGATCACCCCGTCCCCGCCGTCGTCCCGGTAGGTCAGACCGCGCCCCGAGAGCCGCCGCGGGGCCCCGTCGCCCCGCGCGCCTTCGTTGAGCCGGTGCACCCACAGCATCTCGCCGGTGGCCGCGTCGAGGGCCGCCGCGGCGCGGCGGGTGCCGGCCGTCGTGTAGAGCACGCCGCCGACCATCAGCGGGGTCGCCTGAAGGACGTACTCCGGGCGCGGGCCGAAGTTCTCGGTGCGGAATCGCCACGCCAGCTCCAGGTCGTTGAAGTTGCCGGCGTCGATCTGGTCCAGGGCGGCGTAGCGGGTATGACCGAGGTCTCCCCCGTAGGTCGGCCACTCGCCGTCGGGAGCCCCGTGCTGGGCGGCGGCCGGGGCGGGAGCGAGGCCCGGCATGACCATCAGCATGCCGAGGCAGGCGATTGCGCGTACTGACATCGATTCCTCCCGTTGCGTCGACCGTGCGGCCCGAATGGCGCTGCCGCAATTGCGAAACAGTGTACCCGTTCGCCCCCCGACGTCGGGCCTCCGGCTTGGGCAGGGCGGCCCGGACGCCAGCCTGGAGGTTGTCGCCCGCGGCTCGGCGCGCGGTCGAGTCCGCTCCGCTGCGGCTGCTCCGCGGCGCGCGGACGGGAACGCGGGCGGGGTGCGGCGCGTCTCGACTAGTATCGGATCGTCGTCGGTGCCGTTGCGCGCCGCCTCCGCCGAATGCCTACCCCCTGATTCCCTGCGGAACCCATGAGACGAACGAGATGGAAGCGCCTTCGGGCCCTGGGCTGGCTGTTCGCCGCGCTGCCCCTGGCAGCCGCGGCCCAGCCGGCCACGAGGGTGACCGGCGTCGTCCTCGACGGGGTGACGGAGGCGCCTATCGGCGCGGTGCAGGTCGCCGACCGCACGCGCGAGGTGGCGACCGGGCCGGACGGGCGGTTCGAGATCGTGCTCGACGGCGAGGCGGCCCGCCTGCGGTTCCGGGCGGACGGCTATCTCGAGACCGCCGTGGAGATCGACCGGTCCGCCGACAACACCGCCGTCGAGGTGCGGCTGTTCCCAGCGACGTTCGCCGAGACGGTGCAGGTCGTATCGGAGATGGCGGTGCAGGAGCGGCCGTCCGCCACCCCCGTCACCCCCGAGGAGGTCTTCCGCGCCCCCGGCAGCATCGACAACGTCTTTCGCACCCTCGCGACCCTGGCCGGGGTGGCGTCGACCGACGACTTCGGGAGCCGGCTGGCCGTGCGCGGCGGCACCCCTGACCAGAACCTGACGGTCATGGACGGCGTCGAGGTGCACAACCCCTACCGGCTGTTCGGCATCGCCAGCGCCTTCAACCCCGAGACGGTCGAGAGCTTCGAACTCACCGCGGGCGGGTTCGGGGCCGCCTACGGCGACCGGTTGTCGTCGCTGCTCCTGGTGGACAACCGGCCCGGCCGGCCCGGGTTCAACGGCTCGACCGCGGCCAGCATCACCGACGCCAACCTCGTGCTGGAGGGGAGCACGCCGATCGGGACGGACGGCACGTGGCTGTTCAGTGCCCGGCGCACCTACTACGACCTGGTGGCGGGGCGCGTCGCCGATCAGAACTTCCCGTCGTTCGCGGACCTCCAGATGCAGGCGGGGTGGGACCTGGGGCCCGGGCACCGGCTCACCCTGACGGGCCTCCGCAGCGTGGAAGAGGCGGACCTCGCGTTCGACTTCGACGACTCCGACGAACGCGCGGCGCTGGGGTCGGACATCGCGAACGGGTTGGCGTCGGCGCGGTTCGACGCGGTGCTGGGCCCGCGGGCCACGGCCACGACCGTCGTGTCCTGGTACCGCAACCGCGAGTCGCTGCGCTTCGACGGGCTGGTCCGCGCCGACGCCACCCGGTCCAACGCGCCGGACGAGGACGTGGCGTTCGGGCAGTCCGAGATCGCGTTCGAGCGCGCCATCGGCGTGGCGGACCGTTCGATGCGGCAGGACCTGAGCGTGCAGGTCACGCCGCGGCATCTGCTGCATGCCGGCGTCGAGCTGCACCGCCTGCACACCAACGTCAGGTTCCTCATCACCGGCGAGCGGAACGACCTGCAGGCGAACGGATCGAGCGTGCAGGGGGGCGCGGGGCTGCCGGAGGACCTCGATTCCGTGTTGGGCGGCACGCGCGGCGGCGTCTGGCTGCAGGACACCTATACGCCGTCGGAGCGGGTCTCGTTCGAGCCCGGCCTGCGCCTGGACTGGAGCACCGTCAACGGCGGCGCCACCGTCTCGCCGCGGTTGGCCGCGAGCTACGCGCTGGCCGGCGGGACGCGGATCCGGGCCGCGGGCGGGCTGTACACGCAGAGCCCGGGGTACGAGAAGCTCAGCCAGTCGGACTACTTCCTCGACCTGACGGGGGCGCGCGAGCTGGAGCTGCGCCACGAGAGGGCGACCCACCTCGTGCTGGGCGTCGAGCAGGATCTCGGCCGCGACCTGACCCTCCGGGTCGAGGGGTACCACAAGCGGTTCGACGACCTCCTGGTCGGCCGGTTGGAGACCGAGGCCGAACAGCGGGCGCGGGTCGGACGGTACGACTTTCCCGGGACCCTGCGGGACAGCGTTCCCGACGTCCCGATCATTCTGAGCGCTCCCACCAACGACGCGGGCGGCGACGCCCGGGGGCTCGACGTCTTCCTCACGCACGGGAACCCCGCCGCGCGGCTCACGGGGTGGGTCTCCTACGCGTGGGGCCGCGCCGGGCGCGAGAGCTACGGGCGGCGTTATGCGTTCGAGTACGACCGGCCCCATGCGTTCAACGCGGTCGGGCGCTACCGGCTGACCAGCCGCTGGGACCTCGCCGCGACCGTACGGCTCGCCAGCGGCTTTCCCCACACCCCGGCGCTGGGGCTGCGGGTGGCCGCGGTCGAGGACGACCGGGGCCGGCTCGTGCCCGCCACCGATTCCTCCGGCGACCTGCAGTACACCGTCGACTACGGCGGGGTCGAGAACCTGAACTCCGGCCGGTTGCCGCACTATGCGCGGGTCGACGTCCGCGGCACCTACCAGCGCGGCGGCGCCGACGGTGGCTGGTCGTTCTACATCGAGGTCATCAACCTCCTGGGGCGCGACAACGCGGTGGTGCTCGAGCCGCGGCTGCACCACGAACCCGGCGCCGAGCTGCCGCGGCTGTCCGAGGCGCCCAGCCTCGGTTTCCCCCGCATCCCGACCTTCGGCCTGCGGTTTCGGTTCTGACCTGAAACCAACGTTCGGTCCAGGTGTTTCGCGCTCGAATAATCCGCACCCGCGACGTGATTCCGTGGCCGTCACCTTCGGCCGGCGGAGCCGAAGAAACGGCGCCAGCTCATCGCGAGACCGGTCCAGACCATGACCGCGACGCCCAGGGATACGACGCCGGCGATCGACTGCCCGATCACGCCGTAAACCTCTCCGGTGTGCGCAAAACGCAACCAGCGGCGGATCCTGAAGCCGCGGCTGAAGGTCGGATAGCCGGCGCGCCCGACCAGCTCGCCGGTTGCCCGGTCGAACAGAAGGTCCTCGGTCTTCGACGGCTGGCGGCCTGTCCCGCGGTCGACCGCGACCCGAACGGGGTCGTGAATCGTCTCGGGAAGGCCGATCGTGATCGTTCGCCATCCGGGCGTCTCGGCGACGGCCTTCGCGGCCAGCGCCTGCAGCTCGACCAACGGGGTAGACGGGTCCGGCGCGGCCGACCGGCCGCGCCGCGCCACCGACTCCTGCGGCGACGCCTGAAACGGTGGCGTGTCGCCGGCCAGCCGATGGACGAGGTCGGCGGCCCACTGATAGGAGATCGTGGCGCCGCTGGCGACGATGACGGCGAGCGGAACCGCCGACCAGAAGCCGATCACGCTGTGCCAGTTGAAATCGCGCGACCGCCCGCCGAGGCCGCGGCGAAACCACAGCGCCTGTCTCCACGCGGCGCGGCTGCCGGTCGACGGCCACCAGAGGTAGAGCCCGCTCACGAGCAGAAACAGGAACCCGAGGTTGGCGGTGGCCGTGAACGTCCGGCCGACGATCCGGTACTCCCCCTCGAGGGCGAACCACCGGTGCCAGTACAGGACGCTCCGGAGGAAGCGTCGCGTTCGTGTGTTGCCATCGCCCAGCGCCTCGCCGGTGAAGCGGTCGACGTGGACGGTGGCTCCGCCGTCGAGCCCGACGACCGCCGGCTCTCGGGGATCCCGTTTCAGGGCGACGGAAGTGACCAGCCCGGCGGGCGGCCCGCCGGCGACGCGCGCGACAAGCTCGTCGAGCCCGAGCGGCGCGACGCCCGGGGCCGGCGGAGCGGCGCGATACCCGCGAAGCGCCCACCGGTCGAGCTGCGCCTCGTAGGTGAGGATGACGCCGGTCACCGCCATCATGAGGATCATGACAGCGGCGGTGACCCCGACCGCCAGATGGAGCCAGAAGATCGCCCTGCGCAGGGACATGTCTGGTCCGCTTTGGAACGGAAACCCTCGACCCTGGGATCGCCGGTCGGCGCCGCGTGGAGGCGCGGATGCGGCTCGCCGGTTCGCGAGCGCCCGACTCGGGCCGGGGACCGCTGGCGGTTTCGCGAGCCCTCCCTACAGGGCGTCGCTGTCGGACGACTGGGAGTCGCTTTCGGTGGCCTGATCGCTTTCGGTGGCCTGATCGCTTTCGGTCGCCTGGTCGCTGTCGGTTGCCGGGGATCCGGAATCGCCTCCGCCGTCGGAGTCGGTCCCGCCGGGACAGGCCGCGGTCATGGCGGCACCCACCGCGATCGAGCCGGCCGCGACCGCACGCGAGAGAAACGAGCGGCGATCGACCCGGACGGTGGTGATGTCCGCGTCCGTCAGCGACATCGACGATGCCGGGCGATTCGCGCCGGACTTCCGGTTTTCCGGTTTGCGCATGACGTTTCTCCTGAGCTTGAAAGATGAGAATGAGTCCCAGTATCCTAGGGGCGCGTGCCATGGTTGTCAAGCTGTGACGCGACCGCCATGACCATCGCGCGAGAACGAAGTACCAATCGGTCGCCTTGCATGGAGCGCTCATACTGATGACGGACCACACCAGGCCAGGACCGGCGATAGACCGCGACTGGTACGCCTGGCTCATCGATCCGCTGCCGACCGCGGAGTTCGAACGCGACTACTACGAGCAACGGCTCTTCCACATCCGGCGCAAGGCGTCCCCGTACTACGCCGAGCTCCTTTCGGTGACCGACCTCGACGTCGTGCTGGGCACCCACTCGGCCGGCCATCGCGACATCAGCCTGGTCCGGGGCGACGGCGACGTCCCTCCCCGCGAGTACGCGAACGACGCCGGCAAGATCCATCCGCTCGAGGTCGCGAGGCGCTTCGACGACGGCGCGACCGTCGTCTTCAACCAGCTCCACAAGCGCGTGCCGGCGCTGGCCCGGCTGTGCGTCGCGCTCGGGCGGCGCTTCTCGTCGCGGGTCCAGACCAACGTGTATCTCACGCCGCCCGACGCGCAGGGATTCGCCCCGCACTGGGACACCCACGACGTCTTCGTGCTGCAGATCAACGGCACGAAGCGCTGGTCGATCTACGACACCAAGGTGAGACTGCCGCTCCGGGGCCAGCGCTTCGAACGCGGCACGCCTCCCGGCGACATCAGCGACGAGTTCGAGCTCGGCCCGGGCAGCGCCGTCTACCTGCCGCGCGGCCTGATGCACTCGGCCCGTTCGACGGGTGAGGCATCGTTGCACGTCACGCTCGGGCTCACGGCGTTCACCTGGGCCGAGTTCCTCGTCGAGAGCGTCACCGCGGCGGCGCTCCAGGAAGAATCGCTGCGCCGGAATCTCCCTCGCGAGTTCGCTCGCGGGGGGGTTCCCGTCGCCGAGCGAGCGCGTCTGTTCGGCGAGAAGCTGGCGTTGGTGCAGTCGCGGTTCGACCCCGAGGTCGTGTGGCGCCGCTTCACGAATGAGATCCTGGCCACCGACGTACCGCTGTTCACCGACCTGCTCGGCCAGCGGCTCCGCGGAGACCGGCTGACGCCCCGCTCGCGGGTGAGACGCCGCGCCGGGCTGCTCACGGAAGCCGTGACGGAGGGCGAGATGTGCCTCCTCCGGTTCTGTGGCCGCGAGCTCAGGCTGCCGCCCGGCGTGTGGCCGGCCCTGCAGTTCGCCACGACGGCCGACGAGTTCGCCGTCCAGGACTTGCCCGACTGTCTGGATGCCGAGGGGAAGCTGACCCTGGTGACGCGACTGGTCAGAGAGGGGGTTCTCCAACCCAGCCGCGGACGTTGTTGACTGTTACAGTGTAGATGCCTGACTATACATGTAACACCATGGCGCTCAACATCAGGAACGCGGAGACCGAACGTTTGGCGGCGCAACTGGCGCTGCTGACCGGGCGGACGAAGACCGAGGCGGTGACCGAGGCCATTCGAGACCGACTGGAGCGGCTCAGGCGAGAACGCAGCGGACGCTCGCTGGCCGACGATCTCGACGAGATCGGGCGGCGATGCGCGAAGCTGCCGGTGCAAGACGCGCGCCCCGCGGGCGAGATCCTCGGGTACGACGAGAACGGCGTTCCCCGCTGATGGTCATCGACACGTCGGCGTTTCTCGCGATACTGCAGGACGAACCGGACCGCCGCTCGTTCACCGCGGCGATCGCGGCGGCGGTCGTGCGCCGCACCTCGGCGGCCACCTTCCTGGAAGCCTCCATGGTTCTTCAGTCGCGATACGGGGCGGAAGGCACCCAGCGGCTCGACATGCTGCTGGAGTCGGCCCGCGTCGAGGTGATGGCCGTCGATCCGGCTCAGGCCCGGATCGCGCGCCGGGCGTTCGTCGATTTCGGCAAAGGACGCCACCCGGCCGGACTCAACTACGGGGACTGTTTCGCCTACGCTCTCGCGCGGCAGCTCGGCGAACCGCTGCTTTGCAAGGGCGATGACTTCGCGCGGACGGATCTCGACCTCGTCCTGCCGCCGGCTCCGCAGACGTAGCAGCAGGCTGCGCCATCGCATCGACCGGTTCGCCCGGCGCGGAACTACTCGTCGTTCGTCGCGCCCAAGCGGGCGCGACACTCAGAGCACGGCGCCGCCCATGACGCGCCTCACTCCTGTTCCGGCAGCGCGAATCGCATATACATCGCAAATTATTCAAAATAAACGACTTATTGTATTTTTGCTGGCCATGATTGGAGGCACACGCCGCCCGCTCTGTGCGAACGAGGGCCTGTCCGTGCTGTGACGACGCGAGAGCCGCCGGCTACTGCGATCCGCCGCCCTCGGCGGCCTCGCGCGCCTCCATGGCGCGCGCTCCCCAGAGCGAGCTGGTCATCGAGTAGTTGCCCTCGTGACAGGCGTACTCATAGAGCGGCTCGTCGGTGCGGCTCATCAGCACCTGTGCGGTCCACGGCCGCGTCCAGCTCGTCGGATCGTCCACTGTGAACTCGTAGATCAGGGTGTCGGCGTCCGCCCGCGTGAAGCGCTCGACCAGGTGCAGGTTGGCGCTCGAGCCCCCCAGGGACGTCTCTCCCTGGAAGTTCCGCGTCTCGACGACGAGGGCGTCGCCCTCCCACCGGGCCCGCGAGTCCCCGACCCACTGCCGTAGCGGCTCCGGCAGGTGGGGGCGCCCGTCGAGGGGGACGATGCGCGCGCTGTGCACCATCTCGTTCAGGATGACCACGTGGCCGGCGGTCTGGAGAGCTGCACGTTGTTGTTGTAGGCGCTCGGCGTCATCGGCGGTCCCGAGTTGAACCCGAGGAGGCAACGTTCCGAGAACCCGCGGTCCTCGGGGCCGTGGGCGTGCCGGTTGCGCAGGAGGCGGCGCGTCTCGGCTCGCTCCTCGACCACCGGCAGCACGGCGGGAATGCGTCCGTCCGGCGGATCGACCACCAGCGACGGCTCGGGCGGTGGGAACCTCGCCATGCCACCGGCGCCGCCGCGTGAGTGTGCCGACCTCGGCCACCCGCGCGAATGTTCGGGGGGACTGGGTCAGCAGAGAGGGTTCTCCAGCGAGGCTCGGTCGGCGCCGCGCCGAGCAACGACGTGTAGACGACCCGGCGCCAGAGGCTCCGCCTCAGACCGACGAGACATGCAGGGCCCGGCGTTGGCCGACGGTCGAACGGACTCCGACCGCTGCTCCCGTCTCGCCCGGATACCGAACAGAGTGCATGCTGGTATGCTGTTGGCACGTCGCGGTCAGATGCAACAGGATTCAAGCGGTGGCAACAACAGTCACGTTGGACGCGGAGATTGTTCGCGCGGTTCAGCGCGAAACCAACGAGAAGCGCAAGGCGGCCGCGGTCCGACTTGCGTTGGCCGAGTACCTGCGCACGCAGAGGCTGCGCAGGCTCGCCGATCTGGCGGGGAAGGTGGACCTCCGGTACACGAACGATGAGCTGGAGCGTCTCGAAGAGTGCTGATCCTGCCGGATACGTCCTGCTGGATCGACTTCTTCCGCCCCCGCGGCGAAGCCGCCGTCAAAGACCAGATGCAGGGGTGGCTCGGCGCGGACCGCATCGCTGTCTGCGCCCCCGTCCGCGCCGAGGTCCTGCGCGGGGCGCGCTGGACGGAAGCACCCCGAATCCGCGACGCCTTCGCCGCGCTCGTCCACCTCGACACGCTCGAGCGCGATTGGGCGACAGTGGAGGCGGTGGCGAGCGCGATGGCGGACCTCGGCAACACCGTTCCCCTCATGGATATCCTGATCGCAGCCGTCGCCTGTCGCCACGACGTCACCCTGGCCCACCGGGATACCCATTTCCGGGCGATGGCGGACGTGCTGCCAGTCCGGACCCACGACTTTCTGCCCTGAAGGATGCCGTTCGATGCAGGCCTGGTACCTGCTGGTGCAGCGCGGGCTGGCCGTCGCCAGCGTGGCGTCGAGCCTCGTGGTGGCGGTGGCGCTGGCGATGCTCGCCCAGCGGTGGCTGCCGGCGGGGTCCGACGTGGGGCTGCCGGTCGCGGTCGTCGCGGCCGGGCTCCTCGGCGTCGGCGTGGCGCGCGCGGGGGCGCGGGTCGAGCGGCGCATCACCGACCGCCTCGATCGCGCCTTCTTCCCCGAGCGGTACGAGGGCCGGCGGGCCCTCGAGGAGCTGGCCGACCGCACGCGGACGGCGGAGGATCGCCCGGCCCTCGCGTCGCTGCTGCAGGCCATGCTCCGCTCCGCGTTCCGGCCGGCGTCGCTGGCCGTCTATCTCGAGGACCCGGACGGCCGGCTGGCCGCCACGGACCTGCCGGAAGGCCCTGGGATTCTGGCCCGCGACGCCGGCGCGCTCGCCGCGCTCGCCAGCGGGGCCCGGCCCGCGGTCCTTCCCCCGCCGGGCGTCGACGACGCGGCCGACGAGCTGCACCGCATGCTCGCCCCCCTGCGGCCGGAATGTCTCGTGCCGCTGGTCGATCGAAATGCACGTCTCGTCGGCGTGGTGGTACTGGGGGGGCGGCAGTCGGAGGAGCCGTATTCCGGCGAGGACATCCGGCTCCTCACGGTGGTGTCGCTGTAGTCCGCCCTGACGGTCCAGACCATCTGCCTGAGCGCGGAGATGGCGGCCCGCATCGAGGCCGAGCGGCGGGCCGAGCACGAGGTGGAGATTGCCAAGGAGGTGCAGCGGCAACTGCTGCCGGCGCGCGCCCCCGCGTTGTCCGGGTTCGCCTGCGCGGGGGCCTGCATACAGGCGAAGTCGGTGGGCGGCGACTACTACGACTTCGTCGAGCTGGGAGCGGATCGCGTCGCCCTCGTGCTCGCCGACGTCTCCGGCAAGGGCATCGCGGCGGTGCTGCTGATGGCCAGTCTGCAGGCGACGCTGCGGAGTCAGTACGCGACCGCGGGCGGCGATCCGGCCGGGCTGCTGGAGCGCGCGAACCGCCTCTTCTCTTGGCGTCTACTCCCGGTAACCGCTACGCCACGCTCTTCCTCGCCGAATTCAGTCAGGCGACCCGCGAGCTGCGCTACGTGAACTGCGGCCACGTGCCGCCGGTGCTGGCGCGCGCCGACGGCGCCCTGGAGACGCTGGCGCCGACCGCCACCGTGATCGGTCTCTTCGAGGAGTGGTTCGGCGAGTCGGCGGTGACGGTGCTGGAGCCGGGCGATACGCTGGTCGTCTGCAGCGACGGGGTGACCGAGGCGTTGAGCGACGACGAGGAGGAGTACGGCGAGGACCGCCTGCTCGATGCAGTCGCGGCCCACCGCGGCCTCGCGGTACCGGAGCTGCTGGCCACGCTCCAGACCTCGGTGCAGCAGTTCGCGGGCGCGGTTCAGAGCGACGACCTGACCGCTGCTGGTGGCGCGCGCCCTGCCGCCGCCCCCGGCGACCGCCGAGGCGGACGCATCCGCGCCGGCGGCGACCTCGCGTCGGCTATAGTGGGGGGAACTCGACAGGGGAGGGCCTCCGATGACGATACCAGCCAGTCGCGCGTGCAACGGGTTCGTGAAGCGGGTCGGCGCGGTGGGAGCGGCGCTCGTCGTGTCCCTCGGCGGCGCGGCGGCCGGCGCCCAGGAGCGGGCGTTCACGCCGGTCACCGACGCGATGCTGCAGAACCCCGACCCGGCCGACTGGCTGAACTGGCGGCGCACCCTCGACGGCTGGGGCTACAGCCCTCTCGACCAGATCGACCGCGAGAACGTCGATCAGCTGCAGCTCGTCTGGGCGTGGCCGCTCGCACCCGGGCTGATCCAGGCGGCGCCTCTCGTGCACGACGGGGTGATGTTCATCCCCAGCCCCGGCGTCGTGCAGGCGGTGGACGCGGTCACCGGCGACCGCCTCTGGGAGTACCGGCGGCGGTTCGAGGCGTCGGACGCGCTCGAGGCGGTGGGGGCGGGCGTGCGCACCCGGTCCATCGCCATCTACGGCGACAAGATCTACGTCAACACCTCCGACGCCCACATCGTCGCCCTCGACGCGCGGACCGGCGAGGTCGCGTGGGACCACACCGTCGCCGACTACCGGCTCGGCTACCGCTACACCAGCGGGCCGATCGTGGTGAACGGCCGGATCGTGGCCGGCATGACGGGGTGCCAGAACTACAAGAACGACGTCTGCTTCATCTCCGCCCACGACCCCGAGACGGGCGAGCAGGTGTGGCGCACGTCGACCATCGCGCGCCCCGGCGAGCCGGGCGGCGACACCTGGGGCGACCTGCCGCTGACGTTCCGCGCCGGCGCCGACTCGTGGATCCCCGGCAGCTACGACCCCGAGACGAACCTCACCTACTGGTCGACCTCGCAGGCCAAGCCCTGGGCCCGCTTGTCGCGCAAGACCGACGGCGACGCGCTGTACACGAACAGCGTGCTCGCCCTCGACCCCGCGACCGGCGAGCTGGCGTGGTACTACCAGTTCGTACCGGGCGAGACCCACGACCTCGACGACGTGTTCGAGAGCGTGCTCATCGACCACCGGGGGCGGAAGTCGCTCTTCAAGATGGGCAAGCACGGCATCCTGTGGGAGCTCGACCGCGTGACCGGCGCATTCGTGGCCGCCCACGACCTCGGCTATCAGAACGTGCTCGACGTCGATCCCGCGACCGGCGAGGTGACCTACCGGCCCGACATGATTCCGGTGGCCGGGGTCGAGCTCGATTTCTGCCCCGACTTCGGCGGCGTCCGCAACTGGCGCGCGAGCGCCTACCACCCCGGGACGCAGGTGCTCTACATCCCCATCCATCCGACCTGCGTGCGGGGCATGTTCACCGAGCTGGAGCAGGTCGAGGGGAACGACTACTACGCCGACCGGGGCTGGTTCTCGCGCGGCAGCCGGGTGCACCCGGACAGCGGCGAGCACGCCGGCCACCTCATCGCGATGGACATCGACACCGGCGAGATCCGCTGGCGCCACTCGATGGCCACGCGGCCGGGGGCGGCGGCCCTGACCACCGCGGGCGGCCTGGTGGTGAGCGCCGACAGCGACCGCAACCTGTTCGTCCACGATGTCGAGACCGGCGAGGTCCTGTTCGAGACGCGGCTGCCCGGCTCGGTGCAGGGCTTCCCGATCACCTACGCGGTGGACGGGCGGCAGTATCTGGCGGCGCCGGTGGGCGGCGGCCGGCCCAACGCGGTGTACGTGTTCGCGCTTCCGGAGCGGGCCGTCACGCCGTAGAACGGAGCAGACGCCGGCGGGCTGGTCGGACGGGGCGCGGAGCCGCGGGGCGCCCAATCCCGGGTCGGCAGGCGGGCGGACATCCGCGCCAATGATGCCTCGCATTCGCTATACGGGGGCCGCCTGGGCCATCCTCGTCTTCACGCTGCTCGTGGTCCTGTGGGGCGGCTACGTCAGCGCCAGCGGCGCCGGCGACGGCTGCGGCGACGACTGGCCGCTGTGCGGCGAGCTGCTCTCGCCCTCGACCGGGACGACGCCGGCGGATACCGCCGACACCCTGGTCGAGTTCACCCACCGGCTGACCAGCGGGCTCGCCCTGCTCGCCGTCGCGGGCCTCGCCGGCTGGTCGCGCTACCGGTTTCCGCCCGGGCACCGGGCGCGTTACTGGGCGGCCCTCGCCCTGCTGTTCATGGTCGTCGAGGCCCTCATCGGGGCGGCCCTGGTGATCTTCCAGTGGGTCGACATGAACGTCTCGCTGGCCCGGGCCCTCGTGCAGCCGATCCACCTCACCAACACGTATCTCCTGATGGGCGCGCTGGGATGCGCGGCGTGGTGGTCGGGGCCGCGAAAGCCGGCGGCGGCTCTCGATCCGAACCGCCCCGACCGGCTCGTGGCGGCGGCTCTCGGGGGGCTGGTCGTGGTCAGCGCCTTCGGCACCGCCGCGTCCCTGGCGTCGACCGTCTTTCCCTCGGAGTCGTTTCTCGACGGGGTGCGGAGTGACTTCGCGCGCGGCGCCCACTACCTGATCCGGCTGCGCGTCTGGCACCCCGTCGCCGTCCTCGCGTTCGGCGGCTATCTCGTCTGGCTCTGGCGGCGGCTCGGGAGGACGCACCCGGACAGCGTGCCGGCACCGTTCCATCTGGTGGCCGCGGTCTTCGCCACGCAGCTGGCCGTCGGGGTCCTCGACGCGGTGCTGCTCGCCCCCATCGCCCTCCAGATGGCGCACCTGTTCCTGGCCCACGCGCTCTGGCTGGGCCTGTTCGCCCTCTGGCTCGACCTCCGGTCCGAGCCGGAATAGACCAGTCCGGACGGTCCTGTCACGAGGAACAGCGCGGGCTCTACACGCCGCCCGCTCGGTCGCCCGGTGGACGTCCCAGTCCGCCTGTAGCCGCATCCAGAACTGGGGCGATGTCTTCAGCAACCGTGACAATCGCAGGGCCGTGTCGGCGGTGATCCGCCGCTTGCCGAGCACGACTTCGTCGAGGCGGTTCGCGGAAATGCCGAGGCGTTGGGCGACCTCGGTCTGCCGGAGTCCGAGCGGCTTGAGGAACTCCTCGAGCAGCATTTCCCCGGGCGAGATGGCGGGTCCCGACCATCCTGGATCTCTAGCCCCTAGTGATAGTCCTCGATTCCGACGTCGTCGTAGACATGGCCGTTCTCCCACCGAAACGTCACGCGGTACCGATCGTTGATCCGCATGCTGTGCCGGCCCTTGGACCTACAGGAAGTCCACCAGCGGTCCCAGCCAGACCATCAGGATCGTGATCAGCACCACCCAGCACGCCGACAGCACCGTGCCCGGGGCCAGCATGTCGAGCATCCGGTAGTAGCCCCGGGTGTAGGTGACCAGGGGCACCGCGTCGAGGGGCAGCAGGAAGGCGCACGAGGCGGTGAACGCCACCGGCAGCGCGTAGAGCGCGGGGTTCTGTCCGGTCGACACGGCGAGGAGGGCGAGGGGGGGAATCAGCACCGAATTGATCACCGGGCCGATCGGCAACGCCAGGTGGATCACGACGGTGAACGCGCTCACCAGCGCGACGATGCCCACCGCGCTCCAGTCCTCCAGGCCCCCGAGCGATCCGTCGACGAGCCATTGCGCGAGGCCGGTCTCGACCGAGGCGGCGCCCAACGCGGTCACGCCTCCCACCATCAGGAGGGCTTCCCAGCCGATGCCGCGCTCGACCTCCTTCCAGGTGAAGAGCCGCATGCCGGGCAGAAACATGACCACCGCCCCGAGGATGCTCACCATCACCACGTTCAGGGCCGGGAACCAGGTGCTCAGAACCCACAGCACGATCATCGTGCCGAGGATGACGAGCACCCGCCACTCGCGTCCGGTGGCGGGGCCGAGGGCGGCGCGTTCGGTGGCGACGTCGCCGACCGCGGTGATCTGCTCCATCTCGGGCGGGTAGAAGTGCAGCAGGATGCGGGCGGCGGCCGGCAGCAGCACGACGACCATCGGCACGCCGATGACCATCCAGTCGAGGAACCGCACGGTGACGCCGCCGTACTCCTGGATGAAGAAGATGCCCAGGATGTTGATGGAGCTGCCGGCGGGCGTGGCCACGCCGCCGATGAGGGCCGCGAACGGGATGCCGATCATCAGCGCCTTGGCGAAGGACGACCGGCCGGGAGTCACCCCCATCTTGTCGAACAGGCCGACGGCGAGGGCCATGAAGATGGCGGTCGCCGGCACGTCCGACATGATGGTGGACACCAGACAGGTGCCCGCCATGAACACCCACACGACGCGGCGGCTGTCGGTGCCCGCCTTCGAGAGGAGCCACAGCGAGAACCGCCGGTCGAGCCCCGAGCTGATGAACGCCTGGGCGACGACGAACATCGCGAGCACGAAGAAGAACACCGGACTGATGAAGGTGCCGAACGCGGTGGGGAGGTCCGCGACCCCGAAGATCGGCAGCAGCACCACCGCGAGCAGCGACGTCACCCCGACCGGCAGGGCCTCGGTCACCCACAGGACGAGCACCACCACGAAGATGGTGGCCATCCGCTGGCCCTCGGCCGGCAGCGTCTCGGGTCCCGGCACGCTCAGGAGCACCAGCGCGAGCACCGCCGCCGCGGCCAGGCCGACGAGGGCGGAGGTCGACGGGGGCGGGGGCTCGTTCGCGGTCGGGACAGATGCGGGCATCGAATCTCCCTGGGCGCCGGTGCGCCCGCGCTGGCCGGCGCGCCGCGGGCGCACCGGATTGACCGCGCCAGTGTGTCACAATTGGCGGCGGTTGCTCCATCGGTCCTCCCGGCCTCGGGAGATCTCCGACGGGCGAGTCGTGCCGCCCTCGAGCGGCATCCGGGAACCGCCACTCGCAATCGACAGACGTCATGGTCACTCCGCGCAGCGGTCGCGAGGCGGACAACGTGCTGGAGCGCGACGGCCGGCCGGTCTTCTTCGCCGTGGACGGGGTGGAGTCGCTCGGACTGGATCGGCCGGCGCCCGGCGACGGCGAGACCGTCCGGGTCTGGGCGCGGTCGCTCTCGGGCATGCAGAAGGAGGCCATCGTTTCCTCCAGCGCCGGCAGGGACTGGCGGCTCGCCAGCGACGAGGGGCCGTACCTCGACGGCTTCGACGCCGCGCCCTGTCCGCTCGCGTTCATGACCGTGGGCATGGTGTCGTCCTGGATGAACGCGGTGCTGGACGCGGCGCGGGCGCGGGGCGTGACCGTCCGCGACCTCGTGCTGGTGCAGGACAACCGCTACACGATGGAGGGCTCGGCTCTGAACGGCACGATGACCGGCGGCGCCCTGCCGGTCGAGCTCGACGTGCGGATCGACACCGACGCCGGCGAGGACGCGGTGCGCGAAGTCGTGGCCGCCGCGACGCGCGGAGCCTCCGTGAACGACGTGCTGCGCCGGACGCATACGTCGCGGTTCACGCTCACGGTGAACGGCGCAGAGGCGGGGGTGGGGCGGGCCGCGCGGCTGGACGGCGGCCGGGCGGCCGACCCCGCGCCGGCGTTCTCAAGCCTCGCTCCCGCCGATTCCGCGGGCGTGCCGGTGGTGCGCCTCGAAGCGGTGACGCCGGTGGCCGGCGTGGTCGGCGGCGCGGGCACGAGCCTGCGGGCCGAACAGCGCCGCCAGCTCCACTTGCGGGCGATCTGCCGCCGGCGTCCGGACGGCGTGAAGGAGATCGAGCAGCAGCTCCACAGTCCGCTGGGGTCGAAGTTCCGGTTCCTGTCGGACGAGCCGCCCGACCGGGGCGGCGCGGGCGCGGCGCCCCCCGCCGCGAGCTACATGGCGGCCGGCGTCGCGTTCTGCTTCATGACCCAGCTCGGGCGCTACGCGGCCATTCTCGGGAAGGATCTGCCCGGCTACCGGATCGTCCAGGACACCCGTTTTCCGGGCCGCGGCGCCGATCCCGGCGCGACGCCTTCAGGCACCGCGGGAGCGGTCGAGACCCACGTCCACCTCGACACGCGCGACGGCGTGGACTTTGCGCGCCGGTGCCTGGACATGGGCGAACAGACCTGCTTCCTGCACGCACTCTACCGCACGCCCCTCGACGAGCCCATCGTCACGGCGACGCGGGTGTAGGACCGTGGGCCCGGAACGGGGTTCGTACCCGTGCGGCCCGGCCGCCAGGTCGGCAAGCCTATCGATGCCGTACCGGTCGCTGCTCGCGGGCGAACGCTGCGCGGGCGCACAGCCCGCCGGCGAGCAACCCGAACAGGTGCGCCTCCCAGGACACCTGGTCGTCGCGCGGCAGGACGCCGCTGATCATGCCGCCGTAGAAGATGACCACCCCGACGGCGACGGCGATGGACCGCGGCCGGCGTTCGTAGTATCCCCGGGCGACGAGGAAGCCGAAGTAGCCGAAGACCAGGCCGCTGGCGCCGAGGTGCGCCGCGTCCCGGCCGAGCGCCCACAGCCCCAGGCCGCCGAGCGCGACGATGGCGAGGGTCACCGCGACGTAGAGGGCGACCCCGCCCATTGCCACCATGCCGCCGAGAATCAGCAGGGGAACGGTATTCGCCAGCAGGTGCGCGAACGAGACGTGCACGAGGGGGGCGGTCAGGATGCCGAGGAGGCTGTCGGCCCGGCGCGGCCGGAGCGCGAGGTCGACGGCCAGGTTCGGATCTACGTAGAGGCCGTACAGGGACACCGCCCAGACCAGGACGGTTCCGGCGAGGATCGTGGCGGCGCGCGGTTTCCAGGCGGACAGGTCGATCACGAATTACGTTCCGTGCAGCGCGGGGGCCTGTTCTCGACGTCTCTGCACCCGTCGCGTTGACTCGGTCAGGACACGCTCACCCGGACGAACGCGTTGGTCCAGCAGCATTGCGAGCCGCCGCCGCCGGAGCGGTCGTTGGCGAAGACCCGCAGGACGTAATCGCCGGGCTCGCTGAAGGTCGCGGTGGTCTCGGCCCGCTCGGGACCGTCCTCCGCGATCTCGATCTCGGGGTCGGCGAAGCTGACCTCGCCCGGACCCTGATGCAGGTGCCAGGACAGGCGGACCAGAGGCGGCGGCTCGTCGCCCTCCTCCCGGGTCCGCCGGGTGACGCCGTCGTCGGTGGCCCACACCATCAGCGGCAGCGGGGTGCCGACGGTGGCCGTCAGCGGGCCTTCGGGCGCGGCGCCGGGACCCCGGAACTCGCGGCCGTCCTCGGCGAACCTGACGGCCGGGGGGGTGTCGCCGCTGGTGTTCCCGCCCAGCGCGTCGAGCAGCCAGTCGCGGTGGAGGTGACCGGGGATCGTGTGGCTGTCGCCGCGGAACGTGAGGGTCCAGAACACCTCGTTGTCGCCGAAGTCGCCGGGCACCACCACTGTGAACACCCCCCGCTGCCGGCGGGGGAGGAAGTACGTCGGCTGGCCGCGGTCCGGGCCTCCCGGCTCGATGCGGTTGTCCGGTCCGATGGGGATCCGGACGATCTCTTCCGAGTTGCGGTTGAAGTATCCCCACGACACGCTGATCGTGCCGTCCGGGTTGGGATACCAGCCCTCGTAGACCGGGGTGATGGTCTGTCCATGGGTGCCGACCGGGGCCAGCAGCAGCTGTCCGGCCGACAGCAGCGTCCAGCTCGCCGCCACGATCCCCCCCACGAGTCCGGCGACCACCATGGACCGATTGCGCATCGTCATCCCTCTATCTCGAATTCACCGCGCCGCGCCCGGAAAATAGCCGCCTCGCGGCTCCGCTTGCCGACCAACCGGTCCTGCAGGAATCCGGGCCGTTCCGCGGCGCGTGCTCCTGATCCGCTTCCGGGCCGCCGGCGCCGAACGGGTCCCGCGGCATCCGTCGCGGGGCGGCATCCCCGATGAGATGCCGCCCCGATTCATCGCCGGTTGCCGAGCATGACCGGCCGGAAGTCGTCGCCCCGCGGCCCCGCCTTCCGCCCGCCCGGCCCTCCAGGCAGCCGCGCCGTTCTTGGACGCGGGCTCCCGCTTCAGTCCGTCGGCCAGAGCACGCCCTGGTTCATCGTCGTGACCGGGCCCATGCCCTTGTAGACGAACTTCTGGACCCGCTTGCCCTCGTAGGTCTCGGTCGTGTAGATGTTGCCGGCCGAGTCCGTCGCGATGCTGTGCGCCCCGAAGAACTGCCCGGGCTGCCGCCCGCCGTCCCCGAAGCTCGTCAGGTGCTCCAGGTTCTCGCGGTCGATGATGTGGATGCGCTGGTTCACGCCGTCGGCCAGATAGATGTAGGCCTGCTCGGCGTCCTGCGAGAAGTCGATGTCCCAGGCCGCGCCGGACCCCGTCGTGTTGGGCATCACGAGCATCTCGTCGACGAACGTGCCGTCCTTCTGGAAGACCTGGATGCGGTCGTGGGCCCGGTCGCACACATAGATCAGCCCGCTGTTCGACACCTCGGCGCAGTGCACCGGGCTCATGAACTGCTGCAGCATCGGGCCGCCCGGCGCGTAGCGCTCGGCGTGGCTGTCGTCGGGCTCGTTGCCGTACGCGCCCCAGAAGCGCTTGACGTCGCCGGTGTCGGCGTCGACCACCGCCACCCGCTTGTTGCCGTAGCCGTCGGCGAAGTAGATCTCGTTCGCGTCGCCGTCGACCGAGATCTTGGCGATGCGGCCGAAGCTGTCGAGGCTGAGGCTGTCGGGGGCGCGCCCGGCCACCCCGACCTGCAGCAGGAACTGTCCGTCACGGGTGAACTTCAGGGCGTGCGAGTCGCCGCCCCCGTTCCCCCCGACCCAGACGTTGTCCATGTGGTCGATGGTGACGCCGTGGTTCGACGAGGGCCAGTCGTAGCCCTCGCCGGGGCCGCCCCAGTGGCCGACCAGGTTGCCGTCGGCATCGAACTCCAGCACCGGCGGGGCCGGGGCGCAGCAGTCCTCGGCGAACGGCGGGTCGGAGATGGCGGGAGTCTCGTTGCTCGCGAGGGTCGATGCGCGGTGCACGATCCACACGTGGTCCTGGGTGTCGACGTCGACGCCGATCGTCGAGCCGAGCAGCCAGTGGTTCGGCAGCGGTTGCGGCCAGAGCGGATCGACTTCGAACATGGGGGCCTCTTTTTCCTGCCCCTGGACCGGCGTCTCGAGGGTGCCCCAGCCGCTGCCGTAGGCCACCGCCAGCCCCACCACGGCGACTGCCGCCAGCGGGACGATTCTCTTCGGGATCGACATCTGCATCCTCCCCGTCGGGCGTCATCGCCCGGTGTGCGCGGTGTGCGCCGCGCGTCGTTTGTTTCGAGACCGGACGGTGATTATACGCCCACTACGGACCCGCTCGGCATGCCCGCGATGGGGCCGCGCAGGTCGCGTCAGAACGTCGCGATCGGGTTCAGCGGCGATCCCATGCCCTGCTCGATCCGGAGCGGCGCCGCCGTGAACAGGAACTCGTAGCGGTTCAGCCGCCGCGCCTCTTCCGCGAGCCGCTCGAAGTCGAGGTTGTCGAAGATGGACACGCCGAGGGCCACCAGGGCGAGCCGGTGCAGCGGCAGGCCGACGCTCTCGGGGAACCCGTGGGGCGAGACGTCGTTGTACATGTCGTGCCCGATGAACGACACCCCGCGCTCCTTGAGGAAGTAGGCGACGTCGGCCTGGTAGCCGGCGACCCCCTCCGACGTGGGCCAGGGGCCGAGCGCCGCCCGCCGCTTCCAGCGCCCGGTGTACAGCAGGATGACGTCGCCCTCGGAGACCCGCACGCCCTGAATCTCCTCGAGCTTCTCGAGGTCCGCCCAGGTGACGGCCTCTCCCGGCGCCAGCCAGCCCTCCGGGGTGGCCCGTCCCGGCAGCAGGGTGGCGTCGAACAGGATGCCGCGGGTCATGATGCCGTCCCGCAGCTCGTGGATGCTGCCCTGCGGACAGCCGCCCGAGGTCTCGATGGCCTCCCGGCTCACGCCGTTGTAGCCCCGGCCCTCGAACATCACGTGACAGGCGACCGAGTCGAGATGGCTGTGGATGCTGCCGTGGTAGGTGCCGGTGTACCGGTATCGATCCGCGGCGCCGGTGTCGCTGACCCGCAGGACCTCCCGCTCGAGATACGTGCCGCCGTCCACCGCGTCCTCCTCGATGACGTCATGGGCGAGGGAGATGCTGATGCCCTCGGTGACCAGCGCCGCCGCTGCCTTCCGCCTGGCCGGGGTGATGAAGTTCGCGGCCCCGAGCCCGTCGTCCGCGCCCCAGCGCCCCCAGTTCGAGAGCTCCTCCATCGCCCGCAGGAAGTCCGCCTCGGTGGTCAGGGTGGGCCGCTCCTGGGCGGCGGCCGGCAGGCCCGCCGCCGCGACGAGCGCGGCCATCAGCAGCCCGCGGCACAACCCGGCGGGGCGGCGGGGGCCGGCCGGGTGGGATACGCCGTCGGCGGCCCGCGCAGGGGTCCGCCCCGCGTGGTCGCGGGCCGCGAAATGTCGCATGGTCGATGTTGTCATTCTGTCTCCCCGGGGGTTCTCCGCGGTGTCTGCGAATCAGGCCGTCCGAAAGGCGCCGGTGCGCCCCGTCAGGTCCAGACTTCTGGTACGATCATCGGCTTGATGCTGCTGCCACCTTACCGCATGTTCGGCGCCACGAATCGGCGGATCCGGACCATTGATGCCCTTGCCTTCCTGTGCTCCCTGCTGCTCGCCGCCTGCGGCGGCCCGCCGCCGGGCCTCGACCGGCCCGTCGAGCCGGCGCCGGCCGTCGAATCGGCCCCGGCCGCCGAATCGGCCCCGGCCGGCGCGGCGTCCGAGGCGGACGCGCCGGTTCTCGGACAGGTCGCCGGCCAGGCCCGGCCCGCGGTCGGCATGCTGGTGTCCATCGTGCTCCTCGACCCGCACGCGGAGATCGACGTGCCGCTGCCGGACGAGACGCCGATCATGGACCAGATCGGCCGCCAGTTCGTGCCCGGGTTCATCCTCGTGCGGGCCGGCCAGACCATCGACTTCACCAACAGCGAGGACGAGCTGCACACGGTGCACGTGAAGGACAGCCACGGCGAGTCGATCTTCAACATCGCCACCATGATGGGGACGACCTACGAGCACACGTTCGAGATCGGCGACGAGTACGGCGTGATCTGCAATACGCACACCGAGATGTTCGCCGACATCATGGTCGTCGACGCGCCCTACGCCGTCGTCGCCGACCGGGACGGCCGCTTCGCGGTGCCCGACGTCATCCCCGGCCGCTACACCGCGACCGTCATCCACGGCCCCGACCGCAGTGAGCTCGAGATCGAAATCGCCGCGGGACCGAACGAGATCGATCTGACGGGGGCGTGAGCCCGCGCGACCTTCGGTCGCGTTGGAAGTCTCGCTGGCGCGAAACTTCTACGGCGCAAGCCGCTGGCGCGACATTGCGGTCGCGTTCGAAGTTCCGCTGGCGCGAAGCCTGTACGGCGCAAGCGCGTGGCTTCCCGGGTTGGAAGGCATCCGCGGACTGCAGGCAGTCCGACGAACAACGCAGTCAGGCGAGCTGCATCACGGCTCGAATGCAGCGGGTTTTCGTCACGGCTTCCCGGGCGGGCTCAGCGGACCTCGCCGTGGAATCAGCGAACCTCGCCCTCGAAGATCTCCGGCAGGTTCGGCTTGGTCTCGCGCAGGATCTCCACGATGGCGGTGCGGTCGCCGTGAGAGAGTCGTTCGTAGCGCGGCTCGGTCGCGGCCCCCGACAGCACCGTCCACATCCGCCGATACACGGCGTCGAGGGCGCGTTCCGGCAGCGCGTCGAAGGCGCCGGCGTAGACGAGGGGGCTGCACGGATACCGCAGCAGCCGCCCGTCGAGGTCCAGTTGGTGGAGCGAGCGTCCCCGGCCGTCGAAGGGGCCCTGCGACGAGTATGCCTCGGCGAACCCGGACGTGCTGGCGATGCCCGGCGGCAGCGGAGCCTCGTCCACGAACAGCAGGTAGTCGACCAGCTCGACCGCGGTGTCCTCCAGCGTGGGGTCGCTCCGGCCGCGGGCCGGCGGTCTCCGCGCCGTGCCCGCGTGGCCCTCGACGCGGGCCTGCCAGCCGAGGCGCACGAGCAGGTTGGTCATGTGGTTGCGGTGCTCCAGCACCATCAGGGCCACGAGGTCGCTGTACGGGGTGGGGTAGCCGGCGAGATCGACGACGCCGTCGAGGGTGTCCAGCACCGGCGCCGGATCGCCGCCGCCGGGTATGTAATCGAACGGCTCGGTCCGGTTTCCCAGGTGGCGCAGCGCCGGCGGCGCGCCGGTGACGTACCAGCTTCCCCAGCGGTCCTCCAGGGGGCTGCGGTGGTCGGTCACCCAGCCGACGGCGTAGGCGTTCGGGTCGTCGGGCAGCGGCAGCGTATTGAGGGTCATCAGCCCGGGAATCCCCAGCGTGTCCCACGAGAGATGGCAGGCCAGGCAGCTCTCGTTCCGGCGCAGCTCGGGACGGTCGGCCGGTTGCTGGTCGAGCGAGTAGAACCCGACTCCCTGCGTGGGATCGAGGGACGCGATCTCCAGCACGTCGGCCCCCCGCACCCAGCCCACCGCGACGGTGTCGTTGAAGTAGATCGCGCGCGGGTTCTCGGGCGTGACCCAGCGCGCCTGGAAGCTGGTCTCGGAGAAGACCGTCACCTGCGACTCGACGGGCACGTCGAGGGCGTCGAGGAGCGACCGCAGATAGCCGGTCGTCGCCTCGAACTCCAGCGCCGCGGCGCCGGACTCCAGGGTCCGGTTCAGCGCGGTGACGGCGTCGTTCCGCGGCCCGTCGGTGTAGCGGATGGCGGGGTGGTCGCGCGACTCGCGAAACACGCCGCCGCGCTGCCCGCTCGCCATCTCCGCGCCCAGCACCGCGAGGAGCCCCGCGGCCGCGGCGCCCCACCAGCCCATCGCCGACCGTCGTGTCGTGTTCACCATCTTTCTGTCACGATTCTACCCTCGTCGGCGGGGCGGGGTACACTGCGGGCCGTATGTCGGAGCGATTCTCGCCGCTGCCGATCGTCCTGTTCGGCCTGCTGCTGGCGCTGTGGGTGACGCTGGCCCTCGCGGTTGCGGCCGGCGGGCGTGGGTCCACGGACGGGCCGTCCGGCGACGGGCGGGATGCGGAGGCGGGCGCCGAGGCGCGGTCCGGCGCGACCCATCCGCGGTTTCCGTCGATGGACCATGGCGGGTCCGGCCCCCGGCGGCACGGGCCGGTCCTGGGCCTGGCGTGGGCCTTCGCCATCCTGCAACTGGCGCTCGTCGTCGGGTGCCTGGCCCTCGGGGTCCGGCGCGACCGCGTGCGGACGCCGCTGGCCGCGGCGGGGCTCCTCCTCGCGCTGATTCTCACGATGATGGTGGTCTCGTACCGCGGCTTTCTGGCCGACCCCGCCGCGGCGTTTCTCGCGCTGCCGGTTCCCACCGCCTGGTTTCTCTACGGGTTCTGGCCGGCCCAGTTCCTCGTCGTGGGGCTCTATATCCTGCTCTTCGATCGGGCCATCGTGACCCCGCAGGACATGGCGCGCTTCCACGAGATCCTCGCCCGGAGAGCGTCGTCCGGTGGCTCCGCTCGCCGTCCATCCGACCCACCAGGCGTCGGCGCCGTTCGGAGGCGCAGGCCGCTCGTCCGAGAATCGGCGCCCGGTAGCCCCGCTTGCGGCTCGATGGACCCCGGCCGGGGGCCGGCCCCGCACGCCGGGTGATCCCCGATGGACGACTCGCGCGCCCTCGTCGTGCTCGCCTTCGTCGGCGCCTATCTGGCCGCGTGCATCGGCGTCGGGGTGTGGGCGCTGCGCCGCACCACCTCGACCCGCGACTTCTTCGTGGCGGGGCGCGATCTCGGCGTCATGGTCACCGGCCTCGCGGTGTTCTCGAGCGTGATGAGCGGGTTCGGCTTCGTGGGCGGTCCCGGGCTCGTCTATCGCATGGGGCTGAGCTCGGCGTGGATGACCGTGGTCAGCCCGCTCGCGTTCTGCTCGGTGTACTACCTGCTGGCCAAGCGCCTGCGCATGGTAGCGGAGCTGCGCGACACCATCTCGCTGCCCGACGCGGTGGCCGCGCGCTACCGGAGCGAGCTCGCCCGTCTGCTGACGGCCATCGCGATCCTGCTGGGGGTGGTCGGCTATCTGGGGACCCAGATCCTCGCGATGGCCACGGTGCTCCGCGACCTTCTGAACAACGTGTCCTTCATCCCCGAGGTCTCCATCGTCACCTGCATGACCATCGCCTGCGCGGTGCTGGTGTTCTACTGCGTCACCGGGGGCATCCTGGCGTCGGTCTACACCGATCTCGTGCAGGGCGCGATCATGATCGTCGCCGCCGTGTTCGTATTCGTCGCGGCCCTCGCCGCGGTGGACGGGGGGCTGGGCGGCATCGTGACGACCCTCGTCGCCGACGACCCCGAGGCCATCAGCCCCTGGGGCACGCTGGGCATGCTCGGCTCCCTGTCGTGGCTGGTCGTGTTCACCCTCGGCGGGGCCGGCCAGCCCCACGTCATCACCAAGCTGATGATGAACCGGCGGGTCGAGGACGCCCGCCGCAGCCTGCCGGTGAGCGCGGTGGGCTACGCCATCTGCTCGCTGCTGTGGCTCAGCATCGGGTTGGCGATGCGGGCCCTGGTCATCCAGGGCGGCCATCCGGAGCTGGCCAACCCCGACGAGGCGGCGCCGCAGTTCCTGCAGTTCCACGCCGGGCCGATGCTCGCGGGGGTGGTCTTCGCGGGGCTGTTCGCGGCCATCATGTCCACCGCCGACAGCTTCCTCAACCTGGGCGCGGCGGCCGTCGTCCACGACATTCCGCGGGCGCTGTACGGCCGGTCGCTGTCGAACGAGCTGTTCTGGGCGCGCGCGGCCACGGTGGGGCTCGCGGTCGGGTCCGCCGTCTTCGTCCTCTACTCGCGCCAGGACCTCGTGGCGCTGCTCGGCGCCTTCGGGTGGGGCACCTTCGCCGCCGCTCTCGTGCCCGCGGTGGCCATCGGGTTCAACTGGAAGCGCGCCACCGCCACCGCCGCCAACGTGGCCATCGCCGCGAGCCTGGTCGTCAACTTCGGCATCGAGCTGTTCGGGGTGGCCATGCCCTACGGCATCAACGGGGGGTTCGTCGCCCTGCTGCTCTCCATGACCCTGTTCTTCGGGATCTCGCTGGCCTCGCCGCCCCCGGTCCTCGACCCGGACATCGACGCGGTGATGGACCTGTAGAAGCCCGGGGTTCGGCCGGCCACGCGGACGTTCGGCCGGCAGGGACGGGGCGCTGGCGAGAGCGCCGCCACTGCGGTGGAGTCAGCCGAGCAGCCGCAAGACGGCGATCCCGGCCCCGATGAGTACGCCCGTCTGGAGCAGGAGGGCGCGGTAGAGGTCGGCGCGCGTGACCAGATCTCGCGCTTCGTGTTCGGCCGCCTGCCGCACGGCGTTCGTGATGGCGTCAACCTGTGCTGGCGTGAGGTCGGCCGCGGCCAACGCGCGGGCTATCGCGTGAGTGCCGAACACGGGTTCATGTTACCACTGGCGGTCAGGCGGTCGTCGAGTTGGCCAGGGAGAGCAGGTTCCCCAGGGCGAGCGTCGAAGCGGGGCGACCGGGGCGGGCGGCCGGCGTCACCAGCGGACCAGGGGGTCGCTCGTCGGCTTGCCGCCGCGTGCGATGACGGCCTCGGGAGAGCGGACGCTGACGACGTAGTCGAAGGCGTCGGGACCCGCCGCCGCCCGCCGGCCGACGAGGCGAACGAAACGCTCGCCGATCGCGCGCGCGGCCCTCGGCTCGGTTTCGGCCGGCACGAGCAGCGACAGCGCCACGGTGCGGCCGTGCTGGCGCAGAGTCGCGTCGATCACCCCGGCGTTCACCCGCATGTCTTCCAGCACCGCGGCTTCCTGTGTCGAGGTCAGCACCGGTGCGGCCGGGGGCGCGGGGCGGGAACCGGAACCGGAGAACCAGCCGGCGATCTTCCGCACGACGTCCGGCAGCCCGACGGCGAATGCGGAGACGGTGCCGATGGCCAGGCCGTCCGCCAGGGCCACCTCCGTCACCTCGCGCGGCGTCATCTGGTACATCATCGCCCAGTGGCCCGGGCCTCCCATCGGGGCCGGCTCGCGGCCGCGGGTCAGGTCGCGAAAGAGACCGAGCCCCTCGATGAAGCCCAGTCCGGGCGCCAGTTCGACGGGCGGCCGCGGGGGGACGATCCAGCCGTCGTCGGGATCGCCGAACACCGTCCGGCCGGACCGCTCGGCCTCCAGGGCAGCCCGGATGCGCGCGAGCGATGCGGGGCTCAGTGTGCCGACCGCGTTCTCGGTGGGGGACGGCTCGTCCGACGATTGCGTCTGCGCCCCTGCCGGCGCCGCCATCATCAGGACGGCGACGGCGGTCGCGCAGGCTGCTTCGCGAGGCCCTCGGCGGCGCCGACCGCTCCGTCCCCGGCGTGGGTCGCCCGTCCCGGCGCAGAGCCGACCCTTCATCCGATGGCTCTCAGGCATGTGAAGGCGCGCATGCAACGTATTGAAGGGATGATACATCAACACGCGCCCCGGGGCCGATCCGTTTGCATCGGACGTCGAGCCCCGATTCTCCGGTCGGCTTCCCACTCGGCGGCGCAGGGCGGTGTAGGATACCGGACTCGACAACTCCACGACTTCCGAGGAGACGCCATGACCTTCGTCAGCGACCTGGAGCCGACCGCCCTGTGGCGGCACTTCGACGCCATTCTCACGATTCCCCGCGCCTCGAAGAACGAGGGGCGGATGCGCAGCCACATCGTGGCGCTGGCGGACCGCCTCGGGCTGGCCCACCACGCGGACGCGGTCGGCAATCTCGTCGTGCGCAAGCCGGCCACCCCGGGTCACGAGGGCGCCGACATCACCATTCTGCAGTCCCATCTCGACATGGTTCAGGAGAAGAACGCGGATGTCGCGTTCGACTTCGCGGCCGATGCCATCGTGCCGCAGATGCAGGGCGAGTATCTGACCGCGACCGGCACCACGCTGGGGTCGGACAACGGCATCGGGGTGGCGGCCATGCTGGCGGTGATGGGGGAGACGGCGTTCCCGCACGGACCGCTGGAGCTGCTGTTCACGATCGACGAGGAGACGGGGCTGACCGGCGCCGCCCGGCTCGACGGGGGGCTGGTGCAGGGGCGGCAGTTGATCAACCTCGACTCGGAAGAGGACGGTATCCTGTACGTCGGGTGCGCCGGCGGCGGCGACACCCAGCTCACCCTGGATCTCGCCACCGCGCCGGCGCCGGAGACCGGCGTCGCCCTCGCGGTGGCCCTGAGGGGGCTCAAGGGCGGCCACTCCGGCGTCGACATTCATCTGCAGCGGGGGAATGCCGTCAAGCTGCTGGGGCGGGCCCTCTGGTCCATCGGCCTCGGCGGCCACCGGTACCACCTCGCGCGTTTCGAGGGGGGCAGCGCCCACAACGCGATTCCGCGTGAGGCGTTCGCGACCCTCGTCGCCCCCGCTGGCGGCCAGAACGCGTTGCTGGCGGCGCTGGACCAGGAGGTCGCGGCGATTCGCGGCGAGTACGGCCCGGCAGATCCGGGCATGCGCCTCACCGCCGAAGCGGTGCCCCGGCCCGACTCGGTATGGGACGGGACGACGACCGAGCGGGTGCTCCGTCTCGTCAATGCCTTGCCGCACGGGGTCGAGGCGATGAGCTACGACATCGACGACCTGGTGGAAACCAGCGTCAACCTCGCCACCGTCACCCCGGAGAACGGCTCGCTGCGGGTGGGGCTGAGCAGCCGGTCGTCGATCGACTCGGCCCTCGAGGCGATGCGCCGCCGCGTGCGCGCGGTCGGAATGCTGGCGGGGGCGGAGATCGAGGAGGACGTGCCGTATCCGGGGTGGAAACCGGATCTCGATTCCCGGCTGCTCGACGTCGTCAAGACCGTGCACCGCCGCGAGTTCGACGGCGAGCCCGACTTGAAGGCGATTCACGCCGGTCTCGAATGCGGCATTCTCGGGAAGAAGGTGCCCGGCATCGACATGATCTCGTTCGGACCGCGGATCGAGTTCCCGCACTCGCCCGACGAACGGGTGCACATCGCGTCGGTGGGCCGGTTCTACAAGCTCCTCGAAGCCACTCTGACGGCGCTGGCGTGAACCGACGGACCGGTTGCAGGGTGTTCGGCTGATACGGGGCTCACTCGCCCGGCGCCGGCGTGGGCAGGTGCAGGCGTTCGAGCGTGGCGAGGCGCTGTTCGACCTTGGCCAGGGTGACCTCGACGGCGCGCAGCCTGACGTCGATGCCGCGGATGTCGGTCTCGATGCGGTCGAGGCGGCTGCTCAGTCCGGCGGTCACCCCGGCCAACCCGGCGATCTGTGCCGTGAGAAGACCCCCTACGACGATCACGGTCCCGATAATCCAACGCGCGTCGTTGCTCGGCATCAAGCCTCCGAGCCCATGATAGGTGAAGTCGACGTTGAATGGCAATCGATGGTCGCTCACGTTATCCGGCAGTGAACGGTGCCGCGCTAGCGCTCAGTGCACCCGGAGGTTCCCGGGCGGCAGCGGCAGCGCGGCGCTCGGGCGGCGCGAGGGCGCTGCGTCGTCGGTCGCGCAGTCGTCGCAGCCGTGGCAGGACGCCTTCGACTGCGCCTGCGGGGCGGCGCTGCCGACGAGGGCGCGCAGGTGCCGATAGAGCGCCACCACCGCGTAGCCGACGATGAACGCGACGATCGGATCCTGCCAAGTCATGGTGGGTCACCTGTCGTCCTGCTGCCGCGAGCCGTGGCGAAACCGTGTGCCGCACCCGTCGAATGCAGTCCTTCGCCACCGCCTGCCCGGCCGGCGGCGCGGCTCGGGGCGATCAGACGCCCCAGCTCAGCGCCGAGCCGACCTGGTACACCGCCAGCGACGCGACGTAGGCCAGGATCGACATGTAGCCGAACATGAAGACCGGCCAGCCCCAGCTTCCCGACTCCCGGCGCACGACGACGATCGTGCTCATGCACTGGCAGGCCAGCACGAAGAACACCATCAGCGAGACCCCGGCGAGCGGGGTCATCAGCGGCGATCCGTCCGCGTGCTCCGCGCGCTCCAGCGACTCGCGCAGGCTGACGCTCTCCTCGTCGGCCTCCGCGATGCCGAACACGATGCCCAGGGTCGAGACGAAGACCTCGCGCGCCGCGAAGGCGCCGATGATGCCGACCCCGATGCGCCAGTCGAAGCCGAGGGGCTCTATCGCCGGCTCGATCAGCCGGCCCGCCCGGCCCCCGATGCTGTAGCGGAGCTGCTCGCCGGCATGCTGCCCCTCCAGCTCGTCCAGTTGCGCTTCCTGCGCGGCGGCGTCGGTCGTCGAGGCGAGGATCCCGGCCCGCGCCTCGTCGTACCGCGTCTCTATGTCGCTGCTGTGGGGAAACGAGAGCAGCGCCCACAGGATGATCGTCATCGTCAGGATGACGGTGCCCGCGTCCTCCAGGAACTTGCGCGTCCGGCGCCAAGTGACGAGGAAGACGTTGCTCCAGACCGGCCGGCGGTACGGGGGCAGCTCGAGCAGGAGCGGGAGGCGGGGACCGCGCAGCACCGTCCGGCGCAGCACCGCCGCCGCGCCGAGGGTGGCGACGACGGAGAGCGCGTACATCGAGAACAGCACCACCGCGCCCGCGCTCAGGATCCCGAAGACGCGCGGGGCGCCCGCGAACACCACCGCGGTGACCAGGGCGTAGACCGGCAGCCGGGCGCTGCACGAGATCATCGGCAGCGTCAGCATGGTGATGAGCCGATCGCGCCGGCCCTCGATGGTGCGGGTGGCCATGACCGCGGGAATGGCGCAGGCGAACCCGGAGAGCATCGGTACGAACGCCTTGCCGTGCAGGCCGACCCGTCCCATCAGCCGATCGATGACGAACGCCACCCGGGCGAGATAGCCGAAGTCCTCGAGCAGGGCGATGAATAGCGACAGCATCGCGATCTGCGGCACGAAGACGACGACGTTCCCGACCCCGGCGATGACGCCGTCGACCATCAGGTCCGCGAGGTTGCCGGCTGGCACCACCGCGGTCACTCCGTTCTGCAGCCACCCGGTTGCGGTCTCGATGCCCCCGATGAACGGTTCCGACCAGGTGAACAGCGCCTCGAACACCACCGCCATCACCACCGCGAAGACCGCCATGCCGTAGAACCGATGGGTCAGCACGTCGTCGATCCGCTTGGTCCAGGTGCGGGTGTCCTGATGCCGGACGGTCCGGACGTCGTCGGCCACCGCCTCGATCCAGCGATAGCGCGCGGAGATGATCTCCTGGTCGACGCTTCGCTGCGCGGCGGCGGCGGCCCGGCGGACCGCGTGCACCGTCTCGCGGACCGGGGCGGGCAGACCGGAGGTCGCGCCGTCGTCGGTGTCCAGCGACAGCAGCGACCACAGCGCCCACGATCGGCGTACGGCCGGGGTGCGGCCGAAATCGGCGTCGGCCAGCGCCCGGGTCACGGCCGACACGTCCTGCTCGACCTGGGGCGGCAGCCCCGTCCACGTCGAATCGGTGCGCGGCGCGAGGGTCGCCGCGGTGCCGATCGCGTCGCGGAGGGCATCGAGGCCGGCGCCCTTCGAGGCGACGGTGGGGACCACCGCGGCGCCGAGCCAGCGGCCCAGCCGCTCGGCGTCGAACTCGGCGCCCGCCGCCTCGGCCTCGTCCATCATGTTGAGGGCCACGACGACCGGGATGCCCGTCTCGGCGATCTGCAGCACGAGATACAGCGCCCGTTCGATGACCCCGGCGTCGACCACGACGACCACCGCATCGGGCGGATCGTCGTATCGGCCCAGCACCCCGTCGACCGCCACCTGCTCGTCGGGCGAGTGGGCGGTGAGGCTGTAGGTGCCGGGGAGGTCGACGATCTCGACCGGCGCTCCGTTGGGCAGGGTGATCCGGCGCGAGGCCCGGGTGACGGTGACCCCGGGATAGTTGCTGATATGGGCGCGCGCCCCGGTCAGCGCATTGAAGACGGTGGTCTTGCCCGCGTTGGCGTTGCCGGCGACCAGCACGCGCGGAATCCGGGCGGCCTGACGGGGACCGGGGTCCGCTCGGGCCGGCGACTCGTGAGCCGGCAGGCGGCATGGCGCGTCGTCGCCATCGGCTTCCGCCAAGTCGGCGCGGTCGTCCGGCAGAAGCTGGATGTGCGCGGCATCGGCCCGGCGCAACGAGAACAGGTAGCCGCGCAGGCGGATCTCCAGGGGGTCGCCCAGCGGCGCCCGGCCCACCGCCTCGATGCGGGTGCCCGGCAGCAGCCCCATCTCCATCAGCCGTCGCGCCAAGGGGCGCTGGCCCCCGACCTGATGGATTACGCCGGTGTCGCCGATGGGCAGTTGGTCGAGCGTGTGCAGACCCTGATGCACGGGAATACGGCTCCTGGCGCCGGCGGCTTGAGGTTCGCGTGCGACGATGTCAAGTGAAACTGAGTCTCAATTTAGGTTGACGAGTCTATCCCGAACGCGGTGGCCGGTCAAGAAACCGATCCGGCGGGGAGGAGGACTGTGGCACAATAGAATGTTTCCCGGTACCTTTGTGTTCGCCGTTCTGTCAGGAGTCTTTTCGATGAACAACGCTCGTGTAACGGTGCCCGCCCCCTGGAACGAACCGGTGTTGAGCTACGCGCCCGGATCGCCGGAGAAGGCGGCCCTCAAATCGCAGCTCGCGACGTTTGCCGCCGGGTCGGTGGAGATTCCCCTGATCATCGGCGGCCGCGACGTGACGACCGGCGACCTCGGCGCCTGCATCCTGCCGCACGACCACCGGAAGCAGGTGGCCACCTATCACCGCGGCAACGCCGACACCGTGAACCAGGCGATCGCCGCCGCGGCCGCGGCCCGTCCCGGGTGGAGCGAGATGTCCTGGGAATCGCGGGCGGCCATCTTCCTCAAGGCGGCCGAGCTGCTCGCCGGCCGGTACCGGCCGATCCTGAACGCCGCCACGATGCTGAATCAGAGCAAGACCGTCTTCCAGGCGGAGATCGACGCGGCGTGCGAGCTCATCGATTTCTGGCGGTTCAACGTCTCGTACCTGCCCGACATCTACGGGCAGCAGCCCGAGAGCGCGGCCGGCATATGGAACTACGTCGAGTATCGGGCCCTGGAAGGGTTCATCCTCGCGGTCACGCCGTTCAACTTCACGTCCATCGCCGGCAATCTGCCGACGAGCCCGGCCCTGATGGGCAACACCGTCGTCTGGAAGCCGGCGTCCACCGCGGTGTTCTCGGCCTACTGGCTGATGAAGCTGCTCGAAGAGGCCGGCCTGCCCCCGGGGGTCATCAACCTGGTGCCGGGCTCGGGCGGGCAGATCGGCGGGCCCGCCATGGCCCATCCCGACCTCGGCGGCGTGCACTTCACCGGCAGCACCGAGGTGTTCCAGGGCATGTGGCGGGCCGTCGGGGGCAACATCGCCGGGTATCGGAGCTATCCGCGCATCGTCGGCGAGACCGGCGGCAAGGACTTCGTCTTCGCCCACGCCTCCGCCGACCCGCACGAGCTCACCGCCAACCTCATCCGGGGGGCCTACGAGTACCAGGGGCAGAAGTGCAGCGCGGCCAGCCGCGCCTATGTCCCGGAGAGCCTGTGGAACCGGTGCCGGGACGAGGTCGTCGCCGAGGTGGAGGCGATCTCCTGCGGAGACGTGACCGACTTCACCAACTTCATGGGGGCGGTCATCGACAAGGCCTCGTTCGACAAGCAGAAGCGCTACATCGACGCGGCGCGGACCGACAGCGATGCCGACGTGATCTGCGGGGGCGTGTGCGACGACAGCACCGGGTACTTCATCTCGCCGACGATTATCCAGGCGCACGATGCCCGGTACGCCACCATGGAGACCGAGCTGTTCGGTCCCGTGCTCACGGTCCATGTGTACAAGGACAGCGACTACGAGCAGACGCTCGATCTCTGCGACCGGACGTCGCCCTATGCCCTGACCGGGGCAATCTTCGGGCGCGACCGGCGGGCCATCGGCGTCGCGGCCGACCGGCTGCGCCACGCCGCCGGCAACTTCTACATCAACGACAAGCCGACCGGCGCGGTGGTGGGACAGCAGCCCTTCGGCGGCTCGCGGGCGTCCGGCACCAACGACAAGGCGGGCAGTTCGCAGAATCTGTTGCGCTGGGTCAGCACCCGGACCACGAAGGAGACGTTCGTGCCGGCGCGCGACTACCGGTATCCCCACATGCAGGAGGGGTGAGCGGCCTCGACCGGGTGGGGCCCCGGAGGATGTGGCGCCGGGTCGATCAGGCAGCCCGCCTGATCGACCCGGCGCCGAACGCCGCCGCCGGCGGTCAGTTCGCGGTGCGGACCGCGAACGAGAAGTCCCCGCGCTGCACGTGGCCGTCGTCGCCGGCCGAACGCCAGCTCACCGTGTAGGTGCCCGGTTCGAGCGGGCTCGAGACCGCCGCCACCAGCGATTTCTCTTCTCCCACCCGCGTCTCTCCGATCGCAATCTCGCCGCCGGGGCCCTCCAGAGAGAGCCGGCTCACGGCGGGTTCCGGATCCTGGGTGAACCACACCTGCAACTGTTCCGGCGATTCCGCCACGGTGGCGTCCTTGGCCGGCATGCTCTTCGAGTAGGCCATGTGGGCCGAGACCAGGGCCGCGGCCGCCAGTCCGAAGGCGAGGGTCACAACGAGGGTACGACTCCAGCGTGTCATTCGATGTCTCTCCTGTGGGGTGTGCCCGAGTGCTCTCCAGCTTACCCCAGCGGCGGCGTCGCCCGATGCGAGTGAGGTCGCGTGACCGTCCCCCGGCTCGAGGCGAGCCCGCGCCGGGCTCCACTCTCTGCTACGGAGCGACGGCGTACTTCGTGAACGCGCCGCCGGCGAAGCGGAGCGAGTTCGGTCCCTCGGCCGCGAACACGTTGCCGGCCGCGTCGACCGCCACACCTTCGCCGGCCGCGCCCTGGTACGGCCGCGTGTCCGCGTCGAACGGCGGGATGTAGCCCGTGATCCGATCCTCGTCCACGGGCCCGATGCGCACGCCGTTCACCCAGTTCGGATGGCTGGTCGGGCTCGACTCGGAGTCGATCGAGTACAGCGTGTCCCCGGTGATGAAGATCCCGCTGATGCGGCCGTGGGAGTAGAGGGAGTCGAGATAGTTGCCGTCCTGGTCGAAGATCTCGATGCGGTGGTTGCCGCGATCGGCGACGAAGAGGCGCCCCTGCGAATCGAACGCCAGCGCGTGGGGGGTGCGGAACTCGCCGTGCAGCGCACCGATCCGTCCCCACTCCCTGATGAACGTGCCGTCGGGGGCGAACTTCAGGATGCGGCCGGTGGCGCCCGACTCGCGTCCCGCCGCTATCGCCTGCGCGGTGGTCATGCCCTGGCCGCCGTGGCCGTCCGCGACGTAGATGCTGCCGTCGGGCCCGGTGATCACGTCGTTCGGCTGGTTGAACTGGTTCGGGCCGGTTCCCGGCTGGCCCGCCGTGCCGAGGCTCATCATCAGCTCGCCGTCGGGGCTGAACTTGTGGACCTGATGCCCCTTGGTCCCCTCCGCGTTCCCCGCGAAGTCGGTCACCCAGACGTTTCCGTCGGCATCCACGTGGATGCCGTGCGGCGTGACCATGACGCCGCCGCCGAAGTTCGCCAGCACCTCTCCGGTGTTGCGGTCGAACTTGAAGACGGGGTCGACGGGGTTGGAGTCGCAGTTGACGGGCACGCCCGCGCCGAAGGAACCGGCGCCGCAGCGCTCGTAGGCCCAGACCTGGCCGTCGTTCGGGTCGATGTCGATGCCGGCGGTCGAGCCCCACTCCCGGCCTTCGGGCAGGTCGCCCCAATTCGCCATCACGGTCGAGGTCGGGTTCGGCAGACCCTCACCCGTGATCGTGTTGCCCGCTGTCTGCGACTCGGCGGCGGACCCGCCCAGTACGAGAGCACCGCAGGCGAACAACGTGGACATCAGAACTCGTGACGATGACATGGCATCTCTCCCATCGGACCCGCGTTCAGCGAGCTCGTGTTGTTCGGTTCCACCGCCCTGCCGCCATACTTCCTCGGCAGATGGTCGGATGATAGCCCGAATCGGGGCTCGATGCGAAGCGCTGCCCGACTCGCCTCGGGATCGCCTGGGCCCGAGGTCTGGGGACACGGCCGGCCCTTGACGGAGCCTGCGTTCTCAGCCTCGCGCGCATCGCCGGCTGTTCCGATGAGCGGCATGCGACCCATGGGAGCGTGGCGATCCCGACCCGTCGTCAACGCCGCGACCCGTGAATTGTGACGGGCGCCCGGACGAGCCGGCCGTGCAACGGCTCCGGGTGTGGTCGATTGCCGATAGAATCGGCCAGATCTCGGTCCATGGCCCCGGCCCGCGGTGCTTGCCGGGCCGCAGAGAGAGAGGTGTCCGTGTGTGAGAGGCTCGGTCGATTCGTACGCCTCGTCGCGTTGGGCCTGTCCCTGATCGGCACGTCACAGGTTGACGGCGACACCGTGGTCCTGGCGCAAGGGGAAGATGCGCCAGGGAACGCGGTTTCGACGGGAGAGCTCCTCGTCGAGCCGCCGACTCTGATCAACCTCGGCTTCGAGTGGTTCATCCAGGGTGACGACAACCGGAACGCCGCGGTGGAGGTCTCGTATCGCCGGCAGGGCGAGACGGGGTGGTCGCCGGCGCTCCCGCTCCTGCGCCTCCAGGGTGAGCGGGTCTTCGTGGGGGCGCAGTTCGACGTCGTCGCGCCGAACATGTTCGCCGGGAGCATCCTCGACCTGGAGCCCGACACGGCGTACGAGGCGCGGTTCGTGATGACCGATCCCGACGGCGTGATCGGCGAGGCCAGCAGGACCGTGGCCGTGCGGACGCGTGCCGAGCCGGTCCCGTACGCGGAGGGAAGGGTGCTGCACGTCTATCCCCATGGCTTCGAGGGCACGAAGATCGAGCCGTCGTTCGAGGGGCTGATATGCGCGTACAACTCCTCATGCGGCGGTGGGGACTTCGCGACGGCCGGGCGTCCCCGGGTGCGCGCCGGGGACACCCTCCTCGTGCACGCCGGCCTCTACCGGTACAACCACCTCGAGTACGGCGGAGCCAACCGCGCCTTTCCGTTCGAGGGTACGTATTACCTGACGGCCGACGGCACCCCCGAGCGGCCGATTGCCATCAGGGCCGCCGGTGACGGCGAGGTCATCTTCGACGGCGACGGCAACTTCGCCCTCTTCAACGTCATGGCGGCCGACTACACCTATTTCGAGGGCATCACGTTCCGCAACACCGAGTTCGCCATCCTGGCCGGCGAGCAGTTCATCGCGGGGGCGAAGGGGCTCACGGTCAAGCACTCCCGTTTCGAGGATGTGGGCGCCGGCGTCTTCACCAACTATTCGGGTTCCAGCAACTTCTACATCGCCGACAACCGGTTCTACGGCCGGAACGACCCGGAGCGCCTGATCGGATGGAGCGACGCGCCGCTCTGGGGGCGGTTCGACGGCGTCGACGGTCAGGTCCATCCCCCCGTCATGGCCTCCTATGTGGCCGTGAAACTCTACGGCCCCGGCCACGTCGTGGCCTACAACTACATCGCGGACTTCCACGACGGGATCAACGTGGAGACCTATGGGAACCCCGACGGAAGCGTCGCATCGGGACCCGGGATCCCCGACGGTCCGAAGTATCCGCCGCGCGAGTACTGGGACCGGCGTCCCGTCGCGATCGACTTCTACAACAACACCATCACCAACTCCCACGACAACCCGATCGAGACCGACGGGAGCCTGCACAACGTCCGCGTGCTCCGGAACCTGTTCATCAACCACCCGTCGCACGCGTTCTGCAGTCAACCCGTGCTCGGCGGACCCGTCTACTGGATTCGGAACATCGCCTACAACCTCCCGGGGGGCTCGAGCCGCTTCTTCGGCGCCGCCGGCGTCGTGTTCTACAACAACACCATCCTGTCCGAGACCACCGGGACCACGTCGAACACGCATTGGCGCAACAACCTGATTCTCGGACAGAACGCGCCGTCCGACTTTCGAGGGCAGCGTCCGAACCTGTTCGGGATCACGACGTTCACCAACTACACCTCGTCGGACCACAACGGCTTCGGCCCCGCGCCGGACACCGCAATGCCGTTTCGATGGGAGAGCCCGCCGTTCGACGTGGCCGCCGACTTTCGGGCCCCGAACCACGTCCCCGCGCTCGAGCTGCGCGAGTTCGCGACGCTCGAGGAGTACAGCGCGGCGACGGGGCAGGACCGGAACAGCGTTCAGGTGGGATACGACGTGTTCGTGGACGTCCCCGCCCTCGATGCCCGGGACGTGGGCACGCTCCAGGTCGTCCACGACGCGGACAACCTCGACTTCCGCCTGAGGCGCGGCTCGGCCGCCGTCGACCGGGGGATGGTGCTGCCGACGGTGACAGACGGCTTCACCGGGACCGCCCCCGACCTCGGGCGCTGGAGGTCGGGAGCGCCTCGCCGCACTATGGGCCTCGCCCGTAGCAGCGTTCTTCCTACGGCGCGGGCGGCAATTCCGAACGGTCCACCCACTCGCCGAGCCGCATGACCCGGTCGATCTCCAGCGTGTTCAGGATGTCGGCCAGCGGATCGGCGTTCAGCACGACGAGGTCGGCGACCTGGCCCGCCTCGAGGGTGCCGAAGTCGGCCTCGCCCTCCGGAGGCATCCGGCCGGCGCCGGTGGCGGTCGCCGCGACGATGGCGTCCATCGGGGTCAGCCCGGCCTCGACGTACAGCTCCATCTCGTGGTGCATGCCCCAGCCGTACGGCACGTTCGGGGTCCCGGCGTCGTTGCCGAGCGCGATCTCGACCCCGGCGTCGTGCATCGTCTTCACGAAGTCCTGCACCTGCCGGAACGCGGCCTTGCGGTCCTCGAATCCCGGATCGTCGACGATCTCCGCCCGGCTTGCCGGGTCGTCCAGTCGGGCCAGCGCATCCGGGTTGTAGAGGTTGAACGCGGCGCGCAACGCGGGGTCGTCCAGCAGCTCCGGATGCTCGGCGAAGTGCCAGCGGTTCTGGACGATGGACAAAGTTGGAGTGAAGTAGACCCCGTTGTCGAGGCACATCTGGATGAACTCGGCCGAAGGTTCGGGGTCGTCCACCGGGACGCCGGCTCCAGGCCCGAAGGTCAGCACCGTGCTGTGCAGGAAGTCGCGCAGGCCGGCCTCGACAAGTTGGCGGCCGTCGGCTTCGTCGTCGATGTGGGCGACGGGGATGGCGCCGTTCGCGACCGCCTCGTCGATGATCGCCGCCCGTATCTCCGGCGGAATCTTCAGGCCCGGTTCTGCGACCGCGTTGACCCACATCTTGATGAAGTGCACGCCGAGGGCAATCTGGTCCCGCACCAGCGCCCGCGCTTCCTCTTCGGTGGTGGGGGCGTTCCGGCCGGCGGCGTTGAATCCGCCGGGGTACGAGAATCCCGTCCCCGCCGTATAGGTCCGGGGGGCGTCGGAACGGCCGGCGGCCCCGAGCAGGTGGGCGACCCGCTCGGGCGAGTCGCTGCCGATGCTCCGCGCGGTGGTCACGCCGTAGTAGAGCTGAGACCGGAACTGACGCTCGATCTCTTCCGGTCCCTCCCGATAGTGCACGTGCAGGTTCACGAGGCCGGGAATGATGGTCTTGCCGGCCACGTCGAGCGTCTCCGCGCCGTCGGGCACCGGCGTCGCGTCCCGCGCGCCGGCGCTTTCGATCCGGCCGTCGCGGATGACGACCACCGAGTCGGCCACCGGCGGCCCCCCGGTCGCGTCGATCAGCTGCGCCCCGACGAGCGCGAGTGCGCCCGCCCCATCGGGAGCCGGGGCTTCTCCGCAACCGGTGAGAACGAGGGCCAGTCCTGCTACCAGCAGATGCAGTCGTTTCATGAATAACCTCTCATCCCGCGGTTCCAACCCAACCCCCCGCGTGTCTTGCCGCATACGTGTCAATCCCGGACGGCCCGCCGCGCCCCCGCGAGGATGTTCTCGAGCCCCCGGTTCCCCTCGTGGCACGCGTACTCGAACACGGGAAGCTCGGAGCGCCGCATCGGAATGGCCGCGGTGAAGCCGCGGGTGAAGACGGTGGCATCGTCCACCGTGTACTCGTAGAGCAGCGTATCCCGATCCACCCGCGTGAACCGCTCGGTCAGGGTCAACGTCGCACCGGTTCCCACCGCGCTCGTGATCGCGGGGCTGAAGCTCGCCGTCTTGTCGGTGAAGTTGGTGGTCTCGACCACCAGGGTGTCGCCGTCCCAACGCCCCCGCGCATCGCCCATCCACTGGCGGATCGCACCGGACAGATGCGGGCGGCCGTCGAGCGGCACGACCCGCGTGTCGTGCACCATCTCGTGATGGATGACCACGTGGGTGGGCGTCTGGAACACCTGGATGTTGTTGTTGTAGGCGCCGGGAATCAACGGCGGGCCGCTGTTGAACCCCAACAGGCACCGCTCGCCGAGCCCGCGGTCTTCCGGACCATCGGCCCCGATGCCGCCGGCCCGGTACCGAACCGGGCGCGATCCGGGCAGATCCTCGCCCGCCGACCCGATCTGCTCGAAGGCTCCCGCCTGCCGCGCCGGAAGTCGTCCATCGGGCGGATCCACGATGAGCGACGTGCGCCGATCCTCGACCAGGGTCGCCCCGCGGTCGTACCAGAACTCGTTGTAGGGCACCACGCCGCCCTGCGATTCCGGTGGATAGAGCGCCCCGCCCTTCTCCGGATCGACGAGGTCGCGGTTCTGGCGGCGGTTCTCGAGCGTCTGATACGCGGCCGCCTCTTCCTCGGTGAGGACGGCCTTGTCCGCAAGCTCGGCGGGCCGTTCCAACGGTGTGATCGTCCGGAAGTCCCACACCCCCTGCAGGTCCGGATGGCCCCACGGGGTGCGCGCGTCGCCCGCCGGCTGCGCGGACGCCATGACCGCCGCGCACCACACCGCCGTACCGGTCACCGCGACCCGGAAGCGGCCCCGGAGCGTCGACGGTCGGCCCTGCGATCGGATGGTATGCGGTGCGTCAGGGAGTTTCATGCGTGTGCTCTGTTCGGATCCCCGGTTCGGTACGAGGCTCGGTGGTGCATTCATGAACCCAGGGCCTCGCCGAAATGGCCTCGAGACGGCGCGTGATCACCGCACCTCGCAACCCGGTGCGGGCAATTGGCGCTGGCGTGATTCTAGTATGCCGAGCCGCAACTCGGCGAATGTGACGTCCTGGCGGCCGTCGAGGGGCCAAACGGCCCGCACCGCCCCGGCGACAGCATGTCACTTGAAGAGAATCGGTGCCGAGGCGGGGGTCGAGCTGCTCGATTTCGTCACTGCTGAGCGGCAAGGCAGACGGTCAGCGCGATCCGTCGGGGTACGGCGGCATCTCGGGCTCGAGCTCGACATGGACCGCATCGGCGACGCGGTTGATGTAGTTGAAGTAGGCGATGACCTGGACGGCGTTGTGGATCGCCCCGTCGCCGAGGCCGGCGGCGCGCAGCGGCTGCAGATCCGCCTCGGTCATCGCGGCCGGCGTCCGCGTGAGCTTCTCGGCATATTCGCACAGCGTCGCGTCGACCGGCTCGAGCGGTGCGCCGCACCAGTCGGCGGGCACTGCGTCGGCCAGCGCGGGGTCGCCGCCCTCCCGTGCGATCTCGGCCCGGAGATCGTCCGCGTGCTGCAGCATTCAATAGTGGCAGCCGTTGGCGCGGCTCACCACCGTCGCCAGCATCTCCCGCTGCCGCAGGGACAGATCGCCCGGGTCCTTCATGATGACCGCGTAGAGCCTGATGGAGGCGTCCAGCACTGCCGGCTGCACGCTCATGGCGCGCACGATGCCGAACACCCGCCCGGCGCGCTCTACTGCCGCGCGGTAGCTTCCGGCGAGACGGCCGGTAGCCGCCTTGGCGCTGACGGTTCGAATCCAGGGCATGGCGCCGATGTTACCGCGGCGCGTGCGAACCGGGCGAGTCGGTCCGTGAGGCCCACTCCGCCAAGGCGAACCGGTCCAGGCTCGCGCTGTGCGGTCCACCCACACCACTATCGGCGTGAGTCGCCAGGGCGTCTTGTCGAGGAACCCGGGTCGGTGGTTGCGGTCGATGAATCAGGGCCAAGGCTCGTCGATGAGGCTGAATGCCGTACCCGGCGGACCGGCGACAGCCAAGCTGGCGCCACGGTACAATCCACGGCCGTGGGAAGCCCGCAACCCCGGGAACGGCGGCGCTACCGACTCGGCGACTTCCGGCAGGACCTGCGTCTGGCCGTCCGCGCCCTCGCCCGCAAGCCCGGGTGGACCGCAGCCGGCGTGCTGACGCTCGCCCTCGGCGTGGCCGGCTCGACCCTCGTCCTCGGTCTGCTGGACCGGGCGTTCCTGCGTCCGCTCGACTTCGGCGACGGCCGCGAGCTCGTGACGCTGTACGTGACGAGCGGCCCCGAGTACTCTCCGCTGTCGTACCCGGACTACGGCGAGCTTCGGACGGCGCTCGAGGGCACCGTCGACCTCGCCGCGTTCTGCCGGGTCTTCATGACCGTGGCCGGCGGGGCGTTTCCGGAGCGTCATGAAGGGGAGATGGTGTCCGGCGCCTTCTTCTCCGTGCTCGGTGTGCGGCCGGCCCTCGGGCGGCTCATCGGCCCCGCGGACAACGTGGTCCCGGGGGGACACCGCCTCGTCGTGCTCTCGGACTTCCTGTGGCGCAGCCAGTTCGCGGCGGACCCGGAGATCGTGGGCAGGACGGTGCGCCTGAACGAGGACGTGTACGACGTCATCGGGGTGGTCCCGGCCGGCTTCCGGGGCGCGGTGTGGCCGTCGTTCGAGAGCGCGTTCTGGATCCCGGCGATGATGGCCGACGACTACTTCTCGGGACGCGACGTCCTGAACGGCCGTTCCTTCGCGGTGTTCCAGACCCTCGGCCGCCTCGCCCCCGGCACCCCCCTGGAGGCGGTTCAGGCGCGCATCGACCCGGTGGACGAGGTCCTCGCCCGGGACCGCGGCGCGAGCGCCTACTACCCGGAGACGGGGGCGCCGTGGCGCGTGCATGCCCTTCCCGCGAGCTACCTGCGGCTGTGGCCCGAGTACCGCGACGAGGTCGCCGGCTTTCTGGGCATTCTCGGCCTCATGGCGGCGGCCGCCCTCGCGGTGGCGTGCGCGAACCTGGCGACGCTGCTGCTGGCCCGATCGACGGAGTGGCGGCACGAGCTGGCCATCCGTCGTGCCCTGGGGGCCGCGTGGGCCGACCTGGTGCGGCGGCTCGGCATGGAGGTCGCCGTGCTCGTGGCGGCCGGCGGCCTCGGCGCGGCCGCGCTCGTCGTCTGGTCGAGCGCGCTCGCGCCGCTGCTGCCCCTGACCGTGCCCTATCAGCTCGACCTCGTGCCGGACCTGCGCGTGCTGGGCATCGGGCTGGCCGTCACCGCGGTGACCGGATGCGCCTTCGCGGTCCCTGCCGTCTGGCGGGTCCTTCGCGGCCTGCCCGGCCTCTCGGCGATGTCCCGCACCTACAGCGCGGCCGGCCGGTCCACCGCGATGAGCGGGCTCGTCGTCGCGCAGGTGGCGGTCTCGACGGTGCTGGTCGTCGGGTGCGGCCTCCTGGTCAGGAGCGCCTGGAACACCCAGCGGATCGACCAGGGGTTCGATGCGCCCCGCGGCGCGAGCCTGCGGGTGGCGTTCCCCCGCGCCTGGGAGGACGACCCCGATCGCGCCAACGCCGCGACGGACCGGCTCCTCGACGGCCTGCGCTCCGAGAGCCTCGTCACCGCCGCGAGCGCCTCGACCCGCCGTCCGGGAGACGTTCCGGCTCCGGTGGAGGTGCGGCTCGCCGGCTCGCGGCGGGTGGGACCGGAGACCCCCGTCGAGACGAACGTCAACGCCGTCACCGGCGACTACTTCGACACCTTCGGCATCCCGGTGCGTTCGGGGCGCGTGTTCGGTCGGGCGGACGCGGTCGCGGGCGCCCCGGTGGCGGTGGTGAGCCAGGCCCTGGCCGCCCTCCACTTCTCGCCGCGCAACCCGGTGGGGCAGACGCTGCGCCTGCCGGGTGAGGAGGGTCCCCGCCGCATCGTCGCCGTCGTGGGGGACACGGCGGGCCGCGACGTTCGTCTTGCGCCGCCGCCGACGGTCTACGTGCCGTACCGGCAACGCCCGCAAGGGGGCGCCTACGTGACGGTCCGCGCGCGGGGCGGCGCGGCGGACGAAAGCGCCCTGCTGCGCCGCCGCGCCCGGGAGCTCGATCCCGCGATTGCCGTCTCCGAGGCCGCGACCTTCGCCGAGCTGCGGCGCGCCGCGACCCGCGAGTCGCGGGTGCACGCCGGCCTCGCCGCGACCGCCGCCGGGCTCGCCCTGAGTCTGGCCCTGGTGGGCCTCTACGGCCTGATGGGCTACGTGGTCCGTCGGCGCGAGCGCGAGATCGGGATCCGCATCGCGCTGGGCGCCACGCGGGCCCACGTCCACCGCCTCGTCGTCGGAGGCGGCTGCCGGCTCACGGTCCTCGGCCTCGTCCTCGGGCTCGCGGCGAGCATCGGCGCCAGCCGGCTGTTGTCGCCCCTGCTCTACGGCGTCGGCCCGGGAGACGCACCGACGTTTGCGGTCGTACCCGCCCTGTTCCTCTTGGCGGCGGTCGTCGCCTGCCTGGGGCCCGCCCTGCACGCTACGCGCGTGAACCCCACCGACGTACTTCGGGCCGAGTAGGAGGGTCGGAACGCCGCGGGCGTATCGCGGGCGTTATAGTGGACCGGGTGATCGTCGCGCCGCGCGCGGTCGCCCGCGCGCGGCGCATTGACCGGCGCGGCGGATCACGCCAGAGGGAGGCACCGATGCGTACGAGATTCCATCGTGCATGTTGCGCCGTCGCGGCCGTCGTCCTGGTCGCCGGCGCCGCGCCGGCGGGGGCGCAGGACCGCGACTTCGCGCCCGTCACCGACGCCATGCTGCAGAACCCCGATCCCGCCGACTGGCTCAACTGGCGGCGCACCCTCGACGGATGGGGCTACAGCCCTCTGGACCAGATCGACCGCGGCAACGTCCACCGGCTTCAGCTCGCATGGGCGTGGTCGATGCCGGCGGGCGTGAATCAGCCGACCCCGCTCGTGTACGGCGGCGTGATGTACCTCGCCGGCGCGGCCAACGTCGTGCAGGCGGTCGACGCCGCGACCGGGGATCGCCTCTGGGAGTACCGGCGGAACCTCGACGAGATGGTCGAGTCGGTGCTGAGCCCGCGCAGCCGGTCGATCGCGATCTACGGCGACAAGGTCTATCTGAACGCGGCCGACGCCCATATCGTCGCGCTCGATGCGCGCACGGGAGAGGTGGCGTGGGACCACGAGGTGGCCGACAACGCGCTCGGCTACCGGTACACGAGCGGCCCGATCGTCGCCAACGGGAAGGTCGTGGCCGGCATGACCGGGTGCGAGCGCTTCAAGGAGGACGTCTGCTTCATTTCGGCCCACGACGCGGAGACGGGGGAGGAGCTGTGGCGGACGTCGACCATCGCCCGCCCCGGCGAGCCGGGCGGGGACACCTGGGGCGATCTGCCGCTGCTCTACCGCGCCGGCGCGGACTCCTGGATTCCCGGCAGCTTCGACCCGGACAGCAACCTCACCTACTGGTCGACGTCGCAGGCGAAGCCGTGGGCCAGCCTGACCCGCGAGACCGACGGCGACGCGCTCTACAGCAACAGCGTGCTCGCCCTCGACGCCGACACCGGCGAGCTCTCGTGGTACTTCCAGTTCACGCCGGCCGAGACCCACGACCTCGACGACGTCTTCGAGAGCGTGCTCATCGACCACGACGGCCGCCGGTCGCTGTTCAAGATGGGGAAGCTCGGCATCCTGTGGGAGCTCGACCGCGACACCGGGGCGTTCGTCGCGGCCCACGATCTCGGCTACCAGAATGTCCTCGACGTGGATCCCGAGACCGGGAGGGCGGTCTACCGCCCGGAGATGCTCCCGGTGAAGGACGTCGAGCTCGGGTTCTGTCCCGACTTCGGCGGCATCCGGAACTGGCGCGCCTCCGCCTACCATCCCGAGACGAAGGCGCTTTACATCCCCATCCATCCGACGTGCGTCAGCGGCGCCTTCACCGAGATCGAGAAGGTCCCCGGCGCGAGCTACTACCAGAACACGGGCTGGCTGACGCGGGGCAGCACCGTCCATCCCGACAGCGCGCCCTACCGGGGCCACCTGATCGCCATGGAGATCGGGACCGGGCGCATCCTCTGGCGCCACTCGATGATGACCCGGCCCGGGGCCGCGGCGCTGACGACGGCCGGCGGCCTCGTGGTCAGCGCGGACACCGACCGGAGCTTCAACGTCCACGACGCGGCGAACGGGAATGTCCTGTTCCACACGCGTCTGCCCGGCTCCGTGTCGGGGTTCCCGATTACCTACGCGGTCGGGGGGCGGCAGCACTTGGCGGTGCCGGTCGGCGGGGACCGCACCAACGCGATCTACGTCTTCGCGCTGCCGGCGGAAGGACCGGCCGACTAGCCCGAAACTTCGGACCAGGGGCTTGCGCCTTTGAAGTTTCGCGCCAGCGAAACTTCAAAGGCGACCGCAAGGTCGCGCGTGGGCTGTCGCGGAGAATTCACGCCTGGCGCCGCCGCCGTCGCGCCGGCATCCGGGTTAGACTGTCGGTTAGCCGGTGGGCCGGGGCGCGCTCCGGAGAGCGCGCGCGGCGCCGCGGTCCTGATGGAGGGCAACATGTTGGGCAGAACAACGACCATGGGCTTGCGGGTCTTCTCCTGCGGGCTCCTCGCTCTGGTGCTGACGACGACGGCCGCGTACGCGCAATCGGGCTCCGAGATTCCACGCCGGCCCGACGGCCGGCCGGATCTGTCCGGAACCTATGACATCGCCACCCTGACCCCCCTGCAGCGTCCCGCCGAGTACGGCGAGAAGCTGACCCTGACGGAGGAAGAGGCGGCGGCGCTGGCGGCGGGCGGCCAGTCGCTCGAGGGGATCTTCAATATTCCGGACGAGCGGAACGTGGTGGCCGAGGCGCCGCGCGAGGCGCCTCCGGTGGGCGGCGACGGGTCGACCGGGGCGGCCGGAAACGTGGGCGGCTACAACTCGTTCTGGATGGATCGGGGCGCCGGGGGCTTCCAGATCGATGGTCAGTGGCGCACCTCCATCATCGTCGATCCGCCGAACGGCCGGCAGCCTCCGATGACCGCCGGGGCCCAAGCCGCGCGGGCGGCGCTGGCCGCGGCCTACGCCCGGCCCAACACCGGGACCGCCTGGTGGCTCGAGGACGATCTGGATGCGCCGGGTCCCTACGACAACCCCGAGCAGCGCCCGCTCGCCGAGCGGTGCCTGATGGGCTTCGGCTCGACCGCGGGGCCACCGATGCTGCCGGTGCTCTACAACAACCTGAAGCGCATCGTGCAGTCGGACGACACGGTCATGATTCTCGTCGAGATGGTCCACGACGCGCGCGTCGTGCGGATGAACCAGGACCATGCTCCGCCCGAGATCCGGAGCTGGCTCGGCGATTCCGTGGGACACTGGGAGGGAGACACCCTGGTCGTCGACACCACCAACTTCACCGATGGTCCGGCCCTCGGCGGCGCCTCGCGGAACCTGCACGTGGTGGAGCGGTTCTCCCGCATCGACGCCGAGACCCTGCTGTATCAGTTCACCGTCGACGACCCGACAGTGTGGACCGCGCCCTGGAGCGGCGAGTACGTCTGGCCCGCGAGCGGGGACCGGGTCTACGAGTACGCCTGCCACGAGGCGAACTACTCGTTCGGCGGCATCCTGCGCGGCGCCCGGATTCTCGAGGCGGACGCGCGCGAGGCGGCCCGCTAGCGCGACCGCGCGCTAACGCGAGGCGCGAAACTTCTGCGGGGCAAGCCCTTGGCGGTCCGCGCTGTCGACACGCGGCAGATTCCTCGCAGGGCGTGGCACGGAGGCAATCGGAGCCGCAGGCGACGATGGGCGGAATGGCGTGACGTTCGAGGGGTACGAGACCGGCGGGTTCTACGACGAGCTGTTCCACGCGGACGGCACGCCCCGGCCTGAGGCGCGCCCTCTCGTCGAGCGCATCGAGAGGCTGGCCGAGGGGGAGCTCGCGCGCAGCCAGCAGGCGGCCGCGCGCGCCCTCCTGCGGATGGGAATTACGTTCAACGTCTACGACGACGGGCACGGCACCGAGCGCATCTTTCCGTTCGACGTCATTCCCCGCATCGTCTCCCGGGGCGCTTGGCACGAGATCGAGCGCGGCCTGCTGCAGCGCATCACCGCCCTGAACCACTTCATCGACGACGTCTATCACGACCGCCGCATCGTGGCCGACGGCGTGGTGCCGGCCGACGTGGTCGAGACCTCGCAGGGCTATCGGGAATAATGCGTCGGTCTCGACCCCCCGGGCGGCGTCTGGTGCCACATCACCGGCACCGACCTCGTCCGCGACCGCGACGGCACCGTCTACGTGCTCGAGGACAATCTGTGCAGTCCGTCCGGCGTCTCCTACGTGCTGGAGAACCGGGCGGTCATGAAGCAGACGTTCTCGAAGATCTTCGACGGCCTCCCGGTGCGTCCGGTCAGCGACTATCCGAGCCGGCTGCTCGGCACCCTCCAAGGGGTGGCCCCCCGGGGCGCCGGCCGCCCGAGCGTCGCGGTGCTGACCCCGGGCATCTACAACGCCGCCTACTTCGAGCACTCGTTCCTCGCGCAGCAGATGGGGGTCGAGCTCGTCGAGGGGCGCGACCTCGTCGTGAACGACGGGGCCCTGTTCATGCGCACGACCCGCGGGCTGGAGCGGGTCGACGTCCTGTACCGGCGCATCGACGACGACTTCCTCGACCCCACCTGCTTCCGGCCCGACTCGGTGCTCGGGGTGCCGGGCCTGATGGACGCCTACCGCAGCGGGCGGCTCACGGTGGTGAATGCGCCGGGCACGGGGGTGGCCGACGACAAGGTGGTCTACGCCTACGTGCCGCAGATGATTCGGTACTACCTCGGCGAGCAGGCGATACTGCCGAACGTGCCGACGTGGCTGTGCTGGCGCGACGGGGACCGCGCCTACGTGCTCGACCATCTGGCCGAGCTGGTGGTGAAGCCGGCCAACGAGTCCGGCGGCTACGGCATGCTGATCGGTCCGCAGTCCACCGCGGCCGAGCGGTCCGACTTCGCCGGCCGCATCGCCGCCGCGCCGCGCAACTACATCGCGCAGCCGACGCTGGCGTTGTCGCGGGTGCCCACGCTCGTCGACGACCGGTTCGAGGGCCGTCACGTCGACCTGCGCCCCTACATCCTCCTGGGGAGCGAGCCGTTCGTCCTGCCGGGCGGGCTGACCCGCGTTGCGCTGTCGAAGGGCTCGCTGGTCGTGAACTCGTCCCAGGGCGGCGGCAGCAAGGACACCTGGGTCCTGGGATAGCCGGCCCGATGCTCAGCCGCACCGCCGAGTCGGTCTACTGGATGAGCCGCTATCTCGAGCGGGCGGCCAACGTCGCCCGCGTCGTCGGGGTGAACCTGAACCTCGAGATCGACCTGGCGGGTCTGACCGAGGAGCAGTGGTTCCCCATGGTGCAGGTCGGCGGGGACGAGGCCGCCTTCGCCGAGCGGTACGGGGCGCCGACCCGGTCGAACGTCATCGAGTTCCTGACCATCGACCGGACCAACCCGAACTCCATCGCTTCCTGCGTGGCGGTGGCGCGCGAGAATGCGCGGACGGTGCGCGAGATCATCTCCTCGGAGGTGTGGCAGGAGATCAACGAGTTCTATCTCGACGTCACCGCGCCCGAGGCGAGACAGTTCGCCCTGCACGACGCGGTCCGCTTCTTCGGGGCGGTGACGCGGGCCTGCCACGTCGTCACCGGCACCAAGAGCGAGACGATGGAGCACGGAGAGGCCTGGAACTTCAGCCGGCTGGGACGCTTCATCGAGCGCGCCGACCAGACCAGCCGCATCCTCGACGTGAAGTACTTCCTGCTGCTGCCGTCGGCGGCCGACGTCGGGCGGCCCGTCGACGATCTGCAGTGGAGCGCCCTGCTGCGTTCGGCCAGCGGGTTCGAGGCCTACCGCCGCACCTGGGGGCTGGTGTCGCGCGAGTCGGTGGTGGCGTTCCTGCTCTTCGATCGGGCCTTTCCGCGCTCGGTGGGTTATTGTGTGACGCAGGCCCATGTCTCGCTGCACGCGGTCACCGGCACTCCGATGCGCCGCTTCGCGAACCGGGCAGAGCAGTTGCTGGGCCGCCTGGCGTCGGAGCTCGACTACACCGACGCCGGCGAGGTGATCGGTGGCGGGCTCCATGAGTTCATTGATGCCCTGCAGGACCGTTTCAATCAGATCGGCGACACGATCACCGCGACGTTCTTCCGCCAGGGGTAGCCGTCACGCACCGCCCGCGGGCGCGTTCCGTCGCGAGAGGGTCACCGAGAGCGCGACCGTCGCGGCGATGTTCGATTCCGGCGAGGACAGGGCGTTGATCCAGAATCGCAGTGTGGCACGGTCGCGGGTCGCGGTATGGCTTGCGATGGGGTTGGCCATGAGCGGCGTCGGCCCACTGGCGCCGGCGGCTTTCGCCGGTGCGCAGGACTCGGTCCGGGACGCGCAGATCGGGGTCCGGGTCAAGACCGCTCTGATCAACGACGTCGTGCTGGGCACGGCGCCGATCGACGTCACGGTGCAGGGTGGCGTGGTCACTCTGCGCGGCCCCGTGCCTTCGGCTCCGGATGCGGACCGGGCGGTGGCCCTGGCGCGCGGCGTCGAGGGAGTCGCCGGCGTCCGGTCGGAGCTCGACGTCGACGCCGCCCGCCCGCCGCCCCGGGAGCGCCCGGAGAGGCCCGGCCTGCCGGCCCTGGCGCCCCGGCCGAGCGATGCTCCGTTGCGGCTCATCGGGGTCGGGGTGTCGGGAACGGGGATGTTTCCGGCGCGCGACACCCTGACCGGCGCGACCACTCTCGGCCCGATGCTGCGGCTCAGGCCCGGAACGGGGCTGGGTCCCACCATCGCCTTCAGTTGGACGCGGGCGCGGTTCGCGGACGGCTCCGGGGTGTCGTCGGGGACCGGCCTGCGCGTGCGGCCGGTGATGGCCGGCCTCCAGTACGGTCTCGGCGGCGGCCGGACCTCCGCCGCGGCGTCCGTCGTCGCCGGTTACGCGTTCAACGGGCTGCAGGCCGACACCGGCCACACGGGGGCGGAGCGGGCGATCGCGGTGGGCAACAGCCTCGCCGTACGCGTGGGCGGATCGCTGTGGGTCGACGTCCTCCCCCGGATCGGGATCAACGTGTTCGGCGGCTATCTCTTCACGCGGCCCGAGCTGACCCTGGTGAGCGGCGATTCGGTGGTGACCCGCCGGGTGACCGCCAATACCGCCATCGTCAGTCTGGGCCTGGCCTACTGGGTTTTCTGACGGGTCCGCACGAACGAGCTTCGCGCGACGGCGCCGGTTGCGGGGGGCGCCGTCGGGAACGGAACGCGGCATGTCCGATTTCCTCGACCGGTTTGTGGTGGCTCGCCTGGCGCGGGCCGGAGACGCCGTTCTGTTCGCTGCGCGCGCCGTGCGCGAGGCGTTCCGGCCTCCGTTCGAACTGCGGGAGACGGCGCGGCAGCTCTACGAGATCGGCTGGCTGTCGGTGCCCCTGATCACCGCCGCGGGGTTCGCGGTCGGCATCGTGCTGTCCATGCATACCCGCGCCTCGCTCCAGCGCTTCGGGGCCGAGGCGCTGATTCCCGCCGCGCTGACCCTGGCCCTCGTGCGCGAGACCGGCCCCCTCGTGGTCGGCCTGCTGGTCTCCGGACGGGTGGGCGCCGGGATCGGGGCCGAGCTGGGCGCGATGAAGGTGACCGAGCAGGTCGATGCGCTCGAGGCCAGCGCCGTCGACTCGTTCAAGTTCCTGGTGGTCACCCGCATGGTCGCCTGCGTGTTGGCGATGCCGATCCTGACGACGGTGATGAACTTCACCGGGATCGTGGGCGGGTGGGTGGCCGAGACGGCGATCTCCGGCATGGGTTTCCGGACGTACTTTCAGGCCGCGTTCTCGATCGTCGAGTTCACCGACTATCTGCCGGGGACCCTGAAGACGATGGTCTTCGGCTTCATCATCGCGATGACCGCGTCGTATCTCGGTCTCAACACGTCCCACGGCACGCAGGGGGTGGGCCGGTCGGCGACCCGCAGCGTCGTTCTCTCGTCCATGCTCCTCATCGCCGCGAACGTGGTGCTGGTGCGGCTGATATTCTTCGTGTTTCCGGAGACGGCGGAGTGACCGGGGGAGACGTCCCGATTCGTCTCGACCGCGTGTCGAAACGGTTCGGGCCGCTCACAGTGCTGGACGAGGTCTCGCTCGACATGCCGCGCAGCGAGGCCACCGTCGTGCTCGGGCGCAGCGGTACCGGCAAGAGCGTCATGCTCCGGCACATCGTCGGCCTGATGGCTCCCGACGCCGGGCGGGTGCTGGTGCAGGGGCAGGACCTGACCGGGTTGTCGGCGCCGGCGATTGCCGCGGTGCGCCGGCAGGTCGGCTTCCTGTTCCAGAACGCGGCGCTCTTCGATTCGCTGACGGTGGGCGAGAACGTGGCTTTTCCGCTGCGCCGGCACACCACGTTGCCGGAGCCCGAGGTCCGGGCGCGGGCGCAGGAAAAGCTGGCCCAGGTGGGGCTGGCCCCCGACTACGAGAAGATGCCCGCGGCCCTGTCGGGGGGCATGCGCAAGCGGGCCGGGCTGGCCCGGGCGATGGCGCTCGACCCGGCGATTCTGCTCGTCGACGAGCCGAGCGCCGGTCTCGACCCGATTACCTCGGGCGAGATCGACGATCTGCTCGTGCGGGTCAAGGAAGAGCTCGGGACGACCCTGGTGGTCGTGACCCACAACATCCCGAGCGCGCGGCGCATCGGCGACACGCTGGTCTTCCTGTACGAGGGCCGGGTGCTCGAACGCGGCTCCGCGGCCGGGCTCGAGCAGAGTGAACATCCCATCGTGCGGCAGTTCCTGGCGTCGGAGGCGGGCGGGTAGGAATCTGCGCCGTCGAACGGCGCCGCCTCCTGCGGGAGGCGCCGACTGCTGGAGGCTTGGTTGGGCGGCAAGCGGAGCCGCAGGCGACGGTTGCCGGGCTGGCCCGCGGCCCCCCCGGCGACGGCGGTGTGAAGAGGGAGGGTGCGTATGGGTTCCCCGCGATTGGCCCTGGTCGGGACGTTCGTCGTCGGAGGGCTCCTGCTGTTCGCGGTGGGGCTGTTCATGATCGGCGACCGCCGCCTGCTGTTCACCGAACGCTTCGAGGTCGAGGCCGACTTCGGCAACGTCACCGGCATCGCCATCGGCACCGGGGTCCGCCTGGCCGGCTTCGACGCGGGGGAGGTGCTCGGGGTCGAGATTCCGCTGAATCCCGGCGAGCGCTTCGTGGTGCGCATGCGGGTGCGCGAGGATCTGCGGTCGCTGGTGCGCACCGACTCGGTGGCGGCGGTGCTGACCGACGGGTTGCTGGGGTCGGTGTTCATCCAGATCCGGTCGGGCAGCCCCGACGCGCCGCCGGTCGCCGACGGCGGCCGGATTCGTGGGGTCGACGCGGTCGAGATTGCCGACCTGATCGAGGAGGGCCGCAATACCTTCCGGACCGTCGCCGGCGAGTTTCTCGGGCTTCGCACCCAGATGTCCGACACCCTGGGAGACCTGGGCGCGACGATTGAGACGACGACCCGGCTCGTCACCGGTATCGGAGAGGACGTCCGGACCATCACCGGCGCCAGCGCCGAGCTCATGGACGACGCGCGCTCGGTGCTCGCCGACACGCGGGGCCTCGTCGCCGACCTCGCGGCCGGCGACGGCACGGTGGGCCGGCTGCTCGGCGACGACGCCCTCTACACGCACCTCGTGGGCACCGTGCAGGAGACCGAGGCCACGATGCAGGCGGTCCGCCGCAGCGCCGAGCGGGTCGAGGAGGCCATCGACCGGTTCGGGGGCCCCGAGAGCGAGACGGTCCGGATGCTCGCCGACGCCGGCGAGACGGTGGCCCACGCCCGCGACGCGATGTCCGACCTCGCCGAGAACACCGAGGCGCTGAAGCGCAACTGGCTCTTCAGCCGCTTCTTCGGCGAACGCGGGTTCTACAACCTCGACCAGCTCACCCGCGACGAGTACCGCGAGCTGTTCGTCGACGACCGCTACACGCCGCTGCGCATCTGGGTCGACGGCGGCCTGCTGTTCGAGACCGACGCCGCGGGGGAGATCGCCCTCGCGCCGGACGCCGTCCGGCGGCTCGACGAGGCGATGGCCGAGCTGCTCGACTATCCCCGCGACAGTCCCCTCGTGGTCGAGGGCTACGCCGTCGGCGCCAATCCCGGCGAGGAGTTCCGGCAGGCGCAGGAGCACGCCGACGTCGTGCGCGCGTATCTCGTGCAGGCGTATCGTCGGGTGGCGACCCTGACCGGCACGATGCCCATCGGCGCCGCGGCCGAGGGCAGCCCGTCCCGCGACGGCCGCTGGAACGGCGTCGCCCTCACGATGTTCGTCGCCACTGACCGGCTGGCCGGTGCGGCGCCCGCGGCCGCCGCCGCGCCGTGAGGCCGGGGTCGCGCCGGAGCTGGTCGGTCACGTCCTGTTCCGCGGAGGATGCCGGGTGGTCCGCCGCCACGCGCGGCAGCGCCCTACTCTCCAACGGGCCAGTGTTCGACCGTGATCTCCGTCATCGGAAAGTGTCGCGGGTTTCCGGTGGCGAGCACTGCCGCCGCCGCGTGCGCCGCCGCCGCGATCAGGCAGTCGGCCTGCGACAGCGTGGTCCCCTGCGCGGCGAAGCGCTGCCGCCATTCGCCGGCCTGCTGTCCTTCCGCCCGTCCGATTGGGGGGATGTGGAGACCATCGAAGAGATGCCCGGCCGCGTCGGCTTCCGCCGGACGCAGCCCCCGGCAGACCTCCTCGACGTTGATGGGCGTCGTACAAGGCACATCCCCTCGGTCGACCGCCGCGTCGACCCGCGCGACGGCCGGGCGGCCCCGGAGGTAGTCGATCAGCACCGTCGTGTCGAGGAAGACGTACACGGCGTCATCCCACCCGGCGGGGGTCACCGAACCGTTGGCGGCTCACCCAGGCCGCGGGATCATCGTCCCACTCGTGTCCGGCGTCGCTGAGCTTCCCGGCGGCCTGGCGCAGATGGTTTCGGCGGCGATGCCGGTCCACCGCCGCCCGGACCGCGTCACGCACGAACGCGCTCCGGCGCCGGGGACCGGCGATGTCGTCGACCTCGGTGATGAGCGCGTCGTCGAGATCTATGTGCATTCTCATGGTGCATATCGATTGCAGCTACGATAGCACACACGGCTGGACCCCTGTCAGAGGGAGGCGCGCACCGCCGTTCATCGGATACGCCCGCTACCTGCGACAGCGGCGTCGGCGGGCGCCGGCGCCGCCGACCCGCGGTATACTGAGGATCTCGGTGTTCACCCGTCGGGCATCGGGAGTCAGCATGTCCCAACCTGCATCCCTCCCATCGGCGGCGCCCTGGTCCGGCCGGGCCATGACTGCCGAGGAGTTGTTCGACCTTCCGGACGACAGTTGGCGGTATGCGTTGGTCCGGGGGGAGCTGCAACGGATGACGCCGGCCGGATTTCGTCACGGTGCGGTCATCATGAACGTCGCCGCCCCGCTGGGACACCACGTGAAAACCCACCAACTGGGCGTGGTCTGCGGCGCCGAGACCGGCTTCGTGCTGGCACGGCGTCCCGACACCGTGCTCGCCCCGGATGTCGCCTTCGTACGGCGCGAGCGGATCGCCGCCTCCGGCCAACCGGTGACCTTCTGGGAGGGGGCACCGGATCTCGCGGTAGAGGTCACCTCGCCCGGCGACACCCGCCCCGAAATGGCGGAGAAGGTGGCCTCGTGGCTGGCGGCCGGGACCCGCGTCGTCTGGGTGGTGGACGCCGGTCGCCGATCGGTCTCCATCCACGAACCGGGCGCGGCGCCCCGGAGACTCGCCGCCTCGGACGTGCTGGATGGCGCCCCCCTGTTTCCCGGATTCCGCCTTCCCGTCGCCGACGTGTTGGCGTAGGAGTCTGCACCGCAGAACGACGCAGACTCCTGCGAGGATTGGTCGGCGGACGGGTCGCAGCCCGGCATTGTCCGGGTGAGCCGGTCCCGACAATCACGGCCCGCCGACCCGGCGGCGTGTGTGGGCGATGGGGTCGGGGGTCGGCGTGACGAAGGGGCGGAGCGATGACCTCGCGAGCGGTAGTCGCTGTTGCGCTGCTCCTGCTTCCCGCCGGGGCGGAGGCCCAACGGTCCTTCGATTTCTCGGCGGGGGCCTTTTGGGGTGGACACGCGCCCGACGGCCCGGTCATCCCCGGCTGGGTCCAATCGAGCCGCTTCCTCGACCAATGGGTGTTGGAGGGGACGAGCCGCGTGGACACCGTCTTCGAAGAGCGGGGCGATGTCAGGGTCACGCGCGACGATCGCTACGATACGCTGCTGGGAGGGCTCAGGAGTCCTTCAAACGAGGGGTGGGTGGGCTTCTACTACCAGCTGCTGGGCGGCGGGTTTCGGAGCCCTCGCACGATGACGTATGAGAGCGGACGGTGGACATCGAGGCCGCCAACGCTCGCTGCAGCACGTTCGACGGGGATGGAACGTTCGTCTCTCCCTGCGACCCGCCGTTCCCGGCGGGGGAGGCCGCCTACGGGTTCGTGCTGCAGCCGGGCGTCGGCGTCGAATTCTGGGGGTCGCCACGGAGCTGGCCATCCTGGCGAATCGTGACCACGTCGAGGTGAGACCGAGGATGGCGGGGATGTTGGTGGTGGGGTTCGGGAGATGAGCAGCCGGGTGTCCGGGCCGGTCGCCCCCGCCGGCGGCCACCCGGACAAGCGCGACACCCGCGTATGACTGCGCGGACGGGTTCCGACCCGCTCGATCCGTAGCGGCGGTCGAGCCACCGAACCGGGGGTCGCCGGTCGATCCTCGCCGGCTCCCGTTACGCTTCGGCGAGTCAGCGCGGCCGCGCGCGGTACCGCTCGTACAGCGAACGGTGCCGGTTGTCGGTGCTCACGCGGCGGCCGAGGATGAACAGCTCGGTGACCTGCGTGCGGATGGCGAGGGGGTCGCCGTCGGTGACGATCAGGTTGGCGATGCGGCCCTCCTGAATCGTACCGAGGCGGTCGTCGAAGCCCAGCATCTCGGCTGCGTTCTTCGTGACCGCGGCCAGCGCCTCCTCCCGCGGCAGCCCGTAGGGGACCGCCTGCGCCGCCTCGTAGGGCAGGGTCCGCGAGTCGGACGCGGTGAACGTGGCGAAGGCGATGAGGACCCCCGCCGCGTGCAGCCGGCCGGGGTTCGCGTAGGCCTCGTCGTAGGACTCGTCGGGGCCGGCCGGCATCGACTGCGTCGGCCCCAGGATGACGGGGACGTCGTGCTCGGCCAGCCAGTCGGCGATCTTCCACGCCTCGCGCCCGCCCGCGATCACGAAGTCGAGCCCCTGGCCGCGCGCCCACTCGACGGCGTTGCGGATGTCGCGCTCGCCGTTGGCGGCGAGGAGGACGGGCATCCCGCCGTCCAGGATCTTCGCCGCCGCCTCGAGCTTGAGGTCGCGGCGCACGGCGGCGCCGGCCTCGACCGCCCGGTGGTAGTCGCGCGCGGCGTCGAGCCAGTCGTCGAGGCGGGCGACCGCCTCGTCGTAGCGCTCCTGCCGCTCGGACCAGTCGCCGGGGGCGCCGAAGCCACCCGCCAGCGACGGGTAGTTGACGACCATCGCGACCCCGGGGTCGATCAGCATCTCCTCGACCGTCCAGCCGTCGAGCCCGACGAGCGACGCCTGCCCCGCGATGGCGCCGCCCTGCGGCACGCTCAGGGTCGCCGCGATGCCGTTGGCGCGGGCCACCGGGATGAGCTCGCTCGCGGGATGGATGGCCGTCGCCGCCTGCAGGTGGGGGTTGAAGCCGCCCTGCTCGCGGGCGTCGTTGGTCACGCTGACGGCGCCGATCTCGGTGAGCCCGAGCCGGGAGACGGCGTCGAAGAGCCCCGGATAGACGTGGCGGCCGGCCGCGTCCACGACCTCGGCGCCGGCCGGCGCCGCCACGTCCGGCCCCGCCGCCGCGATGCGGCCGTCCCGGATGACGACAGTCCCCACGAACGGCTCGCCGGCCAGCGTGTGCACGGTCCCTCCCTCGATCGCATAGGTCTGCGCGGCGGCGGGGGCAGCGGCGCCAAGGGCGACAGCGGCGGCGAGGGCGCGGGCGGCGCGCAGGGCGCCGAGGGTGCGGGCGGTGCGGAGGGCCCCCGCGGCGAGAAGCGGCAGCGCGGCCCCTATTCCGCGGACGTGGGTGGTGCGTCTCATCGGTCTTCCTCCGCCTTCGGCTTCAGGCCGAGCTTCGCGAGGTGGGCCTGCTTCTCCGCTTCGAGGGCGGCCTGACGCTCGCGGTCGAGCTCGACGTCGAAGTACAGCTTCCCGTCCACGTAGGTCTGCACCGGCTTCCCGAACATGCTCAGGGGGTGGCCCTCCCAGATGGTCAGGTCGGCGTCCTTGCCTTCGTCGATCGAGCCGACCCGGTCGTCGATGCCGAGTTGCATCGCGGGGTTCAGGGTCACGAGGCGCAGCGCCGCCTCCTCGTCGAGCCCGCCCCACTTCATCGTCTTGGCCGCCTCCTGGTTCAGGTGGCGGATCTCCTCGCCCGAGTCGGAGTTGATCGACACCAGCACCCCGCGCTCGGTCATCAGGGCCGCGTTGTAGGGGATCGCGTCGAAGGCCTCGACCTTGTACGCCCACCAGTCCGAGAAGGTGGAGGCCCCGGCCCCGTGGGCGGCGATCTCGTCGGCGACCTTGTAGCCCTCCAGGACGTGCTGCAGGGTGCGGATGGTGAACCCGAACTCCTCGGCCAGCCGCAGCAGCTGCAGGATCTCGTCGCCGCGGTAGCTGTGGGCGTGCACCCAGCGCTCGCCGCGCAGGACCTCGCCGAGCCGCTCGAGCTTCAGGTCGCGGCGCGGGGCGGGGCGGCGGCCGTCGCTGGCCCGGTATGCGTCCCACTCGGCGAGATAGGCGCCGGCGTCGAGGAACGCCTGCCGGATCACGTCCTGCACGCCCATGCGGCTCGCGGGATAGCGGTCGGGGTTGCGGTCGCGGGTGGTGTTCTCGCCGAGGGCGAACTTGATGCCGGGGTGCGCGCCCATCAGCAGGTCGCCGGCGTCGGCGCCCCAGCGCAGCTTGAGCACCGCGTTGCCGCCCCCGATGGGGTTGGCCGAGCCGTGCAGGACGTTGATGGTGGTGACCCCACCCGCGAGGGCGCGGTACACCCCGACGTCCTCGGGGCGGATGACGTCCTCGATGGTGACCATCGACGACACGTTCACCGAGCCCTCGTTGATGCTGAGCGCCGCGAGGTGCGAGTGCGCGTCGATGATGCCGGGGGTGACGAACTTGCCGGCGGCGTCGACCACCGTGGCCCCCGGGGGCGGCTCGAGGCCGGTCCCGACCTCGGCGATCCGCCCGTCGCGGACGACGATGTCGCCGTTCTCGACGGTCCCGCGCGAGGCGGTGAGGAGGGTCGCGCCGGTGATGAAGGTCACCGGGTCGTCGCGGAACGGCCCGCGGTCGGCGGCCATCGGCACCGGCGGCGCGGCGGGGTCGTCGGCCGGGCCGGCCCGGGCGGGCTCCGCGCCCCCGCCTTCCCGGCCGCCCTGGTCTTCGTCTTCTTCGGTCGAGGCTTGCGGCCCGCCCGACGCCTCGAACATCTCGCCGTCGACGAAGACGGTCTCGACGGCGGTGCCCACGTCGAGGAGATCGCCGTCGGCGACGATCAGGTTGGCGATCTTGCCCGCCTGGATCGATCCCAGCCGGTCGTCGACGCCGAAGATCTCGGCCGCCGACAGCGTGAGGGCCCGAACGGCGTCATCGGCGGAGAGCCCCTGGGTCACCGCCCGCCGGACCGCGGGGAGCGCCTCGGACGGATCGTCGAGCCCCCCGGAGTAGAACGCGAAGGGCACTCCGGCCGCCGCGAGCGCCGCGGGAGTGGTCGGGGCGCGGTCGTAGAGCCGGAGATCCGCGAGGGCCGGAACCGCGTCGGGGTCGCCGTCGCGGGGCGGCGCCGGCCAGTCCAGGCTCACCAGGACGGGCACGCCGCTCGCGGCCAGCAGGTCGGCCGCCGCCCAGGCGCCGTGCGCGCCGTAGACGACGGGCCGGACGCCCATCTCGGCCGTGGTTGCCAGGGCGCGGACGACGTCGGAGCGGCCCGACGCCGGGAACAGGGTCGGCCAGCCCTCGCCGAGCTGGCGCCGGATCGGCTCGAGGGCTCCGTCCCACTCGGGCCGCCGCCGGCCGCGCGGGGCCTCCGCGTAGGCGGCCCAGACGTCCTCGTGGTGCGCGGCGTCGTAGTAGAGCTGCTTGAGGTAGGCGAAGACTCCCATCGCGCTGCCCGGAAAGCCCGAGTAGGTGCGGCTTCGGTCCTGCAGGTTCACCCGCATCGCCACCGGGCTCGCGACCACCAGCTCCCGCGGGCGCTCGAACGACCCCAGGTTGAGCACCGCGGCCTGGCCGGGGACCAGCCCCTCGTGGCGGGTGCTGACGACCGACGTGAAGCCCGCCGCGCGCCAGCGCTCGAAGCGCTCGTCGCCGGGGTCGATGCCGTCGGCCGCCGTCAGCCACGTGGTCGTCCCCGGCCGGTCCTCCGGTCCCCACGCGTGGGGCCGGTCGCCGTCTCCGCCCCCGCCGCGGCGGGCGTTCCCGGGCTCGGGCTCCTGTCCGTGGCCCAGGGTGGTGAGGGCGTCGATAAGCCCGGGATAGACGGTCCGGCCGTCGCCGTCGAGCACCCGGGCCCCCGCGGGCACGTCCACCCCGACCCCGACCGCGGTGATGATCCCGTCCTCCATCACCACTGTTCCGTTCTCGAGGGTCTCGCCCGACACCGTCACCACCCGCGCGTTCGCGATCGCGTAGAGGCTCGGGGCGTCCGGCCGCGTCGGGCGGGGCTGCGCATCGAGCGCCGCGGGGGCGAGGACCAGCCCCGCCAGCAGCGCGAGGGCGCGATTCTTCATGACTGCGACCTCCAGATACCCGGTCCAAGCGTTCGAGCCTCCATTATGGCCCGCCCGGCGGTGCCATCGTCACGTGGGTGGTGCTGATTGAACGGATGGCTCTGGCTGTGTGAAACTGTGGACGTGAAAAACATCACAGTATCGATAGACGACGACGCCCACCGGCGCGCGCGCATCAAGGCGGCGGAGCGTGGCACCTCGGTGTCGGCGGCGGTCCGGGAGTTCCTGATCCGGTGGTCGGGAGAGGAGACCGAGTTCGACCGGCGCAAGCGCCTCCAGCACGAGACGCTGAGCAGCATCGATACGTTCAGCGCCGGAGACCGGCTGCCGCGAGAGGAGATCCACCGCCGTGGCCGACTTCGTTGACACCAACGTGCTTCTTTACGCGGTCGGCACCGTCGTCGAGGAAGGGGAGAAGCGGGTGACGGCGCGGGCGATCCTGGAGCGGGACGACCTCGTGCTGTCGGCCCAGGTGCTGCAGGAGTTCTACGTGCAGGCCACCCGCTCCACCAAACCCGACCGTCTCGCCCACGAGTCCGCCGTGGGGTTGATCGAGTCCTGGCTGCGCTTTCGCGTGATCGAGACGACGGTGCCGCTCGTGCAGCAGGCGCTCGCAACGGCCGCGCGCTGGCAGGTATCGTACTGGGACGCCGCGATCGTCGAAGCCGCCAGAATCGGGCGCTGCTCGAGGGTGCTGTCCGAGGATCTGCAGGCCGGCATGAGCTTCGCGGGCGTGACGGTTCGGAATCCGTTCGCTTGATTGGCGTCAGCCGGATGGTGACGCTCGCGCCGGCGTCGCCATCCGGCACGAATACGCGTTGCGAAGTTGATGATGATGGGGCACAATGGACCGGCCCGAGTGTGCCCGAGGATGTGCGGCACGACCCGGACGTGGAACGGGGAGACCCCATGCGGCTATTTCGTGACGGCTGTCGGATCGGTATCTGGTGGCGTATCGGGATGTCGGCGGCCGGGGCCGTTGGCCTCGCGGCGCTGGTGGCGGCCGAGAGCGTGTGGGCGCAGGAGTCCACGACTCCGGTGACCGCGGTCGGCGTGGGGGCGATGCTCGACCGATACTGCGTCGCCTGCCACAACGACCGGCTGCGCACGGCGGAGCTGAGCTTCGACGGGGTCGACGCCGCGCATCCCGAAGCGGACCCGGAGCTCTGGGAGAAGGTGATCGCCAAGCTGCGGGCGGCGTCGATGCCCCCGCCGCGGCGGCCGCGGCCCGACCCGGCGACCTATGTGGCGGTGGCCACGCATCTGGAGGGGGTGCTCGACACGGCCTGGGCCGACAACCCCTATCCCGGCCGCGGCAACGCCGTGCACCGGCTGAACCGGACCGAGTACTCCAACGCCGTCCGCGACCTGTTCGCCCTCGACATCGACGTCGCGGATCTGCTGCCGGGCGACGAGACGGCCGACGGCAGCTTCGACAACTTCGCCGACGTCCTGACCATCTCGCGCGCCCACCTCGAGCGGTACCTGTCGGTGGCGCGGCAGGTCACCCGTCTCGCGGTCGGGCTGCCGCCGCCGGCGGCCGGGTTCGACACCTTCGAGGTGCCCCTGCACATCGTGCAGGACGGCCGGCAGAGCGAGGACCTGCCGCTGGGCTCGCGGGGCGGCCTCGTGGTTCCCTATCAGTTTCCCGTCGACGCCGAGTACGTCATCCGGGTGCGGCTGCGCCGCCAGTACCAGGCCTATCTCATGGGGATGGGCTGGTCGCAGCAGCTCGACGTCCGCCTCGACGGGCGGCTGCTGAAGCGCTTCACCGTCGGCGGCGACGCCCCCGGCCTCCCGGGCGCGGCCAGCTACGCCGGCGCCGGCGAGCCGGGGTTCGTGAAGGACCCCGAGTGGGAAGCGTTCATGCAGCTCACCGGCGACGATCACCTGTACATCCAGGTGCCGGTCGAGGCCGGTCCCCACACCGTCGGGGTGTCGTTCGTCCGCGAGCTGTGGGAGCCGGAGGGCCTGCCGCAGCCGCTGCAGCGCGGCCGGGTGCTCACCAACGACCAGATCTACATGGGCTATGCGGCGGTCGCGGCGGTCGAGATCGGCGGGCCCTACGAGGTGGCCGACACGATCGCGGACACCCCCAGCCGGCGGGCCATCTTCGGTTGCCGGCCCGCGGCGGTAGCGGACGAGCGGGCGTGCGCCCGGGAGATCCTGTCGAGACTGGCCCGCCGGGCGTATCGCCGGCCGGTCACCGATACCGACGTGGCGGTGCTGCTCGACTTCTACGACGAGGGCCGGTCGGCCGCGGACCGCTTCGAGCACGGCATCCAGTTCGCGCTCGAGCGCCTGCTCATCGATCCGGACTTCCTGCTGCGGGTGCACCGCGATCCGATCGATCTGCCGAGAGCACAGGCCGCCTACCCGCTCGACGACGTGGAGCTCGCGTCGCGGCTGTCGTTCTTTCTCTGGAGCAGCGTTCCCGACGACGAGTTGCTGGCGCTGGCCGAGCGGGGCGTTCTGTCGGACCCGGCGGTCCTCGAGCAGCAGACCCGGCGGTTGCTCGCGGACCCGCGCGCCACCGAGGCGCTGGTGGGCGACTTCACCGCCCAATGGCTGAATCTGCGCCGGGTGGCCGAGGTCGTCGTCGATCCGATCCTCTATCCACACTACGACGAGACGCTGCTGGAGTCGTTCAGGCAGGAGACGGAGCTGTTCGTGGCCGGCACCCTGCGCGGCGACCGCAGCGTCCACGAGCTGCTGGACGCCGACTATACGTTCGTCAACGAACGGTTGGCCCAGCACTACGGCATTCCCGGGATCTACGGAAGCCGGCTGCGCCGGATCCCGCTGCCGAACACCCTCGAGCGCGGCGGACTGCTCGCGCACGGTGCCCTGCTCGCCACCACGTCCTATCCCGACCGCACCTCGCCCGTGCTGCGCGGCAAATGGCTGCTGGACAACATCTTCGGGTTGCCGGTACCGCCGCCCCCGCCCGGCGTCGACACGACGCTCGAGGAGGAGCCCGGGGCCCGGCCGCCGTCGATTCGGGAGCGGCTGGCCCAGCACCGGCAGAGCCCGGTGTGCGCAAGCTGTCACTCGGTGATCGACCCCCTCGGGTTCGCGCTCGAGAACTTCGACGCCATCGGCGGCTGGCGGACCATCGACGAGTCGGGCCAGCCGGTCGATGCGACCGGCACCACCCTCGCCGGTGAACGCATCGACGGCCTCGCGGGCCTGCGGGCGCTCCTGCTCGACGACCCGGAGAAGTTCCCGCGGACGGTGACCGAGAAGCTGCTGGCGTATGCACTGGGGCGTCCGTTGGGGTACTACGACCGGCCGGCGGTGCGGCGGGTCGTGCGGGAGGCGGCCGACAACGGCTATCGCTGGTCGTCGCTGATCGTCGGGATCGTGAAAAGTCCCACGTTCCGGATGCGGGGCGTCAGGACGCCGGAGTCGGTGAACTGAAGCCAGGGGTTGGCGCCCTCCGGACGGCGTCGCCTCCGGGAGGAGGCGCAGATTCCCTGGTAAGGGTTGGTTGGGGCGGAAGCGGAGCCGCAAGGCGACGACTTCCGGGCGAGAAGAACGCAGGAGAGAGGTATCCATGACCTTCTTGACGAAGACGTTGCCGCGGCGGACGGTGCTGCGCGGGTTGGGCGCCACGGTGGCGTTGCCGTTCCTCGATGCGATGCACCCGGCCTTCTCGTTGCGGGGACGGGCGGCGGCCGGGCCCGTGCACCGCTTCCAGGCGTTCTACGTGCCCAACGGCATGGCGATGCAGCACTGGACGCCGAAGGGCGAGGGCACCGGCTTCGAGCTGTCGCCGATCCTGGCCCCGCTGGCCGCGTTCAAGGACCAGCTCACCGTGCTTTCCGGGCTCAACGCGAGCTGGAACTACATTCACGCCGGGGCGTCGGGGTCGTTTCTGACCGGCACCACCCGCGGCGGGACCAACGAGATCGAGATCATCGCCGACGTGTCGATGGATCAGTTGCTGGCGCGGCATTTCGCGAACGAGACGCAGGTGCCGTCGCTCGAGCTGTCGCTCGACCCGCCCAACAACGCCGGCGCCTGCACCGGCAATCTCAGTTGCGTCTACACCCATACCCTGTCCTGGCGCAGTCCCACCCAGCCGCTGCCGACACAGTCGAACCCGCGGGCGGTGTTCGAGACGCTCTTCGGGGACAGCGGCACCACCGACCGCAAGGCGCGCGCGGCCCGGCTGCAGCAGCACAAGAGCCTGCTCGATTCGGTGGGGGACAAGCTGGCCGCGTTGCGCCGCGAGCTCGGGCCGCACGATCAGGTCAAGATGGAGGAGTACACCGAGGCGGTTCGCGACGTCGAGCGCCGGATTCAGAAGGCGGAGGAGCAGAGCGATCTGGAACTGCCGACCCTCGAGCAGCCCCAGGGAGCGCCGTCGGAGTTCGAGGACCACTACGACCTGATGATGGATCTGCAGGTGCTGGCCCTGCAGTCGGACCTGACCCGGGTGATCTCCTTCATGATCGGCAAAGAGCAGAGCGCCCGGCCCTATCCGCAGATCGGCGTGCCCGAGGCGCACCATCCGCTCTCGCACCACAACGACGACCCCACGCTGGTCGCCCACATGTCGAAGATCAACGCCTATCACACCGCGTTGTTCTCGCGCTATCTGGAGAAGCTGCGCGCGACCTCCGACCGAGACGGCTCGCTGCTCGACAACATGACGATTCTCTACGGGTCGGGCCTCTCCAACAGCACGCGGCATTCGGGGATCGACCTGCCGCTGATGCTCGCCGGCGGCGGGGCGGGCCGGCTGCCGAGCGGACGCCATCTCAAGTACACCGACGAGCCGTCGATGGCGAACCTGCTTGTCACCCTGATGGACAAGATGGACGTGCCGGTCGAACGGATCGGCGGCAGCACCGGTGCGCTGCCCGTCGATACGCTGACCGGGCTGCTGTAGGGACTTCGAGCGATATCGATTGTTCAACGATGGCCTGCACGGGTTCCTTGCCGCGTCCCGGGACGCGGCAAGGTGATCTGTCCGCGCCCTCACCGACCGGCGGGGTACCCACCATGCGTCTGCTGAGAGTCCGCGTCCTCGTCGCCGCGGCGGTGCTGTCCGTCGCGGGAACCGTTGCATTCGCGGAAACGCCGCCCCTCGTCGACGCCGCCAAACAGGGCGATGCGGGGGCGGTCGCGGCCTTGCTGGGCGGCGGCGCGAGCGTCGGGGCGGCCGCCGCCGACGGCGCCACCGCGTTGCACTGGGCGAGCCATCACGACGACGTGGAAACCGTCGTGCGCCTGCTCAAGGCCGGGGCCGACGTGAACGCGGCGACCGACCTCGGGGTGACGCCGCTGTGGGCGGCCAGCCAGAACGGCAGCGCCGCGGTGGCCGCGACGCTGCTCGAGGCGGGGGCCGACCCGAACCAGGCGCTCCTCGCGGGCGAGACCCCGCTGATGGTGGCGGCGCGCGCCGGCGCCCCCGGCGTGGCCCGGCTTCTGCTCGCCTTCGGGGCCGACACCGAGGCCCGCGGCCCGCGCGGCCAGGCCGCCATGATGTGGGCGGTCGGCCAGCACCACGCGGACGTGGTCGAGGTGCTGCTGGCCCACGGGGCGGCGGTGGGTGCGCGCTCCGACGTTTGGAGCCAGATGATGGCGGTGCCCCCGCACGGCCAGCCCGAGTACAACGCCGACATTCCCCACGGTGGCAACACCGCGCTGATGTTCGCCGCGCGCTCCGGCGACCTCGCCTCGGCGCGCCTGCTCATCGCGGCCGGGGCCGACCTCGACGACACGAACGCGTGGGGGGTGAGCGCCGTGACCATGGCCGCGCACGCCGGGTTCGGGTCGCTGGTGGCGCTCTTCCTCGAGGCCGGCGCCGACCCCGACGCGGCCGAGGCGGGCTTCGCCGCGATCCACGCCGCGGTCATGCGCCGCGACGCGCAGCTGGTGGCGACCCTGCTCGACCACGGGGCGGATCCGAATGCGGTGCTTCGCACCTGGACCCCCACCCGGCGGGCCTCCCGCGACTTCCACTTCAAGCCCGCGCTCATCGGGGCCACTCCCTTCTGGCTCGCCGCGCGGTTCGCCGCCCCCGATGTCATGCGCCTCCTCGCCGAGCACGGCGCCGATCCGCTGGTCGTGCACGACGCGCGCTACAAGCAGCGGTACACGGAGGTCCGCACCGAGTCGACGACGGCGCTCATGGCCGCCGCCGGCATGGGCGGCGGCCGGTTGGAGGCGTGGGTGCCTCCGGATCCGGCCGAGGCCGAGCTGCTCGCCCTCGACGCGGCTCAGGTGGCTCTGGAGCTGGGCGCCGACCTCAACGCCACCGACGCCGCCGGCCGCACCGCCCTCGACGGCGCTCGCATGGCCCGCATGCGCACGGTCGCGGCGTTCCTCGAGTCGCGCGGCGCGCGGCCCGGGGGGGCTGAGGACAGGGATCGATAGTAAGGACAGTGATCGATATAGGGTTGCCCACTGCACCAGGGGCAGCCCGTTTTCTACGGTTTCGCGCGCTTGGCACACGGCAAGGTAATTTGCGTCAGTGTCCTAAGTTGCCGACTTGCCCCCCAGCGCAGCCCGTTGCCTGCGGGTTGGCGCGCGTCGCACACGGAAGGTAATTTCCGTCAGCTTCCCGAGAGTGGCAACGCCGAGACCGTGCGCCGCTGCGAACCCAACCTCCTTGCTGGGCCGATTCCAGCGGTCCGACCGACCAGAAGCCGGTCGCGCGTCTGCGGGTGCGCTGGATAGGATCCCTGCAGATCCTCCGACGAAATCTCGTCGATGTGGGGGTTGGCGAACACGGATGGCCTGCTGGTGGTGTGGGGTCCAGAAGTGGGCAGCCGGCAGGGCCGTTCCGACCACGAAGACCTGCTTGATCATCTATCCGGGGGACCGCCCGCCAGCCAAGTCAGGAATACCTGAATCTGCGTGCGGAACGTCGCGAGCACGACCGGGAGGCGTTCTTCGAGCGGGCGCATGCGCTCCGGATGCAGCACGAAGCCGTACACGTTGCGGAAAACGTGTCGAAACCGAAGAAACTCTCCGAGCGCGTCCGCAAGCGCCGCGTCGATCATCGCGGGACGAACCCCGGGAATCGCGATGCTCATGTCCGTTACCAGCTGCCGGTGCCACTGGTCGCCCTGCGGAACGCCGCCGTTGAGCTCCTCGGCGATGCGTACGAACACGCGTTCGATGCCGTTGTAGAAGTCGTGCAGAATGGACCCGCGCGCCCGCAACGTGAAGATCGCGTCGTCCCGAGGCGCAGCGGAGTTCTGATCGCGAATCTGGTCGAGACTGTCGAGCTCGTGCCGGATCTCCGCCGCCAGCCGTAGGGCGAACGCCTCGTCCGGCGTCACAACTCGACACCCTCTTCACGGACAATCCGGCGGAACGTAGCGGAAGCCGTCTCGATGGGGATGAGGTCGAGCGGAAAGTCGGTCAGGGCGCCGGCATGGGCCGATACCCGGAAGAAGCAGTCCGGGCGGAGCCCCTCGACGGCGAGATCGATGTCCGAGCGTGGCGTGAATCGGCGGTCGGGCGCGAACACGGAGCCGATGCCGACGACGCGGCGCGCGCCGTGGCGCCTGAGCAGGCGGGCGATACGTTGCGCATCTCCCCGGGCCGCCGCGCGGCCGGCCGACGCGAAGCGGGTTCGGCGGACGTATTCGAGAAAAACGCGACGGTCCATCTACGGCAGTATACCCTTGGCGCTTCGCCGCTTTGCACCGGGCCCAGCACCTCGTCGATGTCGCCGGGCCCGCGTCCCGTGCGCCACTTCAACTCCTTGATGCCGTGGAACTTGTGAACGGGCATCGCTCGCCCGTCCAATGAGGCGCGTGCGTGGAGTTTCGAGCATGCCTACCGGCTCAGGATCTGCCGGGCGATGGTCTGGAGCTGCATGTTCGACGTGCCCTCGTAGATCTGCCCGATCTTGGCGTCGCGATACAGCTTCTCGACGGGGTAGTCCTTCGTGTACCCCACGCCGCCGAAGAGCTGCACGGCGAGCGACGTCGTCCGCTCGGCGACCTGCGACGAGAACAGCTTGGCCATCGCCGCCTCGGTCAGGAAGGGCCGGCCGGCGTCGCGCAGGCGCGCGGCGTTGTACACGCCGAGGCGGGCCATCTCGACCTCGGTCTGGGCCTGCGCAACCTGGAACTGGACGGCCTGGAATGCGGCGATCGGTTGGCCGAACTGCTCGCGTTCCTGCACGTAGCGGATGGTGTGGTCGAGCGCGCCCTGGGCCAGGCCCACCATCTGGGCGCCGATGCCGATGCGGCCCTCGTTCAGGGTCTCGATGGCGACCTTGTAGCCGCGGCCGCGCTCTCCGAGGATGTGGCTCTTCGGGACCCGGCAACCGTCGAGCAGGAGCTCGCAGGTACTGGTGGCGCGGATGCCCAGCTTGTCCTCCTTCTTGCCGACCTCGAGTCCCGGGCGGTCGTGCTCGACGAGGAACGCGGTGATGCCGCGGTGTCCGGCGGCCGGATCGACGTTGGCCATCACGATGAAGAGCCCGGCTTCGCGCGCGTTCGTGATCCAGAGCTTGCGGCCGGTGACGACGTAATCGCCGCCGTCCTCCACCGCGCGGGTCCTGAGCGCGAAGGCGTCGCTGCCGGAGCCGGCCTCGGACAGCGCGTAGGCCCCGACCGTGCCGCCGGCGAGGCGGGGGAGGAACCGCTGCTTGAGATCCGCGGAGCCCCAGCGCAGCAGGGCGTTGATGACCAGGGTGTTCTGGACGTCGACGAGCACCGCGACCGACGGGTCGACGCGGGACAGCTCCTCGACCGCGAGCACCGACAGGAAGAACGGGGCGCCGGCGCCGCCCAGCGACTCGGGGATCTCGATGCCCATCGCCCCGAGCGCGAACAGCTTGTCGATCAGCGGCCGGGGGATGGCCCCCTGCTCGTCCATCTCCCGGACCTGCGGGGCGATCTCCGCCTCGGCGAACGCGCGGACGCTGGCGCGAAACAGGTCCTCGTCCTCGGAGAGCCGGGTCAGGGGGGACGGCGCGGGGGCAATGGTGTCGGTGGTCATGGGTTATCGCAGCGGAACGGGGTGATCGTGGGTTACCTTGGCGCCCTGCGAGCGTCAGCCTCGCGAGTATCATGGGCGGCGCGGGGGCGCGTCAAGGCCGGGGGAGGGCCGGGGTGCGTGGTAGGCTGACGGCATGTCCGTCATGCTGTCGAAGACGTATGACGCGCTCCGATCAGCCAGCGGCGTGTCGGACGAGCAGGCGCGTGCGGCGGCAGAGGAGATAGCGCGACCTTGCGGTCGCGTTGGGAGTTTCGCTGGCGCGAAACTCCTACGGGGCAAGCCCCTGGTCGCTCTCGACACGCGTCTGGTTCGCGTCGAGTTCAAGCTGAACGTGCTAATCACGCTCGTCGCGTCGACACTGGTCGGCGTCGGTTCGCTACTCCTCGGGCTGTTCGTTTTCGACTGAGGTGTGGTGCGCATGGAGGTCGGGATGCGGAACCCCGTCGTCGTCGCCGTTGCCGCCCTTGCGCTCGCGGCGTGCAGTTTCGAGCGCGCCGCCGCCCAGACCCCCGACACGATATTCGTCGGCGATCACATCGTCACCAGTCGACGTCGCGGTATTCCCTCGATTCGGGACGATGGCGGACGCCGAGGGCGCGACCTGGGAGCGGACCTACCGCGGCGGATTCCGCATCGCCGGCGTCCTGCGGCTGGTCTCCATCACCGTGAACCGGACCACCCGCAGCGGACAGGTGCTCGGGCCGCACCAGCGCGCCACGGTTCGCGAGGCGCTGCACGCGGTCACCCTGGGGGCCGCCTACCAGTACTTCAAGGAGGACACCAAGGGCTCGATCACGGTGGGGAAGCAGGCCGACCTCGTGGTGCTCGACCGGAACCCGTTGACCGCGGACCCGGCGGATCTGGAGCACATCGCGGTGCTCGAGACGTTCTCGCACGGGCGCTCGGTGTACGCGCGGCCGCCGGAAGCTGCCCGGTGAGCGCGGGCGCAGCGACGCATCCGGTCGGCCACGCGGGTGTAGATGAGGTCACCGGTTCGGCGTCGGCGATCTCCTGATCGCGGCGACCCCCGACGATGGTGGGCTGCCCCTCTGGTCCGTTGGACGGCGACTTTCGGCGGATGCAGCGCCCGGGTTTCATCGAGCAGTACGATGTCGAGTGACCGGTCCGATCGGAGTTCCGTCTCGATCGGGAACAAGGCCGCTCGCGGACGCCTCCGGCCGCAGGTCGAACCCGCACGTCGCGCCGCATTCCCCGTGTCGGATCATCCCGCTGACGCAGAGCCTGGTTGATGGGGCGCCAAGCGGAGCCGCAGGAGTCAGGTGCTGCGCAGGACCGAGACGGGATCGATGCTGGTGGCATGCCTCGCGGAGACGAGGCACGCGGCGAGTGCGACCAGGACTACGAGCCCCGCGCAGACCAGGAACGTGAACGGATCGGTCGCACTCGTCCGAACCATCAGGCCGCCCAGGACACGTCCCGCGATCACGGCCCCGGCCGCGCCGAGGGCGAGGCCGACCGCGACGGGCGTCATCGACCGGCGCATGAACTCCCACACGACCCGGGTCCGTGGCGCACCCAGGGCCATCCGAATGCCGACCTCCCGCGTTCGCTGGGCGACCGCATGGGCGGTCACGCCGTACACCCCGACCGAAGCCAGGATCAGCGCCAACCCCGCGAAGAGGCCAAGCACCGTCATGAGGACGCGCTGCCGCCGGCGCGATGAAGCCATCGCCTCTCCCAGCGGCATCGGCTGGAACAACGGCAGGTCTCTGTCCAGTTGCGCCAGCTCCTCGCGGATCCGGGACATCACCGGTCCGGCGTCTGCCCGAGGCCGCACGATCGCGGCCGCGCCGCCGCCGGGGTCTCCCTGGAGGGGAAAGTAGACGACCGGTTCGGCTTCGTAGTCCTGCGACCTCTGACGCACGCTCGGCGACACGCCGACAATCGTGATCCAGGGCAGCGGGGGGTCGGCCGGCGCCCTGGGGTTGCTCAGGCGAAGCCGTTGGCCGAGGGGGTTCTCGTCCGGAAAGTGCACGTCGACGAATCGCTGATTCACGATCGCAGACTGTCGTCCGGGTTCTGCGTCGAGCGGACCGAGCGGCCTGCCTCCGAGCAGCCGCAATCCCAGCGTCTCGAAGTAGTCGTCGCCGAGGGTCACGTAGGTGACGCTGGGCGGCAGCGGCTCGCCGCGGGGACGACCGTCGATCTCCAGCCATCGCTCGGCCCCACCCTCCAAGGGCCGCACGCTCGCCAGTGTCGAGGCGGAGAGCTCCGGCATCGCGGCGAGCCGGTTCTCCACCGCTCGCAGGAAAGCCCTGCGATCGTCCGTCGAGTTACTCTCGTTGAAGCGCATCGCGAACGTGAGAAGACCCGTCCCGTCGACGGCGCCGGTGGCCTTGTACAGGGCAACGAAACTGCGCGCCAGGAGGCCGGTACTGACGAGGAGCACCAGGGTCAATGCAATCTCGGCAGCCACCAGGCCGTTCGTCCAGTGACGCATGGTCCGCGTGGTCCCGCCGGTCCGACCCGTCTGCTTGAGAACATCGTTGGAATCGTGACCGGAGGCCTGGAGCGCCGGTGCAACCCCGCACAGCAAGCCTGCAGCGAGGCCCGTGAGACCCAGGAAGGCCAGCACCCGTCCGTCCGGAGTCCACTCGATCCAATACGGGATGCATCCCAGTTGGCACTGCGCCAACCGGGCAGCGAAGGAGCGAACGGCCACGAGTGCAACCGCGCCGCCGAGCAGGCACGCGACTGAAGCGAGGAGCGCGCTCTCGACCAGCAACTGGCGCAGGATGTGCCCGCGCGAAGCGCCCAGGGCCGTGTGCAGGGCCATCTGGCCGGATCGTCCTGCCGACCGGGACAGCAACAGGCCGCCCACGTTCGCGCAGGCAATCAACAGGACGAAGCCGACCGCGGTCATCAGGATCAGCAAGAGGCGGCGCTGCGGCGCAACGGAGCGCTCCGAGTAGCCTTCGACAATCGGCCGCACGCCCGCGTTGGTCTCCGGATACCTCTCGGCCAGCCGGTCGGCGATCGTCTCCAGTTCCTCGCGGGCCTCGTCCATCGTGGCCCCGTCCGCGAGCCGCGCCACGACCTGATGCGTGCGCGCGTCCCTCGGGCGCACGGCTTCGTCCATGAATCCGAGCGGCAGAAACAGGTCGGATATGCGGGGGAACCTGAAGCCCTCCGGCATGACGCCGATGACGACGGCGGGGCGGGCATCGACCCGGATCTGCCGGCCCAGAATCTCCGGGTCGCCGCCGTACCGGCTCTGCCAGAGCGCGTGTCCCAGAACCACGGTGCCCGCTGTTCCGGTCTGCTCCTCCGCCCGCGAGAACACCCGCCCGAGAGCGGGCTGCGCACTCACGAGGCGAAACACGCCCGCGGAGACAAGGGGTGCAGACAGGATGGCCGGGGCTTGTACGTCATCACTGACGTTCACGGCGGAAGTGACGTAGGCCGCCATCTCGCTGAAGGTCTGTGCGCGGTCCTCCCAATCCGCCAGGTCCGGAAGCGATACGCCGGCCTCACGTCCGTTCGCATCGCGAGTGCCCAGGAAGACGATTCGCTCGTCATCGACGGGCAGTCCGCGAAACAGCACCGCGTTCACCAGCGTGAAGATGGCGGTCGCGACACCGATGGCCAACGCCAAGACGAACACCGCCCCGATGGTGTGCCACCGATCCTCCAACAGCGTCCGAGTCCCGAACCGCAGGTCTCGTGCCAGCTCGTCGGCGAGCCGCAGGCCCCGCGCGCGTCGGATTGCGTCTTTCGTGCGCTCGACGCCGTCGAAGTGCACCCGAGCGCGGCGCGCCGCTTCCGCCGGCGGTACTCCCGCGTGCATCAGGTCTTCGGCGTAGGCGACCAGGTGAAACCGCACCTCCTCGTCGAGGGCGTCCTCGAAGCGCTTCCGCCAAATCCAGGTCGTCAGGAACGAGCGCAGGCGCGAGAGCAACGTCACGCCTCGTCCGACGCCGAGCCGAGGGCGGTCGTCACGGCCGCCGCGTGGCACTTGGTCTCCCGGCATTTCTTGCTGTCAACTCTCTCCTGGTCCTGCCGGAGCAGCCCGTGGCGGCCCGCGTTGCACCGAGAGCGGCGAGTGCGCCAGCGGGCTGCAAGACGCCCGCCTGATAAGGCGCGAGGAGGGCGCATATTGGAGCATATTTGCAGCCCCGGACTGCACGCAGTCCGACGAACGGCGCGGTCAGGCGGGATGCATCACCGCTCGAATGCAGCGGGGACTTTCGCCACGGGCTGGCACGCACAATGCGGATTTCGTCCGCGGTACGCCAACCCCGCACGGAGCGTCCATCATGATGGACAACTCGACTCCTCTCGGGCACCCTCGTGCGGCAGGCGCAGGAGACAGCCTGGAGTCGAGGGATGCCTCGCTGCCCGCAACGACCTTCCGTATTATAGAAACGTCCGGGAGGGCGAAACGGAACAGGCAGGTCGCAAAAGCAGAGAGGAAGCGCGGTCCTGCTCGCCACGATCTTCAGAGCCGCGGCGCAGACGCCTAGCTCTGCCCGTGCCCCAGATCTCGCTGGCTGGACTTGTAAATCATCCGAATTCATCCCGCAGTTCGAAAGCGAAGGCCATGGCAACGAGTTGGGTGTAGCCGTGCCACAGGAGCTGCGCGCCGGGCGGGTCGCGCTTGCGCCCCAGCCACCCGCCGAGGCGGGCCACCAGACCGACCGCGGCCCCGAGCCGCGTGGGGGGCGGCAGCGTCCGGGAGCGGGCGAAGGTGGCGAGCACGCGCAACTCGCCATCGGAAAACAGCAGGTCCCCCGGCAGCTCAGGCGTCTCGCGTCCGAGCTGGACCATCAACTGGATCCGCCACCCCACGACCATCTTGATGGCCATGGCCCGTTCGAGCCGCTCCGCCTCGTGGTGCTGCAATTCCTCGACCTTGCAGCCGGACTTGAGGACCCGGAAGTACTCCTCGATGCGCCACCGCAGGGCGTACCAGCCCAGGATGCGCGTGGCGTCGTCGGCGCTGGTCACACGCAGCGTGGTCAGCACGAACCACTCCAGCGGCTTGACCGCGGGCGGCGGCTGTTCCTCGCGCGCATGGACGACAAACAGCTCGACCGGCTCGGCCCCGGGGCACGACAGCGCCACCGGCTGGTAGCGCAGGGTCACCTCGGCGACGCGGGCCGCACGGCCGTCCTGGCGAGCCTGTTTGCTGGCCTTCACCCGCGCGCTCAGCCGCCGCACCTCGACCGTGGCGGCGCCGCGGGCCGGCCCGTCGCGCACCTCGTCGAACAGACGGCGCGAGACCGTGTGCCCGTCGGCAGTCTTCTCCCTCCCGAGGACGCGGTCGACCTTCGCCCGGACCAGCAGTTCGACCTGCGGGGCGTGCGTCCGGCGTTCGATGAACAGGTCGAGGAAGTCGGCCTCGCGGTCCATCGTGCACACCACCCGGGTCTCACCCAGCTGCTCGGCCGCCGCCGCGCAGTCGCGCAGCCCCTCGACCCAGCGGAACGACTTCCGTTCCTCGCGCGGCTTCGGCTTGCCCTTCTCCTCGGGATTCGGGGGCTCGGGCGCGTCGAACGCCGCCCGCAGGACCCCCAACGCCACCCCGTCGGGATTGATCGCCAGCGTCGTGTGCAGGTCCAGGCCGCGGGCCGCGGCGCCGGTCTGATTCGAGCCGATGGTCCCCAGCCCCCGCGTCTGGCTGCGCCGGGTGAAGTTCAGGCGGGTGCCGTCCTGGATGCACAGCACCGTGTCATGCGTCCGCATCCGTCGCAGCGTGCGCTCGCGATGGGGTGCGAGAATGTTCTCCACCGTCACCGCGCTCTCGGCGGGCTGGTCGATCAGCCGGTAATGTCCCTTGACCAAGGCTCTCACTCCGTTCGCGGCGCCGGTGATGGCGCGCATCGGAGACTCGGCCATCTGCTCGGCGCTCAGGACCAGGCGCGCGCTCAGCCGCGCGTCGCCCAGCCGCGCCCCCCCGAACTCGTGGCCCGCCCAGGACGCGGCGTCCAGCCCGTCGCCGACCGCCAGCGGCGCCACGCCCGGTGCGGGCGCCTGGAGGGTATCGCGCCACGCCGGCTCCAACGCGTACATATACACCGCCTTGCACGTTTCGGGGGCCGCGTGCGTACGGTCCTGGCGCCCGCGCCCACGGGTCTCACCTACGCGCACCCAGTTCGCCGCCCGCACGCTCGCCCCGGTGTGTTCGGTCTCGTCGACGAACGTCTCCAGCAGCCAGGGGCGATAGCCGTAGAGGCGCTCGCAGTCGTCGCCAACCACCCGAGCGGCCCGGCCCAACACGTGGGAGGCCAAGTTGCGGCACGAGATGCCGGGACGTATCAGCAGTCGGCACAGTCCCAGCACCCGGTGCAGGTGAGCGCGCCGGCGCGTGTCGTCCCAGCCGATCCAGGCGTCGCGGGCCCGCAGGCGCCGCGCACACGCCGCGAACCCGACCCCGCCCAGCCAGCCATGCCCGGAGCCCACCAGATACCGCAGTTGAGGGCCGACAAAGGGCCCGGCGCCGCGCGGGTGCTCATGCGCCATCAGCGTGTTCCAGACCCGGCGCTGCTCGTCGGTCTCCACCCGCACCAGCGCCAAGTCCCGGACCTCGCCGACCGTGCCAGGCACCTCAGCCGCCGGCGCCACCGGGTGCGGGAGCACACGCGGGCGCCACACACCGCCGCGAGAGGGCCGACCCCGAGGCAGCGAGACGTGGCCTGCCGCCTCGAGGTCGGCCAACGCCGCGCAGCAGCTCGCGCGCTGCCACCGGCCGCGGCCATCGCGAAAATCGAACGCTTTACAGACGCGATCGGCAACCTGCCCGAGGCCGTGAATGCCCTGCGATACCGCCCCGTCCAGCACCGCTCGCAGTCGGGTGAGGTTGCCCCGCAGGCTGCGCCCGACCTGATTCTGAATCTCCATGCTCGCCACCGTAGCGAAGTGGCTTCATGAAGTCCAGCGAAAAGTTGTGGGGCATGGGCAGGCCTAGCTAGAACGACGCCGGCTCCTCGTGCTCGCCCCAGACGTCGCGGAGCGAGTCGCATATCTCGCCGAGGGTGGCGTAGGCCCGGACCGCGTCGAGGAGCGGAGGCATGAGGTTGTCCGGGCCGAGGGCGGTCTCGCGCAGGCGGTCGAGGGCGCGGGAGACGGCCGCGGCGTCCCGGCTCGCCCGCAGCGCCGCGAGCCGATCGCACTGCCCGGCGGCGGCCGCCTCGTCGATGTAGAGGGTCTCGACGCCGGCACCGGACTCGCCGGTGCGGTCGTTGACCCCGACGACCTTGCGGGCGCCCGACTCGACCTCGCGCTGGAACCGGTAGGCGCTGTCGGCGACCTCGCGCTGCGGGTATCCGGCCTCGATGGCCTCGACCATGCCGCCGAGGTCGTCGATGCGCCGCCAGTACTCGCGCGCGCCCTCCTCCAGATCCCGGGTCAGCCGCTCCACGAAGTACGATCCGCCGAGCGGGTCCACGTGGGCGGTCACCCCGGTCTCGTGGGCGATGACCTGCTGGGTCCGGAGGGCCAGCAGGGCCGCCTCGCGCGTCGGCAGCGACAGCGCCTCGTCGAGCGAGTTGGTGTGCAGCGAGTTGGTGCCGCCGAGGACCGCGGCCATCGCCTGCACCGCGGTGCGGACGACGTTGTTGTACGGCTCCCGGGCGGTGAGCGACACGCCGGCCGTCTGGGTGTGGAAGCGCAGCTTCCAGGATCGTTCGTCCCGCGCCCCGAAGCGGTCCCGCATCGCCGTCGCCCACAGGGTGCGGGCGGCGCGGTACTTCGCGATCTCCTCGAAGAAGTCGTTGTGGGCGTTGAAGAAGAACGAGATGCGGGGCGCGAAGCGGTCGACCGCGAGACCCGCATCCACCCCGTACTGCACGTACTCGATGCCGTCCCGCAGCGTGAACGCCAGCTCCTGCAGGGCCGTCGCCCCCGCCTCGCGGATGTGGTAGCCGCTCACCGAGATGGTGTTCCAGCGCGGCGTCTCCTGGGCGCAGAAGGCGAACGTGTCGGTGACCAGGCGCATCGACGGCGCCGGCGGATAGATGTACTCCTTCTGGGCGATGTACTCCTTCAGGATGTCGTTCTGAAGGGTGCCGGACAGCGCCGTCCAGGGGACTCCCCGCCGTTCGGCGACCGCGAGATACATGGCGAAGATGACCGCGGCCGGCGAGTTGATGGTCATCGACGTGGTGACCGCGCCGAGGTCGATGCCGTCGAAGAGCCGCTCCATGTCGGCGAGCGAGGCGACGTTGACCCCGCACTTGCCCACCTCGCCCTGCGACAAGGCATGGTCGGGGTCGCGGCCCATCAGCGTCGGCAGGTCGAAGGCCACGCTGAGCCCGTTGCCGCCCGCCGCGAGGAGATCCTTGTACCGCTGGTTGGTCTCCTCCGGCGTGCCGTAGCCGGCGAACTGGCGCATGGTCCAGAGCTTGCCGCCGTAGCCGCTGGCATGGATGCCGCGGGTGTAGGGGAACGTCCCGGGCGGCGCCGCCGGCGCGAGCCCCTGCAGGTCGTCGGCGGTGTACAGCCGGTTGATGGGCCGCCCCGACACGGTCGTATGGGCGGACGGCGCGGGCGGGGCCGTCGCCCCGGAGGTCTTCGTCATCGTCGGGAAGGTCGGGCGGCGGTCGGCATCGACGGCATGTATGTTACCAGCCCGTGGCAAGAGGTCCCGCTGCATTCGACCGGCGCTGCATCCCGCCCGGTCAGCTCTGCTCCGCGGTCGCCCATGTCCGACAGGCTTCCTCGTCACGTCTTGTCAGGCGCACGCCTCGCCGGTCTCGATGCGACGCAGGGTCTTGCCACGGGCGGTTGCCGCGTCGCGCCGGCGTTGACACGCTTGCGGTCCTGGTTCAAACTCTCAGCTGCTGTGAAAAGCTGTGTACGCGCTGGTAAACAAGGATCGATGGTCGGGTCGGTCGCCGTCCTGCTGCTCGCGGCGGCGTCCGGAGCGGCGGCGCAGGACGTCCGGGTGGACGCCCCGATACCGCACGTGCGGGGGCAGAGCGTGTCGCCGTCGTTCGAGGGCTGGTATCGCAATCCGGACGGGACCCGCAGTCTCGTGTTCGGTTATTTCAACCGGAACTACGACGAGCGTCTCGACATCCCCGTCGGCCCCGACAATCGTTTCGAGCCCGGGCCCGCCGACCGGGGGCAGCCCACCCACTTCCTGCCGCGGCGGCAGACCGGGGTGTTCGCGGTGGTCGTGCCCGCCGGCTTCGAGGGACGGCTCACTTGGTCGCTGACCGCGTACGGCGAGACCATCGCGATTCCCGGGCACGTGCGCCCCGAGTGGGAGATCGACGCGCTCGAAGAGGTGACGAGCGGCAACCGGCCGCCGGTCCTCCGATTCGGGTCGCCGGGCGGCGAGCCGGGGCAGGGTCAGTACGGAACGCGGTCGTCGGCGCGGGCGGTCGTGTCCGAGCCGGCGCCGATCGCGGTCTGGGCGACCGACGACGGCGTCCGCAAGGCGCGCGCGGCGGATCGGCCCACTCGTTTCGGACTGGTCTGGAGCAAGTATCGCGGGCCCGGCGGGGTGGCCTTCGACACCACCGAGCCGGAGACCGGCGAGGGCGGGAAGGCGGTGACGACGGTGACGTTCGACGCACCGGGCCGGTACGTCCTGCGCCTGCTCGCGTGGGACGATTCGGGCGGGCAGAGCGCGATAATGGCCGGCGGCTTCTTCTGCTGCTGGACCAACGGCTACGTGACGGTCGACGTCGAAGAGTAAGGGAATCCGGAACCCGCCTGGAGACAGATGATGACGCAGATCAGGGGACGCCGCCTTTCGCGGCTTGCACTGTCGGCCGCCGCGTTCGCGCTGGCCACCGGCGCCGCCGGGGCGCAGACCGCCGAGGTCACCTTCAGCCGTGACGTGGCTCCGATTCTCCAGCGGGGCTGCGAGGGGTGCCACCGGGCCGGACAGATGGGGCCGATGTCGCTGACGAGCTACGAGGAAGTGCGTCCATGGGCCCGCGCCATCCGGTCGAAGGTGGTCGAGCGGCTCATGCCGCCCTGGCATCTCGACAAGACGGTGGGCATCCAGGAGTTCGAGAACGACATCTCGCTGAGCGATGCCGAGATCGACACCATCGCGCGGTGGGTGGACGCGGGCGCCCCGCGGGGCAATCCGGCCGACCTGCCGGCCCCGATCGCCTGGCCCGACGAGGACATCTGGCGCCTCGCCGATCGCTACGGCCGCGAGCCGGACCTGGTGGTCGCGTCCGAGGCCTGGACCCAGATCGCCGAGGGGCAGGACCAGTGGTGGCAGCCGATCATCGAGACCGGGTTGACCGAGGACCGCTGGGTGACGGGCATCGAGGTGCGGCCGTCGGAGCGGCGCATCACCCATCACTCCGTAATCTATCTGCAGCAGGAGGAGCAGCCGGGCGACCACGAGGCGGTGGTGGACGTGCCGGGACGGGGCAGCTACCTGACGGAGTTCGCGGTGGGCAAGATCGGCGACGTGTTCCGCGAGGACACCGGCAAGCTGATGAAGGCGGGGTCGCGCATCGCCTTCGACAACCACTACCACTCGGTGGGCGAGGAGCTGGTCGATTCCACCGAGGTCGGCATCTGGTTCTACCCGCAGGGGCTCGTGCCCAAGTACCGCGTCCACGGCGGCGCGCTGGGGGTCCGGCAGGCGATGGACACCCTCGACATCCCGCCGGGCAAGGTGACCGTCCACCACGCCTACGTGCCCTTGGCCCTGCCCGCGCGGCTCGAGAACTACCAGCCGCACATGCACATTCGCGGCAAGGCGATGTCGATGGAGGCGATCTATCCGGACGGCCGGGTGGAGATGCTGAACCACGTCGCCAACTTCGACTTCAACTGGCACGTGAACTACGTGTACACCGACGACTCGGCGCCGGTGCTGCCGCGGGGCACGGTCATCCATCTGACGGCCTGGCACGACAACACCGAGTCGAACCGGGCGAATCCGGACCACACGCAGTGGGTGGGATGGGGCCAGCGCAGCTACGACGACATGTATCACGCGCACGTGAACGTCACCTACCTCACCGACGAGGACTACGAGCAGATCATCGCGGACCGGCGCGCCAGCCGGACCAGCAACGACTGAGGACCCCGGCGGAACGTGGAGACACCGCTCACGCCGCTCGAGTTCCAGCGCCGCTCGCGGTCGCTCTATCCCGACCGCGAGTGCGTGGTGGACGGCGGCAGCCGCCTGACCTACGCGCAGTTCTTCGACCGGTGCGACCGGTGGTCGGCGGCGCTGCAGCGGCTGGGGGTGCGCAAGGGCGACCGGGTCGCGTATCTCTCGCTCAACACCGCCTCGCATCTCGAATCGTTCTACGCGGTGCCGCAGATCGGGGCGGTTCTCGTCCCGATCAACTTCCGGCTCAAGCCGCAGGAGATCGCCTACATCGTCCAGCACTCCGGGGCCCGGGTGGTGTGCGCGCACGCCGAGTTCCTCGACACCGTCGACGCGATTCGCGAGGAGTGTCCGGACGTCGATCACTACGTGGCCCTCGAGGGCGCCCGCGACGGATGGCTGGACCACGGGCAACTGCGCGAGGCGGAGTCGGGCGCGGTGGACCGCCCGGCGATCGACGAGCGGGACCTGCTGACCATCAACTACACGAGCGGCACGACCTCCCGGCCCAAGGGGGTGATGATCACCCACCGCAACGCGTACATGAACGCGGTGGGGACCCTGGTGCACCTCCCGATGACCTGCGGGGACCGGTACCTGTGGACGTTGCCGATGTTCCATGCGAACGGGTGGACGTTCGTCTGGATCGTCACCGCCGTCGGCGGCGCCCACGTCTGCCTCCGTAAGGTCGATCCGGTGCAGGCCTTCGACCTGATCCGGGACGAGGGTGTCACCATGCTGTGCGCGGCGCCCACGGTGCTGATCGGGTTGGCCGGGTGCCCGCCGGAGCAGCGGGGAGCGGTGCCGGCCGGCGTGCGCGTGGTGACCGCCGGCGCCCCGCCGGCCGCGGCGACGATTCAGCGGGTCGAGGGCGAGTTCGGGTGGGAGCTGACCCACGTCTACGGTCTGACGGAGACCGCGCCGTTCATCACCGTGTGCGAGCCGCGGCCCGAGCACGCGGCGCTGTCACTGGCCGACCGCTCGGTGGTCAAGGCCCGACAGGGGGTGGAGCTGATCACGTCGGGCGAGCTGGAGGTCTTCGACGAGGCCGACCGTCCGGTCCCGCATGACGCCCGGACCCTGGGGGAGATCGTCGTGCGCGGCAACGTGGTCATGGAGGGCTACTACAACGACCCGGAGGCCACCGCGAAGGCGATGCGGGGCGGGTGGTTCCACAGCGGCGACGCCGCCGTCGTGCATCCCGACGGATACCTCGAGATTCGCGACCGGTTCAAGGACGTCATTATCAGCGGCGGCGAGAACATCTCCTCGGTCGAGGTCGAGGGCATCCTGATGCGTCATCCGGACATCCAGGAGGTCGCCGTCGTCGGCATGCCCGACGAGAAGTGGGGCGAGACCCCCCATGCGTTCGTGGTGCCGGCCCCGGGGGCGGCGGTGAGCGAGGCCGATCTGATCGGCTACGCGCGCGAGCAGATGGCCCACTTCAAGGTGCCCCGCAAGATCCGGTTCGTGGAAGAGCTGCCCAAGACCGCCACCGGCAAGATCCAGAAGTACGTCCTGCGGAGCGGCCGCGCCGCCATTGCGACGCAGTAGGGCCCGGCCGGCGCGCGGCGGGGCCGCATCCCGGATACGATACAGGGCGATGACCGCCTCCACTTCGAGCCGCGGGCCCGCGGCGGTTCCATCCGGGGCGCCCGGGTCCGACGCCGCGCGGTGTCTGGCTGCCGTCGAGCGCAAGGTGCTGTGGCTCAGCACCTGGATGATCCACCACGCGAACCACCTGCGGGCGAGCCGCGACGGGCTCAAGGTCGGCGGTCACCAGGCGTCGTGCGCGTCGATGGTGACGTTGATGACCGCCCTCTACTTCGACCTGCTCCGGCCGGTCGACCGGGTGGCGGTCAAGCCCCACGGCAGTCCCGTCTTCCATGCGATCCAGTATCTGCTCGGCAACCAGACCCGCGACCAGCTCGAACGGTTCCGGGCGTTCGGCGGCGCCCAGTCCTATCCCTCGCGCACGAAGGACCAGGACGACGTGGACATCTCGACCGGATCGGTCGGGATGGGGGTGGCGATGACGAGCTTCGCGGCGCTGGCCCAGCAGTTCCTGCGGGCGCGCGGGCTGGCGCCGGACGACACGCTCCCGGGGCGGATGATCGCGATCGCCGGCGACGCGGAGTTCGACGAGGGCAACGTCTTCGAGGCGCTGCTCGAGGCCTGGAAGCACCACGTCACCAACGTCTGGTGGGTCATCGACTACAACCGGCAGAGCCTCGACGCCATCGTCGCGGACCGGTTCTTCCACCGTCTCGACACGGTGTTCGAGACGATGGAGTGGCGGGTCGTCACCCTGAAGTTCGGCCACCGGCTCGAGGCGGCGTTCGCGCGGCGGGGGGGCGGGGCGCTGCGACGGTGGATCGACGACTGCCCGAACTCGTCCTACTCGGCCCTCGCGTATCAGGGGGGGGCGGCCTGGCGGACCCGGTTGCGGCGCGATCTGGGGGACACCGCGGGCATCCGCGAGCTGCTCGACGAGCACGACGACGACGCCCTGCACCAGCTCATGACCAACCTCGCGGGGCACGATCTCGACACGGTGCGCGAGGCGTTCCACGAGGCCGCGAAGGACGACGTCCCGACCTGCTTCATCGCCTACACCATCAAGGGGCACGGGCTGCCGTTCGAGGGGCACAAGGACAACCACTCTGGCCTGACCAACCCCGCGCAGATCGAGGCCCTCCGCGCCGGCATGGGTATCGCGGAGGGTGAGGAATGGGAGCCGTTCTCGGGTCTCGACGTCCCGCCGGCGACGCTCCGGTCGTTTCTCGACGCGGTGCCGTTCAACCAGGCGTCGACGCGCCGCCACGACGCCCCGCGAGTCCCGGTGCCGGCCCTGATCGAGGTGCCGCCCGGGGATCCGCTGTCGACCCAGGCCGGCTTCGGCCGCGTGCTCGCGGATATCGCCCGGCGGCATCCCGACCTCGCCGACCGCATCGTCACTACCTCGCCCGACGTGACGGTGTCCACGAATCTCGGCGGCTGGGTCAACCGCCGCGGCGTCTTCGCCCGGTCGGCGCAGGCGGACGTGTTCCGGGGGGACCGGCCGCTGTCGGCGCAGGACTGGTCGATGGGGCCGACGGGCCAGCACCTCGAGCTGGGAATCGCCGAGAACAACCTGTTCGTGCTGCTGGCCGCGCTGGGGTTGACCGGCCCCCTCTTCGGGACCCGGCTGCTGCCGGTGGGCACCCTGTACGATCCGTTCATCAGCCGCGGTCTCGATGCGCTCAACTACGCCTGCTACCAGGACGCGCGCTTCATCCTGGTCGCGACCCCGTCCGGCGTCAGCCTGGCCCCGGAGGGGGGCGCCCACCAGTCGGTGTTGACCCCCCTCATCGGCATGGCACAGCCGGGCCTCACCGCCTTCGAGCCGGCCTACGTGGACGAGTTGGCGGAGATCCTGCGCTGGAGCTTCGAGCACATCCAGGCCGAGGACGGCGGCGCCGTCTATCTGCGGTTGTCGACGCGGCCGCTGGCCCAGCCGCAACGCGATCTCACCCCCGACGTGCGGGCGGATATCGTGGACGGCGGCTACTGGCTGATTCCCCCCGCGCCGGGCGCCGAGCTCGCCCTCGTCGTCTCCGGGCCGGTGGTCGTCGAGGCGGTCGAGGCCCAGCGGCAGATCGCCGAGGACGTGCCGGGCGCGGGGGTCCTGGTGGTCACCTCCGCGGACCGCCTGCAGCAGGACTGGATGCGGGCGGTCAAGGCGGGACGCCCCGAACGCGCCCGGGTGTGGCGGCTGCTGCAGCCGCTGGCCCCGGCGGCGGGGCTCGTGACGGTGCTCGACGGACATCCCGCGACGCTGTCCTGGCTGGGATCGGTCGGGCGCCACCGGGTGCAGCCGCTCGGGGTCGCGCAGTTCGGGCAGTCGGGCGACATTCCCGACCTCTACCGGGCGTTCGGCCTCGACGTCGACGCCATCCTGCACGCGGCGGCGCGCCTGTGCGTGGAGTCTGCGTAGCAGGAGTCTGCGCCGCAGAACGGCGCGGACTCTCGTAGGATTGGTTGGGGGGCAGCGGCGACCGCAGGGCGGCGATGTCCGGGCCGGCGCCCTGGGAGCCCGTGGTGGACTCCGCGTGGCGCCGAGGCCGGCGAGGCACCCGCGGGGTAGGACGCAACAAGGGCGCATACCGGGCATGGGGAACCGCGGAGCAACGCGGTTCACGCCGGATGCATCGCAGAGCGAATGCAGCGGGGTTTGCCGACGGGCCCCTGAGAGCGATGGCCGAGACGACCGAGATACGACTGCCCCGGCTGGCCGATTCCGTCACGTCGGTCAAGTTCGGGGCGTGGCTGAAGCAGGAGGGCGACCGGGTCGAAGCGGGCGAGCCGATCGCCGAGGTCGAGACCGACAAGACCACCGTCGAGCTGGAGGCTCCGGCCACCGGGGTCCTGTGCGACCTCCGCATCGCCCCGGGCGCCGACGGCCTGGAGGTCGGGGTGGTGCTCGCGCGGATTGCGCCCGCGGCGGAGGCTCCCGGGGGCGCTCCCGCGGGAGCGCCCCCGGTTCCGCCGGCGGCGGTGACGCCGTCCCCGGAGGACGGGGCCCGGCCGGCATTCGCCGAGGCGGCCGGGTCGAGCCCCCCGGAGCCACCGAGCGCGGCCGCGTCCGACCCTGGAGCGGCCAGCCGTGCGGCTCCGAGGGAGGCCCCGGCGGGCAGGGGCGAGGCGGCGGCGGCGACCGATTCCGTTCCCGCGACGCCGTTGGCGCTCCGGATGGCCGCCGCCGCCGGGCTTGAGCTGTCGGCGGTCCGAGCCGCGGGCGCCGACGGTCGCATCCGCAAGGCGGACGTCGACCGGGTGCTCGCGGGGCGCCGGGGCGCCGCTCAGGAAGATGGCGGGGATTCTTTCTCGCCGGCTCCGGCCCGATCGAGCCCGCCCCGTGCCGCGGCAGAAGCCGAGGGGCCGACGGACATGGAGGTGCCGGCGGACGCGGAAGCGCCGGCGGATGCGGGACCCCCGCACCGCGAGCAACCGCTGACGGCCATGCGCCGGGTCACCGCCACCCGCATGCAGCAGGCCAAGCAGACGGTTCCCCACTTCTACCTGCGCACCGAGTGCCGGGTCGACGCAGCGCTCGGTTTTCTCGCCGCCGCCAAGCGCCATTCGCCGGACGCGCCGCCCACCCTCACCGACCTCGTCGTCCGGGCCGCCGCCTGCGCGCTCCGCACCGTGCCCCAGGCCAACTCCGCGTGGGTGGACGGCGTGGTGCGCGTCTACGACCGCGTCGACATCGCGGTCGCCGTCAACACCCCCCAGGGCCTGGTGGCGCCGGTCGTTCGCGGGGCCGAGCGGAAGGACCTCGGGACCATCGCCCGCGAGACCCGGACCCTGGCCGCCCGGGCGCGCGCGGGGCGCCTCGCCCCCGACGAGTACTCGGGCGGCACGTTCACCATTTCCAACCTCGGGATGTACGGCGTCGAGAGCCTCTATGCGATCGTGAACCCGCCCCAGAGCTGCATTCTCGGCGTGGGGGCCGCCTCCAGACGCCCGGTCGCGGCCGGCGACGGCGTCGGGGTGGGCACGGTCATGGCCTGCACCCTGTCGGCCGACCATCGGGTCATCGACGGCGCGGTCGGGGCCGAGCTGCTGGACGCGGTCAAGTCCTGCCTGGAGCAGCCCGGGTTGATGCTGCTCCGGACCGAGGCCTCGCCGCCGCGGGATCGGGGCGGCCCGCCGTGACCTTCGATCCCGGCGAGGTCCGCTGACGTCCATGCGCGTCCTGGCCAATCTTCTGCACGCCGCGTTCCACGAGCCGGACACCCTTCTGTACCGGTATGTGCAGGGCACGGTGTGGGCGCTGATTCTGACCTCCGTCCTTCTGCTGCTGGTCGAGGCCCTGCTGCCGGCCGGCAGCGCCGCCGATCCCGTGGTGCAGGCCGTCGACCGCGTGCTGCTGTCGATCTTCGCGGTCGAGATTCTGCTCCGCGTCGGGTCATACCGGCCGCTGGCGCTGGCCATCTTCCGGAGTCCCCCCGGGGGGAGGCTGCGGACCCACCTGCTGGGGCGCGTGCAGTATCTGCTGCGGCCCATCATGCTGGTCGACATCCTGGCCGTGCTGGCGCTGTTCCCCGAGCTGCGGGGCCTGCGCGCGCTGCGGCTGCTGCGGCTCCTGCGCTCGAACCGGCTGTTCCGCTACCACAACCCCTTCGCCATCGTCCTGCAGGCGTTCGAGGAGAACGGGGTGCTGTTCGTCCTCGCGTTCGGGGTCCTCGGGGTGGCGACGCTGCTGGGCGGGGCCAGCATGTATCTGGTGGAAGTCAGGGACAACGAGGAGATCGCCACCGTCCTGGACGGGATGTGGTGGGCGCTGGTCACGACGACGACCGTCGGCTTCGGCGACATCGCCCCGGTGACCGGGCTCGGTCGCCTCATCGGCGCGGTGATGATGGTGGCCGGCATGTTCACGCTGGCCCTGTTCGCGGGCATCGTCGGGTCGAGCCTCGTCAACAGCGTCGTCACCGTCCGGGAGGAGCAGTTCCGCATGAGCGAGTACGTCAACCACATCGTCGTGTGCGGGTACGACCAGAGCACCCACCTGATGCTCGAGGCGCTCGGCGCCGAGCTCGACCTCCACGAGACCCGCGTGGTGCTGTTCGACACCCACGAGCGCCCCCGCGACGTGCCGCCCGAGTTCCTGTGGGTGCAGGGAGACCCCACCAAGGAGAGCGAGCTGGACAAGGTGCGGCTGACCCACGCGGCCGCGGTCATCGTGCCGGGCGAGCGGGACACCTCGCCCCAGGCCGCCGACGCCCGCTCGATCCTCATCACGTTCACCATCCGGTCCTATCTCAGCCGCCAGCGGACCCACGTGCGCCGCCGCCGGTTTCCCCTCTACGTGGTGGTCGAGATACTCGACTCCGAGAACGTCGACCACGCGCGCAAGGCCGGCGCCGACGAGGTGCTGGAGACCCGCAAGATCGGCTACGCAATGATCGCCCACGCGGTCGGGTACCACGGCACCGCCACCGCCATGAGCCGGGTGCTGCTGTCGGGCGCGCACAACGTGTACATCGGTGTGCTGCCCGGCCATCACACGGAGCCGGTGCCGTTCGGCGAGTTGCTGACGGAGATGCAGCTCTCCAAGCGCGGCGGCCTCGTGGTGGGCCTGCGCACCCGGGCCGGCGACGAGGTGATCAACCCCCCCAAGGACTATGTGGTGCAACCGGACGCGCAGCTGCTCTATCTCGCCGAGCAGGCGCTGCTGGACCCGCCCGGATAGGGGCCGTGGCGCAACCCCGCGTTGCACCCGGAGGGCAAGGGCCGGTCGGCTGCAGGGCGCCCGCGGGCGAAGAACGCCCCGGCGCCGGCGGGCCGTAAGGCGCCCGGGCGTGACGAGCGAGCATATCGGGCAATTCTGACTGCGGAGCAGCCCTGCTCCGCAGAACAACGCAACCAGGCAGGATGCATCGCCGGTCGAATCTGTGGGGCCTTTCGCGCCACGGACTCCTGTGGCGCGGGTGCACGTCAGATTCGTGAGATGACTGTCAGGCGGCCCTGGCGGCTCGTCTTTCCCAGAAATCCTCGAAGCGGCCGCTGAGCTTGCAGCACCGCAGGGCGATGATGGCGTTGGCGCCGGCCACGGTCCAGTGCATGCCGGCGCGCTTGAGCCGGGCGCCGATAGCGAGCTTGCATCCGGCCTCGACGACGCCCGACGACACGCAAAGACCCCACGCTCGGAACTCCGGATAGCGCATCCGGTGGCGGTTGCGGGTCAGGTAGTCGATACACTTGCGGGCCTCCTCGCAAGTCTCACGGTGGGCGCGCAGGGCGGTCAGGATCGCATCGAACCGCCCGGCGTCCAACTCGTCCCGCCGGTCCTTGCCCCACTGGGCGGCCAAGTCCGTGCCGGCGCCGTAGATGGCCTTGGCGACATCGCACAGATGCCCCTTGGCATGGTAGATGTCGACGATTTCGATGGCGCCGGGGAACTGTTCGGCGGCCAGATTCCAGATCCACTCGGCCCCGTCGCCGATGATGACGCGTCGCGCCGCGGTGTCGAAGCCGCGCCGCCGCGCTTCGCGGTACGCCCGTTGCGCGAACGGGGAAGGCAGCGGGTCGGTGGGGCGGCTGGCCGCGCTCTCGACGGCGGCGCTGTAGCTGACCGACCCGGGGTCGCGTTCGGGGAGGCCGTCGGCGTTGCGTGTTTCCGCCGTCCACACGGTGACGAGCTTGACCTCGCGGGTCTTGGCCGAGCCGTCGGGCTGCTTGCCGCGCCGGCCTTCCACCTCGGACTTGCGCACCGGCACGCCGGTGCCGTCCAGCCCCAGGTACATCGTCGATGCCGCGCCGGGTGCGGGCTCGACCCTCTCGCGTTCGTCGGCCGCGACCTCGCGGCCCAGCGCTTCGGCGGTGCGCTCGACCTGTTTGGGGTCGACCGCCACGCCGGCCAGCTCCCCCATCCACTCGCTCGCTTCGGCGAAGCTGACGCTCGTCGCCGCCAGTCCCACCATCCGCGCCGTGGCGGGCGACAGCGAGGTGTCTTGCAGACCCAGGGCCCGGTCGCGCGGACAGCTTCCCCGGCGGCAGGCGGCGCAGTGGTAGTAGGCGCGGTGCAGGGTCAGCGGTCCCAACAGCGTGGTGAAAGTCTTCGGGCGGCGGCCGGCGTAGTGCGCCGTCTGGCCGCAGGCGCACGCGACCGTCGAACTCGAATGGTCGGAATAGTCCGCGTCGTAGTACTCCGCCATCGCCTGCGCGGCGAGGCCGAGGGCTTGGCGGCGGAGGGCCTGCTCGAGGGCCTCGAAGTCCTGCGCGGCGGACCGCCGCGGTCTGATGAGCGCATCGATTTCGGCTGCGAGCGCGGCTACGAACGCTGCGCGCCAATCACCTTGACGGCTTGGCTCGCCGTGGCGAGGGCTCGACGGTGAACGGTCTGCAAGAGGGTCTCGAAGTCCTGGGCATTCGCGTCTCCTCGTCTGAGGAACGCGTCCACGTCGGCCTTGACCGCCGCGTCCAACGCGGCGAACAGCTCCTTGACGCCCCCTTTTTCGGCCGCGTGATCGAGCGGTTCAGTCAACTGCGCCTCGGGCATGGTCGGAGTCCTCCTACCCGAGTAATCGGTCGATCAGTGCTCGCTCAATACCCCCAACGGAAAATCTCCAACTTTCTTGTCGTGCACCCCTGTGGCGCTGAACGACCCGGCGCGCGGCGGAACCGCGCTATACTGCATCGTTTCGACACGCAATCGTCGGTCTCCCGCCACCGCGGGCGGCCCCGAGGAGGACCCATGACTACCAAGCGCGCACTGGCGGCGCTGATCCTGGCGGTGCTGATGGCGCCGATGCCGGCGGCGGCCCAGCAGGAAGAGACCTACGACTACTGGAACTTCCAGCGGGAGATGGTCCGGTACGGACAGCAGGCGATCTTCATGTGCAACGGGCTGTTCACGTCCAACCGCACGCTGGAGGACGTCTTCGCCCAGGAGCTCGCGTTCCTGTCCCCGCCGGTGGGGACGGCGCGCGGCGGCGACTACGTGATTGACGAGGCGCGGAAGGCGGTGGCCATCGGGTCGCCGGGGGGCACCCCGGTGATGCGGGCGGCGTTCCGCGAGGGCATCGGCTGCGTGATTCTTCCGCCGGACCAGACCTTTGAGGACATCGACCGGCTGCCGGTGCTCGACCTGCCGTATCCGGCGGGCGATCCGGCCGGGATCGCGTGGCCGGACGGCGACCTGGTCACCGAGACGGCCGCCTCGCCGGCGATCGACCCGGGCGCGATTCAGGCCGCCTCGGACTGGGCCTTCGATCGGGAAACGTCGGAACAGGTCACGCTGAGCCTGCTCATCGTGCATGAAGGACAGCTCATCCACGAGCGGTACGCGCCGGGCGTGGAAATGACGACCCGCACCCGCACCTGGTCGACGGCCAAGAGCATCGCCGCGACCCTGATCGGGATGCTCGTCGACGACGGCCGGATGCAGCTCGACGAGCCCCTCGGCTTCGACTGGCTGCCCCCCGCCGCGTCGCCCGAGACGGATCCGCGCAACGCCATCACCCTGCGCCACGTGTTGAACATGTCGAGCGGCCTCGACACGGTCGACAACGCCGGCCGCGAGTACGCCACGGGCTCCGGGCTCTCGTACTGGGCCGGCGCCAGCTCGGTGCGCGGCGCGCTGCGGCAGGCGCTGATCCGCGAGCCCGGCGCGAGCTGGGACTACGAGAACTACGACACGCTGCTCGCGGTCTACAAGATGAAGCAGGTGCTGGGCGACGAGAAGACCTACCGCGAGTTCCCGCGGCGCGCCCTCCTCGACCGCATCGGCATGCGCAACACCCTGCTCAGCACCGATCGGTTCGGCGACTTCATCCTCAGCAGCCAAGTCTACACCAACGCTCGCGACCTCGCCCGCTTCGGCCTGCTGTATCTGCAGAACGGGGTCTGGCACGGCGAGCGGCTGATCTCCGAGGAGTGGATCGACTTCGTGCGCACCCCGGCCCCGGCCACCGTCGGGCGCGGCGGCCACTACGGCGGCCAGTGGTGGCTGGTGCCCGAGAACCGCAACGACGTCCCGAAGGATGCCTACTCGACCTCGGGCAACCGCGGCCAGTACGCCGTCGTGGTGCCGTCGCACGATCTGGTCATCGTGCGCCGCGGGCTCGACTGGGGGCGGCAGGGCTTCGACCGGTGGGGGCTGACCCGCGAGGTGCTGAAGGCGGTCCGGATACCGACCAACGACGGGCAGTAGTTCGAAATCGTCGGCCGGCGGCTCCGCTTGCCGCCCGACCAAACCTGCAGGAGTCTGCGCCGTTGCCACGGCGTGAGCCGCTCACGGCGCGGACTCCGGCCCCGCGCTCAACCGCCCGTGTGGCGGCCAAGACGGACGACGATGTCGTACTCCGCCGTGGTCACCGGCTGCACGGACAGCCGGCTGCCCTTCTGCGTCACCTTCATCGCTTCCAGGCCGCGGGTGGCCTTGAGGGTGGCGAGCGGCACGGTCGCCGCGAACCGCTCCACGAACCCGAGGTCCACCATGTACCAGACCGGCGCGTCCGGCTTGCTGCGGGCGTCGAAGTACTTGTGGCCGGCCTCCCACGCGAAGTGGTCCGGATAGGCGGTCCGCGCGATCCGCGCGAGCCCGGAGACGCCGGACGGCACGGCGTTCGACGCGTAGAACAGCACCCCGTCGCCCACCCGCATGTCGTCGCGCATGAAGTTCCGGGCCTGGAAGTTGCGCACCCCTTCCCAGCAGGTCTCTCCGTCCCGCGCCAGATCGTCGATGCTGTAGGCGCTCGGCTCGCATTTCATCAACCAATAGCGTTTCGGCATGCCGCCATTGTCCGCGGGTGCGCGTCCGCGGCACAAGACGACGCCCACTGAACTTCGTCCGGCGCCCGTCCGTCAATGTCAGGCAGGAGGAAGCATGGCAACGCAGACCTGGTGGGAAACGGTGGGAGGCACCGGCAGCGCGGTGCTCGATCAGCTCAGAAAGCTGCTGGCCGAAGGCAACGTTCGGCGGGTGCGGGTACGGCAGAAGGCGCAGGTCATCGCGGAGTTCCCGCTGACCGTGGGATTGGTCGGCGCGATGTTCGCGCCGTTGCTGGCCGCGATCGGCGCGATTACCGCGCTGGTCACCGGGTGCACCATCGAGATCGAGCGCGAAGGCTCCCCCGAGACGGAGGACCCGACGCCCCCCTCCGACGCGCCCTGACCGAGACGGCGCCTCGGCTGATGGCCCTGCTGCTCGCGATCAGTGCGTATGCCCGCTGGACCGACAACGTCAGTTGTTCTGCGCGCCGGCGTTTATCCACTCGTTGATGACGTCGATCTCCGCGGCCGTGAGGAATGGAGCGTCCTCTGGCATGCGGTTGCCCACTATGCCCGCGCGGCCGTCGAGCTTGTGGATCAGATAGCTGTTCTCTGCATCGTTCGGCGTCACCCGGTCGAGCTCCACCTGGGTGCTGGGCACGTTCACGAGATTCGCGAAGGACAGACCCACTGTCAACGGTCGTCAAAAACTGACGTTTATGACCAGCTGGTCATAATGATCATCATGACCAGTGTCGCGTTATGACAAGCGCCGTCAGCGAGGCCGGCGGTGGCCGGGGATGAGGACGGCCTGCGCTTTCCATAATCAGAGGTTCGCCAGGAAGGTCAGCAGCGAGGCGTCGGCCTTGAAGCGCTGCGTCCGTTGCCCAAGCGGCTCGAGTTTCCGCAGAGCGTGTTCCTTGAGTTGCAGGTCCGCCTCGACGTATTGATGGGTTGTCTCGAGGCGCTCGTGGCCGAGCCACAGGGCGATGGTCGCCATGTCGACGCCGGCCTGAAGCAGGTGCATCGCGGTGGTGTGGCGGACGACGTGCGGCGACACGGCCTTGGCGTCCAAGCTCGGACATCGCTCGCGAGCCCGCTGGCAGGCCTGATCGAGCAGATGGGTGACCCCCTGCCGCGTCAAACGGTGGCCGCGTGCGTTGCGGAACGCATAATCGGGCGTGGCCTCACCCTCTTCGTCGAACCACTGGCGCAGGCAGCGGCTGGTCCGGGTCCACAGACGAACGGCCCGCTCCGGGCGTCGGCGTCCCCGCGCACTCGGCAAGTAGGGCTGCGGCATAGCGCCGGTAAATCCGCCGGGTCCCGACGACCAGGCCATGCACTTGTACGAGGTGATCGTCGTAGCGCTGCAACCATTGCTCGGTCTCACATCGGTCGGCGACCGGGCCAGGGGTGCGGCGCTACACCCCGAGTCCGTAGATGCGCGGCCAGCAGACGGACGCCACCTGCCACGTCCGAGACCCGACCGTGTCGACGCTTTGGCGCCCGCCACCGCGGCAACCCGCTGATGAAGCGGGTGACGAGCGGCTCATCGATCTCGGTGGCTGCGACCCGTTGCCGATCGAGCCACGCACTGAAGATCGCCGCAGCTCGGACGTGACGTCGCATGACGCTGGTCTCGTACCCGCGGGTCGTGAGGACGTCGACGAAGTCGTCGACCCATTGGCCCAGCGGTCCCGACCGGATCTGCTCGCATATGTGTGGGCGAACGGAGAGCGTCTCAAGCATGTTCTCCTCCTCGGTCCCCGTGCTGGGGACCCGCAGAAGACCACACGTACTATGTCAAGCTCGCCGAGACGCCAACACCCGCCACGCCGGGGGCAACGGCGCTCCGCTGACGGTCACTTGTCATAACGCGACGCTGGTCATGATGATCAATTCTCGACACCCGTCGGTGCGCTCGGGTCCGTGTCGGTCCAGCGGAGCTGGGGAGAGACTCGGAGCCAGACGCCGCGGAACGCTTCGACCGACGTCTGGTTGGCGAAGATGTAGGACCGGGTGCTCATGCTCAGCGCCTGGAACCGGACGTCGGCGTGGGTCCAGGTCGTCAGCCACGCCGCCGGGGCGTACCCGAAGGACAGCCCGGTGTCCGTGCTCCGGGCGCCGACCTCCGATTCGCGGCGGTACAGCACGGATCCCGCGAGGACTGTTCGCGGACTCAGGTCGAACTGAAACCGACCGCTCGAGGTGAATGCCTGCCGCCCGTCGTCGTCGATGAGAGACTCGGCGCGTCCCGGGCCTATCGACACCTGCAGGAGCGAACGGTCGGTCGACACGCCCACTTCGACCCCGTAGACCTGGTCGTCCTGCGCGAGGTCCAGCCGCTCGCGGGTGAAAGAAGTGTGGTCAGCGAACCGGACGCCGTAGGCAGGGAGAAAGCGTCCGCCCCGCACGCTCACCCGGTCGGTGATCTGATACCCGACCCAGTGCTCGTAGGAGATGAGCCCGCCGCCGCTCGCGGGTTCGCGCCCGATGGCGCCGTACGCCGTCCACCGGTCCCGCCGCCAGGCGGCCTGCAGGTCGAGGTTCATGAGGAAGTTGCGGTCGTCGATAGAGCGGCCGGGCACGTCGACCTCCAGGTGCGAGGGCCGGAGGTCGAGGCCGAACTGCAGCGGGCTCTCGCTCCCGAGCGAGCCGAAGAGGAAGTTCTCCTCACCCGCGGTCCCTGCGTTGGCCGGCTCTCCGCCAGCTCCCCGTGGGCCGAACGTCGAGATTTCCTCCCGCGACAGCGATCGTCCGTACGGCGTCAGGAGTCCGCCGCCCGACGCTGCGTAGTAGCAGGCGGCGCACCGGGGGTACTGCTTCGAGAGAAACGTCGGCTCGGCGGATGCCGGGCCGACTCCCCATCCTCCGAGGAACGCCGCGGCCGCGAGGGCGCCCCCCACGGTCACGCGGTGCGTTCCCGTTCCCCTCATGGGCCGCCGGCCGGAGGCATATCGCTGTCCGCGGCCTCGAACCTGACCGTGATCTCGACGGCGTCGCGGACGCCGACGCCCAGGTAGCGCGGGGGCGGGATGTCGAACGTTCCAGGCTCAGCAAGAACGACGCCTCCACCTGCATCCGCCCCTCCCGCCGGCGCAGCTCCGCCTCGCCCTCGACAGTGCGCCGAACCCCGTGCAGCGCCAACGTGGCCGAGAATGCCGCAGTGTGGCGGCCGGCGCTGGCTGGCGGCGGGTCGTCGAGCACGATGCCCGAGAGCACGGCCTGCCGGAAGTCCGGGCCGCGTTCGACATCGAGATACGTGTCCCGGAGATGGCCGTTGCGCAACCCGATGCCGGTGTCGAGCGTTGCGAGATCCACCCGGAGCTCGCCCGCGTAGGATGCGGCGTCCGGCGCCGCGCGCTGCAGCGTGCCGGAGATGGCCGCCGTCACCGCATCGAAGCTGCCGCCGACCGTGAGGCGGCAGCGGACCTGCACGTCGCCGGAAGACACGCTCCACGACTCCGCGGCGGCCGCGATCCGGGTGCCAACCAGGCCGAGAGCGGCCAGGGCGAGGGCTACGCGGATGACGTGGCGGTGCGAGGTCATGCGACTTGACCTGGATCAGGCACGATGCCCTGAAATCGGGCAGCGACACAAGAACCCGCCCCCAGCGCCGGTGACCCGAGCCTGTCTTCCGGAGCGCAGACGGCTCGATCCCCGCGGCCGGTGTCCCGGATCGTCGGCCTGTCATCCTCGCCTCCAGCCGCGGTCGGGGCGAGAGCGGGTCACTGCAGCTTCAGGAGCCGAATCGCGTTGCCGGAGTAGATCCGCTCGCGCTCTTCGGCGGAAATCGGCAGCCGGTCGATGACGCCGATGGTCTCACGGATGTACATGGACCCCTTTTCCGGATCGAACGGCGCATCGGACGCAAACAACACGTGGTCGACGCCGAAAAAGTTCAGCCCGCACACGGTTCCGTCGTAGGCGCCGAACAGCGCCGTGTCGGCGTAGAACATCTTGAAATACTCGAAGGGCCGCTTCTCGAGCTCGCGGAGCAGCGCCGGGTAGTCCTCGTCGGAAGTCCGGGCGCCCAGCTGATCCCAGCCCGGGCCGATGCGCCCCTCGAAATACGGAATCATCGCGCCCATGTGGTGGGTGATGATCTTCAGGTTGGGAAACCGATCGAACAACTTGGCGAAGACGATGCGGGCCATGGCCACGCTGGTGTCGTAGGGCCACCCGAACGTCCACCAGATCTCGAACAAGGACTTGTCCTCCGTCTTGTAATCCGGAAAGCTCGCATCGCGAATCGGGTGCAGCCAGATCGGGAGATCGTGGCCGGCCATCAGCTCGAACAACGGCAGGAACTCGTCATCGGTCGTCGGCCTCCCGTTGAGGTTCGAGAACATCTGGATGCCGCGCGCGCCGAGCTGGTCGAGGGCCCGGCGCGCCTCGTCGAGTGCCGCCTCCCCATCGTCGTACGGCAGCGACGCGACGAAGCCGGGAAACCGATCCGGATAGCGCGCCACGAGCTCTGCCATGCCGTCGTTGGCGCGGCGCGCCAAGTCCGCGGCCTCGGCCCCCTGCGCGTAGACCTCGATGGGCGGCGTGGCGATGGACAGAATCTGCTGATAGCCCTCGTGCCTGTCCATGATCCGGAAGCGCACGTCCAGTTCGACGAGCATCGGAATGTTGCGGACGCGCTTGCCGATGTCCTTCCAGTCAGGCGCGACCTGCCGCATGCGCGCGACATAGGTTTCGGGGAAGATGTGCGTGAAGATGTCGATTTTTCGCATGGGCCCACCGTGAAAAGGGTCGCCGACTGCCACGTATGGTAGCCCGGCACGCCGCGCAGGTCGACCATCAGCCCGGCGGGGCCGTCTGCATCCTCCGGACGACGGCTCCCTCGGCCCCGAGGACGAACAGCGCCAAGCCACACGAGGCCGAACCCGACGAGCTGCGCCCGACTGGAGGGCTCCCCGTACACCAGGACGCCGTATCTGCTGCGCTGAATCCAGCGGCTCAACTTCAATTCCTCTTCCGCCATTCTCGACTCCACGCGGCTCCGCCCCGGCGGCCAGCCACCCGTTCGGCCGGCCATCCGGGTCGCGGCCGGGCTGGTCGGCACCACGCGGCCACTGGCGCCGAGGCGCTACGCGGGGGGTTCGCAGGGTCGCATCCCTCGAGGCGGCGGATAGGGCCCCGATGGAGATGAGGGGAGGCCTCCGCCGCGCGTCACATGGTGCGCGTCCCCGAACGGAGGTGTCAGTCGCGGACGTGACCGAGACCGGAACGGATCGGGTGGGGCGTCGGGACCGCGCGCCGGGACGCAGTCGCGGGCGGGGGAGCATCGCCTGCGGGCACCCCGGCCTGGAGGCTGCGGATGTGGGCGCGGAGCTTCGTTTTCGCGCGCTCGTTTTCCGCCTGCCGCTCGGGGCTCCAGTGCTTCGTCAACTCGGACCAGGGTCGGTGCGTCATCGGATGCGGTCCTCGGGCGAACGGATCAGCCCTTCCCGGCGCAGCTCGTTCAAGTACCGATCATAGATCGCGTCGGCACGCGGAACGAAATGGTCGTAGAAACGGGTCCGGTGGGTCTTGTGGCCGGCGATCAGGAGGATGGCCGTGCGGCGCGGGTCGAACGCGTAGAGGACGCGAATCGGACGCCCGCCGCTCTGGATCCGCAACTCGCGCATGTGGCCGTGGTGGGACTGCTCGACCGCCGAGGAGCACGGGTATTGTAGGCGGGGGCCGTGCTCGGCGAGCATGTCGACGACATGCGACACGTCGTTCTGCTCCCCTCGGAGAGCGCGTTCCACCAGACTTCGAATCTCGGTGTATTCGACGCTGGTCATGGCGGTCGCCGGGAACCAGTGGGGGCTGGTGCAGGCGAATCATAACGCTTCCCTGTCTCGAACGGGCCGTGCCAGTGCGGCCGAGGGCAGGTGGCGGCGGCCAGGTCCCAGGGCCTCGCACGTCGACGTGTCGCCCACCGTTGGCGTCGCCGGAGGGCGGCGGGGCGGAACTCCAGGCTGCCCCGCTCGCGGTCGGACCTTTTGAGCTGTCTGGCTCGACGGACGGCTGCTCGACGACCAGACCGCGGGCCGGCCGGCCGAACCCTAGCGGCGAGGATGGGCCAGGTTGGGAGCGGTGAGCGCCTGCTCCCGCCGGCGGCCACGGCGACGAGCGAGGACGCTCGAGCGGCGCAGCCCCGCGCCTTGCCGCGAGGCGATCGGGAGCCACACCTGGTTGCCGTCCCGGTTGAGCTCGGCCCCGAACTCAGAAGGGTGCGGCTCTTCTTCGTCGGCGGCCCAAGGGGCTTCTGCCAGCGGCACGGCAAGAGCTACTTGACCCGTCGAAGGTGTGGTGGGGAGGGCGGCGGGGGCGGCTTGCTGACCGGCCGCGCTATTCCATCAGCGTATCGCTGGGCGTGGTGCCGCTGGTACTCCCGCGTCGTGGAAGTCCCAGTACGCATCGAAGTCGCGGCTGGCTTCGTAGCACCCGGAGCTTCAGAACCGCCTCGGCTCCAACCCAGTTCGCCACCCGGCGGATCCGGGCCCGCGCATGGATGAAACAGCGGTACTGGGTAGCACCAGCGTGCACCAGTGAACTCCATCACGGTCGCGGACCAGGTACCGCACGCCCCTTCGATGACGCCGGTGGCGATGGAACACAGGCACCGCCTTGCAGACGTACTCGGCCACGTGGATGAGGTCGATTACCACACCGTAAGGTCGACGGCGGCGCTCGCGCGGTTGAGTTGCGTCTCGGCGCCATCGACGAGCGCGACCCGCCCGGGCGCGCAACCTGCACCGTCCCGAAGGTCGTCTCCGGGTGGTGTTCCTGCAGACGCCGCTGCGAGCGCTCGACATCGTCGACCCCCTCGACCGGACCGGCGGCCTCCCCCGGGGTGCGTTGATCGAGGTGTCCTTGCAGGAGCCTGCGCATCAACTCCTGGCCCCGTCGGTGGAGCTCCCGTTCGAGCTCGCTCTCACTCATCTGCTGGGCTTCGCGCGATGAGAGGTAGGCTTTGGCGTCAGCGAAGACGGCCTCGGCCACCGCATACGGCGCCTGGTCGGGGGAAGCGGCGCTGTGAGCCACGTCTCGCATCGCTCAACTCTCCCGCAACCGCCGGACCGTGTTGGGCGCCTCACCAGCACGGCGGCAGTGTCGGTCCATGCGAGCTCGATCGCTGGTGGCACCCAACGCGACCCAGAAGGCACGTCCCGAGAACCTCGTCGTCGCTGCTACGGCCATCGCAGAGGCATCTCCCTTCCCAAGGCAGCGTACCAAAACGCCGCGCGAATGTCCAGGGGGGCGGAGGGGACGACCGAAGCGTCCGGGCGCCGTGATCAGGCCGGGCTGGCCGCCCGAAAGAGGCCGGTGGGCGCTGTCCGGGGCGCTGTCCCCGCGCAAAACGAACCGAAAAGTGACCGTCCGCGAGCAAAAACGCCCATGAATAGGTGAAAAAGCCGTCTACGAAGAAGAGCCGCACCCAACTCAGAATCGGGAGAGCAGCGCGGATACGTAATCGGAGCGCTAACTAATGCTGCCCGCGATGGCTGTCGGGGCAGGCATCGGCGGGATCGCCGACGTATCCAGCCACGAGACCATCTACGATGCGGCTAGATCGTCGCGGCTCAGGGTGTCACCACTGGTGTCGCCGGAACGATTGGGGGCACAGTTGTCTTTGGCGTGGTGACCCGGGATCCGCGGCAAGAGCGGCAACGCCCTGGTGTATCGGCGCGCGCGCCACCCATGATTCGCCGCACATTCAGTCCTCCCGCGGAGCCTCCTTGGCCAGGCGGGCTTCCAGCTCGTTGATCTTCCGGAGGGCGGTGACGCTGAAGATGAGACCCAGCGTGCCGAGAGTGAGACCGACGGTTCCGAACACCATACCCATTATCTCGAATGTGCTCATGGGTTTCTCCCTCCCTCTCCTACGTGACTTGCGGCTGGCATACACTGTCCGGCGTCCAGGGCGCCTTGCGGCTCGGTGCATCGCCAGAAGTGAGGTTGCCCCCGATCCCGCGGACGGGTATCGATGCTGAGAACAGATGCGCTGTGGAAGTGTGGGAATCTCGCGGCCCCGGCCCCGGCCCCGGCCCCGGCCCCGGCGCAGGCCTGGTCGGCAGCGATCGCCCGCGAGATTTCCAACGGCCTGTGGGCGCCCGCCTCGCCGACCTTCGGTTTCAGCACGACGCCGACCGGGCGTCCACAGGCCGGGCACTTCCACAGCCCCCCGTGTGGGTGGGCTGGGCCCTGAGCGATGGGCTCAACGAGGGGTGACCGTGGGGTAGCGTCCAGAGTCTCGAGGTTTGGCGAGGGCCCCGAGCGCTTCCGGAATCGGACCGCTCAACTTGGTGCGGGAGAGGACCAGCACCCGGAGGTTGGCGAGGGCCCCGAGCGCTTCCGGAATCGGACCGCTCAACTTGGTGCGGGAGAGGACCAGCACCCGGAGGTTGGCGAGGGCCCCGAGCGCTTCCGGAATCGGACCGCTCAACTTGGTGCGGGAGAGGACCAGCACCCGGAGGTTGGCGAGGGCCCCGAGTGATTCCGGAATCGGACCGCTCAACTTGGTGCCGGAGAGGTGCAGCTCCTGGAGGTTGGCGAGGGCCCCGAGCGCTTCCGGAATCGGACCGCTCAACTCGTTGTAGGAGAGGTCCAGCGTCTGGAGGTTGGCGAGGGCCCCGAGTGATTCCGGAATCGGACCGCTCAACTTGGTGCCGGAGAGGTGCAGCTCCTGGAGGTTGGCGAGGGCCCCGAGCGCTTCCGGAATCGGACCGCTCAACTCGTTGATGGAGAGGTTCAGCGTCTGGAGGTTGGCGAGGGCCCCGAGCGCTTTCGGAATCGGACCGCTCAACTCGTTGATGGAGAGGTCCAGCGTCTGGAGGTTGGCGAGGGCCCCGAGCGCTTTCGGAATCGGACCGCTCAACTCGTTGATGGAGAGGTCCAGCGTCTGGAGGTTGGCGAGGACCCCGAGCGCTTCCGGAATCGGACCGCTCAACTCGTTGATGGAGAGGTTCAGCGTCTGGAGGTTGGCGAGGGCCCCGAGCGCTTTCGGAATCGGACCGCTCAACTCGTTGATGGAGAGGACCAGCGTCTGGAGGTTGGCGAGGACCCCGAGCGCTTCCGGAATCGGACCGCTCAACTTGGTGCCGGAGAGGTCCAGCGTCTGGAGGTTGGCGAGGACCCTGAGCGCTTCCGGAATCGGACCGCTCAACTCGTTGCGGGAGAGACTTAGGGACCGCACACGACCGTTCGCATCTGCAAAAACTCCGAACCACTCATTAAGCGGCGCATCGCTGCACCAGTTCGTGCTTACCTTACCAGTGCGGACCGTTCGTGGCGTTGTAGAGTTCTTCCAAGACCGCCCGGCCCAGCTGCGTACGACGCTTGAAGAGCATCATTCCCCCCCCCGCGAGTGTGGGTTGCAGGCCCGACTGCTGTCAACCTGGAAGTGCCATGGTGGCGTCTTCCCGCCGCAGGTTTGTCGAGCTGGTCGCGGATCATCACGCAGCCTCCCCAACGGTCACGCTGACCCGCTTGCCCAACCGGCGCAAGGCGCGGTCGATCGTTGCCGACTTGGTGGCATGGTCCGGATTCAGCATGCGCCGGACTTCGCTCTCGGCAACGTCGAGATCGCGGGCGAGACGGCGTTGCGACACATCGGCCTTGCGGAACGCTTCGTAGAGGGCCGCCTTCAGCGCAATCGGCACCGGCGGCACGACGAGGGGCCGGCGCTTGGTGGCGCGCGACGGCTCGGGCAAGCCCTTGCCCTCCCGCATCGTCGCCGCGATCAGCTCACGAAGCAGATCCCTGGCTTCGGCCAGCGCCTCGTCCCGGGTCGCACCGTCCGTTGCGCCCCACCCGAAATCGGGAAACGCGACGACATAGCGGCCGTCCTCGTCGCGTTCGACCTCGGCGGGATAGTTGTATGTGTCAGACATGAGTTCGGTTCTCTTCGCTCGGGACATCTCCGACATTCCGCCGACTAGATATCGTCCCCGTCGATTCCAAGGTCGTAGCATCTTCGCGAGCAGTCCCTGCCAATCTCCTTCTTCCGGTCCTTGACGGTCGTCTTGCGATCACCCGCGTAGAGCGTTTCCGTGCGATCCCGGTCCTTCCGACGCCACGAAGCGCACCGCCAGATTCCGGCCCCTCGCCCATTTGTGGACCCTCGCGATGAACTGCCGGCCATTCATGGGGCCATCGTGTCAGCCGGCACGGCCGACAGTCAAGGATAGTTGCGCGCATTTTTGAGCGCAACCCCCGGCGACACTCGGGATGAGGGTAACCAGATCCAGGGGGGCTCGCTCAACGAAGGCCGGGACGTGAACCCCGGCGACACTCGCACCGGCCCGCGTTACGTAGGTCCGGGCGGCGACACCTTCTCCGTCAGGACTACGAACCGTCCTACGCCGACTGCGCTCAACGAAGGCCGGGGCGTGAACCCCGGCGACACTCGGGCTTGGCGTCGACGCGGCCGTGTTGAGAGCGCGGCCGGGCCTCTCGCGATGGAAGCGACGGGGATCCCCGTCGCGGTAGGGCGGGCTCGGTGCGCTCGTCGACGGCTTCGGGCGTGGGTACCGGGCTACGTCGTCCCGAACGGGACGCGGCGAGCGTGCCGGCGCGGCGGGGACGGCGGCCAGGTGCGCGGTCCCGCACGTCGAAGTATCGCCCACGGTGGGCATGCCGCCGCCGGCTGGCAGACCACCATCGATCTCTACGACGACGCCGGGCTGCTGGAGGGGAGGGTCACGCCCGCCGACGTGCTGCCCCGGCGGTGAGTTACCGGGTCCGGGCCGCCGGCCCGGGCGCGAGGTCGACCGTCGGCTCGTTCCTCTGCAGCTCTGACAGCTTTCGAGCTCGCCGACCTGGTCGTCGGGAACGGCGAAAGCTGCGTGCGTAGACGATGTGGTCGAGCGCTCCGAGCCGGATATCGGTCGTCTTGTCGAGGGTCAGTGCGAAGTCGATGCCGATCCATGTGTTCGGGCCGGCCTCGCCGGAGAGCCAAGCCGGGCCGGGCCGGGCCGGGTTCTGGCCGGGTTCTGGCCGGCTACCGGCGGACCGCCTCCGACCGCGACCGAAGGCAGGCGCACGTCGACGTGTCGCCCACGTTGGCGTCGCGGAGGGCGCCGGTGCGGAACTCCAAGGACTGCCCCTCGCGGTTGTACTGGCGGCCCGTCGGGTGCGGTATCATCGCGGGATGGTCACGTTCGTCCGGCCGCGGTCTGTCGCCGTGGCAGGCGAACCGCACAGCCGGGGAGGGGTGTCGTGAGAACACGAACATTGCTGGTCGCCTGCGTTGCCGTCGTGCTGTCCGGCTCGGGGGGGCGCGCGGAGCAGGCGCCGCCCGGGTGCGAGCCGGTGGGGGACATCCGGTTCATCTGCGATCTGAGCGGTCCCGAGGACCTGGCCGTCGTGCCCGGCGCCGAGTGGGTCATCGCGTCGGGAAACCAGGAGGGGGGTCGGATTCACCTCGTCAACGTGGCCGACAAGACCACTTCCGTTCTCTTTCCGACCCCGGCCCGGACCGAGCGACTCGACCGGACGACCTGGCCGACCTGCCCCGGTCCTCTCGATCCGGCGGAGCTGGACGGGAACGAGTTCCGGGCCCACGGCCTCTATCTCGATCCCGGCGAGGGCGGCGTCCACACCCTGTACGTCGTGCACCACGGCCGGCGCGAGTCGATCGAGGTCTTCGAGGTGGACGCCGGGGCGCAGCCGATCGCGCTGGCGTGGGTGGGGTGCGCGGTGGCGCCCGAGGCGTTGCGCCTCAACTCGGTGGTGGCGCTGCCGGAGGGCGGGTTCGCGGCGACCAGCACGTCCACCGGCGACGTCTGGGAGTGGCACACCGAGGGCGGCTGGTCGTTGATCGCGGGCACCGAGGACACGACGCCGAACGGTCTCGAGATCTCCCCGGACGGACAGTGGCTCTACGTCGCGGGGTGGAGCGGCGAGAAGCTCACGCGCCTGTCGCGCGGGCGCACGCCGCTGCAGAAAGACGTGGTCGCGGTCCCGTTCCGGCCCGACAACATCCGGTCGGTCGACGGCGGCGCGGTGCTCCTGGCCGCGGGCCACGGCGACTACGGGACCCCGCAGGAGACCTCCAACGTGGCGACCGTCGATCCCGAGACGCTCGAGGTCCAGCGGATCTTCCAGCACCCCCGCATCGAGGGATTCGCCTCTTCCACCGCGGCCATCCGCATCAACGGCGAGATCTGGCTGGGGACGAATCGCGGCGGAATGATCGCGTACTTCCCGGCGCCGGACGCAGAGTCTGCCCGGTGATTCTCCAACTGCCTCTTCGAGCATCCGCCGTGCTGGGGATGGCGGCGTTTGCGGCCGTCGGCGCCGCTGGCGGGACGGCGTCGGGCCAGCCCGGTGAGACGGGTGCGTGGTTCACGGACCGGGCCGCGGCATCGGGGCTCGACTTCGTGCACTTCAACGGCATGTCCGGGGAGTTCTACCTGGCCGAGATCATAGGGCCCGGCGGGGCGATGCTCGACTTCGACAACGACGGCGACCTCGACGTCTACCTCGTCCAGGGTCAGATGATCGGACCCGGCAAGACGCTGGACCATGCGCTGGTCGCGCCGTCCCGGGCCGGGCTGCCCCTGACCGATCGTTTGTACAGGAACGATCTCGAGATCCACCCGGACGGAACCCGCACCCTCCGTTTTACCGACGTCACCGCGGGAAGCGGCCTCGAGGTGGCGTCGTACGGCATGGGAGTGGCGACGGGGGACGTCGACAACGACGGCTGGGTGGACGTCTATCGCATCGGGCTCCGCGACAACCAACTGTTTCGCAACGACGGCGACGGGACGTTCACGGACATCACCGGGCAGACCGGCACGAACGACTCGCGGTGGACGGTGGCGGCGTCGTTCGTCGACTTGGACCGCGACGGCTGGCTCGATCTGTACGTCGGCAACTACGTGGACCCGCGTCTCGACGACGAGCCGGAGTGCTTCAGCCGGACCGGCGAGAAGGACTACTGCGGGCCGAACCGCTACCCGCCGGCGCCCGACCGGGTGTATCGAAACCGGGGCGACGGCACGTTCGCGGACGTCACCATCGAAGCGCTCCGGGGCGGCGATTTCGGCCCGACCCTCGGGGTCGTGGCGGTCGATGTCGACGCTGACGGGTGGATGGATCTCTACGTGGCCAGCGACGGCGAGCCGAACCAGTTGTGGATGAATCGACGGGACGGCAGCTTCGAGAACGCGGCGTGGCTCGCCGGGGCGGCGGTGAATCGTGACGGGCGGGCGGAAGGGAGCATGGGGGTCGACGCCGGCGATTTCGATGCGGACGGCGACGACGACCTGTTCATGACCCATATCGCCACCGAGACGAACACGCTCTACGTCAACGAAGGCCTGGGGTTGTTCGAGGATCGGACGGTACGAGTCGGTCTCGGTCCGCCCAGTCTGCCCTACACCGGATTCGGGACCGGATGGTTCGACTTCGACAACGACGGCTGGCTGGACCTCCTGATCGCGAACGGCGAGATCAGGACGATGGAAGCGCTCGTGCAGGCGAACGATCCGTTTCCGCTGCACCAGCGGAATCAACTGTTTCGCAACCTGGGGAACGGGCGTTTCGCCGACGTGACCGACGACGCCGGCAAGGTCTTCGAGCTGTCGGAGGTCAGCCGGGGAGCGGCGTTCGGCGACGTGGACAACGACGGCGACATCGACGTGCTGTTGACGAACAACAACGCGCCGGTACGTCTGCTGATCAACGGCTTGGGCCACCGCAACCGATGGGTCGGGCTGCGGCTGGTCGGCGCCGCGGGCCGGGACATGCTGGGAGCCCGGGTCGCACTGTTCCGCGACGTGGGGCCGGTGTTGTGGCGGCGGGTGCGCACCGACGGCAGCTACGCGTCGGCGGCCGACCCGCGGGTGCTCATCGGTCTGGGCCGCACCGCCGCTGTCGACCGGGTTCGCGTGGTCTGGCCGGACGCCGTGGTCGAGGAGTGGGAGGATATCGCCATCGACCGGTGGACGACGTTGACCGAGGGAACGGGTCGGTCCATCGAGTGAGGCCCAACCCGCTGACTCGGATGCATCCCGACCTCGAAGACGCCGTAACTGTACGGCCGGCGGCTCCCGTCGACCGCGGCTCCGCGACTTGAAGGAATCGGCGTCCCCCGCGGATAATTGACGACATGCTCTCGACGGTCCGGGATCTCCGGTCGGGGTTGGCGGCGGCCGTTTTGCTGCTCCTCGCCGGGGCCGTGGGATGTGGCTCCGCGGAATCGGTCTCGCCGGTGTCCGGGGCGGACGGCGAGGGTCCCGCGGGTGATGCGACCGCCCCTTCCGCTGCCGATTCGGCCGGGCAGATTCGGTTCACCGACCGCGCCCGGGAAGCCGGCATCGACTTCGAGCACTTCAACGGGATGTCCGGCGAGTTCTATTTCAGCGAGATCATGGGGCCGGGCGCCGCCCTGTTCGATCTGGACGATGACGGCGACCTCGACGCGTACTTCATCCAGGGGCAGATGCTCGGTCCGGGCCGGATCCTCGACGACGCCCTGACGCCTCCCGTGCCCAACGCACCCCGTCCATTGACGGATCGCCTCTACCGCAACGACCTCGAGGTGCACGCCGACGGCGCGCGGACGCTGCGGTTCATCGACGTGACCGCGGGCAGCGGTCTCGATGTCCGCTCCTACGGCATGGGGGTCGCGGCCGGCGATTTCGACAACGACGGCCGAGTCGACCTTTACCGCACCCGAATCGGCGCGAATCAGCTCTTTCGCAACAACGGCGACGGCACGTTCACCGACGTCACGGAGCGGTCCGGCACCGGCGACGGGCTCTGGGGCGTATCGGCGTCCTTCGTCGATTTCGACGGGGACGGGTGGCTCGACCTCTATGTCGGCAACTATGTCGACTACGACCTGGAGGACGAGTCGCCCTGCTTCGCGGTGACCGGCGAGCAGGACTACTGCGCGCCGAAGAGCTACCCGGCGGCGCCGGACCGGTTGTATCGCAACAACCGCGACGGCACGTTCGCCGACGTGACCGCCGCGGCCGGGATCGGGGGCCGCCACGGCCCCGCCCTCGGGGTGCTGACCGCCGATTTCAACGCGGATGGCTGGATGGACATCTATGTCGCGAACGACGGCGAGCCGAACCAGCTCTGGGTCAATCGGCAGGACGGCACCTTCGAGGATCGGGCGCTGCTGGCGGGCGTGGCGCTCGACTACACCGGGGGCGTCGAGGCGAGCATGGGAGTCGATGCCGGCGACTTCGATGCGGACGGGGACGACGACCTGTTCATGACCCACGTCTCGGCCGAGACGAACACGCTGTACGTCAATACCGGCGACGGCTTCTTCGAAGACCGGAGCGCCATGACCGGCCTGGGAGCGCCCAGCCTGCCCTATACCGGATTCGGGACCGCCTGGGTCGATTTCGACAACGACGGCTGGCTGGACCTGCTGGCCGTCAACGGTCACGTGCAGGTGATCGAGGGCCTGGTCCAGGCCGGAGACCCGTTCCCGCTGCACCAGCCCAACCAGGTGTTTCGCAATCGCGGGGGCGAGGGGTTCGATGACGTGACCGGGGAGGCCGGTCCGGTGTTCGAGCTGTCCGAGGTCGGCCGCGGGGCGGCGTTCGGGGACGTCGACAACGATGGCGATATGGACGTGCTGGTGGTGAACAACAACGGTCCGGCCCGCCTGTTGATCAACGACGTCGGTCACCGGAAGCATTGGGTCGGCCTGCGGCTGCTCAGCGGGCGGCGCGACGCGCTCGGCGCCCGCGTCGGCGTCTCGCGGGAGTCGGGCCCGGTGTTGTGGCGGCGGGCTCGCGCCGACGGCAGCTATGCCTCGGCCAACGATCCGCGGGTGGTCGTCGGTCTCGGGACGGCGGATGCGGTGACCCGCGTGCGCGTCGAATGGCCGGGTGGCCGGGTCGAGGACTGGACCGATGTGCCGGTCGACGGTTGGACGACCCTGACCGAGGGTACCGGCCGGCCGGCGGGCGGCGAAAGCGAGTGAGGGCGCAATGCGGGTGCGGCTGCTTCGTTCCATTGCAACGGGACACCCGAACCTGATCGGTCACGCCGCCGGACGGTTCGCGCTGGGCGTCTTCATGGCCGCGGCCTGCACCCTGCCGGCCTGCGGTCCCGGGGGCGACACTCATGCTCCGGACCTCCTGCCGGTCGCGCTGCCCGATCTCGACGGTGCACATGCATCGGTCCGGACGCAGATGCAGGCGGCGCAGGCCGCCGTGGCCGCAGCTCGAGACGGCTCGTCGGCGGAGCGGGGCGCCGCCTACGGCCGGCTGGGCGTGCTGCTGATGGCCGGCGAGTATCTGGAGGCGGCCGAGTCGAGCCTGGGCAGCGCCGTGCGGCTCCTCCCCGACGAGTTCCGATGGACCTACTATCTGGCGCATCTGTACCGGCAGCAGGGCGACCTCGCGCAGGCGGCGGATTACTTCGAGCGGGCCCATGACCAGCGGCCCGACGATTTTCCGGCGCTCGTCTGGCTGGTTGCCACCCTTCTGAGGCTGGGGCAGCCGGAGGTGGTCGAGCCCTGGCTGGCGCAGGCGCGGGCGCTGCGGCCGGGCTCGGCGGTGGTCCGCTTTCAGGAGGGGCGGACGGCCGCCGCGACCCGGGACTACGCGAGTGCGGTGGAGCACCTGACCGCGGTGCTGCGACTCGATCCGAACGCGTCCGTCGTGCACTATCCGCTCGCGATGGCCTATCGCGCCCTCGGCGATCTGGAGGCGGCCGAGTATCACCTGGGCCGCGCCGGGGGGGCGGGCGAGGGCGGCGAAGGGTCGCTGGGCCTGTCCGACCCCCTGATGGCGGACGTTGCCACCCTCCTGCGGAGCCCGCAGGCCCACCGCGAGCGCGCCCTCGAGGCGGATGCGAGCGGGGACTGGCCTGAGGCGGCGCGGCAGTTCCAGATGGCGGTCGAGCTCGCACCGGACGACGCGGTGCTGCGCCTCAGTTTGGCGATCGCGCACGACCGGGCCGGGAATTCGCGGGCTGCGCTGCCGGAGCTCGAAGCGGCCTTGCGGCTCGATGCGGAACTGACTCAGGCTTACTACGTCCTCGGCACGCTCCTCGAGCGGGGCGGACGGGACGACGAGGCGATCGACCGGTTCACCGTTGCCGTCGCGCAAGATCCGCAGTCGGCCGAGGCGCAGCTTCGGCTCGCGAACGCCCTGCGCCGCACCGGTCGGGTCGAGGCCTCGCTGGTCCCGTACCGGCGGGCCCGGGAGATCGATGCCGGCGTGGAGGAGGCCCGGTTCGGCGAGGTGATGGGGCTGGTGCGGCTCGGACGCCACGGGGAGGCGCGCGCGCGCCTGGAGGCGGCGTTGCGCCGCACGGCCGGCCATCCGCTGTTCGCGACTGCGCTGGCGCGGCTGTTGGCGGCATCGCCCGATGCCCGGGTGCGCGACGGGCGGCGGGCCTTCCAGCTCGCCGAGGCATTGGTGGCCGAGCACAAGACCACCGACGTGGCCGAGACGATGGCGATGGCCCTCGCCGAGCTGGGCGAGTTCCGGGGGGCGATGGAGTGGCAGCAGTTGGCCTTGGACGTGGCGAACGACGCCGGCCGGCCCGACCTCGCGGCCCGAATGTCCGACAACCTCGCACGCTACCGCCGCGGCGAGCCCTGCCGCACCCCCTGGCCTGACGACGCCCCCGAGCACCACCCGGGGCCGGTGGTGGAGCCGGGCCTGCTCGGCCCCGCGCCCGAGCGGTGATGCAGCAGTGACCAGGATGTTGGACGGCTCGGCTTCCGGTCGTGATCCCGCGCCGATTCCGGGGCGTTCCGAAATGCGGAGCACCTCTCGGGTCGGTCGGACCCGCCGCCCGCCGTGCATGGGTGACGTGACCCGGGTCGGCCTGGTCCTGGCGCTCGTCCTGGGCGTCGCCGGCCGGGCGTTCGCGGGGCCGGGCGGGTTCTTGCAGGCGCCGGGGGGTGGGGCGGCCCTCGCCGCGTGCGCGCTGCCGAACCTCGGCCGCATGCACGCGGCGGTCCGGTCGCAGCTGGGTGACGCCGATCGGGCCCTGCAGTCGCTGGAATCGGCGGGTGGGCGCGCCGCGGCCGACGCGGCGCCCGACCGACGGCTTGGCGGAGCCTACGGTGGGCTGGGGATGCTCCTGTTCGCTGCCGACTATCCGGAAGCAGCGGGGCGATGCCTGCGACACGCGGCGCGGCTGGTCCCCGACGAGTTCGGCTGGCCCTACTATCTCGGACATGTCTCCATACGCATCGGGGATCTGGACGACGCGGTCGAATCCTTCGAGCGGGCGTTGGCGCTCGAGCCCGGCGACTTCGCGGCCCTGGTCTGGCTGGTGCACGTGCAGGTCGATCTCGATCGGTCCGAGGAAGCGGAGCGGCTGCTGGCCCGCGCCTGGGCGAGCCATCCGAATACCCAGGCCCTCTTGTATCAGGGGGGGAGAGCGGCCCTCGCGGCGCAGAGCTACGCCGTGGCGGTGAACCGGCTGGAGGCGGCCCTGCGGCTGAACCCGGCCGCGACGGTGATTCACTATCCGCTGGCGATGGCCTACCGGGGCCTCGGCGACCTCGATCGCGCGCGGGAACACCTCGCGCGGAGCGGCGCCCGCACCGGCGGCCGCTCTGCGGCGGGGGGGGCGGTGTACTTCCCCGATCCCCTGATGGCCGCGGTGTACACCATGCTCCGGAGCCCCCAGGCCCACCGGGACCTCGGCCTGCAGGCGGCCGAGCGGGGAGATTGGCCGGAGGCGGCGCGGCAGCTCGGCCAGGGCGTCGAGATGGCGCCCGACAACCCCGTCATGCGTCTGAACCTCGGCACCGCCCTGATTCGCACCGGCGCCGCCCCCGACGCCCTGGTCCAGCTCGAGGCCGCGGTGCGTCTCGATCCCGGCTTCGCCGCCGCGCACTTTCTGATCGGCACGCTTCTCGAGCGCAGCGGGCGCGACCGGGAGGCCATCGATCGATTCACGGCGGCGGTGACCGCCGATGCGAGCCTGAGCGCCGGCCATCTGAGACTGGGCGACGCCCTGCGCCGCACCGGCCGGTTCGAGGCGGCGTTGTCCCACTATCGGCAGGTGCAGGGCGAGCAGGCCCGCTTCGGCGAGGCGCTGGCGCTGGTGCGGCTCGGCCGGTACCCGGAGGCGCGACAGACTCTCGACGCCGCCACGGAGCGGTTTCCGGCGGAACCGTCCTTTCCCCACGCGCTGGCCCGGGTGCTCGCGGCCGCGCCGGACGCCGGCGTACGTGACGGACGGCGGGCGCTGGCGCTGGTGCAGGGGCTCGTGGCCGAAGGGTACAGGACCGCCGGGGTGGCGGAAACGATGGGGATGGCGATGGCCGAGCTGGGACGTTTCGCGGAAGCGGTCGAGTGGCAGGGTCGCGCGATGCAGGCTGCCGCCGACTCCGGCCGGTCCGACGTGGCGCGGGGGATGACTGCCAATCTGGCGCTCTATCAACGCAACGAACCCTGCCGGACGCCGTGGCGGGACGACGAGCCGGAGTACAATCCCGGTCCGGCCGTCGACCCGGGTCTCCTGCCGCCCGGTCCCGACGACTGAATCCACCTGGCGCAATCCTCAAAACAGGAGTTCCCACCATGAATCTGGGTCGCTGCAGTCTGGTCGTCGGTCTCGCCGGCTTTCTCGGCATGATCGGCGCCGCTGCGCTCGCGGCGAGCGGTCGCGCCCCCGGCCTTCAGGGCCAGCCGCCGCAGGAGACCGTGCACATCCCGCCGGTGCTGGTCGACGAGAGCTGGGTCGAGCTACGGCGGGACGCGCAGTTGCGAACGACCGGCGACTTCGACGTGTTCCACGACTTCCAGTTCGCGGATCGGGTGGCCGAGAGCGGCATCACGTTCGTGCATCGGATCGTCAGCGACGCCGGCCGGGACTACAAGGCGGTGCACTACGACCACGGCAACGGGGTGGCGGTCGCGGACATCGACGGCGACGGCCTCGACGACCTGTACTTCGTGACCCAGGTCGGGGCCAACGAGCTGTGGCGGAATCTCGGCGGGGGGCGGTTCGAGGACGTCACCGAGGCGGCGGGGGTCGGCGTCGCCGACGCGATCGGCGTCACCGCCTCGTTCGCGGACATCGACAACGACGGCGACCCCGACCTCTACGTCACCACCGTCCGCGGCGGCAACGTGCTCTTCGAGAACGACGGCAGCGGGACCTTCCGGGACATCACGGCCGCGTCGGGGCTCGGCTACGTGGGTCACTCCTCGGGCGCGGTGTTCTTCGACTACGACCGCGACGGGCGGCTGGACCTGTTCCTGACCAACGTGGGCCGGTACACCACCGACGAGATCGGCGGCGACGGCTACCGCTACCACGTCGGGTTCGAGGAGGACGCGTTCCGGGGGCATCTGTTCCCGGAACGGACCGAGCAGAGCCTGCTGTTCCGGAACGAGGGCGGGAACCGGTTCGTTGACGTCTCCGAGGCGACCGGCCTCGAGGACCGACGGTGGTCCGGCGACGCCAACCTCGTCGATCTCAACGACGACGGCTGGATCGACCTCTACGTGCTGAACATGCAGGGCGACGACGAGTACTACGAGAACGTCGAGGGCGCCCGCTTCGTGGCGCGGGGCCGCGAGGTGTTCCCCAGGACTTCGTGGGGCGCCATGGGCATCGCCGTCCTCGACTTCAACAACGACGGCCGGCTGGACATCTACATCACCGACATGCACTCGGACATGAGCCAGGAGGTGGGGCCGGCCGACGAGAAGCGGAAGGCGGTCATGATCTGGGAACCCGAGATGGTGGGTGACGGGACCACGAGCATCTGGGGCAACGCCTTCTTCCTGAACCTCGGGTCCGGCCAGTTTCGGGAGGTGTCGGACGAGATCGGGGCTGAGAACTACTGGCCGTGGGGGCCGAGTGCCGGCGACCTCAACGCCGACGGCTACGAGGACCTGTTCGTGGCGTCGAGCATGAACTTTCCGTTCCGCTACGGCGTCAACTCGGTGCTGCTGAACAACGGCGGAACGCGCTTTCTCGATGCCGAGTTCATCCTGGGGGTCGAGCCGCGCGAGGGGGGGCTGACCACGCCGTGGTTCGTGCTCGGCGAGGCGGACCGCCTTCCGGGGTTCACCGGGACCCCGCGTGACGTGACCATTCGGGCCGCGCGCGGCTCCCGCTCCGCCGTCATCTTCGACCTCGACGACGACGGCGACCTCGACATCGTGACCTCCGAGTTCAACGCCGCCCCCATGGTGCTCGTCAGCGACCTCGCCGACCGGCAGGGCATCCGCTACCTGAAGGTGCGGCTCGCCGGCGCCGCCTCGAACCGGGACGGCCTCGGCGCGGTGGTGCGGGTGACGGCGGGCGGCCGGACCTACACGCAGCTCCACGACGGGAAGTCGGGATACCTGTCGCAGAGCTCCATGCCCCTGTACTTCGGCCTCGGCGCCGCCGACTCGGTCGAGCGGATCGACGTGCGGTGGCCGTCGGGGACCGAGCAGACGGTCCCGGGGCCGCTCGACGTCAACACCCTGATCGTGGTGACCGAGGAGTAACTGCGGGCCGCGGCCGGTTCCGAACGTCGTCGGGAGGCCGAAACGGGGCGGCGCGCTGCGTCCGCTCGGTGGCGGGACCGCGGCCGGACTGCGTGAAGACGGCCCGTCTGGTCCGTACCGGATCGCAGCCAGGGGACGTGCTAGACTGCAAGCGTTCCCGGCGCCTTGCCATGACTTCCACGTCCGCCTCGCAAGACACGCGCGCTTGGCATGCCTCCGGCGGTGGAGGAACACGGCCATGACGGTTGCGGTGCAGCGGCTCGGATTGCGGATAACGGCTCCGGATAGTCACACCGACATCGATGCCGGGCCTCTTCAAGGGCTCTGGACGGAGGCGCAATACCTCCAGTTGACGGATCACGCCAGGCTGCTGCTCGAGTTCACGGATGGCCGCCTGGAGGTTCCGCCCATGCCCACGGACCGCCATCAGGCCATCTCGCAGTTCCTGTTCCTGGCCCTGGCGCCCTTCGTCGGAACCCGCGGCGGCAGGGTGCGCTACGCTCCCCTGCGCCTGCGCATTCGCGACGGCAAGTTCCGCGAGCCCGACCTGCTGCTCGTTCGTGACGCGACCGACCCGCGGCGCGGGAACGACTATTGGCGCGGCGCCGACGTGGTCATGGAGATCGTCAGTCCCGACGACCCCGACCGGGACAAGCAGGTAAAGCGCCGAGACTACGCAGAGGCGGGCATCCCCGAGTACTGGATCGTCAACCCCATGGACGAGACGATCACGGTGTTGACCCTGGCGGGCGAGGCATACACGGAACATGGTGTATTTCGCAGGGGGCAACAGGCGCAGTCGGCGTGTCTGAACGGCTTCGCCCTCGGCGTGGCGGACGTGTTCGATGCGCAGTGAAGGGCCATCGATGGAGATGGTCGCACCAAGGAGGTCTTGCATGGTCTCGATACGGGTAAAGAGCCGGAGGCGCTTCCTGCTCGCGGCGGCGTGCGGTCTCCTGCTTGCGGCCACGGCGCTCCGCGCTCAGGCGCCGCCCGGACAGCAGGTGGACGTCGACGAGTTGAAGGCGGCGCTCGACGCCGGCGCCACCATGCTGCTCGTCGACGTGCGCGAGGACTGGGAGGTGGCGAGCGGGTCGATGCCGGGGTCGATCCACATCCCGGTGGCCGAGCTCGAGCGCCGGATGCCGGACATCCCGAAGGACGTGCGGCTCGTCTTCTTTTGAAACGGCGGCAGCCGAGCCTCCCGTGCAGCGGAGCTCTTCACCGACAACGGGTACCGGACGGTCGAATTCTGCGGGCTGGACAACTGGAAGTCGAAAGGCTACGAGTTGGGCGAGACGGAAAAGCCAGCGCCGGGGCCCATCGCGCCCAAATAGAAATGCGCCCGGGACGGCGCCGCCGCCCGCCGGAGGCGCCGACTCTCCGCGGAGGGGAGATCGAGCGGCGAGCCGTCAGGCGGCCACCGCCGCCGCCAACCTCGGCCGGGTCCGGGAACGCATGACGGAGCACCGCCGCCCGTTGGTGCTCGTCCTCCCGTCGCCGTGCGCGTCACCGCGATCGCCGGCCGGAGAGTCGGACCGGCTGGTATCGCTCCCGCCTCCCGCCGACTTCAATTCGTCGCGGGCTTCGACAGATCCTGGCTGTCGATCGAGTACTTGATCCACCCCTCGAACATCTCGTCCCAGCTCTGCTCGCCCCAGTAGACCTCGCGGTGCGGGGCCGGGTTGTACCGGTTCCGGGGCGAGTTGTCGTAGTGGCCCTCCACGATCAACCGGCTGCCGGCGGGGAGGTGCAAGGGGTCGACGAGCTCGAACTCGGTCTGCCAGTTGAAGTCGTAGCGGGGGACGTCGAGCAGGACCTCGTCGCGGCCGTCCGGCCAGATCAGCCGGAACCGCATGTCCTTGCCGCGCAGGTGCATGTGCGGCGAGATGGCATAGAAGGTGATGGGCTCTGCCACGTCGGTCTGCATCGTGATCGCCCAGTCGTCGGCGAAGGGCGGGATGACCGGGACCTCGCGCCGGGGCACCTCCTCGCCGTTGACGATTACCGGCAGGGTCCGGTCGGGCGTCGTCGGCAGCGGGCTCCCGATGGTGCGGGACAGCATCTCGTGGGTCACCGGTGCGTCCGAGAGCCAGATGCCGATGCGCGAGCGGTCGGTCTCGGGCCGGCCCGTCGCGTTGTAGTGCAGGCTCCACTGCAGCGCCTGGCCCGCCGGCACCCGCTTGGCGACCCCGGTGTGGAACATCTCGAACCCCCGCCCGGGCACGAAGCAGATCAGCTTGGTCGCGCCCCCGAGCGCGTTCGAGTCGCTGTTGCGGGCGGCCCGCAGGGCCTCGTCGGTCAGAAGCGCCCCGTGCTCGTCGTAGGGTTGTCCGTCGACGAGCACCGTGCCCGCGGGCAGGGTGGTGACGTTCACCGAGAGGTGGTGCACCACGCTGCGGTTCGACGGCAGCATCTCGATGGCGTTCGCGAAGACGTCCTCCTCGAACGGAATCTCGGAGTACAACGTGATGTACGGCAGCTCGCCCTGGGCGGGAATCTGCATCTCGATCGGTATCGGCAGGATGTAGTCGGGCGGCCGTCCGCTCGGATGGTGCCACTCGTTGTCGGAGAACGTCGGCAGCGGCGGCAGCGCCGTCTCGTCGCCGAGCGGCGCACCCGCGTCGACCCAGGCGACGACGGTGTCGATCTCGCCCTGGGTCAGCCCGCGCGCGTTGCGTACCGGCACCCCGCCGGGCGCCGCATGCCACGGCGGCATCTCGCGCGACACCACCTTGTCCTTGATCGCGCGGCTCCAGGGGCGCACCTCGCGATAGGTCAGCAGCGACATCGGGGCGATGTCGCCCGGCCGGTGGCAGCTCGCGCACTGGTCGTAGAGGATGGGCGCGATGTCGGCCGCGAAGGTCGGCGCCTCGGCGGCGCCGGCCGGGGCGCCGGCCGAGACGAGCGCGAGGAAAGCGAAGGTCAGGTTCAGCCGGTTCTGCATGCCGCGTCTCCGTGAATCGAGCCGGGGGTTCCCGCCCGTGAAAACCTGTGGCAGAAGGCCCCGCTGGACGCGGCCGGTGCGACCCGGGGTTCCACCTCAGGCTGCCATGGTAGCAGTCAATGTCAATCGGAAGTTTCGGAGATCCGGTCGACCGGCGGTCGGGAGGGGCGCCCGGCCGCGAGGAGCACCGCCGGAAGCCCCGTGCCGGTCTCACGACTTGGACGGCGTCTGAGAGAAATGCCTCCTCCCGTGATCCCGAACAAGAGCCCCCGCCCGGGAGCGGCCTTCGGCGATCGCCGCGCCAACCAGAGGTTGATGATTACCCGTTAATCATGTAATTTTGGGGAGGTGATTCGGTCGTTCGACGATGTGGGGACGGCCGACATCTACTATGGCCGCCATACGAAAGCCGCCCGCCGGTTACCGAAACAGTTGTGGCCTGTGATCCGGCGGAAACTGGACGCGCTGCACCGCGCGCTGACGATTCAGGATCTGCGGCTGCCCGCGGGCAATCGTCTGGAGGCGCTGAAGGGCGACCGGGTCGGGGGCTATAGCGTGCGGGTGAACGAGCAGTATCGGATCACGTTTCGGTTCAGGGAAGGCTACGCCGATGCGGTCAGATGCGAGGACTACCACTGAGGGACCGCGGTCCGTGCTGGATCTGAAGCGTCCACCGACGCCGCCCGGGGAGATGCTGCTCGAGGAGTTTCTCCGGCCGGCGAACCTCACGCAAGTCGAGGCGGCCCGTCGCATGAATATCCCGCTCAACCGCTTGAATGAAGTGGTCCGCGGGCGCCGTGGGATCACGGCGGATACCGCACTCCGGCTCGCACGGTTGTTCGAGATGTCGCCGGAGTTCTGGATGGGCATCCAGGCTGACTGGGATCTCTGGCAGGCGGCCGCCGCGTTACGCAAGGCCGGGTAGCCACCTCGGGGGCGCACGTAAGACGGACGAGTCGCGGCAGGCGTCACGGCCCTGCGGCCCGCCATCGGTGCGGTCTGGCGACGGTCATGAGGCCACAGGATCGACTGACCGGCACTTGCCGGCGACTGCCGTTCCGAACGGCAGTCAATAGTACTGCCGGATGTAGCGGTAGGCCCGCTCGAACAGCTCCTGGTCCTGGTGCAGGCGGTACTTGAACAACGTCTTTCGGAGCGCCTTCTTCACTTCCCGCTCGCCGGCGTGGGTGGTCTGCCAGCCCTCGAAGCGGACGTGCCGGACGATCTCGTCGATGTCGTTGACGACCCGCTCGACCATGACGGGCGTACGGTCGTTGCGGGCCTCCTCGAACAGCTCCGTCAGGGCGGCTTTGCCGCGCTCTTCGGCTGTCGCGGGCTCGATGGTGCGCTCTGCCTCGACCACGTCGCGGGCCAGATCGAGTAGTGACTTCAGGAACCCGATGCTGACCAGCAGGCCCTGCTCGTGCTTCCGTCGCAGCTCCTCGAGCCGCTCGCCGAGCGCGCGAAAGCGGGGATCGTGCAGGTGTTTGCGCAGGCGGTTGGCGACCTTGATCTCGATCTCCTTCGATTTCTTCTCGGGGTCAGGCGCGCCGAGTACGGCGTCCAGAACGTCGGCGTCGAGCACCAGCGTGTCCAGATCGTCGCGGACAGCGTCGACGTGGACGTGCCGGTGGATGAGGTCGATGGTCTTGGCGCCGAGGGTGTGCCAGAGGAGCTTGCCCGTTCCGGTCGAAGGCTTCACCGACTCGTAGACCTGGCCGAGCCAGCCGTGGTCGGCCTCGTGCGGTTCCAGGCTCGGGTCGGGGGAGACCGCGTCCCAGAGGCGCGCGAGATAGCTGTAGTCGGCGGCGAAGCGGTCGCGCGCCGCATTGTCGGGGAGGCATTCCTGTGCGGCGATCAGCCCCTCGTAGCCGGTGACGGTGCGGTCCACACCGGGGAACCACGCCAGGCACTTCTGCACCGCCGCAGGGAGCGCCGCGACCAGCTCGTTGATGTTCGTCACGACGCGAGTGATGCCCTCCTCGTCGAACTGGATCGCTTGGGCAACGTCGTCGAAGATCCCCAGGTAGTCGACAATCAGCCCATGCGTCTTGGTCACGCCGTACGGCCGGTTCGTGCGGCAGATGGCCTGTAGCAGGGTGTGGTCACGCAGCGGCTTGTCCAGGTACATCGCCTGCAGGATGGGCGCATCGAAGCCGGTCAGCAGCTTCGACGTGACGATCAGCAGCTTGAGCGGGTCGTTCGGATCGCGGAAGCGGTCGAGCAGCCGCTCCTCGGCGTCCCGATCCCGGCGGTAGGCGGCGTACTCGTCCTCGCCGCTGTTGACGGTCATGACGACATCGGACATCTCCGCGGGCAGCACCCGGTCGAGCGCCTGCTTGTACAGCATGCAGCTCTCACGGTCGTAGGTGACCACCTGCGCTCCGAAGCCGTTGGGCGCGACCTTCTCCTGGAAGTGCCGGGCGATGTCGGCGCAGATCCGCTCGACCCTTTCCGGCGTCTTCAGCAGCACCGCCGTGCGGGCTGCGGTCTTCGAGAGCTGCTCCCGATCCAGATCGCTCAGGCCGCCGGTCAGCTCCTGGTACTCGGCGTCGATGGCGTCCCGGTCGATGTGCAGTTCCGGCAACCGCGGCTCGAAATGCAGCGGCTTCGTCGCGCCGTCGCGGATCGACTCCTCGAAGCCGTAGCGGCTCAGGTAGCCGTACTCGTCCTCCTCGGAGCCGAAGGCAAAGAACGTGTTGCGGTCGGCGCGGTTGATCGGGGTCCCGGTCAGTCCGAACAGGAACGCATTCGGGAGCGCCCTGCGCATCTTCCGTCCCAGGTCGCCTTCCTGAGAACGGTGGGCCTCGTCGACCAGCACGATGATGTTGTGACGGTCGTTCAGGGCACCGTCCACCTCGGCGAACTTGAAGATCGTGGTGATGATGATCTTGCGGACGTCCTGCGCCAGCAACCGTTCGAGATCCCCCCGGGTGTCCGCCTTCTCCAGGTTCGGCGCGTCGGCCGCGTGGAACGTGCTGGAGATCTGCGTGTCGAGGTCGACCCGGTCGACCACGATGATCACCGTCGGGTTTCCCAACGCCGGGTGCAGCCGCAGCTTGCGCGCCGCGAACAGCATCAGGAGCGACTTGCCGGAACCCTGGAAGTGCCAGACCAGGCCCTTCTTGGGGTGGCCGGCGACGACCCGTGCGACGATGCGGTTCGCCGCCTCGACCTGCTGGTATCGCGCCACGATCTTGGCTCGCCGCTTCCCCTTGCCCGTGGCGTAGGCCGTGTAGCTGCCCAGCAGATCCAGAACCGTGTTCGGGCGGAGCATCGACGAGATGGTCCGCTTGATCCGTTCGAGCTTCCGCGTGTCGGTGTCGTCGTCCGCCCGCCACGGTCCCCAGAGATCGACCGGCAGTCCGATCGACCCGTAGCGCAGGTCCTTCCCTTCGGTGGCGACCGAGCAGAGGTTCGGCACGAACAGCTCCGGCACGTTGCGCTCGTAGTCGTCGTGGATCTGCGTCGCCCCGTCGAACCAGCTCTGGCTCGACCGTACCGGCGTCTTCGCCTCGATGACGACCAGCGGAAGACCGTTCACCAGCAGCACGAGATCCGCGCGGCGCTCGTTCGCACCGGATCGGACAATGTACTGGGTGCTGACGACGTACTGGTTTCGCTCGACGTCTTCAAGGTCAACGAGCCGCACGGTGACGTGCTCGCCGTCCGCGCCGAACGGCATCGACCGCTCTGCGGCGAGCCACGCTGCGAATTCCTCGTTCGCCTTGACCAGCCCGTCCGTCCGCACGCCCATCAGGATGGCCCGCAGCCGATACAGCACGTCGTCGGCCCGATCCGGCTGCGCCCCGATCTCCGGGTTGAGGCGGATCAGCGCCTCCCGCACGTGGTCCTCGACGAGGACCTCGTGCACCTGCCGCACCAGGTGCTGCGGCCCGAGGTAGTGCCAACCGAGGCCGGAGACCGCGCCGTGGCGCCGCGCGAAGGCGGGTCCGGCGGCCGTATGGTGGGTGACGCCGCCGCAAAGGATGTCACGGACGAGCGCCTCGACTGTGTTCGACTCGGTGAAGGCCATGAATCTGACGGCAGATGATACACCCGTCCTCACCGGTAGATCCGGCGGCCGCAAGAATCAATACCTTCCCCTTGGACGAACGTGAATGGTCCCGCACGTTACAATGCGGGGTCCCACCGGCCGTCGCGCCTCCCGGCTCGTTGCGAAACGTAATGAACTCCCCAGAACGCGACTCTGGTTCGGCAATCGACGGGAATCAGAGCTGGTACTGAGAGCACTCAGGATTCTGTCGAGTCGTGTTCAGACCGCGGACGTGGTTCAGCATCGCAGCTCTAAGCGATGCCAGTCGCTCCTCGCGTTTGCGTGTAGCCCTATGACGTTCGGTGATGGTTGACAGACAATTGACTATTTCCTGTTGTTCATTTCTGCTAGGCAACTGGATAAGGAGCGGCCTGAGGGTATCAAGGTTGATGTTCTTCTGCACACTCTCGGTGGCTAAACGTTCGAAGTCACGTTTGCGCGTTCGGAGCACAAATTCAAGGAAATGCGTGTTCACACATGGATCCGCCTTAATGCCAACAACGCTATCAGGGAATGCCACGGGAAACGTCGTGATACCCGTTGCTCCAATGTTCGCGGCTATAGTGATCGCGATAGTTCCAATTGGAAACACTCTGCTTACGGCTAAACCATCCTCACTAAGGGTCTGCTGGTACACCCGGATGAGGCCGTCGCAGGCAGCGATATCTCCAGTTTGTACGAATGGGTACGGACCTCCATAAAGGCGAGGTTCGTTTCGCGGGCGGTGGGAGAAGCGTCCCCTCTCAACCGAAGAGATTGACTGCAACTGAACCACATCCCACGCTAGTGGTAGTCTGCCAATCGTTGTCTCCTTGAATTGGGTATGCCTCCCTGGAATGCCATGTGCAACCATTTCGTGCATCAAACTGCGGTGAACTTGGAGCATCCGGCAAGCAGTTAGCCGTATATTTGTGATCAACACATCAAGGGACGATAAAATTGTGGCGATCTTCCGTTGCTCATCCAGCGGCGGTAGGGCGAACTCGTAGGCGGCAAGGCTCCGCCAGTTCGTTCGAGGTGACAGGGATCCCGCCGATGTTCCGATCGCGTGATCGAAGAACGCATCGGTCTGGCAGACGAACGGCAGAAGCTCCGGGAGCAGGTGCCGGTCATTGCTGGATTCGAGCACGTAGATGTCGCCGCTGCACACGCCGCTGAATTCGGGGACGGCGACCTTGCGCTGATAGGCGCGTCGTTTTCCGAACAGGACCTGTCCAGGCCGGAAGATCGTCGTGAAGGTCGTGCCGTCCGCGACGTCGCCCCAGCGGTGGATCGCGAGGTCTCCGCGATCAAGGTGCTCCAGGCCGACGTAACGCTCGAAGCCTGCTGCTCCTGGGTCGGATGTCCGTTCCGTGGACAACCGCACGACATCCCCGAAGGCGAGGCGCGTCCAGCCGGGCTTGAGCCTGCCGTTACCCATCGAGCCGGTTCTCCGCGGCGATCCGCTCGACCATCGCGACCACGTCGTCCATCTCGCGCCAGAACGCCGCGCTGCCGGCGTCGAAGTTCGCCCACGCCTGCCGCAGATCCCCGTCGGTCCGGGTGTCGGAATCCGAGTCAGAGATCCGCCGGACGTAGCGGGGAATGGACAGGTTGCCGTCGGTGGCGAGCACGTCGTCGTTGGACCTGACCGCTGCGAACCCGGGCTCGTCGCCGAACGCGTCGTACGCCGTCAGAATCCGCTCCTGATGCTCCGGTGTCAGGAAGCTCTGCGCGCGCTCCCGTGCTATCTCGCGAACCGCGTCGATGAACAGCAGCTTGCCGCGGCGCTCGGGCGGCTTCCGCGTCCGGCAGACGACGACGCACGCCTCCATCGGCGAGTTGTAGAACAGGTTCGGTCCCAGGCCGAGCACGCATTCGACGAGGTCGCGCTCGATGAGCGCGCTCCGCATCGCCGCCTCCTCCTGGCGGAACAGGACGCCGTGCGGGAACAGGATGGCGCACCGGCCGGTCTGCGGGTCGAGGCTCTTGAGGATGTGCTGGAAGAACGCATAGTCGGCACGGCCCTGCGGCGGCGTGCCGAGGATGTTGCGCCCCCACGGGTCGTGCCGCCACGCCTCACGGTTCCAGGTCTTGATCGAATACGGCGGGTTGGCGACAACCACGTCGAACGTCATCAGGCGATCTCGCCCGATGAAGGCGGGATCGCTCAACGCGTTGCCGACCGCGATCCGGAAGTCCTCGACGCCGTGCAGCACGAGGTTCATGCGCGCGATCGATGCCGTCGTGCCGATGATCTCCTGTCCGTAGAGGCCGAGCGTTCGGGCGTCACCGCCGTTGCGGCGCACCTCCGCCAGCGCGGAGATGAGCATGCCGCCGGTGCCGGCCGTCGGATCGTAGATGCGCTCGCCCGGCCGCGGCCGGAGCATCCGGGTCATCAGGTGCACCAGTGTCCGGTTGGTGTAGAACTCTTGCGCCGTGTGGCCGCTGTCGTCGGCGAACTGCTTGATGAGGTACTCGTAGGCGTTACCCAGCTCGTCCTCGGGCACCGCCGCGAGGCTCAGCGTGTGCTTCGAGAAGTGCTCGATCAGGTTCTTGAGCGTCGCGTCCGGCATCTGCGCCTTGTCGGTCCACGCCGCGTTCCCGAAAACGCCGACCAGACGCTCCCGGTTGGCCGTTTCGATGGCGCGGAACGCGCCCCGCAGCGTCCGGCCCACGTCGCGCGCCGTGCGGCGGACGTTGGACCAGTGCGCGCCGGCCGGGATCATGAACCGGTCGTTGGCAGTCGCCCACGCGTACTCCTGGTCGCTGGTCTCGTCGAAGGCGATCCGGTAGTCCTCGTCCCACACGTCGGAGAGGCGCTTGAAGAAGAGCAGCGGGAAGACGTACTGCTTGTAGTCGCCGGCGTCGATCAGGCCGCGCAGGAGATTGGCCGCGCCCCAGAGGTACGATTCCAGCGCCTGCTGGCCCAAATGTCTGGGGGACGGATGCACGTCAGCCACGCTCCTGTTCTACCGTTCGACCGTTGCCCCGGCCCGATCGAGTCACTCCAGCCAGCCATCCTCGACCAGCACCCGCCGCAGGCGATCCTCGGCGGAGCGGGCTTCCGTCACCGCCTCCTTGAAGGCGGCCAGCGCCTCGGGCAACGGCGGTACGTCCTCGCCGACGGGCGGCTGCACGTAGCGGGAGATGTTGAGCGTCCAGTCCTCGCGCTCGATTTCCTCCGTCGAGACGACCTTCGCCCGGTCCTCCACGTCCCGGAAACGCCGCACCCACCCGACGATCTGTTCAGCGTGCGCCGGGTCGAGGAAGTTCTGCGCCCGGCCCTTGCGGAAGAGACTCGACGCGTCGATCACGAGCACCTTCCCGCGCCGGCCGCGCCGCTTCGCGCGGCGCAGCGTCACCACCGCCGGGGCGAGACCGGTGCCGTAGAAGATGTTGGGCGCGAGCCCGATCACCGCCTCGATCAGGTCCTGCTCGAGTAGCGCCCGGCGGATGCGGCCCTCTGCGCCCTTGCGAAACAGTGCTCCCTGCGGCAGCACGACCGCCATCCGACCCGAGTCCTCCGCCATCGACGCCACCATCTGCTGGACCCAGGCGTAGTCGCCGTAGCTCGCCGGCGGCAGGCCGAATGCGGCGCGGCCCCACGGATCCGCCTCCCACACCTCGCGGCCCCACTCCTTGAGCGAGAACGGCGGATTGGCGATGACGCAGTCGAACGTCGCCAGGGCGCCGGACGGGTCGGTGAACGCCGGATTCCGGAGCGTGTCGTTCTGCTCGATCCGGAAGTCCTCGACGCCGTGCAACACCTGGTTCATGCGCGCGATGGACGACGTGGTCAGGTTCTTCTCCTCGCCGAAGATGCGCCCGAAGAAAGTGCGCGGGTCGCCGCCGGCCCGCTCCACGTGCTCGATCGCCCCGAGCAGCATCCCGCCGGTGCCGCAGGCCGGGTCGTAGATGCTCTCGCCCTCCTGCGGATCGAGCAGCTCGACCATCATTCGTACAACGCTGCGTGGCGTGTAGAACTCGCCCGCCTTCTTGCGCCGCGTGATGTCGGCGAACTTGCCGATCAGATACTCGTAGGCGTCGCCCAGGATGTCGGACCCGACCGCAGCATTGCCCAACGGCACGCTGGACAGCCCCTCCATGAGGTCCTTGAGCAGCTCGTCGCCGAGCATCTCGCGGTTCCCCCAGTCGGCGGCGCCAAAGACCCGGGCAAGGGTGTCCGGATTGGCCCGTTCGATGCTCCGCATGGCCCGCGCCAGCGCGGCGCCGACGTTGGCCGGTATCGCACGGACATCGCGCCAGCGGCACCCGTTCGGCAGGGTGAAGCGGTGCAGCTCCGGGAAGTCGGCGAGATCGATGTCGCCGTAGGTCTCGCGGGCCTCGGCGGCTTCCTCGTCCCAGACGTCGCTGATGCGCTTGAAGAACAGCAGTGGGAGGATGTAGCCCTTCCAGTCGGTCCGGTCGACGGCGCTGCCGCGCAGAATCTCGGCACACCTCCAAAGCTCGGACTTCAGGTCCTTCAGGGTCAGCTGATTCGCCAGCATGGGCCGGCGATATCGTATTCGTTCTCTCGAGCAGCATCCACGTACCGACGCGGCGCCGTCGGATGGATCGCTGTTACGCACGGGTGATCGGTTTGATCGGAAGCCGCGCGCGGAGGTTGTTCATGGTCCGGGGACGTCCGATTCACGACGGGGGGTGCAGCGAGGGAAACGGCCGGCTCAGAGTGGCGTAAGGTACGTATTGTCAATAGTTTGCGAGCCGTTCACGCCGGAGGCCTGTCGGGCCTACCCGAGCACGGCCCGGATGGCGCCGGCGAGGATGTCGACGGTGCGGTCGACCTGATCGTCGGTGATGACCGCGGCGGGGGCGAGCACGTAGGTGTCGGCCTTGACGCGGCTGAACAGGCCCCGTTCCGCTGCTTCCCGTTGGACGCGGGGACCGACCTTGTCACCAGCGGGGAACGGCTCTTTCGTGGCTCGGTCGGCGACGAGCTCGACGGCGCACATGAGGCCCTTGCCGCGGATGTCGCCGGCGTGGGGGTGGTCGCCGAGGGCGGCGCGGAGCCCGGCGAGGAGCCGGTCTCCCTGGCGCGAGCACCGGCCGGGCAGATCCTCGTCGCGGACGATCTGCAGGTTGCGCGCGGCCACCGCGCACCCGACGGGGTGGGCCGAGTAGGTATAGGCGTGCATCCACACCCGCGCGTCGTCGTCGAGGGTGGCGGCGACCGCATCGCTGATGCCGATGCCGCCGAAGGGCACGTAGCCCGACGTGACCGCCTTGGCGAACTGCAGGATGTCCGGCTCGACGCCCCAGTGGTCGAGGGCGAAGAGGGTGCCGGTGCGGCCGAAGCCGGTGATGACCTCGTCGGCGACCAGCAGCACGTCGTGGCGGTCGCAGATCTCGCGGATGCGGGGGAAGTAGTCGTCCTGCGGCACGATGACCCCGCCCGCCCCCTGCACCGGCTCGGCCAGGAACATGGCGACGGTCTCCGCCCCCTCCCGCTCGATCGCTCGTTCCAGCTCGTCGGCCGCCGCGATGCCCTGGCTCACCCCGGGCGGCGCCTCGTAGCGGTACGGGTACGGCGAGGGGATGTGGACGAACCCGGGCACGCGCGGCTCGAACAGGGGCCAGTAGGCGGACAGCCCGGTGGCGCTCATGGCGGCGAGGGTGACGCCGTGGTAGCCCTCGATGCGGGAGATGACCCTGGTCTTGTCGGGCCGGCCGCGCAGCTTCCAGTAGGCGCGCGCCATCTTGATGCTGCTCTCGGTCGCCTCGCCCCCCCCGCTCGTGAAGAAGAAGCGGTTGATCGACGGGTAGGTGATGTCCGCGAGCCGCTCGGCCAGCTCGATCGCCGGCCGGTTCGAGCTGCCGGTGTACCCCGAGGCGTAGGCCAGGGTCTCCATCTGGGCCCGCGCCGTCTCCGCGAGCTCGCGCCGGCCGTGACCGGCCAGCACGTTCCACAGCCCGGCCAGGCCGTCGATGTACTCCCGGCCGTCGGCGTCGAAAAGAAGCGCCCCCTCGCCCCTGACCCAGACCCGCGCGGTCTGGTGGGCCGCGGCGTCGTGGAGGGGGTGAATCAGGTGCGCGGCGTCGCGGGCGACGAGCTCGGCGTTGGTCTCGGTCGTGGTCGTGGTCGTCAGCGTCATCGTCAGCGTCCAGAGGGGGCACCGGGGTCGTCGCCGGTGCGGAGATAAGAGCCGTTGCCGAGGCGGCGGAACGGTCCGCCGTCGACGGAGAACTCGTCCACCACGGAGAAGGCGGTGTCGGACGTGGTCCGGACGGCCCGTCTCAGGACGTGGACGCGGCCGTCCGCCTCCATCGGGGCGGTCAGGAAGGTGATGGCGATGGGGCTGGTCCAGTTGCCCAGGGCGGTCAGGGTGCTGCCGTCCGGCCGCTGCTCGAGCCAGACCACTGAGCGGGTGGCCTCGTCGAACCCGATGGTCCAGGTCTCCTCGTACGGCTCGCCGAACAGGTCGCCGGCGGCGCGTCCGCGGACGAACGGCCCCGCCGGCAGCGGCTCGAAGACGACGGCGCCGCTGCGGGTTCCGGCGCTCAAGGGGGGGAACTCGCCCCCGGTGTAGTCGAAGCGCCAGCTCCCGGAGAAATAGCCGATGCGCGGCTCGATCTGCGGTTGCGGCACGTCGGCCCGACGCGCCCGGTTCAACGCGAGCGAGACGTCGAATCCGTGGCCGCCGGCGGTGACGCGGCCGATTCCCGACAGATCCCGGCCGTCGCGGACCAGCGTGTAGACGAGAGACAGGGGGCCGAACGCGGTGTCCGTGGCTGCCTCCACCGTCACCTGCTCGCCGTCGACGACGACCCGATCGAGCCGAATCTCGGCGTTGGGCGCGAGCCCGTCCACGAGCCCGGTGTACGCGCCGTCGCCCCCCGCGACGAGGGTCAGCGACACCGGGCTGCTCGCATCTGGCCCCGAGGTCAGATCGCCCCGCCACGTACCCGCCCACGAATCGGGTTGCGCCAGCGCCGGGGCGGTGCACAACCCCGCGGCCAGCATGACCGTCATCCACCCGACTCGTCGCGCCATCGGCATCCTCCGGACCTGGGGAGCCCCCGGGCAAAAGGGCACTGCGCCGCATTCGACCGGCGTTACGTCCCTGCCCGACTGCGCCGTTCTTCGGGGTTGCGTCGATCGCGGTCAGGTACGACCCAATGCGCTCCCTCGCCACACGTTGTCGGCATCGGGCGCGTTCCAGCCCGCCGGCGCCCGTGCAACCCCTTGGCGCCCTTGCAGCCCGCCGGCGCCGGTCTCGGTGCAACCGGAGTTTCACCACGGGTTCCCGGACCGGCGGGGCGGCATGCTCGCCCGCCGCCCACGAATCCACTATACGCGACGCGCCGGTTCCGCGAAAAATCAAAGGCGAGACGGGCGCGCGGACCGTGGCCGCGGGTCCGGCCGGCACGTCCGATTCTGGTATCATGCCGGCCGCAAGCCATTTTTGGGGACCGGATTTGCCGGCCCTGCCGAGTACCGGAAGACGGACAGTCCAAGAAGGAGTCGACCCGTGTCTATCCCGACGCTGACGTTCATCCAGAGGTGGCCGCGGCGGGTCGCGGCCCTGCTCGCGCTGGTGGCGGTCGGCGCCGTCGCCTCCGCCGAAGCCCAGACCGCCGGAGACGCCGCGCAGATCACCACGGTGTCCGCTCGCCCCGACATGGTCAGCGGCGGGGACGTCCTGGTGCGGGTGACACCGGCGCCGGGCGCGCCGGACGGTGCGGTGACGGTGCAGGTGGCCGGCCGCGACGTGACCGGCGATTTTCGCCGGCTGGATGACGGGGTCCTGGAGGGGCTCGTTCGCGGCCTCGAACCGGGGACCCACCAGATCGAGGTTCGTGCCGCCGGCGGCACGACCGCCCGGATCGACGTCGTCAACCATCCGACCGCGGGACCGGTCTTCTCCGGTCCGCACGAGCGTCCGTTCGTCTGCGAGACCGACCGCTTCGAGCTGGTGTCCGGCGAGACCCTCGGGGGCGCGCTCGACGACGACTGCTCGGTCGCGCGGCGGGTCGACTACGCCTACCGGTCGGTGGAGGACGGTGCCCTGAAGGCGTTGGCGGACCCCGCCATGCGGCCCGCCGACCTCGTGCGTACGACGACCCTCGCCGGTGACGAGGTGCCCTATCTGGTGCGCATCGAGACCGGTACCATCAACCGTGCGGTGTACCAGATCGCGATGCTCCACGATCCTGCGAACGATCCCGAGCCCGACCCCTGGCAGGCCCCGGCGGGGTGGAACGGACGCCTCGTCTACACGTTCGGGGGCGGCTGCGTGAACGGCTGGTACCGCCAGGGGGCGAGCACCGGCGGCGTGACCGACGACGTCATGCTGCGCCAGGGCTACGCGGTGGCGTCGGCGAGCCTCAACGTCTTCGGCAACAACTGCAACGACCTGCTCGCGGCCGAGACCATGATGATGGTCAAGGAGCGGTTCATCGAGGCCTACGGGCCGCCGCGGTTCACCATCGGGTGGGGGTGCTCGGGCGGTTCCTACCAGAACCACCAGATCGCCGACAACTATCCCGGGCTGCTCGACGGCATCATTCCCGGGTGCAGCTTCCCCGACGTCATCTCCGGGACGGTCCCGTTCGTGACCGACGCCCGCCTGTTGAACCACTACTTCCGCGAGACCGCGACGGTTCCCTTCACCGAGGAGGAGCAGCGCGCGGTGACGGGCTTCCTCGTCCTCGCGACCATGCCCAACGTGTCCCGCAACGCCGGCCGCATCACCACCGGCGAGTTCTGTCCCGAGGCGCTGCCCGAGGCGCTGCGCTACGACCCCGAGACCAATCCCGGGGGTGCGCGGTGCGACGTCTTCGACCACGCCGTCAACGTGCTCGGCCGCGACCCGGAGACCGGTTTCGCGCGGCGCCCGCTCGACAACGTCGGGGTGCAGTACGGGCTGGGGGCGCTCAACGCCGGGGTCATCACCCCCGAGCAGTTCCTCGATCTCAACGCGCGCGTCGGCGGCTACGACCGCGACGGGAACTTCCAGGCGGACCGGACGGTGGGCGACCCCGAGGCGCTCAACGCCGTCTACGAGACCGGTCGGGTGACCCACGGCGGCGGCGGGCTCGCCACGACCCCGATCATCGACTACCGGGCCTACAGCGACGATCGCGAGAACGGCGACGTGCACGTGCGTTACCACTCGTTCTCGATGCGCGACCGGCTCCGCCGCGCCAACGGACGCACCGACAACCACGTCATGCTGGTCGAGGACGACCGCTACGGGCTGTACTCGACGGCGAGCCCGGTCGCCCGGGAGGCGCTCCGCCAGATGGACGCGTGGCTGGGGGCGCTGGCCGCCGACGAGTCGTCCGATCCGGCGATCGAGCGGGTCGTGCGCGCCCGGCCGGCCGACCTCGTCGACGCCTGCTGGAGCCGGGACGACGACCCGGTCAAGATCGCCGAGCCGATGATGCGGGGCAGCGGCCGTTGCGAGGCGCTGTATCCCTCGGCGCCCGGGCCGCGCGAGGTGGCCGGCGCGCCCATCGGCAGCGACGTCCTCAAGTGCCAGCTCAAGCCGCTGGATTCGGACGACTACGACGTCTCCCTGACCGCGGAGCAGCGCGCGACGCTGGAGCAGGCCTTCTCGACCGGCGTCTGTGACTGGTCGCAGCCCGGCGTCGGGCAGACCGCCCCGCCGGAAACCTGGCTCCGGATTGGCGCCAGTGCCGGACAGTGATGCGTGTTTCCCGACGTGTCTGCGCGGCGTGGACGAGGGCCAAGCCGAGATCCGAGAGCGGATGGCGAAGCTCGAGGGGCGCGGTTGAAGGGCTCATGCGGACGGTTCCTTTCGTATTGGCCCTGTCGGCGGCGCTGAGCTCCGTCGCCCAGCCACCCTCGCTCGTCCGGGTCGGGTCCGTCTCCGTTCCCGGCCCGGTGAGCGTGCTGGCGGCCGGCGACGGGGTTCTGGTCGCGGCCAGCGGCTCGCGCGTCCACGTCATCGACCTCTCCCGGCCCGAGTCGCCGGAGGTCGTGGGGGCGTACGACTTCGAGCAGCCGGTGCTGGGCGTGGTCCTCGACGGGCGTCTGGCCTACGTCGCCAACAGCCACGACGGGCTCCGCCGGCTGGACCTGTCGGAGCTCGCCGCTCCGGTGTTGACGGGCACCGCCGGCACGCGCGGGCAGGCCGTCGGGGTGGCCGCGTCAGGCCGGCACGCGTTCGCGGCCGACAACTCCATCGGCTTCGACGTCGTCGACGGAGCCGGCGCCTTCGCCCGCGCCGGCGAGTACCTCGGCGACGGGTTTCCGCGGGGCATCGGGGCCGCGGGCTCGCGGGTCTTCGTCGCCGACCAGCCCGCGGGCCTGATCGTCGTCGACGTGTCGGCCCCCGCCTCGCCCCGGGTAGCCGGCCGGCTGTCGCTCGGCCGCGACCCCGTCCTCCAGGTGTTCGCGCCGGACGACCGCTCGACCGGCGGCGCGCCGCCGGCCGTCGTCGGCATCGTGAGCGGTCGCGGCGGGTTGCAGGTGGTCGACGTCTCCGATCCGTCCGCGCCGCGCGTCGCCGCGGCGGTGCCGGCCGGCGGGCCGCCGAGCGGGGCGGCGCTGTGGGGCCGCCGGCTCTATGTGGCTTCCGGCGGCGCGCTGCAGGCGTTCGACCTGACCGACCCGGCGCAGCCCGTGCTCGTCGCCTCGTCCGCCGCCGGAGCACCGACCGGTCCGGTGGCGGTCAATGCGGCGCATGTCTTCCTGGCTCGGGGCGGCGAGGTCGCCGTCTTCCGGCGAGAGTAGGGGCGCGATGACCGCAGACGCCGGCGGTGCGGGTGCGGAGAGAGACTACGGTGCGGCGTACAGTGAGGCGTCGCTGTGGCAGAAGATCGCCGCTTTCGCCGGGCGGGCAGGGCGGGAGACCATCGAGCAGGTCCTCGTGCTGTACTACTGTTGCCTGGACAGCGATACGCCGGTGTGGGCGAAGACGGTCATCGTGAGCGCGCTCGGCTACTTCATCACCCCTCTGGATGCCATCCCCGATCTGATCCCGGGGGTCGGATTTGCCGATGATCTGGGCGCGGTGGCCATGGCGATGGCAACGGTCCTGGCGCATGTCAAACCCGAGCACCGGCGCCAGGCGCAAGAAAAAGTGACGACATGGTTTTGACGGTGATTGCAGGAACCCTGATTGGCGGCCGCGTCGCCGCGCGGGTGGCGAGTGCGCTGCTGGCCGCGCTCTGGCTGGCCGCTCCGGCCGCGGCCGGCGGGCAGCAGTGGACCCAGTTCCGCGGCCCGGGCGCCGCCGGCGTCGTCGCCGACAATCCGGATCTGCCCGAACGGTGGAGCGCCACCGACAACGTCGCCTGGCGCACCCCGATACCCGGCCTCGGGTGGAGCTCGCCGATCGTCGCCGGCGGCCTCGTGTTCGTCACCACCGTCGCGAGCGACGGCGACGTCGAGACGCCCGAGGGCGGGTGGTACCGCTACGGCGAGCGCGGCGCTCCGGGGGACGTCCACCACTGGCTGGTCTACGCGCTCGACCTGGAGACCGGCGCGCCCCGCTGGCGGACCGAGGTGCACGCCGGCGTGCCGGCGACCTCGCACCATCTCAAGAACACCTACGCCTCGGAGACCCCGGTCACCGACGGCGAGCACGTCTACGTGCTGTTCGGCAACGTCGGCCTCTATGCGCTCGGCTTCGACGGGACCGTGCGCTGGTCGCGCGACCTGCCGCCGGCGGAGACCCGCAATGGGTGGGGCACGGCGGCGTCGCCGGTGCTCCACGACGGCCGCGTCCATCTGGTCGTGGACAGCGAGGAGCAGTCGTATCTCATGGCGCTGAGCGCCGAGACCGGCGCCGAGCTGTGGCGCACCGACCGCGACGAGGGGACCAACTGGTCGACCCCCTACGTCTGGGCGCACGACGGGCGCACAGAGATCGTCACCACCGGCACCGACCGGGTGCGTTCCTACGACCTTGCCGGCCGGGAGTTGTGGGAGCTGTCGGGCATGTCGTCCATCGTGATCCCGACTCCCATCGCCGCCCACGGGCTGCTCTACCTGGAGTCGGGCTACATCGCCGACTTCTTTCGCCCCGTCTATGCGATAAGGCCCGGCGCCAGCGGGGACATCTCGCTCGCGGACGGCGACACCGCCAACGAGTACGTGGCGTGGTCGCTCGAGCAGGGCGGCACCTACCACCCCTCGCCGCTCGTCTACGGCGACTACTACTACACGCTGCTCGACCGCGGGATGATGACCGCCCACGACGCCCGGACCGGGGCGGAGGTCTACGGGCGGCGGCGCATCGACGTCGGCCAAGCGTTCACCGCGTCGCCCTGGGCCTACAACGGCAAGATCTTCGCCCTCAGCGAGGAGGGGACGACCTACGTCATCCCGGCGGGACCGGAGTTCCGGATCGTGGCCGAGAACCCCCTCGACGAGTTCTCGATGGCGACCCCCGCCATCCTCGACGACAGCCTGATCATCCGCACCGCCGAGGCCGTCTACCGCATCGCCGAGCCGTAGCGACCGGTCGGGGACGCCGCGCTCGGGTTGCGATCGTGCGCAAGGGTCTCGGCGCATCCCGGCGCATCCATCGATTTGGTCGCTGGCTGTGAAACTGGCGGCCATCGACGGCGAGTTTCACGAGCGGAAACGGGCCAGAATCACCAACTAACTTCGTGGAAACCTGGGGATATGATGAGACATTCGTGAACGTGGCCGCGGACAAACGGGAAGAAGGTCGGGCGCGGCGGGTCGTCGATCCGGTGCTGAGCTCCGATGATGAGCCCGCCTTCCGTGCCCGTGACGTCGAGTATGCCCGGCGACCCGGGGGCTGATCGCGCGCGATGATCCGCTCCGCATCGCCAACCCCGTGTACGCGGAGGTCATGCGGCGCGAGCTTGACTGGGCGACGCAGAAGGCTGGTCTCGTTCGGGAGCGGGCGTGGGCGAACGGCGCCGAGGTCCGGGTGTGGGGAATGTGACGCATGCTGCAACCCTGCGTGGAGACACTACCCCCGGCGCAGCAGCGGCTCTGGCGGGAACTGGACGGCACGCCGCGCCACTTCGTGCTCTACGGCGGTACGGCGCTGGCGCTCAGGCTCGGTCATCGGCGGTCCGATGACTTCGATTTTTTTTCGTCGGCCCGTTTGGATTCCACACGGTTGTTACGGGACGTGCCCTACCTCAGGGGAGCCGAGGTGCTGCAGCGCAGTCCCGACACGCTGACGTGCCTGGTGGACCGTGGCGGATCGGTTCGTGTGTCGTTCTTCGGGGGCCTGACGTTGTGCCGCGTGGGGGACCCTGAGACGCTTGCCGCGCCCGCCATCGCGATTGCGTCGCCCTTGGATCTGGCGGCAACGAAGGCGGAAGTGGTGCAGGCGCGCGCCGCGGCCAAGGACTACCTGGATCTCGATGCCCTCGTCCGTCGCGCCGGCGTGTCCCTGGCCGATGCGCTGGGCGCAGCGGCCGCGGTGTTCGGCCCCGCGTTCAACCCCCTGTTGACCGTGAAGGCGCTGTGCTTCTTCGCCGACGGCGACCTCGCCACGTTGCCCCGCGACGTGTGCCGGCGCCTCCTCGATGCGGCATCCGCGGTCGACCTCGGGCGCCTGCCGCGCTTCGAACCGTTGGCCGGAGTAGCCCCGGCCTTGTCATGCTGAACCCGGGTGCGCGCGTGGAGCTGCTCCGCGTAGTGAAGCGGATGGTGTGGTTCAAGTCACCGGAGGAGGCGTTGGCCGACGCCACGCTCTTCCTGAGCTACGCAATGACCTACGGCACGGTCGATGATCTCCGGGTGGTGAGGGCGCACTACACCGACGATCAATTGCGCCAGGCGCTGCGCTCGGGTCCGCCGGGCATCTTCGATGCGCGGTCCTGGTCGTACTGGCACGCCGTGCTCGACGTTCAGCCGGTGCCCGACCTTCCCGTCAGACGCCTGTAGCGCGACGGTGTCGCACGGGAGAACCGCGGCGACAAGCCGGCTGCGAGGCGACCGATGGGCGGCAGGTCCACGCGCGGCCGGCCGGGGAATCTCACCGATACGTGGACGGCGTCGCGATCGCGGTGCCGTCGCGACCGGACCCGTCGAGAGCCCCGGGCTCCAGGAGGCCTTCTTCGGCGTCCCGGTTGTTGTCGGTGCAGGCGAACTCCATCAGCTCCCAGTCCGGGGCGGCGAGGGGCATGACCCAGCCGGTCGTCCACGGTTCGGTGTAGAACTTCGGGTCGTCGATCGTCGCCTCGTACCACAGCTCGCTGGCGCTGATGCGGCGCCAGCGCTCGATGACGTGCAGTTCGTCGCTGTGCCGATTGCCGTGCGAGTCCAGCCACGTCTTGCCGGACAGGTTGACGGTGTCGATGACGAGCGTGTCGCCCTCCCACGAGCCGACGGAGTCGCCCATCAAGGTCGTGGGCCAGATCGGCCGATGCTGCCGTCCGTCGGTCCAGATGACCCGAAAGTTGTGCATGTACTCGTAGAGAAACAACACGCGGTCCGGCAACTGGACGATCTCCATCGGATAGGGCGAGCTGTTCATCCGCGGCATGCCGGGGAAGACGCAGTGGCCCGTCGGGTCGATCAGGTTCTCCACGTCGTTGAATGCCTTCAACCCCGCTTCGGTGAACGGGAGCGGCTCTACGGGAGCGGACGTGTTGGGGTGAGTAGCCTTGTTCCAGAAGCCGGAGAGGTCGGCTCGCCCATCGGAGGTTCGGGGAATCGGTGTGCCGTTCCCGGGCGGCTGCTCCGTCAGCACGGGGTGGCTTCCCGGCTGGGCGGCGCCATCCGCGGCGATGCCGAGCGTTCCTGTTGTGAGCGCCATGAAGACGACGCACGAACCGGCCTTGGTGCTCATGGAAGATCTCCTTGCGCTGCTCCCGTTCCGGAGTCTGCGCCGCAGAAAGGCGCAGAGCCCGGAGGGTTGGTTGGGCGGCAAGCGGAGCCGCGAGGCGACGATTTCTTGGGCCAGGAGCTTGCGCCGCAGGAGTTTCGCGTCAGCGAAACTCCCAACGCGACCGCAAGGTCGCGCTAGCGCGGTTCCGGTGGAGCAGCGCTCGGGCCCCCGTCGTTGGCCGAGGCGAACACGGTCTGCCCGCCGAATACCCAGGTCCGTCCGTTGCAGATGGAGCGCCCGTTGCGGGCCTGATACCCGCGAATCGTGATCGGCTTGCCGACCTGCAGCGAGTCTCTCGACCAGCCGCGGCGCGTGAGCGTGTTCGGATTGTCGCCCTCGCATTCCCAGCCCACCATCTGCCCGTCGGGTCCGGCCACGTCCAGGTAGACCCAGATGTGGGGGTTCTGCCACTCCACCTTGGTGACGGTGCCCTCCAGATTGACCGGCTTGTCGGCGTCGAACTGCGCGGCGAAGGAATGATGCCCCAGCGCTGCTGGGGCGGTTGCCAGCATCGTGGCGGCGACGGCGGTGAGAACCGATAGCGCACGCATGAAGAGCCTCCTTGGGCCGCCGGAATTGTGAACCCACGGCCATGATTGCGTCGCCCCGAGCGCATGTCAAGTCGGTCATACCCGCGCGAGCGAGTACCCTGGCAAGGGACGAACCCTCGAAGGGGGCCGGTCTGCCGATCAGGCGTGCGAGCGTCGGGCTCGGCGCATGCTGGTGGTCATCGTTGCCGCTGCCGGGCGCCTCTGCCGGCGCGCAGCAGGGTGCGGACCCCGACCTCGACACCGCTGTCGCAAGACGCGGCAGCGTCAAGGGGCGCGGTGGGCCCCCGACGCCGATTCTCCGCTGCAAGTGGAGGGCGTCGCAGGACGCGGCCCCGTCAAGGGGCGCGGTGGGGGATGAGCGCGCGGACGGCGTCGGGCAGATCCTGACGGAGGAGCTCGTCGCCGGAGACCGGTCGATACATCGGGTGGCCGAAGGCCAGCAGGAGCACGACGACCACCTCCAGGAGGACGAACGCCGCGGCGGCCGCCCGCGCCAGGGAAGACGTGCCCCGGAACGCGGCGTGCATCCAGGCCGCCATCGGCAGACACGCGGCGTGGAACGCGATCACGACGTGCCATCCCTGGACGGGAACCGGAGAGATCGCGGCCGCCGCACACAGGGCGGCCAGACACCACCCGGCATAGGCGCGGATCCAGTCCGCCGACGATCGCCGGCGGACGGGGTCGGCGGGGTCGAAGGACGGATGGCGCCGGAAGTAGCGCCAGGACGCGAACGCCGCGAGCGCCACCGACGCCGTGCTCGCGGCGATGACCACGCCGGTCAGCCCCGAGGCGAATGCGATCCCTGTCGATGCCGCCGCTTCCGCCTCGGCGTAGACCGTCTGCTCCAACCGCCGTCCGATGAACACCGAGCCGAGGCGCCACCAGTAGGCCAGGCTCTTCGGCAGGTTCACCAGACCGACGAGCACCCACGGCAGCTCGTCGGTGTTCCCGGGCAGAATCCGCGGCAGGCTCCCGGCGACGAGCGCCTGCGCGGTGGGAAGGAGGGTGAGCCCCCCGGCCACCACGCCGAGGAGGCTCCCCCGGAGGTCCAGGCGGATGCGCCGCCCCGCCGCGAGCCCTGCCGTCAGGAGCGCGAGCACGAGGAACGATCCATGGAGCTGCAGCGCCAGCGTGAGGGTGGCGGCGTGGAGCAGGCTCCACCCCCGATGCGACCGCTCGCGCAGCCGGTACGCGCTGGCCAGATGCAGGGCCGCGGGGAGGAACACGTAGGCCGGTTCCCACACGAAGCCGGCGTGGTAGAGACGCCAGGGAGACAGCCAGTACACGGCGAGATAGGCGGCGAGGAACCGTGCGCCCAGGGCGCGCCCGATGCAGATCGACAGGCCGGCGGCGCCCATGAGGTGGGACAGACCGATGAACAGCCCCGGGGCCCGGTAGTCGGCCCACATCTCGAGGGGGGCGGCGACGAGGAGCGGCAGCAGGGCGCCGGGGATGCGGCCGCCGCCGCTCATGGTCTTCGCGAACGGCGGCAGGTGGCCGGTCTCGAGGACCTCGATCCCGGACAGCAGCAGGGCGTACTGGTCGCCGTAGATCCATTGGCGCGACCAGAGCAGCGCCTGCAGGGCGGCGCCGGCGCACAGAATCGCGGCGATTAGGGGAAGGGGTCGAGTCATCCGGGCCGCGCCGGCGCGAGACCGCACAGTAGCGCCCGGTGCCGGCCAACGCCCCGCGGACAACACCGGAGCGTCGTTGTCGATTCGTCCCTGAATCTATCCACGCCGGTCTCGGCCGTCAACATCGAACGCTCCGCGGCGTTCTCCGCTACAGTCTCGTGCGCTTGAAGACGCGCTCGGGGAGCGCTCGCACGATCAGCATGATCACGCGCCAGATGCGTCTGACGTACACCACGTCGCGTCGCCGGCGGATCGCGGCGACCACCGCCTGCGCCACTTCGTCCGGCTCCGCCGTCAGCTGCGGCGGCAGGTCCATGCCGTCGGTCATGCGGGTGCGGACGTAGCCCGGCTTGACGGTGACGACGTGAACCCCGGAGCCGGCGAGGCGGTTGCGCAGGCCGGACAGGAACGCGGAGAAGCCGGCCTTGGCGGAGCCGTAGACGTAGTTCGAGGCGCGCCCGCGGTCGCCGGCCACCGAGCTCACCCCGGCCAGCACGCCGCGGCCGCGCTGCTCGAACCGTTCCGCCAGCGCCGCCAGCAGCAGGGCGGGGCCGACGTAGTTGGTTCGCATGACCCGTTGGGCGACCGCGCCGTCGCCTTGGGCGGCCTGCTGATCGCCGGCCAGTCCGACGACGCACACGGCGACGTCGGGAAGCACTTCGAGCGCGTCCAGCAGCGAGACGCCGCCGTCCGCGTCGAGCACGTCGCAGCGGTGCGCGGTCACCGCCCCGGCGGTCCTCGCCCGCATGTCCTGAACCTCCTCCGCGAGGTCCTCGGCGTGGCGGGCCGCGAGCTGCAACGCGCAACCGTCGCGGGCGAGGCGGCGGGCGATGGCGCGCCCGATGTCCGACGTGGCGCCGATGATCAGCGCGGTCTCGCGGTCCTTCACAGCGCGAGCCTCCCCGACAACGCCGAGGCGAACCGGTCCGCGCCGCGGGCCCCCTCGGTCCGTATGGCGTTGAACTCTGCGAGGCGGGGATAGCCCTGCCGCACGCGTTCCGGCGCGCAGCAGGCGTCCTTGGCGAGATACACCCGCCCGCCGCGGGCATGGGTGATGCCGTCGAGGCGGTTCAGCAACGCCAGGGTGCCGGGGCGCATCGGGAAGTCCAGGGCCAGGGTATAGCCCTCCAGGGGGAAGGACATCATCCCCTCGCCGGCCGGCCCGAACAGCTTGAGCACCGTGAGGAACGGACCCTGTCCCTCCGCCGCGACGCATTCCAGCAGCGCCGCAACGCCGCGCCGGCTCTCCGCCTTCGGCAGCACGCACTGGTACTGCACGAAACCCCGCCGCCCGTACAGCCGGTTCCACGCCGCGATGTGGTCCAGGGGAAAGAAGAACGATCCGTAGTGAACCGGGCGCTCGCCGCCGCGCACGCGCCCTCGCCCGTAGTGCAGCGCGTTGAACAGGCGGATCGACGTCCGATTGAGCAGCGCGGACGGCGCATCGACGGGGATCGTCAGCGCCGCTGGAGACGCAACCGGCAAGGGGTTCGCCGCGAGACGCGCGGGCAGCGAGCCCCGCGCCATCCACGCGCCGCGGGACACCAGCGAGCGCCCCAGCCTGGCGCCCCGCGCCAGACCGTCGATCCAGGCCACGCTGTAGGGCCGGTCCCCCGACGCCTCGAACAACGCCATGGTGTCGTCGAGGTCCCGCGCGGCGACGGTTTCCGCCAGCAGGAAAGCGGAGTCGATGCGGCGCAGGCGAAAGCGCGCGGACAGGATCACGCCGGTCAGGCCCATGCCGCCCAGGGTCGCGCGGAAGAGGTCCGCATGGTCCGAGCGGCTGCAGCGCCGGGTCTCGCCGTCCGCCGTCGCCAGCGTCAGGGACTCCACGTGGGCGCCGAAAGAGCCGTCGCGGTGATGGTTCTTGCCATGCACGTCGGCTGCGATCATGCCGCCGACGGTGACGTGCTCGGTGCCGGGAACCACCGGGGGAAACCAGCCCCGGGGGACGAACGTCGCCAGGATGTCCGACAGCCGCACCCCCGCCTGGCACGTCAGCCGCCCCGTGTCCGGGTCGAACGCCTGCAGCCGGTCCATCGCCAGCATGGACAGGGTCAGCCCCGCGTTCAGCGCGGCGTCGCCGTAGGAACGCCCGTTGCCCCGCGCAATCAGGGTGCGGTTCCGCGCCAGCAGATCGCCGAGCTCCTCGCATCGGCGGAGCCGCGCGACCCGGCAATCCAGCACGGGGTAACGGCCCCATCCCGACAGTTCCATCGCCCTCGGTCGCGTGACCAGGAGCCCTGGCCCGGAAATCGCCGCCTGCGGCGCCGCTGTCCGCCCAACCCAACCCTCCAGGGAGTCGGCGCCTCCTGCGGGAGTCGGCGCCGTTCTGCGGCGCAGACTCCGAGCCCGGAAATCGTCGCCCGGCGGCTCCGCTTGCCGCCCGGCCGACCCTGCCGGGGAGTCGGCGCCTCCCGCGGGAAGCGGCGCCGTTGCTGCGGCGCAGACTCCTGGTCCCGGATTATGCACTGAAGAAGCTGATTCCGGGAGGGACACAGGCGCCTCCGTGTGGCATCGGGGCCGCCTGCACGGGCTGGCGCATCGCTGGCGTTGCCGTGGCGGTCGGTCGCGATTAAAATGTAGCGGGCATCCGAGTTGTCTGTAGTGCCCCGTTCTGCGGGATCGGCCGTGACCTGACCGGCGCCGGTCCGAGGGAGCCCCGAGGTGGATATGTCAGAACCAGAAGTCGTCGTTGGTATCGGAGGCGCAGCCGGCGACGGCACGGCTTCCGCGGGCAATACCCTGGTGTTGTCCATGGCCAGGCAGGGCATCGCCGGGTACAGCTACAACAGCTACCAGTCGGTCATCCGCGGCGGGCATTCCTGGCTGCGTCTGCGTTTCTCGGCCAAGAAACCGCTCAACCAGGGTGATCAGGTCGACGTGGCGATCGCCCTCAACCAGGACTCGCTCGACCGGCACCTGCAGGAGCTGCAGCCTGGCGGCATCTGTCTCTACAACGGCGCCAAGTTTCAGCCCAGCTACGACCCGCCGGCCGGCGTCCAGCTGTGCGGGCTGCCGGTGCCCGACCTGGCCCCCGACTCGGTCAAGCTGCCCGTCATGCAGAACACCGTGGCGGTCGGGGCGGCGGTGCAGATGATGGGTCTGGGGTTCGAGACGCTCGCATCCGTGTTCGAGACAACGTTCGCCAAGAAGCCGGCGGTGGTCCAGAAGAACGTCGAGGCCGCTCGGAACGGCTACGACTACGCCGCCAAGAACTTCCAGCCGCTCGCGACCCCACTCCATCCGACCGACCAGAAGTGGGCGCAGTCCTCCGGCAACGACCTTCTGGCGATGGGCGCGGCCCTGGCCGGGTGCAAGTTCTACGTCGCCTATCCGATGAGCCCTGCCACGCACATCCTGGAGTGGTTCGCGAATCACGCAAAGCGGCTCGGTATCTGTGTGCGGCAGGTCGAGGACGAGATCTCGGTCGTCAACATGTGTATCGGGGCCAACCACATGGGGGTGCGCGCGATGTGCGCCACCTCGGGTGGGGGATTTGCGCTGATGAGCGAAGCGATCGGCATGTCGGCCATGTTCGAGACCCCGGCGGTCGTCATCAACGTCATGCGGGCGGGACCCTCCACCGGCGTGCCCACCAAGACCGAGCAGGCCGACTTGAACCAGGCCTTCGGCGCCAGCCAGGGCGACTTCGAGCGCGTCGTCCTCGCCCCGCTCAGCATGGGGGACTGCTTCGTGACTCCGGCAGTGGCGTTCCACGTCGCGGACAAGTATCAGCTCCCGGTCCTGATCCTGGGGGATCTGCTGCTCTGCGAGGGGAGCGAGACGGTCGCCACCGAGGTCCTGGACGTCGGGTTCCCGATCGACCGCGGCGAGCTGATCACCACGGCCGATGGGTCGCGGCAGGAGCCGTATCTGCGATACAAGGACACGCCCTCGGGTGTTTCGCCGCGAGCGATTCCGGGTCTCCCGGGGTATCTGTATACATCCGGCACGGACGAGCACGACGAAGACGGCGTGCTGTTGAGTGACGTCTTCACCGACCCGATCCGGCGAAAGAAGATGGTCGACAAGCGGCACCGCAAGCTGTCGACGATTCTCCATGACCTGCCGGCCCCGATCCTGGAGGGACCGGCCGACGCCGAGACCACCCTGCTCGGGTGGGGCTCGACGTGGGGCGTCATCAAGGAGGCGGCCGAGCGGCTCACGGCCGCCGGCGTTTCGGTGAACCACCTCCAGATCAAGACGCTCGTTCCGCTGCATTGCGACGACATCGCGGCCGTCGTCGAGAAGAGCCAGCGGCTCATCATCATCGAGAACAACCACAGCGGCCAGTTCGCCCGGCATTTGCGGGCGGAGACCGGCATCGTGGCGGACGGGCACATCCGGAAGTACGACGGCGAGCCCTTCGAGCCGAAGCACATCGTGTCCGCGGTCAACGACATCATCGACGGTCAGACGATCGTCACCGTCCTGTCAACCGAGCCCGGTTGGCGAACCGACCATCCCACGGGGACCAGTGGTCCGTGGGAGGGGTTGAAACAGGTCACCAGGCCTGGCGTGCCGGCCAAGGCGTGAGGAAACAACGATGACACCTTCTGCAACCCTCGTAGAAGTCAAGGATTTCAAGTCCGAGGTTCACCCCGACTGGTGCCCCGGCTGCGGCGACTTCGGTGTGCTCACGTCGCTCTACAAGGCCTGCGCCGAACTGCAGATACCGCCTCACGAGCTGATGGTGGTCTCGGGCATCGGGTGTTCCTCCAACCTGCCCGGTTTCATCCGGTCGTATGGCGTCCACACCCTCCACGGACGGCTGCTGCCGTTCGCGACCGGCTGCAAGCTCGCGAACCAGAGCATGACCGTCGTCGGCACCGGCGGTGACGGTGACGGGTACGGCATCGGTCTCAACCACTTCATCCAGGCGATGCGTCGGAACATCGACGTGACCTACATCGTGATGAACAACGAGATCTATGGGCTGACGACGGGCCAGGTCTCGCCGACCAGCGAGACCGGCATGAAGACCAAGACCAGCCCGTTCGGCAACCTGGAGGGGATGCTGAACCCGATGGCGCTGGCGCTGGCGGCCGGGTGCGGGTTTGTCGCTCGCGGGTTCAGCGGCCAGCCCAAGCATCTGGCGGAGCTGTACAAGGCAGGCATCCAGCACAAGGGGTTTGCCCTGATCGACGTGTTCAGCCCGTGCGTGACCTTCAACAAGCTCAACACCTATCAGTACTTCCGCGAACGGATCTACAAGCTCGAAGACGAATCGCACGACACGAGCAGCTTCCACGCCGCCATGGAGAGGGCGTTGGAATGGGACCCGAAGATCCCGATCGGGCTCTTCTACCAGAATCCTGACCCGCAGCCGTCGCTGGACACGCTCGACCCGGCCCTGACCACGGGCGTGCCGCTCGTGCACCAGAACTGCACGGTCGACGCCGAGACGCGTGGGGAGCTGATTCGCGAGTTCATGTAGGGCAGGACGCGGGCTGCCCGGCAGCCCGTGGCGAAAGTCCCCGCTGCATTCGAGCGGCGATGCATCCCGCCCGCCTTGTAACGCGGGAGGGATGCAGCCCGCTGGCGCCCTCGCCGCTCTCGACGCGGGGTTCCACGACCGGCTGCTGGGAGTCTGCGCCGTAGAACGGCGCGGACTTCTGGAGGGTTGGTTGAGGCGGCGGCGGAGCCGAAGGCGACGCTTTCCAGGCCAGGGGCTTGCGCCGTAGGAGTTTCGCGCCAGCGAAACTCCCAACGCGACCGCAAGGTCGCGCCATGAGTCTGCGCCGCAGAAGTTTCGCGCCAGCGAAACTTCCAACGCGACCGTCAGGTCGCGCGGTCGCGCTAGGGCTCCCGGAGCGCCGCCAGGACGGCGGCCGCGATGGCCAGGCCGGTCAGCCAGCTCGTGCGGTCGCGCATCGCGAAGACCACCGGGTCATCGTGCACCGCGCCGCGGCCGGCTAGCAGCGTCAGCCGCCCCAGCCAGTGGACCAGCAGGGGGCAGACGAGCCACAGCAGCTCGTGCTGCGGGTAGCGGGCGCTCACTTCCGGGCTCTGGATGTAGAGCGTGAGCACCACCACCGTCGCGAATCCGCTGCCGGCGCCGAGGGCGGCCATCGCGGGACCGTCTCCGGCGTGGTAGGCGCGCCCGTCCGCGCCCTCCGCGCCGGCCAGCTCCGTCTGCCGCTTGGCGATGGCGATCGCGAGGAATATGAACAGCGAGAACGCCAGCAGCCACGGCGAAGGCGCGACCGCGACGGCGGCCGCGCCGATGAGCACGCGAATCGCGTAGAGCAGGGCCAGGACGATGACGTCGATGAACGTCTTGCGCTTCAGCCACAGCGAGTAGGCCAACGTCGCGGCCAGGTAGAGAAGGACACCGTATCCGGCGGTCACCGACAGCCCGAACGCGGCGGCGAGGCCCGCCGTCACCAGCGCGAACCCGATTCCGACTGACGGCAGCAGCCCCGTCCTGCCCGCCGCCAACGGACGGTGCCGCTTGCGGCGGTGCCGGCGGTCGTGGGGGAGATCGAGCGCGTCGTTCAGCAGATAGGTGCCCGACGCGCAGGCCGACAGCGCGGCGAACACGCCGAGCAGCCTCAGGTACAGCCCCGCGTCGGTGCCGTGAGCCGCCAGCAGCGGCACGAACACCATCGTGTTCTTTATCCACTGGTGGGGACGCAACGCCCGCAGGTAGTCGAACGGCGTGCCGCCCGCACCCGGCAGCAGCCGGGCGTCACCGTCGAGCCCCCGCAGCGTGCGGGCCAGACCCGCGGACAGCCCCACGCCGATGGCCCGCCGGGCGCTCCGCCAGGCCGGCAAGTCGCGTCGCGCGTGGCCCAGGTAGTCGAATCCGCTCTCGCCGAAGCGCGCCACGAGGGCGGCGGCCCGCGCCTCGCCGCTGAGATTGGCGCCGTCGTCGGAGGTGATGCAGCCGGTCGCGCCGACGGTCTCCGCCAACGGCTCGACCGCGCGCGGGTCGGCGCCCGATGCCAGCCACACCTCGCGCCCGGCTGCCCTCGCCGCGTCGATCTCCCGCAGCACGACCGGGTTCAGCACCAGCGTCGACGGGGGCAGCGGAACCGCTTCGGCGACCCTGCGCTTCAGGGCGGCGCGGCCCCGCAGGAGCCAGAACGGGAGCGCGAAGACCTTCAGCGGGTATCGCGCGATCAGCCGCGCCACCCCCTCGATGAACAGATCATCGGCAACCAGGGCGCCGTCGACGTCCACCACCAAGGGGGTCGCGGCGTCGTCCTCGATGGGCGTTTCGGGTGGGGCGAGGGACATCGTTCCGCGTCTGGGTCGCTACTCGCTCGCGGCGGGCCAGCGGCCCGGCGTCCGCCGCGCCTCGTGCGCACCGGGCCAGGGCGGCATCGTGACGATGAGGAGACAGAGATCGCCATCGCCGGTGTTGCGGAACTGGAAGCGGCATCCGGTCTCGATGCTCAGGGCGGCCCCGGGCGCCACGTCGACCACCGACTCCGCGGTGTCGTGCGCGCGCCAGACCTGTCCACGTCCCTCGATGACGTACCAGACCTCTTCGACCGTCGCATGGACGACCGCCTCGGACGTCGCGCCCGGCGGCAGCCGGCAGTGCACCAGGCTGCCGCCCTGCACCGCGACGAGCTCGCGAATCTCCGATCCGTCAGGTGCGAGGACGGTACAAGTATCCGGGAGCTTCCTGGTCTGCATCACTCCCGCCCGCCGGCCCGTGGCAAGGGTCCCGCCGCCCGGCGGGTCTCGGCCGGACGCGGGGTTCGACCGGGGCGGCCGGGCGGCGCCTATAATAGCCGAATCGACGCCCGCCGGTCCGGCTCATGAACCAGGTCAAGCGCACCGACATCTTCACCCGCCTGCGGGCCGAGAATCCCGAACCCACCACGGAGCTCAACTTCGGCACGCCGTTCGAGCTGCTCGTCGCGGTCGTGCTGTCCGCCCAGGCCACCGACGTCAGCGTCAATCAGGCGACCGGTCCCTTGTACGCCGCCGCCAACACCCCCCAGGCGATGCTCGATCTGGGCCTCGACCGGCTCAGGGACTTCATCAAGACCATCGGCCTGTTCAACACGAAGGCGGCCAACGTCATGAAGACCTGCCGCATTCTCGTCGACGATCACGGCGGCGAGGTTCCCCGTCGCCGGGAGGCGCTCGAGGCTCTGCCCGGCGTCGGCCGCAAGACCGCCAACGTCGTGCTCAACACCGCGTTCGGCGAGCCCACCATCGCCGTCGACACCCACATCTTCCGGGTCTCGAACCGCACCGGGATCGCACCCGGCAAGACGCCCCGGCAGGTCGAGGACCGGCTGCTGCGCCGGGTGCCGAAGGAGTTCAGGCGCGGCGCCCATCACTGGCTGATCCTGCACGGCCGCTACACCTGCACGGCCCGCAAGCCCCGCTGCGGGGCGTGCGTGATCGCGGATCTCTGCGAGTTCGAGGACAAGACGGAGTAGCTCCTGTCAGATGCCGGCCAATCGTTTCACGCCGTCGCGAAACACCTGGAAGCTCCTCGACCGGTTCCGGTCTACGTCCATGTGTTGAGCGATTTTGCGCGCCCACTGGCACTTCGCCGTGCCCGCGCTCCGATACCCGGCGTTCTTGAGCTGTGCAGAACCGCCCGGATGAACGGCGTCCGCGAGAACTTCCCACGTACCGCAAATGCTATCCTGCGTGTAGCCGTTCAGAACCGGGTCCTTCACGTTGGGATAGGCGGCCTTCACAGCGGCTGGATCTCCCAACAGCCACGCTTCACATTCCTCTATTGCAATCCTGAACAGTGTTGTCGGTCCCGGGTTGCACGTGTTCAGCACGCGGAGCAGATCCTGTTTGAAGGTCACGCAGTTCCGGCTGTCCAGGTCCACGACGACGACCACGCATGCACGCCCGGGTCGGAGACTCCGCCCATACCCACGCAGCAGGCTCGGCAGCTGATCCAGGAGAAGGCGCCTCTTCCGATCCGGTACCGACCGCAGGTTCTTCGGTATCCGGCCAACGCCCTTGTAGGAATGCAGTCTCCAGGAATGGGTCTTCCTGTCCTCGCCGAGAATCTTCTCCAGCAAGACGTCGAGCGCGATACCACCGGATTGGTCTTCGATCAGGACCTCGAAGTGCATTCGTCTATTTCCGATCCAGGTACTCGCTGTACCAAAGGCCGCCGAGCGGCAACCCTTCCCCAACCATGGCGCTGACTATCTCGTCGTCGCTGGCCCGGGATACTTTGGCAAAGCCGTCCGCCTGTTTTTCCAGAATCCACGTCTCGTCGGGCTTCAGCGCGTCGACAAAATAAGGCTGGTGGGTCGTGACGAAGATCTGTGGCGCGTTCCTTCCTGCCGTTGCATGCCTGCGAAGCTCGTCGGCCAGTACTTCCAGCAGCTTGTGGTAGAGGCCGTTCTCGGGCTCCTCGATGCAGATGAACGGCGGCGGCTGCGGATCCTCGAGCATGATCAGATAGGCAAAGACTTTCAGCGTGCCGTCCGACATCTGCTGTGCATAGAAGGGATCCGTGAATCCCTTGTCGTTGAAACGGAGGAGTAATCTTCCATCCGGACTCGGTTTGGTATCGATGTGATCGATCCCGGGAATCTTCTCGGCAATTCGATCCAGCACGCCCTGGAATCGGTCGGGCTGCTCCCGCTCCATGAACTGCACGACGTTGCCGAGGTTGTTGCCGTGAACATTCAGGTGCCTCTGCGGCCCGGCCAAGGGCAGGCTTCGCGCGGCATCCGGAGTGAAGTAGCTGAGGTACCAGCCCTCTACGAACTTCCGGAAGGACGATATTCTTGGGTGTTGCTTCAGGGCCCCGAGGGTGGCAATGCCGAGCTTGCGCTTGTCCTGGAGCTCGACGACCTCCGTTTCCGCACTTTCCTCTCCAGGCACTGTGCTCGCAATCTGGGCGATCAACGAGTCAATTGCGAACAATCCATGTGCTTCGTCGATCTGTTGCCCTGGAACCTCTCCCTTCCAGGCCACCCCTCTACCATCGTTCATCACGAGGAAGGAGAAGGGCCAGCCACGTCGCTGGTGACTGCGACGCTGGCGAAGACGTTCGCGCGAGACATAGGGGCGTCTGGAATCGTCCCTGTCAATCGCCAGTTCGTACGTAATGGGCCGGGCGTTTGGTTCTTCCCTGTAGTAGACTTCGAATTCAATCGGAGCGTCAGTCCCTTGCGAGCAGATACGCTGGAATCCGCCACGGCCTTGCGCGTCACAGGCCTCCTCGACCCCCAGCTTCAAGCAGTCCGCGAGGAAACCGAAGGCGTCGAAGAGCGAGCTCTTCCCGACCCCGTTCTTCCCGATCACGACGGACATCGGAGTCAGGGGTTGAACATGCTGCGTATTCCACAGCTTTCCGAGTGTCACGTTCTTCAGCACCCGGTAGTTCGCAATCCGGATTCCTTCGATCTTCGCCATTGCGTTGATTCCTCGACTCGGCCTTGGGCCGCCGGGCGCGCGACGGCGCAAAGCGCTACGGTCGCGGGTCGAAGGGTACAGATCAGGGCCGATGTTCGCAAGCCAAGGACGTGGGGTCCCTTGTACTGCTCGACCTGGTGCCGGGACCTGGGTTGGTGCGGGAGTCGCTTTGGGTGAGAGTCCCACGAGCATGGCCGCGGTCGGCGGGATGGTCTGCGCCGCGGACCGGCGATCGCTCAACCGGGCGGTCAGTCTGCCGGGACGAGGCGCGCGAGGCCGGTTGCATCGCGGACGAGAAGGCCGTCGGGCAGCGGGACCGGCAGCGCCCAGGTGGCGCCGTCGGCGACCTCGTAGTGGTGAGCCACGACGAACCCCGCCGCGTCCGGTGCCGCCACAAGCAACTGGGCGTCGCTGGTCAGCAGCAGGAGATCGTCCCCCGCCATCAGCACCGACACGTGATCCCCCTCGCGTCCCTCGCTCGCCCATCGCACGGCGCCGGTGGCCGCGTCGAGGGCCACGAACTGGCCGCTGCGCGTCGACGAGTGCCCGTAGAGAACGCCTGCGGCGAGCACCGGCGAGCTCATGTACATCGTCACGCCCGTGTTGCTCCAGGCGCGCGCCGCCTGCCAGCCGTCTCCCTGGCGGCGGATCGCGAACGCGTGCGTCCCCTGACGGGGACCGGAGACCACCACATGCGTGCCGGTCCAGACCGGCGTCACGATGTTCTCGTGCCACTCGTCGGTGAACGGGACGCTCCAGAGCAGCGCGCCGTTCGCGGCGTCGAGACCGACCACCGACGACTCGGTCAGGGTCACGAGCTGGCGGTGGCCGTCGACCTCGATCAGGATCGGCGACGCGTATCCGGGGCTCGCGCCGAGCCACGACCAGATCTCCGCGCCCGTCGCCGGGTCGAGGGTGAGCACGCGGCCCCCCGCGGGATCGCTGCCGACCTGCACCACCAGCGCGCCGTCGACGAGGAGCGGCGAGGCCGCGGTGCCGCAGAACAGGCCCGTCACGCGCACCGACGCCGAGTAGTCGTTCCGCCAGAGCAGGACGCCGGACGCCGCGTCCCAGCTCGACAGAATCCCGCCCGCGCCGAACGTGAAGACGCGTCCGCCGTCGACGAGCGGCGTCGCGAATGGACCCGGCAGGTCGATCGGGACGATGGTGTTCTGAATGAACCGGGCCGGGTAGTCGTGTCGCCACAGCCGCGCCCCGCTCGCCAGATCGAGCGCGGTCACGATTTCGAGGTCGCCGCGCCGGCTGTGGACGAAGACGCGGCCCGCGGACACCACCGGCGAGGAGTAGCCCTCGCCGATCTCGACCCGCCAAGCGGGGGCGAACGCCTCGGGCCACGCCTCCGGCGCCTGCGCGGCCGGCGCGACCCCGTCGCGCTGGGGCCCGCGCCATCCGGGCCACTCCTGAGCCCACGCCGGGCTTCCGGCCACAACGAGGGCAACCGCCATCAGCTGTCTCACCGTGCCCGCCACCTCCCGGGCTGCGGACTGGCGCCGGAGAACGACAGGAAGGATGGAGCGAGCTCCCAACACGAGACCAGTGTAGACCGGATTCCGGTATGACGGGCCGCAGCCCGGTGTTCCGCCTGTCCGGACCGCAGGTCGGGCGGGCGCGATGGGGCGCCAGTGGGGGGGATCACGTCCGGCGCGGTTTGCGCTGTACCGGTACAACCGTGACGTGCAGAACGCGCCCGGGAGCATGCTGACCGTCCTGGACGACCCGGCGCGGCCGGAGTCGAGCGCGTTCGACCGCACCGCTGCGGAGGCGCGCTGCGCCAGCGGCTTCTACGCGCTGGAGCACGACGAGTTCGAGCGCTTCCGCTGGATGGGACTGCGGGGCCGCATCGAGCTCGATCCGAAGGCGGGACGCCTACGAGGCTGCGCAGGGTCGGCGGCTGCAGGAATCGACGCTGCTCGGACTCGGGCGGCAGGCGCTCGTGATGGGGTTCAGGCCCGCCCTCAAGGCGTTCGAGCAGGCGCTGTTCCGTGGAGTCGGGATGGCGCTGTACCGCCGGCTCCGGCGAATCGCGAACCCCGGGCGGCCGCCCGCGTCGCGCTGCCGCGACCGCCCGCGCCGCGTCGACATGCCCCGGTACCCTGCCGCCCCCGGGAGGCTCCCGGCGCAACCTGGTGGAGAACACCCTCGCACGGCTCACGCGCGCAGCAGCAGCATCGCGAGGGCGGCGGCCGTGGCCAACTGCCACCAGAGCTGGGTCTGTTCCTTGAGCAGCAGCGTGCCGAGACCCACGAGACCCGCCGCGGCGGCGAGCAGGTACCAGTACAGCTCGGTGAACTGTTCTTCGCGGTGCGTCGCCTGGGCGCGGCGCTCGACGTCGGTGAGAATCTCGAGCGCGATGTCCTGCGCGCCGTCGACGCCGAGCTCGTAGTACGCGCCGTCTCCGGCCTCGGCGATCGCGCGCAGGGAGTCCCGGTCGAGGGCCGAATGCAGGGGGGCCTCGGGTGGATCGTAGGGGCCGGCGGGAAGCTGGGGGATGAGGCCGCCGGCGGTGGTGCCGACCCCCACGGCGTACACCCGGATGCCGCGGTCCCGGGCGAGCTGCAGCGCGTCCTCCACCTCTCCGCTCCAGGCTTGGCCGTCCGACAGCACGATGAACGCCTTGGCGCTGAGCCGTTCGCCGTGGAGCTGGGCGTCCCGCTCGAACATCTGCACGCCCCAGTAGATGCCTTCCTCGATGTTGGTGTCCCAGCTCGTGTCGTCCTCGAGGCGGAACGGGGGCTCGTCGCCCAGATGGTCGAGAAAGAAGAAGAGGGCGTTGGGATCGCGGGTCAGCCGAACCTGCGGGGCCGCGCGGTGGGCGAACAGGGCGAGGGCGACGCGCTGGTCCTGCCAGCCGAGGAGCTCGGTGAAGGTCCGGATCCAGGCGACCGATCGTTGCCAGCGGTCCGGCGACAGGTCGCTGACCCGCATCGAGGCCGAGCCGTCCTGCAGAAGGATGAAGTCGGCGCCCGCGCTTCGGGTGACGGGGACGAGGGCCTGCGGGCGCGCGAGGGCGAGCACCAGCGCCGCCACCGCCAGCAGCAGGCAGAGCCAGAACGAGAGCCCGCCGGCGAGGGCGAAGCGTTCGCGGACGGGCGTCGTCCGGCGCTGCGCTTCGCGGGCGTCGTGCCGCCGGCGCGCGAACTGCCACAGCCACAGCAGGCCCAGGCCCGCCGGCAGCACCAGCAGCCACAAGTACAGCGGATCCTCGAACTGAAGGGCGGGGAGCGCGGTCGGGGGCATGGCCGGTCCTCGTGTCGCGTCTCCGGGAGTCTGCGCCGTAGAAACGCAGACTCCCGGCAGGGTCGGTTGGGCGGCAAGCGGAGCCGCAGGCGACGATTTCCGGGCTACCCGCGCCGGCGAATCGACGCCCCTTCGCCGATGGTGGGATCGTCGGTCTCTTCCGGCTCGACGAGCCGGTCGCGCGGCACGTAGATCTGGATGTCCTCCATGTCCGCCTCCTCCGGATCCGCCCCTTCGTTGCCCGGTATGCTGGGGACCCGCATGTCCGGCACCGGCCCCCCGGCCGCGATCCGGTTCCGCAGGCGCACCATCACTTCGTAGTTGAACGCCGCGTCGAGATGCCCGTCGTTGGCTTCGAGCAGGCGGCGATAGACGCCGATGGCCTGATCGAGCGTGCCCAGCGCGATATCGCGGCTGGCCTCCGGGCGTTGGGCCGCGCGGTAGCGGGCGTTGGCGACCAGGAGCTGCAGATCGAGGTTGCCGGCGATGCTGGGGCTGTCGGGCGACGCGTAGTGCGTGACGATCGGGGCGTAGTCGCCGCGCCAGTACCGCACCGCCGCCTGCTTCACCGCCACCGCGTCCCGCAGGCCGCGCAGCAGCCAGGGCACGCGCGCGGTGGACGCCAGGGATCCCGCGACCCGGTCGTAGCCCGCCGCCGCGCCGTCCAGGTCGAGGGTGGCGAGGGCGCGGTCGGCCGCCGCGATCCGGCGCTCGAGGCGACTGGCGGCGAGCAGCGCGAAGGCCGCGGCGGCGAGCAGCACGGCCGGTATGAGGTAGCGCAGCACGGTCTTCACGGGAACCTCCTGAACGGCTTCACGCCCAGCCCCAGGACCAGGGCCACGCTCCACAGACCCAACGCGGTCAGCGCGAACGGCGAGAAGCGGGGCTGATGCGCCACGTACTGCGTGACGTCGATCTGCCCCGCCGACAGCTCGTCGATCTCGTGCACCGCCTGCAGGATCGCGGGCTCGTCGGCGGCCGGATAGAAGCGGCCGCCGGTCTTCTCGACGGCCAGCTTCCAGGTGATGTCGGGCAGGACGTCGCCGAGCCCTCGATCGTACGCGGTGCGGATGAAGTACACCGGAATGGAGTTGTCCGCCGCCTCCTGCAGGATGTCGTCCAGCGACTGCCCCTCGTACACGGCGTGGGTGTCCTGTCCGTCGCTGAAGACCACCATCAGGTTGCCTTGCGCCCGGAGAAAGTCGAACGTGCGAAAGAGCTGCACGCCGCGGCTGATCGCGCGCATGATCAGGGTCCCGTGGTCCGGGAAGCGGTCGTATTCCTCGGGCGTGCCGATGAGGCCGATGCTGAGGAGGACGTTCTCGTAGTCGTTGGTGAACGGCGTGACGACGTAGGCCTCGCCCCCGAACTGCACCAGCGACACCAGATCGCGGTGAGACCCCTCCATGCGCCGCCGCACGAAGTACTCGGCGGCGGCGACGTTGGCGAGGAACGTGTTGCCCCAGCCGAGCTGATCGGTGGCGAACGAGCTGTCCATGCTGAGCGAAGCGTCGATGAGGATGGCGATGCGGTGCCCGGGGAACGTCGCGCGTTCCTGGACCAGGGCGGTGTGGGGGTCGGCGAGGGCGACGGCGAAGAACGGCATGCCGGCCAGGACCAGCAGGAACGGACCGTGACGGAGCGGCGCGAGGGCCGAGCGTCTCGTAGTCGCCCACGGGAGCAGCGTCGGCAGGACGAGCTGGTTGCGGCCGGCCCGTGCGCGGACGACGGCGCGCGCCAGCAGCGCGGCCAGCGCCAGCAGGGCCAGCCCCCCGAGCGCGATCACCGTCGCGTCGCGCCGCGGCAGCGGCAGCGTGGCCAGCGACACCCCTCCCAGCTCGGCGAACGTGATCCGCACGCGCTCGATGACCGCGGTCACCGTCTCCACGCCGCCCCCGTCGCCAGCCCGGCCCACGCCCGGCGGGCGGCGTCGGCCCACCGGTTGGCGTGTCGTACCGGCGCCAGCGCCTGCCACCGCAGGCGCCCCACGTGGTCGATGCCGGCGTCGAGCGCCCGCGTCAGCGCGCCGGGCGCCGGCTCGGAACCCGCCAATGCGTCGTCGCGCCCGTAGCGCACCGCCGTGAGCAGGGTCATCGCCCGGTCGAGGTCGGCGGCCGCGGCGGCGCCGGCGAGTTGGCCGGCGGGGCCGGGCGGATGTCCGGCGCCGTCCCGGTACGGTTCAGACCAGGCGGCCGCGGTGAGGCCGGACGAGAGGGCCGCGGTGTGGCGGCCCAGCAGCCCGTGGCGCACGCGCAGTTGTCCTTCCCGCGGCGTCTCCCCGGCGGCGACCGCCGACTGGGTGACCCGGCGGGACAGCGCCACCGCGCTGGCGATGCGCAGCGCGGTCAGCGCGCGTCCCGCCGTGTCCCGCGTCCAGCCGTTCCCGGCCGCCGCGCGCCGCACCCGGGTCAGCTCTTCGAGCGCGCGGTGCGCGACGAGCGCGGGCGAGAGTTGTCTCTCCGAGACCGCCGCCGCGCCCGTGCGGTCGCGCAGGACGCGCATCGCGCCCAGTACGACGAGGCCCAGCGCGGCGATCCCGAAAAGCGCGGACAGCAGGCCGAACAGGCTCGCCCGCAGCTCGCGCGCCTGCGTCGCCCCGAAGCCGGCCGGCGGGAGGTCGCGAATGTCGTCCGCGGACTCGGGGGTCAGCGACAGGACCCGGACCGGTTCGGGGGGCAGGATATACGTCAGCTCGCGTCCCGGGACCACCGGATTGTCGCCGACGCGCCGTTCGATCCGGTAGGACAGCTCGAGAGCGGGAATGTCCACGTCCTCGCCGAAGGCGCTCTCGGTGATCAGACGCAGCGTGTAGTCGTACTGCGAGAACCGGTAGGGCCCGGTCAGAACGTCGCCGAGACGTTCACCGGAGAGGACCTCGAAGGGGGCGAGGTCGAGAGTCGCCGGTTCGAGCGCGGCCTCGTCGGGACGCGTCCGCGCGGCATCCGTCTCGACGAACCGGCAGGTCACCATCATCGTGAACCGCTCGCCGACGAAGACGGCGTTCCGGCTCACCCGCCGCCAGCACCGCACCGCGTCGACGGCGGTCTCGCCGGCATCCGGTTGCGCGGCGTACGCCGGAGCCGCCACCACCGTTGCGGCGGCCAGCGCCAGCCGGATCATCCTGGAGCCCGAGCGAATCATCGCCAGTGTCCTGGAACTCGTGAACGCCTCGAATCGACAGTCGCCCTTCGATGCCCCGGCGGCCCGAATCGTGTCGTGGGCATCACGGATTCCCGTGCGTGAACGCAGCATTAGACCACGGAACCGGCCGTCGATACCGTCCAGCGGCGTCATTTGAACCACTGGATGACTTGCGGTAGGCTGGCCGCCTCGCGTTTCCCCCACCGCCGGTGGTGGAACCCCGCGTTGCACCGAGAGCGGCGAGTGCGCCAGCCGGCTGTGAGACGCCCGCCTGACAAGGCGTGAGGAGGGCGCATATTGGGTATATTCAGAACAACGCAGCTCAGGCGGGATGCATCGCCGCTCGAATGCAGCGGGGCCATCGCCACGGGCTGCCTGGATCGGACGGCGGCAGCGCCCGCGCATTCCGGAGTCAGACGATGCAGATGACAGCTCGTGCTTCACGATTGGGGCTCGTCCTCGCGGCGGCGGTCGCGGCGCCCCCGGCCGCCCTCGCACAGTCGCCGCCGGAATTCGTTCCGGTCACCGACGCGATGCTGCAGGCGCCCGCGCCCGCCGACTGGCTGATGTGGCGCCGCACTCTCGACGGCTGGGGCTACAGCCCGCTCGACCAGATCGACCGGGACAACGTCGGCGATCTGCGTCTGGTCTGGTCCCGGGCGCTGACCCGGGGCGGCCGCCAGCAGGGCACGCCGCTGGTGTACGACGGCGTCCTCTACATGCCGAACCCGAGCGACGTCATCCAGGCCATCGACGGCGCGACGGGGGACCTTCTCTGGGAGTACCGCCGGGACCTCCCCGACGATGCCTGCGAGCGCATCATGCCCGGCGTCTGTACGACGAACCGGAACCTGGCGATCTACGAGAACCTGATCATCGACACCAGCGTCGACGAGTACGTCTTCGCCCTGAACGCGCAGACGGGAGAGCTCGTCTGGGAGACCCGGGTCCTCGACTACCAGGTCCATCCCGCCAACCAGAGCACGGGGCCGATCATCGCGAACGGCAAGGTCATCTCGGGCCGGAGCTGCATGCCGGCGGCGGGACCGGAGGCCTGCGTCATCACGGCGCACGACGCGCGCACGGGCGAGGAGCTGTGGCGGCGCCGCACGACCCCCGCTCCCGGCGAGCCGGGCGACGAGACGTGGGGAGGCGTGCCCGACCAGGACCGCCGGCACGTCGGCACGTGGATGGCCCCGAGCTTCGACCCCGAGCTGAACCTGCTCTATATCGGCACGTCGGTCACCTCGCCGGCCCCGAAGTTCCTGGTGGGGGGCGCCGACCTCAAGCACCTCTACCACAACTCGACCCTCGCCCTCGACGCCGACACCGGCGAGATCGTCTGGTACTACCAGCACCTGAACGACCACTGGGACCTCGACCATCCCTTCGAGCGGCTTCTCGTCGACACCGTCGTCCGGCCGGACCCGGCGGTCGTGAGCTGGATCAATCCCCGCCTGCAGCCGGGGCAGGAGCGCCGGGTGATGACCGGCATCCCCGGCAAGACGGGCATCGTGTACACCCTGGACCGGGCGACCGGCGAGTTCCTGTGGGCCACCCCCACCGTGGCCCAGAACGTGGTGAGCCGGATCGACGGGGCGACCGGCGCGGTGTCGGAGAACCCCGAGGTGGTCTTCCGCGGCTTCGGCCAGGAGGTCTTCACCTGCCCCACCGCGATGGGGGGCAAGGACTGGGAGGCGGGCGCCTACAGCCCGCGGACCAACACGATGTACATGCCCCTGCGGAACGCCTGCGCCCGGATGGCCCCCCTCGACGACGGGGGGCGGTCGCTGTACAGCCTCAGCATGCGCAACGAGCTGGCCCCCGGCACCGATAGCCTCGGCGCGGTCTGGGCCATCTCGGCCGAGACCGGCGCCGTCGCGTGGACCCACGAGCAGCGCGCCGCCACCATGTCGCTGGCGGCCACCGCCGGCGGCCTCGTGTTCGTGGGCGACATCAACGGCCGGTTCAAGGCCCTCGACGACGAGACCGGCGAGGTGCTGTGGGAGATCAACCTGGGGTCGCCGGTGAGCGGGTTCCCCGTGACCTATGCGGTCGACGGCCGCCAGTACGTGATCGCCGGCACCGGCACCGGCGGCAACGCCTCGCGCTGGAGCGCGATGACGCCGGAGCTGCGGCCCAGCAGCGGCAACAACATCTTCGTGTTCGCGCTGCCCGAGGAGTCTGCGCCGTAGCCCCCCGGCCCGGAAATCGTCGCCTTCGGCTCCGCCGCCGCCTTGCGCCGCCGCAACCACTTCTGCCAGGGAGTCGGCGCGACCTTGCGGTCGCGTTTGAAGTTTCGCTGGCGCGAAACTTCTACGGCGCAAGCTCCTAGCGCGGCTTCATCTGCTTCCGTTCCAGCAGGAAAGTGACCACGGTGTCGTGAAAGTGCCGCCCGGCGCCGCCGAGCCGCAGCACGTCGAGCCCCCGGTCCCGGGCCTGGTGCTCCACCGCGTCCTGCCACTCGCCGGCCCGGCGCGCCAACTGCCGCAGGTCGTGCGCCGCGAGCAGCCGGGTGCGGCCGGTCTCCACGTCGCGGGCCTCGACCCAGCCGGCGGACAGGGCCGGGAGCTCGAACGCGAACGCGCTGTCGATCAGCACGATGAACACGTCGTGCGAGTTGTTCAGGTCGACCAGCTCGGCCAGGAAGGCGTCCGGGTCTTCGAACAGGAAGTCGGAGACCACGGGCACGAGCGAGCGTTTGCGCAGCAGCCCCGCGAAGCTCGCATGGGGGGCCGACCCCGTGCCGTTCTTTCTCCGAAGCTGGTCCTGATAGACATCGACGCAGTGGATGGCGTGGTTCCGCCCGGCCTGCGGGCGCACCGCGATCCGCCGCATGCCGCGGTCGAAGGTGACGAGGCCGGCCCGGTCCTGGAAGAAGGCGGCGGCCATGGCGAACGTCGCCACGGTGCGGGCGATGACCTTCGCGATCGACTCGCCGCCCGCCCCGCACCGGGTGGATTCGGAGACGTCGGCCGCGACAATCACCGAGGTGCTGCTCTCCTGGTCGAACTCGCGGGTCATCAGGGGGCTGAAGTTGGTGAGCGTCGACTGCGCCCAGTCGATGGCCGACGGCCGGTCGCCGGGCTGCCAGTCGCGCAGGCCCGCGAGGTCGTGGCCGGGGCCGTGGACGAGGCTCGGGTGGATGCCGCTGGCCAGCTCCTGCATCCGCCGCCGGACGACGAGCTCGACGTCCCGGATCTCCTCCCAGGACACCAGCGAGTCTTCCGCGTCGAGGCTCATGGAATGGGCACCCGGTCGATGATGTCCTCGATGACGTCGTCGACCCGCACGCTGTGGCTCGACGCATGGGGCGCCAGCCAGATTCGGTGGCCCAGCACGTAGGGGGCCAGCGCCTGCACGTCCTCGGGATAGACCTCCGCCCGCCGGCCGGACAGCAGGGCCCAGACCTTGACGAGCCGGCCCCAGCAGATCGTGGCGCGGGGCGAGCCCCCGAGATCCACGAACTGCTCCACCAGGGGGGAGGGCGAATGCTGCCGCCACTCCGTCTCCGGGCTGTAGGGCCGGGTCGCCGCCACCAGCCGGCGGATGTACTTCCCGAGGGCCTCGTGCAGGAACACCTGCTCGCCGATGCGCGCCCGCAGCTCGATCACCCGCGCCTTCGGCATCAGCCCGTCGAGGTGGACCTTCTTGAAGTCGAAGGCCACCAGCTTCTGCTCCTCCTCGGGGGGGAGATACCCGATGTTGACGATGATCGCGAACCTGTCGGTGGCCGCCTCCGACAGGGGAAAGGTGCCCTGGCCGAGCTCGATCGGGTTCATGGTGGCGATGGCGAAGCTGAAGGCGGGAAGCTTGTAGGTCTCCTTGCCGACGGTTATCGAGCGGTCCTGCAGGCCCTCGAGGAACGCGCTCTGCGACTTCAGGGGGATGCGGTTGATCTCGTCGAGCAGGATCACCTCGGCCGAGGCGAGGGGACCGAACTCGGTCATGAACTCGCCGGTCGCGGGGTTGATCATCTGAAACCCGACGACCTCGGTCGGCTGCAGGTCGGCGCGGCCCTGCAGGCGTGCGAACCGGGCCCCGCTGATGGCGGCGAGGATGACCCCGAAGAAGGTCTTGCCGACGCCGGGCACGCCGCGCAGCAACAGGTTGCCGGCGTTGACCTGCCGCTGCTCCTCCCGGTCGTAGGTCGTGGGAATCTCCCCCAGCAGCACCATGTTGGCGAGGGCCTTCTCGCGCTCGTACCCGACCAGGGCCTTGCCGCCCTCGGCGATGATGGCGTCGTGAAAGTCGACGGCTTCCTGCAGGTCGGCGTGCATGGAGTGAAAAGGTGTTGCGCGGCTACGAAGCCGGATCGGGTTCCAGCAGGGGCCTCAGTCCGCCCCACGTGTCCGGATCGAGCGCGAGCAGGCTCGCCAGATAGACGTCCACGTCGGGTGCGTCGAAGCGTCCGTGGAGGGTGTCCACGGCCGGGACGAGCCGGGCCGTCTCGACCGGGTCCGGCTCGTCGTCCGGCGGGATCAGACCGTCGTCGTTGGGGATGCCCAGCGCATCGAGAAAGGCCCCCAGCAGGGGCCTGCGGTGGGCGAGATGCAGCGTGGTCAGCAGGGTCGAGGCCAGCGTGTTGTCGGGATGGACGCGGCGCAGGAAGTAGTCGATCCGCTTGTCGATCGACAGCTTGCGCACGCCCGCGGGCCGGAAGCGCAGGGCGCTCGCCAGGGCTTCATCGGCCTGGCCGCGCAGCTCCGGGTCGTCGCCGTACATGGCGTGGACCGCGAGCCGGCGGACCGGCTCGTCCAGGGCCGACCACAGGCGGGCCGGTGTCAGCTTGTCCAACGAGAGATTCTGCAGTAGAGACACGATAATCGGTGAAGATGAGGCAATGGGGCGGTCGTCGCGGCTCAATCTAGTATGTGCTGGACCAGCCTCGCTTGTCACTCTGTCGGCGCCTACGGCATGCGCTCTCGGGGGTGGCCGGCCAGCAGCGGCACATCGGCGCGTGTCCATTCCACGTTGTCGGCACCGGCGGCATGCGCCTTTGCGGTGGCCAGAGCTGTTCGCGACGTCAACCGGCGTTGGTCGACGTGACTGCACCGCAACTCGTGCTGCCACGGTTCCGAGCACTACGGTCAAGACGGCGTCTCCGAGTCCGCGACTCGTCGGTTCCCAACAGAAGCGCTACGCCGCGCAGGATGTTGCGGGTTCTCCTGCTGCTCAAGTCGCCGATCTGTTTCCGGAGTTGCTGTCGGTCGACGGTCCGGAGCTGGGAGACGTTGACGACGCTCGCGCGCGCGAGCCCGCCCTCACCCTTGCGCAGCCGGACGTTGCCGGGCATGTCTGCGAGTTGCAGATTCGACGTGATCGCGGCCACCACCACCGTCGAGATCGCGCTCTGGTTGAAGCGGTCCTGCTGCACGACCACGGCGGGTCGGCGGCCCGCCGGCGCGGAGCCCTCCGGCGCGCCGAAGTGCAGCCAGTAGATGGCGCCCTGACGGATCACCAGCGCTCGTCGCCCCAGTCCGTGCCGGCGGCATCCAGCTCGGCCGCCGTTCGGAGCTGCTCGCGGCGCAGTTCAGGATCCGCGAACACCTCGTTCAGGCGTCGGGTGACGTCGGTGCCCACTTCGGCCCATCCTATCAGTCTGGCGCGGAAGCTCCCGCCCTCCGGGACGAGGCCGCGATGCCGCAGCTCCCTCTGGAGCATGGGTTCCAGGACGTCGTGCAACAGTTCGCGACGCCGCTCGGGCGAGAAGCAGGCCCCGTTCGGCGGCCGCCGCAGCAGGTCGGGGCCGTCGCATTCCAGCTTGGGCACGCGCGCGCCGTCGGCGTTGACGGCCAGCGGTCGGACGAAGGTGTGCTGCTGGCTGTTCTCGCCAATGGAGCGAACGAGCCACCACGAGACGGCCGCAGGGCCGTCGTCGCCGTCCACTGCAACGCCCAGCATCTCCGGTTCGAGATCCTGCCAGCGTTTCAGTGCGTCGACCACGAGCGGGTGATCGAGGCCGATCAGCTCGATCCCCTCCTGTGCCCGTGCGACTCCCCGGTCGGTGGTGAACCGTCGCTCGGAGTCGCCGTCGGCGGAAGGGATGGCGAACGTGCGCTCGTCGATGTGGTGCATGCGCTGGCCGTCTTCTCGCAGCGCGGCGTCGAGAAACCGCACGATCCGGCCGAAACCCGCGCTCACGTCGGCGAGCGGCTGGTAGTCGTCTAGCGAGAACCGGTCCAGATCCTGGAACAGCTTGAACACCACCTTCCGCGCTTCGGTGGCGTTCGACATCGCGGCCTCCACTTCCTCCTTCGTGCGGCGCAGTTCCGGGTCGGAAAGCGCCTCCCGGTAGAGCGTGTCGTAGGTCAACCGCTCCGAGAGCTGCCCCAGGATCTGCGTGTGGAAGTCTTCGGCGACGTTGCCCCGCTCGTCCACCTTGCCCAGCGTGCTGGCGATCTCCTCGAGCTTGTCCGTGAGCAACAGGAATATGCGGCCCTCGATGGTGTCCGACAGCACCAGGTTGTACACCTGCGCCGTGTGCGTTTGGCCGTAGCGGTGAATGCGACCGATGCGCTGCTCCACGTCCATTGGGTTCCAGGGCAGATCGAAGTTGAAGAGGATGCGGGCGGCCTGCAGGTTGATGCCCTCCCGTCCGGCAGCGGTGCACACCAGAACGCGGGGACCGTCCGGCTTCTTGAAGCGGCGTTCCGCGGCCAGCTTCGCGCCGTGGTCGCCGCCGCGCAGCACCACGACGCCCTGCCCGGGATACGCGCGCTCGATCTCCCGTCCGATCAGATCGACAGTGCCCAGATAGGTCGCGAAGACGACGACCTTTTCTGCCGGGTTCTGTTCCCACAGCGATCCCAGCGCGCGTAACAGTTTTTCGATCTTGGTCTCGCGGGTGTCGGGAAAGTGCGCAAGCAGGTCCCGGATCCGGAGCCGTTCTTCTGGCAGCGCCAGACTGACCGCCATCGCGGCCGCGTCTTCACCGGCGGCTGCGGCGTGCTCGCCGGCGCCGGCGTCCGACGCCGTGGCGAGTTCATCCTCCTTCAGTCGCTTGAGCTGGCGGACCTTCAGGTCGGCGAGGATAGCGTCGACACGACCTCTGGAAACGGCGTCGTCCCGGGGGATGCCGTTCTCGTCGTGGATGAGATCGCGGACCTCGTTGTGGAGTCGATCGCGGGCGTCGATATCGAGCGCCTGATCAGCGATGATCGCCTCGTGCAGCGTCAGCATCATCAGACGGCGCCGCAGCGTCCGGCGCACGGCAGCGAAACTCGATGCGGCGATCTTCTGGAAGATCGTCATCACGAACCCGAGCGCGCGGCCCTGGTTCCCGCGCCGTTTCGCGAGGGCGAAGCCCTCCTGAAGATACTCCCGTAGCGCGGCGTAGAAGGCGCGTTCTTCGTCCTTCATGGTGAACGACTCGGTGTGCACCCAGCGGCGGGCGAAGAGCGGCGCGCCGTCCGGCGTGCATGCATCCGCCTTGGTGCGGCGGTACACCACCGTGTTGAGGCGGTGCCGGTTGGCGGTCATCTCCTCGGGGCCTGCGAACAGCGTCGGATTCAGCAGTTGCACCAGCATCCAGAAGCGGAAGTGGTCACCCTGGTGCGGCGTGGCGGAGAGCAGGAGCAGGTCGCGTGTGTGGTCACGCAGCGCCGCGGCCAGCTTGTAGTTTTCCGTCCGGCGCACCTTGCTGCCCGAACGCCTCGCCGTCAGGTGGTGCGCCTCGTCGAAGACCACCAGGTCCCAGCGCGGGGCTTCGAGCAGGCGCCTGACGCGGGCTCGGCGCTTGAGCGTGTCGATGCTGGCGATAAGCCGGTCGTGCTTCGCGAAGGCGTTCGACTTGCGGTCCGTGACGTCGCCCTCGCTGCCGAAGACCTCGAAGTCGAGATGGAAGACGTCGTTGATTTCCGTGTGCCAGTTGTTCACGAGGCCGGCGGGCACCACCATCAGCGCGCGCCGCAGTTCGCCGCGGCTCTCGAGTTCGCGCAGCAGCAGCGCCGTCTCGATGGTCTTGCCGAGTCCAACCTCGTCGGCGACCAGGAAACGGCGGGGCGCAGCGGTCGCGATTCGGTGCGTGAGGACGACCTGATGCGGCAGCAGGTCGATGGGCGCCGCCGTCAACGCCGCGGCGCTTTCGATGAGCGGCAGGGCGTGCGCCTCCCGCGACAGCCACGCGCGCCGCAGGCGCGTCGGGCTGCCTTCGACCCGCGACAGCACGCGCTCGTTCCAGGGGACGAGCGGTTGAACCGCGTGTGCCGGAACCTGTCGTTCGCCGTCGGGGAAGAAGGCGCGTAGATACCCGTCGCGCGCTGGCCCGACGACGACGCCCTCGCCGAAATCGGCGTGGCGGATGCGCTGGCCCGGCTCGAACTGCGCGGATGCCGCCATCAGGAGATCCTCGGGTGGTAGAGGCCGACCCAGGCGTCGCCGTCGGGATTCGGCTGCGCGGCGTCCGAGATGAGGATGCGCGCCACGTCCGATTCGGCGCCCGCCCACAGGCAGCGGCCGATGGGTAACCTGCGCTCCGTTCCCGTCGCGCTGCCCCAGAAATACTCCTCGGTCGCCGTCGCCATGCCAATCCGTTTCCGCCCCGTAGGCAGCCACAGAATCAGCGCAGCCTGACCGTCATAGTGGTCTTGGAATGCCAGAACGGCATGCTTCAGATCGGTCTCCAGCCACACCGTCGCATCGTCGACGCTGAGTACGTCCAGGCACCCTTCCACGCCTGCGACGATGAGGGTGTCACCGCCGGCGCTCGGCAGACCCTCTGGCCAGGCGTCGGCCATGGCGAAGAACTCCCGCAGCGACAGAACGTCGGACGGCGTCGCCACGGCGGACAGGGCGCCGGAGTCCCAGAGCAGCGAGCATCCTCGCCGTCTCCAGACTGAATCTCGTTGCAGGTTCATCCCTATGTTGTCTGTGTCGTCTCGTCCCCGTCCAGGAAGAGCTCCATCTGCCGCTGGACCCGCCGCGGGTGTCTGGTTCGCCAGTCGTGCAGGATGCGTCGCGCTCTGCCCGCCGCCTTCTGAATCTCGCCGGAGCCGCCGCGGCGGGAGAACCAGTCGAGCAGGCCGTCCAGCGCCGGGTGCGGCGCGAAGGTGTTGCTGTTCAGCGTGTCAACCGCGTTGATGCCGCTGTGGTCGAAGCACGCTCCCACGAGAAGCGTCGCCTGATCGTAGTCGCTGGGGCGGCCACGCTGCCGCCTGTCGCTCCAGGCCCGCGCGAGCGTCAGCGGCGGCGTCAGGTGGTAGGTCTTCTTCTCGACGCGGCACCAGCCGCGGTTCTCGAAGTCCTGCGGCGCGATGCCCGTACCGCGCAAGTGCTTCTGCACCTGATCGCGCGGCATCGTCGTCCGTCCGTCGAACACCCGCATGAACTGCCGGGTGAACGGTTCGGCGTTCGCCGGTGGGGGATCAGGCAGCACGCCGAGATCCTCGTCGAGGAGCTGGTTGATGCCGAGAAGCGCCGCCTCCACGGACATCGACCGGTCTTCGTCGACGTACACCTTCCCGTAATGGCGGCTGAAGTACTCGAGCGCCTTACCCCGTCGGATCACCCGCAGATCCGCGGTGGACAGACCCTCTCTCTCGTGATGCTCGAGCAGCGTCTGCAGCCGCCGCACGTCGGCGAGCACCTGTCGCCGCATGCGGGCCCAACTGACCGGCTGCGGCTCTTCGCGCCGCTTGCGGCAGACGTGGACGATGTCGTACTCGATCTGCCGGGAGCCGAATTCGCCCTTCCCCTTGGTCTCGTCGCTGCGGATCGGGTACGTCGCCTCCAAGTAGAAGCCGGCCTCGAACAGACTCTCCAGCACCGACACCCATGGTGCATCCTGGCTGTGATGGAAGGTGAAGGCCAGCATACCGCCAGGCTTGAGGATGCGGTGGCCCTCGCGCCAGCAGGCGGTCAGGATGCGCTGGTAGAAGGCGTCGGGGTCGTCGGGGTGACGGGCACGGTTTGAGACGGCTTCCAGGGTCTTGGGCGTGTACTCCGGTGAAAACTGATCCGGGTAACGGTCGCGGAGCGCCAGCCGTAGCCAGACGTGAAAGAAGTCGGCCAACTCGGAGTAGTGCAGCAGGCCGCCGAAGGGCGGGTCAGTGACAATCAGATCGTGGGATTCGCTCTCGATGCTCGAAAGCTCCGTTGCAGAGCCGCACTCCAGTATCGCCATGCGGCTGCAATCTCGGACCGCATCGGCTGGGTACACCTTCTCGCTCTTGCCGTTAAGGTCGCCGGACAAGCCCGGCGCCAGTGACCTCAGACGTTCGGTCGGGACAGTGTCCCACGGTGCGTCGGCCCATTCGCACGCCTTGATCGCCTGGTCCACGCACGACGCCCAGTTTCCCCGGCCCAAGTCAGCGAAGACACCGTTCTCGACGAACGTCGACTTCGGGTGATAGTTTGGGTTGGCGAACATCGGCTCCAAACTGTCTCTCTGAATGTTCCAGATCGTGAACTTGCTCTGATTCCGCAGGTATTGTTGAAAGGCGCCAAGCACGTACTCACGGGATTCCCAACGGTGGGTTGCTGCCGGTTGTCCGGTCGCGACGATTGCGCGGAGCAACTGAGTGTGTCCCAGTAATTGCCGAGCATTGAACATGGTACACCAGTGCGTGAACCCATGGTTGGGAATCCCGCCGTTCAACTTGTGGGTCATGAAGCCATACGGCAGGACAGACTCCGGCCGCCATGCGGATAGGTCCGAGGCCTGTCGCTGCTCCCATTCCGCTGCGGCCGCATCGAAGTGCCGCGTATCCGTCACCGGCGCGAAGAAGCGACCGCCGTACGGCTGCTTCTCGGCGTCGCAGGCGGGGCAGTACCCCTGCACGCCGTAGGCCGCCACCGGCCCGGTCTTCCCTGTGGCCTTCACCGCCGTCAGCACGTCCTGAACCGTGCCGCAGGCGCCGCACGCGAATGCGGACTTCTTCGGGACGGTGCCGCCGCCTTTATCTGTGCGGACCCTCGCGCCGGTATAGGGGCAAGTCACCTCCTCGGGAAGCGCACCCCGCACCTCGAACAGCGTGTTCATGGCGGCCCGCACCTGGTTCCAGCGCGCTGTGGCGGCAGCCGTATCGGTTACGCTGCCGCCGAGTACGGCGCCGCCGTCCTCGGTTGCGTTGGAAGCACCGGTGAGCCATTGCCGTGACACGAGTAAGGACAGTGTGATGCGCTTGCGTTTCGCAAGGCGGCTTTGCAGGGACGGCATCGATTCGTGGCGGTCGCAGCGGGGACAACGGATGGAGACGTCAGGGGCGAGCACCGCATAGGGCGCTTCGCTGGCCGTGATGATCTGCGCCACGCCGGGCGCCATGCGGGCGTCCTGCTCCTCGATATCGAAGTCCCCGCCGCATCCTGCACACCGATGGAGCCACGTCCGGACCGTGAGCGTCTTCACCGCCATTACCGGGCTCGACATCAGCGGGGTGCGGTGGCCGCAGCCGGTGACCTGACAGGGGCCGTGCTTCGCCCAGAAGACGGAGATCGTCTCCGGCCCACGATAGTCGTAATCGGTTCGCTGTTCCGGCGTCAGCGCCAAGGGGTCGAAGTCCGCGCCCATCTCCTCGCCGGTCGACCGCCGCGTCCACACGCCGTGATGGCCCCGCGGGCAGTCGCAGGTGTAGAACGGCATGATCTGCGGGCGGACCTCGGCTTCGACGTCGGCGAGCAACGCTTCGACCTCCGTGCGCGTGACGTCGGACAATGCGTTCCGGACGATGAACCACGCCACCGGATTGAGGTCGGCGCCGTACATCTGCATCCCGAGACGGGAGCCTTCGACAATCGTCGTGCCGCCGCCCATGAACATGTCGGCGACCTTGAGACCGGAGAACGCCCCCTTCGTCTGGTGGTTGGCGTAGTAGGCGTCCCAGACCGTCTTGGCCGCCGCGGCGGGATCGGCCGGGGCGCGAGTGGCCGCCGCGATGAGCAAAGAGCGGAAGACGCTCGACCGTCGGCGCGCCCACCACTTGGACATCTGGTAGATCGGCTTGCCCGCGTTGCCCTCGATGGTGGCGATCTGGTTCACGGGGAGAATGGGGAAGTCCACCTCCAGGCAGGTCTTCGGTCGGTTCGGATCCGAGAAGTTCACGGTGTCGAGCGCCACAACGGCACCGGCGTTCACCGCCCGCGCGACGGCTTCCGCGACCCGCTCGGCCTTCGTCGTCCGGGCGTGGCGCTTCGTCATCTCAGTGTCCAGCAGGTCGGGACAGTTCCAGGAAGGGAACCGCGACCTCCAGCAGAGACAGACCGCCGTGCGTCAGCGTGGGGTACCCGCCCTGGCTCCTCCACTTTCGGCGACCCAGCACGAAGGCGTACCTGCCGCGCGGGCTATCGAGCGCCACATCGATGGGCGGCGTCCATCTGCTCGGCGACCCGTTGCAGGACGCAGATCGTCCGCTCTTGAAACGGGCCTTGAGGTGCGCAGCCTGCTCCGCGTCCACGGTGTCGGGGAAGAGGCCGCTCGCGGCATATCCGTGGTCGCCGGTCACGACGAGCCGCCGGCCGGTCGTCAGCCGCTCGACGAGCGCCCAGAAGCCGTCGCTGGTGAGCGCAACTGCCGTTTCCTTGGCGAGTGCGGTCAGTCCGCGCCCCGGCGCGCTGAGCGCGTGCAGCCGTGTATCGGGCCAGTGGTGCCACAGCACCCAATCGGGTGATGCGTCGATCACGTCGACGCATTCCCGCCACGGAAGATCCACGCTATCCGTTCGTGCATCGGGGAGGACGTGCGTATCGCCCCCGCCGTTGTTCTCCAGCGCCGAGCGCTGGCTGAAGCCGAGAGCCTGTGCGAATGGCGTCGTATCCGCTGGCAGTTCGGCGCCTGAGGCTTCGGCAGAATGCACGGCGTAACCCCGATCGGTGGCGCCGTGCAGAAGCCACGGCGCTTCGCGCAGCGACAGGCCGTCGAGAATCAGCACTGCCCGGCCCGGCGCGCGCCCGCGCCACCAGACCGCCAGCCGCTCGGCGATCCTGGGCGCGCTGGCGTGGTACTGCGTCCACAGGTCCCAGCCCGCCGTCGCCAGGAACAGGTCGGCCGGGGCCAGGACGCTATCGCGGCGGCTGGTCTCGTTCGCGGCGTCAGCGATTAAAATCTTCGGCCGGCAGGTTTCCCAGGCCCATTCGAACAACGCCCGCCACGCCTCGTCCGGCGGCGCCTGTTGGAGCGTCCGCAGCAGGCCGAGCGGCAGGGTCGTCACTTTTCCTCCCGCTTCAGGCTCAGTTCGTACTCGATCCCGTCGGGCAGTGTTCGGATCAGCGCCTCGAGCTGCGCGCCGGTGAGAGCGGAGGTCTGCAGCGACACCTCGCGGATCTGTGTGCCGGCGCCGATGCCCCACGACTCCATCTTCCCCAAGAGATTCAGGGGCGAGGTGGCGGGAGACTCATGGGGAACGAGTTCGGAGCTGCCCTGAAAGAGCGTAGTTCCCTGCACCGGCGCCGTGGAGACGGTCGTTTCCTTCACGCCGTGTGCCCCGGTCTGGCGACCAGTCGAGATGGGAAGCGGCGGCGTACCCCCTCCGGGGAGAGACTGGACGCCGCCCCCGCTCGGCTGCACGGCAGGCGCGGATTCTCCGCCGTAGGTGGCGTTGCCCGGTGCCGGTGTCGTTCCCGAGAGGCCGCTCGTCTGCGCGACGGCCTGCGGCCGCTGCAGGCGGGTCTCGTCGAGGTGCTTGCCGGCGCCCAGCCGCCCGCGCATCCGCCGCCAAGCGCTCTCCTCGTCCTCTCCGGCTCGGACCTGCAGGTGTTCGGCGCCGCGCAGGTCGATCGCGATCTCGCCGCGCGCACAGAGACGGAGGATGCGTTCCTTCACATGGATCTCACCGATCCAGGGAATGCACGGTTCGCTGCCGGGACGTGGTTCCTGAAGCTCGCGCAGCAGCTTGCCCACGGAGTCGTGATGGTCCGCCGCGGCCAGCACTCGCTCTTCGAACTCCTCCGGGACGAAGAGGTGAGTGCGGATGTGGTCCTCGACAGCCTGCGGGATCTTGGAGCCTTCCGCCCGCTGGGGTTCGACGTGGAACGTGCTGTGGGCTGACTCCGGGTAGCTCCAAGTGTCGAGGATCGCGAAGCGGTCAAAGTGCTTGGTCAGTTTGGCCCGCAGCTCACGCTCGTAGCGTGTGCCCAGCTTACGGTACGCGAGTTCCTCGGCGCCCCAGCGTTGCGCGAGCGTCACGGCGCGGGCGAGGACCAGCAGGTCACGGTCCTCGAACAGGTCGCGGCCACCCGTGCCTGGGATGAGAAAACGGACGGCGTTGCGGCGGGCGTGCAGGTGGTCACGCAGCCACGGTCCCAGCCTCAGAGATCCCCTCATTTTATCACGTGAATCAATAAGACGAAACCGTTCGGTGGAACAAACATCTCCGACGGGATGGACTTTGCACAATGTCGCGCGCCTGGGTTAGTATGTTGACCCATGCGCTTACATCAGAAGCCGCCAACATCTCGCAACCGACTGCTCCAGAGACACGATCTTCTGAACTTCGTAACCACCTTGTACGAGGGCGATTTGCATGCCAAACGGGTGCTGTCGTTGGCCAATGCCACCTTGGGCGTGCTGGCGAGTGCGTCGCTGGCGATCCATGCGGTGGGGCGTGGCTTGGCCCAGGCCATGGGCACGTTGACCAAGCATGGTGTGAACACTGCTGTCCCACAGACTTTCAAATGAAGGCGGCTTGAACCTTCCATGTCTGGTAGAATGATCTGTGGCGCAAATCATTCAAAAGACAGGAGATCCAAGCCGTGGCTCATCATAACACAGTCTTCGTGCAGCTTCTCAGGTTCCTTCCGAGACATGAATTCGAAGCCGAGGCCCGCCAACACCAGCGAGGTCAGGGGTTGCGCGTCATGAGCCGCTGGGCGCAGTTCGTGGCCCTTGGCTTGGCGCAACTGACGGGCCGACAGAGCTTGCGTGACATCGTGAGCAACCTGAGCACCCAAGGGCGCAAGCTCTATCACTTGGGCGTAGGGACGACGGTCAGTCGCTCGTCGCTGGCGCGCGTCAATGCCGAGCAGCCGTACACTCTCTACGAGACGCTGTTCGGACGCCTGCTGAGCCGCTGTCAGCAGTGCGCGCCGAGGCACGGCTTTCGGTTCAAGAACAAGTTGTACGCGGTCGATGCGACGACCATCGATTTGTGTCTGGCGGTCTTCCCGTGGGCGTCTTTTCGACGCACGAAGGCCGCGATCAAGCTGCACATCGGGCTGGATCAGGCGGGCCATCTGCCGAGCTTCGTCAGTGTGACCGAGGGCAAGACCGGCGACGTCAAGGCCGCCCGCACCTGGACGTTTCCAGCCGGCAGCGTGGTCGTGGCGGACCGCGCGTATCTTGACTTCAAGTGGTTCCATCAGTTGCAGGCGCGGGGCGTGACCTTCGTGACGCGCCTGAAGCGGGGCGTGCGATATCGGGTCACGCGCGAGCATGACATCCGACCCGGAACCGGCGTCCTCAGCGATCAGACGATCGAGCTGACCAGCGCTCGCAGCCGGAAGGCGTATGCCGCGCCGCTGCGGCGAGTGGCCTACCAGGATCCGGTGACGAAGAACCGTTATGTGTTCGTGACCAACAACACAACGTGGGTGGCCCAGACGATTGCGGATATATACAAATCGCGGTGGCAGATCGAGCTGTTTTTCAAGTGGATCAAGCAGCATCTGAAAGTGAAGCGCTTCGTGGGCCGGTCGAAGAACGCCGTCATGACGCAGCTGTGGGTGGCGATGTGCATGTACCTGCTGTTGGCGTACCTGAAGTTCGTCATGCGGTTGCGCTGGAGCCTTCACCAGATGCTGCAGGTGCTCCAGCTCAACATGTTTGAACGTCGGCCACTCCAGGACCTGTTCACGACGCCGTCGCTACCGGCCCCCTCTGGCTCCCAATTGTCGCTGGCGTGGTCCTGAAAATGTGGGACACTAGTGTGGTGTGAAACAGGTGGATCGGCTCCTGAGCAATCGAGGGGTTGATGTCGGGACTTTCTTCGCCTATTGGACGCCGTACATTGTTGGTGCTCGCAAGGAAGTAATCGTCGCGCTGGATTGGACGAGCTTTGCCGCGGACGGGCAGGACACTATTGTGCTGTCGATGTTGACAGGCCACGGGCGCGCGACGCCCCTGCTGTGGAAGACCGTGGCGTCGTCGACCCTGAAGGGCAACCAGCGCCGCTACGAGTACGAAGTGCTGTGCCGGTTGCGGGAGGTACTGCCGGCGGGGGTGAAGGTCACGGTCGTGGCGGATCGGGGCTTTGCGGATTGCAAGCTGTTCTACGCACTGACGGAGGAACTGACCTTTGAATACGTGATTCGGTTGCGCGGAGACATCTACGTGACGAATGCGCGGGGCGAGCGGCGACCGGCCGCAGCGTGGGTCGGCGCTGGGGGGCGTGCGCGGCGGTTGGTGGGCGCTCGGGTGACCGATGCTCACGAGCTGCCGGTGGGCGTGGTCGTGTGTGTACACGATCGGAAGATGGACGAACCGTGGTGCTTGGTGGCCAGCGAAGCGACCGTGCCGACGCCGGTGTTGATTCGGTACTACGGCAAGCGCTGGGGGATTGAAGCGGGCTTTCGGGACATCAAGGACATGCGCTTCGGGATGGGCCTGTCGTCGATGCACGTTTCGCGCCCGGACCGGCGGGACCGGCTGTTGCTGATCAGTGCATTGGCGATCGCGATGCTGTCGCTGCTGGGTGCAGCGGGCGAGCGCATCGGCTATGACCGCTGGTTGAAGGCGAACACCGTGAAGCGGCGGACGCATTCGTTGTTTCGGCAGGGGTTGATGCTGTATCACCATCTTCCCAATTGGCCCGATGACCGGATTCGTCCGTTGATGGAGACGTTCGGAGAGATGCTCCTGGAACAGCGGGTGTATCGAGGGGTCTTCGGTGTAATTTGATGTTAGAAACAAAGAAAAATAAGGGGATGCATGAGGGTCCCAGCGTGGCGCCAACATCCTCCGGGGATACGGGCAGCACCAGCAGCGGCAGGCGTTCGTCCCACTGCTCCGGTCGATCAGCGTCGTCGACCGCTTCCCACGGCGCCGACTCCCAGCCCGACCGCAGAACCACGACCCGGAACGCCTGCGTCACGCGATCGCCGCCGCCGATGACGTAACGCACTTCCTTGGCCAACTGATCACGATCGGAACCGTCCTCGAAGAGCCTGTCGTTGCGGGCGCTTGCAATCAGTCTGGCCTGCGGGTTCTCTTCCTCGCGAAAGACGAGGCGGGGACCGTCGCGGTGGATGTTGAAGCTGTTCTCGACGATGGTCGACAGCTCGTCCTGGAAGGCGTTGTCGTCGATGTGCTTCCTATGGGTGATGTCGATCTGGAGCGTCTCCGGCTCCGCGCCGGCCAGGTTGCCCACCGCGAGCGAGCGCAGCCAGAGCGCGCCGACGATCTCGGACAGGTGGGGCGTGTTCTCGTCGGGGCCTGTCGTCGCCTCGAGCACGGCGGAAACGTTGCGCAGCGCCTTCTCGCGCAGATTGGCGTGATGCTGGTTCGACACCGAGTCGAGCAGCGCCACAACACCGCTGTGGTCGTCGTCGAGCCGAAAGTCCGCCGCCGTGACGATGGGGTTGTTGTCGGCGTGGCGCTTGAACAGTTGCGCGAGGACGCGTATGAGGTCGCGCGTCTCCTGCGCCTGCGTGGCCACGAGGACCTGATCCTCCAGCAGTTGCAGCAGGTGGGGTGCGAACGGCCAGCAGGCGACGAACTCGCGTCGGACCCGATCGTGCTCGGAAGAAGGCGTCCGGCTCAGCCGCAGGTACTCGGCGACATGGACCTGGGTGGCCAGTTCGATCTGTTCGTCCGGGATTTGCAGGCGGTTCTCGAACAGACGGTGGAGCAGCAGCTTCTTGCGGTCGCGCCTGGCGGTCGGGCTCTTGAAGTCGGCCTCGACGGGCCCGACGCGGCGGATCTGCTGAAAGGCGTCGGTGTTGCCGTTCCGCACCGATACGACCAGTACGAGCAGCTCGGGGTGGGCCTTGGCGATCTCGGAGAGGATCTGCACGACGTTGAACGCCCAGTTCCGCCACGGGAACTGCTTGGTGTTCGTCAGCCCGTCGAACCAGGTCTGGTACTCGTCGAGAATCAGCGCCGTCGGCTTGCGCCGGAAGAGTTCCAGCAGATGATCGGAGCTCGGCACCTCGGTCTGCCGGTCGCCGAGTCCCTTCCACATGCCGCGCACCTCCGCCCCATGCGGGTGGCGCTCGAACAGAAGATCCCACAGGAACTTGTAGCGCTGGCGGTGCAGGCTCTCGCTGATGACGTGCATCCCGTCACGCAGCGGGAGCGCTGCGAGCTTCTGGTCTTCGAGACGCTCCGACCAAGCCTCCAGCCAAGCGCGGGTGGCGTCGGCGTCGGTGAAGGCGTGGTGCAGCAGCGCCATCAAGTGCGACTTGCCCTGCCCGCGTTCCCCGATGAGGACGAGTGGGCGGCCGCGGTCCGGACCCACGGCTTCGAGCGACTGGAGCGCGTCGGCGGAGGGGTAGGTGAGCTCGAGGAAATCCGCTGCCGCCATCTGCGTGGCGCCGGTGTTCTTCGTGTTCTCCAGCTCGATCGCGGTGCCCCCGAGACGGCGTCCCCGGAACTCGCTTCGCAGCGTCAGTTGCAGCAACGGTTTGTCCTGTCGGTGCGAAGTCCGGGGCGGCAGACGGCGGGCGCGGACGCCCGTCTAGGGATCGGTCCGGCGCGCGGCGAGGAACTCGCGGGCCATCCGCCGGGCGCTGTCGCGGATGGAGCGCACCGCGGCGTTGTTGGTGATGGTGGCCCGGGACACCGCATCGATGTCGTCGCCGACGGTCATCGGGGCCAGCACGCTCTTGCCCCGGAACTGCTCGATGAACTCCGGGAGATCGATCGAGAAGTAGCCGAACGGCTCGCTGTGATACACGATGCTGACGTCGAGCAGGACGCCGCTCGGCGCCATGCCCACCAGCATCCAGATCTCGCCCTTGTAGCCGCGGACGTCCCGCGCGAAGTCGACGGTGAAGAACCCGAGGCCGACCAGGGTGTCCTCGCCGTTCGGTCCCGGCCGGTAGCCGCGGTAGTGGGGCGTCCCGCGGTCGATGAAGCGGAAGGTCTCCGCGCCCGGCAACGCCTCGCGCAGATAGGGTTCGTAACGCGGGATGTCGTCGACGGCCCGCCACCGTTGCGCGAGGGCCGCCGTGGGAATGCCCGCGAGCACGACGATCACCGCCAGCCAAGCGCCCGGTTTCACGTTGCTTCCTCCTCCCGGCCGGCGGCGCGGTGCGGGGCGCCCGATTCGGCGCCCCATTCTACCGTGTTCCCCGCCCGCCGCCCTCTCGCCGATGGCGGCGGGCGGGGAGGTCCGGGTATCGGTCCCCGGACGGCGTCTCCGCCGGCGTCGCGTGGCGGTGTGAAGCGCGCCGTCAGTCGGCCAGCGGGTGCGGCCGCAGCTGGAAGTGCACCATCTTGCTCGGGGTGCCCTTGCCGCCCTCGATGTGCCAGTTGAAGTTGCCGCCGTAGTTGGCCCAGAGGCCGCGCCCCTTCCAGCCCGCGTCCGGATCGTCGATGCGGCCGTCGAGGCCCCGCGAGAAGAACCCCAGCGGGTAGGGGATGCGCAGCACCGCCCATTCCCCGGTCTCGGGGTCGAGGGCGAGCAGCGAGTCCGAGCCCGAGCCGTTCGCGATGGGGACGTTCTCGCCGAGCCCCAGCGTGTTGAACTGGTCCACCCAGTTGTAATAGTGGAAGTCCCCGCTTCCCGCGTCCGTGACCCCCTTCATCTGCGGGCCCGGGGTCGGATAGAGGGTCCATCCCTCGGGGCAGTGCTGGCCCGTCGCCTCCGGCCCGTTCAGCACGCCGCACTTGCCGCGGTCGAAGCTCGCCATGTGGCCGCTCCCCGACAGCGCGGTCCAGATGACGCCGTTGCGGTCGACGTCGATCCCGCGGGGGGCGTGGCCGGTCAGGGCCGGGTCCACGTCGGGGTTCTCGATCGACGGCGGCTCGTAGACCTCGGCGATGCACGTCTCCGGCGGGTTGTCGCCGCGGTCGACGCGCACGAGGCGGCCCGGGAACGGTCCCGTCTCCGCTCCCCAGACGGTGTGGTCCACGGGGTTGGCGATGACCCCGTAGAACCCGCCGCCGATGCGGGTGTCGCGGGTCGGGTCGACTTCCTCGCCGGGCTCGTTCCAGGGCCGCGTGATCCGCCCGTCGGCGTTGGTGTCGAGCACCTTGGGGCACCAGCCCTGGGCCGCCTCCTCGTCGCCCGTCTCGTCGTAGAGCCGGGTGTTGATCCAGGACACCACGTTGCCGCTGCCGCTGAACCACAGGGTGTCGTCGGGGTCCTCGCCGAACTGCAGGTGGTGGGTGCCGAAGCAGGTGTCGAGCAGCGCGAACTCGCCGGTCGCGGGGTCGTAGTACGACGCGTGGCGGCGGCCGGTGCGCGAGAGCGGGAACCAGCGCGCCGAGGGGTGGTCCGACCCTTCGCCGCACCAGGCCGGCGCCTGGCGGCCCCGCACCGTGGAGGTCATCCACACGCGCCCCTTCCCGTCCATCATGGGGTTGTGCGGGTCGGCCCGCTCGTCCGGGGCGTCGCCCCACAGGATCTCGTCGCCGTAGTAGTACGAGGGCTGCAGCTGCGTCTGGGGGAACCGCGACACGATGGTCTCCGGATCGTCGCGCACCGGGATGACGATCTCGGTCGAGGTGTGGGCGTTCGGATCGGTGACGACGAGGGTGCCGTGCCCCGCGTCGACCGAGTAGACGGGACCGTTCGCGTTCACCCGCGGGTTCCGCTTGTCGGTCACGATCTCGTCGTGGATGTAGGCGGTCGGCTTCCCCCAGTCCCACATCGTCAGCACGAGGTTGCGCTCGACGCCGGCCGGCCGCGGCGGGACCGGCGGCAGCTCGCCGTCGCCGATGCGCTCCGTCCAGTCCGCGAACATCCGCAGGCCGCGCTCGCGGCCGAAGCGGTTCATCCCCGCGTTCATCGAGGCGCCGCGCTGCCCGGTCTGCACCCGGTGGTCCCACGCCGCGAGGGCCGAGTCGAAGTCGTCGAGCTGATCGATCTCGCGGGTGATGCGGGTGCCGAGCTGGTGGCAGAGCTGGCACCCCTGCTTCATGCGGTCGACCCACCGCGCCTGGCTCGTCATCGCCGGCGAGATGCCGTTGCCGTCGGGGCCGGTGCCGGGGAACTGGCTCCTGTCGGGCACCTCGATGAGCGAGTACCAGTAGTTCGCGGGGTAGATCTGCGCCGCGTCGCGCGGCGTGGGGGCGAGGACCGCGCGCAGGGTGACCTCGTCTCCGAGACGCCCGCTGACCCTGTCGGAGTCGACCAGCCCGTAGCCGCGGACCCAGAGGTCGTAGGTCGCCTCCGGGAGCTGGGGCAGCAGGAAGCGCCCCTCGTCGTCGGTGACGACGATCTTGACGAGCTTCGTCTGCAGGTCGTCGGTCTCGGCGATCACCCAGACGCCCGCTTCCGGGCCGTCGTCGCTGCGGACCACTCCGGTGATCGCCCCGTCGTCCGCCAGTTGCCGGGCTCCGGCCGGCTCGTTCGTCCAGGTCAGCGAGACCGCCAGCGTACAGGCTGCCGCCGCGATACCGAGCGCGCCGTGTCGCATGCTCATGCTCCCCTCCTCGGAATGGCCGACGGTCGACTGCGTCCTGCGCCTCGAATCGGTGCGCCCGCCCATCATAGCAGTCCCCGGCGGGAGGCCCCGCTGCGTGCGCCGGCCTCGGTCCGGCGCCGATCCTGCCGCCGGTCCGACAGGGGGCGCCCGGCCGGCGGGGACGTCCGCTCTCCGGGCCGGCTATAATCCCCGAAGGCTGCAGTCTGCGGTCTCTGTCTGGAGGTTCCCATGCCCATTCGTTCCGCCGCCGCTCTCGTGCTTCTCGCGGTCGCCGTTCCCGCCCTGCTGCCGGCGCCGGCCGGAGCCGAAGAACGTCTGGCGACCATCGAGCGGTTCGTGCCGCACACGTCGACGGTGCCCGCCACCGCGGGCCAGCGGGTCGGCCTGTACCTGCGCGAGAAGGCGGGGGCCGAGGCGATCGCCCGGTTCGAGTCCGGGGCGCCGCCGGAGGGGCGCGTCGTGCTGTTCGTGCACGGCGGCTCGGTGTCGTCGGTGCCCGACTACGACCTCGACTACAAGGACTACAGCTGGATGGGCCATCTCGCCGCCGCGGGGTTCGACACCTTCGCGATGGACCAGACGGGGTACGGCCGCTCGCCGCGTCCGAAGATGGACGATGCCTGCAACATGAGCGAGGCGGACCAGGCGATCGTGACGCCGCACCCCCTCGCCGCGCCGTGCGAGCCAGGCTACCCGTTCGGGTCGACCACGGTGCAGTCGGACTGGGACGAGATCGACACTGTCGTCGACTACATTCGCGACCTGCGGGGCGTGGAACGGGTCAGCCTCATCGGCTGGTCGGCCGGGGGACGCCGCACCGGCGGCTATGCGGCGCGGCATCCGGAGAAGGTCGACCGGCTCTTTCTGTTCGCCCCCGGGTACAGCCCCGACGGGCCCTCCGAGGCTCCTGCCGAGCTGCCGCGGCCCGGCGTGCCGATGCGGCTGCAGACCCACGAGACGTTGACCCAGGGACGGTGGGAGGACAACGTCGTCTGCGAGAACCAGGTCGATTCGGGCATTCGCGAGGTCATCTGGCGCACCATCCTGTCGTTCGATCCGCTCGGGTCGGTTTGGGGACCGCCCGAGGGGGTCATGCGGGTGCGGGCCGGCAATCCGTCCTGGGGATGGAACCGGGAGTACGCCGCGAAGGTGACCGCTCCCACGATGATCGTGGTCGGCGAGCAGGACAACCCGGAGGCCCGCGGCCGGCTGCACGCCGATCTGACCGGTACCGACTCCAGAGTTCTGGTGACCATGGCCTGCTCGACCCACTTCGCGGTCTGGGAGACCACCCAGTACAAGTTCATGCACCGGGCCTCTCTCGAGTGGCTGGCCGAGGGCACCTTCCGCGGACACCGCAATGGCGTATATCGAGTGGGCGTCGACGGCGCCGATCCGGCGGGTGAGTGACCGCCGGCCGCCGGGCCTTCGCGGGTCCCCGGTCGCGGCCGCTCGCGGTGGAACCCCGCATCGCGCCGAGACCGGCGAAGGCAGCGGGTCCATGCGCCGCGGGCTGCTGGTGCTGATGCTGGTGCTGGCGGCGGGAGCGGCGGGTCTCGCGCAGGCGCTGGTGTCGCCGGCGGACGAGGCCGCGCTGCGCCGTCTCCTGCCGCAGGCGGACCGCTTCGAGCTGCACGACCGGGGCGCGCGGCACTTCCGCGCGTTCGCGGCGGCGGAGGCCGGCGCCGCCCCCCGATTGATCGGTCTGGCCTTCTTCACGACCGATCTCACTCCCCGCATCTACGCCTACAAGGGACGCATCACGAGCCTGGTGGCGATGGACCCGGGCGGCCGCCTGATCGGGGTGCAGGTGGTGCACCACTACGAGCCGTTCGGCTACTTCTCGATCGACCTGCCCGGGTTTCCCCGCCAGTTCGCCAACCGGAGCATCCTCGATCCGCTCGAGGTGGGGCGGGACGTCGACGCCGTCTCCCGCGCCACCATTACCGTGGAGGCGGCGACCCGCGCGATCCGGCAGGGTGCGAGGCAGCTCGCCCGCGATTTCCTCGCCGAGCAGCACGCGGACCGTTGACCGATCGCTCGAAGTCGGTGTGCCGGCCGCCCCGCCGGCGTTGTCGACCCGGGCGAACGGGGTGGTGGTAGACTGGCTCGCGAGACACGGCATGCGGCTACTCGGGGCCTTGGCGGGCGCAGGGTACCCGGGCGACCCATGACACCATGGCCAAGCTTCGCCTGACCAACCCGAACTGCTGAAACTGTCCGTCGCGCCCATGCCTCAATCCCTCTTGCGCGTCGTCACTTCCTGCGCGCTGCTGCTCGCGCTGGCCGCCGTCCCGCTCGGGGCGGGGCAGCCGGCCCCGTCCGAGCTGCCGCCGCTGTCGCTGGACGATCTGGCCGCGCTCGACGCGCTGCTCGACGAGGACGAGGCGGAGACCGCCGCGCTGTTCGATGCGGGGGCGGTCGTCGACGTCGCGGCCCTGGCCCTCGTCCTCGCGTTCGCGGTGTTCAGCTTCCTGAGAAAGGACGACCGGCTCAAGGTCGTCAGCCTCGTGCTGTCGGTCGCCTATCTGGGGTTCGTCAAGGCCAGCCTGGTGTCGGTCGTCGATATCTTCGGGGCCATGCGCGCGAGCCTGCCGGCGTGGCAGGACGGGCAGGCCTACTATCTCCTCATCGGCTTCACGCTGGTGTCGACGGTGCTCTGGGGACGTCTGTACTGCGGGCGAATCTGCGCGTTCGGGGCGCTCACCCAGTTGATGGACCGGGTGGTGCCGGCGCGCCTGCGGATCGAGCCGCCGGCGTGGCTCGACCGGCGCCTCGTCTATCTCAAGTACGTGGTCCTCGCGGTCGCGGTGGTGTACGTCCTCGCGAGCGGCGACACCCTGGTGTACCGCTATATCGAGCCGTTCTGGATGTTCACGCTGAGCGGCAATGCGGTGATGTGGACGCTGCTCGGGCTGCTCCTGCTGGCGACGGTGTTCGTGCGCAACCTCTACTGCCGCTATCTGTGCGCGGTCGGGGCCGGCCTCGGGCTGCTGTCCAACCTCACCGTCTTTCGCATCAAGCGCTGGAGCGAGTGCTCGACGTGCAAGCTCTGCGAGAAGACGTGCGAGTGGGGGGCCATCGACGGCCCGAAGATTCTCGTCAGCGAGTGCGTGCGGTGCGACGACTGCGAGCGGCTCTACGCCGACGAGGACCGCTGCCCCCACTGGCTGATTCAGAAGCACGCCGCCGCTCGCGCGGCACGCGGGTGAGGACAGTCGCGGAATTCCCGTAGTAAACTGGAGATGGATTCGGATCACGGAGAGAACAGGCGGACGAGTATTCCCGATTTGACCGTGCGGTGTTGCTCGACCGTTGCCGAGTGCCGCGGTGGAGCGGCAGCGAGTCGGGAGATCGCCGCATGTGCCATTGGCGGAGTCGACCCCGCCTGTACAAGCATGTCCGAGCGGGCTACGGGGGCCGATGGTCGGTCGGTGGTGTGCGCCGGATTTGCCGTTGGTTCATGGCGTGCTGCTGGAGCACGGCGAGACGGAGAGGGAGGCCAGAAGGGAGCTGCCTGATAATGCCATTGTCCGTGCCACAGGAAATGACAATATCTCTGAACTGGGGCAAGTGTGAGGGGAACGTCTGGTGTTCGTTCTTGAGCCTGAACTTGGCTCATCCAAACTTCCATGGACTTGAGGGCGTGTACATCATCTGGCATGGTGGTCCAAACCCCTGGACCGTATACGTGGGCCAAGGGAACGTTAAGGATCGCCTTACTGCTCACCGAGGTGACCAACAAATCCTGCAGTACTCCCCACACGGGCTTTTTGCGACGTGGGCCGCAGTTGACCGCAATAGCCGATCTGGGATCGAGCGTTACTTGGCTGACACCCTTAATCCCCGAGTAGGCCACAGTCACCCGCACGTGGTACCCGTTCCCGTGACTTTGCCTTGGTGATCAAGGTTCATGGCAGGCGATGGCAGTCGGGAGGCTCGCACGTACAGGATTCCGCCGATTGAGATCTATGAGGTAACGGATGACCAACTGGAACTCATCGAGGAATCTTGTCGGAGTCTTGGCCAGGACCTTTCGTTTGCTATTTCCTCACTGTCGATCTGTGCCTCGTTCATTATCGCCCTGTCATCGTCCAGTACTTCTGAAACAGTTCGCACCGTCTACATCATTGTGGTGTCTGTGACTTTTGTTGTCTTTGTGTACACAGGGTTTCGCTGGCTGGGCGCAAGGAGAACATCTCCCAAGATAATACAGAAGATTCGGAGTCGGAAGATGGATCCGGAATCTTCCCGGTAGGCTGTTGGCCCAACAGGATTAGAGTGGAGAGAGACGCCGTGGACGTCATGAGGTGCATCGGGACGGCGCTACTGGTCGCGGGGACGGCGGTGGTGGCCTGGGACGGCGCTGGCGCCGCCGGGCAGGGCCGCACCGTGTGGGACGGCGTCTACACCGCCGAGCAGGCCCGCCGCGGCGCCGAGGCCTACGAGCAAGTGTGCGCCGAGTGCCACGGGGCCGACCTCGGCGGAGGGGACATGGCGCCCAGCCTGGCCGGGGTGGAGTTCGTCTACAACTGGCACGGGTTCTCGGCCCGCGACCTGTTCGAGCGGCTGCGGGTCTCGATGCCCCCGGCCCAGCCCAACAGCGTGAGCCGGCAGGAGAAGGCCGATATCCTCGCGTTCATCCTCGAGGTGAACGGAATGCCCGCCGGGGATACGGAGCTGGCCGCCCGGACCGGCCCGCTCGGTGCGATTCAGTTCCTCGCCGAGCCGTAGTTCTTGCCGTAGCCGAGGAGTTGCTACCGACCGTGGAGCCCGGGTGCGTTCATGTGCGCGTTCTGCGCCGCTTCGATGGCCTGCACCTTGCCAGCGAGGTTGTCCTGCCCGCGCTGCAGGCGATAGACGCCCATTGCGGCATAAGCCGCGCAGACCGCCGTCAGGACGTCAATCGCGATTCGCCAGTCCATACCTCGACAATTCTCCGACAACGCCGGTCCACGCAAGTCCCACTGTCAGGGTGAATCTTCAGTCGGCGGCGGCCTCGCGGGGCGGGGGAGACTGAATCGCCTTGGCGCCGGCCCAGAGCGCGCCGAGCATCAGCAGCAGGACCACGAGCCACCCCATCGCGCCGGTGAACATCGCCCGGCTGAACGCCGCCCAGGTGATCGGAAACTGGCTGAGCACCTCCCACCGCTCGGTCATCCAGTGCCAGCTCGTGTGCGCGACCAGCGTGGACAGCAGGATGGTGCCCACCTTCTCCGCCACCACGTAGCGGAAGAGGAGGTGGAGCCCCGGCACCAGCACCGTCAGGACCAGCAGCTGGCCGAGCTCGACCCCGATGTTGAACGACAGCAGCGACGTGAGCAGGTGCGAGCCGGCGAACTGCAGGGTCTCGCGCAGCGCGAACGAGAAGCCGAACCCGTGCACCAGCCCGAAGATGAACGTGATGGCCCACCGGCGCTGCACGTTGGCCCCGAGGATGTTCTCGAGCGCCATGTAGACGATGGACGTGGCGATCAGGGTCTCGACCATCGGCGGGAACCACAGGGCGTCGGGCGCCAGATCATAGGCCGACGCGATCAGCGTCACGGAGTGGGCGACGGTGAAGGCGGTCACGATGACCGCGAGGGCCCGAAACCGCCGGAACGGGATGACCAGGCAGGCGAGGAACAGCAGGTGGTCGGTGCCGTCGAGGATGTGCTCGAAGCCCATCACCACGAACCGGAACGCGGCCTGATGCCAGCGCGGGTCGAGGCGGACGACGCCGGGGTCGCCGCGCAGCTCGAACGCCCGCTCGGCGCCGCCCGGAGGCTGGAACCTGAGAACGGTGATCACCCGCAGGCCCATCCGTTCGAAGCTCGGGCGGATCGAGAACTCGGACTGGTCCGACTGGATCTCGTAGTCGAAGAGGACATCGAGCATCGCCTGCTGCCAGACGATCTGGGTGTCGGCGGGCAGCAGGGGGCCCTGGACGTCCGCGAGCGCGGCCTCCCACGTCTCGAAGGAGCGGCTCGACGGCAGCGAGATCTTGATGGCGGTGATCGCCGGCTCGGGGAGCGGCGCGTCGTTCTCGAAGATCCGGACCTCCTGCCCCATCCAGACCATCGCGGCGTCGGTGAACTCGTCCCGCTCGCGCGCCCGCTCGAAGTCCAGGTAGCCCGGCCCGATGGTCGGGAACGCCATGTCCGACAGCGCCTCCAGCGGCACCCGCACGAGGAGCCGCAGCCGTTGCCCCTCGGGCTTGACGAACGCCTGCACCGTCACGTCGCCCGGGATGTCGTGGGCCGACTGGGTGGCGGGGAACGTCAGGAGCAGACCGGCGATCGCGACGCCCTTGAGGAGACGCCCGCGGGGAGTTCGCGACCGCCGCGAGCCGGCGCTTCCGGCATCGGCGGCGCCCGGCCGCGGGCTGCCGCCCGCGGACCGTTGCGGGCGGGCGTTGCGGGTGGAATCGCACGACATGGGACGTCGGCGGGCCGGCATCGGAAAGATAGCGCAATTCATGAGGTTTACAAGTATACTGGCGACTCCCCGAAGAGGGGGCATGGTGCCTCGGTTTGCACGGGCGGGCTTGGTCCTCTTTCCGGGGCGGCTCGTTCGAGTTGCAGTTTTGTACGTACGCGTTGAGAGGGCCTGAAAGGCCCTTGCTACACGAGGTAGCCGGCGCGGGTCGGCGCAGGGCGCCGGGTTCAAGGGAGGTAAGTCGATGAATCGGAAGCAGCATCTTCTATTCGCAGGCGCACTGGCGGCGGCGGCGCTGGTCGTGGTGACCGCCACCGGCGCCCAGGAGCAGGGGGGCGGGAGCGCCGCGCTCTCGATGGACCCGAACGACGGCGTCCCGACGTTCGAGGTCGATCCGCTGTTTCCCAAGAACCTGCCGAATCACTGGCTGATGGGGCCGACCATCGGGGTCGACGTCGATGCCGACGATCACATCTGGGTCGTGCATCGGAACACCACCAATCAGTTCGTCCTGAACACCGAGATCGGCATGACCACCGACCCGCCGGTCGCCGAGTGCTGCCAGCCCGGTCCCCCCATCCTCGAGTTCGACCAGGAGGGGAACCTGCTGCAGGCCTGGGGCGGCCCCGGCACGGAGACGGGTGACTACACCTGGCCGCTGTCGAACCACGGGATCGCCATCGACGGCATGAACAACGTCTGGATCGGCGGCAACGGCGGCACCGACTCGCACGTGCTGAAGATGGACCATCAGGGCAACTTCCTGATGCAGGTCGGGATTGCCGGCGCCCGCATGACCGGTCCCGTCAGCGAGCGCACGGGTGAGGCGACCCCGCAGCGCAACAGCCTCGCCACCGACAGCTTCGGCCGGGTCGCCGAGATCGGGATCGACAACGAGGCCAACGAGGCGTACTTCGCCGACGGCTACTTCAACCGCCGGGTCGCGGTCGTCGACCAGGACACCGGCGAGGTCAAGCGGTTCTGGGGCGCGTACGGCAACGAGCCTGACGACGGCCTCGACCTCGGCCGCTACGAGCCCGGCGGCGACCCCACCTCGCAGTTCCGCGGTCCCGTGCACTGCGCCGTCATCGCCGACGACGGTCTCGTGTACGTCTGCGACCGGGCGGAAGACCGCATCCAGATCTTCCAGAAGGACGGGACGTTCGTCTCCGAGCACATCGTGGCCCCGCTCACCCGCTCGCAGGGGTCGACCTGGGACCTCGCCTTCTCGCACGATGCCGAGCAGCGGTGGATGTACCTGGCCGACGGCCAGAACATGAAGGTCTACATCATCCAGCGCGACACGATGGAGGTGCTGACCGCGTTCGGCGACGGCGGGCGCCAGCCCGGCATGTTCTTCGCGGTGCACAGCATCGCCACCGACTCGAGCGGCAACATCTACACCACCGAGACCTACGAGGGGTCGCGGCTGCAGAAGTTCGTGTTCAAGGGCTACGGCCCGGTGCCGGAAGGCGCGGAGGGCATCAGGAGCCAGGGCGTACTCTGGCCGACCGGGAACTAGGAGTCTGCGCGACCTTGCGGGTCGCGGCGCGACTTGCAGTCGCGTTGGGAGTTTCGCTGGCGCGAAACTCCAGCGGCGCAAGCTCCCAGGGGACGTTCGTGAAGAGGTAGTGACGAGGCCGGTCCCCGCGTGTGCGCGGCGGACCGGCCTTTCCTGTTCAGAGGGGTCGCGCCGGCATCGCTCGGTGGGGTCCAGGGGGAATACCGATGATGCGACGGTCTGGTGCGAAGGGGACTCTGGCGGCCGGCGTCTGCGCCTTGGCGATGGTGGCCGGCGGAGCCGGGGTGGCGGCAGGGCAGGAGGCGCTGACGGAGGAGACATACGGCCCGACCATGAGCGAGATCCGGCTCATCGTGGGCGATGCCGAGCTGCACGTCGACGCGCGGTACTGGCCCGAGTTGGGGGAGGATCTCGACAAGCTGTTCCCGATGTTCCGGCAGATCGAGACGTTCTGGACCGAGCGCGGGAACGACGATGCGGTCGCCAGGACCGGGGTGACGCTGGAGGCGTTGCGGGAGATCGGCGCCGCCGGGATCGCGATGGATCAGGGCAACGCGCGGACCGGGATCAGGGCCCTGCGCGGCACGTGCCAGTCCTGTCACGACGCCCACCGGGAGGAGACCGCGGACGGATACCGGATCAAGCCGGGGTCGTAGCGGGCTGCGCCGTAGAACGGCGCGGACTGCCGGGCGGTTGGTTGGACAAGGCGCGAACGACCGGTTCACGTCGATGACCTGCGACGGTGAACAGCTTCCGAAGAGGTAGGGGCGTGACGAGGTTCGCGGCACGTTGCGGCCGGTCGTGGCTGGCGGTGGCGGTTTGGGGGGCGATGACCTCGGCGGCCGCCGCCGAGGTCGTTCGACTGGATATCACGTCGCGTACCGTGTTCGGCACGGGGGTCGAGTCGAAGGTCGGCGCCTACGAGCGGCTTCGCGGGCGCGTCGTGTACGCCCTGGACCCGGCGGCCGCCGCGAACCAGGGTATCGTCGATCTCGATCTGGCGATTGCCGACGGTCAGGGCCGCGTGCAGTTCTACGGCGACATCGAGATCATCGCGCCGGTCGACCGCGCCCTCGCCCAACCGACGGTGCTATACGTCGTGAACAACCGCGGGCGGCGGACCTGGGGCGGCGAGCCCTTTTTTCTCGAGCGCGGCTACGTCACGGTGTCGAGCGGCTGGATCGCCCAGGTGCCGGTGACCCCGGACCTGCTGCGGCTCGAAGCGCCGGTGGCCTACGATTCAGCCGACGCGATACCGGTTCTCGGGACGGTCCGGGCCGAGCTGTCGACGGACGTCGCCGCCGACCGCCTGCCCGTCGGCGACCGGAATCAGCTCGCCTTCGAACCGCTGATCATCGGGCTGCCGGAAGCGACCCTGACCCGCCGGCTGCGCGAGCGGGACCCGCGGGAACCGGTGCCCCGCGACCGGTGGCGTCTGCGGGCCCGCTACGACGGCCAGGACGAGGGCAGCGGGCTGGTCGAGCTCGACATGACCCTCGAGGGCGGCTTCGAGCCCGGGGCCATCTACGAGTTGACCTACCAGGCGCGGGGATCGGTGGTGCAGGGAGCCGGGTTCGCGGCCATGCGGGATCTCGTCTCCTTCCTGAAGCACGATCGGTCCGCCTTGAACCCGCTTCGGCGGCCGGACGGCGCGCCCCTGGCCGAACGGGTGATCGGCCAGGGGCGGTCGCAGAGCGGCCGGGCCCTGCGGACGTTCCTCTACGAGGGGTTCAACGCGGACGAGCGGGGCCGGCAGGTGTTCGACGGGGTCATGCCGACGGTGGCCGGCGGCGGGCGGGGTTTCTTCAATCACCGTTTCGCGTCGCCGACCCGGACCGCGACCCAGCACCTCGGCCACCTCTATCCGGTCGACCTCTTCCCGTTCGCCTACGGCGACGAGACCGACCCCTTCACCGGCCGGACCGACGGGCTGCTGCGCCGCGCCCGGGCGAGCGGGACGGTGCCCCGGGTAATGCACCTCGATACGTCCTCCGAGTACTGGCACCGCGGCGGCTCGCTCGTGGTCACCGACCCCGCGGGCGAGCGGGACACCGTCCTGCCGCCCGAGGTGCGGGTCTACGTGGTCGGCGGCGCTCAGCACCGCCCGGCTCAAGGCCCGTCCGATCGCGGACAGTTGCCCGTGAACCCGAACGACTATGCGCCGATACGCGAGGCGCTGTTCCTCGCGCTGGACGGGTGGCTGACCGAGGGGGTCGAGCCGCCGCCGAGCGTGCACCCCCGCATCGCGGAGGGCACCCTGGTGCCGTGGGCGGAGCCGGCCGCGGGGTGGCGGGCCCTGCCCGGGGTCTCGTACCCCACCGTCATCCAGCAGCCGGAACGGGTCGATTACGGTGAGCGGTTCGAGCGACTGCGCCGGATCGACCTCCATCCGCCCCGCCGGACCGGGGAGCGTTACGGGGTGCGGGTGCCGGGCCTCGATGCCGACAACAACGAGCGGGGTGTGCTGCGCCTCCCGCGGATCGCGGCGCCGGTGGCGACCTATACCGGGTGGAATCTTCGCAACCCGGCGATAGGCGCGCCCACCGAGCTGCTCGATCTGCAGGGGGGGCGGATTCCGTTTCCGATCACGCCGGCAGAACGGGAGCGGACCGGGGACCCGCGCCGTGCGGTGACGGAGCGGTACGCCGGCTTCGCGGACTACCGGACCCGTTACCTGGCCGCGGCCGAGCCGTTGATCGCCGGCCGCTATCTGCTGCCGGCGCACCGGGGTCGGTTGGAGGCGATTGCCGATGGGCACCGGTCGTTGTTCGTCCCCTGATGGCGCATCCGGATCGGGGGGGTGAGAGGCGGCCGGGAGTCTGCCCGGCCGAGGCAGCGCATATTGTTCAGCCCGGGCCGGTTCGAACCCCCGGCATCATCGGGAGCGTGGATCGCATGTCGAGACGAGTGATGCGTGTGACGCGAGGGCCGTGGTTCGGAGCCGGTCGCCGGTCCCGGTGCAGCACGGGGCTTCACCAGGGGCTCCTGCTGTTGCTGTTGCTGCTTGCGGGGCGTCCCGCGGCCGGGCAGGACCTGCCGTTCGCGCGGCCCGTCCAGCTTGGCCTGGATTCCGGGCGCCTCGAGCGGATCGTGACGCTCGTCGAAGAGGCGGTGGATCGGCAGGAGATCGCCGGGGCGGTCACCCTGGTCGCCCGCCTGGGCCGCGTCGGCCATCTCGAAGCGGTCGGCTGGCGCGACATCGAGCGCCGGGCGCCGATGGAGACCCACACGCTGTTCCGGATCGCCTCGATGACCAAGGCGGTCACGAGCGTCGCGGTGATGCAGCTCTACGAGTCGGGCGCGCTCCTCCTGGATGACCCGGTGTCGCGGTACCTGCCGGCGTTCGCGACGGTCGAGGTGCTCACGCCCGGCAGCGGGGGGGAGCATCGACTCGCGCCCCTGGACCGGCCGATCACGATCCGGCATCTGCTGACCCACACCTCCGGTCTCAGCTATCGCTTTCTCGCCCCGCCGCAGCTTGCGCCGCGCTACATCGCGGCCGGCATCACCGACGGGCTCGCGCAGACCTCGGGCACCATCGGGGAGATGGTGGACCGGCTGGCGACCGTGCCCCTGCTGCATCAGCCGGGGGCGCGGTTCACCTACAGCCTGGGGGTCGACGTGCTGGGGCGCGTCGTGGAGGTCGTCACCGGCCAGTCCCTCGCCGACTACATGCGGGAGGCGATCTTCGAGCCGCTGGCGATGGTCGACACCGGCTTCTACCGCGATCCGGCGGATGCCGAGCGGTTTGCGTCGATCTACGCGCCGGGGGCGGACGGTCTCGTCGAGGTGCCCGACGCGCCGGTGTCGAGCGGGGACGGCCGCACCGTCTACTCGGCCGGCTATCCCTACGCGGGGCCCCAAACCTACCATTCCGGCGGCGCCGGCCTCACCTCGACCATCTCCGACTACGCGCGGTTCCTCCTCGCGCTCCTCAACGGCGGCGAGCTCGAGGGCACGCGCATTCTGGGGCGACGCACGGTACAGCTCATGACCCGCGATCATCTGGCGGGGCTCGGGGTGTCCGGCGCCGGGCAGCAGTTCGGGCTCGGGTTCGCGATCTCGGACGACCCCGGCGTGAGCGGCGGACCCCGTTCCGAAGGGGCGTTCGGGTGGCTCGGCTTCTTCAACACCGTGTACTGGGTCGACCCGGAAGAGCAGCTCGTGGCGATCATCATGACCCAGCTCTATCCCAACAACCAGTCGCGGCTGACGGACCGGTTCGAGGTGGCGGTGTACAGCGCGATCGTCAACTGAAGCAGCGGGAGCTCGGCCTCCGTCGCCGGTTCGATGCGGGGTGAGGACCGTCATCGGTGTTCCCGCGGCTGCTGTCACCACCCGTACCGGCTCGCGAACGCTGCATCTGCGTGCAAGAGGCACCCGCCATGCCGTCGTGGATGACAGAACCTTCGGGGCAGGATCGATGTCACTATTGGGACGGATCCTCACCGGCCGAGGACCCGCGTGGAGCTCGTGGAGCTGAGGTGGAGTCGCATGCTTCGAGCGAATATTCGAGCGAATAGCGGTGGTTGGGTCGTGCGGCTCTGTATCGCCGCCGCGTATCTGTCGGCGGCCGCGGTCGCGCCGGCGGCGGCGCAGGCCGGCGGCGACGCGGACCGTTTCTGGCCGGAGTGGCGCGGGCCGCTGCACACCGGAGTGGCGCCGGCGGCGGATCCGCCGGTCGAGTGGAGCGAGGCCTCCAACGTGCGCTGGAAGGTGCCGTTGCCGGGACTCGGATCGGCGACGCCGGTCATCTGGGACGATCGGCTGTTCGTGCTGAGCGCGGTGCCGACGGGCGAGCGGTCGCCGTCGGGTCCCGGGTTCTTCTCGCGGCTCGCCGACCGTTTCATGCGCCGCGACTCCGCGACCGAGGTGCTTCAGTTCGTGGTCCTGGCCATCGACCGCCAGGACGGCCGGGTGCTGTGGGAGCGCGTGGCCCGCGAGGAGACGCCGCACCAGGGCAAGCACGGAACCAACTCGTGGGCCTCGCCGTCGGCCGTCACCGACGGCGAGGTGGTCTGCGCGTTCTTCGGATCGCGCGGGCTGTTCTGCTACGACCTCGACGGCCGTCCCCTCTGGGAGACCGACCTCGGCGACATGCGGACGAAGATGGGCTTCGGGGAGGGGGCGTCGCCGACCCTCTATCGGGACCTGCTGATCGTGCCCTGGGACCACGAGGGGCAGTCGTTCATCGCGGCGTTCGACAAGCGGACGGGGCGCGAGCGCTGGCGGACGTCGCGGGACGAGGAGACCTCCTGGAGCAGCCCGCTGGTGGTCGAGGGCGAGGATGGAGCCCAGGTGGTGACGAGCGCGACCGAGGCCGTTCGCGGCTACGACGCGGCCACCGGGGAGCTGCGGTGGTGGGACGAGGGACTGACCGAGAACGCCATCCCGTCGCCGGTGTCGGCGGGCGGGCTCGTGTTCGTCACCAGCGGCTATCGCGGCAACCGGCTGGCCGCGATCGATCTGTCCGCGGCGGCCGGCGACATCCGCGGGTCCGGGGCGGTGGTGTGGTCCGTGGACCGGGACACGCCCTACGTGCCCTCGCCGCTCCTGCTCGACGGCCAGCTCTATGTGCTCAAGAGCAACTCGGGGGTGCTGACCGCCTACGACGCGGCCACCGGCGCCAAGCGCTACGGCCCGGAGCGAGTGCCGGGCATCCGCAACGTCTATGCCTCGCCGGTCGCGGCGGCGGGACGGGTGTACGTGACGAGCCGCGACGGCGTGACCAGCGTGCTGCGGGCCGGGCCGTCGTTCGAGGTGCTGGCCACCAACGTCCTCGACGACGAGTTCGATGCCTCGCCGGCCATCGCCGGCGACGAGATCTACCTGCGCGGGCGGCAGTTCCTGTACTGTATCGCGGCGGATTGACCAGGGTCTGCGGCGTACCGCGGAGCAGACTCCTGGCAGGGTTGGTCAGGACAGTGATCGACAGGAAGTTGCCGACTGCATCGAAAACGCAGCCCGTTGTCTGCGGGTTGGAGCGGGTGGCACACGGCAAGGACAGTGATCGATATAAAGTTGGCAACTGCATCCAGGCGCAGCCCGTTTTCTAGGGTTTCGCGCGCTTGGCACACGGCAAGGTAATTTCCGTCAGTGTCCTAAGGTAATTCCCGTCAACGTCCTTGGGGCGGCGGCGCCCCAAGGCGGCGGCGGAGCCGCAGGCGACGCGGGAAGCGGACGAGCGACACGTGAGAATCACCAGCATCACGGCCGGCGCGAGCGGCATGTACTGCGGCAGCTGCATCCGCGACAACGCGCTGGCGGCGGCGCTGACCCGCCGCGGGCACGAGGTCACCCTGCTGCCGCTCTACACGCCGACCCGGACCGACGAGGAGAACGTCAGCCAGCGGCGGGTCTTCTTCAGCGGCATCAGCGTGTATCTGGAGGAGTACGTCTCGCTCTTTCGCTGGACGCCGTGGCTGCTCGACCGGCTCTGGGAATCGCCCTGGTTGCTGCGGTTGGTCTCGGGACGCATGCAGACCGATCCCGGGCAGCTCGGCGGGCTGACCGTGTCGATGCTCGAAGGGACGCACGGACATCAGCGCAAGGAGCTCGACAAGCTCGTGCACTGGCTGCGCGATCAGCCTCGCCCGGACGTGATCGACATCTCGAACTCGATGCTGATCGCCATCGCCGAGCCGCTCAAGCAGGCGCTGGGATGTCCCGTCAACTGCACCTTGCAGGGCGAGAACATCTTTCTCGACCACCTGCCCGAGCCGTTCCGGTCCCGGGCGCTGTCCCTCGTCCGCGCCCAGGTCGCGCACGTCGACTCGTTCGTCGCGGTCAGCGACTATTACGCCGCGTGCATGAGCCGGTATCTGAAGATTCCCGGCGCGCGTATGCACGTCGTGCCGCTGGGGGTCGACGTCGATCGCTTTCGACCGGGTGCCGACGCCGCCGCCGGCCCCCTGACCATCGGTTACTTCGGCCGCATCGCTCCCGAAAAGGGAGTGCACCGGCTGTGCGACGCCTACGGGGCGCTGCGCGAGCGGGGCGAGCTCGCAGGATGCCGGGTCGAGCTGGCGGGGTATCTCGGTCCCGAGCACGCCGACTACTGGCGGTCGATCGAACGCCGGAACGCCGGCCGGGGGCTGGCCGAGGACATCCACTATCGCGGGGAGCTGGACCTGGACGACAAGGTCGCCTTCCTGCAGGCCCTCGACCTGTTCGTGGTGCCGGCGGAGTACGACGACCCCAAGGGGCTGTCGCTGATCGAGGCGATGGCCTGCGGGGTGCCGGTGGTGGCGCCCCGCCGCGGCTCCTACACCGAGCTGATCGAGCGGACCGGCGGCGGGATGCTGGTCGAACCGGAGGATTCCGGCGGGTTGGAGGCGGCGCTCGCGGCGCTGGCTTCCGACCCCGTCCGGCGTGTCGAGTATGGAAGGCGCGCGGCCGAGGGAGTGCGGGCGCACTACAGTACGGATGAGATGACGACCCGCGCGCTCGACGTCTATGCGCGGTTGACGGAGGGAGCTAGAGAATGATGTCCAGATGCCTGTCGACCCTGCTGGTGGCCCTGCTCGCCGCCGGCGCCCTGTCCTGTTCCGGTGGCGAGCCCGCGAGCGATGCCGAGCCGGCGGCGTCCGAGGCGGGGATCACCTCGCCCCGGCTCTACGTCTTCGACTGCGGGCAACTGCGGGTCGGCGATCCGGGACGGTTCTCGCTGACGATGGACGAGGTGTCGACCCTCGAGCTCTCGGTGCCGTGCTTCCTGATAGAGCATCCCGAGGGGACCCTGTTCTGGGACGCCGGACTGTCCGACAGCCTCGCCGGCGAGTCGGAGAGCGCGCAGTCGAGCGGCAGCGTCGCCCGCGTCACCACCACCCTGCGGGCGCAGCTCACGGAGCTCGGCTACGAACCCGCGGACATCGACTACCTCGCCGTGTCGCACCTGCACTACGACCACGCCGGAAACGCCAACGACTTCGCCGCGTCGACCTGGCTCGTGCAGCGCCCCGAGCACGAGGCGGCGTTCAGCGACGACCCCGCCGCGTTCCGGTTCGACCTTGCGAACTACGGCGCCCTCGAGACGGCCGAGACCCTGATTCTCGACGGCGACCACGACGTCTTCGGCGACGGCGCCGTCGTCATCAAGTCGGCCCCGGGCCACACCCCCGGACACCAGGTGCTGTTCGTCGACCTCGCCGAGTACGGTCCCGTGGTCCTCAGCGGCGACCTCTACCACTTCCCGGAGAGCCGGTCGCTGAAGCGGGTCCCGACGTTCAACTTCGACGCGGAGATGACCCTGGAGTCGATGGACCGCGTCGAGGACTTCCTGATCGAGACCGGCGCCCGGCTCTGGATCGAGCACGACATCGCGGCCAACGCGCTCCTCGACAAGTCGCCGGCGTACTACGAGTAGGAGTCTGCGCCGTGGCACGGCGCGGACTTCTGGGTTGGCTGGGCGCGGCAATCAGAGCCGCAGGCACGATTACCGGCCCAGGCAGCCGCGATCGATCGATCAACCGGCCGGCCCGCGTCTTCGCACGATCTCACCATGCGTCTCGAGGACCTTCGCCCGCGCTGCGCCGTCCGGGGCGTGCATCCCGACGGCGTGGTGACGGTGGTCAGCGTGCAGTGGTTCGGCACGGAGGCGATCGAGCTGACCTACAAGACGCCTGAAGGCAGCGTTGCCAACGAGCTGCTCTACCGCCACGACGAGGACCGGCTGGAGGTCGTCGCAGAGGGGCGGCCGTGGAGCTTCGACGGCGACGGCGCCCTGTTCCGGCTGGTGTCCGAGGCGCAGCGCATCCGTCTCGCGCACCTGTTCGACCGGGTGCTGGCCGTCCACACGTCGGTGGTGGAGCCGCTGCCGCACCAGATCACGGCCGTCTACGAGGCGATGCTGCCGCGCCAGCCGCTGCGCTTCCTGCTGGCCGACGACCCCGGCGCGGGCAAGACGATCATGGCGGGGCTCCTGATCAAGGAGCTGATCGCCCGCGGCGACCTGGAGCGGTGCCTCGTCGTCTGCCCCGGCAGCCTTGCCGAGCAGTGGCAGGACGAGCTGTACCGACGGTTTCAGCTTCCCTTCGAGATCCTGACCAACGACAAGCTGCAAGCGGCGCACAGCGGGAACTGGTTCCTGGAGACCAACCTCGTCATCGCGCGGCTCGACAAGCTGTCGCGCGACGAGGACGTGCAGCAGAAGCTGCAGGCGCCGGACACGGGTTGGGACCTGGTGGTGTGCGACGAGGCGCACAAGCTGTCGGCGACGTTCTTCGGCGGCGAGATCAAGTACACGAAGCGGTACCGGCTGGCCCAGCTCCTGTCGGGCCTGACCCGCCACTTCCTGCTGATGACGGCGACCCCGCACAACGGCAAGGAGGAGGACTTCCAGCTCTTCCTCGCCCTGCTCGACGGCGACCGCTTCGAGGGCCGCTTCCGCGACGGCGTCCACACCGCGGACGTCTCGGACCTGATGCGGCGCATGGTCAAGGAGCGGCTGCTGAAGTTCGACGGCAAGCCGCTGTTTCCGGAGCGGATCGCGTACACCGTTCCCTACAAGCTGTCCGACGAGGAAGCCAAGCTCTACACGGCGGTCACCGACTACGTGCGCGAGGAGTTCAACCGGGCGGACGCGCTGGCCAACGCCAAGCGGGCGGGCACCGTCGGCTTCGCGCTGACGATCCTCCAGCGGCGGCTGGCCTCGTCCCCCGAGGCGATCTACCAGTCGCTGCGCCGGCGGCGCGAGCGGCTCGAGGGCCGGCTGCGCGAGCTGGAGGTGCTGCAACGTGGCGGGCAGCCATCCGCCGTCCTCGGGTTCACCGTTCCCGAGCTGGACCCGGACGACGTGGACGACCTCGACGATGCGCCCGAGCAGGAGATGGAGGACGCCGAGGCGCGCATCCTCGATCAGGCGACCGCGGCGCGCTCCATCGCGGAACTCAAGGCCGAGATCGAGACCCTGAAGCGGCTCGAAGGGCTCGCGCTGGGCGTGCGCCGCGCCGGCCGCGACACGAAGTGGCGCGAGCTCGCGAGCCTCTTCAGCGCCCTCTTCACGGCGGCGGGGCTGGCGGGGCACGTGGGGGAGACGGACGCCCCCTACGGCGCAGGCGAGATTCCGCCTCCCGCGTGTTCTCCGCGGCAGAAGCTGGTGCTCTTCACTGAGCACCGGGACACGCTGCGCTACCTGCAGGAGCGCATCACGACCCTGCTCGGCCGCGAGCAGTCGGTCGTCGTCATCCACGGCAGCGTCGGGCGCGAGGAGCGGTTGGCGGTGCAGGAGGCGTTTCGACACGACCCGGAAGTGCAGGTGCTCCTGGCCACCGACGCGGCCGGCGAGGGCATCAACCTGCAACGCGCCCACCTGATGGTGAACTACGACCTGCCGTGGAACCCGAACCGGCTGGAGCAGCGCTTCGGCCGCATCCACCGGATCGGGCAGACGGAGGTCTGCCACCTGTGGAATCTGGTCGCCGACGACACGCGCGAAGGAGACGTCTACCGGCGCCTCCTGGAGAAGCTGGAGCAGGCCCGTGAGACCCTCGGCGGCCAGGTGTTCGATGTCCTCGGGAAGCTTGAGTTCGAGGGGCGGCCGCTGCGCGAGCTGCTGCTCGACGCCATCCGCTACGGCGAGCAGCCCGAGGTGCGGGCGCGGCTCGACACCGCTGTCGATGAGGCCCTCGACCGGGGCGCAATCCAGGACCTGCTGGAGGAGCGGCAGCGAGCAGCTCAAGCTCGAAGAGGAGGCCGGCAAGACCGGCGCCCGCCTCAACTCGGGCGAGGCGCGGCGGCGGGCCGACACGTTGCAGGTCCGTCTTCAGAAGCGGCTGGCGGACCTGAAGCGGGAGGGCCAGATCGCGCCCCGGCCGCCGGTGGTCCTCGGCGGTCTGCTGGTCGTGCCCTGCGGTCTGATCGACAAGATCGTCGGGCGCGTCGACATGGCCCCCAGGCCGCCCGTCTGCACCCAGGCTTCCGCCGCGCGAGCGCGCGCCGTCGTGATGGAGACGGAGCGCCGGCTCGGCTTCGAGCCGATCGACCGCGAGCTCGAGAAGCTGGGCTACGACGTCGAGAGCCGCGTCCCCGCCACCGGCCGGCTCCGGTTCATCGAGGTCAAGGGCCGCCGCAGCGACGCCGATACCATCACCGTGACGCGCAACGAGATCCTCTATTCGCTGAACAAGCCGGAGGACTTCATCCTTGCGATCGTCGAGTTCCGGGAGGACGACACGCATCGCGTCAACTACGTCCGGCGGCCGTTTCAGCGGGAGCCTGATTTCGACGCGGCGAGCGTGAACTACACGATGAAGGACCTGCTGGCCAGGGCGGAGGAGCCGCGGTAGGGGCGTGGCCCGTCGACGACGGCGCAACCCTGGTTCACGCTCGCACTACGGGCCGCGAGAGCCGGGACTCGGCGGCACAGCGGGTCGGCGACAGTGTAACGTCGTTCACGAGCGCACCGATACGAAGGGTACACTTGCGAGCCGGAGCGGCCGGATGCAGATCAAGTCCATTGAGTTGCGGAACTACCGCCTGTTCCGCCACGCGAAGCTGACCGACTTGCCGCCCATGGCGACCCTGGTCGGCGCCAACGGCTCGGGCAAGTCAACGCTCTTCGACGCCCTCAGCTTTCTGAAAGATGCATTGAAGGACAACGTTGCCGATGCAGTTGCGCAACGTGGAGGGTTCCGGGAGCTCGTCAGCCGCGGCGAGTCGGGTCCGCTCAGCATCGTCGTCACGTTCCGAAAGAGCGGTGCGCCTCTGGTTTCCTACTGGATCGAGGTTGCGAACGACAGCGGGCGGCCGATCGTGCACAAGGAACTTCTCGGGCAGATGGACCTCCAGAAAGGGCTGTTGCGTATGGTCCACGCCTCGCGGGGCAAGGGGTCGGCGCTGGCGATGTCCGATGACAAGTTCGCGGAGCGACCAATCGAGCTCGAGGATCCCAGCGCGCTGGCAATCAAGGGACTCGGGCAGTTCAAGGAGTTCCGAGCCGCTTCGGAGCTCAGCGAGTTGCTGGAGAGTTGGTACATCTCGGACTTCCACATTGGCGAGGCGCGGCCGAGCGTCGAGGCAGGATACGCGGAGCACATCTCGGCTCGTGGCGACAACTTGGCTCAGGTGGCCCACTTTCTCTACGAGCATCACCCGGACCGATTCCAACGCATTCTCGACGTGATGCGCGCGCGAGTGCCCGGCGTCACTTCCGTCGAAGCCAAGCCCACCGTGGACGGCCGCCTCGTGCTGCGCTTTCAGGACGGCAACTTCAAGGACCCTTTCATCGCCCGCTACGTATCGGACGGCACGATCAAGATGTTCGCGTATCTGGTCCTGCTCCACGATCCGAAGCCACACCCACTGCTGGCCGTGGAGGAGCCGGAGAACCAGCTCTATCCCGCTCTCCTGCGCGAGCTGGCCGAGGAGTTCCGCGACTACGCTCGGCGTGGCGGGCAGGTGTTCGTCTCGACGCATTCGCCGGAGTTCCTCAATGGTGTGAAGCTGGACGAGATCTACTGGCTCGTCAAGAAGGACGGGTTCGCTACCGTACGACGCGCGTCGGAGAGCAAGCTGTTGCGGGATCTCTACGCCGAGGGCGATCTACCCGGCGCCCTCTGGAAGCAGCGGCTCTTCGAAGGAGCGGACCCGGAGTGAACCGACTCGTCCTGCTCCTCGAGGAGGAGTCGATGCGGGCACTCCTCGACGGACTGCTGCCCCGTCTGTTTCCAGGCCTGCCGTTCCAGTGTGTGCCGCACGAAGGCAAGACCGACCTGGAGCGGAGCATTCCGCACAAGCTCCGCGGGTGGCGGGAGCCCGGTGTGCGGTTCGCGGTCGTGCGGGACAACGACGGCAGGGACTGCCGTGCACTCAAGGATGATCTGCGGGGACTCTGCCGAGCCGGGCATCGGGACGACACGCTGATCCGAATCGTATGCCAGGAGCTGGAGGCATGGTATCTGGGTGAGCCGGACGCCCTCGCCGACGCCTTCGGCCGTGAAGCGCTTCGGAACATCGGTCAGAAGGCGCGATTTCGCGAACCCGACTCCGTGTCGCGCCCGTCCGAGGCCGTCGAGCAACTGGTGCCGGAGTTCCAGAGGGTGTCCGGGGCAAGGCGAATGGCGCGGCACCTGACACGCGAACGCAACCGGTCGACCAGCTTCCGGGTGTTCATGGCCGGAATCGAAGCAGTCGCCACCGACCTGGCGACGGACGAGAGCGCGGGCGACGGATAGCGGCGACCCCGGCCTTGGCACCGGGAACCAGGAACCAACAACATGGCGGCAACCAATCACGAACGCGTCGGCAAGGCGCTCGACCTGCTGAAGGCCGGGCTCGGCCCTTCGTCGACCGTGAGGTGCAGAGCGCGGTCAAGGCGCAGCGGGTGAACGCGGCGACGCTGCGGTCGTTCGTAGACGACCCACGGATCGGCGACCGGCCGGCAACCGAGTGGGACGTTGCGGCGCTCCTCAAGCTGATGTGGGAGACGTGGAACGACGTCTTCCGCAACATCCTGGGGCCGGCGGAGCGCGGCTTCGTCGGCGAGCTGCGGGGCCACCGGAACCGCTGGGCGCACCAGGAGCCTTTCTCGAGCGACGACGCCTACCGCGCGCTCGACACGGCGAACCGGCTGCTGACGGCGGTGTCGGCCGAGCAGGCCGGGGACGTCGAGAAGCTCAAGATGGAGCTGCTGCGCGTCCGCTTCGACGAGCAGGCGCGGGGGGAACGGCGCAAGCAGGCCAGCCTCGCCATCGGGGGCGCGGTCGGGACCCTGAAGCCGTGGCGCGAGGTGGTGACGCCGCACCAGGACGTGGCGAGCGGCCGGTATCAGCAGGCGGAGTTCGCCGCGGACCTGTGGCAGGCGCACCTCGGCGAGGGGACCGACGAGTACCGCGATCCGGTCGAGTTCTTTCGGCGCACCTACCTGACCGAGAGCCTCAAGGGCATGCTGGCCGGCGCGGTGCAGCGGCTCACGGGCTCGGGCGGCGACCCGGTCGTGCAGCTTCAGACCAACTTCGGCGGCGGCAAGACGCACTCGATGCTCGCCCTCTACCACCTCTGCTCGGGCATCGCCCCGACCGAGCTGGCCGGCGGCGACGCCCTGCTGCGGGACGCGGGAGTGGCGAAGCTCCCGCAGGTGAACCGCGTGGTGCTCGTCGGCAACCGCATCTCGCCCGGCAATCCGACGACGAAGGACGACGGCACGGTGGTCCGGACGCTGTGGGGCGAGCTGGCGTGGCAGCTGGGCGGGAGGGACGCCTACGCAAGCCTCGCCGCGGACGACGAGCATGCGACGAGCCCCGGCGACACGCTTCGGCAGCTCCTGGTCGACCACGGGCCGTGCCTGATCCTGATCGACGAGTGGGTCGCCTATGCGCGCCAGCTCCACGACCAGAGCGATCTGCCGGCGGGCAGCTTCGAGACGCAGTTCACCTTCGCGCAGGCGCTGACCGAATCGGCGAAGCTGGCCGGCAACTGCCTGCTGGTGGTCAGCCTCCCCGCGTCGGACGCCACCGCCTCGCCGCACGCCCAGGGGGACGACATCGAGGTCGGCGGCCAGCGTGGGCGCGAGGCGCTGGCCCGGCTGCGCAACGTCATCGGGCGCGTCGAGTCATCGTTCCGGCCGGCGAGCGCCGAGGAAGGGTTCGAGATCGTCCGGCGGCGACTGTTCCAGCCGTTCACGGAGCCGGCGCAGTTCAAGGACCGCGACGTCGTGGCCCGGGCGTTCGCGGACCTCTACCGCGGCCAGCACCACCAGGAGTTCCCGCCCGAGTGCCGCGACGCCGACTACGAGAAGCGCATCGCGGCCGCCTACCCGATCCACCCGGAGATCTTCGACCGCCTGTACTCGGACTGGTCGACGCTGGTGACCTTTCAGCGGACCCGCGGCGTGCTGCGGCTCATGGCGGCGGTCATCCACAGCCTCTGGGAGAGGGGCGACCGCAACCCGCTCATCCTCCCGGCCAACGTGTCGATCGACGAAGAGCAGGTGCAATCCGAGCTGACCCGCTATCTGCCCGACAACTGGCGGCCGGTCATCGACCGGGACGTCGACGGCGCGCAGGCGCTGCCGCTGCGAATCGACGGCGAAGTGGCGAACCTCGGCAAGTACTCGGCCTGCCGGCGCGTCGCGCGCGCCGTCTACCTCGGGTCGGCGCCGGCGGCGGGCGCGCCGCAACGCGGGCTCGAGGACCGGCGCATCAAGCTCGGCTGCGTCCTTCCCGGCGAAGGGCCCGCGGTCTTCGGAGACGCGCTGCGGCGGCTGGCCGCCGCCGCCACCTACCTGTACCAGGACGGCTCCCGCTACTGGTACGACACGCGGCCGACCGTCACGAAGCTGGCCGAGGACCGCGCCGAGCAGTTGCGCCGCGAGCCGGACCGCGTGGCCCAGGCGATCGGGGAACGACTGCGCGCCGCGCTGCGCGAGGCGGGCGGCTTCAGCCGCGTTCACGTCGCACCGCAGTCGAGCCACGACGTGCCGGACGAGCGGGAGGCGCGCCTGGTGGTGCTGGACACCGCGCACCCGCACCGGCGGGAGGCCGGATCTCCGGCGGAGACCGCGGCCGCGGCCATCCTCGATCTGCGGGGGACCACGCCGAGGCTCTACCGCAACACCCTCGTCTTCCTCGCCCCGGACCAGACCCGGCTGCAGGACCTCGACGAGGCGGTCCGGCGTCACCTCGCCTGGGAATCGATTCTCGCCGAGCGCGAGCCGCTCGACCTGTCGCCCCACCAGGTGAAGCAGGCCGAGACGCAGCGGAACGCGGCCGGCGAGGCCGTCGCGGCGCGGCTGCCGGAGACGTACCAATGGTTGCTGACGCCAGTTCAGGCGACGCCCGCGGATCCGGTCACCTGGGAGGCGGCGCGGCTGACCGGCCAGGGTGCGCTGGCGGACCGGGCGGCGCGCCGGTTGAAGAGCGACGACCTGCTGGCCGCGAGCTTCGCGGGCACGCGCCTGCGGATGGAGCTCGACCGCGTGCCCTTGTGGCGCGGCGACCACGTGCCGGTCGGCCAGCTCGCCGACGATTTCGCGAAGTACGTGTACCTGCCCCGCCTCCAGAATCCGTCGGTGCTGCTCCACGCCGCCGCCGACGGCGTCAGCCTGCTGACCTGGGAACGCGAGGCGTTCGCCTACGCGGACAGCTTCGACGAGGCCGCCGGCCGGTATCGCGGCCTGCGCGGCGGACAGGTGCTCTCTCTCCCCGACGCCGACGCGGCGGGGGTGGTGGTCGAGCCCGAGGTCGCCCGCCGGCAGATGGACCTGGACGCCGTACAGCCTCCGCCCGTCCCGCCGTCAGCTGGCGGTCGCGGGACCGGCGATGGCGGCGTGGACCCGGACCCCGGGCCGGGACCGGAGCCCGAGCCGCCGGCTGACACGCGGCCGAGACGCTTTCACGGGAGCGTCTCACTCGATGCGACCCGCGTCGGCCGCGACGCGAGCCGGATCGCCGACGAGGTGATCACCCATCTCGCCGGCCTCGTGCGGGCCGACGTGAAGGTGACGCTGGAGATCAACGCCGACCTCCCGGACGGCGCCCCCGAACACGTGGTGCGCACCGTGACCGAGAACAGTCGCACGCTGAAGTTCGACAGCCACGGCTTCGAGCGCGAGTAGGCCGGTGGCGTGAGCGGGTGGCCAGCCCGGAGCGCTGCCTGCGCCGTCCGGTAGAAGCTGGCCTGCGCCCGGTCTGGGGCGGCCCGGATGAGCGTCTCCCGCACGAAGCCCACTCGGCGGATCTGGCGCGTTCGCTGGTCGTCGACGGCAAGACCGTGGCCCGATACGCGCGCTGCACGTCGTCGAGCACCCGGAGCCGGCCGCGGAGCCCGCGCAGATATCCGGCCGCGTCGTCCAGCTTCGCCAGGTCGACGGGGTCCTCCAGATCGAGGTACACGTTGTCGGCGGCCTCGGCCAGCCGCCGCGCCAGCGTCGCCTTCCCGACCTGCCTCGCCCGATCAGGGCGACGGCGGGAAACTGGCGGAGGCGGGCGGCGATGGTCGCTTCGAGGGTTCTGGAAATCACCTTGCAATCCGGGACAAACTGCCCGTAATTGCAAGGTTGTCATGCTGCCCGAGCCGTCGCGTTCCTTCAGCTTCCTTTCAACCCGCGCGCGCCCGCCTCGACGGGGCCCGACAGGAAATCGACGGACGTGCGGTTGTGGGCGATGAGGTTGTCGTCGAGCCGGCGCACCACGTCGGCGATGGCGCCCCGGCAGACCTCCGCGTCCGTGACCGGGTCGCCGAACTCCGTTCCGCCGACCCGGAGAAACTGCGCGTACGCGCCGGGCACAAAATCCTGCGGCCGCTTGCCGAGGACGAGGACGCCGCCGACGGTCGGGACCGGGTCGTCGACCGACACGATCATCCTGGCGGCGGCGAGTCGCTCCTCCGTGCTGCGGGCGTTGGCGGCCAGCGTCTCCGAATCGACGGCCGCAGGAAGATAGTCCTCCTCGAACCGCCGCAGGCTGAGATCGGAGAGACGGGCCGCGGGCGCCGGCCGCGCGTCGAAGTACCGGACGAAGTGAACGGAGGCTTCGAGCCGTTCATGGCGCATGGGTGCCGTCCGCGAACTGAGCCAGCGATCTCATGTTCGCTCTCCCTCCTCACCGGCCTCGCCCACCGCCCCGGGCTCGTAGAAGGTCGACGTCATGTCATGGACCCTCGTCAGCGCCTGCCCGAAGCGAAATACGGCCTCGATCAGCTCGTCCATGGAGGTGTCGAGCCGGAACACGCCGCCGTCCCTTTCGATGCCCGATTCGTCCGCGATGCGTTCGAGCATCCGTCCTCGCGCACCCTCCAGGAACGCATCGACGTCGTGGTCGTAGCTGATGTGCATGAGCGTGTGGCCGCGGTCCGTCAGGCGCACTCCGCCGGTTCCGGTTTCCGACAAATGAATCGGGAATCGGTCCCCGTCGGGAAACTCGAAGTGCGTTCGCAACGTCAGTGCGCCGTCGGGGCGCTTCGTCAGTCGCACTTCGGCGCAGAGCCGCTCGCAGAGAAACCGTTGCAGTGCGTGCTCATCAATACCCATGGGTAGCCTCGGAGCATCTGGCGATGGGGAACTTCAGAGTCGTCTCCAACGGTCGATCAGGGTCTTCAGCCCCGCGAGCAAATCGGGGATCGAGTTCCTTTCGGCTTCCCGCTGCCCGACGATCCGGGCGATGTCCGGGACCGTGCGTTCGAGACGGTCGGCCAGGGCGGTGATGGTGACCTTGGCGAAGTCGTGCTGCTGGACGGCCCCACGGGCCAGTCGCTCCACGTCGTCCATGGACTTCTTCAGGTCGGCCGCGGTCAGGCCGAACCGCACTGCGTATTCGTCAGGTCGGTTGAGTATACGGTCCCAAAGCCATTGCTCGGGCGGACCGTTGCCCGGGAGAAACAACAACTGCACGGCGTGTCCATGCTGTTCGGCGATCCTCTGCAGCCTGCCTTCGGATTCCCGGGAGTCGCCGTCCAGAACCAGGATGAACTCGGAGAGCTTGTCGAACTTCGCCAGCGTACTGACGTGGCCTGGAAACTCGTCGCGCCCCGTGTTTCTCCCGATGACAATGTCTCCGTGCAGCAATCCGAGCTCGACGTTCAGCAGGTCGAGTACGCCGCGAATCACACCCTCGGCCACCGCGTCCTCGCACAGTATGGAAAGTCGGTCGCGTGACTCGCCGTACAGGGCCTTCTGGAAGATGTCTCGGTGAAGAGGCGCCCGGCGAACCTGTCCGGTCGCATCGTCGCGGTCGATGAATATGCGCGCCTCCGGAGGCACGCTGTCGAGCACCACGGGACTGTGCGTGGCCACCATGATCTGCAGGCCTTGGCGCAGAGCGCTGCGCTGCAGTTCCAGCATGACCTTTTGCTGCGTACATGGATGAAGACCGGTGTCTATCTCGTCGATGAGGACCAGCGCATTGTCGAGTCGGGAGATGTCCTTGGAGATGCGCAGGATGGAGCGTTCTCCGGAAGACATGTGGAACTCGGAGTAGCGGGTGTTCTCGATGCCTTCGATCTCGGCGAACAGAAGGTCGCTGCTGGTGCCGCTGATGAGAGCGAGATCGCGATACCGCCAAGGCAGAATACGGTGAGCGAGGATCAGCAGTTCGGGGCTGAGCGTCTCGCTGTCGACGTGCTTCCTGCCGAGCTGCAGAACGCTGCGAACCTCGGAGGGGTTGGAGAGATTGGCGAGCGTGCGGAGGTAGACCTGCCGTTCGGGTTGGGTGCGCAGATCGAGCTGTTGTCCGGCCTGGGCGTCTCGTCTGGGGCTGGAGAAGCTGCGTGTCCAGGCCATGGAGAGGTCATTGCCGTTGTGGAGGTACTGGAACTCGAGGTGGGTCTGTTGCGGCGCGTCCGACGACACGGCCTGCTGCCGGCTGGTGAAGTTGGGGAACAGCGTACCGGGAGCGAGATTGCGTCCAGTCTCTCCGGGGACTCGGTAGGCGCAGGCGCACGCAAACAACACGGTGGACTTGCCGCAGCCGTTGGGTCCGGCGAGGACCGACACGGGATAGTCGAAGGGAATCCGCAGGTCCCAAATGCCGCGCAGCTTGCCGATACGGACTGCCGTCAACGCTTCCTTCCGGTGTCCGTTGCTGGCCCGTAGGGCGTCCCAGACCTCGCGCAGCTCCCTGGCGATCAACGACATGCCCTGCTCCGGCGGCGGTTGGGCCCGACATCGATTGTCACAGTCATGATTCCGCTTCGGGCGCTTCGTCGAACAGTCCGCTCTGTTGCTCGGTCTCGGTCGCCGCGAGGCGGCTGATCTCGGGCCAGCTCTGCACCAGGCCGTTGTACGCGAGAGCCTCGGTGGAGCGCTTCTTGCGTTCGCACAGGGTGTAGAGCCGGTAGCACAGCTCGCGGGCCGTCTCTCCGCGATCGGGCAGCTTGCGGACCAGTGCCGCCGCTGCCAGCTCGCCGCCGATCTCCAGCACCCGGACCAAGTGATGGACGATCTCCCACGCGGGCAGCTGCGTGTCTCGCTCGGGCTCCCAGTAGTCCGGCATCTCTCGGGGGCGCAGGAGCCGCACGCGCCCGTCCCGTGATCGGAGGATGCCGGCGTCCACCATGCCGGCAACGCTTGTGTTCTTCGCCTTGGAGAGCGTCTCGGCCGCGCCATAGTCGCCGTCGTCGAAGCCGTGCTGCTCGAACCAAGCGATCGCCCAGCGGCTGTCGGCGTCGATGTCCCCTTCCTGCTCGACGAGCACTTGGTCGAGAATCTCGTTGATCAGCGCCAGCGCCTCGCGCACCGAAATAGGCTCGCCTGCCGCGTCGAGCACCAGGGAGTACCTGGTGAAGATCGCCATGCCGGGGCCGATGGCTGCCTGGGCGAAGTCCACCGGGGCGACGTTGCCGCTTTGCATCCGGCGCAGGGCCCGCGGCAACTCTGACCGGAGTGCGGTCAGGAACTCGCGACGTGTGGCGACCGCCGCGTCGGCGGCAAGGCGGCGGCAGACGAGGACGATGCTCGAGGCGAGGGCGTTGCTGCGCATGCCGCGCATGCGGCTGCTGTTCTCCGTTCGCATGGGCCAAGTGCCGGAGACCGAAAGGCGCGCTCGAATCACCGCAGCGAGGAAAGTCTCCCACCCCGTACTGGCGCTGGCGCCAGTGCTGACTTCAGCCTGCTTGAAAGCGTAGTAGATGGTGACTGGCAGCCCGGGATGCGACTGTTCGGAGACTCGGCGCATCGCCTTTGTCATCCCGTCGAGGAAGAAGGCTTCCGCCCGGCCCGTGCCACCGTGTCGGCCGGGTGTAGCGACGAGCTCTTCGGTCTTGGGTGTCGTAAGCGTCGCGAACAGATCCGACAAGGCGGGCTTCAGCGCGTGGCGCAGCCAGACGTAGAAAAAATCAGACAGGTCGGCGTAGCCGATGTTGTCGTAGTACGGTGGGTCGGTGGACACAACCCTGTCACGGGAAATGCTCTGGGCTCCCGCATCCGTTTGCCGCGCGCACCCCGATGCACTCGCCCGAACAGATTCGAAGGTTCTCGCGAACGCCTTCGCGATGCCCTCAACGAACACGTTCCACGCACCGGAGCTGTCACCAAGCGGGTTGCCCTCGGCGTAGTCCCAGACCATCGGGATCGCTTGGCGGCCGAAGAGCTGCCGCGGGCACTGCGCGATCGGTTCCCAACGGCAAAGGCTGTTGCCGAGGTCAGCCTGTTTGCTCAACGCAAACGCCAGATAGGTTGCTACCGCCTCGGCATATGCCGCTGCCCCCGTACCTCCTGTGCGCCCGTCTCGAAGCGACCGGTCGTCGTCGGACAGCCCCGCGGCCACGGCAGCGCGCCGGACGCTTTCGGTCGCCTCCGCGACCAAATCGGAGAGGGTCGTCAGCGCGACAAGCTGGCGAGGGGTGAACAGGTCGCTCCAGGTGGCCATTCCGTAGTTGCCCACGCGAAAGCCGAGAGCCTGCTGGAAGAACTCCACGTCCGGCTTCCATTCCGGGATCGCCTCGCGCGCGGCCACCGCGTGCTCCGCCGTCGGTGCGAGATAGACGCGGCCACGATCGCCCCGCGCCGCGATCGCCATCAAACGTGCGCCGATCCTCTTGGCTTGGCCCTCCTCCTTGATGTAGTCGCCCGCGATCGGCGAGCCCGACATCAGGCACCGGAAGTTCGCCCCGCTCGACAGCTTGGTTCCCGCCTTGGTGGCTTCCAGCTCGGCGGGCGCCCCGACCTTCACCGTGAATCGGTAGCCCCGTCCGTCGATCACCGGCTTGACGTACGCCTCCTTGCCCTTCTTCGTCGACAGCATGAACGTCGACGCGAGCGGCACGTCGACATCGGCGAACGCCGGGTTGGGGCTCTTGACGGTCCGCGCCCACAACCACGCGATGACCTTCAGCTTCCGGCCTTCGTACGGCTTGAGATCGGGCCGCTCCCGGACGAGCTCGGGCGTGATCTCCACCGGCGGATAGAGATGCCCGATCCGCTTCTCCGCCTCGTCGCGCATCCAGCGGCCGTAGTAGCGCACGTCCTCGCCCAGCCCCTGCGCCCCGCGCCACGTCTTGGCAACCAGGGTCTGCTCGGTCCGCGACTCCGGGTTCACCGGCGGGCGGCCCGCGAACTTGGGCGGGATCTCGATCATCGCCTTGTTGATCAGCACCGCCACCGGATTGAGGTCGCTGGCGTGCGCTTCGAGTCCCAGCCGCTGCGCTTCGAGGGGCAGGGCGCCGCCGCCGGCGAAGGGGTCGTGGAAGGCGGGCAGCTTGTGCCGGTCGAAGATCTCCTTCGCCCGGGGATGATCCGCGTTCTCGGCGCAGGCGCGGCGCCAGCTCTGCCAGATCTCCGTGCGCGCGCGTTCGAGAACCTCCTCGTTGGTCGTGTTCTCCCAGAGGACCAGCTCCTCGACGAGCCGGAACAGGCGCTCGCGCTCGATCTCCGCCGCGACCTCTGCGAGGGCCTGGCGCTCGACCGACCCGTCGGAGCGCACGCTGGCGGCAGCACGGGGCGGCTCGGGCATCGCGGGGTCGCCGCCTCGGGGGCGTGCGGGCTCGTTCGCGCGCGGTGGAGGCGTGGTCGAGTCGGCGCTTCTTCAGCGCCCGTTGCGCGGCGCGCTTCTTCGCGGGGTCGGACAACAGGACGTCGACGTACTCGGAGGGGTCGTCGACCATCTGGGCGAAGATGACCGCCCGCGCCGCGGCGAGGGGACGGCGGGCCCACCACAGGTGCAGCGTCGACGGGTGGCCGTGGCGGATCGACTTCTCGCGCGCCGCCGCCGCGTTGATGGCGTCGAGCGGCAGCGCCACCTCTATCAGCTTCCTGCGTACCCGCGGCGTGGTCATGAGCGGTCTCTCGATTCGTTCAACGGGTCGTCGACGGACAGGATCGAGCCTGGGGCGCGAGCTTTGCCCGCTGGGCAGGGCGACCGCCCTTGCGGCCGTTGCGACGGGCGGCCTCGGCCTTGGCCGCGGTCGTCTTCTTGCCCATCAGCGCTCCCGGTCCGACGAAGCGAAGGCGTTCGCGGCGCGTCGGGCCCGGGGGTCATGACGCTGGACGGGCAGGTCGGCCTGTGGCTTCACGTCCTGCCCGAGCGCGGTCAACGCGTCGAGGTGGGCGGCAAGAGCCGACCTGATGCCGCGCTTCGCGGCCGCCGCGGTGTCCGCGGCCGCATACACGCCGGGCAGCCCCGCCACCCAGGCGCTGAACGTTCCATTGCTCTCGCGCTCGACGACCACCGGATAGTGCTCGATCACGACCCCGCCTCCTTCAATCATGCGATGCGCCAGTCCGGTACCCACTTCCTGGCTGGTGTGCGCGGAGACGGTGATTGTCTTCTTCGTCTCCGGGTGCGCGAGCTGACGGTGACCGCCCTTCCGGGTTCGTCGTTCCACGAAACCGGCCGCCCGCAGCCGGCGAATCAGCTCGCCCCACGTCATGGCATTTTGACCTGACGTTCGGTTATCGGGGGCGGGGCAGTCGACGGCGCACCGTGGCGATGCCTTTCTCTGACCCGCCTCCGCCGGTGGCGCATCCACGCCCCCCGCGCGCCGGGCGGCGGTTGCAGTCCCGCCAGGGCATCGGCCAGGGCGGTGAGGCCCCACCACCGGTGCAGCGTCGACGGATGCCCGTGTCGGATCGATTTCTCGCGCGCCGCCGCGGCGTTGATGGCGTCGAGCGGCAACGCCACCTCGATCAGCTTCCTGCGCAGGCGTGGGGCACTCACCTGGCGTCCTTCGTCTCGCGCAGCGGGTCGACGACGGTCAGGAACGGGAAGCGACGGAAGTCGGCGTCGCGGGTGCAGATGCGGCTGATGCCGTGCTCGCGCATCAACACCGCGGTGTGCACGTCGTGCATCACGTTGCCGCGGAGGCCGGGCAGGTCCGACAGGGTCTGCGCGAGGACCGTCGGGTGACGCGGCGTCGCGACCAGCAGCTCGAATCCCGGTGACGCCAGCAGGTCAGAAAGGAAGCGACAGGCGTCCCGCGCCGGCCACGGTGACCGGAGTGCGCGAGGGTGCGTGGTCACCCGCAGGAACTCGTAGCAGACGCTCCAGGTGAGATACGCGGGGGTTGGATCGCGACGTGCCTCTGCGAGTCGGCGGCGGCACGGAAGGTGAAGAGTGGAATCTCTGTTGGCGGCGTACACCAGCACGTTGGTGTCGAACAGCAGCACGTCATTCCTCTTCCATCGCCCGGTAGAGGGCGTCCCGGTCCGAGATGTCGACCAGTTCCTCCCCGCCGTTCCAGGACGGCAGCGGAGGCAGCTCGGTCGGCGAGGCTTCGGAGGAGGCCGGCTCGGCCAGTACCCGCCTGAGGCCCGCCTCGACCAGAGCGGACATCGTGATGCCACGCCGCGCCGCCTCTTCGCGCAGGCGCTGCATGACCGAATCATCGATGTTGAGGGTCGTCTTCATGTGGATAACCATACTACGTGAGGAACAGCCGGCAGGGGGGAGCCACCGCGATGCAGCGTCAACAGATGCCTGCGGCGGAGCGACTTCCCGCGCGCCGCCGCGGCGTGGGGTTTGTCTCCGACATCAATCTCGTGCGTCTGCTCCGGGAACCGGTAGCGATGGATCACGGAGCGCTTCACCTGTCCTGCTTCGCCCGAGCAGATCAGCCCGCCAAGCGTGGCCCGGCCCTCGACGTGCTCCTCCTCAGTGAAGCCGCAACGGTGGCAGAGCTCCCACCACATCGAATCTGATGCCGCGCTTCGCGGCCGCCGCGGTGTCCCCGGCCGCATGCACGCCGGGCAGTCCCGCCACCGTGGCGATGCCTTCTCCGAGCCGCCTCCGCCGGTGTCGCATTTCACGCTCCGCGCGCGCCGGGCGGGGGTTGCAGTCCCGCCAGGGCGTCGGCCAGGGCGGTGAGGCCGATGGCCTCGATGCCGCCGCCCATCGGGTAGTGCTCGTTGCGGGAATGGACGAGGAACGTCCGGTCCGGCTGCAGATCCTCCCGGGCGATTCGCAGTCCCTTCTCGACCCTGGGGGCCGATCCCCGCTTGATCTCGATCGCCCAGAGCCGGTTGCCGGGCAGCTCGAGCACCAGATCGACATCGACCCCCGTCGCCGTGCGGTAGAAGCTGGCCCGCGCCCGGTCGGGGGCGGCCCGGACGAGCGTCTCCAGCACGAAGCCTTCCCAGCTCGCGCCGGCGACGGGGTGGCCCAGCACGCCGTCCTCGTCGTCGAGCCGCAGCAGCGTATGCACGAGGCCGCTGTCGCGCACGTAGACCTTCGGCGACTTGACGAGGCGCTTGCGGACGTTGGCGTGGAAGGGCGGCAGGCGGCGCACCAGGAACAGGTCGGCCAGCAGGTCGACGTATCGGGCCACGGTCTTGCCGTCGACGGCCAGCGAGCGCGCCAGCGCGGCCACGTTCAGCAGGCTCCCCTGACCGTGCGCGAGCATCGTCCAGAGCCGCCGCAACGTCCCGGCCGGCACCCGTGGCCCCAATTGCGGCACGTCCCGCTCCAGATACGTCCGAATGAACTGCTCGCGCCACTCGGCGCTCTGCCCGTCGTTCTCGGCCAGAAAGCTCGGTGGGAATCCGCCGCGAACCCACAACTGCGAAGCGAAATCGCCGCCGGTCTCCCGGACGTCGAGTGGAGAAAGCTCGAGATAGGCGATGCGTCCCGCCAGACTCTCGCCGGACTGCCGCAGCAGATCCGGGGCGGCCGAACCGAGCAGCAGGAACTGTCCGGCAACCTCGCCGCCCCGGATCCGTTCGTCGATGAGCACCCGCAGCAGCTGGAACAATCCGGGCGCGCGTTGCACCTTGTCGATGACCACGAGCCGGCGGGGGAGCGCGCGCAGGTACCCGGCCGCGTCGCCCAGCTTCGCGAGGTCGGCGGGGTCCTCCAGATCGAGGTACACGCTCTCGGCGTCGCCGGCCAGCCACCGCGCCAGCGTCGTCTTGCCGACCTGCCGGGGCCCGAGCAGGGCGACGGCGGGAAACTGGCGGAGGCGGGCGGTGATGGTCGCCCCGAGGGCTCTGGAAATCACCTTGCAATCCTGGACACGATGTCCGTAATTGCAAGGTTATCATGGGGTCCTCGGGCTCCACTGCACGAATAGACGACGGTCAGGGAACGGGAAGCGACGCGGCGCCGCCTACCGTGCCGACTCCTACCGTCCCTCGTAGATGAGCCCCACGATTTGCTGGACCCGGTCCGCCGGGGCCTGGAAGTCGCTGTACTCCTCCGGCACCGAGTACGCGGCCACCGTCTCCTCGACGCTCTGCCCGGCCGCCGCCCCCGCCTGCGCGCGGGTCAGGAGGTCGTCGTAGAACGTGGCATAGTCGACCAGGTCGTCCCACACCAGCAGGTCGTCGTTGTGCCCGGGGATGATGGTGTCCACGTCCTCGATGGCGTCGACGGCGTTCTGCAGCGTCTGGCCGAACTCGGTGGCGCTGCCGTTGGTGTTGTCGGCGTCGATGAACGGGAGCCCCTTGCGCGCCATCATGTCGCCGGTGTGCATCGCGCGCGCCTCGCGGAACACCACCCACGTGTCGCCGTCGGTGTGGCCCCGCCCGAAGTAGTACAGATCGATCTGATCCGGCCCACTGAACAGCGAGGTCCGGGTCGCGAACGTGATCCGAGGCAGGTAGCGGCTGTTGTCCCCGGTGAACGCCTCGCAGTTCTTGATCGACCCGCCCTGGAACCCGGCGCCGTCGTTGCAGTCCGAGCTGGCCATGTGCCCCGCGGTGTTCTCGTGCACCACGAAGTCGACGGTGTCGGGGAACTCGGTGTTGGCGCCGCTGTGGTCCCAGTGGGTGTGGGTGTTGATGATGGTCGTCACCGGGTTGTCGGTGATGCGCGCCACCTCGGCCAGGATGTCCTCGCCGTAGCCCCGGATCTTCGTGTCGACCAGGGTCACGCCGGACGCGGTCACGAAGACCGCGGTGTTCCCGCCGGTGCGCATGCCCTGCTCCGCCGGGTCGGACGTCAGCACGTAGAGGTTGTCCGCGAGCTGCAGCTGGCGAATGCCGAAGCGGTCCTGCCGCGCCTCGTTGGCGGCGACCGCGGTCAGGACGGCAACCGCCGTCAAGGTGGTCAGGCAAATCGTGCGTCTCATCTCTGGATCTCCTCCGGACTGGCCGTGCCCGCCGTTCGGCTCGACGCCGGCGGCGCCCCGGCCGTTGTTCGTTCCGATAAGGGCCTCCTGAACAGGAGCCGTTCTGCCGAGATTCTATTGTGAATCGGGACTACGGGAGATCGCGAGTGGGGATGCGCAGACGCGCGCCGGCGGTCGATGGTAGGATGGCTGCCGATTACGTCGATTGGCGGTTGCCCCGGCGGCTCTGTTCCCGGCGGTTTCCCGCCAGGTGCTCGGGCCGTAGAAGTTTCGCGCCAGCGAAACTTCCAACGCGACCGTAAGGTCGCGCCGGGTCGGACGTTCGGGAGGCGGAGCGCGTGCCGCGCCGCGGCGTCTGCTGCTCGGAGCCGCATGCCGGACGGCCCGGGCGGGGTTTTTCGGCCGGCGACGGGTTGAGCTTGATGCACGACAGGCGACCTGAATCGCGGCGTATCCGTGGCTACGCGGCCTGCGCGGCGCTGGCCGTCTGTCTGGCCCTGCTCGGCCCGGTCCGCGCCGGAAGCGTCGGCGGCGTCGAGCCGGACGCGGCGTTCGAGCCGGTCCTGGCGCAGCTCGCGGAGCTGCCGCGCATGCGTTCGCTGCTCGTCTCGGTGGACGGATCGCTGCGCGTCGAAGAGTACTTCAACGGTGCGAGGCCGAACCGGGCCGCCAACCTGAAATCCGCCTCCAAGAGCCTCATCTCCCTGCTCGTCGGCATCGCCGTCGACCGCGGGCACCTGGGCGTCGACGACACCGTCGATCGCTTCTTTCCCGACCTCGTCGACGATCCCGCGAAGCGGGGCATCACCGTCGAGGACCTGCTGACCATGCGGTCGGGTCTCGAGACCACCAGCAACCGGAACTACGGCCGCTGGGTGCAGAGCCGGCACTGGGTCCGCCACGTCCTGACCCGGCCGCTGGTGGCCGAGCCGGGGACGCGGATGATCTACAGCACCGGCAACACCCATCTGCTGTCGGCGATCGTCGCGAAGGCGTCGGGCATGAGCACCCATCGCTTCGCCCAGCGCTACCTGGGGGAGCCGATGGGGATCTCGGTGCCCCGGTGGACCACGGATCCGCAGGGGGTGCACTTCGGCGGGAACGAGATGTCGATGCTGCCGCGCGACATGCTGGCCATCGGCGAGATGTACCTGAATTGCGGGCGGGTCGGCACCACTCAGATCGTGTCCGAGGACTGGGTGCACACGTCGATCGTGGCGCACGCGACGAGAACCCGGAGCCCGGATCGCGCCTACGGCTACGGCTGGTGGGTGCGGGACCTCGCCGGCTACGACGCCTTCTACGCCTGGGGCTACGGCGGGCAGTTCATCTACGTGGTGCCCGACCTGCGCCTGGTCACCGTGATGACCTCGTCGCCCAACCCCGGGACGACGCTGCGCGCGCACCGGCGGTCGCTGTACAGCCTGATGGAGGACGAGATAGTGCCGGCCGTCGCCGGCCGCCGCCGGTCCTCGTCCGCTTCGGCCGGCGGCGGCCGGCGCGCCGACGGGCCGCCGGCGAAGCACGTGTCGGATTGAGAGCGGCGCGAACCAGGTCGCGTTGTCGATGGTCGGTTGAGCGCGGGCGGACCGACGCCTCGCGCGAGGAGTCCTGCAGACATGATCCCAAGCAACCGTCGTTTCCCGGGAACGCAGAGGAATGGACAGGGCGCCGGGCGCCGGCGCATCGCGTGTCTGGTCGCCGCGGCCCTGCTGGCCGCGCCGGCGGCCTGGGGGCAGGCCGGCGCCGAGGGCGGCGAGTGGCGCTACTACGGCGGCGATCAGGCGAACACGCGCTACTCGCCCCTCGATCAGATCGATCGCGACAACTTCGAGGAGCTCGAGCTGGTGTGGCGGCTGAAGACCGACAACTTCGGCCCCGAGCCCGAGTACAACTTCCAGTCGACGCCGCTGATGGCCGGCGGGGTCGTCTACACGACCGCGGGCACCCGCCGGGCGGTGGTCGCGGCCGACGCGGCCACCGGCGAGTACCTGTGGATGCACCGCCTCGACGAGGGCGAGCGGGCGGACGTGTCGCCGCGCCGCCGGTCGGGGCGCGGGCTCTCCTACCGGGACGACGGCGGCGACGGGCAGATCATCTACGTCACCCCCGGCTACCGCATGGTGGCGTTGAACGCGGCGACGGGGCAGCGCATCGCGGGCTTCGGCGAGGACGGCATCGTCGACCTGATGCAGAACATGGACCAGGAGATCGACCCCCTCGGGGGCTCCATCGGCCTGCACTCCACGCCGCTGGTGGCCGGCGACACCATCGTCATCGGGGCCGCCCACGTGCCCGGCAGCGCCCCGGTGTCGATGCGCAACACCAAGGGCTACGTCCGCGGGTTCGACGCCGACACCGGCGAGCGGAAGTGGATCTTCCACACCCTCCCCGGCGCCGACGAGTTCGGGAACGACACCTGGCTCAACGACTCGTGGCGGTACACCGGCAACACCGGGGTGTGGGGGCAGACCAGCGTCGACCTCGAGCTGGGCATCGTGTACCTGGCGACGGAGATGCCCACCAACGACTACTACGGGGGGCACCGGCACGGCGACAACCTGTTCTCGGACAGCATCGTGGCGGTGGACCTGGAGACCGGCGACCGGCTGTGGCACTTCCAGGCGATTCACCACGACGTGTGGGACTGGGACTTCCCGTGCGCGCCGATCCTGGCCGACGTGGTCATCGACGGGGTCGAGCGGAAGATCGTGGCCCAGCCGAGCAAGCAGGCGTGGCTGTACGTGCTCGACCGGGAGACCGGCGAGCCGATCTGGCCGATCGAGGAGCGGCCGATGGAGCAGTCCGACGTCCCGGGCGAGCTGCTCGCCCCGACCCAGCCGTTCCCCACGCGCCCAGCCGCCTACGACCGGCAGGGCGTGGGGGTCGAGGACCTCATCGACTTCACGCCGGAGCTGCACGCCGAGGCGCTCGCGCGGGTGGCCAACTTCCGGATGGGCCCGATCTTCACGCCGCCGGTGGCCGCCGATCCGAACGGGCCGTACGGGACGCTCATGCTGCCGTCGGCCGGGGGCGGCACCAACTGGCCGGGCGGGTCCATCGATCCCGAGACGGACATCTTCTACGGGTACTCGTTCACCAACCTGACCTCGCTCGGGCTCGTGAACGATCCCGAACGGTCGGACATGGACTTCATCCGCGGCAACCCGGCCGGCGTGCCGCCGCGCGACCGGGCCCTGACCATCCGCGGGCTGCCCCTCATCAAGCCGCCGTGGGGGCGCATCACCGCCATCGACCTGAAGACCGGCGACCACCTCTGGCAGATACCCCACGGCGAGACGCCCGACAACGTCCGCAACCATCCCGACCTGCAGGGGGTCGAGATTCCCCGCACCGGCCGCAACGGTCGGGTCGGCACCCTCATCACGAAGACGCTGGTGATCGCGGGCGAGCCGGGGACGTTCACCACGCCCTCGGGCGAGGTCGGCGCGATGCTGCGGGCCTACGACAAGATGACCGGCGAGGAGGTCGGCGAGGTGTACATGCCGGTCGGGGTGTCCGGTTCGCCGATGACCTACATGCACGAGGGGGCGCAGTACATCGTCGTCGCGGTCAGCGGCGGCGGGCAGGCCGGCGAGTTGCTCGCGTACCGGCTGTTGGACTGAGGCTCCCGGGGCGCCGGGCAAGAGGCCGGCGCCCCGGCGCCTATCGATCGGCGTGTTCGCGTAGCGCCTGTCTGATCTCGGCGTGTTCGCGGCGCATGGCGTCGCGAATCTCGATGTGTTCCTCGCGGATGGTGCGCCGAATGTCGGCGTGGGCTGCCTCGAGCCTGTCGACTTCCAACGTGATCCTGCCGTCGAGCAACGTGATTCTGGCGTCGAGGCTGAACGTGTTCCACAGTACGCCGAGCACGGCAAGGAGAATCGGCACACCGACCGCCATGATGGCGATGGTTTCCTGAGACCACCGAATCGGCTTGTGTCGTGGCGTCGAGGCGGCGACGGTGTCTTTCAGCGCGGCCATGGTGGGTCTGGCTGAATACGATATCACAAGAAGTATACCAGTAGTCCTCTTCTACGCGATGGACGTGCCGCCGTCCACCGGGATCACCGCACCGGTGGTGTAGGCGCCGGCGCGCGACGCCAGGTAGATGGCGACGCCGGCCATGTCCTCGGGGCGGCCGATCCGGTGCAGGGGAGTGCGGCGCTCGATCTCGGTCCCGAACCGCTCCAGCGACTCCTCGGTCATCTTGCTGGGGAAGAACCCCGGCGCCACCGCGTTGACGGTGATGTGCCGGGGGGCCAGCTCGATCGCCAGCGACCGCGTCAGGTGGTGGACGGCGGCCTTGCTGGCCGAGTAGGGGAACGTGCCGGTCTCGAGCACCGTCGGCGCCTTGATGCCGTCCATGGAGCCGATGTTGATGACCCGGGCCGGGTCATCCGGCGTGGCCGTGGCGGCGAGCAGGGGGGTCAGGTCGCGGGTCAGAAAGAACAGCGCCGTGACGTTCAGCTCGATCACCTTGCGGAACCCGGACTCCGGAAACGCCTCGTAGGGAGCGCCCCACGCGGCGCCGGCGTTGTTCACCAGGATGTCGAGCCGGTCGGTCCGCTCGCCGAGCGCCCGCACCAGCCGGCCGCGGTCGGCGTCGTCGGCGACGTTCGCGGGGAGGGCATGGCAGGGACCCGCCGCCGACAGCTCGGACGCCGTCCGCTCGCAGGCGCCGGCCTTCCGTGACGAGATATAGACGCTGGCACCGGCCTGGAGAAAGCCCTCGGCGATCATCCGTCCGATGCCGCGCGAGCCGCCGGTGACCAGCGCCGTCCTGCCGGTCAGATCGAAGAGGGTGGCCGTATCGATGGCGTCGCCCTGGCGTGCAGCCCCGATCATTGCTCCGCAAGGGGCAGGAACAGCGAGATCCGATCCTCGGTGCCGACGGCCCGCGAGATGTGACCCTGGCCGGTGAGGTCGTCCGCCAGCAGGATATGCCCCGGGTGCAGGCGGATCGTCGTCCCGTCGCCGATCTCCACCTCGCTCTCGCCGCTCAGCGTAATGACGTACTGCTTCCGCGGCGCGGTGTGCCAGTCGATGAAGTAGTCCGGCGAGGTCCGCCGGAACTGCACGCTCGTCACGTCGACCGGCTCCGAGACCTCGGTCGCCCCGCGCGGCGCCCCCAGCGGCACGTCGTACTCCTCCGCGTGGGTCTTGCCGTCCGGCCCGGTGTAGATGCGGGTCACCTTGATCGGCGTGCGCTCCTGCGCGGCGGCATGGGTCTCGCCGGTCCAGTGCACGGCCACGAGGGCCAGTGTCGGCACCCAGCCGAGCGCCACGGTCACGATCGCGATTCTGCGGAATGATGGCATGTCTCTGCTCACTGCGGCGGCCGCGCCGCGATTGGGACGTTCCGAACGATTCCCCCTTATATCACGCACTGTGCCGTGCGGTCGGTGAAGAACTCAGCGGTCGCTCTGCGACCGCATCTATCCTCCAAGCCGGCCAAGCTACTTGACGCACACGGCAGAAGTAGTCCCGCCGAACAGCCCGCCGTGCAAGGCACGATTTCCCTTGACCGACCGATTCGGTCCGATCTGGAGTGCGACGACATGGAGATCCCGGTCGAACGGATGCGTCCGCGCACGAGCTTCAGCCGCATCGAGTGGCTCACGGTTCGGGACGACGCACCGGATCCGGTGCGGTCGCAGGCGACCGCGGAGCTGCGCGCCGTGGTCGAGGGCGCGGTGCAGGAAGGAAAGTCCGTTTTGGTCGTACCGCTGCTCCTCTCCTACGGCGGCATCGAAGCCGGCATCCGCCGCCGGCTCGAGGGGCTGCCGTATCGGATGGCCGACCAGGCCCTGTTGCCCGACGAGCGTCTGTCCGAGTGGGTCCTGATGCAGGCAGCGGAGCGCTGATACACGGCCCTTCACCAGGAGCACACCGCAGTTCGAGGAATGCCTGATTTGGCGTTCGGCTGCGCGCGGTAGGGGGCAGGTGATTGGAGACGGGCGGCAGCCGTAGTCAGCGGCAATCGCGCCGCGGTCACGATCGAGTACTCGACCCAGGGCAACCTCGGGGACACCGCCGGACATCGGCGTGGGGCGGTGTCTCGGCTTGAGTCGCAGGCGCCGGTCCGGCGGCCCACCGGCGCGGGTATACGGGTGGGGGTGTGATAGGTTCCGGCGATGCCTGCTCCCTCCATCCTCGAACGGCTCGGGCTGCACCGCCCCGAGCTGCGGGCCTGGGCGATGTACGACTGGGCCAACTCCGCGTTCATGGTCACTATCGTGACCGCGGTCTTCCCCATCTACTTCTCGTCCGTCGCGGCCGCCGACCTGGACCCGGCGACGGCCAGCTTCCGGTTCGCGCTCACGACGACCGTCGCGCTGGCGTTCGTCGCGGTGCTGGCGCCGGTGCTGGGGGCGGTGGCGGACTACGCGGGCATCAAGAAGAAGATGCTGGCGGCCTGCGTGGGGCTCGGCGTGGTCGCGACCGCCTGCATGTTCTTCATCCAGCGCGGGGACTGGGTGCTGGCGGCGTTGCTGTTCGCCTTCGCCAACATCGGCGTCACCTCGAGCCTCGTGTTCGCCGACTCCCTGCTGCCGCACATCGCCCGGCCCGACGAGATGGATCGGGTGTCGACGGCCGGCTATGCCCTGGGCTATCTGGGCGGCGGCCTTCTTCTGCTCGTCAACCTGGCCTGGATCCAGCGCCCCGAGCTGTTCGGACTGAGCGGGGCGGCGCTGGCCAGCCGGCTGTCGTTCCTGAGCGTGGCGGTGTGGTGGGCGGGGTTCTCGATTCCCCTGTTCCGGAAGGTGCCCGAGCCGGCCCGGACCCTCGAGGCGGACGAGCGGGCGGGGGAGAGCGCCATTCGGGCGTCGCTCGTCCGGCTGAGGGAGACGTTGCGCGAGCTGCGCGGGTACCGGCAGGCGTCCGTGATGCTGCTTGCGTTCCTCATCTACAACGACGGCATCGGCACCATCATCCGGATGGCGACCACCTTCGGGACCGAGATCGGCCTCGAGCAGGGCGACCTGATCGCCGCGGTGGTGCTGGTCCAGTTCGTCGGGGTGCCGTTCGCCTTCGTGTTCGGACAACTGGCCGCGCGCATCGGTGCGAAGCGCGCCATCTTCCTGTCGCTGGCCGTCTACACGGTCATCAGCGGGCTCGCCTACGTCATGACGACGGCGACGGAGTTCTACGTCCTGGCCCTGCTGGTGGGGATGGTGCAGGGCGGCAGTCAGGCCCTCAGCCGGTCGCTGTTCGCGAGCATGGTGCCCCGCCACAAGTCGGCGGAGTTCTTCGGCTTCTTCGGCGTGTTCGAGAAGTTCGCGGGCATCGTCGGCCCCGGCGTCTTCGCGGTCATGATTCTCGCGACCGGGTCCAGCCGCGGGGCGATTCTCTCGATCATCACGTTCTTCGTCGCCGGCGGCCTCCTGCTGTCGCGGGTCGACGTCGAGGAGGGCCGGCGCGCGGCGCGCCGGGCGGAGGCGGACGTCCGGACCGCCGGGGACACCTAAGCGGACCCCGTTTCGGCGGGACCCGGCTTGACCCCTTCCTCGTCGAACACCTGGCGGGCCAGCCGGAACGCCTCCACCCCGGCCGGTATGCCGCAGTACACCGCGACCTGCAGCAGGGTGTCCCGAATCTCCTCCACCGTGCACCCGTTGCGCAGGGCGCCCCGGACGTGGGTCCTGAACTCGCCGCTGCGATTGAGCGCGGCGATCATGCCGAGATTGATCAGGCTCCGCTGGCGGTCGTCGAGCGTGCTTCTGGTCCAGACCCGGCCCCAGCAGTACTCCGTCACGAGCTGCTGAAACTCGGCGTTGAACGCGTCGAGTCCGTCGAGCGCCCGGTCGACGTACTCGTCGCCGAGGACCCGCCGCCGGGCTTCCAGACCGCCGTCATCGAGTGGTGTGGGCATCGTGGGCGCCTCGTCCGACATCGGGCGCGAGTGTACCATTCGGGTCCAGCCGTCGGTGACGGAGCCCCGCGTCGAGTGCGGCGGGGCCTCTCGCCGCGGGCGGCCGCGGATACGGAGGGTGCGGATGGATTTCACGTTGACGGAAGAGCAGCAGGCCCTGCAGGCGGCGGCGCGGGCCTTCGCGCGCGGCGAGATGACCGCGGTCGCCGAGGAGACCGAGCGCGAGGCGGCGCCGCTGTCCCGGACCTGGGTGAAGCGCTACGCCGAGATGGGGTTCCTCGGGGTGAACATCTCCCCGGTCCATGGCGGGCTGGGCCTCGGGAACGTCGAGGCGTTCCTGGTTCTGGAGGAGTTCGCCAAGGTGTCGTCGGCGGTGGCGTTTCCCATCTTCGAGTCGGTCGCAGGCCCGGTCCGCGCGCTCGAGCACTTCGCCGACGGGGCGCTGACGCGCCGGGTGATTCCGGCGGTCTGCCGCGGCGAGCTGATCGTGGCGGTGGCGATGTCGGAGCCGGATGCGGGGACCGCGCTCACCGACCTGCGCACGCGGGCCGAGGTCCGCGAGGATCGCATCGTGATCAACGGCGCCAAGCGCTGGTGCTCCGGCGGGGGGCATTCGGACGCGTATCTGGTCTATTGCCGGATGTCGGATGCGCCGGGCGCCAGGGGCATCGGGGCGGTCTACGTCGAGAAGGGGACGCCGGGGCTGACGTTCGGTGAGCAGGAACGGCTGATGGGGTTCCGCGGTATTCCGGAGTCGGACCTCTATTTCGACGACGTCTCGGTGCCGCTGGATCAGCTCGTGGTGCCGGCCGGCGGGTTCCCGAAGCTGATGCAGGCGTTCGATCTCGAGCGGTGCGGAAACGCGACGATGGCCCTGGGACAGGCGTCCGGGGCGTTGGAGGACGCGCTCGTCTGGGTGCAGGACCGCCGGCAGTTCGGCAAGCCCATCATCGAGTTCCAGGCGGTCCAACTGAAGCTGGCGGAGATGGCGATGCGCGTGGACGCGTCCCGGCTGCTGATTCACCGCGCCGCCCGGAACGCCGACGGCGGGCTGCCGTCGATACTCGATTCCAGCATCGCCAAGTGCTTCGCCAACGAGGCGGCGCGGGAGGTGACCGGCGCCGCGGTGCAGCTGATGGGGGGCTACGGCTACTCGCGCGAGTACCCGATGGAGCGGCGCATGCGCGATGCCTGGGGATGGGGCATCGCCGGCGGCACCATCGACATCCAGAAGGTGAACATCGCCTCGGCCCTCGCCGGCCGGCGATTCGACCAGCGGCGCTGACGGTCGCGGTCCGGGTCGGGCGGGCCGTACGATCGGGCGATTCGGCGTCAGTCCGGAAATCGACCGAGCGCCGGGGTCATGTCCTCGCGGAGCGAAGTGCGGGCGGTGTTCATGACCATGGCCAGCAGCGAGTAGTAGCCGAGCAGGCCGACGACGTCGGTGACTCCCGGTTCGCCCACGTGGGCGAGGGCGGTCGCATAGGTGGCGTCGCTCACGCGCCGGTTGTGCAGCAGCTCGAGGCAGAAGTCGTGCAGGGCGCTCTCGTCGCCGGCCATGTCCGCCGGACGCCGGCCGTCGGCGATGGCGTCGATGACGGCGGCAGACAGGCCGGCGGCGCCCGCGTCCGTGGCGTGGATGTTCCATTCGAACTGCTGGCACCAGTGGCGGGCGGCGATCAGGATGACCATCTCCCGCAGGCGCGGGGGCACCGCGCTCCGGTAGCGGAGATACGCCCCCAACGGCTGGACGTGCCGGAGCAGCTCGGGGCTCCGCAGCAAGGGAACGAACGGGCCCTCGATCCGCGCCCCGCGGCGGGTTCGCTCGAAGTCCGCGACCGCGTCGCGTTGCTGGGACGTCATCGCGGCGTCGGGTATCGGGGGCATGCGGTCGGGACGAGTCAAGGGCGCTCCTTTTCCGTCGGCGCCGGCGCGTTTCCGCTACGGCGTGTTGATGGACCTCATCGCCGTCACCCCGTGCCCCGCCGAATCCGGCCGTCCGGATGACCGTCATTCTACCCGTCTGGCGTACCTCGTCCGGTAGCGGCGCGTGGCCGGACCCCGCGGCAGCGCCCCGCGGGCCGTTGGACCAGAGAGCCGCTCCGGCCTGCGCCGGGAGCGTTCCGTTCGACTCCGGGAAACATGGGCTGACCTCGGGCCCGGACCATACAGGCGGGTATCTCGAGTGGGGGCGCCAGAGGCGGGACACGCGGTCGCGGCCCGACAGCAGCCGGCCGCGGCCATTGTTCTGATGCGGTGCACGGCGCGGGTGATCGCGGAGACAACGCGGTTCAGGCAGGATGCATCGCCGGTCGAATGCAGCCGGGCCTTTGCCCAAGGGCTGCCAGGTGCAGTTGACGCTGCGTACCCGGTCTGCCACACTCTCGTCGCTCCGGCCGCCGCGGTGCGCAGCGGGGCTCGTCCGCCCGGGGCCGAGCGGTTGCCCGCATCCAGCGGCCGCCAGCGTCGATCCGGGAGCGACAAGCGGCATGGAATATGGGGATCTGTTCGATCTGCGTGGTCGGGTCGCGGTGGTGACGGGATCCTCCAAGGGGATCGGACGGGCCATTGCGGAGACGCTCGCGGGAGCGGGCGCCCGGGTGGTCGTCTCGAGCCGCCGGCTCGAGAGCTGCCAGCCGGTGGCCGACGCCATCGACGCGGCCGGCGGCGAGGCGGTGGCGATTCCGTGCCACATGTCCCACCTCGATCAGGTGCGGAAGCTGGTCGAGGCGGCGCTCCACCACTGGGGCCGCATCGACGTGCTGGTCTGCAACGCGGCCGTGAACCCCCACTTCGGTCCGATGGTGGACGTGAGCGAGTCGGCCTACGACAAGATCATGGCCACCAACGTGAAGCACAACCTCTGGCTGTGCAACCTGGTGCTGCCGCAAATGGCCGCCCGCCGGGACGGGGCGGTGATAATCGTGTCGAGCATCGGCGGGCTCAAGGGGCACGACACCCTCGGGATCTACGCCATCTCCAAGGCGGCCGACCACCAGTTGGCCCGCAACCTCGCGGTCGAGTGGGGGCGCAGCAACATTCGGGTGAACTGCATCGCGCCGGGGCTGGTGCGGACCGACTTCGCCCGGATGCTGTGGGACGATCCCGACCGGTTGCGCGAGGCGGTCGCCACCTATCCCCTGGGCCGCATCGGCGAGCCGGAGGACGTGGCCGGCGCGGCGCTGTTGCTGGCCGCGCCGGCGGGTCGTTTCATCACCGGCCAGGTCCTGGTCGTCGATGGCGGAGCCACCATCTCGTCCACCCGTTACCCTTGAGCGGTGAGAGTGCCGCCGTCTCTCCCATAGTGCGCGAGCGAAACCCCATGAACTCCCAGATGTTCCTGATCCTGCACCTCGTTTCCGTCCTGCTGCTGTCCGGGGTGACGTTCGCCGCGTTCGCGGCGCCCCATCCCGACCACCGTCAGCGCATGTTGATGGCCTCCGGCTCGCTCAGCCTGCTGGTCTTCCTGAGCGGCTTCGGGGTCATGGGGATGATGGGGCTCGGGTTCCCCGGCTGGGCCCTCGTCAAGGTCGTCTGCTGGCTGGTGCTGTCCGGCCTGACCGGGATGGCGTTCCGGATGAGGGACCGGATCGCGACCCTGCAGGCGGTGGCGGTGGTGGCCATCATCATCGCCGTGGTGATGGTCACCTACCGCCCCTTCTGACGCGGGCTACGGCGCGACCTTGCGGTCGCGTTGGAAGTTCGCTGGCGCGAACTTCTTCGGCGGCGCAGACTCCTGGCCGCCGGCCGGCCGCTCCCGGGCCGGCAGCGGCTCGGCCCGATACAGCGCCGCGGTGTTCCGGGCCGTCGACCACAACAGGGTGGCGGCCATCGCGGCGATCGTGACCACGCCGCCGACGTCGAAGAGGCGGTAGGGCTGTCCCAGCACGACGACCCACGGTTTGGAGAGCAGCGCGACGGTGCCGACGGCCAGGAGGATGCGCAGCTCGGTGGGGCCGAACCACCACATCGAGAGCCGGAACACGCCGCAGGCGTGGGTGGCGAGATATACCTCGGCCGAGACCAGCAGATAGGCGACGAGCAGCCCCAGGGCGACGAGGGGACTCATGTAGCCCGACAGACCGAGCCCCCCGAGGAGCGCGCAGGTCCCGATCAGGTCGACCACGTGGTCCACGTAGAACCCGTACCGCGGCCGCTGCTGATTCCGCACGCGGGCGAGGGTCCCGTCGAGGCTGTCGCCGAACCAGTTGACGATCAGGCCGACGACGACGAGGACCAGCCCGGCCGGAGTTCGGCTGGCGCTCCAGTAGGCCAGCCCCGAGCCCACCATCGCGATCAGGGCGAGCGCGGTCAGTTGATCGGATGTGACCCACCCGGGCAGGCGGTTTGCGAGCCAGAGCAGGATGCGTCGCTCGGGCGCGGCGAGCAGGCTCAGGTTCTGGCGGACGTGGGATCGAACGGCGGTTTCGGACATGTCTCACTCCTTACACCCTGGAATGCGACATCCGCGTGCAGAAGGGCTCACCGGCGGCGAGCCGAACCGGAGTGCTGGCTGGATTGGTGCGGAAGGGGGGACTTGAACCCCCATGGGACTAGGTCCCACAGGCTCCTGAGGCCTGCGCGTCTGCCAATTCCGCCACTTCCGCAGTTGGGGGGAACCGCCTCGCAGAACCTCTAGTATACCCAAGACGGTCACGCCGGGGCCAGCCGGGGATGGCGGCCCGCCGTTCCCGCGTCACGTATACTCGTGGTGAGCAGCCGTCGGCGCCCCGCCGGCGAGGAACGGATTCAGGGGCTGCGCCGCTGATCCGCTCGAACGCGTGTCGTAGAACGAGGCACAAGGAGGCACTGGTGGGGGTCAAGCGGGGTGTCCGGTTCATCGTGGTCTTTCTGTTGGTCGCGATCTGCACATCGATGGCTGGCGTCGCCGTCCTGTACTTCATGGTGTCGCGCGCCCCGTCGGTCGCTTCCAACTCGGTGCTTCTGCTGCCGGTCCCCGGCGGCCTGACCGAGCACCGTCAGAATGCGCTGTTGACGTCGCTCGTCGGAGGGGGGGCGACGGTGCGGTCGGTCGTCGACAGCCTGCGCAAGGCGAAGGTGGACAGCCGCATCCGCGGGGTGATCCTGCAGCCGCGGGGGCCGCAGCTCTTCTGGGGCAAGGCGCAGGAGATTCGGGACGCGGTGCTCGACTATCGCGAGTCCGGCAAGCCGATCGCGGCGTTTCTCGAGTACGGCGGCACCCAGGAGTACTACGTGGCGTCGGCGGCGGACAAGGTCTATCTGATGCCCGGCAGTCCCCTGGACATCGTCGGGTTGGCGCAGTACGAGTTGTTCTTCCGCACGGCGCTGGACAAGGTTGGGGCCTTTCCCGACATGGTGACGGCCGGCGACTACAAGACGGCCGCCAATACCTACACCGAGACCACCATGACCCCGGCCCATCGGGAGATGGCCGAGTCGCTCAACCGGGATCTCTACGAGCAGTTGATCGCGGGCATCGCGGAGGCGCGGGGGCTGACGAGCGACGAGGTGCGCCGGCTCGTGGATCAGGGACCGTTCCTGCCGGAGGATGCGCTGGCCGCGGGGCTGGTCGACGGGCTGGCCTATGCCGACGAGCTGAAGGAGCGGGAACCGTTCGCCGGGGCCGACTGGCGGGAGCTTGCCGACAGCGACTACCGGCAGGTCGGCCAGCAGGCGGTGGGGTTGAACCAGGGAGAGCGCATTGCCCTGATCTACGCGGTGGGGGCCATCAACTCGGGGTCCAGCAGCGTCGACCTCATGGGCGGGGAAGTGCTGGGCTCAGACACCCTGGTGAGTGCCATTCGCACCGCCCGGAACGACGACTCGGTGCGCGCGATCGTACTGCGCATCGACAGTCCCGGCGGGTCGGCAATCGCGTCCGACGTCATCTGGCGCGAGGTCGGGCTGGCGCGGGAGAGCGGCAAGCCGGTCATCGCCTCGATGTCCGACCTGGGAGCCTCCGGGGGCTACTACATCGCGATGAGCGCCGATGCGATCGTCGCGCAACCCGGCACGTTGACGGGCTCCATCGGGGTCGTGGCCGGGAAGTTCACCACGGGAGGCACCTACGAGAAGCTCGGGGTGGCGATCGAGCCGGTGAGCGCGGGGCGATTCGCCGAGATCTACTCGCCGGTGACCCGGTTCTCGGACGCCGAGCGAACCAAGGTGCAGGAGCACGTGGACGCCATCTACGAGCAGTTCCTCGCGAAGGCGGCCGAGGGGCGCGAGACCACCCGGGACGCCGTCCACGCGGTGGCCCAGGGACGCGTCTGGACCGGCCGCCAGGCGCGGGAGCATGGCCTGATCGACGATCTCGGCGGTCTGAGCCGGGCCATCGCGCTGGCCAAGGAGAAGGCCGGCCTGGACCCGGACGACGAAGTAGAGCTCGTGATCTACCCGCGTCCGAAGAGCCTGTTCGAGCTGCTCGACGAGGGGTTCCCGATGGCGCGGGCTCTCGCGACGCTGGCGGGGCTGGCGTCTCCGGAGGCCGCGTTGGTGGGGAGGGCGACCGCGCCGGCGCGGCTGTTCCGTCCCGGCGAGCCGCTGGCGATCATGCCCAGTGTGCTCGTGCCCTGAGCGAGGCGCCGATTTCCGAGCCCGGAGTCTGCGCCGCGGAAACGGTGCAGACTCCGCGCCGGGTTTGGTTCGGGCGTGAGCGGGGCCCCAGGCGACGCTTGCCAGGCTAAACGGTGGCCTGGGCGAAGGCGCCCAAGTCGATGTCGATGGGGATGCGGGTCTTGGCGTTCTCCATGTACGCGGCGAAGAACTGGTTCTGTCGTTCCAGGATCATCTCGCTGCGCAACCGCTCGCGATTGGCCCGGAGATCGGCCGGATCGGCGTCCTGACGTTCGAGGACGTGAACGATCACGGCCGAGTTGCCGGTCAGGATCGGGTCGCTGGTCTCGCCCGAGCTCAGCGAGAAGGCCACTTCTTCGACCTGGGCGTTGACGCCGACGCCGGGCACCGTCGCGCCGCGGGCAATCAGGCCGCTCTCGTTCACCACGAGGTCCTCCGCCTCGGCCGCCGCGCTGAAATCGTCGGCGTCCTGCAGGAGCGCGGCCACCGCATCGGCGCGTTCCTGGGCCATGACGAACGCCTTGCGTCTGATCACGTCGTCCCGGACCCGCGGTTCGACCTCTTCGAGCGGCGGCACGTACGGAGCCTGGATGCCGGTGACGGTCACGAACGCCGGCCCCGTCGGCGTCCGAATCGGACCGGCCACCTCGCCTTCTTCGAGCTGGAACGCCTGGGTGGTCACTTCGGCCGAGAAACCCAGCCCGAGAATCGGCTCTCCGAGCGCGGCAAAGCCGCTCTCCTGCGCCTCGAGACCGCGCCGCGCCGCGGCCGTCGCGAGGTCGCCGGCTCCGGTGATCTCCGCGGCCATGGCCTCGGCGAGAGCGCTGGCCCGCGCATCGGCGCTCTCCTGCTGAAGCAGGTCGACGATGCTGTCCCGGACTTCCTCGAGGGTCTGGGTCGTGCCGCCGGTCTTCTCGGTCGCCTTGATGACGTGCACGCCGAACATGCTCGTGACCGGATCGCTGACCTCACCCTGCTCGAGGGCGAACGCGGCGCCTTCGAACTCCGGCACCATCTGCCCCCGAGCGATCTCTCCGAGGTCGCCGCCGGCTTCCCGGGTGCCCTCGTCTTCGGAGTACCGCCGCGCCAGCTCCGCGAAATCGGCGCCATTCCGCGCCTCGTCCACGATCGACTCCGCCTGCGCCTGGACGTCCGCCACGTCCTGGTCCTGTGTCCGGAGCAGGACATGGCTGACGCGGAGGCCGACCGCTTCCGTGTAGCGATCCAGGTTGTTGTCGTAGTACGACTGGATCTCGGCGTCGCTCGGGGTGAACGAGGCCTTCAGGGCGGGCACGTCGATGAGCACGAAGCGGAGCCGGCGCTTCTCGGGCGCGAGGTAGTCGTTGGCGTTCTGTTCGAACAGGGCCGCCACGTCCTCCTCCGTCGCTTCGAGGTTCTCCCGGAAGTCGTCGGCCCGGAACGCGAGCGCGCCGAGGCGGACTCGCTCGTTTCGGCGAACGTGCTCGCGCTCGACGTCCTCGTCGCTGACCGTGATCCAATCGGTGACCGCCGCCTGCAGCCGCTGGAGCATCAACGACCGCCGCACGTTTTCCTCGAACTCGGCCGGCGTCATCGGCGGCTGCTGCAACCGGAGCATCTGGAGATACGCGGCCTCGCCGATGAACTGTCCGTTCTGCTGGAACGCGGGCAGCGACACGATGGTCTCCCGTACCTCGGCGTCACTGACCGTCACGCCGAGGCGCGTGGCTTCCTGGAGCGCCGCGTACTCGTCGATCACCTGCTGCAGCAACTGGCGATCGATGCCCATGGAACGCAGGAGCTCCGACGTGATCTCCCCGCCGGACTGGACCTGGTAGCTCTGCAGTTGTCGTCGGTACAAGGTCTGGAACTCGCCGACGGTGATCTCCTGGTCGCCGACCTGGGCCAGGACGTCGGTCACGGCGCCGGTCGTGGCGGGAGGCTGCTGGAGCAGCGGGAACCCGAGGACCAACAGGGCGAAACCCGCGAGGGCGAGCGTCCACTTCAGCCACGCTTTGTGGCGTCGCATGCGATCCAGCATTGTCATCGTGTCGTCAGCTCCCGGATACCGTGTTCGTCTTCGTTCCGGCGGTTCCGCGGTGTCCCGTGGTCCGACGCCTCCGGTTCGGCGCCTGACCACGGGATGCGCGTCGGTCACCGGCTATATACAGGCTGGTACATTTTATGACACGATGCGTACTGCAACATCTGGCCGCATCATGGAGCCGGCAGCGCGGTAGCGCCTCATGCACTACAGGTTGGGTGGGGGTCGATACGGACCGCAGGATATGCTATAGTCTCCCAATCCGGCGGGTCATGAAGAGGTGTTTCCGATACCGGAGGAATCCATGTTGCCTTGCTGGAGGGACGCTACCGCGTCAGATGTTCCTCTGATGGTCGACCGGAACGGTAACCTGCGCGCGTATCGCTCTGGACGGCTTCGGTCACGTCCCCCGTCTCCATCCGGTCCGTTCGTCCGGGGCACCGTCGCCAGATCCCTTCCCGAACCCTCCACGAGCCTTTCGGTCTGCCGGCGGCGGCGCACCTTCCGGGCGCGGAGCCTGACCCGTACCGCCGAGCGCGCGTCGCCGTTCCATGCCGTCTGCCGGCCCGACCCGCTGGGACCGGCAGGAGGCGGATCGTGCGGGTGAGATGGCCGCGACGGCTCGGTGGAAGACTCCGGCAGAGTCACGAGGCATATCGGTATTGGTGTTTCGGACCGACACTACCCTTGGTGCGTCTGTGTCCGGTCGGCGCCCGGCGCGAGGGAGGAGCCTCCCGGGCCTGCAGCGGGGCCTTCGCCGCGTGCCCGGATGACGGTCCGCCGCTACTTCTGGAGGAATGTCCCTCTTGAGTGTCCGCTCCCTGTTTGCGTTGTTCTCCAGTGATCTCGCCATCGATCTCGGTACCGCCAACACGTGTGTCTACGCGCGGGGCAAGGGGATCGTGCTGAACGAACCGTCGATCGTGGCCATCAACAAGGTCACGGGCCGTACCGAGGCGGTGGGACGCGAGGCGAAGGAGATGCTGGGGCGCACGCCCGGCAACATCGTCGCCATCAGGCCGATGAGGGACGGGGTCATCGCCGATTTCGAGATCGCCGAGAAAATGTTGACCTACTTCATCAAGAAGGCCCACAACCGGACCGTGTGGGTGCGGCCCCGGATCGTGATCGGCGTGCCCTCCGAGATCACGCAGGTCGAGAAACGGGCGGTCAAGGACAGCGCCTACCGCGCCAAGGCCAGCGAGGTGCATCTCGTCGAGGAGGCGATGGCGGCGGCCATCGGCGCGGGGATGCCGGTCACGGAGCCCTCGGCCAACATGATTGTCGACATCGGCGGCGGCACCACCGACATCGCGGTGATATCGCTTGCCGGCATCGTCTACAGCAAGGCGGTGCGGGTCGCCGGCAACGAGATGGACGAGGCGATCATTCAGTACATCAAGAAGACCTACAACCTGCTGATCGGGGAACGTACGTCGGAGGCCATCAAGATCAAGATCGGGTCCGCGTCCGGGCTCGACGGCCGCATCACGATGGAGATCAAGGGACGACACCTCGTCGAGGGCGTCCCGAAGACGATTACCATCACCGACGAGGAAATACGCGAGGCGCTGGCGGACACCGTTCGCGTGATCGTCGATGCCGTGCGGGTCGCCCTCGAGCGGACCCCTCCCGAGCTGTCCGCCGATATCGTCGATCGGGGGATCGTGCTGACGGGCGGCGGAGCCCTGCTGAAGAACCTGGACAAGCGGCTGCGGGAGGAAACCGGCCTCCCCTTGGCCATGGCCGAGGATCCCCTGGCATCTGTCGTGCTCGGCGCAGGCCGGATGCTGTCGGACTTCGGACTCTTGCGGAAGATCTCGATTGATTGATCTCACGCGTCGCACCGGCGTTTCGCTGCTTGTGGCCGTCGTCTGCCACATCGTGCTGCTGTCTACCCAGGCGACTACCTCCTCGGGGGTGCCGGTGTTCCAGACCCTCACGTTCGGCGCGTTCGCGGAGGTGCAACGCGCGGTGAGCGGTACGTTGGCGGCAGCCGGCGGGTTGTGGAACGACTATGTCGGGTTGCAGGCGGTTCGGGCCGAGAACGAGTCCCTGCGCCGCGAGCTCGACGCGGTGAGACTGCGGTGGCAGATGGACCGGGCCGGGGCGCAACGGGTTCGCGGTCTCGAAGCCTTGCTCGGCCTGCGAAGCAGCGCCGGTCTGGAGACGATCAGCGCCCGGATCATCGCCGGGGACGCCACGCCCTACTTCCGAACCGTGACGATCGATCGGGGGTGGAGCGACGGTGTCCGGCGGGACTCGGCGGTCCTGTCTGCGGCCGGAGTGGTGGGGCGCATCGTCGGCGAGCCCGGCTCCCGGGCGTCGCGGGTTCAGCTTCTGATCGACCGGAACGCGGCGGCCGGGGCGATCATCGAGAGAACCCGGGTGGACGGACTGGTGACGGGGGCCGTGGATGACCAACTGCTCCAGATGGCCTACGTGTCGAATCTCGAAGACGTCGAGGTCGGTGACACCGTAGTGACGTCCGGAGTGGACGGAATCTATCCCAAGGGGTTCGTTATCGGCGATGTGACGCTCGTCCGGCGTGGACCCGGGCTGTATCGGACCATTGACGTGCGTCCCCGGATCCGGTTCGGCGACCTCGACGAGGTGCTGGTCACCTTGCCCGAGTCGCCGCCGCCGGTATCTCTGGGGGCGGGCGGTGGTGAATGAGGGTTTCGTGGATCGGACTCGCTCTCGCGACGGCATTGGCGATTCAGACGACGCTGGTGCAGATGATTGGCGGAACCGGAGCTCCGCTCGACCTGGTGCTCATGGTGGTCATGGTCGTCGCCATTGCGAACGGGCCGCGGGCCGGGTTGTGGACCGGCACGGTCGGCGGGCTGCTGCAGGATGCCCTCTCCGGCGGAGTCGTCGGGATGGGCGGCCTCGCGAAGACGGTGGTCGGATATCTCGGTGGTCAGTTCGCGGCGCAGTTCATGGTGACGCGCCTGTGGCACAAGGGGCTGGTGTTCGTCGGGGGATCGTTGTTGCACGCCGGACTGTTCGCGGGGGGCTACAACCTGTTGTTCGATGACCGCATGGTGATCACGCGTCGCGATCTGCTGGTGCAGGCGGCCGCGAACACCGTCGTCGGTCTGGTGGTGGCGGTGGGGTTGCACACGATTCCGGGCGAAGTCGAGCGGCAGCGCATGCGGGGGCGGTGGCCGGGGGGCCGCCACGCCGACCCCACCGAATAGGCGACAACCATGTCGAGCGATATGGCACGGGCCCGACGCGAGGGAGCGCGCGACAGTCTTGCCCTGTTGCTGGCGGTGTGGCAGTGGGGCATCGTGCTGGTGTTCGTGGGTCTGGGGGTCGGATTCTGGCTGTTGCAGGTGGTCCAGTACGACAAGTATCGTCAGCTCGCCGACAACAACCACCAGCGAGCCATCGTCCTCAGCGCCCCGCGCGGCGCGGTTCTGGACCGTGACGGCCGCGTGCTGATCGAGAACCGCGATTCCCTCAACATCACCCTGTCTCGCGAGCAGGCCGAGGACCTCGGCGGCACCCTCGTCCTGCTGTCCGAGCTGTCCGGCGTGCCCTTGGCAGAGCTCCAGGCCACGCTGGAGCGCCATCGTCGCGACCCGCCCTTCCGGCCGCTGGTCCTGATTCGAGACGTGGCGTTCGACGTGGTGGCGGCGGTAGCCGCACATGCCCGGGAGTTGCCGGGAATCTACGTCGAGCAGCTTCCGGTCCGGTTCTATCCGGCCGGAGAGGTGGCCGCGCACATCCTGGGTTACGTGGGGGAGGTCAGCGAGGCCCAGTTGGCGACACCGGAATTCGAGAACGTGCGTCTCGGCGCGGTTGTCGGCAAGTCCGGCATCGAACGCACCTACAATCGGTTGTTGATGGGCCGCGACGGCGTGCGGCGGGTCGTGGTCGACAGCATCGGTCGTGAAATCTACGCGCTCGACGAGCAGCCGCCGCTGGAAGGCCGGCAGATCCAGCTCACCCTCGACTACGACCTGCAGGAGGCGGCGGAGGATGCGTTTCGTTCCGCGGGGTTCAACGGCTCGGCGGTGTTTCTCGATCCGCGGTCCGGTGCGATCCTCGCCCTGGTCAGCCGGCCGGCATACGACCCGAACGTCTTCGCCCGCGGCATCGACAGCGAGACCTGGGGGCGACTCAATCGGGATCGGCTTCGTCCGTTGAGCCACCGGGCGCTGCAGGGGCGGTACTCGCCGGGGTCGACCTTCAAGGTGGTGATGGCGGTCGCGGCGTTGCAGGAAGGGGTGGTCACGCCGGACTTCCGGGTGTCGTGCGGCGGAGGACGCACTGTCCACGGACGCTTCTTCCGGTGCCACTCGTCGCACGGCTCGGTCGACATGCGCGAGGCCCTCGAGAAGTCGTGCAACTCCTACTTCTATGCGCTTGGCGAGAAGATGGAGGTCGACCAGATCCACAAGTGGGCGACGGCCCTGGGTCTGGGAGAGTTCTCCGGCGTCGATCTGCCGCATGAAGTGAGAGGGCTGATCCCCTCTACCGCCTGGAAGCGGGACCGGTTCGGCGAACGGTGGTATCCCGGCGAGACCATCTCCGTAGCCATCGGACAGGGGGCGGTATCGGTAACGCCTATCTCGCAGGCGGTCATGATGGCGACCGTCGCCAACGGCGGCACGCGGATCACGCCGCATCTGCTCAAGGCGGTCAATGAGGGAGAGGGGTTCATGCTCGTGCCTCGTCCCGTGCCGCGGTCGCGGGCGGCTATCGACCGATCGACCCTGGACGTGGTCACCGAGGGGCTCTGGTTCGTCGTGAACCGGGCCGGAACCGGAAGACGCGGCCGCATCGTCGGGCATGACGTGTTCGGCAAGACCGGCACGGCCCAGGTCATTTCGCTGCAGGGCCGGGCCGCGGCGAACGGTTCCGGCCAGGATTTCAGGGATCACGGGTGGTTCGTCTTTGCGGCGCCGGCCGGTGCGCCGGAGATCGCCGGCGCCGTGTTCGGCGAGCACAACGAACACGGGTATCTCTCGGCCCCGATTGCACGGCACGTCCTCGAGACGTACTTCGCCAAGCGGGAAGGGCAACCGCGGCCGGTGCTGCCCGTTCCGCCGCCGGCGAGGACGGCCGCCGCGGTGGCGGCGGATCAGTAGGCGCATCGACGAGACGCGTCAGGCGGGCATCAATGCTGGAGCAACGACTGTATCGTCATATCGATTGGCTGCTGCTGGGAGCGCTGCTCCTGCTGTGCGCCATCGGTGTGGCGATGATCTACAGCACCACCTACGATCCATCGAAGGGCGGCGCCAGCCCCCTGGTCTCCACCCAGTTGTGGGCGCTGGCCCTCGGTCTCCTGATCTTCGTTGTCACGCTGTCGATAGACTACCGGTGGTTCGCCGATCTGTCGGTGTTGCTCTTCATCGGGTTGGCCGGGCTGGTCTCCTACGCCTCGATGTTCGGGGCCGCGGGCGGCGGGGCCCGTCGGTGGATCGATCTGGGGGTGTTCAACCTCCAACCCTCGGAGTTTGCCCGTATCGTGGTGGCGTTGGCGTTGGCGACGCTGTTTGCACGGCACCGGCGGAGAGGGCGGACCCCCTTCGGGTGGCTGCTGGCCGTGCTCATCATCGGAGTCCCGTTCGTGTTGATCGCGCAACAGCCCGATCTCGGCACCGCCGTGACCCTGCTGCCGGTCGCGTTGGCGATTTTCGTCTTTGCCGGACTTCCCCTGCGGTACGTGGGCATTCTGATCGTCCTGGGTACCCTGAGCGCCCCGGCGGTATGGGCCTACGGTCTGGAGGACTATCAGCGGGAGCGGATCCTCAGTTTCCTGGATCCCGAGAAGGACCCGCGCGGAGCCGGGTATCAGCAGCTTCAGGCGAAAATAACGACCGGGTCGGGGGGGGCGACGGGCAAGGGTTTCCTCAAGGGGACACAGAGCCAATACAACTTTCTGCCGGTTGCGCACAACGATTTCGTTTTCTCGGTACTTGCGGAAGAACAAGGGTTTCTGGGCGTGGTGGTTGCGCTCGGGTTGTACCTGTTCGTCATCCTGCGTGGGATGGATGCCGCTCGACTGGCCAAGGACCGTCTGGGCATGTATCTCGTCGTCGGGATCATGGCCGGGTTCACGTTTCAAGTGATCTACAACGTTGCCATGTCGGCCGGACTGGCGCCGGTGAAGGGGCTCACCTTGCCATTGATGAGCTACGGTGGCTCATCCGTGATTGCCACGCTGGCGGCCTTCGGATTCGTGCTCAACGTGCGAATGCGCAGGTTCACGAACTGAGCGCCAGTTCTCCCACCGTCTCACGACGTTCGGAAACCCGCCTTCACGGCCCGGGGCAAGACCCCGCGTCGCACGGAACCCGGCGAGGCGCCTGCCTGACAGGCGTGACGAGGGGGCGTATTGGGCATATGTGACCGCGGGGCAAGGCAGCTCTGCGGAACACCGCAGTTCAGGCAGGAAGCATCGCCGGTGGAATGCAGCCGGGCCTCTTGCCACGGGCTGTTCAGGTGGCCGGGCAGGCTGCCCGGCGCACCCGCGAATCTGGTCGACACGCCGGTCGGATGGCCCTGGAAGCAGGCGGCCATGCCGGCCGGCAGTGACGCTGTCGAGAGCCAATGCGCGTCGCCCGCGGCCGATCGTTCGTCGATGCCCGCGCATCCCGTCGGGGGGTGTTCGTGCGTCCGAGCGCCGGTCGGGGCATGGCGGCGTCACCCCATTTGGAGTGGTAGTGATGAACAAGGAGATGATCATCTCCGCCAGCGGCCACGAGACGATGGCCGCGATTCTGGAAGACGACGAGGTCGTCGAGATCTCCGTCGAACGTGACAAATCGCGCGGCGTCGCCGGCAACATCTACAAGGGGCGCGTCTCGAAGGTGCTGCCCGGCATGCAGGCCGCCTTCGTCGATCTCGGACTGGAGCGCGACGGCTTCCTCTACGTGTCCGACGTCATCGATCCCATGGCGTCGATCGACGGCTTCGAAGCTGCCGATACCGAGGGCGTCGGTGGAGAACCGCCGGCCGCTGCCGATGGCCAAGGCAACGGCGGTGCCCGGGGGCGTGGGCGCGGCCGTGACCGCAACGGCAGCGACCAGCCGATCGACAAGCTCCTGACCGCCGGTCAGGAGATCGTCGTTCAGGTGGTCAAGGAGCCGCTGGGGACCAAGGGGGCGCGCATCACTTCGCACGTCACGATTCCCGGCCGGTTTCTGGTGTTCATGCCGACGGTCGAGCACATCGGCGTATCGCGCAAGATCGTATCGCGCGAGCAGCGGGCCCGCCTGCGGCGCATCGTGCGCGACTTCCGGGCCGAGCACGAAATGCCCGGCGGCGTGATCATCCGGACGGCGGCCGCCGATCGGCCCGAGGAAGACATCCTCAGCGACCTCACCTACTTCCACGAGCTGTGGTCGGACACGCTCCAGAAGAGCGAGTCCCGTCGGGCTCCCGCGGTCATCCATCGCGAAGAGAGCCTGGTCGCCAAGCTGCTGCGCGATTTGCTGACGGACGACTTCTCGGTGATTCGCATAGACCATCGCGCCGAGTATCGGAAAGCCGTGAAGCTGGTGCAGCGGATCATGCCGGATCTGGTGTCCCGCGTACACCACTACGACAAGAACTTTCCGATCTTCGAGGAGTACGGGGTCCAGTCGGAGATCGACAAGGCGCTTCGCAGCAAGGTCTGGTTGAAGTCCGGCGGCTATCTGGTCATCAACCAGACCGAGGCGCTGGTCGCGATAGACGTCAACACCGGGCGGTACGTCGGCAAGCGGACGGGACGGCTGGAAGACACGATCGTGAAGACCAATCTCGAGGCGGCGAAGGAGATCGTCAGGCAGATCCGCCTCCGCGATCTCGGCGGCATCATCGTGCTCGACTTCATCGACATGGAGGAGCGCAAGAACCGCCAGCAGGTGTACCAACTGTTCGAGCAGGAGATCCGCCGGGATCGGTCGCCGTCCAAGGCGGTACAGGTGTCCGAGTTCGGACTCATCATCACCACCCGCAAACGGGTCAAGCAGAGCCTCGAACGGCTGTTGACGGAACCGTGCCCGTACTGCTCCGGGAGCGCCGTGGTGAAGTCCACGTCGACGATCTGCTTCGAGATTCTCGCGGAGCTGCGAAAGGTCAGCGGCGATCTCAACGGCCATCGCGTCCAGCTCCGGGTCAACCCGGACGTGGCGCGGGCGCTCAAGTCGGAGGAGCACGGCGTGCTGAAAGAGATGGAGCGGACCCTGGATCGCGAGGTCACGCTGCGTCCGGACGCGATTCTGCATCACGAGCAGTTCGACGTGACGGCGATGTAGCGGGGCGCGCCGGGTCACCGACCTCGGAGCGGGGCGCCGTCCACCGAACCGCGTCGAACGAGCAGTGCGACGTGACGGCGATGTAGCCGGGGCGCGCCGGGTTACCGGCCTTCGGAGCGGGGCGCCGTCCACCGAACCGCGTCGAAGTGTCGGATCGTGCGCTGCCCGACGACGAGCCCTTCGTCGTGCAGCAGCCATCGTTTCCGAAGCGGGTCGCTGTAGCCCCCCAATCGACCCCCGGCCCCGACCACGCGGTGACAGGGGATGCTGGGGATGCGGCAGGTGCGCATGATGGTACCGACCGCGCGCCAGGCCCGGGGGCGTCCGGCGAGGGCCGCCACGTCTCCGTAGGTGGCTACCCGTCCCCGGGGAATGCGGCGCACGACCGCGATTACGCGGGCGTGAAACGAACCGTCCGGAGATGGCATCGAGTCGGTCACCCCTCCAGCGGTGAGGTCGCAGCTGGCGGCCTACTCCATCGGGGTCGTCTTCCAGACCTCGTGTATCAAGCCGGCCTGGATGAGCTTGGTTGCGAAGACGATCTGCCCGGCGTGGGTGGTGAAGTGGAGCACCTGGTTCAGGATGAGCTCGCCGTAGGTGAGCGTCTTGCCGGTCCGGTCGGTGGTGTCATCGAGCCGTTCGGCGTCGAAGGCCGCGAGCACCCGGTCTGCCTCGGCCACCGCGAAGTCGAACCGGGTCAGCAGGTCTTCCTTGGGCACGGGTCCCTGCTCGGTGAACTCCGCTTCGCGGTCGCGCCGGTAGCCGCTGTTGCCCACTCCGTGGCCGATATGCAGGCGGGTCGAGCCGGCCAGATGCAACACGAGATTACCGATGGCGTTCGAGTCCTCGTTTGCGCGCCACCAAATCTGGCCGTCGTTCAAGGCCTCGACGCAGGTCCGTACCTGGCCCGCCTGGTGAGCCACCAGGCGTTTGCGCGCAGTATCCAACAACAGCCGGTTTCCAGCGTCACTCATCGTCGAATCCTCGGGTCGGCGGCCGGGCAGCCCGTGGCGAAAGTCCCCGCCGCATTCGAGCGGCGATACATCCCGCCCGAACCGCGTTGCCGGTCGGTTCGCCGCTCTCGGTGCAACGCGGGGTTCTCCCACCGGGCGCCTGGATGGGCCGGCATCCGTCCGGCTCATCGATACACGATCGGGAAATAGCATACGCCAGCGACCCCGACATCGTATACGGCGCAGGCTGTCGCATACCAGCCCGGCATCGATTCGGGCGGCAGGATCCCCGCGCCGTGGAGCAGATCGACGCCGGCATGACCGGCGAACGCGAGCGCCAGCAGGGTCAGGGCCAGCCGGGGATCCCGGGTCACCGCGATCGACGCCAAGAACAGGAAACCGACGGCGAGCGCCACGTCCAGGCCGCTGCCGGTAGTCGATTCCTGCGCCAGCGCGAATCCGATATACGTTCCGGCGCTGAGCATCAGCATCATCGCCGCGAACTGAGCCAGCCGGAGCTCGGCGACGAGCCGGGCCGGCGAGTTCGGATCCGCTCTCACCGCCGCGTGAGCCAGTCTGACCAGGATGATCGCGAGGGCGACCCCCGCGACAAGCAAGGCGCGCGCGCTGTCGGTCATGGTGGTTGCATCGCCCCATACCCGCGCTGGCGAATCCGCCGGCGTACCGGCGGCGGGAGCCAGCGCGACCTTGCGGTCGCGTTTGGAGTTTCGCTGACGCGAACTTCTACGGTGCAAGCCCCTGGCGCCGGCCGGGGTGCTCATCATGATACCCGCCCGACTCGTCGGATGGGCGAGTCGGAGTCCTGCGGTTGGGAGCCGGACCCGCGTATGATCAGCGGCGCCATGACCTTGAACCGGCTCGAACGTCTGTTGCCGTCAGACTGGCGGGCGCGGCTCGGTCCGGCTCTCGTCGCCGTCGCGCTCGGCGCCGGCGCATTCTGGCTGCGTGATCTAGTCGACCCCCGAGTGCGCGCGCTCGCCGGCATCGTCGCATTCCTCGCGGTCGCCGCGGCCTGTTCGGCGCGCGTGGCCGACGTGAACTGGCGGCTCGTGGCGCGGGGATTCCTGCTCCAGATCGGGCTCGCGGTGCTCATCCTGAACGTGGAGATCGCCGGCGTGCGTCCGGGGTACGCGGTGTTCGCGGCGCTTGCGGCGGTCGCGACCCGGTTCCTCGAGTTCACCAATGCCGGTTCCCGATTCGTGTTCGGCGTGCTGGCCGACCCCGAGGAGATGTCCGCGCTCTTTCCGGACGGATTCGTGCTCGCCTTCGCCTCGCTCCCCATTCTCATCTTCATGTCGGCGGTGTTCACGGTGCTCTACCACCTCGGCGTGCTCCAGATGGCCGTGAAGTTGATGGCCCGCGTCATGGCGCGGGTCATGGGCACGAGCGGGGCCGAGAGCCTGTCGGCGGCCGCGAACGTCTTCCTCGGGGTCACCGAGGCCCCGATGATCATTCGGCCCTATATCGCCGGAATGACGCAGTCGGAGCTGCTGGCCCTGATGACCGGCGGCCTGGCGACCATCGCGGGCACCGTCATGGCGATCTACATCGGTCTGGGCGCCGATCCGGTCGGGGTCCTGACCACCAGCGTGATGGCGGCGCCGTGCGGCCTCTACCTGTCGAAGATCCTGCTGCCGGAGACCGGCATTCCCGAAACCGCCGGTACCGTGCGGGTGGCGGTGGAGCGGCAGTACGCGAACGTGATCGACGCGTTGGCCGCGGGCGCCTCGGATGGCATGCGGCTGGCGATGAACGTGGCGGCGATGCTGATCGCCTTTCTCGCGTGCATCGCGATGATCGACTACGGCCTGGGAGTCGTCAGCCCGGGATTGTCCCTGGCGGTGATCTTCGGGTGGCTGTTCTCGCCGGTGGCCGCGTTGCTGGGGGTGGCGTCCGCCGATGTGCCGGTCGTGGCCGACCTGCTCGGCACCAAGCTCGCCACCAACGAGTTCGTGGCCTTCGTCAAGCTCAATACCAGCTACCTGGGCACGGTGTCCGACCATACCCGCATGGTCGTGACGTTCGCCTTGACGGGGTTCGCCAACTTCGGCTCGATCGGGATTCTGCTCGGGGGGATCGGCGGTCTCGCCCCGGCCCGGCGCCCCGATTTGGCCCGCCTCGGGCCGGTGGCGTTGCTGGGCGGGTTTCTGGCAACATTGATAAACGCCGCAATCGCGTCGGTGTTGCTGTAGCGACGGGGCCGGGGTGCGGCGATGGGAGCCGGGGGCGGCTCCCGGTGGAGGACCGGGCCGGATGTTGCCGACAATCGGATGGGAAGACGGCGAAGTCGTCATGATCGATCAGCGCAAGCTGCCGGCCCGGGAGGTGTACGTCCGGTGCCGCACCGCGCGAGACGTGGCCCGCGCGATCCGGACCATGGTCATCCGCGGGGCGCCGGCGATCGGCATCGCGGCCGCGATGGGAGTCGCGTTGGAGCTGCGTCGCAGCGCCGCGTCCGGCACCGCGCAACTGGCCGGCGAGTTCTACCGGGCGTGCGATCTGCTGGCCGCCACCCGGCCCACCGCCGTCAACCTGTTCTGGGCCATCGCCCGCATGAAGCGGGCGTTCGCGGGCGCGATGCGCGCCGGGCGGTCGGTGGACGAGATCCGGGAGACCATGGACGTGGAAGCCGTCCGCATCCACGATGAGGATGTGGCCAGTTGCCGGGCGCTCGGGCGGCATGGCGCCGGGGTCGTGCCGGCGGATGCCCGCGTGCTGACCCACTGCAACGCCGGGGCCCTGGCCACCGGAGGCTACGGCACCGCCCTCGGCGTGGTCCGGGCCGCGGTGGAGGCGGGAAAGCGGGTCGCGGTGTACGCCGATGAGACCCGGCCCTTCCTGCAGGGAGCCCGTCTCACCGCCTGGGAGCTCGTTCGCGACGGCATCGAGACGACGGTCATCACCGAGGGCATGGCCGGATCCCTGATGCGCGCCGGCCGGGTCGACGTGGTGGTGGTGGGGGCCGATCGCGTCGCCGCCAACGGCGACGTCGCCAACAAGATCGGGACCTACACGGTGGCGGTGCTCGCGAAGGAGCACGGGGTGCCGTTCTACGTGGCGGCGCCGGTGTCGACGATCGATCTCGAGACCCCGGACGGGGCGGCAATCCCGATCGAGGAGCGGGACGCCAGGGAGATGACCCACCTGGGCTCGGCGCAGCTCACGCCCGAGGGCGCCGCGGTCTGGAATCCGGCGTTCGACGTCACCCCGGCCCACCTCGTGGCCGGCATCATCACCGAGCGGGGCATCTGCCGCCCGCCGCTCGCCGACAGCCTGAAGGCGGTCTGCTCTCCCGCCCCGACGCCGGTATGACCCCGACCACCGTACTCGCCATCGAGACCTCGTGTGACGAAACGGCCGCCGCCGTGGCCACCGGCGACGGGACCGGACCGGGGTCGTGGACGATCCTGTCCAGTGTGGTCGCCTCCCAGGTCGAGATCCACCGCGAGTGGGGCGGGGTGGTGCCGGAGCTCGCGTCGCGCCAGCACCTGCGTGACCTGTGCGGGGTCGCGGAGCGGGCGCTCGCCGACGGCCGCGTCGCCTGGGGTGACCTGGATGCGATCGCGGTCACCCAGGGGCCGGGGCTGGTCGGCTCGCTCCTGGTAGGGGTGGCGTTCGCGAAGTCCCTGGCCCTGGCGCTGGGGCGACCGCTGGTCCCGGTGCATCATCTCGCCGGACACATCGAATCGCTGTTTCTCTGCCGGCCCGATCTCCCGTTGCCGGCGATCGTCCTGGTCGTATCCGGCGGCCATACGAGCCTGTATCACCTGCCCGAGGCGGGCCGGTACGAGCTGGTCGGCCGGACCCGCGACGACGCGGCCGGCGAGGCGTTCGACAAGGTCGCCAAGCTGCTGGGACTGACCTATCCGGGCGGGCCGGTGATCGACCGGATTGCCCGCGGCGGCGACGAGCGGGCGATCCGTTTCCCGGTGGCGCGGATGACCCATGACGATCGGATGGCGGGGCCGCCGACGGTAGCCCCCCCCGGCCGTCCCCGGCGGGGGGACGGGCGCATGGATTTCAGCTTCAGTGGACTGAAGACGGCGGTCGCCCGGCATCTGCAGCGCCGTCGCGCCGGGGACCCGGGTCCGGTATCGGAGTCCGAGCTGGCGGATATCTGCGCCAGCTTCCAGCGCGCGGTCATCGACGCCCTGCTCGACCGTACCTTCGAGGCGGTCCGCCGATTCGGCGCCCGCAGCCTGGGCATCGCCGGGGGCGTGTCCGCCAACAGCCGATTGCGGGAGCTGGCCCGGGCTCGCGGCGAAGCGAACGGGCTGCCGGTGGTCCTGCCGACCCTGCACCTGTCCACGGACAATGCCGCGATGATCGCGGCCGCCGGTCTCCGACGGATATCGGCCGGAGTGACGGCGCCGTTGGACCTGAACGCGGACCCGGCGCTTCCGCTGGGATCTGCGCCGTAGAACGCGCATACGCCCGGAGGGTCCTGGGGCGGGAAGCGGAGCCGCGGGGCGATTCCCCGGGCAGGGGTATGCGGCGAGGAACGCGCAGCCGCCTGGGAGGGTCTGGTTGGCGGGAAGCGGAGCCGCGAGCCGACGATCTACGGGTTCGGTCCGGGGGAGCAGAATCATGACACCGACTCGCGACCACGCGTGGCGTCTGCTGACCGAATACACGCAGAACGACCGCCTGCTGAAGCACGGTCTGGCCGTCGAAGCGGCGGTGCGCGGGTACGCGCGGCAGTTCGGCGAGGACGAAGAGGCGTGGGGCATCGTGGCCCTGCTCCACGACTTCGACTACGAGCGCTGGCCGAGCCCCGAGGACCATCCCTATCGCGGATGCGAAATCCTGCGGGCGCAGGGGTATCCCGCGCAGGTGATGCGCGCCATCCTCTCGCACGCCGACTACACCGGCGTGACCCGGGAGTCGCGGCTCGAGCACACCCTGTTCGCGTGCGACGAGATGGCCGGTTTGGTGACCGCGGCGGCCCTCGTGCGGCCGTCGCGGAGCGTGCTGGATCTCGAAGCCAAGTCGGTCCGGAAACGCATGAAGGACAAGGCTTTCGCGCGGGCCGTCTCCCGTGACGACCTCCGGCGGGGCGCCGAGGAGCTGGGGCTGTCCCTTGACGAGCACATCACCAACGTCATCGGCTTCATGCGGGCCTCCGCGGACGATCTCGGACTCCGGGGCGCCCTCTGAGCGGCGCATCCGTTTACGGGCGGCCGAACCTGACCGCCGCGTTCTACGTATCGCACTCCGGGGGTCTGCGCCGTAGAAACGGTGCAGACCCCCGGCAGGGTTGGTCGAGCGGCACGCGGAGCCGCAGGCGACGATTTCCGGGCTAGAGCATGACGATTCCTTCACCGGACGCCCCGCCCGTGGCCCGCCTCGATCGGGTGTCGGTCCAGTACGGCGAGCAGGCCGCCCTGCGTGACGTCGCCGCGGCGTTTCCCGCCGGGGCGGTCGGCCTGCTCGGGCCGAACGGGGCGGGGAAGAGCACGCTGCTCAAGGCGCTGCTGGGGTTCGTGACGCCCACGGCGGGCCGCATGCAGGTGCTGGGGCTCGACGTGGCGACGAGTCCGATGCAGATCCGGGCGCGTCTCGGATACATGCCCGAGTCGGATGGCCACATTCCCGGCATGAACGCCGTCTCCTTCGTGGCCTACTGCGGACAGTTGGCGGGCCTGCCGCGCAGCGATGCGATGCAGCGCGCCCACGAGGTGCTGTACTACGTGGGGCTCGGCGAGGCGCGCTATCGCAACCTGGAGACCTATTCCACCGGGATGAAGCAACGGATCAAGCTGGCCCAGGCGCTGGTTCACGACCCGGACCTCCTGTTTCTGGACGAACCGACCAATGGCATGGATCCGAAGGGACGCGACGAGATGCTGGAGCTGGTGAGGGATCTGGCGACCCGCAAGGGGGTCAACCTGATTCTGTCGTCCCACCTCCTGCCGGATGTCGAAGCCACCTGTGCGCGGGTCATCGTGATGCATCGCGGCGTGGTGGCCGCGCAGGGGGCGATCGCCGACCTGAAGGCAGGTCGCCGCCAGGTCTTCGAGCTACGGGTCAAGGGGGATGTCGACACCTTCGTGCGGGCGCTGGAGGCCGACGGAATGGAGTGCCGCGGGTCCGGCGAAGCGGTCATGCGGGTCTTCGTCAAGCCCGGCCAGGGACCGCGCGATCTGTTCGGCGCGGCGGCGCGGCACGAGGTGCAGGTGCGCCACCTGCGACCCAGCGTGCCCACGCTCGAAGACGTCTTCGCCGAGGCGGTCGGGGAAGAATGATGCCGATTCACGATCAGAGCTATCGCCGGTACGCCGGGAGCCGGAACGAGCCGGGGTCGGCGTGGCTGGTCATCGCCAACGCCGGCATCCGCTCATTGCTGAGCCGGAAGCTGTTTCTCTGGGTGATGCTGGCCGCCTGGGGGCAGTTCTTCGTCCGCGCGGTCATCTTCTATCTGTCGGCGAACTTCCCGACCCTGAACGTGCTCGCGCCGTCGGTCGAGACCTTCCGGCAGTTCTTCGAGATGCAGGAGATCTTCGTGCTGTTCGTGACCGTCTACGTCGGCTCGGGCCTCATCGCCAACGACCGGCGCTCGAACGCCCTGCAGATCTACCTGTCGAAACCGCTCAGCCGCACCGAGTACGTGGCCGGCAAGCTGGGCATTCTCGTGTTCTTCCTGCTGATGGTGACCCTCGTGCCCGCGCTGGGCCTGCTGCTGCTGGAGGTGATGTTCTCGGCGAGCCTGGCCTTTCTGCGCGAACATCTGTTTCTGCTGCCGGCCATCACGCTGTACGCCCTGGTGGAGGTGTTGCTGGCCTCGTTCACGATGCTGGCCCTGTCGTCGTTGTCGACCAGCGCCCGCTACACGGCGGTGCTCTACGCCGGCGCGCTGTTCTTCACGGCGGCGGTGTTCGCTATCCTGCGCGGCGCCACCCGCAGCTCGATGCTGGCGTGGCTGTCGTTGCGGGCCAACCTCGATCAGATCGGCGACGTCATCTTCCAGCTTCCGCCCCGGTTCGAGTCGCCCTGGCTGGCGTCCGTGCTCGTGGTGCTGCTGTTGATCGGGCTGTCGGTCCTGGTGCTCGACCGCCGCGTGCGCGGGGTGGAGGTGGTGACGTGAGCGCCCCGGTGGTGGCGACCGATCGCCTGTCGAAGTGGTACGGGCAGGTCATCGGGCTCAATGACATCTCGGTCCAGGTCGGTACCGGCATCACCGGACTGCTCGGCCCGAACGGCGCCGGCAAGTCCACGTTTCTCAAGCTGATCACCGGCCAGCTCAAGCCCAGCAAGGGAGACGTCGAGGTGCTGGGCGAGCCGATCTGGGACAATCCGACGCTCTTCTTCCGCCTGGGGTTCTGCCCGGAGCAGGATGCGTTCTACGAGCGGATGACCGGGCTGGAGTGGGTGACGGCGCTGGTGCGCCTCAACGGGCTGTCCGAGGCCCGGGCCGCCGAGGCGGCCCGGAGCGCGCTCGACACGGTCGGTCTGCTCGATGCCGCCGACCGGAAGATCGGAGCCTACAGCAAGGGGATGCGCCAGCGCGTCAAGCTGGCCCAGGCGATCGTCCACGACCCCGAGCTGCTGGTCCTGGACGAGCCGCTGGCCGGCATGGACCCGATCGCGCGGCGCAAGGTGATACGGCTGGTCAAGGACTGGGCCGCGCAGGGGAAGAGCATCGTCGTCTCGAGCCACATCCTGCACGAGATCGAGGCGATGACCGCGACGATCCTCCTGATGCACAACGGGCGGATTCTCGCCGAGGGCAACATTCACACGATTCGCGATCTCATCGACGAGCACCCGCACAAGGTGCGGATTCGCGCCGGTGACCCGCGGAGGTTGGCGCGCGGCCTGATCGGATACGACGACGTGATCAGCCTGCAGTTCGAGGACGCCGCGGTGGTGCTGGAGACCCGCCGGCCGGACGCCTTCTACGGCCGGTTGACGGAGGCGGCGGCGACCGGCGCCCTGGGCGAGATCCACGAGGTCACCTCGCCGGACGACAACCTGCAGGCGGTGTTCGACTATCTCGTGAAGTAGGGTCCCTTCGACATGTCCAGCCCACCCGAATCGTCGCCTCCCCCGTCGACGCCGGTCAGACCCTCCTTTGCGGCGTCGGTGCCCCGGATCTACGACCTGTCGTTCGGCCAGATGCTGTGGTCGCGCCGGACGGTGTTCATGGTTCTGGTGGTCGGGGGACCGGTGGCGGTGGCCGTGATTCTGCGCATTCTCGTGTCGATGGACCTGCTCGAAGCCGGGGGGGTCATCGACGGCCGGCCGGTGACCATCGACGGCCCGGTGATCTTCGGACTGATGATCTGGGGCTTCTACCTGAGCTTCTCGGTGCCGCTGCTGGGGGTGTTCTACGGGACCTCGCTGATCGCGGACGAGGTCGAGGACAAGACCATCACCTATCTCTTCACCCGCCCCCTGTCGCGGGGCGCGGTCCTCGTCGGCAAGTATCTGGCCTATCTGGTGTGCACCGGGCTGCTGGTGCTGCCCTCGGTGACGCTGGTTTTCTTCCTCGTCGTGCCGCTCCTGGGCGGGAGCATCGGCGCCGGCTTCCCCGATCTGCTGAAGGACCTCGCCCTGCTGGCGGTCGGGCTGGCCGTCTACGGCGCCCTGTTCGCCCTCGTAGGCACCCTGTTCAAACGGTCTCTCCTGACCGGTCTCGTGTTCATCTTCGGCTGGGAGCCCATCGTCGTCGTCCTGCCCGGCTACATGAAGCGGTTCACCGTGTCCTACTACCTGCAGGGGCTGGTTCCCCACGCGATGCCGCAGGACGGCACGGTGACCGGTCTCGTCCTCCAGGTGCTGCAGGCGAACGAGATCCTTCCGTCGGTCACGGTCAGTCTCATCGGGCTCGTCGTGATCGTGGCCGGAGCCCTGGGTCTCGCGATCCGGCTCGTGGAACGTCGCGAGTATGTGCTGGAGCAGTGAGCCGGCTGCCCGTGGTGGAACCCCGCGTTGCACCGCGCGAATGCAGCGGGACTTTCGCCCCGCGCGGCCGGCCGCGCGGCGGCGGTATCATAGGAGCCCGTGCCGAGACCGCGGGGCTTTTGCCCCGGGCTCCCGGGACAGGAGTGGCGCCAGCGGGCTGGCGGGTGATCCAGGATGAGCTCCATGTCGCGTCGGACGCGTTACGTCGCGCTCGCTTCCGGCGGGGTGCTCGCAGTCGGGCTCTGCGGCGGGCTGGCCGCGTATCTGAACCGTGAGGTCACGCGCGGGGTGGCGGCCGACGCACCCGCCGAGCTGGCATTCGTGCCCTCCCATGCGACGGCCATTGCGTATGCCGATGTGCGCGCGGTCATGGCGTCGGAGTTCAGGGAGCGAATCCGGCGGATCGAGCCGGACGGCGTCGGCCGCGAACAGCTCGAGCGGCGTCTGGGCTTGAGCATCGAACAGGACATCGACCGGGTTCTCGTCTTCTGGGCGCCGGAGCCGGATGAGGAGGGTGCGTCCGGGCTGGCCCTGTTCAGCGGGCGGTTCGATGACGCCCGGCTCGAGACCGTGGCCCGGAACGGCGGGGCCGTGGTCAGCGAAGAGGGGGGCACCCGCATCGTGAGTCTCGAGGTCGACGATGTCGGGTCGCTGGCGATGGCGTTTCTGCAGCCGGGGCTGGTGGCGGTGGGGGATCTGGCCACGGTCCGTTCCGCCGCGGGTCGCGGATCCGGGGAAGCCGACATCCGCGCCAACGAGCGGATGATGCAGCTTCTGGGTCAGGTCGACACCGGGAGCAGCGTGTGGGCGGTGGGGCGGCTCACGGATTCGGGACTGTTCGGGCTGGTGCCGGAACGGGTGTCGGCGCAGCTGCCTCCGGTGACCGCGTTCGCGGTGCAGGGCCGGGTCAACGGTGGGCTCGGCGTATCGCTGGCGATCGAGGGCCGCGACGACCAGGCCGCCCAGAACCTGCGCGACGTCGTCCGCGGCTTCGTGGCGTTGGCGCAGATGCAGTCCACCGGAATTCCGGAGCTGCAGGCGATCCTGGACTCGCTGGAAACCGGGGGGACGGGGAACGCGGTGACGTTGTCCTTCTATCTGCCGGCCGATGCGCTCGATTTCCTGCTGTCGATGATGTCTTCCGCCGACGCCTCCTGAATCGCCTTCGAGCGCCGGAGGCGGAACCGCGCGTCGTACCGAGACCATGGATGCATCCGCGTGGCAAGGCGCAAATTGGGGCGCCTGGTGGGCCTGGGCCGCCGCGGACCCGACGCAGTCCGCGGAGCAACGCGGTCCACGCGGGATGCAAGCGCGCGTCGAATGCAGCGGGGCGTTCACCACGGGCCTCCAGGAGCCGGCGCGGCTCGTGCCGGTGCGGGCCGGTCCTCAATCGAACAGCAGCCGTTTGTTATGATTTGATGCTGCGGTGAACGGACCCGCGCGGGCACGGTCCCGTGCCGCGGCGCGGGTGTCGGCCGGCGGCGGGGACCGCTATCCGGATCGAGCGCTTGCCAGGGCGCCTGGACAACCCCGGTCCGTTTGTATTGCATGACCCAGGGAATCGTGTGACAGACAACGCGGAAGTGCAGGTCGTCGGAGTGCTGGGATGCGGACTGATGGGCTCGGGTATCGCCCAGGTCTGCGCGCAGGCGGGATACCGGACCATCGTGCGGGAAGTGGATCAGGCCACCGTCGATGCCGGGCTGGGCCGGATCGAGCGGTTTCTCGACAACGGAGTGGCCCGCGGCCGGATGAGGCGCGAGGCGCGGGATGCGGCGATGGGGCATCTGAGCGGGACCACCAGCTTCGAGGGGTTGGCCGAGAGCGACCTGATCGTCGAGGCGATCGTCGAGAACGTCGACGCCAAGCGGGCGGCGTTCGCGGCGGTCGAGCCGGTGGTCGGTCCCGACACCGTGCTCTGCTCGAACACCTCCTCGGTCTGCATCACCGAGCTGGCGGCCGCGACGGCGCGGCCGGACAAGTTCATCGGGTTGCATTTCTTCAGTCCCGTGCCGATCATGTCGCTGGTCGAGGTGATTCGCGGGCTGTCGACGACCGACGCCACCTACGAGCGGGTCTTCGCCTTCGCGGAATCGCTCGGCAAGCGGCCGGTGACCGCGCCCGACCGGCCCGGGTTCATCGTCAATCGGTTGCTCATTCCCTACCTGCTCAGCGCGGTGCGGGCCTACGAGCAGGGATGCGGCACGCTGGAGGACATCGACACCGCCATGACGCAGGGGTGCGGTCACCCGATGGGCCCGTTCACTTTGGCCGATTTCATCGGTCTCGACACTACCTACTACATCGCGAACATCATGTTCGAGGAGTTCCGGGACCCGGCGTACGCTCCTCCGCCGTTGTTGAAGCGCCTGGTGCTGGCGGGTCGACTCGGACGCAAGACTGGTCATGGCTTTTTCAAGTATTGAGGCGCCGCCGCCGCCCACCGTCTGTTCCCCGGAAGGCAACGACGAACGCATCGCGGACACGGTTCGAACCCTCCTTGCCGGGCTCGGCGAGGACCCGACGCGCGAGGGGCTGGTGAAGACCCCCGAGCGGGTGGCGAAGGCGTTGCGGTTCCTGACCAGCGGCTATGATCAGGACGTGGACAGCGTCATCAACGACGCCCTCTTCACGGTGGACTACAGCGAGATGGTCATCGTGAAGGACATCGATTTCTACAGCCTGTGCGAGCACCATCTGCTGCCCTTCTTCGGCCGGTGCCACGTCGCCTACGTGCCGCACGGGAAGGTCATCGGATTGAGCAAGCTGCCTCGGCTGGTCGAGGTGTTCAGCCGCCGGTTGCAGGTGCAGGAGCGGCTGACGAGTCAGATTGCCGAGACGATCGCCGCCAAGGTGAGCCCCCTGGGGGTCGCCGTCGTGGTGGAGGCCACCCATCTGTGCATGGCGATGCGCGGGGTGCAGAAGCAGAACTCGGTCGCGCTGACAAGCGCCATGCATGGTGTATTTCGCACCGACGCCCGCACGCGGATGGAGTTTCTGAACCTGTTGCGGCCGGGGAACGGAGCCGCCGTCCTCCGGGAAGTCACGGAGCACGCGATCGATGCCGAACAGAGCTGAACGTCGTCACCGGCGGCGGTTGCGGGCGGCGATCGTGACCGCCCTGGTCGGCGCCGCCATCGTCTCGATCGGCGCGCAGTCGCGCCGCATCGAGCCCGCCGAGGTGCAGTGCCCGTCCGAGCTCGGGATCGGGGTGGATACCGATCGCACCTACTGCGACGTGCAGATCGGCGACGAGATCGCCGACGGCATCATCGTCCAGATTCCCCCGCATCGCGGACCGGCGACCGTGACGTTCACCCTGCACGGCCGGCACACCTACTCGGAGGACGAGGTGGCGCGCGGCCGGGCGTACGCCAGGTATCTGGCGGCCGCCGCGGTGGCGAGCTCCCAGGAGGTGCTGGCGCGCCCGGTCGTCCTGGCCGAGTTTCACAGCGCCCGCGATCTGGCCGATCGGGTGCGCGGCGGGGCCGGACCCGCCGGCATCAAGGCGATCGCGCCGGTGGGGGCCGAGGAAATCCGGGTGATCGTCCCGTCGAACGTTACCGAGATCAGTATCGTCGGGCTCGAGCTCGAGGTTCGACGCTTCGACAGCCAGGAAATCCATATCACGCGGGGCCGCGCCATCGCGGTGATCAGCAACGTGCTGGTGGAATACCGCCCACGCTAGACCATGCATCAACAGAGCGATCCAGAGCGCGTACGTGACGTCATCGTGGTCGGGGCGGGGCCGGCGGGGCTCGCCAGCGCCATCGCCGCGCACCGCGCACGGCTCGACTGCGAGGTGTTGGAGCGTAGCGCGCTGGTCAATTCGATCCTCAAGTTTCCGACCAACATGGTCTTCTTCACGACGCCCGAGCTCCTGGAGATAGGGGACCTGCCGTTCGTGACCCCCTATGCGAAGCCGACGCGAGACGAGGCCCTGCGTTACTACCGGCGTACCGTGGACGCGTTCGATCTCACCGTCCGCCTCGGTTACGAGGTGGCCGCGATTCGCCGGCAGCCCGGGCCGGACGGCGCTCAGGTGCTGGCCGTGGACGTCGATCATCCGCACGAGGGTTCGTCCCGGCGGCTCGCCCGCACCGTCGTGGTGGCGGTGGGGGCCTACGATTGTCCCAACACGCTGGGGATTCCCGGCGAGGATCTGCCGCACGTCTCGCATTACTACACCGAGGCGCATCCCTGCTACCGGAAGCACGTCGTGGTGGTCGGCGGCAAGAACTCGGCGGCGGAGACGGCCCTCGAGCTGTATCGCGCCGGCGCCCACGTCACGCTGGTGCACCGGCACGCCGAGCTGGGAGACGGCATCAAGTACTGGGTCCGGCCGGATATCGAGAACCGCATCAAGGAAGGGTCGGTGACCGCGCACTTCGAGACCCGCGTCGTCGAGATTCGGCCGCGGGAGGTGACCGTCGAGTCCGCGGCGGGGCGGCGGGTGCTGCCGGCCGACGCCGTCTTCCTGCTGACCGGCTATCATCCCGACACCCCGATGTTGCGGCGCTTCGGCATCGACGTCGACGCCGCCACCATGGTGCCCGCCCACGATCCCGAGACCTACGAGACCAACGTCCCCAACCTGTTCCTGGCCGGGCAGGTCATTTCCGGCGTCTACAGCGGACAGATCTTCATCGAGAACGGCCGCTTCCACGGCCAGCAGGTGATCGCGGAGATCGCCCGCCGCCTGGCGAGGGCCGGCGACGCCGTGCCGGCGTAGGAGCCCGGGCTCCGACGATCCCGCACCACCGGCTGCGCCTGCCTCGAGCTCGAATGCACATCGTCATCATCGGCGGGGGAGCGATCGGATATCTGCTCGCGAAGGGACTCGCGGAGCACCAGGACGTCTTCGTGGTCGACCTCGACCCCGCGCGGGCCGGGCGTTTCGCCGAGCTCGACGTGGAGTTCGTCACCGGCGGCGGCACCAACCCGGACGTGCTGCGGCGCGCCGGCGCCGAGCGCTGCGACCTCCTCGTCGGGGCCACCCGCCACGACGAGATCAACATCGTCGCGTGTTCGCTCGGCAGTCAACTGGGCGCCCGCCGGACGATCTGCTTCGTCACCAGGGAGGATTTCCTCGACGCCCACAGCGGCGCCGGCAGCCTGCGCCGCCACTTCGGGATCGATCAGGTCGTCTGGCCGGAGGCAGAGCTCGCGGCCGACATCGAACGGATAATCATGGAGCCGGACGCGACCGACGCCGCGGTATTCGCGGGTGGCCGCATCCAGCTCCTGGAGTTCCGGCTTGGCGCCGACTCGCCGCTGGCGGGTTCCGACGTGGCGTCGCTCGACCTCCCACCGGGCGTCGTCATCGTCGCCCTGAAGCACGAGGACTCGACGGCGATTCCGCGGGGCCGCACCAGGCTCGCGGCCGGCGACAGGGTGGTTCTGATGGGTACGCGGGAGGGAATGGCGCAGTCGCGCCTGCGGGTGTCGCCCGGCGCCCGCCCCCGCTCCCAGCTCGTCACGATCATCGGCGGCGGGGACGTCGGCTACCGTCTGGCGCAGCGGCTCGACGGCGCCGCCGGCATCCGGCTGCGGGTCATCGAGCGGGATCGCGAACGGGGTGAGCTGCTGGCGTCCACCCTCCGGAACGCGCTCATCCTCTACGGCGACGGGACCGATCTAGAGCTGCTCGAGTCGGAGGACATCGGCCGCAGCGACGTGCTGGTCTCGGTCATCGACAACGACGAGCGCAACCTGTTCGCTTCGATCCTGGGCCGGCAACTCGGGGTCCGGAAGGTGATCACCCGGGTCGGCAGCCTGCCCAATCACCGCCTGTTCGAGCGGGTCGGCGTCGACGTGGCTCTCTCGGCCCGCGGCGCTGCGGTGACGTCGGTCGTACACCAGATCGACGGCGGTCGGGCCAACCTGCTCGCGGTCCTGCAGGAAGGGCAGGCCCGGGTGCTGGAGGTGACGATTCCGGAGACCTTCGCGGTCACCGCCGTCCAGGACCTCGGGCTTCCGGAGGAATCCATCATCGGCACGGTGCTCCGCGGCATGGACGTCATCGTCCCCGGCGGAGGCGACCGGGTGGAGGGTGGCGACCGCCTCCTGATCTGTTGCACGGAGGCCGCGGTCAGCGGCGTGCGCGACCTGTTCGCGGGCGGGTAGCGCCGGTCCGGAAGGTTCATGCGTCTCAGCTTCGTCGCCCAGGTCGCGGGTCGGATCGTCCGGCTGTTCGGCGCGGCGTTCGTGCTCCCGGCGGCCGTTGCGGCGGGCTACGGTGAGTGGGCCGCCGTCGGGGGCTTCCTCGCGGGCGGCGCCGCCAGCATCGCCGTCGGGCAGTTTCTCGTCGGCGTTTCCGGCGGCGCGGGGGACGACCTCCGCCGGATCGAGGCGCTGGCGGTGGTTTCGGGCGTCTGGCTGGTGCTCGCGCCGCTGTGCGCGGTGCCGTACCTCTGGGCGGGCCTCGGCGTGGTGGACGCCCTCTTCGAGGCGATGTCCGGCATCACCACGACGGGCGCGACGATCCTGACCGATTTCGAGGCGCCCGGCCGGGGCCTGTTCTTCTGGCGGGCGTTGACGCAGTGGCTGGGCGGCATGGGCGTCATCGCCCTCGTGGTCGCGGTGTTGCCGCGGCTCGCCGACGGCGTCCGTCAGTTGTTCTTCGCCGAGGTGCCGGGTCCGGCGGAAGAGAAGCTGGGACCGCACATTCGCAAGACCGCCGCCGTGCTCTGGTACCTGTATGCCGGGCTGACGGCGGCCGCGACAATGGCGCTGTTCCTGGCCGGAATGCCGCTCCTGGACGCGGTCTGTCATGCGATGACGACGCTCGCGGCGGGCGGTTTCTCCCCGCACCCGCAGTCGATCATGGGCTATGACAGCGCCGCCGTCGAGTGGATCGTCTGCGTCTTCATGTTCCTCGCCGGCGCGAACTTCGCGCTGCAGTACCGGGCGCTGCGCGGACGTCCCGGCGTCCTGTTCCGCGACGACGAGTTCCGGGTCTACGCCGGCATCGTCGCCGGCACGGCCGCGTTCCTCGCCCTGCTGCTGTGGCAGGTCGAGGGCGACGGTGCGCCGGTGCGGCGGGCGCTGTTCCAGGTGTTGTCCATCCTGACGACCACCGGCTTCTCCAGCACCGACTTCGACCTGTGGGGCGACCAGGCGAAGGTGGTGCTGCTGGCGATGATGTTCATCGGCGGCTGCGCCGGGTCGGCGGCCGGCGGACCCAAGGTGCTCCGGCACATGCTGGCGGGCCGGTTCACGCTGGTCGAGCTCCGGCGCACCTTCCATCCGCACGGCGTGCTGCCGGTCAAGCTCGGCGGCAAGGTGGTGCCGGAGGTCGTGATCCGCTCCGTCCTCGTCTTTTTCGTCTTCTACGTCGTGACCTTCGCGGTCTGTGTGGCGGTGGTGATCGAGTTCGGGTCCGATCTCGAGACTGCCATTACTGCCACCGCCGCCACCCTCGGCAACATCGGACCGGGCTTCGGCGAGGTCGGGCCGCTGGCGAGCTACGGCGAGCTGCATCCCGTGTCCAAGCTGACGCTGACCGCGGCCATGTGGATCGGCCGCCTCGAGGTGGTGACGGTGCTGGCCCTGCTCCGGATCGAGGTGTGGACCAACGCGCACTGGCGGCCGATCGCACCGCCGAAGTGGGGCCGGGAGTCCGCGCCGTAGAACGGCCCGGGCTCCGGGAGGGTGGTGGGGCGGTCGGGTGGTACCGCCGGCTACTGCGGCCCGAGCCCGCCCGTCCGCGCCGCGAATGCGTGCATCTCGATCAGGTCGATCAGGGCGCGTGAGCGGCCGGCGATGTCGTTCTGCTCGAGGAGCGCCTGCTTCTCTACCGGCTCCAGGTCCAGGTACTGCGCGAGCGTATTGACGAGATCGCCGTCCCCCATGTCCGCCGGCACCATCCGGCGCCATCCGGCATTGTCGAACTGGCCGGCGAGAAGGGGATCCAGGCGGCCCCGCAGCCCATGGAGCTGGTCACGGATCTGGTCGGAGTCCGCTTCCGGCAGGGAGGCGACCTGCGCCCGGCGATAAGGGCGGCCGCCGACCTCGACAACGATCCGGAAGCGCTCGATGCCGCGCAGAATGATGTTGGAGCGGCCGTCCGGCAGGGGTTCGGCATGACTGATCAGGCCGGCGCATCCGATGTCGTAGACCGGCGGCGGTTCTTCAACGAGGTCACGTTCGTTCTTCAGGAGCACCATGCCGATGATGCGATCGCCGGACAGGGCGTCGGCCAGCATCTGACGATACCGCGGCTCGAAGATGTGCAGGGGAAGGAACACCGACGGAAACAGGACGACGTTCGGCAGCGGAAAGATCGGGATCGTCGCAGGCAGCATCATGACGTCAATGCACGGTCCGGGTCTTCTTGTCGAGAAAGTCCATCAGGACGTAGCGTCCCAGCGTGCGCGGGGTGGTGAAGTAGGCCTTGCCGTGACAGATCGCGGTCACCCGCTTGACGAAGCTCACGAGCTCGTAGTCGCGCGCGAGCATGAAGGTGTTGATCAGGATACCGGCCTTCCGGCACGTGGCGACCTCGGCGAACGTCTCCGAGATGACCCAGGGGTCGAGACCGAAGGCATTGCGGTAGATCCGTCCGTCGGGACGGGTCAGGGCCGAGGGCTTGCCGTCGGTGATCATCACGATCTGACGCATCGCGCTGGGCTGCCGCTCAAGCAGGCGGCGGGCCAGCCGGAGGCCCTCGCGGGTATTGGTGTAGTGGGGGCCCACGCGCGCCCGCGCCAGTTGCCGGAGCGGGATTTCCTCCGCCGAGTCGTGGAACAGGACGACGCGTAGCGTGTCGCCGGGATACTGGCGCCGAATGAGGTTCGCGAGGGCCAGGGCGACCTGCTTGGCCGGCGTGAACCGGTCCTCGCCATAGAGAATCATGCTGTGGCTGCAGTCGAGCATGAGGACGGTCGCGCAGGCGCTCTGATACTCGCCCTGGGCCACCATGAGGTCGGGGTACTCGACGTCGATGCCGGGTCCGGCGATTGCACGCGGCCCCATCCGTTGGACCGCGTTCAGGATGGTCGCGGCGGCGTCCAGGTTCATGGTGTCGCCGAACTCGTAGGGCTTGGGCGCCCCGCCGGCTTCCACGCCCGCCGCGTAGTCGCGCGTATCGTGCCGGCCGATGCTGCTGTGGCCTACCGAACCGAGCAGATCCCGCAGGGCGCGATACCCCAGGAAATCGAGTCCCTTGTCGGTCACCTCGAACCGCATGGGGGGCGCCTGCCCGTCGCCTTCGCCGCGGCCCTCTCGGTCCCGGGCCGCCGCGTCGAGGTCCGGGTGGCGCGTGATGTAGCCCTGCTGCGCCATCTGGTCGATGAGCCGGTCAATCAGCGCCTCGAGTCGCGATGCGCCGTCGCCATCCGCATCCGCCGCGTCGCCCAGAAGCCGCAGGATCGTCTCGTCGGACAGCATCCCGTCGTTCAGCAGCGCCTCGAGGATCGCGTCGCGGAGCGCCTGTTCCGAACGCTGGTCGTCGTCCGCGTCCGGATCGCCCGAGGCGCTGCCGAAACCGCTGTCGAGGAGCAGGCGCGAGAGCTTCGACACCAGTTCCTCGATATCGAGCCCGTCGAGGTCATCGCCGGTGTAACGGGTGTATCGGTACTTCATGGTTGGCCGCGCGCGGACCCGGGTTTCACGGCGCAGACTCCTAGTTGTAGTATTTCTTCTTGCCGGGCGGGACGCGGACATCGGTCTCGAACGCCTGCTCCGGGGTCATGGCCGTGCGGCGCTGCGTCTTGACCGCACTGTACTGCCACGTGTCGTCCCGGCTGATCTTCTTCTGCGCGTAGAGCCCCTCTATGATGAACTCGACGGCCGAGGCGAGCACCGGCGCCGGCTCGTCCGGATCGACCCGGAGATGGCCGGCCAGCTCGTGCAATCCGTGGATCTGGCCGGTCTGCTCGAGGAGCTCGGCCGCAGAGGTCGCGTCGCCGAGATCCAGGGTGCCTCCCAGGTCGAACCACTCGACCACCGCGCCGGCGTCGACGGTGCTGAACCACCCTTCGAACACCCGGGCGACGGCGGAGCGGATGACGTCGCGGGCCACCTGGTCGGCGCCGCGCAGCTCACCCTCGTACTCCAGCTCGAACTTCCCCGTAATCGAGGGCAGGGCGGCGTAGACGTCGGCGATGCGAACCGCCGCGGTGGGCTCCGCGTTGGTCAGCGCCCGCCGTTCGGCGTTCGACACCGCGTTCTCCAGGCAGGTGATCGGCATGCGTTGACTGACACCGGACCGCTTGTCGATCTTGGCGTGGCTGCGGGCGACGAACGCGATTTCTTCGACGACCTCGCTGATGTACGGCGGGATGTCCGGGGTCCCGGCCGCCTCGCCGGACCGCGCCGTCCAGGCCTCCTGGCTCGTGATCTGCATGCCGTCCTGGCGTGTCTGCGGATAGTGGGTGCGGATCTCGGATCCGATACGGTCCTTCAGCGGGGTGATGATCTTTCCGCGGGCCGTGTAGTCCTCCGGATTCGCGGTGAACGTCATGACCACGTCCAGCGGCAGCCGGACCGGGTAGCCCTTGATCTGGACGTCGCCCTCCTGGAGGATGTTGAACAGACCGACCTGAATCTTGCCGGCGAGGTCCGGCAGCTCGTTGATGGCGAAGATGCTCCGATGGGCTCGGGGAAGCAGCCCGTAGTGCATCGTCAGCTCGTCGGACAGCTCGAGCCCCGCGCGGGCCGCCTTGATGGGGTCGACGTCTCCGATCATGTCGGCGATCGTGACGTCCGGAGTCGCCAGCTTCTCCACCAGCCGGCGTTCCCGCGGGAGCCAGGCGATCGGGAGATCGTCACCGGCCTCCGACACCCGGGTACGGCACGCGCGGCACAGGGGTGCGAGCGGGTCGTCGTTGATCTGGCATCCCGGCATCACCGCCATCGCCTCGTCGAGCAGGGAGACGAGAGCCCGCAGCAGGCGGGTCTTGGCCTGTCCCCGCAGGCCCAGGAGCACGAAGTCGTGCTGCGACAGGACCGCGTTGACGATTTGCGGAATCACCGACTCGTCGTAGCCGACGATGCCGGGGAACAGCGGCCCCCGCTCGCCCAGCCGGCGCGCCAGATTCTCCCGCATCTCGAGCTTGACGCTGCGGTGGGGAAGGCGCCCGGCGTCGACCGCCTTCCGAAGCTCTCCGAGACGTTCAGGTAACGGCATGATGCGATCTTAGCCCGGAAACCGTCGCCGGCGGCTCCGCTTGCCGCCCGGCCAACCGGTCTTCGCGCCGCAGACTCCCCATCGGTTCAGGGCGCGGACGCGGCCAGCGCCTCCGCGGTGACGAAGCGGGGCTGGATGTCGATCGGGACATGCCCGAGCCGATCCAGCGCCTGCTGCACCGCCGGAGCAACGACCCCGCGGGTGTCCAGAATCCGCTGCGCGGCGTCGAAGTCGCCGGTGGCCTGCACCGTCATGAGCTCGCGGGTCAGGGCGGTTACGGTTTCCCGGATGCGGCCGTGGTCGATCGCGAAGCGTCCGTCGGAATCGATGGTCACCGCGCCCGCGTCGAGGAACGTGTTGAGTTGCACGGCCACCCCGCGGCCGTGCGCTTCGTTGATGCCGAAACGGATCGAGCGGAACGTCGAGGCGAGGAACGTGGTGTACATGCTGCGTTCCAGCGACCGGTCGACGACTCCCCGATCGATCAACTGGTGCATGGCCCAGAGGCCGGCGATGTCCGCCTTGGCTTCCTCGATAGTACTGTGGGTCTCCCGGAGCTCCTGTCGGACCGTGGTCCGGCGGCCGTCGACGGAGATGGTGCCCGGACCTAGCCCGTGCATCAGCTCGTGCATCAGGATATGAGTGAAGAACGCCTCGAACGAGACCTCCGCCCGCTCGGCGGGCCGCAACGTCACCTGCGAGATGGGGGTCAGAACGCGCTGGAACTTGGCTTCCTGGACGTTCTTCAGCATGACCCGCTTGGAGCCCTTCTCGCGAACCACCCGCTCGTCGTTGGGGAGATTGAAGGCCGCGGTCTGGACCCCGCTGTTCGCGTCGCCGGCGGTGAAGACGACGTTGACGACGCGGATTGGGGCGAGCCCTCCGAGGGCCGGGTTCCGGAACCGCGGGTCGATCGGCAACGCGTCCTCCAGTCCCTGGAGGTGGGCGCCGAAGCGGTCCAGCATGGCCGATTCCGCGGCGTCGCTGATGGTGACGAACGCTTCGAACGCGGCCTTGTAGTTGAACCACTCGTCCTCGTAGACCTCATAGGGTCCGATGGTCGGCTCGATCGTCGAGTCGAGCTCCATCCACGCCACGTCGCTGTCGTAGTAGTCGTTGGTCGAGAATGCGGCCGCGCGGCTCTCCAGATAGCGCCGCAACGTCGGCTCCGCGGTCGCGCGGGCGGCGTCGCGCAGGTGTTCCGCGGCAAGGGCGAGCGGACCCTGATACTCCACGCTGTAGGGCACGCTGGTGAGCCGGCCGGCGGGATCGCGGCGGATGGTGGTGAAGAACCCGGTGGCGGCGGCGCGGGCCCCGCCGTCGAGCCCGTCCAGCCAGGCCGCGACCTCGGCCCTGGTCGCGCCAGCCGGATAGTAGTTGGCGCCTTCGGGCTTGGGGGGCGCACCGGACACGAACGGCCGGTCGTCGTCGATGCGCGACCACGGGCCCTTGTTGAGCAGGAAGAAGTCGAGCGCGGCCCGTCCCGCGGCGCTCCGGTCATCGATCAGCGAGAGCAGCATCGCGGGGTTGCCGGCCCAGACCTGCTGCAGAAAGATCGCATCCATCACGCGGGCGGCGTCGATGATGTGGCTCAGCGCGCGCCGCTCCGAATCGGGCAGCGCGGACAGATCCGCCCCGATGTCGACCGGGGCAAACAATCGCGTCATCGTGGCTCCCTGGCCCCCTGCGGCGGCCGTCGTCCCGGGGAGAGTCCAGATTCCGGCGACAACGGCCGCGAGGAGGGCGATCCCGGTGCTGCCGAACGGTCTCCGCGTCATCATCATTCCTGCCTCCAGTGTCCGTTCGCACCGTTACCATCATGGAACGGCCGGCCGGGCCGAGGCAAGGCGGGGAGGTTGCTACACTGTAGACGGCCGTCCGGGGCGCGGTCCGGGCCGGTCCTCGGGGCATCGGGTGCGCCGCGGCAGGAGTGTCCATGACCAGTTCGACGCAGGTGGCGGTAATCGGCGGGGGGCCGGGCGGGTATGCCGCCGCGTTCCTGGCCGCGGACCTGGGTATGCGGGTGACCTTGATCGACGAGGCTCCCAACCCCGGCGGCGTGTGTCTGTATCGGGGGTGCATGCCGTCGAAGGCGCTGCTGCACGTGGCGAAGGTCGTGACCGAGGCCCGCGAGGCCCGCAACTGGGGCGTCGACTTCGGGGAGCCGTCGCTGGACATCGACCGGCTGCGGAGCTGGAAGGACCAGTCGGTGGCGCGGTTGACGGGAGGCCTGAGCCAGCTCTCGACCCAGCGCGGGGTGACCTACCTCCACGGCCGGGCCGAGCTGTCCGGACCGACGTCGGCGCGGGTGACGGCGGCGGACGGCGGGGTCACCGCGTTGGCGTTCGAGCACGCGATTCTGGCCACCGGGTCGAGACCGGCGGTGCCCGCCGCGCTGTCTCTGGCCAGCGACCGGGTCTGGGACTCGACCCGGGCGCTGGAGATCCCGTCGGTGCCCGCGTCCCTGCTGGTAGTGGGTGGCGGCTATATCGGGCTCGAACTGGGGTCGGTCTACGCCGCGCTCGGCTCGCAGGTGACGGTGGTCGAGATGACCGCCGGGCTCTTGCCGGGAGCCGACCGCGACCTCGTGGCGGTCGTGGCGCGCCGGCTCGCCTCGGTGTGCGAGGCGGTGCTGCTGGAGACCACGGTGACGGCGCTGGCCGAGGAGGGTGACGGCGTCTCGGTGACGCTGCGGGGGGTGTCCGGCGAGTCGACGCGCCGGTTCGACCGGGTGCTGGTGGCGGTGGGCCGGGTGCCGAACTCGGACGTTTCCGGACTGGACCGGACCGCGGTGCGGCGCGACCCGCGCGGGTTCGTGGAGGTCGACGGCCAGCGCCGGACCGCCGAGCCGACGATCTTCGCGGTGGGAGACCTCGTCGGCGAGCCGATGCTCGCGCACAAGGCGAGCCACGAAGCGCGCACCGCGGTCGAGGCGATCGCGGGGCACAGGGCGGTGTTCGAGCCGGCCGTGATCCCGGCGGTGGTCTTCACGGATCCGGAGGTCGCCTGGTGCGGTCTGACCGAGACCGGGGCCCGGGCCGAGCAACGGGCGGTGGAGGTGGCGAAGTACCCCTGGGGCGCCTCCGGCCGGGCCGTCACCCTCGATCGGCCGGCGGGGATGACCAAGCTCGTCATCGAGCCCGAAACGGAACGGATCCTGGGGGTGGGTATCGCGGGAAGCGGGGCGGGGGAGCTGATCGCCGAAGGGGTGGTGGCCATCGAGATGGGGGCCACCGCGTCGGATCTGCGGCTGTGCATCCATCCGCATCCGACGCTGTCCGAGACGCTGATGGAGTCGGCGGAGGTGTTCTTCGGCCAGAGCACCCACGTCTACCGGCCGAAGCGGAAGCGGTGACGCGAGACCGGCCCGGCAGTCCCAGGGCGGCGACTTCCGGGCGTGGCCGCGTCATCCGGTGACGCGGGTCACCGCGGCAATCGCATCCGCCTGCTCATGGGCATGGTAGGAGCTGCGCACCAGCGGCCCGGACTCGACGTGGCCGAAGCCGAGGGCCACCGCCGCCTGCTCGAGGGCCGCGAACTCGTCGGGGTGGTAGTAGCGTGCGACCGGCAGGTGGGCGAGTGACGGCCGCAGATACTGTCCGATCGTCACTATGTCGCATCCCGCATGTCGGAGGTCGGCCAGCGCCGCGAGGAGCTCGTCCCAGGTCTCGCCCAGGCCCACCATGATCCCCGACTTCGTCGCGACCGCGGGACGGTGGCGCCGGGCGTGCTCCAGAATCCGGAGGGCACGGTCGTAGCCGCCGCCGGGGCGCGCCCGTCTGTACTGCCCGCGGACCGTTTCCAGATTGTGGTTCAGGACGTCCGGTCTCGCCGCCAGCACGGCGTCGAGGGCGGCGGTGCTCCCGCCGAAATCGGGTACCAGGGTCTCGATCCGACAGTCCGGCGACAGGGATCGGATTGCCGTGACGGTGTCGGCGAACATCCCGGCGCCGCCGTCCTCGAGATCGTCCCGGTCGACCGACGTGATGACCGCGTGGTCGAGATCGAGGGTTCGCACCGCTTCCGCGACGCGGGCCGGTTCCGCCGGGTCGACCGGGCCGGGCCGGCCGTGCTCCACGTTGCAGTAGGCGCAGGCCCGCGTGCAGACGCTGCCCAGAATCATGAAGGTCGCGGTCCCGTGATGCCAGCACTCGCCGATATTGGGACAGTTGGCTTCCTCGCAGACGGTGTGCAGCCCCTGTTCCCGGACCAGCCGCTTGAGGCGCCGATAGCCCGTGCTGCCCGGAGCCCGCACCCGCAGCCACCCGGGTTTGGCGCCGGCCGGCGCCGGCTCGGGGCGGATCCGGCGTCCCCGGAAGAAGGTCGCCGGCACGGCGCGCGGGACCGCAGGTCCATCGTCCAAGGTCGCCATGCCGCGGATCGTACCGCGACGCCGCGCCGCGGCGCAACGCTGGGTTCGCCCACGGGCGGCGGCTCCGACCGCCGGTGGGCGAAGGGCGGAGCCCGCCACGGCGCGCCGATGACGACCCGGGTGTCGGGACGAGCCGGCGCATGTAGCGGGAAGACCCTCCGTACCGGTCTCGGCGGCCGCCGGCGCGCGTGCTTTTCGGGCGGCGGAGCGGGGGGGTGCACGTCAGATTCGTGAGATGACTGTCAGGCGGCCCTGGCGGCTCGTCTTTCCCAGAAATCCTCGAAGCGGCCGCTGAGCTTGCAGCACCGCAGGGCGATGATGGCGTTGGCGCCGGCCACGGTCCAGTGCATGCCGGCGCGCTTGAGCCGGGCGCCGATAGCGAGCTTGCATCCGGCCTCGACGACGCCCGACGACACGCAAAGACCCCACGCTCGGAACTCCGGATAGCGCATCCGGTGGCGGTTGCGGGTCAGGTAGTCGATACACTTGCGGGCCTTCTCGCAAGTCTCACGGTGGGCGCGCAGGGCGGTCAGGATCGCATCGAACCGCCCGGCGTCCAACTCGTCCCGCCGGTCCTTGCCCCACTGGGCGGCCAAGTCCGTGCCGGCGCCGTAGATGGCCTTGGCGACATCGCACAGATGCCCCTTGGCATGGTAGATGTCGACGATTTCGATGGCGCCGGGGAACTGTTCGGCGGACAGATTCCAGATCCACTCGGCCCCGTCGCCGATGATGACGCGTCGCGCCGCGGTGTCGAAGCCGCGCCGCCGCGCTTCGCGATACGCCCGTTGCGCGAACGGGGAAGGCAGCGGGTCGGTGGGGCGGCTGGCCGCGCTCTCGACCGCGGCGCTGTAGCTGACCGACCCGGGGTCGCGTTCGGGGAGGCCGTCGGCGTTGCGTGTTTCCGCCGTCCACACGGTGACGAGCTTGACCTCGCGGGTCTTGGCCGACCCGTCGGGCTGCTTGCCGCGCCGGCCTTCCACCTCGGACTTGCGCACCGGCACGCCGGTGCCGTCAAGCCCCAGGTACATCGTCGATGCCGCGCCGGGTGCGGGCTCGACCCTCTCGCGTTCGTCGGCCGCGACCTCGCGGCCCAGCGCTTCGGCGATGCGCTCGACCTGTTTGGGGTCGACCGCCACGCCGGCCAGCTCCCCCATCCACTCGCTCGCTTCGGCGAAGCTGACGCTCGTCGCCGCCAGTCCCACCATCCGCGCCGTGGCGGGCGACAGCGAGGTGTCTTGCAGACCCAGGGCCCGGTCGCGCGGACAGCTTCCCCGGCGGCAGGCGGCGCAGTGGTAGTAGGCGCGGTGCAGGGTCAGCGGTCCCAACAGCGTGGTGAAAGTCTTCGGGCGGCGGCCGGCGTAGTGCGCCGTCTGGCCGCAGGCGCACGCGACCGTCGAACTCGAATGGTCGGAATAGTCCGCATCGTAGTACTCCGCCATCGCCTGCGCGGCGAGGCCGAGGGCTTGGCGGCGGAGGGCCTGCTCGAGGGCCTCGAAGTCCTGCGCGGCGGACCGCCGCGGTCTGATGAGCGCATCGATTTCAGCCGCAAACGCGGCTACGAACGCTGCGCGCCAATCACCTTGACGGCTTGGCTCGCCGTGGCGAGCGCTCGACGGTGAACGGTCTGCAAGAGGGTCTCGAAGTCCTGGGCATTCGCGTCTCCTTGTCTGAGGAACGCGTCCACGTCGGCCTTGACCGCCGCGTCCAACGCGGCGAACAGCTCCTTGACGCCCCCTTTTTCGGCCGCGTGATCGAGCGGTTCAGTCAACTGCGCCTCGGGCATGGTCGGAGTCCTCCTACCCGAGGAATCGGTCGATCAGTGCTCGCTCAATACCCCCAACGGAAAATCCCCAACTTTCTTGTCGTGCACCCGGAGCGGGGGTTGCATTCGCCGGTCCGGCCAAAATCGTGTACACTGACGCCGGTGCTGCGTGGGTACCGTCGAGTCCGCGGCACCGTAGCTTTTGGTTGACGGAAAGGCACCGGCAGGCCGGGCATGCGCACGGCCCACTCAGACTGATACTCTACACGTCGGCCGATCAGTCCGTGAGCCACGGTGCGCGGCCGGTGAACGACACGGAGGAGTCGATGGCGTACAGCATTTGCGAACCGTGCGTGGGGACCAAGGACACCGCCTGCGTGGACGTGTGTCCGGTGGACTGTATCCACCCGCGCAAGGACGAGGAAGAGTTCGAAGCGGAAACGATGCTCTATATCCATCCGGAAGAGTGCATCGACTGCGGCGCCTGTGTGCCGGCGTGCCCGGTCGAGGCGATTTTCGCCAACGATGAAGTGCCCGATCAGTGGGAGAGCTTCACCGAGACCAACGCCAACTGGTACGAAGGCAAGTAGACCGAGCGAGCCTCCCATGGGTTTGATTGACCATCGTTTCGAAGACAACTTCATCACGACGAATCTCGACAAGGTGCTCAACTGGGCGCGTCAGTCCTCGTTGTGGCCGATGGGATTCGGGCTGGCCTGCTGCGCCATCGAAATGATGGCCACGTCGGCCTCCCGGTTCGACATTGCGCGGTTCGGAGCGGAGGTCTTTCGCGCGTCCCCCCGCCAGGCCGACCTGATGATCGTCGCCGGCACCGTGACCAAGAAGATGGCCCCGGTGCTGCGGCGGCTCTACGACCAGATGCCCGAACCGAAGTGGGTCATTTCGATGGGGAGCTGCTCGAACGCAGGGGGGCCGTTTCCCACCTATTCGGTGCTGCAGGGCGTGGACAAGGTGGTGCCGGTCGACGTCTACGTGTCGGGATGTCCACCCCGTCCCGAGGCGCTTCTCTACGGGTTGTTGCGGCTTCAGGACAAGATTCGGCGAGAGAATACGGTGCTGCGGAAGGAACGGGTGGTCATGGCTGGCCAGACCGAGTCGATTCTGGTCGAGGACCGGGGGTAGCGGCCGTGCAGCAGTTGTCGAAGCTCTTTCGGATGGTGTTCCTGGTCGACCTGATCAAGGGGCTGCTGGTCACGCTCAAGTACATTCCGCAACCCGCGTTCACCTTCCAGTACCCGGCGGAGCGGCGTCCCGTCGCGCCTCGCTTCCGGGGCGTGCTCAGGCTGCAGGTCGAGCCGGAGACCGGTGCGCAGACCTGCATCGTGTGCGATCAGTGCGCAAAGGTCTGTCCCGACGAGCTCATCTTTCTGGGTGGACACCGGGAGCCCGGTCACAAGATCAAGGTGCTGGACTTCTTCGATTTCAATCTCTCGCGTTGCAGCTTCTGCGGCCTGTGCGCCGAGGTGTGCCCGACCAAACCGGTCAAGGCGCTGATCATGAGCGAAGACTACGAGCTCGGCACCTACGATCGCCAGAAGCAGATCCTGCGCGTCGACGACATGTACGACGGCGTCGCGATCGAGCAGTACACGCGCTAGGAGCTTGCGCCTTAGAAGTTTCGCGCTAGCGAAACTTCTAAGGCGACCGTAAGGTCGCGCTAGGAGTCTGCGCCGTGGGACGATTTTCGGCACGATCGGCTACTACAATGTAGTGGCCATGAACGTCCGTGTCCACTTCATATTGGGGCCTATTTTTTCTGCGGCGCAGACTCCTAGCTGGAGCCGGGGGGTGACGTCCCGTCACCCGAGACTCGACTGAACTCGCTCCGCGGGGTCCCGATGGAGGAGATATGAGACTCGCGTCACGTACCCTGATCATCGTGGCGGGGCTGACGGCTCTGTCGGTCGTCCTCGGCGCGCAGTCGGCGCCGACCGCTTCGCGAGTCGAGACCCGCCTTCAGTTGGGCAATCTGCTGCTCGACGATCTGCGGTACTGGGAGGCCATCCGCGTTTTCGAAGAGGCGCAGGAGGGGGCCACCCACGAGCAGCGCGTGCGGTCCTCTGCCGGCCTGCTGAGGGCGCTGCTGCCGGTCGCCGAATTCACGCGCGCGCAGATTGAGGCGCAGGTCCTGCGAGAGATTGCCCCGAGCGATCCCGATATCACCGCCCTGATCGGTGACGCCCTGTGGGGCGGCGGATTGTTCGACGAGGCGGAGCAATTGTATCGCGACGCGCTCGCCATGGATCCGGGGTCCGGCGCGGCTCGTCACGGCCTGGCCAGAAGCCTCACGACGCGCCAGCGGTACAGCGAGGCGCTTGACTGGGTCCACGCCGCCCTGGAGGCGATGCCCGACTCGGCCGCCGCCCATCACACCCTGGGGTACATCCACCGGCGCATGCGTCGCTTCGGTGACGCCGCCGATGCCTACGAGCGTTACGTGGAGCTGCTTCCCACCTGGGCCGACACCGAGAAGGCCGACTGGGCGCGGGCGGAGGTGCAGTTCCTGCGGTCGTTCGGCGACCGCCCCGCCGTCGAGATGCTGGCGCCAGGTGGGCTGCATACGATTCCGTTCAGACTGATCGACGAGAAGGTCATCGTCCAGGGTCGGGTCAACGGGGGTGACATCGTCGACTTCGTCATGGACACCGGGGCCGAGCAGACGGTGTTGTCCCAGCGCGTCGCCCAGCAGCTCGGCATACGTCCGGTCAGCACGACCCTGACCGCCGGTGTCGGCGAAATCGGCTTTCGGGGCCTGCAGGCCGCCCGGCTGGAGTCGATCGAGTTCGGCTCCCTCGGCATCCGGAATCTCCCCGTGTTGATCAAGAACCCCCCGCTCGGCGGTCTGCCGACGCCGGAGGCGGAGGCGTTCTCGCCGCTCGCGGTGGGGTTGTCGATGATCGTCGACTACGCTCGCAGGGAGATCATCATCGGCGAGGAGCTCCCGGAAGAGCCGTTCGAAGTCTCGATGCCCCTCAGACAGCATCGGCTCGCGGTGGTGCGCGGCATCGTCAACGGCCAAATTCCCCGGAGCTTCGTGGTCGACACCGGCGGCGAGGTCATCTCGATCAGCCGCGGCACCGCGAACCTCCTGCCGCCGCTCGAAGTGCGGCAGGTGCCGGTCAACGTGTACGGGACGTCCGGCTGGGATGAGCAGGCGTACCTGCGTCCGGGTACCTCGCTCGCCTTCGACCAGTTGCTGTTTCCCAATTACTCCGTGGTGGTGTTGAATCTGCACCGGCCCAGCGCCCTGCTGGGTTTCCACATCGGCGGCACCGTCGGCCACCATTTCCTCCGCGACTACCGGGTTGTGCTCGATCTGGGCCGGAGCGAAATGCGGTTGACGCGTCTCTGACCGGCTGGATTCGTTTCCTGCTTTCGTCGAGCTCCGCATCCAGTGGCGGTGGTTGCCGTCCAGGACTCTGCGCCGTAGAACGGTGCCTGCGCCTCCAGCAGGAAGAAGCGCTGACTCCTGGAGGGTGGCTGGGCGGGCAGCGGCGCCGCCGAAAGCGGCGATGTCCGGGGCCAGGAGCTTGCGCCGTAGAAGTTTCGCGTCCGCGAAACTGGCCCTTGAGGAGAACTGCGGGTATAGACCGCACCCGCAGCCGCCCCGGCCATCCACCGGGGCGGCCTCTCGGGTCAGAAGTCGTAGCCGATCCAGAAGTCGAAGCGCGGATTGCGGAAGACGGCGCTTCCTCCCCGGGTGGCGAAGAGAATGTCCTCCCAGTCCTCGTTGAACAGCGTCCGCCACGACCAGTCGAAGTGCATCGGGATGCCGATGACCGCCGTCGTCAGACCGATGCCGTAGGACGCCCGTCCGTCCACGAGCCTGAATCCGGACACCTGCGCCGCATCGCCAGGCACTTCGAAGAACTCGCCGGTCAGGGGGTTCTGACCGAAGCCGATGGTCGGGGTCACCGGCGCCGAGCCGCTGGCGAACCACTGGAACGGCTGGTTGTTCAGGCTGGCTCCACCGAGGTTGAAGAAGAAGGACCCGCGGATGCCTCCCATCAGGCCGATCGGGGTGAGCATCGCCTCGATGAGCGGAAAGCGCAGCTCGGCGTTGAAGAACCCGGCGTCGTGGCCGATGAACTCCAGATACTCGTAGCCGCGCATCTCCGAGTTTCCGCCGAAGAAGAGAAAGTCCGGGAAGTCGCCCAGGCTCTTGAACCAGCGGCCACGCAGGGCCAGCACGCCGGTCTCTCCGATCCGCAGATACTGCCGGGCGTCGGCGTCGAGGGTCTTCTTGCCCAGGAACGTGCTGCCCACGGTCGGCGCGTACTGGAAAGCGAAGCGCATCGTGTTGCCGGATACCGGTCCGAACTCGCGGAAGACGGTGGTCTCCTGGATGAACGACACCCCCAAGGGTATCTGGGAGCCGCTGCGGAACAGCCGGGTGCCGAACTGCTGCTGCTGGTACTGGTCTGACTGCTGCTGGAGAAACGGGTCGTTGAACCGCTCGTTGGTGTGGAACATCCCGCCGTTCAGCTCGATGCGGCGGTAGCGGTCGAGCGGGTAGATGCCGAAGGCGCTTCCTCCCCGAACCGTCTGTACCGCGAGTGCCTCGTCGCGGCTGAGGAAGGCGAGCGACGGGGCGTAGAAGCCGGCCGCCCCGTAGAAGAACATCTCCTGCGAGAATCCCTGCAGGGCGAACTGGAAGCGGCCGCTCATGTTGACGTACGAACCCGAGAAGGTCCGGTACTGGGCGATGGAGTAGGCGAGGAGGCTGAAGCTCTGATCGCCGAGGACGTCGGAGAACGAGATGGCGGTGCCGCCGAGAAAGTCGCCGCTGTTCGTCACGCCGAAGTTCAGGGGCGGGGTCCCGTCGAGGAACATCTTCTCGAACCGTCCCTTGCGCCGGTTGTTGGCGTTCACGAGGGTGTGGGTCAACGGCGCCTGGAAGTCGATGTTGGGGCCGGGGGCGCCGAAATCGGCGGTCGACGCGGTGTACAGCGGCTCGTCCCGCTCGATGGTGTGGATGCCGTACTCGCCCCTGAAGTAGGTGACGAAGGCGATGCGCGGCTCGGGGTCGCCCGGCAGCACGATGGTCGAGACGTTGCCGGTCGCGGCGTCGGTGTACTGCCGGAGCTCGCCGTTGTTGAGGTCGAGCGTCCACACGTTGTAGATGTCGGAGTTCGCGGCCACCTCCGGGTCGACCGGGGCCAGCGGGTCGGTGGCGGTCGAGGCGAAGGTCACGGTGTTCTCGTCGAGGAACTGGGCGGCCGCCTCGGTGGACGTGCCGAACGTCAACTGCGTCTTTTCCCGGGTGGCGAGGTCGAGCTTGAACAGCTTGTTGTTGCCGCTGATCCGCGCCACGTAGATGAGGTAGGAGCCGTCGGGCGAGAACGTCGGCGCGTAGTCGGCGAACTCGTCCTCGGTCAGGTTCGTGACCTCCTGGGTCCCGATGTCCAGGAGGTAGATGTCGCCCACCGCGTTCTGCAGCGCCGAGAAAACGAGCTGGCGTCCATTCGGCGAGAAGTCCGGCGATTCCGGCGCATCGACCATCGGCAGGTCGATGATCTCCTCGGTCTCCCGGGTCACCACGTTCTGGAGCATCAGCGACCGGTACTTCCCCTTGCGCACGAAGTACGCCATGCGGTCGTCAACCCCCGACCAGGACATCCACGGCACCGCGTTCCACCGGGCGCCCGGGAGCTGAATCGACTCGAACCCGAGCTCCGAGTTGAAGCCCGCGGTCAGGTTGCTCACCACCTCGCCGTCTTCGGTCGACAGCAGGATGATGTCGATCTCCCGATCCTTGCGATTGATCGCGTAGGCGGCGAGGAGGTCCCCGGAGGGCGAAGGCTCGATCGAATACACCGCCAGATACCGCGTCTCGAACGGGTCGGGGGCCAGATCGCGGCCGTAGTCGTCGGGTCGTTCCTTGTCGCGGAAGGCCTGGAACCGGCGTCGGATATAGGACTCGAACTCGATGTCGAACTCCTCGGCGGGGATGTTGAACGCGTCTTCGTAGATGTCGCTGTCGCCGCCGATCGCCGACTTCCGCAGGGAGAACAGGAACTCGCGGACGCCGGCCATGCCCCAGCGCTCTTCGATGAACTCGAAGGCGGCATGGCCGAGGTTGTAGACCAGGCGCGGACTCGCGTTCATGCCCCCGCCCTGGAAGTCGCTCATTTCCGGCAGGGTGTCCGAGAGGGCGGCGTCGCGAACCGTCATCAGGTCGAGGGGCCGCCACACGCCGCCCATGTAGTCGGCGAGTCCCTCGTCCACCCACAACGGAATGTTGCGCCGGATGACCGAGCGGGGGATGATGTCGAACGCGAACTGGTGGGTCAGCTCGTGGGCGATCAGCCGGTAGAGCTGGTCCGGCGGCTCGTCTATGGGGAGCGCGATCCGCTGGCGGAACGGCTCGGCGAAGGCGCCGACGCCGTCGGAAACCGCCCCCGGAATGATGTTCTGCTGCTCGAATTCGCTGTGCGTCTTGAAGATGACGAGCGGAACGAGGTTCGCGAGGTCGTGCGTCAAATCGGCGCTGATCTGGGCATACGCGCTCTCCGCGTAGCTGGCGATCCGCTCCAGGTGCTCTTCGACATCGGGGTAGTAGAAGATCTCGAAGTGGTCGGTGGTGTAGATGTGCCACTGGAAGTCGTCGTACTTGACCCGGTTCTTGCCGTAGTAGGGGAAGAACTGGGTAGCGGCTTGGGCCATCGCGTCGACGGACCAGCCGAGGGCCAGTGCGCCGATCAGACCGGCACGGACCACGCGGCTCCGAATGGCGCGCCCGCAAGGGGTGCAACTCATGATTCACCTCGTGAGTGGCCAGCGGCGTGTGGCGGGAGCTGGCGGGGAATATGTCTCATCTTACTTGTAGCGGCGGCGTGGCCGCAACGCGGCGACCGTCGTTTGCGGTGGTCCCTGCCCGGGATCCATCCTAGCAAGAATCGCGCCGGTTCGCCCGCCCGCTCCCCGCCCCGATTCGCTCGCCGCGGCCTCGCGGCGGGAGTGCTCCCGCGGGGAGGCAGCCGGCCAGACGGGCTCCTGCCAGACGCTCGTCGGCCCGCCCCGGCGGCCATGCCCGTCGCGGCGCCGAATTCCGCCGCAAGCGCCCGGCAGGGTTGTCCCCTCGGGGCGAGAGATCGACCACGACAGAGGACATGGACAAGTCCGCTCGCGATATGCGACGCTATGGACGGGAGGCGACCTTCCGTCGCCACGGGTCCGGCGCCGGCCGGACGAGAGGAGCGAGTCATCATGACGTTGCGTTGGATGGTCGCGGGTGCGGGCGCGCTGGCGTTGGCGATGACCACACTGCCGGCCGGGCTCGTGTCGTCCCATGCGCACCCGCACGGGAGCGTCGCGCCCGCCGGCAGCGCCGCCGCCCTCGGCGAGGCGGTCGTCGCCGCGTGCGATGCGGGGGCCAAGCCGGCGAACTACGAGTTCGTGCTGCAGGACCACAGCGGACAGGACGTCGACTTCGAGTCGCTGCGCGGCAAGGTTGTGCTGCTGAACTTCTGGGCGACGTGGTGCGGTCCCTGCAAGATCGAGGTGCCCTGGTTCGTCGAGTTCGCCGAGCAGTATGCCGACGAGGGGCTGGTGGTGCTGGGCCTGTCGGTCGACGACACGGTCGACAAGATCCAGGCGTTTGCCGACCAGTACGACGTGAACTACCCGATGCTCGTGGGGTTGGGGCGAGAGGACTTCCAGGAGGCCTACGGGCCGATCTGGGGCGTGCCGATGACCTTCTTGATCGATCGCGAAGGCACGGTGTGCCGCACCCACGCGGGCATCGCGACCCGCGACGAATTCGAGAAGGACATCGCGGATCTCCTGTAGGACCTGCGCCGTGGAAACGGTGTATGATCCGGGTGGGGGTTGTCGATGCTGAAAGGGTTCGTCCACGCCGAGTTGTCCTGTGGCTGTCGACTTGCATTTCGCGAGGGGGTAGAGGGCAGCCCGGTCACCGTAGTCGTCGATCGGAAGGCTCCCGGCTGCGTCCTCTCGCTGCATGTGCAGGGGTTGCCGGTCTACGACTATCGGGAAGCACTTCGACCTTCGACGCGCATCAGCCCGATGGAGGAAGAGGGCTACGAAGAAGAAGGGTGACGGCCGGGGCATCGTCAATGACCGCGCTGCTGTCGTCGGAATTCGATGTCGTCTGTCCGTGCTGCGGAGCCGTGCAGACCGTCGATGTGCGACTGAGGCGGGTCGTGGCCCATCAGGAGCCGTCGCGCGAGGACAAGCTTGAGCTCAACCAGGCCCAGCGGATTCTCGCGGAGGAGGCGGCCCGCCGCGAAGCCCTGTTCGAGCAGTCCGTGAACGACGAGCGGACCCGCGGCGATGTCCTCTCGAAGCGTTTCGACGAAGCCCTCGAGCGCGCTCGCGACGAGCCCGTCACGCGTCCTGCCCGCGACTTCGATATCGATTAGGGGGCGCCGGCTCGAACGAACCCTTCCCGCCTTCGAAAACACGAGAGCAAGTGGACGCATCGGGGTAGACTTCCGCCGATGCAGACACCCGCGTCAGCCCCGGACGGCGCCGGGCCGCCCCGCAACCAGGCCGCGGCGCCGCGAATCCTCGTCGGCACGTCCGGGTACAACTACACGGAATGGAAGGGCAGCTTCTATCCCGACAAGCTGTCGTCCAAGAAGATGTTGCCCTTCTATGCCGAGCGGTTGCCGACCGTCGAGATCAACTACACCTTCTATCGCATGCCCACCGAGCGGCTGCTGTCCGGGTGGTCGGACCTGACCCCCGAGCACTTTCGCTTCACCCTGAAGGCGCCGCGGCGCATCACCCACGAGGCCCGGTTGCGCAACTGCGAGGATCCGACCGCCGCGTTCTGCGGGGCCGCGCAATCGCTGGGGCCGAAGCTCGGCGTCCTGCTGTTCCAGTTGCCCCCGTCGTTCCGGAAGGACCTGCCGGTCTTCGACGAGTTTCTCGCGGTGCTGCCGTCCGGCGTCCGCGCCGCGTTCGAGTTCCGTCATGCGTCGTGGCACGACCCGGCGGTGTTCGAACGGTTGCGGTCGCGCCGCCTGGCGCTGTGCATCGCCGACAGCGAGCGGATGACGACGCCGATGGAGGTGACCGCCGACTACGCCTACTTCCGGCTGCGGGACGAGGGCTATCGGCCGGAGGACATCGCCCGATGGGCGGAGACGATTGCCGCGGGCACCCGGGGCTGCCGGGACGTGTTCGTCTACTTCAAGCACGAGGACAAGGGGAAGGGGCCCGAGTTCGCCCGCCAGTTCGTCGAAGCGCTGCCCGCTCCGGGGTGATCGTCTCTGGAAGCCGTGAAACTGTCCGCTGCGCCGAGGCCCGCGAGGCCCTCGCGGGGCGTCCCACGCGGGATGATGCCCGGTCGAATGCGGGCTACGTCGATACCCGTTCGCCCACGACCTCGATGACCCGCCGTTCGGCCCAGTAGCCGTCGAAACCCGCCGAGGCCCGCGCATAGAACCCGCAGTGGCCCCCGTGGGGCGTGATCTGCACGGTGATGTGGCGGTTTGCGGCGACCCCCGAGTCGTCGAACTGCTCCGGCGGGATGAAGGGATCGTCGTCTGCGCTCACCACGAGCGTCGGCACCCGCACGCGATCGACGACCCGGAGGCTGCTCGCCCGGTGGTAGTAGTCGTCGGCGTCCCCGAACCCGTGGTGCGGCGCGGTGAAGTGGTTGTCGAAGTCGCGCACCGTCCGTACCGCACCGAGCCGGCTCAGATCGAAGCGGCCCGGCCACGCCCGCGCCTTCCGTCTCATCCGGCGCTTCAGGTTGCGCACGAAGTTCCACTGATAGAGGAAGTTCGACCGGCGTTCGAGCGCCTCGACGCACATCCCCAGGTGCATCGTGGGCGAGACCGCGACGATCGCCCGAAGCTGGGGCGGCGCGTCCGGTCCGTAGTCGCCCGCAAGCCGCACGGCGACGTTGCCCCCGAGCGAGTAGCCGGCGACCGCGATCGCCGGCAGCCGGTCGAGCGTGATCAGCTCCTCGATGACCGCCCGCGGGTCGGCGGATAGTCCCGAGTGGTACAGCCCGGCCGACAGCGCTTCGGTGCCGCCGCAGTTGCGCTGGTTCAGCAGAACCGCGTTCATGCCCGCGGCCCGCGCCTTGTCGGCGAGGCCGCGCATGTAGTGCGCCTGGCTCGAGCCTTCGAGGCCGTGGAGTGCGATCAACGTCGGGTGCCGGCGCGGTTCCCGTTGCCAGTAGCAGTGGGCGAGCACGCGGGCGTCGGGGGCGACGTCGAAATAGCGGGGCACGAGCGGCGGCAGGCGCGGGAAGTAGCGCGAGCGGCCCCAGGTGAACAGGGTCATCCGGTGGCCGCCCCGGAGACGCGGGTGCGGGACGTAGCGCGCGGCGGGGCCGCCGCCGGCGGTGGTCCTCGTCATCGTCGGGGTTTCGGCGCGGGCTCCCGGGTGTCCGCGGTGGGGCCGTAGATCGGGGGGACCCGGACCCCCCGCATGCGCAGATAGATGCTGAGCTGACCCCGGTGATGGACCACGTGGTTCAGCACCAGCACCTGCAGCATCGTTATCCGCGGCAGCGAGAACAGGATCCGGCCCTGGCGCCGCAGGGTGAAGGCCGCGGTCAACTCGTCGTCGAGACGCCCGATCAGGGCGCGGCGCCCCGCGGTCGCGCCGGCGTCGAACCGCTCCAGCCCCGCGGCCACCGAGGCGGCAGGGGCCGCGTCGGGGGCCTCCGCCAGATCGTAGCCGTCCTCGTTCATGATGACGCAGGTCCAGGCCGGAATGTCCGCGAGATGGGTCATCAGCTCGGCCGCGGTCCGGGTCTTCCCGGCCGGCGCCCACGCCAAGTCCGACGCCGGTACGACCTCGAGGAGACGCCGGGTGGTTCCGATCTCCCGGTCGAACTGGGGCAACAACATGTCGATGAGCGGCATGACCCTTGGCGGACGCGTGGCGATTGTACCCGTGAATCCGGATCGGGCGGATGCCGGGATGGCGCTGTCTGGACCCCGAGCGGGAGAATCCAGGACAATATTCGCATGCGGCTCCGGAGCCTCAATATCGGCTGTTTCGGCGGGGGCACGGGGTTGCCGAGCCTGATCGGCGGCCTCAAGCAGAACCCCTGGCTGCGGGTCAACGCCGTGGTCACCATGTTCGACAGCGGCGGCAGCTCCGGGCTGTTGCGGGATCAGCTCGGCGTGCTCCCTCCGGGCGACGTCCTCCGATGCGCCCTGGCCCTGGCTCGCAACGAGACCGAGGCGCGGCGGATTCTCCTGACGCGGCTGTCCGGCTTCGAGCACGACCGACTCGACGGCCATACCGGGGGTAACCTGCTGCTGTCGATGATGGAGCAGTACACCGGCGACTTTCTCGCCGCCGTCGACGGATTGCGCACGCTGCTCGACTGCGTCGGGCTGGTGTGGCCCGTCAGCGTCGAGCAGGCGACGCTCTGCGCCGAGTACGAGGATGGATCGACCACCCGCGGCGAGGTCGAGGTCGATGCCGGACAGCGCCAGGGACGCCGTGTCCGCCGCATCTGGCTCGATCCGCAGGTCGCCATTCATCCTGCCGCGGCCGCCGCCATTCCCGGTTTCGATGCGGTCATCATCGGTCCCGGCAGCTTCCATACGAGCCTGGTGCCGACCTTTCTTCCAGAGGGGGTGCGTGACGCGGTGGCCGCGGTCGACGGTCCGATCGTGCTGGTCGCGAACCTGCTGACCGAGGGGCGCGGCATGGAGGGCTTCACCGCCGCGACGGCGGTGGCGCGCATCAGCGAGGTGATCGGCCGCCGGGTCGACGCGGTCATCGTGAACACCGGGTGGCCCGATGACGACGCCGTCGGCCGCTACGCCGCCGAGCACAAGCGGCCCCTCGAGATCGGTCGCATCCCGGACGACTGCGAAGTCGTCACCGGCGAGTTCTGGCAGGGGACCTTCGCCCGGCACGCCCGCCGGCGTCTTGCCTATGCGGTATGGGGCGTCCTTTCCCGGCGGCTCCTGACCGACGACCGGGGTCAGGGCGGGCCTGGCCAAGCGCTTGCGCCGTAGAAGTTTCGCGCCAGCGAAACTTCCAACGCGACCGTAAGGTCGCGCTAGGTACGCTAGGTAGGGTCGCGCGCCAGCTTCTTGGCCGCGGCCTTCTCGATGATTTCCCGCAGCGCCTTTCCGGTGGCGCCCCCCCGGGCGGCGGCGCGCCCCGTCACCCAGACGTCCGGCAGGTCGGCGGCGAGGATGTCGTCGAAGTCGCCTTCGCTCTTCACGCTGAGCGGCGCGAAGGTGGTGATGTCGAGGGGGCCGGACCAGAAGTCGCGATGCTTGATGAGCAGCCAGCTCCTGCCGTGCTGCGACGGGGAGGCGTCAGGGCGGTCGCGGGTTCGTACGAGCACCCACGATCCCTTGAGCTTGTACCCGTCGAGGGTGAACTTGAGATCGCCTTTGCGCAGGGCCTCGTCGACGTCGTCGACCTCCGGCCGCCAGGTTCCGTAGTCCCACAACATCACGATGCCCTGGCCGTAGCCTTCCGGGATGACGCCCTCGAAGTCGCCGTAGTCGCGGGGATGGTCTTCGGTCTCCATCGCGAGGTGGCGGTCGCGGTGGTCGAGCGACGGTCCCTTGGGCACCGCCCAGGACAGCAGGACGCCTTCATGCTCGAGCCGGAGGTCGTAGTGCAGGCGACTGGCCAGATGTTTCTGCACGCAGAAGTACAGTGGTTTCAGCTTGCCGGTCCGGCGCGCCCGCGACTTGCGATCTCCGCGGGGCTCCGGGGTCTTCGAGAAATCGCGCTTGCGATGGTACTCGTCCAACGGCATGCCGGGAGGATACCAGCCACGAGCCTGCGCCGCAGAAACGGCGCGGACTCCTCGCTGGTTGGCTGGGCGGCAGGCGGATCTCGCGGGCTGCGCGCGGCGGCTTCGGTACATAATGCAGCGGGGACACATCCATGCTGACCGCCGTCTTGCTGTATCTCTCCGCGCTCGTCCTGGTCGGCGCGTACCGCAGCCGCAGGGTGCAGACCGGCGACGACTTTCTCGTGGCGGGCCGGGCGTTGCCGGCGCGGGTGCTGGTGTTCACGCTGCTCGCCACCTGGATCGGGTCGGGCAGCCTCTTCGCGGGGGCCGGGCTCGGCTACCGGGCGGGTTTCCCGGCCCTGTGGCAGTCCGCGGGGGCCTGGGTGGGCATCGCCTTCGCCTACTTCATCGCGCCGCGCGTGCGCCGCATCGCCCAGTACACCGTGCCCGACATCCTCGAGCTGCGCTACGGGCCGGCCGCGCGGGTGCTGGGCACGGTCACCACGGTGCTCGCCTACTCGACGATCGCCGCGTACCAGTTCCGGGGCGGCGGCCGTCTCCTGGCGTCGATCGCGGGGATCGATCCGGATACCGGCGCGTTGATCACGATGGTGTTCTGCGTCCTGTTCACGGCGCTCGCGGGGATGCTGTCCATCGCGTACCTGGACGTCGGCAACGGCCTGTTGATGACGGTCGGGGTGATGCTGGCCGTCGTGTTCATGGTCGGCGACGCGGGCGGGCCCGGCGCTGCCCTGGAGGCCCTCCGGCCCGATCAGGTGTCGCTGTTCGGCACCCTGGGGCCCCAGGCGGCCCTCGCGTTGTTCCTGCCGACGATGTTCCTGCTGCTCGGCGAAGCGAACATGTATCAGAAGTTCTTCTCGGCCCGCGACGAGCGGGCGGCGCGGCTGGCCGTCGGCGGATGGATCGTCGGGACGATCGTCGTCGAGACGCTGATCGACTCCACCGGTGTGTTGGCGAGCGCCGTCGTGCCGGGGTTGACCGAGGCGCAGTCGGAAGAGATCGTCATCCGGGTCGCGACCGACGTGCTGCCCGCGTTCCTCGGGGTGATCCTGGTGTGCGGGGCGGCCGCGATCATCGTCTCCACCGCGAACAGCTTCCTGTTGACACCGGCGACGAACCTGATTCGGGACGTCTATCAGCGCTTCGTCAATCCGTCGGTCACCGGAGCACAGGTCATCGCCTACACCCGGATCATCGTGGTAGTGCTCGGCGTGTTCGGCTACGTGGCCGGGAAGTTCTTTCCGACCATCCTCGCGATGGCCCTGTGGGCGTACACGATGTACGGAGCGGGCATCACTCCGGCGCTCCTCGCCGCCCTGCTCTGGCGCCGTGCGACCCCCGCGGGAGGCGTGGCGTCGATTCTCGCCGGCATGATCACGACGCTGGGGTGGGAGATCGTCGGGCTTGCCCGCGGCGTCGACGGTACGCCCGCGTATCTCCTGGGGCTGGAGACAGCGTATCCGGCGCTGGCGCTGTCGATCGGCACGCTGATCGTGGTCAGTCTCGCGACTCCGGCGCGGTCCGCCGCGCAGACGGCGACCCTCGACGGCCCGCGGACATCCTGAGCAGCTACCCGTTCCCGCCGCTCGCAGGGAGCTAGCGCGACCTCACGGTCGCGTTGGAAGTTCGCTGGCGCGAACTTCTACGGCGCAAGCTCCTGGACGGGGCGTCACTTCTGTTGAGCCGGGACGTAGTCCGGGGGTGGGGCCGACTCTTCGCCGAACAAGAACTCCTCCATGTGCTTGGCCACCAGGTCCTGGGCCTCCTTCTGCCAGGGCATGAGGCGGTACTCGTTGAGGATCATCTTCATCCGCTCTTCCCACTGGTTCCAGGCCTCGACCGAGACCTGCTCGTAGATGCGCTGGCCCAGTTCGCCGGGCCAGGGGGGCTCGTCGAGCCCGGGCAGGTCCTTCAGGAGCTTCACGCACTTGACGGTACGGACGGGGGTGTCGGAATCATGCATGGCGGTGGTCCGGCTGGCGGTGCTGGTCGGTCCGATCGTAACATGAGAAGGTTGGACCGGAGGCGGCGCGGCCGCTGCAGGTTCCCGGGTTGCGCCCGCTGCGGGACGGCGGTCGAAGAGCCTGTGGCAAGAGCCGCCCCGCAGTGCGATCGGCGTTGCGTCCCGCGTGGTCTGCGTTGCGCCTCGATTGCCTGCACCCGACCGGCGCCCTCGTCCCGTCTTCCGACGACGTGGGAGCCTCGCCGGTCTCGGTGCAACACGCGGCTTCACTACGAGCTTCCGGAACGGATTGACGACGCATGACCGATCAGGAACCCATCGGGGGCGCCCGCCGGGTGGCGGTGACGGCCGGCGTGCTGGGGGGCACCTTCCTCGCCGCCATCGAAATGACCGTCGTCGCGGCGGCAATGCCGACGGTCGCCGAGCAGCTCGGCGGGCTCGCCTGGTACAGCTGGGTGTTCTCCGCCTACCTGCTGGCGTCGACGGTCTCGATTCCGTTGTGGGGCAAGCTCTCCGATCTGTACGGACGGCGGCGTTTCTATCTATGGTGCATCGGCATCTTTCTGCTGGGTTCCGCCCTCTCCGGCGCGGCCCGCTCCATGCCGGAGCTTATCGTGTTCCGGACGCTGCAGGGGTTCGGCGCCGGCGGTCTGATGCCGCTGGGGATGAGCATCATCGCCGACCACTACACGCTGGAAGAGCGGGGCCGCACGCAGGGGTTGCTGAGCGCGGTGTGGGGAATCGCCTCGGTCGCGGGGCCGCTCGCGGGGGGCTACATCACCGCGCTGCTCTCCTGGCGCTGGGTGTTCTATCTCAACATCCCGTTCGGCATCCTGGCCGCGGTGGTGGTGGGCGCCGCCCTGCGGGACCCGGCCCCCGGCGTGCGGCGCACCGTCGACTACGCCGGTGCCGTTCTGCTGATGACCTCGGTCACGCTGCTGATGCTCGCCGTCGGCCAGACCGGGGTGGCCGGCCGCGCGGCGTGGGCGGGGCTCGCCTACGGGGCCGCGGCCGGGTTCGGATGGTGGCTGGTGCGGGTCGAGCGGCGGGCGCCCGAGCCGATGGTGCCCCTCGATCTGCTCGCGGATCGGATGGTGGCGTCCATCGCCGGCATAGGACTGATGGTCGGCGCGGCCATGTTCAGCGCCATCTCGTACGTGCCGCTCCTGGTGCAGGAGGGGCTCGGCGGGACCGCGGTCGAGGCGGGCCGCGCGCTGACCCCGCTGGTGCTCGGCTGGGTCGTGACGTCGGTCATCGTCGGGCGGCTGGTGCACCGAATCGGCTACCGGCCGATGGTGCTAGGCGGCCTGAGCGCGGTCACCCTCGCCTTCATCGGACTGGCCGCCATCACCGCGGCTACGCCCGTCCGGGTGCTTCAGGCGGTTCTCACCCTGATGGGCATGGGCATGGGGATGGCGATGCTGTCGCTGGTGCTCGCCATGCAGAACGCGGTCGCGCGGCGGCATCTCGGGGTGGCGACGTCGTTCGGCCAGTTCACCCGCAGCATCGGCGGGGCGGTGGGCGTCGCCCTGTCCGGCGCGGTGATCGCGAGCACGGTCGCCGCGAGCGGCGACCCGTCGCCGGCCCGGATGCTGGAGGCGATTCACCGGGTCTTCGGGTTGACCGCCGTCGTCACCGGATTCGCGGTGCTCGCGGCCATCCGGATGCCCGGCGGCCGGGCCCAGGAACTGGTCCACCCCGACCACGCCCCCCAGAGGCCGGCGGCTCCGCGCGAAGCGTGAGTTCCGGATCGGCTTCTAATCCGTCCCCCGCTGCCTCCAGCGCTTCCTCACGATTGAACGCGAGCGCCTCGCGTAACGTCACCTTCAGGGCCTCGAGGAGTTCCGCCTCGGAGGCTTCCTGGCAATTCACGCCGGGCAACTCCTCAATCCAGCCGATCCACCAGGAGCCGGCCCGCTCGATGACCGCCGTGCACGTGTCCTTCAGGGCGTTCTTCCGGAGGACGACTGCAGCAGGTACGCAGCAGAAGCCGCTCTAGTGGACCGGAGCGTCCCGCCCGGCGTCCGGGACCGCCCGATCGCTCTGGTCCGGCTTCAGGGTGATGGTGAGGACGCGCGCCACCTGCACCCGGGCGTCGTTGAAGACGGCTCCGCCGCCGATGTCCGTCAGCTCGTCGGAGACGAGGGCGTTGGCGGTCGCGCCGTTGAGGGTGCTCATCCGCCACAGCCCCTTGGGCAGACCGACCGTGCCCCGCCGCATGTCCGCGTCGAGGGCGACCGGGCAGTGCACCTCGCCGAGGGCGTTGAAGACGCGCGCGGTGTCGCCGGTGGTGAGGCCGCGCGGCTCGGCGTCGTCCGGGTGCATCTGCAGGTTCGCCACCCGCGCGCGCAGCTCGCCGAGGGTGGAGTTGATGGTCTTCCCGGTGGACGGGGAGATCAGGGCGAGCGGATAGTCGCGGGTCGCGGGGTCGGGCCGGTATCGGTAGATGCCCTCGGGGCTCTCTCGCTCCAGCTCCTCGGGGAACAGCCGCACCTTCCGGTTCGGGGTTCGGGGCTGAACGTCGACGAACTGGATCGGCGCGCCCTCCGCCACCCCGACGGCGATGCCCGCGTCCATGAGGGGGCCGCGAGCCTCCTCGGGCAGGGCCGCGGTGAGCTCGAGCAGGGCCTCAGCATCGCTCCCGTACCCGGTGCCCGCGTCCAGACCCAGCCGGTCCGCCAGCTCCGCGAACACCTCCACGTTGGGTCTGGCCGAGCCCACCGGCTCGATCACCGGGCGGGCGAGCTGCAGATTGGTCGACCCATAGCTCCGGGCCACGTCGTAGGACTCGAGGAACGTGGTGGCGGGCAGGATGACGTCGGCGAACTTTGCGGTGTCGGTCATCACCTGATCGAACACCACCGTGAAGAGGTCCTCGCGCGACAGCCCTTCGATCACCCGGTTCTGGTTCGGCATCGTCGCCACCGGGTTGCAGTTGTACACGAAGAGCATCCGGATCGGCGGGTCCCGCATCTCGAGCAGCGCCCGGCCCAGCCGGTTCATGTTGACCACCCGGGTATCCGGCTCGGCTCTGGCGATCCAGGACTCGGACGACAGGTTCCAGGCGGCGGCGTTGCTCATCGAGTAGCCGCCTCCCCGGACGCCGAACTTGCCGCCGACGGCCGGCAGCGCGAGCACCGCCAGCGCGGCGTTGCCGCCGTTGCGGTTGCGTTCCAGCCCCCACCCGCAGCGGATGATCGCGGGGGAGAGGTCCGCATACATCTCGGCGAAGTTCTCGAGCAGCTCCGAGTCGAGCCCGGCGACCTCCGCGGCCCGGTCGAGAGGCCATTCGGCGCAGCGTTCCCGCAGCCGGTCCGCGCCCTCGGCATGGGCGGCGAGAAACGGCTCGTCGGCCAGATCGCGCTCGAACAGGTAGCGGTGCACGGCCAGCGCGACCACGACGTCGGTCCCCGGCTTCAGGGCGAGGTGGAGGTCGGCGCGGCGGGCCAGGTTCGTCCGGCGCGGATCGATGACCACCAGCGCCGCGCCGGCCTCCTGCGCCGCCTTGATGTGCGGTATCAGGTGGATGCCGGAGTTCGACGGGTTGGCGCCCCACACCACGATGAGGCGGGCGTGGCGGTAGTCGGGATAGGTGACGCCCGGCATCTTGCCGTAGAGGGCCTGGTTGGCGGTGCTCGTCGGGATGGCGCAGACCGTGCGGGCCAGCCGCGACGCTCCGAACTCCCTGAACAGCCGCGCATCGACGGTGTCCTGGGTCAGCAGGCCGTTGGACCCCCCGTACGAGAAGGGCAGGACCGCCTCGGCGCCCCACGTGTCGCGAATCTCGACCATCCGGCCGGCGATCGTCGCGAGGGCCTCGTCCCAGGTGGTGCGGGCGAACTCTCCGCCGCGGCGACCCTGGCGGACCAGGGGATGGGTCAACCGGGCGTCGCCGTACACTCGTTCGCCGAACCGTCGGACCTTCCCGCAGATGTAGCCGTCGGTGACCGCATGCTTGCGGGAGCCGCCGATGGACACGATCGCTCCCCGTTCGACCGCGACCTCGAGGCTGCAGGTATCCGGGCAGTCGAGGGGGCAAACGGTGTCGACCGTCGATCGGCCCCAAGTCGAATCGTCGTCGGCTCTGGACATCGGTCCAGTGTATATCACCGGGGTGCGGCATCGCCGCCCCGTAGAGACGGCGCCGACGCCCTCCCGAGCGGCGCCGCCGCTCGGGGTCAGCCGGGACGGCATCGCCGGCGAATCGGCGGGCGTCGAGCCCGTGGCAACGCGCCCGGCGCGGCGTCACCGCGGGCTCCTGGTGTAGGGTACGCGCATGCTGCCGAGGCGATCCCCACCCGTAGCCGCCCCCCGCGGGCCGGGCTGGCTGCACCCGGCGCTCGTCGGCGCCGCGGTCCTCATGGCGGTGCTGCCGACCTCGCCTTCCACCGTCGAGTCCGTGTACTCGCACGGGGCGTATCCGATCCTGCGGCAGCTCGTGACGGCAGGGACGAACCGGATACCGCTGGTGCTGTTCGACTGGCTGCTGCTCGGCGGGTCGGCGGCAATCCTCGGGTGGTGCGCCTGGCGCCTGTTGCGTCCGGGGCGGCACCGCCGGCTTCGCGTGCTCGGCGCCCTCGCGGCCCGGCTTACCGTCCTGGCTGCGGCGATCTACCTGGTGTTCCTGGTTGCCTGGGGGCTGAACTACCGCCGCGAGACGCTGGCCGCGAAGCTCGGCTACACCGAAGATCGGGTGACCGCGGCCGCCCTGGACGCGTTGGCGGGGGCCGGCGTCGCGCATCTCAACCGGTTGTTCGAGGTTATCGAGACGCGGGCGTGGCCGCGGCTCGAGGAGCTGCCGACCGACCTGGGCCCGGCGTTCGAGCGCGTGCAGCGCGAGCTCGGCGCGTCCCGTCCCGCGCCGGCAGTCGTGCCCCGGCGCTCGCTGTTGACGCCATACTTCCGGCGCGCCGGAATCGACGGGATGTTCGACCCGTTCTCGCTCCAGGTGCTGGTCAACGACACCGTGCTGCCGTTCGAGCGGCCGTTCGTCACCGCGCACGAGTGGGCGCACCTGGCCGGCTTCGCCCACGAGGCGGAAGCCAACTTCGTGGCGTGGCTGACCTGCCTCGAGGGCGACGAGCGCATGCAATACAGCGGGTGGCTGTATCTGGTGGGGCGGCTCCTGGGCGCGGTCCCGGAATCGTCGCGGGCGGCCCTCGGCGAGCAGCTCGGTCCGGGCCCCCGCGCCGACTACGCCGCGGTGCGCGCGCGCACCAGCCGGGCGGTGCCGATCGTCCGGGAGAACGCGCGCCGGCTCAACGACGGGTATCTCCGGGCGAACCGGGTGGCCGGCGGCGTGCGGAGCTACGGAGAGGTCCTGCAACTGGCGGCGGGCACCGACCTCGGGCGCGGGAGGTGGCCGGCGCCGGATGCCGGGCGCCGGTCCCGGTCGGAGTGACGCAGGGGCGCCAAGTCAACCGGACGGGAGCACCGAGGGTCAAAAGGCTCCCAAGACGTGTCCTGGTTGTCGGTGACGGCGGCTGCCGGCTCGTTCCTGCCGGGATGCAGCCGGTTCCGGCCCCGTCCGGATCGTGGCCGCCCGGGGGTTCGCCGCGGGTTCCGGCACGGGGTATGATCTCCCTGCCATGTTCAAGCTGATTCCCACCGTGCGCGGCGGCACCGCCAACTCGCCGCTCCTGTTCACCCGCTACGCCAGTCTGGACGAGGCCCGCGACGCCACCAAGGCGTTGATCCAGGAGAACGCCCGGGTGACCCGGGTCATGATCGTCGACGCCTCCGGCGTCGGCTCGAAGTTCGTCGAGTGGATCGAGCGGTCCTGACGCGCCGCCGGGCCGCGCGGCCTTGGGGGAGCCGGTGGTGACCGCGGGGCTTGCGCCACGGTCTCCCGCCCGGACTCAGCCACGCAGCCCCAGATTGTCGATGATGCTCGTGACGGCGCGGGCGCGGTTCAGGGAGTAGACGTGGAGGCCGGGGGCCCCCCCGGCCAGCAGGGCCTCGCACTGGCGGGTGGCGAACTCGATGCCGAAGTCGGCGACCGCCTCGGCGTCGTCACCGAACCTCTCCAGCGTCTCGAGCACCCGGGCCGGCAGCGTCGCCCCGCAGATCGCGGTGAACCGCTTGATCTGCTGGGTGCCCAGAATCGGCAGCACCCCCGGCGTCAGCGGCACCCGCACCCCCAGCGTGTCTACGAGGTAGTCCCGGAAAGCGAAGTAGTCGTCGTTGTCGAAGAAGAGCTGCGTGAGCACGAGGTCGGCGCCGGCGTCGACCTTGGCCTTGAGCCGCTGCCAGTCGACGTGCTTCCCCTCGGTGCACGCGATGTGGCTCTCGGGAAAGCCGGCCGTCCCGATGGAGAAGCCGCCGAGCTCCCGGATGAACGTGACGAGCTGGTACGAGTACTCGAACCCGCTCTCCAGCTCGGCGAGCTCGTCCACGTTCTGCGGCGGGTCCCCGCGCAGGGCCAGGATGTTGCGGATGCCGCGCGCCCGGGCCTCCAGCAGATACCGCTCGATCTCGGGGCGCGGCGTGCTGATGCACGTCAAATGCGCCATGGCGGTGGCCCCGTGCTCCCGCTGGATGCGGTCCGCGATGTCGAGGGTCTTGTCCCGGGTGCCGCCGCCGGCGCCGTAGGTGACCGAGTAGAAGTGCGGCCGGAGCGCCTGCATCGCCGGCAGGGTCCGCTCGAACAGCGTGGTCATCCCCTCGGGGGTTCGCGGCGGGAAGAGCTCGATCGAGACGACGGGCCGGCCGGCCCGCCGCGCGTCGGCGTAGATGTCGCGCACGAGCTCGACGGCGGGAAGGGTGGCGCTCGCGCTTGCCGATGCGCGGTCCGATCGCCGGTCTGTGGTTGAGGTCATACGAACCATTCGGAGGTTGCTGCTCAGGGGACAGTACCATCCGGCTTCGCGGCCTGACAAGGCGGCGGGTGGTTGCGTCCCGACGCCGGTTGCCCGTATAAAGGCGGCACAGGCGGGTTCCGGACTGGTATCGCGGCGCGTCGAGGGCGCCGATCGTGGGGGATGTCGACCCCGGCAGGACTGCACGGTCCGTGGCGGGAGCGCCCGGGCACTGTGCCACGAGACGTACAGGGAGAAGGCAGTCATGAGCGCACCCGATCCGTCGTCGTCACGGTTCACGCCGTTCGTGCCCGAAGAGACCGACCTGCCGGAGCTGACGGTTCGGGCAGTGGTTCTGGGCGTCCTGATGGCCATCGTCCTCGGGGCGGCCAATGCGTACCTGGGCATGCGGGCCGGCCTGACCGTCGCCGCGACGTTCCCGGCCGCGGTGGTGGCGATGGCCGCGCTGCGGGGGCTGCGAGGATCGGTGCTCGAGGAGAACATCGCCCGCACCACCGCCTCGGTCGGCGAGGCCCTCGTGGCGGGGGCGATCTTCACGATACCCGCCTTCGTGATCAGCGGGGTGTGGGACGAGCTGCGCTACTGGGAGAGCACCGCCATCATGCTGACGGGCGGGCTGCTCGGGGTGCTGTTCATCATCGTCCTGCGCCGCACGATGGTCGTCGAGGCGGACCTGCCGTTTCCCGAGAGCGTGGCCGCGGCGGAGCTGGTGAAGGCGGGGCAGGGCGGGCAGACCGGCGCCAAGTACGTCTTCCAGGCCATGGGCGTCGCCGGCGCGTGGGAGCTCGTCAAGAACTCCAACGGCGTCCAGATCGTGTCGAGCTCGGCCACGACCTTCGTCGACCTGGGACGCTCGACGATCGAGATGCTCGGCCAGGAGGTGCGCTATGCCGGCGGGTTCATCCTGCAGTCGCCGGACGCCTCGCCGGCCCTCGTCGGTGTCGGGTTCATCGTCGGCCCGTCCATCGCCTCGACCCTGTTCGCGGGGGCGGTGCTGGGCTGGCTCCTGCTCGTTCCGCTCGGGCTGTTCCTGAATCCGGAGACGGCGGCGGGGGCGACCGACCCGGAGGCGCTGATGGCCCTCGGCGAGGAGGTGTGGCTGAAGCAGATACGGCCGCTGGCCGTGGGCACGATGATCGTGGCCGCGTTCTACACGCTGTTCAATCTGCGCACCGCGCTGATCGAGGGGATCGGCCGCGCGTTCACGGACATCCGGAAGGCGCGGACCGGCGCGGGCACTCCCACCCGCCTGAATCTCGACCTGGACTTCACCAAGGTGGGCATCGCGATCGCCGCCCTGGCCGTGCCCCTGCTCGGGCTCTACTGGTTCTTCAGCGGCAGCATCCCCGGCGCGCTTCTGCTCACCGTGGTCATGATCGTTCTCGGGTTCCTCTTCGCGGCGGTCGCGGGCTATCTGGTGGGGCTGCTCGGCAGCTCGAACAACCCGATCAGCGGCCTCACCCTCAGCACCCTCCTGATCTCGGCGATCCTGATGGTCGGCATCGGGGTCACCGGCCCCGCCGGCATCCTCGGCGTGCTCGGGGTGGCGGGGGTGGTCTGCTGCGCGGCGGGCGTCGCCGGCGACATGCTGCAGGACCTGAAGGTCGGTCACATCCTCGGCGGGACTCCCTGGAAGATGGAGCTCGCCGAGATCATCGGGGTGGTCGTCGCCGCCCTCGTCCTCATCCTGCCGATGATGGTGATGCACGAGGTCTACACCATCGGCAGCGACCTGCTGCCCGCGCCCCAGGCCGGGCTGATGGCGCTGATGGCGGAGGGCATCGTCGGCGGCGAGATGGCGTGGCCCCTGGTCATCACCGGGATGTTCCTCGCCCTCGGGCTCATTCTCATCCAGTCGCCCTCGCCGATGCTCATCGCGGTCGGCATGTACCTGCCGCTGTCGTCGACCGCCGCGATCTTCGTCGGCGGGCTCATCGCCTGGATGCTGTCGCGTGCGCTCGCGGCCCGCAATGCCGGCGCGGCGGCGGTCACGAAGGCGAACAACACCGGCGTGCTGCTGTCGTCGGGGTTCATCGCGGGCGAGGCGCTGATGGCGGTGCTGCTGGCGTTCGTGGTCGCCGGGGGGACGGCGGTCGGGGTGGCGCGGGTCCTGCCGTCCATCTCCCAGAGCACCCTGCTCGGCGCCCTGGTGTTCGTCCTGCTCTACTACATGCTGGTCAGGGTGCCCCTGGCCGCGAGCGGGGACGAGCCGGGGCCGGGCGCGCCGCCGTCGTGATCTCCTTCGAGGCCCGGCCGCGGCGGCTGCTCGAATGGCGCGAGGAGGACGGACGCTGCGTCCTCCTGCGCCCACGTCTCGGCACGAGCCGCCCGGGGCGGTGGCTGGCCGGCGTCCTCGGCGACCCGTACTACCGGATCCGGCTGGACGAGGTCGGCACCCTCGTCTGGAAGGCGTGCGACGGCCGGACCTCGCTGGCGGAGGTCGCGCGGTCGATGCGGTCCGCGTTCGGGGCGCGGGTCGAGCCGGCCGACCAGCGTCTGGCCCGTTTCGTGCGCCGGATGCTGAAGGGGCGGATGATCGCGCTGGGGGAGCGGGATCGATCCGGATGACCGAACCGGCGATGGCCTCTCGCGCTCCGGCCGACGAACAGCGACCGGACCTGCGGGCGGGAGCCCTGCCGCTCAGCCGCTTCCAGAGGCACGATCCTTCCGGCGGCGTTCTGCGGCAAGTGCCCAGATGATCGAGAGCAGGCCGGTGACGGAGTAGAGCGGTCGACTTGGCCTCCGACATCCCGCCGGCGGCCAGGAAGTAGACGCCAATCAGGATCAGCACCAGCATGCAAGTCCCTGAAGGATGCCGCAGCCGGGCCTTGCCCCTCTTCCGTCAAGTCACGTGAGTTCTCTTCGACGGTTCACTGCGGTGAATCCATCCCTTCCTCATGCCATCGTTCAACAGAGCCTTCATCTATGCGTCCTCATCCAGCACCCGAACACGTCCGCGAAAAGCAGGAGGAGCCACACCAAGCTCTCGATCCAGGGAGTAGCTGCGGGACGGCCGGCGGGTCAACGCGCTGCGCACGTTCTCCGTTTCGCTTCGACCCTGTCGGGTGACACGCCGTGCGTCCCTCTGCTCGGACAGCAGACATGGGCCTTGCGGCCCGGCCTGGACGGTGGCGTCCCGGCCGTCCGGGACACCGCGCAGGGCCGGCAATAGCGGCGGAGATCGGTGCGGATGGGTCAGGGCGGTTGGCACTGCGCTGGCGGGCGCGATATCGGTCGAAGCGGTTGCAGACGCCGGGGCTTCCTGATCTCGTGGGCGTGCGTCACCGCGACCAGCGGGGAGCTCCTTACCGCGGCGGTCGCGGGCGGCACATTTTTCTCGCCCGCATGCACTTTGTGCTTGACAGCCTCCTCGGGGCGGGTCGGTCGCGAGTCGGGCACGCCGTCAGGATTGCCTTTCTGACTGTCTCTCCGGCCGCCGGCCGCGCGTTCTCGCCCGAGACGCGACAAACCTCGATCCGACTGCCGATCGGCGGCCTGAGAACGCCTCAAGCTGTTGAAAAATGGAGGGTTACAATGGTTCATGTTCGCTGAAAACGGCCCCGCCCCGTCGACATCCTCCACGCATCTTCCACCGCCTGCCGGGCGGCCCGACAAGGCTCGGCGGCGCGGGCCCGCGGCTGCGCCCGGCGACCGTGGCGCGCGGCTCGCGCGGCTCGGCGACCGCATCGCCGAGCTGTCCGCCCGCATCCAGGCCGCAACCTACGAGCTGCTCGTCCTCATCCGCGAGTTCGACGAGCGGGACGGCTGGCACGGTTGCCTCTCGTGCGCGCAGTGGCTGAGCTGGCGCGCCGGGCTCTCGCTGGGGGCCGCCCGCGAGCACGTGCGGGTGGCGCGCGCCCTCGGGGAGCTGCCGAAGCTGAGCGACGCCATGCGCCGCGGCAAGGTGTCCTACTCGAAGGTGCGCGCGGTCACGCGGGTGGCCACCCCGGAGAACGAGCAGACCCTGCTCGACGTGGCGCTAGCGGGCACGGCGGCGCACGTGGAGCGGATCGCCCGGGCGTGGCGGCGCATCGACCGGAACGTGGAGCAGGCGGAGGAACGGCGGCAGCAGGCGAGCCGGGGGCTGCGGACGTGGGTGGACGAGGACGGGATGGTGGTCGTCCGCGGACGGTTGACGCCGGAGGTGGGGGCGGTGCTGCGTCAGGCGCTGGAGGCGGCGTGCGACCAGGCGCGGCGCGCGCCGGAGCCGGACGGCGGCGGGGAGGAGAAAGCCGCCGACGGGTCGGCCGGCGGGGAAGACGAAGCGGCCGCCGCGTCGGCCGGTGCCTCGGCCGGCGTGGAAGAGCCGACGCTCGCGCAGCGGCAGGCGGACGCCATCGGGACGGTGGCGGAGGCGGCGTTGGCGGGCGGACTCGACCGGGGGACGGCCGGCGACCGGTATCAGGTGGTGCTGCACGTGGACGCGGAGGCGCTGGCGGAACCCCGGGACGTTCCCGCGGGAACGTCCCGGGGCGCGGCGTCCGGGCCGGAGCCGCGGGCAGGCGGCGATCGCGTTCCCGCGGGAGCGCCGGCGGCCGCGCGCGCGCCGTCGGACAGGCCAGGCGGCGGGTCCTCGATACACACGGAAATGCCAGACCGGGGAGGACCCGCCCGACGGCGATGGCGCCGGACACCCGGCGCGTGTCCGGGGGCACGGCCGACGCCCGCCGCCGGCCGCCAGACCGTGCTGGACGAGGCGGGTGGCATCCACGTCTCCGCGGATACCGCCCGGCGCTTGGCCTGCGACGCGGCCACGGTCAGCATGCACCACGGCCGCGGCGGCGAGATCCTCGACGTCGGACGCCGCACCCGGACCATCTCGCCGGCCCTGCGCCGGGCGCTGGCGGCCCGCGACCGGCAGTGCCGGTTCCCGGGCTGCGGCAACGTCCGTTGCGATGGTCACCATATTGAGCACTGGGCCGACGGTGGCCGCACCGCGCTCGACAACTTGGTGCTGCTGTGCCGCCGGCACCACCGGGCGGTGCACGAAGAAGGGTTCCGCGTCACGGTCGACTCGGCCGGGGACGTGCAGTTCCGGGGGCCGGACGGCCGCCCGTTGACGGAGGCGCCGCCGGCGCCGGCGTGGACGGGCCCGGCGCTGCAGCCCACGAATGACGGCCTGACGGCGGCAGGCATCGCGATCGACGCCGACACGGCGACGCCGTCGTGGGGTGGCGAGCGGCTCGACCTCGACTATGCGATGAGGGTGCTGTGGCAGCCACGCCGGGAGCCGCCCGCGGAATGACCCGCGCCGGTGCGTGGCCACGACGGGCCGGCTCTCAGGTCCACGACCCCCTCAAGCAGGCAAGTGCGAATGATTGCCCGCGATTCCCGTGTGGCGGGCATCGCACTGGCGCCGCCCCTACCCGCACCTGTTTGGGGAGACTCCATTCTCGAGGCGAGGCGGGGCACGAGTGGACTGTCCTGCATGAAGGCTGCCCATGCCCGCTGCCCCGTTTTCTCGGCGGTTGCCGGTGCGTGTCGGTGGCCGGTCGGGAAAGTTCGCTCCAGGACAGTCCACTGGTTCAACTGAGGAGATCCCGCATCATCGTGCAGACGGATCCTTCCGGATCCGCGACGTCGAACGGGAAGCAGGCCAGCTCCAGATCGTCATCGACGACTCGGAACAGGAATGTCTCGCGGAACATTGTTGTTTTCGGATAGAGCAAGACCACACGCCGGCAGCCGTATCGCTTTCCGTAGGCGAAGAGTTGGTACGCGTCGGCTTGGCTGACGCCGTGGTTTGCCGCACCAGCGTCGAGTCGCTTCCACTTCGTGTCCAGGATGAACCGCACCTGTCCGTGCTCCATCAGGGCGACATCCGGCTTTAGCCACAGGGCCCGCTTTCCGGCGCCGTCCAGGGCCAGATGCCGCATCGGCCCCTGGGCGTGCACCGCGAACCGCCGCTGGTGCCGCCGCACGGCCGCGGTGACGAAGTCCTCGAATACCTCCGCCATCGGAAAGAGCAGCGCGCGGTTGACGTACGGGCCGGCGAACGTGGCGAGACCTTGGCGGAACAGAAACAGCCCGACCCACGGCATCACCTTGTCGTAGTGCCGCATCGAGCGGTCCACGCCATGCCGCGCCCAGTCGTCGTCGGGGTTTGTTGAAGGGGGCACGCCCGAGAGGACGATGCGCAACTGGTGGATCCGCTGTCGGTTCGCGGGATGACGTACGACACCCGCGAGCCTCTGCAACGCGAGGTGGAGCAGACGGTTCGCGGGCCGATCCGCGGTGAACTCGTCGTAGCCGACGTAGAACCGGGAGCGGTCCACCAGATTCTCGCGGACGTGCGGCGGGAACAGGATCCGCCCGCGCAGGCAGGGGAGATTCGCCTCTCGCGTTCGGTACGCGCGGGCGAGGCCGCGCCGGGTCAGCAGGAGGACGCTCGTCAAGAACAGATGGACGAACGCCTCGAGCATGTCGAAGCGGCGGATCGCGCGAATGCCGGCGTCGTCGAACTGCGCTTCCCCGAGACCGCGCCAATCTCGCAGCATCGTCAGGAAAATCTGCCGGGTGTTCTCGTCCTGGCTGGTCAAGGAATCGGAGGAGCCGTCCGTCTGCTCACTGGCGTGTCTGGTGGTCCCTCTCCTGTCGTCTCCGGTGTTCGAGAGATCGACCTTGGGCAGGATTTCGATCACAGTTCCCCGGCGTGTCTCGATGATTCCGACGTAGTTCTGCGCGTGGAGGCGGCCGTGTCGGAGCCCCAGCACTGGGCGGCGCTGACTCTGCGCGTCGGTCGGTTGCACGAGTGCGAACCTCTCCAGATCGCGCTGCTCGTCTCCACCCAGTCCGGTCAGCGGGTCGTACTCTCGAACGACCAGTGGGCGCCTCGCGCCGCGTCGCGGACGCCCCGCCGACGCATCGGGTAGAGAGACACGCTGGCCCGGGGGCGGGGCTGGCCGTCCGGGTGGATATCGCCCGCTTGGGTCACGGCGGTCGGCCGGCCGGTCGTGCTCGCTCACCGTCGGCATGGTTCAGTCGCCCCGTGCCGCGTCGCCGTTTTCCGCCTGCGTCTTCGTCTCGTAGATCGCCCGGTACGCCTTCGGGGCGGTCCATTGCCGGTCCTGGGCTGGCAGCAGCTCGTACATGGCCCGGTTGGAATCCACCAGATCCGATCGGACCAGCTCCTCCGGTGGATTTGACTTCCCGACGAAACCGTTGTCGTTCAGAACCGCCCGGATCTTCTCCCAGTCGTCGTAGAAGTACTCCTGCAGCAGCGGCATGATTCGGGTCCGGAACGTGTTCGCGAGCGCCGCTACGGTGTCGACCCCCAGGAAGTACGTGTGCCCGATCTGGTGCTCCCGGTCCAGCAGGACGGCGATGCGCCGATTCATGGCGTCGAGTAGCTTCCGGCAATCGACACCGTCTACGTCCGTAAGGACGCCGGGGTGGGACGAATCCGGCATCATCTCTTAGAAAACGAATCGCCGCCGTAGCGCCGTGTCCAGCAAGGCGATGGATCGGTCTGCGGTGTTCATCGTCCCGACCACGTGCAGGTTCGCTGGCACGCCGAACTCCGTTTTCGAGCCGGGCAGCGTCACATGCGCCTCGTCGTCCCGCCCGATCCGCTTCGAATCCTCGATCAGCGTGATCAGCTCGCCGAAGATCCGGGCTACGTTGCCGCGGTTGATTTCGTCGATGACGAGCACGTAGGGTAGGTCTGGTTCCTGGGTGGCGCGCTCCGCGATTCGCCGGAACACGCCGCGCGACAGCTCGTACTGGACCTCTCCGACGCTTCCAGGTTCGGCCGACGCGTCCATGCTTGCGCTCCCCCCGTCTGCCAGGACAGGCCGGATGCCTTCGACGAAGTCCTCGTAAGTCGTGTTCTGGTGGAACGTCACCATCTCGATCCGGCCCGCGTCCCGATGCTTGTCGAAGGGTGCACGACAAGAAAGTTGGGGATTTTGCCGTTGGGGTATTGGGCGAGCCCTGATCGACCGATTACTCGGGTAGGAGGACTCCGACCATGCCCGAGGCGCAGTTGACTGAACCGCTCGATCACGCGGCCGAAAAAGGGGGCGTCAAGGAGCTGTTCGCCGCGTTGGACGCGGCGGTCAAGGCCGACGTGGACGCGTTCCTCAGACGAGGAGACGCGAATGCCCAGGACTTCGAGACCCTCTTGCAGACCGTTCACCGTTGAGCGCTCGCCACGGCGAGCCAAGCCGTCAAGGTGATTGGCGCGCAGCGTTCGTAGCCGCGCTCGCAGCCGAAATCGATGCGCTCATCAGACCGCGGCGGTCCGCCGCGCAGGACTTCGAGGCCCTCGAGCAGGCCCTCCGCCGCCAAGCCCTCGGCCTCGCCGCGCAGGCGATGGCGGAGTACTACGACGCGGACTATTCCGACCATTCGAGTTCGACGGTCGCGTGCGCCTGCGGCCAGACGGCGCACTACGCCGGCCGCCGCCCGAAGACTTTCACCACGCTGTTGGGACCGCTGACCCTGCACCGCGCCTACTACCACTGCGCCGCCTGCCGCCGGGGAAGCTGTCCGCGCGACCGGGCCCTGGGTCTGCAAGACACCTCGCTGTCGCCCGCCACGGCGCGGATGGTGGGACTGGCGGCGACGAGCGTCAGCTTCGCCGAAGCGAGCGAGTGGATGGGGGAGCTGGCCGGCGTGGCGGTCGACCCCAAACAGGTCGAGCGCATCGCCGAAGCGCTGGGCCGCGAGGTCGCGGCCGACGAACGCGAGAGGGTCGAGCCCGCACCCGGCGCGGCATCGACGATGTACCTGGGGCTGGACGGCACCGGCGTGCCGGTGCGCAAGTCCGAGGTGGAAGGCCGGCGCGGCAAGCAGCCCGACGGCTCGGCCAAGACCCGCGAGGTCAAGCTCGTCACCGTGTGGACGGCGGAAACACGCAACGCCGACGGCCTCCCCGAACGCGACCCCGGGTCGGTCAGCTACAGCGCCGCCGTCGAGAGCGCGGCCAGCCGCCCCACCGACCCGCTGCCCTCCGCGTTCGCGCAACGGGCGTATCGCGAAGCGCGGCGGCGCGGCTTCGACACCGCGGCGCGACGCGTCATCATCGGCGACGGGGCCGAGTGGATCTGGAATCTGGCCGCCGAACAGTTCCCCGGCGCCATCGAAATCGTCGACATCTACCATGCCAAGGGGCATCTGTGCGATGTCGCCAAGGCCATCTACGGCGCCGGCACGGACTTGGCCGCCCAGTGGGGCAAGGACCGGCGGGACGAGTTGGACGCCGGGCGGTTCGATGCGATCCTGACCGCCCTGCGCGCCCACCGTGAGACTTGCGAGGAGGCCCGCAAGTGTATCGACTACCTGACCCGCAACCGCCACCGGATGCGCTATCCGGAGTTCCGAGCGTGGGGTCTTTGCGTGTCGTCGGGCGTCGTCGAGGCCGGATGCAAGCTCGCTATCGGCGCCCGGCTCAAGCGCGCCGGCATGCACTGGACCGTGGCCGGCGCCAACGCCATCATCGCCCTGCGGTGCTGCAAGCTCAGCGGCCGCTTCGAGGATTTCTGGGAAGGACGAGCCGCCAGGGCCGCCTGACAGTCATCTCACGAATCTGACGTGCACCCCTTGTCGAACCGGCGCTTGACGCCAGCGCGGTCTTCCTGGTCCACAGCGCGCACGTTGCGGTTCTCGACGATCGCCACCGCGCGTGTGACGGTGTGCCACGTCTTCCCGGTGCCGGGCGGGCCGTATAGTATCTGGTTCAGGGGATGGGGGTGGTTCGACGGATTGGGTCCGATTGTGTTGTTTCCGTGGGTACCTCGCGCTCTGTCGATCAGTGCGAACGTCGACTGGTACGGAGCGCCCTGCGAAATGCCTTGTACGTATATAGATCCGGCGTGGTTTCGGAGAAAGCCACGCGATCTGTCTGGGCGCCTCCTGGCTGGGTGCCAACGACAAAACCGGCTTGAGACTTGTTGATCCAGTACACGTCACTAGTGTCCCACATTTTCAGGACCACGCCAGCGACAATTGGGAGCCAGAGGGGGCCGGTAGCGACGGCGTCGTGAACAGGTCCTGGAGTGGCCGACGTTCAAACATGTTGAGCTGGAGCACCTGCAGCATCTGGTGAAGGCTCCAGCGCAACCGCATGACGAACTTCAGGTACGCCAACAGCAGGTACATGCACATCGCCACCCACAGCTGCGTCATGACGGCGTTCTTCGACCGGCCCACGAAGCGCTTCACTTTCAGATGCTGCTTGATCCACTTGAAAAACAGCTCGATCTGCCACCGCGATTTGTATATATCCGCAATCGTCTGGGCCACCCACGTTGTGTTGTTGGTCACGAACACATAACGGTTCTTCGTCACCGGATCCTGGTAGGCCACTCGCCGCAGCGGCGCGGCATACGCCTTCCGGCTGCGAGCGCTGGTCAGCTCGATCGTCTGATCGCTGAGGACGCCGGTTCCGGGTCGGATGTCATGCTCGCGCGTGACCCGATATCGCACGCCCCGCTTCAGGCGCGTCACGAAGGTCACGCCCCGCGCCTGCAACTGATGGAACCACTTGAAGTCAAGATACGCGCGGTCCGCCACGACCACGCTGCCGGCTGGAAACGTCCAGGTGCGGGCGGCCTTGACGTCGCCGGTCTTGCCCTCGGTCACACTGACGAAGCTCGGCAGATGGCCCGCCTGATCCAGCCCGATGTGCAGCTTGATCGCGGCCTTCGTGCGTCGAAAAGACGCCCACGGGAAGACCGCCAGACACAAATCGATGGTCGTCGCATCGACCGCGTACAACTTGTTCTTGAACCGAAAGCCGTGCCTCGGCGCGCACTGCTGACAGCGGCTCAGCAGGCGTCCGAACAGCGTCTCGTAGAGAGTGTACGGCTGCTCGGCATTGACGCGCGCCAGCGACGAGCGACTGACCGTCGTCCCTACGCCCAAGTGATAGAGCTTGCGCCCTTGGGTGCTCAGGTTGCTCACGATGTCACGCAAGCTCTGTCGGCCCGTCAGTTGCGCCAAGCCAAGGGCCACGAACTGCGCCCAGCGGCTCATGACGCGCAACCCCTGACCTCGCTGGTGTTGGCGGGCCTCGGCTTCGAATTCATGTCTCGGAAGGAACCTGAGAAGCTGCACGAAGACTGTGTTATGATGAGCCACGGCTTGGATCTCCTGTCTTTTGAATGATTTGCGCCACAGATCATTCTACCAGACATGGAAGGTTCAAGCCGCCTTCATTTGAAAGTCTGTGGGACAGCAGTGAGTACACGTGAAGCCGGCTCCGCTCGTTCAAACCATTGGCTTCCGCGTAGCCGTTCCAATGGACGACCCCGATCGCGCGTCCTTTGAGGACACCGGTGCGTACCAGGATGACGTCTCCTCGACCCGGTTCCGTCAGGGGATACGGGGCGCGCCGACTCTCGCCGCTATCCGTCCTTCCATCCCACGAGCCGGGGGCCCCACCGGGTCTGGATGCGTCGGTGTACACGGCGTGGCTCCGTTCAAAGTCCTCCCAGCAATCGCGGCGGTATGCCTTCGTGCTGATCTGGAAGAACCGGTGTTCCTCGGTCACCAGCGGAGTTCTCGACATGTACTGGAAGAACAAGAACGTGTTGATCTCGTACGCAAGGCATCCGGGAAACGCCTGCTTGGCCTTGTCCATGGCCGACATGTATCCGTCGTAGTCACTGTGTTTCGTGTCCAGGCCCTCGTTCGCTGGGATGTGTTGCAGCGCATCTACGGGCACGAAGTGGGTGGGATTGATCAGGCACAGCGTGTGAGTCAGCTTCACGGGCGCGACGTATGGGATCTTCAGAACCTCTCGGAATGTGGTCGGATTGATGTGCCGCGGGTCCTTGACCGCCTGTCTGAACAGCTTCCACAGCAGCTCCGGGCTGAAGTCTTTGCTGTCGTTGAAGAGAACATTAGCCCGTGGGGGCGGAGTGGGGAACGTGTAGAAGTCCTCGTTGCCGGGATCCGGTACCGGTGACCTCAACTCGAAACACTCCGAGACGCTGGGATAGACCCTCGGCCGCTGGTGCCTGGTGTTCTTCTGAGCCAGATAGTAGAAGAACGAGAACGGATCGATGCTCTGATCGCCATGCCTGAGCAGTGCGGGATCCCCGCCCCAGTTCACCTCCTTGGCCTTCTCGATCAACCAAGTCTCGCCTCTCTCCGCGATCTTGACGGCGAGTTCCCGGAACCAGGACGCCCAGTCGTAGCTTTCCTTCACGCATTTGATCCTTCGTGACTACGGCCGAGACGATGAGGCCGCACCGTGGGCTGTTCCGGTCCCTCCCGTCGCCGCCGTCGTACCCGCCGCCGCCATGTACGCCACCAGCGCGTCCTTCCTCAATAACTTCTCGTTCAGATCGCCGAAGCGGTCCCCACTGACGCTCCGACCTGCCACCGTCCGCTGCAAGTGGGGCCAGTGGGCTGTTCCGGCCGGCACCAAGGACCCCGCCTCCACGCCGACTTGAGGCGGATGCAGCACTTGGGGCTCATCAAGACGTACTACTTGGTACATCCGGTGCCGCGCGCGACCGGTAGCGGTTGGTGATCGGCAGCCGTCGGTCGCGCCCGAACGCGCGCACGGATATGCGCACCCCGGGCGGGGCTTGTCGGCGCTTGTACTCCGCGAGATCGACCATCGCGACGATGCGGTCGACGAGGGCCGGGTCGTGGCCGGCCGCGGCGATGTCCTCGGGGCTGCGGTCCTCCTCCACGTACGCCTCGAGCACCGCGTCGAGGGTCTCGTAGGGGGGCAGGCTGTCGGTGTCGAGCTGGTTCTCGCGCAGCTCGGCCGTCGGCGGCTTCTCGATGATGCTGGCCGGAATCACCTCGCCGTCGCGGTTCCGCCACCGCGCGAGGCGGTACACCCAGCCCTTGAGCACGTCCTTCAGCACCGCGAACCCGCCGGCCATGTCGCCGTAGAGGGTGGCGTAGCCGACGCTCATCTCGCTCTTGTTCCCGGTGGTCAGCACGAGCCACCCGAACTTGTTGGAGAGGGCCATCAGCAGGTTGCCGCGGATCCGCGCCTGCAGGTTCTCTTCCGCCACGTTCGGCGGGGCGTCCCCGAACGGCCCCGCGAGGGCGCGGTCGTAGGCGCCTGCGAGGTCCGCGATGGGCAGCTCGAGCAGTTCGACCCCCAGGCGGTCGGCCAGCTCCCCGGCGTCCGCCCGGTTCGCGGCGGCGGTGAACCGCGACGGCATCGAGACCGCGGTCACCGCGCCGGGGCCGAGGGCATCGGCGGCGACGGTGAGGGCGACGGCCGAGTCGATCCCGCCGGAGAGGCCCAGCACGCCGTGCCGGAAGCCGTTCTTCCGGAAGTAGTCGGCGGTGCCCAGGGTCAGCGCGCGGTAGACCTCGGCCTCGGGCTCGAGGAGCGGCGCGACCCGCGGGGCCGGCTCCGGGGGGCGCGACGGTGCGGCGGTCTCGACCGTTCGTAATCGCCGTTTGCCGAGGGCCGGCCCCGCCGGGGGGGACGCCGGTGCGGCGGTCTCGACCGCGATCAGTCGCACGCGGTCGCGGTCCGCGCCGGCCTGGCGCCACCGCGGGTCGTGGAGGCGCTGGCGGGTGGCGGAGACGGTATCGAGATCCACGACGAGGAGGTCCTCTTCGAACTGGGCGCCGCGGGCCAGGACCCGGCCGGCGGGGTCGATGACGAGGCTGTGCCCGTCGAAGACCAGCTCGTCCTGGCCGCCGACGGCATTGCAGAAGGCCACGAAACAGCCGTAGTCGGCCGCGCGCTGGGCCAGCATCCGTTCCCGCTCGATGCCTTTGCCCCGGTGATAGGGCGAGCCGGAGAGGTTCACGAGGACGACCGCGCCGCCGTCGACCGCCGCCCACCGGCCCGGTCCTCCCGGGTACCACAGGTCTTCGCAGATGGTGACCCCGACCCGAACCCCGCCGAGGTCGAGGGTCAGCGCGTCGTTGCCCCGCGCGAAGTACCGCTGCTCGTCGAAGACCGCGTAGTTCGGCAGGAAGTGCTTCCGGTAGGTGGCGGCCACCTCGCCGCCGGCCAGCACCGCGGCGGCGTTGTGCAGATCGCCGGCGAGGGACGGCAGCCCGACCACCGCGACGGTCCCGGTGACCGACGCCGCGAGACGGCGGACCCCGGCCGCCGCGGTCTCGGTGAACCGCGGGTTCAGGAGCAGGTCTTCAGGCGGGTACCCGGTGACCGACAGCTCCGGAAAGACGGTCAGGTCCGCACCGCGGGCGGACGCGCGGTCGATCAGATCGCCGATGCGGTCGAGGTTGCCCGCCAGATCGCCGACGGGCAGATTGCACTGGCACAGGGCCACCCGCAGGGTGGAGCCGGTGGCAGAGGAGGTCCGGTTCGGATTGGTCGCCATGGTGCAGCCGTTTCACGATATCACCCCGTCGACCCGAAGCCGTCCCCCGACCGGGAGGTCTCCGAGAGTGCGTCCGCCTCGACCACCTCGACCTCGACCACCGGCGCCACCACGAGTTGCGCCACCTTCATGCCCCGCTGAACGCGGAAGATGTCCCGGCCGTGATTGATGAGCAGGATGCCGACCTCTCCGCGATAGCCGGCGTCGATGGTGCCCGGCGCGTTCAGCACGGTGACGCCGTGGCGGAGGGCGAGGCCGCTGCGCGGCCGTATCTGGCCCTCGGTGCCGGGGGGCAGCTCGATGGCGAGGCCGGTGCCGACGAGCCGGGTCTCGCCGGCGGGAACATCGACGTCGGCGGCCGCGAACAGATCGAGCCCGGCGTCACCGGGGTGCGCGCGCGCGGGCAGGCGGGCGCCGGCCGGATCGAGACGCTTGACGGTGAGCCGCATGACGAGGCGCGGGTCTACCGCAGGACCTGGGGCACGGGAAGGCTGGCAACGTCGAACCCGATGGCCTCCGCAATCTCGAGCAGGCTCGCCTGCACCGCCCGAACGTTGCGGGCGCCCATGCCCAGGAACTGCTTCTGGACGGGGAGGAGATCTTCGAGCGCGGGATCCGCGAACTCGAAGAACGGGGGGCGGTGAATCAGCCGGACGTCCCGTTCCAGGACCGGGGTCTCGAGGAGGTTTCGCAGGGCCCGGAGCACCGTCGTATCGAACTCGCCCCCGGACCGTCCGAGCTCGGCGTAGGCGGCGGCGATGAGCGGCTGGAGGGTGTGATACAGCCCCGCCGCCACGGCCGGGTCGATGGCCGCCACGATCTCCGCGTGGGTGTCGTAGCGGGCGTGGCTGATCGGATCGACGTGGAGCCGGGGGGACGCGCCGGTGGTCTGGAAGCGCCGGGTCGGGCGCCAGGGCGGCAGGTGCTCGGCCGGCGTATGGCCGTCCGCAACGTTGTCCACCACCACGACGAAGGTGCGAACGAGGTTGTCGGGGATTAGCCAGCCCGCGAGACCGGGGTGCGACGACAGCGTCGTGACCAGGTCCCGCACCATCGCGTCGCTCTCGCCGAGCGGGACGGGCGCGGGCTCTCGGTCCGTGCGGTCCCGAACCACCGGGGGAGAGGCCGGGGCTTCGGTGATGGATGTCGCCTCTTCGAGCACCGGTTCGGCGAGGAAAAAGCCGTAGGAGGCTACGCCGGCGACAATCGCCAGTGCGACAACGCCGACAAACGGTCCTGTAAACCGGCCGCTCGGACGTACCGCCATGCACGAGACCCCGTCCAGAAAGACTTGCCGCTGCAGCAATTACGCTACTGTGTCAATCATAAAACAGAATCCGGCGTAGGGCCAGCCTTCGCCCCGCCCGGTAGTGGTTGAATCCGGGTCGCTTGACTACTGCCCCTCGGCCATCAAGGGCCGATCGTACCCTCGGATGCCGCCGACAGCGCCCGGTCGCCGGCGCCCGCACCGTTCTGCTGCAGGATATAGGCAACGATGGCGGCGAGGGTGTCGTCGTCCGGCCGGCGGCCGGCGGGCGGCATCGCCGCCTTGACGTAGCCGAGCAGCTCGCGGGCCGGCCGGCCCTCCCAACCGCTGCGAAAGACCGGTCCGGCCAGCTCCGGGGTGTCGAAGCCGCCGCTCAGGTCGCCCTGGTGGCACGAGGCGCAGACGTTGCGGAAGCCGACGGCGCCGGCCCGGGCCTGACTGGCCAGGTAGCTGGCCGGCGACGGCGTCGCGTTTGCCGCCTCCGCGCGCGGCAGCAACCAGCCGCGGATCTCTCCGTCGGGGTTGTTCCGGGTCCGAATCTGGACGTAGTACTCGCCCCGGCGCAGCGCCTGTATCTGCGTGTCGTCGAGCTCGATGTCGCCCTCGACCCGGCCGGATGCGGCGTTGGTGACGTCGAGAGGGAACTCGGCGGGGCCGCGCCGGGCGGGCGGGGCCCGGTGGAGATGGGCCGCGGTGGCGGGCGAGCTCAGTCCCTCGAACGTCCCGGCAAGCGTGAGGGTGCGGTCCTCGAGCACCGCTTCGGCGTCACCCGAGCCCGACACCGTCGGCCGGGTCGCGAAGTCCACCGGCATGACCGAGAGGCGGCCGCCGAAGCGGGCGCCTTCCTGCGCGCGCGCAGCGGGGGTCGTGGCGGCCAGGAGGCCGATGCAGACGAGCGGGAGAGCGAGCCCCGCCGCGCCCCCCCTCCACCGTCCCGGCGTGTTCAGCGTCGTTCTGCGGTGGTCCACTCTTCACTCCCCGATGTCCGCGGTGACCGCGGCCGCCGACGCGGCCTCCGCCGCCGGCAGATCCGCGAGGATTTCCTCGGTGTGCTGGCCGAGCGCCGGCGGAGGCCGATCGATGACGGCCGGCGTGCGCGACAGCTTGATCGGATTCCCCAGCACCTTGATGGCGCCGAGCTGCGGATGCTCGATCTCGATGACCATGTCGCGCGCCGCCAACTGCGGATCCGCGAGGGCCTCGGCGAGGGAGCGCACCTGGCCGCAGGGGACCGCATGCGCCCGCAGGCGCTCGATCAGGGCGTCGCGGGTACAGGCTCCGAGCAACGCGTCGAGCCGGGACTTGAGCGCGCTGCGGTGCCGCATGCGTTCGGTATTGGTCGCGAAGCGCGGGTCCGTCTCCAGCTCCGGCTGCCCGATCGCCGTGCAGAACTGGCGCCAGAGCCGCTGGTTGCCGACGGCGATCATGACCAGCCCGTCGCTCACCCGCAACGCCTCGTACGGGGTGAGGGAATGATGGTCGTTGCCCTCGCGTCCCAGCTCCTCTCCGGTGGCGAAGAGGACGTTCGCGGGCAGCGCCAGCGTCGAGGTCATCGAGTCCAGGAGGGCGATGTCCACATGCTGCCCCAGCCCGGTCTCGTCGCGGTCGCGCAACGCCAGCAGGATGCCGTTCATCGCGTAGAGCCCGGCCAGGTAGTCGGTCATGGCGACGCCGACCCGCGTGGGGGGGCCGTCGCGGTCGCCGGTGACGTGCATGACCCCCGATTCGCCCTGGATGACCGCGTCGTATCCGGGGAGGGTGCGCTTGGGCCCCTGCTGGCCGTAGCCGGTGATCGAGCAGTACACGAGCTGGGGGCAGGCGTCGCGGACCGATTCGTAGTCGAACCCCAGCTTCTTCAGGCTGCCCGGCCTGAAGTTCTCGATCAGGACATCGGCATCGGCGAGCAGGGCCCGCAGCGCGTCGGCCCCGGCCGGGGTCTTGAGGTCGAGGCCGATGCTCCGCTTGCTGCGGTTCAGCCCGAGAAAGAAGGTGCTCACCCCGTCGTGGAACGGCGCCCACGCGCGGGTGTCGTCGCCGTGCGAGGGTTCCTCGACCTTGATGACGTCGGCCCCCATGTCGCCCAGCATCATGGCGCAGTAGGGCCCGGCCAGTACCCGGGTCAGGTCGATGACACGCAGCCCATGCAGTGGCGGCATTGCAGGGACGGAATTATATCCTCACCGGCGCGGGCTCCGGTGCGGCACGGCGATCCCGCACCCGGCCCGCGTGTGCCGGTGGCGCGCGGATCGAGTACGATCGAAAGTTCTGCGCCCGCCCGCGACGGTCGCCCTGTCGACGGTCCGATGTCACGCGGTGGCCCGGCGCGCGCAGGACCGAACGCCAATCCAGATCGGCTCGCCGCGAGGGACCCGCCGGGTCATTGCCTGCTTCACGTCGTATTCGGGGACACCATGTCATCTGCCACCATCATCTGGACGAAAATCGATGAAGCGCCGGCGCTGGCAACCTGGTCGCTGCTGCCGATCGTGCGGGCGTTCGCCAAGGGGACCGGGGTCGAGTTCGAGACCCGCGACATCTCGCTCGCCGGACGCATTCTCGCCGCCTTTCCGGACCGGCTGCGGGAGGACCAGCGGACCCCCGACGCCCTCGCGGCGCTGGGCGAGCTGGTCCGGACGCCGGCCGCCAACATCGTCAAGCTGCCCAACATCAGCGCCACCATCCCGCAGTTGCGGGCGGCCATCGCCGAGCTGCAGGGCCAGGGCTACGACGTCCCCGACTACCCGGAGGAGCCGGCCGGGGACGACGAGCGGGCGGTACAGGCCCGGTACGCCGCCGTGCTGGGGTCGGCCGTGAATCCGGTTCTGCGCGAGGGGAACTCCGATCGCCGGCCCGCCGCCGCCGTGAAGCGGTTCGCGCAGAAGCACCCGCATCGGATGATGAAGGCGTGGCCGGCGTCCGGGTCGAAGACCCGGGTCGCCCACATGCAGGAGAACGATTTCTTCGGCAGCGAGCGTTGCGTCACCCTCGAGCAGCCGTGCGACGCGCGCATCGAGTTCGTCGACGCGGGCGGGGCGGTCACCCTCCTCAAGGCGAGCGTGCCGTTCGAGGCGGGCGAGGTCGTCGACGCGGCGGTCATGAACGTGGCCGCCCTGCGGGCCTTCTTCAGCCGGACCATCGAGGAGGCCGCCGGGGAGGACGCCCTGCTGTCGCTCCACCTCAAGGCGACGATGATGAAGGTCTCGGACCCGATCATGTTCGGCCACTGCGTGTCGGTGTACTACGAGCCGGCCCTCCGGAAGCACGCCGAGACCCTGCGCGCGATCGGCGCCAACGTCGGCAACGGCCTCGCCGGGGTGCTGGAGAAGGTCGCGACGCTGCCGACGCAGCAGCGCGCCGCGACAGAAGCCGACATCGACGCGGTGTACGCGACGCGGCCGCCCCTCGCGATGGTCGATTCGCGCAAGGGGATCACCAATCTGCACGTGCCGAACAACGTCATCATCGACGCGTCGATGCCCAACGTCGTGCGGGACGGCGGCCGCATGTGGAACGCGGCGGGCGAACTCCAGGACACCGTGGCGATGGTGCCCGACCGGTCCTACGCCACCATGTATCAGGCGATCATCGAGGACTGCCAGCAACACGGGCAGTTCGACCCCGCGACGATGGGCAACGTGTCCAACGTCGGGCTGATGGCGCGCAAGGCGGAGGAGTACGGCTCGCACGACAAGACCTTCACGGGGCCCGGTCCGGGGACCATCCGTGTCGTCGCCGCCGACGGCGGCGTCCTCCTCGAGCAGCCGGTGAGCACCGGCGACATCTTCCGCGTCTGCCAGACCAAGGACGAGCCGATCCGCGACTGGGTCCGGCTCGCCGTCCGCCGCGCGAGGGCCTCGGGGTCGCCGGCGGTGTTCTGGCTGGACGAGGCGCGGGCGCACGACGCGGCGCTCATCGCCAAGGTCCGCGCGTGCCTGCCCGGGCACGACACCGCCGGACTGGACATCCGCATCCTGAAGCCGGTCGACGCCATGCGCTTCTCGCTGGCCCGCGTCCGGCGCGGCGAGGACGCCATCGCGGTGACCGGCAACGTGCTGCGGGACTACCTGACCGATCTGTTCCCCATTCTCGAGCTGGGCACGAGCGCCCGGATGCTGTCGATCGTGCCGCTGCTCAAGGGCGGCGGGCTCTTCGAGACGGGGGCCGGCGGCTCCGCCCCCAAGCACGTCGAGCAGATGCTGGACGAGGGGCATCTGCGCTGGGACTCGCTGGGCGAGTACTGCGCCCTCGTGCCGTCGCTCGAGCTGGTCGCGGCCCGGACCGGCAACGCCCGGGCGGCGCTGCTCGCGAGGACGCTGGATCAGGCGATCGGAACCTACCTGGAGAACGCCCGCTATCCCTCGCGGAAGGTCCACGAGATCGACAACCGGGGCAGCACCTTCTATCTCGCGCTCTACTGGGCGCAGGCCCTCGCCGCGCAGGACGAGGACGCCGAGCTGAAGGCCCGTTTCGCGGCGGCGGCGGCCCGTCTCGCCGAGAACGAGACGACGATCACGGCCGAGCTGCTGACCGCGCAGGGGCGGCCGCTGGACATCGGCGGCTACTACCGTCCCGACGACACCCGGGCCGAGCGCGCCATGCGTCCGAGCGCGACCCTCAACGCGATCATCGACAGCCTGTGACCGCCACGCTGCCCGTGGTGCACCGCGCGTTGCACGGAGATCTTCGAAGCGCTCGCGAGGCAAGGGCGCGAATGAAAGGTGCCTGTCGAGCTCAGGCAACCGCGGACTGAACCCCGTCCGGCGGACTGAACCCCGTCCGGCGGACTGAACCCCGTCCGGCGGACTGAACCCAGTTCGCGGAGCGACGCAGACCACGCGGGAAGCAACGGCGGTGGAATGCAGCGGGGCTCTTCGTGGGCGGCGGGGCGGAACGCAGTCAGACGGTGAGCGAGGCTCCGTCCCGCCGCGGGTCGCCGGCGCCGCCGAGGGCGTCCCCACGCCGCTCGACGGTATGGGCGCCGCCGAAGAACACGCTGCGGTCGTCCCACACCTGGTGCTCCGGCCACACGGCGAGGGCGTCGGCGAGGGCGTCCCCGTCGTGGCCGCCCTCGACGCTGAGCAGGGGGCCCTCGACGTGGATGCGGGGCGCGCGCACCGCCTCGTCCAGTTCCATCCCGTGGTCGACGAGGTTGACGATCACCTGGAGGACGGCGCTGCGGATGCGGTTCGAGCCGCCGGACCCGGTCGCCACCTCACGGCCGTCCGGCCACCGCAGCGCGGTCGGGGCCATCATCGAGGTCATGCGGTGATCGGGCGGCCAGCGATGGAAGCCGCCGGGGTTGAGGTCCTCCTCGCCCAGCATGTTGTTCAGGACGATGCCGGTGCCCGGGATTACCCGCCCCGAGCCTTCGCCGTTCGACATCGTGAGGCTCGCGAGGTTGCCCCGGACGTCGATGACGCCGAGATGGGTCGTGCCCCGGACAGCCTGCGCACGTCCGCGGATCTCGTTCTGCCACCGCGCCAGCAGCGCCGGGTCGAGCATGCGCTCGCTCGAGCCCGCCGGCTCCCCGTCCTGCGTCTCGGCCCGCGCGGACCGGGTGGCGCGCATCACGTCGGCGAGCATCGCGACGGCGCGGCCGTTTCCGGGGGGCGCCGCCGCGACCGGCAGGTCGTTCAGCAGGCCCAGGCCGAATCCGATCAGGGCGCCTCCCGCCGAGGGCGGCGGGTTGGTCAGCACCTGGACCCCGCGGTAGTCGAGGGCGAGCGGCGCCCGGACCTCGGCGCGGTAGGCGGCGAGATCGTCGAGGCCGACGAGGCCGCCGGCCCGCAGGTCCTCCGCCAACGCGCGCGCGACCGCGCCACGGTAGAAGACGTCGTCCCCCTCGATCGCCATTACCTCCAGCAGGTCCGCGAGGTCCGGATTGCGCAGGCGCTCGCCCTCGCCGAGCAGGGCGCCGTCGCCGCGCCCGCTCCGGTAGAGCGCGAGCGACTCCGGGGTTGCCGCGAGGATCGGCCGCAACAGGTGCAGGAAGTGGGCCTGCAACCCGGTGATCTCCACCCCGTCGCGCAGCAGTGTGCAGGCGGGAGCGACGAGGTCGGCGGCCCGCATCGTGCAGAGGTCGCGGTGGATGTCGAAGAACCCGCGGACCATGCCGGGCACCGCGACGGTGCCGCGGCCGATGTGGAACTCCTGACGGGCGGTGCCGAAGTCGATGAAGATCGGTTCGAACTCGACCGCGTCCTCGGGGAGTCGCCGCTTCGGCGTGTGCACGAAGAAGTCGTAGACCCGGGGGCGGCCGCCGGCGGGCAGGGCGAGGAGGAACCCGCCCCCGCCGAAGGACGCCAACGCCGGCTCGCAGGCGCAGGCGGCGCAGAGCGCGGCCAGCGCCGCGTCGAAGGCGTTGCCCCCGTCGCGCAGCACCTCGCCCGCCGCCCCCGCCGTCAGCGCGTGCCCCGCCGCCACGACCCCCCGGCGTCCGTGCATGACGCGTGATGATACCGGATGCGGCTCGTCCCCCTCGTCGGCCGGCCACGTATAATGAGGGCCTTTCGCCGATGGAACGGTGCCCGCGACCATGACAGACGCCTTCATCTACGACGGAGTTCGTACCCCGTTCGGCCGCCACGCTGGGGCCCTCGCTCCCGTGCGCCCGGACGACCTGCTGGCCGGTCCCATCGCCACCCTCATGGCCCGCAGCCCGTTCCCGCCCGAGGACGTGGAGGACGTCATCGCCGGCTGCACCAACCAGGCCGGCGAGGACTGCCGCAACGTCGCGCGGCGGGCCGGGCTGCTCGCCGGCCTGCCGGTGGAGGTCGCGGGGATGACCGTCAACCGGCTGTGCGCGAGCGGCCTGGCGGCGGTGGTGGACGCCTCGCGGGCGGTCGCCTGCGGCCAGGGCGACCTGTTCATCGCGGGCGGGGTCGAGAGCATGAGCCGGGCCCCGTTCGTGATGGCGAAGTCGGAGCGGGCGTTCGGGCGCCAGCTCACGGTGCACGACAGCACCCTGGGGTCGCGGTTCTCCAATCCGAGGACCACCGCGCGGTACGGCGACCACGCGATGCCGGTGACGGCCGACAACGTCGCCGCGGACCTCGGGATCACCCGCGCCGACAGCGACCGCTACGCCGTCGCGTCGCAGCAGCGGTTCGCCCGCGCCAAGGCCGCCTGCTTCTACAAGGACGAGCTGGATCCGGTGACCGTGCCGGGGCGGAAGCGGGGAGAGCAGACAGTGGTGGCCGACGACGAGCATCCCCGGCCCGGCACCTCGCTGGACAAGCTGGCGGCGCTGCGGCCGCTCTTCGAGGGCGGCGTGGTGACCGCCGGCAATGCCTCGGGCATCAACGACGGCGCGGCCGCGCTCGTCGTCGGGAGCCGCGCCATCGGCGAGAAGGCGGGCGCGGCGCCGCTCGCCCGCGTGGTCTCGGCCGCGGCGGCGGGGGTCGAGCCGCGGGTGATGGGCCTGGGGCCGGTGCCGGCGAGCCGGAAGGCGCTGGCGCGGGCGGGGCTGTCGCTGGCGGACATGGACGTCATCGAGATCAACGAGGCGTTCGCCACCCAGGTGCTGGGGTGCCTGAAGCTGCTGGAGGTCGAACAGGACGACAGCCGCGTCAATCCGAACGGCGGCGCGATCGCCGTCGGCCATCCCCTGGGCGCGTCCGGCGCCCGGCTGACGCTGACGGCGACCCGCCAGCTGCACCGGTGCCAGGGGCGCTACGCCCTCGTGACCCTGTGCATCGGCGTCGGCCAGGGTCTCGCGGCCGTGCTGGAGCGGGTGTCCTGACCGGGACGCCCAGCCATGGCTGACGAATCGACCGGCGCATCCTCCTCGTCCCGCGTCAAGCCCTACCGGCTCCTCGCGCTGGTGGGCATCTATCTCGCCATCGCCCACCTGCTGCCGTCGCCCGAGGGGATCGCCGCGCAGGACTGGCGGCGGGTCGGCGTGTTCTTCGCCACCATCGCGGGGCTGATGCTGCAGCCGATGCCCGGGTCCCAGGTGGTGCTGGTGGGCATCACCGCCATGGTCGTCATCGGCGGGCTGCCCATGGACCGGGCGTTGAGCGGCTACTCGGCGTCGTCGGTGTGGATGGTGCTGATGGCGATGCTCATGTCGCGCGCCCTGCGCGACTCGGGGCTGGCCCGCCGCATCGCCCTCTGGTTCATCCGGGCCATCGGACGCACGTCGCTCGGGCTCGGCTACGCCATGCACCTGACCGACCTCACCCTGGCCACCGGGGTGCCGTCGATCACCGCGCGGTCGGCGAGCATCGTCTTCCCCATCGCCCGCAGCATCAGCAGCCTCTACAAGTCGAATCCCGGCCCGTCGTCCGCCATTCTGGGGACGTTCCTGATGACCTGCATGTACCAGGGCAGCGTCATCTCGTCGGCGATGTTCTACTACAGCAGCGCCGCCAACCTGCTGCTGGGCGAGCTGGCCGCGGAGTACGCGGGGGTGAACATCACCTGGGCGAGCTGGTTCACGGCCGGCCTCCTGCCGGGGCTCGTGTCCAGCGCGGTGGTGCCGTGGCTCGTCTATCGGGCGATACCCCCATCGCTGAAGCAGACGCCGGCCGCCTCCGAGTTCGCCGACGAGCAGTTGACCGCGCTCGGTCCCATCCGGGGCCGCGAGGCGGTGGTGGGGACCGTGTTCGTCGGTTTGATCGGGTTCTGGGTCGCGTCGTCCTACGTGAGCTGGCTGTCGCCGACGCTGGTTGCCCTGCTCGGCATCGCGGTGCTGTTCATCACCCAGGCCCTGACCTGGGACAGCGCGCTGAACGAGCGGTCCGCCTGGGACATCTTCGTGTGGTACGGCGGCCTGCTGATGCTGGGGGGGGTGCTGAACGACACCGGGGTCGCGACCCTCTTCGCGCAGTGGTTCGGGTCGTGGTTCACCGGGGTCCCGTGGGCGGTCGTGTTCGTCGCGACCCTCGTCATCTACTTCTACGCGCACTACTTCTTCGCGAGCACCACCGTCCACGCCCTCGCCATGTACCCCCCGTTCCTGGCGTTGCTCGTCAGCCTCGGGGCGCCGGCCCCGGTGGTGGTCTACAGCCTGGTGTTCATCAACAACCTGACCGCCGGACTGACCCACTACGGGACGACCACGTCACCGATCATCTTCGTCGAGGGCTACGTCACCCTCAAGGACTGGTGGCGGGTCGGCTTCTACGCCTCTGTGGCCAACCTCGCGATCTGGATCCCGGTCGGCCTGCTCTGGTGGAAGATTCTCGGGCTGTGGTGAAGTATGTCGGATGAACGGGCGGAGGAAACCGCAGTCCCCTCGCCATCCGGATCCCGGTGGCACTCTTCTGGCGGAGCATCCTCGGGCTGTGGCGGGCATGTCCGGTGAACAGGGAACAGGCGGAGGGAGCCGCATCCCTCGCCATCCGGATCCCGGTGGCACTCTTCTGGCGGAGCATCCTCGGGTTGTGGCGGGCATGTCCGGTGAACAGGGAACAGGCGGAGGGAGCCGCATCATGACCGGACGCACATCCTGGCGGCGCATCGGACGGCGGGTCGTGCTGGCCGCGGCGTGGTGCCTCGCGGTCGCGTGCGGCGGCGGCGCCGGTGTCGGACCGGTGGACCTGCTCGTGACGGGGGGCCGGGTCATGGACCCCGAGACCGGGCTCGACGCGGTCGCCAACGTGGCCCTGCGCGACGGAGTCATCGTCGCCGTCGGCGACGATCGGCCCGAAGCGCGCGAGGTGCTCGACGCCTCCGGCCTCGTCGTCGCGCCGGGGTTCGTCGACCTCCACGCGCATGGCCAGGACCCCGAGAGTCAGCGGTATCAGGCGCGCGACGGGGTGACGACGGCGATGGAGCTGGAGATCGGGGTCTACCCGGTCGACACGTGGTACGCGGACCGCGAGGGGCGGGCGCTCATCAACTACGGGGCGTCGGTCAGCCACCAGGGGGCCCGTCGCGAGGCGTTCGGCGCGGTGCAGACCGAGCGGAACGACGAGGGCACGTTCACCCTCGGGCGCGGCGGCGCCCACCTCTACGAGGCGGCCTCCGACGAGGAGTTGCGCGGCATCGCCCGGCTGATGGAGGCGGGGCTCGACCAGGGCGCCCTCGGCTTCGGGTTCGGCATCACGTATACCCCGGGGGCCAGCCACGAGGAGATCTGGCGGCTGTTCGCGGCCGCCGCCGACCGGCAGGCCCCCGTGTTCATCCACCTTCGCTCGGCCGGGGCGTTCCGCAGCCGCGAGGCCATCGCCCCGTTCCAGGAGGCCATCGCCAACGCCGCCGCCACCGGCGCCGCCCTGCACATCGTCCACATGAACAGCAGCGCCGGCGAGTCCGCCCCGGCCGCCCTCGAGCTGATCCGGGGCGCGCAGGCGCGGGGGGTCGACGTCACCACCGAGGCCTATCCCTACACCGCCAGCGCCAGCCGCATCGAGTCGGCCCTGTTCGACGGCTGGGCGGGCCGGACCCCGGAGGACTACGCCCGCCTGCAGTGGGTCGAGACCGGCGAGCGGCTGACCGAGGAGGCCTTCCGCCGCTACCGCGAGGAGGGCGGCTGGGTCATCACCCACGGCCGGTCCGAGACCACCAACGAGTGGATCGTCGCCCAGCCCGACGTCATCGCGGCCAGCGACGGCATCCCCTTCAGCCAGGGCCGATCCCATCCCCGGGGCGCCGGCACCTTCGCCCGCATCCTCGGCCGCTACGTCCGCGAGCGCGGGACGCTGCCCCTCATGGACGCGCTGCGCAAGATGACCCTCCTGCCCGCCCAGCGGCTCGAGGCCGTGACCCCGCAGATGGCCGCGAAGGGCCGCGTCCAGGTCGGCGGCGACGCCGACCTCACCCTGTTCGACCCGGAGACGGTCATCGACCGCGCCACCTACGACGCGCCGGATCGCTACTCCGACGGCATCCGCCACGTCCTCGTCGGCGGCGCCTTTGTGGTCCGGGACGGCGAGTTCGTGGAGGGGATTTTCCCGGGTCGGGCTATCCGGGGATCGGTGCCCGGGGAGTCTGCGCCGTAAGGCGGTGCGGACTCCGGCACGTCAGCCGGGGGGAGCGGAGTCCCGACGACTTCGTACCTTCCCGCGCGCGAACGTGTTGCTGTAGGCTTGGTAACATGGTCCGACGCATCCAGGCGCTGAACTACCGGTGCCTCCGCCACGTGGACGTGCGCCTCGACGGTAACTTCCATGTCCTCGTAGGACCAAACGCCAGCGGCAAAAGCACGCTGATGGACGTCATCGGGTTCTTCGCCGACCTGGCGCGGGGCAGCATCGAAATCGCCGTCCGGCAGCGGGTTCCGGACTTACGCGACTTGGTTTGGGGACGACGGGGAAACGGCGGTCGGTTTGAGCTGGCGATCGAGCTCGATACGGAAGCATCTTCTGAAGACTCTGCAGGGAACGTCATCCGTTACGACTTGGCTGTCGGCAACGACAGGAACGGCCCGCGCATCGATAGGGTTCAGGGTCTCGTGGTTGCCGCACCGAAGCCCCAACGGCGGTCGATTTCGCGGTTTCCGGAGCCGCTGGCGCCGGTGAGTTCTATAGTCGGTTGCGATCAGCCAGACGGCGCCGTCCTGTTTCAGGGCACGTCGAGCAGGTACATGGATGAGTATCAGTCACGCTTTCGGAGCATCGATTGGGACGGGTTGACCGACAAAGAGCTAAGGGACGAGCTACAGAAGGAACTCGATGCGCTGAATGCGCTAAAGGCTGCGTGGGAGTTCGATGCTTGGGGGTCGAAAGTCCGGAGGCTGCTGCTCGATGGGCACCGGTTGCGCGAAGCCAGCCAGCCATTTCACGGAGCCGGGGGGCTGAGCCCGGACGGTTCGAATCTACCCTGGATGGTGCTGCAGCTCATCGAGAAAGACGAGGATCGCTTTCGGGCTTGGCTGGATCACGTTCGCGTCGTCCTGCCAGAACTGAAAGGCGTCGGCGTTGTAGAACGAGAAGATGACAACAGAGGGTATCTCATGCTGGCTTATGGGGCCGGCATCGAAGTGCCGTCCTGGTCGGTTTCCGAGGGCACTTTGCGTCTGCTGGCGCTGACTCTCATCGCCTACCTTCCCGACACGGGAGCGATTTATCTCATCGAAGAACCCGAGAACGGGATTCATCCGCTGGCGATCGAAGCAGTGTATCAGTCGCTGTCATCGGTATATGACTCGCACGTGTTCGTCACCACCCACTCGCCAACCCTCCTGGGGTGCGCCAGTCCGTCAGAAGTACTCTGTTTCGCCCGTGATAGCGAAGGCGCGACCGATGTCGTCTCGGGAGCCGACCATCCGCGTCTCGGAGAATGGCGCCGCGCCGCCGACATGGATCTGCTCTTTGCGCCGGACGTGCTCGGATGAGCCGGGCTCGCGAGCGCGGGGACCTCGTGGTGCTTGTCCCGGACCTGGATATCGCCGGTACCGTAGAGGGTCTGTTGAATCGACCTGAGAGCGTCGGAACGCGTCCGGTCTCGTTCTCGATCACCAGGCATCTGCGGCGAGATTGCGGATGCAGATCGGGCGCCGCCGAGCGCTTGCGGGAGTACATCCGCGACTATCGGTACACGATCGTGCTGTTCGACAAGCACGGTTGCGGAGACCCTGGGGAGAGCCGGCAGTCGATCCAGGACGATGTCGAGCTCCGCCTGTCGCGGAACGGTTGGCCGGACCGCTGCAGGGCCATCGTCATCGAACCCGAGCTGGAAGCGTGGATCTGGAACGAATCGCGGGAGGTTCCTTTCAGCCTTGGTTGGAATGGAGACTACCGCAGTCTTTGCGACTGGCTCACGAACAAGCGGCTGTGGTCACCGGATGCCCTCAAGCCTGCGGATCCAAAGCGAGCATTGAAGGCCGTGTTGAGGAAGACAAGGAAGCCACTGTCGGCGAGTCTGTACAGAAGACTCGCCGAGACAGTGACCGTGCGTCGGTGTGCAGATCCAGCCTTCAACGAGTTCACGGCGACGCTCCAAGGCTGGTTTCCGAAATCTGAAGTATAGCAGGCCGTATACGGGCTCCCCCGCGTTGACCAACCAGGGGCGGCGTGGACAGGGGCGGGGTGGAGCCGGTGGCGGTCGGGATACAGTGCATACCACTGCGTCAATATTGCTGGCGCCTATTGCGGTTCAGTGAGGTACGATATCTCGAGTTCCGCGGGTGTACTCGTGGATGCGTTGAAGACACTCGCGGATGTGCGCAAGCAGCAGGGCGTCCGAGCAGGTTATCCGGGTTCACAACAGCTGTGCTTCCTCCAGCACGCGCTGGCGCAGCGCGGGATGCAGCCCGCGCTCGGTGACCACGTCCACCCGGCGGTTCAACAGATCCTGCGCGTCCACGAGCAGCCCTCCGAGCGCAAGTCCCGTCCGGTCAGGTGGGAGCGATACCAGCAGGTCGATGTCGCTGGCGTCAGTGGCGTCGCCGCGAGCCATCGACCCGAACACCCTCACGTGGCGCAGGCCGTGTCGCTCGGCGATGGTGCGGATCTCGGAGCGGTGCTGTTCGACGAGTGGATGCATCTTCACGATCATAGCGCCTGCGCGGGGGCAAGAGCGGCGGGCCGGATCTTGACCGCGCGTCATTGGAGATCGGCGCCGAGCCGGCTTCGGGCGGGGTGGACCTGTCGTCCCGCAGAAGTGGTCCGACCTTGAGCCGTGTGGTTGGGACGCGGCCGCCGCCAGCTCTCGGAGTGTCTGTGGCGGCGGGACGTTGGTTCGTGCGCCTACTCGCCCTCGAGACCCAGCACCCGACGGCTGAACGCCGCGTCCTGGAAGGCTGCCCTCCATTCCGCCACCTCCTCCTCCGGGGCGTCTTCGATGCCGAGCTTCCGGCGCGTCTCCTCGAGCTTCTTGAAGTCGATGCCCCCGCGCGGGCGGCAGCGCACGAGTTCCACGGTGGGGACGCCGTGTTTCGTGATCACGACGCGCTCGCCCTTCTCGGCGGCGGAGATGAACTCGGACAGTCGCGCCTTGGCTTCACGTACGGCAAGTTCCATGGGGCGGCTCCTCGACCGGCGGCAAGCCTCTCCAATATACGGCCGGGCGCGACGGCAAGCAGGACTACACCGTGACTACAACCAGGCCTCGGAGTCTGCGCCGCAGAAGTTTCGCGCCGGCGAAACTTCAAACGCGACCGCAAGGTCGCGCTCGCGCGCTCTCTACCGGCCCCAGCGGTAGCCGAGGCGGGCGTAGTAGTACCCCCCCGCTCAAGCCCCACGGCGTGAACTGGCTGTAGGGGAGGCCGAACTACGCCGCGAACAGATCCATCCGGTCGGAGTAGGTGTCGAGGACGTTCTGGCCGCCGACCGCGAGGGTGGCGGCGGCGGTGAGGGCGATGGAGGCCTCGAGGTCGACGATGAAGCGGCCGGCGAGGACCGGGGCGCCGGCGCCGCGCACCGACCGGGCGTCGATGTGGTCGACCCACGACCCGTAGTAGTGCAGGCGGCCGAGCAGGCCGACGCGTGCGACGCGCTGGTTGATGGCGACGTTCCAGCGCGTCTCCGGCACGCCGCGTTCCAGGGCGAGCACGTCGCCGGGGCCGAGGAGTTCCGACTCGTCCGTCACCTCCGTGTCGGTGTGGTTCATCGCGAAGCTGAAGACGGTGTCGCCGCCCAGGCGCGGGGGGGTCCAGGTCGAGACGATGTCGAGGCCGCGGGTCCGGGTCGAGAAGTCGTTGATGAAGAAGCGGAAGAAGGCGAGGGTGCGCGCGGAGGTGATGCCCTCGGACAGGAGGAGGGCGCGCTCGTCCGCCGCGAGGGTGAAGTTCTGCGACAGGGCGAGGCGGTTCGAGATGTCGACCTGGAAGTAGTCGGCGGTCAGGGTGAACGGTCCGGTGTCGACGACCAGACCCGCCGTGGCGTTGACCGAGGTCTCGGGGCCGAGGGGCCGGCCGCCCCGGAGCCCTGCCGCCCGGAAGGTGGACGGCACGGTGGCGCTGTCGACGAGATCCAGGGTCTCGGGGTTGATAGGCGTCGCCGTCGCCGGCGCGGTAGGCGCCGGTGTTCAGCTCCAGGCTGCCTCCCGCGCGGTCGTCCTTGAGCAGGAAGTTCATCACCCCGGCGATGGCGTCCGAGCCGTACTGCGCCGACGCGCCGTCGCATGGACGACGCCCGGCGTCGCAAGCCCGGCCACCAGGGCGAGAGCGAGGCCCCGCGGCAGCCCGTGCAGGCAACGCATTCCTGTCATTGCTTCGCTCGTGATGGCCGTGAATCTCCCTCGCCGTTCGGCGGCCGCGCGAGAAAACGACCCATCCCGGTCATGGGTTTCGCTCGGGTTGCGGCGTCTCCTGCTCCGCCCGGCCGCTCGGAGCCGCAACCTCGGGAGCCAGCAGCGCCGCGAGTCGGGCGTCGGCGGCCACCGCGTCCGCGGCGCCGATCTCCAGCAGCCGCTGGATATAGTCGGGCTGGAACATCAGCAGGCTGAGCAGGTCGGGGCTCGTCGTCTCGCGCGACCCGAGGCCGCGGGTCAGGTGCCGGAACATGCGCGGGAGCTGCGGCTCGAACTGGAGCGACAGCCGGCCGAGGTCCTGCGACGGCCGGATGACGACGAGGTCGACGGGATGCAGGTCCTGTCGGCGATCGACGGGCAGCGCCCGGATAAGCGAGTTCAGGCGCTGCAGGGTCAGGCCGTCCTGGTCGAGATCGTCCAGGAACATCGCGTTCATCAGCTGTCCGGCGATCTGCGCGGGCGGCGGGTAGTCCCGGATGACGGGCTCGCTGGCCTCCTGCGTGATGCCGCGGTGGCGGTTCGAGACGGCGATGATGCGCCGGGCGCCGAGGTGGATGGGGGCCGAGCAGGGAGCCATCATCCGGATGCCGCCGTCGCCGTGCCAGCCGTCCTCGAGCCGGACGGCGGGGAAGAACAGGGGCAGGGCGGCCGAGGCCATGACGTGCTCGACGGTGATGGCGGCGCGGCGCCCGCGCCGGTACGGCCGGTTCCAGTCCGCGATGTCTCCGCCCTGCACCCACATCACCGACTGCCCGGTGCTGTAGCTGCTGGTGGAGATGGCCAGCGCCCGCAGCCGGCGCGCCGCGAGGTTGCGGGCGATGCCGGCAATCTCGCCGTTCCCGTTCGGTTTCAGCCCCGCGTGCAGGGAAGCGCGGAGAGGCGCGGTGTCGAGCAGCCCCCGCACCCGCGGGGCGAACATGGATCCCCCGGCCACCAGTCGCACGCCCCAGCGCGCGACGAGGCCGAGGAGCGAGCGGCTGTCGACCCGAAAGACCCGGTCGACCCGCTGGTGCCGCCACAGCTCGACGAGATTGCCGATCGCCTCGGCCAGCGATCCCTCCCGCGCTGCCAGATAGGTCGCGTTGATGGCGCCGGCCGACGTGCCCATGAGGATGGGGAACCGCGCCGTCGGGTGGCGCCGGATCAGCTCTCCCAGGAATCCGACCTGATAGGCGGCGCGGGCGCCCCCGCCGACGAGGACGAGGGCCAGATCGTCCCGGGCGGGCGGGGGCGTGTCCGGCGCACCGGACGGGGAAGATGCATCCACGAGATGACCGGTCGCTCGCCTGGCGCCCGGCCGCGGAACGGCCCGGGCGCCAGGCAGGTTTGGTTGGGGCGGCGCCGGAAGGCGGTAGACGGAGCCGCCACGTGGCGATGGCCCGGCTGGCGGACCGTCGCGGAAGCTGGTCTACCGCCCGGCAGGCGTCGGAGAGCGGAGAACGACCGCTCGGGCGGCGGCTCCTCTCCGCGGCAGCTTGCCAGGCGCTTGCGCCGTAGAAGTTCCGCGCCGGCGAAACTCCAAACGCGACCGCAAGGCCGCGCTAGGAGTCTGCGCCGCAGAAGTTTCGCGCCGGCGAAACTTCCAACGCGACCGTCAGGTCGCGCGGTCGCGCTAGTGCGCCAGCGGGTCGGGCCGGATCTGGAACTTCACCAGATTCCCCTGCGTGCCCTTGCCGCCCTCCGAATGCCAGACCGCGTTCGTGCCGTAGTCGGCCCAGACCGCCCGGCCCTTCCATCCCGCGTCGGGATCGTCGATGCGGCCGTCCATGCCCCGCGAGTAGAACCCCATCGGATACGGCACCCGCAGAACGACGAACTCCTCCTCGTCGGGCAGGAACGCGAGCAGCGAGTCGGACGTGCTGCCGGTGGCGATGGGCACGTTGGGACCGAGCCCCAGCGTGTCGTGCTGATCGACCCAGTTGTAGTAGTGGAAGTCGGCGCTGCCGTGGCCGGTGACTCCCTTCATCTGGGGCCCCGGGGTCGCGTGCAGGCTCCAGCCCTGGGGACAGTGCTGCCCGGTGGCGGTGGGGCCGTTCAGGACGTCGCACCGGCTGCGATCGAAGCTGGCGAGGTGCCCGCTGCCCGACAGGGCGGTCCACACGACGCCGTCGGTGGTGATGTCGATGCCCCGCGGCGAGAATCCCTGGATCGGGGCTTCAGGGTTCTCGAACGGCGGCTGGTAGTACTCCGCGATGCACGTCTCGGGCGGGTTGTCGCCCAGCTCCAGCCGCACGATCTGCCCGGGCACGCCCCCCGAGGCGGCCCAGACCACGCTGTCGTCTGTCGGGTCCGGAACGATGCCGTACCACCCGCCGCCCATCTCCTTGTCCAGCGCCGGGTCGAGATCGCCGCCGCGGCCGACCCACTCGGTGATGCGGCCGTCCCCGTTGGTGTCGACGATGATCGGGCACCAGCCCTGGGCGGCGCGGGCGTCGCCGGTCTCTTCGTAGACCTCGACGTCGAGCCAGCCGATGACCGGACCGACCGAGCTGAGATAGAGGCGCTCGCTCTCCTCGAAGCCGAACTGCAGGTGGTGGGTGTTGAAGCAGGTGTCGATGAGCTCGACGGCCTCGGTCGCCGGATCGTAGTAGGCGACGTGCCGCGCCGCCCGGTTCAGCGGATAGTGCTGCGCGTAGGGGTTGTCGGATCCCTCGCGGCACCACGCGGGGTTGCCGGGACCGCGAATCTGGTGGGTCATCCACACGCGCCCCTGCCCGTCCATCATGGGGTTGTGGGGATTGCCGGGGTTGTTCCAGATGAGCTCGTCGCCCCAGTAGACCGACGGCTCCAGGTTCTCCCGGTCGATGTAGGACCGGAAGTCGCCTTCGCCGGGCGTGTCGCGCACCGGCAGGGTCACCTCCCGCGCCTCGTGGGTGCGCGGGTCGACCCACACCAGCTTGTCGTTGGCGAACTCGACGCCGTAGATGGGGCCCCCGGCATTGACCCGGGGGTCGCGCTTGTCGGTCGCGATCTCGTCGTGGATGTACCCGGTCTCGCCGCCCCACTCCCACAGGGTCAGCACGACGTTGCGCTCGCGTCCCCGCGGGCGCGGCGGCGCCGGGGGCACCTCGCCGGCCCTGATGCGGTCGGTCCAGTCGGCGTACATCGCGATGGCGCGCTCCGCCCCGAAGCGGCGCAGCCCGCCGTTCATCATCGAGCCGCGCTGCCCCGCCTGCACCCGATGCGCCCAGGCCGCCTCCGTGGAGTCGAAGTCGCCGGGGTTCAGGACCTCGCGGGTCGCCTCGTTCCCGAGCTGGTGGCAGAGCTGGCAGCCCTGCTTCAGGCCGTCGATCCAGGCCGCCTGGTGTCGCATGCCCGGCGAGATCCCGTTGCCGGCGTCGCCGGTGCCGGGAAACTCGTCTTCGGCCGGCACCTCCACCAGCGAGTACCAGTAGTTGGCCGGATAGACCTGGGCCGCCTCGCGCGGGTTCGCGGCGGGCACCGCGTCGAGGTCAAGCGCGTCGCCCGGGCGACCGGAGACCGGCTCGGAGTCCCGCAGGCCGTAGCCGCGCACCCAGATCTCGTAGCCGGCGTCGGGCAGATCCGGGAGCACGTAGCGTCCGTCGTCATCGGTCACCACGATCTTGCGGAACTGCGTGTCGAAGTCGTCGGTCTCGGCGATCACCCAGACCCCAGCCTCGGGTGAGTTCGGGCTCCGGACCACGCCGCCGATGTCGTCCGCGTCCAGCGGCGTCTGGGCGGTCGCCGTCAGGCCGAGCCACAACGCCGTGGTGAGCGCTATCACGAGCGCGGCCAGGAACGTCGGCGTTCCCCCGATACCGCGTATCAGTCGCGTTTGCATCGTCTCGTCTCCCGTTCGCGCGCGGACGACGTCGGCGCCGGCCCGCGATCGTCGTCAAGGGCCGCCGCACGGACCGTCCGTTCCCTGGAGCCCGTCCGCGACGGCTCCGCTGCATTCGGCGTCCGTTACGTTGTAACACCATTGTCGCCGTGTCAATGGTGGAGTGGTCCGGTTCGGCGACGAACGGGCCTCGGCGGTGGGCGTGGCTCAGGCCCCGCCCGCCCCCCCACCGCCGGCGGTGGGGGGGCGGGCTGCAGCACCCGGAGGCAGCGAAAGCCGCGGCTCAGGCTCGGGCGGCCGTCAGAACCGGCGGCCGGCGCTTCCGGCAGTCGGTCGCCTGCTCGAAGGCGTGGGCGAGCTGCAGCACCCCGAGATCGTCGTAGGGGCGCCCGACGATCTGCAGTCCCACGGGAAGACCGGCGGGGGTGAACCCGCAGGGCACCGAGATCGCGGGATGGCCCGTCGCGCTGATGAGGTAGCACGACTTCATCCAGTCGAGGTAGGTGGGCAGGGCCTCGCCGGCGATCTCCGACACGTACGGCTGGTCGACATCGAACGGGGCGACCTGGGCCACCGTCAGGGCCAGGAAGTCGTGCTCGTCGAACCAGGCGCGGAGGCGGCGGTGGAGGGCGGCGCGCCGGCGTTCCGCCTCGGCGAGCTGCGGTCCCCGGAGGGCGCGGCCGGCCTCGATGTTCCAGACCACGGTGTCCTTCAGGAGGCCGGGATGCCGGTCCAGGAGGGGGCCGAATGCGAGGTCGAAGTACCAGGCCCGCCAAGTGGTGAAGACCTCGTCCGCGCCGTCGAGATCGGGAGCGCTCTCCTCGGTCAGGCACCCGAGGTCCTCGAAGACGGCCCGGCCGCCCTCGAGGACGGCCAGCACCTCCGGCTCCACCGGCAGGACGCCGAGGTCGGGCGACCATCCGATGCGGACGCCGTCGAGGTCGCGCTCGAGGGCGCCGCTCGTGGCGACGGGCGGCACCGTCAGCGACAGCGGCGCCCGCGGGTCGGGGCCGGCGATGGCGTCGAACAGCAGGGCGGCGTCGGCCACGGTGCGGGCCATCGGCCCGTGGATATGGAACGAGAACCACGGGGCGGCGCTGGGCCAGCGCGGCACCCGGCCCGACGACGGGCGGAACCCGACGACGTTGCAGAAGCTGGCAGGGTTGCGCAGCGAGCCCCCGAAGTCGCTGCCGTCCGCGATCGGCGCCATGCCGGTGGCAAGGGTCACGGCGGCGCCGCCGCTGCTGCCCCCGCACGTCTTCGACAGGTCGTAGGGGTTGCGGGTGGCCCCGAACACCTCGTTGAAGGTCTGCGATCCGGCCCCCAGCTCCGGGGTGTTGGTCTTGCCGAGGGTAATCGCGCCGGCGCGCCGCTCCCGCTCGACGATGAGGGCGGTCTCGTCCGGCACGTGGTGCTCGAAGGCGCGGCTTCCGAAGGTGGTGCGGATGCCTGCGGTGACGAAGAGATCCTTGTGGGCGACGGGGAGGCCGTGCAGGGGACCGACCTCGCGGTCCGCCGCGAGGTCGGCGTCCGCGGCATCGGCCGCGGCGAGGGCGGCGTCGGGCACGCAGGTGACGACGGCGTTGACGTGAGGATTGATCCGGTCGACGCGGTCGAGATGCGCCTGCATCACCTCGCGCGCCGACACCGCCCGGTCTCGGATGAGCTCGGCGAGGCGGCGCGCCGGCAGGTCGCACAGCTCGCCGGTCAGGTCGGGCGCGCGGTCAGGCATCGGACGCCAGTGTACACGCCCGCCCGCCCGGCGCTCCCGCGGTCAGGATCGGGCGGCGCCGTTGCCGCTCGGCCGATGCGGTTCCCCTTGCCATGCCGAGACCCACGCGGTGCCCAAGCGCGCCCACGCGCTGGTCGTGTGGGCGGCCCAGAGGGTCGGCTGCAGGGCCCAGTGGGCGACCCGGGCGGGGCCCGTCTCCCGACGGATGTAGGCGACCGCCTGCTTCGGCGGCGACAGCAGGGCCTCGCCGACCAGCACCTCCTGGCCCTCCTGGTTGACGCATACGGTCTTCAACCGCACCCGGTTGCGGTCCGGCAGCCGTTCCACGACCTCGACCCGCGCGGTGATGCGGTCACCGAAGTAGACCGGCCGGGTGAACGCGATCTGCTGGCCGACGTAGATGCAACCGGGGCCCGGAAGCTGGGTGCCCAGCGCGGCCGAGATCAGGCTGGCCGTCCACATGCCGGGCACGATCGGCTTCTCGAACCGGGTCGCGGCGGCGAACTCGTAGTCCTGGTGAATGGGGTTGTGGTCGCCGATGGAGTCGATGAACTCCGCCACGTCCCCGGCGGTGGCGACGCGGGTCAACTCCGCGCTGTCGCCGATGGCCATGTCCTGTAGGGGGCGTCCTCGCATCCGCCTCCGGTCCTGTCTGGGCGCGCGCCGGGGATGCCGGAGCCGCCGGGGAGCAGTCGTACGGCGATAAAGCCTATCACGCCGGCCGCTTCGGCGTCTTCCCGGCGGCGGCCCCGCCCGTCTGCCGGCGGATCGGGGGGCGCGGTTTGGGCCGGTCCTTCGCCGCGGGTGCCGCGGGCGCCGCCGGCTCCGCGGCCGGCGGGGAGCTCCCGAGGGCGTCGAGCTTGTCCTCCAGCGTCTCGAGCCGGTCTTCGAGGTCCATCATCTGCCGCGACAGGCCGATCACCTGCTCGCGGGACGGCAGTCCGAGCGCGTCGATGGTGGCCTTGCCGGAGCGCTCCGCCGCCTCCCGGGCCTTGCCCTGGACGGTCAGGAACTGGTCGAGGGTCCGGCCGAGGGCTTCCGCGAACGCCTCGGTCTGCATGGTCTGCTCGAGGGCTCGGCTCCAGGCCGCGATCCAGTCGTCCAGGAACTGCTTCCACTGGGTGAGCACCTGGGGATCGACGGGTCCCCCCCCCGGGAACGGGACCGAGGCCATCGGACCGAGGTTCGAGAACTGGCGCCAGAACTGCGCCGGGTCCGGCGGGGGCGGGGCCTGGCCCTGGCTGGCCATCTGCTGGACCGTCTTCATCCATGCGTCGGCGCCGGCCTCTACCTGCTTCCGCCACGTCGCGAACACGTCGTCGCGGTCCGAAGTGGGGTCTGCCATCTCGATCTCCCTGCGGCGCGGACGGTCAGGAACGCGCTCCGAGCCAGCTCGCCACGTGCGGCCAGCAGTCGCGGGATGCGCTCCGTCCCGCGATGAGCGAAATGTGCCCGCCGGGCAGCTCCATGTACTTCTTGTCCCGGCTCCCGACGAGGTCGACGAGCGCCTTCACCCCCGGCGGCGGCGCGATGTTGTCGTCCCGGGCCCCGACCACCAGCAGGGGACAGGTGATGCTCTCGAGGTCGACCGGCCGTCCGTTGAGCCGCAGCGTGCCCTGGGCCAGGCGGTTCTCCTGGTAGAAGTCGGTGACCCACTGCCGGAAGAACTCGCCGGGAAACGGCACGTACTCGGAGGCCCACTTCTGCAGCGCCTTGTAGCCCTCGAGATAGCGGTCGTTCCAGGCGTTCCACCACAGGTTGAGACCCGTGCTCACGTCCATGGTGGGGCGGAGCAGCTTGAAGCCGAGCTGCACCATCTCGGCCGGCATCTGTCCCAGGTTGTCGACCAGCTTGTCGACGTCGAAGTACCGGGGGTCGAGCCAGCAGCCGAACAGCCCGGCGTCCTCGAAGTCGATGGGGCCGGCGAGGTTGACGAGGTTCTTGACCGGGAAGTCGGGGTGGCTGCCGAGGAAGCTGACCGCGAGCGGGGACCCCATGCAGTAGCCCACCACCGAGCAGGCGTCGGCGTCCGCGTCGGCCAGCAGCTTCTGCCCCATGCGGGGCAGGATGCGGGTGGCGCAGTCCGCGAACGTCAGATGGTCGTCCTCGGGGCCGAAGACCCCCCAGTCGAGCAGATAGAACGGGAACCCCTGCTCCACCATGTAACCGATGAAGCTGGACTGGGGCAGGAGATCGAAGACGGTGGGGCGGCTGATGCCGAGGTTCGGCACGAAGAGCACCGGGGTGTCGTAGCGGGCCGTGCCCTCGTAGCGGTACAGGCGCGCCTTGTGCTTGCGATAGACCTCGCGGCGGGGGCTCTGCGCGATGGCCGGCTCGTTGGACTCGGCCACGAGGTCGCCGATGTTGCGGACGCGCTGAATGGTGCGCTCGAACTCGGTCTGCCAGGCCGACCAGGCGTTCGCATCGCTGGGGGTGGACTGCACCGACATGCCGGTCATCTCCTCCACGGGGACGAAAGCCGGCGCCGGCCGGATTCGTCATCGAGAAACGGGCGTGACGACCCGGGTGCCGGGCCGTCACGCCGGGGCGGGTCCGCGAGTCGCTACGCGGCGGTCTTGGCGGCCGGTCTCGTCCTGGCGGTGGTCCGGGTCCCCGTCGGCACCGCGCTGGCCGCGCTGGCCGCGCTGGCCGCGCGCTCGGTCCAGATCTGCGCCCACGCCGACTGGGCCGCGCTGACCTTCTCGACCGACTCCTGCCACGCCGCGAACAGCTTCTGGTTCTCGTCGTCGATGGTGCCCAGCATCTTCACCGGCACCGCCTTGCGGACCATGCCGAAGTAGCTCTCCCAGAGCTCGCTCTGGGCCTCGGTCCAGCGGGTGCTCAGCGCCTGGGTCTGCCCGGCCCAGTCCAGCAGATCCTGGGGGATGCTGGGGACGGCCGACGCGCTGTCGGCGACGCTGTGGAGCACCGCCTTCTGCGTCTCGAGACCGTTCTTCACGGCCGCTTCCCAGGTGTCGACGGCCTTGCGCCAGGTCTCCGCGAGCTGGGCCTGCCCGGCCTGCTGCTCCGTCGCCTCGGCCCAGCCGCTCCAGAGCTTCTTCTGCGTGTCCGTCCATGCCTGCAGCATGTCGTCGGTCTGTTTGGTCCAGTTGATCATGGGGATTCTCCTCGAAAACGAAGAACGCAAGCCTCAAGCCGGTGTCCGTGTGCGGCGCCCATGCTGCCCGCACGAGGTCCCGGCCCGTCGAGCGATGCGAGGATGGTAACAAGGAACGCTAACTTTTGCAAGCAGTTTTCGCGGCGGGCCGGCAGGAGACCGCGCCCGACGCCCCCGCGTCAGTCGGCGGCGTCGTTCACCTTGCGGAACGACTCGTACATCTCGACGAGCATCTCGCGCTGGCGCGCCGACAGGTAGGGGTCGCGGCGCAACGCCTCGACGACGCCGCTCGCCTCGCCGTCGGACGGATCGAGGATGCCGGCCTGGGCGTACAGCGTCTCGGCGGACAGCTCCAGCCCGTCGGCGAGCGCCTTGAGGACGAAGCTGCTGGGGTTCCGGAGCCCGCGCTCGATCTGGCTGAGATAGGCGTTCGAGATGCCGCACACGTCGGCGAGCTGGCGGACCGACAGATGTCCCAGCGCGCGCTGGCGGCGGATGAACTCGCCGAGGCCGACGTCGGGACCGGATCGTTTGGCGGACATGGCCGTTGTCGGCCGGCGCTACATTTCCAGACCGCCGTTGACGGTCAGGACGGCGCCGGTGATGTACCCCGCCTCGTCCTCGAGGAGGAACCGCACGCAGCGCGCCACCTCCGAGGCCTTCCCGAGACGGCCCAGGGGGATGCGGCCGATCACCGTGTCGAGGACGGCCTTGGGGACCGAGGCGACCATCTCGGTCTCGATGAACCCGGGGGCGATGCAGTTGACGGTGATGCCCTTGCGCGCCACCTCCAGCGCGAGGCTCTTGGTGAAGCCGAACTGACCGGACTTCGACGCGGCGTAGTTCGCCTGTCCGATGTTGCCGCTCTGACCGATGACCGAGCTGATGTTGACGATGCGGCCGCTGCCGCGCTCGGTCATGTGGTCGAGCACCGCCTTGATCATGTAGAACGCGCCGGAGAGGTTCACGCGCAGGACCGCGTGCCAGTCGTCGACGGTCATCTTGCGCACCGTCTTGTCGACGTTGATGCCCGCGTTGTTGACCAGGAAGTCGATGCGTCCCTGCTGGGCCAGCACCTCCTGCACCACCCGCGCACACGAGTCGGGTTCGGCGACGTTGCCCTGATGCACCGAGATCGAGCGGCCCTGAGCCCGCAGGCCGGCCGCGAGCGCCTCCGCTGTCTCCGCTCCCCGGTTGTAGCCGGCCGCGACGTGAGCGCCGCCCTCGGCCAGACACTCCGTGATGGCCGCGCCGATGCCCCGGCATCCCCCGGTGACGACGGCAACCTTCCCTGTGAACATTCCCGGTTCCTCCACGCTCGCGCCGGTCCCCGCGGACCGGCCGAACGCCAGTCGAAGAGTAACATGGCCCTCGACGGACCCGCGGGGCGTCGATAGGCCGGTGCCTGCCGCCGGTCGGTGCGAGGTCAGCCCCCGAATGCCGCCTCGACGTCGGCCGATGACGAGGTGTGGGGCGGCGGCAACGGACCGGTGTCCATCGCCAGCCGCGACGCGGTCTGCTCCGGCGCGACGATGGCCGGATCGATGCGCAGCACCGCGTATCCCGCGACGGCGCCGGCCCCGAAGCCGGGGGTGAACACGCGGGTCGGGGTCGAGATCAGTCCCTCGGCGACCGCATCGTGGATGGCCAGCGGAATGCTGGCGGCCGAGGTGTTGCCGACGCGGGCGATGTTGAAGTACATCCGTTCACGGCCGATGCCCGCCTGCTCGGCCAGCTCGATCACCATCCGCTTGTTGGCCTGGTGCGGGATGATCAGGTCGATCGCGTCGACGAGGGTTCTGGGCTCGCCGTCGGGGTGGGGCAGCGTCTGCAGCTCCCCGATCATCTGCTCGAGATAGCGCTTCACGAGCGCCTTGACTTCCGGCCCGTAGACGGTGATGTCGCAGCCGAACTCGACGTTCGGCCAGATGATCGAGTTTACCTGGCTCTCGGGGCCGCTGGCGTAGGTCTGCAGCACGTCCACGTCGCCGGGAGCGCCCTCCGGGGCCGGCGCCACGACCACGGCGGCGGCCCCGTCGCCGAAGATCATGCGCGAGGTGCGTACGCTGCCCACCTTGTCGGAGAACTTCTCGGCGCAGACCAGCAGGATCGGGCGCACGACCTCCTGCAGGATGCGGATGGCGTCCAGCAGGCCGTACGGGAAGCCGGCGCAGGCCGCTACCAGGTCGACCGAGGTATGGGTCTGGAACATGCCGAGCTGTCCGGAGAGCCACGTGGCGGCCGAGGGCAGGAGACGCGTATTCGTGCAGGTGCAGAAGATGACCGCGCCCATCTCCTCCGGTGATCGGCCGGCCCGGCCCAGCGCGCTCACCGCCGCGTCGAGCGCGAGGTGCTCGAGGCCGCCCTCGGTGTAGCAGCGGCTCTCGATGCCGGTCTTGGCGGCAATCTGCGCCGCGCTCATGGGCGACCAGTTCGAGGCCGAGTTGCGGATGATGTCGTCGTTGGTGCACAGGATCTCGCCGCGCCGGACCGCGAGGGCCTCGATGCGCGGTTGCACCCGGAACTGGGACCGCACCTGCACCGGCGCGAACGGGGTGACCGGCCGGCGCGGCGGCCCGGCCGGGGGAATGCGCGGCCGGCGCGGCGCGCCGTTCTTCACGCGCCGAATGAAGTCCATCACGTCCGTGGTGCGCGGCTGGTAGATGACCACGACGTCATCGCCCTTCAGGGCGCCCACCGGGGTCAGCCGGGTGTCCGACCGGTCCCACGGGTACTGGTTGTGCAGGGTCATCGTCCAGCGGCGCAGGGCCTCGAGCTCCGGCACGCTCTCGTGGCAGTCGAGGATGTCTCCCAGAGTGAACCGGGGATAGTCCGGCTCGTACGAGCCCAGCCGATACACCAGTTGAGAGCCGGTGGCGACCGCCTCGCCGACCGTCGGCTTGAGCGCGAGCAGGTCGGTGGCATGGTGCCGCTTGTGGCGAAAGACATCGAACAGCATGCGGAAGAGCTCGTGCTCGACCTCGGCGGACCACGCGGCGGGCAACCGGCGGTAGCTGGACTCGACGGCCGCGACCTTGCGTTCGCCGTCCTCCCACGGCGTCAGGGCCGGGAGGAAGATGTCTTCGCGGCGCCGGGGCACGTCCCTCCATCGGGTCGGGCGCTTCTCGTACATCGTGATCACGTAGCGGTTCATCCAGAACAGGTGCAGTCCCAGATCTCGCAGCAGCTCGTATCGGTTGGCGTACCCGTCCGATTCCGCCCGCGCCGCGATCTCCGAGCCGGTCGGGGCCTTGACTTCGAAGTCGCGCCGCACGATCGCGCCGAGATCTTCGACGGTATCGATGGACGAGAAGTCCGGCTCGGGAAAGAAGTTGGACGGGAAGACGAGCCGGCGGTGCGAGTTCACGACAAACGGTTTCATCTCGTTCCATTCTCCGGTGGCCCGGATTCCACTCTCCGGTGGCCCGGATTCCACGAGTCCGCGGACGCCGCCACGACCCCCGCGGTCGGGTCGGCCCGACGCCGGCGCCGTCGGGCGAAGTCAACTGACGGTGTCAGGCCGGTGAATCGATGTCGGCGAGGATATCCTCGATCCAGGTGAGGGTCTGGAGTCGCTGCTCGGTCGCGGACGGGTCCCGCTGGGCCCAGGGATGGTCGCTCCAGGCCGCATCGGCAGCCACGGCGTCGATACGCGCGCCGGTCGACCGCGCGGGCAGGGGCCCGTACTCTTCCACGAGGAACTCATTGCGTGCTGCTGTCATCGGCGAGTGTCTCCATTCCGTTGGTTCTTTACCGGTGTCGGTATGGCGCCTGGAAGCGGCCTGCCTTCTGCGACACCGATTGGTGGACTCATTGGTAAACTTAAAGCAAATGTCGTGCCACGTGTGGACCGTCACCGAAGCGCTTGAAAGAAGGCAAGACGCGATGGCCGCGACGCGTTCGACCCACACCCCTGTTGGTGTCCGCGGGCCTGAATCCACATTCTTGTCGATGCGTCGCCGAAGGAGGGTACGGCCGCCACCGCCGCGGCGTCCGCCGGGTCGCCGTGACCCGCCGGTGGACGCCGTCGTGCATCGCCCGTCGATCGTATCAGTACCCGATGGCGAACAGCTCGTCCGCGGTCCGGATGTACCAGATACCGTCGACCAGCGCCGGCGAGGCGAGGGTGCGGGTCCCGATGTCGTTGACGTGCAGCAGCTCGAAGTCCGGACCGGTCTTCAACACGAAGGTCTGCCCCTCGTCGTTGGTGACGAAGAGCTTGTCGTCGACGATGATCGGCGACGCCGAGACGCCCTCGCGCCGCGGGCGGCCGAGGCGCTCCTGCCACACGGTCTCGCCGGTCCTCGCGTTCAGGCAGGTGATGATGCTCGACATGTCGTTGATCTGGTACAGGTAGTCGCCGTGCACCATCGGCGACGGGACGAACGGCGAGCCGCGGGTGGTGCTCCACTCGACGTGGGTGCGGGTGACGTCGCCGCGGCCGCCGGGTCGAATCGCCAGCGTCGGCCCCGCCCGGCCCGAGGCGCAGTAGACCAGCCCGTGTCCGACCGCGGGCGTCGGGATGACCTCGCGGAGCATGCCGCCGCAACGCCACAGCTCTTCGCCGGTCGATGGATTGTAGGACTGCACGAGCCGCTGGCTGCTGACGATCAGCTCGTCATGGTCGCCGACGCTGATGGCGATCGGCGTACCCCAGCCGACGCGCGCCGCCCGCTCGGTCCGCCACCGCGTCTCGCCGGTGCGCACGTCGAGGGCGGTGACGAACGCGCCGCCGTTCTGGTCCTGGTAGATGATGACGCTGTCGCGATAGAGCAGCGGAGATCCGGCGGGGCCGTGGTAGTTGTCGATGCGGCCCAGGTCGCGGTGCCAGACGACGTTGCCGTCGAAGTCGACGGCCAGCATGCCGCGGCTGCCGAACGAGGCGTACACCCGCTCGCCGTCGGTGGTCACCGTCGCCGACGACGGACTGTTCTTGCCGTGGTGGCGTTCGGACCGGCCGTTCGGGGCGTCGGCCTGCCAGAGCAGCGCGCCGTCGGACCGGCGGAAGCTCAGAATCGAGACCCGCCGGCCGCGGTCGCGCGAGGTGGACAGAAAGATCCGGTCGCCCCACACGATGGGCGAGGAATGTCCGCGGCCGGGTACCGGGCGTTTCCACAGGACGTTGGTGTTGTCGGACCACCGGTCGGGGTATCCCGTGCCCTCGACCACTCCCTGCCCCGAGGGGCCCCGCCAGCGCGGCCAGTACCGGGCGCCCTCGCCCTCCGGCGGGACCATGCGGACGCCGGCCGGGCTCTGGGCGCCAGTCGCCGGCGTCATGGCGGCCAGCAGGCCGAGCGCGAGGGTCAGCGCAACGAGACGGCGGGGGCCTGCGGTGTTCCGTTTCACGGTCGAACTCCTCGTGTGCCGTCTCTCGAATTCGTTGCAGAATTCCTGGACCGTTCCGGACTGCGAAACGCCCATGGCTCCTCGGCAACGTGTAAGAGCAAATTGCGTTACCTAGTGGCTCATCGCGTAGAGCAGAACGTTGATCCCCAGCGCGTAGCCGTCGGGCGAGAACTGCTCGAAGTACCGCGGGTCTTCTCCCTCCCGTTCCCAGGCGTCGGCGACGTCGGTGTTGTGCGACATCAGCACCAGAATGCGTCCATGCTCGTCGGTGATGGCGCGCAGGTGGGCCTCTTCGCTGTCACGGCCGCGCTCGGACGTGGTGCCGCCGCTTCGCCACCAGAACTGGATCGCGGTGATCTGCGGAACCTCGTCGACGTACATCAGCGCGCGAAACACGGGATGTTCCGGCGGCAGGTCGCGGATGGGATAGTCGGCCGGCGGAAGGACCCGGCTGATCTCCGACTGCCAGTGCTGCCAGGCGGCGGTTCCCCAGAAGTCGTCGACCCACAGGAATCCCCCCTTGAGCAGGTAGTTGCGGAGCTGGGTGGCCTCCCTCCCGCTCAGGCCGATGGTGCCGGCGTCGGCGGCCATGATGAACGGACAGTTGAACAGCTCGCGGTCGTCGAGGGCGACCACCCAGTGGTTCGGCTCGCCCCGGCGGTCGAGGCTCACCTGGGCGCTCGTCAGGTCCGAGAACCGGAACATCAGATTGATGCCCGCGTAGGGATAGTCGGTGATCCAGCCCATGCCGAGCGCCTCGTAACGGACGCTGCGGTACATCAGCTTGCAGAACGCGAAGTCGCGGTCCGGCATCGAGGGGGGCGGGTAGCGCGGGGGCATGTTGCCCTCGCCGAAGAAACGCTGAGCGCTGGCCGCCGCCGCAAGCGCGGCCACCAGCCCCACCGCGACCAACAGGGCGATCCCCGCCGGGAGGCGGCGCCGCGCGACGCTCATGTGCTTCCTCCGCCGTATGCGTTCGTCCGCGTCCAGGCGGCCGGCGATTCTGCGGACCCCGGCCGTCGTTCCGACCGAACCCTTATACCACGGAGGTCGTTCGGCGGCGTTGGCGACTGCTGGTTCGCGGCGGTGGTCTCGGGCCGGTCGGCGAGATCCGCGTCGGGAGAAGAACGGCTCCGGGCGGGCCGACGGCGTCCCGCGGGCGCGTCGTTCGCGGCGCTTCGCAGGCCGGGGCCGCAGACGCCCGCGCAGACATCCCCAACGCGGGCGGCCGTGCGGCTGTCCGCGTGTTGCGCGGCGGTTCCATTTGCGTCAGCATGGGAGTTAAAGGGAATAAGGGAGGCAACCATGGCGCTTCGAATCAACCAGCGGGATGACGGTCCGATCACGATTCTCGATCTGTCCGGCAAGGTGGCCGCGGCAGCGGGAGAATCGCTCTCCGAGCGAGTCGAGAGTCTCATCGGCGCGGGGCGCAACCAGCTGATCCTGAATCTCGGCGCCGTGTCGAACATCGACAGCGCGGGGCTCAGTTGGCTGCTGTCGATGCGCAGCGCCGTCGTGGGTGCGGGCGGCCAGCTCAAGCTCCTCAACCTCGCCGAGCGGGTCAAGGACCTGATAGTGACGACGAAGCTCGAGATGGTCTTCGACTCGTTCGAGTCGGAGGCGGACGCGGTGCAGAGCTTTTCGTGAGACGTCGGACGGATTGCCCTTGACAGCCCGGGGACGAGAGTCCCGCGTCGCACCCGAGCCGGGGGAAGGCGCCGGCGGGCCGTAGAGGCGCCGGCGGGCGGTAGAACGTCCGGCTGACAAGGCGTTCGAGGGAACACGCCGGCGCTGCGACCGGAACACAGGCGTCAGGCGGAATGCAGCGCCCGCCGAATGCTGCGCGGGCGGCCGGGGCCGCATCGACCTTCGGCATCGTCCGATCGTTGATCGGGCGGCCGGCGGAACTCCGACCACGGTCTGCCCGGGATCGTAGAATCATGCCCAACATGCGGTCAGGACGAACCATGACACGGATCAGGCGCCGGATGCAGTGGAGCGCCCTCGCGGCGATCGTCGCGGCGGTGGGGGTTCAGGTGGCGGCGCAGGATTGGCCGCAGTTTCTCGGGCCGGCGCGGGACGGCCGCTACAGCGGCCCGCCGCTCGCCGCGAGCTGGGCCGACGGCGGCCCGCCCCGGTTGTGGTCCCGGCCGGTGGGGGCGGGCTTCGCCGGTCCGGCGGTGACCGGCGAGCGGGTCATCCTGTTTCACCGCGTGGGGCGGCGGGAGGTCGTCGAGGCGCTCGCGGCCGCAACCGGCGACACCGTCTGGCGCTACGAGTACCCGACCAGCTACCGTGACGACTTCGGGTTCGACGAAGGACCGCGGTCGGTGCCGGTCGTCGACAACGGGCGGGTGTACACGTTCGGCGCGCAGGGCGAGCTCCACGCCGTCGATCTCGAGACCGGCGCCGGCGTCTGGCAGGTGGACACCCACGAGCGCTACGGCGTGCGCAAGGGGTTCTTCGGGGCGGCGGGGTCTCCTCTCGTCGAGGACGGACGGGTCATCGCGAACGTCGGCGGCCGCCGCGGCGGCATCGTCGCGTTCGACGCCGCCACCGGCGACGAGCTGTGGACCGCGACCACCGACGAGGCGAGCTACTCGTCCCCGGTCGGCGCCACCTTCGGGGGGCGGCGCCACGCCCTCGTCTTCACCCGCACCGGGCTCGTCGGGCTCGATCCGGCATCGGGCGAGGTGCGGTTCGAGAAACGGTGGCGCTCTCGCATCGGGGCATCGGTGAACGCGGCCACGCCGCTGGTCATCGGCGACTCCGTGTTCATCTCCTCCAGCTACGGCACCGGCGCCGCCCTGTTGCGGGTGGAGGGCCGGGCGCTGGCCGAGGAGTGGACCGGCGACGACAGCATGACCAACCACTACGCCACCGCGGTGGTGCACGATGGCGTGCTGTACGGCTACCACGGCCGCCAGGAGTACAGCCCGAGCCTGCGGGCCGTGGATGCGCGCTCCGGCGCCGTCCGCTGGAGCCAGGACCGCTTCGGGGCCGGCACCGTCACCCTGGCCGGCGACCTCCTCGTGATCCTGCGCGAGAGCGGCGAGCTGATGCTGGCCGAGGCGACCCCCGACGCGCTTCGTCCTCTCGCCCGCGCCAGAATCCTGCCGGGCGTCGTACGTGCGTACCCGGCCCTCGCCGCCGGCCGCCTCTACGCGAGGAACACCGACACCCTCGTCGCCGTCGATCTCCGATGACGCGCCTCGGTCCGGCATCATCGGGCCGATCGACGTTTCCCGGGATGGCCACCTCTGCCGCCTGATCGTGCAACGCGGGGTTCCGCCGCGAACTGTCGAGGCGATTGGAGCACTCCGAACGCGCAAGTCCAGAGTCCCTCGGCGCACGCGCCGGCGAGTCCGACGGCTCCCATGCGTTCCCGCAGGTGGATTCGGGAATGACCCGGGAACACCACGAACAGGCGGTCGATCATCATGTCGGTCAATGCCGAGAGCATCGACCGCGTGAGCCTTGGCGCGCTCGTCCGGTTGAGCTCGAACCCGATCCGACGCCCCCCTGAAACATCAGCAGATCGAGCTCTGCTCCCTTCGACCGAAGGAGTCAGCGCTCGCGCCCGATCCGCGCGATCGCGGTCGTCACCGCCAGACCGGTGAGCATCAGGGCCAGCGATCCGGCGACCTGGCCGGTCGAGGGGCGGAAGCGTTCGAGCGGCCAGTCGGCGGGATCGATGCCGGGGAGAGAGGCCTCCGTGACGACCTGTCCCCGCACGATCGCGCCCGGCGCGGGCTCGACCGGGTGCTGGAACGGCCAGAGGCCGGCCACCGCGCCGAGCAGGAGCCCCAGCAGCGCCCCCAGCGTGGCCTGGCGGCAGCGGTCGAGCAGCCAACGCAACAGGTTGGAGACGCCCACGATTCCGGCCGCGACGCCGAGGCCCACCGGCAGCACGAGCGCCGAGGCGTCGAGCAGCAGCCCCGCGTCCCGGTCGATGAGACCGGTTTTCAGCGTGTCGACGGCGCCGAGAATCGTCTCGTACTGGCCGAGCAGCAGCAGCAGATAGCCGCCGCTGACCCCGGGCAGGATCATCGCCGAGGCGCCGGCGAGACCCGACAGGAACAGCACGGGCCGGCTCGCCTCGCCGCCGGTGCTCGCGGCGCCGAGGCCGAGCTGCATGGCGATTATCAGCAGGGCGGCGCCGGCGGCCCCCGCGCAGACCGCGGGGGTGGCGGGCCGGGCGAGCCGCCAGACGAGGGGTACGCCGCCGAGGGTGAGCCCGATGAACAGGCTGTACATGACCCAGCGCTGCTCGATCACGAGACTGCGCATCGGTCCCGCCAGCAGCAGAATCGCGAGGCCCGCCGCGCCGCCGACGGCGCCCAGCAGCGCCATGGACCGCGGTTGGAACCGGAACGTGGTGACCTCGGCGATGGCCGCGATGAACGCGGGGTAGACCCCGGCCGCGAGCAGCATCGTGCCGCCGCTGATGCCGGGGACGAGGTTGGCGAGACCCATCAGGGCCCCGCCGATGGCGCCGCGAATCGTGACGGACAGCAGGGAACCGGCGCCGGCCGGCCCCGCGGTGTCGGTGGTCATCGGGAGGGGTGCCGGTCGCGGGCGGCCGGAGGGCTCACCGGCGGCGGTGCGGCGCCAGCGGCCGGCTCGGAGTCGCGGCGGCGGTGCGCACCGGCGGCCGGCTCGGGGCCGCGCCGCCGGTGCGGAACGAAGGTGCCGTCGGGTCGGAGCTCCGGTCGGCCCGCGGCTATTGCGAGCCCGCCGCCGCGGCGCGGTCGTCGGCCCGCGCGCCGGACAGGATGCCCTCCATGGAGTAGTTCCCTTCGTGGCAGGCGTACTCGAACAGCGGGGTGTCGGCCCGCTGCATGGGCATCGACGCCGTCCAGGGGATCGCCCAGGTGTCGAGGTCGGTCAGCGTGAAGGTGTACTCGAGCGTGTCGTCGTCGATGCGGGTGAAGCGCTCGACCAGGGTCATGTTCTCGCTCGACGCGACTCCGGAGCCCCCGGAGGTCAGGGGGATCCACTGGCGCTGGTCGTTGAAGTTCGCGGACTCGATGACCAGGGTGTCGCCCTCCCAGTACCCGCGCGAGTCGCCCGACCAGAGACGGATGTCCGCGTCGAGGGCGGGACGGCCGTCGAGGGGCACGAAACGCGAGGTGTGCACCATCTCGGTGTGGATCACGACGTAATCGGGGGTCTGGAAGAGCTGCATGTTCTGGTTGTAGGCGAGCGGCGTGATCGGCGGGCCGGCGTTGAACCCCACGATGCACCGATCGGACGAGTTGCGGTCGGTGTAGGAGTCGGCGGGGTGCTCGGCCATGTGCGCGCTCCGCGCCTCCGCGCGTTCCGCTCCGACCTCGGACAGCTCCGGGAACCGTCCGGTCGGGGGATCCGTGATCAGCGACGTGCGCCGCGTCTCGATCGGCTGGGTGCCCCGGTCCATCCAGAAGTTGTTGTAGGCGCCGACGTTCCCGCCGGCCTCGGTTCTCTGCGCCTCCCGTTCCCAGAGCTCGATGTCCCGCTCGACCGCCTCCCGTTCGAGAGTCGCGGCCTCTTCCGGCGTATAGAACGCCTGGTCACCCAGGTCTTCCGGCCGTTCCAGCGGGGTGATGGTGCGGAAGTCCCAGATGCCCTGCAGATCCGGCGTCCCCCACGGGGTCCGGGGCGCGGTCTGGGCCGCAACCGGCACGGCGGCCAGCGCCGTGACCGCGATCACCGTGAATACCGCGACGAGATATCGATGGTTCATGGCACCTGCTCTCCTGATTCTCTTGATCGTCGTTCCACGCCTGCCAATCATGCCCCCGGACGGCTGTCGGGTGCAAGAACGCGGTGCGCGCCGGCGTCATTTGAGATCGACCCGGCTCACCTTCACCAGCCGATGTCCCACCAGGTCGACGACCGCCTGGGCCTGATCGAGCGGAATGTAGCCGATCAGCGGCTCGTGCTGGCCGTCGGCCGGGTCCATCTCGATGAACAGCACTTCGGTCAGGACCGGTCGGAAACGCTCCAGGCGGAGAAGGATCGGCCCGCAGATGTCTCCGCTCACGACGGCCTGGGTGGCCGTCTCCGCCGCGACCTGCCATCCCCCTGGAGCGGCAGCTACGGTCCGTTCCACGGACGGTCGATCTCCGCACTGCCGCACCGTCGCACGAGCCGTTGGCGAGAGGCCGATTGGTCTGACCGATGTGAAGGCCCGGATCGATCTCGGCCCACGCCCCGCGTCCCGTTGCTGTCATGGGGTCCGGATGAGCTCAAATCCGGGAATTCCGGAGAAGTCGCGGTCGTGCGAAGCCAGAGGGCACTTCAGTAGAAGGGCCGTGGCGGCGATCCATGCGTCAGCGGAATTCATCTCACGCCCGGCGGCCCGGCGGCCGGGTGCACGTCAGGATTGTGATCTGCTGAGGGGATGTCTGGGGGCGTGGGGTATACTGACAGCATAAACAGCTGTCAGTAGAAGGAGACCCCATGGCTGCCACTCCAGATCTCCAGGAACTCGAAACACGCCGCGACGACCTGCGCCAGCAACTGGCGTCGATCGGTGACCTGCGCCCCGGTTCCCTGGTAGCCCGCTACCGCAAGTGCGGCAAGCCCTATTGCCGCTGCGCACGCGACGGGTCCCGTGGGCACGGTCCGAGCTGGTCTCTCACCCGCCAAGTCGACGGCAAGACGGTGACGCGCATCATTCCCCCTGACGCCGTGGCGCAGACCCAGTCGCAGCTGGCCGAGTGCCAACGCTTGCGCCGACTTGCCGGGGAGTTGATCGAGGTCAGCGACGCGCTGTGCCAGACCCGGCTGTCGGCCGGGCGCGGGGTCGCCGCCGAGGCGGCGAAAAAAGGGGCTTCAAGGACCGGTTCGCGGTCGAGATCGACGCCGAAATCGAAGCGCTCGTAGGGCCGGGAGCGACCGACGGGCTGGACTTCGAGGCCATTGAGCGGGCGGCGCGCAGGCAGGCACTCGGCGTCGCTGCTCGGGCGGTGGAGCGCCGGCTGAACGCAGACCGGACCGATTACGCGGGTCCGACGGCAGCGTGCGCCTGCGGGCAGGCGGCGCGGTACGCCGGCCGCCGCACCAAGACGTTCACGACGGTGCTGGGACCGCTGAGGCTGGAGCGCGCCTACTACCATTGCGACACCTGCCGCGCCGGGGTGTGTCCGCGCGACCGGGCGTTGGGTCTGAACGACACGTCGCTGTCGCCCGCCACCACGCGGATGGTAGGGCAGGCGGCGGCGAGCGTCAGCTTTGCCGAGGCGAGCGAGTTGTTGGCGGAGCTGGCGGGGGTGCGCGTCGAGACCAAGCAGGTCGAGCGCACCGCCGAAGCACTGGGACGTCAGGTCGCCAGCGACGAGTGTCACGTGGTCGAGGCCGAGCCCGGCGCCGCGCCGACGATGTACCTGGGCATGGATGGCACCGGCGTGCCGGTGCGCAAGTCCGAGGTCGAAGGCCGGCGCGGGAAGCAGCCCGGGGGTGTGGCCAAGACCCGCGAGGTCAAGCTGGTCACCGTGTGGACGGCTGAAATGCACGACGAGGACGGCGTGCCCGTCCGCGACCCCGGGTCGGTGAGCTACAGCGCCGCGGTCGAGAGTGCGGCGAGCCGCGGCACCGACCCGCTGCCCTCCGCGTTCGCTCAACGTGCGCTTCGTGAGGCGCATCGGCGCGGCTTCGACGCCGCCCCCCGCCGCGTCGTCCTTGGCGATGGCGCCGAGTGGATCTGGAATCTGTGTGGCGAGCAGTTTCCCGGCGCCATCCAAATCGTCGACCTCTACCATGCCAAGGGGCATCTGTGCGAAGTGGCCAAGGCCATCTACGGCGCCGGCACCGACCTCGCCACCCAGTGGGGCAAGGAGCGACGGGACGAATTGGACGCGGGACGGCTCGATGCGATCCTGGTGGCGTTGCACGCTCACAGTCGGACCTGCGAGGAGGCCCGCAAGTGCAGCGACTACATCACCCGCAACCGCCACCGGATGCGCTATCCGCAGTTCCGCGCGAGGGGGCTGTGCGTGTCGACCGGCGTCGTCGAGGCTGGATGCAAGCACACCGTCGGCGCCCGACTCAAGCGTGCCGGCATGCATTGGACCGTGGCCGGTGCCAACGCCATCATCGCCCTGCGGTGCTGCAAGCTCAGCGGCCGCTTCGAGGATTTCTGGGAGCGACGTGCCGCAAACGCCGCCTGAGTGCAGTCTCACAAATCTGACGTGCACCCCCGGCGGCCTTGCGTTGGCTCCGCAAGCGGGCGCAGGCATCCGTCAGTTCGGGACCCGCCCAGACGATCTCGTATTGATCGAGATGGCGTGCGAGCTCGTCTGTCCGTCGTTTACCCCAGCCGTTTGCGAACGCGCCGTTCCAGAGCTCCTCCAGGGTCTGGAAGGAGACGATTGTCCGGCGGCCACGGATCCGCTTCGACGTAGAACCCGGCCCGGTCGTCCCCATTGAAGATATAGGAAACGACATTCGTGTCCAGGACGATCAATCCGAGAGTTCCTTCCGTTCCACGTCGCGGCCCTCGTGGATCTTGTGGATGAACTCGTCCACGTCGAACGGTTCGCTGGCGGTGACGGTCCGGTCCGGATCGAAGAGCTTGGGGTTGGGGGCGTTCAGGAAACTGGCCAGGCTGAACGGTTCACCAAGTGGAGCCCTGTGGAACCGCCGCACCTTGGGATTCGGCAGCAACCTTCTGGACGAGTAGTCGCCCAGACTGAAGTATATGATGCCCTTGAGGAACCGGGTTGCGGGGTCGTCGAAAATGGACTCGCTCCAGTCATAACCCCCGGATATCGGTCGCAGGGTGCGCGTATTGAACCTCACCTTGTATCCGGCGGAGAGAGACGAAAGGATGGAGAAGTTCCCCGCAATGGTTGGATTGTTGAGTTCGATGACCGCATAGTTCTCGTGCGGCGTCGACATCTGCCTCTGTTTCCTGATTTTCCGCAGCAGTTTTTGGCGGATGGACGCCATCGCGTCCTGAGTATGCGTCCTGACGTCGTTCACGATCGGTTTTTCTGGTGTCCCGAGGGGAAAATCCGGATTCACACTGAAGACTTCGAGAAACATCTTCGAGCACTGCTGTCCCACAGACTTTCAAATGAAGGCGGCTTGAACCTTCCATGTCTGGTAGAATGATCTGTGGCGCAAATCATTAAAAAGACAGGAGATCCAAGCCGTGGTTCATCATAACACAGTCTTCGTGCAGCTTCTCAGGTTCCTTCCGAGACATGAATTCGAAGCCGAGGCCCGCCAGCACCAGCGAGGTCAGGGGTTGCGCGTCATGAGCCGCTGGGCGCAGTTCGTGGCCCTTGGCTTGGCGCAACTGACGGGCCGACAGAGCTTGCGTGACATCGTGGGCAACCTGAGCACCCAAGGGCGCAAGCTCTATCACTTGGGCGTAGGGACGACGGTCAGTCGCTCGTCGCTGGCGCGCGTCAATGCCGAGCAGCCGTACACCCTCTACGAGACGCTGTTTGGACGCCTGCTGAGCCGCTGCCGGCAGTGCGCGCCGAGGCACGGCTTTCGGTTCAAGAACAAGTTGTACGCGGTCGATGCGACCACCATCGATTTGTGTTTGGGTGCGGCTCTTTTTCGTCGGCGGCCCCGGGGAGGTCTGCGAGCGGCATGGCAAGAGCTACTTGACCAGTCGAAGGCGTGGTGAGGAGGGCGGTGGGGGCGGCTCGGTGACCGGCGGTACTGTCCCACCCGTGTAGCGCTGGGCGTGGTTCCGCTCGTATTCGCGCGCTTCGTGGAAGTCCCAGTACGTATCGAAGTCGCCGCTGGCTCGCAGCGCACGGAGCTTCAGGACCGCTTCGGCGCCAACCAGGCGCCAGCGTGCCCCGGTCAGCTCCATCCGGTCCCGGACCAGGTACCGGCACGCCCCTTCGATGACCCCGGTCGCGATGGGATAGCCTGCCGCGAGGTAGCGGTCGTAGTGCAGATACGGCGCGTATTTCAGCAGGTAGTCGGCGCACCTGTCGACCGGCTTGCGGGTGTCCTTCGAGAAGCCGGCGACGGTCGCCGCGCGCCGCATCGCCGCCGCCACCCGGCTGGCCTTGCCCTCGAGAATGCTCCGCACGCGCGTCCAGGCCCAGTGAGTCAACTCGAGGCTCCCCTCGCGATGGAACACCTGCCCCGCCTTCCAGACGTACTCGACCACGTGGATGATGTCGAGGACCACCGTGACGTCCACGCCGTAGGCGGCGGCGCCCGCTTCCACGAGGTCGAGCTGCGGCTCGGCCCCGTCGACGAGCACGACCCAGCTGCCCGAGGCCGCGCGCCAGGACGGCGCTGGCGAGGTTCCTCACCGCGACCCACGGCAGCAACAGGAAGCGGCTGTTGTTGACCACGCGCTGGAGATTCCGCGCCCGAGCCGCGTCGTCCCAGCCGATCCAGCCGTCCCGCGCCGCCATGCGCCACGCCGGGCTGGAGAACTGCAGGCAGCCGACCACCGCCCGTGCCGGCCTCGACGCAAACACCAGATAGCGCAGGTGGGCGCCGAACGGGACCGTGTGCCCGAGGTAGTGGTAGCGTCCCACCAGCTCCCGGAACAGCAGGCGCTGGGCGGGCTCGCGCACCCGCTCGACCTGCAGCGGCTCGACATCGCGCACGCAGCCGAGGAGCGGGCGCCCCGGCTCTCCCGCCGCCGTCCGGGGAACGCGGGTGACCGAACCGGTCGCGCGGCCCTGGCGCTTGTCAGGCAGCACCAGCGCACCACCCCCGGCGAGCCGCTCCAGGAACTCCCGGCACTCCCGAGCCTTCAGCCTCCCATTCGGGCGCCGCCACCGCAACAGCTCGCACACGGTGCGCGCCAGCTCCATCCGGCTCAAGCCCGAACAGTCCCGCACGATCTCGCGGATCAGCGTCACCTCTCGCACGCTGAAGGCACGTCCCGAGAACCTCGTCGTCGCCACGGCCATCGCAGGGGCTTCTCCCTTCCCACGACACCGTAGCAAAACGCCGCGCGAATGTTCAGGGGGATGTCCAGAGGGGTCAGACCGAGCGCCCCGGCGCCGTGATCAGGTCGGGCTGGCTGCCCAAAAGGCGGGTAGCGGGCGTTGTGCCCGCGCAAGGCGCACCGAAGAGGGACCGTCCGCGAGCAAAACGCCTACGAATACGCGAGAAAAACCCTCTACGAAGAGAAGCCGCACCCAAAGGCGTTCGGCGTCGGTCACGGCGTCGGATATCTGGATGTCGCTCATCGGACCCCCCTTTACTGCTGCAGGAGCGGCATTCCGTCGATAACGGCCATCCACGGCGGGGGGGCGATCCCCGTCTTCGCGGATGCCGCGGCCGCGCCGTCGGCGCGACATCGACACGGCACTTCGCCCGTGCCATCAACATAGCACGACGGCCGGTGCGTCGGCCGACGGCAGCCCCGCGGACTTCGGGAAGACGCAGGGAGACAGTGTGGCATGCCGGGCCCGGCAATGCCGGTCGGAGCCTGCGGTCGGTCGGCGCGATGCGAGTGGCGTGCTGCCGAAGAGAACGCCCGCGTCCCTCTACTGGTCCTTGAAGTAGGCGTCCGTGTGGTTCAGCCAGTCCTGCCGCGGCGGGCTGAAGATGTCGAGGTCGAGCGTCTCCTCGAGGGCCTCGGCCTTGTGCGGCACGTTGGACGGGAGGTGCAGCACCTCGCCCTCCGCGACGTCGAAGACCTGCGAGAGGTCGTCTCCCACCCAGAACCGGAGCTTGCCCTTGAGGATGTAGGTGATCTGCTCGTTGTGGTGCGCGTGCTCGGGGACGATCGCGCCCTTCTCGAGATACACGTGGGCCACCATCGTGCTCTCGCCGGCCACGACCCGGCGGTCGATGCGGTTGGTGACCCGCTCCTTCGGCATGTCGTTCCACGTGAACTTGGTGACGGTGGTTGAGTTGGGCATGACGCCCAGTGTACGCGACGCGCGACCCGTGCCGAGGAGATGGGCGAGCATGGCCAAGCTGAAGCCGGACACGGCGGTGCCGACCCTCGAGGAAGACGCGGCGATCAACGCGGGGATTTGCCGCCGGCCCGGCCGCCGACGAACTGGAGACCTCTCTTGTCGTGTGCGGGTTGGTGTGTCTTGGCCACCCCGTACTTTCACAGTGCCAGCCCTCCAGGCGTTCCCGCCGTTGGACGGCGCAGACTCCCGCCCCCGGAAACCGTCGCCTGACGGCTCCGCCTTCCGCCCAACCGACCCTCACAGGCGCCCGCGCGGTTGGGCGGCGCAGGCTCCTGCCCCGGAAACCGTCGCCTGACGGACCGCCGCCCCGCGTTGTTGACACCCGGGGGGACTGCGCCGATGATGGCGGCACGGCGCCACCGAGAGCGCGTGGCGGCATGTGAGGATCCCGTCTTCTGTCGGGTGCGGCACGCGCTGCGACCCCGGCGGTCAGGAGCCGTGCGATGCAGACGCAGTTTCGTGCTTCACGCTTTGTTTCGGGGATCGCGCTGGCGGTCATGACTTTCGCGGCGGCGTCGGCGAGAGTGTCGGCGCAGTCCTCCGACCCGTTCGTGCCCGTGACCGACGCGATGCTCCACGACCCCGCACCCGGCGACTGGCTGACGTGGCGCCGGACGCTGGATGGGTGGGGCTACAGCCCGCTGGACGAGATCGACCGCGACAACGTCGGCAAGCTGCGGATGGTGTGGGCGCGCGGGCTCGCGCCGGGGCGGCAGGAGGGCACGCCGCTCGCCTACGGCGGCGTCCTCTACATGCCGCAGTCGAGCGACGTCATCGAGGCGATCGACGCGGTGACCGGCGACCTGAAGTGGCAGCATCGCCGGAATCTTCCCGACGACGTCTACGACTTCGTCGGCGGCAACGCCCGCAACAACCGGAACATCGCCATCTACGACCGGTTCATCATCAACACCAGCGACGACGACTATGCGTTCGGGCTCGACGCCGAGACCGGCGAGATCGCTTGGGAGACGCAGATCTTCGACTACAAGGTGACGCCGGCCGGGCACAGCTCGGGCCCTATCATCGCCGACGGCAAAGCCATCTCGGGGCGGAGCTGCCGTCCCCAGGGCGGCCCCGAGTCGTGCGTCATCGTGGCCCACGACGCGCTGACCGGGGCGGAGCTGTGGCGGCGGCGGACGGTGCCGGCGCCGGGCGAGCCGGGCGACGAGACCTGGGGCGGCGTGCCCTACGAGGAGCGCGTGCACGTCGGCACGTGGATGCCGGCGAGCTACGACCCCGAGCTGCGGCTGATCTACCAGGGCACGTCGGTCACCTCGCCGGCCCCGAAGTTCATGCTCGGCGGGGTCGAGAACAAGCACCTCTATCACAACTCCACCCTGGCTCTCGACGTCGACACCGGCGAGATCCGCTGGTACTACCAGCACCTGAACGACCACTGGGACCTCGACCATCCCTTCGAGCGCATCCTCGTCGACACCGCGGTCGCTCCGGACCCGTCGCAGGTGAGCTGGATCAACCCCCGGATCGAGCCCGGCGAAGTGCGCAAGGTGACGACCGGCATTCCCGGCAAGACGGGGGTGGTGTACACGCTGGACCGCGAGACGGGCGAGTTCTTGTGGGCCACCCCCACCGTCGCCCAGAACGTCATCAGCAACATCGACGGCGCGACCGGGGCGGTCTCGGAGAACGCGGAGGTCGTCTTCAACGCGGTGGGGCAGGAGGTCTTCGTCTGTCCGACCTGGAACGGAGGCAAGGACTGGGAGGCGGGCGCCTACAGCCCGCTGACCAACACCATGTACATGCCGCTGCGGAACACTTGCGCGCGCATGCTGGCGACGACCACGTTCCCCGACGACACCCCGGCCGCCCGGACGGAGAGCCGCTCGACCACCTACGCCATCGCCTACCGCCACCAGTTGGCGCCGGGCAACGACAACGCCGGCACGGTTCGCGCGATCTCCGCGGAGACCGGTGAGACGGTCTGGCTGCACGAGCAGCGCGCGGCGACCATGTCGCTGGTCGCGACCGGCGGCGGCCTGCTCTTCGGCGGCGACATTGCCGGACGGTTCCGGGCCTTCGACCAGGAGACCGGCGAGGTGCTCTGGGAGATCAACCTCGGCTCGCCGGTGAGCGGCTTCCCGATCAGCTACAGTGTCGATGGCCGGCAGTACATCGCGGTCGGCACCGGCGCCGGGGGCACCGCGTCGCACTTCAGCGCCCTGACCCCGGAGATCCGCCCCGCCTCGGGCAACACCCTGTTCGTGTTCGCCCTGCCTTAACAACCATGGGTTGTCCGCAGTCGCCCTTGCTCGTGCCGAACATGCTGTAAATGCTTGATTAGTAGTAGAGCCTCTTGCGAAAAGCGTGTTCGGCCGAGTTTTTGCCTGAGGCCGCGGGGCGAGCGAAGGTCAGCGGACGGGACGCAGCGTTCGCAGGATGACAGTGACCGCCACTGTGGCCGGGGAGCCGGAGCCGCGGGGGTTCATGGAGCCTGCCTGCCTGTGATGAGGGCAAGCACACGCGAAGAGATGCGGCGCATTTCCTCCACGAGCCGTTCCAGTTCACGGTTGTTCTCGATCCACTCCCGGTAAAGGCCGAGTTCGTCTTCGGTGAGCTTCAAGCCGACGGTTTTTCCGCGGGCCTTCCGCGTCCAGTAGTGGTAGGGGCCGTGGCGGGCGTCCGGGTCGTGATGGCAGCGGCAGGTGGGCGACCCACAGGCTATACGGCGGGTCTGGACGCTGCCCTGGCCGATGAACCCGACCGCTTGTAGTTTCGCCTTGAGCGCATCGTACTGTTCCTCATACCGATGCATCGCTTCGTCGTGGGCCATCGATTGGCTGCTTGACATCCTCTTTGCTCGTAAGTGTACAGTAGGCAACAGGAGTGGTCAAGAAATGAATCACCTGCGCGTCGCCTTCGCCCCCTACTGGCAGTCGATCCAGCATGCCCTGTTTCCGCAGTTGGAGCGCGTGTTGGGTCCGCTGACCGAGAAACAACAGCAGTTGGTGCAGACCCTGGAGGTCATCCGTATCGAGCAGATGATTCCCCGGCGCTTCCGAGTGCCGGGGCGTCCGCCCAAGGACCGTGCGGCGATGGCGCGGGCCTTGGTGGCCAAGGCGGTCTACGACATGCCGACGACGCGCGTGCTGCTGGACCGATTGGACACCGACGTGGTGCTGCGGCGGATCTGCGGCTGGGAGCGAAGGAGTGAGGTGCCGAGCGAGTCGGTCTTCTCGCGCGCCTTCGCCGAGTTCTCGGACACGCAGTTGCCCCAGCGCGTGCACGAAGCGCTGATCTGGAACACCCACCGCGACCGGCTGGTGGGCCACCTCTCCCGCGACTCGACGGCCATCGAGGCCCGCGAGAAGCCGGCCGCGAAGGAGAAGGCACCTCCGCCGCCCAAGCGCAAACGGGGACGGCTGAAGAAGGGTGAGGAACGACCGAAGGTCCTCAAGCGCCTCGACCGGCAGGCGACCATGAGCCTGCCGGCGATGCTCGACGACCTGCCGACCGCCTGTGATGTCGGCATGAAGAAGGACAGCAAGGGCTACAAGTCCACCTGGGTCGGCTACAAGCTGCACATCGACGTGGCCGACGGCCAGATTCCGATCAGTTGCCTGCTGACGTCCGCCTCGCTGCACGACAGCCAAGCCGCCATTCCGCTGGCGACGTTGTCGGCCGGGCGGACGACCAATCTGTATGACCTGATGGACGCCGCCTACGACGCGGAACCGATCCGGCAGCACAGCCGCTCACTCGGCCACGTCCCGTTGATTGACACCAACCCCCGCCGCGACAAGACGCTGGCGGAGGAACTGCGAACCGAAGCCCGGCGCCTGAAAAATCTCGGCTTTCAGCTTGCCGAGCAGGTTCGCTACAACGAGCGTACGGCGGGTGAGCGCGTCAATGGCCGACTCAAGGACGAGTTTGGCGGTCGCCATGTCCGGGTCCGTGGCGCCTCGAAAGTGATGTGTCACTGCATGTTCGGCGTGCTCGCACTCATCGCCGACCAGCTCGTACGCCTGGTGACATAACCAGCGCATCGCCGGCAACGCCCCTCGGCGCCCGACCGGCGTCAGTCACCCACCGGTGTTCCGACGCTCGGTCGGCGACACGTCGAAACAGCCCTACTTCCACCTCTCGGCGTGCCGCCGGTCCTCCGGAGCCGGCATCCAGTCGGCGATCCAGGGCGAATGGGTGTTTACCAGGAGAATTGAGGACTGCGCCAAGCCGCCAGCCCCAGGAGTTTCGCAAGCGGCTCAGTAGTAATTTATTACTTGCGGTCGTGGCCCCGAGGCGGTCGGGACGTAGCGTGAAATCCGGTCCTTTCCCGGATCTAATGCGGGGATGGACCCTGTAATCGCCGCTGCCCCTGCGCCCCCGAGAACCAAGCGCCGAGGCCGCCATCCCGACAAGGCGCTCTCGGCCGCCTTCGTCCGCAGCGCCCCGCCAGGACGGCACGCTGACGGCAACGGCTTGTACCTGTTCGTCCAGCCGACCGGCACCCGAAGCTGGGTCCAGCGGCTCGTCATCCGCGGGCGCCGCCGCGAACTCGGTCTTGGCGCCGTCGCGCTCGTCTCGCTCGCCGAGGCCCGCGAACTGGCCCTCGCCAACCGCAAGCTTGCGCGGTCCGGGGCGGACCCCCTGTCCGAGAAGCGCCGCGTCCAGAGCGTTCCCACTTTCGCCGAGGCCGCCCGGGGCGTGCTCGACCAGAAGCGCGGCGGCTGGCGCGGCCGGTGGCACGCGCAGAACTGGTGGCGGAGCATGGAACGCTACGCCTTCCCCCGCATTGGCCGCCGGCTCGTCTCCGAGGTCAACACCGCCGACGTGCTGGAAATCCTGACGCCGATCTGGCACGTCAAGGCAGAGACCGCCCGCGCCGTGCGCCAGCGCATCCGGTCGGTGTTGGAGTGGGCGATAGCGATGAACCTCAGGAACGACAATCCGTGCGACCGGGTCCTGCCGGTGCTGGGTCCGCAGAACGACATCGTGTAGCACATGCAGGCGCTGCCCCACAAGGATGTGGCCGCGGCCGTCGAGACGGTGCGAGCGTCGAAGTCCGGCCAGCCGGCGGTCAAGTTGGCGTTCGAGTATCTCGTGCTGACCGCGGCGCGGTCCGGTGAGGTGCGGCTTGCGACGTGGGACGAGATCGATACGGCAGCCCGCGTGTGGACGATCTCCGCCGCGCGGATGAAGGCGAAGCGCGAGCACCGGTCCCGCTGTGCCGGCGGGCGTTGGAGATTCTCGACGCGGCGCGGGCGCTCGTCGACGGCCCGCGTCGGCTGGTGTTCCCCATGCGGAGCGGGAGGCCGATATCCATGTCGACGCTGCCCAAGATGCTCCAACAGCATCGCATCCCGGCCGTGGCGCACGGGTTCCGCTCGTCGTTCCGGGACTGGGCGGCGGAGGAGACCGACCACCCGCGGGAGGTCATCGAGGCGGCGCTGGCTCACGTGGTCCAGAACAAGGTCGAAGCCGCCTACGCCAGGTCGGACCTGTTCGAGCGCCGCCGGCGCCTGATGGACGACTGGGCTACCTACCTGGCCGGTGAGCGCGGACGGCTGACAACCGCGACGGACCGTGGCGCAGCGCTCGGGACCCGACCAGAAACCCGTCGGCGGCGCGATTCCGACAACTGACGGTCGATCGGCGCCCGCGCCGCCGGATCTGTGACGCCGCCGGCCGCCCTCCAGAACGCCACCCGGACACGCGCGTTCGTCACCGCGCCGAGGACGGTCTCGATCACAGCTCGTCTGGACTGAAGCTGTGGATGCGGACGTGTGACCTCGGCGTGGTTTCCAGGATCACACGTAAGAACCCCGGATCGCTCACACCGGATGCCGCCAAGCGGTGTCGATGAATGCACCTCCCATTGCGGTTCCGATGCGCCCGGCCGTGACGATGGACACCATCACGGCCGTAACCGGGCGCGGCCCCCCGCGCGGCGGGGCCACCGACCCCGGCGGGGGGTCTGCTCACACCCCCCCGCCGGCCCCGCTGGTGCGGTAGCTCCCGGCGAATTCTTCCCGTGCGGGAAGGCAGACGGCCGACGGTTGTTGGCCGAGTCCACGTCGAAGACGCGCCCCCCGGCCGGCGGTTCCTGCGGGACGTGTCTGTTCCGCACGACGGCGACGGTTCCGGGCGATTCGTATGCCGAAACGCGCCACGTCGAAACTCATTCACCATCATGACGCGCTCGGTTCTGCGTACACGGGCGCGCCGACGAGCACGCCGGTCAGGTACGCGGGCCGCCTTCCCGCGGCGAGGAGCAGCGGCGCGGCCGGCTGTGGCCCACTCCGCACGGCTTGGCTCACCGGGATACGCTTCGCGATTCCAGTCGAAGGCGCTCGAGGCGCGTCTCGCGCGGCTGCCGGAGGGTGTGTCGGTCGAACCCGACCGGCTCGAGGTGCGGTTCACGGGCGCGCAGGAGGCCGTCGTGCGGTTGTTTGCGATGGCTCAGGCGCTGACCCGCCGTCGCCGACCCCAACAGAGCCCGTCTCCGCGTCTCCCCGCCGGTTGCCGCTGACTTCGAGCGAGCCTGCAGCGCCATGCTACGCTGGCGGTCGATGACGATCCGTGGCACGGGGCAACTCCAACTCCGCCTTCGACGGAGTGGCGCCCTTCGGTGGGAACCTGCAGACTGGAAGTGTGATGGCAGCGAGCGAGCTCGATCGGTTCTGGGAACTGGCGAATAGGACCCGCGACACCCGCCTGTTCTTGCGAAGCGGCGCCGGGATTGTCCAGTTTGCGACTGAACACAAGATCCGATTGACGCCGTCGGATCTGTGGTCGTTGACGGCGCGCTTTGGCGAGGGGGCGTGTCCGCCGTTATGAAGTTCAAAAGATCGTGTCTTTGGAGCAGTCGGTTGCGAGACGTTGGCGGTTTCTGATGTAAGCGCATGGGTCAACATACTAACCCGGGCGCGCGACATTTTGCAAAGTCCATCCCGCCGGAGATGTTTGTTCCACGGAACGGTTTCGTCCTATTGATTCACGTGATAAAATGAGGGGATCTTGAGGTGTCCGCCCTCGATTGCAAGATTCATAGTTCGTCTCCTCGATGGCGTAAAGGCACAGCGAGTTCTCGATCCCCACGTCGGTTTTGGGACTCTCTTGCAGCCGGTGATCGCAGCGACACGGGCCAGTGACTTCGTCGGCACCTCGCCACACGAGGGCGCCCTCGAGGTGGCCGAATATGTACACCCCACAGAGGCAGGTGGTGAGTATCGCGTCTGTGATCTCGAGGGCGAAGGTCTCGCGCGTCTGGGAGAGTTCGATCTGGTGGTTTCGCTACCACCATTCGGGCTCAGACCGCGAGAGTTCACGATTGACGGGGTCACGGTGCGCGACGAGGGCGGCCATGAGCTCCTCCTGCGATCGTCTCTTCGCCTGTCGGCAAAGGGTCTAGCGATCTTCGTTGGGTGCGGCTCTTCTTCGTCGGCGGCCCAGGGGGTTTCTGCGAGCGGCATGGCAAGAGTTACTTGACTCGTCGAAGGCGGGGTGAGGAGGGCGGTGGGGGCGGCTCGGTGACCGGCGGTACTGTCCCATCCGTGTAGCGCTGGGCGTGGTTCCGCTCGTATTCGCGCGCTTCGTGGAAGTCCCAGTACGCATCGAAGTCACCGCTGGCCCGGAGCGCCCGGAGCTTCAGGACGGCCTCGGCTCCAACCAGGCGCCAGCGGGCTCCGGTCAACTCCATACGGTCGCGGACCAGGTACCGGCACGCCCCTTCGATGACCCCGGTCGCGATGGGATAGCCTGCCGCGAGGTAGCGGTCGTAGTGCAGATACGGCGCGTATTTCAGCAGGTAGTCGGCGCACCTGTCGACCGGCTTGCGGGTGTCCTTCGAGAAGCCGGCGACGGTCGCCGCGCGCCGCATCGCCGCCGCCACCTTCCTGGCCTTGCCCTCGAGAATGCTCCGCACGCGCGTCCAGGCCCAGTGAGTCAACTCGGGGCTCCCCTCGCGATGGAACACCCGCCCCGCCCTCCAGACATACTCGACCACGTGGATGATGTCGAGTATCACCGTGACGTCCACGCCGTAGGCGGCGGCGCCCGCTTCCACGAGGTCGAGCTGCGGCTCGGCCCCGTCGACGAGCACGACCCAGCGCTTGGCGTGCTCGGGGTCCTGGCGCTCCGCTTCCAGCGTCGCCTCCGCGACCACCTCCCACGGCTCCCGTTCGAGACTCGCCCAGACCCGTTTCGCCACCGGCCGCGGCCGCACGGCCCGGGGCTTATCCCTGGGCTTATCCCCCGGCTGTCGGGGCATCAAGCTCTCCAGGAAGTCCTCCGGGCTCCGCACGAACGGCCCGGTCGTGTAGACGGCGGCCACCGTCGCCATGCGCTTCGAGTGCTTCTTCTCTCCTGGCTTGAGGCGGTGGAACCGGGAGAGCGGCTCCCGGTGCTGCCGGCGCCTCTCGGCCGCCTTGCGCGTCGCCTTGCGCAGGTCTTCGCGATGCAGCACCACGCCCTTGCCGTCGAAGGTCAGCACGACCACCGACCCCTCGGGCGGCGGCTCGCCCTCCGCCGCACGGCGCGCCTCGTAGAACGCGTCGAAGTCCTCAGCCGCGCGAACCACCAACTGTTCGGCCTGACGCTTCGGCACCTCCGCCCCGGTGCTGTGAGACAGATCGAGCAGCGCTTCGTCGAAGGACCGCGAGGCGGCCGCCGCCGCCACCCGGCGCCGCACCTCGAGCGAGTAACGCTCCCCCGGCAGGTTGAGCGCGGCATCGAGAGGATGCAGACTCTCGTGACCAGCCCGCGCGTAGCCCACCCGCTCGACCTGCACCGTGCCGAAGATCGTCTCCAGGTGGCGTTCGTGCACCCGGCGCTCCGAGCGCTCGACACCGTCGGCCCCCTCGACCGGACCGGCGGCCTCTCCCGGGCTGCGTTGATCGAGGTGCCCTTGCAGGAGCTTGCGCATCAACTCCTGGCCCCGCCGGTGCAGCTCCCGTTCGAGGTCGCTCTCGCTCATCTGCTGTGCTTCGCGCGAAGAGAGGTACGCTTTGGCCTCGGCGAAGGCCACCTCGGCCGCCGCATACGGCGCCGGGTCGGGTCGAGCGGCGCGGGGGGTGACGGCTCGCATCGCTCAGCTCTCCCGCAACCGACGCTGCGCATCCCGGACCACAGGATAAACCAGGACCGTCTTGGGCGCCTCGCCGGCGCGGCGGCCGTACCGATCCATCCGACCTCGACCGCTGGTGGCGCCCAACGCGACCCAGTTGGCGGCGCGGTACGAACCCCCATGGTGGCGGCGGGGGTCCACCAGCGTCTCCACCAGCCAGGGCTCGAGCTTGTAGTGGCGCGGCCAGTCCGCCACCAACTGCCCGAGGCCGCGCGCCAGGACCGCGCTGGCGAGGTTCCTCACCGCGACCCACGGCAGCAACAGGAAGCGGCTGTTGTTGACCACGCGCTGCAGATTCCGCGCCCGAGTCGCGTCGTCCCAGCCGATCCAGCGGTCCCGGACCGCCATGCGCCACGCCGGGCTCGAGAACTGCAGGCAGCCGACCACCGCCCGGGCCGGCTGCGACGCAAACACCAGATAGCGCAGGTGGGCGCCGAACGGGACCGTGTGCCCGAGATAGTGGTAGCGTCCCACCAGCTCCCGGAACAGCAGGCGCTCGGCGGGCTCGCGCACCCGCTCGACCTGCAGCGGCTCGATATCGCGCACGCTGCCGACGAGCGGGCGCCCCGGCTCTCCCGCCGCCGTCCGGGGCACGCGGGTGACCGACCCGGTCGCACGGCCCTGGCGCTTGTCCGGCAGCACCAGCGCACCACCCGCGTCGAGCCGCTCCAGGAACTCGCGGCACTCCCGGGCCTTCAGCCTCCCGTTCGGGCGCCGCCACCGCAAGAGCTCGCACACGGTGCGCGCCAGCTCCATCCGGCTCAAGCCCGCACAGTCCCGCACAATCTCACGGATTAGCGTACACCTCTCGTACGCTGAAGACCCGTCCCGAGAACGTCGTCGTCGCCACGGCCATCGCAGAGGCTTCTCCCTTCCCACGACACCGTAGCAAAACGCCGCGCGAATGTCCAGGGGGGGCGCCGGAGGGGACAGACCGAAGCGCCCCGGCGCCGTGATCAGGTCGGGCTGGCTGCCCGAAAACAGGCGGGTGGGGGCGCTGTCCCCGCGCAAGGCGCACCGAAGAGCCCGTCCACAAGCAAAAACGCCTATGAACAGGCGAAAAAGTCCTCTACGAAGAAGAGCCGCACCCATCTTCGTTGTGGCGCCGCGGTTCCACTTCGCCGCCAATGAGCGGAGTGTTGTCCGCAGGCTCGCCGACTTCGGTCTCTATCTCGACGCGAGCTTCCACGCGGCGGGAGGCGCGTTTATGCCGCTCACGCGCATCGCCGCGGACATCGTCGTCATACGACGCGGGAATGCGGCGACAGCACTCTTCGCCGGTCAGGCGACCGAGCAAGAACGACCCTTGAAGGCACTGCTATCGAACTATCAGCACCGACGGCTTGGGCCGACGCCGGAGCTCGGAGTCCTGGTTCCGCACGCAGCCTACCGAGGTTTCGAGGCCGAGAGCTCCAAACACCGAATCGCCACTCTGACCAATCGACTGAACTTAGCAAGGAGGGATCTGGACTACTACGCGCTCGAGATCATCCGCTGTCCTGGACACCCGGGCGACATTGAGTTACATTGAGTACAGGGACAATGGGTTCTTCCTGCCCCTCATTGTGACGTCGCGGTGTAGGACCGACGCAGCGGAGCTTCCTGAGCGCCCCAACGACTTTGTTCAGATCGTCGTGGATCCGGAAAAGGCGGACAGCAACGTAGTGGTTGGCTTCTTCGACTCACCCCTAGTTAGACCGTGTCACGCTGGACAATGCGCGGGATGTAGCGCATGGGCTGTCGGACGTGCTTAGGACAGTGATCGATATAAACTTGCCAACTTCATCGGGGTAGCAGTTTGTAATTCCATTCCCCATGAAACCCGTCGCGGACCAGCGCGATTGCGTCCATCTCCTCCTTGGTCACCCTGACGCCCGTGGGATACTGGCCGGCGTTGAGTTCGGCCCGGACCCAGAGCCCGGTCTCCGTCCGGGTGTTCCCGATGCGGTCGACGATGGTCTCATACGTCGTCAACGGGGTGCCTCGCCAGTTCGCCGTGATGTGACAGAAGAGACGGTGCTCGATCTTGTTCCATTTGCTGGTGCCGGGTGGAAAGTGACTCACGTGGATGGTCAGTCTGGTCTCGTCGGCCAACTGTTGAAGCTCGTGCTTCCAGGCGCGCAACCGATACCCGTTGCTCCCACCCGCATCCGCCGTGATGAACAGGGCCGTGGCGTCGGGGTAGGCGTCACAGCCCATTTGCTGCCACCAATAACGAATTGACGCCACCGCGAAGGCCGGGGTGTCGTGGTCCCGTCCCACGCTCACCCAAGCTTCGTTGCGCGCCATGTCGTAGACGCCATACGGAATCGCCTTGCCCTCCGCGTCCGTCGGGAAATCATGGACCAGCACCGCCGGCGGCGTGCCCTTCGGCTGCCATTCCCGCCCGCCATTCTTGAAGTTCCCGACCAGCTCCTTCTTCTTCGTGTCGACCGAGATCACCGGCTGCCCCTCGGCCAGAAACGAGTCCGCGGTCGCATTGATGTGCTCGAACTGCGCGTTACGGTCCGGGTGGCTGGTCCCCTCCTGACGTTTACGGGCCGATTGCAGCCGGTACCCCAGTTGATGTAGCAACCGGCCGACGGTCGTCGAACTCACTCGCCACCCTTGTTGTGCCAGCCCCGAGGCGAGCTTCGCCCGACTCTTGCATGTCCAGCGCAGCGGAGACGTTGGGTCGCCGCGCGTCAGCGGATCCACCAGCCCTTCCAGGGCGGCCAGGAGGCCAGGCTGCCTCTGTTCGAGACGGGGCCGCCCCGCTCCCGGGCGTCGTATGCGACCCGTCGGCGTCCCGCCTTGCGTGATTTCCCGGCGGCCCTTCCGGAGCGTCTCCCGGGCCAGACCCGTGGCCGACGACACCAGCGCATCCCCGCCATAGCCGATGGCCACAGACTCGGCAGCCGCCCACCGGCGGCGACTGCGCTCATCCAATACCGGCGACACCGCCGCGTACTTGGCGACAATCGTGGCCTCCAGTTCCACGTTGCGCTGCATAGAACCCAAATAGACCACAGATCGCAAAAGATGGCAAGTTAATTTGCGTCAGTGTCCTTAGTCTGCTTGTAGAGGCGGAACCCGCTCTAATTGGGGATACACGGTACAGCAGGCTCCACGGGCTCGCCGCTCAGCGATAGCTTTCTGAAGTCTACCGCCGCTCGGATCGTTTTCTCGGTGATGCCGCGGCGGCTGCGTACGGTTGAGCAGCGAACATATCCGGAGAAAGACGTACTCGGCGAGTCGATGGCGCTGAATGGCGGCGCGGCGGCGAGCAAGCTGTGATGCGGTGAGGTCTATAGACACTTCGATGGTCCCTTGGATTCCTGCTTGACATGTGGGAATCGACGAGGTAATCAGGGCTTGAGGCCTGACAGTAACGCACGTGGTATGAGGGACTTACGGGCATTTGGCAACTCGCGCTGCCCCAGCGGCAGGCATCCGGGGAGTGACCGGGCCGGTGCCTGGGTCCACCTGCTCAGGCCCGATATCCCCTTCGACCATACCGGGGCTACTCGACCCGGCGCGACCCGAGGTGGGACACTCGGCCCCGGTCGCCGTCCACCCGGAGCCGGTCGCCCGCGGCGATTCGACGCATCGCGTCCGGCACGTTGACCACCGCGGGGAGGCCGAACTCGCGGGCTACGATGGCGCCGTGCGACAGATAGCCGCCGGTCTCCATCACGACCGCCGACGCACGCAGGAACAACGGGGTCCAGCCGGGGTCGGTCGACGGCGCCACCAGCACGTCGCCGCGCGCCATCCCGGCCCCGTCGTGCGGGTTGCGCAGGACGCAGGCGGGCCCGGTCGCGACTCCCGGCGCGGCGGCGACCCCCTGCCACTCCGCGCCGGGCGACGCGTCGGGGGGCGTCGCGGGCCGCGATGAAAGCGCGGGCACCGAGCGCTCGTCGTGGCCGTCGATGACGCCCGGGAGGTCGAGCGCCTGCTGAGTGGCGAACCGGGCCGCGCGGTCCTCCACGAGGCGGGCGGCACCGCCGCCGTCCCACGATCCGTCCAGAAACGCCTCGACCTCCGCCAGCCCGAGATGGAAGACGTCATCGGAACGGGGGAGGCGGCCCGCGGTGTGGAGCCGGCGGCCGATCTCCAGACAGATCCGACGCAATTGGTCGACATCTGCGGCCGACCCGGACTTCGCGTTCTCGCGAAGGGCGGCGCCGAGACGCGTCCGGGCGAGCAGCCAGCGCACGAGCGGGCGGATGTAGAACGGCACGTCGGCCAACCCCGCTTCGGCGTCGGCTCGCCGCTGCCGGGCCCGGCAGCGCGGGTCCGGTGCCCGGGGATGTCCGGCATGAAAGCGGATCTGCTCGAGCAGATAGGATGGGTCCTCCCACCAGCGACGGCTGGCGAACTCCATCTCGAAGACGGCGCGATGTCCGTAGCGGTCCAGGTATCGTTCGAGCGCCTGCCGAAACGGCGAGTCGGCGGCCAGCGTGCTGCGCCAGGCGAACGGATCGCTCGTCTCGTGCAAGACGTCGAGTGCGTGTGGCTCGGCCCGGGCCAGCCGGCCGAGATCTCGCAGGTCGAGCCCATGCTCGGCGCTGGCAACGTTGCCCGACGCGGCAAGGAGCCGTCCGACCAGGGTCTGACCCCGATCGCGGGTCGCCCACTCGAACAGGTCCTGCATCAGCGTCATCCACGCGCCGTAGTAGGTGGCGGCGAGCTGCAGCAGGGGCTGGTAGTCGACGCCCCGGCGCTGCTGTTCACGGAACGCGGCCAATAGCGCAGGGTTGTCAAGCGTGGACAGATCGCGGTCTCGGCCGGCCCTGGCCGCGGCGATGATGCCGTCGATTCTGCGCGGTGCCGTGCGGTGAAGTCGCCACAACCGGCTCAGGAGCCGGAGTCTCCGGCGGGCCCGTCCCCGCCCGCCCGGCCGCGTATCGGATTGCCGGCCGGCACCCGAATCTCGCGCTGGAATCCGCCCATCTGGCGGTTGGTTTCCGCGGGGACGATGCCGAGCGCGTCGTACAAGCTCCACTGCAGGCTGTCGAGGTCGAAGTAGGGTCTACCCCCGAACCGCCGCAGCACCTCCATGCCGGCGGGAAGCGGGTAGCGCACCGCATCGAGCGACGCGTAGACGATCTCCTGGGCGGTGGCGTCGATGAACGACCAGGTCATAGTGGTGACCGGCCGCGGAAACGAGTCACCTATGTTGGCATCGGACCAAGTGGCGGTACCGGCCGGCACGCCCCGGAAGGTCCAGCGCGGCAACCGAGTCACCGGACGCGATTGCAGCAACCAGAATCGGCCGCCGTCCCAGGCCCACTCGACGTCCTGCGGCCGGTCGCCATCGCCAAGCGCCCAATGCACGCGCCGGACCAACTGCGCGAGGGCGGCCACCCGGGCCGGGTCCAGCACCGCGCTGCCGCCGGTGGCGTCGGTTCGGCGGACCCGAGGGTCGGGTCCCGGCCACTCCACGACGTACTGCACTGGATCGACCGCGCCGCTGACAACCGCCTCGCCCGACCCTGCGGCCAGGTTGATCGCCACCACGCCGCGGCGCCCGGTGACCGGGTCGCAGGAGAAGGCGACGCCGGCCGCCTTGGCGCGGACCATCTCGCAGACGACCACCGCGCACGGGGTGTCGGCGTCGGCGACACCGAAGCGTCGGCGATAGGCGAGGGCGTGCGGACTCCAGAGCGACGCGTAGCACCGGACCACCGCGGCGCAGATCGCTTCGATTCCCATGACGTCCAACGTGCTGTCGTGGATGCCGGCGAAGGTGGTGCCGGTCGCGTCTTCCGCCACCGCGCTGGAGCGCACGGCTACCGCGCGGTCCGCCAGCCCGGTGCCCTGGATGAACCGCGCCAGGTCCTGGCGGATGTTCTCCGGCAATCGCATCGCCGTCAGCGCGTCCCGCAGCGCGTCGAGGCGCCGTCGGACGTCGTCGTCGGTGGTCTGGTCGGCGGATACGTGCCCGAGATCCGCGATCGCCTCGGCCACCGGTCGATGGCGGCACAGCGTTTGGTACACCCCGGCCCGCACCACACCGCCACGTGGCACCTGGAACCCGTAGCGCACCAGCCGGCTCAGATGCCAGCCCTTGCCGCCGACCACCCCCACGCCGGCGCGAAACGCGGCCGACCAGTCTACGACCCCGGGGGTTGGCCCGGTCGAGGACGAGGTGGACGCTGGCGATTCTGCAAGCGTCTGGGCGCGCGCAGACGTGTCTGATCTATCGATTGCGGACATCATGCCCCGGCACCGCCAGCGGGGAAGCGCATCTCGGTATGGCCGCGTCGGCTCGAAGAATACTACCTGTTGACAGTGCCCCGACGCCCACCGCCGATCCGCGCCGTGCGCGTCGTCCGGCTCCCGAGCGCTCTGTGCCCGCTGGCGAGGTCTGGCCCGCGACACCGGCAATTCCCGCGAAGCCAGGATCATCCCGAGGGCGAGGACGAGACGGCGGCAGCAACGAAGCCGCGGGCGGTGCGGACCGCCCGCGGCCCGCGGCACGTCGACGTATCGCCCACGTTGGCGTCGCGCAGGGTGCCGGGGCGGAACTCCAGACTTCCCCCCGACCACGACCCGGCGACGAGCTCGGCGGCTCCCACGGTCCGTCGACGGACTTCTGCATTCGCTCGATGCCGCGCTCAACCTGCCGGGGGAGCGTTACTCGCTCGAGGTGCGGCGCCGGGTGGCGGCGGCGGCCGCCTCGCGGTCCTTCGACGAAGCGCTGTTCGAGCTGTCTCGCAGTACCGGGGCACAGGTGCCCAAGCGTCAGGCGGAACAGTTGGTGGTTCGAGCGGCTCAGGACTTCGACGCCTTCTACGAAGCACGCCGTGCGGCGGATGGCCAGCCGCCCCCCGAGGGGTCGGTTGTCGTGCTCACCTTCGACGGCAAGGGCGTCGTGCTGCATCGCGAGGACCTGCGCGAGGCGACGCGCAAGGCGGCCGAGAAGCGCCGGCAGCAACGGGAGCAGCTCTCACACTTCAAGCGTCTCAAGCCGGGAGAGAAGAAGCACTCGAAGCGAATGGCGACGGTGGCCGCCGTCTACACGACCGCGCCGTTCGTGCGGAGCCCGGAGGAGTTCCTGCAGAGCTTGATGCCCCGACCGCCGGGGGCCAAGACCCGGGTCGTGCGGCCTCGCCCGGTGGCGAAACGGGTCTGGGCGAGCCTCGAACGGGAGCCGGTGGAGGTGGTCGCGGAGGCGACGCTGGAAGCGGAGCGCCAAGACCCCGAGCACGTCAAGCGCTGGGTCGCGCTCGTCGATGGCGCCGAGATGCAGCTAGACCTCGTGGAAACGGGCGCCGCCGCGTACGGCGTGGACGTCACGGTGATACTCGACATCATCCACGTGGTGGAGTACGTCTGGAAGGCGGCGCATGTGTTCCATCGGGAGGGGAGCCCCGAGTTGGCGTGCTGGGCGTGGACGCGCGTGCGGGGCATTCTCGAGGGCAAGGCCAGCAAGGTGGCGGCGGCGATGCGGCGTGCGGCGACCGTCGCCGGCTTCTCGAGCGACACCCGCAAGCCGGTCGATACGTGCGCCGACTACCTGCTGAAATACGCGCCGTATCTGCACTACGACCGCTACCTCGCGGCGGGCTATCCCATCGCCACCGGCGTGATCGAAGGGGCGTGCCGGTACTTGGTCCGCGACCGGATGGAGTTGACCGGCGCACGCTGGCGCCTGGTTGGAGCCGAGGCGGTCCTGAAGCTCCGAGCGCTCCGAGCCAGCCGCGACTTCGATGCGTACTGGGACTTCCACGAAGCGCGCGAGTACCAGCGGAACCACGTCCAGCGATACCTTGATGGGATAGCACCGCCGGTCACCGAGCCGCCCCCACCGCCCTCCTCACCACGCCTTCGACGGGTCAAGTAGCTCTTGCCGTGCCGCTCGCAGAAACCCCCTGGGCCGCCGACGAAGAAGAGCCGCACCCATATGGGTTCGAGTACGTCAGTATACACGGAGCCAGCGGGCGGAGCGGTGAGCAATCTCCCAAGTTATGTGGAGCTGCGCTTTATAATAAGGATATTCTGACGCAAGCCGGGTGGTCCCCGCGGTTGGCGGCGTGGTCCGACCCGATCGCTGCGCTGTTGCGGCGATGGGGGGCGGCCGGCGCGTCACCCCCGGCGGGACCGGCAGGCGCGGGCGCCGCGGTGGCCGCGGGCAGCTACCCGATCGCGACCGCCTCCGGCGCGGCGACCGTCACCGCGAGCAGCCGGGGCGCGTCGCTGGTCTCGCCCGCCGTCCTCTACCAGCGCCTGCCCACGGTGATCTACGATCTTGCCGACCAGGGCGTCGACGCACCCGCGGATCTCTATGATGACGCCGGGCTTCGCCGCCGTCCTCGCCACCTGCCACCGGGCCGCGGCGTCGCGACCGCGGCGTGGAGTCCGGCCAGGTCGCCCTCAAGCGCGGCCGGCTCGACGCGGTGGTCGCTGGGCTCCTCTTCGATGGCGGGCATGCGCCGGAGCGAGGTGAGCGCCCTCTGCTTGGGCCGACGTCGCCGACGCGGCCGACGGCGACGGGATCCTCGTCACCGTCCGCCGCAGCGGTGGTCACCGTCCCCCGACTCGTCCGCAAGGTGGACGAATCCCGCGCCGGGCCCGGGCGCATGGGGCCCCAGTGCGGGAACACGCGGCGGCCTACTGACCCAGATAATTCCCGTCGCTCACCGGCTCGATCCACTTCGTCGGACCCTCGCCGCCGACAACGGTGAGCTGCACCATGTGCTCGTCCGGCGCCGCGCCGTGCCAGTGCACGACCCCGGGGCCCGCGTAGTTAGGGCACACCCGGCAGCATCTCCTGCAGCGCCTCGCCGCGCACCTGGGTGCGCCCGCGGCCCTCCTCCGCCATGATCACCTGGAACCCGCCGTGGCTGTGCCAGTTCGACCGGACGCCGGGCTCGAACCGCAGGCGCAGGGCGCGGATGTCCGAGGCATCCGGCCGCGACGGCGCGCCGCCCACGAAGTTGCTCTGGGCTGCGGTGATCGTCGAGCCCTGTCCTACCACCCATGCTCCGAGCGCCACCAGCACCAGGGCGAGCATCAGACCGAAGCGTGTGCCGGTTCGTCCTGCCATGTCGTTCCTCCTCTCTTGGTCTAGCAAGATGCCGAGCTGTGGTATCGGTTACCTCCTTACCAAATAGGACGGATCTTCTTTGTTCGGGGTTCATGCTCCAGAAGCGCCCCGGCGAAGGCCCGGCGGGGGTGTGCGGGCGAGCTGTCACGCGACATGGCGATGCTCTGCAGGAAGGTGCTCGAAAGGTGACCTGGCCCCAGCGCGGCCGAGGGCATGGTGGCGAGGACGGCGGCCCGGTCCCGCGGCCCCGCACGCCGCGCGTTTCGCGTCGGGAGCCGGGGCGGAACTCCAGGCTGCCCCGCGGTCGTCTTGGAGCTGAGAGAGTTCATGAACGCCGAGGACCGCGACCTCGTCGACGAGCTGCAGCTGCGGCTGACCACGGCGGCGGACCGCGGCCCCGCGACGAGTCGAAGGCCGCAGCTATCGTCGGCGCGAGGCCGGCGGTTCAAGCTCCGTCGGCCGACGGCCGATCGCGCCGTCGACAGTCCGCCGGGCGAGGCGGCTCGGAAGGCACGCCGCGGCCGTCGACGCGGCGGATCGCGAACGGGACGACGCGGGCGGCGTACGGGAGGGCCGGGGGGCAGTTTCTCGCGTGGTGCGAGGCGCGAGGCCTCGGCCTCGAGGCGGTCTCCCCGCTCCACGTCGCCGCCTACATCCGGACCCACCCTGGCTCGGTCCCGACTGTCAAGCAGTACCTCGCCGCGATCCGCATGCTCTGCGACTGGCTCGTCGTCAGCCAAGTCCTCCCGGTGAACCCCGCGGCCGCGCGGGCCGCGCGCCGAAGCACGTCGTCACCAAGGGCTCGACGCGGGTCCTCTCGCCGGCCGAGGCCCGGAAGCTCCTTGACAGCATCGACACGGGGTCTCTGGTCGGGCTCCGGGACAGAGCTCTCTTCTCGGTGATGCTCTACAGCTTCGCGCGGGTGAGCGCGGTCCTGGGGATGCGGAGGCAGGACTACTTCCGGCAGGGGAGCCGGGGGTGGCTCAGGCTCCACGAGAACGGCGGCGGCACGACTGTCCCGGCCCACCACCGGGCGGCCCGAGGCCCTCGCCGCCCTACCTCGCGGCGGGTGAACTCGAGGACGGGCGGGCGTCGCTGTTTCAGAGCGTGGTACCGCGCGGGGGAGAGGCTGACTGGCGACCGTTGACGCGACGGGTGGTGTCAGCCATGATCAAGCAGGCGGGCGGCTGCGGCGGGGCTGCCGCCGGCGATGTGCTGCCACACGTTCCGGGCGACGGGGGATCACGGCGTATCTGTCGAACGGGGGGGACGCTCGAGCACGCGCAGCAGATCGCTGGGCACGCGTTCGCCCAAGACCGACGAAGCAGGAGTTGCGGCGCGGCGACCCGCGGCAACTGGCGGCGGTCTTATCGGCCAAGGTCGGCGCGGAAACGTCGGCGCGTCTAGGGGGACCCGACGAAGGCCGTATTGTTTTGTGGGCCTGTTCAAGGACCACTGCGTCCTGCCGAACTGATGCAGGCGCTGAACTCTCGGATGACGACTTGGATGGTGGCGGCCGGCGAGGTCCTCTTTCCTCTGCTGCCCCGCTTGCCGCGTTTCGTCCACCGAGCCTTGGCGATTCGATGGTGGTGATGTCGCCCGGGGTCGCGGTCGAGGATGACCGCCGCGGCGCCCGGCGCATGATGACGGACGGCGCACTCGACGGTCTACGCCGAGCGCCGAGACGCCAGCCGGGACGAACAGAAGTGAGGACCATGACGGACAAGGTGCAGGTTGAAGTTGAGGTGTTGCCGAGAGGTCGGGTGACCATCACGGTAGACATGGGTGCTCTGCAGCAGCGCGTCATCGAGCGCGTCATCGAGCGAGCCCAGGATGGCGACGTCCACGCGGTGCAGTGGCTTCACGAGCGCGGGCTCAGGCTCTTCCTTACGGATGGGGTCATCACGGTGAGGGACACGGCCCAACCGGCCAAGCCCGCGGGCCGAGCCGCCTGAACTTCCCGAGTTAACCAACTTGCTGCGGCAACGCGCAAAAGGGCCGGCGGGCCGACGACGAGCTCGGCGGCCGAGGCCCGGTCCAAGGCTTGGCGGGCGCGGCCTCCGACGCCGCGGCTCTGCCCGACCCGCAAGGACCTGCGCGTCGATCGGAGCCGCCGCGGTGAGGGCGCTCACGTCGCCCCCGGCGCACCGTTTCCCGACTGGGGGCAGCCCGTGAGTCCACCACTACCTCGTCTCCGAGGGAAAACGCGTTGCTGGTCCCGTTCGAGGGCCGCGCTCGTCGCACGGCTGCGGCCGGGCTGGTCGGCACCACGGAAGCAGGTCGCGGCCACTGGCGTCGAGGCGCTACGCGGGGGTCGCGGGGGTCGCATCCTCGAGGACGGGCGGGAGGCGCTGTTCCAGAGCGTGGACCGGACAGAGGAGAGGCTGAGTGGGCGGGCGTTGACGCGGCGGGGCGGTCCTGGCCATGATCAAACGTCGGGCGGCGTCGGCGGGCCTCCCGCCCTCGACCTGCTGCCACACGTTTCGGGCGACGGGGATCACGGCGTACCTCTTCGAACGGGGGACGCCTGGAGCACGCGCAGCAGATCGCCGGGCACGCGGCAACGGTGCGCGCAAGTGCGGGTCGCCCGCGGTTCGGCGTGGGGCGACGTTGTGCGGGCGGTGTGCGGAATCCCCCGACGCCATCCTGCAGAAACCCGTCCCGGCTGGTGACGGAGGTCGCGGGTCGGACGACGATGGCGGCGTCCTTCTACAATGCCGGGGGAAGGTGAACCGATGATCCCTGTGGTGTTCACGGCGCGGTCGACCGGAATCGGCATCGCCAACCGGCAGGCTCGCCGCCGCCGCGCTCGGAGTGGCGCTCAAATCTTTCCCCGCCAGTCGAGTGGAAGAGGAGCCCCAGGATCGCCGTCGACGAGGCTGCGGCGCTCGGCGGGCTCTGCACGCTCGAGGCTGCGGCCCGGTCCATTCGCCGCTGCGTGCAGGTGGCGAGGGTGGCGGCGTCAGGCCCCTGGGCCTGACCGGCCCGACCTGACCCTCGCGGGCTGTCGGTTGGCTGCCTCGCCACCGGCAGGGCTTCCCGTGTTGCGTCCATTCCCCTCTTCCAAGGGCTACCACAGCGACAAGACGCTGGTGGCGCTCGACTTACGTATCGGAGCCGGAGCGGGGTCAGCGCTGCTGGCAGGGCAAGAAGACGGGCGAGACGCCGCCGGAGAAGCGTGCTGCGCAGCGGGAACGCTGGGGGCGTCTGACGGACTCCTGGGGGGCCGAATGGAGACCCGCGGCGTTCGTCGGCTCAATCGCTCATCGCCAAGCTACCTGAACAGGCCGGCTCAGTGAACAGACTTCTTCCACGGGCTGTGAAGGACGCCAGAAACAAACTGGCCTGCTATAATTGGTTTCATAGGACGGGGTCATTCAGTCCCGAGCGATGTTCCTTGCCATCGGCTCGTTCCGAATACACATGCCTACAAAACGACACAACATCCGCTTTCCGGCGTCCAACACGAACGGTCTCTCGCAAGACGAGACCTACTTCACGCTCGTCGACGCGGGCGGTGTGGAAACTCAGATCCGCTTCCACAATTACGACGCGATCTACGCACACCAGGGCTTGTACGAACAACTTTTCTACGATCGCTTGAAATGCCATTCACCCGAGAAGGTCGTGGCTATCCTGCACCATGCAATGGCGGAGGAACCGTGGCTCTTCAACGAATTGCGCGTCCTCGACCTCGGCGCGGGCAACGGCATGGTCGGTTCGGAGTTACAGAAGTTCGGCGTCGCTCGCCTCGTCGGCGTGGATATTTCAGCCCCGGCTGCCATGGCGGTGGGGCGTGATCGACCCGGCGTCTACGACGACTTCCACACGATGGACATGTCGAGGATGAGCACTGCTCAGCATGAGCACTTGGTCAACTGGCGGTTCAATTGTCTGATCTCGGTGGCGGCGCTCGGCTTCGGCGACATTCCCGTACGTGTGTTCGCCGAAGCGTTCAACCTTGTTGACGATGGCGGCTGGGTCGCGTTCAACATCAAGGAGACGTTCCTTGACGACCGCGACACGAGCGGATTCTCCGTATTCATCAAGACGTTGATCTTGAGCGAATACCTCGACATCTATCACATGGAACGGTACCGGCACAGGCTGTCGATCGACGGCCAACCGCTCTACTACTTCGGCGTTGCCTGTCGTAAATCGTGTCGGATTCCGCTGGAAATGCTCGAAGCGATGTAAGACCGCTGCTTACGCGGTGGCCCGCTCCGGCCAGCCCCTGGCCCGCAGACTGCGAGCCGGTGCCGGGGGGACGCGCGCCCTTACGCGGTGCTGCGTCGCCGTAGCCGACCTGAAGTCTTGAAATCGAAAATCATACGTCTTGATACAGGGCGCCGATCGCCATGCGCAGAGTGTAGTACAGCAGATCGATTCGTGTCGATCCCATATTCGTGTCCTGTTCGGCGACGTCGCCCATGTCAGTTTCCCCGTCGGACGGCAACGCCCCCAGGCGCTCGTATCCGGCTTCCGCGGCAGCTTCCGCCTCGGCCTCAATATCTTTGAACGCCGGTTGCACTTTCTCAAATGCTCCGGTTCGAAGACCTTCGACGAGACGAGCATAGCGCGCGCAAAAAAACTCGGCCCAAAATGGTGCGTTGGGTACTATGGTTTTGTCATCCATCTTTTCGGATCCCGACGCTGTAGAACGTCAGGTTCGGCGCGGCGTCCCAGACGACGCTCTGGATGGCGGGGACGGCTGCATCCCGGGGCACAGCTGGGATGCGTGCTTGTCGCAGGGCTCCGGGCCGGCCGGTTGAAACCGGTTTTTGGCCGGGTGGACGCCTCCGGCCACGGAACCCGACCTATTGACGACCGTTAGGGCCTGGGCTAGACTTATCGGAATTCGACAGGGCGTTCCAGGAGCATCTTCCCCATGTCCCGCACAGACCTCATGCGCGGCACCCTTGATCTGCTAATCCTGCGCGCCCTCATGACGGGGCCGAATCACGGGCTCGGGGTCGCCCGCCGGGTCGAGCAGATCACGCAGGGGGCGTTCCGCGTCAACCCGGGCTCGCTCTTTCCCGCTCTGCACCGGCTCGATCAGAAAGGCTGGCTGACCGCGGAGTGGGGACGTTCCGAAACCAATCGGAAGGCGAAGTTCTACGAATTGACCCCCGCCGGGCGCCGGCACGCCGAGGCGGAAGCCCGCAACTGGAAGCGCATCTCGGTCGCCATCGACTTGGCCTTGCGCACGACGTAGGAAGTCGAGATGTCCATCATCGCCACGCTTCCCGCCCGGTGCTGGCACTTCCTGCGTAATCTCTTCCGCCGCGATCAGGTCGAGCGGGAACTCAGAGACGAGCTCAACGGCTACCTCGACATGCTGATCGATCAGCAGCGCGCCGAGGGCCTGTCGCCGCGCGCCGCCAAGCGGGCCGCGCGCCTACAGTTCGGCAATATCGATTGCGTGAGGGAACACGTCCGCGATGTCCGATACGGGGCCTGGATCGATCAGGCCGCACGGGACGTCAAGTTCGGGACGCGGCGACTATGTCGGAGTCCGACGTTCGCGCTGGCCTCCGGGTTGACCCTGGCGCTGGTGATCGGCGCGAACGCGTCGATCTTCGCGCTCGTGGAACGGGTGCTGTTGAACCCGCTGCCTTACCCTTCCTCGGATCGACTGATCGTGCTGGAACACGGCGCCGTCCTCGGAGGGGAGGCGCGAGCGGGTGTCACGATGACGCCGGGGCTGTACCACCACTACCTGGATCGAGCGCAGACGCTCGACGCCGTCGCGATATACCGGACGCAGAATCAGACGGTGACGGTGAACGGCTCCCGGTCGCCCGGGTAACGACGACGCTCGGATCGGTGATGTGCGTGTCGCCGGCGGAAGGGCGTTGGTTTTGGGATGCGGAGGGCGAACCGGGGGCTCCGCTCGTGGCGATCCTGGCGCACGGTTTCTGGATGCGGCGCTACGGTGGCGACCCTGGCGTCCTCGGCCGGTCACTCACGCTGAACGGCGTAGCGACCGAGATTATCGGCGTCATGCCGGCTTCCTTCGAGTTCCCGGAGTCACGTGTCGAGCTGTGGGTGCCAGACCAAGTGACGCGGGCAGTGAGCGACTTTGCTGTTCTCAGTCACCGGGGCGTGGCGCGCCTGGCCGATGGTGCAACGGTGGCGGGCGTGCGCGCCGAGTTGACGGGATTGATTTCGGACCTGCCCCAGGCGTATCCCGGGGTGGAGGGGGCGCTGACGCTCGCGAACAGGTTCAGGCTGACGTCGGCCGCGCTTCCCTTGAAGGAAGCGATGGTGGGGAGCGTCGCACAGGCGCTCTGGATTCTGTTTGCGTCGGTCGCCCTGCTGCTGCTTGTGGCCTGCGCGAACGTCGCGAATCTGTTCCTCGTTCGCTCCGAGGCCCGGCAGCGCGAGGTTGCGGTCCGTCGCGCGCTTGGTGCCAGTCGCCTCGGTATCGCGCGCTTTTTCCTGGCCGAGAGTGCGCCGCTTTCCATCGCCGCGTGCACGCTCGGTCTGATCCTGGCCTGGGCCGCGATCCGTCTGCTCGTGGCCTTCGGTCCGGCCAGCCTGCCGCGGCTCGGGGAGGTCCGTCTGGACGGCATGACGGTCGCGCTCACCCTAATCGTGACGATGCTGGTCGCCTTGTCGTTTGGCGCGATCCCGCTCTGGCTCGGAGCCGCCGAGACCGGCGTGCTCCATGAGGGCGGGCGCGGCAACACGGCCGGGCGCGGCCGCCACCGCACCCGTCAGCTGTTGATCGGGGCGCAGGTATCAGTGACGGTGGTGCTTCTCATCGCGTGCGGCCTCGTGGTCCGTAGCTTTCAGAACCTGCGCATGGTGGATCCCGGCTTCGACGCGACGGCCGCTACGTTGAATCATTGCTCTACGGCGTCAGCTCACGCGATCCGGGCGTGGTTACGGTCATGACCCTGACGGTGCTCGCGGTGGCGCTCGGCGCCTGCCTGCTGCCGGCTTGGCGGGCCGCTCGGGTGAGTCCCGCGACGCACTTCGAGCGAACTGACTCGGCACGGCTCGGTCAACGCGCGAGCTTCAGGGCGGACCCTGGGACTCATGTCGACGTGCCTTCGCGCCCAGGCTCGTCTTGGTCGCAGTGTGGATCTCCTGGCGATCCTCCAGCAGGTACGTCACGAGCCTCGTTAGGTCGCAGAGAGTTCGACGTGTTGGTGGAAGTGGGTGTCGTCGCCTACGACCTTCAGTTGCTATGCATGCCGGGCCAGTACCCCCCGACCGGCACCGTGGCGCACTCTGCGCCTTCGGCCCTGCCATCCGCTCGCCGCCCCTGTCCACGACGGTTTCGACGGTGCTGCTTTGTGAGGGCGCATGCAAGCGTGCCCTTCACTTTGCCAGCGGGCGCGCCGAAGCACGAGCAGCACCGAGCATCGCCTCGCCCGCGTGAGCAGCCCGACCGCGCGGACCGGCGTTGAGTCTGATAGCCCGCGATCTGTTGACTTCCCGATCTGCTGTCGGCCACGCCGCGCGGATGCGGGGGCTTATCGGGGAGCCGCCGCTGAAGGTCCAGACCCAACCGTCGTCGACGGTAAAGACGCGGACGCCGTCGGTGCTCCACATGACCTGCGGCGCCGCCGTTGCCCACACGCTAATTGAGGAGACTCCAAAATGACGACAACGGGCTTTCTCGGGACGCGAGCCGACGCCTTCGTGGATCTCGCGATCGTCTTCTTCATCGTCGCGCCGTTCCTGATGGCCTACGCGCTCCGACTAGCGGCGCAGCGCCGGCACCGCGAGCACCGCAACCTGCAGGCAGGCCTCCTGCTGGCCGGGATCGTGGCCGTCGTCATGCTGGAGGTCAGCATCCGGTTCGGAAACGCCGCGGAGGCCTATGCTGCGAGCACGCTGTACGGGTTGCCGATAGCCACGCTCTTCGTCGTGCACCTCGCGGTCGCCATTCCCACGTTCATCGTCTGGTGCTGGCTGGCAACGCTCTCGTGGCGGCGCTTCACCCGTACTCTGCCCGGACCCTTCGGCCGGATGCACCGGCGCTGGGGCAGGCTCGCCTTCCTGGGCCTGTGCCTCTCCTCTTTGACAGGTACCGGCCTGTACGTCATGGGGTTCGCGTTCTGATGCCGGTGGAGAGCTGCGGCCTCCCGGCGACCACGTCCACGAGTTGCGGTTCCGCGGCGAAGACGGACCAGCGGCCGGCCTTACCCACTCCTATTTGATGAGACTCGGAAAATCCCGCACGACCGGTTCGACGGGCGGCGACTGGAAACGGAGCCACGGCGAGGAGTGCGGCGCGCCGGCAACGGCGCCCCGCCGCGGCCGGACCTTGCTCTCGCAGGGGGCGGACGGCGCGTCTGCCACGGGCCCTGGGGTCAGGTCCGGCGCCCCCGATCGCCCGGGCCTGCCCGCCAACCGTGACCGGCGGGGATCTGAGGCGGACTACGCCGCGCTGCTTCCAATCTCAACGTGGACACTGTACTGAGTGAACGTCTGTCCGCTGGCGTCAAGCTCGACTGGGAGCGTCTGCCTCGCCGCCAGATCAACATTGGGCGTCGGCCCAAGCTCAACGCCGTTCGACAAATGGACCTCGACACGCACCTGCGAGACCGTCGCAGCGGTGGTGTTCTCCACGGTCCCCGAGAACACATGCCGGGCGCTCTCGTAGCTGATGACGAGTCGGACACCCGCGCGGACCTCCGTCGCTGTGTCCGAGATCGCGTACTGCGTGCCGGACTCGCCAGCCTCTGTGCCGCCCTCGTCGTGCGTCGGCTCGGTCGGACTGCCCGAGCACCCGGCGAGGGCCGCGGCGACGATGAACAGCAGGATTCTGCGGATTCTAGTCATTCCCCCTCCTCCCTTCGCGACACACCTAGACAACCTGATCCCGCCGGGCGGGCCCTTTTCAACAGCCTGAACAGCCTGCTTCAACCCCGGCCGGCTTGGTGCCGGTCGCCGAGCTCGTTCCGGGGCATCAGAAGCTTCGCCGGCGCGGCGGCGAGGGGTCGCATCCGTCGATGTCGACCTCCTGGCGCTCCGGCGATGGTAGCGGCAACATGAAAAGGACTCCCCACCATTTAGCAAGGCCCTCGCTGTCGCTCGGAGCGTGTCTACCTCGCGCACGGTCAACCGCGGCTGTCAACCCGCCGCCTTGTCCAATGAGAAGTGAGCCTGAAGGGAGGATTGATTCCAACGTGAGATGAGCCTGAAGGGGGCTGGGTCCCGGATCATCGGAGGATGATCGTGAAGCTCGACACCCAGCGCTCCGTTGTCGCGGAGAACCGCTCCAGTAGACTCGGGAGACCGGGCCAGAACGAACTCACCCCGCACGTCCGGTCCGGACGCCAGGAGCTACCGTTGAGGATCGCCTCATGTGGCTGCGCTCCCGACACGGTGCGAATCGAAACAGGCGCGGTCACGGAGCATCGCGCAGGCGACGTTCAGCAGGCGGTCGGCCACCGAGCGCAGAGCGCGGGCGTGGCCATGACCGCGGGCTCGCAGCGACCGGTACTTGTCGTGGCTGACCGGATCGTGTTGGGCGGCGACCCGGGCCCAGTGGTAGGCGGCGTCGCGCAGCCGGTTGTGGGCTGCCTGTCGCCGCGTCACGATCATGCTCTTCCCCGAACGGCGGGTGACCGGAGCTACCCCGCAGAGACAGCGAAGCGCGTCGTAGTCCCGCCGCCCCACCGCGTCGCTTCCCTCGGCAAGCAGCATCGAGAGCACCTTGGTGCCAACGCCGGGCAGCGACAGCAGGATGGCCGCATCCCGGGGCTCCTTCGACGATGACTCGTCCTCCGGGGACGCGTTGGCGTCGTCCGCCGGAGCAGCATCGGCGAGCTGATGCACCAACCGCTCGAGCTCGTGGCGCGCGTGATCGAGCTGGCGGTTGACCAGGGCGAGGCGTTCGGTGGCGAGCCGCAAATGTGCAACGGCGGCCTCGGCTGTGCCCGGGGCGAGCTTGATGGCTGGTGCTCGCAGCCGATCGCGCAGCGTCGACGCGCTGACCCGACGGATGCGGTGCTGCTTCAACACTCTGGTGAGCGTGACCTCGCGAACGCGCTGACCCGCGCGCGGCGTCGGCAGGTTTTGCCAGAGGTTGAGCGCCCACGGCGCCGCAACGTCGTCGTCAACCGCGTCGAGGAACTGCGGGTAGTAGCGCCAGAGCTGCTGCCGTATCCGATTCGCCAACCGAACGCGTTCCCGCGTCAGGTCTTCGTCGAGACGCGACCACTCCCGCAATTCAATGATCGCCGGGTCGGTCGGTTCCAGCCGTCGCAGACAGTGCGGGTCGGTACGCAGCGCCGAGGCGAGTACCCGCGCGTCCCGCCGGTCGTCCTTCGCGCCCGCCGGCGAGAAGCGGTCCCGGAAACGGTCGAGCTGCTTCGGGTTGATCGAGTGGACGGCGAAGCCCCGCTCCATCAGGCTCTCGACCACCGGTCCGTGCGGCGTCTCGATCGCCACGCCGATTTCGCCCGCCTCGCCCGCCCCGAACGACAGCAGCCAGTCCGCCATCTGCGACAGCCCTGCGCCGCCGTGCTCGAACTCCCGTTCCCCGAGCACCTTCCCGGCGGCGTCGAGCACACACGCCTGATGTTTCCTTGACCCCCAGTCGACACCCGCGAACCATGCCAGCTTCAAGTTGAACCTCCCCTTGCCGAGTCGAACGGGCGCGCCTCGATGCCTGCCGGTCCCTGTACTGGCGCTCTGCGGCGCAAACTCCCCACGGGGCATCCATCGGAGGCTGGACCGCCGGGGCACAGGTCCTTTTCAGGTGCTCGATGCACAGGGACCCCTGGGTGCTCCCGGCGGCCTGCCCGACTCCGCGAGGCCATCCCGCGAAGTCATCCGGAAGGGTACAGGGACCCCATGGCCACTTGAAAAGGACTCCCCACCATTTGGCAAGGCCCTCGCTGCCGCTCGGAGCGTGCCTGCCTCGCGCACGGTCAACCGCGACCGTCAACCCGCCGCCTTGTCCAATGAGAAGTGAGCCTGAAGGGAGGATTGATTCCAACGTGAGATGAGCCTGAAGGGGGCTGGGTCCCGGATCATCGGAGGATGATCGTGAAGCTCGACACCCAGCGCCTGCAGACCCTGGACCAGGTTCGGGAGTTCCTTGCCGGCAGCCGACCGCTCGACCTGCAGCCGGAGACCCGGGCCGAGGCCTACGCGTTCGTGGCCGAGACCCTGCAACGGTTCGACTACTCCCGCCGGGGGAAGGCCGACAAGGGCCTGATCCGCCGCTTCCTGAACAAAGGTGACCGGCCTCTCACGCGCGCAGGTCACCCGCCTGCTGCACCAGCACCGGACCACAGGAGCCATCGCCGACCGCCGCCGCCCCCGGCACCCCTTCCCACGCCGCTACACCAAGGCCGACATCGGGCTGCTCGCCGAAGTCGATGCCCTCCACGGCACCCTCTCCGGTCCGGCCACCCGCAAGCTCTGCGTCCAGGCCTTGCAGCTGTTCGGCGACCGCCGCTTCGAGCGCCTCGCCGCCATCTCCAACGGACACCTCTACAACCTGCGCCACTCGACCAGCTATCAACGCCGGCGCGGGACGATGCCCGCGCCGCCGACCCGCTCCCGTGCACATCGCCATCGGCGAGCGGCGCCGGCCCCAGCCCTTCGGACAACCCGGCTACCTGCGGGTCGATTCCGTCCACCAAGGAGACCTCGACGGCATCAAGGGCCTCTACCACCTCAACCTCGTCGACGAGGTCACCCAGTTCCAGTTCATCGGCTCGGTCGAGCGCATCGACACGCCCTGCCTCGCCCCCGTCCTCGAAGCCCTGCTCCGGGCGTTCCCCTTCAACGTCCGCGGATTCCACACCGACAACGGTTCGGAGTTCATCAACCACAAAATCGCCGCCCGGCTGCAAGCCCTCCACATCGACGAGTTCACCAAGTCCCGACCCCGCCGCAGCAACGACAACGCCCTCGTCGAGAGCAAGAACGGCTCGGTCATCCGCAAGCACCTCGGATACGGCCACATCCCCAGCCGTTACGCTGAACGCGTCAACGCCTTCACCCAGCAGAACCTCTCCCCCTACCTGAACTTCCACCGCCCCTGTCTCTTCCCCGTCGATGAAGTCGACGCCAAGGGCCGCGTCCGCAAACGCTACCCCCACGCCAACGTCATGACCCCCTACGAGAAGCTCAAGTCGTTGCCCAACGCCGCCGCCTGCCTCAAGCCGGAGACCTCCTTCGACCAGCTCGACGCCGTCGCCGCCGCCATGAGCGACAACGACGCGGCACGCGCCCTCAACCAGGCTCGCGACCGCCTGTTTGCCTCCATCGACCCGGCGGCCTGAAACACCACGCTCCGGGCGGCGTTGACCCGCAGGGCGTTCAGGGACTCGGCCCGGGGCCCAACGGCGGCTGACGGATGGGTCGGGGCGGAGGTAGCTCCGGGAGGGCCGGCGTGTCAACGCCGTCAGGACGCGTGGCGCAATCTCCGACTGAGCAAGCCTGGACCGTGACACAACACCAGGGACCGGCTCGGTCTGGGAGAGCTCGGAGCGGTCACCAGGTTCCGGTGGGCACAACCGGGGCCATCACCCCTCGGCTGAGTCCGCTCCCTGCACTACCCGAACGCATCGTGGCCTGGGCCAGCGCCGGGGGCCATGGACGCCAGCGCTCCCATGGACGCAAACAGCGCGCCCACAGGAGCTTGCAAAACCGCAAAGAACGCGGTTTCGCACAGCGCCCACAGCCATCCTCTTCCTCTTCATCAAGATCCACAGAGAAGATCCGGTGCTCGGACCGCGTCGCAGGTGTCGAGATTGATCGCGCCCACAACCCCTCGTTGCCGCCATGAAAGATAATGTCGGTCAGCGTGCGCCGGCTCACCGCAGCCCGCGCCAGGATCCCTGTTTCGATCCGCTGATTCGGTCGCCCGTCAGCCGCGACTCACGTGCCGCCGCTTCAGGCTCATTTCTGGATTGGAAAGGACTCCCGCTGCGCGGGTCCTCCGCTCTGCTCCGGCCCTTCGGGTGACTGCTGCGCCCGACCGTGCGGAATGCTCTTGAGGGCCAGCCAGAAGGCTGGCCCTCCTTCAACGCGAAGAAGTGCGGCGCATGGAAAGCCGCTCAGTTGTCGCGGAGAACCGCTCCAGCAGACTCGGGAGACCGGGCGAACGAACCCACCCCGCACGCCCGGTCCGAACGCCAGGAGCTACCCTTTGAGGATCGCCTCATGTGGCTGTGCTCCCGACACGGTGCGAATCGAAACAGGCGCGGTCACGGAGCATCGCGCAGGCGACGTTCAGCAGGCGGTCGGCCACCGAGCGCAGAGCGCGGGCGTGGCCATGACCGCGGGCTCGGAGCGACCGGTACTTGTCGTGGCTGACCGGATCGTGTTGGGCGGCGACCCGGGCCCAGTGGTAGGCGGCGTCGCGCAGCCGGTTGTGGGCTGCCTGGCGCCGCGTCACGATCATGCTCTTCCCCGAACGGCGGGTGACCGGAGCCACCCCGCAGAGACAGCGAAGCGCGTCGTAGTCCCGCCGCCCCACCGCGTCGCTTCCCTCGGCAAGCAGCGTCGAGAGTACCTTGGTGCCAACGCCGGGCAGCGACAGCAGGATGGCCGCATCCCGGGGCTCCTTCGACGATGACTCGTCCTCCGGGGACGCGTTGGCGTCGTCCGCCGGAGCAGCATCGGCGAGCTGATGCACCAACCGCTTGAGCTCGTGGCGCGCGTGATCGAGCTGGCGGTTGACCAGGGCGAGGCGTTCGGTGACGAGCCGTAAATGTGCAACGGCGGCCTCGGCCGTGCCCGGGGCGAGCTTGATGGCTGGTGCTCGCAGCCGATCGCGCAGCGTCGACGCGCTGACCCGACGGATGCGGTGCTGCTTCAACACTCTGGTGAGCGTGACCTCGCGAACGCGCTGACCCGCGCGCGGCGTCGGCAGGTTTTGCCAGAGGTTGAGCGCCCACGGCGCCGCGACATCGTCGTCAACCGCGTCGAGGAACTGCGGGTAGTAGCGCCAGAGCTGCTGACGCATCCGATTCGCCAAGCGAACGCGTTCCCGCGTCAGGTCCTCGTCGAGACGCGACCACTCCCGCAATTCAATGATCTCCGGGTCGGTCGGTTCCAGCCGTCGCAGACAGTGCGGGTCGGTACGCAGCGCCGAGGCGAGTACCCGCGCATCGCGCCGGTCGTCCTTCGCTCCCGCTGGCGAGAAGCGGTCCCGGAAACGGTCGAGCTGCTTCGGGTTGATAGAGTGGACGGCGAAGCCCCACTCCATCAGGCTCTCGACCACCGGTCCGTGCGGCGTCTCGATCGCCACGCCGATTTCGCCCGCCGCGCCCGCCCCGAACGACAGCAGCCAGTCCGCCATCTGCGACAGCCCTGCGCCGCCGTGCTCGAACTCCCGTTCCCCGAGCACCTTCCCGGCGGCGTCGAGCACACACGCCTGATGTTTCCTTGACCCCCAGTCGACACCCGCGAACCATGCCAGCTTCAAGTTGAACCTCCCCTTGCCGAGTCGAACGGGCGCGCCTCGATGCCTGCCGGTCCCTGTACTGGCGCTCTGCGGCGCAAACTCCCCACGGGGCATCCATCGGAGGCTGGACCGCCGGGGCACAGGTCCTTTTCAGGTGCTCGATGCACAGGGACCCCTGGGTGCTCCCGGCGGCCTGCCCGACTCCGCGAGGCCATCCCGCGAAGTCATCCGGAAGGGTACAGGGACCCCCTGAGCACTCGGAACAGCGATCCCCTGGCGATGATCGACGGGGCGAGACACGGTCGTCTCGTCGACCAAGCCAGGAGGACGCGGAGGTGATCAGGATGTCTCAGTGGGCCGAGATCCGGCACTTGCATCTGGTGGAGAGGGTGCCGAAGAAGGAGATCGCGCGGCGGTTGAAGTTGGACGTGAAGACGGTGCGGCGGGCCATCAGCCGGTCGACGCCGCCGGTGCGGGTGTCGCCGACACGGCCGGGGACCCTGGACCCGTGGCGGGAGCGGATCAGGCAGTGGCTGCGCGAGGAGCCGCGGTTGACCGCGAAACGGATTCGTCGGTTGTTGCTGCCGATGGCGGGACCGCTCCCGGCGCGGACGGTGCGCTGGTACGTCGCGGGGCTGAGGACGGCCACCACGAGGAAGGAGGCCTTCGTGCACCGCAGCGTGCTGCCCGGCACGACGATGGAGGTCGACTTCGGCGAGTCCTGGGTCGACATCGCCGGCGTGCCGTGCAAGGTCAAGTACCTGGTGGCGACGCTACCGTTCTCCAACGCGTACTTCGCCAAGGCGTACCCGGTCGAGCGGATCGAGTCGCTGCTCGACGGCATCGAGTCGGCGTTCCGCTACTTCGGGGGCCTCGTGGACCGCCTCGTGCTCGACAACACCTCGCTGGCGGTCAAGGACGTGTTGGCGGGCCGGGACCGGGTGCAGACCGAGGCGTTCGATGCGTTCCGGGGCGGGTATCCGTTCCGGGCGGAGTTCTGCGCGCCGGCAAAGGGCTGGGAGAAGTTTCAGGCTTCATACTACGCGCCTTCCTGTACATGCGATACAAGCTTCGGGTGTTGCCGCCGGTCGCGTAACCGTTTCCCGGGATGGGCGGCGGGCAGCGGTCCGGTGGGCGGTTCGAAGAGCAACGTGCCTCTGTCGTCGGCGCGCACGGCGCGTAGCACGCCTTGGCGCGCGAAGCGCTTGGCCGTGGCCGGATGCACGTCGAGCAGCTCGGCCATCTGCGGTGCGGTCAGCCAGCCCGCCGCGGTCAGGTGCTCGGCGTAGCTGTCGATGTCATACGCCTCGCGCAGCATGCGGACGCGCAGGCGGCTGAATGGCAAACCGGTCCCGGTGCGTAGCCACCGCCCATTGAGCGTCCCGGCGATCTGTGCGTCGGTCTGTTCGGTGGCGAGGGTGCGGACCTGTTCGACGACCGCGGCGGGAGTACGACGCAGATCCGGTGCCCCGAGCGGCAGTGGACACTCGATCTGGCGGGTCGCGCCGCCCCGCCAGCGAATGGACACTCGGATCACGTCGTCGCGCAGCAGGGTGACGTCGTCGACAAGAAGCCGCAGCATCCGCTTGCGGTCGCGCGCCGGGGTACGCGGGTCATGCCAGACGCGCGGCAGGTCGGCGACCAGAGCCGACACGCGCTCCTTCATCTCGGGAGTGACCGCCGGGGGTTGGGTCTTGTGTGCACCGGCGTATGCCTCTTCGGCCGCGGCCAACCGCTGGAGCGCCTCGTTCCAGTGCCGTTCCAGGTTGTCGGCGACGAGCCGATTCTCGGGCCGCACGAGCAGAAACTGCCGTTGCGCCAGCTCGGCGTCCTCCCGAAGCCGGGCAATCTGCGCCCGCTTGGCGCGGTCGACTTCGGCGGCCCGAGCCCGCAGCTCGTCGAACACCTCTACCGCGACGTCGATCGACGCCGGAGTGACGGTCTCGAGCACGAGGTCGCTGACCGCGCGGTCGATCGCCGCGCCCGGCAGGCTCTGGCACGGCGGCTCCGCCCGTTGAATCCCCCGGCGCTGACAGCGATAGAGCGGCTCCGGGTGACCGTGAGACACGATGTAGCGGACCGTCATGCGGCCACCGCACCGACCGCAGATGACGAGCCCCTGCAGCAGGGCCACGCCTTCGCGCGGCGCGCTGCGGTGGTCTGCGCCGCTGCGCTGGGTGCTTGCGCGCAACGTCTCCTGATTCGCTTCGAATTGCTCCCAGCTGATGTAGCCGGCGTGCGCATCAGGCAGGAAGACCCTCCACTCGTCGCGGGGAAGTCGTCGATACCGCGCCTGCCCGGTGAGGCAGACCTTGCGCTGCCGGGTCCGCCCGTAGACGTACGCGCCGGCGTAGCGCGGATTGTGCAGGATGTCGAGCACACGGTGACGCTCCAACTCGCCGAAGACGAGCACGCCTGCACGCAGTCCCTTGATGACCCGTTGCGGCCACGCGACCTGCTGCTGCTGGAAGTAGCGCACCACCGCGCCGGCCGAGCCGGTGCGGCCGAAGGTGCCGAACACGAGGCGGACGGCGCTCTGCACCTGCTCGTCGGGGTCGAGCATGAGCTTGCCGGCGGGGTCGACGACAAATCCCAGCGGGGGGCGGATCCACAGCTCGCCGCGGCGCGCCTTGTTCAGTTGCCCCCCGATCAGACGCGCACGCAGCACATGCAGCTCCGCTTCGCTCATCGTCCCCTTGAGCCCGAGCAGCAGGCGGTCGTTGAAGTGGGCCGGGTCGTAGAGCCCGTCTTCGTCAAGAATGAGCGTTTCGCTCAGCGCGCAGATCTCCAGCAGGCGATGCCAGTCGCTTGAGTTACGGGCGAGCCGGGAGACCTCCAGCCCCATGACCACGCCGACGCGACCGAGGCCGACGTCGGCGACGACCCGTTGAAAGCCGGTCCGCTCGGCCGCCGACGCACCCGAGATCCCCAGGTCGTCATCGATGACCACGATCCGGTCGGCCGCCCAGCCGAGCGCCAGGGCCCGCCGCTTCAGGGCGTACTGCCGGGCAGTGCTCTCCGGATGGTCGCGCACCTGCTGCAGGGACGACTGCCGCACGTAGAGACAGGCGAGGCGACGAAGATGGTCCGCCGTGACCGCGGTCGATTGACTCATGGGGAAATGCCCTCCGCAACGCGGCTGAGTACCAAGCTCGCCAACACACGCGTCATCTCGGAACGGACGGGCGGCGCCAGGTCGAGGTCGCCGCTCGCGGCCGGCGGCGGCCCGACCGCCGGGAGGCAGAGGGTCGAGACGGCCTTCAGCCACGCCGGCATGCCGCGGCTCATCAACAGCGCCACCCCGTACCCCTGGCGAGCGAACGCGACAGCGCTGGCGGCATCCTGCCGCACGACCTCGTACTGCCGGCACACCTGATTGGAGTCGAGGCCCGACGCTGTCATGGGGTCGTCTACGGGCGCGGTTTTTTTTTGCGGCGCGCCACCGCCCGGTCGAGCGAGCGGGCGTGAATCGAGATTCCGAACCGCCGCGCCACGGCCGCCGTCAGCGGTTCGTCCGGTTGCACGTCTTCGCCCGCGCGCCAGCGCTCGATGTAGTCGACAACCGCGTCGGTGCATTTGTGGGCGTGCTTCGGCCCGGGACGCTTGGGCACCAAGCCAGGGATCCCCTGCGCCTCGAACGCGGCCGCGGTCTGGTAGAACGTCTGGCGGCTGACCCCGAAGCGCGCGGCAACCTCCGTCACCGGCCGTCCATCGACCCGGTGGCGGCGCACCATCTCGTACTTGACCTGGACGCGGTCGCGCGGGTCGAAGAACGGATGGCTCCGAAAGGCGTCGTCGCGGACGGCCTCGGGGTGCGGGTGCAAGGCTCCTGCCTCGCGCAGGGCCTGCGTCTTGGCGTCCGGCGGTAGCTTTGGAGGACGACGCATCGCGTATGTCAGATAGATTATGACTACAACATCGGACGGCGTCAAGAAGATTCCGACCTGGAACCCAAAGACAGCGCCGTTTTATTTGCAGGTTTTTGCAACACGCTCGTGCTGATGGCGCCCTGTCGCCCACTTCAAGTGGATGAAATCCACATGACACCATGGACGAAATCTCCGTGACGCCACCGCCGCTCATGTCCGGACCCTCTCGCTCACCATCTCGGCGAGCCGCAGCAGGTCCTCAAGACGGAATGGCGCACGCCCGCGTCCCGCCACCACCGCGGGATCCGGTGGCGCAAAGTCCGTCCAGCCCACGGGAATCGACCAGACCGTGCCGTCCGGCCGTTGCACCGTGACCCGGTCTTCTCCCCAGAGGGACTTGGTCACCACGAACGGGAAGCGGGCGCCCCGGAGCGGATGGAACGGGTGGGTGATCCGAATCTGTGGTGCTTCAACAGCACCGGGAGCATTCTGCAGCTTTGACGAAGGGTTCCGTGGAGGGAGGTGTGAAATACGTCCGGAACCTGGTGTTCCGGCCGCGGCTGGCGGTCGAGAGCTGGGCGGCGCTCAACGCGGCGATTCATCACGGAGCTGGAGGCCGATTTGCCGATGCGCCACCTCGACGACGGGCGCCCGGTCGAGGAAGCGTTGGCGCAGGAGCGGGAGCACCTGCGGGCGATGCCTGCTCACCTTCCCGCCACCTGCCGCGTCGTCGCGCGAGTGGCCGACAAGTTCGGACACGTCCACGTGCGTGACGTACTCGGTGCCGATCCGCCACGCCTACCGGCCGGTGTGGGTGAAGCTGTATCACGACCGGGTGGCGATCGCGGTCGGCGCCGAGGTGGTCGCAGAGCATCGCCGGGTGTTCTGCCGGGGCGCCAAGGTCCTCGATGCGCTTCACGTGCTGCCGTTGCTGGAGCGCAAGCATCGGGCCGTGGCCGAGGCGACGGCTCTCCTCGACTGGCGGCTGGCCCCGGTGTGGCAGCGGGCGCGGGCGGAGCTGGCCAAGCACACGCGCAAGCCCGATCAGGAATGGGTCCGGATGCTGCGGCTGATGGAGACCCACCCGACCCCGGCCGTCGAGCGCGCGGTGACGGCCGCTCTCGAGCGCCATTCGCCGCGTCTGGAGACGGTGCGGCTCATCCTCCGTCAGCAGCAGGCCGGCCCGCCGCCGGTGTGCCCGCCGGTCGCAGGCGTGCGTCCGGAGCTGGCGCGGATCGCGGTACCCGCTCCGAAGCTGTCGGCGTATGACGCGCTGGTGGAGGACCCCTGCTGATGGCCACCACAATTGCCGAGCCCCCGCATCTGGCCGCGGACCTGAAGACGCTGTGCCTGTCGACGATCGGGGCGCAGTGGCGGCTGCTGGCCGAGCAGGCCGCCCGCCAGCGACAGGCGCCGGCCGACTACCTGGCGCAGCTGGTGCACCTGGAGGTGACCGGACGCCGGGAGCGCCGCATCCAACGCCGCATCCAGGATGCCCGCTTCCCGATGCTGAAGACGCTGGACGCCTTCTCGTTCGAGGCGCAGCCCGACCTCGACCGCGACGCGATCCTGCAGGTCTTCGACTGCCGCTTCGTCGCCGACGCCGCCAACGTCGTGTTCGTCGGCGGCGTCGGCACGGGGAAGACGCATCTGTCCATCGCCTTGGGGATGACCTGCTGCCAGCATGACTACCGGGTGCGGTTCGTGACCGCGGCCGAGCTGGTCACGCTGCTCGTCGAAGCGCAGCAGCAGGGCCGGTTGGCCCGCAAGCTCGCCCAGCTCGACCGCTTCGACGTCGTCATTTTGGACTAATGTTGAGTGATCAGTAATGTGGAGTCGCGGCGGAGAGCGGCGCTCAGCCCCGGGCCACGAAGGTCGCCCACTCCACATTACCGATCGCCTCCTCAGAGTGCTTCGAGCCATTCCAGCACCGACGCGTCCGTGCGCCACCGGGCCGGTCCCGCGGTGGCGCGGGTGGTGGGGCGGGCCTTCCCGAGCGCCTGACGCTTCATGTCGAGATCGACGGTCGCATACCGGTGCGTGGTCGTGACGCTGGCGTGGCCGAGCCAGTGACTGATCGTGACGATGTCGACGCCGGCCCGGAGCAGGTGGACAGCCGTGCTGTGCCGCATGCTGTGGGGATGGAGGCGCTTGGTCCGCAAGGCCGGGACGGCGGCCGGCGCGTGGATGCAGTACTTCTGCAGCAGGTAGCGGACGCCGAATCGTGTCAGCCGGGCCCCGCGGTGATTACGGAAGACCGGCTCGTCGGATTGCAGCTCGCGGCCGCGTTCGGCCAGCAGGGCACGCAGCAGGTCGGCGGTCTGGGGCCACAACGGGCAGACCCGTTCCTTCCGCCCCTTGCCGTGCAGGCGGACCTGCGCGGGCGTGTCCAAGCGCAGGTCGGCGACGCACAGGACGACGATTTCCTGGACCCGCGCGCCGGTGTTGAACATGGTGGCCAGGAGCGCGTAGTCGCGGCGGCCGTCGACGGTGCCGCGGTCGACGACGCCCAGGATGGCTTCGATCTCTTCGTGCTCGAGGTACTCCACGAGGCGGCTGCCGGTCCGCTTGAACGGGACGGCGAGGACGCGTTGACAGTGTGCGAGTCGTGCGGGGTACTCCAGGGCGCAGTACCGGAAGAACGCGTGGATCGCGGCGAGGCGCACATTGCGGGTGGCGACGCTGTTGTGCCGGTCGAGCTCCAAGTGCTGGAGAAACGCGAGGACCAGCCGGGGACCGAGGTCGTCCAGGTCCAGCTGGATGACGGACCGTTGCGTCTGGGTTGAGACGAAGCGCAGCAACAGCACCAGGCTGTCCCGATAGCTCTGGATGGTGTGGGGACTCGTCCCTCGCACCCGGGGCAGATGCTCGGCGAAGAACGCCCGGAGGGCTCGCGCTAAGTCGTTCGGGCCGGCGGCGGTCATCGCGCACCTCCCGCGCCGAGGGGGCCCGTAACGAGGGCGCCGCAGTGGTCGGCAAAATCGCGCACTGGCCGCAACCGCGAGGGGTTCGACAAACTGGAGGTAGTAGGCGGTCGAGACGATCGAGACGTGCCCCATGTAGGCGGCCAGGAAGGGCAGCTTCGACTGCAGGTCCAGTCCGGCGCGGTACCACCGGAGGAGCGCGTTCACGGCGAATCCGTGACGGAAGTCATGCGTGCGTGGGAGATGACCGGTCGCGGTCCGGATGCCGGCCCGCCGGAAGAGTGCGCGCATGGCGCGACTGAGGCCCGCACGGCTGTAGCCGCCCGGGTCCGGACTGCGATGCCAGAGGAGCGGGCTGTCCGCGTCGGTCGGTAGTCGCCGCTGGTCGCGAATCTCGATCAGGTGCTCGATCTCGCGGGCGGTATCCGCCGACAGCGGGACGAGGCGCGACTTGTGGAACTTGGACTCGCGGATCGCCAGCGTGCGCTGCGGCGGGTCGTAGTCTCCGACGACTAGCTGGGTCAGCTCTCCGCGTCGCAGCCCCGTGGTGGACAGCACCACGATCGCGAGGCGCATGTTCTCGGGGCGGAGTGGCGACTTGGAGCTGCGGGCCAGCGTGCGCGCGACGGCCAGCAAGTGGACGATCTCGTTGTCGGTGAAGATGTGCGGTCGGATGGCTTGGTGGACCGGCGGAAACAGCCGCTCGTCGGGGACGAAGCAGCCGGGCTCACCGCGTCGGCGATACAGACACAGGTTACGCACGATCCGCATGCGGGCTCGACGCGTGCCGGAGGCCAGATGCTGCAGGGTGAGACACCAGGCGGCGAACGTCTCGGCGGTGAGATCGACGCATCGGGCGGCGAGGAACCGATCCAGGTGCGCCAGCACCCATTCCTCCGCGGTGTACTGCCGGCCCAGCGCTCGCTTGAGCGTCAGGTAGCTTCGGATGGAGGCGGACAAGCCGGAGTTGAACGTCGTCATGACGCCACCCCCGGCGCACTGCGGTCGACCGTGGCCGGCAGAGACAAGGCGACGTCGCGGAGGTCGTCAACCGCCAGGCGGAGATACACGCACGTGCTCTCCAGGGTGCGATGGCCCAGGAGGTCCCCGATCGTCTTCAGCGACAGACCCGACCGCAAGAGGTGCACCGCGTACGAGTGCCGCACGCAATGGGCGCCCTGGAACGGAATGGCGAGGCCGCTGCGCTTCGACCAGGCCTGGAAGGCCTCGGTGACCGCCGTCGGTTTGAGGACGCCGGTCGGGGTACGGCAGCGGAGAAACAGCTCCCGATAGCTGCGCGGCGGCCCGCCTCGGAACGGGACGCGCTGCCGGCGGACGTTCAGGGCGTGGCGTCCGTGGCGGAGGTAGTCGAGCAGCGCCGTCCCGACCTCGTCGGTGAGCGGCAGCCAGAGCGAGCCGCGTGTCTTGCGTTGCGGGATGCGCAGCCGCCCCGCCCGCCACTCCACGTCGTCGAGCGTGAGCGTCACGACCTCGCACGCGCGCAGGCCGTAGGTCGCCATGAGGAGGAAGATCGCGTAGTCGCGACGCCCAAGCGGGGTCGAGCGATCGATCGAGTGCAGGAGCGCCCGAACCGTGTCCCAGGGCAGCGCCCGCGGGAGCTGCTCGCCGCGATACACGCGGGGCGTGTCGATCTGGGCGTCGAGCCCGGTCGGAATCTCGCCGTCAGGGGCCAGGAACCGGAGGAAGCTCGGAGGTGGCCCACCACATGCTGGAGCGACGCACGCGACTGGCGGGGGCCGACGGCACACAGAAAGGTGTCGAGATCCTGGCGGTCGAGCGCGGCGAGTCGCGTCGGGTGCTCCTCGTAGCCGATGTGGGCCAGGAACTCGCTGGCCGTGCGGTCATGGTGGGTGACGGTCGACGGCGCGAACCCCCGGACCTGCTGCAGATAGGTCCTGTAGACGGCGACTCGCTCCTCGATGCGGGTCAACGTGGGTGCCGGATACAGCGCCAGCTCGGACTCGCAATACCGCTCCAGCTGCCGCACCAGCACCGCGAGATTGGGATCCTCCTGTGAATCTGCGGGAGCACAGGCCCGCAATCGCACTCGCGTCAGGCTCGTCAGGGCTCGCACGCCGCGCTGCTGTAGACGGCGCACGAGACGCGGCGCCGCACGGAAGTGCTCGCGGGCGCGCTCGGCTGAGTAGCCCTGCCTCAAGAGCCATCTGCCGTATCCGTCCAAGACCGGACCGATGATCGCCAACGACGTGTACCGCCGGTGCACCCTGGGGAACAGCTCGACCAACATCGGGACCTCCGGGAAGGTGGTGCCGGGATTGGCACGGTCCCGATGCTACGTACGTAATGTGGAGTTCTGGAGGGATTGCGCTCGGCGCCGCGGCAGCGCGAGGCGATTACTCCACATTACCGATCGCTCAACATTAGTCGATTAATGTTGAGCTCCACATTATTGGACGAGCTCGGCTACGTTCCGCTCGACAAGGCCGGCGCCGACCTGCTGTTCGGCTTCATCAGCCGGCGCTACGCGCGCCGGAGCCTGGTGGTGACGACGAATCTGCCGTTCGCGCGCTGGTCCGAGGTCTTCCTCGACCCGACGGCGGCCGCGGCGGTCATCGACCGCATCGTGCACCACGCGACGGTCCTGCAGACCACCGGCGACAGCTACAGGTTGGCGGCTGCGAAGCGGAGCCAGGCGCCGGCATCCGGCAAGAAGGGAGCCCGTTGATGCCTCCGGGTCGTGCTCCTCGAATGCCCAACGCCGTCGATCACCGGGCGTCGATGACCCGCGCTGTCGGGCCAAGCAGCATGACCGCGTGCTCGCCGGCGTCAAGGCGCGTCGCTACGCTCCGCCCCCGCTCCGCGGGGCTGACGGCCTTGACACCGGCTGCGCGCACGGTCACAGGCAGATCCTGCCCGACAGCCCAGGAACACTCTTCAGCCAGGAGGGCCCAGAATTGATGTTTTGACGGAGCACTTGGGGGTCCCATTTCACGTGGCCACAAAGGCCCCTTTTTCGGTTGCCATTTCCACTTCCGGCGACGAGCTCGGCGGCCGAGGCCCGGTCCGAGGCTTGGCGACCGGGTGCCTCCGCCGCCGCCGGCCCGGCGCGACCCGCGAGGACCTGCGCGTCGATCGGAGCCGCCGTCGCGGTGAGGCGCTCACGTCGCTCCGGCGCATCCCGGCCATGAGAAGCAGCTCCGCGATCACGGCGTCGGTCACCGTTCCCCACTGGGAGCAGCCCGTGAGTCCACCACCACCCGGCGTCGATGGAAGCGTGTGGCTTGGTCAGTTCGAGGGCCGCGCCCGTCACGCGGCCGAGGCGGGCCGACGGCGCTGCGGTCGCCTAGCCGAGGAAACGCAGGATCGCGAAGGTCAGCCCGCCGGTCGCGAGCACGGTGCCGACCATCCCAGCGGATGAGCCGGGTCTCGAGGTTCGCAATCTCGGTGCGCACGCTGGCGATGTCCGTCCGCTGCTCGGTGCGCAGGTCGGCGATCTGCGTCGAGAGCCGCGTGTCGAGGGCGCCGATCTCCGTCCGCACCTCGGCGATCGGACCGTCTGTACTATGGCGTTAACGCCGACGACCGGTGGGCCAGCGCCAACCAGTCGCCCAGCCGCTCGACCGCCTGCTCGGGAGTTTCGCCGTAGAACGGCATCAGCGCAGTCGGGCCTCCGGGGACCCCGACGAGATAGGCGCGCCACCGGTCGGGATCGACCAGGGTCGCCTCGACGAGATATCGGCGGTCGTTGATGGCGCGTTCGTATCGTTGAGTGGACATGGGTCTGTCGGGAGCGAATACGGTGATTTTGTGCGCGGCCGAGAGACAAGGATCTTGCCGCCGGCCGCTGGCACCGATCAAGCGAAGGAAGGTACGAAGACCCATCCACACCGGCCCGGTTGCTGGGGACGATACCCTTGGTTCCTGCAGAAAAAAATCTGTTTTCCACGGTTGATTCACACCCTGCGCATATCTCATGCACAGGGTTTCCATAGCGCTTGCGGATCGACGCGACGCGGACCCCGCCGCGCGTCGTGCTGCCGTGACTGCTCCCCGGCCAAGACCAGGCTGTTCAGCACTCCGGACCTCGCTCTGTTGCCCCGGACTGCGGGGCGGACGGCGCGGCGGCCGCGGCCGGACCCGGCAGTCGCGGCGCTCGAAGTCGAACGGCGGGCAGGGGTTTGACGACGGTCGAGGTCGAGGGGGCGCGGCCGGCCGAACCCGGGGGCCAGCGCCTCGACGGCCGTTGCCGCGCCCTGGCCGGGCTCCGGGGGACGGGGCGCGCGGGAGAGCGCGGTCCCGCCCGTCGATCGCGTCCGCCATGGGGATCGGCTGTTCGGGGCGCGCCGGGACGGCTTGCCCGTCGGAAGGGGGCGACAATCGTCTCGAACGGCACGCGTCGGCCGCGACGGCGCGGGCGAGGATGGCGGTCCGGTCCCGGGCCCCCACGCGTCGACGTGTCGCCCACGGTTGGCGTCGCGGAAGGGTGCCGGGGCGAAACTCCAGGCGGCCCCGCGCGCGGTCATCCTTGAGCTGAGAGTTCATGAACGCCGGCTGGGGGCGGACGGCGCGTCCGCCCACGGCGCGGGCACCTCGCTCCGGCGCATCTCCTCTCAACGCCTGCTGGTGGGTCAGACGTGCCCGTTGAGCGTTCAACGGCCGCGGAGGAGACGGCGCATGGCGTCCACGCGCCCGCCGGGAACGTACTCGCCAAGCGCCCGGACTGGCAGGCGTGGCGGCGAGTCTGGGGGCGTGGCCGGCGTGGTCCGGCGCGCAGGCTCCGACGCGTTGCCGATGTCACTGCGCTCAACCGCCGCGGTGGACAGTTCGGCGGCCAGCATCCGCCGCCGGAACCGGCCGAACACAGCGTTCAGGTTTCCGGGTTGCTTTGACATGCGGAACCCTCTCCAAGCATAACCCGGACCTCGCGAACGTGGGCGGATCCCGGGTGCACCCACGGATCCGGGGGTGCAGCATCGGTCAGCGACCGGACGGACGGCGTGCGTATCGAGCAATCAATCAGATTCTCTCCCCCTGATCGCCCAGCAACACCAAGGCCCACCCGCCGGGGGTATTCGGCGCGCGGGCGACCTCGGGCAAGGCACGGGCGCTCGCGCACTCGAGCGCGGCCCAGCCCGGAGTTGTGGACCGGGGCCGCCTCGCGCTGCTCGGACGTCGACCCTTCCCGGCGCGCCGGCGAGCTCGACGTGGTAGACGGCGAGGTTCTGGTTCGTCCCGCGGCCGGTCGACGACCTTGCCAGCGCCGGCGACGAGCTGACGCGCGGGCGCCTTCGACGACGAGTTCCAGGCCCGCCGACCTGCTGCAGGCGGCCGACTGGGGCAGCCCGTGAGTCCACCACGCCGACCCCGGCGAGCCCTCCCGAAGTGCCCGGCGGCCACGACCCGTCGGGCGAGCGCGCCGCGATCCGGCGACGAGCAGAGCTGCCCGAGCGACCTGATCGAACGGGAGCGATCAGCTGGCGCCCCCGACCCTGCGGCCGAGCGGCTGGGATGAGGCGGGCGGGACCGCGCGCCGGTGCGAGACCGGCCGTTGCCGTACCGGTCGCCCAGGTGTACGAATGTGGCGGGCCGTCAAGATGCGTCTTGAAAGGTCCTGCCGGGACCGGTACAATAGCGCCATACCCTGTACACAAGGGGAACAATCAATCCCCACTAACGAGGAGAAGAGTGCGATGGCGACGCGAGAGAAGTTCTCCAGCCAAGCGACACCCGAACTGCTGGCCGCGATGCGCCAGATCGCCCGTAGTGACGGCCGCCATTTCCAGTCCGTCCTGGAGGACGCCATGACCGACTATGTCGAAGCACAGGTTCGGCGGAAGATGCGCCCAGAGGTGATGGCCCATTACCGGGCGAGCGTCGAGCGGAACCGGCTTCTGGCCGAGTTGCTGGCACAATGAGCCGCTTCCCGACAATCGAAGAAGTCCTCGCCATGCACGACGACCTGATCGCGCAGTTCGGCGGCTCACCGGGGCTGCGCGACATGGGAGCGCTGGAGTCTGCAGTCGCGCGGCCGCAGATGGGCTACTACCGCAGCCTGATCGAAGAGGCGGCCGCGCTCATGGAAAGCCTGGCCATGAATCACCCGTTCGTGGACGGCAACAAGCGGGCAGCTTTCTTCGTAACGGCCGCCTTCGTACGTCTGAACGGCTATTTCATCGACTGCGACAGCCGCGAGTCGTACGACCATTTCATGACGCTGTTCGAGAACGACTCCTTTCGCTATGCCGAGTTGCGCGCGTGGCTGGAAACGCACGTGAGCCCACTACCGGAAGCTCAGTAGCCAACCGGGAGCCTCGCACGGCAGGACTCCCGCTTCACTTGGCTTTGTGGTTCGCGCGCGAGCCGCTCCTCCGTAGTCAGGGCTTCTTCGGAATCAGGTCCAGCGGAACCGTCGCATGCCGAATGCCGCGGCGGTTCCATGTGTAGGTGATCGGAAAATCCCCGTCGGAATCCGATGCCGTAGCTGCGGGCGGGCGATGGCGACAGTCGGCGAACTCGGCCGGCCGCTCGGCCGGGGCCTTTCGCCGGTGGCCCCGCGGCGCTGGATCGGTCTGCGAGGATCGCTCAGGAGCGACGAACGTGACCCGCCGCGTACACTCCCCCGGGGCTGCTCGACCAAACCGGACCGTTGATGTCTCTTGGTCCTCGAACGGCCGCGCCGCGCAATCGCCGGTGCTGCAACTCGACGGTCGAGAGATCGACAGTCTCTGGAGCGCCGGGCGCGGACTCGGACAGTCGCGCCACGAGCCGCGACCGTTGGTGTGCGGCTGTGGCGTCTCCCGCGCGGCCGGCCCGCCGCCCGTGTGAGGCGGAGAAACACGTCCCCGACTGTGGGGGGCGTGTCCTGATCCCTGGCTCTCGCGGGGGCGGACGGCGCGTCTGCCCGTGTCGGCTGCACTATACCGTGCTCGACCGGCGGGTCCTCGAGCTGGTCGGCGAGGGTCCAGTGGTAGAGGGCCTGCAGCAGCCACCCCGGCGGCGGGTTGTCCGCCGGGTAGGGGATCCGCGGTAGACGGCAGCGGCGCCCGTTGGTGGGGTTGCCCCGCGGGTTCACGTACACCGAGCCGCCGAGCGTCGTCCGGCCACGGAACGCGCCTGTGTAGCTCACCTCGTAGGCGGTCGGCGACTCTTCCGTGAGCCCACTATGGGGGCCCCGATAGGGACGTCGCTGGCGACCGCCCCGACGACCAGGAGAAACGGCCGCGGGATCGTCTGGTCGAGCTGCTGCAGCGCCCCCTGGGCCACCGCCGACGGCAGGCCGGGGCAGCAGGGGCGGGAACGCGGCCAGGCCGCTCAGGTCGACGGCCTGCAAGGCGCCGAGCTCGAGACGGTCGGGCGCCGTCGGGGCAATGGTGATGTCGAAGATGTTCCGGCGCACGTTGCCGCCGTAGGTCGGCAGGTTGCGTTCGCCGAGGAACGTGGGGGGCCGATCTCGGCGTCGAACGTCTTGCCCTTGAACCCCAGCTGCACCGGCTGGCCGGGGTTGTTGGGGTCGGGCAGCAGGAGGTTCGGCGCGTCGCCGTCCATGATGTTGGTGAAGACCTGGAACCGGAAGTCGCCCTGCGTATAGCCGAGCTTGGCGTACCCCAGGTACGATCCGCGCTGGATGTCGAAAGGCCCCACCCCGGTGTGCGAGAGACCCTCGGTGGCCGCGACCCCGCCGGAGTACGAGAACTGGCCGCCGTTCGACAGCTCCTGGTCGACCCGCACGTCGAACTTGGGCTGGCTGGTGCCCCGGTTCGCGAACGCGGCGCCGAACGGCCCGGCCCCGTCCAGCGGATACGGCGCGCCGCCCACCGTCGCGCCCTCGAGCCGCGGGTCCTCGATGACCGGACCCGGCCCGTCGGGCGCAAAAACGATCTGACTGGAAGTAGCCGGCGCTGATGCGGTAGGCTAGCTGCGGACGACCTCGATCTGCTCGGATGTCGCCGGTGTTGGCCGGCAGCGACTCCCAGGACCATGCCGAAGAAGTCCAGGTAGATGCTGCGGCCGTCCATCAGCACGAGCTGCGAGTTCGCCAAGGTGCCGGTGGACTGCTGGCTGGTGACCTGGACGTCGCGCGCCGAGAGCTGGATGACGTTGACGCGGCCCGTTCCCGACGGTGTGGGGTACACTGTGGGATACCGTCCCGCAATGTCCCCGTAAGTCTATGGTTTATAAGTAACTTTTTTTGAAGTCGTGCGCACGCTGCCGGATGCGGAGTGACCTCGCCGGAGTCGCAGTAGTCGCAGCCGCCCTTGCGCGGCCTTTCTCGTATTCGTCGTGCCGGACGTCGAGTGACGCGGCCCCGGGAACACCCTCTTGGTGTTCGCCTGCCGGCCGCGGAGTGGCCCAGCCTGACGCTGCACACGCGGGCGGACTTCGCTGAACTCTTCGTGTCGGACCTGCCGGCCGGGGCGTGAACAGGTCGCCGCGGCCGCGGCTCACGTGCGTCGCGGCGGCCTCGGTTCACGCGCGTTCGGCGGCGACCCGGCGAACCGCGACGAGCGCGCGGTCGATGTCGGCGCGCGAGACGTCGAGGTGGGTGACGGCCCGGATCGCCCCGCCGGCGCCGCTCAGGCGGACGCCGGACGCCGCGAGCCGGCCGATGAACTCCCGGTTGCTCAGGCCCAGTCCGCTGGCGTCGAAGAACACCATGTTGGTGTCCGGCGCGGCGGTGCGGACCTCGATGCCGTCGACCTCCGCCAGTCCGGCGGCCAGCCGGCGGGCGTTCTCGTGGTCCTCGGCGAGCCGGTCGACGTGGTGGTCGAGGGCGTACAGGCACCCCGCGGCGGCGATGCCCGCCTGCCGCATGGCCCCGCCGAAGAGCTGCTTGTACCGCCGCGCGCCGGCAATGAACGCGGCCGTCCCCGCGAGCACCGCGCCGATGGGGGCGCCGAGCCCCTTGGTGAAGTCGATCCAGAGGCTGTCCACTCGGGCCGCGACCGCGGCGGCGGGGACCCCGAGGGTCGCGCACGCGTTGAGCAGACGGGCGCCGTCCATGTGCACGGGCACTTCCCGCGCCCGCGCGCAGGCGGTGACCGCGTCGAGCGCCTCCAGCGGCCACACCGCGCCGCCGCCGAAGTTGTGGGTCTGCTCGACGCAGACGAGTCCCACCGGCTGGCCGTAGGGCTCGGGCACCGCGGTCACCCGGTCCATTGCCGCCCTCAGCTCCGCTGCGGTAAAGATCCCGCGCTCGGTCCGGATCGCCTCCACGATGACGCCGGAGGCGAGGGCGGCTCCGCCGGACTCGGCGCGAATCACGTGGGCCATCCAGTCGGCGACGAGGGCGTCTCCCGGCCGGGTGTGGGTCTTGACCGCCACGAGGTTGCACATCGTGCCGGTGGGAAGCCACAGGGCCGCCTCCTTACCGAGGAGGTCGGCCGCCCGGTCCTGCAGCCGGGTGACGGTCGGGTCCTCACCTTTCTGCTCGTCGCCGACCTCCGCGGCGGCGATGGCCGCGCGCATGCCGGGCGTCGGTCGGGTCTCGGTGTCGCTGAACAGGGGGATGACGTTGTCCGGCATGGCGTGGCGCTCCGGGTCCGCCGCTGCGCGTGGCGGCGTCAGACCGATCATTGTGGTCGGGTGTCCGCCAGCCCGCGCGGCGGCGTCAGACCGGTCTTCGTGTTGCCGGCCCGCCGGCGTGCGGAGCGGCGGCAGTCCGGTCGTTCGTTCGCGGTCCGCCGCCCGCGGGCCGGCGGCGGACCGGCCGTCCGTGATGTCCGCGGTCAGAAGATGGCGATCGGGTTCACCGGCGACCCCGTGCCGCCGGGCACCCGCAACGGGGCCACCACGAGCATGAACTCCCAGCGGTCGAGCCGGGCCGCGGTCTCCGCCGCCGCGTCGAGGTCGATGTTGTCGAGCAGGTTGATGCCGCGCGCGACGATGGCGAACCGGTGGATGGGGTTGACGCGCAGCCCCGGCACGCTGTCCGGCGCCTCGTGCACGGAGTCGGCGCCGAGCAGCGCGATGTCGCGCTCGGCCAGGAACGGGATGACCGAGGCGTCCCACCCCGCCATCACCCGCGTCGGCCCCATCGCCTCGCGGTGCGCCCAGCGGCCGGTGCGCAGCAGCAGCGCGTCGCCCGGTCCCAGCCGGACCCCGGCGTACTCCTCCCACGCCTCGATGTCCTCGCGGTACAGCTTGGTGCCCGGTTCGAGGTACGGCACGCCCTTCAGCCGGGGCATGTCGACCAGTACCCCCCGCGTGACCAGGCCGTCCTTCATCATCGTGGTGTCCATCAGCGAACACCCGTCCTCGGTGACCACGTCCCGGTAGTCGAGGCCGTTGTACAGCTTGTCCTTGTAGAAGACGTGACACAGCCCGTCGAGGTGGGAGTAGGTCACGCCGTGAAAGTACACCTCCAGCCGGTCGCCGGAGTTCTGCCCCTCGGGGTTGACCTGCATCTGCAGCACGTAGGGCTCGGCCGCGTCGGGCGCCTCCTCGGTGAGGAAGTCGTGCGACAGCGACACCGTGGTGCCGCTCTGGATGAGCGCCGCCGCCTCGAGGCGCTTCGCCTCGGTCATCAGGTTGGCGGCGCCGATCTGGTCGTCGTCGCCCCAGCGGCCCCAGTTCGACAGATCCTCCATCCACCGGTCGAACTGCGCGATGGAGACCGGCTCCCGCTCCGCCGACTGCGCCAACGGACCCACGGTCCCCGCTGCCAGGCCGAGCCCGGCGATGCCTGCCACGAGTATCGAAGTCTTCTTCATCGGTGCTCTCCCTGCCACGCGGCCCGATCGGCGGCCGCCAACGTCGGTGCGGTTGAGATTACCTCACAAGAGCCGATGCGTGGCAAGGGCGCGCGGCCGGGGTCGCCGCCGGCCGGGGGTGCCGTGGTGGCCCATCCGCGCGTAGCTCCCGGGAGCGCTGCACAGATGCGGGCGCGTGCTCGCGAGATTGAGGGCCGGCGATTCAGCGCCGCGTAGCCGCGGTGGGGCCGGCGGAATCGTTCCCCCGGTCGCGGAGCACCACGGGCTGGCCGTGCGGAGTGTGCCGGTAGGCGTCGGCCCACGCCTCCTTGCGGGTGTCGAGAGCCGGCGCATCGGTGAGGCCCCTCGCGGTGACGAGGCGCTCGAGGACCGCGACCCAGTGGTGGTAGTAGCGCGAGCCGTCGTCCGGCTCGCCGCGAGCGGCGGCGGCCCGAAGCTCGTCCGCCAGGGCCCCGGTCCACTCCTTCCAGGTGAAGTGGCCCTGCTCGGAGAGGGTGACCGCGAGGGCGAACGCCTGCGCCTGCCACGGTTCCGCGAACACCGGTCCGTCCTCGTCCCGCGGCAGTGGCGGGAGCGCGTCGAGCCGTGCCGTGTCCAGCCGCGGGGCGGCGGGCGGCGCATCGTGGGGCAGATCCTCAGACCGGCTCAAGATAGTCCTCCCAGAGGTCGACGTAGACCGTGTCGCGCGGTGATGCGCGCTCGCCCCACAGGTCGCGCGCCGCGAAGCGCACGGTGTAGACGTGCTGCGGGGGGCGGTCGAGCGCCTGCCCGGCCTCGTCGGTGTCCTGCAGCGTGTAGACGCCGTTGTCCCGGGTCACCACGCCGGACTTGCCGCGCGTGTAGCGCGGCAGCCGCGTGTGTCCGGGGGGATGCAGATTGCGCGCGCGCACGTCCTGCCCGGGCCGGAAGCGCGCAGCGACGGCGGTGTCCAGTCGGCCGGGGCCGGAAGGGCGCGCGGCCGGCCCCGGACGGAGGGGCGGTCCCGGCGGCCCGGGCTTCGGGCGTCCCGACTCGAGCTCCGCCTTCGTGACGAGGCCGCTGCGCAGGAGCCGGTCCACGCAGATTGCGAACCAGCGCTCGTAGTACGACATGCGGAGGTAGTCGGCGGGGGGGATGCGTTCGAGGTCGAAGCGGAAGCTCCCCCAACCGGGTACGCGGTCCTTGGGCCGGAGGGCGGCGCGGATCGCCAAGACGCGGCCCTCCCACCGATGGTGGAACACCGGTTCGTTCGGCTCGGGCTCGACCGCGCCGAAGCCGTCCATCCCGCCCATGTCGTGGATGCCGTTCATGCCGATCTCCCCCCGGCCGGCGGCACGACGGCGACGCCGATCATGGCGTCGCGCGAGACCAGCCCGGCCAGCTCTTCCTCGGTCATCCCCTCGGTGCCGGGGGGGCGCTGCGGCAGGACCAGGTAGCGGACCTCCGCGGTGCTGTCCCAGACCTGCACCGCCACGTCGTCGTCGAGCGCGAGGCCGAAGTCGCGGAGCACCGCGCGCGGCTCGATGACCGCGCGCGAGCGGTACGCGTCGGACTTGTACCAGACCGGCGGCAGCCCGAGGGTCGGCCACGGGTAGCAGGAGCAGAGCGTGCAGACGACGAGGTTGTGCACCTCGGGGGTGTTCTCGACGACCACCATGTGCTCGCCCTGGGTTCCCCCGAACCCGAGCTCGGCGATGGCCGCCGTCCCGTCGTCGAGCAGCCGGGCCCGGTAGGCGGGGTCGGCCCATGCCCGCGCCACGACCTGGGCGCCGTTGCGGGGACCGATGCGGTTCTCGTAGGCGTCGACGACCTCGTCGAGGGCGGCGGGGTCGACCATCTGCTTGTCGACGAGAATCGACTCGAGCGCGCGCACGCGCAACGCGATGTCGTCGGGCACGACCTGGTGGTCGTGATGGTGCTCGTGGCCGGGCGCTTCCGTGCCGGCCGGGCCGTTCTCCGATTTGGCCATCTTCTGGGCTCCTGGCGTCGTGAGAACCGCGGCGGGAGTCGTCTAGCTGATCCGGGTGCTGTGGGTCGATACGCACTGCCACCGGCCGTCGCGGCGCACCCAGACGTCGGTGTAGCTCAGCTGAATCTCGGCCTCCTGCCCCTGGCGGATGCCGACGATGCGCAGGGTGAACCGCACCAGCGCGGTGTTCTCGAAGAAGTCGACGGTGAAGTCTTCCTGGACCGCCGAAACCACCTGCTGGTTGAAGCTGGCGACGAGCTCGAGCTCCCGCGCCTTGTCGCCGCGGCTGCCGTCGTCGTAGGTGGCGATGAACTCGTCGGCGAGCAGCCCCTCGATGAAGTCGACGTCCTGGCGGTAGAACGCGTCGTTCCATCCTCGCTCGAGCTCGATCAGGGCCTCGCGGGGCGACTGCGCCGATGGGGCGGCGGCGGCGGCCGCGACGGCCAGACAGACGGCGGCGAGCATCAGGGACAGCGGTTGGCGGCAGGGTCGCATCGACGGCATCCTTCCGGGAGGGCGGCCTCGGCGCGCGGGGTCGCTCGGGGCGACCGCCTGCCGGCCCGCCGCGAGCGACGGCGGCGCCCACAGCGCGGCGCTCGCGCCCACGGCGCCGGTGGCGGAGGTCTGGAGAAAGCGGCGTGTCGACAAGCTCATGGCGCTCTCCGTCATCCCGAGATCACGTCGGGGCGGACGGAGGCACCAAGAATAATCCGGCGACCCTCGGCTTGTCATCCCGCCGACTTGGCCGGTGCTGCTCGCTTCGGTCTCCTGGACGCGGGTCAAGTTCACAGCTACGGGTCGACTGTCGGTCGATCTGGATGTGGCTGGCCGGTGGATCATCCCGATTCTTGATCAACAGGTCCCGTCCCTGACCATGATGTCGTCGCGGTCGAGGACGATGTATCGGTCCGCGAGTTCGCCCCCGCGCTCAACTGAAGTAGACGAGCACCGCCGTCACGAGAAGGACGATCGCGGCGGACTGGACGAGGTCTCCCGTCGTCCAGGTCCGCTCGCGCCGGGGGTCGTCCGGCGGCGGGGCGCCGAAGGTCAGTCCGGTCAGGCGCGCCGGGTCCGGCCGTTCGGTGGCGAGGCTGACTGCGCAGAGGAGCAGCACGCAGACCACGGACAGGGCGAAGCCGAAGTACAGGAAGTTCACCCCGGCCAGCCAGCCGAGGGGGCCCGACAGCGCGTCGGCCCGCAGCTCGAGCAGCAGCTTCGCCATCCCGAGGACGAACCCCGCCACTAGCGTGCAGATGGCCCCGGTCGCGTTGACCTGGTTCCACAGCAGCCCGAGCAGGAACACCGCCGCGATCGGCGGGGCGATGTACGCCTGCACGTTCTGCAGGTAGGTGTAGAGCCCGGTCGCCAGGACCTGCATGACGGGGATCCAGGCGATGCCGAGCCCGACCACGGCGAGGGTGCCGAGCCGTCCCACCCGCACCAGCTCGGCCCCGCTCGCGGCCGGACGCAGCTTGCGGTAGACGTCCATCGTGAACAGGGTCGAGCACGAGTTGAAGACGGCGGCGAGCGAGCTCATCAGGGCCGCGAGCAGGCCCGCCGCGACGAGGCCGCGCAGGCCGACCGGCAGCACCGCGTTGACGAGCACCGGCAGGGCCTGGTCCGCCTCCGTGAGGTCGAGGCGGTCACGGTTGGCCAGCCCCAGAGCGATCATCCCCGGCACGATGAACAGGAAGATCTCCGCGAGCCCGAAGACGGTCACCGCGGCCGAGCCCCCGACGAGGACGAACGCCTGCAGCACCTCGGTGTAGACCACCGTCCGCAGCCCCCCGAGCACGGTGTAGACACCGGTCAGCACCACCACCGCCGCCGCCCCCGTCCAGAAGTCGAGGCCCATCAGCCCCTGCAGCATCACGCCGCCCGCGTACACCGTGACCGACACCTTGGTGAGGACGTAGCCCACCAGCATGACCACACCGACAGGAACCAGCGGCTGCGGCCGTCGTAGCGGCGCTCGAGGAACTCGGGGATCGTGAACACGCCGCTCCGCAGGTAGAACGGCACGACCAGCCCAGCAGCAGGATGATCCAGGAGTGCAGCTCGTAGTGCCCCAGCACCATGCCGGTGCTGGCGCCGGAGCCGGAGCCGGCGAGGCCCACCACGTACTCGGAGCCGAGGTTCGACGCGAACAGCGACGCCCCGATGGCGAACCAGCCGACGTGCCGGCCGGCGAGAAAGTAGTCGGCGGCGGTCTGCTGGCGCCGGCGGGCGACCCACGCCGCGATACCCAGCAGCGCCGCGAAGTACACCCCGACGACGACCCAGTCCAGAAAGACGAAGCGCATCAGGCGGCCTCCCTCCCGCGGCGAAGCGCGTTGATCTTACCGGGACCGGCTGCCGCGGCGGCGGAGCCTGTGATATGACAATGCCGCGTGGGTGCACCGGCGCCCGCGGGCGCCGGCCACCGCCGGTTCCGGCCGCGACGGGAAGGAGACGAGTCGAACGATGGCGCGAAACGTAACGCTGTTCACGGGACAATGGGCCGACCTGCCGCTGGCCGAGCTGGCCCCGAAGGCGAGGCAGTTCGGGTTCGACGGTCTGGAGCTGGCGTGCTGGGGAGACCACCTCGACGTCGACCGCGCGGCCGTCGACCAGGCATACTGCGACGGGCGCCACGCGTTGCTGGCCGAGCACGGGCTGGGCTGCTGGGCGATCTCGCACCACCTCGCCGGCCAGCTCGTCTGCGACCCGAACGACGCCCGGTCCGACGCGTTCGCCCCCGAGGCGGCGCACGGCGACCGCGAGGCGAAGCGGGCGTGGGCCATCGAGACGATGAAGAACACCGCCCGCGCCGCCCGCAACCTGGGGCTGACGGTGGTGTGCGGGTTCACGGGGTCGCCGATCTGGCATCTGCTGTACTCGTTCCCGCCGGTGTCCGAGGAGACGATCGAGGCCGGCTACCGGCGCTTCGCCGAGCTGTGGCACCCGATTCTCGACGTGTTCGACGAGTGCGGGGTCCGGTTCGCCCTCGAGGTGCACCCCACCGAGATCGCGTTCGACATCGTCAGCGCCCACCGGGCCCTCGACGCGGTCGGCCGGCGCGAGGCGTTCGGCTTCAACTTCGACCCCAGCCACCTGCAGTGGCAGGGGATGGAGCCGGCCCGGTTCATCGCCGAGTTCTCCGACCGCATCTACCACGTGCACATGAAGGACGCCGCCGTCACCCTGGACGGGCGCACCGGGTTGCTGTCGTCCCATCTGCCGTTCGGGGCGGCCGACCGGGGCTGGGATTTCCGCTCTGTCGGGCGGGGGGACGTCGACTTCGAGGCGATCATCCGGGCCCTGAACCGCATCGGCTACGGCGGGCCGCTCTCGGTCGAGTGGGAGGACTCGGGCATGGACCGCGAGCACGGGGCCCGCGAGTCGTGCGAGTACGTCAAGGACGCCGACTTCGAGCCGTCGGGGGTGGCGTTCGACGCCGCGTTCGAGGAGTAGACATGGCGACCACCTCACGACGACTGCGGCTGTGCACGGGAACGGTCGTTTCCACACATTCCGCCCGCTATGTTCACGCCCTCTGGATCGGCAGATGCTAAGCCTCGCCCAGAAAGATAAGCGCTTCCCGACGCCTTCGAAACCGCCGATCTGGAGCTTGTCGGATTTGCGTGGGTTCGCAATGTCTGCGTCCACCTGCATCCGTGGTATAACGGTCAAGCGTAGGGAAACGAGATAGGTTCGGATGCGCATTCTCTTCTGGAATACCGGCAAACGTCCCGTTGCTGACCTGCTCAGGGACATCAGCCGCCGTCGGGAACTGGACGTTCTCGTCCTGGCCGAAACCGCGGATCCCATAGAGCGTCTTGTCTCGCAATTGAACAGGGACGCAGAACGGGTCTACTTTTCCGCGCCGGATCCGCTAGCGAAGTCGGTCAAGCGGCCGTTGCATATACTGACCCGCCTTCCGGGAGACCGCGTGAGGGCCGTTCAAGATAGCGATGGTGTCATGGTGAGGCAAGTATTCCCCGTTATCGGGCCGGATTTCACCATTGTCGCCGTGCATCTTCGCAGCAAGCTGTTTCGGGACCAGGACGATCAAGTGTCCGGGGCCAGGTACGTCAATGGGGACATCGAAAAGGCCGAGCGCCAAGTGGGTCACCGCAGAACTCTCGTCATCGGTGACTTCAACATGAACCCCTTCGAGCGCGGACTGGTGAATTTCGACTGCTTTCACGCGGTGATGTCGCGAGATACGGCGAGTCGACGATCACGCAGATCCGACGGCCGCGAGCGGTGTTTCTTTACAATCCGATGTGGAATCACTTCGGCGACCGTCGCTCGAGTCCTCCCGGGTCCTACTATCACAGAGGTTCCGGAAAAACCGAGTATTTCTGGCACCTATTCGACCAGGTCCTGCTTCGACCGGATCTACTCGACTACTTCATGGATGATGGCCTTGAAGTTCTCACGCGGATCGGGCAACAGTCGCTGGTGAATCAACACGGAATCCCTGATCCCAACAAGGGATCTGATCACCTGCCGCTGTTTCTCGACTTGTCGATAGAGAAGGGAGTTCTACATGGCAGCACCTAACCCATGGCTCAAGCTGAAGGATGCAGCGTCGAAGATCCGGACGCCTATCCTGATTCTCAACAGGCAGGCGGATATGTTGCATGAGGCCACCGATGGATTGATCAGAGGGAGTGCTGCCGTCGAGGAGGGACCTGACTATTCGGGAACAAGCGTCGGGTTCAGAGTCCATGTTCCGACGTTGAACAACTACGAGGTCCGCCTGTTTAATGTGAGGCAACCAGTCACCCAGTATCCCGCCACCCTGATTCCGGGATGGGGTGAAAGTACTCGTCAGGTCAAATGCGAGAACGACGTGGAGCTTGAAGCGGCCGTAGTCGCCTATTGCGGGGGCCCCGACGTGCAGAAGATCGTCACCGGTCTGTTGGCGCAAGCGCGTCAGGCGATGGGCGACGCCGCGTTCGAGGAGTAGACATTGGCGACGACCGTACGACGGCTGCGCATGGGCATGGTCGGGGGAGGACCCGGCGCGTTCATCGGCGACGTCCACCGCCGGGCCGCGTGCATTGACGGCGACGTGGAGCTGGCGGCGGGGGCGTTCTCCGCCGATGCCGCCCGTTCGCGGCAGAAGGGCGGGGAGCTGGGGCTGAGCTCCGACCGCACCTACGCGTCGTACGCGGCCATGGTCGAGGGCGAACGCGCGCTGCCGGCCGGCGACCGGATCGACTTCGTGTCCATCGTCACCCCGAACCACCTCCACTTCGCCATCGCCAAGGCGTTTCTCGAAGCCGGGTTCCACGTCGTCTGCGACAAGCCGATGACCTTCACGGTGGACGAGGCGCGCGAGCTGCGCAAGATCGTCCGCAAGAGCCGCCGCGTCTTCGCCCTGACCCACAACTACACCGGCTATCCGATGGTGAAGCTGGCCCGCGACCTGGTGCGGCAGGGCGATCTCGGCCGGCTGCGCAAGGTCGTCGTCGAGTACCCGCAGGGCTGGCTCGCCACCCGTCTCGAACGGACCGGCATGAAGCAGGCCGAGTGGCGCACCGATCCCGCCCGCAGCGGGGGCAGCGGCTGCATGGGCGACATCGGGACGCACGCCGAGAACCTGGCCGAGTACGTCACCGGCCTGCGCATCGTCGAGCTGTGCGCCGATCTGACCACCTTCGTCCGGGGTCGCCGGCTCGATGACGACGGCAACGTGCTGGTGCGGTTCCAGAAGGGGGCGCGCGGGGTGCTGCACGCCAGCCAGGTGGCCGTCGGGGAAGAGAACGCCCTCTCGCTACGGGTCTACGGCGAGGAGAAGGGGTTGGAGTGGCATCAGGAGGACCCGAACACCCTCCGGGTCCGGTCGAACGAGGGTCCGGTCGAGGTGTGGAGCCGAGGCCAGGGCTACGTCGCCGCCAAGAGCCCCGCCGCGGCGCGGGCCACCCACCTGCCGGCGGGACATCCCGAGGCGTTCCTCGGCGCCTTCGCCAACGTCTACCGCAACGCCGCCGACACCATCCGCGCCCGTCTCGCCGGCGTGAAGCCGGACCCGCTGGCCCTCGACTACCCGACCGTCGACGATGGCCTGCGCGGCATGCTGTTCATCGAGGCGCTGCTCGAGAGCGCGCGGTCGGAGCGGAAGTGGACGCGGGTGCCGGCGCGGTAGTTCGCAACGGCGGCCCGCCATACGAGCGCGTCACGGGCATCGTGAGTGGTCCGGTCAGGTCCGTTTGGGGGGAGGCTTGGCGGCCGGCCGCGTCGGCTGGTACACCCGTCGAAACGGCGAGCAGGTGCGGTTCGAGCCTTTCGCGGGCGTCGACAACTTCGCCGAGGTGCACACGGCGGGGGTCCCGAAGCGGGAATGACCACGCTTGCGGGTCGAGCAGGCTCCCGAGCGCCGCGTTGCGGCAGGCGACTCCGTCTCGACGCCGCCCGGCGCGGCGGTATCGAAGACTCTCATGGGCGCCCTGCCCGCAACGGCGCCAGCAGCTTCTCAGCAGCGGTCACCCAGTCCGCTGGCGCGGTGTCGCTCGAGTCCGACCACTCAATTGCCCTCAGCACTTCAGAGCATGCGTCGAGATGCTCGGCCAGCTCCTTGCGGAGCTCCGGGTAGTTGCCGCCCTCCCTGATCGACCGGAGCAGCTCTTCCTCAGCGATGTTGATCTTCGCGTAGGCGTAGTCCATCGATCCTCCGCTCATGGCAGTCATCCTCCAGATTCATCGCGGTCACGTTGTCGCGTGTCGCCTCGGTCGCTGCTCGCCTGGAGAGCGGGGCGTCTTCACCCGCTGCAGCCGATTTCAGGTGGAATAAAATGCGAATTGTGAGTATTTTAGGTTGATAAAAGTGGCAGACATGCCCGCCATTGCTGCTACTCTGTCAGGAAGGCCCATCAAGGCGGGCCCCACTGCGCCTGCTGCAGCGACTGCTGATCGACGATCTGCTGGAATGGCGACGGGAACCCACCCGCAAGCCGCTGCTGCTCGACGGCGCGCGTCAGGTCGGCAAGACTTGGCTCATCGACCGGATCTTCGGACCCCAGGAGTTCCGGGCGGTCCATAGGCTCGACTTCCGCCGCGAGCCGGGGCTCGATCGGCTGTTCGCGGACAGTCTCGACCCGCGGACGGTCCTGTCGAACCTCGAGCTGCACGTCGACGCCGGCATCGACGTCGAGCGCGACCTCGTCTTCTTCGACGAGGTGGGCGAGTGCCAGCCCGCCGTCGACTCGCTCAAGTACTTCGCGGAAGCCCTGCCCCGGGCGTTCGTGTGCGCGTCGGGCTCGAACGTCGGCCTCCTCGGTTCGTTCCCGGTCGGGAAGGTCCGGCAGCTGGAGATGTTCCCCCTGTGCTTCGAGGAGTTCCTGATGGCGGCGGGGCGCTCGCGGCTCCTGCAGGCGTTCCGCGAGCGACGGCGCGGGGAGGCGGTGCACCAGTCGCTCTGGTCCCTCCTGCTCGACTACTACTTCGTCGGGGGCATGCCGGAGGCGGTGGCGCACTGGTTCGAGGCGGAGGGCGGCTTGCGCGAACGGGCCGAGGGGGTCGCCCGGATTCACCGCGAGCTCGTGGCCGGCTATCGGCGCGACTTCGGGAAGTACGCCGGCAAGCTCCACGCGCAGCATATCGACGCGGTGTTCTCGAACGTGCCGCGCCAGCTCGCGGCCAGTGAGGACGGCTCGGTGCAGCGCTTCCGGTTCCGGAACGCGATCGAACGGAAGCGGCGCTACCGCGAGCTGCGCGGCCCCATCGACTGGCTGGAGGCGGCGAAGCTGATTCGCAAGTGCTATCCCGTCAAGAACCGGCCGAGCGTGCCGCTCTGGGCGCAGGCGCGGCCGAACATCTTCAAGCTGTACCTGTTCGACGTGGGGCTGCTCGGGCACATGCTCGGCCTCACCTACGCGGATCAGCGCTCGCAGGACTTCGCCTTCAAGGGCTACGTCGCGGAGAACTTCGTCCAGACCGAGCTGAGCGCCCGCGTGGCGTATCCCACGTTCGCGTGGGAGCAGGCGCAGGCGGAAGTCGAGTTTCTCCACCGAGCCCGGGACGGCGCGATCGTCCCCGTCGAGGTCAAGAGCGGCACCCGCACCCGCGCCCGCAGCCTGCGCTCGTACCTGGCGCGCTACGAGCCCCGCCGCGCCATCAAGCTCGTCGGCGGTCCCGGCGGCGGCGGCGACAGCGAGGGCCCGGTCGAGGCGTGGCCCCTGTACTATGCCCAGCATCTGCGGGATCTGTAGCGTCGATGGGCGGAGGTCCGAGCGACAGGACCGCGGGCAAGCTGAGGTCGTGCACCGAGGGCGGGGGGCGGTGGTGGGAGACGACGACCGCCCGGTGCCGCAGTCAGGTCGAAGGTGGCGGTGGATGGCACGCCGGCATGCTCAACTTCCGATGCGCCGGCGTCGGACGGCCCGCACCTCTCTTACCGCCAGTTCGAGGGCCTCGTTTTCGCCGAGCGGCGGCTCGTCGGCGACCCCCTCCATGTCGCGAATCTCCTCCTCGACCAGGCGCATGCGGTACTCGCGCGACCACCGCTGCGCCGCGTCCCGGGAGTCGCCCACCCAAGGCTCTGGGAGGCCGCCGAGGTCGAGGAGCCGGTACAGCCGGGCCTGGAGGCAGGCGATGGGGGACACGACGACCCCCCGGTGCGCGCGGGGGCGAACGTGGCGGCGGCTGGCACCCGCGCCGGCGTCAGGTGTCGTTCTCAACGGGGGTGAATTCGGAAAACACGGTGGAGGCTTCCGACACCGCGCTGACCGGGACGTAGTCGCAGACCTGCGCGTAGCGTTCCCACATGGCCAGCACGCGGGGATTGGTGTGAGCGGCCTCGATGGCGTCCTTCGACCGCCATTCGAACACCTCGATCAGGGTTCCGTCGGCCGCTTCCATGAGGATCGGCTGCCGGTCGGTGACCAGCCCCTCGGCCCGCAGCGTCGGAAGGTGCGACGCCATCAGCGCGCGCAACGCGTCGCGGCGGCCCGGCTTCGGTTTGTAGCACGCGATGACGATGCGGCCCATCCTGGGTTGCCTCCTCGGACTCGGTTTGAGGATTGTATGGTGGACGGCGGGTCGTTGCGACGCGGACAGCGCCAGGATGGTGCCGATCGGCAGTCGCGGCCTCCCGGCTCCGCTGTCCGGGCCGGACGCGTCACACGAGGTCCCGCAAGAAGGGTAGCGCCGGCTGCACGCGTATTCCTCCCGGGGTCCGGTAATCCTCGGTTCCGGCCGCGCTGATCTGGGTCGCCGCGGCGGCCGGGAAACGGGCGTGCAGATACCGCAGCGCCTTGTCCACGGGACGGTCGCTCCACTTCACCTCGATCAGGTGGGTCGGAGCCTCCCGGTCGGTCACCACGAAGTCGACCTCGCGGCCGTCGACGTCCCGGAAGTACCGCAGGTCGAGGTCGCGCCCGCGGACGTCCTGCTCGTGATGCACCCACTTCAGCAGATGCATCGCCACCAGGTTCTCGAAGCGGGCGGCCCGGTCGCGCACCTGGATCCAGTCGTAGTGGTAGTGCTTCTGCGCCTTCTTCACGGCCCGGACCCGCGGCGCGCCGAACGGCCTGACGCGGACGATGGCGTAGAGCCGCTCGAGAATCTCCAGCCAGCGGCTCACCGCGCCGTGGCTGACCTGCAGGTCCTCGCGCAGCGCGTTCACCGACAGCGGCGACCCCACGAGATCGGTCAGCCGAACCGCGAGCAGCTCGATCGCGCTGACGTCGACGACCCCTTCGAGGTCGCGAATCTCCTCCTCGACCAGGCGCATGCGGTACTCGCGCGACCAGCGCTGGGCGGCGTCCGGGGAGTCGCCCACCCAGGGCTCGGGGAAGCCGCCGAGGTCGAGGAGCCGGTGCAGCCCGGCGGCGTCGCTGACGCCGAGCTCGGCCACCGACAACGGGTGCAGGCGCAGCAGGTGGTAGCGCCCCTGCAGGGAGTCGCCGCCGTAGCGGTAGTAGTCGAGCCGGCCGCTGCCGGTGACGAGAATGCGGGTCCCGTCCTGCCGGTCGTAGAGGCCCTTGAGAAAGCCGCGCCACCCGCGGAACTTGTGCAGCTCGTCGAAGACGAGCATCGGTGCGTTCGGCAGGCGGCCACGCAGGATTGCGTCCCGATGGTCGGGAATGTCCCAGCTCAGATAGCCCGCGGGGTCGGGGAGCAGATCGCGCGCCAGGGTGGTCTTGCCCACCTGCCGCGGACCCGAGACGAAGACCATCTTCCGTTCCAGATCGGTCCGGATCTGGCCGGCGAGATAGCGCTGCAGCAGTGCCGCCATCGGAGGCGATGCTAGCATTTTAACGTCTATGCGAAAAACATCGCTCTCGTTTTCGATCCGTGGCGAAAATTAACGCGTTCGGGCCCACGCGTTCGTTCCGGCTGCATGCTAATATCAGTATATATGGTAATCACCCCGGCTACTGGAACCGAATGCGTGGCCGGAGGTGGTGGCGGATGACGCCAGAGGCGTGGACCGTGATCGTCGTCGGGATCGGTCTGGCAGGACTGTTCGTCCGCATGGACGTCAGGATCGGCCGCGTACGCGACCACGGCCAACGGCTTGCACGTCTTGAGGGTCTTGCACGTCTTGAGGGTAAGGTCGACACGCTCATCTCGGTCTTCGTGAAACCGCCGGGGAAGGCATCGTGACGGGAGAGCCGCCGGCGCAGCGCCGGTAGGCTACACGATTGCCCGGCTACCGTGACGGATAGCCCCCCACCCAGATGGGGCTAGACCACGCCATCGCGTCGTTCACCTGCCGCACCCGCACGTAGTAGTAGTCGCCCTGGCGCGGGGTGTCCTCGTCGGTGTGGCTGAAGCTGACGTCCCGCGGGCCGTTGCGGATGATTCGCCGCAGGGTGATGCGATCGTCGGGGTAGTTGTCGATGGGCATCGCCCGGCCGATTCCGCCGGCGTTGAGGGTCATCCGCACGCGGGTGGCGGGGATGACCGCGGGCGGCCGGTAGAAGGGGGGCGCGGAGCCCGTCTCGCGGGTCTCCTCCAGGTCGAGCACGAGCGCCACGCTGGGCCGGATGCCCGACAGCGTGAGCCGCAGCGAGCTGCTGTCGCCGCGGGTATGGGTGGCGAAACGCGCGCCGTTGCCGGTCCGCTCCACGAACTGGGTGGTCGGGTTCACGAAGTCGGTGGCGGAGACGGCATTGACGGTCGCCCCGGTCACCCGCACCTCACCGCGCCAGTGGCGCCAGCCCCGCGGCGCGTCGCCGGGGTGGACCGGCGTCTCGCCGGACGAGAACGACAGCAGCCACTCCTCGGTGTCGGCCGGCCGGCCGCGGCCCACCGCGTACTCCTCGCTCCAGATGACCTCGTCGTTCTTCAGCAGCTCGACCGACCGGATCGGCGCGGTGCCGATGACCCGGCCCTCGACGGCGCGGGTGTCGGCGTAGTCGGCCTCCTGTCCCATCGGAGTGCCGTTGACGGTGACGTCGAGGATGATGCGGTCGCCGGTCGTCGCATAGGTGCGCCGCTGCTTCATGGCGTCGAAGATCGCGTCCCGCGAGCGCTCGGGGGCCATGACCGCGCCGAGGCCGCCCCGCTGCGCGAGCGAGTCGCGGTTCGGGGCCGAGTAGCCGGGGTGCGACAGGTGGTCGTCCGAGGCGGCGATGAGACCCACCCGGTGGCCGTGCGACAGGTACTGCCGGACGAACCAGTTGAAGGTGCCGTGCATCGACATCATCTCGATCAGCGGCTCGAGCTGCGGGTCCGACTGGCGGTAGTCGCCGGGGTTGTGGGCGTGGGGGATGACGACGACGTCATCGGGGTCGTAGCGCGCGTGCAGGCCCTGATAGAGCTGCGACAGGGTCGGGTACTGCACGGCGGACACCGGCGTCCGGTCCACGGTGTCCCGGAACAGCACGTTGTGGTGGCCGCCGAAACGGGCCGGCCGCGTCCACTCCCAGCCGAGATAGGGGATGAACCGTCCCGGGTCGTCGAACGTCTCCACCGCCCGCTTCGACACCTCCCACTCCGCATCGTCGAGCCACACGTCGTGCTCCGAATGGGTGACGAAGTCGAGCCGGGCGTCGTCGCGCGCGAACGTCATGAAGAAGTCGATGGTGCCGATGCCCTCGGCGTAGCCGGAGTGGCCGTGGGTGTCGCCCCAGTAGATGCGGCGCTCGGGGTTGTCGGCGACGAGGATCGGATTGGCGGCGCCGGTGATCGCGCGGTCTTCCGAGCGGATGTCGATCCAGTGCGGTCCGGGCTCGTCCAGCGTGAGCGGCACGAGCGAGATGGCCTCGGCGCCGCCGGGGGTGGTGGCGCGCACGTCGCCGTCCACGAGCACCTCGAACGCGGGGATGTCCCCGGTGGCGCGATTGAAGAACGCGTCCTCGGCGCGCACCGAGAGCTCGAACGGCTCGCCGGGCTCGACGACGCTGGGGGCGAAGCCGTGCACGCCCGCCACCCGCGTCCCGCTGACGGCGAACGGCAGGATCGGCAGCGGCCGCCACTCGCCGGACGCGTCGAGATCGACGTAGAGGGGCAGGGGCATCCGCGCGCTCGACGTGCCGGTCATCAGCAGCCCCGGCCCGCCGCCGCTGGTGTCGCCGTAGGTGATGGTGACCGTCGCGCCCGGGTCGAGCCGGCCCGAGGCGAGCCGGAAGACGAGGGCCGGCTCCGGCGCGCGGAACCCGCCGTGCGGACCGCGCGCCATGTAGACGTCTGTCTCGAACGCCGCGTCGTCGTCGGTGGTGGCGATGGTGACGTATCCCTCGCCGGCGGGGTCGTCGGTCTGGAACGGGCCGTAGTTGACGTTGAAGTGCCGCGCCACCCAGAAGCCGCCCCCGGTCTCCACCGGACGGGTCCCGACCGTCCAGGTCTGGCGGATGGTCTGGTGGCTGCGCGCCTCGAACGGCCCGAGCGACTCGGCCGCGAGCGCGCCGAGGGCGCCGGGCTCGTCGTGCAGCGTGAACTGGCGGACGAGCCGGTCGATGGTCGCGCCCTGGGCGAGGGCCGCGCGGCCGGTGGGGGGCAGGGTCGCCTGCAGGCGCACGCGCGGGCCCTCCAGCCCGACCTCGCCGCCGCCGAGGGCGTAGGCGTCGACCCACTCGTCGAGGATGCGCGCGCGCTCGGCGATGGTCGTCTCGTCGGTGGGGCTCGCCGCCACGTCGGTCTTGAGCTGCTCGACGGCGGCGCGGAGATCCGGCGTCAGGTAGTCCCCGCCGGCCCCGTCGTCGCCCGGCGTTCCGCATGCGGCGGCCCAGCCCGCCAGCGCGAGGGCGGGAAGGGTGGAGCGCAGGATGGGTTGTCTCACGGCTTCGGTCCGGCGGCGTGCTGTCAAGTTTTTCATCCATGAATCCCAGGTTTGTCCGCTGCCGCAGTCGCTGGTCGCGAAGCGCCGCGGCCGGCATTTTGGAGGTGTACAAGTATGTGAGGCTACTCGGCGCGGAGGGCGTCCATCGGGTTGATCCGGGTCGCCCCGCGCGCGGGGCGTCGTTTTTGGAGGTGTCCAGGGTTCATGGGGCTACTCGGCGCGGAGGGCGTCCATCGGATTGATCCGGGTCGCCCGCGCGCGGGCAGATAGCATGCGAGCAGCGCCGCCGCGAGCAGCACGAGCGAGGCGGCCGCGAACGTCACGGCGTCTGCCGCGGTCACGCCGAAGAGCAGGCTCTCGAGGACGCGGGTCGACGCGGCGGCGGCCAGCAGGCCGAGGCCGACGCCCCCCGCGACCAGGGCCGCGCCCTGCCGCACGATCAGGGCCAGGATGTCGCGGCGCTGCGCCCCGAGGGCCATGCGGACCCCGATCTCCCGTCGCCGCTGCGAGACGGTGTAGCTGAGCAGCTTGTAGAGCCCCCCACCGCCTCGATCGTGGGCAGCTCCTCCATCTCCGTCAAGCGGTCGAGCAGGGCGGCGTAGAAGCGCCGGCTCGACGCGCTGCGCTCCGCCATCAGCTCGATGGTCACCGGTCCCCGTAGACGATGCCGAACATCGCGGCGTTGGCGCCGATGCCGAGAGCGAGGATGGCGAGCGCCATCGCCGTGAACGTGCGCTGTCGCGCGAGCACGCGCACCGCTTGGCGGATGTCTCGGGCCAGTGCATTCATGACCGCCATCACCTCGGGTCAGCCGGTTCCGGCGTGAGGCGGAGCCTCGCTAGTCCTGCAGCTCGAACAGGATCGCCCGGGGCGCGTCGTCGGCCACGACGACCCGGTGGGCGCGGCCGGCCGGCCAGAAGTGAAGTCATCATCGCCCTCCGCGCGGGCCCCCCGGCCGTGGAGGTCCGAGGCGACCCGACACGATTTCGAACCACCGGACCTCGTCGGACCCGATCAGAACATCGCGATCGGGTTCGCGGGGCTGCCGGTGCCGCGCGCGACGTTGAGCGGCAGCAGCATGAACATGAACTCGTGCCGGCCCTCCTCGGCGCAGGCGGCGGCAATGGGCTCCAGCCGCGCGTTGTCGAGCAGGGCGACGCCGAAGTTGAAGAGCACTCCGTGGACCGGCCAGGGCAGGTCGGCCGCTCCCATCCGGGCGTCCATGAGGTCCCAGCCCAGCAGCGCGACGTCGTGGTCGCGGATGAACTCGGCGCAGCTCGGGTGCAGGCCGGGGCGCCCCTGGCTGCCGTCGTCGCCGCTCTGCATGTACGACCCCCAGCCGCTGTGCACGAGCAGGGCGTCGCCCGGCTCGACCGTCACTCCCTGCGCGGCCGCGATCGCTTCGAGCTCGTCTCCGCGGACGGGACGGTCCGCCGTCACGTGGGGCTCGCCGCGGTGGCGGGGCACGTCGATCAGGACGCCCTTGGTGATGACGCCCCGGTTCCAGTGGGTGATGTCGGCGAAGTGGGCGCCCTGGGTCGTGATCTCGACGTCCGGATCGCGGCCCTGCCACATGCCGTCCTCGTCCCAGATGTGGCAGAGGGCGTCGATGTGGGTCACGGTGGCGCCGTGGTAGATGAAGCCCAGGTAGTCCATGACGAAGCCGCCGCCCCCGCCGAGGGAGCTCTTGGTCATGAAGTGCTGCGGCGGCTCGAAGACGCGGCTGAGCGAGACGGTCCGGCCGTTGCGCACCAGGCCCGCGGCGGCGGCGCGCTTCTCGGCGGTGATGAGGTTGATGGCGCCCACCTGATCGTCGTCGCCCCAGCGGCCCCAGTTGCGCCCGTCGCGGTACATCGCGGCGTAGTCGGCGGCGCCGGTCTGCGCCGCCGGCAAGGCCGGCGCCGCCGGCGCCGCGGCGGCCCGGGCCCGGGCCACCTGGCGCGCCAGGAGCTCGGGGGGAGAGAAGGTTTCGGTTCCGGTGGGGGCTTGGCCTGCGGGAGCCGCCCAGGCCGCCGCCGGTCGGGCCAGCGCGGCGCCGCCCGCGGCGGCTGCGTGCATCAGGAAGCGTCGTCGTGATGAAGCCATGTCCGAGGTCCTCCCGCGGCCTGGTTTCCGGGGTATCGGTGCTGGTCGAGCCGCGTCGTCAGGTCCGCTGAATGCGATGGATTATAGCGTCAGGAGCCGCGGCCCGTCGCCGGTCCGGTAAACGGTTGGCTGGATTGGACGTATCCTATGTAGCTGGCAGCCCGCGATGAGAGCCGGCGTTGCACCACTGGATGCAGCGGGGCTTTGCCACGGGCGGCGGGATTTCTGCCGTAGAGGACCCGGGCATGGCGCGCTGACCGCAAGGTCGAGGTGTCGTGGTTCGCGCCGACGAGGAGCTGGTGAACGTGGGAACGATAGGTGTGCATCGGGTGGCGCTGGTATGGGCGGGGCTGGCCATGGTCGCGCTGGCAGCGGCCGGGACGTCGGCGCAGCCGACCGCGGTCCCGTCCGGCGGCTCGCTCGCGGGGGCGGTGGCCATCGTGCCGTTCACCAACCTGACGGGAAGTCCGGCCGACGACTGGATGGGTCAGGGCATCGCCGAAGGGCTGGTGGCCGGGTTCCCCGCGGGGACCGCGACCGTCGTGCAGCGAGACCGCTTCGCCGCCGTGCACCTGCCGGCGGACGCGCCGGCGTCGGCGGACGACGCCGTCGCGGTGGGCCGCGCCGTCGGCGTGCCGTTCGTGCTGGTCGGCGCCTACCAGCGATTCGGCAGCCAGCTTCGCATCACCGCCCGGGTGGTTTCGGTGGCGGCCGGCGCCGTCGTCCGCTCCGCCATCGTCGACGGCGCCTCGCACGATCTGTTCGACCTGCAGGACCGCGTGGTGCTGGCGCTGTCGACGCCCGAGACGCCGGCCGGCATGCGCGGCGGGACCCCGCCGGTGGATCCGGCGGCCGACCCGTCCGCATCGTCCGAGGGGACGGCAGCGTTCGGGGAGGGAGCATCGTCGGGCGGAACCGGGTTGACCGGGAGGCTTGCGGCGTCCCCGTTGCGGCCGGCCCCGCGCGGCCCCGGAGACGGTCGGACGGCGCCCGCGGCCGCGCCCTTCGCGCCGGCGCCGGCGGTCGAGGCGCCGCTGACCGAGGCCGGCGCGGTGGCGCCCGGCGGTTTCCTGGCCGGCGGTGTCGCGGTGCCCGCGTCCCTCATCGATGGACCGCCGGCGCCGGTGGCGCCCGCGGTGATGTCGCGCGACGAGGCGGGCCGCACCACGGTGCGGGCGATCCGGCTGGCGGAGGGTATCCGGCTCGACGGGCAGCTCGACGAGGCGGTCTACCATACGGTGCCCGCGATCACCGACTTCATCCAGCAGGTGCCCGACATCGGCGCCCCCGCCACCGAGAAGACCGAGGCGTGGGTCATGTTCGACGAGACGAACGTGTACGTATCCGCGCGGGTCTGGGACTCGGCCCCCGAGAGCCAGTGGGTCGCGAACGAGATGCGCCGCGACACCAGCCAGCTCCGGCAGAACGACACGTTCACCGCCTTCTTCGACACGTTCTACGACCGCCGGAACGGGTTCAACTTCTACACCAACCCGCTCGGCGCCCGCGCCGACCAGCAGTTCACGAACGAGGGCAATCCCAACGGCGACTGGAACCCGGTCTGGGACGTGCGCACCGGCCGCTTCGAGGGGGGCTGGACGGCCGAGATGGAGATTCCGTTCAAGACCCTCCGCTACCGCTCGGAGCCGCCGCACATCTGGGGCCTCCAGCTCCGCCGGGCGATCCGGCGCAAGAACGAGTGGGTCTATCTGACGCGGCTGCCGCTCTCGGCCGGCGGCGGCAGCGGCTCGGGGGGCATCTTCCGGGTCTCGGCCGCCGGCACCCTGGTCGGCATCGAGCCGCCGCCCGCGAGCCGCAACGTCGAGATCAAGCCCTACGCGATCGGCGGGACTACCCAGGACGCGGGCAGCGCCGCCATCCGCAACGGAGACTACGGTCTCGACGTGAAGTACGGCATCACCCAGAACCTCACCGCCGACTTCACGTGGAACACCGACTTCGCCCAGGTCGAGGTGGACGAGCAGCAGGTGAACCTGACCCGGTTCAACCTGTTCTTCCCCGAGAAGCGCGAGTTCTTTCTGGAAGGGAGCGGCATCTTCGGCTTCGCCCGCGGCGGGGTTGGCGGCGGCTTCGGCGGGTTCAACCGGGGCGGCCAGGGCGGGTTCTTCGGGGGGCTCAACGCGCCCACCCTCTTCTACAGCCGGCGCATCGGCCTGCAGGGCGGCGAGGTGGTGCCGATTGTCGGCGGCGGCCGGGTCACCGGCAAGATCGGACAGTTCGACGTCGGCGGCCTGAACATCCTGACCGGCCAGGGCGTGCCCACCGCGTCGACGCCGGGGGTTCAGGGGACCAACTTCACCGTCGCCCGCCTCCGGCGCGACATTCTCCGGCGCAGCTCGGTCGGCGGCATCTTCACGAATCGCTCCGTGTCGCTGTCCGGCGACGGGGCCAGCCGGGCCTACGGCGTCGACGCCACCTTCGCGTTCTTCGAGAATCTGCAGATGCTGGGGTACTACGCCAGAACCGACACCCCGGGGCGGGTCGGCCGGAACACCAGCTATCAGACCCAGTTCGACTACGCGGCGGACCGCTACGGGCTGCAGGTCGACCATGTGCTGGTCGAGGACAACTTCTCGCCCGAGGTCGGCTTTGTGCGCCGCGACAACTTCCGCCGCACCTACGTGCAGGGGCGCTTCAGCCCCCGGCCGCGGTCGTTCGAGTCGATCCGGCAGTTCAGGCTGCAGGGGAGCGTCGACTACATTCTCACCGCCGACGCGATGCAGCTCGAGACGCGGCAGAACCAGTTGCAGTTTTCGGCCGAGCTCGAGAACAGCGATCAGTTCGGGGTCATCGTCAACGAGAACTACGAGCTTTTGCACGAACCGTTCTCGCCGGGACCGGACGTGACGATTCCCGTCGGCCCCTACGGGTTCACGGACATGGAGTTCCGGTACGTGGCCGGCCAGCAGCGGCGGATGAACGGGTCGGTCGCGGTCAGGCGCGGGGGCTACTTCAACGGCGACATCACCTCGCTGGAGTTCACGCAGGGGCGGATAAGCATCCTGCCGCAGATGTCGATCGAACCGACAATCTCGCGCAACTGGATCAACACCGCGTACGGGTCGTTCCGGACCGATCTGGCCTTTGCGCGCATCAACTACGCCTTCAACCCCCGCATGTTCTTCAGCGGGCTGGTGCAGTTCAACTCGGCGAACGAGACCGTCAGCAGCAACTTCCGGTTTCGCTGGGAGTACAGCCCCGGCAGCGAGCTGTTCGTCGTCTACACCGAGGACCGCGACTCGAACCCGCTCATGCCCGACCGCTACACCGAGTTGCGCAACCGCGGCTTCGTGGTCAAGTTCAACCGCCTGTTCCGCTACTGACGATCCCGTGCGGCCTCGCAGGGGACGCGGCGCGGGCGTCGTGCGGCCGGTTCCGCCGCAGGTATCCGCCCACCCACGAGTCCTTCGGATAGTCGATCGCCAGTCGGGCCGCATAGCCCGACCCGGCGGACGGTTCCGAGAGTTCGTCGGTCATGACACGTCTCTCCCGCATTCCGAATCCCGGTGTTCGGTGACATCCGACCCTGCGACCTGTTCAAGCCGGCGATCGTACCGTGCTTCCATCAGGTCGGCCCTCCCTTGGCGGCGGCAGATCTGAAGTAGCCTTCGGATCTGCCGCCGCCATCTGGATCGACCGCGGTACGCCCCGGGCGCGCGGGCCGGCAGCAGCGTGAGCGGGTCTGGTGATCGAGACGAGACGGGGCGACCGGGCGCCGGCGGCGCTACGTCCAGTCGGCCAGCGCCGCCGGGGCGTCGAGGGGCACGGCGCGCGCGTCTCCCGCGTCGTCGAGCGGGTAGGGGTTCGGGGCTCGGCAGAAGATCGACAGCGACCGGACCGCGCCGGCCGGCAACGCGCCGGCGATCGCCCGCAGCGGGCCGGCGTCGCGGGCGTTCGGGTGCTCGGTCCACTTGGCGTCGGCGAGATGGAACGCCCCCGCCCGGTGCAGCAGGAAGTCGGCCTCGCGCGCGCGGTCGCACCAGAAGTGGAAGTCCCAGCCGCCCCGCCAGTTCGACTGCGCGCGGCGGATCTCGGCGCAGACGAACGTCTCCCACAGCGGCCCGGCGAGCGGCGACGAGCGCAGCGCTTCGGTCGTCTGCACGCCGCACAGGAACGCGGCGAGGCCGGCGTCGCGCACGTACAGCTTGGGCCGTTTGACGAGCGACTTCGTCCGGTTCGCGAACCAGGGCTCGAGCAGCATGAGCTGATGCGACGCCTCCAGCGCCGACAGCCACGCGCCGGCGGTCGAGCCGCTGATGCCGGCGTCGCGCGCGAGGTCGGCGCGATTCAGTAGCTGCGCCGAACGCAGCGCCGCGGCCCGCAGAAAGCGCTCGAAGCTCCGCAGGTTCGCGACCTGGAGGAACTGACGGAGATCCCGTTCCAGGTACGTCGCCACGTACGAGCGGTAGAAGCCCTCCGCCTCGATCTCCAGGTTCTCGTAGAGCTCCGGGAAGCCGCCGCGCACCACGAACTCGTCGGCGGTCAGCCGCGGATGCGCCGCCTTCGCCTCGGCGAACGAGAGCGGCTCGAGCGCGATGACCGCGGCGCGGCCCGCGAGCGAGTCGGAGACCGACTTCATCAGGCCGAGCGGCTGCGACCCGGTCAGCAGGAAGGCGCCGTTGCGCCCGCGCTCGCGATCGACCGCCGCCTTCAGATGGCGGAAGAGCCCGGGCGCGTACTGCACCTCGTCGATGACCACCGGCGGCGGGTGGCGCGCGAGAAAGGTGCGGGGATCGCGTTCGGCCTGCTCTGCCTCGCTCGGCAGGTCGAGGGTGACGAAGCCGTGGTCCGGAAACAGCCGGCGCATGAGGCTGGTCTTCCCGGTCTGGCGGGCGCCGGTCAGCACGACGACCGGCCGCGTCGCCGCCCGCTGCACCAGAAGCGGTTGGATCTGACGGTCGACCCACATCGTGTAAATTCTACGATGTCATCGAACTATTTGCACGTCCAGGCGATGTGGAGCGGTGGCTTCCAGCCGTCGCGCCAGGAGCTTTCGCCGTAGGAGTTTCGCGCCAGCGAAACTCCTAACGCGACCGCAGGTCGCCCGGTCGCGGCAGAACCGGCACGGTGCCGGCCGGCGTCAGCGGACGACGGTGAAGTCGGCCGCCCACTCGTGGGGGCCCCAGTGCACGACGAGGCGTCCCTGGTCGTCGCCGGTGGGGACGAGGGTGGCGCCGAGGGGCCGGAACGAGCCGTCGCCGCGCGAGTACTCGACCGCGGTCTCGGCAGCGTCGAAGTCCGGGTCGTGCTGCGTGCCCCAGGAATCGGGCTCGTGGTTGAACAGGAAGCGCCATCCCGCGCCGGCCTTGCGCAGCCACACGCCGTAGGCGCCGGCGAATCCGGGGGCGAGATTGCCGGTGGGGACGTCGGCCTCGCCGAACCGCAGGGAGACATCGGACTTGAGGCGGAGGACCGGGGCGCGGATCATCTCGACGACGGCTCCGTCCGCGGTCGCGGCGAGGCGCGGGTAGTCCTCGTCCTCGATGTCGATGCCCTTCCAGTAGAGCATGGAGATGCGCTCCCCGTCCGGCAACACGAGCGCCGTCTCGTTGCGCTCGTTGAGCATGTTGTTCCGGGCCGTCGGGCTGTTGTCGTCGCTCGCCTGGCGGGGGGTTCCGCGGCCGGACACGCGCGCCCGGCGGGGCGCCGGCGGCAGCTCTTCGAAACGGAAGTCGCTGCTCCACGCGTGGCGTCCCCAGCGGAGGGCCAGCCGGCCGGTTTCGGCCGCGGTGGCATGCAGGGAGGCGTTGAACACCGGAGAAGCGACCGCGGTCTCCGCATGGTGCAGCGGCACGACATGGACGGTCGCGCCGTCGGCGCCGCCGGCTGTCCGGATCTCCAGGCGCCAGCCTTCGGCGTTCCGCGCGATCCACAGCTCGGGACCGGGGGGCTCGGCCGGTTCCGGTTCCGCGTCGACCGCCGTGGCGTCGTCCTCCGCCGCCGACTCGTCCTCCGCGGCTTCCTCCTGCGCGGCGGCTGCGGCTCTTGCGGCGGCCGCGGCCCGCTCCGCCGCCAGCGCCTCCAGGTCCGGCGCGAGCGATCCGATGCGCAGGGCGCGATGCCCCTCGAGCGTCCCGAGGCGCACGGGGGTGCCTGCCAGCAGCTCGGCGTAGGGCGGCTCGTTCACCGCCAGGTCGGGCGGGAACGCGACGCTGAGCTCCTGCCCTTCCTGCACCAGCGAAACGTGCACGAGGCCGTCCGCCTCCTCGCTCGGCGGCGACGTCTGGGCACCGGCGTGCAGCACGGTCGTGGCGGTCAGGCCGCAGGCGACCGCCCCGGCGAGCAGGGCCGGATGCACGCGGTGGAGGCCGCGCCGGCCGGAACCGGCAGGAGGGTTGTCACCGATGGTCGGCATGCGATGTTCCCCGTAGAAAAAGCGAGGGCGGGACCGATCGGCCCCGCCCTGCCGTGAAACCCCGTCGAGCCGGCGAGTGACGACTCGTCAGTCGTTGTCGGTCGTCGGCATCGCCTCGGGCTCTTCGATCTCGGCGTAGCCGATGAACCCGAGCGACATCTCGTCGTCGGTCCGCGGCCCGTAGCCGACGAACCGGTTCGGGTCGAAGCTGCGCCGCGACGCCCGCTCCGGCGTGTTGTCGTACCAGAAGTCGACGTCGATGCGGGTGCCCTTCGGCAGCAGCTTCGGCTCCTTGTACTTGTAGGTCACCTGCCAGCTCTGGTCGTAGTGCGGCACGTCGAGCAGCAGCTCCTCGGTGCCGTCGGGGTAGAACGCGGTGTAGCGCGCGGCGGTGGCCCGCAGGTGGGCGTGCGGCCAGTAGGTCAGCACCAGGGTGTCCTTCTCAAGGATGCGCGACGACCCCACGCGGTAGTTCGGGTGGTTGGGCGGAATCTCGAACCCGCGGTTGTAGAGGGTGTCGTTGACGACCTTGTGCTGCACCGGCTCGTCGGCGACCCAGAACGCGACCTCCGGGCTGCTCCAGACGGCCGAGCCCTCGGCCGGCTCCTTGTGGTAGTGCATGTTGAACGAGATGCTCGACCCCGTCTCCAGCAGGACCCCGAAGCCCTCGGGCAGCATGTCGGGCTCGCCGCCCTCGGCCACGCAGCTCAGGAGCTGGCTGTTGGGCACGTCCGCGCCCTCGTCCTCCACCGCCCCTTCCGGTATGAAGGCGTTGGGCGAGATCATGGACGAGCACATGTGGTGGGTGATCTGGTTGTCGCCGACCCGGAACTCCCAGCCCTTGACCCACGTGTCCTCGGGCAGGATGTCCTCGGTCAGCTTCGTGTAGAAGGAGATGTTGATGTCGTAGATGTCGTCCTCGACCAGATACGGCTCGGGCATCTTGACCACGAAATCGGGAGTGCCGAGGGTCCAGCCGTCGTTGGCGTCCTCCGCGAACTGCCTGGCCTGCGGGGCGTCGGCCATCTCGCCCGCGGGGGCGCCGGCCTCGACCCAGCTGAGGATGGTGTCGATCTCGGCGTCGGTCAGGCCGCGCTCGTTCTCGAACACGCCCTTGGGGGCCGAGGCGAACCACGGCGGCATCTCGCGCGCCTCGACCTTGCTGGCGATGGCGCGGGCCCAGGGGCGCGTCTCGCGGTAGTCCATGAACGACATCGGCGCGACGAGCCCGCTGATGTTGTAGCCGGACGGCCGATGGCAGGTCTGGCAGTTCTCCTGCATGATCGGCAGCACGTCCCTGTAGTAGGTCACCGCGGTCTCCGCGCCGTTCTCCGCGTAACCGGGGGCGGCGAAGGCCGAGACCATGCCGAACGCGAGCAAAACGACGAACGTGCGCGTGAGCTTCATTCAGGATCTCCTTGGCGGCTCGATTTGCATGCGTTGTGGATGCAGAAACTTGAGTGTGTTTTTAACACGGCGGGGGCCCCGGCCGCAACCGGCACCGTCGGGAAGGGGGTTCTTTCAGGGGATCGGGACCCGTTCGACGAACTCCGCAAACCAGTTGGCGACGTAGACGAGCTCCGTCGTTCCCTGGCCCGGGCTGTCCCCGGGGGCGTCCAGCTCCTCCTCGAGCATGACGAATCGCCGGCCGTCCGGCGTGACGTCCCACTGCCGGTTGAGGGCGCCGAACTCGATGCGGTCCGGCAGTTCGAACAGGCGGTCGGGGCGCGACGGGGTGAACGTCGGGTCGCCCGCGTAGGCGACCGCCATCATCGCCCTTCCGTTCCGGCTCGCGGAGAGGTAGAAGAGCTCGCGGCCGTCGCGCGACCACACCGGCGAGAAGCCGAGGCCCTGCGACACCTGCCACTTCCCGTCGTCGACGTTCGGAAACGGCCGCACGAAGACGGCGGGACGCCCGAGCTCGTTCGACTGGTAGGCGATCCAGCGGCCGTCCGGGGAGACGGCCGGCGACGCCTCTGCGAAGGCGGTCGCCAGCAGCGGCTCGGAAGTCCCGCCCCCGTCCAGCGGCAGCAGGTGAACGTCGGTATCGGTGACGCTGGACACGTGGACGGCGAGCGTGTCCGGTTCGCTCACCCAGGCCGAGGCCATCTGCAGCGGTCCGGCCGCGGTCAGGCGATCCGCCTGTCCGGTGCCGTCCGCCGCCTTGCCGAACAGCCCGAATCCCTCGTCGAGCGCGGACGTGAACACGACGCGTCGGCCGTCCGGCGACCACAACGGACCGAAGTTCCATCCCTCGAACGTCAGGCGGTTCGACGCCCCGCGGGCGACGTCGTAGATGACGACGTCGGCGTTGCCGCCGTCGGCGGAGGTGACGGCGACGGCGATGCGGTCGCCGTCGGGCGAGACGCGCGGCGCGGTGTACGCCCGCGGCGGTGCCGCGAGCGGTTCCTCGCGTCCCGTGCGGTCCAGCCACACCAGGGTTCGGCGGCTCTCGGACGGGTCGAAGACCTGCCCCGCGTAGACGAGCGTGCCGTCGGCGGACCAGGCGCTGGCCCCGGCGTCCGGGACGACGGGCACCGGCGGGCCGGTCAGCTCGAGGCGGTCGACGTCGAACGGGGCCGCCATGAGGGTCGCGGTCCCCGGTCCGGGCCGGCCGAGCGTGGGCCGGGTTGCCAGCCGGAGCAGGAGGTGGCCGGTCGGCGCATAGGTCGCTCCCGCCACGTCGGGGGCCACGACCCGCGGTGTCGCCTGGGGCGCCGCCAACGCCTTCAGATGCGACTCGCCGTCGGACGACATCTCGACGAACAGCAGCGCGGACGAGCCGGGAAGCACGTGAGGCGCCAGGCACGTGGCCAGCTCGGGGACGGTCCCGGCCGGCAGCACCGACTCCGGTGTCCCGCCCGTGGCGGGGACGCGCAGCAGCTCGCCCAGCCCGCCGATCACGATGCCGTCGTCGTCGCCCCAGCTCCCGCCCAACGCGGGGACGTTCTCGGCGAGCGTCACCGGGGCGCCCCCCGTGGCGGGAGCCTTGAGCAGGGCCCAGCGGTACCGCAGGCGTTGCGACGGCCCCGGGGGGCCGTTGCCGGCGAAGAAACCGATCCACGCCCCGTCCGGCGAGAAGAACGGGTCGAGCGCGCCCTCCGTGCCGGCCAGGGGCCGGGCGTCGGCCTCGTCCAGGCGGCGGACCATCAACTGCCGGTCCCGCCCGTCGCGGCCGACGTAGGCCAGCGCCGAGCCGTCCGGCGAGAGGGCGAACGCGGCACCCCGCGCCATCGGGGAGGACAGGTCGAGCGCGAGCCGCCGGACCGGGGGCGGCGCCGGTGACGGCGCGAGGGTCGAGAGCACCCCCACCGCTGCCAGCCCCCCGACGGCCAGACCGCCGGCGGCCCACGCCATCCGCTGCCGCCACCCGCGGGCCGGCGGCGCGGTCGCGGCGAACCCGTCGTCGGGCGGCGCGGCCTCGCGCCCGAGCGCCGCCTCGAGATCGCTGATCGCCTCGCCCGCGTCCCGCATGCGCCGCCGCGGGTCCCGTTCGAGGCAGCGGCGCAGCAGCCGCCTGACGGGAGCCGGCGTGGACGCCGGAAGCGTCGACAGATCGAGCTCGCGGTCGAGCACGCGGGCCAGCACGTGCGGTACCGTCTCGCCCCCGAACAGGCGCTCGCCGGCCAGCATCTCGTAGAGCACCACGCCGAACGACCACAGATCGGTGCGGATGTCGACCGCGGTGCCCGCCGCCTGCTCGGGCGACATGTAGGACGGCGTCCCCATGATCATCCCCATGCGGGTGGCCGAGGCGGTGAGCGTGGGCGACTGCGACAGGTCCGCCTCCGGCGCCGGCTCCGGGTCGAGGGCCTTGGCGAGACCGAAGTCGAGCACCTTGACGGTCCCGTCCTCCCGCACCTTGACGTTGGCCGGCTTGAGATCCCGGTGCACGACGCCCGCCTCGTGCGCGGCCTGCAGGGCAGAGGCGATCTGCGAAGCAATCTGCAGCGCGTCGTCGCACAGGATCGGACCGCGCGCGATATTGAGGTCGGCGATGGTGGGACCCTCGACCAGCTCCAGGACGAGCGCCCGCGACCCCCCCGACTCCTCGAAGCCGTAGATCTGCGCGATGTTCGGATGGTTGAGCGAGGCGAGGACCCTGGCCTCCCGCTCGAAGCGCGCCTGCCGGTCGGGGTCGTGGGTGAACGCCTCGGGCAGCACCTTCAGCGCCACGTCGCGGCCGAGGGTGGAGTCGCGGGCGCGATGGACCTCGCCCATGCCCCCGGCCCCGAGGGAGCCGGTGACTTCGTAGACGCCGATTCTGGTACCCGGTGCGAGCGGCATGTCAGGGTTTTGCCATGTTCATCCGGAATGATATCCGCGGGACGGCCGGGGTGAACGTCGCCGACCCGGGTCGCGGCCGATTGACACCGTGGGGGCGTTCAGCCAGACTATCAGCGATAGAGATCGGTGGCGAAGCGCCGTTCCACAGTCACATAACTACCGACATGCTCTCTACGTCACGCCCGTCGCGGATCTGGTGCCGCCTCGTTCGCGCGCCGGACGTGCGCGGTGCGCGGCTCGGGACGGGCTCTCCGGGGCGTTCAGGAGGCTGACCGACGATGCCAGGTGTTCCGCAACGGTTCCGCTTCGGAGCGGCCGCGGTCATGAGTGCGCTTCTGGCGCTGGCGCTCTCCGCATCCACCGCGGTCGCCCAGCCGGACGCTGCCGCCGGGGCCGATCTGCTGGCGGCCACTGTCGACCGGTACTGCGTCACGTGCCACAACGATCGGCTGCGCACCGCCGAGCTGAGCCTCGACGGCCACGACCTCGCCGACGTCGGCCACGACGCGGAGCTGTGGGAACGGGTGGTGGCGAAGCTGCGCACCCGCGCCATGCCGCCGGTCGGCCGCCCGAGACCCGACGCCGAGACCTACGACCGGGTCGCGGGGTGGCTTGAATCGGAGATCGACCGCGTCGCCCTCGGCACTCCGAATCCGGGACGCACGCAGGCCGTGCATCGTCTGAACCGGGCCGAGTACGCCAACGCCGTCCGCGATCTGCTGGCGCTGGACGTCGACGTCGACACCCTGTTGCCGGCCGACGACTTCGACGAGTACGGCTTCGACAACAACGCCGACGTGCTGACCGTCTCGTCCTCGCTGATGGAGCGGTATCTGTCGGCCGCGCGCAAGATCGGGCGGACCGCGCTCGGCGAGACCCCGCTGGGGCCGGCCACCGAGACCTACAAGATCCCGATTCTGCTGCTCCAGGACGACCGGATGAGCGAGGACCTCCCGTTCGGGTCGCGCGGGGGCGTCGCCATCCGGCACTTCTTTCCCGTCGACGGCGAGTACGACCTGCAGATCCGCCTGCACCGGAACTACGTGAACTACGTGCGCGGCATGGGGTCGCGCCACGAGCTCGAGGTTCGGCTGGACGGCGTCCTCGTCCGCACGTTCGTCTTCGGCGGGGAGGAGCCCGAAGGCGTGCAGGCTCCGGCCAGCTACGGCGGCAATCAGTTCGGCGATCCCGAATGGGAAGAGTACATGCTCTTCGCCGACGCCAACATGCGGGTGCGCTTCCAGGCCGAGTCCGGCCCGCACGTCGTCGGGGTCTCGTTCGTGCGGCGGTTCACCGAGCCGGAAGGGGTGCTGCAGCCCCGCCAGAGCGTGTTCGCGGTCGCCATCAACGAGATGCGGGACGGCAACGCGGCGGTCGAGCACGTCGTCGTCGGCGGCCCCTACGCCGCGGGCGAGGCGGGGGATACCCCGAGCCGCCGCGCCATCTTCGCCTGCCGGCCGGAGAGCGACGCCCCCGCCGACGAGGAGCGGTGCGCGCGGACGATTCTCGGCTCGCTGGCCCGGCGCGCCTACCGCCGGCCCGTCGACTCGAGCGACCTCGACACCCTGATGCAGTTCTACCGGGCCGGCCGCGACGGAGGCAGCTTCGACGCCGGCATCCAGCTCGCGCTCGAACGCGTGCTCATCGCCCCGGACTTCCTGTTCCGGGTGGTCCGCGACCCCGTCGACGCCGCGCCGGCGAGCGCCTACGCCCTGAGCGACCTCGATCTCGCCTCGCGGCTCTCGTTCTTCCTGTGGTCGAGCGGCCCCGACGACGAGCTGCTCGCCCTCGCCGCGGAGGGCCGGCTTCGCCGACCCGGCGGTGCTCGAGGAGCAGGCGCGGCGCATGCTCGCCGACCCGCGGGCGACCGAGCTGGTGCGGAACTTCGCCGGCCAGTGGCTGTACCTGCGCAACCTGCGCAGCGTCGTCCCCGACGCCATCACCTTTCCCGAGTTCGACGAGAACCTGCGCGCGGCGTTTCGCGAGGAGACCGAGCTGTTCGTCGACAGCCTCCTGCGGGAGGACCGCAGCGTGCTCGACCTGCTCGGGGCCGACTTCACGTTCGTCAACGAGCGGCTCGCCGCCCACTACGGCATCCCCAACGTCTACGGCAGCCACTTCCGGCGGGTCCGCCTGGACGACGAGCTGGCCGAGCGGCGGGGCGGCATCTTCGGGCACGGCAGCGTGCTGACGGTTACGTCCTATCCCAACCGCACGTCGCCGGTGCTGCGCGGCAAGTGGATGCTGACCAACATTCTCGGGACCCCCCCGCCCCCGCCGCCCGCCGACGTGCCCGACCTGCCGGAGCGCGGCGAGGACGGCCGGGCCGCCACCGTGCGGGACCGGCTGGCGCGCCACCGCGAGAGCCCCGCCTGCTCGGTGTGCCACGCGCCGATGGACCCGCTGGGGCTGGCCCTCGAGAACTACGACGCGGTCGGGCGCTGGCGCACCACGGGGACGGCCGGCCTGCCCATCGATTCGTCGGGGCAACTGCCGGACGGCACCGCGTTCGAAGGGCCGACGGGGCTGCGGTCGCTGCTGCTCGAGCGGCGCCACCAGTTCGCGGCCACCCTGACCGAGAAGCTCCTGGCGTACGGGCTGGGGCGGGGGCCGGAGTACTACGACCGTCCCACCGTGCGGGCGATCACCCGCGAGGCGGCTTCGGACAATTACCGCTGGTCGTCTATCATTGTCGGCATCGTGAAGAGCACACCGTTCCGGATGCGGAGGTCAGGATCATGATCATCACTCAGAAGGCGCTTCCCCGTCGTACCGTGCTCCGAGGGCTCGGAGCCTCGCTCGCGTTGCCGCTGCTCGACGGGATGGTGCCGGCGTACGCGGCCCTGCGCACCACGGCGGCGGCCCCGGTGCGCCGTCTCGGGGTGGTGTACGTCCCCAACGGGATGATGATGCCGCACTGGACGCCGCCCTCCGAGGGCGCCGGCTTCGAGTTCCCGACCATCCTGAAGCCGCTCGAGCCGTTCCGCTCGCACGTCCAGGTGCTGTCGGGCATGCACGGCGTCGAGAGCGAGGGGGCGCACGCCCGCGCCTCGACCCGGTTCCTCACCGGGATGCCGTCGAAGCCGGACGACGGCTCGGACCTGCGGGGCGGCGTCTCGATGGACCAGCTCGCGGGCCGCGTGCACGGCCGCGAGACGCAGCTCGCGACCCTCGAGCTCGCCCTCGACGGGCGCGACTTCGCGGGGTCTTGCGACGACGGTTTCAGCTGCGCCTACACCAACACCATCGCGTGGGCCAACGACGTGACCCCGCTGCCGATGGAGAACAACCCCCGGGCGGTGTTCGAGCGCCTGTTCGGCGACACCGGCAGCACCGACCCCGCGATTCGCCGGGCGCGGCTGGCGAAGGACGCCAGCCTCCTCGACTCGGTCACCGACCGCGCCGCGGACCTGTCGCGCCAGCTCGGGGCCGGCGACCAGGCGAAGCTGAGCCAGTACCTCGACGCGGTGCGGGACATCGAGCGGCGCATCCAGATGGCGGAGGCCCAGAGCGACCGCGAGCTGCCGGTGGTGGCCCAGCCCGCCGGCATCCCCGACAACGTCGGCGAGCACGCGAAGCTGATGTTCGACCTGATGGCCCTCGCCTGGGAGACCGACCTCACGCGGGTGGTGACGTTCATGATGGGGCGGGAGATCACCGGCCGGACGTATGCCGAGATCGGCGTGCCCGACGCCCACCACCCCATCTCGCACCACCAGCGCGACCCCGAGAAGCTGGCCAAGCTGACGAAGATCAACCAGTACCACGTGCAGCTCTTCTCGGCCTTCGTCGAGCGGCTGGCCGCCACCCAGGACGGCGACGGCACGCTGCTCGACCACTCGATGATCGTCTACGGCGCGGGCATGGGCGACAGCAACGCCCACGCCTCCTACAACCTGCCGATTCTCCTCGCCGGCGGCGGCGCGGGCACCGGCGGGCGGCACGTGAAGTACCCGGAGGACACGCCGCTGGCCAACCTCCACCTGAGCCTGCTCGACAAGATGGGCGTGCCCATCGAGCAGCTCGGCCACAGCAACGGCCGGCTCCCGCTCGAGCCGCTGTCCGGCGTGTAGCCGGCCGGACGGCCGGGTCGAGCCCGGTGTGCATCGTGAAGTCCGCGCCATGGAACGGCGCGGATCGCAAATGAGGAAACAGGGCCGGTTCCCCGAGGGGCCGGCCCTTCGTCGTCGAAGGACGAAGACCCATGCCGGCGACGGGCTTTCTCGGGACCCGGGCGGACGTCTTCGTGGACGTCGCGATGGTGTTCTTCGCGGCCGCCCCGTTCCTGATGGGCCGTGCGCTGCGCCTCGCGGCGCAACGCCGCTACCGCGCCCACCGCCGGCTGCAGGTGGGGGTGCTGCTCGGGGGCATCGTGGCGGTTCTGCTGCTGGAGGGCAGCATCCGGTTCGGGAACGCCGTGGACGCGTTCACCGTGAGCGCGTTCTACGGCACGGCCACGATGGCCGGTCTGTTCGCGGTGCATCTCGCGGTCGCGGTCCCGACCTTCATCGGCTGGTGCGTGCTGGCGGTCCTGTCCTCGCGTCGCTTTCCCCGCATCCTGCCGGGCTCCTTCAGCCCGCGGCACCGGTTCTGGGGCCGGCTCACCTTCGCCGGCCTGTGGCTCACCTGCGTGACCGGTCTCGGCCTCTACGTCATGAGCTTCGCGCTCTGAGCGTCTTGCGTTCACCAGCGCCGCTGATCCGGTCTCCGCGCCGCGGTGGGTGGTTCGGCGCCAACCATCCCGCCGCCTGTTGGTACGATGGCGCGAGTAGTGGCGCTTCCGGCCATGGCGACCCTGAACATCCCGTCCCCGCGACCGCGATCGACGGCGTGCCGACTGCGACCTCCGGCGGCCTGGGCGAAGCCCACCACACGGTCTTCATGACGAGTCTGGCGAGCGCCGCGCCGTCCCGTCCCGTGACGCGGCGGGCTGACCGCGGTCACCGGAACCGGTGCGACGACGGACAGACCCCGCGTCAGGTCCTCGCCCGCTTGACCCGTGGGTGCGGGAAGTTCGGGCTCGCCGGATCCACGGTCACTTGGCGGCGGCCCAGGTTCGCCACGAGGTCCATGTCCTCCATCGGTACGGCGCCCAACGGTACTTCGTCCCCGAGGACCAACGCCCCGACGTAGCAGAATCGTTGGCCGAAGGTCGCCTTCAACGGTCCGACTAAGGGGACGCGCATCTTGCTTCAGCCCGCTGGCGGCTTCGCCACTCCGGGTGCAACGCGGGGTTCCCCACGGCGGCTGGAGCGCGGTTTCTCAGGGCCGCGCTTGGCGGGCTGCGCCTGGCGATCTACGCTATGGGCGATCCGAACGAGCGGTCCGATACGCCGTGCGTCCGCGACCTGTATTGGCTCGGGCGAAGCCAAGAGCTTCCCGGGGAACCTTAGAGGAGACAGCCCCATGCGATTCATCACTGGAAGGCGTACGTCCTTCGGGCACTCGTCCCGCATCGGCAGGGTGGCCGGGGCGCTCGTCGCCGCCGTGCTGGCGTCGGCATCTGCCGTGGGGCAGGAGGCGGGGCGGAGCGCCGCCGCCGACTGGCCGACCTACAACCGGGACCTCGCGGGGACGCGCTACTCGCCCCTCGACCAGATCGACGCCGGGAACGTCGCCTCGCTCGAGGAGGTGTGGTCGTACCGGTTCCATCCCGAGGACGGGTTCATCGAGGGGCCGAGCCCGGCCGAGCTGTTCCAGCAGGTGACGCCGATCGTGGTCGACGGCGTCATGTACCTCGCGGCGGGGAACCGGGTCGTGGCCCTGCGGCCGGAGACCGGCGAGGAGATCTGGCGGCATGAGCTGACCGAGGGGCTGGCGTCGTTTCGCGGCGTCGCCTACGGGCCGGCCACCGACACCCACGAGGCCCGCATCTACTTCACCAGCCTGTCGAAGGTCGTCGCCCTGAACGCGGACACGGGCGAGCGAGACCTCGCGTTCGGCGACGGGGGCGAGGCGGCGCTGCGCATCCCCTACACCGGCGTGCCGGTGGTCTACCGCGACGCCCTGATCCTGGGCTCGAGCGCCTTCGGTCCCGGACAGGACCACATCGCGCCCCACCTGAACCAGCCCCGGGGCGGGGGAGAGCCGACCCAGGCCTATCCGCGGGCCCTCGACGCGGCGACCGGCGACCTGCGGTGGGAGTTCCCGACCCTGCCCACGGAGACCGACTTCGGCAGCGAGACCTGGGGCAACCAGAGCTGGCGCAACCGCATCGGCAACAACGTGTGGGCGTTCACCCTCACCGTCGACGAGGAGCGGGGCCTCGTCTACATGCCCGTCAGCAGCCCCGGCTCGAACTTCTACGGCGGCGACCGCCCCGGCGACAACCTCTTCGCCAACTCGACCATCGCCCTCGACATCCGCACCGGCGAGCTGGCGTGGTACTTCCAGAACATCCACCACGAGCTGTGGGACTACAACCTGCCGCCGTCGCCCGGCCTGTTCGAGATCGAGCGGGACGGCGAGCGCATTCCCGCCCTCGCGCAGGTCGGCAAGTCGGGCTGGATGTTCATCCTGAACCGCGAGACGGGCGAGCCCATCCACGGCGTCGAGGAGCGGCCGGTGCCCGCCGGCGACGTCCCCGGCGAGCAGTACTCGCCGACCCAGCCCATTCCCCTCGCGCCGCCGCCGGTGGCGCGGGTCAGCATCGGACCGGAGGACATCGTCACCGCCGACGACACCACCGCCGCGCACGCGGCCGCCTGCCGCGAGCTGTGGGACACCGTCGGCTACTACAACGCCGGGCCCTACACGCCCATTCGGCTCCAGCAGGAAGGGACCCCGCCGTCGCTCGTGTTCCCCGGCACCGGGGGCGGCGTGAACTGGAACGGGACCGCCTACGACCCCGAGCTCGGCTACATCTTCGTCAACTCGAAGGACCAGCCGATCAGCGCCTGGATGGCGGAGAACGAGCTGTACGGCCCGGACACCGAGGACCAGGTGGCCTACGTCCGCGCCGCCGCCCAGCCGTTCGAGGCGCCCATCTTCGACGACGACGGCACCCGGCTCGGGGCCCTGCCCTGCTTCAAGCCGCCCTGGGCGCGCCTCGTCGCGGTCGAGGCGGCCACCGGTGACATCGCGTGGGAGGTGCCCCTCGGCATCAGCGAGCTGCTGCCCGAAGGCAAGCAGCGCGTCGGGAGCCGGAACGTCGGCGGCCCCATCGTCACCGCGGGCGGGCTCGTGTTCGTCGGCGCCACCCTCGACCGCCGGTTCCGCGCGTTCGACTCCCGCACCGGCGAAGAGCTGTGGTCGGCCGCGTTCGACTACAACATCGAGGCCGTCCCCATCACCTACGCGGGCAACGACGGCCGGCAGTACGTCGCGGCCAACGTCTCGGCCCCGGCGAGCGGCGAGCCCCGCGGCAACGAGCGGCTGGTCGTGTTCGCGCTGCCTCGGCAGTAGGAAGAGCATCGCCCGTCGAGGCACTCGCGGTCCCCGCCCGTCTGGATCGACGGGCGGGCTGGGGTGGCGACGAGGCTGCGAGACTCCTTGACGAGGCCCTCCTTGCTGGCAGGAGACACGCGACGATGTTGGGTTCGACGACGGCTCTCACGACCGGCCGATCCCCATCCAACGATCAATCTCATCCTGACGGTCGGAGCGTGACGATTCCGCTGGAGGTGCATGGTGGCCGATAGATCGGGCCGCCTCTCTTCTTCAAGATCGTCAGAGAACTCGGACTTGCACCGGCCGAGTTCGACCGAATGCGGTGACCCGATGGAAGACTCCGACCGCGCCGCCAGGGTGGCGCGAGTGATGGCGCTTGCCGGAAAGGCGCTCGCCAACCGGGACAAAGCCGACCGGTGGCTTCACAAGGAGCTGAGCGCCCTGGAGGGCTGGCAGCTGATCGACCTGATCCGTGCGCCGGCGGGCGTCCGGATCGTCGGGGACCTGCTGATGAGCATTGCCTGGGGTACCGCCTGATGCAGCTCTGGCGCTTGTTGGGAGCCGACACCGCGGGCGGGCCCCGAGGGACCAGAGGAGATCGACGGCGGCCCGCCACGAGTCCGGGGCCAAGTGGGTACGATGTCGAGATCGAACGCGAGGACGCGAGCCGCCGTGGAGCGCGACGGCCACGCCGCCGACAATCACGAAGTCGACGCCGTGGTCGTAAGGCTCATTCAGAATCTCGAGAAACCCGCCGGTCATGAGTCGGCCGTTCCATCCGCGCGCGGCGCAGGATCGTCAGGTCGCGCACGCGCTCGTCGAGCCTTCGCAGGCGCAGCAGGAAGGTTCGCCCATCGAGCGGCTCGATGGGCGATTCGTCGGGCTGCACACCCGTCCAATCGATGCCGCGATTGTCCGTTGGATCCACACCGTCCTCGCTCGAGTCCAGGCGCCCCGCCTCACTCCGGCGGCAGGGCGAAGGTGACGATCATGTTGCTGCCCATCGGGGCCTCCAGCTCGGAGGCATAGTTGTTCAGCTGGAAGATCGACGCGCCGCCCACCGGCACGGTCAGGTACTGGCGGCCGCCCGCGGTGTAGGTGACGGGGAAGCCGGTGATCTGGCTGCCGAGAATGGTCTCCCACAGCACGTCGCCGGTCTCGGCGTCGAAGGCGCGGTAGCGGCGGTTGAGGTCGCCGTGGAAGACGACGTTGCCGGCGGTGGCGAGGGTGGAGCCGGCGTTCGGCGCGCGCTGGGTGTAGCGCCACGCTTCGCGGCCGGTGGAGATGTCGATGGCCCGCACCTCGGTGAGGTGTCCGTCGACTTCGAAGCCGGGCTCGGGCACCGTGAACCGGGGGCTCGCGCCCGAGGCGGAGCGCTCGTTGGTGGTCTGGTTCAGGCACGAGCGGTTGATGGGGACGTAGAGCATCCCCGTCTGCGGGCTGTACGACCACGACCACCAGCCCTTGACGTTGTGCCCGCAGATGATGAACTGCTGGCCGAGCTCGCGGGCCACGAGATCCATGTTGATGAAGACCTGCCCGGTCTCGGGGTCGATGTCGCGGATGACGAAGCGCTCGGTGGTGTCGTAGGGGAGCGGGTGCGCCCACAGGAACTCGCCGGTCTCGCGGTCGAGGACGAAGAGCCCCCCGGGCTCTCCGATGGTGACGACGACCTTGCGCTCCTCGGCGGTGCCGGCGAGGCGCGGGTTGATCCACATCACCGCGTCGGGGTCGGGGTCGACCACGGTGTCGATGAGGGTGCGCTCCTGCACGAAGTCCTGGTCCCAGTCGTCGCAGGGCAGGTGCTGGTAGTACCACTCCATGGCCCCGGTGCCGACGCCGAGGGCCACCGTCGAGTTGGAGTACAGCTCGCACGGGGTGCTGTCGCCGACGTCCCAGGTGCCGCGGCGCACGATGCGGGGGTAGGGCAGGGGGACGGCGATGCCCCAGTAGATGAGCCCGAGCTCGGGGTCGTAGCTGCCGGGGGAGCCCCACGGCGACACGTGGACCCGCTCCGCGGTGGGCAGGCTGCCCCACGTCTGGCCGCCGGGGTCGTCGGAGCCGGCCGCGGTGTACACCCGCCACAGCTCGGCCCCGGTGTCGGAGTCGTGGGCCGAGATGAAGCAGCGCGCCTCGAGGCTGGCCGGGCTGCACGTGCGGCCGGTGAGGACCCTGCCGTCGATGATCATCGCGCCCGACGAGTGGGTGATGCCGTCGCGGTAGTCGGCCATCTCGCGATCGAAGGCGACCTCGCCGGTGCGCGCGTCGAGGGCGAGCAGGTGCGCGTCGGCGGTCAGGTGGTAGATGTGGTTGCCGTAGATGGCGAGGTTGCGGGTGCGGTTGCCGAGGGTGACGTACTCGCGCAGGTCGACCGGCGACTCGCGCCGGTAATCCCAGAGCATGTCGCCGGTCGTCGCGTCGAGGGCCTGGATGTGGTCGTCGTTGTGCGCGAGGTACATGACCCCGTCGTAGACCAGCGGCTGGGTCTGCTGCGGCCCCTCGTCCATCGCCCGCATCCACGCCACCTGAAGCTGGTCCACGTTGTCGCGGTTTATCTCGTCGAGCGGGCTGTAGGCCTGGAAGTCGTAGGTCCGGTGGGTCATCAGCCAGTCGCCGGGGTCGGGGTTCCGCAGCATCTCGTCGGTGACGGGCTCGAGCGGCCGCACCTCGCGGGTGATCGTCGTGCCCTCCTGGGCGCTCGGAAGGGGCGGGAAGCACAGGGCCGCGAGGCCGATGAACAGGCACGCGAACGTCAGGGGTCGGTTCGGCATGGGTACCTCCTGAAAGCGACGGTGATTCGGCATCGGGGCCTGGCGAAGCCTACGCGGTCTTCGGCACGAAGGCCAGGAATCGCCGCGGGTTGTCGACCAGGATCTTCCGGATGGTCTCGTCCGGCACGCCGGCGTAGCGCAGCTTCGGCACGAAGATGGTCGGCACCGAGGAGTACCCGGCGCCGCCGTTCGCCTTGAGCTCGGCCTCGCGCGCGAAGTCCGCCGACAGGAGCACGTGGTCCTCGTAGCCGGCGTCGATGACCGACACGATCATCCGCACCTTCTCGGCGTCGCCCTGCGTGATCTGGTGGCCGACGGTGTCGAAGCCGAGGAACGCGCCGCGCCGCGCCAGCTCGCGGTGCAGCTCGGCCTGGGGGTCGCCGACGATGTCCGCGAGGTGGCCGATGCAGACGAGCCGCGGGTCGACGCCCATGTCCTCGATGATGTCGAGCTGCTCGATCGCGCACGAGGAGCATCCCTGGTGCGGGGTATGCGTGAAGAGGGGCAGCCCCGTGCGCAGATGGACGGTGCAGCTCGCCCGCAGCACCTTGCGTTCGTCGGGGTGCATGGTCATCGACGAGCCGATCTCTCCGATGGCCCCCCACCGCTCGGCCTCGGCGTCGCGCTGGAAGTCGGCCGCGACCTCCTCCTCGGTCTGCTGCGCGATCTCCGGCGGATAGCGGGGCTGCGTCCACAGCCCCCCGGCGAGGACGATGTGCAGTTCGACGCGCTCGGCCAGCGCGCGCAGCCGCTCGACGTTCTGGCCGAGATCGCGGGTGCCGCCGTTCACGATGCAGCTCACCCCGTCCTGGGCGGTCGCGTTCACCTCGTCGGCCATCAGGTCGAGGTCGGCGGTGAAGGACGGCTCAGGGCTCTCGAGGGCCGGCAACCAGGGGGGACGCGGGTCGCCGATGGACAGGTGCTCGTGGAAGAGGGTCGAGCCGCCGGCGAGCTCCTCCGGCGCGACGTCGCGGAGCAGGGTGCGGATGATCGCCCCGTCGGGGAAGGTGACGCCGCCGGAGCTCTGGCTCTGGGCGGCCGCCGCCAGCAGGTGGGCCGGCAGAATCGGCGCTACGGCGCCGGCTCCGGCGACCCCGATTCCGGCCGCGCCGAGCCGGCGCAGGGCGTCGCGACGCGTCACGGATACGGATAGGTGCTTGCACAGGGGCATGGTTGTTCTCCTCGAGTCGGGCCGATCCACGGACGCGTCGGATTGCCGCGCTCCCTCGTTCAGTCGGCGGGCGATGCCGCGCCCCCGCCGGGGTGCGGGCGCGGCATCGCTCCGCTCAGGGCCGGAGGACGGCGGCGCCGTCCCCCGCGTCGCTACTCCGCCAGGGGATGGGGGCGGACCTGGAAGCGCACGATCTCGCTCGTCATCCCCTTGCCGCCTTCGTTGTGCCAGTTCGTCACCGAGTCGTAGCTGGCCCAGACGCCGCGGCCCTTCCACCCGGCGTCGGCATCGTCGATGCGGCCGTCGAGACCGCGGGTGTAGAAGCCGAGCGGGTAGGGCACCCGCAGGGTGACCCACTCGCCGGTGTCCGGCAGCAGGGCCAGCAGCGCGTCGGAGCTCGTGCCGTTCGCGATGGGGACGTTCTCGCCCAGCCCCAGCGTGTCGAACTGGTCCACCCAGTTGTAGTAGTGGAAGTCGGCGCTGCCCGCGGCCGCCACCCCCTTCATCTGGGGGCCGGGGGTCGCATGGAGCGTCCACCCCTCGGGGCAGTGCTGCCCGGTGGCGGTCGGGCCGTTCAGCACGCCGCACTTGCTGCGATCGAAGCTCGCGAGGTGGCCGCTGCCGCCCAGCGCGGTCCACAGCACCCCGTTGCGATCGACGTCGATGCCGCGGCCGCCGTGGCCCCACTGGCTCGGGTCGACGTCGGGGTTCTCGAACGGGGGCTCGTACACCTCGGCGACGCAGGTCTCGGGCGGGTTGTCGCCCAGCTCCAGCCGGACGATGTTCCCCGGCACCGGCAGGCGCCGCGCGATCCAGATCGAGCCGTCGACGGGGTTGGGGATGACCCCATAGGCGAACCCGTCGAGCCGCATGTCCTTCGCGGGTTCCAGCGGCTCGCCCGGCTCGGTGTACTCACCGATGACGCCGTCCCCGCTGGTGTCCACGATGGTGGGGCACCAGCCCTGGGCCGCCTGCTCGTCGCCGGTCTCGTCGTAGAGCTTCGTGTTCAGCCACCCGACGACGTCCGTGGACCCGCTCAGCCACAGCGTGTCGTTCTCGTCCTCGGCGAACTGCAGGTGGTGGGTCATGTAGCACGTGTCGACGTGGACGAACTCCCCGGTCTCGGTTTCATAGTACGAGAGCTGCCGCTGGCTGCGGTCGATGGGGAAGTGCTGCGCCGACGGGTGATCCGAGCCCGCCCTGCACCAGTCGGGGTTGTCGGACGGCCGGATCGACTGCGTGATCCAGAGACGTCCCTTGCCGTCCATCATGGGGTTGTGGGCGCTGTAGCCCCGGGCCGTCGAACGCTCGTCGCCCCAGTACGGCGACGGCACCAGATCCGCGGTGCCCGCGTAGGTGTCGCCGCGCGCCTCCATCGGGACGCGGGTCGTCGTGTCCATCCGTACCGAGCGGTGGGTCACCGGGTCGGTGATGACCAGCCCCGCCCCCCCGACGCCGTACACCGGACCGTTCGCGTACAGGTGCGGATTGCGCTTGTCGGTGGCCACCTCGTCGTGGACCATCGCCATCGGGTCGCCCCATCCCCACATCGTCAGGACGAGGTTGCGCTCCTGCCCCTGCGGGCGGGGGGGCGCCGGCGGCACCTCGCCGGCCGCGATGCGGTCGGTCCAGTCCGCGAACAGGTTCAGGGCGCGCTCCCGCCCCATCCGGTTCAGCCCGGCGCTCATGCTCGGCCCGCTCCGCCCCATCTGCACGCGGTGCTCCCACGCGGCGAGGGTGGAGTCGAAGTCGTCGACGTCGAGCATCGGCATCTCGCGGGTCGCCACGTTGCCCATCTGGTGGCAGAGCTGGCAGCCGTCCTTCAGCCGGTCGACCCACTCGGCCTGATGCCGCATCGCCCGGCCGATGCCGTTGCCGGCGGGCCCGGTGCCCGGGAACTCGCTCGCGGCCGGCACCTCCAGCAGCGAGTACCAGTAGTTGGCGGGGTAGATGCGCGCGGCCTCCTGCGGGGTGGCGGCCGCGGTCACCGTCAGCGTCACCTCGTCGCCGGGCCGCGCCGGCTGCTTCTCCGAGTCCACAAGGCCGTAGCCGCGCACCCACAGCTCATAGCCGGCCTCCGGCAGGTCCGGCACCAGGAACCGCCCGTCGTCGCCGGTGACGACGATCTTGCGAAAGGTGGTCTCGAGGTCGTCGGTCTCCGCGATCACCCAGACCCCGGCCTCGCCGCCGCCGGCGCCCCGCACGACGCCGCCGATGTCGTCGCCGGCCGCCGGCGCGCCGGCGCCGGTCAGCAACAAGACGCCGCCGGCCAGGAGCAGGGCTCCCGGGATGTCGATCCGCGATGTCCCACGCATGTCAACCTCCTTGAGAGCCCGTGGCGAGTCCCGCCTCGCCGATCCCGGCGCTACGCGGGGGTTCGCCAGGGCGCTCGAGCAACCGGGTTCGCGTCGATGGCTTACAGTGTATGTGACCGAGAGGCAAAGTGGGCCGCCGATGTGGTGTGGGCCGGCGGCGCCGGCCACACGCCCCGAACGCCCGAGGAGGACCCGACATGAAGCTCAGCCCCGAGGAGATCGCCCGGTTCGACGAGCAGGGCTACCTGTTCTTCCCGTCGTGCTTCTCGCCCGAGGAGGCGGCGGTGCTGCGCGCCGCGGCGGACGAGGTCTACGCCCTCGACCGCGAGGAGGTGTGGCGCGAGTCGAGCGGCGTCGCCCGCACCGCGTTCGCCGCCCACACCTACAACGAGGCGTTCCGCCGCCTCGGACGCCACCCGCGCCTCGTCGATCCGGTGATGCAGCTCGTCGACGGCCCGGTGTACATGCACCAGTACAAGGTGAACGCCAAGGCCGCGTTCGACGGCGAGGTCTGGCAGTGGCACCAGGACTTCGGCACCTGGCATCGCGACGACGAGATGCCGGAGCCGCGCGCCATGAACATCGCGGTGTTCCTGGACGAGGTGACCGCCGCCAACGGGCCGCTGCTGTTCCTGCCGGGAAGCCACCGGCAGGGGGTGTTCGAGGCGGGGCACGACCTGGAGACGACGAGCTATCCGCTCTGGACCCTCGATCGGGCCACGGTGATGCGGCTCGCCGAGCGGGGCGGGTGCGTCGCCCCGACGGGACCGGCCGGCAGCTTGATCGTCTTCGCCTCCACCCTGGTGCACGCGAGCCCGCCGAACATCAGTCCGTTCGGCCGCAGCATCGTCTACCTGTCGCTGTGTCACGTCGACAACCACATCCGCCGGTTCAAGCGCGCGGCGTGGATCGCCCACCGCGACTTCGCGCCGATCGAGCCGCTGGCGGACGACTGCCTCGCCGAGCTCGTGCCGGCCGGCACCGCGGTCTGAGCGGGACCCATGTACCTCTACGATCAGCTCCGCGCGCGCGCCGCCGCCGGCCGTCCGGTGCGGGTGGGTCTCATCGGCGCCGGCAAGTTCGGCTCGATGTTCCTGAGCCAGGCGCCGTCGGCGATCGGGCTCGAGGTGCGCGTGATCGCGGACCTCGAGCCGGAGCGCGCGCGCGCGGCGTGCCGCGCCGTCGGCTGGAGCGGCGCGCGCATCGCCGGGACCCGGTTCACGGCCGACGCGCTCGACGCGGTCGCTGACGACGCCGTCGACGTCGTCGTCGAGGCGACCGGCGACCCCGCGGCCGGCGTCGCGCACGCGCGCGCCGCGTTCGCGGCGGGGAGGCACATCGTGATGGTCAACGTCGAGGCCGACGTGCTGGCGGGGCCGCTGCTCGCGGCCGAGGCGCGCCGGGCGGGCGTCGTCTACACGATGGCCTACGGGGACCAGCCCGCGCTCACCTGCGAGCTGGTGGAGTGGGCGCGCGCGTGCGGCTTCGAGGTGGTGGCGGCGGGGAAGGGCACCAAGTACCTGCCGTCCTACCACGCCTCGACGCCGGACACGGTGTGGGAGCACTACGGGCTGACCGCGGAACAGGCGCGGGCGGCGGGCATGAACAGCCGGATGTTCAACTCGTTCCTCGACGGCACGAAGTCGGCCATCGAGATGGCCGCGATCGCCAACGCCACCGGGCTCGCCCCGCCGCCCGACGGCCTGCGGTTTCCGCCCTGCGGCCGGGACGACCTCGCGCACGTGCTGCGGCCGGTCGAGGCGGGCGGACAGCTCGACCGCAAGGGGCAGGTCGAGGTGGTGTCGTCGCTCGAGCGCGACGGCCGTGCCGTGCCGAACGATCTGCGCTGGGGCGTCTACGTCGTCATCGAGGCGCCCAACGACTACACCGCGGGCTGCTTCCGCCAGTACGGCATGAACACCGACGAGACGGGCCGGTACTCGGCGATGTACAAGCCGTTCCACCTGATCGGGCTCGAGCTGAACGTGTCGATCCTCTCGGCCGGGCTGCTCGGCCGGCCGACCGGCGCCACCCGGGACTTCGCCGGCGACGCGGTGGCGACGGCGAAGCGGGATCTCGCGGCGGGGGAGACCCTCGACGGAGAGGGCGGGTTCACCGTCTACGGCAAGCTGCTCCCGGCGCGGGCGTCGCTCGAACGCGGCGCGCTGCCGATCGGGCTGGCCCACGGGGTGGCCCTGCGGCGGGCCGTCGGCGCGGGCGAGGTGGTCGGCTGGGACGACGTCGAGGTGGACACGGGCGCGGATGCGGTGAGAGCGCGGCGGGAGATGGAGAGCGGCTTCGCCGTCGAGTGGGGGCTCCGGTCGCATGACGCCACGTGACGGCAATCAATGCGCTGACCCCTCGGGCGTGCATCCGGAGGAGCCGTGGTGGAACACCGCGTTGCAGGGCGCCCGTGAGAGAAGACGAGACGAGGGAGCATGTTGGGCATCGGTGACCGCGGAGCAACGCAGCTCCGTGGAACAACGCAGTCAGGCAGGTGGCCGCGTGAAGCATTTTTGCCTCGCCCTCGCCATGGTCCCGATAGCGGCCGCCTGTGTCCCGGCGCCGCGTGACGGAGCCGCCCGGGACACGGCGCCCGCGCGTCTCCGCATCGAGGTCAGCTACGCCGCCGGCGTGCACGACGGGCCGCTCACGGGCCGCCTCTTCCTGGCCGTGAGCCCGACGGCGGACCCCGAGCCCCGGATCGCCGCCTACAACTCCGCGCGGCAGCGCGACGGGCGGGTGCCGTTCTTCGCGGCCGACGTGGCCGGCGTCGACCCGGGCGAGACGATGGTCATCGACGCCGCCGCCGACGGCTATCCCTACGCGCGGCTCGGGGAGCTGCCGCCGGGCGACTACCGGGTGCAGGCGCTGGTTCACGTGTACACGGAGTACCACCGCCAGGACGGCCACGTCATCCGGGCTCCCCAGGACCAGTGGGAGGGCCAGCGCTGGGCGTTCTCGCCCGGCAACCTCGTCAGCGCCCCCCGGCGCGTAAGCGTGGATCCCGCCTCGGACACGCCGATCCGCCTGGAGCTGGCCGACGTCATTCCGCCCATCGAGGTGCCGCCCGACACCGAGTGGGTCCGGCGCGTGAAGATCCGGAGCCGCATCCTGAGCGAATGGTGGGGGCATCCGATGTACCTGGGCGCCGTCGTCCTGCTGCCCCGGGGCTACGACGACAATCCCGGGCTGCGCTACCCCGTGGTGTTCGAGGCCGACCACTTCGGGCTGGAGCCGGCCTTCGGCTTCACGACCGAACCGCCGTCGGGAGGCCCGGGGCTCTTCGCGCAGATGGTGCGCGAGTCGGGCGGGATGCGCGAGTCGGGATACGACTTCCAGCGGGCGTGGACCGGCGACGACTTCCCGCGCGTGATCGCGGTGACGATTCAGCACCCCACGCCCTTCTTCGACGACTCCTACGGCGTCAACTCGGCGAACCACGGCCCCTACGGCGATGCGATCCACCAGGAGCTGATCCCGTACCTCGAGGAGAACTTCCGGATGATCGGCGAGCCCTACGCCCGGGTGCTCACCGGCGGCTCCACCGGGGGCTGGATCTCGCTCGCCTGGCAGGTGCGCCATCCGACGTTCTACGGGGGGACGTGGACCTTCTATCCCGACTCGGTCGACTTCCGGCGCTATCAGTTGATCGACATCTACGAGGACGCCAGCGCCTTCCTCGTCCCCGGCGCGGCGCCGGGCGCCCCCGAGCGGATGTTCCAGCGAACCATCGAGGGGCAGCCGGTCGGAAGCGTCCGGCAGCTGAGTCGGCTCGAGCGGGCCCAGGGCTCGCGCGGGCGCTCCGGCGGGCAGATCGACGCCTGGAACGCGGCCTACGGGCCGGCCGGCGACGACGGCTACCCCCGGCGGCTCTGGGACCTGGAGACCGGGGTCATCGACCGCGAAGTCGCTCACTACATGCGGGACAACGGATACGACCTGCGGCTCTACCTGGAGGAGAACTGGTCGCGCATCGGCCCCGACCTCGCCGGGAAGATCCGTATCTACAACCCCGAGATGGACCAGTTCTACCTGCCGTACGCGGTGTACCTCCTGGAGGAGTTCCTCGAGGGCACGACCGACCCCCCCTACGGCGGCGAGGTCGTCCACGGCCGCCCCATGAAGGGCCACTTGTGGTCGCCCTTCACCAACGCCGACCTCGTGCGCCGGATGGCCGGCCACGTCGCCGCCAACACCCCCGCCGGCGCGTCGAGGGCGTGGCACGCTGGGGGGTCCTGACGATCGGTGAGGACGGGTGGGCACTGGCGCGATCCGCTTGCAGGAACCGTGGAGAAATCGGAATCGATTCTCGAGAAGGTGCGGTGGGCCGCGCGACGGCGCTTGCTCTTCCTGCCCCACGCGGCTCGGCAAATGGCCCGACCCGACAGGATGATTACGCCGAACGAAGTTCGCATGGTGGTCGAACTGGGCACCTTGATCGAGGACTACCCGGAGGACGCACGGGGCCGCAGCTTCCTCATGCACGGCAAGGGACTCGGACATCGGAACATCCATGCCGTCTGTGCGCCGAAAGAGGATTTCCTCGCGATCATTCACGGCCTACCTGCCCTCGGAACGCGTGTGGGACGGCGATCTGAGCACCAGGAGAATCAGATGAAGTGCATTCACTGCCGCGGCGACATGAAGTCCGCGACCGCACCGTTCCACGTCGACCGGAACGGCTATCACCTGATGCTGGACGCCGTGCCGGCCTGGGTATGCGACCAGTGCGGCGAGGCCTGCTTCGAAGGCCGGGAAGTCGAGACCATTCAGGCAACGATCAGGACCCTCGACCGTCAGACCCGGCAGCTCTCGGCGCACGGGGCCGGGACGGCATCATGACGTGTGCCACCACCCGTCGATCACCATTACACCAACGCTCCAAGCGAGGAGGTACCATGCCGATTCGGATCAGCCGCTGCCTCGGACTCGTGGCCGCCGCCGTGCTCGCGGGCGGCGCCGCGATGGCCCAGGAACCCGGCCCGCGCAGCGACGCGGGCGACGTGGCGCCGCCCGAGGGTTTCCGGGCGAACCGTTCTTCCTACAGCGCGATCATGGACGTCATCCGCTCCACGCGGGGTGAGGCGACGGTCAGCGACGCGGACCTCGCGCGGCTGCGCGAGATGCAGCTCGAGGACATCTGGCGCTCGCTCGGCGACTACCGGACGAACTACGTGCGCGGGTTCCAGGCGACGCAGCCGGGCCGGCGGGTGGCGGGCCGCGCGCTGACGATGCGTTTTCTGCCGCCGCGGCCGGACTTCGTCGAGGCGATCAACCAGCTCGCGGCGGAGGGCGACTGGGACCGCCGGTACTACGCGCGGGCGTCCGAGGAGGCGCGGCCGGGCGACGTGATCGTGGCCGAGCTCGGCGGCGCCGACGGCCATGTGCTGTTCGGCGGCATGGGGGCGCTCGGCATCAAGCTGCGGGGCGCGGCCGGGGTCGTCATCGACGGCGGCAGCAGGGACCTCGCGGAGCTGGTGGGGGAGACGTTCGCGGACTTCCCCGTCTTCGCCCGCTTCTTCGACGTCACGACGACGAGCTGGCTCGGCGTCGCCTGGAACGCGCCGGTGCGCATCGGGACGGCGACCGTGCTTCCCGGCGACGTGGTCGTCGCCGACGAGACAGGGGTGCTCTTCTTTCCGCCGCAGCTCGTCGGCGAGGTGCTGCGGGCGGCCGAGGAGCAGGCGGCGCTCGAGGAGCACGAGCGGGAGCTGCTGCGGTCCGGCGAGCACCGGTTCCGCGACGTCTACCCGCTCTCGCCGGCCCTCCGTCGGGAGTACGAAGGACGCCGATAGCGCGGAGGTACGGCCGGGAACGACACGGCCGAGCCCACCGGTCCGGACAAGTCGGCAGAGCTCGATGAGCGGTCTGCTCGGGTGGGTTACTCACCACTCGAGCGACGCCCGCAGGCTGAGTCCGCCGCGCGAGACCGTCGGCGTGAACGTGAAGCGGTGACGAGCGGAACCGTGGAAGTCCGGCCGGTGACGGCTCCGTTCACCAGCGGTTCTCGTGGGCCAGGTTGGAGGCCGAGAACGGTGGAATACGAGGGAGACCGATAGCGTGCGGGGAGGTTCGGGAGCGAGAAACGGCCGGCGAAGCGGGTCCGCCGCTTGCGCCGGCCGTCGGTTCAGAAGCCCGCCGCGGCGCGCGGGGAGGGGCTCCCCTGCGCACCGTGTCGGGTAAGGATACGGGGCGGGGGCGTCACTCGCCGCCGGTCACGAACTCCGCGAACTCGGACCACGCCCCCGGGGCTCCGTGGATGGGGACGATCGTCTCGACGTCCAGCCCCAGGCGCTGCACGTTCCGGTAGAGGGCCCGGGCGCTGGCGTTGGGCGCGTCGGGCAGCGGCCGGCCGGGGCCCGGCGGCGTGAACAGGTCGGCCTCGACCAGCAGCTTCTCGTTCGGGAAGTAGGCGATCAGCATCCCCGCGGCGTGGGCGAGGCCCTGGACGTTGTGCAGCTCGATCAGCCGCGTCGCGTCGCCGAGGACGTACTTCTCGCGCAGCGTCTCGAAGATGTAGCCCTCGGACCACTCCTCGGGCGGATGCAGCGACAGCCGGTCGGGCTCGAGCACCCACAGCCCCGCCCGGAGCACCTCCTGGAAGTAGGGGCGGTTCCCGGCGTACGTGATGACCGTCGCGCCCTCGTGCACGTAGGCGCGGAGGCCGCCGATGTGGTCCCAGTGGTGATGGGTGGTCACGATGAACCGGATCGGCTTGTCCGGCACGAGGCCCATCACGTGGTCGATCACCGCGAGCGACCGCGCCTCGTTCAGCGGCGCCTCGATGACCGCCACGTAGTCGCCGAACTCGACCGCCACGCTGTTGTGCGACCCGCCGCCGACCAGCCACACGCCGTCGGCCACTTCTTCCGACTCCACGCGCATCGGCGGAACGGTGGCGGTCCGCACGATGTCGGGGACGGTCAGGGCGGCGCCGTCCACGTTCACCTCGACATCCTCGATGGTCGTGAGGCTGAACGAGTGATCGCCGCCGCTGACGTTCGGCTCGTTGGCGCCGTCATCGTAGTCCTGGTGCTGGTGCCAGTTCATGGGGAACATCATGCCGCCCCCGACGTCCTGATAGTTCGTGTACACGGTCTCGTAGTACATGTCCCCGACGACGGGGCTGGGCATCCACGTCTGCACCCGCTCGATGACGTTGTCCTCGGTGATGGTGCCGTTGATGCGGTACTTGCCGAGGGCGATGTACGAGATCACCGTCACCCGCCCGCCGTACTCGTTCCGCTCGATCGCGATCGGGTCGCCGGCCATGGCGCCCTTGAGGAACCCGTGCGGGGTGAGGAAGATCTCCAGCAGGCGCCGCTCGGCCTCCTGCGGGGTGGGGACCACCTGATCGATCCCCGGGGCGTTCCAGGCGAACTCGCCCCGGACCCGCGGGTTCCGGATCCGGTCCCCCTGGATCGGCGCGCCGCCGCCGCCCCGGGCGGGATAGCCGCCCTGCCGGATGATCATGTCCTCCGTCGACGAGTTCGTCTCGAAGTCGATGGTGCGCTCGTACTCCGCCAGCTCGAAGCGCGGCCAGTCCTCGGCCGGGGAGGCGTTCTGCCCCACCCCGCCGACCCAGCCGCTTCCCGAGTACCGGATGGACATCATGTCGGTGACGCCCATCGTGTCCGCGGCGGCCTGCAGGACCGCCTCCGGGTCCTGGGCCGATGCCGGCCCGGCCGCCAGCATCGCGACGGCAACGAAGATTCCAGCTCGCTTGACCATGGTTCTCCTCCGCGCTTCCTGATGATCTGCTACCTGACGATCTGCGCCGAACGAGTTGCGGCGGACGCAACCCGTTCTGTCTCCAGATGCGCAAAGCGTAGTCCTTTTGGGGCGGGATGACCACGGGAATCGTGTCGCCGTTCACCAGGAGACCGATGCCCGCAGGCCCAGGTGGCGGTCCGAGATCGCCGGCTGTCCGCACACCGGCGCGATGATCTTCGCCGCACCCGAGGAGCAGGCTCCGCTCACCACCGAGACGGTGTGCGAGCTTCTCTCGGATTTCCCGTGAAGTACCTCCTACAATGGGCGGGGTGGCTTCGCGACACGCCGACTGGCTCCGCCAGGCGGATGCCGATCTCCGGCACGCCCGTCACGCGCGCGCCGGCGAGACGCATGAATGGGCCTGTTTCGCCGCGCAGCAGGCGGCCGAGAAGGCGTTGAAGGCGGTGGTGATGAGCCGCGGCGCCGACGCCTGGGGGCACACCGTGACCGGTCTCCTGGGTGTCGTCGCCACGGAGGAGGAGGCCGGCGAAGAGCTGGTCGAGTGCGCCAAGACGCTCGACAAGCACTACATTCCGACCCGCTATCCCAGTGGGTTCGATGCCGGCGCCCCGACGGACTTCTACACGAGGAAGGACTCTGACGATGCGATCGCGTGCGCCGAGCGGATCGTCGGCTTCGCTCGTCGTCAAGTCGAGTAATCAGGCCGCCGTCGGGCGCGCGGTGCGGGGCTGGGCGCGCGATGTCCGGGCGCGCCGGCCCGAGGTGCTCCGCGTCGTCTGGTTCGGCTCGCGGGTCACGGGAACGCCGGGGCCGGGCAGCGACGTCGACGTCTGCGTGGTGCTGGCGGCCGCCGACAAGCCGTTCCGCGACCGCATCGGCGACTACCTGCCGTACGGGTTCCCCGTCGGCGTCGATCTGTTTCCCTACACGGTGGCGGAGCTCGAACGACTCCGGCTCGAACATCCGTCGTGGCACGCGGCGATCTCGTCGGGCGTGGACATCCCGGCAGGACCTGCAGCCGGTCACGCCCAGGGGCCTTGAACGTATCTCCGGAAACGACTTTCAGGGGGAGGCCGACGCCGCGCGGCGCGTGCGTCCTCGCGAGGCATCGGCATTGCCTCGCGAGGACGTGTCGTCGGGGATTGCGGTGTTCCGTGCCGATCAGTTCATGGCCTTGCTGTACTTCGTGACGCCGCCGCCCGCGAAGGGCCGCGAGGAGGGTCCTTCCGCCACGAAGACGTTGCCGTCGGCGTCGACGGCGACGCCCTCGCCGGCGAGGCCCTGCAGGGTGCGGCCCTCCTCGGGGACGTGCGGCGGGATGAACCCGGTCACCCGGTCTTCACCGGCCGGCCCGATGCGCACGCCGTTCTTCCAGCCGTAGTGGTTGGTCTCCCGCGACTCGGAGTCGATGGCATACAGGGTGTCGTCGGCGGTGATGTACAGCCCGCTGATGCGGCTGTACTGGTAGTAGATCTCGAGCAGCTCGCCTTCCCGGTCGAAGATCTGGATGCGGTGGTTGCCCCGGTCGGCGACGAACAGGCGGCCCTGCGAGTCGAACTCCATGGCGTGCGGCGTCCGGAACTGGCCGGGCCGGAAGCCGATCTCGCCCCACTGCTTGATGAAGTTGCCGTCCCGGTCGTACTTGAGGATGCGCCCGGTCCGCCCCGCCGGCGGGTCCGGGTTCTGGCCGCTGTGGCCGTCCGAGACGAAGATGTCGCCGGTCGGCCCCCAGGTGATGACGTCGCAGGGCTCGTTGAGATGACGGCCCTCCGGGTCGCTGCCCGGGTCGCCGGCGATGCCGAGGGTCATGAGGACCTCGCCCTCGGGGCTGAACTTGAAGACCTGGTGCCCGATCTCGTCGTTGCCCTGCGAGTCGGTGACCCAGACGTTGCCGTCGTCGTCGACGTGCAGGCCGTGCGGCAGCACGAAGAGTCCGGCGCCGAAGGCGGCGAGCCGCTCGCCGGTGTTCCGGTCGTACTTCAGGATCGGATCGACGGTCGGGTTGGCCGCGCATCCGCCGGCGAGCCCGACCCCGCCGCAGCGGTCGTAGACCCAGACGTGGCCGTCGGTCGGGTCGATGTCGATGCCCGCGGTCGAGCCCCACGTCCGGTTGTCGGGCAGCTCGGCCCAGTTCATGGCGACCTCGGGGTTGGGGTTCGGCAGGTCCCGCTGGACGAGGTCCGCCGAACCTTCCTGGGCCGCGGCCGGGCCGGCGACGGCGAGCATCGCCGCAAGGGCGAGGCTCCGCTTCAGAACACTCCATCGATAGTCGGTCATGCTGCCTTTCTCCTCGGTTTCGGATGACTTCAGGGCCAATATCCTAGCACCTCGCGGTACGAGGCCCCGCTGAATTCGACTGGCGATACGTCCTGCCTGGCCGCGTGTTCCCGCGGAGCATCGCGCCCCGCGGTTACCCGTGACCGAAGGGCTTTCTCGTCACGCCCTGCCGGTCAGGCCGACGCCTCGCAGGTCTCGCCACGACGCGGAATCCTACCGCGGGCGGCCAGCCGAACGGGTGAGCCGCCTCCACGGGACCGCGGGGCGCCGCCCGGGTTGCCAACGGCGGTAGGATCGGCGGATGGAGCAGACGAAGATTCTCGTCGCCGCCGTCGCCGCCCTGGGGCTGGTCCCGGCCGCGGTCCTCGGTCAGACCGCGCGGCCGCGCACCCCCTGGGGAGCGCCGGACCTGCGGGGCGTCTGGAGCCACGGGACCGCCACGCCGCTCGAGCGTCCCGAGCGCTACGGGGAGCGGGACCGCCTGACCGACGCCGAGGTCGCCGAGGTCGACGCCGCCCAGCGGTCGGCGGACGGGGTCGGCGCGCGCCGCGTGGTGTGGTGGGAGCGCAGCCTGTCGGACGGCCGCTCGTCGATGATCGTCGATCCTCCCGACGGCCGCATCCCCTACTCGGCGTCGGGCCGGGAGCGCCGCGACGCCCGTCCCGGGCAGACCAGCGAAGGACCGGAGGGCCGCAGCCCCCAGGAGCGCTGCATCTCGTACGGCATCCCGCGCCTCGGCGGCCCCTACAGCCAGAACGTCCACATCGCGCAGACCCCCGACCACGTGCTCCTCCTGCACGAGATGGTCCACGAGTTCCGGGTCATTCCCCTCGACGGCAGGCCGCACGTGCCGGGACACGTGCGCCAGTGGCTCGGCGACTCGCGCGGCCGCTGGGAAGGCGACACGCTGGTGGTCGAGACCACCAACTTCCGGGATACGCAGTGGTTCCAGGGGCTGTCGCAGGGGGGGATGCGGCTCGTGGAGCGCTTCACGCGCCTCGACGCCGGCACGGTGCGCTACGCGGTGACGTTCGAGGATCCGGACCTGTGGACGCAGCCCTGGACGGCGGAGATCCTGATGCCGCCGACCGAGGGGGCGATGTTCGAGTTCGCCTGCCACGAGGGAAACACGGGCATGACGGCCCTGCTCGAGATCGCCCGGGGAGAGGAGGCCGCGGCGAACGGTTCGCGGTAGTCGGACCGTCGCCTCCCGGCTCCGCTCACCGCCCCAACCCTCATCGCCACGCTTCGCGTGACTACCCCGAACGCATGAAATGGGTGGGGCGCGTCGCCGCAGCGGCGGACATGGCAGGACCATAGCGGCGGAAGCGGGACAGTGGTCGTCGTGTCGAGTCGTGGGTAGCCAATCCCGAGCCCAAGCAACCCTGCAAGGCGTTTGCACCTTACTACCCACATACCCACGGCTCGGACGCGTGGACGGCCAGACTCCGGGCTGGCAAGTCGCACGCGCCGCCCCGAATCGCCGGATGCGCGAAGAGGGCGGCGCGGCCGAGGGTGATGACTCAGCGGCGGCGCAGCTCGATGCCGCCGTTGACGGTGGCCACGTCGATCTCGGGTCCCCCCTGCCCGAGCTGGCCCGACGCCGAGCGCGGCCCGAAGCGGCCCCGGACGCTCACGGGGAAATCGCTGTCGATGCGGCCATTGACGGTCCTGAGCTTGAGGTCCGCGTCGACCCCCTCGGGCAGGGTCAGGCGAATGCTGCCGTTGACCGTCCGGAACGAGAGGTCCTCCCCGGGCACGGCGTCCAGCGAGGCGCGGAGGTCGCCGTTGACGGTCCTCGCCGACACCACCCCGGTGCTCTCCGCGGTGACGTCGCCGTTCACGGTGGTGGCGGTGACGTCGCCGGACAGCCCCGTCACCCGCACCTCGCCGTTGGTGGTTCGGGCGTCCAGGTGCACGCCGTCCGGGATGGACACGGTGAACGCGACCTTCACGTCGTTGTTCCGGTTGCTCATGCGGTAGGACCGGCCCCGCGCGCAGCGGTTCTCCCGGAACCACCCCGAAGGATAGACGGCGCAGACCAGGATGCCCTCGCCGTCCTCGATCACTGCGATCGACACGTCGTCGGGGTCGCTGCGGCGCGCCGTCTTGACCGCCTCCACCAGGACCTCGCCGCTCCCGCGGGTTGCCGTGATCGGGCCGTTCACGCCGCGGATGGTGACGGTCCGGTCCGCCGCGACGTCGCCCTGCCACCGGAAGTCCGGCGCGGCGCTGGCGGCCTGTTCCGCCCCCGCCGCACAGGCCGGCAGCGCCGCGGCCAGGGCCAGCGCCGCTGACCACTGCCTCAACGTCCCGCCGCCCGTCCTCGTCCCTGCTCGAACCATGCTGCACGCTCCCCCGTCTGGTCTGGCCGCGTTCGACCCGGCGTGACGGTTGCGGGAACGCGGCCCGCTCGCCGGCCGTCCGGCCCGTCGCGGCGTAACCGAGGTCCTGAACCGAATCAGGAAGGCCGTGCCCTCCCGGCCGGGATGCTCCCCTTTGGAAACTGGGACGGACGCCGCGCCCCGGGAGTTCCACGGCCGGCCCGGCCGTCTCGTGGCTCGACGGGAGTGGGAGAGTGTGCAGCGGCAGCCGAGGGATGCGGGCGGCCTGCGCCGGGCAGTTTCGCCCCCGGTCGGAAGCGGAGGACAATAGAGGGGCCTTTCGCCACGGGCTCCTATGCCCGGGGAGACACCGATGACCATGACTTCTTGCACCGGCCGGCCCGCAGGGCGGGCGGCCCGTTCGCTCCGATCGGCGCCGGCGCCTTCGGCGGCGATGCTCGACCGGCCGTTTCGGCGGATGGCCTGCTGGGCCTTCGCCGCTGCGATGTCGGCGACGTTGGCGGTCCCCATCCCGACCGCAGGACAGACACCAGACGCGAGAGCGGCCCTCGATCACGAGGACACCTACCGGTGGAACACCATCCGGAGCGCCCGCATGTCCGCCGACGGCAACTGGGCGGCCTGGGTGGTGGAGCCCTGGGACGGCGACTCCGCGCTGGTGGTGTCGAGGACCGACGGGTCCGCGTCGAGACGGTTGCGGGGCCGCGACCCCGTCTTCACCCGCGACTCCCGCCATCTGGCCTACCGCGTGCCCCCGCGGCAATCCGAGGTCGACGCACTCCGCCGGGAGGGGAAGTCGGACGACGAGCTCCCGGGCGACTCCCTGGGGGTGCTCTCGCTGGCCGCGCTCGAAGCGTCGCCGGACGGGGAGGGGGCGGAGTTCACCGCGGGCCCCATCGAGTCCTTCCAGGTTCCCGAGGACGGGGGATCGTGGATCGCCTATCACCTGTCCGAGGATCCGGCGGAGGCCGAGCCCGGGGAGGCGGGCGCGGAAACGGCGGGTGGAGGAGCCGGGTCGAGCGCCGGGGAGGCCGGGGAAGAGGCAGAGGAGGAAGCGGCAGCGGCGGAGGAGCGTTCCCCGGAGTACGAGAAGCGCCACGAGAAGGCCGAAGGGACGCCGCTGGTGCTGCGCCGTCTGGACACGGGGGAGGAGTTCTCCTTCCCGCATGCGGTGTCCTATCGGGTGGCGGACAGCGGATCCGCGCTGGCCTACGCCGCCTCGACCGGCGAGGACGGCGGCGACGGACTCCATTGGGTCGATGCGGCGACCGGCGCGGCGAGCGCGGTCATGGAGGGCGAGGGCCACTATCGGCAGATCGCTTTCGACGAACCGGGAGACAGCCTCGCCTTCGTGAGCGACGCGCCGGAATGGGAGCGGGACCAGCCCGCCTTCTCCCTCTACCGCTCCGACGCGGGCGCCGCGTCGGTCCTGGCGGCGGGGGCGGCGACGGCCGGGGTGCCGGCGGGGTGGTGGGTCAGCGAGCACGGGGAGGTGTCGTTCTCGGACGACGGGGGGCGCCTGTTCTTCGGGACCGCGCCCCGGCCCGAGCCCGAGCCGGACGAGGCGCCGCTGGAGCGCGACGAGGTGCGGCTGGACGTGTGGAACTGGAAGGACCCCTACCTGCAGCCGATGCAGCTCGTGCAGATGGACGACGAGCGCGAGCGCTCGTACCTCGCCGTCGCCCTGCGCGGGCGCGACGGGGTGGTGCAGCTCGGCGCGCCGGACATGCCCGACGTCGCCCGGACGCGGGACGGCGATTCGGACTTCCTGCTCGGGAGCACCGACGTGCCGTATCGGCAGGAGCTGTCGTGGGACGGGCGCTACCGCGACGCCTACGCGGTGGACGTCCGGACCGGCGGGCGGCGGCTGCTCGTCGAGCGCGTGCGCGGCGGCCGCGGGGTCAGCCTGTCGCCGGGCGGCGTGTACGCCTGGTGGTGGGACGACGGCGATCGGGACTGGAAGGCCGCGCCGGTGGACGGGGCGGCGGACCCGGTCAGCCTGACCGCGGGCATCCCGCAGGCGTTCCACGACGAGCTCGACGACCATCCCCAGGGGCCGCCGCCCTATGCAGCCCCGCAGTGGATGGAGGGAGACGCGGGCCTGATCGTCCACGACCGCTACGACGCCTGGCGGGTGGACCCGTCGGGCGAGGAGCCCCCGGTGCGGTTGACGTTGGGGCGGGCCGGCCGCGTCCGGCACAGGGTCGTCCTCACTGGTGATGACCCCGCCCTGCCCGAGGGCGACCTCCTGTTCTCGACCTTCGACGAACGGACGCGCGCCGGCGGCTACGCCCGGGGACCCGGCGACGGCGCCGGCGGCGTGACGGAGCTGGTGTCTGGGCCGTTCAGCTACCGTTTTCTCGCCAAGGCTGAGGATGCCGGCCGGCTCCTCTGGACCCGGGAGAGCTTCGGGGCATTTCCCGACCTGTGGACGGGCGGCGCGGGCTTCGAAGCGGCGCTGCGGCTCAGCGACGCCAATCCGCAGCAGGCGGAGTACCGCTGGGGGAGCGCGGAGCTCGTGGACTGGACCTCGAACGACGGCACCCGGATCGAGGGCATCCTCATCACCCCGGAAGGGTTCGACCCGTCGAGGCAGTACCCGCTCATGGTCTATTTCTACGAGCGCATGTCGGACGGGCTGCACGACTACCGGGCGCCGACGCCGGGAGGCTCGTCGATCGCGTTCTCGTTCTACGCCAGCCGGGGATACGTGGTGTTCGTGCCGGACATCCCCTACGAGGTCGGCTATCCGGGCGAGAGCGCCCTCGACGCGGTGGTGCCGGGGGTGCTGGAGCTGATGGGCCGGGGGTTCGTCGACCCCGCGCGCATCGGGGTGCAGGGCCATTCCTGGGGCGGCTACCAGATCGCGTACATGCTGACCAAGACCAACCTGTTCGCGGCGGCCGAGGCGGGCGCCCCCGTCTCGAACATGACCAGCGCCTACGGCGGCATCCGCTGGCAGACGGGCATGAGCCGCATGTTCCAGTACGAGCGCACCCAGAGCCGCATCGGCGGCACCCTGTGGGACGAGCGCGACCGCTACATCCACAACTCGCCCCTGTTCTTCGCCGACAAGGTGCGCACGCCGCTGCTGATGATGCACAACGACGAGGACGGGGCGGTGCCGTGGTACCAGGGCATCGAGCTCTTCGTGGCCCTGCGGCGGCTGCAGAAGCCGGTGTTCCTCCTCAACTACAACGGCGAGGCGCACGGCCTGCGGCGCAAGGCGAACCAGGAGGACTGGGCCGTCCGCATGCAGCAGTTCTTCGACCACTACCTGCTCGACGCCCCCGTCCCGATATGGATGGACGAGGGGGTGCCGGCCGTGGACAAGGGACGGGATCTGGGGTTGGAGCCGGCGGCGCCGCGAAAGGAGTCCGCTCGGTAGAACGGCGCGGACTCCTGCCGAGTTTGACCCGGTTATGCGGAGCTCCGTATAACCGGGTCAACTTCAAACCATCGTTCGAACGTGGCAAGGAGTCGGTGTGCGGGCGCCTCGGAGTAGCGGATGGCGGTGAGCTACACGGACGCCAGATCGACGCGCTGGTGCGGGAGCGGAAGCCGCTGCCGTCCGACTGGCAGGAACGCACGCGCATGAAGCCGAAGCGCGGCCATGACGAGCAGTACCTCGATCTCACCGGCGAGGCGGCAACCGGGTACAGGCTGATTCTGCGGCAGAGCAGGATCAACGGTCTGGATTTTTCCATCATCCTCGCGGTGCTCGTTCCGCAGTCGACGCAGGTGTTTCGGCTGCGCCGCTACAACGGCAGGAGTCACGAACACACCAACCAGATCGAGAACGAGACGTTCTACGACTTTCACGTTCACTTCGCGACCGAGCGCTATCAGGAACTGGGGGCGCGCGAAGACGCGTACGCCCGGCCGACCGATCGTTACGGGACCTTTCGTGGCGCGCTCGACTGTCTGTTCACGGACGCGAACGTCAGCGTTCCGCCGAAGGCGCAGGGCGAACTCTTCGACCTTGTGGGGGGCTGAGATGACCGTCGAATCCATCGAACAGGATTTTCGCGACAAGGTTTCGGCGCAGATCCGGCTTGCAGCCGAAGGACTGGACCGTTTCCGAGTTTTCACGCCCTTCCTGTTCGACGATGGCGATCACTTGGCGGTCGTCCTCCGACGGGAGAGTACGGGGTGGGTGCTTTCGGACGAGGCCCATACGTACATGCACCTCACGTACGACATCGACGAAAAGGACCTGCACAAGGGAACGCGCCAGAAGATCATCTCGAACACCTTGTCCATGTTCCGGATCGAAGATCGCGAAGGGGAGCTGGTACTTGACGTGCGGGATTCGCGCTACGGGGATGCGCTGTATTCGTTCGTTCAGGGGCTGCTCCGGATCGCCGACGTGTCCTACCTGTCGCGGGAACGGGTGAAGTCGACGTTCATGGAGGATTTCCGGACCCTGTTGGGCGAGACGCTGCCGGAGGAGCGCATGAGCTTCGCCTGGAACGACCCTGCGCACGACCCCCATGGCATGTACGTGGTCGACTGCCGGGTGAACGGCATGCCGCGGCCGCTGTTCGTGCACGCACTCGGCAGCGACGGCCGGACGAGAGACGCGACGATCGCCCTGCTCCAGTTCGAGAAGTGGGGCATCAAGTTCCGTTCCCTGGCTATTTTTGAAGATCAGGAGTCGATCAGCCGCAAGGTGCTGGCCCGCTTCAGCGACGTGTGCGAGAAGCAGTTCTCCAGCTTGACCGCGAACCGCGAGCGCATCACGCGCTTCCTGAACGAAGCCGTCTCGGGGTACGAAGGACGGTGAGCACCGTGAAGGGTAAAGGCGTCAGGTCCGGAACCCCAGGGTCGCCGCCACCGACCGCTGCCGTTCGTCGAGCGTGACGAACCACAGGTCACCCGGCGCCGGCGCGGACGTAGAGCGCCGAGGCGACGTGCCACAGATCGGCGCCGCGCAGGTATCCCGCGGTCAGGACCGCGGCAAGCTCGGGGGCCAGAGATCGATCCGGGAACACCCACGTCAGGTCGGCGATGAGATTCTCGGAGAAGCTGCATGCCTCGCGCGCGCAGGCCGCACGCAACTCGGCTTCGAGCAGGTTGGAGGAAAGCAGGCGCGAGAACTCCTCCAGTCGATTCCTCATCCCCGCGCCGTCGGGTTCCTCGAAGGCAAGCGCCACGAGAACCGACGTGTCGACGTAGGCGACGCTCATTCGTTCCGCTCGTCGAGAAACCGCTTCAAGGCGCCGGGCCGTCGGCCCAGCGCGGCGAACGGCGCCTTCGCCGGGCCGGAAGAGGCGATGATCCCCTGGCGTTCGAGTTCGTCGAGGCGCGCTTCGAGGGTCTGCGGCTCACGCCGAATCGCGCGGATCTCCGCCACCGGCTCGCCGCGGTAGGACACCGTGACCGTCTTTCCCTCACGGACCTGACGGATGACCTCGGAGAACCGCGCCTTCGCTTCGTACGTCGAGTACACGAGGCTCATGCCAGCAATATAACCAGTCAGACTAGTACAATCAACCGCAGGCGCGCGTGACGCGTGGTTGACCGGAGCGGTCCATCGCGGTCAGCGAGCCTCCGGCCGCTTGTGAACACGATCGCCGGTCCACGGCGTCCATGGCGTCCACGGCGTCCACGGCGTCCACGGCGGTAGGATATGACGTAGTATTGCCGGATTGCGTCCTGCGCCTCCGCCGCTGCGGGAGGAGAAACGGAGTCTTGTTCTTGCGAATCATCTGCGCGCTGTCGCTCGTCGCTTTCATCGGTCTCGCCCCGGTCGAAGCCGGCGCCCAGGTGACCCTCACCGACTGGATGGGACGGTCGGCCGTGTTCGAGAAGGGCGAGGCCGACTCGAACGGCGTCACCATCGTCTATCACGCCGCCGGCGACGGCCCCCTCGTGGTGTTCGTGCACAGCATCACCGGGCCGTGGTTCGATTTCCGCCACCAGATGGTGGCCCTCTCCGAGGGGCATCGGGTGGTGTCGATGTCGACCCGGGGCACCGACGAGAGCGACAAGCCGGAGGGGGTCGAGCACTACGCGTCGGCCCGCATCGCCGACGACATCGTCGCGATCATCGACCACTTCGGCGAGGAGCGGGCCACCGTGGTCGGCCAGGACAGCGGCGGCCTCCATGCCTGGCACTTCGCGATGACCCACCCGGATCGGACCGAGCGCCTGATCTCGCTGGGCTCGATTCATCCCGCGGGGCTGATTCGGGAGCTGATCGACAATCCCGACCAGCAGCGCGCGAGCACGTTCCAGCGCAACATGCAGGAGAATCCGGAGGCGGGCGCGCAGTTCGGGGCGAGGCTGCGGAGCCGGGGGGCGGGGCCCGGCGACACGCCGGAGCTGGCCCGGCTGCGGCAGGAGGCGTACGACCGCCTGTACGCCGAGTCGATCGTCAACTTCTACAAGGCGAACTGGCCGTACTCGCCGGTGACAGCGGAGACCGAGGGTTTCGGGTTCGCGTTGGATGCGTTTCCGCCGGTCGAGGCGCCCACGCTCTTCATCTACGGCAAGGACAGCGGGCCGTTCCTGAACGACACCCTGAACGACATCTGGAGCCGGGTCGAGGGCGAGCTGACCATCCATGTCCTGCCGGGGGTGGGGCACGGGCCCCACAACGAGGTGCCCGAGTTCGTCACCCCGCGCATGCTGGAGTGGTTGGATACGGGGCGGTAGCGCGACATTGCGGTCGCGTTGGAAGTTCGCTGGCGCGAGACTCCTACGGCGCAAGCCCCCTGGAGTCTGCGCCGTGGGACGGTGCGGGCGGACGGCGGCGCGGCAAGGCGACGACGTGCGGGCCAGGACCGGCCCCTGGTTGCCGCATGACGGCGGGTCGGGCGGTCGGGGCGCCGCGATGGCCGGGAGCCTGAGCCGGACGGCCATGCGGTGGGCCGGCCGCGAAACCCGTGAAACGGCTGGCGACCGGTGGTATTCTGGCCGAAACGAGAGTCGAGGCGAACGTGCGCGTCGAGCCGCGTTCGCATTCGGAAAGATCGGAAAGAGGAGGATGCCGTGAGACTAAGAGCGCTGGTTCTCGTCGTGGCGGTACTCGCGACGGCGTCGTTCGCCGCGGGTCAGGACGGCTGGGCGCCGCCCCGGACGGCCGACGGCCACCCCGATCTGCAGGGGGTCTGGGCCAACAACAACGTGACGCCGCTCGAGCGTCCCGAAATCCTCGGCGGACGGGAGACGCTCACCGACGAGGAGGTGGCGGCGCTGCAGGCCCGCGCCGGCGAGCTGTTCAACTCCGAGGCGGATGACGCCGCTTTCGGCGACAGCGTCTTCGCGGCGGCGCTGGCCGAGGCCGAGTCGTTCACGTCGAACGACCGGGCGACCGGCAACTACAACCACTTCTGGATGGTCGAGCGCGACTGGGACAACCGGACCTCGCTGATCGTCGACCCGCCCAACGGGCGGCTGCCCGCCCGCAGCGAGGCGGCGCAGGCCCGGGCGGCGGAGCGCGCGGCGGCGCGGCAGCGCCACGCCTGGGGGCCGGAAGACCGCAGCCTCGGCGAGCGGTGCATATCCTGGGGCGCGCCGCGTCTGGGGGCCGGCTACAACAGCTACCTGCAGGTCTTCCAGAGCGCGAGCCACGTCGTGCTCTACCAGGAGATGGGCGGGCCGCGGGTCATTGCCCTCACCGACGCCCCCCACGTCGACGACGCCGTCCGGCTGTTGCACGGTGACTCGCGGGGACACTGGGACGGCGACACCCTGGTCGTCGAGACCAGGAACTACTCGTCGCAGGCCTCGTTGATGGGCTCCGTCGGCGGCAGCCTGCACGTGCTCGAGCGGTTCACCCGCGCCAGCGACGACGTGCTGCAGTACGAGGTCACGGTGACCGATCCGGACACCTGGGCGGCACCGTGGACCGCGATGATTCCGTTGCGCCATTCGACCGACCCGGTGTTCGAGTACGCCTGCCACGAGGGCAACATCGGCATGGAAGGCATCATGGCCGGCGCCCGCGCCCTGGAGAAGGCGGAGGCCGAGGCCGGCGGCGGCCAGAACTAGGAGTCTGAGGCGTAGGACGGCGAAGACTGCCGGAGGGTTGGTTGGGCGGTACCCGGAGCCGCGAAGGCGACGATTGCCGGGCCGGGACCGGTACCGCAGCTTGCGAGGATTCGAAACCATGAGAAATCTGATCAGGTTCATCACCGCGACGGCGGCAGCGGCGGCGTTGGCGGCCGTCGCGGCCGTCGCGACCGTCACCACGACCGCCGCGACGGCGGGCGGCACGGCACAGTCCGCTTCGGCCATGGCGAGTTGCGACAGTCTGGCGTCGCTCGCGCTGCCGAACACGACCATCACCGGCGCGAGCCTCGTCGAGCCCGGCGCCTTCACGCCGCCGGGCCCCCAGAACGACCGGGCGCGGGCGGCGGCCGCGCGCACCTACGGGGGGCTGCCGGAGTTCTGCCGCGTCGAGGCGACGCTGGCGCCGTCGGACGATTCCGACATCAAGGTCGAGGTGTGGCTGCCCGCGGCCGACTGGAACGGCAAGTACCAGGCCGTCGGCAACGGCGCGTTCACCGGGTCGATCCGGCACAACTCGATGGCCGCCGCGCTCGCGCGCGGCTACGCCAGCAGCTCGACCGACACCGGGCACGAGGGCAACACCGCGAGCTTCGGGCTCGGGCATCCCGAGAAGGTCATCGACTTCGGATGGCGCTCGCTGGAGGAGATGTCGGTGATGGCCAAGGCCGCCGTCGAGGCCTACTACGGCGAGGCTCCGCACTACTCGTACTGGAACGGGTGCTCGGCTGGCGGGCGCCAGGCTCTGAAGGCCGCGCAGCGCTTGCCCGAGCACTTCGACGGCATCATCGCGGGGGCGCCGGGCAACGACTGGACGGGCCGGGCCGGCGGGTCGCTGCGGGTCGCGAAGCCGCTCGAGGCCAACGAGGCGGCCCGCCTCACGGCCGACCTGCGGCAGCTCGTGCACGGGGCGGTTCTCGAGGCGTGCGACGCCGGCGACGGCGTGACCGACGGGGTCGTGGGCGATCCCGAGCGGTGCGACTTCGACCCGGCGGTGCTGCAGTGCGCGGACGGCCAGGAGAGCGCCTGCCTGTCCGGGGCGCAGGTGAACACGGTGCGCATGCTGTACTCGTCGCCCGAGAACCCCCGATCGGGGCGTCCCATCACGGGGCTCCTGCCCGGCAGCGAGCTGGGCTGGACCGATCTGGGCTGGACCCGCTCGGCGCGGGCGACCGGGCTCGAGCAGTTCCGGTACCTGACCTTCGCCGACCCGGAGTGGACGATCGATCGGTTCAACTTCGAGACCGACATCGTGGCGGCCGAAGAGGTCGACAACGACACCCTCAACGCGCTCGACCCGAACCTGCAGCCGTTCTTCGACCGTGGCGGGAGGCTGATCTCCTATCACGGATGGGCCGACCCGCAGATCTCGCCGGCGAACGCGACGCAGTACTACCGGCGGGTCGTGGACGCCGTCGGCGACGCCGGCACGGTGCACGACCACTACCGACTGTTCATGGCCCCGGGGATGGGGCACTGCGGCGGCGGGGCGGGCCCGAGCCGGTTCGACATGCTGACCGCGCTCGAGAACTGGGTCGAGCGGGGTGAGGCGCCCGATCACATCGTGGCCTCCCGCGAGCGCGACGGGATGGTGGATCGCACCCGCCCGCTCTGCCCGTATCCGCAGCAGGCGGTGTACACGGGCACCGGGAGCACCGACGACGCCGAGAACTTCGTCTGCCGCGTGCCCTGACGCGGGGCTCGGACCGTCGACATACGCAGGCCGGCCGGGGGTCTTCCATGACGCCCGGCCGGCCTGTCTCGTGTACCCCCGTGCCAGGAGCCGTTGGCGAAACCGCCGGGCTTCGCCTACGGACCCCGGTTCACTGCGCCAGCCCGGAAGTCGTCGCCTGCGGCTCTGCTTGCGGCCCGACCAACCCTGACAGGACGCCTCCTGCAGGAGGCGTCAGCGTTTCGGGGGCGCAAGACTCCTAGCGGGTATCGAAGCGGATGTTGAACCAGGTGATGCCTTCGGTGTCGCGGATGCCGTGGGGTACCCCGGCCGGGATGAAGATGACGTCGCCGACGCCGATGACCCGCTCCGACCCGCCGCGGATGGCCGCACCCCGCTGGCCGTCGATCGGCTGCCCCTGCTCGTCGACCATCTGCCCCCCGGTCACGAGAGTGCCCGAGCCTTCCCGTATCACGTACACGTCGGTCGTCCGGGGGTGCATCAACGCAGTCTCGGCGTCCTGGATCCGCCGGATGTTGACGTTGTAGCTGCCGCCCTCGAGCAGCCGCGTCGTCGCCCGTCCCGCCGCGTCCATCTCCTGGATGATCGTGTCGATCTCGGCGGTGGGGAAGTCGACGGCGCGGTCGGTCGGCGCCTGCTGCCGTATCTCGATCTGGGCGACGAGAACGGCCGCCGCCGTCAGTCCGATCGCCAACCCGCCGGCGAGGCCGATGCAGAATCTGCGCATGGTGTCTCCTTAGTTTGTTGTCGCCGGCCGCGATCCGTCCGCGCCCGGAAGGTGTCCGGGGGGCGCCGGCGCCGGTTGCCCCGACGCACGGTCGACGTGCTTCCTTCGCCGGGGGGTCCTCCGGCTTCGTTGGTAGAATAGCGGTACTGGCAAGAACGGCGCGATCGGGATGCACGCGTTGGCATCGCTATTGCTCCGATACCCGTGGACGATTGGGACGCACCGTCATGCGGAAGGGACTCCAGGGGGATGAGGAGCGCACGATGACCGAGGTACAAGTTCCGAAAGCGGCACCGGCGGCCGCAGGAGCCGGCGCGGGGATCGAGGATCGCTTGCGGGCGGTAGAGGCAGGTCTGGTCAGACTCGAGACCAGATTCGAAACGGAGATGAAGCACGTCGCGACGAAGGTCGATCTCGAACGGCATTTCAACCGGCTGCTGCGGTGGGGACTCGGCATCATGATCACGGCCACCGGTGCGTTGTCCGCGCTCATCTTCGGGATTCTGAGAACGACCGGCAACTGATTGGCAGGGAGTCTGGATTCCGCGCCACGCAACGGTGCGGACTCCTGGAGCGTTGATTGGGGCGGCTGTGCCGCAGAGCGGCGGTTGTCGGGGCTGGGAGCTTGCGCCGCAGAAGTTTCGCGCCAGCGAAACTTCCAACGCGACTGCAAGGTCGCGCGGCGACGATTGCCGGGCGAGGAGAGAGACGATGCGCACGATGCGAAAAGTTGTTGTTCTGGGGCTGGCTGCGGTCTTCGTGGCGGCCGGCGCGGTCGGCGCCGCCGCGCAGTCCGAAAGCGGGCCGGTGGTACAGACCCCGTCCGGTGAGTTGGCTGGGGAGTGGGCCGACGCGGAGGCCGGCGTCTCGGTATTCCGGGGCGTGCCCTTCGCGCAGCCCCCGGTCGGCGACCTGCGCTGGCGGCCGCCGGCCGCGGTCGAGGCCTGGGACGGAACGCGGGCGGCCACCGAGTTCGGGCCCGCGTGCTGGCAGGCCCGCAACGCCGACAACTCGCCCTATGCCCGGGGCGAGCTGCCGCGCAGCGAGGACTGCCTGACGTTGAACCTGTGGACGGAGGCGCGGGTGGGCGAGCGCCGGCCGGTCATGGTGTGGTTCCACGGCGGCGGACACAGCTCGGGCACGGGCAGCGCCACGATCTTCGACGGCACCGCGATGGCGAAGAAGGGCGTGGTGATGGTGACCGCCAACTACCGCCTGGGGCCCCTCGGCTTCCTCGCGCACCCCGCCCTGACCGCCGAGTCGCCGCAGCAGGCGTCGGGCAACTACGGCATCCTCGACCACATCGCGACCCTCGAGTGGGTGCGCGACAACATCGCGGCGTTCGGCGGCGACCCCGGCAACGTCACCATCTTCGGCCAGTCGGCCGGCTCGTGGTCGGTCTGCGTGCTCCAGGCGTCGCCCCTGGCGGCCGGGCTCTTCCACAAGGCCATCGGCCACTCGGGCGGCTGCTTCGGCGCGCCGCGCGCGCATCTGGCGAAGACCGGCGGAGCGGCGACCGCGGTCTCCGGCCACGACGCGGGTCTGGCCATCGCCGCCGAGCTCGGGGTCGAGGGCGAGGGGGCGGATGCGGCGGCGGCGCTCCGGGCGGCGGAGCCCGAGGCGGTGCTGGCGGCGGGGCGCGGCACCGGCGTGGTCGTCGACGGCTGGGTGCTGCCGGATCTGCCCGGCGCGATCTTCCGGGCCGGCGACCAGAAGGACGTGCCGGTGATCGTCGGGTCGATGTCCGACGAGGGGATCACCCTCTTCGCCGGCATGGCCGACCCGCCCCGGGATGCGTTCGTGGCCGGGCTCACCGAGCAGTACGGCGACCGGACCGACGCCCTGCTCGATGCCTATGCCCGCGAGGTCGCCGCGTCGACCCGCACCGCCGGCCAGGCGATTCAGGCCGACCGCAGCTTCACCTGGCAGATGCGCGCCTGGGCGCGGGCGCACGCGAGTGCCAACGACGTTTACCTCTACTTCTTCAGCCACGCTCCGCCGGTGTTCCGCCTCTATCTGCCCGACCGGCCCGCGCTCGACTTCCCCGGCGGCCGGCGCGGCGGCGGCGCCTACCACTCGGGCGATCTCGCCTACGCGTTCGACAACGTCGGGCTCGTCGGCGTCGGCTGGAACGCACGCGACCACGAGCTGTCGGACCAGATGTCGCAGTACTGGGTGAACTTCGCCAAGACCGCCGACCCGAACGGCGAGGGCCTGCCGCTCTGGCCGAAGTACGACCGCGAGGGCGAGCCGGCCATCGAGTTCGCGACCTTCGGGACGGCCGCGGCCAGCAAGATACGCGAGACCAAGCTCGACCTCTTCGACGCCTCCTACCGGGCGGCGGAGACCGATCAGTAGGAGTTCGAGCCGCAGGAGTTCGTGGAAACGCCGCGGACTCCTGGTGGGTCGGTCGGGCTGCATGGGTAGCCGCAGGCGACGATTCCCGAACCAGGGCGTGGCAGGCTCCTGCCGGCTTGAGCAGGGGGGAATCGGGGCCACGAGGCGACGATTCCCGGGCGAGGACCCGGGCCGCCAGAGCGGCGCGAGCGTGCGCGTCACTATCGGACCCTCTCCTCCCCACAGGGGAGGGAGGGTCCGGAGCGCGGTTTCCGGCCGATCAGCATCCCCGATCGGGCGGGGTGCCCTCGAAGCGCTCGGTCACCGCCGAGAGCTGCACCACCAGGCCGTCCGGGTCGGGAACGAGGACGCTGCCCCCGCCGCCCCGCACGCCTTCGAAGCCGGCGGCCTCGAGCGCCGTGGTCACCCGCTCGGCGTCGAAGTCCTCTATCCCGACCCCGAAGTGATCTATCTCGCCGGCGACCGCGCTGCCCGCGGTGAGGCTGCAGTTGCCCCCTTCGATCGGACACAGGCTGATGAGGCCGCCGTCGGGGAAGTCGAGCGCGTAGGCGTCGCCGACGATGTAGCGCCGGGCCGGCAGCCCCAGCAGGTTGCGGTAGAACGCCTCCGACCGGTCGAGGTCGGCGACCCCGACGTTGACGTGATGCAGCGTGCGAGCCCGGACGCCCGTCTGGGCGCGGGCGCCCGCCGGCAGGGCCATGGCCGTGAAGGCGCCCAGCACCTGCCGCCGGGTCAGCTTGCCATCCTCGTACTGTTTCAATAACGTGTCGAACGTGTTTCTCATGTGGGTTCTCCCTCCACGGTCAGAGGGCGATTGTAGCCGCGCTTCCGGCCCGGCCGGCACGCTGATGGACTCGGCCTGCCGTGGGGTGACGCCCGGGGAGCGCCACGCCGGGCCGGATCCCCTTGGAGGATGACATGGCGCGAACGGTGGACCCGCAGGGGCGGGAGCTGGAGCTGATCGGTCGAATTGCCGATCCGGCCGGCAAGGACGTGCTCGACATCGGCTGCGGCGACGGGCGGACGTCCCGCCGCCTCGCGAGACGGGCGGCGACCGTGCTCGGCGTGGATCCGGACCGGGCGGCGATCGCCCACGCCCGCGCGGGCGTGAACAGCGACGGCTGCCGCTTTCTGGCGGCGGACGTCCTGGAGCTCGCCCTGCCGCCGGCCAGCTTCGATCTGGTCGTCTTTTCGCGTTCGCTGTGATGACTGCCCCCCGAGAGCGTCGGTGACGCTCTGCGCAAGGTGGCCGGCTGGCTGCGCCCCGGCGGGCGTCTGGTCAGCATGCAGCCGATCGGCCGGCCGATTCCGTTTCATCTCCGCCGGGGAGGCCGCATCGAGCCCGTGGGCGTGGTGTACGCCACGGACGCCGGGCAACGGGACATGCGGTCGTCCCGGCAGGCGCTCGCCGAATCGATTCGCGCCGGCCTGTTCACTCCGCGGGCAGAGCTCTCGCGTGTGCTGGAGTTCCACTACCACAGCGAGGACGATTGGAACGAGTTTCTGAAGAGACCGCGGACGGGCGCCGTCGAGGCCGATCCGGACGTGCTCGCGGGGGCGCTCGCGGCGCTGTCGCGGGAGGACGCGGTGATCGTGGCGCTGGAGGAGACCCTCTTCAGTGCCTGCGACCGCGCCGGCGCGCGACGGGGGGGACGAGAGGGCGAACCCGCGGTAGACTGAGCGCGGGTCGTCCGTCCGCGCGAGTCGCTGTCGCGTGGAGGCGGGACGCAGGAGTCAGCGCCGTGGAACGGAGCGGATTCCTGGAGGGTTGGTTGGGCGGCAAGCGGAGCGGTAGCAGGCGACGATTGCCGGGCCAGGAAGACGACCTGCCCGGCGAGGCGCGGCGTGCGCGTCGCCGGGAGGTTCGGTTGGGCGGCAAAGCGGAGCCGCAGGGCCAGGAGCCTGCACCGCAGACTGCTGGAGTTCGGTTCGGCGGCAGAGCGCCGCGAGGCGACGGCTGCCGGACGAGGAGACGAATCAGATGATCCGAAGCAGAAGCAGGGGCGGTTGGTTCGCGACGATCACGGTGCTGGCGGCCCTGGCGGCGGCGCCGGCCGCGGGCCAGGACGGGCCGGGTCCGCACGACGAGGCCGAGTTCGACGCGCTGTTCGAGGAGGTCAAGAACTGGGGCCGCTGGGGCCCGGACGACGAGCTGGGGACGGCGAACCTGATCACCGAGGAGAAGCGCCGGCAGGCGCTCGCGCTGGCGACGCGCGGCCGGACGGTGTCGCTGTCGCACAACCCGATGCCCGGTGTGGCCCCCGACAACCCCGATTCGGCCTTCAACCACACCATGGCGGAGACGCTGCGCTCGGACACCATCGAGTTCTCCTACCACGGCTACGGCGTCAGCCACATCGACGCCCTGTGCCACTTCCTGCACAAGGGGATGATGTACAACGGCCTTCCCGCCGACACGAGCTCGGTCGAGGAGGGCTGCGTCAAGATGGGCATCGACAACCTGAAGGACGGCATCGTCACCCGCGGCGTGCTGCTCGACATCCCCCGCCTCAAGGGGGTCGACTACCTGGAGCCGGGTACGCCGATCTACACGGACGACATCGAGGCGTGGCTCGAGCAGGCGGGGGTGACCATGCAGCCGGGCGACGCGGTCTTCCTCAGGACCGGCCGCTGGGCGCGCCGCGCCGACGTGGGGCCGTGGCAGCTCTCGGGCAACTCGGCCGGCATCCACGCCTCGGTCATCCGCTGGGTGCGCGGAGAGGACGTGGCCCTGTGGGGCAGCGACGCCGCGACCGACGTGCAGCCGTCACGGGTCGAGGGCGTCGGGCTGCCGCTGCACACGTTGCTGATCGCGGCCCTGGGGACGAACATCTTCGACAACATGGACCTCGAGGCCCTGGCCGAGGCGGCGGCGGAAGAGGGCCGCTGGGAGTTCCTGATCGCGGCCGGGCCGATCCCGGTGACCGGCGGCACCGGCTCGCCCCTGAACGTGATCGCGGTGTTCTAGTGTCCTGCGTCCGAAGTTGCTTCGCAGTAGCGGGTGCTTGTGACACCGCTGCACGCGCGCCGTTTGCCTGTCGATACGGGCCGATCCGCTATCGTGTCACTCTGGGTCTACTGCGAACGGACTTGCAATTCGGGACACTAGGAGTCTGGAGCGGACCCCGTGTCGCACCGAATCGGCGAGGGGCCAGCGGGCCGAAGGGCGCCGGTGCGACAGAGCGGGACGAGGGCGCATACCGGGCATCTGTGACTGCGGAGCAACGCAGCTTCGCGGGACGACGCAGTGCAGGCAGGATGCATCGCCGGCCCCGATACCGCGTGGCCTTTGCCACGGGCTGCAGGGTTCGCCTGCCGATCGGCAGGGCAATCGTGGACGTGAGAGTGGTGGAGCCGAGGAAGCGATGAGACCAACGTTGATCGCCTGTTTCGGTCTCGCGACCGCCCTGGCCGGCGAGGCGGCGCTCGGCCAGGCCGTGCCGCTGGACGTGCGCGGCGTGCAACCCGGTCCGGCGACGGTGACCGAGGTCGAGGACGGGGTGGCGGTGGAGTGGCCGGACGAGTCCGACCGGACGTGGCGCGCGACGTTCTCGCTCGTTCCCGACCGGCCGCTCATCGAGTCGATAGCGGTGGACGGCGTCGCCGTGGTGTCCGCGGTGCGGCCGTTCTACCAGGTCGAGACCGGCACGCGGCGGCGCGGGTGGAACGCCTTCTTCGACTATCCGCCCAGCCATCCCGACGGGACCCGGCACGCCCAGGGGGTGTTCCGCCTGCGCGGGGCGGCCGCGCGCACCCTCGGCGAGCGGGTCGAGCTGACGTTCGACGGGCTGCGCATGGGGGTGTTCGAGGGGGCGATCGTCTACACCATCTATCCCGGCAGCCGGCTCATTCACCAGGAGGCGGTGGCCACGACCGACGCCGCCGACGTCGCGTACTACTACGACGGGGGCTGGGAGATGGCCGCCGACGCCGACCGCACGCCCGGCGGCAACATGCAGACCCGGGTGAGCTGGTACGACACCGCCGGCGCCCTGCAGCACGACGTCTCGACCGGCTTCGACCCGGAACGGAAGCCCGTGCAGGTGCGCTACCGCACCCTCGCGGTGAACACCGAGGCCGGCAGCGTCGCGGTCTTCCCCGCGCCGCACCAGTACTTCTTTCCCCGCGACTTCACGTCGAACCTGGGACACGTCTGGCACCGCTCGTGGCGGGGGCGGGTCTCGCTCGGCATCCGGCAGATTCGCGACACCAACTGGCGCTTCTATCCGTGGATGAACGCCCCGCCCGGGGAGACCCAGCGGATGTCGGTGTTCTTCCTGCTGTCCGACGGGGCGGCGGAGGGGACCCTCGACGACGTCCTGGCGTTCACGAACCGCGACCGGTTCCGTCCCCTCGACGGCTACAAGACCCTGAGCACCCACTGGCATCTCGCCTATACGACGCAGGCGCTGGAGCACGGGTTCGACTGGACGCCGCCGTTCAAGCCGGTCCTGAAGGCGATGGGGGTCGACGCCTCGATCATCATGGACTTCCACGGTGACGGAAACCCACGCGATCTGACCGACCGGCGGCTCGACGAGCTCGACGCCTACTTCCGCGCGCTGCGCGCCCAGTCCGAGCCCGACTTCCTGCTGATTCCGAGCGAAGAGGCGAACGTGCACTTCGGCGGGCACTGGGCGCTCGTCTTTCCCCGACCGGTCTACTGGTTCATGAACCGGCCCGAGGGGGGCGCGTTCGAGATGACCCACCCCCGGTACGGCGCCGTCTACAGCACCGCCGACGCGGCCGAGCTGCTGGAGCTGGTGCGCCGGGAGGGCGGCGTCATGTACCAGACCCACCCCCGGACCAAGGGCTCGACCGGCTTCCCGGACCGCATCGCGGAGACCGAGCACTTCCGCGACCCCGCCTATCTCGGCGCGGGGTGGAAGGCGATGCCCGCCGACCTCTCGTCGCCGCGGCTCGGCGAGCGGTCGCTGAACCTGCTCGACGACCTGAGCGCCCAGGGTCTGCGGAAACGTATCTTCGGCGAGGTCGACGTGTTCCAGTTCGACGCCACCCACGAGCTGTACGCGCACATGAACATCAACTACGTGCGCCTCGACGAGCTGCCGCCGTTCGACCGCTGGGGCGAGGCGGTCGAGCCCTTGGCGCGGGGCGACTTCTTCACCACCACCGGCGAGGTGCTGCTGCCCGAGGTGGACTTCTCGGCCTCGACCGAGGATCGCCTCGACGTCTGGATGGAGGTGGACTGGACGTTCCCCCTGCGGTTCGCGGAGATCGTGTGGGGCGACGAAGCCGGCGGCACGCACCGCCAGATCACCCCGTTGTCGCGGACGCGGCCCTTCGGCGCCGGAGGGTTCGCGCTCGCCGCCGATGCCCCCGGCTGGTCGTGGGCGCGGGTCGCGGTCTGGGACGTTGCCGGCAACGGCGCGTTCGTCAACCCGACCTGGCGGGAGTGAGCCGTCCGGGACCCCAACGCGGCGCCTCGCGGGACGGATCGCCGCCCCGGACAGGGGTTGCGCGAAATGCTATGCTGTAGCCGCGTTTCCTAGTCTTGATCGTCAGTTTGGAGGAATATCGATGCGGCGAAAGACCACGTTGCTCGGGCTGGCGGTAGGCGTGTTCCTGGCGGGTGCGGCCGGCGGCTCCGTCGCCGAGGCGCAGACCGGGGTCGAGGTCACCTTCACCGACCACATCCGACCCATCTTCGAACGAAGCTGCTGGAACTGCCACGGCGAGGCGTCGCAGCTCTCCGGGCTGGATCTGCGGTCGCTGGAGGCCGCCGTCGAAGGCGGGACCCGCGGGCCGGCGCTGGTGCCGGGCCGCGCCGAGGAGAGCCGTCTCTATCGGGTGCTGGCCGGTCTCGACGATCCGCCGATGCCCATGAGCGGCGACGCGCTCACCGACGCCGAGGTTTCGGCCATCCGCACCTGGATCGACAACGGCGCCCACTGGGACGCGGGCGGAGCCACGAGCGCCGACGCCGCCCTGGCCGCGCTCGAGAACTCCATGCTGCCCGACGGGGCGCGCGACTACTGGGCGTTCCGGCTCCCCGCCAGGGCGACGGTGCCCGCTTCGCCGGACTTCGAGCACCCCGTCGACCGCTTCCTCGACGCGGCGCGCCGGGAGGCGGGGGTCGCCGCGGGGCCGCGGGCGGATCCCCTGGCCCGCCTGCGCCGGGCCTATCTGGACCTCACCGGGCTGCCCCCGACCCCCGAGCAGGTCGAGGAGTTCCTGTCCGACACCGAACGGGGCGCCTGGGACCGGTTGATCGGGCGGCTGCTCGACTCGCCGCACTACGGCGAGCGCTGGGGCCGGCACTGGATGGACGTGGCCCGCTACGCCGACTCGACGGGGTTCGAGCAGGACTACCGCCGCCCCAACGCGTGGCGGTACCGCGACTACGTCATCGGCGCCTTCAACCAGGACAAGCCCTACAACCAGTTCCTGCGGGAGCAGATCGCCGGCGACGAGCTCGACCACGTCACCGACGAGACCCGCATCGCCACCGGGTTCCTGCGGGCGGGGCCGCGGGTGAACTTCCGCGAGAAGGACAACCCCGAGCGGCGGCACGACTACCTGGACGACGTGCTGGCCACCCTGGGGCGCGGCGTCCTCGGCATGACCGTGCACTGCGCGCGGTGCCACGACCACAAGTTCGACCCGATCCTGCAGAAGGACTACTACAGCATGCAGGCGTCGATCTTCGGGTACGTCGAGATCGACTACCCCCTGCTCGACCGGGCCGGCGTGGCCGAGTACCGCGAGAAGAACGCCGCGATCGACGCCCAGCAGCAGCCGCTGCGGGACGAGATAGCCGAGATCGAGGCCCCGCACCGCGAGCGCCTGCGCCTGGAGCTGATCCGCGAGCGCTTCCCCGAGAACGTGCAGCAGGCGGCGATGAAGCCGGAGGCCGAGCGGACCGCCGGCGAGCAGTTGCTGGCCGTCCAGGTACTGTCGATAAACCCGCCCCGTCGGCAGGTCGTCGAGGCGCTGTCGGAGGAGGAGGGCGACCGCTGGAGCAAGCTGACGGCGGCCGTGGAGGCCCTCGAGGCCCTGCGCCCGCCGGAGCCGCCGATGGCGGAGATCGTCACCGACGGCGACTACCGGTTCGCGCCGGACGGTCCCGGCGACCAGGTCATCGGATGCCCCGAGTGCCGCGTCCTGCCCGACGAGCCGGGGTCGTTCCTGTACGAGGAGGGGGGACCGGCCTACGAGGCGCCGCCCAACTACTTCCTGATTCGCGGCGATCCGTTCAGCCCGGGGTCGCCGATGTCTCCCGGGTTCCTGACCGTGGCCACCTACGGCGACCCCCCGGCGGAGCGGCCGCGGCCGGACGGACGCACGTCGGGCCGCCGGCTCGCGCTGGCCGAGTGGATCGCGTCGCGCGACAACCCCCTGACCGCGCGGGTCATGGTCAACCGCATCTGGCACCACCACTTCGGCCGGGGCATCGTGCGCACCCTCGACAACCTCGGCCGGATGGGGGACGAGCCCACCCACCCCGCGCTGCTCGACTGGCTGGCCGTGGAGTTCATGGACCGCGGCTGGAGCGTCAAGGAGATGCACCGGCTGCTGATGACCTCCGAGGCCTATCAGATGGCGTCGGCCCACGAGGACGCCGGCAACCGCGCCGCCGACCCCGAGAACCGGCTGCTCTGGCAGTACCGGCCGCAGCGCCTGGAGGCGGAGGCCCTGCGCGACGCGATCATGACGGTGAGCGGCGGCATCGACCTGACGGTGGGCGGGCCGCCGGTCTTCCCCCACGTGCCCGAGAACATTCTCGAGGCGTCGAGGAATGGTTACTGGGACAACCAGCCGGACGGCCCCGAGGTCTGGCGGCGCAGCGTCTACGTCTACCGGCGCCGGTCGCTCGGCTTTCCGTTCTTCGACACCTTCGACCTGCCCGACCAGAACCAGACCGCGGCGGCCCGCAACGTGTCGACGGTGGCCACGCAGGCCCTGACCCTGATGAACAACGAGTTCGTCCTGGACCAGGCCCGGCTCTTCGCGGAGCGCCTGGAGCGGGCGGCGCCCGGCGACGTCGACCGGCAGATCGACCTCGCCTACCGTATCGCCCTGACCCGGCCGCCGGCGCCCGAGGAGGCCGAGATCGCGCGCAACCTCGTGTCGTCGCAGTCGCTCGTCGACCTGACCCACGTGATGCTCAACCTGAACGAGTTTCTGTACCTGAGATAGCCCCGAGGTGGCAACGATGCACGATCACCATCATCACCATTGCCGGAAGCGGACGTTCTGGGATCGCCGCAACTTCCTGTTCCAGTCGGGCGGCGGCATCGCGGGGCTGGCCCTCGCCCACATGCTCGACCGCGAGGGGGTGCTCGCGGCGCCGGCGGACGGCTGCGGCGATCCGATTCCCGGGAATCCGTTCGCCCCCAGGGCCTCCCACTTCGAGCCGCGCGCGACCGCGGTCATCTCGCTGTTCATGAGCGGCGGGGTCAGCCAGGTCGACACGTTCGACCACAAGCCCGCCCTCACCAAGTACGCCGGCCAGCCGATGGCCGAGTCGGTGGTGGTGCGGCAGGGTCATCCGGGCCCGCTGATGCCGAGCCCGTTCGAGTTCCACCGGCACGGCGAGAGCGGCATGGAGGTGTCGGAGATCTTCCCGCACCTCGCCAAGAAGGTCGACGAGATGGCGTTCATCCGGTCGCTCTACGGCCGGTCGAACGACCACATCCAGGCGACCTACGAGATGCAGAGCGGCCAGATCCGGATGGGCTTCCCCGCCGTCGGCTCGTGGGTGACCTACGGCCTCGGGTCGGAGAGTTCCAGCCTGCCCGCGTTCGTGGTCATGAACGACCACCGCGGCGGCCCCTTGGGCGGCCCCAACGACTGGAGCGCCGGGTTCATGCCCGCGAGCTACCAGGGCACGCTGTTCCGCGCCGTCGGCGACCCCATCGTCGACCTGCAGCCTCCCGAGGGGATGACGGTCGAGCAGCAGCGGGCGCGGCTCGACACGCTGGCCAGGCTCAACGAGATGGACCTGGCCAACAACCCCGGCAACTCGGAGCTCGCGGCCCGCATCTCGTCCTACGAGCTCGCCTACCGCATGCAGGGCTGTGCGCCCGAGGCGGTCGACACGTCGAGCGAGTCCGAGGCGACGAAGAAGCTCTACGGCCTCGACAATGCGCTCACCGAGCCGTTCGGGCGCCAGTGCCTGATGGCGCGCCGGCTCGTCGAGCGCGGCGTCCGTTTCGTGCAGCTGTTCCACGGCGGGCTCGGAGTGCAGAACACCGACACCTGGGACGCCCACAGCAACCTGAAGGAGAACCACACCCAGCACGCGGGCGAGACCGACCAGCCGATCGCCGCGCTGCTGACCGACCTGAAAGCCCGCGGCATGCTCGATTCGACCCTCATCGTCTGGCACGCCGAGTTCGGCCGGATGCCGATCTCGCAGCGCGGCGTCGGCCGCGACCACAACCCCGGCACCATGACGGGCTGGATGGCCGGCGCCGGCATCCAGGGCGGCCAGGCCATCGGGGCCAGCGACGAGTTCGGCTACAAGGCCGAGCAGCAGCGGGTGTCGCCGCACGACCTGCACGCGACAATGCTGCACCTGCTGGGCATGGACCACACGAAGCTGACCTACCGCTACAACGGGCGCGACATGCGGTTGACCGACGTGCACGGCACGCCGATCCCGCAGATCGTGGCCTAGGAGTCTCCGCCGTAGAACGGTGCAGACTCCTGGCAGGGTTGGTTGGGCGGCAATCGGAGCCGCAGGCGACGATTTCCGGGCTGGGACGCCGCTTCAGTCGGGACGCATTCACGGGGCACGGTCACAGCCCGCAGGGGTTGTGGCCGTGCCCCGTTCTGTTTCCGGACCCGGAGAATCCCGGAGACAGGAGCCTGACTTCCCGCAACTCCCCGGACAGAGCGTGGCACCGGTTCAGGCGACGGCGCCGTCCACCGCTTCGACGAGCGCCTGATCCAGCGTCATCCGAACCGTTCATGGTCCACAGTTGCCGCTGCTGCAAACGAGGATTTCCCGCTCCATCAGTCCCGCGTCCCGGGGGCGCGAGGGCGCCGTGCGCAGATTCGCTGGGGGAGCGCTTCCGCTTCCAGATCCAGGCCGACCGCATCGTGCCTCGGATCCGCCAGATCAGCGATGCGCTGTTCCAGGCCCAGCACGAACAGCACCGTCGAATAGATCCCGAGCGAGACACCCGGGTCACCCTTCTCGACCTTGTGCAGCGTCGTGCGGCTGATCAGGGCGCGCTCCGCCATCGTCCGGGTCGGGATGCGCCGGCGTCGCCGGGCATCGCGGATGTCCGCGCCCAGTCTGCCGAGAAGACGGCGCACCGGGAGGGGCAGGGGACCTGTTCCCGGGTCGTGCTATTCCGGGAGGGATCCCGAACCGCGCCGTCTGCACGGACTGGCGGTAGGGCTACAGGCATCCGGCGGGTATCTGCACGATCGTGTCGCTGAGCATGCGCACCCGGTCGCTGTTGTTGACCAGGATGCCGAACGGCAGTGCATGCCGCGTGATGAACTGCTGCAACCCCGTCAACTGCTTCAATCCGGTCTGGCGGCCGAGCTTGATCTCGATCGGCAGCAGGCCGAAGCGGCCCTGCAGCACGAGGTCCACCTCGGCCCCGTTCCTGGTGCGGAAGTAGTAGTAGTCCCACCGGGTGACGCCGGCGGCCTGCAGGCCCTTGATGATCTCCTCGATGACGAAGGACTCGAAGTTCTGGCCGACCTGGGGGCTGCGCAGCAGCTTGTCCCGGGAGTCGACGCCGGCCAGGTAGTGGGTGATGCCGCTGTCCCGCACCAGTCCCTTCGGCATCTTCAGCACGGACCGGCTGCCGGCGTCCCGGAACGAGGGGATCATCCGCCAGAAGAACGTCTTGTCCGCGATGTCCAGGTAGTCGCGAATGGTCACCTCGGACACGTCCACCGATCGCCCCAGTTGCGCCCGGTTGATGATCGTGCCGGAGAGGGATGACAGCATGCCCACGAACCGCCGGTATCGAACGGCGTCCAGCCTGGGGAACAGCTTCCGTATGTCGCGGTCGACGTAGGTGCGGAAGTAGTTCTCCATCCAGGCGTCGTAGGCGAAGGCGTCGCCCGACAACGTCGGTTCGGGATAGCCGCCGCGCAGGAAGTGGGGGAGCACGTCCGGTACGGGACAATCGAGCTCCCGGATGTCGTTCAGGGTCTCGCGGGTCAGCTCCTGCTCGAGCAGCCGGTAGAAGGGCGGCAGCGGCAGTTGGGCGATCTCGTTGATCTTGAGGGTGCCCACCTCCACGATGGCGATGCGTCCGGCGAGGGAATCGCCGGCCTCTCGGAGCAGGTCGGGGGAGCTCGACCCGGTCAACAGGAAACGGCCGGATTCGCCCCGAGCGGCGTCGACGACCCCCCGCAGTTGCCGGAACAGCCGCGGGTCTTCCTGCGCCTCGTCGATGATGAGGTGTCGGGGATGTTCCCGAAAGAAGAAGTCGTAGTCCCGGGTGACCAGGTCGTAGTCGGCGGCGTTCTCCAGGTCGACGTATCGCCAGTCCGGACGGACCATACGGCACAGGGTCGTCTTGCCCGCCTGTCTGGCGCCCAGCAGCATGACCACCGGGAACACTTCCAGCAGGCGGTTGACGCGCTCTTCCAGATTGCGTCTTACACCAGACATTTCAAAAGTTTATGCAAGGATTCATCTGGTGTAAATAGACGCGTGAGGCGCACGTGTTCGGTTCCCGCCTGGTCGTGGGCTTCTGGAGACTCACGGAGCTGCCAGCGGGGACAGATTCCGGTTGTGCGCCAAGCCTGTTGGTGGCAACTGTAAATTTCCCATTCGTGGCAACCGAAAACCGCACACTTTGCTGGTTGGCGGTGGCCGGCCTGCGTTCCACGCTGTTGTCGAAACCAACAGCGAGGAGGCAGGTCGCAGATGCACGGATGGGAGACGAGGATGCTGCTGAAGCACTATCTGGAACGGGGCGTCTCGAAGGCGGCGTTGGCGAGGCGCTTCGGGGTGAGTCGCCGGACGCTCCACGAGTGGATCGAGTCGAGCCAGTTGGACCGGGACCTGTCGTCAGGGGGCGCACGGTATTCGCCGCGGCCGCCCGTACCGCACAAGCTGGACCCCTACGCCGGGATCATCGATTCCCGTCTCGAGGAGTTCCCCGAGCTGTCAGCGAAGCGGCTGTTCGACGAGGTCCGCGCGGCTGGCTACGCAGGTAGCTACAGCCGGGTGAGGGACTACGTCCGGGCGGTTCGACCGCGCCCGCTGGTCGAGCCGGTGGTGCGGTTCGAGACGCCGGCGGGGCGTCAGGGCCAGGTGGACTTCGGGACGTTCACCCTGCCCTGGGGCCGCCGGCATGCCCTGGTGGTGGTGCTGAGCCACTCCCGGCTACTGTGGCTGCGCTTCTACCGGCGGCAGACGATGGCGGTGCTGACCGCAGGGCTGGAGAGCGCCTTCGAGCGGTTCGGCGGTGTCCCGATGGAGCTGTTGTTCGACCAGATGCGCGCGGTGGTGCTGTCGGACGACCGGGTGGGCGGCGGCGAGCTGGTGTTGAACGCGGAGTTTCTGCGCTTCGCCGCGCACTGGGGGTTCCACCCGCGGGCGTGCCGGCCGTATCGGGCGCAGACCAAGTTTCAGGCTTCATACTACGCGCCTTCCTGTACATGCGATACAAGCTTCGGGTGTTGCCGCCGGTCGCGTAACCGTTTCCCGGGATGGGCGGCGGGCAGCGGTCCGGTGGGCGGTTCGAAGAGCAACGTGCCTCTGTCGTCGGCGCGCACGGCGCGTAGCACGCCTTGGCGCGCGAAGCGCTTGGCCGTGGCCGGATGCACGTCGAGCAGCTCGGCCATCTGCGGTGCGGTCAGCCAGCCCGCCGCGGTCAGGTGCTCGGCGTAGCTGTCGATGTCATACGCCTCGCGCAGCATGCGGACGCGCAGGCGGCTGAATGGCAAACCGGTCCCGGTGCGTAGCCACCGCCCATTGAGCGTCCCGGCGATCTGTGCGTCGGTCTGTTCGGTGGCGAGGGTGCGGACCTGTTCGACGACCGCGGCGGGAGTACGACGCAGATCCGGTGCCCCGAGCGGCAGTGGACACTCGATCTGGCGGGTCGCGCCGCCCCGCCAGCGAATGGACACTCGGATCACGTCGTCGCGCAGCAGGGTGACGTCGTCGACAAGAAGCCGCAGCATCCGCTTGCGGTCGCGCGCCGGGGTACGCGGGTCATGCCAGACGCGCGGCAGGTCGGCGACCAGAGCCGACACGCGCTCCTTCATCTCGGGAGTGACCGCCGGGGGTTGGGTCTTGTGTGCACCGGCGTATGCCTCTTCGGCCGCGGCCAACCGCTGGAGCGCCTCGTTCCAGTGCCGTTCCAGGTTGTCGGCGACGAGCCGATTCTCGGGCCGCACGAGCAGAAACTGCCGTTGCGCCAGCTCGGCGTCCTCCCGAAGCCGGGCAATCTGCGCCCGCTTGGCGCGGTCGACTTCGGCGGCCCGAGCCCGCAGCTCGTCGAACACCTCTACCGCGACGTCGATCGACGCCGGAGTGACGGTCTCGAGCACGAGGTCGCTGACCGCGCGGTCGATCGCCGCGCCCGGCAGGCTCTGGCACGGCGGCTCCGCCCGTTGAATCCCCCGGCGCTGACAGCGATAGAGCGGCTCCGGGTGACCGTGAGACACGATGTAGCGGACCGTCATGCGGCCACCGCACCGACCGCAGATGACGAGCCCCTGCAGCAGGGCCACGCCTTCGCGCGGCGCGCTGCGGTGGTCTGCGCCGCTGCGCTGGGTGCTTGCGCGCAACGTCTCCTGATTCGCTTCGAATTGCTCCCAGCTGATGTAGCCGGCGTGCGCATCAGGCAGGAAGACCCTCCACTCGTCGCGGGGAAGTCGTCGATACCGCGCCTGCCCGGTGAGGCAGACCTTGCGCTGCCGGGTCCGCCCGTAGACGTACGCGCCGGCGTAGCGCGGATTGTGCAGGATGTCGAGCACACGGTGACGCTCCAACTCGCCGAAGACGAGCACGCCTGCACGCAGTCCCTTGATGACCCGTTGCGGCCACGCGACCTGCTGCTGCTGGAAGTAGCGCACCACCGCGCCGGCCGAGCCGGTGCGGCCGAAGGTGCCGAACACGAGGCGGACGGCGCTCTGCACCTGCTCGTCGGGGTCGAGCATGAGCTTGCCGGCGGGGTCGACGACAAATCCCAGCGGGGGGCGGATCCACAGCTCGCCGCGGCGCGCCTTGTTCAGTTGCCCCCCGATCAGACGCGCACGCAGCACATGCAGCTCCGCTTCGCTCATCGTCCCCTTGAGCCCGAGCAGCAGGCGGTCGTTGAAGTGGGCCGGGTCGTAGAGCCCGTCTTCGTCAAGAATGAGCGTTTCGCTCAGCGCGCAGATCTCCAGCAGGCGATGCCAGTCGCTTGAGTTACGGGCGAGCCGGGAGACCTCCAGCCCCATGACCACGCCGACGCGACCGAGGCCGACGTCGGCGACGACCCGTTGAAAGCCGGTCCGCTCGGCCGCCGACGCACCCGAGATCCCCAGGTCGTCATCGATGACCACGATCCGGTCGGCCGCCCAGCCGAGCGCCAGGGCCCGCCGCTTCAGGGCGTACTGCCGGGCAGTGCTCTCCGGATGGTCGCGCACCTGCTGCAGGGACGACTGCCGCACGTAGAGACAGGCGAGGCGACGAAGATGGTCCGCCGTGACCGCGGTCGATTGACTCATGGGGAAATGCCCTCCGCAACGCGGCTGAGTACCAAGCTCGCCAACACACGCGTCATCTCGGAACGGACGGGCGGCGCCAGGTCGAGGTCGCCGCTCGCGGCCGGCGGCGGCCCGACCGCCGGGAGGCAGAGGGTCGAGACGGCCTTCAGCCACGCCGGCATGCCGCGGCTCATCAACAGCGCCACCCCGTACCCCTGGCGAGCGAACGCGACAGCGCTGGCGGCATCCTGCCGCACGACCTCGTACTGCCGGCACACCTGATTGGAGTCGAGGCCCGACGCTGTCATGGGGTCGTCTACGGGCGCGGTTTTTTTTTGCGGCGCGCCACCGCCCGGTCGAGCGAGCGGGCGTGAATCGAGATTCCGAACCGCCGCGCCACGGCCGCCGTCAGCGGTTCGTCCGGTTGCACGTCTTCGCCCGCGCGCCAGCGCTCGATGTAGTCGACAACCGCGTCGGTGCATTTGTGGGCGTGCTTCGGCCCGGGACGCTTGGGCACCAAGCCAGGGATCCCCTGCGCCTCGAACGCGGCCGCGGTCTGGTAGAACGTCTGGCGGCTGACCCCGAAGCGCGCGGCAACCTCCGTCACCGGCCGTCCATCGACCCGGTGGCGGCGCACCATCTCGTACTTGACCTGGACGCGGTCGCGCGGGTCGAAGAACGGATGGCTCCGAAAGGCGTCGTCGCGGACGGCCTCGGGGTGCGGGTGCAAGGCTCCTGCCTCGCGCAGGGCCTGCGTCTTGGCGTCCGGCGGTAGCTTTGGAGGACGACGCATCGCGTATGTCAGATAGATTATGACTACAACATCGGACGGCGTCAAGAAGATTCCGACCTGGAACCCAAAGACAGCGCCGTTTTATTTGCAGGTTTTTGCAACACGCTCGTGCTGATGGCGCCCTGTCGCCCACTTCAAGTGGATGAAATCCACATGACACCATGGACGAAATCTCCGTGACGCCACCGCCGCTCATGTCCGGACCCTCTCGCTCACCATCTCGGCGAGCCGCAGCAGGTCCTCAAGACGGAATGGCGCACGCCCGCGTCCCGCCACCACCGCGGGATCCGGTGGCGCAAAGTCCGTCCAGCCCACGGGAATCGACCAGACCGTGCCGTCCGGCCGTTGCACCGTGACCCGGTCTTCTCCCCAGAGGGACTTGGTCACCACGAACGGGAAGCGGGCGCCCCGGAGCGGATGGAACGGGTGGGTGATCCGAATCTGTGGTGCTTCAACAGCACCGGGAGCATTCTGCAGCTTTGACGAAGGGCAAGGTGGAGCGGCCGATCCGCTACATCCGTGACAGCTTCTTCTATGGGCGTGCGTTCGCGAACGACGACGACCTGAACGAGCAGGCATCGTGCTGGCTGGAGGGCACGGCCAACGTGCGCCGGCACGGTACGACGGGCGAGCGCCCGGTAGACCGCTTCGAGCGGGACGAGCGTGGGGCGCTGCGGCCGTTGGCAAGGCGTCCCTACCTGCGTCTCGGCGCCCGGCCCATCGTGGAGCAGGCCCGCCGGCGCGTGCCCGAGACCGTCGAGGTGGAGCGCCGCTCGTTGCGGGTCTACGCGGAGGTGGCGCGATGAAGGCGGCGAGTGACCGGCGCGACCGGCTGCGGGCGATGCTGGCGGACCTGAAGATGCCCGGCGCCCTGGAAGCGGTCGACGGCGTGCTGGCGCAGGTCGACAGCGGCGCGGTGACGGCGGGCGAAGCGATCGAGCTGGTGCTGGGCGCCCAGATTGCGATGCGCAACAACCGTCGCCTGCAGGCCGCGATGCGCTCCTCGCGCCTGCCGGCCGTCAAGACGCTGGCGGAGTTCGATTTCACCTTCCAGCCGAGCATCAAGCGCGAGCAGATCGAGAGCCTGCACGAGCTGGGATTCCTCGGCCGCGCCGAGAACGTCATCCTGCTCGGTCCGCCCGGGGTGGGCAAGACGCATCTGGCGATCAGCTTGGCGATCACGGCCGCCGAGGCCGGCCGACGCGTCTACTACGGGACGTTGACGGGTCTGATCGACACGCTCATGGAAGCCAGGGCCGCGGGAGAGCTGAGCCGGCGGCTGCGCGTGCTGACTCATCCTGCACTGCTCGTGGTCGACGAGATCGGCTACCTTCCGGTCACCCAGGACGGCGCCGTGCTCTTCTTCCAGTTGATCAACGCCCGGCACGAGCGGGCGTCGACGGTGCTGACCTCGAACAAGGGCTTCGAGGAATGGGGCACCGTGCTCGGCGACGAGGTCATGGCGGCGGCGCTCATCGACCGGTTGCTGCACCATTGCCACATCGTCACTACCGTTGGAACGCAAGTGAAAATGTGCTGACACCGAGGGATTCGTGGTGTCCGGCGGCGGATCCGGCAGAGGGATGGCGAAGTGGATGTCGACGCGGCCGTCCTCGACCATCACCCGCTCGAGCACGGTGCGGACGAGCTGTTGCCGGGCGTCGAAGTCGAGCGTGGCGAGCGGGCCGCGGATACGATCGACGAAGGTCTCCAAGTCAACCTGTAGCTGCGCCTGCTGTTGCGCCGTCGTCCGCTCGGTACGCAGCACCTCGATACTACCGTTGACGTGGGCCCGCCGCTGCCGCAGCCGTACTTGACGTTGCCGGAGCTGGTCGAGGTCGATGAGTGCGGCCTGATAGGCGTCGAGCAGTCGGTGTTCCTCGCGGTCCAGCTCGGCGAGTTGCTTCTCGAGCGCGTGCACCTCGTCGGCCAAGCCGTCGCCGTCCAGCGACGTGGACTGGGCCTGCAGGCGCGTGTGTCCCTCGCGGATCAAGGCCGGGTGCTCGAGGTGACGGCGGACCTCGCCCCAGACGAGTTTATCCAGCTCGTCCGCCCGCAGATTCCGTTGTGGGCAGCGGCCGACGGCTCTGCGCGCGTACAGCACGTCGTGACCCGCGCAGTAATAGTAGTGGTGGAAGGTGCCATTGCGCCCGCGCATGCGGTGACAGGACATCGCCAGGTCACACACGCGACAGCGGACTACGCGGCGGAGCAGATAGTGGCCGGACTTGAGATGGCGCGGGCTGAAGCGGCTGTTGTCGTAATGGATCGCCTGGGAACGACGAAACAGCTCGGCGTCGATGATCGGGGGCACCTGCAGCGGAATCCACTCGGCCGCCGGGCGGTCCTGCCGACACGTTGACAGGCGTTGGCGCCGCGACGCGGAGTTCGACTTGCCGCCGACCGATTCGCGGCGGTTGTAGTACATCGTGCCGATGTAGGCCTCGTTGTGCAGCATCCGGGTGACGGTGCTGATCCCCCAGCGCGGGAGCCCCGTGGCGGTCACATGCGGCGATTCGGTCAAACGCAGCGCGATCTGCCGCACGCTGAGGTGTTCGTCGACGTGCCAGCGGAAGATCTGCCGCACGACCTGCGCCTCGGGCTCCGACACCTCGACCTGGGCCGGGACGCCGTCACGCCGTGGAATCCGCCGGTAGCCGTAGGGGACCTTCCCCCAGCACACTTCACCCTGTCGTGCCCGAAAGAGCTTGCCTCGACGGTAGCGTTCCGCGATCTTGATGCGTTCGTATTCGGCAACCGCGCCCTGGATCTGGGTAAGCAGGCGCGCCTGCGGATCATCGGACAGGGGTTGGTCGAGAAAGATCACCCGGACGTCGAAGCGCTCGAGCTCTTCGAGAATCAGAATCTGATAGGCGTACTTGCGCGCGAGGCGATCCGGACACAGCACCAGCGCCGCCTTGAATGCCCCGGCCTCGGCGCCGTCGCGCAGCCGGTCGAGGCCCGGCCGGTCGAGGCGCGTACCGCTGTATCCGTCATCCACGCAGACATAGGCATCCACCACGTCGTGGTGCTGCTCACGCGCCCAGCGCGTGAGCGCATCCAGTTGCGACGCGATCGTGCCCTGCTGCTCCTGGCGTTCGGTCGACACGCGGGCGTAGAGCGCGACTCGCATAAGCATCCTCCTTCGGTTCCCGTGTCGTGACGCCCCGGCGGGGCGCCGCGCGCAGGATGAGCCGGTAGGCTTCATCCAACGCGGTCATCCGTGCATCGACCGCTCCGGTCCAGCGCGACGGGCGCGCGGCCACACAGTGCACCGTCCACTCGCCGGCTGGGCGTGTGAGGAGCTCGGCCAGACCCGCGAGGCCGAGCACGGCCGGGCGCGCCGCTCCTTCGCGGCGGTCCCAGCCCAGGAAAGCGGCCCGCCGCCGCTCGTATTCGGCTTGGGCCGGACCTCCAGCCACGCAGAACCGCCCCGGGTCGAAGGCATGCGTCCGCATCGGCAACGGGTTCACCGCCTCCCGGAGTTTTTTTTTCGTGGACCGCCTCCCATGACCCGCTCCACGGTCCGCCGATGCAGACGGACCCCGTGCGTGCGCTGGAGGCGGTCCAGCAACACTGAGATCGGCAGCGCCGGGTCGTCGGCGCGCTGGGCACGGAGAAAGGCGACCACTGCCGGCGTGCAGGTGCGAGGGCCGACCGGACCGGGGCGTGCATCGCGCAGACCCGCGAGCCCGCGGCGTGCCAGCCGATCGCGGAGCAGGTAGAAGGTCTGGCGACTGTAGCCGAACGCCGCGCAGACGGTCGTCACCGGCTCGCCATCCAGGAAGTGGGCGCGCAGCATCTCGTACTTGACCTGGAGTTCGTCGCAGGCATCGAAGAACGCCGGGTGCTTCACGAACACGGCGGCGCGAACCCGCTCCGGGGCCGGATGAAGCGTCCGTTCCTGCCCGAGTGCCCGACGCTTCTCGGGCTCGCTGCGTGGCATAGGCGGCCTCCCGCGGGACAGCCTCGCATAGAGCTACCGGGGGTGTCAATATGTCTATACCGCACAAGCTCTCGTATCCGCCCACTCCAGTCCTCTGCCAGCTCACCGGGCTGCCGAGTCGCGAATCGGAAACCGCAGCAGAACTCGCGAATTGTTGGCTTTTCTTGCTGGCCGCACCGTTCCGGAGTCCAGCCTCCAGAGCGAAGGCTGTTCGTTTCTCCCGGCCTGCCGAACGGCCCAGATCGGTTAACATGCGGTCTGAATCACTTGACACACTCGTTCCCCCCAGATTCAGTGCCCGTCCAGCGACGACGGCCCCGCCGATGCTTCGGATGCAGGAACAAGCCCGCCACCATCGGGTCGACCCGAATCGTCAGGATCCAGCGCAACCGCGCATTTGCGTTCCTACCATCAACATCCGGGGCAACAGCTACCGGATGCGGGAGCACCAGGACTGGCTGCGGGCGGCGACGGAGAAGCGCCGCGAGGGAATCGCGAGATGACCGTAGGCCCGGCGGGGATCATCGGGACCGTAGCCGCAGGACGTGCGGGAGCGCTTTGAGCAGTCAGGAATTTCCGTTATGGGCGCCGTTATGTAACGATGTAGAATTGCCCCCGTGGGTATGACCAACGCCGAGCGCCAGCGCCGCTGGCGCGAGCGCCGCGACGCCGGCCCCGTCCGCACCGTCGTGCGCCCGAAGGACCGCCGGCCGCGGCCGAAGCGGTGGGCCGACGCCGTCGGCCAGCTCCGCACCCTCCAGGCCGAATACCAGACCTGGCGCGACCAGCTGCCCGAGTCCCTGGCCGACTCCCGGACGGCCGAGCTCCTCGCGGGCGTCTGCGACGTCGACCTCGACGCCCTCGACGTCGAGCTGCCCCGGGGCTTCGGCCGCGACTGAAACGCCCGGCCGAGCTGTTCAAGGAGCAGCCCGGACATCACGCACGCTTATCGCCCCGCCCGCCTGACGGGGTCGACGGGGGGAGCTCGGCGGCCGCCCCTGGTCTCGAGGTTGGCGGTCGCCTGGTCATGATGAGATCTGCATGCGGGGCACATCCCCTCGCGTCCGAGGGCCGTGGGGTCGATGCAGCCAGGCTCCCCGCATACGCAGCATCGGTTCTCGATGGTCAGCACCGGCTTGATGGACCCGCCCTTCGCGGGGCCGTCACCGGCCACCCGCTCGAGCGATGCGTCTAGGCAGCGGACGCACGTCACGTCGAGCAGGTTCTCACTGACCGCGGCGCCGAGTCCGAGGACCATGCTCTGAGGCCTGCCGTATCCGCACAGCGGTCCGTGCTCCGGATGCCGGTACTGGTCCGGGTGCTTGTGATGGACGGGGCTGGCGCCAAGCATGCTGCCGAGAGCGTAACGCATCGAGGCGCTCACATGCGCTCGGCTCGACCCGGCTCGGTAGCTCACGCTCGGCCGTTTACCGTGTATTTCCGCACGGATCTGGTCGGTACCCTTCTCCCGAAGTGTGCAGTTTTCAGTTGCCCGAAGTGTGCAGTTTTCGGTTGCCATTGACAAAGCCGCCAGTAGGCTCGCCGCTGCGCAAGGCCGCGGATCGCGCAGCGCAGATCGTGCGGGAGCTCGTCGGCGAGCCGCAGGCCGCGCGCGTGCCGGCGCGTAGGCGGATGGCGGTCGCAGGCAGTCCCGTCCGCCGTTCTGTCCGTCAACGCCCGATCGGAGTCGGGAGCCCTTGCATCCACTGGATCGCCGTTTCGAGCCCCGCGTCCTCGCCTGACGAGGCCGCCGCAATCGGGAACGGCGGAACGAACGCCTCGCGCCGCGTTCGTCGACGTGATAGAGCCGTTCCGCGGGCACGCGTACTAGCCTGCATTATTCACGAAGGTCCAGATTCGACCGCCAAAGGGCGTGATCGGCGCAGGAATGGGTCTCGGACATCGTCGCCTGCAAGCGGAGCCGGGGTTGAGCAGCCGACCGGGGGGGGGCATGACGGACGCGAGGGTTGGGCAGCGACAGCCCCGCCGGCGGAGCGGCCCATGCCGCCCAGGAAGCAGGTGGGCGCGGCGCAACGGGTGGGCTATCCGGCGCGCGCGCCCAGCGCGAGTGCGATGTGCCGCCACGCCTCGAGGTGCGGCGTCGAGCGCGGCAGATGCAGAACCACGCGGCGGACCGAGCGGACGACGTGGACCCCCAGCTTCAGCAGCCGGTCGCGCAGCCACGTCACCTGGCTGCGGGCACACGCAGTACGCGCCGCCCGCAATCGCAGTTCCTGCATGAGCACGTAGGCCGCGGCGGTCAGGAAGACGCGCAACTGGTTCGCCGAGAACAGACAGCAGCTCGTGCGGTCGATCTGCAGCCCATCGAGCAGTTCCTTGATCCGATTCTCGATGTCCCCGCGAGCACAGTAGACCTTCTCATAGATGAAGCGCGGCGTCTGCCGCAGATTCGTCACCACGAACCGCGGGTTGTCCCGCGGCTCGCGGTCTCCGAGGCGAACGACTTCGGCCTTGATCACGACCCGGCGCTCGTGGTCCCACGTGCCGGCGGCGTAGCGGGTGTCGGTATAGACGTGCGCGGTCTCGCCACCGACCTCGCTCTGCGCGCGGGCCACCTGCATGGCGGACTCCGCATGCCGCTGCAACACCGCGTTCTTCGCCATCGCCACGACATAGTCGAGCCGGGGCTCCGCATCCAGGAAATCGAAGATCTCCGGGGTCGCAAAGCCCCCGTCGAGCCGGACGAGAAACCGCGCCTGCGGAAACGCGGCCCGCAACAGCGGGAGCAACCGACACAGCAGGCCGAGGGTCCCGTCGGCGGCCACTGCCTTCCCGGGCCGCAGCACCGCCGCGCACAGATACTGCTCCGCCTCGCGGTCGAAGCTCAGAAACCCCAGCATCGGCAGATAACACCAGCCGCCATAGTGCCCGTTGAAGAACGTGAGCTGCTGGGCCCCGTGCGTCAGGTCGTCGGTCGGGTCCAGATCGATCGTGATCCGGCGCGCCCGCCCGTGCAGGCGGCGCCGATGACGCTCGATGACGCACGCTGCCAACTCGCGCCCCATCCGGTAGAGCACGGTGCGGCGCGCGCCGTTCTCGAATCGCGAGATCGTGGGTTGCGACGCCAAGGGCGCGCCGGACACCGGGTCCCGCCCGAGCAGCAGCTTGTGGATGGGGTCGTCGGCCAAGTGGTCGGCATCGTTGCCATCGGGATGACCGCACGCGATGCCGAAGACCCGCTGGCCGATCAGGTCCGCGAGCGTGTGCCGAATCTTCCCGGGTGCGCGTTTGTCGGCCAGACACCGGGCGAACGCCTTGACCAAGCCGTACACGCGCTCGGCCGCCTTGAGCAGGACGGCGCCGCCGTCGGAACTCGCGTGCTCCTGGTTGAACGTGGCGACGAGGGGCTTGTCGAACAGATCCGGAAACAGAACACTCTGTGGTATCGTGTCAGGTGTCACGCAGGGGCCTCCGTCGTGGCTAAACGTTTATACACACTACGTTTGTACCACACGGAGGCCCTTGTGTCTCTCCCAGAATCAACACCTTCACGCATAATCCGGGCTAGGCATAGTTGTCGCGGATGAACGTCCAGGCTGAATCGAAGTCCTGCAGATAGGCGGACGGCGGCAGTGCGCCGGGGCGCGGTTGAGCGGGAGCGGCGGCGGGCATCGCCGCGTCGATCGTCATGCACGCGGCGAGCACCGACAACACGCCCAACGGTCTCGCGACGGAGCGACGACGGACGTCTCCAGGCGATGTGGGCGGCGCATTGCTGTCATCCGGGCCATCGTACCATCGAGCCTCCGCCGCCCGCTCCGGCGGCCGGTCGAGACGCGGAACCGGAGGCGGCACACCCGCACGCAAACGCCGTTGCGGCGACCGGAGTCAGGCAGGTGACGCGCTTCCAGCCACGGCGCACGGCCGCGAATCGCTCCATCGCGGTCGACACGCAGATCCGATCACTCCGACCGCAGTGCGACCAGGGGGTCCACCCGCGCCGCGCGCCACAGCGGAGTCGCGGTGGCCGCACCGCCGCTGCGGCGAGCACCGCGACGCTGGCCGCCAGGGTGAGCGGATCGGTGGCGGCGACCCCGAAGAGCATGCCCTCCAGAACGCGCGCGCAAGCAACGTCGACAGATATCCGGGGAATCCGTTCCCGCGACATTCCCGCCTCCACGTCCACATCCAGCGTGTGCACGGAGATCACCGGCATGCGCGGGTCGATGCTTCCGGCCAGTGCGCGCAACGCCGGAACGATGCGCTCCGGATCGTCTGCGGCTCTCACCAGGAGGGTCATGTCCGCCGTCGGACCCTGCTTCTCGGGCATGTACACGGTATCGGCCGGGCCGCTTCGGATGGCGTGGTCGCGCGAGTCGGCAACCACGCCGACGATCTCCATCTCTTCGGCGCCCTGCCGGAATCGCCGGCCCACCGGGTCCCGGCCGTCGAAGAAGTGCTCGACGAACCTCTCGTTCACGATGGCGACCCGTGGACTCTCCGGGGTGTTGCGTGCGTCGAAGTCCCTGCCGCGCACGAGGGACTGGCCCAACGTCTCGAAGTACTGCGCGCTGACGAAATTGAAGCCGACGACGGTGTCCCCCCGAACCGGCCTGGGTATGTAACCCGGCACCGCGATCCGCATGAAGTCGCCGATTCTCGTTGCCGGCACCGCGACGTCGAAACGGCCGTGCAGCTCCGCGCCCCGAAAGCCGCGCGCGGTCACGCCGACGACGCGATAGCCGTGCCCGTTCAGCAACACGGTTCGCCCGACGACGCCGGGGGTTGCCGCCGAACGCACGCTGCCAGAGGCCGTAGCCGAGAACGCAGACCGGGTCGCCGGCCGCGTTCCGCACGTCGTCGTCGTTCAGCAATCGACCGGCCGCGGGGCTCACGCGAAGCGTGGAGTAGTACCGGCCCGTCACGAACTCGGCGTTGACCCATCGGCCGGCGTCGCCCGTCGACGGGTTGACCGGTCTCGAAAACCACCCGAACACGCCGGCGAACGCGGGACTCCGCTCGTCGAACTCGTCCACCGTCTTCAAGGACCACAACCACGCCGGTGCGTTCGCCGCGGTAGGTCTGCGCGAGCGTGACGAGGCGGCCGGGCTCGGGCACCGGCAGCCGTTCGAGCAGGACGGCGTTCACGAAGGAGAGGATTGCGGTGTTCGCGCCGATGCCGAGCGCCAGCGAAGCGACCGCCATGCAGGCGAATAACGGACTGCGCCGCAAGCCGCGCCAGGCGTACCGCACATCCTGTCGGCACTCGTCGGCGAGCCGCACGCCGCGCGCGCGCCGGCAGTTGTCTTTCATGCTCTCGACGCTGCCGAAGTGCACCCTGGCGCGGCGCGCGGCCTCCCGTTTGGGCACACCGGATCGGATCAGACCCTCCGTGCAGGCGTCGACGTGAAACCGCACCTCCTCGTCGAGCGCGTTCTCGAAGCGCTCGCGCCGGGTCCACGTCGTCAGGAACGAGCGCAGGCGCGAGAACATGGGACCTCCCTTGGAGCGCTACCTGTCATGCGCCTCGTGCCGACCTACCCGCATGCGATACCGTATGTAGTATCATGTATGCGGTGAGTAGCACGGAAAACCTGCTTCGCCGCAATGAAGGCCAATCCCAGGGGTGATTGGACACCGAGCCACGTCAAGACCCTGGCACGGGCGTATCACGTGACGGTTCGTCAGCGCGGCACCAGCCACGCCGTCCTTACGAATGCGTGGGGCCAACATCTGACCATCCCCATGCACAAACCGATCAAGCCTGTCTACATCCAGCATCTCGTCGCCCTGATCGAGGCACAGACCCATGAGACTTGAAGACTATGCCATCACCGTGACACCTCTCCCCGCTGACGACGGGGGCGGCTATCTGGTCCTCATCCCCGATCTGCCGGGCTGCATCGCCGACGGCGCCACGATCGAGGAGGCAATCGGCGAAGCCCGCGATGCCTTCAAGGCGTGGGTCATGGCTGAACGGGAAGACGGCCACGAACTCCCACGGCCGAAGTCCTACAGCGGACAATTCGTCCAACGCATCCCGAAGAGCCTGCACATGCAACTGGCCCGGCGCGCCGCCATCGAGGGCGTCAGCTTGAATCATCTCGCCACGACACTCCTGGCCCAAGGACTTGGGAGCAGAGGTCAGACATGAGCGTCATGCCCGCCGTCCCCGCCGTCCCCGCTGCCTGACGCCCGGCCGGCCTGGAACCAGCGAGTTTCGGCGAGGCAGGTCCCGCCGGGCCGAACACTTCGTCCGGGGTGGCATCGAGGGCGGCCGCCATGGCCGCGGCGAGCCGTGTCGTTCGTCGGCCCCGATCGTGCGGGCCTCCGTCCGGTGGGGCGGACGCGCCACGGGAAGTGATGGCCGGCCGGTTCTCGGGCGAGGCGGCAGGCGGCGTTCCGGCCGCGGCGGGCCGTCCGGCCGCGTCAGATGCCGGTGGCCGACCCGAGGCCCATCGCGCGGCGCCAGGCTGCGATCTGGCCGATGTGGCTTCCCTCGTGCGAGGTCATGACGAACGCGGCGTAGTCGCCGAGGGTGGGGAAGGTCTTCCGCCGGCGTTCGTCGGGGAACGGGGCCGCGAAGACGGCGGGATCGGCCGACTCGACGGCATCGGCGACGCGCGCGTGCTGCGCGGCCAACTCGTCGAGAATTCGTTCCCGGCCCGGGAAATCGGCGGCGGCGCCGCTCGGGATGCCGCCCGCGCCGAACGTCGCGGACCAGCCGGCCGGCAGGGTCGACGCCAGCCCCAGCCGCCGCGCGAAGCCGTCGGACGAGAGCGCGAGATGCCCCAGGATCCAGGCGGGGTGATTGACGACGCCGTGCGGCTGCCGGACCATCTGCTCGTCCGAGAGGTCCTGCACCATCACCCGGCTGCGGTCGAGGTTGAACTGGTACGCGAAGAGAAGGTGTCGAAGCATCGCTTTTCCTGGTCAGGTTCTGCGCCGGCCGGTGCAACCCTGTCGGCCACGAGAGCATTCTACCGGAAGCCGGCAGGCCGGTTCGGCTTCCCGTACCGAGATCGCAGGGGATGCGTGGGTTGGAAGCGGCCCTCGGGTCTTGTCGCCGCTGACGTTTCTGTCCAGAAGTGCCGCCCGGGGGAGGATGTCTGCCCCCGGGCGGCATGAGGCGCCCGGCCGCACACGCGCCTACGTGACGCTCTCGACCGCCACCTCACCGGCCGGCGCGGCGGTGCCGATCGCGATCCGCCGCGGCTTGGCGGTCTCGGCGAGCGGCAGCGCCAGCTCGAGCATCCCGTTCTCGAAGCGGGCGCTGACCTTCTCGGCGTCGACCTTGGCCGGCAGGGTGAACGAGCGCTCGAATCGGCCGTACCGGATCTCCGTGGAGTAGCCGTGGCCGTTGGTCTCGGTGCGCGGCCGCTCCCCGGAAATGGTCAGGGTGTTGCCGTGCAGGTCGACGTGGACCTGGCTCGGGTCGATCCCCGGCAGGGCCATTCGCACCTTCCAGCCGTCTTCGCCGGTGCCGACCTCGGTGGCCGGCGTCCAGGCCGGTCCCGCCGCCGGTTCCTCGCCGACGTGGCGGCCGAACACCCGGTCCATTTCCCGATGCAGGGTGCCGAGATCCTCGAACGGGCTCCAACGCGTCATGCTCAACATGGTGGTTCCTCCTGTGTCCTGTGGTGGTTGTTCGCTGTCCGATGTGAATCCTCTTGACGTGCTATTCCGTGCTCGCAGGGGCCTCCGATGCGGATGTCCCGCCACGGCCCCGTTTCCCTCTGTCTCGATTCAGCATGTTATCCGCTTATTTGTTATAAGTCAAATAATATGATTGTTAAACACGCATATATGTGATGAGACGAGCACTCAACGCCGAAAGTTCATCGGTCCCGCCGCGATTTCCGGGATTCCTTGGGTTCACGTCGTGGAGAGCGGGTGGTCGGGCGAAGGCAACGGCGTCGGCCGAGAGCCTGGCGGTCTCCGCCGGGCGCGTCGACGATCAGCCGATGGCCGCTGGCGCGTCATCGGTTGCGAGCGGCACGACAATTCCAGGACCCGCCCGGACGACCGCGTCTCGTCGTCTTTGCGAGGCGCACGGCGACTGTCGTACCATGCACGCGGTTCTCGTTCGGGGGATTCGCGATCCCGCTCGCGGCGCGCCGCGGCAGCATGACGAGCGCGTGGCAGTGCAGACGCACGGGGGGCGCCGGAATCCCGGGGTAGCGGGGAGATGCGGCGCCCACCCAGCGCCGGCGGGTGGCGGCGGGGAGGGGCTCCCATGATTCTGATCGGCAGCGACCGTTTCATCGAGCATCAGCCGCCGGCCGGCCATCCGGAGCGGCCGGCCCGCGCCGAGGTCATGGCCGCGGTGGCCCGGCGGTGGGTCGAGGCGGGCGGCACATTGACCCCGCCGCGCGCCGCCTCCCGCGGCGAGCTGGTGCGGGTGCATCGCCCCGCGTACGTCGACCGCATCGCGGACACCGCCGGGCAGCGGCTGCGGCTCGACCCCGACACCTATACGTCGGATACCTCTTACGAGGTGGCGCTGCTGGCGGCCGGCGCCGTGGTGGCCTCCGTCGAGGCGACCCTGGAGGAGGGGGCCCCGGCCATGGCTCTGGTTCGTCCGCCGGGACATCACGCCGAGGCGGATCGGGCCATGGGTTTCTGTCTGTTCAACAGCGTCGCGGTGGCGGCGGCCGCGGCGCGCGCGGCGGGGCTCGATCGGGTCGCGGTCATCGACTACGACGTGCATCACGGGAACGGCACGCAGTGGATGTTCTACGAGGACCCCTCCGTGCTGTACGTCTCGCTCCACCAGTACCCCTTCTATCCGGGGACGGGAGCGGTCGATGACGTCGGCCGCGCCGAGGGGCTCGGGCGCACGCTGAACGTGCCCCTCGAAGCCGGCGCCGGCGACGCCGACTACGACCGGGCGATGCGCGAGCTCGTCGTACCGGTGGTCGCCGCGTTCGACCCCGACCTGATTCTGCTCTCCGCCGGCTTCGACGCCCACGCACGGGATCCGCTGGGCGGCATGCGGGTGTCGACCGGCGGCTATGACGCGATGACCGATCACGTCCACCGTCTCGCCGCGCGTTGTTGCGGCGGCCGGCTGGCGGCGGTCACCGAAGGCGGGTACGACCTGACCGCGCTCGAAGCCTGCCTCGATTCGACGCTGGCCCGTCTCGCCGCCGGACCGCCGGCCCCGTCGGCGGTCATCACCGGGGACACGAGCCGGGCGGACCGGGTGATTCCCGTGGTGCGGCAGGCCCTCGCCCCGTACTGGCCCGAGCTGCGCTGACCTTCCCGCTTGAGTGATCCGCACCTGGGCGGGACCGGGCCGGAAATCGTCGTCTCCGGCTCCGCTTCCGTCCAATCAACCCAACGCGGAGCAACGCAGCACCGCGGCGCGACGCAGTCCACGCGGGATGCATCGCCGGTCGAATGCGGCGGGGCTTTCACCACGGGCTGCTGGGGGTCTGCGACGCGTCCGGCGGCCACCGGCTTGGTATAATCCTGTTGATCAGCCCGTTCCGCACGGGTCCAACTCCATATCCGAGCAAGCTGCACACCGTGTCCGACTACGATCCGCAGGCCATCGAGAAGAAGTGGCAGCGGCGCTGGGCCGACGAGCGCGCCTTCGAGGCGACCGAAGCGCCGGGGCGTCCCAAGTACTACTGCCTCGTCATGTTCGCGTATCCGTCGGGGCACGCGCACGTGGGACACGTCCGCAACTACATGATCGGGGACGTGATCGCGCGCATGAAGCGGATGCGTGGGTTCAACGTCCTGCATCCGTTCGGCTGGGACGCCTTCGGCCTTCCGGCCGAGAACGCGGCCATCAAGAACCGGTCGCACCCCGAGACCTGGACGCTCGACAACATCGCCCACATGAAGGGGCAGTTGCAGCGGCTCGGCATCAGCTATGCCTGGGATCGCGAGTTCGCGACCTGCGAGGCCGGCTACTACCGGTGGAACCAGTGGCTGTTCCTGCGGATGTTCGAGCGCGGCCTCGCCTATCGGCGCCGGTCGACGGTCAACTGGTGCCCGGGCTGCGCCACCGTCCTGGCCAACGAGCAGGTGGTCGAAGGGGGGTGCTGGCGCTGCGGGTCGGCGGTCGAGGCGCGCGACCTCGAGCAGTGGTTCCTGCGCATCACCGAGTACGCCGACGGGCTGCTCGACGGCATCGAGCGGCTCGAAGAGTGGCCCGCGAAGGTGCTGACGATGCAGCGGAACTGGATCGGGCGTTCCGAGGGGGCGCTGGTCCGGTTTGCGGTCGAGTCCGACGGGTCGGACGGCGGGGACGCGGTCGAGATAGAGGTCTTCACGACCCGCATCGACACCATCTTCGGGGCGACTTTCGTCCTGCTGGCGCCGGAGCATCCGCTGGTGTCCCGCTTCGCCGATCAGGCGCCGGACCCCGCCCGGTTCCATGAGCGGGTGCAGCAGTTTCGGGCGCTGGACCGGACCGACCGCCTGACCGGCGCGATCGAGAAGGAGGGCTTCGACACCGGACGCCGGTGCATCAACCCGTTCACTGGCCGGCCGGTGCCCATCTGGATCGCCAACTTCGTCCTGGCCGAGTACGGCACGGGCGCGGTCATGGCGGTTCCCGCCCACGATCAGCGCGACTTCGAGTTCGCGCGCAAGTACGACCTCCCGGTCGATGTCGTCATCCAGCCGGAGGGGCCCGACGCCGGCGCCCCGCTCGAGGGGGCGGCGATGGATGCCGCCTACGCGGGGCCGGGGGTGCTGGCGCGCTCCGGCGAGTTCACCGGGCGGTCCACCGGCGACGCCCCGGCGGAGATGGCGCGGGCGGCCGAGCGGCGCGGAATCGGGCGCCCCGCGGTGCACTTCCGGCTCAAGGACTGGGGCATCTCGCGGCAGCGCTACTGGGGCACGCCGATTCCCATCATCCACTGCGACGCCTGCGGCCTGCAGCCGGTGCCGGACGCGGACCTCCCGGTCGAGTTGCCGAAGGTGGCCGAGTTCAGCGGACGGGGCGATTCACCGCTGGCGCAGATTCCCGAGTTCGTGAACACCGCCTGTCCGTCTTGCGGGGGTCCCGCCCGCCGCGAGACCGACACGATGGACACGTTCGTGGACTCGTCCTGGTACTTCTACCGCTACTGCGATCCGAAGAACGATGACCGCGCGTTCGACCCCGAAACGGTCCGCTACTGGGGGCCGGTCGACTTCTATATCGGCGGCGTCGAGCACGCCATCCTGCATCTGATCTACTCGCGGTTCTTCTGCCGGGTCTTCAGGGACCTCGGGATGGTCGACCACGACGAGCCGTTCACGCGGCTGTTGACGCAGGGGATGGTGCTGCGCAACGGGGCGGTGATGTCGAAGTCGAAGGGCAACGTCGTCGACCCCGATCAGATGATCGCCCGCTACGGGGCCGACGCCCTGCGGCTCTACGAGATGTTCGTCGCCCCGCCCGAGAAGGAGATCGAGTGGACCGATTCCGGTCTCGAAGGGAGCTTCCGCTTCCTGACCCGGGTGTGGCGGCTCGTGACCCGGGTCTCTCCCGGGCTCGCCGACGGCCCCGGAGACGGGGTTGCGGGACACGAGCTCGACCCGGCGCATCGCGCCCTGCGGCGCAAGACGCACGAGACGATTCGGCGGGTCTCGGGGGACCTGGATCCCCGGGCCCATCTGAACACCGCGGTATCCGCCCTCATGGAGCTGGTGAACGGGCTTTATGCGTTCTGCGATCTGCACGGGGTGAAGGTGGGGGCGCCGGAGGCCGGGGCTCGGGCCGAGGCCCTGCCGGCCGCGACCGGCGTCGTGCTCCGGGAGGCGATCGAGGCCCTGGCCCTGATGCTGTCGCCCTTCACGCCGCACCTGTGCGAGGAGCTCTGGGAGCAGCTCGGGCGCACCGGGGGGCTCCGCGCCGCCGCGTGGCCCGAGTTCGACGCGGCGGTGGCGAGAGCCGACGAGGTCGTGGTGCCGGTGCAGGTGAACGGGAAGCTGCGCGCCCGTTTGACGGTCCCGGCCGACGTCGCCGAGGAGGACCTGCGGGAGGCGGCGCTGGCCGAGTCGGCGGTTCGGTCGCATACGGCCGGGCGGACGATCGTCCGGGTTGTGGTCGTACGCGGCAAGCTCGTGAACGTCGTCGTCCGGTGACGACGAGGGCGGCGACCCGCGGGTAGAGGGAGGAGGCTGCGCCATGACGGGACGGGTGGTCGCGCGTTGTCTCGGACTGCTGGGGGTGGCGGCGCTGAGCTGCGGGTGCGGCTACGCGCTGGCGGGGCAGGGGACGTTCCTGCCCGACTACATCGAGACGATCGGCGTGCCGATGTTCCAGAACAACACCACGGTGTTCGAGATCGAGCAGACCCTGACCCAGCAGGTGCGCACCGAGTTCATCGGACGCGGGCGATACCGGGTGATCGCGGCCGAGACCGGCGTGGACGCCCGGCTCAGCGGCACCATCTCCCGCGTGACCGTCGCCCCCGCGTCGTTCACCGCCCAGCAGCAGGCGTCACGGTACATATTCACGGTTCAGGCGGCGCTGGAGTTCCGTGATCTCACGACCGACGAGGTGCTCTGGGAGAACCCATCGCTCTCCTTCAGCGACGAGTACGACGTGGCCTCGGCGGGCGGCGGGCCGGTCGACGCCAACCTCTTCTTCGGCCAGCAGTCGAACGCCGTCCAGCGGGTGGCCCGCGATTTCGCCCGTACCGTGGTCAGCTCGATACTCGAGGCGTTCTGACGGGCCGGCGGTCCACTGCCCATGTCCGGCATCACACCCGGCGAGGCCCTGAAGCAAATCGCCGCCGGCGACCTGGCCCCGGTGTATCTGATCCTCGGCGATGACGATCTCGAGAAGGCCGAGGTGGCCGGTGCGTTCGAGCAGACCGTCGACGAGGGGCTGCGGGCGTTCAACGTAGAGCGGCTCGACGGTGCCGAGGCCACGTTTCGACAGGTCGTCGACGCCGCGGCGACCCTGCCGATGATGACGGCCCGGCGCATCGTCATCGTGCTCCGGGCCGAGCGCTGTCTGGCGCCGAAACGCGAGAGCCGGGCGAGCGACGCGGATCTCGCCGCATTCGAGGACTACCTCGCCAATCCGTACCCGCACGCCACCCTGGTGCTGGTGGCGGCCGGCCTCGACCGGCGGCGCCGGACCACCGCGCGCCTGCTGGAGGCGGCCACGCAGGTGCATGGCGAAGTGCTGGCTTCCGTGCCGGATGCGGAGCGCTGGGTGCGGCGGCGCGTGTCGGCCGCGGACCGATCGATCGAGCCGGCGGCCGCGCGCTTCGTGGCCGCGCGGGCCGGACCCGACCTGCCCCGGCTGCGCGGCGAGGTCGAGCGGCTGTTGCTGTTCGTCGGCGACGAGCCGGTGATCCGCCTGGACGACGCCAGGATGGTGGCGGGACCGGCGGCGGCCCACGATGACTGGGCGGTGGCCCGGGCGATCGAGCGGGGGCAGACGGCGACCGCCCTGAGGGAGCTGGCCCTGATTCTGGAGTCGGGTGCGGCTCCCTACCTGGTCCTGGGACAACTGGCGTGGGTGGTGAGAACGAAGATGCCGAACCACCGCGTCGCCGCGGCGGTGGAGTCTCTCTACCGCACGGATCTCGACATCAAGAGCTCCGCCGGCGACCACCGGGTATTGCTGGAGCGGCTCGTCCTGGAGCTCTGCGAGGCGTGACGGTTCGGGTCAGGAGCCTGCCCTGGATTCCCTGCTACTGCGCCGCGGTGGCGAGGCGCCGGGCGAGCCGGGACTTGTATCGCGCGGCAGTGTTGTCGTGAATCACCCCTTTGGCCGCAACCCGGTCGATCAGCGACACCGTGCCGCTGAGGGCCGAGCGCGCTGCGGTGATGTCGCCCTGATCGATGGAAGATCGCAGGGACTTCAGGGCGCCGCGCAGCCGGGTTCGCAACGCACGGTTCCGGGTACGCCGCACGAGATCCTGCCGGTGTGCCTTCAACGTATGCTTGTGATTGGCCAAGTCGTGCTCATTCCTTTCCGTTTCGAGGCGGTAAATCGCAACAGTATAGCATCGACCGGGACTCTGCGCCGTTGAACGGTGCCGAGTCCCGGCAGCGTTGGTCGGGCGGCAATCGGAGCCGCAGGCGACGATTTCCGGGCCAGGGCTTGCGCGCTACCGGTGTTTGAGCCGCCGCAGGGCGCGGCGCTCGCGCGCGTCCGGGGCCTTCGCCCCGATCGGCCGGGCCGGCGGGCCGGGGTCGCGGCCCAGGCGGTACATCTCCCGCTCGGCTTCGGTGAGCGGCGGGGTGACGTCGTCGTACAGGGTTCTCGCCGCCGCCTTGGGAAGATGCTGCTCGGCCAGCGATCGCACGACGACGAGCTGCTTCCGGCCCTGCGGGCGGGTGAGCGCCAGCCGGTCGCCGGGCTGGATCGTCCGGTGCGGCTTCGCGCGCTGGCCGTTGACGTCGACCTTGCCCCCGCGGCAGGCCCGCTGGGCCTCGGAACGGGTCTTGAACAGGCAGGAGACGTCCAGCCAGACATCGAGCCGGATCCGGCTCGACGCCTCGTCCCGGCCGGCCGGCTCGCCACCGCCGCCGGCGCGCGCGGGTGGAGTCATTCGACCGTCCTCGCCGCCGTCTACGCGGCGGACTCCCCGCCGAGCATCCGGCTGACGACGCGCCGGCTCTCGGCCAGGAGCGCGTCTATCCGGGCCGGTTCGCGGCCCCCTGCCTCGGCGAAATCGGGGCGGCCGCCGCCGCCTCCGCCGACGATCGGCGCGACCGCCTTGACCACCTTGCCGGCGTGCACCTGGTCGGTCAGGTCCTTGCTCACCGAGACGATCAGGGCGACCTTGCCGTCGTTCTCGGAGGCGAGCAGCACCACGCCGCGCCCCAGGCGGTCGCGCAGCGTGTCGGCGAGACCCCGCAGCGCTCCCTTTTCGAGGCCGGCAACCCGCCGGGCGATGAACCGGGCATCGCCGATGGACACCGCATCGTCTCCCTGCGATTCCCCGGACCCGTCGAGCGCGGTCCGCATCTTCAACTGATCGAGCTCGCGGGCCAGCCGTCGGGCTTCGGCCTGCAACCGCTTGACGGTGTCCACCGCCCGGTCTCCGGAGACCCCCAGGGCCGCGAGGACGTCGGCGGCCGTCCTGCGCTGCGTCTGCACGTGGGCGACGGCGGCCTCGCCGGTGACCGCTTCGATGCGGCGCACGCCGGCCGCGACGCCGGTCTCCTGGGTCACCGCGAACAGTCCGATGTCGCCGGTGGCCCGGCAGTGGGTGCCGCCGCACAGCTCCATGCTGACGCCGGGCACCGAGACCACCCGCACCGAGTCGCCGTACTTCTCGCCGAACAGGGCCATGGCGCCGGCGTCGATGGCGTCCTGGGTCGCCCGGATCTCGGTCTCCACCGGGTGGTTCGCATAGACCCCGGCATTGACCTCCCGTTCGATCGCTTCCAGCGTCTCGGGGCTGATCGGTCCGCCGTGGGCGAAGTCGAACCGGAGCCGGTCCGGCGCGACCAGCGAGCCGGCCTGCTTGACGTGCGCGCCGAGATGTTCGCGGAGCGCGGCGTGGAGCAGGTGGGTGGCGGTGTGATTGCGACGGATGGCGTCCCGGCGCTCCCCGTCGACCGCCGCGGTCACCCGGCCGCCGACCCGCAGGCCCCCCCGCATGACCTGCACGTGGTGCGCGCGCGGTCCCCCGGGGGCGATGCGCTCCAGGCCGTCGATCTCGGCCACGACGGCGTCGCCGTCCAAGGTCAGCCTTCCGGTGTCCGAGACCTGTCCCCCGGCCTCGAGATAGAACGGCGTCCGATCCAGGACCAAGTAGCCGGACACTCCGGGGCCGAGTTCGGGAACCTCGGTGCGCTCGTCATTGAACAGTCCCCGGATCTCCGCCCCGTCGACGCGCGTGGCCGTGTACCCCTCGAACAGGTCCGGGGCGTGGGCGACCGACGAGTCCGTCTTGCCCGCGCGGACAACCGAAACGTTGGGAGTGCCGGTCGCAAAAGTGAACCCGACCGACCCGGCGTCCACCGAGAACCGCGTGCTCGCGCGCGACTGCGTCCGCTGGGCCTCGAGGCACCGCTCGAAGCCGCCGCGGTCGACGGTCACGTTGCGCTCGCCGGCCAGCTCCTCGATGAAGTCGAGGGGCAGTCCGTAGGTGTCGTACAGGCGGAAGATCTCCTCGCCGGTCAAGGTGCCGCCGTCGGACCGCGTCAGCGCCGCCTCGAGGCGGGGGAGGCCGTCGGTCAGGACCGCATCGAATCGATCCTCCTCGGCCCGGACCACGCCGGTGATCGTCTCCTGCCCGGCGCGAAGCTCGGGATACGCGTCGCCCATCTCGCGGGCCACGACCTCGACGAGACGATGGAGGAACGGGCTGGCCATGCCCAGCTTCTTCCCGTGCCGCATCGCGCGGCGCATGATCTTGCGCAGCACGTAGCCGCGCCATTCGTTGGAGGGCATGACGCCGTCGGCGATCAGAAAGGTCATGGCCCGCAGATGATCGGCGACGACCCGCATCGATACGTCGTCCGGTCCCGGCGCGCCTCCGGGCGCCGGCGGGCCGTAGACGCGTCCGGTCTGCTCGCCGATGGCGTGCAGGAGCGGGGCAAACAGGTCGGTGTCGTAGTTCGAGGTCTTCTGCTGGACGACGGCGACAATCCGCTCGAGCCCCATGCCGGTGTCGATGGACGCGGCCGGGAGCGGGGCGAGGCTCCCGCTGGCGTCCCGGTTGAACTCCATGAACACGTTGTTCCAGATCTCGACGTAGCGTTCGCAACTGCAGTCGATCCCGCGGCACGCCGGTTCCTCGCAGGGGATGTGGTCCCCGCGGTGGTAGTGGACCTCCGAGCACCGGCCGCAGGGCCCGGTATCGCCCATCGCCCAGAAGTTCTCCTCCAGGCCCAGCTCGACGATGCGCTCGGACGGGACGAGGCGGCTCCAGATGGCGTGCGCCTCGTCGTCGCGGGGGATGCCCGCGGCCCCCGCGAAGACGGTCGGATGCAACCGATCCGGCGGCAACTCCCATACCTCGGTCAGCAGCGTCCAGGCGAACGGGATGGCGTCCTCCTTGAAGTAGTCCCCGAACGAGAAGTTCCCCAGCATCTCGAAGAAGGTGTGGTGACGCAGGGAAGGGCCCACGTTGTCGAGATCGTTGTGCTTGCCGCTCACCCGCATGCACTTCTGTGACGTCGTCGCCCGCTTGTAGGACCGGCGCTCGCGGCCGAGAAAGAGGTCCTTGAACTGGTTCATGCCCGCGTTGGTGAACAGCAACGTGGGGTCGTCCGCCGGCACGAGCGACGAGCTGCGGACGATCTGGTGGCCCTGGCTGGCGAAGTAGTCGAGAAAGCTCCGGCGAATCGCGCTGGACGTCATGCGGCTATTCTTCCACAAAAGCGGCGTCCCCTCCGGTCCGCGCGAGCAGGGCGGCGGTCACCTCGTCGGGCGGAAACCCCTGGCGGAGCAGGGCCCGATGCAACCGCCGGAACTCGGCCCGCGTGCGTATGGGACCCTCCACCCGCTTGGCGACCGCGCTTTCCAGCACCGCGCCTTCGTCGACCTCGTCGAAGACCGCCGCCAGAGCCCGGTTGGCGACCGGTGGATCGATGCCGAGCGCGTGCAGCTCCTGGCGTGCGCGGCGCCTGCCGCGGAGCTTGACCTGGACCGCTCGGCGCGCGTGGGCGACGGCGACCCGCGCGTCGTCGAGGAGCCCGGCGGCGGTCAGCCGGGTTATGGTGCGCTCGATCTCGCCGGCGGGAAGCCCGCGTCGAAGCAGACGCTCGCGGAGCTGGGACGTCGAGAGGTCGCGGCTGGCGAGGAGCCGCAGGGCAACGTCATGGCTGCCGTCGCGCCGACCGGATGCCACTGGTGATGCTCCGCTTCACGAGTCCCCGGCACGGAGGCCCGCTCCTCGCCGCCGGCATGCGACCGGAACGTCCCGAGACGGCGCATGCCCGCGGTCAGGAAGTGCTCACGGCGGCGACCGCTTCGGCCACCGAGTACAGCGGGGTGAGCCAGTCGTGGGTATCGGTGACGCGGCCGTTGACGACGTCGAAGAACCGGCGCTGAATGGCGGCGGTGACCGGGCCGCGGGCGCCGTTCCCGATGGTGATCTTGTCGATGCTCCGGATTGGCGAGATCTCCGCGGCGGTGCCGGTGAAGAAGACCTCGTCGGCGACGTACAGCATTTCGCGCGGCACCGGCTGCTCGGCGACCGACATCCCGAGGTCGCGGGCGAGTGTGATGACCACGTCCCGCGTGATGCCCGGGAGCACCGACCCGCCCATCGGCGGCGTGAAGATGACCCCGTCGCGAATCGCGAAGATGTTCTGGCCGCTGCCCTCGCTGACGAGGCCCGACGGATCGAGGGCGATCGCCTCGTCATAGCCGTTCAGCGTGGCTTCCATCTTGATCAGTTGCGAGTTGGCGTAGTTGGCGGTGGACTTCGCCATCGCCGGAAACGTGTTCGGGGCCGGCCGGGACCACGAGCTGACCTGGACGTCCACCCCTTTCTCCAGGGCGTCCTCTCCCAGATAGGCTCCCCACTCCCATACGAGAATGGCTGCTTCGATGGGGCACGTGAACGGATTGACGCCCAGGCTGTGGTAGCCCCGGTAGAGCAGCGGGCGGATGTAGCAGGCGGTATAGCCGTTCACCCGGATCGTCTCGAGCACGGCCTCGCGGAAGGTGGACCGGTCGATCTCGGGCGTCATCCGGTACACCTTCGCCGAGTCGTAGAAGCGACGCAGGTGGGCGTCGAGCCGAAAGATGACCGGGCCCCCCGGCGTCTTGTAACACCGGATGCCTTCGAACACGCCGCTTCCGTAGTGAACGACGTGAGAGCCGACGTGGATCTTCGCGTCCGCCCAGTCCACGAAGTCGCCGTTCATCCAGATCCTGCCGCTGCCAAAGCTCATTGCGAAAGCCTGCCCATCTGTTGCTGCATCAGATACTTGTACTTATCGTCCAGTGTAGTGTCCGGCTCCACCGGGGCGCAACAACAATTACCGCTGGAATCCTGGACATCGGGGCCGCACTGCCGGCGCATCCCGACGCTATTGGCGTTCGCGGCAGAAGGGACAGCGATGGGCGCGGGCGGGCAGGGGCTTGTTGCAGTACCAGCAGAAGGCGGCCGCCGGCGTCGCGCGGGGTTGACGCGGCGTGCGGCGTCCGCGCGGGGCGGCCACGGGGCCCTTCCGTTGGGAGGGGCGGGCCGTCCGGGCGCTGCGCGCGGTTCGGATGTCGTCGAGGTCTCCCAGGAGCTCGGTGGTGTCCTGATACCGGTCCGCGAGTTGCGGGGCCAGCGCCTTCATCACCACGTCGTCCAGCTCCGGGGGGATGGTGCTGTTCACCAGCCCCGGCGGCTGCACCAGCTCGCCGCTGCGGAGGCGGTGGAGATCATGCGGCGCCGGCGGGTCGTAGGGGAGCTCGCCGGTCAGCATCTGATACATGGTGATGCCGAACGAGTACAGGTCCGATGCGAAGACCGCCTCGCCCTGAAACTGCTCCGGCGCCATGTACGGCGGGCTGCCGATGACGGTGGTGCCGCGGGCCGCGATCTCCAGAAACCGCGACGTGCCGAAATCGGCCACCTTCAGGGTTCCCGACTCGGCGACGAGGACGTTGGACGGCCGCAGATCGCGGTGGATGATGCCCTGCCCGTGGGCGTACTCCATCGCCTTTCCGATCTGGGTCGAATAGTCGATGGCGCGATCGATATCGAGCGCGCCGTTGGCTCCGATGACCGCTTCCAGCGTGTCGCCGTGCACGTACTCCATCACGATGAAGAAGATGTCGTCCTGCTTCTCCGCGGTGGTGATGGCGACGATGTTCGGGTGGTCGAGCGTAGCCAGGAGACGCGGCTCCCGGAGCAGCTCGGAGAAGTTGAGGTTCTGGCGGTGGGGGACCTTCAGGGCGACCTTCTTGTTGATCCAGGTGTCCTCGGCGAGATACACCGTGCCGAAACCCCCGCTGCCGATCGTGGAGACGATCTTGTACTTCCCGAGCAGGTGATCGGAGAACAACATGAAGGGCGGAAGTATAGCAGCCCGCGGTGAAGCCCCCGTTGCCCCGAGAGCGGCCGGGCGCCCGGCTGACAAGGCGCGTCAAGGGAACATGTCGGCCCCTGTGGTGACCGCGGAGCAACGCAGCTCCGCGGAGCAACGCAGTCGGACAGGATGCATCGCCGCTCGAATGCGGAGGGGCTCTTTTGGCCCGGGCTGACAGCCGTCGCCGTCGTGAGCCGGCGGCGCGCGCCGTCCCGGAAAGGGGGGGGGCCGCCTCTATAATCGGGCGATGGTGCGTCGTGAAGACGCGGACGGGAAACCGTCCGGGTCACGCTGTTCCTCTCCAGCGGGTGGAAGTCCCGCCTCGGTAAGCGCCGGAGCGCCGAGTAGCAGACCCCGGGCATGGCTGGAGACGGCCGTGGCCCGAGCGGGGTGTCAAGAGCCTCTTCGGAGGGAGCAAGTCCGCGGGCCGCAACATGAAGTGAAGCCTGCAGCCTCGACACATTCACAACCCGAGAGCCGAGCCGCTCATTTCACGGCGAAGGCCACGTCTTCCGCGCCCCGGTCCGGCGGTGCACGTGCGGGAGGTCTCGGCGGGGTAGGGGGCGCAGCACGCGGACACGGAGTGGGACGGAACACGAGAGGCCCGTCTGCGCAGCCCGAGTCGGGGCAACGCGGCCCGCATAAGCCGAAGGTGAAAGCGGGAGCGGCGCAGCGGGAGTCCGAGGGGGCCATAGTACTGCGGATGGCCGTGAAGCAGAACGCGGCCGGAGGGAAGGGCCCCTGCGGTGGGCACGGCGTGAGCGCAAGGACGCGCGAGGGCATGGCCGGCGAGACCGGACCCAACTCCCCCGAGAGGCGTGCGCCTCTCGACCAAGTGCGCCAATTGCAACGACGCCTTTGGGCCGCGGCCAAGCGGTCCCGGAAACGGTGCTTCCACGCCCTGATGGACCGGATCTGGAGGGATGACGTCCTCCGGGAGGCGTGGCGGCGCGTCAAGCGGAATCGTGGCTCGGCCGGCGTCGACAGGGAGACGCTGGCGGAGATTGAGCAGCGCGGGGTCGATGCCTTCCTCGAGGAACTCGGCACGGCGCTGCGCGCGGGGACGTATCGACCGCGGCTGGTCCTCCGGCGATATATCCCCAAGGCCGATGGCCGCCGGCGACCGCTCGGGATACCGACGGTCCGGGACCGGGTAGCGCAGATGGCCGCTACGCTGGTGTTGAGTCCCATCTTCGAGGCGGATTTCCGCCGTTCGTCGTTTGGGTTTCGACCGAAGCGGAGCGCGACGGAGGCGCTGGAGGTCCTTCGCGTCCGCGGGGCGCGGGGGGGCTGCCACGTGCTGGACGCCGACATCTGCGACTACTTCAGTAGCATCGACCACGAGAAGCTGCTGACGCTGGTCCGCCAGCGTATCTCGGACCGGCGGGTCCTTCGGTTGCTACGGCTGTGGCTCGCGGCGGGGGTGTTGGACGACGGGCAGGTGCAGCGGACTCTTGCGGGGACTCCGCAGGGGGGCGTCATCTCGCCGCTGCTGTCGAACATCTACCTGCATGTCCTCGACCGGGTCTGGGAGGACCGGTGGGCGCACCTGGGGACGCTGGTGCGTTACGCCGACGACTGTGCGCCACGAAGGCGCAGAAGGGAGGCCGAGATGGCCACCTAGATGCAGCCATGCTGCACGAGGGATGAGGGTAGGCCCCTCGGCGCCGCCCGGCAGGGGGAGGCTCCAAACCGCCGTGGGCTGCCTCGGTCAAGAGCCGAGGTGGTAAGCGCCACGGAAACGGCGCGGCGCGACCGCGTCAGGTAGGGTGCAGGGAGACGAAGTGGATGAACCACCGGCAACGTGTCGAAAGCGTAGGGACGGTGTCGAAACCGGGGCGAGTCGTTAACCCGGGACGAGTCCAGTGGGAGCCTGCAGCTTGGCTGGGCGGCACCCGGCATAAAGGTGGCGTGACCCTGCACCAGGCCCTTGTGTGGAACGTGGGAACCTGTCGCCTCGATGTGAAGGGAGAAATCCAAGGGGCCGACCCCCAAGGATGAGAAGCCCGATGCGAGGCACAGGGGCGGAGCGACCCGTACGAGCGATGAAGTCGGGGAAACTCGATGGAGCAAAGGGGTCGCGTCATCCTGCGTGTCCCGACGGTCAACCGCGCGTGCGGGAGGAGCCGTCGAGCCACGCGAAGCCGTTCAAAGACGCTGGCGGCTGGATGATGGGAGCTGTATGAGCGGAGACGTTCACGTACAGTTCTGCGAGCGCCCGGGGGTGCGATTCCCCCGGGCGACTCACCTCGTGGTCATGTGCGACACGAAGGCGGCGGTCGAGGCGGCGCGAGAGCGGGTGGGCCTGGTGCTGGCCCGGCTCGGGCTGGAGCTGCATCCGGAGAAGACGCGGGTGGTCGACCTGACGGGTGGCCGTGAGGGCTTCGATTTCCTGGGGTGTCATCTGCACAAGCGCATGAGCGGTCCCATCTGGGTACGGTCGCGGCGACGCGTCTACTACCTGCACCGATGGCCGTCTCGGCGGGCGATGCAGCAGGTGCGCGCTCGCGTGCGGGTGCTCACCCCCCGAGGTCGGTGTCACACGGACCTCCGTCTGGTCATCGCGGACGTCAACCGGGTCCTGCGGGGGTGGGGGCAGTATTTCCGCACCGGGAATGCGGCGAACCACTTCGAGCGACTCGACTGGTACGTGGTCGGGCGCCTGCGCGGCTTGCTCCGGAAGCGCGCGGGGTCGCGTCTGCCGGCTGGTCGGGCGGAGGCTTGGCGTCGTCCGTTCTTCGAGGCCTTGGGGCTCGCTCGCCTGCGCGGCACGATTCGGTATCCGGGGGTGGTGCATGCTGCGAACTGAAGTCCGCCTGGTAAGCCGTGTGCGGGAAATCCGCATGCACGGTTTGAACGGGGGTCTTGCTTTCAGCCGGTTGGTTCCGCCGACCGGTGCCCAGTAGGATCTACCAATGCCGCCCCGGTTCTTCGCCCCCGCCCTGACCGGGCTCGACGCCCCGGTCCGGCTGCCGGACGGCGAGTCCGCGCACCTGTCACGGGTGTTGCGGCTGGCCGCCGGCGACACCGTCGCGGTCTTCGACGGGCGGGGGACGGAGTATCTCGCCCGGGTGGAACAGGTGGGACGCGACCGCACCGTCGTGCGCCCCTACGAGCGGGTGGCGTCGATTCGCGAGCCGGCGGTGGCGTTGACGGTCGCCCCGGCGTTGCTGAAGGGGCGCAAGTTCGACGACGTCGTCCGGGATGCCACGATGGTCGGGGCGGCGGCGGTACAGCCGCTCACGACGGTCCGGACGGTGTCTCCGCCGCGGGACGTCGGACGGTGGACGCGGATCGCGATAGCCTCCGCCAAGCAGTGCCGCCGGGCGTCCGTCCCCGAGGTCAGGCCCCCGCGTTCCCTGCAGTGGCTCGCCGATTGCGACCGGTCGGCGGTGCGGCTGCTGCTCGCCGAGCCCGGCGCGGCCGATGACGGCGCGGCCGGACTGCGGGCGCTGGCGCGGGAGCCCCGGCCGGTCTCCGCGACGTTGGCCATCGGGCCGGAAGGGGGGTGGAGTGCAGACGAGGTCGACGCCGCGGCCGCGGCCGGGTTCCGGCTCGTCACGTTCGGTCGACTGACGTTACGGGCCGACGCGGTGGTCGCGTGCGCGGCCGCCGTGCTGCTCTACATCTGGGGCGACCTGTAGGAGAGAACCTCGCGTTGCCCCGAGTCCCCGCCCTGGCACGCCGCCTTGCGGCGCCGCTTGCCGCCCCGACAAACGTTCAGGAGTCTGCGCCGTCCTCGGTCCGGGACTCCGGCCCCCCGGGAGGACCGTCAGGCCCGCGCCGGTTTCATCGGCGCGGCGGGACGCGGAACGCCATCGCGACCCATTCCTCCTCGGCCGACCGCCACTCCATCCGGGCCTGGTTCCGGTACGCGCGCGCGACCGCCGCTTCCTCGCGGGCCAGGATGCCGGAGAGGATGACGGTCCCGCCGGGCTCGACGAGGGCCGCGAGGATGGGGGCCAGACGGGTCAGGGCGGCGCCGGTCAGATTGGCGACGACGACCGACGCGCTCGCCGGCGCCACGTCGTCGACCGCTTGCCGGCGGAGCTCGACCGCGGCTGCGACCCCGTTGGCGTCGACGCTCTCCCGGGCGGAGGCGAGGGCGTCGGGGTCGCGGTCTATGCCGGTGGCGCGGCGCGCCCCCAGCTTGACGGCGGCGATCGCCAGGACCCCCGAGCCGGTTCCCAGATCGAGCACGTGGCGCTCTGCCAGGTCCACCTGCTGCAGGCCCCGCAGGGCGAGCCGGGTGCTCGGGTGGTGACCGCTGCCGAAACCGAGGGCCGGCCGGATGGTCACGACCACGTCGGCGGGGTCCGGGGACGGGGGCGTGCACCAGGGCGGGGCGACGATGACCCGTCCGACCCGGATCGCCTGCAGGTCGGCCTGGGACCGTGCGGCCCAGTTCTCGTCGGAGACCCGTATCGGCCGAGCCCGCACCTGGGCGCCGTGGGCGGAGACCACCGCGGTCAGCGCGCGGTCCCGGTCGGACGCCGATTCGAAGAACACCCGGATGTGATTCGGGGCGGGCTCGTCCAGGGCGCACGGCCGGTGGTCGTCGACCGCGACCGCAATCGCCTCCAGCCACGACAGGCCGCCGGGGTGGCCGACGGGAGCCTGCACGTCGAGCGCGGGGTGGAGGCTCGCCCGGGAATCGCCTTGCGGCTCCGCTTCCCGCCCAACCGGACCGGCAGGCGTCTGCTCCGTTCCACGGGGCAGACGCCTATCCGAAGATGTCCTTGACACGTTCGAAGAAGGGCCGGTCCTCGTCCTCACCGGTCGCCGTCGGGTCGAGCTCCCGCTTGGGCATCGTCTCGTCGAGGCTCTCGATCAGGTCCTTCTGCTCGCGGCTCAGCCGGCGGGGCACCGCCACCTTGACCCTCACGTAGAGGTCGCCGTGTCCCCGCCCCCCGACGTTGGGCATCCCCTTGCCGCGCAGGCGGAAGCGCGTGTCCGCCTGCGTGCCCTTGGGAATGTGGATGGTGGCCGAGTCGTCGAGGGTGGGGACGTGGATCTCCCCGCCGAGCACCAGCGTGGGATAGGTCACCGGAATCTCGCACAGCAGGTCGTCGCCGTCGCGGTGGAAGAACGGATGCTCGCGGACGTGGATGACGACGTACAGATCGCCGGGAGGGGCTCCTCGACTCCCGAATTCCCCCTCACCGGTCAGCCGGAGACGCTGGGCGGTGGCGATGCCCGCCGGGATCTTCACCGTCAGCTTGCGCTCGCGGCTGATCCGTCCCTTGCCGTGACACGTCTGGCAGGGTTTCGAGATGACCCGGCCGATGCCGCCGCAGTGATGGCAGGTTCTGGCAACCGTGAAGAACCCCTGCTGCATGCGGATCTGGCCGTTGCCGTGGCAGTGGGCGCACCGTTCGGGCGAGCTGCCCGGCGCCGAGCCCGAGCCGCCGCAGGTGTCGCACGGTTCTTCGCGCGGAATCTGCAGGGTGGTTTCCGAGCCGCTCGCCGCCTCCTCGAACGAGATCTCGAGGTCGTAGCGCAGGTCGCTGCCGCGCCGGGCGCCGCCGCGCCGGGCGCCGCCCCCGAACCCGAACAGATCGCCCAGTCCGCCGAGAATGTCGCCGAAGTCGTTGAAGATGGTCGGGTCGACTCCGGCGCCGCCGGACGCTCCGCTGACCCCGGCGTGGCCGAACCGGTCGTATCGGCTCCGTTTCTCGGGGTCAGCCAGCACCGAATAGGCTTCGGCGGCCTCCTTGAACCGTTCTTCGGCGGTCTTGTCCCCGGGGTTGCGGTCCGGATGATACTTGAGCGCCAGCTTGCGGTAGGCGCTCTTGATATCCCCGTCCTCCGCCGTGCGGGGGACGCCGAGAATCTCGTAGTAGTCGCGGGTCGTCACGCTTTCGCCACCTTGACCATCGACGGCCGGAGCAACCGTTGGCGCAACGTGTACCCCCGTCTCAATTCCTCGACCACTTCACCGTCGCGGTGGCCGTCGCCGGGTTCGTGCGCCACCGCCTGGTGCAGGTTCGGGTCGAAATCGGCTCCGACCGCCTCGATGGGCGCCACGCCGCGCCTCGCCATGACGTCGAGCAACTGCTTGTGAATGATCTCGACCCCGCGGCGGTAGGTGTCTCCATCCTGCGTATCCGCGGCCAGGGCGCGCTCGAGATCGTCGACGACCGGCAACAGGTCGCCGAGCAGATCGCCGGCCGCCTGCTCGATCAACTCGCGCCGGTCGCGCTCGGTGCGCTTTCGATAGTTGTCGAACTCGGCGGTGAGCCGCAGCAAGCGATCGTAGTGCGCGTCGCGCTGGCGGGCGACCTCATCGAGCTCCGCACCGATCGAGTCGGCGCCGCCAGCGGCGTCCGGTAGCGTTTCATCCGGAGGTGAGGAGGATTCCTGTTCCGGGGCTCCATCGTCCGGCGGCGCCTGCTGCTCCGATTGCTCCGGTTGCCCGGATTGCTCCGGTTGCCCGGATTGTTCCGGTTGCCCGGATTGCTCCGGTTGCCCGGATTGTTCCGGTTGCCCGGATTGCTCCGGTTGCCCGGATTGTTCCGGTTGCCCGGATTGCTCCGGTTGCCCGGATTGCTCCGGTTGCCCGGATTGTTCCGGTTGCCCGGATTGCTCCGGTTGCGCGGGCTGCTCTGGTTCAGACGGTTCGATCTGGTGTTCGTCGGGCATCATCTGTGGGCGGGGGGGCGTGGTTCAGGAGGACCCGGCTCACCGCCTGCGAGACGCTGTCGACCGCGGCGATTGCACGCGAATAGCGCATCCGACGGGGGCCAATCACTCCTACGGTTCCGGTCTGTCGACCGTCGAAATAGGCCGTGGCGACGAGGCTGAAGGCGTGCAGCTCGCTCTCCGCATGCTCGGAGCCGATGACCACCCGCAGCCGGTCCGTGCCGAGATACTCTCCGAGCAGCCGGACCAGCCGGTGCTTCTCCTGCATCATCGACAGCAGCGCCCGCAGCGTGTCCAGCGACACCGGGCCGTCCTCGTCGGACATCTCGTCGAACAGGAACGTCGCGCCGTCGACGAACACGCTCTCCTGCGGCACCATGTCCTCGAGGGTCGAGCTCGCCAGGCGCAGCCATTGCGACAGCAGCTCGTCGTAGAGCACCTGCTCCTGCCGAAGGCGCTGGATGACCAGGGAGCGCACCTCGCCGATGTTGAGGCCCCGGAACTCCTGGTTGAGGAAGTTGGCTCCCTGTTCCAGCTCGCTGCGCTGTACGCGCTCGCCGATGTCCACGATCTTGTGGCAGACCAGCTCGGCCTGGGCGGTGACCATGACGAGAATGCGCGTGCCTTCGAGCGGCAGGAACGCGATGTGTTCGAACCCGGCGGTCTCGCTGGTGGGCGCGAGGACGAAGCCGAGGTGGTGCGAGATGCGGGACAGCTCGTGCGAGACGTTCGACAGCACGCCCTTGACGGAGCCCGCCTGCCGCAGCCGGGCTTCGACCGCCGGCGTGGAACGGGACGCGCGCCGGTGCTCGAGCAGGAAATCGACGTAGCAACGGTAGCCGACGTCGGTGGGAATCCGTCCCGCCGAGGTGTGCGGCTGCGACACGTATCCGGCGTCCTCGAGGGTGGCCAGGATGTTGCGCACCGTCGCCGAGGACAACCCGAATCCGCCCTGCTCGACCAGACGCCGCGACGATACCGGCGCGCCGCGCTCGATGTACTCCTGGATCAGCGCCGCAAGCACCCGGCGGGTGCGCTCGGGAAGACTCGAGCCGGCGGGATCGTGGGAGACGGGCTGCCAAGACATCAGGATGACAGTATAGCTTGGTTTCCGAGGAGCCCGTGGCAAGGGCGCCGCGGTCTCGCCGGGGGCTCCTGGGGGCTTGCGCCGTAGAAGTTTCGCGCCAGCGAAACTTCCAACGCGACCGTAAAGGAAAATCGTCGCCTGCGGTTCCGATTGCCGCCCAACCAACCCTGCCAGGAGTCTGCACCGTCCTACGGCGCAGACTCCTGGCTGCCGACCGCGACCTCGGGCCGGCGCGCGGGGCTCCAGCTCATCGACTTGGCCTCGCGGGTTCCGGCCTGCCCGGCGGCCGGGTCGATCCTGCCGTACTTCACGGCGATCAGCTCGGCGAGGATGGACACTGCGATCTCCTGAGGCGTCACCGCACCCAGGTCCAGGCCGACCGGGGAATGCACCCGGCGCACCTGTTCCGCCGGCATGCCTTCGCTCTCCAGCACCTCCGCGAGGCGGGCGACCTTGGCGCGGCTGCCGATGAGCCCGAGATAGCGGATGGGCTTCGGCGCCAGGGCCCGGAGGGCGTCGAGGTCGTGCCGGTGCCCCCGGGTCAGGATGACCGCGAACGCGTGCGCCGGGAGCTCGGCCCGCTCGAGCCATTCCGGAATCGCGTCCACCACGATCTCCTCGGCGTGCGGAAACCGTTCGGCGTTGGCGAACTTCTCGCGGTCGTCGATGACATGCAGCTTGAAGCCGACCTCGTGGGAGGCCCGGGCCAGATGGTACGAGACGTGTCCCGCGCCCACGAGGTAGAGCTCCGGCGCGGGCTCGAGCGGCTCGATGTACACCTCCATCTGACCGCCGCAGATCAACCCGGAGTCCTCCGCGATGTCGTCCGCCAGCTCGTACTTGGCGATGACCGGCTGCCGGGTCTCGATAGCGGTCCGCGCCTTCCAGAACGCTTCGTTCTCGTAGCAGCCGCCCCCGATCGTGCCCACCGTGCGCCCGTCGGGGAACACCAGCATCTTCGCGCCGACCCGCTGCGGCGTGGAGCCCTGCGCCCGGATAATCGTGACGAGCGCGGCCGGTTCCCCGCGCTTCAGCGCCTCGGCGACCGCCTCGAACACATCTTCGTTTCTCATGGTGACCTGTGGGTCTTCCCCCCGGATCCCGCGCGCTCGATCGGAACCGCCCCCGGGGCGCCGCGGTTCAGATCAGGATCCGAACGTCGTGCTTCGCTTTCAACTCGTCGATGAAGGCCGTGGTTTGCGCCTGCTGTTCCTGCTGCAGCAGCAGGTCGCGTATCGGACCGCTGGCCTGCTCGAACGGCACCACGCGATCCGCCTGCCGTTCGACCATCTGGATGACGTGAAATCCGAACGGCGTCTCGACGACGTCGCTCAGCCCGCCCGGCTCGAGCGCGAACAGGGCGGTCTCGAACGCCGACACCGTCTGGCCCTCGACGACGAGGCCGAGGTCGCCGCCGTTGGCTGTCGATCCCGGATCGTCGGAGTGCTCCCGGGCGAGGGCTTCGAAATCGGCGCCGCCCTCGGCGTCGAGGCGCAGGCGCCGAGCCCGCTCCCGGGCTTCCGCCCGGTCCGGCTCGGCCGCGTCGGGACTGACGCCGATCAGGATGTGCCGCGCCCGCACGCCGCCGGGCTCGGTGAACTGCGCGGGATGCTGCTCGTAGAAAGCGCGCACCGACTCGGGGTCGATCTCGATGCCGGCGAGGACCGCCGATTCCAGGACCCGTTCGACGAGCATGTCCCGCCGGGCTTCTCCCCGCAGGACAGGCAGTGACGTATTCCAGCTGTCGAGCTGGGTCTCGAAGGCTTCTTCGTCCGGAAAGGCGGAGCGAATGGTGTCGATGCGGGCCTCGACCGCCGGGTCGTCCACGACGATGCTCAGCGTCTCCGATTCCTGCAGCAACAGGTGGAACGCCACGAGGCGGTCGAGCACCGCCCGGTAGACACTGTCCCGAAACTGGGCGGGCAGCGCCTGACCGGCCTGGATCTCGGCGCTGCGCACCGCCTGCTCCAGCTCGTCGCGGGTGATGGAGTAGGCGTTGACGTTGGCGACGACTTCCGGAAGCTCGGCCGGGACCGGGTCCACCGTGCGCGGCGCCTGGACCTCTGCCGCGGCCGCCGGCTCGACCGGGGCGCCGGAAGGAGCCGCGCCGCAGCCGCCGGCCAGCCCGAGCACCAGCAGCCACCACCACCGGAACGTGCGACATCGCGGCATCATGGTCCGATTATACGTCGCCGGCCGCCCGGTGGAGGGCTGACAGGGGGCGGGAGGAGCCGCGAGGCGACGCTTTTCCGGGGCGGGGCTCAATGCCGCCGGCAGTGCGCGCCGGGCTCGGTGCCCTCGACGAAGGCTTCCGCGACCGACCGGGGACAGCGGGAGGTGGCTCGGAGGCCGGTCTCCGGATCGATGTCGACCAGGGTCACGCGAGACGGCGGCATGAACTCCGGAGTCGTCCGTTCGGCCAGGGCGTGGCGCATGAACGCGGTCCAGATCGGCAGGGCGGCCTCGGCCCCGGTGAGACCCAGCGGGCTGTTGTCGTCCATCCCGACCCAGACCACCGTCAGGAGGGTGGGCGTGAAGCCCGCGAACCACGCGTCGCGCAGGTCGTTGGAGGTACCGGTCTTTCCCGCCGCGTCGTGGACGAAGCCGTCCCGGCGCGCCGCCGCGGCGGTGCCGGTGTCGAAGGTGCTGCGCAGCATCCAGGTCACGAGGAACGCGCTGTCGGCACGTGCCACCCCCACCGGTCCGTCCGCGGCGCGGTGCACCACCTCGTCGCCGGCCGTGATCCGGCTGATGGCATGCAGCGGCGCGCGGGCGCCGCGATTCGCGAGGACGGTATAGGCCTCGGCCACCTCCAGCGGGGTGTTCTCGAAGCTGCCCAGGACGATGGAGGGATAGGCGGGCGGGGTGGGGCCGCCCGAAGCGGCCGCCCAGAGATCCGCAATCGCCCGGAACCCCGCCTGCTCGCCGACCCTGACCGCGGCCACGTTCAGCGACCGGGCGAGGGCCGAGCGCGCCGTGACCGGTCCATCGTAGACACCGCCGTAGTTGGTCGGCCGCCAGGGCCGGCCGCCGAACCGGAACGTCGTCGGCCGGTCGTCGAGCATCGAGGCGGCGGTGAATCGGCTTCCCGGCTCACGGGCGGCCCGTTCGAAGGCGGCGAGGTACACGAACGGCTTGATCACGGATCCCGGCTGCCGGCGGGCATTTGCGGCGCGGTTGAACTGCGACTCCTGGTAGGAGCGGCCGCCGACCATGGCCCGGATCGCGCCGCTGCGCGGGTCGACCGCGACCAGCGCGGCCTGGGGCGTGGTCTCCGGGTTCCCTCCGCGCCGGTCCGCGATGCGGTCCAACCCTTCCCGCACCGCGGCCTCCGCCAGCCGCTGCAGATGCACATCCACCGTCGTCTCGATACGCAGCTCCCGGCCGCCGCTCCGCCAGTCGTCCAGTCGGTTCTCGATCCGGGCCCGAACGAAGTCGACCAGATACGGCGCCTCCCGGTCCGTGGTGTCGTCGACGCCGGTCAACGGCTCGCGGGCCGCGACCATGGCGCGGTCCGGGGTCACCAGCCCGAGGTCCACCATCGCCTGCAACACCCCGTTGCGCCGGTCCCTCGCCCGTTCCGGGTACCGGTGCGGCGCATGGGTCTGCGGCGCGCGAATCAGGCCCGCGAGGGTGGCCGCTTCCCCGAGGGTGAGGTTCCGCAGATCCTTGCCGAAGAGGGCGCGGGCGCCCTGGGCGACGCCGTGAATGGCGAACGATCCCCGGTGGCCGAGATACACCTCGTTCAGATACAGCTCGAGGATGCGGGGCTTGGGCAGCCGCCGCTCCAGCAGGAGCGCCAGGGCCTGTTCCCTGAGCTTCCGCCGCACCGTCTGCTCCGGGCTCAGCAGGGTGTTCTTGATGAGCTGCTGGGTCAGGGTGCTCGCCCCGACGAGGTAGCTCCGGTTGCCGGTCAGATTGGTCACCGCGGCCCCGGCGATGCGCACCGCATCGATTCCGGGGTGCGCGAAGAACCGATGGTCCTCGGCCGCCAGCACCGCCCGCACCACGTCCTCGGGCATCTCCGCCAGCCGGACGGTCCGCCTGCGCCGCCGGTCCCGGCCGTGCAGGGTCGACAGATGCGGCGCGTCGAGGACGAGGCGCTCGGTGCGCCGGCCGGGCGGCATCTCTATCGCGTCTATCGCGGCCACGTACCCGTCAGCGCCGCCGGCCGGTGCGAACCGGATCCGGGCGATTCGCCCCTCCTGCGGGCCCTCGCGTGGAATGAGGGTCACCGCATCCGGTTCGACCGCGTACTCGCCGGCCCGCCGCGCGTGGTCGCGGCGCGCGTATCCCAGGTCGTCGAGCCGGGCGGCCAGCCCGGCGCGGTCGAGTCCCAGGCCGGGCAGCAGCTCCAACGGCGCTCCGAATACCACCGCCGGCGCCGGCGTCAGTCCGGCCGCCAGCCGCTCGTCGAGCTGTCGGGACAGCGTCCGATGGGCCAGCAGGGCGCCCGAGGCGCCCAGCAGCGCCAGCGCGAGGAGGGGCTTTCCGTACCGAATCCATGCCGCCGGCCGTTTCGGCCGCCGCCGGCGCGGGGCCCGGCGCTTCTCCGGAGAACGAGTCGTGCGGGTGCTGCTCACGCCCTGTATATCGGTTCGTGGCGCCGGCGGAATATGGCGGATCGGATGCGCCTGCCAGCGCGACCTTGCGGTCGCGTTTGAAGTTTCGCTGGCGCGAAACTTCTACGGCGCAAGCGCCTAGACCGCGATCACCCAATGGTGATTCGTATCGAGCGTCGCATCGGAGAGGAGGCGGTCGACCAGGGTGTCGCCGTACCGGTTCAGGAAGCAGACGCCGGCGATGACCCGCTCCTGGGAGGTTCCGTGGGGGAAGATCTGGGACTGCGCCCGCGTGAACTGGCGCCGGAGGGTCTGGTCTCGGCGCTTGGCGGCCTGCAGGACCTTGTTCTGCAGATTGCCGAGGTCGCGCTGCATCCGCCCGCGCGTCGATTCGGCCGCGCCGGTCAGGGTCGGGTCGACCTCGGCCACCGCTGCCGCCACCGCCGTCATGCGGTCGCGGATCGTGTCTCCGGCGGCGTGCAGCGCCTGCTCGACGGTGGCGGGAAGCTGCGCCCCGAGCAGGCGGTTCAGCGCCGATTCGTCCTGCGGTTGCAGCGAGGCCAGGGGGATCTCCGTGCGGCGCAAGAACTTCATGACCGCCGGATCCACCAGGGTCGCGCTGAGGCGCGGCGCGAACAGCGGCATCGGTACCCCGAAATGGGCGTACACCGGTTTGAGCTGCGCCAGGTACGCGAGCTCGTTGGGTCCGGCGACGTAGCAGACGGTCGGGAACAGCCGGTCCTGGACGATGGGGCGAAGCAGGACGTTCGGGCTGAAGCTCGCGGCGTCGGCGCGGAGCCGGTCGAGCCACTCCGCTCGATCCAGCGCGTCGTCACCGGCGCGGAGCCGATCGCCGTCGATGCGGAACGCCCGCCGATCGCCGTCCTGGAGAAACAGGGACACCCCATTCGCGGGCGGATCGACCTGCGCGTGGAATCCCGCCTCCCGCAGGCGGTCGCCCGCGGATCGGGCCAGGGACGAGCTGGTGCCGGCGCTGTTGATCTCGCGGGCGAACAGATCCGCGGCCAGCGGCTTCGCGGCCGGGTCGGCGGCGTCGAAGACGACCAGCCCGTGCCGGCCGAGCAGGTGTTCGAGCCACGTGGCGAACGCGGCCACGAGCCCGCTCTCGTCCGCGTACGCGCGGCGGAGACCGCCCAGCACCCCGGCCGTGAAATCCGTTTCGGGCAGGGCCGCGGCCAGCGCGTCGAAAGCCGGCTCGATCTCGCGGCCGAGACGTACCGCGGCGGCGGGAGTGCCGGCCGGCGCGTTGGTCGCCAGGGCCACGGTCGTGAATGCCTGGTCGGCGTCGAGCACGCCGCAGGTCCGGATCTCGTCGAGATCGTGGTCTTCCGCATCGACCCAGAAGACCGCGACCGCGGGGACCCCGAAGTCGCGCTCGACGCGTCTGGCCAGCCGGATCGCGGAAATCGCCTTCAGGAGCGTATACAGCGGCCCTCCGAAGAGGCCCGCCTGCTGGCCGGTCACCACCGCGACCGACCCGGGATCGTCGAGACGCGCGGCGGCGTCGATCGCCGCCTCCGGCGCCCCCCGGGCGCGCTGCTGGGTACGGACGATCCGGCCGATGGCCGCGGGGTTCCGGTCGGACTGCGAGCGGGCGGCGATCGCGGCCCGCCAGGCGTCGTCGTCAGCGGGATTGCCGGCGAAGAACGGCTGGAGCACGTCGAAATTGGCGATGTACTCGGCGGCCAGCCGCTTGATGCCGGGGAATCCCTGGAAATCGACCGGCAGCGGGACGCTGTGGGGGGGGGCGGAGAGCTCCGGAGACACTGGCTTCCACTGTCGCAGAGCCGGTGCGAGGTGTCAAGCGACGGCGGTCCGGCGGGTGCACGTCAGAAAAGTGAGATGCCGCCGCTGGAGGTATCCCGCGCGGCTGGCCCCCGAGGTACCCCATGGCGCCAAAGCCCAGAAAAGGCCCGTTCGGAGGGCCTCAGGGCCGAGAACGACACCGAAATCGCCCACCTGACAGTGCCAGGGGCAGTCATCTCACAAATCTGACGTGCACCCCGGTCCGGCGGGGTCCGGCCCCGCATCGAGCCGCACACAGGCAGGGATCGGGCTATCGCATTGAAAAACCGTGCACTTCCTGGTATCGTGCAGTCTGGACTTTGGAGGAACGCTCCCCCTGACACTCGGTGGTTCCAGCGCGTATCACGCTTCCGGTGTATTCGGTCCCTACGATGCGATGCACCAGATTGGGAGTGGCGTCCTCGGTCCCGTGTACCGTGCGCGCCTGTCGGATCGCGACCCTCCGGATCGCGACCGGGTGTTTGCGCTCAAGGCCTTTCACGTCGATCTGACCCCCGAGCAGGCGATCCTCTTCGGCGACGCGCTCACGGAGATCGTCGCCGTCGGGATTTCGCACGCGGCGTTGGTGAGTCCCGTGGGCGCCGGCGTCACCGATGGGGTGCCGTATCTCGCCTACGAGTACGTCGCGGCGGATTCGCTCGACGTCACGATGCGTCACCGCGCGCCCGCCGCCGCCGAGACCGTCCTGCCGTTCATCGTGCAGCTCGCCGAAGGGTTGGATGTCGCCCATGGGCGGGGCCTCGCCCACGGCGCTCTCCATTTGCGTGACGTGTTCGTCACGCCCTATCTGGCGCGGGTCAGCGGCTTCGGCATCGTCGCGGCGCTCGATCGGGTGGGGCAGCGTTGTCCGCTGCGGCGGCCCTATGCGGCCCCGGAGCAGATGGCGGGCGCCGATTGGGGGCCGCCGGCGGATCGCTACGCGCTGGCGGCGGTGGCCTACGAGCTGATCACCGGACGCCGGGCGGGGGGGGGCGGGAGCCGGATGGCCGGGCACCTCGAGCAGGTTCCGGATGCGGGCGCGGCCCCGCGTCTGATGCCGCTCTTCGAAGCGGCGCTCGCCGCGGATCCGGACCGGCGGCCGCCGTCGGCGGGGCAGTTCGCCGACGATCTGGCCGGTGCGTTGGGGTGGACCGGCGCGGACGGGGTCCGCCGTGCGCTGGCCGGGATGGGCGGCGGAGAGACTGACGAACCGGGTAGCGGCCAGGAGCCGGAGCGCGTGGATGGCGCCGACGCCCCCCTCGGGGGGGGGCCGGTCGCCGCCGCGGTCGGAGGGACCGTGATGCGGAAACGGAAGAGGCGGATGCCATGGAGCCGGAAGCAGTCGGACATCGACTGGACGAAGCGGGCGCTCGATCTCAGCGCGCCGGATGAACGGCCGCCAGCGAGTGCCGGCGGCTCCCCGCTCGACGATGCGCCGCCGGCGGACGACGGCGTGGATGGCCCGGATCTTGCCGGTTCCGGCGCCGATCCGCTCGACGTGGCCCTGGACGGCGGCGGCGCCCCGCCGGACACCGGCGACGACCTGGAGTTGCGCGCCGGCGGCGATGCATTGGCCGACGTCGCCGAGGGGCTCGACGCCGGTCTCCGGGACCGCAGGGGAGAGGCGGTCGCCGGCGATGACCGGAACGTGAAGCCTCGCGTCGTCGACGGCTATACGCCGATTTCCGTCGGGGAGCTGGAATCCCGGGTCGAAGGCGGTGGGGCGTCCCCGGCGGCGGCGGAGTCCAGGGCGGGTTCCGAGCGGGAATACGATCCGGGAGATGCCCCGCAGGCGATCCGCGGGGCGGACGAGGACGACGAGATGGAGGACGAAGAGCTGGAGGTCGGCGAGCGGGACCCGCGCGCGCCCGATGGGGACGACGCCGGCGATATCGATGCGGTCGGCGACGACGGCAGGTTCGCCCTGGAGTCCGAGGAAGAAGAGGGGTACGACTACGGCCTGGAGGACGACGCCGAGCCCGAGGACCCGGCCGGGGAAATCTTCGGCTCGCTCGATCGGGCCCGTCGGCTCCCGGTCGCGCTGGTGGCGGGGATTGGGGTTGCCGTCGCGGTGACCGCGTTCGTCATCGGGCTGGGGTGGATGAGCGGCGGCGACGATGCTCCGGCCGTGGTCGAGGAAGCGGTGGAGAGTTCGGCCGCGGGCGACGCCGGCCGCGCGTTCAGCGAGGCCGTGGTCGAGGAATCGCCGCCGGAGCCGGCCGCGGCAGAGCCGGCCGTCGAGCGCGAGAACGAGGCTCCGGACGTCGCGTCGCCTCCGCCGGAGGGCAGGGGTCCGGTTGCCGAGCCCCCGCCAGCCGCCGCCCCTGCGGTTCCGGCCGCCGCGGTTCGACGGCCGGAGCCGGCGGCGACTCGGGAACCGGATCCACCGCCGCCGCCCGCGGAGGCGGCGCCGTCGGTCTTCGACGGGCGTCTGCTGGTGCGATCGACGCCTCCCGGAGCCGAGGTCATCGTCAACGGCGAGTCGCGCGGCACGACCCCGTTCGCGCTGGCGGAACTGCCGTACGGCCCCTACGAGGTCGAGGTGACCCTGGCCGGCTACGGGTCGCGCATCGCGAGGATCATTCTCGATGAGGACGACCCGATCGGCTCGTTCAGCGCCGATCTGACGGCCGAGCCGGCGGAGCCGCCCGCGGCCCGCGCCGCGCCGGCCGGTCCGTCCCCGCGCGCCGAAGTTGAGATAGGATCCCCCCTCACCGACACGCGGCCGCCGGGCGCCCCGGGCCGGCTCGATCAGCGGCTCGTCGGCGAAGCAGCGATGTTGATCCCGCACGTGCAGGCAGGCACCCACCAGACCGAGTTCAGACGGGAGGGGTATCGGACCTGGACCAGCACCGCTCAGGTCGCCCCCGCCACCCAGGCCCTCGTGGCCGCATCGCTCGACGACGCTGCTCGATGAACGCTGTCCTTGCACTCGAAAACGGAAGCTGGTACCGCGGCGCCGCGGCCGGAGCGAGCGGCGTGGCGCGGGGCGAGGTCGTGTTCAACACGAGCATGACGGGGTATCAGGAGGTCCTGACCGACCCCTCCTATGCCCGCCAGATCGTCACCATGACCTGCCCGGAGATTGGGAACTACGGGGTCACGGTCGAGGACGTCGAGTCCCGGGGCCCCCAGGTCGCCGGGTTCGTCGTCCGGGAGGCGTCGCCGATCGCGAGCAACTGGCGGTCGAGCGGAACGTTGCGCGACTACCTGACCGACACCGGGGTCGTGGCCATCAGCGGCATCGACACGCGCGCGTTGACCCGCGAGCTGCGTACCGCGGGGGCGATGCGCGGGGTCATCGCCACCGGCGCGCCGGATCCCGACGACCTGGTGAACCAGGCGCGCCAGGTCGTGCCGATGGAGGGTAGCGACCTCGTGCGCGCGGTGAGTTGCGCCGAGCCGTTCGACTGGCCCGCGGTCCCGAAGGCGGATGCGCCGGTCGGGCTCGAGCCGGAGGGGTTCCGGCGGGTTCCGGCGCTCCCGCCGGCGCGGCGGTTCCGCATCGCCGCGTACGATTTCGGGCTGAAGCGGAATATTCTCCGCCGGCTGGCGGCTCACGGGTGCCACGTGCGGGTCTTTCCCGCGACTGCGCCGGCGAGCGATCTCCTGGCCATCGAGCCGGACGGCGTGTTCCTGAGCAACGGCCCCGGCGATCCGGCCCCGCTCGACTACGCGGTGACCAACGCCCGGCAGGTGATCGCGGCGGACGTCCCGGTCTTCGGCATCTGCCTGGGGCATCAGGTGCTCGCCCTGGCCATGGGGGCGACCACCTACAAGTTGAAGTTCGGGCACCGCGGGGCGAATCATCCGGTCAAGCAGGTGTCGACCGGACAGGTCGAGATCACGAGTCAGAACCACGGATTCGCGGTCGAGCCCGAATCACTCCCCGACGACGTCGAGGTGACCCACCTGAATCTCTACGACGGCACCATCGAGGGGCTGCGTCATCGCCGGCAGCCGGTCTTCTGCGTGCAGTACCATCCGGAGGCCTCGCCGGGCCCCCACGACTCCGACTATCTGTTTTCCAGATTCCTGGAGGAGATGGCGCGCCGCGCCGTCTGATCCCTGCTGCCCATGCCGCGCCGTACTGACATCAAACGCGTGCTCGTCGTCGGCTCCGGCCCGATCGTGATCGGCCAGGCGTGCGAGTTCGACTATTCGGGCACCCAGGCGTGCAAGGCGCTCCGGTCCGAGGGCATCGAGGTGATCCTGGTCAACTCGAACCCCGCGACCATCATGACGGACCCGGAGGTCTCGGATCGGACCTACATCGAGCCGTTGACCTGGGAAGTGGTGCGCTCGGTAATCGCCCGGGAACGCCCCGATGCGCTGCTGCCGACGGTCGGGGGCCAGACCGCGTTGAACCTGGCGGTGGAGCTCGATGCCAACGGGGTGCTCGAGGAGTTCGGGGTATCGCTGATCGGGGCCTCGATCGACGCCATCATGGTGGCCGAAGACCGCCTGAAGTTCCGCGAGGCGATGGAGTCCATCGGCATCGACGTACCGGCCAGCGCCTGCGCCAAGTCGCTCGACGAGGCGCTGAGCGTGGTGGACAGCCTCGGCTTTCCCGCGATCGTGCGGCCTTCGTTCACCCTGGGCGGGGTCGGCGGAGGCATCGCCTACAACATCGAGGAGTTCCGTGACGTCGTGACGCGGGGCATCGAGCTGAGTCCGGTGCACGAGATCCTCATCGAGGAGTCGGTCATCGGCTGGAAGGAGTTCGAGCTCGAGGTGATGCGCGACGCCGCCGACAACTTCGTCGTGGTGTGCTCGATCGAGAACATCGACCCGATGGGCGTGCACACCGGCGACAGCATCACCGTGGCGCCGGCGTTGACCCTCACCGACAAGGAATACCAGCGGATGCGCGATGCGGCCCGGCGGATCATCCGCCGTGTCGGGGTCGAGACCGGCGGCTCGAACATCCAGTTCGCGGTGAACCCGGACGACGGGCGGATGGTGGCCATCGAGATGAATCCGCGGGTGTCGCGCTCGTCTGCCCTGGCCTCCAAGGCGACCGGGTTTCCGATCGCGAAGATCGCGGCGAAGCTGGCCCTCGGCTACCGTCTCGAAGAGATCCCCAACGACATCACCCGCCTGACCCCTGCCTGCTTCGAGCCCACGCTCGACTACGTCGTCGTCAAGGTGCCGCGGTGGACCTTCGAGAAGTTCCCGGAGGCCGACCGCACCCTGATGACCCAGATGAAGTCGGTCGGGGAGGCGATGGCCATCGGCCGTACGTTCAAGGAGGCGTTTCTCAAGGGGATCCGCTCGTTGGAGATCGGGCAGAGCGGCCGGTTGTTCACCCGCCGGCCCGAACCCGACGAGCAGGACGCCGACGAGCAGGACGCCTATGACGCCGCGCTCCAGCGGCAGCTCGTGGTGCCGACGGATCGCCGGATGTTCGCGGTGTTCGAGGCCCTCGACCGGGGGTGGACCATCGAGCAGGTGCACGAGTTCACCCGCATCGATCGGTGGTTCCTGACCCAGTTCGCCGAGATCGTCGAGATGCGGCGGTCGGCCGGCCTCGCCGGGTTGGACGCTCTGTCCACCGACCTCCTCGCCGACCTCAAGCGCGCCGGGTTCGGCGACGAAGAGCTGGGCGGCGCGCTCGACGCGGCGCCGGCCGTCGTGCGCGAGCGGCGCCGGGACGCGGGCCTCGCCCCCGTCTACAAGCGCATCGACACCTGTGCGGCGGAGTTCGAGTCGTTCACCCCCTATCTCTACGGAACCTGGGAGCGGGAGTGCGAGGCGGCCCCGACGGACCGCCGCAAGGTGGTGATTCTCGGCTCGGGACCCAACCGTATCGGACAGGGCATCGAGTTCGACTACTGCTGTTGCCACGCGGCGTTCGCCCTGAAGGACGAGGGGCTCGAGACCGTGATGGTCAACTGCAATCCGGAGACGGTGTCGACCGACTACGACTCGGTCGACCGGCTCTACTTCGAGCCGCTCACCTTCGAAGACGTGTCCGCGGTCATCGACAAGGAACGCGCGGCCGGGGGGGACGTCGCCTGCATCGTGCAGTTCGGCGGGCAGACCCCGCTGAAGCTCGCCCTCGGCCTGCAACGGGCGGGCGTGAATATTCTCGGCACGTCGCCCGACTCGATCGACCTCGCCGAAGATCGCAAGCGCTTCGTGGCGCTGCTGTGGGAGCTCGGCATTCCCCAGGCCCCCAGCGGCATCGCCACGTCGCGGGCCGAGGCGCGGGAGGTCGCGTCGAAGATCGGCTACCCCCTCGTGGTCCGGCCGTCCTACGTGCTCGGCGGCCGGGCGATGGCCATCGTCTACGACGCCGGGGCGCTCGACCGCTACATGACCGAGGCGGTCGATGCCTCGCCGGAACACCCGGTGCTGATCGACAAGTTTCTGGAGGATGCGTTCGAGCTCGACGTCGATGCGGTGGCGGACGCCGCGGGGGCGGTGGTCATCGGCGGCGTGATGGAGCACATCGAGCAGGCCGGCATCCATTCCGGCGACAGCTCCTGTGTCCTGCCCCCCTATCTCGTCGCCGATCGGCATCTCGTCACCATCCGCGACTACACCCGCCGGATCGCCCGGGCGCTGAAAGTGATCGGTCTCGTCAACGCCCAGTTCGCCATCAAGGACGACACGGTGTACGTGCTCGAGGTCAACCCCCGCGCGTCTCGAACCGTGCCGTACCTGTCGAAGGCGACGGGGGTCCCGCTCGCCAAGGTCGCGGCGCGGGTCATGGCGGGTCGGACCCTGGGCGAGCTCGGGCTCGTCGACGACCTCGACGTGGCCGGGGTGTTCGTCAAGGCCCCGGTGTTCCCGTTCGTCCGGTTCCCCGGGGTCGATACCATCCTGGGCCCGGAGATGAAGTCGACGGGCGAGGTCATGGGGGCGGCGGCGACCTTCGGCCTGGCCTACGCCAAGGCGCAGCTCGCGGCGGGGCAACGGCTGCCCGACCGCGGCACCGCGTTCCTCAGCGTCAACAACGAGGACAAGGCCAATGTCCTGCCGATTGCGCGGGATCTCGCGGGGCTCGGGTTCTCGCTGCTGGCGACGCGGGGCACCGCCGCCTATCTGCGGGCGCACGGGCTCGACCCGGCGATCGTCTACAAGGTCAACGAGGGCCGGCCCCACATCGGCGACCGGCTGTTGAATCGCGAGATCGATCTCGTCATCAACACGCCGCTCGGACGCGAGTCCTTCTTCGACGATCGCACCCTCCGCCGCATCGCGACCGTGCTGGGGGTTCCCTGCGTCACCACCCTCACCGGCGCGGCGGCCGCGGTCAGCGCGATCCGGGCCCTCAAGGACGAAGGGATCGAAGTACGGCCGCTGCAGGAGTACCACGCGGCGGTCGCCCGCTCGTAGTCCCCAACGTAGAGCCGGTGTGCCAGGGCGGGCGTCGCCTTCGCGCCCGACAGAGCGCGCTGCTCGCCCGGCGGCTCCGCTCGCTGCCCACCTCCTGGAGTCCGCGGCGCTTTCCGCGGCGCGCGCCCCCGGACAACCGTTCTCTCTGACCCCGCCGGTCCCGGGCGGGGGCAACTGCCGCGATGTCGTGGGCGGGACGGCGGTGCAGATTCTGCACCCGGAGCGGGTCGGCAGGGGAGGCCCACCCGCCGCCGGGCCGCGGTGACGCCGCGCGCGTCGTGCTCCGACAGGCTCGGCCCGCGACGTCCGACGCGGCAGGGCCGGCCCTACGCTCCCCGCCATGATTCTTGCAGGGGTACGGGAACATGACGGTTCCTGCCTCGCTGGCCGCGGTGCCGTTGCTGGCGGGCGCGGCGGCGGGCGCCTGGGTGCCGCTGCCGGTGGGCGGCGTGCGGGCGGCGCTGGTCGCCGCATGGGTGACGACCCTGATTGCCGTCGCGCGCCGCTCGCGGCCGGGCCGCGTGGGGGTGCTGCTGGGCGTGGGCTTTGCGCTCGGCGGGGCGGCGCTGGCCGCGACGCACCGGGCGGCGGCCCTGCACACTCCGCTGAGAGCCTGGTTCGACCGGCAACCGGCGGCGGCCGGGACCGGCCGGGTCGGGCCGGTGCGGCTCGAAGGGCGGCTGCGGCGCGATGCGCGCGTCACCGACTACGGAGCCGCCTTCGATCTGGCGGTATCCCGCGTCGGCCGGGCCGGCGAGATGGTCTCGGCCCCCGGGGGGATCCAACTGTCCGTCGGCGGCGAGCGGTGGACCGGGCGGATCCGGGAGTGGCGAGAGGGACGGCGGGTGCGGGTATCCGCGACGCTGCGTCCCGTTCCCGCGTATCGCAATCCCGGCAGCGGCGACCAGGCGCGGCGGCAGGCGTTGCGGGGGACGGCGCTGCGCGGGTCGGTCAAGAGCGGCCTGCTCGTCGACGTGACGGCGCGCGGACCGCGGCGGTCGGAGCTGGCCGCCTCCGCCCGCGCGGTCGTCCGGCAGGCGGTCACCCGCACGGTGGGGCGCCACGGGGATCAATCGGCGGCCATCGTGACCGCGATTCTCATCGGGGACCGCGATGGGCTCGATCCGGCGACGACCCGGCGCCTGCAGGAGGGCGGCGTCTATCACGTCATCGCGATCTCCGGCGGCAACATCGCCATCCTGACCGGCTGTCTGCTGTTTCTCGGGCGTCTGTCGGGTTTGCGCCCCCGCCTCCGGCTGGCGATGGTCGTGATCTGCGTTCTGGCCTACAGCGCCCTCGTCGGTGACGAGGCGTCGGTGACGCGAGCCACCGCCGCGGCCGTCATCGTCCTCGGCGCCCGGCTGATCGACCACCGGACGCCGGCGCTCAACGTGCTGGCGGTCACGGCTGCCGGCATCGGGCTGATCTCGCCGCTCGCGGTCCTGGACCCCGGGTTCCTGCTGACCTTCGGCGCCACTCTCGGCATCGTGCTGGGCGCGGCCCGCGTGGCCGCCGTGCTCCAGCTCGGGCGAGATCGGCCGCCGCTGTGGATCGCCGCGCCCGTGGCCCTGCTCGCGGCGACCCTCTGCGCGGAAGCCGTGCTCCTGCCGATCGGAGCGGCCCTGTTCGGCCGCGTGAGCCTCGCCGGCCTCGTGCTCAACTTCGCGGCGATCCCCCTGATGACCCTGACCCAGTTGGCCGGGCTGGCGGCGGTGGCGCTTCTCGCCGTCCATCCGATTCTCGCCGCGGCCGCCGGCTACGCGGCGCATCTCGCGGCGACCGGACTGCTGGAGTCCACCCGGCTGCTCGACGTCTGGCCCTGGCTCGTGTTCCGCGTGCCGCCGCCCGCGCCCCTCGCCCTGGCCGCCTACTACCCGGCGCTGCTGGCCCTGCTGTGGCGGGGGCGGTCGCCCCGTGGCCGGACCCTGGGGCTGGTCGTCGCGGCGGTCACCGTCGTGTGGATCGTGTCGACGCCGTGGCGCCCTCCCCTCGCGGGGCTCCCGCGCCCCGGCTGGATGCGGGTGAGCGTGCTCGACGTCGGTCAGGCCGACGCCACGCTGGTGCAGACCCCCGGCGGGGGGGCGATCCTCGTCGATGCGGGCGGGTCGATCAGCCCGCGGTCCGACATCGGGGGCCGCGTCGTGGTCCCGGCCCTGTGGTCCCTGGGCGCCCGGCGGCTGGACGCGGCGGTGCTGACCCATGGCCACCCCGATCACATCGGCGCCCTGCCGGCGGTGTTGCGCGACCTGCCGGCCCGGGAAATCTGGGAGGGAGTGCCGGTCTCGGGGAACGGCGGGCTCGAGGCCCTCCGGCAGACCGCGGACGCGACGGGCGCGCGCTGGCGGCAGGTCGCGGCCGGGGACCGGTTCGAACTCGGGCGCGTGTCGTTCGAGGTGCTCCATCCGCCGGTCCCCGACTGGGCGCGGGCGCGGGTGCGGAACGACGACTCGATCGTGCTCGACGTGCGGTTCGGCGACGTCGCGGTGCTGCTGCCCGGGGACATCGGCAGGGACGTCGAGCGCCGCGTGGCGAGGGCTCTCGCTCCGGCGCCGTTCCGGGTCGTCAAGGTGCCCCACCACGGCAGCGCCGGTTCCAGCTCGCGGGGGCTGGTGACGGCGGCCCGGGCGTGTGTCGCAGTGGTGAGCGCGGGCCGCGCGAACCCGTTCGGTCATCCCGCGCCGGCGGTGACCGCCCGCTACCGCGAGGCCGGGGCGATGGTGCTCGAGACCGGACGCGACGGGGCGATCGTCCTCGAGACCGACGGACGGCAGGTGGAGCTGTGGACGGCGGGCGGGCGCCGTTGGCGATACGAAGTGGGCGGTGAACGATGCGGGCGCCGCGCCCGCTGAGCCGGGTCGCGGCCCCGCCGTCAGTCGTTGGGCGATCCGGCGGCGGTGTCCGCGGCCTTGACCGCCTGCCACTCCCGTTCGAGCTCATCGGGCGAGGCGTCCTGCAGGGAACGTCCGCGGTCCTCGAGGCGCCGCTCGACCGCGCGAAAGCGTCGGGTGAACTTGGTGTTGGCGGTCCGGAGGGCCGACTCGGGATCGACCCGCAGCTTGCGGGCGGCGTTCGCAATGGTGAAGAGCAGATCGCCGAGCTCTTCCTCGACTTGCGCGCGCCCGCCCGTTGCAATCGCGTCGCGCAGTTCGGCCATCTCCTCATCCGCCTTGTCGATGACCTGCTCCGCTTCGTCCCAGTCGAACCCGACGTTGGCGGCGCGCGCGCCGATGCGCGACGCCCGCAGCAGGGAAGGCAGCGCCTCGGGGATGCCGTCGAGCAGGGTGGCGCGATCGGCGGGGGCGCCGGCGCGCTCCTCGCGCTTGATCCGTTCCCACTGCCGCTTGACCTCGACGGGGGAGAGATCGCCGGCGCTCCCGTCGGCGGCGACGCCGTCGCCGAAGACATGGGGGTGCCGCCGGATGAGCTTGGCGGTCACCGCGTCGGCCGCATCGGCAATCGTGAAGTCGCCGTCCTCGGCGCAGATCTGGGCCACGAACACCGCTTCGAGCAGGAGGTCTCCGAGCTCCTCGCACAGGGCGGCGCGGTCGTTGCGATCCATCGCTTCGACCACTTCGTAAGCCTCCTCGAGCACGAAGGGCCGGAGCGAGGCCACCGTCTGCTCGCGGTCCCAGGCGCAGCCGCCCGGCGACCGCAGCGTGCGCATGATCTCGACGAGACGCTCGAATCGGGCGCCCGCGGTGGCCGTGGGGGGGAGGTCGTCGGAACGGATGGCCTTGGTCATATCCTTCCCCCTACTTTACGATCACGGTGACCGGCAGCCCGCGGTGCGGTCACGCGGGGACCGTCACCAGCGGTCCGTGGCAGAACCCCGCGTCGTACCGGTCGAATGCAGCGGAGCCCTCTGCCCCGGGTTTCCAGGGCTCCTGCGAGGGAACCATGACCACCCCGCCGCCGGAGATATCGTTCAATGCCCTCGTGGTGTCGCTCGCGACGTCCGCCGCCGTCCATTTCGGTGACGTCTCCGACCCCGCCACCGGGCGGAAGCTCCCGCCCAATCCCGATGCCGGCGGCAACATGCTCGACCTCCTGGTGGTGCTGGCGGAGAAGACCCGCGGGAACCTCACGCCGGACGAGGAGCGGTTCCTGACCCGCGTCCTGCAGGAGCTGCGGATGCGTTTCGCGGAGGTGCGCCGGGCGGGGAACCGGCCGGTCTCCGGCTGACGCCATGCGTGTCACGTTTCTCGGGACCGGAACCTCTACCGGCGTGCCGATGGTCGGCTGCGACTGCGCCACCTGTCGCTCGGATGATCCCCGCGACCGCCGCTGGCGGCCGTCCATCTATATCGAGCTGGCGGATGCGACCCGGGTCGTAGTCGACACCACCCCGGATTTTCGATCCCAGGCGCTGGCCTGCGGGCTGACCGGGGTGGACGCCATTCTGTTCACCCACCAGCACGCCGATCACGTCATGGGACTCGACGACGTTCGTCCCTTCAATTTTCGACAACGGACGGCGATCCCGTGTCTCGGCGACGCCCCGACCCTCGCGGCGCTCCGCCGCGTCTACTCGTATGTCTGGGACCGGGCGGCGCCGCAGGGCGGAGGGCTGCCGCAGCTCCGGCTGCTGGAGGTGACCGGCCGCTTCTCGCTGGGGCGGGCCCAGGTGGTGCCGGTGCCTCTCCTGCACGGCACGCGCCCCATTCTCGGCTACCGGGTGGACGATTTCGCGTACCTGACCGATTGCAGCGAGATCCCGGAGGGCTCGTGGCCGCTGCTCGAAGGCCTGAAGGTCCTGGTGCTCGATGCGCTGCGGCATCGCCCCCATCCGACCCACCTGTCGCTGAGCCGGGCGGTGGAGACGGCCGCGCGCATCGCGGCCGGCCGGACCTACTTCACCCACATGTGCCACGACCTTCCCCACGCGGCAACCTGCGACGCCCTCCCGCCCGGCGTGACGCTGGCCTACGACGGGCTCGTCATCGATGTCGAGGAGCCTGCGCCGTAGAACGGTGCAGACCCCTGGCAGGGTTGGTTGGGCGGCAATCGAAGCCGCGGGCGACGATTTCCGGGCCGGGAGGCTGGTCTGGTGACGTCGAAGACCGGTTCGTGGCTCGGGGGAGCGACTGACGTATGATGAAGGGCTCGCCGATGCAGTACGAGACTCGACAGAGGGACCCGGTTCGGATAATTCACTTTCCGGACGACCCAAGCGCTCCCGGCTGGCGCCAGCCGGTGCTGGCGCTCGGGAACTTCGACGGAGTGCACCGCGGGCACGCCAAGATCGTGCACCAGGTGCGGCGCCGGGCCGACGAGCGGGGGGCCACGGCCGCCGCGTTGACCTTCGACCCGCACCCGTCCCGGGTGGTCCGCCCCGACAAGGCGCCGCCGCTGCTCATGACCGGTCCGCAGAAGCTGGCCGCCCTCGGGGCGGCGGGCATGGACGGCATCGCGGTCGTCCGGTTCACGCCCGAGCTGTCGCGTTGGGAGCCCGAGACCTTCGTCCGCACGGTGCTGGTGGAGTGGCTGCAGGTGGCCGAGGTGTGGGTGGGGGCGAACTTCCTCTTCGGACACGATCGGGCGGGCAACTTCTCGCTGCTGCGGTCGCTGGGGGCGCGCTACGGATTTCGGGCCGAGAAGATCGATCCGGTACGATATCGCGACTTCGTCGTCAGCAGCACGCGGGTCCGGCGCCTCATTGCCGAGGGCCGCGTCGACGAGGCCGGCTCGCTGCTGGGACACCACTACATGCTCGAAGGCACGATCACCCGCGGCGACGGCCGCGGGCGGGGGCTCGGCTATCCCACGGCGAACCTCGCCACCGGGAACGCCCTGTTCCCGCCCAACGGCGTCTACGCGACGGCAGTCTTGATGGAGGGCGACATCCACGCCGCGGTGACCAACGTCGGGGTTCGGCCGACGTTCGGGGGAACGCCGGCGGGACCGGTGGTCGAGTCGCATCTGTTCGACGTCGACCGCGACCTGTACGGGCTCGAGGTTCGCGTCGCGTTCATTCGGCGTCTGCGCGAGGAGCGGTCCTTTTCGGACGGGGATGCGTTGCGAGCGCAGATTGCGCGCGACTGCGACGAGGCCCGCGGGCTGTTCCGGCAGATTTCACTGTAAGATCCCGGACAGGCATGGGAAAGACCGAGCGCCCGGGCTCGACGACGTCCATCGGGTTGAGCGTGACGTTGCCGTGCGAGGCGCGGTACCTCCCGATACTGCGTCAGCTCGCTGCACGAACCGCCGACCATCTCGGCTATCGAACCACCCATCGGGACGATGTCGTTCGCGCGATCGAGCAGGCGGTGCTCAGGGTGTTCGAACCGGGCGACACCGCCTATACGCACGTCGAGTTGCGGCTGGCGGCGAACGGACGCGACATGCAGGTTCGCATTCGGTATCTCGGTGCTTCCGTGTCGCAGGATGGCGCGACCATCATCGAGCAACTTCTGTCCCGCCCCGGCCCCGACGGCGTGCCCCTCGATCGGCTGCGGCGCTCGATGCGCACGGTGGTCCTGGGACGGGGGCCGGCCGACGAAGGCGCCGATTTCTGCGAGCTGACCCGAGCCCTCCCCGAGGTTCCCGGGTAGTCTGCAACCCGAGGCGGATGCGTCTTTACAACACCCTGACACGTCAGGAGGAGTCGTTCACGCCGTTGCGTGGCCGGACGGTGCGCATGTATACGTGCGGGCTGACCGTCTACGCGCGCGGCCACATCGGCAACTTCCGTACCTTCGTCGCCCTCGACGTGCTGCGACGCACGCTGAAGCACGTGGCCGGATTCGACGTGCGGCAGGTGATGAACTTCACCGACGTCGACGATCGGACCATCGTCGAGTCGAGAGCGGCGCAGGTCCCGCTGCGCGACTACACGGATCGGTTCATCGCCGCCTTCCGTGAAGATGCCGCGTCGCTGGGGCTGGAGTCGGTCGAAGCGTACCCGCGCGCCACCGACGAAGAGAATCTGCGCTCGATGGTCGAGATGATTCAGGCCCTGGAGACCAACGGGCATACCTATCGCAGCGACGGATCCGTGTACTTCCGCATCGCGACGCTGCCGGAGTACGGCAAGCTGGCCCGACTCGACCATGAGGGAATCAAGGCGGGCGCCCGCGTGGACGCGGATCGCTACGACAAGGACGATGCGCGCGACTTCGTCCTCTGGAAGGCGACCACCGCGGAGGAGCCCACGTGGGACTTCGGGGTCGGGCCGGGGCGTCCCGGATGGCATATCGAGTGCTCGGCGATGGCGCATCGTCTGCTCGACGGGTCCCCGATCGACATTCACGCCGGCGGCGTCGACCTCGTGTTTCCGCATCACGAGAACGAGATCGCCCAGGCGGAAGGGGCGACCGGTCAGACCTTCTCGCGGTTCTGGGTTCACGTAGAGCATCTGTTGCTCGATGAAGGCGCCAAGATGTCGAAGTCGCTGGGCAACGTCTTCACGGTGCCCGACGTGCTCGAGCGGGGCTATCGGGCGTCGGCCCTGCGCTACGCGCTGCTGTCGGTGCACTACCGGAAGCAGTTGCGGTTCGCCTGGGGGGGGCTCGAGCAGGCGGAAGAGGCATTGAAACGGATCATGGCGTGTCTCGCCCGGCTCGACGCCCTCCGCGGCGGTGCGGCGCATTCCGCGGTCGCGGCGCGGGTCGAGGCGGCGCGGCGCGACTTCGACGACCGGCTGGCGCACGACCTGAACGTGCCGGGCGGTCTCGGGGTCGTGTTCGAGCTGGTGCGGTACCTCAACACCGCCATCGACGACGTCGAGCTCGGCGAGCCCGACGTCGAGATCGTCCGGGCGGCCTTCGACGGCTTCGATCGGGTGCTGGGGGTCCTTGCCCTGCGGCGGGCCGAAGAGACCCTGGCGGACGTGCCGGTCGACGAGATCGAACGGTTGATTGCCGAACGGAAGGCGGCCCGGGCGCGCCGCGACTTCGTCGCCGCGGACGGCATTCGCAACGACCTCGACGCGCGGGGCATCGTGCTCGAAGACACCCCCGCCGGTACTCGCTGGCAGAGAAAATAGTTGGTCCGGCTCTTGCTTACGCTATCGCCGGACGATGACGCACGCGCGCCAATCGCTCGGCCAGTACGGTGAGGACCTCGCCTGCGGCGAGTTGCGGCGCCGGGGGTACGCCATTCTCGCCCGCCGGTTCCGCACGCGCTTCGGCGAGATCGACATCATCGCGCGGGAAGGCACGACGCTGGTGTTCGTCGAGGTCAAGACCCGGCGCAGCGCCGCGTTCGGCGGGCCGATGGCGGCCGTGAACGCCGCCAAGCAGCGGCGGCTCGTAAACATGGCGCGCAGCTATCTGCTCGGTCTCGGCGGCGGCGCGCCGCCGTGCCGGTTCGACGTCGTCGGCGTCACCGTCGGGGCCGGCCGTCCGCCGGTCGTCGAGGTGGTGAGCGACGCCTTCAGAGCGCATCCGCCTTGATGCGGCCAGAGCCCTGTGGTACCGTATTTCGCAGGCCGCGACAAAGCGAGCGGGAGTAACTCAGTGGTAGAGTGCGACCTTGCCAAGGTCGAAGTCGCGGGTTCGAATCCCGTTTCCCGCTCCACGCTTCTCGCGCGATGCGTCTCGTCGCATCGTCCGGGACGGCCGGCCCGCCAGGCGGTGACGCCTGTTGATCTCCCGCCCGTCGGCGCCGTCGCCAAGTGGTAAGGCAGAGGTCTGCAAAACCTCCATCCCCGGTTCAAATCCGGGCGGCGCCTCCAATTTTCCCAGATGCGATCATCGATGCGAGCCCTGGGGCTCTCCGTCTATCTGCCCTCGAGCCTCATGGCGGTGGCGCAGATGGCGCTGCTGGTGGTGCTGCCGCTCTACGTGCTCGACCTCGGGCAGTCCCTCTCGGTGGCGGCCCTGGTGTTCGCGATGCGCGGCCTGGGCAGCGTGGTGGTCAACGTGCCGGCGAGCCTGGTCATCGAGCGCCACGGGCACAAGGCCGGCATGCTGCTCGGCAACGCCTTGATGGCGGCCAGTGCGCTGGTCATCGCCCAGTCCGCGTCCATCGTCATCCTCGCCCTGGCCACGCTGCTCTTCGGGGCCGGCATGGGCACCTGGCTGCTCGCCAGGCTGGCCTGCATCACCGAGCAGGTTCCCATCCGGCAGCGGGGGACGGCAATGGCGGGCCTGGCCGGACTGCAGCGACTGGGCATGCTGCTGGGCCCGTTGCTGGGCGGCGTGGGGGCGGAGCAGCTCGGCTTTCGGACGGTGTTCCTGGCGATCGCCGGCGCGGCGCTGCTGACCCTGGCGCTCATCTGGAAGCTGGTGCCGGCGCAGCCGGAGGCACACGCGCCGGGCGGCGAGGTGCCCCCCCATCCGGGAACCCGCATCCTGACCCTGGTGCCGAGCATGCTCGGCCGTCACCGCCACATCTTCCTGGGTGCGGGCGTCTTCGCGTTCTGCGTGCAGCTCCTGCGGGAGCAGCGCCGTCTGCTGGTGGTGCTCTGGGGCACCGGCATCGGGATCGATGCGGAGGCGATCGGACTGATCGTGAGCGGCGCTGCGGTGGTCGAGATGGCGATGTTTCCCCTGGCGGGTCACATCATGGACCATTGGGGCCGGAAGACGGCGGGCATCGGCTGCATCGGCATCCTGGGGACCGCCATGGGGCTCCTGCCGCTGACGGGCACCACGACGACATATCTGTGCGTGGTCGTGCTGGCCAGCATCGGCAACGGGCTGGGAAGCGGCATCGTGCTGACCCTGGGCGCGGATCTGTCTCCGGCGGGTGAACGCAGCCGGTTCCTGGGGGTATGGCGCCTCGTGGGCGACTCCGGGGCGCTGGTCGGACCGCTGCTGACCGCGGCGGTGGCCTCGCTGGGCGCCGCCCTGACCCTGACCTGGCTGATCGGGGTCATCGGCGCCGCGGTGCTGTGGCGGCGGGTGCCGGAGACGCTGCGGCCCGCGGTAACGGTCGCCGAAGGCTAGGAGCTTGCGCCGTAGAAGTTCGCGCCAGCGAACTTCCAACGCGACCCAAGGTCGCGCCAGGAGCTTGCGCCGTAGGAAGTTTCGCGCCAGCGAAACTTCCTACGCGACCGTAAGGTCGCGCTGGAAGACGCCTCAGGGCGCCCCGCGGCCGCTGCGCGCGGCGGTCAGCCGGCGCATCAGCTCGATCGTATGCGTCGGCGCCTCGAACTCCGCCTCTTCGAGCGGGGTCCGGCCGTGATGATCCCGGGCCTGGAAATCGGCGCCGTGGGCGGCCAGATACTCGACGATGGCGTCCTCGCCGACGCGTATCGCGGTGTGCAGCGCGCTGGGCCGGCCGGCGGGCTGGACGTTCACGTCGAGCCCCAGCTCGACGAGGAACTGCACTGCCTCCAGGCTGCGGCCGCGGGTCGCGAGCAGCACCGCGCCCGCGCCCTCGTCGGACCGCGCAGCGGGGTCCGCTCCGAGACCGAGCAGGGCCCGCAGCATGTCCACGTTGCCGGTCTGGGCGGCGGTCAGAAAGGGCGTGAGGCCGCTGGTGCGCCGTGCCGCCGCGGCCCAATCGTCTCCCCGTCCGGTGCGCGCGTCCAGATCGGCCCCGCGGGCGACGAGCGTCCGAACCATGTCGAGATTGCCCTGCCGCACCGCGGCATGCAGCGGCGTGCTGCCGGTGCGGTCCCGGACGTTGACGTCGGCGCCCTGATCGAGCATCAGCCCGGTGACGGCGTCGCTGCCCGCGGCGATGGCCAGCAGGAAGGCGGTGCCGCCGTCGGCGGTGGTGACGTGGGGGTCGGCCCCGGCCGCGATCAGCGCCCGCGCGCTCGCGGCGTCCCCCAGCTGCGCCGCGAACAGGATGGGCCGGAAGCCGTTGCGGGAGACCGCGTGGACGTCGGCGCCGCGCTCTAAGAGCAGGCCGGCGATGGACGGATGCCCGCCGGCGATGGCCCACATCAACGGCGTCTGGCGCATGCGCGACTCGGTCACGTTGACATCGGCGCCCCGGTCGAGCAGCAACCGCACCAGCACCTCGTTGCCGCCGTGCACCGCGGCCAGCAACGCCGTGTCACCGCTCCAGCGGGCGGTGTTCACGTTCGCGCCGGCATCGAGGAGCAGCCGGGCGAGCGCCAGGCTGCCGTTGGCGCAGGCGAACAGCAGCGGGGTCTCGCCGTTCTCGTCCGCCGGGTCGGGATCGGCCCCCGCGCGCAGCAGGACGGCGGCGATGCCGGCGTCGCCGCGAAACGCGGCCCACGACAGCGGGGTCGAGCCGTCGGCGCGGACGGCGTTGACGTCCGCCCCGCCCGCGACGAGCGCCTCCACCGCGGCGGAGGCGCGTCGCTGCACGGCGTCGAACAGCCGTGCGGCCGAGGCCGGCTCCTGCGCGGCAGCCGGTGGAGGGCCCGTCAGCGCGAGGACCATCAGGACCGCGCCGGCGCGGTATCGGTGCAAGGTGGTCATGATGGAGCAATGGTAGACTGCGGGCGTCGTGTCTCGCCAGAACGCCCCTCGGCTGAGTGAGGGAACGGTGCGGAGCATCGCCTGCGCCGCCGTGCTGATGCTCCTGTCAGGGCCGATGACTGCGGGGACCGCCGCCCGTCAGGCGGTCTCGACCGAGCGGCTCGTACCGCCCGCGCGGTCCGCTGCGTCCACACCGCCGGTCTCGCCGGCCGGCGACCTGCTGCAGGCCACCCTCGACCGCTACTGCCTCGCGTGCCACAACGACCGGACCCGAACCGCCGGGTTGACTCTGGCCGGCGTGAGTGCGGCGGCGGTGGCGGAGCAGGCGCCGGTCCTCGAGAAGGTTCTGCACAAGCTTCGCGCGGGGGAGATGCCCCCGCCCGGGCGGCCGGCCCCGGACCCCGGCGCCCGGGCGCAGCTCGCGGCGTGGCTCGAGACCGAGCTCGACCGGTCCGCGGTCGAGCGGCCCGACCCGGGTTCGCCGGCCATTCACCGGTTGAACCGGGCCGAGTACCGCAACGCCGTGCGCGATCTGCTGGGGCTGGACCTCGACCACGCGCGCGACCTGCCGGCCGACGACTCCGGCTATGGCTTCGACAACATCGGTGACGTGCTGACGGTGTCGCCGCTGCACGTCGAGAAGTACGTCAGCGCGGCGCGGCGCGTCAGCCGCCTCGCGGTCGGCACCGGAACCCCGCGTCCAGTCGTGCAGCGCTACCGCCGGGCCGGAGGGGGGGCGGGGGAGGAGATCGACGGACTGCCGCCCAACGAACGCGGCGGCATCCTGTTCCGGCACTACTTTCCCTTCGACGCCGAGTACACGGTTCAGGTACGGGTTCGCGGGCGGCGCGCACCGGGCATGCCGGCCCCGAAGCTCGACGTGCGGGTCGACGGGGCGCGGGTCCGCCTGCTGGACGCCGACTTCGACACCGAAGAGGCGAACCAGGGCAGCCGCACCTTCGAGGTGCGCCTGGCCCTCGCGGCCGGCGGCCACGAGATCGCGGCGGGCTTTCTCACGGAGTATGCGAGGCGCGAGAGCGCCGGGGGCGGAACGACCAACAGCGCGGCGGTCGACTACGTGCTCGTCGGCGGTCCCTACGACGCGTCCGGGCCGGGCGACACCGAGAGCCGGCGGCGCCTGTTCCTCTGCCGGCCGGCCGCCGGGGAGCCCGAGCCGCCGTGCGCCCGCCGGATTCTGGCCGCGGTGGCCCGGCGGGCGTATCGGCGTTCGGTCACCGGCCCCGACATCGATCCGCTCCTGCGCCTGTTCGCGATGGGGCGCGCCGACGGCGGGAGCTTCGAGCACGGCATCGAGATGGCACTCAGCGGCGTGCTCGTCTCCCCGAGCTTTCTCTTCCGGGCGCCCGCGGTCCCGGTGGACGCGCCGCCGGGGGCGGTGTATCAGCTCGCGGACCTCGATCTCGCGTCGCGGCTCTCGTTCTTCCTCTGGAGCAGCATTCCCGACGAGAAGCTCCTGCAGGCGGCCGAACAACAGCGACTGGGCGCGCCGGACGAGCTGTCCGCCCAGATCGCCCGCATGCTCGCCGACCCCAGGGCGCGGGCGCTCGTCGAGAACTTCGCGGGGCAGTGGCTCCATCTGCGCAACGTCGCCGACTGGACGCCCGACCCCGAGCGTTTCCCGCACTTCGACGACGGGATTCGACACGCGTTCCAGCGCGAGACCGAGCTGTTCCTGGAGCACCTGGTGCGGGACGACCGCAGCGTGCTCGAGCTGATCGACGCCGACTACACCTTTCTCAACGAGGGGTTGGCCGACTTCTACGGAATCGACGGGGTCGAGGGCGGCTACTTCCGGCGCGTGCCGCTCGCCGGCACCGGCCGGGGAGGCATCCTGACCCAGGGCGGCGTGCTGATGGTGACGTCGTATCCCACCCGTACGTCGCCGGTGCTGCGCGGCAAGTGGATCCTCGAGAATCTCCTGGGGGCGCCGCCGCCTCCGCCGCCGCCCGACGTCCCCGAGCTGGAGACCGACGCCGGGTCGTCGGCCGGCGGCCTGCGCGCGGCGCTCGAGCGGCACCGCGCCAACCCCGCGTGCGCCGTCTGTCACGCCCGTCTGGACCCGTTGGGGTTCGCGCTGGAGAACTTCGACGCGGTGGGCGCGTATCGCGCGGAGGAGGACGGGGTCGCGGTGGACGCGTCCGGTGCCCTGCCGGACGGAACGGTGGTCGCCGGCCCCGGCGGGCTGCGGGAGATGCTGCTGGCCCGCCGCCGCGAGTTCGTCGAGGCGCTGGCCGACAGGCTGCTGACCTATGCCATCGGCCGGGGGCTGGAGCCTCACGACCGGCCGGCCGTACGGGAGATCCGGCGCCGGGTCGAATCGAACGACTACCGGTTCTCGGCCCTGGTCGCTGCCGTGATCGACAGCGTACCGTTCAGAATGAGGAGGATTCCGGAGCCATGATTACCGGTACAGCCCCGGCCCCGAAAGAGTCGCCTGACGGCGCCGCTTTCCGCCCAACCAATCCTCCAGGGGTCCGCACCGTTTTACGGCCCGGACCCCTGCCGCGTCGGACCTTCCTGCGAGGTCTGGGAACGGCGGTCGCCCTCCCGTTCCTCGATGCGATGACCCCCGCGTTCGCGTCCGCGTTCGCTCCCGTCACCCGGGTGGCGTTCATCTATACCGCCAACGGCGTGATCATGCGCGACTGGACTCCGGCCGAGACCGGCGCCGGATTCGCGTTCACGAAGACGCTGCACGCGCTGGAGCCGTTTCGCGATCGGCTCCTGGTGCTGACCGGGCTGGCCCACCGCAACGGCGAGGCGCTCGGGGACGGGCCCGGCGACCACGCCCGCGCGGGCGCGAGCTGGCTGACCGGCGTCCACCCGAAGAAGACCCAGGGGGCGGACATCCGGAACGGCATGTCCGTCGACCAGATGTTGGCGCAGGACATCGGCCGCTCGACGCCGTTGCCGTCGCTCGAGCTGGGGCTGCAGGACGTGCGGATGGTCGGGGGCTGCGATTCCGGCTACAGCTGCGCCTACAGCAACACCGTCTCGTGGAGCTCGCCCACGACCCCGCTGCCCTACGAGACCAACCCGCGCCGCGTGTTCGAGCGGCTGTTCGGCGATGGCGACACCACCGACCCCGCGGTGCGGGCGGTGCGCGCGCGGCAGAACCGGAGCCTGCTCGACTTCGTGCGCGAGGACGCCGGCCGGCTGCGGGCGGGCCTCGGGGCCGGTGACCGCCGCAAGCTCGGCGACTATCTCGACGCGGTGCGCGAGGTCGAGCGCCGCATCCAGAACGCCGAGCGCCGCGACGCCTCCGGCGTGGACCTGCCGGCCCTCGCCCGGCCCGACGGCGTGCCCCCGACCTTCGAGGAGCACGTCCGGATGATGTCCGACCTGATCGCGATTGCGTTCCAGGCGGACCTGACGCGGGTCGTGACCCTGATGTACAGCCGCGAGGGCGGCAACCGGACCTACCGGTCCATCGGCGTTCCCGATGCGCATCACGGCCTGTCGCACCATCAGAACGACCCGGAGCGTATGGCGCGCTTGCAGCTGATCGACCAGCATCACGTCGCGATGTTCGCCTATCTCCTCGGGCAGCTCCGCGACGCCGACGACGGGAGCGGGTCGCTGCTCGACCACGCGATGGTCCTCTACGGCAGCAGCCTCAGCGACTCGAACGCGCATACCCACGACCACCTGCCGGCCCTGCTCGCCGGCGGCGGCAGTGGCACGCTGCACGGCGGGCGGCACCTGCGCTACCCCGACGGGACGCCGATGACGAACCTGTTCGTGACCCTGCTCGACAAGCTGGGCTCGCACCGGGAGCAGGTCGGCGACAGCACCGGGCGCATCGAGCACCTGAGCGACCTGTGATCGGACGACGCCTCGTGCGCGCGGCGCTGGCCGTTTCGGCGCTGGTGGGCTGCAGTCTGACCGGGACCGTGGCGGCCGGCGAGCCGCCGGGCGTCCCCCCCGGAGACCCGTCCATCCTGGTCCTGGCGCCGGCGGCGGCCGACGACCGCGTGGCGCCGGCGCATGAGGCGATCGCGTACTGGAACGACCGGCTGGCCGAGCTGGGGGTGGCGACCCGGTTCGCCGAGCCGCGCGTCGTCGTCGAATCCCCGATCGAACGCGCCGTGGAGAACTACGCCCGGCAGGTCGCCCAGCGCGCCACCCGCCTGCCCGCCGGCGATTCCGAGCCCCCGCCGCCGGCGGCGCTCGCCGGCCTCGACGCCGACGTCGTCCTGCTGCTGTCCCGCCAGGACATCCTGTCGTTCACTTGGCCGTTGCCGCGGGTCTCGCCGTTGCGCTATCTGGTGGTGATCCGCAAGGTCCGGGCACCGTACCGGACCGACCCGATGGTGACGAAGCACGTGGTCGCCCACGAGCTGGGCCACGCACTGGGGCTGGACCACAACGCCGAGCCCCACACCCTCATGTGCGGCCCGTGCCAGCCGCTGACGGCCGAGCCCGACGCCACCGGCTTCCTGCCCCTGACCGCCGGCGACCGCGCCCGTCTCGTCGAGCTGCACGGCCGCTGACGCCCGGCGTCGCGAGGGGCGCGGACGAGATGCTCGACGGCTCTGCGGTTGAGCATCCGCGCGGCCCCTTGCACGGAGGCCCGTGCGAGAATGGTCGGAGCAGTTTCGTGATGCCCATCGTGGGCAGCGAGATGCGGCAGAATCGGCAGGAGGCAGCGAATGAAGACCGCTTCGATCGTGCGACGGGTCGGCAACCTGCGCGTCGCATGCGCGGTGGCGTGAGCGTGTAGCGAACGTGTCAAGGGAGCAGGCCGCAGGGGAAGAAGACGGCCGGAAGCGGGCGCAGCCGGGCGCCCGGCAGGTCGATGGCTGGTTTACGGAGGGTTCCGCAGAATCGACGCGCGGCCGACGGCGCAGCGTTCCGTCAGTCGCGAATGCCCGCGCTGCAGTCGGGGACCGGCACGAAGACGATGCCGACCTGCCGGGCGCCGGAGAGAACCGGGCCCGACAGGTCGGGGGTGGTGAGCCTTGCTGCTACTTCACGGTCACCGTGACGTCGAGCGGGGTGGTCGTGATCGAGTCGTCGGCGTAGGCGCGCAGGACGTGCGTGCCGGGCTCGGTGAACGTGACGGTGGTCTCGAACTGGCCGCCCCGGCCGCCCTCGATCGAGGCCCTCATCGGGTCGAAGCGGACCCGGCCCGGCCCGCGGTAGTGAAGCCAGGTGATGCCGAGCCCCGTCTCGCTCGCGAACCGCGCGTTGACGATCGCCTGGTTCGTGGGGTGTGGGCGGCTCGCCCGCCGAGCCCGATCCGCGGCCAGTCGGGCCGCACGCAGCGGGTCGTCGTCGTCATCCGTCGTGGCGGGCCGTGGCCGCGGCCCGGGAATACCGTCGTCGCCGACCACCGCGGTGATCGTCAGCGTGTCGGGCAGGGTCACGGTCAGGTCGGTGCCGCCGGGGATGGCGATCGACGGGTTCTGGTTGTCGGCCGGCGCCCCTCGAGCCCCCATGCCGCGGTTGGCCCGAATCACCCCGTCGTCGATCTCCCAGGCCAGCCAGAGCCGGCCGATCGCCCGGTCGGTGCGGCCGTTGGTGGTCAGGGTCCAGACGAGATCCCGGTCGCCCCAGTCGGCCGGCACCTGCACCCGGAACACGAACTGCTGGCGCCGCTGGTAGAAGCGCGTCGGCTGGCCGCGGTCGGCGGGGCCGGGCTCGAAGGAGTTGGCCCCGCCTATCGGCGCCTCCGGCATCTCCTGGTAGTTCCGGTTCATGTACCCGAACACCATGTTGAAGGTGCCGTCCGAGTTCCGCTCCCAGCCTTCGAAGACCGGGGCCACGTTCTGGCCCCGGTCGTAACGAATCTGGGCATCGACCCCGGAGGCCGCGACCAGCGCGAACAGCGCCAACGCCGCGCACACCACCGCGATCGGTTGAGGAGTGCGTATCGTCATCGTCTCTCGCTTCTAGTTGTCGTCGGCGTTCTGGGCGTCGCGCTCGGCGACGGCGGTGGCGAACTCGTCGTCGTCGAGCTCGTAGTAGCTCGTCCAGGTGAACGACATGTCGTCGCTCGACCGCTGGCCGAAGCCGGCCCAGTTGTCCGCGTCAGGGTTCCACCGGTTGCCGGCCGAGTTGTCGTGCCACGTGATGGTGTGCAGGAACGAGCCCGCCGGCAGCAGCGGCTGCACGTCGTCGGCGTAGTTGTACACGATGTGCCAACCGAAGTCCCAGTTCGCGCAACTGATCGTCTGGGTGTTGCCGTCGGGCAGAATCGCCTCGATGCACTGCCGCTTTCCGCGGTTGTGCAGGTGGGGCTGGAACCCGGTCAGCCGCACGTTGGTGGTGAACGGATGATAGCTGTCGTGGCGCACGTCGTCCTCGCCCGGCGGAATGTCGAGGTCGAAGTTCTGAGCCAGCCCCCGCGAGAACAGCTCCTTCTCCGGCGTCTCGCCCTCGGGATAGAACTGCAGCCCGACGCTCGTGCGGTCGGTGACGTCGCGCCCGATCGACGCGTAGTGCATGTTGAACCGGATGATCGTGTTCGCCGTGACGAGGCGGCCGGTGCCCGGAGGGAAGATGTCGCCGTTCTTGCCCTGGGCGTACTCGTTCAGGAAGTCGCCCGCCTCCGCATCTTCCGTCTCCTGGATGCGGGTCACCGCGTGGTGCACCACCGGGAAGCCCTCGGCCGACGGCTTGGTCTCGACCGCCTTGATCCAGCGGTCCTCGGTCAGCCCGGACGGCGAGAAAAAGTCGCCCCACCAGTTGGCGCCTTCCGCCGGCACGACGAACGGCTCCGGAATCGGCACGACCCAGTCGGGCTCGCCGATGTGCCACATGTCGCGATCCGCGAACTGCCGGGGGGCCGGCAGGTCTTCGGGGTTGCCCCGCGGGGCGCCGGCATCGACCCACGCCGCGAGGGTGTCGATCTGCTCGTCGCTCAGCGAGCGGTCGTACTTGAAGCCCTGGACGCCCACGTTGGGGTCGATGTACCAGGGAGGCATCGTGCGCGACACCACCTTGTCGCGGATCGCCCGCGCCCACGGGCGGGTCTCTTCGTAGGTCATCAACGACATCGGGGCGATGGCGCCCTCGCGATGGCAGGTCTGGCACGAGTCCTGGAGAATCGGCATCACGTCCCGGGTGAACGTGACCTCGTGGTCCTGCGCGAGCGCCCCGGCGGGCAGGGCCGCCACGGCGAGCAGTGCACCGACGACGACGCCGAGCGAGCCGGCCCCGAAGGTTCTGACGCGGGTATTCATCGGCATGTCCTCCTAATCAGCGTAATCATGCGCCTGTGTCGAGGGCTTGTCAATCCGACCATCGGCTCGGGTGTGGCAGCGGGATGGCCGGCCTCGGCCCGATGCGCAGGTCGATGCACGTCTGACTACTAGAGGGTGTAGGCTACACCTTGATGAGAACGAACATCGTGATCGACGACCATCTGGTCCGGCAGGCGATGGAGCTGACCGGTGCGCGCACGAAGCGGGAGGAGGTGCACGTGGCTCTCTCCAGCCTGATCGAGCGCCGGAAGCGCAAGAACCTCCTGGACCTGGCCGGCGAGCTTGAGTTCGCGCCGGACTTCGACCACAAGGCGCTGCGCGAGCTGCGCGGACCGCTCGGCGATGCTGCTCGTTGACACGTCGGTCTGGGTCGATGTGCTGCGCGATGCACCCAAGCGAGGTCGTGGAGAGGGCGGTTTTGCAGCGGCGGTGGGCTGTGCGACGATGACTCGCAACCGAGGAGGAATCATGCTGAAGAAGCTCGCGTTGGTCGCGCTCGCGGCGGTGGTCGGCGTGGTCTCGCTGGGAGGCCAGGAGGGGGGCGGCTCGGACGACTACACCCCCAAGCGGATCAACAAGGCGATCGAGCTGCTCGAGCAGGATCAGCCGATCTACTACACGCAGGTCAGCGGGGGCGGCTACGAGGAGGGCAAGGCGCTGGCCCAGACCTGGGCCGACTACATCACCTACAACCTCGAGCACAGCCCGTTCGACATGACCGATCTGCGCGCGTTCATGCAGGGGCTGGTCGACGGGGGGCCGACGAAGAGCGGCCACCGGACCCCGACGGTCATCGCCGTGCTGCCGTTCGGCGGCATCAACGAGACGGTCATGTGGGGCAACTTCTGGATGGTCGAGCATCTGCTCGGCTCGGGGGTGCACGGGGTGCTGCTGGCGCACGCGCGGTCGCCCGAGGTCGTGAAGATCATGGTCGAGGCGGCCCGGTATCCCCACGCGGAGAGGGTAGACGGCCTCGACGAGGGGCTGCGCGGCAGCGGCGGACAGGGATTCGCGGCCCGCATCTGGGGCGTGTCGAACGCCGAGTATCAGCGGATGGCGGATGCGTGGCCCCTCAATCCGGACGGGGAGCTGCTGCTCGGCCTGAAGATCGAGGACCGGCACGCGCTGCAGACCGCCGAGGCGAGCACCGCGGTGCCGGGCGTCGGGTTCGCGGAGTGGGGGCCGGGCGACATGAGCATGTCGTACAACGTCTCGCGCGGCGAGAATCCCCAGGTGCTCGTCGACGCGCGGGCGCGGGTCTTCGCGGCCACGAAGGCGGCGGGCATTCCGTTCCTCAACGGCATGAACGCCGGCAACATCATCGCGATGCTCGACGAAGGGGTGCGCATCGGGTCGAACCCGGGCGCCGAGGCGGCCGACATGGGTCGTCGGCACACGGAGCGGCAGATGCCCTGGTAGACCTTCATCGGTGGGGCCGGCCCCGCGCGGGAGCTCCCGTGGGGGCCGGCTTGCCCGGGAGCCCGTGATGAGACCAGGGGGCTTTCGCCGCGGGCTGACGGCGGGCTGACGGGCTTCGGATTCGCCCGGGAGTCGTGCGGCTTTTCATGCGGCAAGGACAACGTCGCGGCGGCGTCCCGCGCGGGTATAATCGTTTTTCTGGAACTGCTCGTACCCGGTACGGGGCGCTCGACTCGCAGGACGGGACCGCATCGGGCGGGATGTCCGTCCCTGCGGTCACGTCCCATGCCCGCAACACCCGGCAAACATGTTCGGAGGGAATGGAATGAGAGCACATGCACAACGTCGCGGGGGGGCCGGACTCCTCTGGTCGATCACGCTGCTGGCGGTGACCCTGGCGGTCACCGGCGTGGCCGCCCAGGACCGGGGCACGCCCCCTGGGGAGTGGCGGTATCAGAGCGGCGATGCCTGGGGCACGCGGTTCTCGCCGCTCGACCAGATCAACGGTGAGAACGTCGAGGACCTCGAGGTGGCGTGGGTCTGGCGGGGCGACAACTTCAGCCCGCACACCAACTACGCGTCACGGTCGACGCCCAGCTACATCGACGGCGTCCTCTACACCGTCGCCGGCTACCGGCGCACGGTGGTGGCCGTGGACCCGGCCACCGGCGAGACGCTGTGGACATACCGCGAGCCGAACACCGAACGGTGGGAGCAGTCGATGCGGTCCGCCTACGGCAAGGGCGTGGCCTACGCCGAGCTCGACGGGCGGGGGGTCGTCTTCGTGGTCACCCCGGCGTTCTTCCTGCACGCGCTCGACGCCAAGAGCGGCCAGCACATCGAGGGATTCGGGGCGCCGGTGGACGTGCCCGGGTTCCCGGAGACCGGCGTCGTCGACCTGCTCGCCGGCCTGGGCCATCCCTACGACCCGTACAACGGGCTCGACCCGGCCCTGGGCTACATCACCAGCTCGTCGCCCCCCATCGTGGTCAACGACACCATCGTCGTCGGCAACTCGCACGAGCAGGGCTACAGCCAGAGCCGCCTCGAGAACGTGCCGGGCGACATCCTCGGCTACGACGTGAGCAACGGCCAGCTCAAGTGGAAGTTCAACGTCATTCCGCAGACCGAGAGCGAGTTCGGCTTCGACACCTGGGAGAACGACGCGTGGCAGTGGACCGGCGACGTGTCGTCGTGGGCGCCGCTCTCCGCCGACCTCGAGCGGGGCATCGTCTACATTCCGACCAACGCGCCGACCATCGACTACTACGGCGGGTTCAGGCCGGGGGACAACCTGTTCGGCACGAGCACCATCGCCCTCGACGTCGAGACCGGTGAACGGGTCTGGCACTTCCAGACCGTGCACCATCCCATCTGGAACTACGACCTGCCCAACGTCCCCATCCTCGTGGACGTCACCGTCGACGGCGAAGCGGTGCCGATGGCCATCCAGACCACCAAGCAGGGTCTGACCTTCGCCTTCAACCGCGAGACCGGCGAGCCGGTCTGGCCGATCGAGGAGGTCGAGGTGCCGGCGTCGGTCGTCCCCGGCGAGCAGCTCTCGCCGACCCAGCCGATTCCGACCCGGCCCGCGCCGCTCGAGGCCCTCGGCCTGCCCGAGGAGAACGTCATCGACTTCACCTCCGAGCTGCGCGCCGAGGCGCTCGAGATCATGAGCAACTTCCGGATCGGCGGGCCCTACGTGCCGCCGCTGCCGGAGGGCCACAACGAGCCGGTCCAGGGATGGATCGCCTGCTCGGGCGGGCTCAACATCACCAACCCGGCGTCGCTCGACCCGACCACCGGCATCCTCTATCAGCCGTCGGGGCCGCAGTGCTCGGGCCGGCTGGTGCAGCCGGGCACGAACACCGACGGCGACACCCACTCCTGCACGTCGTCCGAGGGCGACTGCTGGACGACGGGCACGACGGTGTCCGACTGGGTGCAGGGCGGCGGCGTCGGCTGGGGCGGCCCCCAGGGTCTGCCGATGCACAAGCCGCCCTACAACCGCATCACCGCCATCGACATGAACACCGGCGAGCATCTCTGGTGGCAGCCGGTGGGCGCGGCGTCCGAGCGCATGCAGCGGCATCCGGCCCTGCAGGGCGTCGACCTGACCGGGGTCGGCGGCGGCAGCCGGGCCGTGTCCATGGTGACCGGCAGTCTCCTGCTGACGACGCGGGGGATGAACGGGCCGGCCGTGCTCGACGCGCGGGACAAGGCGACAGGCGAGGTGGTCGGTGTCGTCGAGCTGCCCGCGCCGGGTCAGTACGGCATGATGACCTACATGCACGAGGGCCAGCAGTACATCGTCGTGCAGATCGCGCAGGGCGGCAGCTTCCCCGCGTCGCTCGCGGCGCTGCGGCTGCCGGGCGGCGCGACCGCGGGCGACGGTCACTGATCCCGTTGGTGCGGCGGCCATGCGGGCCGCCGCCGTCGCGGTGGTGCGCGATCGAGGCGCATCTCTGCGGCGAGTCCGTGACAGACGGTTTGCCGACACCTGGGCGGGTCCGGGAACGTCCCCGGGCCCGCCTTCGTTTTCTCTGGCCGGCGGTCGGCGGGCCGGTGCGGGACGATTCGTATCCGGCCACCATCGAGACGGCCGGCGGGCATGTCCCCGGCCCGTTCGGCATTGGAGGGTGATGGTGGTCAAGGGCAGATTGATCGTCGTCGTGATGGCCGGCGTGGTCCTCCTGGGCGCCGCCGCGGCCGAGGCGCAGGAGCGCGGACGCCGGCTGACCGCCGAGGAGATGTTCCGGCGCAACGTCGGGTCGCCCGAGGATCAGGTGACGCCCTTCCCGCCGCATGCGATCGTCGGGAATCTGTACTACGTCGGGACGCGCAGCCTCGCCGCCTTCCTGGTCGCGACGCCCGACGGGCACATCCTGATCAACACCAACTGGGAGCGGGCGGTCGGTGGTCTGAAGTCGTCGGTCGAGGCGCTGGGCTTCGCCTTCGATGACATCCGGATCATCCTGGGGAGTCATGCGCATGCCGACCACATGGAAGGCGATGCGCTGGTGAAGCAGATGACCGGCGCCCGCGTGATGGCGATGGCCGGCGATGTGCCGGCACTCGAGCGGATGCGTCCCGGCGGCAAACCGCATCCGATCGACCGGGTGCTGCAAGACGGGGCGACGGTCACGCTCGGGGGCACGACGTTGACGGCCCGCTTGACACCGGGACACTCGCGCGGCTGCACCACCTGGACGATGCAGATCGAGGAAGACGGCGAGCGGCACGACGTGGTGATCATCGGCAGCATGGGAAGCAACCCGAACTTCCGGTTCGTCGACAATCCCGACAATCCGACCATCGTCGATCAGTACCGGCAGGGCTTCCGGGTCTTGCGGTCGCTCCGGCCGGATGTGCCACTGGGGTCGCACCCGGCGATGTATCGAATGGCCGAGAAGTACGCGCGTCTCGGCGACGGCCCGAACCCGTTCATCGATCCTGACGGCTACCGGGAGGAGCTGGACCCGGTCGAGACGCTGTTCAACGAGGTGCTGGCCCGGCAGACCGCGGCGGCCGGGTCCGACCCGCGTTGATGACCGGCTGGGGGCGGCGCGACTCGATCCGCGCGGATCGCGAGCAGATGGGAGCCCATTCTTGAACGGTGACGGCAACCTGGCGGTCTTCTGCGACTTCGAGAACGTGGCCCTCGGGGTTCGCGATGCCGATCTCAAGCGGTTCGACGTGCGGCCGGTGCTCGAACGGCTTCTGCTGAAGGGCAGCATCGTCGCCAAGAAGGCGTACTGCGACTGGGATCGATACAAGGAGTTCAAGGCGCCGATGCACGAGGCGGCGTTCGAGCTCATCGAGATTCCCCACGCGCGGCAGGCGGGCAAGAACTCGGCCGACATCCGCATGGTGGTCGATGCGCTCGACCTGTGCTACACGAAGGAGCACATAGATACGTTCGTCGTCATCTCCGGCGATTCCGACTTCTCCCCGCTGGTCAGCAAGCTGCGCGAGAACGCCAAGGCGGTCATCGGGGTCGGGGTGAAGAACGCCACCTCGGATCTGCTCGTCAACAACTGCGACGAGTTCATCTTCTATGACGATCTGGTGGCGGAGGGCCAGCCCGCCCGCCGTCGGTCCCGCGGCAAGTCGCGGGCGAAGACGCCCGCCGACAAGCCGAAGAAGGCCGCCGACGAGGTCCCGAAGAACGATCCGGTACAGCCGGCGATCGACCTCGTGATCCAGACGGCCGAGGCAATCTACGGGGAACGCGGAGATCGGGCGAAGCTGTGGGGGTCGATGATCAAGCAGACCCTCAAGCGGCGGCGTCCCGGATTCAACGAATCGGCCTACGGCTTCGGGTCGTTCAACGATCTCCTGGAGGAGGCGCAGGCGCGCGGTTACCTGCAGCTCGACCTCGACGAGCGCTCCGGCGGCTACATCATCGGGAAGATCACGCGAGACTGACCACGCGATCCGAGCGAGGGCGGGCGATGTCCGCCGACGCGCCGCCGGCGCTCCCGCACCGGGTCACCCGACCATCCGCAATCCCGCCAGCAGATACAGGACGACGGTGACGGCGGCCGCCGCCAGGGCATAGGGGGCCTGGGTGCGCACGTGCTCGATGTGGTCGCTCCCCGCCGCCGCCGACGAAATCACGGTGGTATCGCTGATCGGCGAGCAGTGGTCCCCGAACACGCCGCCCCCCAGCACCGCGCTGACCACCAGGGGCAGGAAGAGCCCGCCGTCGCCGGGCTGCATGGCCGCGGCCAGGGGCACGGCCAGCGGGATCATGATGGCGAAGGTGCCCCAGCTCGTCCCCGTCGCGAACGCGATGACCCCGGAGGTCAGGAAGACGACCGGTGCGGCGAGGGCCGGGGTGAGGAGCGGGGCGGCTCGCGCCGCGATGAACGGCCCCGTGCCGAGGGCCTCGCACACCGCGCCGATGCCCAGGGCCAGCACCAGCAGGCTGGCGATCGGCAGCATCGACCGGGCCCCGCGCGCTGCCTCCTCCAACAGCTCGCGGGGACGAACGGCGCCCGAGGTGGTCGCCGCCGCGCCCAGGACGGCGCAGGCGGCGAGGACGCCCGCCAGCACCGCGGTGGATCCGGAGGCGTGCTCAAGGTAATCAATCAGCGTAGGGGCCGCGAGACCGGCTGCGCGCACGCCGGCGACGCCGGTGACGGCGATGCCCGCCAGAACCGTCCCCATCATCACCGCGAGCGGCGCCGCGAGGTGCCAGGCCCGCGCCGATCCCGGCGGCTCGCCGGCGAGCCCGCCCGCGGTTCCGGCGGATGAGGGTCCCTTCGAGGCCCCATCCGCCCGCGGTTCGCGCTCCAGGGCCCGGCGCTCGGCCCCCCGCATCGGTCCGATGTCGTACCCGGTCGCCGCCACCACGAAGACCAGCAGCACCGACAGGAGCGCGTAGAAGTTCAGGGGGACGGCGGCCAGGAACACGCCCAGGGGCGCCTCGCCGCCGAGGCGGCCGACGGAGGCCTGGGCTCCCAGCAGGGCCAGCACCACGGCGCCCCAACTGTTGAGCGGAATCAGCATGCACACCGGCGCCGACGTGGCGTCGCAGATGTACGCCAGCTTCTCGCGCGCGATGCGGTGCCGATCGAAGAGCGGCCGGGCCACCGTGCCCACGACGAGACAGGTGATGGTCGATTCGACGAACACCCCCAGCCCCACCGTGGCGGCCATCATCCGGGCGCCGCGGCGGCTCTTCGACCAACGGCGGCGGCCGGTCCACTGCAGGAATCCGGCGACCCCGCCGCTCCGCCGGATCCACTGGATGAGCACCCCCATGAGGACCGTGAACAGGACCACGCGGGCCTGTCCGGGGTTCGTGAGGACGTTGCCGATGCCGCGCGCTGCGGCGGCCGTCGCCGGAAGCGGTTGCCACCCCGTCACGATGAGCCAGCCGACCCAGATTCCGGCGAGCAGCGACGGCAGCGCCCGCCGGGTGACGATCGCGAGGCCGATCGCCAGCGCCGGCGGCAGGAGCGAGAGCCACCCGAACGGGTTCAGGTCCACGCGGGGTCCATCGTATCAGCCGGCGTTCGGGGCGGGCGGCGGCCGGAGACTGCCCGGAACCCGCCGCGCGGATTCAGTAGAATGAGGGGTCCGCTCTTCGCACGACACCGCTTCTTCCACCGGGATGACGACAGGAGCCGGCGATGGATGATCTCAAGCTCGCGACGAACCGGCGGCACTTTCTGGGCGCGTTTTCGGCGGCCGGGCTCGGGTCGACCCTGCTCCCCGGGGCCCTCGTGGCGGTGGCCCAGGATGCCGACGTGGTCACGGTGGAGATGCTCGAGGCCGCGCAGCGGCTCGCGGGGCTGGAGTTCACCGCCGACGAGCTCCAGCGGCTGGCCGAGCGACTGAACGGTCCCGGCGACCGGCGGCGCGACTTCGAGACGCTGCGGGCCGCGAACCTCGGGAACGCCCAGCAGCCGGCCATCGTGTTCAATCCGGTGCCGCCGGGCATGACCCTGCCGTCGGAGCGGGGTCCCAACCGCCGCGAACCGGTCACCGTCGTCATGCCCACGAGCGACGAGGCCCTGGCCTTCCTGCCCGTCACCCACCTCGCGCGGCTCGTCGAGACGCGGCAGGTCAAGCCGTCGGAGCTGACCGAGCTCTATCTGGCGCGGCTGAAGCAGCACGATCCGACGCTGCACTGCGTGGTCAGCTACACCGAGGACCTCGCCCTGCGCCAGGCCCGGCGGGCCGACGAGGAGATCGCCGCGGGGACCTACCGGGGGCCGCTGCACGGGATTCCCTGGGGCGCCAAGGACCTTCTCGCGGTGCGGGGGACCCGGACCACGTGGGGCGCCTCCCCCTACCGGGCGCAGACCATCGATACCGACGCCACCGTCTATCGCCGGCTCACCGAGGCCGGCGCCATCCTGGTGGCCAAGCTGTCGATGGGGGCCCTGGCGTCCGGCGACCGCTGGTTCGGCGGCCGCACCCGCAACCCCTGGAACCCCGAGCAGGGATCGAGCGGATCGTCGGCCGGTCCGGGGGCGGCGACGGCGGCCGGCCTCGTCGGATTCTCGATCGGCACCGAGACGCGGGGGTCGATCATCTCGCCCTCGACCCGGAACGGGGTCACCGGCCTGCGGCCGACCTTCGGCCGGGTGAGCCGCCACGGGGCGATGGCCCTGAGCTGGACCATGGACAAGATCGGCCCGATGTGCCGGTCGGCCGAGGACTGCGCACTCGTGTTCGCGGCGATCCAGGGTCCGGACGGGCGCGACAACACCCTCTTCGACGTGCCGTTCAACTGGGATGCGGCCAGCGACCTCAGCGCCCTGCGGGTCGCCTATCTGCGTTCGGCGTTCGAGGACGACGACGCCGGCGGAGACGAGAACGCGCAACGTGTCGCCGGCCTCCGGCAGACGCTGACCAACAACCGCGCCGCCCTCGACGTGATCCGCGGTCTCGGGGTGCAGGTGGCCCCGCTCGACCTCCCCGAGCTGCCGAGCGGGGCGATCGGGTTCATTCTCGGCACCGAGGCGGCGGCGGCGTTCGACGTCCCGACGCTGAACGGCCAGCTCGACGGCATGCGGGACGAGCCCGAGCGCAGCCGGTGGCCGGACAGTTTCCGGGTATCCCGCTTCGTGCCGGCCGTCGAGTATCTGCAGGCCAATCGCCTGCGCATGCGCATCATCGAGGACCTGCACGAGGCGCTCGGCGACTTCGACCTGTTCGTCGGCAGCAACCTCGGGTTGACGAACCTGACCGGGCATCCCGAGATCAGCATGCCCAGCGGGTTCCACGAGGGGAGCCCCACCAGCCTGCGGTTCACCGGCAAGCTGTTCGGGGAGCGGGAGATTCTGCGTCTGGCCCACGCGTTCCAGATGGCCACCGACCACCATCTGCAGCACCCGCCGCTGTAGGGGAGCGTCCCGCCCGGCGCCGCCGCCGGCCCGATACGAACTCTCGCGCGGCTGGCGGCATGCGAAGGCCGCGGGCTGTGGAAGCCGGCCCCCCACCCGTCGCCGCGCGTCCCGTCGAAGGCGGCGGGGCGCGGAGCCGGCTCCGCGCCCCGCCGCCAGCGCGTCCCCTTCACACGCAATTACACAACTATTACATCGGTCGCGCGCGCAACTTGTTAGGCTGACTGCAGTCGGCTGGGCGCCGGTGCCCGGACCGTTTCCTCGAAGGAGCTGCCGTGCCCACCAAGGAGATCGATTTCGCCAGCGGAGACAAGGTCAGTTGGGTGACCGCGTCCGCGTTCGTTGTCTTCCATGTACTGGCGGTAGTGGCGCTGTTCAACGTGACCTGGCAGGCGGTGGTCGTGGCCGCGGTGCTGCACTGGATGTGCATCGGTTGGGGCATCGGCCTGGGCTATCACCGGCTCCATACGCACCGTTCCTACAAGACGCCGAAGCTGGTCGAGTACTTCTTCGCGATCTGCGGCTGCCTGACGCTTCAGGGCGGGCCGGTGTTCTGGACCGCGCTGCACCGCATCCATCACCAGCACTCCGACAAGACCGGCGATCCGCATACGCCGCGCGACGGCAAGTGGTGGTCGCACATGCTGTGGACCATCTTCGGCGAAGAGCTGCACCACGACACCGCGATCATGGGCAAGTACGCCCCCGACCTGATGAAGGACCGGTTCTATCAGGTGCTCACGCGGTGGCACTGGGTGCCGCTGGTGGTTCTGGGGCTGGCGCTGATTGCGATCGGCGGCTGGACGTGGGCGCTGTGGGGGGTGTTTCTCCGCGTCGTCGTCGGTCTCCACTGCACGTGGCTCATCAACTCGGCGACCCATCTCTGGGGCAGCCGCCGCTTCAACACCAGCGACGATTCGAAGAATTCGTTCTGGGTGGCCCTCATCACCTTCGGGGAGGGCTGGCACAACAACCACCATGCCCATCCCCGGTCCGCCCGACACGGCATGACCTGGTGGGAGGTCGACCTGAGCTGGATGCAGCTTCGTGTGATGCAATGGTTGGGGCTCGCGTGGGACGTGCAGGTCCCGACCGCCACGCAGATCGCCCACAAGACGCTGCCGGTCGAGAACGCTGCGTAGGCGCTTGCCGCTCGACCGACCCTGCAGGGCGTCGGCGCCTCCGGCCGGAGGCGCCGACGCCCTGCGGCACGGGCTCCTGGACGGCGGCTCGGCGGTCCGTCGCAGCGGGGGGGCGGAGACGCTATCCTTATGCGTATGGATCGCTCCGGCGGGAATCGCAAACGCACCATCCTGGTCGCGCTGCTCGGCGGCGGCCTGATCGCCGTCGCGGTCGCGCTCAACATCAACTTCATCGTCGTAAACTGGCGGACAGGGCTGCTGCTGCTGCTGGGCGTGGTCAGCTTCGTCGTCCTGGTCGGCGGCCTGACCCTGAACACCGCCTTCCTGATCCGCGAGATCCGGAAGAGCGAGCAGCACGACGCCTTCATCCACGCGGTGACCCACGAGCTGAAGACGCCGCTCGCGAGCATCAAGCTGTATCTGCAGACGCTGCGCCAGCGGGAGCTGCCGGCCGGCACCCGGCAGGACATCATCGACACGATGCTCGACGACTCCGATCGCCTGCAGCGGACCATCGATCAGATCCTGCTCGCCGGCAAGACCGGCGACGCGCGCCGGGTCCACAACCCCACCGACGTCGACCTGTCCGAGGTCGTGGGAGAGTGCGTATCGCTCGCCGGCAAGCGGCATCACCTGGTGAACGGCGAGGTGGAGGTGGTCGGCCGGCTCCCCCACGGCGCCTTCGTCGTCCAGGGCGATCGGGAGGAGCTGACGGCGGCGGTGACCAACCTCGTCGACAACGCCGTCAAGTACTCGGGCGACCGCGTGCGGGTGGCGGTGGACGTGGCGCGGATCGGGGCGCGCCGGGTGGCCGTCAGCGTGCGCGACCAGGGCATCGGCATCACCGGGCACGAGCTGAAGCGGGTGTTCCGCCGGTTCTACCGGCTGCCCGCCGCCCTCCAGTCGCGGGTGCGGGGGACCGGGCTCGGGTTGTCCATCGTGCTCGCGGTGGCGCGGCGGCACGGCGGGCGCGCGTATGCGGACAGCCGGGGGGTCGAGCGGGGGAGCACGTTCACCCTCGAGCTGCCTTTGAAGTCATGAACCGTGTCCTCATCGTCGAAGACGAAGAACATCTCGCGGCCGGGTTGAAGCTCAATCTCGAGGCGGAGGGGTTCGCGGCCGACGTCGAGGACAACGGCGAGGACGCCCTGGAGCGGCTCCTCGACGACGGGGGCGTCGGCGCCAACGCCTTCGACGTCGTGCTGCTCGACGTGATGCTGCCGGGCCTCGACGGTTTCGAGGTCGTGCGGCGGTTGCGGGCGGCGCGCCGTTTCGTCCCGGTCATGCTGTTGACGGCGCGCTCGCATACCGACGACGTCCTGCGCGGATTCGAGGCGGGCGCCGACGACTATCTGCCCAAGCCGTTCGATCTGTCCATCCTGCTGGCGCGGCTCCAGGGGCTGCTCAGGCGCCGCCGATGGCTGCACGGGGAGGAGGCGGGGCAGGCGGCGGAGGACGACGAGTACTCGTTTGCCGGCCGGCACGTCGACTTTCGCAACCAGGTGCTGCGCCGCGACCGCGCCGAGCAGCCGCTGACGCTGATGGAGGCGACGCTGCTGCGCTATCTGGTGCAGCACGCGGGCGCGACGGTGTCCCGGCAGACCCTCCTCGAAGAGGTGTGGGGGGTGCGCCAGGACACCGACACCCGGACCGTCGACAACTTCGTGGCGCGGTTGCGGCGCTACATCGAGACCGAACCGGCCCATCCGCGGCATCTGCTGACGGTGCGCGGGGTCGGCTATCGGTTCGTCCAGGAGCCCGACGACTAGTCGTCTCGCGCGCATCGCCGGCAGCTGGACGCACCTTCGGATTGGACCCATGCGCAAGCAGACCCTCGTGAAGCTCGGCCTCGGACTGATCGCCCTGATCGTGGTGCCGTGGCTGTTCCTCCGGACGCTGCAGAACACCATCGCCGAACCCTACGCGGTGGAGCCCGAGGCGTTGTCCGGCTGGACCCTGATGCTGGCGGACCCGACACGCCCCGCGGTCTGGGCGGTGGGGCTGCAACCGCCGGCCCTGTTCCGTTCCGGCCTGTTCGACCAACTGTTCGATCGAACCATGGCGTCGATGACGTCGCCGTTGGACGACGTGCTGCCGATCGTGCTCGCCCGCGAGCTCTCAGGGGGAGCGGGCGCACCACTCCCGCCGGAGGCGATCCGGCAGGCGGCAGGCGACGCCGGGCTCGAACGGGCGCGCCTTCAGCCGGTGTGCATGGCGGTGAAGCGGGAGACCTTCGCGGGCCGCACGCGCGAGTTCCACTTCGTGCTGTTCGACATCCCCGAGGTCGCGGCGTTCCGCCAGCGCCTGAACGAGCTGGCGGAGGACGGCGCAGGAGGGGACGCCCTCGGCGACCTCGACCTGATTCTGCCTATCGCGGGCTCGGACGCGGCGTTCGCCGGCTGGTGGCCGGTCGTCGTCGATCGCGAGACCGACTGCCAGGCGCCGGTCGGGTCCTGAACCCGTGACGCGCGTTGCCGGCGACCGACGTGCGAGGCGGGCCGGCAGCGTCCAGGGGAGCAGGTCGCTGGCGGCCATGGTCGCCGCCGGCTGGGCGAGCGGCGCGTCTGCACCGTTTCTACGGCGCAGATGGCTGGCGCCCGTCCACGATCGCCCGGTGGACGAGATCCTTGAACTCCTCGCGGAACCCGCCGCCGCGCGACGGCGAGGCGGCGGCCATGATCACGGTCACGAGGCCGTGCTCGGGATCGATCGAGAACCGGGTGCCCGACGACCCGTCCCACCAGTACTCGCCGTCGCCGACCGGGAACGGATAGCGGCCGGCGTCGAGGACGACGTTGAACCCCAGGCCCCAGCCGGACCCCGCCATGTAGCCCGAGCGCGACAGCGGGAGTACCGCGTCCGGCACGTGGTTCCGGGTCATCAGGGCGACGGTCTCCGGCTCGAGCACCCGCACGCCGTCCAGGGTGCCGCCGTTCAGGAACATCTGCGAGAAGCGCAGGTAGTCCATGACCGTCGACAGCAGGCCGACGCCGCCCTCGATCAACGCGGGACGCTCGGTGAACGGCACGTCCTCGATGGCATAGGGGTAGAGCTCGCCGCTGCCGTCGTCGAGGCGGTAGACGGTGGTGAGGCGATCGGCGCGATCTCCGTCGGCCCAGAAGACCGTGTCGGTCATCCCCAGGGGCGCGAACAGCCGCTCGGCCAGGAATTCATCGAACGGCTGTCCGGACCAGATCTCCACCAGCCGGCCGAGGATGGTGGTGGAGATGCCGTACCGGAACCGCGTGCCGGGGTCCTCGAACAGGGGCACGCGGGCGGCGTTGTCCACCATCTCGGGCAGGGTGATGGACCGCAGCCGGACCCCCTCGGCGCGGTAGATGGGGGTGCTGCGGCTGCCGATGCCGGAGGTGTGGGTCAGAAGGTGCCGCACGGTGATGTCGCCCGAGCGGGGACGGGTCCGGGCGAGATCGGGGGCGTCGGGGTCGGCGAACACCCGCTGCTCGGCGAACTGCGGCAGGTACTGCGCGATCGGATCGTCGAGCCGGAACCGGCCCTCCTCCCACAACATCATGACCGCGGTGCTCGTGATCGGTCGGGTCATGGAGTACAGCCGGAAGAGGGCGTCCTCGGCCATCGCGTCGCCGGTCTCCCGGTCGCGTTGTCCGAGCGCCTCGAAGTACACGACGCGGCCGTGGCGGGCCACCGCCGCCACCACCCCAGCGATGTCCGAGGCGTTGATGTGGGCCTGGAGGGCCTCGGTGGCTTCAGCCAGGCGGCTCGACGACATTCCCACGGACTCGGGCTCGGCGGGCGCGAGGTCCTGGGCCGCGGCCGGCAACGGCGGGGCCAGACATGCGACGGCGATCAAGAGGAATCGAAGGCTCATCGGGTTCTCCGGGGAGACGGTATCCAGGGTCGTGTCTTGCATCCTATAATCATTAGTCGGTGTACGCGAAGCTCCCGGAGCAGGCTACTTTGGTTCGGGCCGGGCGATGAGGGGCATTGGCATTGCTGCGGGCAGCCGCCCGAAGCAGGATGCGGAGTTGGAATTGGTGGCGGTCGGTGGGGGATGTCCCGCGTCGCACGAAGGCGGGTGCACGGCGGGCGGCTCGCGCCACCGGTTGATATGAGGGAGGGTAGTGGTGCTGAAGCGTCTGATGGTGGTCGGAATCGCGTTGATGATCGGGGTGACGATGGCGCCGGCGCCGGTGGCCGGCCAGGACACGCCGCAGTGGCGGGGACCGAATCGGGACGGCTCGGTCGTCGGGTTCGACGTGCCGGCGTCCTGGCCCGAGGGGCTCACCCGGCAGTGGACCGTCGAGGTGGGGTTCGGCTACGCGACGCCGCTGCTCGTCGGGGATCGGATCTATCTGTTCAGCCGGCAGGGGGACGATGAAGTGATGCACGCGCTCGACCCCGCCACCGGTGCGACCGTCTGGCGATCGAGCTATCCGGCTCCGTTCCAGATGCTGCCGGCCACCCGCAATCACGGCCCCGGACCCAAGTCGACGCCGGCCTACGCCGACGGGCGTCTCTTCACGCTCGGCATGAGCGGCATCGTCACCGTATTCGACGCCGCGGACGGCCGGCAGGTGTGGCAGCGGCCGGCCGATCCCGTCCAGCCGCTCTACCACACCGGCCAGTCGCCCCTCGTCGACGGCGATCGGGTGATCGTGCACGTGGGCGGCCAGGACAACGGCGCGCTGACCGCGTTCGACGCCGCCACCGGCGAGGTCCGGTGGAGCTGGGACGGTGACGGCCCCGCCTACGGGTCGCCGATCATCGCGGAGGTCGAAGGCACCCGGCAGGTCATCAACTTCACCCAGGAGAACCTCGTCGGGGTGGCGGCCGACACCGGGCAACTGCTGTGGAGCCGGCCCTTCACGACCCCGTCGACGACCACGTCGCAGACGCCGCATATCTATGCGGGCGACGTGATCGAGACCGGGCGCGGCAACGGGGTCACCCGCTTCCGCATCGTGCGCGAGGGGAATGCCTGGACCACCGAGAACGTGTGGCACACCGACGAGGTGGGGCTGCACCTGACCAACGGGGTGGTCGTCGACGGCGTGCTGTACGGGCTGTCGCATCTGAACAGCGGCCAGTACTTCGGTCTGGATCTCGACACCGGCGAGGTGCTCTGGACGAGCGCGCCGCGGCAGGCGGAGAACGCCGCCATCCTGAACGCGGGCACCACCATCCTGTCGCTGGAGGACGATGCCGAGCTGGTCGTCCTGCCCCACAGCCGCACCGCTTTCGAGCCGGTGCAGCGGTACGAGGTGGCGGAGAGCTCGACCTGGACCCAACCCACGCTGGCCGGGAACCGGGTCTACGTCAAGGACATCGAGTCGCTGACGCTCTGGACCGTCGAGTAGGTCAAGCCAGGAGGAAATTCCAGATGTCGCTACGCATCAACGACGTTGCCCCGGATTTCACGGCGGAATCGACGCAGGGCACCATCAACTTCCACGAATGGATCGGGAACGGCTGGGCCATCCTCTGCTCGCACCCCAAGGACTTCACCCCGGTGTGCACGACCGAGCTGGGCTACATGGCCGGCCTGCAGCCGGAGTTCGAGAAGCGCAACTGCAAGATTCTCGGCATCAGCGTCGACGGCGTGAGCAACCACGAGGCCTGGTCCCGGGACATCGAGGCGTCTCAGGGCCACGCCGTGACCTATCCCCTCATCGGCGATCCCCAGTTGAAGATCGTCAAGCAGTACGACATGCTGCCGGCCGCCGCCGGGGACACCAGCGAGGGGCGGACGCCGGCCGACAACGCGACCGCCCGGTCGGTGTTCCTCATCGGCCCCGACAAGAAGATCAAGGCGACCATCACGTACCCGATGAGTACCGGCCGCAACTTCGACGAGATTCTGCGGCTGGTGGACTCGTGTCAGCTCACCGCGTCGAAGAAGGTCGCCACCCCCGTGAACTGGAAGCAGGGCGAGGACGTCATCATCCTGCCGGCGGTGTCCGACGAAGACGCGAAGGCCACGTATCCGGACGGCTGGCAGCAGCCCTTGCCCTACATCCGGATCGTGCCGCAGCCGAAATAGAACGACGACGGGCATTTCGCGGCGGCGGCGATTGAGGGTTGCATCGAGCGGTCGTGTACCAGAGGATCTGCTGGACGGGTGCCAGAGGATCTGCTGGAACCTGGGAGGAGAGCAGTCATGCAGACGAGAAAAGGACGACGGCTGGCGTTCGGGGCCCTGGCCCTGGCGCTGGTCGCACTGATCGGGGTCGGCGCCACGCTGAACCGCACGGAGGCCATGCAGGGCGACCTGGTCTGGGGTCCGGTATTCGAGGTCGATCCGCTGTGGCCGCAGCCGCTGCCGAACCACTGGTTGCTCGGCACCACCATCGGGGTGTCGGTCGACAACCGCGACCATATCTGGATCATCCATCGCGGCGATTCGCTGTCGGCCGGCGAAGTGCCGGCGGCGCAGGATCCGCCGAACGCTGCGGAGTGCTGTTTCCCCGCGCCGCCGGTGCTCGAGTTTGACCAGGCCGGCCTCCTGGTCAACTACTGGGGCGGCCCCGGCGAGGGCTACGAGTGGCCGGCCTCGAACCACGGCATCTTCGTCGACCACATGGACAACGTGTGGATCGGCGGCAACGGCGGTCCCGACTCGCATCTCCTGAAGTTCACCCGGCAGGGGAACTTCCTGCTGCAGGTCGGCCGCTCGGGCGGCAACGCCGGCAGCAACGACCCGGAGAACTTCGGCCGCGTCGCCAAGATCTTCGTGGACGCGAAGGACAACGAGGCGTACATCGCCGACGGCTACCTCAACAAGCGGGTCGTGGTGCTCGACGCCGAGACCGGCGCCTTCAAGCGCTTCTGGGGCGCGTACGGCAACACGCCGGACGACACCGACCTCGGCCGCTATGACCCGAGCGCCGAGCCCGCGCAGCAGTTCCGGACCCCCGTGCACTGCGCCGAGCTCTCGCTCGACGGCCTCGTCTACGTCTGCGACCGCGTGAACGACCGGATCCAGGTGTTCCAGAAGGACGGCACCTTCGTCGAAGAGCTGATCGTGGCCCGGGACACCCTGGGCGCAGGGTCGGCCTGGGACCTCGCGTTCTCGCGCGACGCCGACCAGAAGTACATCTACATGGCGGACGGCGTGAACGAGAAGGTCTACATCATCGACCGCGAGGAGATGCAGGTGCTGTCGAGCTTCGGCGACGGCGGGCGCCAGCCGGGTCAGTTCTACGGCGCCCACAGCATCATGACCGACTCGAGCGGCAACATCTACACGACCGAGACGTTCGAAGGCAAGCGGGTCCAGAAGTTCGTCTACAAGGGCGAGGGCCCGATTCGCGCCGGCGACCAGGGCGTCGTCTGGCCGTCCAATTGATCCGCCGCCGCGGGTAATCGACATCGGGGATCGGGACGCAGGTCCCGGTCCCCGATTCTCTGTACGCGGGGCGATTCGCGCCTGCGTGCGTCCCGCTCGCTTGCCGTCGCATCGCCCCCTCCCCGCCACGTTCCCGCCTCGGTTTCGCTGCTGACGTTCTACCGCCTGGACGCGGGAGGAGATCGTACGCGGCCAAGTCCACCTGGCTCCCGGCCTGCATCGAGACCCCTCCCGGCGGTTTCCGCTTCGTGCGTTCCGCGCGCCGCAGCGATCCGGGTGACAGGGGAGGCGCGGTTGCGGCACACTGTGGCGATGCGGCTCCACCGGACCCGCGCCGTGCCGGCGGCGGTCCTCTCCCTGTGTCTCGTGTCGTCGTCGGCGCTGGCGCCCTCCGCCGCGGCCGGCCAGCCGTCCGCCGACCCCGTCCGTTGCCCGGCCCTCGACCCGCGCGGATCCGCGGCCGACCCCGACCTGTACTGCATCGGCCTGGTTCACGCCCCCGACTTTCCCGGCGTCTCGGGTTACGTCGAGCTCACGCCGTCGCCCTCGCCGTTCGGCGCCTCGGTCACCGCCGGCGGCAATCACCGCTTCGACCTGACGCTGCACGCGGCCGGCCTGCCCGATGCGGCGTCGCTCGGCGACTACCTCGGCTACGTGGCCTGGGCCGCCACGCCCCGCCTGCGGCCGGTGGTGAACCTGGGGCCGGTCGCGAACGGCCGCACCGCGCTCCCGCCCGTCGACCTCGACAAGTTCCTGGTGCTCGTCACCGCGGAGGCGGCGCCGGACGGGCCGGCCTGGGACGGACGCATCGTGCTGCGGGGCATCTCGGCCGGCATGCGCATGGAGCCGGAGGACCTGCTGGCGGTGACCGGGATGGTCGGGGGCGGCGCGCCGCCGCCTCCCGCGCGCGGCTGGACGCGTCCGCCGATGCATCCGTCGGTGGCGATGATGCCGGGCGTCGGCCGCCTCGCTCCGCCTGTCGACGCGTTCCTGCCCTCGGCGTCCGAGCCGCTTCCCGCCGCCCGCCCGCGCGAGATCGTCCGGCTCGGCGACGGCGGCGCCCTCGACCTCGAGGCGGGGCTCGTGCGCCGCACCATCGGGGGCCGGACGTTCACGATGTACGGCTTCAACGGGCAGTACCCGGGTCCCCTCATCCAGGTGCCGCAGGGGGCCACGATCACCGTGAACGTCGTCAACCGGCTCGCGGTGCCCACGGCCGTGCACTGGCACGGCATCCGCCTCGAGAACCGGTTCGACGGCGTCCCCGGCCTCACCCAGGACCCCATCGCGCCGGGCGCGACGTTCCAGTATCGGATTCACTTCCCGGACCCCGGCCTCTACTGGTACCACCCCCATCACCGCGAGGACTTCCAGCAGGACCTGGGGCTGTACGGGAACCTGCGGGTGGACGCGGCCGACCCCGCGTACTTCGGCCCCGCGAACCGCGAGCAGGTGCTGATGCTGGACGATCTGCTGGTCGGCGAGGCCGGCCTCGTGCCGTTCGGCCGCGACCGGGCGACCCACGCGCTGATGGGCCGGTTCGGGAACCTGCTGCTCGTCAACGGCGAGCCCGAGTACCGCCTGACGGTGGCGCGGGGCGAGGTCGTCCGCTTCTTCCTGACCAACGTCTCGAACACGCGCACGTTCAACGTCTCGTTCGGCGACGCCGCGATCAAGCTGGTGGCGTCCGACGTCGGGAAGTTCGAGCGGCAGACGTGGGTCGACAGCGTGGTCATCGCGCCGGCCGAGCGCTACATCGTCGAGGTCCGGTTCGACGAGCCGGGCGAGACGCGGCTCGTCAACCGGGTGCGCGCCATCGACCACGTCTACGGGAACTACTTTCCCGACGAGGCGGTGCTGGGCACGGTGGTGGTCGCCGACACCCCGGCCGCGCCGGATCACGGGGCGAGCTTCCAGGAGCTGCGGGCCCACGCGGACGTCGCGTCCGACATCGACGGCTACCGCGACGAGTTCGATCGGCCGGTCGACCACCGGCTCCTCCTGACCCTCGAGCTCGGAGACCTGCCCGACCCCCTCGCGCCGTTGCTGAACCTGGACCGATCGTTCTTCAACCCCGTCGAGTGGAGCGGCACCATGCCGCGCATGAACTGGGTCACGACGGCCGGCCCGGTGCGGTGGGTCCTGCGCGACCTCGACACCGGGCTCGAGAACGACGCCATCGACTGGCGCTTCAGCCGGGGCGACGTCGTCAAGCTGCGCCTGCGCAACGACCGCGGCGCCGTGCACGCGATGCAGCACCCGGTCCACATCCACGGGCAGCGGTTCCTCGTGCTTGCCCGCGACGGCGTCCCGAACGACAATCTGGTCTGGAAGGACACGGTGCTGCTGCCGGCGGGCTCGACCGCCGACCTTCTGGTGGAGCTGTCCAACCCCGGCCGCTGGATGCTGCACTGTCACATCGCGGAGCATCTCGAATCGGGGATGAAGCTGGTCTTCGACGTGGCGGCGGGTCCGCCGCCGCGAAGAGAACGGAATCCATGACGGGAGGAAGAACCATGCGCAACCTGATCGCCACGCTCGTGCTCCTGGCTGCGGCCGCGCCCTTCGCCTCGGCCCAACCGGCGAGCGCGCTGTCCGACGCGGTGCGGCAGTTCGTCGAGGTCGACGACGCGGTGGTCGCGCTGACCGGGGTGCAGGTGGTCGACGGCACCGGCCGGGCCGCGGCCGGCGGTCAGACCGTCCTTATCCAGGACGGCCGCATCGCCGCGGTGGGGCCGGACGCCGACGTCGCGGTTCCGGCCGGCGCGCGGACCCTGGCCCTCGCCGGGCACACCGTCATCCCCGGCTTCGTCGGCCTGCACGACCACACGTTCTACATGACCCGCGGCCGGCGGGTGCAGCTCAACTTCAGCGCGCCGCGCCTGTATCTGGCGAGCGGGGTGACGACCATCCGGACCACCGGCGCCTTCTCGCCGTACAGCGAGCTGAATCTCAAGCACGCGATTGCGGAGGGCCGCGAGATCGGACCGCGGATGTACATCACCGGGCCTTACCTGTCGGGGGCCGGCGCGTCGTCGCAGATGTTCCAGGTCGGGACCCCGGAGGACGCGCGGCGGGTCGTGGCCTACTGGGCCGACGAGGGCGTGGACTGGTTCAAGGCGTACACCCGCATCGGCGACGAGGAGTTGGCCGCGGCCATCGACGAAGCCCACCGGCGGGGCGTCAAGGTCACCGGGCACCTGTGCTCGGTCTCGTTTCAGGAGGCGGTGGGCCTGGGCATCGACAACATCGAGCACGGCTTCTTCACCAACAGCGACTACGTTCCCGGCAAGGAGCCGGGCGTCTGCCCGCCCGGCGTGCAGCGCAGCCTGATGGAGGTCGACCTGGACGGCGAAGCCGTCGCCGCCACCATCCGCGCCATGGTCGAGGGCGGCGTCGCCATGACCTCGACCCTCGCCGTCTACGAGCTCGGCGTGCCGAACCGCCCGCCGCTCGAGGACCGCGTTCTCGAGATGCTCGCCCCCGGCGCCCGCGACGAGTACCTGCAGTCGCGGGCCGACGTCGCCTCGCGCGACGACGCGCCGATGGCCACCCTGTTCCCCAAGGCGCAGCGGTTCGAGAAGCTGTTCGCGGACGCCGGCGGGCTGCTCGCGGCCGGGGTCGATCCGACCGGCATGGGCGGGGCGCTGCCGGGCTACGGCGACCAGCGGAACTACGAGCTGCTGCTCGAGGCCGAGTTCACCCCCGAGCAGGTCATCCGGATCATGACCCTGAACGGCGCCCGCGTCCTCGGCGAGGAAGCCCGGTTCGGCTCGGTCGAGGCGGGCAAGCTGGCCGACCTCATCGTCATCGACGGCGACCCGGTGCGCCGCCCGGCCGAGATCCGCAACGTGACGCTGGTCTTCAAGGAGGGCGTCGGCTACGACGCGCTTGCCCTCGCGGAGTCCGTCAAGGGTATCGTCGGCCTGCGGTGATCCGCCGGCCGTCCCCGGGCCCGAGCCGTCGGGTCGGCGTTGATGCTGGCCAGCGGTCCACCGTCGCCCGGATGTCGCCCGTGAAGATCTCCGACAGATAGTGGTGGCTGTAGAACTCGGTCTCGTTGTGGATGCCGGCGAAGGCGGCGGCGGTCGCGGCGGGTCTGAGCCTACGCCGTCATCCAGGTGTCGACGGACAGGTCCGGCACCCGCCGGAACTCGGAGAGGTTGTGGGTGATCAGCGGCACGTCTCGGGCCAGGGCGTGGGCGGCGATCCAGAGGTCGTTGGGGCCGATCGGCCGGCCGATGGCGTGCAGGTGAGCGCGGAGCCGGCCGTACTGCCGCGCCACCTCCGCGTCCAGGTCAGCCACCTGCACCGAGGCGGCGAAGTCACGAATGGAAGCGAAGCTCTGCGCGCTGCGACTCGAACGTTGCGCACCGAACTCCAGTTCGCCCAGTACTATTATGGACACACCGCAATCCGGAAGCGGCAACCGGGCGTCAAAGCCCCGGCGCCGGTTCATTGCGTAGATGCAGATATTCGTGTCGAGCATTACCTTCAATCGAACGGCTCCCGTTCTTCGAGCGGCAGCTCTTCCTTGCGCATCTCCGCCATGATCGCCTCGAAGTCATCGGGCAACGGCGTGCTGTTCTTGAAGTAGTCGTCCCAGTCCTTGAACAGGGGACTCAGCACCACGTGGCGGCCTTCACGCCGAATGATCACGCGGTCGGTGTCGAATCGGAACTCCTTCGGCAGCCGCACCGCCTGCGACCGCCCGGACATGAACACCCGCGCGATCCTGCGGCCGTCGCTCGGCCCGGGGCCCGCTGTCTCCGCGGCTCTGGAGCTCCGCTTCGCGGCGCTTCCGCGATGCGCGTCCGCCGCCCCGGCGCTGTTCTTCGCGGCGCCTCCATCCGGATCCGCCGCTCTGGCGCTTCTCTTCATGTGCACCTCCATCCCAGGACATCCGGCCGATGACACCAGCGTTGATATATCTCCATGGAAGATATCATGAGCCCGCCGGTTCTCCCTGGCCACGCAAACCCCGATCGCGAAGCCACTTCAGCGTCTCGATGCTCTCGGTGAACACGACCAGGCGATCCCTCGGGTCGTGCCCGTCCCAGTCAAGAGGCTTGCCGCCGCGGATCGCGGTGAAGCAGCGCCTGGTACTTGGCGTAGTCGTGCGGACCGATGGCCGCGAGAGCCTGGCGCAGGAACTGCAATGATTGGACTTCCGCTGCCGCGTGCGCATTCGGTGATTCGGTGAGTGCCTTCTCTCTTTGGCGGATGCGCTTCTTGACGCTCGCGATGCAGGCGGCAGGGCTGGAGAACAGCGCCTTCTCCAAAGTGACGAGGAAGAGACCGCGGCGTTCCGACCCCGTCCCCGGCGCCGCGGATCGGGACGACGCCACCTTCACCGCGAGCAGGGCCTCTGCCCGCCTGCGGGGTTGTCATCCACCACCACGTATGGACGGCGCGAAGCCGGTTGCGAGGAAGTCGGGGAGCGCGCCGGTGACCTCGGTGGCGACGACGGACCGGATCATCGCGGTGCCTCGTCCACCAGCCCGGCGAGGAAGTCGGCGAACGGACCGATCTCCTGGCGCACGCTCGCCTCTTCGAGGGCCGCCATGTAGGCGCCCTGCCGTTCGACCGGGATGACGGTCCACGGATAGCCCGCCGCCACCAGCATGACGTTCATCAGGAACCGTCCCATGCGCCCGTTGCCATCCGGGTAGGGATGAACATGGACGAACAGAAAGTGCCCGAGTACGACGCGAACGGACGGCTCGGTCTCGTCGCGCAGCAGATCGAAGAACGCCGGCATCGCCTCGCGGACCGCGCGCGGGCTCGGCGGTACGTGCATCGAGCGCTGGATGTAGACAGTGGCGTCGCGGTACCCCGCGAGATCGGCCGGTCGAGCGAGCCCCGCCGCGACGCTCGGCGCGAACAGTTCCCGGTACCAGGTCCGATGGTCGGCTTTCGCGACCATTCCGGGATGTTCGCCCCCGACTACGCGGCGAACGCTGCCGCGCACGACCTGGTAGGCCTGCCAGTAGCCGCGGGCGGCGAGCGCGTCACGATGACTCCGATCTCCCGCGTTGCGGCCGGGATCCCAGGCGCGGCTCCGCACCCGGTCGATCAGGGCCGGGCTTACGCGATAACCCTCGATCGACAGCGAATGATAGGCGTCTGTGACGTAGACGTCCTCGATACGTTCGAGAACGGTGTCGACATTGCCCGGGCGCTCGGGCGCGTGGGGAAAGCGGTCTGGGATGCGGCCCCGCATGGTGTCCCACATCAGACGCATGCGGTGCGCCACGGGTGAAGCGCCCCGGCGGACGTGCACGATGGCGGGCCGTGTCTCGAAGGGGTTGCGTTCGCGCACACTGAACTCCGCCGCGCGCATCGTGTCGACGATGTCACTCGCGATCCGCTCCCGGCCGATACCGCGGAAGGCGGCGGCGAGACGTCCGGCGACGGTGCTATGACCACCGTCGAGGAGGCGGCGAAGCACGTCCGACGCATCGGGCACGAGGGCGAGCGCCGTCCGCGCCTCGACCGTATTCCGGCTGAAGAACCGGGCCGGGCAGGCGACCAGCGCGGCCGGCAGGCCGAACGCGCGCATCCCGTCCAGTTCCACGACGTCCGCGGGGTCAGGCATCGCCGCACGGACTTCAAGCAGGGACGTACCGTGGAGCAGGGCGCTGACGCGGTTGCGCCCCTTGGGCGCCCGTACAAGTAGCTGGTTCGGAACGGTCCGATTGCCCGCGTGGAGCGCCAGGGACCGCTCCGGCGTAAAGGCACCACCTCTCGCCGAAGCGAGCCCGCAGGTATCCGGCGCAAAAGCTCCAGAACGACGCGTACCACGCGGTGCTGTCCCCGGCGTCCTGGTCCGGCGAGCCCGCGATGTACCATCCCTTCATGACCGGTCGCAGAAAACCGTGTCTGACGAGCCGTTCGCGGTGCGTCCGTGCAAGCTCCGTGGCGCGGACCGCAACGACGCCGCGATCCTGAAGCGACCGCAGGGCGTTCAGAGAGCCGGCCAGTTTTTCGGAGGGCGGCGTCATCCACTGGACTCGCGTTAGCTTTTTGCGCTGGGCGTATTTTAGCTTGTCGACCGCGAAGGCGGCCATGCGCGGATCCTGAGCGCCGATCACGCTCGCGTTGACGGCTCGCCGATCGGCAGCAGCGCGGGCGTGGCCGCGGAGTCCGTCCTTACTACCCCGTCCAGCTCGGGATAGTGCGCTACCATCTCGCCGCGCCAGGCGCCGGTCACGTCGAGGCCGAGGTGGTGCTTCAGGGTGGCGGCGTTGGCCACCGACTTCGCGGCGAAGTGGTTGTTCATGTAGAGATAGAGCCGCTTGACGAGACGCGCGGCGGCGTCCGCGGTGTCCCGGAACGGCTGCAGCTCCGCGGCGGAGTAGTGGTAGTCGTAGCGCTCCTCGGCGTGGTCGTGGCGCCACCACTTGCGGGCGTTGCGGCCGTGGAGCCGCACGGCGGCCAGCGGGAACGCCGTGAAGGGGTCGAAGAACGCCGGCTCTGTTCCGGTCCAGGCTACGATGCCGGCCACGGCGACCGGGGGCGACAGCTCGCCCAAACGCGTCGCGGACCTGGCCGGGCAGCGCGTCCGCCGTGGCGCGGTCGAACCCGACCCGCAAAGCACCGCTCAACATCCGTGCCCGATGGAACAGACCGAACAGCGCCGTGAACACGGCCTGCTTCCACCGGGCCGGCTCCGGCGCTCGCAGGTAGTTCACCAGCAGCATCAACGTCGGTTCGGCGAGCCGGGACCGCAGAGAGCCGCGGTGTCCCAGCGATCGTCGAGCGTGCGCTGCAGGGCCGCCATGTCGCCCTCCGCCTTCGCGCCGGCGAGCAGGTCAGGAACGTCGGGTGTCTTGGCGAAGACGAACTCCAGGTCCTGCCAAGTGAGCGACCAGACGAGGAACCCGGCCCGCATCAGGGCCATAGCCTTGCGGTGGGCCTCAACCCGCTCGGAGGTACCTACCGGATGTTGTGGGTCGGTGCGCATATGCTGAAGTGGATCGCCGATTCCGGGAATGTGGATCACCGATTTCGCACGGTACCGGGAGCACGTTCGATGGCTCCGCCGCTACCGTGACCGCAGCTGCCGCACCACTATCGACGGGTACAATTGGGCTTGCCATGAAGCAGGCCGACGTCTTGCCGATGCCCTTTGTGTCCGCTTGGGACCCCCGGGCTGCTGCCTCGGGTAGCATCGATCCTCTCGGCGCGCTGCGCCCCTTCACGGCGATCGCGACCACGCTCCTCCCTGGCATCACGACGATCACGTCCCGCGTCCGCTACCTCTCGTGGGTCTGTGCCGGGCTGCGGCTACTAGATGACCTCCCCAACCCGCCTTGCGGCGGGCGGGCTGGACGTGCTCGCCGACAGAAGATCCTCGCGTGGGAGCGTCTCGTGGCATTGGCCACCGGCACGTACGCGATGGCCAAGAGCGTTGCCGTGGACGACCCGTCATGGAACCTACTCCGAGGCGTATCCTACGTGCGCCGCGCGGTCGCCGAGGACATCCGATCGCCAGCGTTCCCCATGTTGCGAAACTAGGCCGGCGTCGGCGGCGTGGGCACGTACTGGGTCACCCTGGTCGCCGGCGGGCTGGTCGAGGACGACGCCGGCGCACTCACGCCTCGTGGTACGAAACTTGCTAACGCATTCCTCCAACCGCGGGCGACGCCAGACCGTGCCAGCCTAGTCCGGGTCATCGATGGCAAGGACATCACGTTCCCCAAGTCCGCGCTGGCCGACTGGGGCAGTATGGCGAACCTCGGAGCGGCTTCGCCGCGCGAGCGGCAGGTGCTTGCCGACGCCCTCCTGGAGCCGGACGCTCATCGGCGGATGGCGTCCGCGATGCGGGCGACCGAGGCCGTCACGGCCGACGGCGACACGTTTCGGTTGCTGAGCGAGTACCTCGGCACGCAACGTGACTCTCTGTCGGACCGACTGGCGGCCGTCCTCACCGTGGCTTCGTCCTTCGAGAACCTCCACCGCGAGCTGCTCTATCGCTTCGAGCAAGTACTCGCGTCGTCGGAACACTATCGGCCCGTGGCCCTGAAGAGCGTCCAGCTCGCAGGCGGAGACGCGTCACTCGTTCATCTGGGCGACGCGCTCAAGGAAGCGTTGATGGAGCATCGCGCCCGCCTGCCTCATACGGTGGCCGAGGCGGTGGACGCGTTCTCCCGCAACGTCGAACCCGCGATCCGCGCTCGGAACGACGCGGAGCTCGTTTGCAGTCTGATCCGGCATCACGAACGGGTACAGGCCGGCAAGCTCGATGCTTCGCGACAACCCAAGCGCCCGTGGGCCGAACTGAGCGGGAACGAGGTACGGATCGATCCCCGCTACGCGCCCGACAGTGGGCCGGCCAAGCCGAGCAGCACTGAGTTCACCCACCCGTACCGGATCGAGCAGTTCAAGCAGATGCTCCACGAGGTCGGGGTCTGGGAGTCTCCACCGTGACGGCACGTCGGCTCATCGAGCTCTGGGAGCCACCCCAGGGTTACCGGCTCGCGAGCGCGGTTGCCACAACCTACGAGTTGCAGGCGGACTTTCTCGAAGAGGATCTGTTACCGGCTGCTCTCGGCCTGCGGCTGCCGCCGGCCCGCGGGAGGGACTTCCGGCTGGAGCTGGAACGCGCGCTTGAGAACACCGAGGTGTCCGTATTCTTCCATCCAGGCCGCTACCAGCCCGGGCTCCGGCGGTCTCCGCGCATCGATCTCGTTCCGTTGCCGGAGGGGCGCTACCCGAAGCTGCACGCGAAGGTGGCGCTCCTGCGGTTCGACAATCCGGCCGACCCCGAGTGCGTGCACCAAATCGTTCGCCTGGTGATCGCCTCTGCCAACCTCACCGGCTCGGGCTATCGCAGCAACATCGAGGTGGCCGCCGCAATCGACGATGCGCCACGTGGGTCGTCGGAGGCAGCCACGGCCGTGCGGGACGCCGCGGCCCGCCTCTTCGGCCTGTTGCAGGTCTGCACGGAGGGCACCGATGTCTCCGAGCGCTGATCGACGTACGCGACGCCCACGGTCGGCTCGGCCGCAACCTGAAGCCATTCCTGCTCCGACATCGGCGCGACACCTCACATCGCTCCTGGTGGGTGGGACGCGAGGCCGATCCGCAGTCGCTCGCCCAAGGCCGACGCGGGAGCACTCTGCGTTGGGGACCCGGTCTGGACGTAAGCGGCGATGCGGAACTGGTGCACTACCTCATGATGAGAGCTGTGCAGGAACAGAAGGACGGGCGTGGCTCCACGAGTCTCGGGGCCGATCTCGGGGGCTCCTACGACTTCTTCCGGGAGGGCGAGCTGGGCAGGATGCTGCACGGATGCAACCAGGAGGCCGGTCGCTACCTTGACTTGGTCGAACGGGCGGTCACCGGCGACATGCACGAACACCCGAAGGTCGCCGTTACCGCAGAGCGCGCTTTCCTCGCCTGGCTCAGGGGCGACAAGACACTCGTCTTCTGCTTCAACGTCGCCACCGTACGCGCAGTGCAAGCCGCCGTGCACAGCCGGATCGAAGCGCACTGCAACGAAGTGCTGACCGCGGCGTTCAAGTGCACCAAGGACCAGTTGGAGCTGCGCTTCAAGTATTTCCAGAAGCGGCTCTATCACTACCGCCAGTCGGTCTTCCTGCTATTCCAAGATCACCCCCTCGCGGGGCCGCGAGGACATGTCCCCCGCAGACTCGCTCTTCGCAAGCGTGATGTCGCGGACATCGCGACAAGACTCGCGAGCGGCGGTCCGCCCCGAGACCGCAGTCGTCGCTTCGACCGTCGACGTGTACTCGCCGCGACCGAACAGGTGCTGGTGGCCCGGTGGAAGGAGTCCGATCAGGGGCAGACATGGCTCCAAGAGGTGCTTGAGCCGTCGTGCTTTGCGGAAACGACTGTGGCCTCGCTCGGTCTCATCTTGTCCCCCGACTGGCCGGCTCGCCGTCGTAAGATCGTTGAAGGTGTTCTCCGCGAAGCAGAAGTCGACGAGCTTCCCGACGACGACATCGCCAGCGCCAGACATCACGCACAGCCCGAAGACGTCGCTGCATGGAAGGACGTACTCGAGGGTCGCGCGGGTCAAGCGACGCTCGCTCCTTACCTGCCGGATCGACGTATCGATGTCCCGAGCCTGCTCACGCGCTGGCACTCGGCTGCGCTGGCGCGGCTGCCCGGCAGACTCCGTGCGTTGGCTGCGCGAATGCTCCGTCGCATGATCCGTTCACCCGGTTTTCTGGCCCGGTTCATTCTGGGCGATCCCGGCGCGAGACCCAGAATAGACGACGACGATGACGACTGGACCCTGGTCATCCACAGGCGTTATCGAACACCTCCTGCGACGGGTGAGTCCGCTCGGGAGCGGTTCGATGCCTACCTCGAGACGCTTCACAAGGCAGTCGGCCTCGAGGAACAGATTGCCGCCTACGACGAGGCGACCAGGAACCGCGATATCGTCACCCGCGTGACGGGCTCGGTCGCCAGTTCGGAGCGCGATCGGCTCTTCACGGGCTTCAACACGCCCTTGGTACCGGAGGTCCTCATCGTCACTACCGTCGGCCAAGAGGGTATCGATCTCCACCGCGAATGCCGCCACGTCGTACACCACGACCTCCCATGGAATCCTGCGACCATCGAGCAGCGGACCGGCCGTGTCGATCGCGTCGGGAGCAAGACCGAAAGACTTCGCGGAAAGGGCAATGGGGATTGCTTCCTTGATGTCGCCGTTCCCTACATCGCAGGCACCTACGACGAGCACCGGTTCCGCGTCGTGCACGGTCGCGCTCACGTCTTCGACGTCACGCTGGGAGGCGAGTACGCGGTAGACGGCCACAGGAACGAGTCCGACGCCGCGGCGGAACGCATCAGTGACGACCCGGGCCAGAAGAAGACGGCGTGGGCACCGGTCCCGGAGGTCATCGCTCAGGATCTTCGACTACATCTCGAAGCCGAATTGCCTGACGGAGTTGGGGCCAAACAGGAGAGCCTCGTTGGACCCCTCCTGAATCGCTCACGGGCGATGCGGCGTCCGGGACGACCGTGACGATGGCGCCCGGTCCGGGGTAGTCCGGTTGGCGACTGGAACGGGATGGACCTTGCCGCGGCGGTGTGAACAATTCCCTCCGTGCGGATAGAGGTAAATCGCCAGAGAGTGGTTTGGGCGGTTATCGACGAGGTGCAGAAGACCGCCATCGCCGGCACCTCAAGCTAGAGCAGGCGGCTCGGAGTATCGAAGCTCAGCACCAGCAGCTCCTTCTTGGCGCGGGTCGCGGCGACGTACACCAGCGCCCGTTCCTCCGTTTCCGCCGATTCCCGCTCTACGGCGTCGCCGCGTGCGCCGATCGCGGCGGGCAGCGGCACCAAGTCCGCGTTGATGCTGGCCATGACGACGCGGTCGAACTCCAGACCCTTGACGCGATGCATGGTAGCGAGCCTGACTCCCTCCGTCTCCCCCGAGTCGACGGCACCGGCTTCGAGTGCGACGTGCGCCAGATCGTGCTCTCCTAGCGTGGCCGCGATGGCGTCGCGTTCGCGCTTGGTGCGTGCGACAACGCAGACCCCTCGTAGCGACGAATCATCCACCTGGATCTGCTGCAGGTAGTTCACGATGAAGGTGGACTGATCCTTGCGGGTCTCGAAGTGCCTGAGCAGCGGCTCCGGGCCGCGGGTCAGCGAGGTGATCCCCTTGTCGTCGTCCGAGCCGCCGTCCAGGTCGTCGATGGCGCGGCCGGCCAGCAGGCGGGCGGCCCACCGGCGGGTCTCCTCGGTGGTGCGGTAGTTGAGGCGCAGCTTTCGCGACCGGCCGCGGACGTCGATGCCGCAACGGCCGAGCACAACCTTGTTCCGGCCGTAGATGCGCTGGTGGCCGTCGCCGACGACGAAAAGATCGTCGGCGCCGGCCGGCACGATGTTGCGGATCAGCCGATACGCCTGCGCGCCCATGTCCTGCGCCTCGTCCACGATCACCGCGGCGTAGCCCAGCGCGTCGCGGTCGTTCTGGAGCAGCACAGCCGCATCGCGGTACGCGTCGTCCACCTCCTTCAGGCCCCGCTCTGCGAGCTGGGTGCGGTACTCGTCGAACACGCGCCACGCCTTGGCGCGGGCGGCCCGGTTCAGGCGGCTGCCGCGGCCTACGCGCGAGACGCGCAGGTACTCGTCCAGCGTCGTCACGCCGTGGGCCTGCACGACCTGCTCCCACTCGTCATCGTAGAACCCATCGGGAAAGTCCAGGTCGGAGGACTTGAGGTCCAGCGCCCCCTGCCAGGCGTTGGGGTCGCGGCCGAAAACGATCCGGAACTGGTAGCGCCGGCCTCGCAGGAAGCGCACCACCCAGCGGTCGAGATTCGTGACCTCGATGCGCGCAAGCTCCTCGGGCTTGCAGATCGCACCCAGGTTGTGCTCGATGTCTGCGGCGAGGTTCCTCGTGAACGTGGTGAACAGGATGCGTGCGCGTCCCGGCAGGTGCCGCGCGAGCCACCGCGCGCGGTGCATGGCGACCACCGTCTTGCCGGTGCCGGCCGCGCCCAGAACCCGTGCGGGACCGTTCCACTGCCGTTCCACGAGGCGGCGCTGCGAAGGGTGGAGGAACACCCGCCAACGCTCCAGCGGCGCGTTGAGCATTGCTTCGAGTTCCAGCTCGTCTTCGACCACCACGAAGCGGCCCCGCGACTCGTGGCGCGCCAGCGCGGTGGCGAAGTCTCCCGTGTCGACCGGCTCCGGCGGCGCCTCCCTGTCCCGGACAAGCTGCTCGTAATTCTCGCCCGCCAAATAGAGGAAGAGGGCCTCGTAGGCTTCCAGGGGCAGGCGAGGCTGCATCCCATCCAGCTCGGCGTCGTCCCGCACCGTGCGCACCTCGGCGAGCATGGCGGACGGGACTCCGAGCCGCGCCAGCTCCCGGTCTCGCAGCTTGCCGAAGGCCGGTGGTGCCGCCGCCGCGTCCGCCGGTGCCACGACGGGCGGCGCCTCGGTCCCGGTCGCCGGTTCGGCGCAAGGCTCGTACACCTGCAGGGCGCCCGTCTCGGGGTTGATGCGGCACTCGTGCCGTCCAGCCCACGCATAGGCTGCGTCGTGCTTGTCCGCCCACAGAGCAGCATGTGGACGTCGCCCTGCTCGGGCCTGAGCACGATGGCCCGGTAGCCCTGGTCGATGCGGAGCGACCGCATGGCGGGATCGCGGGCGGCGTGGATCTTCTCGTAGTTCAGCCCGGTGGCGGTGGAGTCGGCGTTGAACCGGGAGATGAGCGTCCGGACGCCGCGCTGCTGCGGTCTCGGCAGCCTCGCGAACGCGTCCAGGAAGTCGCTGGACATCGCCATCTTGGTTCTTCCGGCCATCAACGCGCTCCCTCGCTCTCCGTCGGCACTGTACCACCCGCAAGCGCGTTGGCGAGCGCCTCGGCAAGGTCGTCGCCGTCCGTCGTGAATGCCTGCCAGCCGGCCGCCCTGAACGCGGCCAGGTCCGCTTGACGATCAGCGAGCAGCACCGCGACCCTGTGCGCCGGCCAGCCGAGCTCGGTCTCTGCGAGCACCGCTCCTCCGGCTCCGACGAGTTCGAAGCCGACTTCCGGTACGGGCACGCTGCGGCCGGACAACTCACCGAGGAGGTCGTGAACCTCGGGAGTCGCCAGTTGCGTGGCGCCCTCCCAATCCTCGTCCGACAGACCTGACACGAGCCGGGGTGGGGCCGGACTCTCGGCCGACGGCGGAAACTCTGGATAGACGTCCCGCTCGACGCCGGTCCGCGTGGTCCACCAGGCGCCGGGCAGGAACTGGAGCAGGGTGAAGAGCCGCAGGACGCCGTTCCAAACGCGTCGGTAACCATAGCTCTGGCAGCTCGCGTGGTCGTCTTGCAGGTGCACCGCGACGACTGCGGCGTCCGGGTCTCCCTGCTCGACGGCGGCCAGCGGGAACGCCGTGAAGAGGTCGAAGAACGCCGGATCCGTTCCGATCCAAGCTCCGATGCCGGCCACGGCGACCGGGGGCGGCAGCTCGCCCAACGCGTCGCGAACCTGGCCGGGCAGCGCGTCCGCCGCGGCGCGGTCGAACCCGACCCGCAACGCACCGCTCAACATCCGCTCCCGATCGAACAGACCGAACAGCGCCGTGAACACGGCCTGCTTCCACCGGGCCGGCTCCGGCGCCCGCAGGTAGTTCACCAGCAGCATCAACGTCGGTTCGGCGAGCCGGGACCGCAGAGCCGCGGTGTCCCAGCGATCGTCGAGCTTGCGCTGCAGGGTCGCCATGTCGCCGCCCGCCTTCGCGCCGGCGAGCAGGTCGGGAACGTCGGGCGCCTTGCCGAAGACAAACTCCAGGTCGTGCCAGGTGAGCGACCAGACAAGGAACCCGGCCCGGACCAAGGCCATCCGCTTGAGCGAGTCGGCGTCCGTCGCATCGCGATGGAACTCGAAGCCGTCGGTGAACACTGCCACCGGCGGCCGAACGGGCTCAGATCGGGCGGGCCGGATCAGGAAGTCGGGACGACTGGGCTCGACGACACCGTCCGAGGCACCGAGATCGGCCTGCGTCTCCATGTAGTAGGTGTGCGTGCCGACCTTCAGCACGTAGCCCGGATTGCCGCGCACGAGGTCGGCCCGCACCTGCACGGGCCGGGCGCCGTCCACCTCGATCCGACGTAGCGCCTCGACGAAGCGCGCCTCGAGCTCGCTGTCGAACGTCGCATTGATGGTGAGCCCGCCGAGGCTCGGCACTTCCTGCAGCTCGTCCTTGTGGGCAAGGATGCGGTCGAGCATCTCGACCGCGGTGTCCCGCGAGGTCTCGGCCATCTCGCGGCTGCGGCGGTAGGCGAACACACAACGGTAGCACCCGTCGTTCTCCGGATCCTGGTTGCAGACGCAGGACTTGAGCGCCTCTCTCGCCTTCTCGAAGACGGACAGCAGCTTCTCCGGCTCGGTCATCAACTCCTTGAGGTAGCCGGTGCCGCTCGGCACGGTGTCGTACAGCAGCAGGTACTGGTGGGCTGCCCCGCCGGCGTCCTCCGGCGCATCTCCCGGTCCCGGGTCGCCCGTCGCACCCGCCTGCCGGGGGCTCCGGCGTGTCGTTGCGCGCAGGTGGTCGATCCGGCCACTGAAGTGACGCCGTAGACCGAGCTCCAGGGCCGCGACGAAGGAGCTGACGCGCCGCTCGGACCCCGGCGTGTCGAGCACCGGCAGCAACATCTGCACCGCCTCGGAGCTGAACTCCCGGTACAGGTAGAGGCAGTCGGCGATGTCGGCCTGCGCTGCCTTCCGGGCGCTGCAGGTCGAAGTGTGCTGGGCGTCGTCGTCACCTCGCTTCTGCACCGTGCCGCAACGCCGGCAGACGCGGAAGCCGTCGCGGGGCAGCGCCAATCCGGCGAACGTCACCGGCTGCCCGCCGGTGCCCAGGCGCCCGAAGTTCATCTCGCGGAATGTCGCCGTCTCGATGTACTCGAAGCCGAACGGCGCGTCGGAGCCGGTTATGGCGTAGGCGCGCTTAACGGCCGCGGGCTCGAAGTCCGCCGCGAGCTGGCGCGTGTGGAACAGCGGCTCGCGGTCGTCGCGGTCGTCCACGATGCTGGCGCGCCGGTCGGTCGTCGCAGCATGCACCATCCGCAACGGAAGCATCTCGCGGCGCTGGCCGGCGTCGGACCACATCACGTCGCCGCAGCGGGGACAGGCGACGTGATCGTCCGTGACGTCGACCCGTTCGCAGTGGTCGCAGGAGGGGCAGAGCCGCCACGTCTCGATCGACGACACGCGCAGATCGATCCTGTCTATGCTGACGCAGTTGCCGCCGGCGTAGAACTCGTTCCCGGGGGCGAGCTCGCTGAGGGCGGAGGCGGCGGGGCGGACGTACTCGTAGACGTCGCGCTCGTCGCCCTGCTCGCCGGCGTCTTCCTCGTCCTGTTCTTGCGACCGGTAGATCACCGACTTCAGCGTTACCCCGGCCTCCGGAAACGCGTAGTTGGGCAAGAGCCCCTCGTCGGTCAGGAAGTTGAAGGTCTCGCGTCCGTTCAGCTTGCGGAGCAGCCCCTGGAGGCCGCCGCGCTCCCGCGTGAGCTGCTTGATCTCCTTCGTCGTCGCTTCGTCCTCCGGCGCGCGTTTCAAGACCTGGATGCGGCGGCCCAGTGCGTCGACGTCGGCGCGCAGGGCCTTGCGCTCCTTGGCGATCTCGTGGAACCGGTTCACCATCCGGAACCGTAGCGAGAGCCGAGGCTCGTCGTCGCCATCGAGAGCGTCATCGCCATGGAGAAACGTGGTCAGGTAATCCCGGGACTGCTCGGACAACTCGCCGGCCAGCGCGTCACAAAACGTCTCCAGCAGGTCGTCGCCGTCTCGTTGCACGAAGTCGAAGAACGGATAGGGAAAGCCAGTCAACCTGCCCTGCTCCACGTTGTCGAGCACCTGCCGGATGGTCCGCGGGACGACGTCGTCGGGCAGTCCGGTCGCGGCCCAGCCGTCGAGACAGAAGGCGGTGAGCTGCCGTTCGAGCACGGCCGGCGCGTTCAGGAACACGCCCGGCGGCTCGATGCGACCGGCGAGCATCGCCAATGGCTCGGCGTAGAAGTAGAGGTCGTGGGGCTTGCCCGCCGCTACCGTGGCCGTGAACGCGTTGCCGTCGCGGCGGCCGGCGCGCCCTATGCGCTGCAGGTAGTTCGCCTGCGCCGGCGGCACCGAGCAGAGGACCACCGTGGAAAGGTCGCCGACGTCGATGCCGAGCTCCAAAGTGGGCGTCGCCGACAGCAGGTTCGGCTCCCAGGGCCGCGAGTTCGGATTGGAGAATCGCTGCTGCAGGCGGTCACGCTCCTCGCGGGTCAGCAGCGCGGTGTGCTCGGCCGCGACGAGGCGCCGAAGCAGGGTCTCGCGATACAGGCGCCCGAACCAAGTGGGCTGGCCCACCGCGTGGCGCTCGTAGACCGCCTGCACGCCGAGGTCCAGGCAGGGAACACCCAGCCACAGATCGGCTTCCTGCTCGGGCACGACGAGGGTGCGGTTCGAGCCGGCGCAGCGCATCACGGCGGTGCGCGCGGTCGCGTAGAAGCGCGCTGGGTCGAGCGCCCAGGCGAGGCCGGCCCGCCCGGCCTCGATGCGGCATGCGAGACCCGCGTCTTCAAGTGCGTGGAGCGCCTCCAGCAGCACATCCGGGGCCTCGCGCGTGGCGGCGAGCACGTCGACCGGGGTCAGGACCCTCTCGACCCATGCCTGGTACCAGGGCTTCCGGCCGCTATTCCTCAAGCACAGAGGTTCGATTCCATCTGCGGTGTGAGGCGTGTCGACCGGGAAGATGGGCCGCGCCGACCGCGGGCCGAAGTCCTGCAACGCGGGTTGTCGCGTCAGCCACCAGCGTCTGCCCCCCGCCGCCAGCCATGCCTTGGCGACGTCGCTCCGAATGGCGCCGCGGTCCTTCATGCGCCGCAGAACGCCGAGGACCAACGAGCGCACCGCCGCCGGAGCCAGATCGCGCATCGCCCCGAACTCCTCGCGGATGCGTAGATGCGCGTTGCGGCACCCCCGCTCCAGCGCCTCACGGTCCACACCGACCGCGGCGGCGCGCGTCCGTTCCAAGGTGCGGCCGATGGCCGACCGGTAGCCGAGCTCGGCCAAGGTGTCCCAGCGCAATCGCTGTGCGACCGCCTCCGGCAGCCGGGAGCCGGCCGGCAACCGGCCCTCGCGTTGCAGCGTCACGAAGTCGCGCCGCCACAGCCGGTCGGGGGCGATGAACTCGCTGACGAAGCGCTCGTCGTCGAACGCCTCGGGGTTGACCGTCGTATCGCGCCACCACGTCTCGACCCTCCCGGGAAGGTCGGCCAGCGCGATGCCATCGTGCCGTTCGACCACCTGGGCAATGGCCGCCCGGACTCCGACGCCGGCGGTCCGCGCCGCGAAGAACCCGGCGCGATGGGCGGCGTCCTGGACGTTGTCCGAGAAGGCGATCGCCTTGCGGTCATCGTTGTAGCGTGACCCTTGGACCTGACCCAGCGAAACGCTCAGCAGGCTGGCGGCGCGAGCGCCGACGATGATCAGCGCCTCGCGCGCTCCGCAGTACGGACAGTCGCGGCTCAGCCTCATCGACCGTGACTCGCCGCGACTACGGGACTCGACCGAGACGGGCCGGAAGACGCGGACGAGCCGGTCCGAATGGCACCCGGCGCAGGTCGCGGCATCCGCGGCCTCGACCATGCCGCAGGCGCCGCACACCGTCACGTCGAGGCCGCGCACGCCGGGCGGCGCAGGGGCCGGGAACAGGTACGCCACGTCGACGTCTCGGAGGAAGAACCGGTTGTAGAACACCCGCAGATCGCCTTCGAGGCGCTGTTCCGCGGGACGCTTGACGGCGCCCCAGCCGGTGACGTGACACTCGCGGCACTGGATGAGGGGCAGGTGGACCGAGGATTCGTCCGGCCTCAGGTCGTCGAAGAAGCGCAGCCGGCGGGGAATCGCCGCGCCGTCGACGGCGTGAGCCGCGGTCGCGATGGTGCGACGCGCCGAGGTGTGCGGCCCGGCTGCCGCGCCGTTCATCGTCGCGGGCGGCGTCCCGTTCGAAGCGGGCGTCTCGTGCCCGGACCCGGCCGGGGGATCGGCCCCGGCGTTCGTCCCACCGGCGCGTTGGTCCGGCGATTCCTCGACCGATCCCTCGGTCGCTTCCTTGTACAGGCTGCACACTATGCGCCGAAGCTCGCGCACCCAGAGATGCAGGCCGACCTGGAGAAACGGCCGGAACCCAGCCCCGCCACCCGTCCCCTCGCGGCGGCGCGCTACCGAGATCAGGGCGCAGAGACCGTTCAATACCCCGAGCGCCTCACGGTCGTTCGCGACTGGCAGACTGTGACGCAGCCGACCAACGATGTCCGACATCGGCGTCGGGCGGCCGTCGAGCACGCGGAGGAGGTTCACGAACGTCGAGTGCTCGCGCAGGCGGTCCCCGAGGGCCGGCCGCCACGCGTCGGTTGCGAAGTCGCCCTCGATGGGCGCGCCGAAGAAGAGCCCGTGCTGCGCTCGGATGTATGCCTCGGCCGTCGCATGCCGCGTGGGGTCCACGCGGGCCGGCAGATCATCGGCCGCATGCAGGTGGCGGCTGATGACCGCGTCGCCGAGAAAGGCGTCGATGCTCTGACGGACCTCGCCGACGATCGCCCCCGGCTCGAAGGGCTGGTCGAAGATGCGCGAGACGTACGCCAGCAGCTCCGCATCGTCGGCTTCCTCGCCGAGGGTGGCCGACGTCCCGGCACAGATCAGCCTGTCGCGCGAGGCCTCGAGCCGTACCCGCAGCCGCCGGATCAGGCACGCGAGGTCGGTCCCCTGGGCGCCGTCGAACGCGTGCAGCTCGTCGACCACCAGGTACCGCAGCGTGTCCGGTCCGTTGTGCCGCCAGAGCCGATAGTCGAACGGCCGGACCAGCAGGTAGTCCAGCATCTTGTAGTTCGTCAGCAGGATGTCGGGCGGCCGCTCGCGCAGGGTTTCCCGGTCGGTGACGACGTGGTCCCGGCCCATCGTCTTGTGGGCCGAGCGCTGCGGCTGGTTGTCGCGCCCGACGAAGACTCCCGCGGTGACCTTGCCTCGCAGCGCCGGCGTTCGGTCGATGGTCTGGGCGATGCGCCGCGCCTGGTCCGCCGCCAGCGCGTTCATGGGGTAGACGAGGACCGCCTTGATCCCCGGCGCCCCGGCCCGTTCGCGGCAGTAGTCGAGGATGGGGAAGAGAAAACACTCCGTCTTGCCCGAGCCGGTGCCGGTGGCGACCACCGTCGACCGCCCGGCGCCCGCGGCCAGACGCGAGAACGCCGTCCGCTGGTGGCGGTACGGGGTGAACCCGAGGGGCACCTCCGGGAACGGCTCGCCGCCCTCGGGCGCCGGCTGGAACGGCAGGGCGATGGAGAGATACGGCCCCTTGGCGAGGTTCTCCGGCTGGGCGAGGAAGTCGTCGATGACGTGCGCCAACCCGGGGTTCGACGGTCCGAAACCGGTGGCGAGGAAGTCACGCAGAGCGCCCGTGACCTCGGCGGTGACGACGGAGGGTATCATGGGAGAGACGCCGGACGACCATAGCGACGACTTGCGCGCGGCCGCGAGCAATCGATCTTACAGTCCGGCCGCCTGACGATATCATGGCGCCCGGGAAGCGGGTGAGCGTCGCAAGCCGAGAGGTCATTCGCGACCTCGAGCGTCACGGTTGGACGGAGGTCAACCGAGTCGGATCGCATGTTCAGTTCAAGCACCCCGAGAAGGCGGGCCGCGTAACCGTGCCGCACCCGAACCGGACGATAAACATCAAGACCCTGCGCTCTATCGAGAAAAGATCCGGCATCAAGTGGACTTGAGATGTGATCTCGCCGGAGGAGGCGTATGTCATCGGCCCCCGGACAGTACCTCGCTCTCGTCACCAAGGAAGAAGGCAGCGACTGGAACGTCGTGTTCCCCGATCTGCCCGGCTGCGTCACGGCCGGACGTTCGCTCGACGAAGCCGTGGCATTCGCCGAGGAGGCGCTGGCGCTGCACGTCCACGGCCTGCGAGAGGATGGCGAAGCCCCGCCGGCGCCATCGGGCATCGAGGACGTGATGGCCGATCCGGAGTCGGTCGGCGCACTGTTCTACCTGGTTCCCCTGAAACCCCTCGAGGGCCGCACCTCACGAGTCAACATCACCCTAGACGAATACCTGCTGGCCGAGATCGACGCCGCCGCTAGGCAGGTCGGCTCCAACCGGTCGAAGTTCCTGGCCGCCGCTGCTCGCCAGGCGCTCGACAACCCGTCAACCCTGGTATGACGAAGTCGGTGTCAAGCACGCGCCGCACGCGGGCGCCTCTGCGAGCGCACCGCGTCCACCTCTTCCTGGATTTCCGCCAGCGTCAGCGGCGGGAGTTCCGCGGCCGCCAGCTGGTCGGCAGCCTCCAGAAGCTCTTGCGCCGCCCGCCGACGAAGCGCATCCCGAATCATGGCCTCGATTGCCGCCGAAACCAGTAGCCCCCTCTCCTTGGCCTCCTTGGCCAGCGCGTCAGGCAACTCTATGGTTAGCGTGGTCACGATGATCTCCACCGGAGGGGCTCCGCCGCCAATCACCGCAACTCCCCGGCAACCCAACCTGCAATCCGCAAACCCAGTCGCATGCTGCAACGCCGGGCCGCGACGACCGCCGGCGGGTCGCTCCGCATCCATGCGAGCGCCCAAGCGCAAACTACCGAAGATTCGCCTCCAGGGCGTCCAGAAAACCGGGTGGGTACTTGAGATTCCCATCCCTCGCTCTTTCCGTGAATCCCCGGAGTGCCCGATCCGACAAGTCCGGCCAATGGTCCGTCGCGAACGCCGAAATCCGGCCCCGACGCCGCCGTACAGGATGCTCCGTTACACCGGCGACTCTGCGCGTCTCCCGCCGACCGTCCATGTTCCAGGCCGCATCGGGCCACGTTCTCCCCGGATCGAGCGGCCCGTCTCCATTACCGTCGTAGCTGCCGGGCTCCGTCAACCGTCTGCCGATCCACTCGGCGACAGGTACGGACACCGCGTTGCCGAGCAGCCGCCACCTGTGCCGACCGGCCCTGCCGCGGAGCACCGATGTCCATCGTTCCGGAAAACCCTGGAACCGCTCCACGGCCTCGATCGTCGGCGTCACGACCCGTCCCGACGGCAGCAGCACCGCTGGCGGAGACGGAATCGCCAGTGTCGACCCCGCCTTCAACGGCGGACTCGCGTCCCCCGTCAAGCCGTGGCCGGTCCGACCCTCCGTCCAGTAGAATCCCATGGGACGGGCCGTATCGACTCCGGGCCAATTCGCGTGGCCGGCGTCATCGGCGAGCAGTACGTTGCGGGGATCCCCCGATGGACTGGCCACGATGAACACGCGACGCCGACGCTGCGGAAGGCCGAACGCCCGGCTGTTCACAACCCGATACGCCCACCGGTAGCCAAGCTTTTCGAGCCGTTCCAGGATGGTGTCGATCGCCGTTCCGCGCTTCAGATGCAGCATGAAGTAGACGTTCTCGATGACGACCCATCGCACCGCCCGCCGGTCGAGCAACTCGAACAACCTGTTGACGACCGCGCTCTTCCGGCCCTCGATTCCCTTCTTGTCGCCGGCCATGGCAAGGTTCTGGCACGGGAATCCGGCCGTGATCACCTCCGTTTCGCTCGGCAGTTCGTCGATGGTCGCGACGTCGCCGTGCAGCCGCACCCGCGGCCAACGCCGCCGAAGCACCAACGCGGCCTGCTCGTCCTTACTCGCACAGCAGAATCGCGCGATGACCGACTCGACCGAACCCCAACTCGAAGCCGCCGACACCGGCGAACAGCCCTGTGACCAACATGACGCCGCCCCGTGGCTCCCATGAAAACTGCGCCGCGCCAATGACTTCCGGCCCTCCACCCGCGACCGCCCTGCCCGACGATCACCGACTCAAGCAGTCCATCGACGACCTTCACCGAGTCTGCGGAGTCTACACGATGCCCGCCGTGGCCGGCACGATCCTCGACAACGTCGGCTGGCGCGACACCGCCGACCTGACCAACGCTCGGCTGCTCGAACCCGCCGCCGGCGACGGCGCATTCCTCGTGCAGGCGGCCAAGCGTCTCGTCGCGTCCTTCCGCTCCAGAGACATCGAGCCGACCATTGCCCGCCTCCGGCCACGCATCGCCGCCTTCGAGCTGCACCCGGGCGCCGCTTCCGAGGCCCGAAGCCGTGTTCGGACCGCGCTCCGGGAGATGCGGGTCCACCACGGGACCGCCGCTGCGTGCGCCAAGGCGTGGATTCGCAACGCCGATTTCCTGTTGTCCGAACAACCCGCACCGGACCACACCCACGTCGTCGGCAACCCACCCTATATGCGCTGGTCCAGAATACCCGCCCGCCTGAAATCCATCTACGACAGCCGCCTTCCGCGACACGTCACCCGAGGCGACCTGTTCCTGCCCTTCCTCGACAGAGCCTTCCGGTCCCTGCGGCCCGCCGGCAAATGCGGATTCCTCTGCTCGGACAGATGGATGTACATGGCGTTCGGCGAGCGTTTTCGCCAAGAGTGGATGCCCTGGCTCGACATCCTCTCCAACGGCTCCGTGAACGCCTCCGACGTCTTCGAACAGCGCGTCGACATCTATCCGACGATCCTGGTGGCGTCCAAGCGCTCGACGCCGAAGACCGAACGCCGACCAACACTTCGGAACGCGTCGCGAACTCTCGACGACCTTGGCTACGCCGTCAAGGCGGGGCCCGCTCTTGGACATGCCCCAGCGTTCGTGCTCCGACCTCATGAAGACGACGTTGAGCCGGAGCTCCTGGGCCCCTGGATCGAAAGCTCCGACGTACTCGACGGCTCCATCGAATGGTCGGGGCGTCGGGTCGTCATCCTGTTCGACGACGACGGCCAACTTCACGACTTGCGCCGCTTTCCACGACTGCAGCGCCGCCTCCGTCGATTCACGCACGTACTACGCAACCGTTGGATCGTCCGGAACGGCGCACCTTGGTACCGGACCATCGACAGAATACGACCCGTCGACTGGACACGCCCGAAGTTGCTCGTTCCCGAACTCGCGAGGGTCCCCCGGATCGCCCTCGACCGTTCAGGCGCGGTGCCCTCGCACGGCATATACGCAATTTTCGCACCAGACGACCGCATCGAAGATCTCTACCGAGTACTCCAAAATGGGGGCCTCGCGCGCGCGCTCGATGGAATCGCCCCACGACTTAAGGGAAACTACGTGCGCTGCTACAAGCGGTTCCTCCGCAAGATCCCGGTTTCCATCAGGGAAGCTTGACCAATATCCCTTTGAGCGTCACCAGGTATGCCTTCGCGTCGTTCGCGCCCAAGATATTCCGAAGCACATCATCGACGCCACCAACGAAGCCGTGCACCGCCGTAGCCATGACTAGAAACATCTCCGTCCAGTTGCGCGCCGGTACCGGAAACCCCGGATAGCTCGTGGGAAGCCATGGCAGAACCGGCAACGCAGACCCTGATAGGCTCGATTGCCGAGTCAACTGAAGGTGAGAATACCCATGAGCGCCGCCGGAAGAACTCTCGAACCGAAAGGCAATGCAGTCTTTTCGTGCACGATTCACGAGAACAAACAGAATCAAGGACCTCAACCCTCCCTTCGCCGTTTGTGGCGAGAAAAAGCACCATTCGAGCCCCTTGTATCCGTGCTTCGGCATCGCTATGAATGTCTCTCTCGAACGCCCGCGGATAACGTCGTCGATATCCGCCTTGCTCTCGGCGATCTTGTTGGCGAGCAATCTCCTGGCCTTGTCTTTCAGATCTTTCGGTGCGTCCTTCTGCCAGTCGCGCAGGCCGCGCATCGAGTAGGACTGCATCAGAGAATAAACGCTTCGTGGCATTGCCTGTTGTCCCGATGCAAGGAAATACGTTGGTTCTACTTGGCCAACCGACTTTTTGGTGTGTAACTCCAGCTTCCGACGATTTCCACGTGGCGGCGCGCCCAGGTCCCTTCGACCTCCGCTGCGAACTCCGACGGTCCATCCTCGTCGGCTCCATACTCCCTGAATTGCGACAGATCCTCGCAGAAGACCGCAGACGCCCATCGTTGCCGATTCCGGGCGAACCTGTCGCTCAATTCCTGGTCCGACTTGAGAATCGTCCACCAGAAACATGGAGACCTGACCCACGCGTCTTCGCGGAATCGAGCATCTCTCAGGTGGCTCCGGTAAAGTGTGGGCGAGAGTCCGTAGGGCGGTTCGGTTGCGGCGACGACGTCGTTCCACGCCTCCAGACGGCGCGCTTTTGCTCCGAGAAGGAAGGGCATTCGCATCAGGAGATGCGGAAGATCGACCAAAACGTCTTGCGGTGCGAGAATGTCGCGGCGAATCCAACGGTCCAGTTCGCCAGCCACGACGCGGCACACGATGTCGCACACAGGGTCGTCGTTCGACGTTATCGATCTTGCCAGTAGCTCTCGTTCTCGCCGAATCGGCAACGACCGACAGGATGCCACGAAGAACTTCCGGAACGTGACTCGCGACGCCGACCGCGCTTCGGGGTACAGCGCTCCGAGAGCGTGTCGCGACAACCGGTCGGCGGCCGATTTCGGAAAACCGAACGCGCTCAGAATGGAGTCGTCGAGGTGCTTCTTGACGAACGCGATCTGCTGTCGACGGCGGGTCGCGACGTCCTGCATTGGGGGCCAGTACCAGGGCCGGAACTGGTCGTTCACGGAGATACCCGTCCACAGTGCCGCAATCGGCAGGTGCTTGTCGTTCAGCGCGAAATCCGCGTGCGTTTCGTAGTCGCCGACGAGATAGCGAAGGTCGAAGTCCACGTGTGGATTCTTGTTCAGCGACACGATGTACGGAATCTTCCCGAACGCTCGGGCGTAGCCGGCGATGGACTCGGCGGTGTGGCGCGCACCTCGGATGTGAAGTTCAGACAGGTTGTTGTCGAGAATCGCGATGTCGTACTCGTCGCTTTCGAACTCCGACTGGGTACTCGGGGCGGTCGAGTCAGGCTTCACCATCGACGCCGCGCGGTCGAAGAGTGCGCCGATGTGCTCCGCCAGTTCGTCTTGCGCCAGAAGTCTGGTCTCGCTATCGGTACCTGCCGCGATCGCCTGTCGGGTCTTCTCGCCCTTGCTACGTTCGTCGTCGCAGACGAGGATCTTCATTGCGGTGCTCCTCTCCACGATACTTCCAGGGTCGTTGCGAATCCCGGCCGCGGTTTCGAGAAGGCCACCTGCGCTCCGCGGCGCTGAGCGATCATGCGTACGATTGCGAGACCCAGCCCCTGGCCACCCATTGCGATGGAGCGGTTTTCAGGGCTGATACGCAAGTGGCGTTCGAACGGTTCGAACAAGGTTTCGGATTCTTCCAGGGGAACGCCGAGGCCGACGCCCGTGTCACTGACGCGCAGCCATTCGAGTCCCCGCTTGCCTGAGCCACCCTCGAACAGGAGCTCCGCCCGCGGGGAATCGAGCATGGCGTTCCACGCATTGGTCACAAGGTTCTGGATCATGGCGCTCCACTCGGCGAAGGACCCGAGCGGAAAACGCAACTCGTCGGGAACGTCTCGGGTCACGAAAACCACGCGGGCCATCAGCGGTGCGAACCCGCGAACCAGCTGCCGCAGGACCGCCCGAACGCGAAGCCGGTCGGTCGGTTCCCGATCCTCGGCAACCAGTAGGGGGTCGAAGAGCTGGCGAAGGGCGGCCAAGCGCTCGGCCCCGGTGGCCAATTCGTCGGCCAGCGGGGCCACTTGCGGCACTTTCGCTGACGTGGCAATCGTCCGCAATCGGTCGGAGACCTGCTCAAGCAGCAGAAGCTCTCGGGTCAGTTCGTGATTGAAGGCGAGGGCCGTCATGCCCGCGTCGCGAGCGGGGCCAAGAGCACGGCGCGTTGGTCGAGGTGTCGTTCTTCGCGTTCGGCCGCCTTGGTGGCCGCAACGACCTCGCGCCGTATTTCCTGAAAGGCGGGCCGCGGAATCTCGGCCTCGTTCCGGTCGATAGCGGCGATGGCGCGGTTGAAGGTCCGGGACGGTGGCTCCTTGGCGCGACGTCTCTCGCTCGTCTGCAGGGAGAGGAGCTTGAAGCGGTTGGCGTAGAAGTCCAGCGAGAATCGGACCAGGTCGCGAAGTTGTTCGAAAGCGGCGTTGTCCGCCAGCCGGTCGCGACCCGGCTGAATCTGAAGGCACTGACCGGGCGGGGCTTCGGCCTCCTCTTTGGCGGTACGTCGGGCTTCGGCCTGCTCCGCCGCTGCCCGTTCATGGTTGGTGTCGATCTCCACGATGCCGAGTATTCTGCCCGGAGCGGGGAGGTCGAGCAGGTACGGGGCGTCGACCTTCAGATGCGAAGGAAGCAGCGCCGAGGTGCCGAGTCGACGGCCCTGGTCGACGGCGATCCTGAGCCAGTCCTGATCGGGGCCGTAGTACGGGAGTCGAAACCCCGCGTCGTAGACGGAAACGTTGCCGAAATTCCGCAGATAGTCCCTCATCTCGGCCACGGGCATGCCGGCGGGTTGGCGGCGCTCGGGCTTGAAGACCAGGATTTCGAACCGGGCGCGGTCGAGGGCGGGGGAGTCCGCACGCGTCGGTCTCGGTCGGCCGGGTGCGGCGGCGGGCAACGCTACGGTTTCGCGAAACGACGTGGGCTGCTCGACGCCCTTGGGATAATCCTCCTTGAATTCGACGGTGACGGTGCAGGTGGGGGTGACTCGACCGTCCTCGATGGCGCCGGTGATCCGCGCCTTCCAGTTCTCGAACAGGGCGTCCTGGAACTTGTCCAACGCGACTCTGGCCCCGTCGATTCCGGGAGCGTCGACGTGAACGTAGAAATCCTGAGCGGTACCGGCGTCCGAACGGCGGTGGGAGCGGCGAAACGGCGACTGAAGCATCCAGACGTCTTGGCCCAGCCTCTCGATTTCGGTGGCGTTCCATTCGGAGCGAAGTTTGTTCAAGACGATTCTCGTTCCGGTCCGCCGGTCGTCGGGATAAACGGGGCTGTCGGGACGCATTTCCCAGAGCACGGCAACGGTGTCGAGATCGGATCCGTGTTGGATGCTCGTCCAGTCAACGACAGCGTACAGATGGTGCGAGGGGTCGTCGACCGAGGTACTTTCGAGCGTCATTTCGTCGGCGAGGAACTGCACCGACAGGCGCCCGAGACCCTTGGAACCGGTCATGGCTCGGCCGAGGCGTGGGGAGGCCGGCGCGGCGGTCTTGTGTGTGGTGCCGATGCGCAGCCAGTGGCGGTGGAAATCCTGCTCGGACATGCCGTGGCCGTTGTCCGAAACCACGATCCGGTCGTCGTCCAGCTCGATACGGCAGTCGATCGCGTCGGCGTCGTAGGCGTTCTTGACGAGCTCGGCCAATGCGATGTACGAACGACCTATCAAGCGGTCGCCGAGTTCTCGGAGCAACGCGGCGTCGACGGTGAAGGTGGTGGATTGCACGCTTCAACCTCGACGGGGTTTCGAGGGTCGACGGAACGACGTAGGCCAGAAAACCACTGAACCGGGAGCTCGTACCGATGGGGGGCGGGAAGCAAGTCGGTGACGACGGAGCGGTGGACCCGGCGCGGTCGGAGCTGATGCGCCGGGTTCGGGGCAAGGACACCACGCCGGAACGAACGGTTCGGCGGGTCGCGCATGCCTTGGGATACCGCTTTCGGCTGCACCGGCGCGACTTGCCGGGCACCCCCGATCTGGTTTTCCCGCGCCTGCGCAGGGCGGTCTTCGTGCACGGGTGTTTCTGGCATCGGCACGAGGGTTGCGCGCGAACGACCACGCCGAAGACGCGTGCCGCGTATTGGCGCGAGAAGTTCGAGCAGAACATCCGCCGAGACCGAAGGAACCTCGCGGCACTCCGACGCCTGGGGTGGGAGGTGTTGGTGGTGTGGGAGTGTCAGACCTTCGAGCGAGCGGAACTGCTTGCGCGGTTGTCGCGATTCCTGAAGGCCGGCGACGGTCGATTGGGCGTGTGATCATGATGTGGCCACCGTCGAAGGGTACTAGATCGGGGAATTGGGGCGAGGGGCGAAACGCGAACGGAACACGCTCCACGCTGCGCGGTAGTTCTCCTCGCGGTCGCAGCGGTCGAACGGGGCGTGGTGCTCGATCACGCGTTCGACGGGGCCGCCGGGTAGCGTGTCGTCCTGGATGCGGCGGCTGATGACGCCTGCGCGAAGGTCGCGGACGTCCTCCCAGCCGAGCGCCGTGTCGGCCGGGGTGATGCCGTCGGGGCGGCGCAGGGTCCAGGCAGTGTCGCCTTTGACGGCCTTGCGGGGCAGGCCGACGCCGGGCAGGCCCTTGGAGACGGTGAACACGATGCGGCCGTTGGCGTCGTACCAGGTGTCGGCCTCGTACTGCCGCATGACGGGGAACTGCACGCGGTAGATCGCGAGCAGCTCGTCGAGCGTCAGGCCGAGGGCGAGGGCGGCGAGGACATCGATCTCGACGAGCGCCTGGCGGCGGACGAAGTCGGTGCGCAGGGCGACGTCGCGGTTCCACGTCGGCAGCAGCACATCCCAGTCGTCGGGCAGCCGGGGGTCGGGGCGCGTCCAGGCGTCCGCGTGGAAGACGTCAAGCGCCGGGATGACCGGACCGTCGGATCGGCCGCTGACGGCGCTGCGCAGGCTGGCGGCGCATATTTCTGACCACAGGTCGGCGTAGTGCGTGGTCAGGCAGCAGAGGCGTAGCGCGCGTAGGCGGAGCGCGGCGCGGAGGCGCGGCTTGCAGTCGTCAGTCAGCAGAGGAAGGCGACCGAGCCAGGAGAGGTTCATCTCTCCCGTGCCGGTGCTCTTGATGAAGAAGTCGAGGACGACAGACGCCGACAGGGCGGCCAGTTCGACGCAGTGGTGCAGCTCGCGAAAGACGCTTGCGACGGTCGTGTGTACGTGCGCTACGCCCTTGGGCATCAGGCTGGTGATCAAGGTGCGTTCCGCCAACGGGCCCACCATGCGCCGGTTAACGACGCGGTAGTAGTCCGTCACCCTCGGCGGCTTGTCCGCATCGGGGTCGGTCCAGGGCGGCCGTGGCGTGCGTTCCTCGTACGTCGCCGGACTGCACGCCGGAACGTAGTTGGTGCGCGGCAGGTAGTCGTCCGGCAACTCGGTGAGGTCAAGGACGTCGTAGTGGCTGTTGAGCGTACACTCGCGGCGTGGCGACTTGTTGTGCGGGTTGCCGACGAAGAAGTGCGGGCCCGACAGGATCAGCTCCGCGGGCGTCAGCGGAAATCGCGTCTCGCGACGGATCGTCCCTTCGCGCTGCGACATGGTCTCGTGCCAGTGTGCGGTGACGTACAACCCATTCCGCAGGTCTGCGAGGCGGTTCGGGTAAGCGGCCAGCTTGCTCAGCACAGCGAGCAGAGTGCCGGCATGGAGCGCGGGGAGGCGCGCTTGGCAGGTCGGCGTCCCAGGTGCATCGTACAGGCGCACGAAGCTGTCGAGCGCGTTGCCGTCGATCTGGACCACCCGGTCGGCGTGCCCGGCCGTGCTCCAATCGTTGGCGTCATCCTTGATGCCTGGCGGGGGACCGGAGCCGTCGTGGCTCATCGAAGCGTCTACCGTCGCCGGGGCGAATAGATTCGCCACGTGGCGGAAGGACGGCGACGGGCGCGCCGGACCGTAGACGTTGACACTGAACAGTGCGTGGTGGTCGACCTCCGCAAACAGCTTCTTCTCATTCTGGAACTGGAAGTGCGCCCGCAGCCGCACGTACAGTGCTTCACGGAACACCCCGCCCCTCGGATCGTCGTATACGCCCTCTGGATGCAGAAAACCGCCGGCGGCCAGCTCGCTTCCCACCATCCAAGCCTGGGGTACGAAGCACTTGTAGAGGTTGGTCTGCTGGCCCGCCAGCAGCGGGTAGTTCTGCCGGGCGTTGAGGAACGCCTGCGTCGCCTCCGCCTCTTCCAGTTCGCCGAGCCAGGCGTTACGCAGCCCGGTGCTACGGTCGAATGCGCCGGCGCGCAGGTCGGTGAGCTCTTTCGCCGAGAGGCGGCGCAGCACGAATCCCGGGTTGTGATCGCCGAGGACGCCGGCTTCCTCCCACGCCACCTTGATCCAGGGCGGATTTCCCAATACCAAGTCGAACCCGCCCCGCACCGAGCCGTCCGTGCGTTCGCCATAGAACAGCCAACTCGTCGGCGAACCTCAATCGCGGAAACTGCTCCCACAGCTTGTCGAGGTCGAGCATGCCGACCTCGTCGGTGATGCGGTTCGCGATTTCCTCGGCGTGCTCGGCGTACTCGGTGCCGAACAGGTCGGCGGTCTGGTGGGGGCCCACGCCGGGCTGGTAGACCGAGCCGGTGAGCACGAAGGAGATCTCGTTGAGGAAATCGTGGCGGTCGGGCAGCTCGTCGGCTTCCCGGATCGGCCAGAACCAGAGGGCGCACCAGTAGTCCATGACCAGCTTCAGGCGGCGGTAGGGGCTGGCGGTGCGGGTGTCGCGGCTGAAGACGCCCTGATTGCGGATGCGGTCCTTCCAGGTGTTGGTGGTGTGGCGTTCGTCGGCCGGGACGCGGCGGCCCCAGACAGGCAGGGCATCCTCGGTCTCCCGGTGGTCGCGGGCGAGCTGTTCTGCGTGGAGCGCCCAGAGGGCGTCCACGCGGTCGGAGAGGGCTTCGAGCTCGGCGATCTCGTCCTCGGCGAACGGTTTGAAGAAGCGCTTGCGCCAGTCGGCGATGCGCTCGAAGCACTGCAGTTCGAGCGCCTTGGCCGCCTTGTCGCCGTAGCCGGCCATGCCGGGGTCGGGCAGCAGGAAATGGTAGACCGTGGCGGCGGGGCGCTTCGGGGCGCGGGTCGGCGCGGTGTCGCGCACGTGGTTTGGGTCCGTGCCGTTGCGCCGACGGCGCGGATCGGCCGAGGGCGTCACCCGCTCGGGTGCGTGGTTGAACCACAGCTCGGCTTTGCGGTTCCCCTTGCCCAGCGTCGCCGTGGGGAACACCTGCCGCCTCGCGCCGACCAGCGAGTTGCCGCAGACGAGCTGGTAGCCGAACCACAGTACGTGCCCGCCGCGGTGGATGCAGTTCAGCCACAGCGACACCTCGGCCAGCTCGCGCGCCACGGGGTTGAGGTCCACCCCGTAGACGTTGCGGTCGGCGATGTACAGCTTCACGTGCTGCAGCTCGTCCGCGTACTCGGCGTGCGGGATCCGCTGGCCGAGCTCGCGCTGCTTGCGCTCGAGATACTTCTCCGCGAGCTGATTCACCGCCTCGTTCAGGAACGCGGCCGAGCCCATGGCCGGCTCGCAGACGGTGAGGTCGAGGATGCGGTCGGCCGGCATGTCGTCCGAGACGAGCTCGCGCAGGGCGTACTTGACGACGCAGCGGGTGAGCGACTCCGGCGTGTAGTAGCTCGCCGTCTTCTGCCGGTCGCGGCCGGCGAGGCGGTAGATGAAGCGGCCCCGCGGATGGACGCGGAGCCTTCGGCGGCCCTCGTCGTCCTTGTCGTAGACGCGCTCCTCTTCCGTGTAGTCGTCGAGGTCGCGCGCCGGCACGAACCAGGCGCTCTTCAGGGGGTCGTCGGGTTCGCCCGCCTTCTTCACCTCGTAGAGATCCTCCTCGGCGAAGAAGCCGCGGTACGAGAGCAGCGCCTCGTACACGGCGCCGAGCTGGTTGATGCCGAGCTGGGCGTAGGAGATGCGCCCGCGCCGCCCGCGCCGGCCTTTCGCGGGGCGGGTGAGCGACATCAGGCGGATGACCTGCTGCAGCACACGGTTGCGCAGCTTCACGCGGTCGAGCAGCGGCGTCGAGCCTTCCCGGAACAGGGCGCTGTCGAGGGCGCGGATACGGAAGCCGTGGTGCAGGTGCGTGCCCGGTTCCGCCGCCAGAAGGTCCGCGGCGCCGCCTCGATGCGTACCGTCGAAGCCATCGGCATGGTGGATGTAGTAGCCGTCGAGAGACTCCTCGCTGGTCAGCCGCACCAGCTCGAGGTCGCGCAGGTGCTCCAGGCTGTACCCCTTGAGGTAGGTCTCTGAGTTCATCGGGGCGTAGCCGAGGTCGGGACGTGCCTCGATGTAGAAGAGGAACAGCAGCCGGTACATGTAGCGCAGGCATTCCAGGCCGAGCTGTCCGGCGAGCGCGTCGTCGGTGCGGTCGTAGACCCTGTCCTTGAGCACCTCGCGCAGGTAGCGGATCGCCTCGTTGCCGATCAGCTCGATCGATTCCCGCAGCGCGTACTTCAGGTCCTCGGAGACCGCGAACGCGTGCTTGTGGCTGTTCTCGTCGAGGCTGTCGAGCAGGCTCTGGCCGTCGGGCGGCAGCAGGCAGTCGCGGTGCAGCAGGGCGGGGCGGCCTTCAGGGTGGCGTCCTCGCGGCGGCCGAGAATCTCGTCGAGGTCGAAGCGCAGCAGCCGGTTGTGCGTCCACTTGCCGCGCTCGATCAGCAGGACACGGCTGAACGAGAGCACCAGCAGCCAGCGCGGCGGGTGGTCCTGGCCGAAGACACGACGGGTGACTACCTCGTCCCAGGTCTCACGCAGCAGCACCTCGGGCGGGGGCGCCTCTCCGTGGAACTGCAGCGGGTGCGGCTTGAGCTTGAGCGGGTCTTCGCCTTCGGCTTCTGCGTCGTAGGCGCCGAGCGCGAGCAGGGCGGGGGCGCCGGCCTTGCCGCCCGCGGCGCAGAGCACGGGCACCTCGTCGCCCACGTCGAGCGGTTGGTTGGCGGGGGCCCACTCGTAGCCGAGCGCGGGGAGAAGCTGCCGGAACCACTTGCGTTGCAGGGTCAGCCGCGGATCGCTGCGGCGCTCGCGATCGAAGTCGCGGCGGAACCGCACGTAGTCGGCGGCCAGCGTCCGCAGCGCCGCGTACGGCGTCCGCCCGCTCTCGGCCTCGGCCTGCTCGCGCCAGCGATCCACGGTCGCCCGGATGTCGCCGCTGAAGATCTCCGACAGATAGTGGTGGCTGTAGAACTCGTTCTCGTTGTGGATGCCGGTGAAGGTTGCGGCGGTCGCTGCGGGCATGACTCTACGGCGTCTTCCGGGTGTCGCCGGATGGAGCAAGTGGGCGCTGGATTCCGACGCCTGGGTTCTCGGGTGGGCTCGATGAGGCCGATCCGGTCATGCCAGAGCCAATTCTACCCACGATGCACACCTGTTGGTCGATCGTCTTCCGGCTCCCCCGTCATGACGCAGACCACCTTGATCCAAGGCTGCGGCTCCGTGGTCATGGTGTCCTCGATCCACTTCAGGTACTCTTCGAAGATCGTGTCGATGTCGCGCCGGCCGCGTTCTTGACGGGCACGCTTGAACGCCTCCGCCTGGCCCGAACGTTCGAGCTGCAGCTCGAGCTGGCGGAGCTGGCGGGTCTTCAGCCTTTCCAGCGCCTTCAACTCGTCGTTCAGCTTGTCGTTGATACGGCTCTCGAAGGCCCGGCGGCGCGCGACGACCCAGTCCCGTCCCCGCGCGACGGCGTCCGGCAGCAGACTTCGGAGGGCACTGGTGTCCGCTTGCAGACTGCGGTTCGCGACCCCGTCGCGGCCGAGACCGGTACGTGCGAGCACCTCGTCGAATGGGACTACGGCCTCGTAACGCGTTCCCCGGTACGCCACGGCGATCCACTCGTAGAGCAGCGGGTGGCTCCGCCGGTTCGGGACCAGCCCCGAGAGGACGAACACCGCCTCGTTCGGAGCGAGCCGTGGCACGCCGGCCAGCACCGGCGCCTCGTGCCGCCCGAACGCCGCGAGCATGCGGTCGTTCAGCCAGCCCACCACCGGGTTGAGGCGCCAGAGGTAGTGGACGCTCGGCCACGCCGTTTCCTCGCGGCGGCTGTCGGCGATCGCGTCGCGCATCCGGTTGCGGTCCGCCGTCAGCGCGAAACGGCCGTTCTCGGGAAACACCTCTCTCGGAAAGTAGCCGAACCGGCGCCGCAGGTCCTCCGGTGCGTCCAGAGTCAGAACGGTGCCGGTCACATCGCTCTCGAACCGCAACGTGCGGTCCTTCTCCCGCAGCCGGTGCAGCGCCGCTTCGCAGTAGGCGATATCGCTCTCGAACAGCGACGTCGGCGCCGGGGGCAGCTCCAGCGCCTCAGGCGACGACTCGTCCTCGGGGCTCCTGGTGCCGAGAAACAGCGCCAGGAGGTCGTCCCCTTTGCTGGCCGACGGGCTCAGCCGTGCGTCGAAGCGTTCCGCCTGCTCGCCAGCGGCGATGGCGTCCCGCGTGATCTCCTCCTCGGCGTCGATGTCGTAGACGCGCATGAAGGCCGACGGATCGCCGATGTTGCGGTGGGCCTGCTCGTCCTTCTCGGCCAGCACCTCGAGGATGCGCGTGTCACCGCGGATGGTCTCGTTCGCGCTCTCGGTCACCAGGTAGACGATGTGCGGGGTTCGCTCCTGCCCGTAGCGGTCCACCCGGCCGTTGCGCTGCTGGAAGACCATCAGCGACCACGGCATGTCGAAGTGGATGAGCCTGTGGCACTGGTAGTGCAGGTTGATACCTTCGGAAGCGACGTCGGAGCCGATCAGCAGGCGCAGCGGGCGCGACGCGTTGCCGAAGTCCTCGACCACGCGCTGTTGGTCCACGTCGCTCAGGCCGCCGTGGAGGATCTCGACCTGGTTGTCGCGGAGCCCCAGGTCCTTCGAGAGCCGATCGCAAAGCCAATGTAGCGTCTCGATGCCTCTCGGTGAACACGACCAGGCGATCCGTCGGGTCGTTCCCGTTCCAGTCAAAAGGCTTGCCGCCGCGGATCGCGGCGAGCAGCGCCTGGTACTTGGCGTGGTCGCCTGGACCGATGGCCGCGAGAGCCTGGCGCAGGAACAGCAATGATTGGACTTCCGCTGCTGCGTGCGGGTTCGTTGATTCGACGAGTTGCCTCTCTCTTCGGCGGATGCGCTTCTTGACGCTCGCAATGCAGGCGGCCGGGCTGGAGAACAGCGCCTTCTCCAAGGTGACGAGGAAGAGGTCGCGGCGTTTCGACCCCGTCCCCGGCGCCGCGGATCGGGACGGCGCCACCTTCACCGCGAGCAGGGCCTCGTAGGCGGCTTCCTCCGCCGTGGAGGCGGGAAACCGGCGCCGGACGATCTCCCGGTCGCGGAAGGCGTCGCGGACCTGGTTCCGGATGTCCTTCTTGAACCGGCGGATGACGAGCCCTTGCCTCGGAAGTCGTCCCGCGAGTAGTTGTCCGGGTCGGCGATGGCCGTCGCGTCCAGCATGTTCATCAGGCTGGCGAAGCTGCGCGCCCGACCGTCGTGCGGCGTCGCCGAGAGCATGATGAGCGTGTCGGAGCGGCGGGCGAGCAGCCGGGCGAGGCGGCTGCGCAGCGAGGTCCGGCCGTGGGAGGTGCCGCCCTTCGCGCCCCCGGCGCCTCGGTCCGCGACGTTGTGCGCCTCGTCGATGACGATGATGTCCCAGTAGGCCTGCTCCAGGTACGTGCGGTATTCGGCATCCTGCTTCAGCGTGTCGATCGAGATGATCGCCTTGTCGTAGTAGTGGAACGGGTTGTGGCTGGTCGGGATGCGGCTGCGCACCCGCTGGATGCCGATCGAGTCGAGCCGCGTGAGGGGGATGGTGAAGCGGTTCCAGAACTCCTTCTGGAACTGCGTGAGCATGCTCTTGACGGCCAGCACCAGGATGCGCCGTCCCCGGCCGCGGGCGCTCAGTTCGCTGACGAGGATGCCCGCCTCCAGGGTCTTGCCGAGCCCCACCGCGTCGGCGATGAGGATACGCTGCCGCGGCTGCCGCAGCGCCTGCCGGGCCGGCTCGAACTGGTAGGGCGCCGGATCCATCGCCGCCCCGTGGGCGACGTGGATGTTCTCGTCGTTCGGCACCGCCTGCCGGAGCTGGCTCTCCAGGTAGAGCCGGCTGTCCGCGAAGCCGGGCGACTCGTCCGGCACGAGCCGGGTGTCGGCGGGGTCCAGGACCTGGATGTCCGACTCGATGGTGGTGAGGAAGATCGCCTCGCGCTCCCGCACCAGCTCCGAGACGCCGTCGCACACGAGCTGGTAGCCGCCATCCGGGGAGCGGTCGACGCGGCGGATCACCCACTCGGCGTCGCGGATCACGACGCGGGCGCCGGGCGCCGGCACGGGGCCGGCACTCTCAAGGGCTGAATCGAGGCTGCGCAAAGCTGGAATCGGGTCGGAGTCCATCGATCAAGGGTCTTCCGGCTCCCACAGCCACGCCGGGATGTCCCGTTCCGCACGGAGCAGGCGCCAGACGTCGAGGTGGTCGTCGCGTTCCACGTAGAACAGCAGATACGGATAGCGCTTGAGGGGCCAGGCCCTCAGGCCGGGGAGGTTCAACTCGTGGGCGTGGCGCGACGAACCTGCCGCCGGATGGCGGGCGATGTGCGCGCACGCACGCTCCAGCGCATCGACGAAGCCGATCGCGATCCTCTCGCCGGCCTCGCGCAGATAGTGATCGACAGCCTCCTCGGCATCGCGGTCCGCGCGTTCCCGCAGAACGACCCGTTTGCCGCTCACGCCGTCGTCTGCCGGCGGACGCGTTCGCGCAGGCGATCGAAGCGGGCTCCATCCGCCGTGGACGCCGGTGCGGAACCCGCACCGGCGAGCAGCAGGCCCCGCAGGCGCTGACGATCCCGGTCCCGGCGAATCAGCTCCCGGACGTACTCGCTCGATGTGCCGTATCCGCGCGACGCGACCTGTTGGTCCACAAAGGACCTCAGCGCATCCGGCAACGATATGTTCATCGTGCCCATGACGGGACCGTAGACGAATTGGCAATATTTGGCAAGGCCAGTCGTGAGACACCGCTTACGCCCATGCGCTCGCGCGGGTGCCGGCAGAGGGGCCAGCATTGCGGAAGCCCACGTGCGGATGCTGCACACCGTTCACTCTCGCACCGCCGGTCCACCGATCGGCAGCAGCGGCGCCGCCGCCGAGCCCGTCCTGACGACGCCGTCGAGCTCCGGGTAGCGCGCCACCATCTCGCCGCGCCAGGCGCCGGGCACCGCCAGGCCGAGGTGGTGCTTCAGGGTGGCGGCGTTGGCGACCGACTTCGCGGCGAAGTGGTTGTTCATGTAGAGATAGAGCCGCTTGACGAGACGCGCGGCGGCGTCCGCGGTGTCCCGGAACGGCTGCAGCTCCGCGGTGGAGTAGTGGTAGTCGTAGCGCTCCTCCGCGTGGTCGTGGCGCCACCACTGGCGGGCGTTGCGGCCGTGGAGCCGCATGTAATAGAAGCTCTCGACGTTCGGGAGGAAGTTCTGGGCGATGGACAGGCGGAACTTCGGCTCGTCGATCTGCACCCAGGCCGCGCCGAGGCGGTTCAGCAGGCGCAGGGTGCCGGCGATGTCGTCGCTCCAGCTTCGGTGCCGCAGCTCGACCGCGACCGGGCAGTCGGACAGCGCCTCGATCAGCCACGCAAGATGGTCGCGCGCGGCGGTGTCGTTGCGGAAGCTGGCGGGGAACTGGGCCAGCAGGGCGCCGAGCTTGCCCGACTCGTGGAGGGGGGCGATGGCGTCGCGGAACCGGTCGACGTCGCCGCGGTCGACCTGCGTGTCGCCGCCGCCGCTGGCGGCCGCGAACATCTTCGGGTGCGTGAACTGCTGGTAGAGCTTGACGGAGAACGCGAAGTCGTCGGGGGTGCGCGCGGCCCAGGCCGCGGTGACCGCGCGGCGCGGTACGCCGTAGAAGGTCGAGTTCACCTCGACGGTGTCGAAGTGCCGGGCGTAGTACTCCAGCTCGTCGAATCCCGGCGGTCGATGGCGGCGCCCCCGCGGCGGATAGAAGATACCGTCCCACGCGCCGGCCCCGGCGGGGTAGTGCCACCCGCTGGTGCCGATGCGGATCTGGCGCCCGGTCATCGGGGCCATTGTATGTTCGTTCCGCCAGGAGTCTGCGCCGGGGACTGGAGCCCGAGGTGAACCGCGGGCTGCACCGAGAATGGCGAGGGGGCGCCAGCGGGCTGGAGGCGCCCTCGCTACAAGCCAGCGGGCTGAAAGGCGCCCGTGCTACAAGGGGTGACGAGGGAGCCTGTTGGGCAGGCGGGACCGCGGAGCTACGCAGCTCCGCGGTACAACGCAGTCAGGCAGGATGGATCGCCGGTCGAATGCAGCGGGGCGTTGCCTGGCAGGAGTCCGCACCGTTTCTGCGGCGCAGACTCCTGAGTCCGTTCACTCCGCGCACGAACTGCCGGCGAGGGGAGCCAGTCTTCCGGTGCCGTCTTGGCAAATCAGATCCCGCGCCGACGTGCCGTCCTCGTTCTCGATGTCCAGGTTTCCCCCGTGGTCGACCAGGAGCTGCACGACCGTCGGGAAAGCGAGCCTCACCGCCTCGTGCATCGCGGTGTTTCCGTCGGGGGCCGTCGCATTCGCGTCATTGCCCAGCTCGAGCGCCAATTGGGTCGCTTCCCACGTCGGGCGCTCGCTGGCCGACAGCAACAGCCGGGCCGCGTCGACCCCGATGCCCTGGCCCCGGCGATCGGCCGATCGCGTCACCCAACCATCGCCGGCGGCCGCCAGCAGCGGCGGTGTCCCGTCGTTCGGCGTCAGCAGCGGATCGGCGCCGCACTCGGCGAGGGAGCGCATGATCCCGGTCTCGGCATACTTGGCGGCCAGCCAGAACGGCGTCGCCCCGGCCAGGGTTTCCGGCAAGGCGTACCAGTTGAGGTTGCGCTGCTGCCGGCTCCCTTTCACGAGGCGGCGGTTGGAGTCCGCGCCGTACGCGCACAGCGCCTTCACCAGATCCGGATCGCCCCGCAGCACCGCCGTGTGGAGGGCGGTGTAGCCGGCGTCGGCGGCCTCGGGGTCCGCGCCGTGCTCCAGGAGAAACGCCGCGAGGCGGCCCTGACCGCTGAAGCTGGCCAGCACGAGGGCGGACTCGCCATTGGGAGCCTTCTCGTTCACGTCCGCGCCCGCGTCGAGCAGGAGCCGCGCGTTCTCGATACGGCCGTGCCGCGCCGCGAACAACAGCGGCGTGGACCCGCGCTGCGGCTGCATCACGAATTGCTCGAAGGGGTTCCCGTCCCCGAGGTTGACGGGCAGCAGATGGCTGTCCGAACGCGCCCGGCCATCGGCGCCGTGCGCCAGCAGCACCTGCACCGCCCTTGGATCCGCCTGGGCCGCCGCCCACATCAGCGCCGTCTGCCCGTGCGATTCCTCCCGGGCGTCCACGTTCGCACCGTGGTCGAGAAGCGCCGCCAGCGCATCGGCGCTGCCGGTCTTCGCGCACGTCATCAGCGCCGTCTCGCCCATCGAGGTCGCCGCGTTCGGGTCCGCTCCCGCGTCCAGGAGCTTGCCGACGACCGTAGCGTTCCGGTTGGTGCAGGCCAGCAACAAGGCCGTCACCCCGTAGTCGTTGGCGGCGTTCGCGTCGGCTCCCGCGCCGAGCACCGCGTCCACCACCTCGACGTCGTCCCGTACGACCGCCCAGTGCAGCGCCGTCGCGCCGTCCCCCTCGCGGGCGTTGACGTCGACCTTCTCCTCGAGCAACGCGCGGACGGTCTCGTGGTCCTGGTCCTGGATCGCCTCGATCAGTCGGAGGTCGGCGTTACCCGACGCAACGCCGGCGACCCCGAGCCACGCAACCGCCACCGCAGCCGTGCACCTGCTCAGCCGCATGCCGTCCTCCCTCCGTTCCGCATCTCTCCGACCCCGGGCGGCGCCAACCCCGCCAAGGCCGGTCGCCGAGGACCGCCACCCTCGGTTGCCGGTAAAAGACAACGCTGGCCCGGCCATCGGCGCCGCAAGACGCCGATGGCCGGGCAACCAACTCTATCCAGGGAGTCGCCGCCTCCCGGCGGGAGGCGGCGACGTACTTACGGTGCAGACTCCTACGCCAGCCCGGAGATCTCGTGGATCTGGTCCGTGCTGCCGCTGAAGCTCTCCACGGGGACGCCCAGCTTCGCCAGCATCGTGTACTGGAGATCGGTGAGCGGCGTGCCCTGCGGACAGACGATGTGGCGCCCGCCCTTGAGCTCCCCGCAGCCGCCCCCGACGAGCACGATCGGCAGGTTCTCGGTCGTGTGCCGGTTCGAGTTGCGCAGCGCGCCGCCGTAGAGCAGCATCGCGTGGTCGAGCAGCGAGCCGTCGCCGTCCGGCGTGGACTGCATCTTGACCAGGAACTCGCTGAACAGCTGCATGTGATAGGCGTTGATGCGCGCCAGCTTCTCGATCTTCTCCCGATTGTCCCGGTGGTGGCTCAGCGGGTGGTGCGGCTCGGTGACCCCGATCTGCGGATACGTGGCCCCGCTCTCCTCGCGGCCGATCATGAACGTGATGACGCGCGTCATGTCGGTCTGGTAGGCCAGCACCATCAGGTCGAACATCAGTCTCGCGTGCTCCTCGTACGAGACGGGAATGCCCGCCGGGGACGCCACCGCCGGCAGCTCCCGGTCCGCTTGCTGCTCGGCCAGCTGAATGCGGCGCTCGATGCCGCGGACCGCCTCGAGGTACTCGTCGAGCTTGAGCCGGTCGTACGGGGCCAGCCCCACCTTGAGGTCGGTGACCTTGTTCAGCACCCGGTCGAGAATGCTCCGCTGCCGCTGAATGCTCGCGCGGCGCGCGTCGGCGCTCGTGTTGCCCACGTCGCCGAACAGCCGCTCGAAGACGATGCGCGGGTTCGTCTCGCGCGGCATCGGCGTCGTCCGATTCGCCCACGAGTTATTGAGATAGGCGCAACTGAAGCCGCCGTCGCAGGTGGCCACGCCGTAGACGGTGTCGCCGCCCTCGAGGGAGAGCTCCAACGAGGGCAACTGGGTCTCGCGCCCGATGCCCGCGGCGTTGGCGGCAACCTGGTCCATGGAGATGCCCAGCTCGAGCGCGGCTCCCGTCGTGCGTTTCGGACGCGCGCCGGTGAGCAACGCCGACGCCGCCTGGGAGTGGGTCGTGCCGCGGCCCGGCTCCGCCCCGACGCTGTCGAGGTTCGTCATCACGAGCACGTGCTCGCGCACCGGCGTGAGCGCCTTCAGGCTCGGGGTCCACTCGAACCCGGCCCCCGCCGTCTTCGGCATCCAGTACTCCACGGGAGCGCCGTTCGGCACCGTGAAGACGCCCAGGCGCTTCGCCGGCGCCGCCGGCGTCTGGGCCAGGGCCGTCATGGCTGGCACCATTCCGTCGAGAAGCGGCAGCGCCAGCGTCGCTCCAACGCCACGTAGCAGGGTACGACGCGGGATCACTGTCTTGGTCACGATCATCAGCCTATCCTCCTCGTCTGGAATGGTGCGCTCTTCACGATCGCCAGAATTACCGCCGACCAACGAGACTCTTCCGCCTCGGCTTCCCGGAGAATCCGCCGGACCGCCGGCATGTCGGCGGCCTCCACCCGGCGCCCGATGGCATAGGTCAGCAGCCGCTCGGTCACCGTGCTCATGAACTCGCCCTGGCTCGCCAGGATGTGCCGGAAGCCGCTCGCTCCCTCGAATGCGCTGCCGTCGGGCGCCACCCCCGACGGATCGATGGACGGCCCGACCTCGCCCGGAATCCCGGTGTCCTCGGTCGTGCGCCAGCGCCCGATGCCGTCGAAGTTCTCGAGCGCGAACCCCAGCGGGTCCATGTTGCGGTGGCACGCGGCGCACGCCGGGTTCTGCCGGTGGACCTCCATGAGGGCGCGCAGCGACGTCGGGGGCTCGCCGTCCTCGCGGCCCTCCAGGTCGGGCACGTCCGGCGGCGGCGGCGGCGGCGGCGCCCCCAGCAGGTTCTCCAGCACCCACTTGCCGCGGGTCACCGGCGACGTGCGGTTCGCGTACGAGGTCAGGGTCAGAATGCCGGCCTGCCCCAGGATGCCGGCCCGCCGGTCGTCCGGCCACGTCACCCGCCGGAAGTGGTTCCCGTGAATGTCGGGAATCCCGTAGTGCTCGGCCAGCCGCTCGTTCACGAAGGTGTAGTCCGCCGTCACCAGCTCGGCCAGCGGGCGGTCCTCGCGGAGCTGCGTATCCAGGAACAGTTGCGTCTCCCGCTGCATCGCGACGCGCAGGTTCTCGTCGAACTCGGGGAACGCCGTCGGGTCCGGCGACGCGTTGCGGAGGCTGCGCAGTCCGAGCCACTGGCCCGCGAAGCTGTCGGCCAGCGCGCTCCGTGCGCGAGGCTGGGCCAGCATCCGGCGCACCTGCTGCTCGAGCACGACCGGGTCCTTCAGCCTCTCCTGCACCGCCAGATCGAGAAGCTCGTCGTCGGGGATGCTCCCCCAGAGGAAGAACGACAGCCGCGAGGCGAGCTCCAGGTCACCGACCGGATAGGCGAGCCCCGGCTCGGCGTCCACCGGCGCACGTTCCACGCGGAACACGAACTCCGGATCCGTCAGCAGGAACTCCAGCGCCGTCTGGATCCCGGTCTCGAAACCGCCCTCGCGCCGTCCCGACTCGTAGAAGCTGAACAGCGCCGTCACGTCTCTCGGCGTCACGGGGCGCCGATACGCGCGCCGCGCCAGATTGCCGAGGATCTCCTCCGCGCACCCCACCTCTTCTCCGGGGCTCTCCGGCTGGCAGACGAAAATCTTCTGCCGGCTCGGCGTCTCGATGGGCTTGCGGCCATCGAAGGGCCCGGTGACGGTCAGCGCGGCCACCGCCGGGTTTCCGTCCTGCCGGTCGTCGGTGCTGAATCCGAACGTGGCCGGGCTCGGCCGCGGCTGCAGGACCCCTTCGGCCAGCGCCGGGCGCCGGAGAAACGACACCCCGACCAACCGCGCCCCGGCTTTCACCGGCATCCGGAAGCGCAGCTCCTCGTCCGCAATGACCGAGTACGTGCCCCACTCGGGGAATCCCCCGCTGCCCGAGCCGCAGTAGCTCGTCGCGCACCGCGTGCCCTCGAACGAGCCGCCGACCATGAACGTATGAGCCAGGGCCTTGTCCACCCGCACGTCGAGCTGGTGCGGCGTGTTGCCGAGGCCGCGGATGTAGTTGTAGAAGTTGCGATGCAGGTCGACCTTGAACTCGTACTCGCCATCGAGGGGGAAGTAGTGCTCGGCGGCGAGGCCGCCGCGCGACCCGAACGGGAGATCCTCGTTCGTCCGGTCGTCCTGCACCTCGAGCTGGGGCACCGAGTAGGACCGGGCCCGAGACGCCAGGGCGGGGTCGCCGACGGCGAGCTGGCTGATGCGCCGCGCCGCCGTCAGGTAGCGCTCCATCAGCGTCGTCGAGACCGACAGGACCTCGGCGTTGTTGTCGAAGCCCTCGGCATCCGCGTCGTCCGGCGGCAGCAGGGCCTCGATGTCCACGTCGAGCCCGAGCAGGTCGCGCACCGCGTTCCGGTACTCGACGCGGTTGAGGCGATGCACCGTCATCGGCCGCCCGAGAGGCGGTTGGGCGTCGGCCGCGCGGTCCAACTCGGTCTCCAGCCAGGTGACCCAGGTGCCGCGCGCGGCGTCGTCCGGCAGCCGTGCCGCCGGCGGCGGCATCATCCCGCTCCGGACTCTCCGCAGCGCCCCTTCCCAGACCTCGGCGTGGGCTCCGACCTCCTGCAGGTCGAGCCCCTGCAGCGAGATCGGCACCGCACCGCGCTCGAATCCGCGGTCGTTGTGACACGCGACGCAGTACCTACTCACGAAGGCCTGCGCCGATGCCTCGTCCGAAACGGCCTGCGCGTGGCTCGCGTGGGGCGCCAGGGCCCCCAACGCCACCGCGACCGCCGTTCCGCCCGTCACCTTGAACAGCCACGACATGGTCACCACCCTCCGATTCTCAAGAGCGTGCCGAATAGAGCGTGCCGCCGGTGGAGAAGCGTCCGACAACGACTTTTTTTCTTGTTCCTTTATCTAGCGGTGCCGATATCCTACGCCGCGCCGGCCGCGCTGTCAATCCGACAAGGACCGATTCGCGGGGCTACCGCGAGGTCCCGCCGGAGGCCGCCTCGGCCGCCTGCCTCTCGAGATTGCGGTTGATCTCGAGGATGTGACGGATGTCGTGGTTGCCCTCGTGGCATCCGTACTCGAACATCGGACCCTCGGTGCGCACCATGGGGACCTCGCCGCTCCACGGGCTGGTCCACGTGGTCGGATCCGTGATCGTGAACTCGTACCGGATCGTGTTCGCGTCGACGAGCGTGAAGCGCTCCTCGATGTGCCGGTACTGGTTCGACCCGCGGTAGTTGCGCCGGGCAATGAAGTTCCCGGTCTCGACGACCAGCGTGTCTCCCTCCCAGCGGGCGCGCGAGTCGCCGCCGAACTGGCGAATGGCGTCGGGAATGCCCGCGCGCCCATCGAGCGCCATGATCCGCGGCGGGTTCGTCGCCAGCTCCGTGAACAGCACGAAGTGGTCGGGCGTCTGGAAGATCTGATGAATGTCGTTGTAGGCCGGGGGCAGCAGCGGCGGCCCCTCGTGCGTCCAGACGACGCAGCGTTCCATCAGGGGGCGGGTCTCGTAGCCGTCGAACACGCGGGCCATCGCGGCCTCGGCTTCCACCCGGGCCGCGCCCTCCGGCGTCATGGGGGGAATCCTGCCGTTCGGCGGATACGTGATCAGCGACGTCCGGCGGGTCGACAGGCCCTTGGGCACCGGCGTGCGCAGCCAGACCTGGTTGTCGTAGTGGACGTACGACGCGTCGCGGTTGTCCTGGTAGAGCGCCTCTTCCCGGGCCTCGGGGTCCTCGATGCCGATGGCGTCGCGCCGCAGGGGGTCGACGCCTTCCGCCGTGAGCTGCTGCTGCAGCGCCGCCGCTTCCTCCTCCGAGAGGAACTCCCGGTCGGCCAACCGCTCCGGCCGCTCGAGGGGCGTGAACGTCTGGGTGGTCCAGTAGCCCTGCAGGTCCGGCTGCCCGTCGGGCGTCCGAGGCAGGGTCCAGGTGGCCTCCCCGTCTCCGGCTTCCTGGCTCTGACTCTGCCCGGCGACGGCGACCGACGCAAGTGCTCCGACGACAACAACCGTTACGAGCGCGGCGAGATGACGGTGGCGCATCCGGCCCTCCTTCAGAACGTTGTCGATCGAACAGATTCTAACCCCATATCGCTCGGTCGTTCACACGAATGAAACGCCGGCTAGGACTGCCCGTGCCCCATATCTCGCTGGCTGGACTTGTAAATCATCCGAATTCATCCCGCAGTTCGAAAGCGAAGGCCATGGCAACGAGTTGGGTGTAGCCGTGCCACAGGAGCTGCGCGCCGGGCGGGTCGCGCTTGCGCCCCAGCCACCCGCCGAGGCGGGCCACCAGACCGACCGCGTCCCCGAGCCGCGTGGGGGGCGGCAGCGTGCGGGAGCGGGCGAAGGTGGCGAGCACGCGCAACTCGCCATCGGAAAACAGCAGGTCGCCCGGCAGCTCAGGCGTCTCGCGGCCGAGCTGGACCATCAACTGGATCCGCCACCCCACGACCATCTTGATGGCCATGGCCCGTTCGAGCCGCTCCGCCTCGTGGTGCTGCAATTCCTCGACCTTGCAGCCGGACTTGAGGACCCGGAAGTACTCTTCGATGCGCCAGCGCAGGGCGTACCAGCCCAGGATGCGCGTGGCGTCGTCGGCGCTGGTCACACGCAGCGTGGTCAGCACGAACCACTCCAGCGGCTTGACCGCGGGCGGCGGCTGTTCCTCGCGCGCATGGACGACAAACAGCTCGACCGGCTCGGCCCCGGGGCACGACAGCGCCACCGGCTGGTAGCGCAGGGTCACCTCGGCGACGCGGGCCGCACGGCCGTCCTGGCGAGCCTGTTTGCTGGCCTTCACCCGCGCGCTCAGCCGCCGCACCTCGACCGTGGCGGCGCCGCGGGCCGGCCCGTCGCGCACCTCGTCGAACAGACGGCGCGAGACCGTGTGCCCGTCGGCCGTCTTCTCCCTCCCCAGCACGCGGTCGACCTTCGCCCGGACCAGCAGTTCGACCTGCGGGGCGTGCGTCCGGCGTTCGATGAACAGGTCGAGGAAGTCGGCCTCGCGGTCCATCGTGCACACCACCCGGGTCTCACCCAGCTGCTCGGCCGCCGCCGCGCAGTCGCGCAGCCCCTCGACCCAGCGGAACGACTTCCGTTCCTCCCGCGGCTTCGGCTTGCCCTTCTCCTCGGGTTTCGGGGGCTCGGGCGCGTCGAACGCCGCCCGCAGGACCCCCAACGCCACCCCGTCGGGATTGACCGCCAGCGTCGTGTGCAGGTCCAGGCCGCGGGCCGCCGCGCCGGTCTGATTCGAGCCGATGGTCCCCAGCCCCCGCGTCTGGCTGCGCCGGGTGAAGTTCAGGCGGGTGCCGTCCTGGATGCACAGCACCGTGTCATGCGTCCGCATCCGTCGCAGCGTGCGCTCGCGATGGGGAGCGAGAATGTTCTCCACCGTCACCGCGCTCTCGGCGGGCTGGTCGATCAGCCGGTAATGTCCCTTGACCAAGGCTCTCACTCCGTTCGCGGCGCCGGTGATGGCGCGCATCGGAGACTCGGCCATCTGCTCGGCGCTCAGGACCAGGCGCGCGCTCAGCCGCGCGTCGCCCAGCCGCGCCCCCCCGAACTCGTGGCCCGCCCAGGACGCGGCGTCCAGCCCGTCGCCGACCGCCAGCGGCAACACGCCCGGTGCGGGCGCCTGGAGGGTATCGCGCCACGCCGGCTCCAACGCGTACATATACACCGCCTTGCACGTTTCGGGGGCCGCGTGCGTACGGTCCTGGCGCCCGCGGCCACGGGTCTCACCTACGCGCACCCAGTTCGCCGCCCGCACGCTCGCCCCGGTGTGTTCGGTCTCGTCGACGAACGTCTCCAGCAGCCAGGGGCGATAGCCGTAGAGGCGCTCGCAGTCGTCGCCAACCGCCCGAGCGGCCCGGCCCAACACGTGGGAGGCCAGGTTGCGGCACGAGATGTCGGGACGTATCAGCAGTCGGCACAGTCCCAGCACCCGGTGCAGGTGAGCGCGCCGGCGCGTGTCGTCCCAGCCGATCCAGGCGTCGCGGGCCCGCAGGCGCCGCGCACACGCCGCGAACCCCACCCCGCCCAGCCAGCCATGCCCGGAGCCCACCAGATACCGCAGTTGAGGGCCGACAAAGGGCCCGGCGCCGCGCGGGTGCTCATGCGCCATCAGCGTGTTCCAGACCCGGCGCTGCTCGTCGGTCTCCACCCGCACCAGCGCCAAGTCCCGGACCTCGCCGACCGTGCCAGGCACCTCAGCCGCCGGCGCCACCGGGTGCGGGAGCACACGCGGGCGCCACACACCGCCGCGAGAGGGCCGACCCCGAGGCAGCGAGACGTGGCCTGCCGCCGCGAGGTCGGCCAACGCCGCGCAGCAGCTCGCGCGCTGCCACCGGCCGCGGCCATCGCGAAAATCGAACGCTTTACAGACGCGATCGGCAACCTGCCCGAGGCCGTGAATGCCCTGCGATACCGCCCCGTCCAGCACCGCTCGCAGTCGGGTGAGGTTGCCCCGCAGGCTGCGCCCGACCTGATTCTGAATCTCCATGCTCGCCACCGTAGCGAAGTGGCTTCATGAAGTTCAGCGAAAAGTTGTGGGGCATGGGCAGGGCTAGGAGTCTGCGCCGCAGGAGTTCGCGGAACCCCGGCGGTCTGCGTCGTGACGCACGGCGTCAGGGCGTAGGCCGCCGGCCGACGAGCAGGTGATTCTCGACCAACCGGCGGACGGAACCGAAGAACAGGCCGTACACCGCCCAAACGCCGCGATTCGTGACCGATTCTCGGTCAGTGGGGCCAGATCGGTCCCCGTTACGCCGCCATCAGCAGGTGCAGGCGCTTGGCGTTCACCGCCAGGCACACCAGGTCCCACTCGCCCCGCACCTTCGCCAGTCCACGCAGGCTGAAGCGCCGGAAGCCCAGCACGTGCTTGATCCAGCCGTACGGCGCCTCCGACAACCACTTCCGTTCCGCATACACCGCCCGGCCCGCCGGCGTCGACAGCTTCTCCACCATGCGACCCGTCGCCGGATGCTTCTTCAGATTACGGGCGGCGACCTTCTTGTCCTCCCGGCCCGTCGCCACATACCCGTCAACACCCCGCGTTTCGAGCTCCGTCAAGTCCCGCTCGTTGCAGTACCCCGCGTCGGCCAGCACCGTTTCCGGCTGCGCGTCGAACCGCTCCTGGACCGCGTCGAGCAACACCGGCAGACCGCCCTGGTCGCTCGCATTCGCCGTCACATCCGTCGCCACCACCAACTGGTGCTCCGCGTCCACCGCCGCCTGCGCGTTGTAGCACTGCTGGAAGCCCTCGTTGCTCGTCTTCATGATCCCGCTTTCCGGGTCCGTGAAGTTGCTCTGCGCCTTCTCCTCAGGCTCCCCATACGCTCGCTTGTACGGCCGGCCTCCCTTCGGGTTCCGTGTCTGCCCCGGCTGCCGGCCCCGCGCGTCGTCCGCCGCCCGCTGCGCCGCCTCCAACCGCGCCTTCGCCGCCCGGATCGCCGCCAAACGGTCCTCTCGGCGCTGCAACTCCGCCGGCAACTCGTCGCCCCGGACCTCCGGGCCCAAACGAACGTCCTCGGCCACGTCGGTCTCGTCCGCCGACCGCAACAGCGCGTCGATCTCGCCGGCCAGACGCCGCTCCTCCTCCTGCATCCGACCGTAGCTCATCGCCTTGCGCTTGCTCGCATTCGCCCGCACCTTCGTCCCGTCAATCGACAGCTTCCCGAATCGGGCCAGACCCAGTTCCCGCGCCAGACCGACCACCTCCACGAACAGCCGCTTGAAATCGGCCAAGTGCCGGCGTCGAAACGCGCAGATCGTCCGGTGCTGCGGGAAGTTGCCCGCCGCCAGCACCCGGAACGCCACGTCCTCTTCCAGCTTCTTCGCGACCCCCCGCGACGAAAACACCCCCGTCGCGTAGGCGTAAACCAGCACCTTCACCATCATCCGAGGTGAATACGGCGCGTTGCGCCGGCCGTCCCCCTCGTACGGCGCGTAGAAGGCCGTCAGATCCAGACCGTCAACCAGATCGCTGATGTGGTGCGCCAAGTGACCTTCGGGCAGCCACTCCCGCACATCGGGCGGCAACAACAGCGACTGCTCCGGCACGTAGGGGCGAAACGTTGTCGACATCAAGTCCCCTCTCGTCGTCGGCTCGTCTACAATTGTCGCATCGATTTTCTGCGGCGCAGACTCCTAGCCGTCGATCCCGCCCAGGCAGAGGTACTTGATCTCGACGAAGTCGTCCATGCCGTACTTCGAGCCCTCGCGGCCGATTCCCGATTCCTTGACGCCGCCGAAGGGGGCCACCTCGTTCGAGATGATCCCCTCGTTGATGCCCACGATGCCGTACTCGAGGCCTTCGGCGACGCGCCAGACGCGGCCGATGTCGCGGCTGTAGAAGTAGGCGGCGAGGCCGAACTCGGTGTCGTTGGCCATGCGGATCGCCTCGTTCTCGGTCGAGAAGCGGAACAGCGGCGCGAGGGGGCCGAAGGTCTCTTCGCGGGCCACCGCCATCGCCGGGGTGACCCCGGTGAGGAGGGTCGGCTGGAAGAAGCTGCCGCCGAGAGCGTGGCGGCCGCCGCCGGTGACGACCTTCGCGCCCCGGCCGACGGCGTCGGCGATGTGCTCTTCGACCTTCGCGACCGCCCGCAGGTCGATCAGGGGGCCCTGCTGGGTTCCGGCCTCCAGTCCGTTGCCGACCTTGAGCGCAGCGACCGCCTCGGCCATCTTCGCCGCGAACGCGTCGTAGACGCCGTCCTGCACCAGCACGCGGTTGGCGCAGACGCAGGTCTGTCCCGCGTTGCGGTACTTCGAGGCCATCGCCCCCGCCACCGCCGCGTTGAGGTCCGCGTCGTCGAAGACGATGAACGGAGCGTTGCCGCCGAGCTCGAGGCTGACCTTCTTCACGGTCGAGGCGCACTGCGACATCAGGAGCTTGCCGACCTCCGTGGACCCGGTGAACGACAGCTTGCGGACGGTGGGGTTCGACGTGAGCTCGGCCCCCATCGGCCGGGACGGGCCGGTGATGACGTTGACCACCCCGGGGGGGATGCCCGCGCGGTCGGCGAGCTCGGCGAGGGCGAGGGCCGAGAACGGCGTCTGCGAGGCGGGGCGGATGACGACGGGGCAGCCCGCCGCGAGGGCGGGGGCGCACTTGCGGGTGATCATCGCGGCCGGGAAGTTCCACGGCGTGATCGACGCGACGACGCCGATGGGCTGCTTCAGCACGACGATCCGCTTCCCGGGCAGGGGGTGGTTGATGACGTCGCCGTAGACCCGCTTCGCCTCCTCGGCGAACCACTCGACGAACGACGCCGCGTAGGCGATCTCGCCGCGCGACTCAGCCAGGGGCTTCCCCTGCTCGGTCGTCATCAGCACCGCGAGGTCCTCCTGGTGCGCCATCATCAGTTCGAACCACCGGCGCATCAGCCGGGCGCGGTCCTTGGCGGGGCGCGAGCGCCACCCGCTCCACGCCGTGCCGGCGGCCTCGATCGCGGCCCGGGTCTCCTCCCGGCCGAACGTGGGCACGGCGCCGATGATCTCGCCGGTGGCGGGGTTGTCGACCTCCAGCGCCTCGCCGCTCCGGGCGTCGATCCAGGCGCCGTTCACGTAGCACTGCTGGCGGAAGAGGGCGGCATCGGCGAGGGCAATCGTCGTCTGGGTCTCCATCGTCGTCTCCGGGTAGTCGTGATGTCGCTGCATAGCGGTGGCCAGATGCGATCATGACAGATGGAACTCGCGGACGCCGCACCTGGTCGCTTCCAGCTGCTGTGAGTCCGAGTGAACCGCGCCGCTTCGGCGAGAGCCGAGCCTCGGGGAAACCGGGGGACCGTTCAGGCTCACACGTGACGGCCAACGTCTCGCGGGCCGCCGCGGGACAGTTCTTCGAAGATACGCCTGGTCGGACCTCGTGGTTGATAGCATCCCGCTGCAACTGACGCCGACGAGCCGGCGTTCTCGACAAGGAGGTATTCGGAGCGGAGGACGGGAATGACGGCCAAGATCAGTGTGGACGAGAGCAGCGATCGTCTCGACGAAGTTGGACCATCACCTCCGGTCGATCCCCACTTGCGCGCAAACGCCGACGCCCTCCCCGCTGATCTCGTTGCACGCTTCGGCCCCGGGAAACCTGGGACGACGCATTACCGTCCGTACTTATGGGGCATGTTTTCGCGCTTGGCCGGGGGGCGGCGATTGCCGCCGAGTCTCGGCGGCCAGCAGGAGGAAGCGATGGATGCGATGGGAAGGGAGTCTCGAGTCGGTCTTCCGGACGGGCTCGACGTGGGCGTGCATGGACACTGCAGGATTTCCGAGACGTCAGGATACCGTGCAGAGGCGGCCGCCGGGGAACCGACGACCTGGAGCGGGATCGAGCCACCGGCCACCCGGGTCCCGCACGTCGTGACGGACTACAGACCCACGACGTCAAGGGTGCTGATATACGACTTCCTGATGCCGCTGACCCATGAAGCTCCGTTGAGGACGACGCTCGATGCCCTGTTCTTTCGGGATACGCTCGTTGCCCGGTTGAGAACCCTTCGGAACGACGAGCTGGAGGAGGTATTTCCGCGCGCGCCGGAGCAAGGTGACCGGGAGCGCCTGGAGCAAATCCTGGACTTCATCCAGGAACGGTTCGTGGGCTATTCCATAACGCACGTCAGCGGCCGTTGTCGGTTCGGTCCATTGCGCTCCCGGGATCGAGTCTCGGAGTTCGAGAGACAGGGCGCCAGATACCTGATGGACGAGACCACGGCCGTGACGCGGTTCGTCTTCCCTTACGCGGACGATCGGGAGCTGGGAAGAATCCGTTACCTGTTCGGCGCCCTGTTCGTTCGGAGCATCATCGAGGTCGTGAAGGGCGAAGAACAGATATGGATGATCGAGAGTGGTCCGGAGAACCGCATTCACATCTGGTCGGCGTTCGACCGGAGCCCACGGTGATGCCGGCGGAGCTCCTCCACCCCGTGATTCTCGCAACTGCGTCTCGACTTCGCGAGCACCGGCCCGCGCGGCTGCCGTTTGGGGGGTGGCGCCGGCAGCAGAAGGATCTGCAGCCGGCGGCCCGGGCGGGCAGGGCGGGCGCCCAGCCGTGATATAAGGGCGGCACGGGCGAGCGCGCGGCGCCGGGCGCCGTGGCGGCACCGAGGAGTTGCGAATCATGTCGACGAGAGCTGACCTCGAAGTCCGCGGAGCGCGTTGGCGAGCCGCCGCGCTGGTGGCGGTGGCCGGACTGATCGCGGCGGGCGGCTCGACCGGCGGGCCGGGCGTCGGCGTCGCGGCGGCGCAGCCTCCGGCGGCCGAGGGGGGCTTCACGGCGGACCAGGCCGCGGCCGGTTGGGCCGTGTACGCGCGGCAGTGCGGCGAGTGCCACGGGGCGGGGCTGGACGGGGCGGAAGCGCCGGCGCTGCGCGGAGTCGACTTTCTGAACGGCTGGGCGGGGCAGACGACGGACGAGCTGTTCGCGTACGTGCGCGACGAGATGCCGCCCGGTCTCGGCGGCTCGCTCGGCGATCAGGTCTATCTGAACCTGGTCGCGTACATCCTGGACATGAACGGCGCCCGGCCCGGCGACGCGCCGCTGGCGGCGGACGCGGCGGTCATGATCGGCGACGCGGCGGACGTGGCCGAGGCGCGGCGCGCGGCGCGGGAGGGCGACCGGCCGCGGCGGCGGGCGACGCGGTTCGTCAACCGGGAGGTGCCGCGCGATCTGACCCCGGTGACCGACGCGCTGCTCGCGGACCCGCCGCCCGGCGACTGGCTGAGCTGGCGCCGGACGCGCGACGGCCACGGCTACAGCCCCCTCGACGAGGTGACGCGCGACAACGTCGACGAGCTGCGGCTCGCCTGGGTGCTGGCGATCCGCGAGGGGAACCACCAGACCGCGCCGCTGGTGCACGACGGCGTGATGTTCCTGGCCAGTCCGGGGGACGTCGTGCAGGCGATAGACGCGGTCACCGGCGACGTCATCTGGCAGTACCGGTCGCCGCTGCCCGAGGATGCGCCGCAGCGGGCGCCGACCCGCACCCTGGCCCTCTACGGCGACAAGGTGTTCCTCGCCACCGCGGACGCGGCCCTCGTCGCCCTCGACGCGCGGACCGGCGAGGTGGCGTGGCGGACGGTCAAGGACGACTACACGCAGGGCTTCCGCCAGAACGCCGGCCCCGTCATCGCCGACGGCGTCGTCGTTACCGGCACCAACGGGTGCCAGCGCTACAAGGCGCAGACCTGCTTCATCACCGGGCACGACCCGGATACCGGCGACGAGCTGTGGCGGACGTCGACGATCGCCCTGCCCGGCGATCCGAACGACGCGTCGTGGGGCGACACGCCGCCGTATCTGCGCGCGGGCGGCGACCAGTGGATTCCCGGCAGCTACGACCCCGACCTCGGCCTCTTCTACATCGGCACCGCGCAGGCGAAGCCGTGGGTGGCTGCGAGCCGCGGCATGAACACGCGGCAGGACGCGCTCTACACCAACTCGACGCTGGCCCTGAACCCGCGGACCGGGCAGGTCGAGTGGTACTTCCAGCACGCCCCGGGCGAGACCCTCGACCTCGACATCGTCTATGAGCGCGTTCTCGTCGACGCCGACGAGGCGAAGTGGCTCTTCACGATCGGGAAGGACGGCATCCTCTGGAAGCTCGACCGGCGGACCGGGGCGTTCGTCGACCTGCGCGAAACCGTCTATCAGGACGTCTTCGAGTCGATCGACCGGACCACCGGCGACTTGACCTACCGGCAGGACATTCGGGATGCCGACATCGGCGACCGCGTGCCCGCCTGTCCCAGCCTGCTCGGCGGCCACAACTGGCAGGCGTCGGCCTACCATCCGGGCGCCGGCGCCCTCGTGATCCCCCTTCACCAGGCCTGCATGTACCTGACCGGCCGCGAGGTGGAGTTCGTCGAGGGCGGCGGCGGAACCGCGGGCCGGTCCGAGTACCGCGAGATGCCCGGGTCGAACGGCAACGTGGGCAAGCTGGCCGCCTACGACGTCCGGACGATGGAGGAGCTGTGGAGCCGCGAGCAGCGGGCCGCGTTCCTGACGTCGACCTTGACGACGGCGGGCGGCCTGGTCTTCGCGGGCGATGCCGATCGCTACTACCGGGCGTTCGACATCGGGACGGGGGAGGTCCTCTGGGAGGCCCGCCTCGGCGCCAAGGCGCACGGCTATCCCATCACCTACGAGGCGGGCGGGCGGCAGTTCATCGCCGTCCCCGCCGCGCTGGGGGGCGCGTTCCGCAGCCTCACCGCGACGCTCACCCCGGAGATCTTCCAGCCGGAGGGAGGGAACGCGCTCTACGTCTTCGCCCTGCCGGAGTGATCGTGCGGGCGGCCGGGGTCGGGGAGCGCGGGCGCGGGTGGTTCAGTCTACTCGGCGAACAGGGCTCGGCCGGACCTGGCACCTGATTGCGTGGAGAGAGTCCGAATCGAGGCGGAGTTGCCGGTCAGGTTGGCCGCGCAGGCCCGCGCGTTCGTCGCCGAGGGATGGGCGAGCGATCTCGACGACCTGCTGGCGTTGCGGCGCTTTCTCGAGTCCCGCCCGTCCGAGTCGACCGGAGCCTTCCTGAAGGAGGACGTCCAATGGGGACTCCATGGAGACGACTGAAACGGGGCCATTGTGAGATACCGGTCCGGGACACGATTCGGACCATGGGGGTGAAGGAAATGAAGCCTGCCAAGCTCGTCGCGGTTTGCGCGCTGCTCGTCGTCGCCGCCGTCACCGGCCGCGTACAGGGCACGCAGGAGCCCGAGCCGGCCCGCGAGACCATCGTCTACAGCAGCATCCAGCCGTCCAACCGGGACCTGTACCTCTTCGACAGCCCCGGCTCGGAACCCCGGCGGCTGACGACCGACCCGGGCCTCGACTACAACGGCGTGGTCTCGCCCGACGGGCGCTGGGTCGTGTTCACCTCCGAGCGGAGCGGTAGCCCCGACCTGTACGTGCTCGACCTGCAGGGCGCCGCGGCGCCGCGGCCGCTGGTCGAGAGCCCCGCGATGGAGGACGCCGCGGCCATCTCGCCGGACGGCCGGCGGCTGCTCTTCGTCAGCACGCGGAACGGCAACGCGGACATCTTCGCGATGCCGTTCCGGCCCGAGGACCCGCACGCGGCGGGCGAGGCGCGGAACCTGACGCGGCACGCGGCGGGCGACTACAACCCCGCCTTCTCGCCCGACGGGACGCGCGTTCTGTTCTCCAGCAGCCGAGACACTACGGTGACGACGAGCTCGGGGGCGAGCCCCCCGGCCACCTACCTGGCCAGCGAGCTGTACGTGATGCAGTCGGACGGGACCGACGTGCGCAGACTGACGCGGCACGAGAGCTGGGACGGCGCGCCGGCGTGGACGCCGGACGGGCAGGCCGTCGTCTTCTACTCGCAGCGGGACGGCGAGCCGCGCATCTACCGCGCCGGCATCGACGGCGCCGGCTCCGAGCCTGTCTCGGCAGCGGACGAAGCGGCGCTGTCGCCGACGTTCGGTCCGGACGGCCGCCTCGCGTTCACGGCGCTCCGCGACGACCGCTGGACCCTCGTCACCGCCCGGCCCGACGGGTCCGACCTGCGGGTCGAGAGCGACGCCGCCCGCCACTACTGGGCGCCGGCCTACGACCCCGTCTCCGGGCGCCTGCTGGCCCACGGGCCGGGACCGGTAGATGCGGCGTCCCGGTTCGAGAGCGACACGCCTGGCGAGTTCCTCATCCACCGGCCGGTCTCCGTCGAGTTGCCGGACCGCCGCGTGTCCCTCATCGGCATCCGCGGCTATCTGCCGGCCGTCGATCCCACCTCGGGCGAGATCGCCACCAGCGAGGCGTTCGCGCGCCTGGTGGTGTCCAGGCCCGACGGTACCGGGAAGCGCGTGATCTACGATCTCGCCGAGGCGGACCGCTACCGGGGTCCCGAGTCCGCCTGGGGACCCTCCTGGTCGAAGGACGGCCGGTGGCTGGCGTTCATCGTCGGGCCGCCGTTCGCATCGGCCGCCGTGGACGTCGACATCTGGAAGATCCGCAGCGACGGCAGCGGCGCGGTGAGCCTGACCCCGGACTCGGACGCCAACGACGCGCTTCCCGACTTCTCGCCCGACGGCCGGCGCATCGTCTTCCGCAGCCGGCGCGACGGCAACGCCGAGATCTATCTGATGAACGCGGACGGCGGCGACGTGCAGCGTCTGACGCGGCACGAGGCCACCGACACGATGCCCGCGTTCTCCTCCGGGGGCGACCGCGTCGCGTTCACCTCCCTCCGGGACGGCAACTTCGAGCTCTACACCATCGCCTTCGACGAGGCCGGCCGGCCCGGCCCGCCCGAACGTCTCACCACGAGCCCCGGCCACGACATGCACCCCAGGTTCTCGCCGGACGACGAATGGGTGCTCTTCACGTCCCAGAGGGGCGAGTTCAACGACGAGCTGCCCCTGTTGCGGGTCGACTTCCAGCCCCAGCCGTACGGCGAGCTGCACGCGATTCGCCTGTCGGACCGGACGGTGGTCCGGCTGACCCACAACAAGTGGGAGGACGGCCCTACCGCCTGGGTCAGGGACGTGCCGGGCCTCGACTGACGTCGAGCCGGCGTGTTGGCGCGGGGGCCGGCCGGCGGGGCGCAGCATCGAGAAGCAGGACGATGACGACGGCGAGCGGCCGGGAACTGGTGTGGGCGAAGCGCTTCACACCGAGCGCGAGTAGCTCCGGATTCCCCTCAGGGGTGGTCGGGGGACGGACCGGGCGGTCCGTAACCGGCTGCGCGCAATTTCTGCCGGATGGCGTGAGCAACGGGAGCCCGAAGGGGCCCGGGGCGTAGCACCGCCGCCGGGTTGGTGGTATAAGGGCGGCACGGGTGGCCCCGCGGTGTGCAGGCGCCGTCCGACGGAACCGAGGAGTGCGGACCATGTTCAAGGAAGCTTGCGTCGAAGTCGGCGGAACACGTCGGAGGGGATCGAATTCCGCGGCGGCGGTTCGACTCGCGGCCGTCGGATTGCTCGTGGCGGCCGGCGCGCTCGCCGGACCGGGCGCCGGCGTCGCGGCGGCGCAGGCGCCGGGGGCGGACGGGGCGTTCACGGCGGACCAGGCGGCGAGCGGCTGGTCGGCCTACGGCGTCCAGTGCAGCGAGTGCCACGGCATCGGCCTCGAGGGCATGATCGCGCCGCCGCTGTCCGGCGTCGAGTTCCTGAACACCTGGGCGGGGCAGACCACCGACGAGCTGTTCGAGTACCTGCGCGACACGATGCCCCCGGGCGCCGAGGGCGCGCTCAGCGACCAGTCCTACATCGACCTCGTGGCCTACATGCTCGAGGCGAACGGCGCCCTGCCCGGCGACCGCACCCTGGCCGTCGGCGAGGCGGTGGCGATCGGCGACGCCGCCGACATCTCCGAGGCGCGGCGCGCCGCCCAGGCCGGCGAGCGGCCGCGGCGGCGCACGTCGCGGTTCGTCAACCAGACGGTGCCGCACGAGCTGACCCCGGTGACCGACGCCCTGCTCGCCGACCCCCCGCCCGGCGACTGGCTGAGCTGGCGGCGCACCCGCAACGGCCACGGCTACAGCCCCCTCGACCAGATCACGCGCGACAACGTCGGCGACCTGCAGCTCGCCTGGTCGATATCGGTCCGGCCCGGCAACCACCAGACGACGCCGCTCGTGCACGACGGCGTCATGTTCCTCGCCAGCCCGGGGAACGTCGTCCGGGCCATCGACGCGGTGACCGGCGACGTCATCTGGGTGTACCGCGCGCGGCTGCCCGAGGACGCGCGCCCCGGCGCCACCCGCACCCTCGCCCTCTACGGCGACAAGCTCTTCCTCGCCCGGGCCGACGCGGTCCTCGTCGCCCTCGACGCGAGCACCGGCGAGGAGGTGTGGACCTCGGTCAAGACCGACTACACGCAGGGCTTCCGCCAGAACGCGGGCCCCGTCATCGCCAACGGCGTCGTCATCACCGGCACCAACGGCTGCGAGCGCTACACCGAGCAGACCTGCTTCATCACCGGCCACGACCCCGACACCGGCGACGAGCTCTGGCGCACGTCGACCATCGCCCTGCCCGGCGACCCCAACAACGCCTCGTGGGGCGACACGCCGCCGTACCTGCGCGCGGGCGGCGACTCGTGGATCCCGGGCAGCTACGACCCCGAGCTCGGCCTCTTCTTCATCGGCACCGCCCAGGCGAAGCCGTGGGTGGCGTCGAGCCGCGGCATGACCACGCGGCAGGACGCGCTCTACACCAACTCGACCCTCGCCATGAACCCGCGCACCGGGCAGGTCGAGTGGTACTTCCAGCACGCGCCGGCCGAGACCCTCGACCTCGACATCGTCTACGAGCGGGTGCTCGTGGACGCCGACGGCGAGCAGTGGCTCTTCACGATCGGCAAGGACGGCATCCTCTGGAAGCTCGACCGGCGCACCGGCGCCTTCGTCGACCTCCGCGAGACAGTCCACCAGGACATCTTCGCGTCGATCGACCGCTCGACCGGCGAGCTCACCTACCGCGACGACCTGCAGGACATCGCCATCGGCGAGCGGGTCTTCGCGTGCCCGAGCCTGCTCGGCGGCCACAACTGGCAGGCGTCGGCCTACCACCCCGGCGCCGGCGCCCTCGTCATCCCCCTCCACCAGGCGTGCATGCACCTGACCGGACGCGAGGTCGAGTTCATCGAGGGCGGCGGCGGCACCGCCGGCCGCTACGAGCTGCTCGAGATGCCCGGCAGCAACGGCAACACCGGCAAGCTCGCCGCCTACGACGTCCGGACGATGGAGGAGCTCTGGAGCCACGAGCAGCGCGCCCCCTTCCTGACCTCGGCCCTCACCACCGCCGGCGGCCTCGTCTTCGCCGGCGACGGCGCCCGCTACTACCGCGCGTTCGACGTCGAGACCGGCGAGGTGCTCTGGGAGACCCGCCTCGCCTCGTCGGCGCACGGCTACCCCGTCACCTACGAGGCGGGCGGCCGCCAGTTCATCGCCGTCCCCGCCGCGCTGGGGGGCGTGTTCCGCAGCCTGACGGCGAAGCTCAGCCCGGAGATCTACCAGCCGGAGGGGGGGAACGCGCTCTTTGTGTTTGCGCTTCCGGAGTGAGGCGTCGGACGGCCGTCGATTGAGGGGCCCGGTCGCACTCGTCGATAGCGACGTGCGGCTCCGCACCCTGCTGGCTCACCAAGCCGAAGGCTTCCGCGAGCGGGGGGGTGGCGCTGTCGCTGAGCTGGAACCCGTCGCCCT
>CBDCEY010000007.1:0-1104325 GCA_965215895.1 Vicinamibacterales bacterium | reverse complement strand
GACGTCCGAGCGGGCCGGTTCGAGGACGGGTGGACGGTCGAGATCGCCATTCCCTTCAAGTCGCTCCGGTATCGGGCGGGACCGGCGCAGATGTGGGGCGTCAACATCCAGCGCCGCGTGGCGTCGACCAACGAGACCTCGTTCCTGACCCCGATTCCCGCCTCCCTCAGCTGGGCCGGAGCCTACAAGATGTCGTCGGCCGCGACCCTCGTGGGGCTCGAGGTGCCGGCCTCGGGCACCCGGCTCGAGGTCAAGCCGTACGGCATCTCCGACGTCACCACCGACCTCGCCCGCGCCCCCGACGAGCGCACCCTGGCGGGGGGCGACGTGGGGTTCGACGTCAAGTATGGGGTCACACAGGGGCTCACCGCCGACTTCACGTACAACACCGACTTCGCGCAGGTCGAGGTCGACGAGCAGCAGGTCAACCTGACCCGGTTCAGCCTCTTCTTTCCCGAGAAGCGCGAGTTCTTTCTGGAAGGGCAGGGGATCTTCGACTTCGGCGGCGGCTTCAGCTCCGACGCGACGGCGTTCTATTTCGGGGGCGGCCAGTTCGCGGGAACGGCGCCGATCATGTTCTTCAGCCGGCGCATCGGGCTTCAGGACGGCCGGACCGTCCCCATCCGGGGCGGTGGCCGACTGACAGGGAAGGCCGGGCCCTACAGCATCGGGGTGTTGAACGTGCAGACCGAGGAGGCCGGGGCCGCCGCCGCGACGAACTTCTCGGTCGCCCGGGTCAAGCGCGACGTCCTGCGCCGCAGCGCCGTCGGGGCTCTGTTCACGGGCCGTTCGGTGTCGCTCGACGGCAGCGGATCGAACCAGATGTTCGGGGTCGACGGGCTCTTCTCCTTCTACGACAACCTGAACATCACCTCCTATCTGGCCCAGACCCGCGCGCCCGGCGTCAGCCGCGGCGACGCCATGAGCTATCAGGCCAGGCTCGACTACGGCGGCGACCGGTGGGGGCTCCTCGCCGAGCGGTTGGCCGTCGGCGCAGACTTCCAGCCGGAAATGGGCTTCGTCCGCCGGCACGACTTTCGGCGCAACTTCGTGGAGGGCCGGTTCAGCCCGCGTCCGTTGTCGATCGAGTCGATCCGCAAGTTCCTGTTTCAGGGCAGCGTCGATTACACCACCGACGGCGCCGGCTTCCTCGAGACGCGGGTGCGGCAGGGGCTGTTCGGCATCGAGTTCGAGAACGGCGACATGTTCTTCGCCGGCGCGACCGACAGCTACGAGCTGCTGAAGGGGGCGTTCGAGATGACCCCGGACATCACGATTCCCCCCGGCGACTACCGCTTTTCCAATACCCGCCTCGTCTATGCGCTGGGCCAGCAACGCGTCGTGTCGGGCGGGCTGAGCTTCGATCGGGGCGGGTTCTTCGGGGGCGAGCGCACCGGGGTGGGGTATACCTTCGGCCGCGCCTATCTCTCGTCGCAGTTGAACATCGAGCCCTCCGTGTCGTTCAACTGGCTCGACCTGCCGCAGGGCGACTTCAGGACCGAGCTCGTCGCGATTCGCACCACCTATACGCTGACCCCGCGCATGTTCGTGGCGGCGCTGGTGCAATACAACTCGACCCTCGACGCGCTCGGCACCAACCTGCGCTTCCGCTGGGAGTATCAGCCCGGCAGCGAGCTGTTCGTCGTCTACACCGACGAACGGGACACCCTGGACCCGCGGGGCCCGTTTCTCGAGAATCGCGCCATCGTCGTCAAGGCCACCCGCCTGCTGCGCTTCTGACGACGTCTCCGCTCGCGGCGACGCCTCCGCCTGATCGCGTTGTTCCGCGGAGTTGCGTGGTCCCCACGGTCATCCATGCGCAAGGGGCTGCGCGGCACGCTCGTCCCGCCCGTCCTCCCGCGTGTAGGCCGAGAAGGTGCGGAAACCGGACGTCAGGTCGGCGGTGACGCCCGGGTCGAGCGCCTGCGCCCGCGCGAGCGCGGGGTACGAGCCCGGAGCAGCCCCCCGATGCCGAACGCCTGGATGAGCAGGTCGGTCTGGTCGCGCTGCCCCTGCTCCGAGAACCGGGCGTAGCCGGCGGCGGAGGTCAGCTCCGCGCCCCGCAGCCCCCACGTCAGCTCCAGGCTCAGCAGCTCGTTCTTCCGGTCGTTGGGCTCCAGGTACCGGTGGGCGGACACGTAGCGGCCGGTGTCGAACGACCTCGCGTGGTTGACCTGCCGCGCGCCCACCCGCTGGTCCTGCAGGTGGTAGGCGACGAGGGCCGAGAGGTCCGGCGTCGGCTCCCAGAGCAGGGAGAACCGCGCCGACAGCGTGTCCTCGGTGTTCGCGTCCGGCTCCCGGCGCAGGTTCGCCTCCACGGCCGCGGGATCTCCCGGCCGGGTGGTTCCGGGAGTCTGCGTCGTAGAACGCTGCAGACACCTGGCAAGGTTGGTTTGGGCGGCAATCCTTGCGCCGCGGAAGTCTCGCGCCGACGAAACTTCCAACGCGACCGCAGAGTCGCGCGGCGACGATTTCCGGGCCAGGGCGTCGTCGCCGTTCGTGTAGACTGCACGCTCGGCTGTACCGAGCTTGAACAGGGCTGTGCGAAGTGCCGATTGTGGCGCGTCGCAAGCGCGTGAACGCGCCGCGGCGGGCCGGCGCGGACTTCCGGAGGGCGCGCGGCGCGACGGGTGGCGCGCGCGGGTCGACCCGCGCGCGCCCCTTGCTCCGGCTAGTCGATGGCGAAGCAGTAGAACAGGCCCGCCCCGCCGGTGGCGACGAGGTTGTCCTGGCTGCAGCCGCGGCTGGGGTGGGTCGAGTTCCACGAGCTGTTGCCGCCGCCCTGCGTATCCGAGTGGCCGAGCCGGGCCGAGCCCTCGCCGTTGCTCGTCCAGTTGCCGCAGGTGTGGTCCGCGTCGTCGGTGTAGGCGCGGCCGTCGGGCTGCGATCCGGTGAGGATGTCATGCTGGTTGGGCGAGTCGCCGACACCGTTCACCGGGTTGCCCTGCTCGGTCAGGGCGATCATCTTGCCGATGGCGTTGCCCAGCCGCGCCTGCTCCAGGGTGTCGCCGTGGAGCCAGCCGAGGTCGGCGGCGATCTGCCGCCGGCCGCCGTGGGCGTACCACGGGCCGCTGCCGATCCGATCGCGCGCGTTGACCGCGTTCGGCCCCTGCGTGCTGAGATAGGCGCGCCAGGTGGAGTCGCCCCGCCCGGCCGCGGCGGCGAGCGTCTGGCAGTGCGCGTCGGCGCCGGCGAGACCGCCGAGATTGGCGCCGTCTCCCAACCCGACGCTGGTGGCGAAGAACGACATCGGCTGCGCCGGCGGCTGCGCCGCCGTCATGGTGTGCGACACGACCGCCGCGAGCACCGCCACTCCCACCAACCAAAGATACTGCTTCTGCATTCGGTCCTCTCTCTCAATAGAGTCGCCGGCTCCCCGCCGGCAGTTGGGACGATATGCGCGCGGCGGCGGCAGGTCAAGGTGCGGCCTTCGCGTACGTGGCCGTTGGAGTGCTGGCGCGGGCGGCGCACGGCGGTGACGGCCGCGGCGACGGGGCAGCGTCGAGGCAGGGATGACTGACCCGATCGGATCGTCCGGGCTCGACGCCGGTCCCCATCTGCTGTTGTACGACGGCGTGTGCGGTCTCTGCGACCGGTTCGTCCGCTTCGTGCTGGCGCACGACCGCCGGCGCCGCTTCCGATTCGCGGCGATGCAGAGCCCGGTCGGCCGGAGCCTCCTCGCGGCGCACGGCGGGGATCCGGATCGGCTCGAGACGGTGTACGTCGTCGTCGACTACGAGTCGGGGACAGGTCGCGTTCTGCACCGTTCGTCCGCCGCGCTGTTCGTCTTCGGCCAGCTCGGGCTACCCTGGCGCCTCGTGACGGTCGTCCGCTGGGCGCCCGCCCGGCTGCTGGACCGGCTCTACGACCGGGTCGCGGCGCATCGCTACCGGGTCTTCGGCCGATACGCGGCCTGCCCGGTGCCGAGCCCGGAATACCGGGATCGCTTCCTGGACGCCTGACCCGGGAGCCCGTGGAAACGGCCCCGCTGCATTCGACCGGCGCGGCATCCCGCGTGGACTTCGTTGCTCCGCGGAGCTTCGTTGCTTCTTGCGGTCGCCATGCCCGACAGGCGCCCCTCGTCGTGCCCTGCCCCGCGGGGGGCCTCGCCGGTCTGCCACACGCGGTTTCACCAAGGGCTCCCTGGAGCCCGTCGCAAGGCCCGCTGCATTCTTCCCTCCCAGGTGATGTCGCGAACGCGGACCCGACCTGCCGCCTCCTGCCGGACTGCGTGATCGCGACACCGCGCCTCCAGCCGAACCGTGCGGGTCGACGTACGCAATAATCTCCACATCGGCTGGCGAATCCGTGGCGTTAATTGCCACGTCGACGCCCCGCCGGCCCGAGGTGGCTCATGTTGCAACGTCTCCGTGTGGTCGGGGTTTCGGCGGTTGCCATGCGGTGTCTGCTGGCCGTCGTGCTGCCCGCGTTGGCAGCGGCGTCCGTCGGCGCCCAGGTGGTCGAACGGGTCGTCGACGGGGATACCATCGTCGTGCAGGGGGTCGGTCGGGTGCGGCTGATCGGCGTCGACACCCCGGAGACGGTGCATCCGGGCCGGGCGGTCGAGTTCTTCGGCCGGGAAGCGAGGGCGTTCACGAAACGACTGCTCGAAGGCCGGCGCGTGCGCCTGGAGTACGACCGGGAACGGACCGATCGGTACGGACGGACCCTCGCCTACGTCCATCTGGCGGACGGGACGTTCGCCAACGCGGAGATAGTCCGGCAGGGCTACGGCCACGCCTATACGCGGTTCCCGTTCCGGCATCTCGACCGGTTCCGGCAGCTCGAGCGCGAGGCGCGCGCCGCGGGCCGGGGGCTGTGGGACCCGTCGGCGTCGCCGGCCCGGTCGGCGGCGGTTGCGGGGAACCGGTCAGGCGGCGCGGCGGGTGGATTGCGGTGGGACGACAACGGCAACGGCCGGGTGTCGTGCGCCGAGGCGCGGCGTCATGGCATCGCACCGGTCCCGCGCAGCCATCCCGCCTACGCGTACATGAGAGACGGCGACGGCGACGGTGTCGTTTGCGAGTGAACGGGTCTGACTCCGTCTTTGGGGACGGCCCCGGCGGCGACCGCGTCGGGCCGGATCGGCGGCGGCGACACGGGAGCCTGACCGAGAGGAGCCACCGACCATGACGAGCCTGCTCGAGGAAGCGATCGAGGCATGGGACGGCGCCCGCCGGGGCGTCATCGCCGAGGCGGCGGGCATTCCCGCCCGCGACTACGACTTTCGTCCCACGCCCGAGGCCCGGTCCGTGGCGGAGCTGGTCGCCCACATCGTGGCCACCGGCATGATGTGGACGAACGAGCTCACCCGGCCCACCGCCGACTTCACCCGCAAGAGCTTTCCCGCGTTCATCCGCCACTACGCCCGCGGGACCGACAAGACGCGCCCGCGCGGCGAGTGGCTGCGCCTGCTGCGCAGCAGCTACCGCGACGGCGTCCGGCAGATCCGCACCGCTGGTGAAATACAGATGCTGCAGTACGTGCGGCGCTTCGACGGCGAGCGCGGTACGCGCCTGACCTGGATGCACCACGGAATCGCGCACGAGGAGTACCACCGCGCCCAGCTCGCGCTCTACGCCCGGCTGCTCGGCCGCACGCCGGCCCTGACGCAGGCCATACAGGGCGGGGATACCTGACGCCGACGCGTCCGCCTGCATGCGGACGCGTGCGCCCGCGTCTGACGCTCCGGCGTCTTTCCGGGGGCCGGCCGGCGGGACCGGGGTGGGTGGAGGCGTTGCGGCGCCGGGCGGATGCCGCCGATCGACTGCATCCGCCCGGCGGGGGTTCCGCGACGCCGCTACTGCTCGGCCCGCTCGTCGGCGCGGGCGCCGGAGAGGATGCCCTCCATCGAGTAGTTGCCCTCGTGGCAGGCGTACTCGAAGAGCGGCTGATCGCCGCGCCGCATCGGGATCTCGGCCGTCCACGGCTGGGTCCAGGTGTCCCGATCGGTCACCGTGAACGTATAGACCAGCGTCTCCTCGTCCTGCCGGGTCAGCCGCTCGACCAGCGTCATGTTCTCGCTCGAGCCGCGCCAGCGGGTCTTGTCCGTGAAGTTGTCGGTCTCGATGACCAGCGTGTCACCCTCCCAGTGCCCGCGGGACTCGCCGGTCCACGACTCGATCCCGGTGCGCGGCGCGTCGTCGATGGGGATGATGCGCGAGTCGTGCACCATCTCGTTCAGGATGACGACGGCGTCCTCGGTCTGGAACACCTGCATGTTCTGGTTGTAGCCGCCCGGGGTCATCGGGGGTCCGGTGTTGAACCCGAGGATGCAGCGGTCGAAGGTGCTGCGGTCGAGCCAGGAGTCGGCGGGATGCTCCGCCCGGTACTCGCGGCGCGCCGCCGCCCGCGCCTCTCCCGCCTCGCTCAACGTCGGCATGCGTCCGTTCGGCGGGTCGACGATCAGCGAGGTCCGGCGGGTCTCGATGGTGCGCGTGCCCCGGTCCATCCAGAAGTTGTTGTAGGCGCCGACGTTGCCGCCGGCCTCGGTTCTCCGCGCCGCCGCGAGCAGCAGCTCCTCGTCGCGGTCGACGGCGCCCTGCTCGAGGGTGGCCGCCTCTTCCTGGGTCAGGAACTCGCGGTCCCCGTACCGTTCGGGGCGCTGCAGCGGAGTGATGGTGCGAAAGTCCCATACGCCCTGCAGGTCGGGGGCCCCCCACGCCGTGCGGGGCCCCTCCTGGGCCATCGCCGGCGGGGCGAGCCCCGCGACCGCGACGATCGCGGCGAGGACGCCGAGCGATACGATCTTTCTCTGCTTCATTTTCGACCTCCCTGGTCTGGCCGAGCTTCCCACCCCGGATGCCGATACCGGCACCCGCGATCGATTACCTGTTTTTCCACCGCTGCGCGGACGACTCCCGATCTCGACAAGAGTAGCCCCCGGCGTCGAGCGGGTCAACGCCCGGATACCGACCGTCGGCAATGGATCGCCAGGCAGCCCCCGGCGTCGAGCGTGTCAACGTCTCATCGTCCCGGCGTCGCCGGCAGCGCGAGGGCCACGTACTCGCTGGTCATGTCGTCCCAGCCGATCGTCGCCACGATGTACTGCCGGCCGTCGGCCAGGTAGCTGATGGGGGCGGCGGTGGTACCCCCCGGCAGCGCCGTCTCCCATACGATCGCGCCGGTCCGCTTGTCGAAGGCGCGGAACATCCTGCCCCCGCTGCCGGGGGGCAGGAAGGCGGCGCCGGCGTTGGCCCCCTCCCCGAGAAACACCAGGCTCCGGGTCACCAGGGGCGCCGCGCGCCCCCCCTGGCCGAGCGGCGGCAGGTCCAGGTGGGCGATGGCGGGATGGTCGCGGGGCCCGTCGCCGTTGGCCGCCGTCCACAGGATCTCGCCGCGGTTGAGGTCGATGGCGACGAGGCGGCCGTAGGGCGGCTTGAAGAGCGGCAGCCCCCGCGGGCCGGGGATGTGCCGGGCCCCCCGCATCACCCAGTCGACGTCCGACCGGGGGTTCTCGGACCGGCTGAGCCCCACGACGGTGCCGCTGTGGACGGAGGGGACGTAGAGAATGCCGGTCTCCGGATCGACGCCGGCGCCGTTCCAGTCGGTGCCGCCGACGAGGCCGGGGACGACCAGCGTGCCCTGCGTCCCGCCCGGCCGCTCGTCGATCAGCGACGGCGGGGTGAAGAAAGGCCCCCAGACGTAGTCGTCGAGGATGGCGAGGGCCTCGGCTCGCAGCTCCGGCGTGAAATCGATGAGGTCGTCGAGGCTGACCCCCTGCTGGTCGTAGGCCGGCGGCTTCGTGGGGAACGGCTGGGTCGGCGCGTACCATTCCCCGGGCACCTCGCCCGCCGGCACGGGGCGCTCCTCGATGGGCCAGACCGGCTCGCCGGTGACCCGGTCGAGGACGTAGGTGTGCGCCTGCTTGCTCGTGATCGCCACGGCCTTGACGTTGCGGCCGTCCACGGTGATGTCCACGAGGGTCGGGGCGGCGGGAAAGTCGTAGTCCCACAGGCCGTGGTGCACCGCCTGGAAGTGCCAGACGCGCTCGCCGGTGGCGGCGTCGAGGCACACCAGGCTCTCGGCAAACAGGTTGTCGCCGGGCCGGTGCCCGCCGTAGTAGTCGCTGGTGGGCGTCGAGAGGGGCAGATAGACGTAGCCGAGCTCCTCGTCGGCGCTCGGCGACGCCCACATGTTGGTGTTTCCGGTGTACTCCCACGAGGCCCGGTCCTCGTTCAGCGCGGTCAGCCACGTCTCGTTGCCGGCCTCCCCCTCGCGCGGGATGGTGCGGAAGATCCAGCGCTGCTCGCCGGTGCGCACGTCGAACCCGCGCACGTCGCCGGGCGGCATCTCCTTGAGGGCGGGCATGGTGTGGCTGACGATGTCGCCGATGAGCGAGCCGACCACGATGACGTCGTTGACGACGAGCGGCGCCGACTGCCACCGGAACCGGTCGACCCGCGGGTCGTCGTAGCCCTCGGTCAGGTCGACCTCGCCGCCGTTGCCGAAGTCGGGGTAGCGCCGGCCGGTCTCGGCTTTCAGGGCGACCAGCCGGTCCCCGAGGATCGCCAGCACCCGGGCGTCGTCGCCGTCGGTCCAGTAGCCGAGGCCGCGCGTCGGCCGGCCGCGGGGCCGTTCCTCGCCTTCCGGCGCCGGCGGGTCGTCGAACCAGACCACCTCGCCGGTGGTGGCGTCGAGGGCCGCGACCATGCCGAGCCCGGTGCTGACGTACAGGCGTCCCCCCGCCATCAGGGGCGTGTTCTGGGACGCGGCCGGCGCCCGCAGGGTGTTGCCGCCGCGGGTGGCGTCGGGGATCGTCGACTGCCGCCACACGATCTCCAGATCGTGGACCGACTGGGCGTCGATCTGATCCAGGGGGCTGTACTTGGTGCTCGCCGCGTCGGCGGCGTAGGCGCGCCATTCGACGTCCTGAGCGGCCGCCCCCGCTCCCGTGACCAGGAACGTGCCGCCGCAAAGGAGCGCCGCGAACGGGCGCGAGAGCGAGTGCTTCGGCATGGCAGACCCTTTCCGTGCGTCCGGCGGCCCGTGGCGGCAAGGCCGAGTTGCCTTCGACCGGCGATGCACACTGCCCGAGCGCGTCGCCCCGCGGAGCTTGCGATGTGCTGTTCGCCGCTGCCTGCGCGACGCGGGCTCCCCGCGAACGGGCGTCGCTCTGTGATCACCCAGGCCTGAAGGTTCCCTCGTCGAGGTTCACGCGTCACGCTCCGTCGCGCGGGCGTCCTGCAGCCGGCTGGCGCCCTTGCAGCCCGCACGCCCTCTCGCCGGTCTGGTTCCGACGGCGCGTGGTTGCGCGGACCGCCCGGCAGGAGGCGCCACGGGCGATTCTACGTCAGGTGTGGTACATCTATCCGCCGAGGCGGCAATCGGTTGTCCGCCGCGGGGGGGCAATACCGGGGAACGGGGTACGGCATACGCAGGGGAGCGAGCAGAGATGAAACGCAGCATGATACTCGGCGCGGTGGTGGCGCTCGGCGCGTTGTCGGTCGGCGTCGGCGGGTTCCAGCAGCTCAATCCGGACGCGGTGGACGCGGCCGTGATCGAGCAGGTGAAGGACAACCTCTACGTCATCACCGGATCGTCGACGGTCGACCGCGCGCTGTTCAGCGGCGGCAACGTCGGGGTCTTCGTGATGGAGGACGGGGTGGCGATCGTCGACACCAAGCTGCCGGGCTGGGGACCGGTGATTCTCGAGCGCATCCGCTCGGTGACCGACAAGCCCGTCGTCACCATCATCAACACGCATACCCACGGCGACCACGTCGGCAGCAACGAGTTCTTTCCCGACACGGCGCGGATCGTGGCCCACGAGAACACCAAGGCCAACATGCAGCGCATGGACAACTTCCAGGGCGACAATGCGAAGTTCCTGCCCGCCGCCACCTACTCGGAACGGATGAGCCTCGGCTCGGGCGCGGACCAGATGGACCTGTACTACTTCGGGGCCGGCCACACCGACGGCGACACCTTCATCGTGTATCCGGCCCTCGGGGTGCTGCAGACCGGCGACCTGTTCCCGTGGCGGGACGCGCCGTTCCTCGACACCAGCAACGGCGGCAGCGGGCTCGCCATGCCCCAGACGCTGGCCGCGGCGATCGCCGGTATCGAGGGCGTGGACATCGTGGTGCCGGGGCACATCCCGGTGACGACGTGGGAGAGCTTCCAGGAGTTCCAGCGCTTCAACGCGGACCTCCTGGACGCGGTGCGGACGGCCAAGGGCGCGGGCCTGAGCGTGGACGACGCGGCGACGGGCGTCGACCTGTCGTCCGGGTATCCCCACTACGACTCGACCCGCCTTGAGGCGGCGGTCCGGGTGATCTACGGCGAGCTGCCGTAGTCGCTCCGCCCGCCTGCGGTCGGGGCGGGAGTCCGCGCCCGTGGAACGGGGTGGACTCTCGCCCGGGCGCGGGGTGGACTCCCGCCCGGGCGCGGGGTCCCTAGATCGCCCGCGGGCCGTCGAGCACTCGGGCCGGGAACAGGATGATCGCGGTGAGCAGGGCGAAGACCCCGGTCACCGCGATGCCGAGGAGCCGGAAGGGCAGCAACAGCACCCAGACGATGGGGTAGAGCACCAGCGCCAGCAGCGCCACCGGCCAGCACAGCACGAGGAGGATGCACCAGAGCAGGAGCTTGATCATGGTTCTAACTAGATCTTGACGATCGGCCGGGGGCAGCGGTTCCCGTCCGGGCCGGCCGCGGGGCAGCGATGAACCAGGATGAACTGGCCGCCTGGGAACTGGCGTTGGCCCCTGTTGAGCAAGCGCGAGAGTCTGTCGGCGACTCATGGATTCGGCTTAGCAAGGAGTGACGATGCCGCGTTATGTCTCGCAGTGCCTGGCGCTGCTGATCGTCGGCGGCCTCGGTCCGGTGGTGCACGCCGACGACTGGCCCGAATGGCGGGGGGCGGGCCGCCGGGGTGTCCTCGCCGAGACCGGCCTCGTCGAGACCTTTCCCGACGGCGGTCTGCCGGTGGCCTGGCGCACTCCCATCCACGGCGGCTATGCCGGCCCCGCGGTCGCCGGCGGGCGCGTGTTCATCACGGACGCCCGGCGCCCCGACCCGCGGTCCACGGCGGTGGTCGAGCGGGCCCTCGCCCTCGACGAGGAGACCGGGGAGGTGCTCTGGACCCGCGAGTGGAGCACCGACTACGCCGGGCTGCAACTGGTGTACGCCATCGGGCCGCGGGCCACGCCGACCGTCGACGGCGACCGGGTCTACGTGCTCGGCGCGATGGGCCGGCTGCTGGCCCTGGACGTGGCTGACGGGACCGTGCGGTGGGAGAAGGACTTTCCCGCCGACTTCAACACCGAAGTGCCGTCGTGGGGCATGTCCGGCGCGCCGCTCGTCGACGGCGACCGGCTGATCTGTCTCGTGGGCGGCGAGCCCGACGCCAAGATGATGGCGTTCGACAAGCACACCGGCGAGGAGGTCTGGCGGGCCCTGTCGTCCGACTGGGAGCCCGGCTACAGCCAGCCGATCATCATCGAGGCGGGGGGTACGCGGCAGCTCATCGCCTGGCATCCGCGGGACATCAGCTCGCTCGACCCCGAGACCGGCGAGGTGTACTGGGAGATCCGCCACATCGTGGACATGGGAATCAATCCCGCGACGGCGGTCCAGAGCGGCCGCTACCTGTTTTTTACGTCGCAGTACGGCGGGGCCCGGATGCTGCTGCTGGACAACGACGGTCCCGGCGCGGAGGTGCTCTGGGAGGGCGTCGGCGAGAGCGACCCCGAGTACGGCTTCGACTTCAATACCCTGAACTCCGTCATCAGCACCCCGCTGATCCAGGGGGACTACGTGTACGGGGTGGACGGCCACGGGGTCCTCCGGGGGCTCGAGGCGGCGACCGGCCGCCGCGTGTGGGAGACCGAGGCCCTGATCGGCGAGAGCACCAACTGGGCGACCGCGTTCTTCGTACGCAACGGCGACCGCTACTTCGTCAACACGGACACCGGCGACCTCGTGATCGCACGGTTCTCGCCCGAGGGCTACACCGAGGTCAGCCGCACCCACCTGATCGAGCCCACGCACCCCTACGTGCGGCGGCGCCGGTCCGGCCCCGCCGTCAACTGGTCGCATCCTGCCTATGCGAATCGCCACGTCGTCGCCCGCAACGACGAGGAGATCGTGCGGCTCTCCCTGGCCAAGGAGGAGTAGGGTGTCCGCAATGCGTCGGTTCAGCCGTTGGGCGACGACTTCCGGGCGAGGAGTCAGCGCCGTGGAACGGCGCGGGTTCCTGGAAGGTTGGGCGGGCGGGAGGCGAAGCCGTCGGGCGTCCGGGGCAGGAGTCAGCGCCGTGGAACGGCGTGGGCGCCTGGAGGGTTGGTGCGTCGGGAAGCGGAGCCGTCAGGCGGCGATTGCCGGGTTGGTTCTCTTGGTGCTTACCGTCGCGGTGTCGGCGGTTCCGCTGCACGCCCAGACCGCGGGCGGCCCGGCGCGCCGCGTCGTCGTGATGAGCGATCTGCATCTGGGCGAGGGGCGCAGGCCGGACGGCGCGTGGTCGCCGTTCGAGGACTTCCGGTGGGCGGACGATCTTGGGGGGTTCCTGGCCGCCCTGGCGGACGAGAGCGAGGCCACCGACCTCGTCCTGAACGGGGACACGTTCGAGCTGCTGCAGGCGGACGACGGCGCGTGCGCGTACGACGACCCGGCCCTGGGGTGCAGCGAGACCGATGCGCTCGCCCGTCTCGACCGCGTGCTCGCGGCGCACCGGGCGGAGATCGCCGCCCTCGCGGCCTTCGCCGCCGCCGGCGACAACCGGCTCGTGCTCGTGCCCGGCGACCACGACGCCGCCCTGCTGCTCCCGGCGGTGGGGCAGCGCGCCGTCGATGCGTTCGCCGCTTCGCCGGGGCGGGTGAGCCTCGGCGCGGACGGGTTCTGGCGGTCGGCCGACGGGCTGGTCCACGCCGAGCACGGACACCAGATCGAGCACCGGGCGGATCGCTTCGAGGGTTGGCCGGCCCCGTTCGTGACTCGTTTCGGGCAGCGGCACCTGGCGCGGCCGTGGGGGCAGTCGGTGGTGCAGGCGCTGTACGATGGGTACGAGCCCCGGTTCCCGATCGTGGACAACCTCGCCGAGGACGGCGCCGGCGTGCGCGAGGCGCTGGCCGCGGCAGGGGTGGACGACGCGGGGGCGGCGGCGCCGGACCTGCTGCGGTTCCTGCTCTTCCGGATGTCCTGGCAGCAGTTCCGGATGGACCTGGACCGGGGCGATGTCGAGCCGCCGGCGTGGGATCTGGCCCAGGTGCGCGAGGCGGGGCCGCGCTTTCTCGTCGACTCGCTGGCCGACGACGACCGGTTCAAGCCGCTGGCCGCGCGGGCCCTCGACGCAGGCCGCCTGACCGCCCTCATGGAGTCCCTCGGCGACGACGAGCTGGCCGCGATCTGCGACCATCGCGCCGCCCTCCGACGGGCCCGGCGTCGTTTCGAACGCATCCTGACCCAGCTCGATCCGACCGGTCCGCCGCTGGCCGAGTGCCCGCGCACCCCGGAGACCGCGGCGCCGCGGTTCGAGTACTTCTGGGGGTCGCGCGACCGCGTGTTCGGCCGTCGCCTGGAGCAGATGACGGACCGCCGTACCGTCGCGGTCCTGGTCCACGGCCATACGCATCTCGCCGACTACCGCCAGGGGAACTTCACCCGCGTCGAGGTCGGCCGGACCTACGTCGTCGACGGCTTCTCGCCGGTGCGGGGCGCCGCGACCCCGGTCGTCATCAACGGGGGCGCGTGGCAGCGCACGGCGACCCCGCGGCAGCTCGACGAGCATCGGCGGCGCAGCGGGGTGTCGGACGCCGAGCTGCTGGAGTCGATGCGGCCCGAGCAGCTGCCTCCGTGCTACAGCTTCGTGCAGATCGACCCCTACACCGAGCAGCCCGATCCGCCGGTGCTGCGCTACTGGCGGCAGGCCCGCGACGGAACCTGGGCGATGGCCCCCCGGTGCGGGCGGGACATCAGCGACTGACCGGCGGCCGGCCGGCGGTCCGCACATCGAGGAGACAGTCATGAAGAGATCGACGATGAAGTGGTGGGTGCTGACCGCGCTGCTGGCGGTGGCGGTCGTCGCGGGGCGGGCGAACGCGCCGGGGGACGTGCCCGACATGGACGGCGTGCCGGCGGCCGAGCCCGAGGCGGTGGGGATGTCCTCGGCCCGGCTCGAGCGCCTCGACCGGGTGATGCAGGGCTACATCGACCGCGACGAGGTCGCCGGGGTCGTGACCCTGGTGGCGCGGCGGGGCAAGGTCGTGCACTTCTCGGCCCTGGGGCAGCGCGACGTCGAGGCCGGCGCCCCGATGACCCACGACTCCATCTTCCGCATCGCGTCGATGACCAAGCCGATCGCGTCGGTCGCGCTGATGATGCTCTACGAGGAGGGCCGCTTCCAGCTGCGTGACCCCATCGCGAAGTGGCTGCCGGAGTTCGCGGACATGCGGGTGGCGGTTCCCGCCCCGCCGCAGGAGCGGCTGACCGGCCGCTACAAGACGGTACCGGCGGCCCGGCCCATCACCGTGCAGCAGATTCTGACCCATACCGCGGGGCTCGCGAACACCTACCGCGGCCTCACCCAGCCCGAGTTCCAGGAGGTGGTGGCGCCGCGGGAGCCCGGCGACACGGTGGGCGACATGCTGAAGCGGCTCGCGACGCTGCCCCTCAACTTCCAGCCCGGCGACCACTGGGAGTACGGGCGGGCCACCGACGTGGTGGGCCGGCTGGTCGAGGTGATGTCGGGCCAGACCCTCGACGCGTACCTCAAGGAGCGGATCTTCGAGCCCCTCGGCATGACCGACACCCACTTCTATCTGCCGAAGTCGAAGCTCGACCGGTTCGCGGCCCTGTATCGCCCGGACGCGCACGGCAAGATCGAGCTGGCGGAGGCGCCGACGGCGGAGAGCCGCTTCGTGGCCGAGCCCCACACCTACTTCAGCGGCGCCGGCGGGCTCGTGTCGACCGCGCGCGACTACTTCCGCTTCCACCAGATGATGCTGAACGGCGGCGAGCTCGACGGCGCGCGCATCCTCAGCCGCAAGACGGTCGAGCTGATGACCGCCAACCACACCGGCGACAAGGGCATCTGGTTGGCCGGGCCGGGCTACGGATTCGGCCTCGGCTACGCGGTGGTCACCGACCTCGGCCCGTCGGGCACCCCGCGCTCGGAAGGGTCCTACTACTGGGGCGGCGCGTTCGGCACGATCTTCTGGGTGGACCCGTCCGAGGAGCTCATCGGCATCCTGATGGAGCAGATCCGGCCCTACACCCATCTCAACGTCCGGCCGGACCTCGCGACGATGACGTATCAGGCGATCATCGACTGAGCCGCGATGCTGAAGTGGATCGTCCTCGCGACGGTGCTGGGGTGGGTCGGCCGCAGGCTGCTCGACGGCGCGCGGCGGGCCGTCAACCGGCCCCCCCCGCCGCGCCGCTTCGACGTCTTCACGGTGCTCGCCATCGTCGTCGTGGTGCTGTGGCTGCTGCCGTTCGTGCTCCCGTTCGTCAGGGACATGATGGACTGACACCGCGGCCGGCGTCGCCGGGACGACCACGCCACACTGCGGCGGCCTTCGCCCCGCGTCGGCGTCGAATCTGCCGTTCTCTTCCCGTTCTTTCGACCGTGCCCCCCGGGACTGGGGGCACGGTCGGGCCGCGTCCCGAACCGGACGGCATGCCGCGTGGCAAGCTGAAGCCGGACCCCCGGGCAGCGATAACGAAGGCCATCATTCTCCTGCTTCCGGGTGGGACGTGCCCGGATCGGTTTTATTTACGCACTTGAGTAGTTTTACTCATGACCGTATATTCGTCGGGTGGATCCGTTTCAACGCGCCCAGGTCGCCGCGCTGCTCCGCCGGCTCGCCGGGCCGCCCCGCCGGATCGTCGCCATCTTCGGCCCGCGTCAGACCGGGAAGACCACCTGCGTCCGTCAGACGCTTGGGCAGATTGAGCAACCGAGCCGCTACGTCGCCGTCGACGAGCCGGAGGTGCCGGCCCTCGATCTGCCGCCAACCGAATCTTCGCACCATGCGTTCCTTGCGCCCGGCGTAAGGGACGAGCAGTGGCTCGTCAGGCAGTGGGTGGACGCGCGGCGCGAGGCGGAACGGTCGCCGCGCGGATTCGTGCTGGTGCTCGATGAGATACAGAAGGTCCCCCGCTGGTCGGAGACGGTCAAGGGGCTGTGGGACGCCGATCGGGCCGCGGACCGTCCGCTGCACGTCGTCATCCTGGGGTCGTCACCCCTGCTCATGCAGTCCGGGCTGACCGAGAGCCTGGCCGGGCGCTTCGAACCGATTCGGTTCACGCACTGGTCGTTCCCGGAAATGGCCGACGCGTTCGGCCTCGACCTGCCGGGGTACCTCTACTTCGGCGGCTATCCGGGGGCGGCGTCGTTGCTTCGCGATCAGGCGCAATGGCGGGAGTACATCCTGCAGGCGCTCGTCGAGCCCAATATAGAACGCGATCTCCTGTCGATGACGCGCGTGGACAAGCCGGCATTGCTGAAGCGCCTGTTCGAGCTGGGAACCGCCTGGTCGGGCCAGATTCTGTCGTACACCAAGATGCTGGGGGAGCTTCGTGACGCCGGCAATACGACGACTCTGGCGCGCTATCTCGAGCTTCTCGAGAGGGCAGGTCTGCTTGCGGGGTTGCCGAAGTACGCCAACCGGCCGCATCGGCGCGGATCCAGCCCCAAGCTCAACGTGCTCAACACGGCGCTCATGACCGCGGGCTCGGGGTACACGTTCGACGAAGCCAGGGCGGACCGCACGTTCTGGGGGCGCATCGTGGAGAGCGCGGTCGGGGCGCACCTGCTCAACACCGCGACGTCGGACATCCGGCTGCACTACTGGCGGGATGGGCCCCACGAAGTCGATTTCGTGCTGCACCGCGGACCCCGGGTCGTCGCCATCGAGGTGAAGAGCGGACCGAGGCGGGGGTCGCCGAGGGGGCTGGAGACGTTCACGGAGCGCTTCCGGCCGCATCGCTCGTTGCTCGTCGGGGAAGGCGGCATCCCGCTCCACGAGTTCCTGGCCGCACCCGCCGGCCGTTGGTTCGAGGAAGCATGAGCCGCGTCGTCCCTCGCACCTGCACCGAGATTCCGGACGATGAGCGAGGCCGGGAGGCCACGTCGCGGCCTCTCGACGCGCTTCGGGCCGAGCCGGCCTACGTGTTGCTCGGGGACCCCGGTCTCGGGAAGACCACCGCCTTCCAGCGCGAGTGTGAGGCATGCGGCGCCGACGGGCTCTTCGTCCCCGCCCGTGATTTCCTTGCTTTCGAGCCGACGAGTCATCCGGAATGGCGTGGGAAGACGCTCTTCATCGACGGGCTCGACGAGGTGCGGGCGGGCACGTCGGACGCGCGTGTGCCGCTCGATGCAATCCGCCGCAATCTCGACAGTTTGGGAAGGCCGCGCTTCCGTCTGTCGTGCCGCGAGGCCGACTGGCTCGGAACGAATGACCGAACGAGGCTGGATGCGGTGGCGCCCGCAGCCCACGTGACCGTGCTGCGTCTCGACCCTCTGATGGATTCGGACGTCGAGGAGATTCTGGAGGCCGATCCGCGCGTCGGCGACCCCCGCGGGTTCATCCGAGAGGCCGGAGAAAGGGGAGTCGACGGTTTCCTCACGAATCCCCAGAGCCTCGACATGCTGGCGGAGGTTGTTGCCGGCGCAGGCAACTGGCCGGCAAACCGGTTGGAGCTGTTCGAAAAAGCCTGCGGGCTGATGGCTCGGGAGCACAACGACGAGCACTTCGCCGTAGCGCGGTCGCCGGAAGGAGCGCCGGTGCCAGCCGGCGGGTCGTTGCTCGAGGACGTGCTGGCCGCCGCCGGCCGACTCTGCGCAATTCAGCTCATCGCGGGCGTAGCCGGATACGCTGTGACGTCGACCCAGGAGACTGACGACTTTCCCGCCTTCGACCGGTGCGAGGGGGAGTGGGTCTCGGTTCGAGCCTCGCACCGGAGCGGCGCAAGCCCGTCCGACCTGCTTCGCGCCGCGCTCGCCACCAAGCTGTTCCGAGCCGCCTCCAACGGGCGCTTCGCTCCGATCCACCGCCATATCGCCGAGTTCCTGGCCGCCAGGTACCTGGCGGGGCTCATCCGGGGTCGAGAATCGGGACGCGGCCTGCCCCCGAGGCGGGTCCTGGCCCTGATCGCGGGCGGCGATGGCATCGTCGTGACGCAACTGCGGGGGCTGTCCGCCTGGCTCGCCGCACAGTGCAGGGACGCACGGCGAGATCTCGTCGAGCGCGATCCGATCGGGGTGAGTCTGTACGGTGACGTCAGCCGGTTCTCGACCCAGGAGAAGCGTGATCTCCTGGAAGCGCTCGAGCGCCCGGCGTCTCGACTCTTCTCGGTGTCTTGGACGACCGCCGCCTTGAGGCCATTCGTTGCGAGGACAATGGAACCGACCTTCAGGGCGATCCTGACCGACGCGAGGCTGAGAGAGCATCAATCGTTCGCCTGCTTCGTATTACACATTCTAACGCTCGGTTCACGCCTGCCGAACCTCTCCTCGACCCTGCTCGGCATGGTCCGTGACGACACATTGCCGCCAGATGTGAACGCAGCGGCTCTCGATGCCTTTGCTCACAACCGTCCGCACGGACAGGAGAAGACGATTGAGCTCAAGAAGCTCTTGGCCGATATCCATGCCGACCGGGTTGCTGATCCGAACGATGATCTGATCGGGATCCTGTTGACTGAGCTCTATCCTGACGAGTTGTCTCCATCCGAGCTCTGGGAGAACTTGTCCATACCGTCCGAGCGAATGCGCCTCGGCGCGTACCATCGCTTCTGGCGAACTCTCGCCGAGCGTTGTTCGGATTCGCACGTCGCCGAGCACCTCGATGCTCTGGTCGCACGGCTGGAAGCCGTGGGCCCGATGCTCCAGAGCTTCGCCCTGCGAAAGCTGCCGGCCGATTTGCTCGTCCGCGGGCTTGAAATGCACGGTGAAGGAATCCAGACCCAGCGCCTGTACGACTGGCTTGGCGTGGGTCTGGAATCCCGCAGGCATGGGCACTCCGAGGCAGGCGACGCGACTCGGAGGATTCGATCCTGGCTGGAGCGGCACCCGCAGATTCAGAAATCGGTCTTTGCTGAGGGCATGAAGCGCGCCGAATCCGATCCCGACCATATTCTCATCCTCGCCTCGAGTATCTGGCAGCGTCTCTATGGCTCCATTCCGGCCGACTTTGGCCTATGGTGCCTGGACCAGGCGGTGGCGGCGGCTGACCGGCGGATTGCGCGGTTCTATCTGGCTCGTTCCTTGGCCGCCGTGTCCGAACGGAAAGGCAATGACGGATTGTCGATGGATGTCCTGATCGACCACACTCGCAACGCTCCCGCCCTTGCCGAGATGTTGGCGGAGCTGCGCCGCCCCGACGATGCCGACCGTTCGCTCCAGGAGCAAATCCGTCGTGCGCGGCAGCGAAGAGAGGAGGACGAACGCCGGCACGGAGAGTGGATCGATCACGTTCGTGAGCACGAGGACGCGCTGCGCGCGAACCGAAGTTCCCCCCCTCTGCTTCATCAACTCGCGATGGCCTATTCCGGATTCCTGGCGGAAGCCGAGGGCAAAGACCCGCTGATGAGGCTCACGAATCTCTTTTTCGGCGATGATGGCCTCGTCGAGGCGGCTCTGGTCGCGCTTCGTGGCACCATCTCCAGGAACGACCTTCCGGACGTCGACGAAATCATTGGTCTGCACGAGAAGAGCCGCGAGCACTTTCTCGCGCTGCCGTTCACAGCCGGTCTGGCGGAGCTCGATCGGACCGGGGAGGATGTCTCGCGGAGTCTCGATGACCGGCAGATGCGGATCGGACTCGCCTTTCGCTATTGCGGCCTCTCCCACGACGAGCCGGCGTGGTATCAGCGGCTTCTCGCTGTGGAGTCCGATCTCGTGGCCGATGTGCTGACAAGGTGCGCCACGTCCGCGCTGCGATCCAGGCGGGAGTATGTTTCGGGACTGCACGAGCTCGCACGAAGCGAGAATCACGCGAACGTGGCCCGCGTCGCGAGCCTGCGCATCCTGCGGTCGTTTCCAATCCGTTGTACGGCCAAGCAACTTGTCGACTTGAACTACCTGCTCTGGTCCGCGCTTCGTCATGCCGACCGCGAGTCGTTCGCGAAACTGATCGACCACAAGTTGTCGCGGACGAGCATGAACGTCGCCCAGCGCGCGCGATGGATGGCCGCGGGTTTCGTCCTGTCGCCCGAGACTCGCTCGGAGAGGGTGATCGTGTTCACGGCAAACAGCGAGCGGCGCATTCGCGAGTTGGCGGCCTTCCTGGGTGATTCGCATGACGCCCCCGTCTGGATCGACAGGTTGGGGACGAGCGGGTTGCAGGTGCTCGTCCGCCTGACGGGCGTCTCTTTCGGGCCGTATACCTGGCCATCGGGTGAGGCGGTGATGGTGACTCCGGCCATGGAGGCATCGGATCACGTGCGGCGGATGATCAATCGTCTTGCGGAATCGCCAACCGGCGACGCGGGCGCGGCCCTGGAGGCGCTGGCGTCGGAGGAATCACTCGTCCAGTGGCGAGATGAGCTGGTTCACGCCCGAGACCGGCAGCGGGTGATCCACCGAGACGCAGCGTACCGGAACCCGGAGATCGGACAGGTCTGCCGGACGTTGAACGACGGACCGCCGGCGAATGCCGGAGACCTCGCGGCGCTCGTCAGGGACCGGTTGAACGAGATCGGGGTTCGCATCCGGACCGGCAACGACAACGGCTGGCGCCCGTACTGGAACGAGCAGGAGCACCGCCGTCCCCATGAACCGAAGCATGAGGATTCCTGTCGCGATGCGCTGCTCCGGGATCTGCGGCCGCGTCTCCCGGACGAGGTGGACGCGCAGCCGGAGGGGCGGTACGCGAACGACAAGCGGGCGGACATCCGCGTCGCGTGCGGGGACTTCAACGTGCCCGTAGAAATCAAGAGGCACTACCATCCGCAGCTCCGGAGTGCCCTTCGGAATCAGTTGATCGCGCAGTACACCACTGATCCGGCGACCGGCGGATACGGAATCTACCTGGTGCTCTGGTTCGGCGAGGTCACAGGGCGCCGCATTCCGCCGCCCCCATCGGGCTCGCGGCCCGACGGTCCCGACACGCTGCGAGCCCGACTGGAACAGCTCTTGACGCCGGACGAGAGACGCCGAATCTCCGTCTGCGTCATGGACGTGAGTCCATAGTCGGCCCCAGGTTCCGGTTGGACGGCACGTGTCGCGACAGGTCAGTCCCGTCTGGCGCCGCTCACCGGCCGAACAGGCCCTTCGGAATCCGCCCCGTGACCACCTGGGTCAGGTCGACGGCCTCGGCGACCTGGAAGTCGACGGCGATGCTGGCCAGCGAGAGCGCGCGGGCGGGGCTGAGGCCGTGCTCGGCGACGAGAAACGCCACGACCTCCTCGACGGCCTTCTGCAGGGCGCGGTCGAGGTCGAGGTCGATGCCCATGAGGATGTAGTGGGTGTGGGTCTCGGCCCGCGGCGCGGTCAGGGTACGGTCCTTGTGCAGGACGAAGCGGAACCGCCCGGTCAAGGACTGCTCGATGGCGGTGCCGCTGACCTCGCCGTCCCCCTGGGCGGAGTGCGGGTCGCCCACGTAGAACAGGGCGTCCGGCTGGAGCACCGGAAGATACAGGGTGCTGCCGGCGGTGAGGTCCTTGACGTCGAGGTTGCCGCCGAACCGGCCCGGCGGCCGCGACGCCTGGACCCCCGGCAGGGTGACCCCGGGCTCGCCGACGACGGGGTCGGGGGCGACGGCCATGATGCCCATGAACGGCGCCAGGGGCACGAGGATGCCGTCGCCGAAGAGCGCAACCTCGCGGCTGTTCACCACCCCGGTGCGGATGAGGTGCCGGGTCCGCCCGATGTCCCGCTCGGCGTCGTCGGGCCGCGATCCCGGATAGGCGGGCGAGAAGACCCCGCCAGTCGGGCCGGTGTTGTTGACGCCGTAGGGGACCCGGGTGGCCATCTCCAGCACCTGGATCTCGAGGACGTCGCCGGGCTCGGCGTTCCGGACCGCGATCGGCCCGGTGATGACGTGGCCGCTTCGGCCGTCCCGCGGGCGCCCCGCCCGGGACTCCCAGAAGTCGAGCACGTCGGGGAGGATCTCGTCCGGCGTTACCCCGAGCGCGCCCAGCGACGCGTCGGGATGCTCGTCCTGCGTGGCCCCGGCGTGCGACAGTGTGTCGATGCGCACGGTGTCCCCGGAGTCGATGGTCAGCACCGGCGGCTTGTCGAGGGGGAACCAGCCCCAGCTCACCGTCCCGGGCCGGGACGGCACGAAGTGCTCGCCGGGCTCCTGCGCGGCGGCGCCCGTCCCCGTCCCTGCCCCCAGCAGGAAGATCGCAACACCGCCCACGGCGGCGCCCAGGCGGCCCGGACGTCCGCGGCGGGATCCCGTTCTCGTCCGATCGACTGTGGCGGGGCCGCCGCCATGCGTTCCTGCGTGCATCCGTGTTCCTCCGGGGATAGCGGTTTACGGGCGTCAGTCTACCAGGAGTCTGCGAGGTGGAAGGAGCCTGGGCCCCGGGCTGATCGGGCGGCAGCGCCGCAGAGTGGCGCCAGCCGGGCTAGAATACCCCCGACGGTCGACGGCACGGGTCGGAGAGCTTCGAGGAGTCGATGATGAGCATGCGATTGACCGCGCTCGGGATGTGCAGCGTCCTGCTCAGCGCTTCCATGGGGGCGGCCCAGACCAACTGGCCGCAGTTCCGCGGCGAGACGGCGGGGGTGGTGCCCGATGATCCGGCGCTGCCCGAGAGCTGGGGGCCGGACGAGAACGTGGCGTGGCGGGTCGACGTGCCGGGCCGCGGCTGGGCGTCGCCGATCGTGTGGGGGGACCACGTCTTCGTTCTGACGTCGACGGCGGTGGAGGGTCCCGAGGTGCCGATCCAGCCCATCGAGAACTACCGGGCACGGTCCCTCGGCGGGACGATGACCCGCGACTTCATCACCGAGCTGGACGAGCCGCTGCGCTGGGTCCTCCTCGCCATCGACTTCGAGACCGGGGAGACCCGCTGGGAGCACACCCTGCACACCGGGGTGCCGGCGCTGCCCACCCACCAGAAGAGCACCTTCGCGTCGGAGACCCCGGTCACCGACGGCGAGCGGGTGTACGTCTATCTCGCCGACATGGGGCTGTTCGCGGTCGACTTCGCGGGTGATCTCGCGTGGTCGGTGCCGCTCGAATGGCTGCCGCGCCGCGAGTGGGGCGCCGCGAGCTCGCCGGTGCTGCACGACGGCCGGCTCTACGTGGTCAACGACAACGAGGACGCGTCGTGGGTGGCCGCCTTCGACGCGGCGACCGGGGCCGAGCTGTGGCGGGTCGACCGGGACGAGAACTCGAACTGGTCCACGCCGTTCGTGTGGGAGAACGACGTGCGGACCGAGCTGGTGACGACCGGACAGGGCGGGGTCCGTTCCTACGGGCTGGACGGCGAGCTGCTGTGGCAGCTCAGCGGCATGTCGTCGCTGGTCATCCCGACCCCGTTCAGCGACAACGGCCTGCTGTACATCAACTCCGGCTACGTGGCCGACCGGAACCGGCCGGTGTACGCGATCCGGGCGGGCGCGAGCGGCGACATCACGCTGCCCGAGGGGGCCACCAGCAACGACTACGTCGTCTGGTCCCATCCCCAGCTCGGGTCCTACAACCCGTCGTCGCTCGTCTACGGCGGCACCCACTACACGCTGCTCGACCGCGGCATCCTGATGGCCTACGACTCTCGCACCGGCGCCGAGGTCTACCGCCGGCGGCGGGTCACCGCGGGGACGCTCTTCTCCGCGTCGCCGTGGGCGTACAACGGGAAGATCTTCGCCCTGAGCGAGGACGGCGACACCTTCGTCATGCAGGCGGGCGAGGAATTCGAGGTGCTCGGGCGCAACTCGCTCGACGAGATGACCCTGTCGACCCCGGCGGTGGCCCGCGGCAGCCTGCTCATCCGCACCGCCACGAAGCTCTATCGCATCGCGGAGAGCGGCAACTGAGCCGGCAGCCGGGAGCCGCCTTCGGCGGGTGTGTGGAGGGAAGACCATGCGTGCAGGAGTCCTGTGGGCGGTTGGAGTAGGGCTGGTGCTCGGAGCCGGCGCGGGTAGTGCGGCGGGGCAGCAGGCCGCCGATGCCGCAGACCCCGTCGCGGAGCTCGTCGGTCGTCTCGACCTCGAGCAGTACAAGGCCACCATCGAGGGGCTGACGCAGTTCGGGGACCGCCGGCAGGGGACCCGGCGCAACCGCGACGCGGTCGACTGGATCGAGGCGCAGCTCCAGGCGGTGGGCTGCACCACCACCGAACGCATCGTCTATACCCACGACCCGCCGCCGCGGACCCCGCCCGCGCCACGCGCCGCGGGGACGAGGCCGCCCCTGAATCCGGCCGGACCGACGCCCACCGGGGGCCGCATCGGCCGCAACGGCAACGGTCCGGGAGGCAGCTCCATCTTCGGATACCGCCGCCGCACCGGCGTCGTCCGCGATCCGCTGGCGCAACCCGACGAGGCGCTGCGAGCCCTGAACCTGGAGGAGCCGGTCAACGGCGAGCGCTCCGAGGTGTTCTGCACGAAGATCGGGTCGACGCGCCCCGACGAGATGTACATCCTCGGCGCCCACATGGACGGGCACGGCTTCGGGGAGGCGGCCAATGACGACGGGTCGGGGACCGCGCTCGTCATGGAGCTCGCACGGATCCTCAACGCCCCCGACGTCCGGACCGAGCGGTCGATCCGGTTCGCCCTCTGGAACAACGAGGAGACCGGTCTGAACGGCAGCCGCGCCTACGTGGAGCAGCGCCGCGAGGGGCAGGGTCTCGAGGAACCGGCGGGGTCCGGCCGATATCCCGAGCCGCGCTGGCTGGGGATGATCCAGCACGACATGATGCTGTTCGACCACGGCGCGCCGGGCCCGGACGGCGTGGTCAGCCGCGACCAGCGGCCGGAGGCCGACGTGAACATCGAGTTCCAGTCCAACTCCGACCTCGCCGCCGAATCGCGCGACCTGGCCCTCTTCTTCAAGGCCGCCAACGACGCCTACGCCACCGACTATCCCGCCATGGTCGGGCCGCACATGACCAACACCGACTCGACCCCGTTCATGGACGTCACCCCGTCCATCAGCCTGCGGGAGAACGAGCGCGGCATGCACATCGGGGCCGGCTGGGACCCGCACTGGCACCAGCCCACCGATCGTTACAGCACGTTCACGGACGACGACTTCCGCCTCGGCCTGAACGCCGCCCAGACCACGCTGGCCGCGATCGCGCAGCTCGCGGGGGCGGCGATCGCCGCCCCCTGACGCGTGGCGCCCCGCGCCCGGGGCGCCCGCCGCATCGTCCTGCGCGCGCCGCAACGGCATGGCAGTCCAGCCAGCCGGGCGTCTGTCGTGTCCCGAGCGGGCAGCTTCTTCGCGCAGGCCTCACGGGCGCGGACGGCCCTGGCGACGACTCGGCGAGCTCTGTCCATCGGAACGCCGCAGCGTGTATTCTGCGCCCGGCACGCCGGTCTCTCGTGTGTTCCCCCCAACGGCTTGGCTCTTGCGTCCCGCGGCGCCCGGGCAGCGAACCTTTTCCCGCGCCGCTGCGTTCTTCCCCATAGCGCGAGACGGCCGTTCGGCCGTCGCGTGGGCAGTTGCTCGACCCGGAAGGACAGGGACGCGAAGCGCAATGACCGAGCCGGACCCCGGCCCAGACCCGCACCTGGCTCTCGTCGAACGCTGCCGGCGGGGAGACGACCTGGCGTGGGAGCAGCTCGTCCGATGCTGCCAGGGACGGGTCTACGGCCTTGCCTGGCACTACCTGGGCAGCGTCGAGGACGCCCGGGACGTGACCCGGGAGGCGTTCGTCCGCGTCTACCGGCAGCTGGACGCCTTCGAGGGCGGCCGCTTCCTGGCGTGGCTGCTGCGCATCACCCGTAACCTGTGCATCGATCAGCTTCGCCGACGGAAGGCGCGTCCGCCGGCCGAGGATCTGCGGGCCGGCGAGGCCGACGCCGTGACGCCGGCGGACACGGCCCCGAACCCGGAGCAGGCTTGGCTGACCGACGGGCGGAAGCGCACCGTCTACGCAGCTCTCGCGCGCTTGAGCGGCACGAGCCGCGAGATGATCCTGCTCAAGGAGATCCAGGGGCTGCGGCTCGAAGAGATCGCCAGACTGCTCGGAGTGCCTCTCGGAACCGTGAAGTCGCGATCGAGCCGTGCGCGGGTGGAGCTTGCGCGGCAGGTCGTCGCGATCGACCCCTCGTATGCCGATTCGTCCCGGCTGCGGGTATGAAGCCTATGGACTGCTTCCAATTCACGGACCGGCTCGCGGCGCTGCTCGACGGGGTCCTGGGGGAAGACGAGAGGCTGCGCGTCGCGGCGCACGCCGCCGGCTGTTCCGCCTGCCGCGCGATCCTGACCTCGCTGCAGGAAGAGAGCGCGCCCGCCGCGGCGGAGGTCCCCGACGGGTTGACCGAGGAGATCCTGGCGAAGACGAGCGGCCCGCCGTGCGGGCGCGCGCGGGCGCGGCTCGGCGAGCTCGTGGACGGTACGCTCGCCGATGTGGACCGCGGCCTGGTCGGCGCGCACCTGCGGCACTGTCCTGCATGCGCCACGCTCGCCTTCGCGCTTGCGGGGCTGGCCGAGGACCTGCCGCGGTTCGCCGAGGCGAGACCGGATGCCCGGCTCGTGGCCGACGTGCTCGCCCGAACCCGACCGCGCCGACGGTGGTGGACCGTGCCGGCGGGCCGGATACGGGAAGCCGGGCTCCGACTCCTCGTGCGTCCCCGCATCGCCTGGGAGGCGGGCTGCGTGGCGGCGCTGGTCGCGTGGCTGGCCTTCGGGGCGTCGTGGTCGCCGCTGCGGGCGGCGGCGGTGGAAGCGCAGGTGGTCCTGCAGCAGACCGGGGCGGACACGCGGGTCGTGGGCGTCCGCTCCGCGGCCGCCGTCAACCGCACCGTCTCGGCGGCGCGCGACCGGGTCGCACGGGTGGCGGCCGAGGGCGCGAGCGAGGCGGCCGGTTGGGTATCCGGCCTCTCGTCGTGGTCGCGGCGAGCCGCCGGAGCGGCGCCCGATCTGGAACGGCACTGGCGGCAGCTCGTACAGGCCGTCCAGCACCGCGATCTCTTCAGCGGCGTCGCGGCGCTGCGTTCCCTCAGCCTGGACGCCGGCGCGATGCTGGCCGAGCTGTTCTCCGCGTTCCCGCTCGCGACCGCGCCCGGTGCCGAACCGAACCCGAAACAGGAGTAGCAGACGATGAGCACCCCCGAGCCTTCGAGTCCTCCCGCCATCCCGGAAGCCGCCCCCGGGCCGGCCGCCATGCCCGCCGCGCCTGCGCCCCCGGTCGCTCCTGTCCCCCCGGCCGCCGTCCACGCGGGCCACGCGCCCTACGCGGCCCCCGCCGGCACTGCGGCGGGCCGCCAACGCAAGTCCCCGGTCCTGGCCGGCCTGCTCTCGCTCATGCCCGGCGCCGGTCAGATCTACGTCGGCTACTACAAGGTCGGGTTCATCCACAACATCATCTTCGGAACGAACGTCGCCTTTCTGGCCGCAACCGGGGGGGGAAGCTCGTTCTCACCGCTGCTGCCGGCGGCTTCGATCTTTCTCTCCTTCTTCGTCATCTACAACATCGTGGACGCCAGCCGGCGCGCCACCTGCTACAACCTGGCTCTCGACGGGGTCGAGGGCATCGAGCTGCCGAGCCTGAATGACGCATCACTTCCGTTCCAGAACATGCGTGGCTCGGTCGGAGGCGGCGTGATCCTGATCGCCGTGGGCGCCATCCTGCTTTCCAACACGCTGCTCGGCATTCCCCTCGACTGGCTCGCCGCGTGGTGGCCCGTCGCCCCGCTCGGCCTGGGCATCCACCTGCTCGCCAAGGGGCTGAAGGAGCGGTAGGCGGCAGCGGCGGCCGTTCGGAACCCAATCCCGGCTCGGGGGGCGAACCCCCCGTCATGTTCCCGACAGGTCATGGGCGCGGACGCCGGCTGAGCGCCGCCGCCGCGCCAATCGTGGCCGTTGCGCCGGGCCGGCTCGCAACGCCGGCGGTCACGCAAGCCGACAAGAGCCGGCTCGCAAGCCGACAACAGAGCGGCGACAAGTGGTCTTGGTGATGACTGAGGATGGGGTCTTGGACCGCCACCATCGGTTGACGGAAAGATGTGATGGAGTTGCGCTTCGAGACCGGCGTTCAGACCACATTCCGGCGTTGGTTCGGACCGAAGTCGTGACAGTCCCCTGCTGAATCTCCCGGCCGCGGGGAGCCAACCGGCGCGCGGGCCTGCTCCGGCTCAACGTCGGGCCCACACCCGGTTGCACGTGCCCCACGCCCGGTTGCCCGCCCGCCCATCGGCGCCCTCACTCTCGAGGGCGCCGATGGGCGACCTTACGGTCGCGTTGCAAGTTCGCTGGCGCGAACTTCTACGGCACAAGCTCTTGGCGCGACCTTACGGTCGCGTTGCAAGTTCGCTGGCGCGAACTTCTGCGGCGCAAGCTCCTGGCGCGACCTTGCGGTCGCGTTGGAAGTTTCGCTGGCGCGAAACTTCTACGGCGCAAGCCCCTAGAACAACGACCGTCCGGCGAGACGCAGAATGAGCTCGAGCACCAGCAGCGGGACCGCCACGATCTGCAGCGCGATGAACACCGTGTTCGAAATGAGCCCCAGGAACCGGAGTCCGGCGCCGGTGTCGGCGACCTCCGACAGCGGTTCGGTCCGCAGCGGGCCGAAGATCGTGGCGACCACGAGCACCAGGGCGATGACGCCCACGCAGCTCAGGACGGTGATGTGCACGACGTAGTCGGTGGCGAACTGCATGAACAGGTAGTACGGCAGGAGCGCGATGACTCCGAAGATCGCGATGCCCACCATCCACACGAGCAGTCGTCCGGCCAGTCCCAATTGCTGCGTCTCAGTCATGTGATCTCCCGTTCGGAATCCGCTCGGCCCGTCTCCCCACGGGTCGCACCCCAGTCCGCCGGAGACCCCGGCCGGGCGGCCGGACCTCAAGGCGTGAATGAAGCCGAGGCCAATTATACGCACGCCGGCGAGCTTCCGCCGCCGGACGTTCGCGGCGGGGCCGGCGTTGGGCCGAAAACGACGGCGCCGGGCGCCCCCGCCGAGACCGGACGAGCACCGGATTGCCCCCTGACTTACAATAGCTGCCGCGTGTCGGCGGCCACGGAGATGACGGCAGGACAGAACGATTCCAGCCGCCGGCCATCGAGCCCCCGGAGGCCGCGGTGGAGCCGCAGGGCTCTTGCCATGGGGTCGTGGGCACTACGGAAGGAGCGGAATTCATGCGCGAGAAGTTGGTGACGGTGTCGGGTCTGGTCGTGGTCCTCGCGGCCGTCGGGTGGCTCGCGCCGGCGGCGGCCGCGGCTCAGTCGACCGAGACCGGCTGGGTAGTGTCTCGCACGCCCGATGGCCACGCGGACCTGCAGGGGGTCTGGGCCAACAACAACGTGACGCCGCTGGAGCGTCCCGAGGCGTGGGCGGGCAAGGAGACCCTCAGCGACGAGGAGCTGGCGGCGTTGCGGCAGTCGGCCGCGAACGCGGTGGGAGACGGGGATGCGCTGTTCGGCGATCAGTTGGTGTTGGCGGCCATCGAGGGGATCGAGGCGACCTCCTACGACCCGACGACCGGGAACTACAACCAGTTCTGGATCGCCGATCGGGACTTCACCAACCGGACGTCGCTGGTGGTCGATCCGCCGGACGGCCGAATCCCGGCCGTGACCCCGGAGGCGCAGGAGCGGGTCCGCGACGCGGTCGCCTACCGCCGCGAGCACCCCGCCGACAGCTATACCGACCGGCCGTTGCAGGAGCGGTGCGTGACCTACGGGCTTCCGCGGCTGGGGGCGGGATACAACAACTATTACCAGATCTTCCAGAACGCGAATCACGTCGTCTTTCTGAACGAGATGATTCACGATGCGCGGGTGATCCCGCTGACCGGCACGCCGCACCTGCCGGAGCCCGTGCGCCAACTGCACGGCGACTCCCGCGGATACTGGGAGGGGGACACGCTGGTGATCGAGACGACGAACTTCTCGTCGACCGCGAGCTTCCGCGGATCGTCCGACGGCCTCCACCTGATGGAGCGGCTGACCCGGGTCGGTCCCCGGACCCTCGACTACGAGATCACGATCGCCGACCCGACGGTGTGGACCCGGCCGTGGACGGTCCGCATTCCCCTCATGCTGAGCGACGAGCCGATGTTCGAGTACGCCTGCCACGAAGGCAACATCGGGATGGACGGGATTCTCGCCGGTCACCGCGTCGAGGAGCGGGCCGGGCAGTCGCAGTAGCCCGGCAATCGGCCGCCTGGCGGCTCCGCCGCCGCCTTGCAGCGCGGCCGCCCAACCTTCCGGGAATCTGCGCCGTTTGCCCGGCGCACGCTCCCGGCCGGCTCGGCGGGGGCACCGGGGGGGTGCACGCCATGAAGAGTCCCGCAATCGCGGTGGGGATTGCGCTGGCCGTCTGCAGTCTCCGCCCCGCGCTCGCCCAGGCGCCGGATCCGGAGTACGACGCCGCCATCCGGGCGGTGGCGGCTCGGCCGGCGGTACGCCACGCCCTCTCGCTGGTGCGCATGCTCGAAGGGACGGCGGACGCTGCCCTCATCGAGTTGACGGAGATTCCCGCGCCGCCGTTCCAGGAGGCGGAGCGCGGACGGCGGTTCGCGGCGTTCCTGCGGGCGGCCGGGCTCGCCGACGTGACCGTCGACGAGCCCGGGAACGTCATCGCGCGGCGGACCGGAATGGGCGGCCGCGAAACGGTGGCCATCGTCGCCCATCTCGATACCGTCTTTCCCCCGGGCACGGACGTCACGGTCCGCCGGCGGGGCGATCGCCTCCATGCGCCCGGCATCGGCGACGACACCCGCGGGCTCGTGGTGCTGCTCAACGTCGCCGAGGCGCTGGAGCGGGCCGCGGTGCGCACGCGGGCCGACATCCTGTTCGTCGGGAGCGTGGGGGAAGAAGGGCTCGGCGACCTGCGCGGCGTGCGCCATCTGCTCCGGCCGGGCGGGCCGCGGATCGGTCAGTTCATCGCCATCGATGGCGGAAGCGACGACGAGGTAGTCAACCAGGCCCTCGGATCCCGCCGGTACCGGGTCACCGTGACCGGTCCCGGCGGCCATTCCTGGGGCGATTTCGGTCTCGCCAACCCCGCTCACGCGCTCGCCCGGGCCATCGACTACTTCAACCGGGCGGCATCGGGCGTCGCCGGGGTCGGGACGTCGTCCAGCTACAACGTGGGACGTATCGGCGGAGGCACGTCCGTCAACGCCGTCCCGCGCGAGACCTGGGCCGAGGTCGACCTGCGGTCGACCTTCCCCGGACGGCTGGACCGGCTGGAAGCGGTGCTGCGGTCGTCGGTCACGCGCGCCGTCGACGAACAGAACCGGACCCGCGACCGCGGCGCCCCGCTGATCGCCCGGTTCGAGCTGATCGGCGACCGCCCGTCCGGCGTCGTCGACCCGCGGGCTCCGCTCGTCCGGCGCGCCCTGGCCGTGACCCGCTTCCTCGGCTTGCGGCCGCGCCTGGGGGTGGCGTCGACCGACGCTAATCTGCCTATCGCCAGCGGCATCCCCGCGGTGACCCTGGGGCGGGGCGGCGCCGGCGGCGGCGCGCACTCCCTCGACGAATGGTGGGCGCCCCGCGACGCCCATATCGGCACGCAACGCGCGCTGCTCCTGCTGGTGGCGTCCGCGGGGGTCGCCCGCTAGCTCTGCCCGTGCCCCATATCTCGCTGGCTGGACTTGTAAATCATCCGAATTCATCCCGCAGTTCGAAAGCGAAGGCCATGGCAACGAGTTGGGTGTAGCCGTGCCACAGGAGCTGCGCGCCGGGCGGGTCGCGCTTGCGCCCCAGCCACCCGCCGAGGCGGGCCACCAGACCGACCGCGTCCCCGAGCCGCGTGGGGGGCGGCAGCGTGCGGGAGCGGGCGAAGGTGGCGAGCACGCGCAACTCGCCATCGGAAAACAGCAGGTCGCCCGGCAGCTCAGGCGTCTCGCGGCCGAGCTGGACCATCAACTGGATCCGCCACCCCACGACCATCTTGATGGCCATGGCCCGTTCGAGCCGCTCCGCCTCGTGGTGCTGCAATTCCTCGACCTTGCAGCCGGACTTGAGGACCCGGAAGTACTCTTCGATGCGCCAGCGCAGGGCGTACCAGCCCAGGATGCGCGTGGCGTCGTCGGCGCTGGTCACACGCAGCGTGGTCAGCACGAACCACTCCAGCGGCTTGACCGCGGGCGGCGGCTGTTCCTCGCGCGCATGGACGACAAACAGCTCGACCGGCTCGGCCCCGGGGCACGACAGCGCCACCGGCTGGTAGCGCAGGGTCACCTCGGCGACGCGGGCCGCACGGCCGTCCTGGCGAGCCTGTTTGCTGGCCTTCACCCGCGCGCTCAGCCGCCGCACCTCGACCGTGGCGGCGCCGCGGGCCGGCCCGTCGCGCACCTCGTCGAACAGACGGCGCGAGACCGTGTGCCCGTCGGCCGTCTTCTCCCTCCCCAGCACGCGGTCGACCTTCGCCCGGACCAGCAGTTCGACCTGCGGGGCGTGCGTCCGGCGTTCGATGAACAGGTCGAGGAAGTCGGCCTCGCGGTCCATCGTGCACACCACCCGGGTCTCACCCAGCTGCTCGGCCGCCGCCGCGCAGTCGCGCAGCCCCTCGACCCAGCGGAACGACTTCCGTTCCTCCCGCGGCTTCGGCTTGCCCTTCTCCTCGGGTTTCGGGGGCTCGGGCGCGTCGAACGCCGCCCGCAGGACCCCCAACGCCACCCCGTCGGGATTGACCGCCAGCGTCGTGTGCAGGTCCAGGCCGCGGGCCGCCGCGCCGGTCTGATTCGAGCCGATGGTCCCCAGCCCCCGCGTCTGGCTGCGCCGGGTGAAGTTCAGGCGGGTGCCGTCCTGGATGCACAGCACCGTGTCATGCGTCCGCATCCGTCGCAGCGTGCGCTCGCGATGGGGAGCGAGAATGTTCTCCACCGTCACCGCGCTCTCGGCGGGCTGGTCGATCAGCCGGTAATGTCCCTTGACCAAGGCTCTCACTCCGTTCGCGGCGCCGGTGATGGCGCGCATCGGAGACTCGGCCATCTGCTCGGCGCTCAGGACCAGGCGCGCGCTCAGCCGCGCGTCGCCCAGCCGCGCCCCCCCGAACTCGTGGCCCGCCCAGGACGCGGCGTCCAGCCCGTCGCCGACCGCCAGCGGCAACACGCCCGGTGCGGGCGCCTGGAGGGTATCGCGCCACGCCGGCTCCAACGCGTACATATACACCGCCTTGCACGTTTCGGGGGCCGCGTGCGTACGGTCCTGGCGCCCGCGGCCACGGGTCTCACCTACGCGCACCCAGTTCGCCGCCCGCACGCTCGCCCCGGTGTGTTCGGTCTCGTCGACGAACGTCTCCAGCAGCCAGGGGCGATAGCCGTAGAGGCGCTCGCAGTCGTCGCCAACCGCCCGAGCGGCCCGGCCCAACACGTGGGAGGCCAGGTTGCGGCACGAGATGTCGGGACGTATCAGCAGTCGGCACAGTCCCAGCACCCGGTGCAGGTGAGCGCGCCGGCGCGTGTCGTCCCAGCCGATCCAGGCGTCGCGGGCCCGCAGGCGCCGCGCACACGCCGCGAACCCCACCCCGCCCAGCCAGCCATGCCCGGAGCCCACCAGATACCGCAGTTGAGGGCCGACAAAGGGCCCGGCGCCGCGCGGGTGCTCATGCGCCATCAGCGTGTTCCAGACCCGGCGCTGCTCGTCGGTCTCCACCCGCACCAGCGCCAAGTCCCGGACCTCGCCGACCGTGCCAGGCACCTCAGCCGCCGGCGCCACCGGGTGCGGGAGCACACGCGGGCGCCACACACCGCCGCGAGAGGGCCGACCCCGAGGCAGCGAGACGTGGCCTGCCGCCTCGAGGTCGGCCAACGCCGCGCAGCAGCTCGCGCGCTGCCACCGGCCGCGGCCATCGCGAAAATCGAACGCTTTACAGACGCGATCGGCAACCTGCCCGAGGCCGTGAATGCCCTGCGATACCGCCCCGTCCAGCACCGCTCGCAGTCGGGTGAGGTTGCCCCGCAGGCTGCGCCCGACCTGATTCTGAATCTCCATGCTCGCCACCGTAGCGAAGTGGCTTCATGAAGTCCAGCGAAAAGTTGTGGGGCATGGGCAGCGCTAGCTAACGATGACATCGATTCGGGTGATACGAACTCTCGAATCGTCAGGAGATTGGCGGCGGGAACGTATCGGTCGAAGCTACGGCAGATGCTCCTGGAGTGACGGGATCTTTCACGCTGAGGATGCGCGAGCGGAGGGTCTTTAGAGCGAAGGGGGAGAGCGGGCGCCGCCGGAAGTGGCGGGCCCGCTCCCCAAGCGCGCTACCGGTAGGTGTCGATCGCCGGCAACTGCGCGCCGGTCAGATCGCCGGGCGGCATATCGCCGGCCACCGCGGGCATGCGGAGCGTGCCGATGCCCACGATGCTGGCCTCGATGACCTCGCCGGGCTGCAGAAAGCGGCTGCCGGTCCGGGTCTCCGCCGAGCCGGCCGCGGTGCCGCCGGACGTGCCGTTGTTGATCACGTCACCGGGGTACAGGGTGATGATCGACGACGCGTACTCCACGATCTCCCACAGCGAGTGGATCATGTCGCCGGCCTGCGCGTCCTGCAGGATCGTGCCCCCGACGCTGAGGGTCTGGCGCAGGTTCTGCATCGGGTCGCCGTAGAACTCCTTCGGCACGATCCAGGGGCCCTGCGGCGCGAAGGTGTCGTGGCCCTTGCCGACGAACCAGTCCGAGCGGGTGGCGTTGCCGCCGGGGGGGCGCCCGCCGCGGTCGGACACGTCGATCGAGACCGTGTAGCCGAAGATGTAGTCCGGCGCCTCGGTGGCGGGCACGTACTTCGCGGTCCGGCCCACTACCGCGCCCAGCTCGACCTCCCAGTCGGTGCGGTCGCGGCCATAGGGGATGACGACGGGGTCGCCGTCACCGACGACGGCGCCGCGGCTGGGCTTGAGGAACAGATACGGCACGCCGCGCTCTTCCCGCCGCCGGAGCTGCTCGGCCGCGCGTTCCTCGGGGCTGGCGCCCTCGCTGATGTGGCTGTAGAAGTTGACCGCGGCGTTCAGGATCTTGCCCGGGTACAGGATCGGCGGCCGGGTTCTCAGCTCGTCCACGTCGTAGACGAAGTCGGCGCGGTCGTCGCCCAGCCGGTTGGCGACCACGTCGTTGACGATCTCGTACAGCCGGTACTTCAGGCCGTACTCGTAGCGCCCGATCAGCTCCAGCATGTCCTCGGGCATCGGGACCGTCGCGTAGTCCGGGTTCGCCTCGAGGGCCAGGTTCGCGACCTCGATGTCGATCACCAGGCTGTCCCGCAGGACGACGCCGACGTGCGGCACGTCATGGATGTCGAACGTGCCGACCTTGAACGGCTCGACCGGGGTGACGTCGGTTTGGGCGGAGGCCGCTCCGGCGCTGGCGAACGCCGCGAGCAGGCCGACGATCAGGATTCGTCGCATGCAAGACTCCTCTTTCCTTGAATCGGGGCTGTGTCTAACCGGTTGGTGCGAACCCCCCTTGTACTAGGCGAACCGGGGGCTGTCAAGGTGCGGGGCGCGCCGTATACTGGTTCGGGCTCGGGCCGGCGGCAACGGAGCCGGGCCGCGGAACGGTGGGGGTTTCGGAGGGTCGGCGGGGCGGATAAGGGAGCCACGGGCGGCGGGTTCCGGCGGGTTCCGCGAGCCGGGGAGGTGGCGTTGGGTCGGAAGCGGCTGGGGTTGGTCCTCTGGGTCTTCTGCGTCGGGGCGGGCGTCAGCGACGCGCAGGACGCCGCCCGGAGCGCGGACGCGCTCCGGGTGTTCCTCGACTGCAACCGGTGCGACTTCGATTTTCTGCGACGCGAGATCACCTTCGTGAACTACGTTCGCGACCGTTACGACGCCCAGGTGCACGTGCTGGTCACGACCGAGAACAGCGGCGGCGGCCGCCTCTACACCCTGGACTTCATCGGTCTCGAGGAGTTCACCGACCGGGGCGTCAGCTACACCTACTCGGAGAGCCGCACCGACACCGACGACGAGACGCGCGAGGGGCTCGCCCAGGTCCTGCGGGTCGGTTTTCTCCACTACATCATCGACACCCCGATGGCCTACGACATCCGGATCGGGGCCGGCGGCGGGGGCGGGGTCGGAACGGGTCTTGCGGGCGGGGGGCGCCGGCCGGTCATGGCCCAGCCCGACGACGATCCGTGGGACTTCTGGGTGTTCCGGCTCAGCACCAACGCCCGGGTGTCCGGCGAGGCGTCCCGCGAGCAGCGCAACTTCAACGGGTCGGCGTCGGCGAACCGCACCACCGAGGAGTGGATCGTCAGGGCGGAGTTCGACGGCTCGTACCGGGAGACGGTGACCCTGCTCAGCACCGGCGACTTCACCGACGTGCGGACCCGCTATCAGCTGGACGGGCAGCTCGTGAAGAGCTTGGGAGAACACTGGGGGGCCTCGATCCGCGGGGGATCGAGCGCGTCGACGTTCCTGAACCAGGACCGGCGGATTCGCGTGCTCCCAGGCCTCGAGTTCAACGTGTTTCCGTACTCCGAGTCGTCGCGCCGCAGCCTCACGTTCGCCTACGAGATGGGAGTGGAGTCGTACGACTACCTGGAGGAGACGATTTTCGGGAAGATGGAGGAGACCCTGACCGCGCAGGAGGTCGAGGTCACCTTCGACGTGGAGCAGCCGTGGGGGGACAGCCGGGTCCGCCTGCGCTACAACAGCTACGTCAACGACCTGAGCAAGTACAGGACCTCGGTGTTCGGGAACCTGTCGTTCCGGGTCGTGCGGGGGCTGTCGGTGTTCGCCAGCGCGAGCACCGAGCTGGTGCGCGATCAGGTCTATCTGTCGGGGAAGAAGCTGACCGACGAGGAGATCCTGGTCGAGCGGCGGCAGCTCGCCACCGATTCGCGGTATCGTGTCTCGTTCGGATTCAGCTACACGTTCGGGTCCATCTTCAACAACGTGGTGAATCCGCGGTTCTAGGCGTCTGCGCGGCAGCGACGTTGCGGACGCTCGGCAGGGCTGGTCGGGGCGGCGAGCGGAGCCGCAGGCAGCGATTTCCAGGGCAGGCAGCGGCATGAGCGGGATCTACATCCTCCACGAGAACGACGAATGGGTCGAGCCCCTGCGCACGGCCCTCGACGTGCGCCGGCTGCCGTTCGACGAGTGGTTCCTCGACACCGGGGTCGTCGACTTCGGGAGGCCACCGCCCGACGGCGTGTTCTACAACCGGATGAGCGCCTCCTCCCATACCCGGGACCACCGGTTCGGGCCGGAGTACACGGCGGCGGTGCTCGTGTGGCTCGAACGCCACGGCCGGCGGGTGCTCAACGGAAGCCGGGCGCTGCAGCTGGAGATCAGCAAGGTCGCGCAGTACGCGGCGCTCGACGCGCACGGCGTACGCACCCCCCGCACCGTGGCGGTGGTGGGGCGCGAGGAGATCGTCGCCGCCGCCGCGTCCCTGCCGCCGCCGTTCATCACCAAGCACAACCGCGCCGGGAAGGGTCTGGGGGTACGCCTGTTTCATGACGTCGAGGCCCTGGCCGAGTACGTCCGCGGCCCCGGGTTCGAGCCGTCGGTGGACGGGGTGACCCTGCTGCAGGAGTACATCGAGTCTCCCGACGCCACCATCACGCGGGTCGAGGTCGTCGGAGGGCGCTTCATGTACGCGGTCGAGGTCGACACGAGTCAGGGCTTCGAGCTGTGTCCGGCCGACGCGTGCCGGGTCGACGACGCCTTCTGTCCGGCCGGCGAGGCGGGGGCCTCGCTGTTCCGCATCGTCAGCGGGTTCGCGCATCCGTTCGTGGAGCCCTTCGAGCGGGTGCTGGCGGACAACGACATCCATATCGCAGGCGTCGAGTTCATCGTCGACCGGGACGGGACGGCGTATGCCTACGACATCAACACGAACACGAACTACAACAGCGAGGCGGAGCTGGCCGCCGGGATGTCCGGCATGGGCGCCATCGCGGACTATCTGGGACGGGAGCTGGGGACGCTGCGGCGGGCCGCCTCGTAGCCCGGAAATCGTCGCCGCGCGACCTTGCGGTCGCGTTGGAAGTTTCGCTGGCGCGAAACTTCTGCGGCGCAAGGATTGCCGCCCCACCACCCCTGCCGGGGGCCTGCACCGTTCCAGGGCGCAGACCGCTGGCAGGGAAACCGTCGCCGCGCGACCTTGCGGTCGCGTTGGAAGTTTCGCTGGCGCGAGACTTCTGCGGCGCAAGGATTGCCGCCCAACCGACCCTGCCGGGAGCCCGCGCCGTTCCACCGCGCAGACTGCCGGCCGCGGTCGATGGCAGGGACGGTCATGACCGGTTCCTGGATGCGGCAGCCGCAGCAGGTGCGGCTCCGGCGGGCCCTCTTCCAGATCCACCTGTGGACGGGGCTGGCGATCGGGCTCTACGTGGTGGTGATCAGCCTGACCGGCACCGTGCTGATCTACCGGAGCGAGCTCCGGCAGCACTTCGATCCGCAACCCCGTCCGGTCGCGGTATCGGGACCGCGACTGAGCGAGGAGGAGCTGGTCGGGATCACCCAGGGACGTTTCCCCGAGCACGCCGTTGAGGTGTGGACGAATCCGGAGGACCCGTCCCTTGCCGTCACCATGTCCACCCTGCGCGAGGGTGAGGCCCTGCAGCAGTACTTCTTCGATCCGTACACCGGCGACTACCTCGGGAACGCCCTGCCGGCGGGGTGGCGGTTCACCACGTGGCTGCTCGATCTGCACGACAACCTGCTGGCCGGGGGCGGCGGGCGGGCGGTCAACGGCATCGGAGCCATCCTGCTCACCTTGCTCGGTCTGACCGGCGCCCTTGTCTGGTGGCCGGGCCTCGCGGGTTGGCGCCGCGCCCTCCTCGTCGACTGGCGCGCCTCCTGGCGCCGGTTCAACTGGAGCCTGCACGGCGCCCTCGGCATCTGGACGGTGCTGTTCCTGCTGATGTGGGGCGCCACTGGCATCTACCTCGCGTTTCCCGCTCCCTTCGGCGCGGTCGTCGACTACCTGGAGCCGTTCGACGAGGACTTCAACCCCCGCCTCGGCGACACCATCCTGTACTGGTTCACGGCGATGCACTTCGGCCGGTTCGGGGGCTGGTCGACGAAGCTCGCGTGGACCGTGGTGGGACTGGTGCCGCCGGTGATTTTCGCGACGGGGGTGGTGATGTGGTGGACCCGCGTGATCCGGCCCCGACTGGCTCCGAATCGGTGATGCGGGCGGCGACGGTGTAGAATCAACACGTTTCGAACGCAGCGGAGCGCGTCCCGCCGTGCGGATGCGAGACGATGCGACGAGGAGACGGGGGAGGAAAGACATGATCGTGACCAATACCCGCGGCCGGGCAACGGCAGGTCGGTTCCTGCGGTTGGCGGTCGGTGCGGCGCTGATGGCCGTCTGTACCGGTTCGCTGGCATCTGCCCAGCCTGGTGTCGATCCGTCGGAGGTGCCCGACCTCGACGGCGTGTGGAACGGGGGCGGTGGGGTTCGGCCTGTCAACGGCCCGAACATGCCGTGGGTGCCGGGCGAGAACTTCCCGGTGCTGAACGAACGCGCCCAGGCCTTTCAGTCGATATTCGACGAGGCGATCGCCCCGAAGTACGACTGCGTCCCCTCGGCGTCGCCGGCGCTGCAGTACGACCCGTACATGATGGAGATCACCCAGTGGCCGGACCGGGTGCTGTTGCGCTACGAGAAGGACGACCAGATCCGGACCGTCTGGCTCGACGGCCGCGAGCCGCCGGCCACCGAGTTCACGGTGCAGGGCTTCTCGGTGGGTCACTACGAGGAGGGCTCCCTGCACGTCGAGACGACGAACTTCGTGTTCGACATCACCGGCTTCGACGACTACAACGGCATTCCGTCGTCGCAGCAGAAGAAGGTGACGGAGCGCTACTGGCGGGAGGGTGACGAGCTGCGGATGACCCTGACCGTTGAGGACCCCATGTTCCTCCGCGAGCCGACCTCCTATACGACCCGGTGGTTGCCGGGGCCGGAGGGCTACAAGCTGCAGCTCTACGCATGCGACGCGGAGCAGGCGGGTCATCCCCGCCGGTTCCTGATTCCGAAGTACCGGTGAAGTACCACTCGTTTTCGATGAAGTCCCAGTTCAAGGAGGACGTTGTGAAGGCTATCTTGTGGATTGTCGGGGTGGTATTGCTGATCGCGACGGTGGCGCCGATGATCGCCCACCATGCGAGCGGCCCCTTCTATGATCCGGAACAGCGGGTCGAAGCGACCGGCACGGTGACCCGGTTCGTGTTCCGGAACCCGCACTCGTTTCTCTATGTCGACCAGCCGAGCGACAACGGCGAGACGATCCATTGGGAGATCGAGATGGGTGCGGCGGTCTCCATGAGCCGGCGGGGCTGGACCCCGGATACCATCCAGGCCGGCAACGAGATCAAGGCGGTGGGGCAGCCCTCGCGCGCGCCCGGCACGTTCGGCATGTGCTGCGCGGAGCTGACGAATCCGGACGGCACGCCGATCCAGCCGTAGCCCGGCCGCGCAAGATCATCCCGCGCCGCTCCGGCCGGCCGCCGGGTGCGGCGCGGGGGACCGCCGTTTCCGCTTCGCGCCTCGTCCGTTTCCGCTTCGCGCCTCGTCTACGGTGCGGGGTCCGCGTTGGATCCTGCCGCGTCCGCCGCGTCCGGTGGGACCAGAAGCGGGAACGGCAACTCTCTCGCGGTCGGCGTTGGGGCCGGTCCAGGCAGCCGCTCCTCCGGTTCCGCTCGCGGCCCTCCCTGGTTCTCGCCGTTACGGCGGATTCGACCCTCCGGCTGCCTCTGCCGCGTCCGGGGGATACCAGAAGCGGGAATGGCAGCTCTCGCACGCCGCGTCGAGGCGGTCTCCCGACTCCAGGAGCGCATCGACGCTCCGCGCCCTCACCGCTTCCAGCACCACCGCCCCGGCGTCGTGGAGCTCGCGCCCCGACCGCAGCCAGGCGTCGTACTGCCCGGCCACCCGCACCGCGATGTCCGCGGGATCGAGGTCGATGCCCGGCAGCTCCGACACCGAGTCGGCCGCGGCGATCGGCCGGCTCTCGATCTGAAGGAGGTTCCCCGCCTCGAGCAGCCGCACGGCGTGGTGTTCCAGGGCCAGCCAGTCGTCTTCGCTGTCCGGCACCTCCCGCTCGATGCCCTCCGGGGTCGAGGTGATGACCACAGAGTCCCAGACCGCGTCGGCGGCGGGGTCGATCACCGCGCGCATGAGCTCTTCGACGGTGGCGGTCGGTTGGAAGTCCGGCCGCGGGCCGGGGTCAGGTTCCGGAGCGTCGGCGCCGCAGCCGGCAAGGCCGGACAGGACCAGGGCCAGCGCGATACGCCGTGGCGCTCTGCGCGGGCGCGGCGTCGAGGGGGGGAGCGCGGTCGGCGGCGACATCGGGATATCGCGGGGGCTCGGTGCGGGCAACCGACGACGGTTCCACATTCGCCCAGTGTAGCCCACGTCCCGCGTCCATGCGCCGAACGACGGCGTGGCAGCACCACGACTCACGACTGCCGCAGGCAGTGAACGCTGCAACCGGTATCATCGATCATGGGAGGCCGCGAACCGTGAGCCCTGCCGGAGGGAACATCGCCATGCCGGAGGCGTATCGAAATGCACCTGCTTATCGAGCGAGTGGAGAACCGCCAGTACCGGGTCACGTGCGAGACCGTCCCCGGGCTCGTGGCGCAGGGGAGAACCGCGACCGAGACGGTCGAGATTGCCCAGGACGTGGCGCGCAACTTGATCGAGTCGTGCCTCGACCATGGAGATCCCGTGCGGACGGCCTGCGGGCCATCGATGCGGATGTCGTCGAGCTGGATGTCGCGGTGGGCGCTTGATGGGACGTCTGGCAGGCTTCACGTACCCGCAGATCGTCCGGAGGCTGCGGCTACTGGGGTTCGAGTTCGACCAACGGGCGCGGGGAAGCCACGAGATCTGGTGGAGCCCGGGCACCCGGCGGCGAACCACGATTCCGAATCACTTGGTGCCCTCCGGAAGGAACGCTGGCGGCAATTCGGCAGGCAGGCATTACGACCAATGAGTTCCTGGAACCGGAGACCTCGCCGCAAACTCGCGCCCGAGGTGAGCAGGGCCGCAGCCCATGGAACCGTGACCCCACTCTGCGAGAGCCTGCCATGACCCTGCCGGGGGGAGCCGCGGACAAGCTCGGCAACCGCTACGAGACGTGGTGGACCCTGTCCGAGCTCGTGCGCACGCTCCGAGGCGAGACCGAGGCCATCCGCATCGAGGATCCCGGCTTCGAGAAGGCGGAGTTCGTCGTCACCGCCGGCTCCCGGCGGGAGTTTCACCAGGCGAAGCGCAGCCACCCGAGCGGCAAGTGGGGCCTGGCGACGCTCCGGACCGAGGGACTCCTCGAAGTCATCGGCAGGGAGCTCGCCGGCAACGAGAATCGGTTCGTGTTCGTGTCGGGCAGCGATGCGCCCGAGCTGGTCGAGCTTTGTGACGCCGCGAGGGACTCGGAGTCGGTGGACGAGTTCAAGAGCCACTTTCTGGCCGCCCAGCGGCGGGAGCAGAGTCTCAAGAGGCTAATCGGCACCTGGGCGTGTGACGTTCCCACCGCCCGCGAGCGTCTGAGGCGCATCGAGGTCCGTACCATTGGGGAGCCTGAACTGGCGGACAAGGTGCGACTGGGCGCGCAGGTGCTCTTCCTGGCGAATCCGCACCGCGTCGCGGACACGCTGCGGGGCATCGCTGGAGACTCCGTGCATCGTACCATCACCCGCCACGGGCTGGTCGACGACCTGCGCCAGCGTGGCTTCATGCTGCGACGCCTGACCGACCCCGCCGCCGCGGGTGCCGCCATTCGAACCGCGACAGACCGGTTCCTCGACGCAGCCCGCCGACGGTTCATCCGGGGGCAACTCGTGCCGCGGAGCGCCGCCGAGTCGCTGTCTTCGCGGCTGAGTGGCGAAGCGAGCGACACCGTCATCACCGGGAGGGCCGGATCCGGGAAGACCGCATGCGTTGTCCAGATCGTGGACGCGCTGCTCGATCGCGGGGTTCCGGTGCTGGCCTTCCGGCTCGATCGTCTCGTTTCGGCATCCACCACCGTGGATCTTGGACAGCGTCTCGACCTCGAGGAGTCGCCGATTCTGGTGCTCGCGGCGGCCGCGGAGGCGGCCGGGCGACCGGCAGTGCTCATCGTCGATCAGTTGGACGCCGTAAGCGCCGTGTCCGGCCGGACCTCAGGCGCGTTCGATCTCGTGGAGCAGCTCGTCCATGAGGCGCGCGGTGCCGAGCCCGCCACGATTCACGTGGTCGTCGTGTGTCGGGAATTCGACTGGCAGAACGACTCGCGCCTGCGACGACTCCTGCCCGACTCGCACGCGCAGGTTGACGTCAGGGAGTTCACCAACAACGAGGTCAAGCGGATTCTCAACGATGCCGGCTTCCAAGCTGAGGCCTTCAGAGACCGCCAACTGAAGATCCTGGCCTTGCCACAGAACCTCTCCATCTTTCTCGAAGCTGATTTCGACCCGTCGGCGACGCCGACCTTCGCCACCGCCACCGACATCTTCGACCGGTACTGGGACTTCAAGCGCGGGGCGGTCGAAGAACGGTTTCCGGACGCCGGCGGCCACTGGATGGCCGTGATGAACGCGCTCTGCGACGAGATGACGGCCAGCCAGCAGCTCTCTGTCGCCAAGAAGAGGCTGGATGGCTTCCCTGCGGGCTTCGTGGGCCAACTCGCTTCCGAGGGGGTGATCACCTTCGACGGCCGCCGCTACGGATTCGGTCACGAGAGCTTCCTCGACTACGTCTTTGCCCGCAGGTTCGTCATTGGCACGAAGCCGCTGACGGAGTTCCTCAAGGCGTCCGAGCAGCATCTGTTCCGTCGGGCCCAGGTCCGGCAGGTGCTCGCGTATTTCCGCGACCGCGATCACGCCCGCTACGCCGAGGAACTTTGCGGTCTGTTCTCGAACGATGCGATCCGGCCGCATCTGAAGGACCTCGCGTTCGCGTTGCTCGCGGACGTTCCGAATCCGACCGACGAAGAGTGGGCGATTTGGAAGACCTGGATTGACCCGGTGCTGGAGGCCGTCGCAACAGGCAGCCCGAGTTTCGACAAGCTCTCGGCGCTTGCTTGGCGGCGGTTCTTCGGGTCACGGCCGTGGTTTGCGGACATCGATCGGCGCAGGATTGTCGCGGGTTGGCTGGCTTCCGACAGCGAGGCCATTGCCGATATGGCGATGAACTATCTGTGGGTGCATCACCGTCATTCATCGGAACGCGTCGCCGAGCTTCTGGAGCCGTACGCGGAACAGGGCGGCAACTGGGCGCCGCGACTACGGACTCTCATGGAACGAGCCAAGTCCCACAGGAGTCGGCGCTTCTTCGACCTCTTCCTGCGGCTTCTGGCCAACGGCGCGCTTGACGACGCTCGCGATCGGGGCGCATCGAACGGCACGTTCTGGAGCATGCTCTACAGCCTTGGTCAGGAGCGGCCGGAGTGGGTACCGGAGGTGGTCGCGCATCGGCTGCGCCGGCGCTTCACGGAAATGGGGGTGGGGGAAAACGATGCGGGGTGGGCGGGTGACGACCATGACTCTTTCGCCGCAGAGTTGATTGCGAGATCCGCGAAGAAAGCCCCAAGGGCATTCGTCCGTCACGTGTTGCCTGTGGTGCTGGAGATCTCCGATTCTGCGGTGGCCGGCCACGCGGCGGCGCCGAGACGTGATCGCGTGTGGCCGCTTCGCATCAAGTCAAAGCCATTCGGCCTGAAAACTGCCTGCCTCTCTGGTCTGGTGGACTCGCTCGCCACCCTCGGGAGCGAGGCGGAATGCGATCTGCGGGACGTCATCGACGAACTGCGGCGGCGCGACACCTACACGGGAAACCACCTTCTGCTCGCCCTGTACGATGGGTCGGCCGAAACCTCACCACGCTGTTGGGACCGCTGGCCGAAACCCTTGCCGACGAAGCGGTCACTACGCTCTGTGAGGAGCCGTGGAGATTCGAGTGCGGTTTTACCGACAGTACCTACTGGAGTGCGCGAGAGACCATACGAGCGGTGGTACCACACTGCGGTCCGAGCAATCGCGAACGCCTCGAGAGCGTGATTCTCGACTACGTTGCTCCCTACGAGCGCTCTCCTGGGGGGTACAAGGAGCTCGGTCGAGCTCAGTTCGCGTTGCTTTCGGCGATACCGGCGGAGCTGCGCAGCGAGAGCACCAACAAGCGTTCTCGGGAACTCGCACGAAAGTTCGGCGAGCCGGAAGAAGCGCCGCGCGGAATCGTTTTCGGAGCCATAGCATCGCCAATTGCCGACCGCGCGACGGAGCGAATGACAGACGATCAGTGGCTTGGCGCCATCGCCAAGTACCAGTCGGTCGATAGGCGCATCGCGCGTGAAAGAATTGAGGGTGGGGCGCGGCAACTGGCGGAACGTCTTGGGGAGAGGACCGTGGAAGACCCGGAGCGGTTTGCACGGCTCGCCTTGAGGCTTCCGGGGGACGCCAATCCCGTCTACCTGGACGCGATGCTTGTGGGGCTCAAGGCAGCGGCGATCGCGAAGAAGCCGAAACTCGAGGTCTGTCGCAAAGCGTTGAGGGAGTCACGCGGGCCGTGTGGCCGTTCGATTGTCGACGTACTCGGAGGCATCGACGGGGAGCTACCGGAACACGCAGTGCAGATGCTCCATGAACTCGCGACAGGGCATGAAGATCCTGCAAGAGAGTTGTGGCAGGAGGAGGCCGGTCATGGTCGACGGTGGTACACTGCTGTCCCACAGACCTTCAAATGAAGGCGGCTTGAACCTTCCATGTCTGGTAGAATGATCTGTGGCGCAAATCATTCAAAAGACAGGAGATCCAAGCCGTGGCTCATCATAACACAGTCTTCGTGCAGCTTCTCAGGTTCCTTCCGAGACATGAATTCGAAGCCGAGGCCCGCCAACACCAGCGAGGTCAGGGGTTGCGCGTCATGAGCCGCTGGGCGCAGTTCGTGGCCCTTGGCTTGGCGCAACTGACGGGCCGACAGAGCTTGCGTGACATCGTGAGCAACCTGAGCACCCAAGGGCGCAAGCTCTATCACTTGGGCGTAGGGACGACGGTCAGTCGCTCGTCGCTGGCGCGCGTCAATGCCGAGCAGCCGTACACTCTCTACGAGACGCTGTTCGGACGCCTGCTGAGCCGCTGTCAGCAGTGCGCGCCGAGGCACGGCTTTCGGTTCAAGAACAAGTTGTACGCGGTCGATGCGACGACCATCGATTTGTGTCTGGCGGTCTTCCCGTGGGCGTCTTTTCGACGCACGAAGGCCGCGATCAAGCTGCACATCGGGCTGGATCAGGCGGGCCATCTGCCGAGCTTCGTCAGTGTGACCGAGGGCAAGACCGGCGACGTCAAGGCCGCCCGCACCTGGACGTTTCCAGCCGGCAGCGTGGTCGTGGCGGACCGCGCGTATCTTGACTTCAAGTGGTTCCATCAGTTGCAGGCGCGGGGCGTGACCTTCGTGACGCGCCTGAAGCGGGGCGTGCGATATCGGGTCACGCGCGAGCATGACATCCGACCCGGAACCGGCGTCCTCAGCGATCAGACGATCGAGCTGACCAGCGCTCGCAGCCGGAAGGCGTATGCCGCGCCGCTGCGGCGAGTGGCCTACCAGGATCCGGTGACGAAGAACCGTTATGTGTTCGTGACCAACAACACAACGTGGGTGGCCCAGACGATTGCGGATATATACAAATCGCGGTGGCAGATCGAGCTGTTTTTCAAGTGGATCAAGCAGCATCTGAAAGTGAAGCGCTTCGTGGGCCGGTCGAAGAACGCCGTCATGACGCAGCTGTGGGTGGCGATGTGCATGTACCTGCTGTTGGCGTACCTGAAGTTCGTCATGCGGTTGCGCTGGAGCCTTCACCAGATGCTGCAGGTGCTCCAGCTCAACATGTTTGAACGTCGGCCACTCCAGGACCTGTTCACGACGCCGTCGCTACCGGCCCCCTCTGGCTCCCAATTGTCGCTGGCGTGGTCCTGAAAATGTGGGACACTAGTGACGGTGGTACGACGGTGACCCACATACTGCCGGCATCAACACCGCGCGCGGTAGAGCTGCGGACGTCATCACGGATCTCATCGTCAAGGACGCTGCCTACGTCGGGCGGTTTTCGGCGACCGTTGCTCGGATGGTGGAAGACCGGAGCGCATCCGTACGCGCGTGTGTGTCGCGGGTACGGTGTGTGCGATCACGCGCCACGATCGTGGGCTCGGCATGTCGCTCTTCCAGCGCATGGACCTGAGCGAGGATCGGCTCTTGACGACGCCTCATGTTTGCGAGTTCATCCGTTGGGGACTTCGGGCGAGCTTCGGTCAGCTGCGGCCGTTGGTGGAGCGGATGCTCCGTGCTCAGGAACCGGACGTTCGCCGGGTGGGTGCGGGCTTGGCGGGTCTCGCAGCGCTGCGGCACGACTGCGCCGCGGACCTGGCGGCTGAAGCCCTGAGCGGGGATGCCAAGCAGCGCCTCGGCCTTGCGGAAGTGGCAGCGGCGAGACTCGGCGACAGCGACTTCCGGGGTTGGTCCGAGAGTCGACTTGTGGTGCTGTTCGATGATGAGGATGACGATGTCCAGCGTGTGGCCGCGTCCTGTTTTCGAGATCTGCCGGACGTAGCTCTGGAGACGTACCGCGATCTGATCGCCGCATTCTGTGACAGCCGAGCGTTTCGGGGAGCATCGTTCTGGCTTCTGCACGTGTTGGAACAGTCACGGAGGAGGCTGCCGGAAACCACGTGCTTGGTGTGCGGGAGACTCCTCGGGTGCGTGGGTGACGAGGAGGGGGATTCTTGGACCGGCGGTTTCGGGGACACGGACACGGTGTCGAAGCTCATCTTCCGAACGTACCAGCAGCACCCGGACGACGAGTGGACGAAGCCGGCACTGGACCTGATCGATCTCCTCTGTCTGGCGGGCGTGGCAGGGGCCGGAGCGGAACTCGAGCGGTTTGAGCGGTGAGCGCAGGCGACACGGCTATCATGACCCGGACCGAGGGTAAGCGGATCTTCGTGGTAGCGGGACCGAACGGCGCGGGCAAGACCACGTTCGCCACGGAGTTCCTGCCCAACGAAGCCGATTGTCGGGTTTTCGTCAACGCCGATCTAATCGCAGCCGCACTGAATCCCTTTGGGCCGGCGCGGGTGGCCGTGGAGGCCGGCAGGCTGGTGTTGAGGCAGATCGATGCGCACGCGCGGCAGGGGCATAGCTTCGCTTTCGAGACGACGTTGAGCGGGCGCGGTCATGCGCGCCGGATCGCCCGGTGGCGGAATCAGGGGTACCGGGTGAAGCTCTTCTTCTTGCGCCTCCCGACGCCGGAGGCGGCGATCGCGCGAGTCGCTCAACGGGTGTCGGAAGGCGGTCACGACGTGCCGGAGGCGGTGATTCGCAGGCGGTTCCACGCGGGTTGGCGCAACTTCGAGCTGATTTACCGAGACCTCGTCGATACCTGGGCGGTGTACGACAGTTCCGACTACGTTCCGTTCCTCCTCGAGGAAGGGAGTCGAGAGTGACCACAACGCGACGGAATCTGGCTGCGCGGCGAAGGGACCCGGATCTGATCGGGGCGGAAGCGGCCATGCACCGGGCAGCTCAGCGCGCTCGCGAGCGGGCGAAGCAAACGGCTCGTGGCGCCGCCAGGGCCCGGTGGACCGGAAGGCTCGACTACCTCCGCGGGTGGATTCGCTCGTTCGGGTCGTTGTGGCGTAGAGTGTGATTCGTATCTCGCCCGGGAGTCTGCCGCACTTCGCAGTCTGCCGGAACCTGGATGCGGGGCATGCTGGCACTCGCGGCGCGGCTCTCGACCGTCGCCGATCCAGGGTTTGCGGCTCACGCCAGCGGCCGGAACAGGCGTTTGTCGATCTCGAACCGCTCGGGTGCGTGAACCTGCAGCCGCCGGAAGTCGGTGTGACGCGGATTCAGGAGGCAGTTGAACTCGAGCGGCACGATGGCCGACGGCACCCTGAGAATCGCAGTTCGGGCTGTGTGGAGCCATGCGCGCCCAATGTTCCGCAGCGTCGCGGGCGCCGGAGTGCGCCGCCAGTCGTGCGGCAATTTCGCGGTATCGACGGTGTCCACGGGTATCGCGGCGGGGATGTCCACCGCGATGATGCGTTGGGAGGGCATCGAGCGCACTGCGGTGTGAACCAGGGTCTCAAGCACAGCGAGCGAGACCGTGTCCGAGGCGTGAACGACCGGCAGGCCGGCGGGTGTCCATCGGCCTCCGACGCGGCGGGCCCCGTCGCCGGACAAGGCAGTGTCTGCGTACCGCGACAAGGTCAGGCGGTAAACGCGCACCGCTCAGGCGTACACCCCGAACTCGAGACGGGTGAGGACGTCGTCGACGAGACGCACACCGGCATCGGTGTCCAGCAGCGCAAGGGGCGGCTCGTCGGACAGGGCGGGGTTGGGAGTCGACAGCCAGGCGCGGGCATCGGCGTCGTGGTCGAAGACGGTCCGGGCGTGCTCGAACAGTCGTCGCGTACGGCACAAACGGTCCGTTTCCGTGGGCGAGAGCAGCACGCCCAGGGCGCCGGCCCGCGCCCTGCTCCACTTGCGTTCGGAACACCCGAGGATTGCCGCGAAGCGGGCCACCGGAATCGACCACGCCCGCATCGTCTCGATGGCTTCGCTGACGGAAACTCCGTGACGGGCCGCGGTGATGCTGGAGCGCAGATCCGCCTGAGAGCGGCCCCGACCGGCACCCGCAGTTGTTCGCGACTCAAAATCAGCCATCTGGCTGTATGTTATCAGACGAACGGCGGATCAGATCGAGGTGCGGTACGGTTACGGGCAACGGAACCGGTCTTCCAGGGCTCGCAGCACGAGCTCCACGTCCAGCTCGCCGCGTTCCCGGGGGTGCTCTTCGACATAGATGAGCACCCTGCGGACGACCTGGGCGATGCTGGTGCCCCGCGGAACGCAGACCCGATCCGGCATGAACGACTGGGCCGCGATGACGACGCCGCGCACGAGGCCGGCGCAGTAGCCCATGCCGAACGGGTCCTGGTTGAAAGTGTCCTCCTGGCCCGCCCCGGTGCGCCCGAGGAACTCGAAGTAGAGCTGGCAGCGCTGCTGGAGCAGATCGCCCCTTCCGGTCTGCGGTGGCGGCTCCTGCCCCGCGGGGACCGGTTGCAGGGCGAGCAGCAGCAGTACGACGACGAGGAAGCCTGCGCGCGCCATGACGCACCTACCTCGCCTTCGCCGCCTCCATCTCCTGGACCCGGGCCCCCCGCAGCAGGTTCTCCATCCCGTAGTTGCGCTCGTGGCAGGCGTACTCATAGAGCAGGCCCTCGGTCTTCGGCATGTCGAGGGCGGCCGTCCACTCGCGCTCCCACGTCGTCGGGTCGCGGAACGTCACCTCGTAACGCAAGGTGTTGGCGTCGGGCCGCGAGAAGCGCTCGACCAGGTGCAGGTTCTCGCCGGAGCCCCGCCACGGGGCCTGTCCGGAGAAGCCGGCGGTCTCGACGACGAGGGTGTCGCCCTCCCAGCGGCCGTGCGAGCGACCGAGCCACTGCGGCGGCAGGTGCGTCGGCGCCGGGCCGGTGCCGAGCGGGATGATGCGCATCTCGTGCACCATCTCCAGCAGAATCGCGACGTGATCCTCGGTCTGGAAGATCTGGAGGTTGTTGTTGTAGGCGCCGCCGAGCCTGACGGTTCCACGCGACAGGCAGCGTTCCCACAGGTTCCGGTCCTCGGGGTTCTCCGACAGCGCCCGCGGGCGCGCGGTGGCCCGCCGCGCTTCGGCGCGGGCCTCGGCCTCGGCGGTTCTCGCCGGGATCCGGCCGTCGGGAGGGTCGATGATCAGCGCGGTCCGCCCGTCCGACAGCCCGCGGTCCCACCAGAACTGGTTGTAGGCGAGACCGACGTCGCGCTCGGCACTCAGCTCGGCGCGGCGCTCCGAGCTGGCGAACGTCGCGGCCTGGATGTTCGCCTCGGCGACTTCCTCCGCGGTCAGGAACTCGCGTCCCGCATGCTCGTCGCGTCTCTCGAGGGGGGTGACGGTGGCGTGGCTCCACACGCCCTGCAGGTCCGGCGCGCCCCAGGGCATCCGGGGCGCGGGGGAACCGGCCGGCGCCCGTCCCGCGGAGGCCGGCTGACCCGCCCGCGCCGGTCCCGCCAGAATGGCGATCGCGAGCACGGTCGACAAGGCGGCGAACGTCCGATGGGTCATGGTTTCCCTTTCGTTGCGTTGGCGTGCCGACAGTATACGTCCGGGGCGAACATGCCGAGCGGGGTCGGCGGGTCGGTCAGCAATTGCGCCGGCCGCCAGGTGCGGAGTGACCGTCAGGCGTCGCGCGGTCCGGCGAGCTCCGCCCGCAAGCTCTTCATGCGTTCGTCTATCGTGCGTCGAATCTCCTCCACCACCGACATCACCCGGCGGCCGACCGCTCCCTCCAGGTCGGCGTCGGCAGACGCGTCGACCTCGGCGCGCAACGCGGCCAACCGATCGAGCGTCGGGATCGCCTCGTCGAGGCGGCGTCGCCAGACCGGTTGGAGGGTTGGCCGGTCGGGTTGCCCGAGCAACTCCTCCAGGATTTCGATCTCATCCCGGGCGATCTGCTCGATGTCATCGAGCACGGCGTGCAGCGTGTCTCGCAGATCGTCCGGTTCACCCTGACACGCGAGCGTCGCCAGGGCCACGAGTGCGATGCCGGCGACGGCCAGTGTGCGCCCCATCATCGGTCCCATGCTCCGTTCTCGCCGCCGGTGTGCCGCTGGTCGCCGCTCCGGCGCATACGACCCTGTTCGCTGGGGTCGGCACGCAGGCCGTCGCGAACGGGGTCGACAAGACGGTGGTTCTTCCGAGGTGCCATTGGGGTCCGGTTCTTCGTTTGGCGGCGCCGACAGTATACGTTTCCGGCCGTGCCGGGCGCCGGGCGTATCCGCCGTGTCCGTCGTGACGGCCGGTCTTCCAGGCTGGTAGTATGCCCGTGAGAAGCGGATGCCTCGCAAGGCCGGACCCGGGATGGTTCGACGGCGCCGCGGTCGTCGCGGCGGCGGTCGGGGTGCTCGACCGGGCTGGCGCCGAATCGGGTACCGCTGGAGTGTGCGGTCTCGGGCGTGAAGGGGGATTTGTCGATGCGATTGGTTGTCCTGTTCGTCGCCGCCTGTCTGGCCGGCACCGCCTTCGGGCAGGCGCCGGATACGGTGTTTCTCGAGGACCTGACCTGGACCGAGGTGCGCGACGCGGTCGCGGCGGGGACGACGACGATCATCATCCCGACCGGCGGCACCGAGCAGAACGGGCCGCACATGGTGCTGGGCAAGCACAACTACTTGGTGCGGCACAAGGCGGGGGAGACGGCGCGCCGGCTGGGGGACACGCTGGTCGCGCCGGTGATGGCCTACGTGCCGGAGGGGAACGTCGATCCGCCCAGCGGGCACATGCGCTTTCCCGGCACCATCACCACCCCGCCGGCGGTGTTCGAGCAGGTGCTGGAGTACGCCGCGCGCAGCCTCGCCCGGCACGGGTTTCTCGACATCGCGTTCATGGGCGACAGCGGCGGCAACCAGGGGTCGCAGGCGGCGGTGGCGGAACGGCTGAATCAGGAGTGGGCCGACGCGCCGGCCCGGGTCCACCACCTGACCGACTACTATCCGGGGCGCGGGGACGAGTGGCTGGTCGAGCAGGGGGAGCGGGCGGAGGACGTGGGCACCCACGCCGGCATGCACGACACGTCGACCCTGCTGTTTCTCGACCCGTCGATGATCCGGCTCGACCGGATGGAGCCGGGCACCGGCGGCACCGGCAACGGAGTCTCGGGGACGCCCGCGCGCTCGAGGGCCGAGTACGGCGAGCAGATTCTCGAAATGCAGATCGAGGCGGCAGTGAGTCAGATTCGGCGCCTGCGCATGTCGAGCCGCGGCCAGTGACCTGGGACAGCTGTCGATTATGGATTCGCCGACCCGAGCGAAGCGCAGCCCGTGATTCGCTTTCTGGAACCGCCTGGGAGGGCTTTACCGACGTCCTGGGCGACCGGGCGGCGGGGCGGGCGCGAGGTGGCCGCCTCTGACGGCGCCCGGGGTGGTGAGCGGTTCACGTGGAAGCCGGGGCATCCCGGGCCGCACGGTCCCGACGGGGGCGCGGAGAGAGCACGGAGGAGAGCGATGAGACGCCATGCACGACTCGTTTCGCCGGTGGTCGCGGCCGGCGCGGTTCTGGTCACGACGGTGCTTGCCGGGCAGGCGCCCGCCGGCTCGGACGATCTGCGGGGCACGGTGCGGAGCCCGGCGGGTCCCGAGGCGGGGGTGTGGGTGATAGCCGAGACCGAAGATCTGGACACCGGCTTCCGCAAGATCGTGGTCACCGACGATGCGGGCCGCTTTCTCGTTCCGGATCTCCCCGACGCGTCGTACCGGGTCTGGGTGCGGGGCTACGGCCTCGTCGACTCCGACCCTGTCACGGCGGAGCCGGGGCAGACGCTGACCCTCGACGCGGCGCCGGCCGGCTCGCCCCAGGAGGCGGCGCGGGTCTATCCTGCCAACTACTGGTACTCGCTGCTCGAGCCGCCGGCCGCCGAAGAGTTCCCGGGCACCGGCCCTACCGGGAACGGCATCGCGCGGGGCCTGCGCAGCCAGGCCGCGTGGGTCGACATCACGAAGCAGGGCTGCCAGCTCTGTCACCAGATGGGCAACCGGTTCACGTTCGACACGAGTCACCTCGACGGGTTCGACTCGTCGGCCGAGGCCTGGGCTCACCGGCTGACCTTCGGCCAGCGCGGCCGGCAGATGAGCGGGGTCCTCAACCGGTTCGGCAGGGACCGGGGGCTCGCGATGTTCGCCGACTGGAGCGACCGGATCGCCGCCGGCGAGGTGCCCGAGGCGCCGCCGCGGCCCCGCGGGGTTGAGCGCAACCTGGTGCTGACGATGTGGGACTGGGCCGGCGAGACCTCGTACGTGCACGACGAGGTGACGACCGACAAGCGCGACCCCACCGTCAACGCTGACGGTCTCGTGTACGGCGTGTCCATCACCACCGACAAGCTCGTCATCACCGACACCGCGCGCCATCAATCGATCGAGCTGGACGTGCCGCTCCGGGAGCCGCGGGCGATGGTGCCGTCGATGTTTCCGACCGCGCCCGGGTTCGAGCCGTCGCCGTACTGGGGCGAGGAGATCATCTTCGACGCCCCCGCCAACCCCCACAACCCGATGTTGGACGCGCGGGGGCGGGTGTGGCTGACCTCCACCGTGCGCCGTCGGGAGAACCCCGACTGGTGCCGCGACGGGTCGGACCACCCCTCGGCCGGCTACTTTCCCGTCGACCGCAGCGGGCGGCAGATATCGGTCTACGACCCCGCGACCGAGGGCTGGCAGCTCATCGACAGCTGCTACGGCACCCATCATCTGCAGTTCGGCGAGGACGAGCAGGACACCCTCTGGTTCAGCGGCGACGCCAACGTCGTCGGCTGGCTCGACACCGACGCGTACGACGAGACCGGTGACGAGCAGCTGTCGCAGGGGTGGTGCCCGACCGTCATCGACACCAACGGCGACGGGGTGATCACGCGGCCCTGGAACGAGCCGGGCGACGAGGTCGACGCGGGGCGCGACACCCGCATCGCCGGCTTCGCCTACGGCGTCATCGCCAATCCCGTCGACGACACCGCATGGGTCGCCCGCACCGCACCGTTCCCGGGCCGCCTCGTCCGGCTCGACCGCGGCGACAACCCGCCGGCGACGTGCATCGCCGAAGTCTACGAGCCGCCGTCCATCGAGAACCCCGCGGCGGACCCCGCGCAGACGGGGCACGCCCCCCGCGGCGTCGACGTCGACCGCAACGGGGTCATCTGGACCGCGCTCTCCGGCAGCGGCCACGTGGCCAGCTTCGATCGCCGCAAGTGCGGGGTGCTGAACGGGCCGGACGCCACCGGCCAGCATTGCCCGGAGGGCTGGACCCTGTATCCGACCCCCGGACCGCAGATGAAGGGGGTCGCCGACCCCGGCAGCGCCGACTATCACTACTACAACTGGGTCGACCAGTTCGACACGCTGGGGCTCGGCCCCAACGTCCCGATGGCCCCCGGATCGGGGTCGGACTCCGTCCTCGCGCTGCTGCCCGACACCGGCGAGTGGGTCGTCCTGCGCGTGCCGTATCCGCTCGGGTTCTTCGCCCGCGGGCTCGACGGCCGCATCGACGACCCCGACGCGGGCTGGAAGGGCCGCGGGCTGTGGGCCAACTACGGGTCGAACCTGAACTGGCACATCGAGGGCGGCCAGGGGAGGCGCAGCGCCATCATCCACTTCCAGCTTCGGCCCGATCCGCTGGCTCGGTGATCGCTGGAGCGCGGGAAGCGCACGTGCGATGGCAGGCCTGGAGCGGCGGTGAGCAGAATTGCTCACTGAATTGCACCGGGGCGGGCGACTCAGCTGCCCAAGAAGAGAAAGAGCGCCAGGAAGGCTGCGATCAACCAGAGCAACAGGGTCCGGTCTTTCGCTCCTGCTTCCTTTCCGGGGTCGGCGATCCTCGCTAGCTTCGCTAGCTGCGCTAGCTGCGGCGCCGGTTGGCCGTCGGGGACGGGTGGCCGTGCCCCGGTGGCACGGCGGGCAAGATCGTCTCCGTCTCGGATCAACTCCGAGTCCCGGGGGCGCGGTCTGTGGATCTCCAGAGGCGGCTGGCCGGTCTTGGCAAGGACGACCCAGGCCGTGCGGGGGTCCGCGCTGATGAACTGCGGTTCGCTGCGCAGATGACGATAGAAGATACCGGTGGCCTCACCGACGGCCTTGTAGGTCGCCCGAATGCCGCTGTCGGCAAGGAAGTCGAGAACGAGCTCCAAGCTCACCATGGCGTCCGTGCGGCGCCGCGCCGCGGACTCCGTCAGGCGGTGGCCAGGGCCTTCGCCATGTTGCCCAGCGCCCGCTCGACGAGCTGGCGCGACGTGGCGATGTTCATCCGCATCCGGCCGTCGCTGCCCAGGCCGTAGCTGGACCCCGGGTTCAGGTGGATGCGGGCGTGGTCCACCAGGAAGCGCTGGAACGCCTGTTCGGGCGTGGTCGGCCGCTCCGCCGCCTCCGCCGCCTGCTTCATCCGGGTGTTGTCCATCGCCGCGGCGACGTCGAGCCACGCCAGGTAGGTGCCCTCCGGCTTGACCGTCTCCACCCCCGGCACGTTCGCGTTGACGTACGACTCGACGAGATCCTGGGTCCCGTCGATGTACTCCAGGAGCTGGTCGAGCCAGTCCTCGCCCTCGTTGTAGGCGGCCTCGGCCGCGATGATGGCGAGCGTGTTCATCGACTGCCGGTGCTGTCCGGCCCCCCCGATCCGGTCCAGATAGTCGGGGTTTGTCGAGAACAGGTAGGCGCACTTCATCATCGACAGGTTGAACGACTTGCTGACCGACTTGTAGGTGACGCTGTTGCGGACGATGGCCTCGTCGTCGAGCGTGGCGTACGGCGTGTAGGTATGGCCCTTCGTGACGAAGTCGCAGTGGATCTCGTCGGAGAGCACCACCACCCGCCGCCGCGTGCAGATCTCGCCGAGGGTCATCAGGTCCGACCGCGACCAGACGTTGCCGGTGGGGTTGTGCGGGTTGCAAAGGATGAACGCGTGGGTGTCGTGGTCGATGCGGCGCTCGAGGTCCTCGAAGTCCATCTCGTAGCGGCCGTTCACGAGCCGCAGGGGGCTCTCCTCGGCGACGCAGCCGACGACCCGGATGTCGGTGTAGAACCCGTTGTAGCCCGGCGTCTGCATCAGGACCTTGCTGCCGGGCGGGCAGAAGGCGCGCAGGGTGCTGATGATGCTGGGGTGGACCCCGGCCGCGTGCATGATGGTGTCGGGGTCGATGGCGAGCCCGTAGCGCCGCTGGTTCCAGTCGACGATCGACTCCTTGTAGGAGGCCGGAATCGACATGTAACCAAAGTTCTCGTGCCCGATGCGGTCGCGGAGGGCGCGGGTGATGGCCGGCGCGATCCGGAAGTCCTGGTCGGCGGTGCCCATGCCGACCTCGATCTTGTCGCGGCCGTAGCGGGCAATCTGGGCGTCCCACTTCGACGAGTCGGTCCCGATGCGGCTGTAGATGGTGTCGAAGTCGTAGCGGCCGCCCTGCTGCCGGGCCGCGCCGCCGGCTTCTGCGGCCAGGGGAACCGTGGCGCCGACGGCGCCCGCGACCGCGGTCAGGCCGGTATTGCGCAGGAAGGCGCGCCGGTCGAGCCGATTGAGCTTGGACATGCGTGGACTCCTCTCGTATTGTCCCGACGTTCGTTTTCGACAGCGCCGCGCCGGCGGCGTCGCCGTCCTGCCGTGGCGGTGCGCGTAGGCCCCGGAGACAGCATAGACCACCCGGCAGCAGAGTCAACTCCGCGGTCCGTGCCCGACCGGGCGGCGTCCTTCACTTCAGAAGGCCATCTGCCTTCTTGCCGGTACCTCCGGGACTGGCCGTGTACTTCTGATGATCCATCGGCGGCAGAGCCCTGCAGCTTCGTCCGGTGGCCGGTTCACCGCGGTTGGCGGTGGTTGGTACACGGACGGCGGCGGCGCCGCGTATGATGAGCGGCGGGGCGACGCCCGACCGCCGCGCGAGATGACTGTCCGCCTTCGCTTCGCCGCCGGCACGCTGGACATCGGCGGGTTTACCCGGGACGCGGACCCGCCGCTGCCCGCCGCCTGCCGGTGGGACCCTCGAACCGGACGGTTCCGGGCGCCCGCGGCCGCCTATGCGCCGGTGGTCCGGGCGCTCGTCGGCCGCCGGATCGCGTACGAGGACGAGGCCAAGCGTTACGGGGTGCTGGAGGGCGGCCTGCAGGTCCGCCGGGCGCCTCGGCCGTTCCAGACGGAGGCGGTGGAGGCATGGCGCGCCGCGCAGGGACGCGGTGTGGTCGTCCTGCCGACCGGCGCCGGGAAGACCGAGGTGGCGTTGCTGGCCATCGATGCCGTGCGCCGCGACACGATCGTGGTGGCGCCCACCCTCGATCTCGTCGCGCAGTGGCACCGGCTGTTGCGCGAGCGGTTCCGGCGAGAGATCGGCGTCATCGGCGGTGGTGACCATCTCGTCGAGCCGATCACCGTCTCTACCTACGACTCCGCCTTTCTCCACATGGAACACCTCGGCGCGCGCTTCGGCCTGGTGGTGTTCGACGAGTGCCACCATCTGCCCGGCGCCGCCTATGCCCTCGCGGCCGAGCGCTGTCTCGCCCCTTATCGGCTCGGCCTGACTGCGACCCCGGAACGCGCGGACGGGCGCCACGCAGACCTCGAGTCGCTGGTCGGACCGATCGTCTACCGCAAGCGGGTCCGCGACCTCGCTGGCGACTACCTCGCCGACTACACCGTCGAACGGATTCTCGTGGAGCTGACCGGCGACGAGCGCCGGACCTACGACGAGGCGCGCGGCGTCTACCGCGCGTTCGTCGTGGGCCAGGGCATCCGGATGTCGAGCCCGGACGGCTGGTCGCAGTTCGTCATGCGCTCGTCGCAGAGCGCGGACGGGCGGCGCGCGATGACCGCCTACCAGCGGCAGAAGGAGCTCGCCTTCGCGGCCCCGTCCAAGCTGGACTACGTGGAGGACCTCCTGCACCGGCACCGGCGCGACCGGGCGCTGCTGTTCACCGAGCGCAACCGCACCGCGTACGGGTTGTCCCGCCGGTTTCTCCTGCCGATCATCACGCACCAGACGAAGGTCTCGGAGCGCACGCGCATCCTCGAGGACTTCGGCGCCGGCGTCTACAACGCGCTGGTCACGTCGAAAGTCCTGAACGAAGGCGTGGACCTGCCGGCCGCGAACGTCGGCATCGTCATCTCCGGCAGCGGGTCGGCGCGCGAGCACGTGCAGCGGTTGGGCCGTATCCTCCGCAAGCAGGGGGACAAGACCGCGGTCCTGTACGAGCTGGTCGCGAACGACACGACGGAGGTGTTCACCAGCGAGCGGCGCCGGGCGGCCCATGCTGACGACTGACCTGGTTCGGGTGCGGCGCCGGGACGGCCGCATCGAGGCGCGCCGATTGAGGCGTGCCGAGCGGGAGCGCCTGCTGGCGGCGTCGGAGGGGTACGTCGCCGCCGCGCAGTCCGCGCTCGGCCGGCCGCGGGCGGCGTTCGAGGCCGCGTGCGACGACGTACCGTGCGAGCCCACCGACTACAAGCTGCTCAAAGGGCTGCGGAAGCTCGTGCAGGACCGCTGCGTCTTCGAGGCGCGGGGGGACGTGGATCCGCCGGCGGTGCGGCGCGCCGTCTTCGCCCGCGCCGCCGCGGTGCGGCGCGCCCTGGACGACGGGGCGGGCTTCGACCCCGAGGATGTCATCGCGACGGCGGCGGCGGAGTGCGGTCTGGCCGCGGGCGACGTCCGGGGCGCGCTGTTCGCCGACCTGAAGGCGCATCAGGTCCTCACTCGGTTCGAAGCGATCGGCGGGCCGGCGCTGGTTGTCGCCTACGAGACCGCGCAACAGCAGGCGATCCTCCTGCGGGCGGTGCGCGTCGCCGTCACGTTCGAGCGCCCCGACCCCGGGGGGTTCCGCGTCTTCTTCCGGCGGCTGAAGTTCCACCGGCTGCTTTACGTCGCGACCCGGCAGCCCGGGGGCGTGTGCCGCATCGAGATCGACGGACCGTTCAGCCTGTTCCGGTCCGTCACCGCCTACGGCCTGCAGCTCGCGCTCCTGTTGCCGGCGCTCGATGCGTGCGGCTGTCGCTGGAAGCTCGACGCGGAGATCCTGTGGGGTCCCGAGCGGCAGGCGCTGAAGTTTCATCTGGAAGGCGAGCCGGAGGCGGCCGCCGGCGGCGACGACGTGCGGCTGCCGGACGAGGTCGCGCGACTGCGCGACCGTTTTCGCAAGATGAAGACGGCGTGGACCGCCGAGGTCGCGCACGAGCTGCTCGACCTGCCGGGCGCCGGCCTGTGCGTGCCCGACCTCGTCTTCACCCACGCGGACACCGGCCATCGCGTCTACTTCGAGGCCCTCGGCTACTGGAGCCGCGAGGCGGTCTGGCGCCGCGTCGAGCTGGTGGAGGCGGGTCTGCCGCAGCCGATCATCTTCGCGGTCAGCCGCCGGCTGCGGGTCAGCGAGGAGGTCCTCGACGGCAAGCTCCCCGGGCAGCTCTACGTCTACGCCGGCGCCATCAGCGCCCGCGCCATCGAGGAGCGGCTGGACGCGAGCCTGGTCGCGGCGGGTCGGTGAGTCCGGGTGCCCCTCGGCCGGGTTGGTACGGCGCTCCTGTTCGTCCTCGGCTTCGATTGACGTGGCCGACGTTGCTGTCCCGACGGGGGCCGAGTAGACTCGTCATCGGCGACTTCGCCCCCCCGTGTGAGGAGCGGTTGGATGGCTGCTTCATTGCGTGAGATCAAGGATGCGGTTTCTTCACTGAGTCCCGATGAAGCCGGCGGTCACCTCGAGGTTGCGGACGTACGCCGAGCCGCGGTCACTGGCGAGGTTGACCCCGGGGCTCACGCCGATGCCCGCCAGCGCCGAGAAGGCGCGGCTGTGGTCGCGCGCATGCGCGACGGCGGCCTGCGAATGGCCGTCGGTCGGGCCGGAGCGCTGGTACCGGACCATGACGATGCGGTCCGGGTCGGGAAACGGCAGCGGCCGAACACATAGACTGTCAAGGGTAAAGAGGCCGGACACTCCCGGGAGGCGACGAGCTCGCTCGGGGTTAGTGCAGGACTGACGCCGGAACGGGCTGACGACGTCGGCTGTAAGATGCTATCTTACGGCCATGAAGAGCACGATTTCCTCGAAGGGGCAGATCGTGTTGCCGGCCGAGCTTTGGCGGAGAGATGGCATCGAACCGGGCCAGACGTTCGAGATCGAACGGATCGACCACGGCGAGTATCGCCTCTTCCGCGCCGAGCCGCCCAGGAACCAGGGACTGGTGGACATCCTTCTCGCCTGTCCGGAGAAGGACTGGTTCGAGCCGATCCAGTCCGAGTCGCCGATCCATCGAGCCGCCGTCGTGACTTACCTGGTCGACGCCAACGTCCTTTCCGAGACTACCCGGCGACGCCCAGTCGGCGGGTCGTCGGCTGGTTGCAGGACAACGAGCGCCGCCTCACGGTCGATCCGGTCATCCTCGGCGAGGTGCGCTTCGGCATTCTCCTGTTGGCGCCGGGACGGCGTCGCCAGCGTCTGCAAGGGTGGTTCGACGACGTCAGGCGGCGCGTACACTGCGTGCCGTGGGGCCCCGATACGGGGCTTCGCTGGGCGGAGTTGCTGGCGCGTCTCCGGGCCCTCGGCAAGCCGATGCAGGTCAAGGACAGCCTCATTGCGGCGACCGCCTTCACGCACGGATTCGTGCTGGCGACTCGCAATCGACGGGACTTCGAGGCGAGCGGAGTGGAGATAGTCGATCCGTTCGCGTGAACCGCGGGCAGGGCGCTTGGGGCTTTCTTGGGGCGCGGTCCCGGCGTCGGGCCAGCGCGCACCGCCCCCCGTCCGGCGGCTTCCGGTCAGCAGCCGCCGCCGACGGCGATCAGCGGGCCCGCGTCACCCAGATCGGGCTCGACCAAGCCATCGCTACCCGGCCGCGGACGTGGCCGCGCTGGCGCAGCTGCACGTAGTAGACCGCGTCGTCGCGGAACCCGCCGGCGACGCCGGACCAGGAGAAGTCGAGCGCGTCCGGCTCGAGGTCGAAGAGGACCGAGAAACCTCCATCGGCCTTCGAGAAGCGGAGGATCTGCACCGACTCGATCACGTCGGTGCCGTGGGCCGTCAGGTGCAGCCGGGGCGGGCCATCGGCCGTGGTCTCGCCCCCCATCGACACGCCGTCGACCGTGAAGTCGAGCAGAATGCGCGCGCCCGTGGTGCCGTAGGTCCGGCGGGCGTACAGCGCGTCGAAGATCGCCTCGCGGGTCAGCTCCGGCGCACGGACCGTGGCGGCGCCCCAGTGGGCCTGGCCGGGGTGCGCGCGGTGGTCGTCGGAGGCGGCGATGGTGCTGAGCACGAGGCCGCGCGGCCACATGTCCTGCACGGTGAGACCGTCGGGGGCAGAGGTGGAGTAGTTGGCGAAGTCGCTCTGCTCGAACGCCAGCGGGTGCGTGGGGTCGTAGGACTCGCTCAGCCCGTGCGCCGAGTAGATCTCGAAGTTGCGGCGCCGCTCGGGGTCGTGGCGGGCTCGAAGGCGCCGTCGCCGTCCCGGTCCACGGCGGCGAGAATCGGCTTGGGCCGCGTCGAGACGATGGCCGCGCGCATGCCGCGGCTGCCGTCGCGGGTGTCGCCGTATGCCACTCGGATCGCGTCGCCGGCGTTCAGCTCGCCCTCCGCGACAGTTACCCGCACGACGAAGACGTAGCGCTCCATCCGCCCGTCGAGCCCGGGGCGCGACGACTTCACGAGGAACTGTGGAGACTCGGACTCCACCTCGGTGGTCAGCCGCACCCCGGCCCGCGATGCCTGGGCCGAGAAGTAGTGGTCTCCGCCGGGGTCGGTGGCCTGCAGCCGGTTCGCGGAGTTGCGCAGGCCGGCGTGCCAGGTGTCGGGAAGCTGCACCCGCAACGCGCCGCCCGCGCGCAGGCCGCCCGGTCCGACCTCGTAGGTCACCGTCCAGGTGCCGTAGTGGCCGGCGATGCCGGACGTCGGCTCGACCCGCAGCCCATCGCTCTGCAGTACGGCGGGGAGGGCCAGAAAGAGCGCAACCAGGAGAGTCACGTCGGTCTCCTTGCGTCCCGAGCTCCTGGCCCGGAAATCGTCGCCTGCCGCCCAGGCAAGCCTGCCGGGAATCTGCACCCTTACTACGGCGCAGACCCTTAGCCTGCATTATTCACGAAGGTCCAGATTCGACCGCCAAAGGGCGTGATCGGCGCAGGAATGGGTCTCGGACATCGTCGCCTGCAAGCGGAGCCGGGGTTGAGCAGCCGACCGGGGGGGGCATGACGGACGCGAGGGTTGGGCAGCGACAGCCCCGCCGGCGGAGCGGCCCATGCCGCCCAGGAAGCAGGTGGGCGCGGCGCAACGGGTGGGCTATCCGGCGCGCGCGCCCAGCGCGAGTGCGATGTGCCGCCACGCCTCGAGGTGCGGCGTCGAGCGCGGCAGATGCAGAACCACGCGGCGGACCGAGCGGACGACGTGGACCCCCAGCTTCAGCAGCCGGTCGCGCAGCCACGTCACCTGGCTGCGGGCACACGCAGTACGCGCCGCCCGCAATCGCAGTTGGGTGCGGCTCTTCTTCGTCGACGGCCCGAGGGGCTTCTGCCAGCGGCACGGCAAGAGCTACTTGACCCGTCGAAGGTGTGGTGGGGAGGGCGGCGGGGGCGGCTTGCTGACCGGCCGCGCTATTCCATCAGCGTATCGCTGGGCGGGGTGCCGCTGGTACTCCCGCGTCGTGGAAGTCCCAGTACGCATCGAGGTCGCGGCTGGCTTCGTAGCACCCGGAGCTTCAGAACCGCCTCGGCTCCAACCCAGTTCGCCACCCGGCGGATCCGGGCCCGCGCATGGATGAAACAGCGGTACTGGGTAGTACCAGCGTGCACCAGTGAACTCCATCACGGTCGCGGACCAGGTACCGCACGCCCCTTCGATGACGCCGGTGGCGATGGAACACAGGCACCGCCTGGCAGACGTACTCGGCCACGTGGATGAGGTCGATTACCACACCGTAAGGTCGACGGCGGCGCTCGCGCGGTTGAGTTGCGTCTCGGCGCCATCGACGAGCGCGACCCGCCCGGGCGCGCAACCTGCACCGTCCCGAAGGTCGTCTCCGGGTGGTGTTCCTGCAGACGCCGCTGCGAGCGCTCGACATCGTCGACCCCCTCGACCGGACCGGCGGCCTCCCCCGGGGTGCGTTGATCGAGGTGTCCTTGCAGGAGCCTGCGCATCAACTCCTGGCCCCGTCGGTGGAGCTCCCGTTCGAGCTCGCTCTCACTCATCTGCTGGGCTTCGCGCGATGAGAGGTAGGCTTTGGCGTCAGCGAAGACGGCCTCGGCCACCGCATACGGCGCTTGGTCTGGGGAAGCGGCGCTGTGAGCCACGTCTCGCATCGCTCAACTCTCCCGCAACCGCCGGACCGTGTTGGGCGCCTCACCGGCACGGCGGCAGTGTCGGTCCATGCGAGCTCGATCGCTGGTGGCACCCAACGCGACCCAGAAGGCACGTCCCGAGAACCTCGTCGTCGCTGCTACGGCCATCGCAGAGGCATCTCCCTTCCCAAGGCAGCGTACCAAAACGCCGCGCGAATGTCCAGGGGGCGGAGGGGACGACCGAAGCGTCCGGGCGCCGTGATCAGGCCGGGCTGGCCGCCCGAAAGAGGCGGGTGGGCGCTGTCCGGGGCGCTGTCCCCGCGCAAAACGAACCGAAAAGTGACCGTCCGCGAGCAAAAACGCCCATGAATCGGTGAAAAAGCCGTCTACGAAGAAGAGCCGCACCCATCGCAGTTCCTGCATGAGCACGTAGGCCGCGGCGGTCAGGAAGACGCGCAACTGGTTCGCCGAGAACAGACAGCAGCTCGTGCGGTCGATCTGCAGCCCATCGAGCAGTTCCTTGATCCGATTCTCGATGTCCCCGCGAGCACAGTAGACCTTCTCATAGATGAAGCGCGGCGTCTGCCGCAGATTCGTCACCACGAACCGCGGGTTGTCCCGCGGCTCGCGGTCTCCGAGGCGAACGACTTCGGCCTTGATCACGACCCGGCGCTCGTGGTCCCACGTGCCGGCGGCGTAGCGGGTGTCGGTATAGACGTGCGCGGTCTCGCCACCGACCTCGCTCTGCGCGCGGGCCACCTGCATGGCGGACTCCGCATGCCGCTGCAACACCGCGTTCTTCGCCATCGCCACGACATAGTCGAGCCGGGGCTCCGCATCCAGGAAATCGAAGATCTCCGGGGTCGCAAAGCCCCCGTCGAGCCGGACGAGAAACCGCGCCTGCGGAAACGCGGCCCGCAACAGCGGGAGCAACCGACACAGCAGGCCGAGGGTCCCGTCGGCGGCCACTGCCTTCCCGGGCCGCAGCACCGCCGCGCACAGATACTGCTCCGCCTCGCGGTCGAAGCTCAGAAACCCCAGCATCGGCAGATAACACCAGCCGCCATAGTGCCCGTTGAAGAACGTGAGCTGCTGGGCCCCGTGCGTCAGGTCGTCGGTCGGGTCCAGATCGATCGTGATCCGGCGCGCCCGCCCGTGCAGGCGGCGCCGATGACGCTCGATGACGCACGCTGCCAACTCGCGCCCCATCCGGTAGAGCACGGTGCGGCGCGCGCCGTTCTCGAATCGCGAGATCGTGGGTTGCGACGCCAAGGGCGCGCCGGACACCGGGTCCCGCCCGAGCAGCAGCTTGTGGATGGGGTCGTCGGCCAAGTGGTCGGCATCGTTGCCATCGGGATGACCGCACGCGATGCCGAAGACCCGCTGGCCGATCAGGTCCGCGAGCGTGTGCCGAATCTTCCCGGGTGCGCGTTTGTCGGCCAGACACCGGGCGAACGCCTTGACCAAGCCGTACACGCGCTCGGCCGCCTTGAGCAGGACGGCGCCGCCGTCGGAACTCGCGTGCTCCTGGTTGAACGTGGCGACGAGGGGCTTGTCGAACAGATCCGGAAACAGAACACTCTGTGGTATCGTGTCAGGTGTCACGCAGGGGCCTCCGTCGTGGCTAAACGTTTATACACACTACGTTTGTACCACACGGAGGCCCTTGTGTCTCTCCCAGAATCAAACACCTTCACGCATAATCCGGGTTAGGACAGTGATCGATATAAACTTGCCAACTTCATCGGGGTAGCAGTTTGTAATTCCATTCCCCATGAAACCCGTCGCGGACCAGCGCGATTGCGTCCATCTCCTCCTTGGTCACCCTGACGCCCGTGGGATACTGGCCGGCGTTGAGTTCGGCCCGGACCCAGAGCCCGGTCTCCGTCCGGGTGTTCCCGATGCGGTCGACGATGGTCTCATACGTCGTCAACGGGGTGCCTCGCCAGTTCGCCGTGATGTGACAGAAGAGACGGTGCTCGATCTTGTTCCATTTGCTGGTGCCGGGTGGAAAGTGACTCACGTGGATGGTCAGTCTGGTCTCGTCGGCCAACTGTTGAAGCTCGTGCTTCCAGGCGCGCAACCGATACCCGTTGCTCCCACCCGCATCCGCCGTGATGAACAGGGCCGTGGCGTCGGGGTAGGCGTCACAGCCCATTTGCTGCCACCAATAACGAATTGACGCCACCGCGAAGGCCGGGGTGTCGTGGTCCCGTCCCACGCTCACCCAAGCTTCGTTGCGCGCCATGTCGTAGACGCCATACGGAATCGCCTTGCCCTCCGCGTCCGTCGGGAAATCATGGACCAGCACCGCCGGCGGCGTGCCCTTCGGCTGCCATTCCCGCCCGCCATTCTTGAAGTTCCCGACCAGCTCCTTCTTCTTCGTGTCGACCGAGATCACCGGCTGCCCCTCGGCCAGAAACGAGTCCGCGGTCGCATTGATGTGCTCGAACTGCGCGTTACGGTCCGGGTGGCTGGTCCCCTCCTGACGTTTACGGGCCGATTGCAGCCGGTACCCCAGTTGATGTAGCAACCGGCCGACGGTCGTCGAACTCACTCGCCACCCTTGTTGTGCCAGCCCCGAGGCGAGCTTCGCCCGACTCTTGCATGTCCAGCGCAGCGGAGACGTTGGGTCGCCGCGCGTCAGCGGATCCACCAGCCCTTCCAGGGCGGCCAGGAGGCCAGGCTGCCTCTGTTCGAGACGGGGCCGCCCCGCTCCCGGGCGTCGTATGCGACCCGTCGGCGTCCCGCCTTGCGTGATTTCCCGGCGGCCCTTCCGGAGCGTCTCCCGGGCCAGACCCGTGGCCGACGACACCAGCGCATCCCCGCCATAGCCGATGGCCACAGACTCGGCAGCCGCCCACCGGCGGCGACTGCGCTCATCCAATACCGGCGACACCGCCGCGTACTTGGCGACAATCGTGGCCTCCAGTTCCACGTTGCGCTGCATAGAACCCAAATAGACCACAGATCGCCAAAGATGGCAAGTTAATTTGCGTCAGTGTCCTTAGATCCGGAAATCGTGGCCTGCGGCTCCGCTTGCCGCCCAGGCAAGCCTTGCCGGGAAGCCTGCGCCGTTCTACGGCGCAGGCCCCTACCAGCCCGTGGTGGACGGGCTGCTACGCCTGCCCGCGCAGGAACTCGATCAGCAGCCGCGCCGTCTCTTCCGGCTGCTCCTGCTGTACCCAGTGGCCGGCGCCGTCGACCATGTGCACCCCGCGCATGTCGGTGCACGCCTGTTCCTGCATCCGCTCGAGGGCGCCCGGGCCCTGATAGCTGCCCCAGTCGCTGGCCCCGGCGATGAAGATCGACGGCTGGTCGATGGTCAGGCCGGCGTAGAGCTGCTGCTCGGGGGCGCCGATGCCGCCCGAGCGGTAGTGGTTCAGGCCCCCCTGGAAGCCGGTGCGGCCGTACTCCTCGGCGTAGATCCGCAGCTCGTCGGCGGGGAGCCACGTATTGGCGGCGATGTGGTCGGCCGACGGCATGTGCTTCGCGACGGTCTCCGCCATGCCGTCGGCGAGGTCCATGATGTAGTAGGTCGGCATCTTCGCCATCTCGGCCGCCGTCCGCGCCGCGAGGCGGAAGGGCCGGTTGCCCGCCCAGTCCGCGCTCTTGTAGTGGTAGTAGCCCCGCAGGAACGCGTGCAGCCCCTGGGTCGCGCGCCACATGTTGGCGTTGGCCTCGCGGGTCCGGTAGTACCGCTGATAGTGCTTGCGGGGCCTCGGCAGCGCCGCGAGGTCGTCGAACAGCGTCGGGGCGGGCTCGGCAGGCTCGGCCGGCGGGTCGTCCGCGGTGTCGAAGGGCAGGGTCGGGCCGCCGCCGTTGGGGGCGCTCATCATCGCGACCGAGCGGAACACGTCGGGCCGGATCCTCGCGCACCAGGCTGCGACCGGCGAGCCGAAGTCGTGGCCGATGACCGCGGCCACCGATCGGTAGCCGAAGGCGTGCACCAGCCCCAGGACGTCGCGCACGACGTTGAGCCGGCGGAACGAGGCGAGGTCGCCGTCGTAGTCGGCGTCCCAGCCCGTGGTCCGGCCGTAGCCCCGCATGTCGGGGGCGAAGACGTGGTATCCCTCCTCGGCCAGCGGCACGAGCACGTTGCGCCAGCTGTAGGCGAGCTCGGGGAAGCCGTGCAGCAGCAGGAGGGCGGGGCGGTCGCCTTCGAAGCCGGCCTCGAGGACGTGGATGCGCAGGCCGTTGATGTCGTGCACGAACCGCGAGCGCACGCCCGCGGGCAGCACGCCGGGATCGTAGGGTCCGATCGGGGGCTCCTGCGCAGCCGCGCGCGGGCGGCCGGACGCGGCGGGCCGGGCCGGCCGAGGATTCCCGGCGGCGGGGAGGGCAAGGGCGGCCGGGCCCAGGGCGGCGAGGCCCTGCATGACCTGACGGCGGGTCACGGCTCGAGACATGGCGATTTCTCCTTCGGGTCGCTGCGGCGCCCGGTTCAGGAGCCCGTGGCGAAAGGCCCCGCGGGGTTTGACGACGGGCTCGCAGGTCTCCGTGTAAACGGCGGCGGTACTCTCGCAAAGTATAGGGCCTCGGGCGAGGAGGACCAGTGGTTCGGGCGTGCGCGCGTCTGCGTTACCATTGTCGGGCATGAACCGGTTGACACAGCGTCTCATCGTCTGCGCCGGTCTGGCGGCCGCGGGCTCGATGCCCGCGCCGGCCGCCGCCCATCCGGCGCCGTTCAGCTTCGTCGATCTCCGCATCCAGTCGACCACGATCGACCTCGAGGTCGTCGTCCATGCCTTCGACGTCGCCTACGAGCTCGCGATCCAGCCGCCGAACCGGGTGCTCGAGCCGGGGGGGCTGGGCACGCGCGCGGCTCGCCTCGCCGACCTGGTTCGGGAACGGCTGGAAATCACCGTCGACGGCCGCCGGGTCGTCGTCGAGACGTGGTCCGATCCCGAGCCGCTGCCCGAGCGGCAGTCGGTCAGCCTGCGCGGCCGCGTGGAGCTGGAGGGGGAGCCGGGGCGGATCGACGTCGAAGCGGTGATGTTCCCCTACGACCCCCAGCACCAGACCTTCGTCAACGTCTACGACGACGGGGCGCTGTCCTCCCAGGCGATCCTGGGCGGCGGCGCTCCCCGCTACGAGTACTTCGTCGGCAGCCGGCAGGGGACCCTGGCCGTCATCCAGAAGTTCGTGCCGCAGGGCATCCACCACATCCTGATCGGGCCCGACCACCTGCTGTTCCTGATCGGATTGCTGCTGCTGGGCGGCTCGCTGCGGCGGCTGCTGATGGTCATCACCGCGTTCACCGTGGCCCACAGCATCACCCTGGCCCTCGCGGTGCTCGATCTGGTGAGCCCGCCCGGAACCGTCGTCGAGCCGATCATCGCGCTCAGCATCGTCTACGTCGGGGCCGATAACCTGCTCGTGCGGGGCGGGCGCGACATGCGGGTGTGGATCGCTCTGGTGTTCGGGCTGATTCACGGCTTCGGCTTCGCCAGCGTGCTGCGCGAGATGGGGCTGCCGAGCGGGGCCCTGGGCTGGTCGCTGTTCTCGTTCAACTTCGGGGTGGAGATCGGACAGGTGGCGGTGGCGGTGGTGGTCGCCTCGGCCCTGACCTGGCTGCGGGCGCGCAGCGCGACGGCGGGCCGGCGGCTGGCTGTGGCGGGATCGGTCGGGGTCATCGCGGCGGGGACGTTCTGGTTCCTTCAACGGGTTTTCTTTTCCGGAGGAATGGCATGAGAAGAGTGGCGATGCTCGGCGTGGTGGTGCTGGCGGGGGTTGTGTCGGTGGCCGGCCTGGCCGGCCAGCAGGGTCAGATGACCCTCGAGGTCGAGCAGCTCGAGGACAACCTGTTCGTGCTTCGCGGCGGCGGCGGCAACTCGGCCGCCTTCGTGACGAGCGGAGGGGTGGTGCTGGTCGACAGCAAGCTCGCGGGGTGGGGGCAACCGCTCATCGACAAGGTCGGCGAGCTGACCCCGAAACCGATCACGACCCTCATCAACACCCACGCCCACTTCGACCACGTGGACGGGAACGTGGAGTTCCCCGCCTCGGTCGACTTCGTGGCGCACGAGAACAGCCTGCGGCTCATGCAGGAGAACAACGCGGTGCGGGGGCTCGGCCGCCCGGCGCGCCCGAGCCCGTTCGAGGACAACGGCGGACACGGGCTGCCCGAGACCACGTTCAGCGACCGGCTGGCGCTGGGCCACGGCGACGACCGGGTCGAGCTGCACTACTTTGGCCGCGCCCACACCGGCGGCGACGCCTGGGTGGTGTTCCCGGCCCTGGGGATCATGCACGCCGGCGATGCGTTCCCCGGCAAGAATGTCCCGATCATGGACTCGAACAACGGCGGGAGCGGCGTCGACTACCCGGACACCCTGCGCAAGGCGTCCGAGGGAATCACCGGCGTCGACCGCATCATCACCGGACACAGCAGCGTCATGACCCCGGCCGACCTCGCCGAGTACGCCGAGTTCGTGGGCGCGTTCGTCTCCGATGCGCAGGCGGCGAAGGCGGCGGGCACCTCCGCGGCGGATTTCGCGGCGGGCTGGGAGGTGCCGGCGCGGTTCGCCGGCTACAACAGCGGGCCGGCCGAGCGGCTGACCCCCTACGTCGAGGACATCTACGCCGCAACGCCGTAGGCGTCGCGACCGTAGCGCGGCGGTCGGGATGCTGATAGCATGACCGTCGCAAGCAGCAGGTGACCAGAGGTTTCGTCGCGAAGCGGCGACGGAGCCGCGTGTTGAAGGGAAGAGACCGATGTCGAAACAGACCACTCGTCGCGAAGTTCTCCGGGGGGGTGTCGCGCTGGCCGGGCTCGGGGCCCTCGGCGTGCCCGAATGGGCGTTTCCGGCGCTGGCGCAGGGTGAGGAGCTCGTCGAGTTCACCGACCTGCCGGAAGAGATCGTGCTGGCGCGGACGCCGGACCGCCGCATCATCGACGTCCGGAATATCGACGGGCCGATCACCCCGGCCAACCAGTGGTTCACCACCCAGCACTACGGGCATCCGGAGGTCGATCCGGACACCTATCAGTTGAAGGTGTCGGGCATGGTGAACGACACGCTCAGTCTGTCGCTGGCCGACCTGCGGGCCATGCCCAGCCGGGAGCTGGTGTTCGGATTCGAGTGCTCGGGCAATCGCGGCCCGTTGAACGGGCTGTCGAGCAACGGGCGTTGGACCGGCGTCCCGCTGCGGGCGGTCCTCGAGCGGGCCGGCTTGCAGGACAGGGCCCGCGAGATCGTCTTCTTCGGGGCCGACCACGGCGAGGAAGAGGTGTTGTTCCGGGGCCGGACCTACAACGTCGACCAGCAGTACGGCCGCAGCCTGCCGCGGGACAGGGCCCTGTCGGACGAGCCGCTGCTGGCCTATGCGCTGAACGGCGATCCGTTGACGGCGCACCAGGGGCGTCCCCTCCGGTTGCTGGTGCCCGGCTGGTACGGCGCGCCCAACGTCAAGTTCCTCTCCGAGATCCACGTGCAGGAGGACCCCTATCTCGGCAAGTACCAGGCGCGCTGGTACCGCACCCTGAAGGGGGAGATGATCAACGGCGAGATGAAGTGGGTCGAGACCGCGATCACGAAGATGCGGTTGAAGTCGTACATCGCCCGGGTGACGAAGGTGGGCGACCACCACCGCGTCTTCGGGGTGATCATGCACGACGGCACCCCCATCGAGTCGGTGGAGGTGCGGGTGGACGACGGTCCCTGGGAGGCGGCGACCCTCGACCCCACCATGACCGAGAAGTACTCGTGGAAGTTCTTCACCTACGACTGGCACGGGGCGACCGCGGGCGAGCACACCGTCACCTCCCGTGCGACGGACGCCAACGGCTACCGGCAGCCGACGGCCGAGGAGCTGGAAGTCAAGCAGACCTTCCTCGAGCAGAACAACCAGCATCCGCGGACGCTGATCATCGCCTGACGACGGCGCCCGGTGTTTCTTCCGACGGCCCTGCAGATGTTCTCTGCAGGGCCGTCGTCGCGCCGGACCCCGTAATCTTGCGGCGTCGCCTCCGACCCCGCGCGGCAGGACGGCTGGGGGCGATGCCGTCCGGCATTCCCCGACCTGTCGAAGAGCCCCCGGTTCCCCTGCAGGCTCCCGGCTCGGCAATCGTCGCCTTGCGGCTCCGCTCTCCGCCCAGCCGACCCCGGCTCCCGGTGGATCGGCGGGTTCGTCGCGCCGCCGCTCGGCGAAGGCGGCGGCCCCGGCCGGCCGGAAGCGCGGTAGGATGCACGTGCAAGGATCGAACGGCAGGTGCGCATGAGCCAGGACGACCACTATCTGAAGAGCGAGCTCTACGAGCTGGTCCGCAAGGACCCGGCGATCTTCGAGTTCCTGCAGGCCGGCTCGCTGGACGGCATCTGGTACTGGGACGTCGAGCGGCAGGACCAGGAGTGGATGAGCCCCCGGTTCAAGGAGCTCTTCGGCTACCGCGACGACGAGATCCCCGACACGTCCGAGTGGTGGATGGCCAACATCTTCCCGGAGGACCGCGACCTCGCTCTCGACAACTTCGCCAAGCACCTCGCCGACGCGAAGCATCCCTACGACCAGATCGTCCGCTACCGCCATCGCGACGGCGGCACGGTGTGGGTGCGCTGCCGCGGCCTCGCGGTCCGGAACGAGAAGGGGGAGCCGATCCGCCTGCTGGGCTGCCATACGGACGTGACGGCGCTGAAGCACGCCGAGGAAGACCTGCGGCGCCAGGCCGCCGAGCTGCGGGAGGCCAAGGACGCGGCCGAACGCGCCAACCGCGCCAAGGGCATCTTCCTGGCGAACATCAGCCACGAGATCCGCACGCCGCTCAACGGCGTGATCGGGATGACCGAGCTGCTCGGCGAGACCGACCTCATGCCCGTGCAGCGCGACCACCTCGACGCCGTCCGCGAATCGGCCGAGGCGCTCCTCGACATCATCAACGACATCCTCGACTTCTCGAAGATCGAGGCCGGCAAGCTGGTCCTCGAGCCGTACGCCTTTCGTCTCCGCGAGCGTCTTGGCGCCCTGGTGAAGTCGTTCGCGCCCCGCCTCCACGGCAGGGACGTCAAGCTGTCGCACGAGGTCGACGCCGACGTGCCTGACGGGCTGGTCGGCGACGCCCGCCTGCTGCGGCAAGTTCTGTCGAACCTGCTCTCGAACGCCGTGAAGTTCACGCGGCGGGGCGCGATTGTCCTGCACGTCCGGCGCGACGAGCCGGCCGGCGACGGCGTCCTGCTCCGGTTCGATGTCTCGGACACCGGCATCGGCATTCCGCCGGACAAGCAGCAGGTGATCTTCGAGGAGTTCGTGCAGGCCGACGCGTCGACGACGCGGCGCTACGGCGGCACGGGCCTGGGGCTGGCGATCGCCTCGCGCCTCGCGCAGGCCCTCGGCGGAGCCATCGGCCTCCAGAGCGAGCCGGGGACGGGCAGCACGTTCCATTGCACGGCCCGGTTCGATCTCGCCGCGGCCGGCGCCGCCGAGGTGCCGCCCGACCACCACCCGGTCGCCGCGGTCCGGCCGCTCCGCGTGCTGCTGGTCGAGGACTCCGTCGCCAACCAGCGGGTGGCGGTCGGCTTCCTCGATCGGGAGGGCCACGTCGTGCGGGTCGAGGCCGACGGCGCGGCGGCGGTGGCGGCCTCCGCGGCCGAGCGGTTCGACGTGGTGCTCATGGACCTCCAGATGCCCGAGATGGACGGCTACGCGGCGACGGCCGCCATCCGGCGGCGCGAGCAGGAAGGGAAGGCCGCCCCCACGCCCATCGTGGCCCTGACGGCGCGCGCGTCGCGCAGCAACGAGGCTTGGTGTCTGGCCGCCGGCTTCGATGGCTTTCTGCTCAAGCCGTATCGCCAGAAGGATCTCTTCGACGCAATCGCCGCCGTCGTGGAACCCGAGGGGCCGGACGCGCCGCCCCCGGGCGCTGGGATGGGCCGGCGGGAGACGGGGACCGGGGCGGCGGGAGCGCCGTCGAGCGCCCGGCTCGACTGGAGCTCGGCTCTGGAGGCGGTCGGCGGCGACGGCGAGCTGCTGGCGAAGGTGATCGACGGGTTTCTCGGCCAGCATCCCTCTCTGATCGCCGAGCTCCGAACTGCGCTCCCGGCGGGGGATCTGCCGGTGGTGCGGCGTGTGGCGCATACGATTGCCGGCTCGCTGCGGTCGTTCGACGGCGCCCGGGTCGTAGCCCTCGCGGAGGCCCTCGAGGACCGCTGCCGGGAAGGCGGGCGGGCGCCGGCCGCCGCCGCGTGGGGAGCGCTCGAGCCGGAGCTCGACGCAGTGGTGGGGGAGCTCCGGGACCGGGTCCGGGGCGAGGGGTCTGCACGGTAGAACGGCAGAGACGGCATCGTGGCGAGCATCCTGGTCGTGGACGACTCGGCGGCCGACCGTGAGTTGGCGGGGACCCTGCTCGAACGGGCGTCGTGGCGCGTGCTGTACGCCGAGAACGGCCGGGATGCCCTGGCCCAGATGCGCGTCCACGCCGTCGACCTGGTGTTGACGGACGTCGTGATGCCCGAGCTCGACGGCCTGGCGTTCGTCGAGCACGCGAAGGAAGACCACCCGCTCGTCCCCGTGGTGCTGATGACCGCGCGCGGGAGCGAGGAGATCGCGGCGCGGGCGCTCGAGGCCGGCGCCGCGAGTTACGTGCCGAAGAAGCTGCTGGTGCGCGAGCTCGTCGAGGTGGTGCGGCGCATGCTGGACGTGTTCCGTGAGCGCAAGAGCGATTCGCGCCTGCTCGGCCACCTGCGGGCGGCGTCGTTCATCCTCGAGAACGACCTCGATCTGCTCTCGTCGCTCGTCAGCTACCTGACGCGCGTCCTCCGGGACTCCGGCATGTTCGACGAGTCGGACTGCCACCGGCTCTCCACCGCGCTCGACGAGGCGCTGACCAACGCCTGCTACCACGGCAACCTCGAGGTGCGCTCGGAGATACGCGATCACGACCCGCGGGCGTACCGGGCCCTCGCGAAGGAGCGCCGGCTCGCCGCCCCCTACTGCGATCGGCGCATTCACGTCAGCGTGAGCCTGGAATCCGACGCGGCGTGCTTCGTCATCCGGGACGAGGGGCGGGGGTTCGACGCGGCCGCCGTCCGGGACCCGACGGCGCCCGAGCAGCTGGAACGGCCCACCGGCCGCGGCATCTTCCTGATGAAGACGTTCCTGGACGAGGTGCGCTACAACATCACCGGCAATCAGGTGACGCTGCTGAAACTCCGTCGCGGCTGACGGTCTCTGCGCGGCCTTGCGGTCGCGTTGGAAGTTTCGCTGGCGCGAACTTCTGCGGCGCAAGCGCGCGACCTTGCGGTCGCGTTGGAAGTTTCGCCTGGCGCGAACTTCTGCGGCCAAGCCGCGGGTTCGCTCAGCGCTCCAGCGCCCGGACCACGACAACGGTCTTGTCGTCGCCGGGGTCCGCGTTCCCGCGCTCGAACCGCTCGGCCGCGTGGCAGATGTGCCGGGCCAGCTCGGGGGCGGGGCTGTCCCGGCGCTCGGCCATCACCGCCCGGACCCCTTCCACATCGAAGAACCGGTCGGCCGTGTTCTGCGCCTCGGTCACGCCGTCGCTGTAGATGACGAGCAGCGCCCCGGCGTCGAGGGTGATCGTCTGCTCCTCCCAGGTGGCTTCCGGAAAGAGCCGGAGCGGGGGCCCGGTCGAGACGAGGGCCGACTCGGCGTCGCCGTCCAGCAGCAGCGCCCGCGGATGCCCGGCGTTGACGAAGTTGAACTGCCCGGTGGGGAGGGTCAGCACGCCGTAGAAGAGGGTGACGAACCGGTCCTGGCTCTTCTCGTGCAGCAGCGCGCGGTTGAGCGTTTGGACGAGCTCGATCGGCGTCGCGCACGCCGCGGCTTCCGCGCGCAGGATGCCCTGGGTCTCGGCCATGAGAATCGCCCCGGGGATTCCCTTGCCGGACGCGTCTCCCACCGCCAGGGCCACGCGATCGTGCGGCAGCTCGATCAGGTCGTAGAAGTCGCCGCCGACCTGGCCGCTGGCGTGCAGGTAGGCGCCGATGTCGTGGCCCGGCGTCGCCGGCAGGACCCCCGGCAGGAAGGACTGCTGGACGAACGCGGCGATCTTGAGCTCGTACTCCAGCCGCCGGTTCTGCTCCGCGAGCAGCCGATGGCGCTCCTGAGCATAGCGGAGGCTGCGCACCAGCAGCTCGGGGATGAGCCGGTCCTTGACGAGGTAGTCCTGCGCGCCGCGCTTGACCGCCTTGAACGCGATCTCCTCGTCGTCCAGCGCACCGAGGACAACCACGGGCGCGGTCTTGTCCAGATGCCGGATGGCGTCGAAACCCTCGCCGCTCTGGACCGCCGCCCGCGACAGCGCCAGCAGGACCGCGTCGTACGGGCGCACGCCGAGCTCGTTCAGCGCGTCCTGCGCCGTGGGCGCGACCGCGACGGTGAACGAGGGGGTGCGAGCCTCCTGCAGGAGGGCGCGCATCCGGGCCGCGTCGCCGGGATCGTCCTCGACGAGCAGCACGCGAACGACGTTCGAGGGGGTCTGTCTGGACACCGTGTCCTCGACTTGTCTCACTCGACGCTACCGGAAGCTCTGCACGGCGTTCGCCTCCGAGTCGAAGGTGTCGAACACCATCTCGAGCTTGGTCGTCACGATCAGATCCCAGACCCGCTCGGACAGATTGAGCAGCTTGAGCTGGCCGCCGGCGTGCGCGACCGCAGCGCGTTTCGACAGCAGTCCGCCGAGCGCCGCGCTGTCGATGAACGACACGCCGCCGAGGTTGAGGATCAGCTTCGAGTGGCCGGCATCGAGGAGATCGTCGATCCGGTCCCACAGCGCGTCGGCCGCGTCCCCGGCCAGCTTGCCGGCGAGATCGAGCACCTTGACCGCGCCGATGTCCCGCTGGTCGATCCGAAGCGCCATCGGCAACCTCCCCGGCCAATGCTGACCGAAACTACGCCGGAACGCAAACACGCGGGCGGCCCCGAGGGGCCCGCGTCGCACCTGACGGTTGCGGACTTCGCCTTCGAGTTGCATCATTAGGACGCGTCTGCGCGACCTTGCGGTCGCGTTGGAAGTTTCGCTGGCGCGAAACTTCTGCGGGGCAAGCCCCGTTGGTGCATGAACTCGGGGGCGGCCTGCCTGGAGGAGTGATGATGGGTGCCGAGAGGCGGTCACGAGGATGGTTCCGGCTGGCGGTGTGCCTGCTGGCCGCGCCCGTGGCTTCGGCCGCGCCGGCCGACGACGGCGACGGCGCCCTGATCGCGGCGGTGAGGGCGCAGGACGTCGACGCGGCGCGGGCGTTGCTCGAGCAGGGCGTAGACGTCGACGCCGCCCAGCCCGACGGCGCGACAGCGCTGCACTGGGCGGTGTACCACGACGCCGTCGAGCACGTCGATCTGCTGATTGGCGCCGGCGCGGCGGTCGACGCGGCCAACGACTACGGGGTGACGCCGCTGGCCCTGGCATGCGACAACGGCGCGGCCGCGACGGTCGCCCGGCTGCTGGCGGCCGGGGCGGACCCGAATCGGGCCCGCGCCACCGGCGAGACGCCGGTCATGACCTGCGCCCGCACCGGCTCCGTCGAGGCGGTGACCGCCCTCCTGGCCCGGGGCGCCGACCCCGGCGCGGCGGAGCCCTGGCACGGCCAGACGGCGCTCATGTGGGCGGCCGGCGAAGGACATGCGGATGTCGCGCGGGTGCTGATCGAGCATGGTGCGGACGTCGAGGCCCGTTCGAGGGGTGGGTTCACGGCGCTGCTGATCGCGGCGCGAAAGGAGGACCCGGCCCTTGTCGGGCACCTCTTCGCGGCGGGCGCGGACGTGAACGCGACGGCCCCGGACGGCACCACGCCGTTGCACGTGGCGGCGGTGCGCGGCCATGCCGCGCTGGCGATGGCGCTGTTGGAGCACGGCGCCGACCCCAACGCCGACGGCCCCGGTTACACCGCCCTGCACTGGGCGGCGGGGTCGTGGCATACCGAGCTGACCGGCCGCCTGCGGGGCATCGCCACCGACGGCGACGCGGAATGGCGTTCGCTCAACGGTTTGCGCAGCGGGAAGCTGGCCCTGGTCGATGCGTTGCTGGCCCACGGGGCGGATCCGGACGTCCGGCTCGGCCGTCCGCCGCCGCAGTTCGGCTTTGCGAGCCTCCGCTTCCGGGTGAGCCTCGTCGGGGCCACCCCGTTCCTGCTGGCCGCGATGGACGCCGACGTCGAGGTGATGCGGCGTCTTGCGGCGGCGGGTGCGGACACCCGGGCCGCGACCGACGAGAACACCACGCCACTGATGGTCGCGGCGGGCCTGGGCCAGGTGCCGGCCGAGACCCGGGTGACCGGGGACGGGGCGGTCGAGGCGGTTCGTCTGGTCCTGGAGCTGGGCGGGGACGTCAACGACCTGAACCAGGCCGGCCGCACCGCCCTGCACGGGGCGGCCCACATTCGATCCGATGCCATCGTTCAGCTGCTGGTAGAGCGGGGGGCGCCGGTGAACGTCGAGGACCGGCGTGGGATTACCCCGCTGATGATCGCGGAGGGCGGCGGCCACATCCTGTTGCCCGGTCTGGGGGGGGGCAGCACCGCCGAGCTGCTGCGCGCGCTCGGCAGTGACGACACGGTGCGGTCGAGCTTCATCGAGAGCTTCAGCCAGGGAGCCATCCGCTAGGCAGCCCGTGGGGTGAAACCCGAGTTGCACCGAGAGCGGCGAGGGCGCCCGCGGGCTGTGAGGCGCCCGCCTGACAAGGTGTGGGGAGGGCGCGGACAGGGCATGTGCAATCGACGAACAACGCTCCAGGCGGGATGCATCGCCGCTCGAATGCGGCGCCGCCTTTCGCCACGGGCTGTTGGATGCTGGACGACGGGAGGACGCCGATGATGCGGGATGGTCGGTCGCCAGCGGTCGTGCGGGGCGTGGCGGCGCTGGTGTTCGGGGCCCTCTTCCTCAGTGCGGGAGGCGCGTCGGCGCAACTTTCCGGCGCCGCCGGGCAACCGGCCGGCGCGTCGGCGGAACCGGCGGTCGGGGAGGCCGCGGTCGAGCCGTCGACGTACCGGGCGGTCCTCGACCGCTACTGCGTCGCCTGTCACAACCGGCGCACGCTGGCCGGGAATCTCGCGCTCGATACCGTCGACCTCGAGCAGGTCGGCCGGCATGCCGAGCTCTGGGAGAAGGTCCTGCAGAAGCTGCAGACGCAGGCGATGCCGCCTCCGGGGCGTCCCCGGCCCGCGCCGGCGGTCTACGGGGCGTTCGGCACGTGGCTGGAGCGGTCGCTGGACCAGTGGGCGGCCGACCACCCCAATCCCGGGAGGCCGACGATCCACCGCCTCAACCGGCTGGAGTACGCCAACGCGGTGCGCGACCTGCTGCATCTCGACATCGACGCGCAGACCCTGCTGCCGGCCGACGATCTCGCGTACGGCTTCGACAACAACGCGGATCTCCTGACCGTCGCGCCCGGACTGCTCGCCCGCTACATGTCCGCCGCGCGCACCGTCAGCCGCCTCGCCGTCGCAGACCCCTCGATCGAGGCCGACGTCGTGCGGTACCCGATGTCGCCGCTGCTGTTGCAGGACGGCCGGATGAGCGAGGACCTGCCGTTCGGGTCGCGCGGCGGCGCCGCGGTGCGGCACCACTTTTCCCGCGACGGCGACTACGTGCTGCGCATCGAGCTGCAGCAGAATCGGGGTCGCAACGAGCCCCAGGAGATAGACGTTCGGGTGGACGGGGCGCGCATCGCCCTGCTGCGGGCCGGCCGCTGGCCGGCGGACGCGCCGGCGGGGACGCCGCCGGCTGCCGCGCCGGATGGCGGGCTCGTCGTGCGCTTCCCGGCCCGCGCGGGGACGCGGGTGGTGTCGGTCTCCTTCACGGGGCGGACGATGGCCCCCGAAGGGGTGGCCCCGGCCCGCCTGCCGTTGTGGACGTTCTCGACGGGGCGGGGCTACGTCGAGCGGATGGCCCTCGCGAGCTTCGAGATCGAAGGCCCGTCCGACGGGCCGGAGACCGCCGGCGAACCGGCGGCGGACACCCCCAGCCGGCGGCGCATCTTCGTATGCGAGCCGGCGCGCGCGGCCGATGAAGAGGCCTGCGCGACGCGGATTCTCGAGACGCTGGCGCGGCGGGCGTTCCACCGGCCGGTGACCGACGAGGATCTGCAGGTTCTGCGCGCCTTCTATGGGGAGGGACGGGCGGAGGGAGACTTCCGCTCGGGTATCCGGCGCGCCCTCGAGAGCATCCTGGTCGACCCGGAGTTTCTCTTCCGCATCGAGCGCGACCCGCCCGGCGCCGCGCCCGCGACGGCGTATCGGCTGAGCGACGTCGAGCTCGCCGCGCGCCTGTCGTTCTTCCTCTGGGCCAGCATTCCGGACGACGAGCTGCTCGACGCCGCGGCCGCGGGGCGGCTGCGCGATCCGCGGGAGCTCGACGCGCAGGTGCGGCGCATGCTCGCCGACGAGCGCGCGGAGACCCTCGTCACCAGCTTTGCCGCGCAGTGGCTGCACCTGCGCCGCATGCGTACGGTCACCCCGGACGTGAACGCCTTTCCCGCCTTCGACGAGAACCTGCGCGACGCCCTGATCCGCGAGACGGAGCTGTTCGTGGCCAGTCAGCTGAGGGACGATCGCAGCGTGGTCGAGCTGCTGACCGCCGACTACACGTTCGTCAACGAGCGGCTGGCCCGGCACTACGGCATCCCCGACGTGTACGGGTCCCGCTTTCGGCGGGTGAGCTGGAAGGACGAGAGGCGGCGCGGTCTGCTGGGGCAGGGCAGCATCCTCACCGTCACCTCGCTCGCCACGCGCACCTCGCCGGTGGTGCGGGGCAAGTGGATTCTGGAGAACGTTCTCGGCACGCCCCCCCCGCCGCCGCCGCCCGACGTGCCGGAGCTGCCGGAAGGGACCGAGAGCGGCGAGGCGACCTCCCTGCGGGCTCGGCTGGAGGCGCACCGCGCCAACCCCGTCTGCGCGAACTGTCATGCGCGGATGGACCCGCTCGGCTTCGCCCTCGAGAACTTCGACGCGGTGGGGCAGTGGCGCGACACCGATGACGGCGGCGCGCCCATCGACACCTCCGGCGTGCTGCCCGACGGCGCCGCCTTCGACGGGCTGCCCGACTTGCGGGGCGTGTTGGACGGCCGCCGCGACGAGTTCGTCACCACCGTCACCGAGAAGCTGTTGACGTATGCGCTCGGACGCGGCATCGAGCACTACGACCGGCCGGCCATCCGGGCCATCGTGCGTGAGGCCGCGCAGGACGACTACCGCTGGTCGTCGATCATCGCAGGCATCGCCCGAAGTCTTCCGTTCCAGATGAGGAGATCGGAGTCATGATCATCACCAGACAGGCCCTTCCCCGGCGCACCGTGCTCCGCGGCCTCGGGACGGCGGTGGCGCTGCCGCTGCTGGACGGCATGGTGCCGGCGCTGACCGCGCTCGAACGGACGGCGGCGAAGGCGAAGCCGCGGCTGGGGGTGGTGTACGTGCCGCACGGGGCGGTCATGAACAACTGGACCCCCGCGGTCGAGGGTAACGGGTTCGAGTTCACCCCGATTCTGCAGCCGCTGGCGCCGTTCCGGGACCGGCTGCAGGTCCTGTCGGGGCTCGACCACGCCCCCGCCGCCCAGATGCCGGGAGACCCGGCGGGCGGCCACGGGCGCATCACCGGCGCGTTCCTGACGGGGGTGCACGCCAAGCCGACCGAGGGGGCGGACTTCGAGGCCGGGACCTCGGTCGACCAGATCGCGGCGGCGGCGCTCGGCCGGGAGACCCAGCTTGCCTCCCTCGAGGTGGGCATCGGCCTGCCGGAGTTCGGAGGCGCCTGCGACGCCGGCTTCAGCTGCGCCTACATCAGCACCCTGTCGTGGAGCACGCCGACGACGCCGCTGCCGATGGAGAGCAACCCGCGGGCGCTGTTCGAACGGCTGTTCGGCGACGGCGCCACCACCGACCCCGAGGCGCGTCGCGCGCGGCGGCGGCAGGACCGGAGCATTCTCGACGCGGTGACCCGGAAGGTGGCGCGGCTGCGGAAGGGCCTTGGGGCTGCGGACCGGGCGAAGCTCACCGACTATCTCGCGGCGGTGCGGGACGTGGAGCGGCGCATTCAGCGGGCCGAGGTCGACTCCGACCGCGAGCTGCCGATCGTGGAGCGTCCGTCGGCCGGCGTGCCGGCCTCGTTCCGCGAGTACGTCAAGCTGATGTTCGATCTCCAGGTGCTGGCCTACCAGACCGACATGACCCGGGTCATCACGTTCCTGATGACGCCCGAGCTCACCGCCCAGACCTATCCCGAGATCGGGGTGCCGGACCCGCACCACGCGCTGTCGCACCACGAGAACAAGCCGGAGAGCCTCGCCAAGCTGACCAAGGTCGGCGGCTATCACACCGAGCTCTTCGCCTACTATCTCGACCGGCTGCGGGCGACCCAGGACGGCGACGGGTCGCTGCTGGACCAGGTGATGATTCTCTACGGCAGCGGCATGAGCAACAGCAACCTGCACAACATCCAGAACCTGCCGATCCTGCTGGCCGGGGGCGGCGCCGGGCGGCTGCGCGGGGACCGGCACATCCGCTTCGCGGACGAGACCCCGCTGACGAACCTCTATCTGTCGCTGCTCGGCAAGCTGGACGTGCCGGCGGAGCAGGTAGGGGACAGCACCGGCCGGCTCGCCGAGCTGAGCGACGTCTAGTCGTCTGCCGGCTTCGTCGGGCCGCCCGTCGCGGGCGGCCCGACGAAGCCGGCGCCCGGTCTTACGGGCGCCGGAGACCGGCTCGCGTCCGCCCGCCCCGGCCACCCCGCGACCTTGCTATCATGACGTGCCGGCGCTTCCCCGTCCGTTTCCGGGAGATTGGCGGCGGTTCGGCTGGCCGGAGGCTGCGATGGCGCCTGGAGCCCCCGTCGGTTCCGCGGGGGGCTGGCGGCGCGCCGGCTGCCTGCAGACATGAAAAGCCCGTGGCGGACCCCGCGTAGCACCTGGAGCGGCGAGGCGGGATGCATCGCCCTCGAATGCAGCGGGGACTTTCGCCGCGGGCTGTGAAGGACAACACACATGAGACTGTCTGTCGGATCCCGATTGCTCGCGTCGTGCGGTGTCGCAGTCACGCTCGGCCTCACCGCCTGTGGGCAGTCGCCCGGCGGCGTCGCCTCGCAGATATCGCCGGAGTACCGCGAGACGGTGCGCGCGTTCTACCGCGGGCTCGCCGCCCTCGAGGTCGGACTGCTCGACGATGCACAGGCGCAGTTCGAGCGGGCGGCGGCCCTGGCCCCGGACGAGCCCGCGATCCGGGCGAACCTCGCGGTGGTGCACGTCGGGTTCGGCAACGAGACCGAGGCGGCGGCGCATATCGAGGCGGCGCTCGGCCTCGCCCCCGACAGCCCTGATGTCCGCTTCCTGGAGGCCCAGCTCGCCGGCTTCCAGGGCCGGTTCGAGGACGCGGTCGCAGGGTTCCGCGAGGTGCTGGAGATCGATCCGGACCATCTGCGGGCGCGCTACGCGCTGGCCCAGGAGCTCGACCGGGCGGGGGGCGGCGCCGGGGCGGCGGAGGCCCAGGAGCAGCTCGAAGCGATCCGGGACCGCCAGCCCGCCAACCTCGCGGTCCTCGTGCAGCACGCGCGGGTGGCCGCTCGCCGGCAGGACGCGCCGGCGCTCTCCGACACCGTCGAGCGGCTGTGCGGGATGACCGGAGGATGGCCGGATCTCGCGGTCACCCAGCTCGAGGGGCTGTCGGCGGCAGTCGCCGAGGCGGACTGGCGCCGGGCCGCCACCTCCGCCCAGCTCCTGCGCAACGTCCTGGTGCGCCTGGCAGCGTTCCGTGAGGACCAGGCCCGGGTCAGCGTCAGCGCCGAGGCGATCGCCGAGCCCTTGATGCGCTTCCTCCGGCTGCCGTCTCCGCCCGCCACCGCCTCGCCCCGCGACGAGAGTCTCGCCTACGTCTTCGAGCCGCTCGACCCCGGCGGCTCCGATGACCTGACGGCGGTCGCCGTGCTTCCGGGCGGTGAGGAGGCCCCGATGGTCTTCGCCGCGAATGGGCAGGAGGCGCGTCGTCTCGGCGATTCAGGCGGCGGCCCCGGCTTCCCGTTTCCCGCGGGGCCGGCGGGGGCATCGCCGTCCGCCAACGGCCTGCTCGCCCTCGACTGGAACGGCGACTACCACATGGATCTGGCCCTGGCCGGACCGGGGGGGCTCCGCCTGTGGGCACGGGAGGAGGAAGGCGGCGGGTTCGCCGACGCGACGCCGGCGGCGGACCCCGCGGGCGCCGATCCCGCCGGCGCGGCCCCGGTCGCTGCCGACGCCCTCGACGCCTACGGGATCTGGGCCGCCGATACCGAGATGGACGGGGACCTCGACATCGTCCTCGGCCCCAGCGCCGGGGCGCCCTCGGTCCTGCGCAACAACGCGGACGGAACGTGGCGGCGGGAGAGCCCGTTTGCCGGCGTGACCGCCCTCCGGGACTTCGGCTGGGGAGACTTCGATCGCGACGGGGATCCGGATGCCGCGCTGCTCGACGGCGACGGCGCGGTGCACTTGTTCGAGAACCGCCAAGCGGGCCGGTTCGATACCGCGTCCCCTCTGCAATTGCCGGCCGCGGTGATCGGTCTCGCCGTCGGCGATCTGGACGCCGACGGCCGGGTCGATCTCGCGCTGCTGGACGCGGCCGGGCAGGTCTGGCGGGGAAGCTGGACCGGCGCGGCGTGGGAGACCAGCGAGGTCGCGACCTGGGCCGGGTTTCCCGCCGGCGCCGCCCCCGGCTCCCACCGCCTGCTGCTCGCCGACCTCGACAACAACGGCGCTCTGGACGTGCTCGCGTCGGGCGCATCCGGCACGCGGACCTGGCTGGCCGACGAGCGATCCCGGCTCGAGCCGTTCGACGCTGGGATCGAGGCGGAGATCTTCGCCGCCGTCGATCTGACTGGCGACGGCCTGCTCGATCTCGTCGGCGTGCATGACGGAGCGCCGGTGCGGCTCGCCGGGCAGGCGGACGCCGGCTACGGATGGCAGCAGATACGCCCCCGCGCGCACATCGCGGCCGGCGACCAGCGCATCAACGCGTTCGGGGTGGGCGGGGAGATCGAGGTGCGGGCGGGCCTGCTGGTTCAGAAGCAGGTGCTGACCGGCGCCCCGGCCCACTTCGGGCTGGGGGTGCAGACCCAGGCCGACGTCACCCGCATCAGCTGGCCGAACGGCGTGACCCAGGCTGACTTCGAGTTTGCCGCGAACCAGGTGATCGCGGCAGAGCAGCGGCTCAAGGGGTCGTGCCCCTGGCTCTTCGCCCACGACGGGACCCGGATGCGCTTCGTCACCGACTTCATCTGGCGCTCGCCCCTCGGCTTGCGCATCAACGCCCAGGACACCGCCGACGTCGCCACGACCGCGGACCGGGTGCTCATCCGGGGCGATCTACTGGCCGCGGTGGACGGCGAGTACGACCTGCGGATCACCGCGGATCTGTGGGAGACGCACTTCTTCGACCACGTGTCGCTGCTGCTGGTGGACCATCCCCCGGACACCGAAGTCTGGGTGGACGAGCGGTTCGCCCGCGACCCGGTGTCGCTCGACACCATCGTGACCGGTCCGACCCGCACCGTGACCCGGGTCTGGGACGACGCCGGCGCCGACGTGAGCGAGCTCGTGGCGAAGCCGGACAACCGCTACGTGGCGTCGTTCGACGAGGGCACCCACCAGGGCGTCGCGCGGCCCCACTATCTGGAACTGGAGCTCGACGAGGTCGTGGAGACCTGGGACGCGGTGTCGCTGCTCGCCTACGGCTGGGTCTATCCGACCGACAGCAGCATCAACGTCGCTCTCGGACAGGGGAAGCATCCCATTCCCCGCGGGGTGGCCATGGAGGCCCTGGACGCGAAGGGGCGCTGGGTGGTGGTCCACCCGGATCTGGGCTTCCCGGCCGGCAAGCTCAAGACGATGGTCGTCGACGTGCCCCGGCTCCCGGACGGGCGGCGGCCGCGGCGCCTGCGCCTGCGGACCAACCTCGAAATCTACTGGGACTGGATCGCCCAGGCCCCCCGGCTGGAGCCGGATCTGCGGCGCGAGACGCGCTTGGCCCCCGCCGTCGCCGACCTCCGCTACCGCGGCTACTCGCGGACCGAGCTGCTGGGGCCGCGCGGGCTCGAGTTGCCGGACTACGAGATCGCCAACCACCGACCGCGGTGGCGCGACCTCGTCGGGTTCCACACCCGGTTCGGTGACGTCCGCGAGCTGCTGGCCGCGGTGGACGACCGCTACGTGATCATGAACGCCGGCGACGAGATGCGGCTCCGTTTCGCGGCCCCGCCCCCGCCCGAGCCGGGGTGGCGGCGCGACTACGTGCTGATCGGCGACGGCTGGGTCAAGGACGGCGACTTCAACACCACCCACGCCAAGACGGTGGGGCCCCTGCCGTCGCACGACCAGCCGGTCTACGACCCGGCCGCGTCGGCGGTGATCGAGGACGACCCCGTGTACCGCCGGCACCGCGACGACTGGCTGAACTGGCACACCCGCTACGTCGCGCCGGACCGTTTCCTGCGCGGCCTGAGGCGGGTTGCCCCGGAACCGGAGTCTGCGCCCCGGAACTCGTGGTGAAGCCCCGCGTTGCACCGAGACCGGCGAGGGCGCCAGCCGGCTGAAAGGGCGCCCGTGCGACAGGGCGTGACGAGGGAGCACATTGGGCATGGGTGACCGCGAAGACAACGCAGCTCCGCGGAACAACCCAGCTCAGGCAGGATGCAACGCGGGTCGAATGCAGCGGGGCCTTTTGCCCCGGACTGCTGGCGGCCGGCATTTCCGTTGCGGAGGTTGCCGATGAGATTACAGATACGCGGTTCGCGCAGAGCCCCGGCGGTCTACGTCGCCTTGGCGTGCGGGTGCGCCTTGGCGGTGTCGGTGAACGCCGCCGCACAGCTTCCCGGTCTGCCGCCGGTGCCCCTGCCGGACGAGCCCCGGGTCTTCGACACTGCCGAGCAGCCGCAGGTTCGGATGGTGGTGCTGACCCGGGGGCTGGAGCATCCCTGGGGACTGGCATTCCTGCCCGACGGCCGCCTGCTGGTGACCGAGCGGCCGGGGCGGTTGCGCCTCATCCGCGACGGCGTGCTCGACCCCGTCCCGGTGAGCGGGGTGCCGGAGGTCCACGCGGTCGGGCTGGCCGGCCTCATGGACGTGGCCCTGCATCCGCGGTTCCCCGAGAACGGGCTCGTGTACCTGACCTACTCGAAGCCGGACGGCGAGGGCGCCCGCGTGACGTTGGCGCGGGGACGGTTGACGGAAGGCGGGCTGGTCGACGTCAGCGATCTCTTCCGGTCGGACCGGGTCCGCGGCACCGCCGCCTCGCGCGTCGTCTTCGCGCCCGACGGCAGCCTGTTCATGACCGTGGGCGGTGCGTTCGGCGCGAGCACCGGCGGCCCTCGGGCGCAGGACCCCGGAGATACCGTCGGCAAGGTCATCCGCCTGTCGGACGATGGCGGCATCCCGGCCGACAATCCGTTCGTCGGACGGGATGAGTACCGGCCCGAGATCTACTCCCTGGGCCACCGGAACCAGCTCGGCGCGGCCCTGCATCCCGAGACCCGGATGCTCTGGGCCAACGAGAACGGCCCCCTCGGCGGCGACGAGGTCAACCGCATTCGCGCCGGCGCCAACTACGGGTGGCCGGTCGTCTCCTACAGCCGCGAGTACTCCGGCGGCCGGGTCGCGGACCGGAGCTTCCAGGAGGGGATGGAGCCGGCCGAGATCGTCTGGCTGCCGTCGATCGCCCCGTCCGGCATGGTGTTCTACGACGGCGACCGCTTCCCGAACTGGCGCGGCCACCTGTTCGTCGGTGCGCTGCGCACCGGCATGATCCGCAACACCGGTCACCTGGAGCGGATCGTCTTCAACGAGGATGGGCAGGAAGCCCGCCGCGAGTGGCTGCTGACCGAGCTGCGGCAGCGCATCCGCGACGTCCGCCAGGGTCCCGACGGGCTCCTCTACGTGCTGACCGACGCCGACGACGGGGCAATCCTCCGCCTCGAGCCGGTTGAACGATGACGGGGAGCAGCACAGCGAGAACGAGTTCGGACGTGGCGATGGCGGGCAACCCGCCAACGCTCGACGTCTTCGCGTTGCGGGACAGCGTCGTCGACGAGTACGAGCGCTTCGCGACGTCCTTCACGACGATCCACGCTCAGGACATCCGGGAGCAGGTCGAGGCCATCTACGCCGAGCAACGCTACTGGCCCGAGCCGCTCATCCAGATCAACCCGAGCTACAAGCGTTCGACGGACGTCGGCGCCTTGGCTGCGAACGGCACCCTCGACCCCGGGTGCGCCGACATCTTCCGCGCGAACGGTCGGCCGCTGTCCCTCTACAAGCACCAGGAGCAGGCCATCGCGCTCGCCGCGGACGGCGAGAGCTTCGTGGTGACGACCGGCACCGGGTCCGGGAAGTCTCTCTGCTTCTTCATCCCCATTGTCGACCGTGTACTGGCCGCACGGCGGAGGAGCGCGGAGCCGCGCACGCACGCCATCGTCGTCTACCCGATGAACGCGCTCGCGAACTCCCAACTCGAGGAGCTCGACAAGTTCATCGGCCAGGCGCCTGGAGACCGGCCGGTCACGTTCGCCCGCTATACCGGGCAGGAGGACGGAGACGAGCGCAAGCGGGTTGCAGACGAGCCCCCGGACATCCTCCTCACCAACTTCATGATGCTCGAGCTCCTCATGACGCGGCAGGAGGAGACCGACCGACGCGTCATCGGCAACTGCGAGGACCTCGGGTTCCTCGTGCTCGACGAGCTCCACACCTACCGAGGCCGCCAGGGTGCGGACGTGGCGCTGCTCGTGCGCCGTGTCCGCGAGCGCCTCCAGCCCGAGAGTCTTCTGTGCATCGGTACGTCGGCCACGATGGCGAGCGAAGGGTCCGTCGGCCACAGGAACCGCGTGGTGGCAGGCGTGTCCTCGAAGCTCTTCGGGAGCGAGATCGCCGAGAGCAACGTCATCGTGGAGACGCTCGAGCGCATCACCGATTCGACCGCCACCGCGGATTCGGTGAGGCCGCGTCTTGGCGAGGCCATCGATGCGGGCGTACCGCCGCACATTTCCGACACAGAGCTCAGGGAGCACCCGCTCGCGGTGTGGGTGGAGACGCGTCTCGGCGTCTCGTTCTCCGAGGACGACCAGCGCTGGGTCCGGGCGAAGCCCAGGAGCGTGATCGAGGCGCAGGCCAGGCTCTCGGAGGAATCGGGCCGGCCTTCCGACGCCTGCGGCAAGGCACTGCGGGACCTCCTCCTGGTGTCGAGCGTCCCTGAGCGTGTGCGGACCTCGAACCCGCGCGCCAGCGAGAAGAGCTTCTTCGCCTTCAAGCTCCACCAGTTCATCTCTGGCGCCGGGCACGCCTACGCGACGGTCGAGCCGCCCGGCACCCGCACGGCGACCGTCGATGGTCAGCAGTTCCTGCCGGGCCATGCGGACAAGCGCCTCTACGCGGTGCACTTCTGTCGCGAGTGCGGGCACGAGTATCACCCGGTGCGGTTGGCGCGGCCGGAGGGGGCACTCGTCTTCCTCGCGCGAGACATCGACGACGCGCCGCCGACCCGGCGGGAAGAGGCCGAGGAAGATGGAGATGAGGCGGGGCCCGAGAAGGAGGCCTTCGGCTTCCTGACACCGCATCCGGTCGACGATTCCGACTTCACCTTCGACGACCGCGACGAGGACTACCCGGAGACGTGGATCGAGTTCGACTCTGGCGGCAACCTGCGGCTGAAGGCGTACTATCGCGACGCGCGTGCTCGGCGCTTCACGGTGGCGGCCGACGGGCGAGTCGGTTCCGGGACGACGGTGTGGTTCTTGCGCGGCAAGTTCCGACTCTGTCTCCGCTGCGGGGATACTCATCGCGGTGCGGCCCGCGATCGCACGCGTCTCGCCTCCCTCTCGGCCGAGGGCCGCAGCTCGGCGACCACGGTACTAGTCGCCAGCGCGCTCCGCTGGATGCACAGTTCCGAGTCGGGCTTGGGCCCCTATACGCGGAAGCTCCTCGGCTTCACCGACAACCGTCAGGATGCCGCGTTGCAGGCAGGCCATTTCAACGACTTCCTCTTCGTGGGCCTGGTCCGCGCGGGTTTCCTCGGCGCGCTGAAGGATGCAGGTTCGAGCGGGCTCCGCAGCGACGAGCTGGGCGCTGGGGCACAGCGGACGCTCGGCTTCGACCGGCCGGACCCGGAGCTCCGAACGGAGTGGTTGCTCGAACCCACGCTGCGTGGTTTCAACCTGCAGGAGGCCGAGCGCACGTTTCGGCAAGTGCTCGCCTACCGCGTCTGGTTCGATCAGCGGCGCGGCTGGCGGTACACGAACCCGAACCTCGAGCAGCTCAGCATGGTGCGGGTGGAGTATCTCGGCCTCGACGACCTCGCCGCGGACGACGAGTTGTTCGCCGGCTCGCACCCCCTGCTGCAGCGGGCCAGCCACGCCGTCCGCGCCCGGGTCTATCACGAACTGCTCGACCACATGCGGAAGTGGATGGCCATCCGCAGCCAGGTTCTGGATGCCGCCGTCCTCGAGCAGTTGGTCGCGAAGTCGCACAGCCGCCTCCGGCCGCCATGGGGCTTCGGCAGTGACGAGAGGCCGAGAGGTGCGCGTTGGCTGATGGTCGTCGCCCCCACTCGCCGTACGAGCACGCTCCGCGACCAGGAACTGATCGTGCGCGGCGGATCACGAAGCGGTCTCGGGCGGGCGCTGCGCTCGTCGCACCTCTGGGGCGGCGACACGACCATCCGAGAACTGCGCTCGAAGGACTTCGACCGGCTCGTCAACGACCTTCTCCGAGCGGGGGCGACGCACGGCCTCCTGTCGGAGGAGAACACGCCGTTCGACCAGGCGGGTTGGCGGCTCAACGATGCATGCGTCGTCTTCAAGCTGGGCGATGACTTGACGGACGACAGCGGTTCCACGCAGAACGCGTTCTTTCGCGACCTGTACGAGAACCTCGCTGGGATGCTCCGCGCTCCGACGCACCCGCTCTTCGGCTTCGAGGCGCGCGAGCACACCGCCCAGGTCGATCCCGACAACCGGGAGATCCGCGAGAAGCGCTTCCGCTTCGGAGATCGAGAGCGCGGGGAGCTTGCGAAGGACGAGAAGCGACTCCGCGAGGTCGGAGAGACCAATCGGTTCTTGCCGGTCCTGTTTTGCTCGCCGACGATGGAGCTCGGCGTCGATATCTCGGCCCTCAACGCGGTCCACATGCGCAACGTGCCGCCCACGCCCGCGAACTACGCCCAACGCGGCGGACGCGCGGGCCGAAACGGACAGGCCGCCCTGGTCGTCGCTTACGCGTCTTCGCAGAGCCCGCACGATCAGTACTTCTTCCGTGACCCCAAGGCGATGGTCCATGGCGAGGTGCGTGCGCCGATTCTCGAGCTCACCAACCGGGACCTCATCGACAGCCACCTCCAGGCTGTCTGGCTCTCGTGCGTCGACCAGCCGCTCGACAAGTGCATCGCGGAGCTGCTCCTCCTCAACGATGCCGGCCGTCCGCTCATTCCTGACATCAAGGCCGCACTCGAGCACAAGCGCGTCGCTGAAGACGCAGGTAAGCGGATTCGGCGGGTTCTCGACTTGGTCGCCGACGATCTCACGCCCGAGTTTGCACCCTGGTACACCGGCCGGGACGCCTATTCGGATGCCATCGTCGCGTCGGCGGCCGGGCGCCTCGACGAGGGCTTCGACCGTTGGCGAGACCTCTTTGCCGCCGCCGAGGAGCAGCGGGACGCGGCGCGGCGTACCATGGACGACTACTCGACCCCCTACCGGGAGAAGCGGGCGGCGCAGACGCGGCACGCGCAGGCGGTGGACCAGCTCAACCTGCTGCAGCGTGGCACGAGCGCACTATCGAGCGACTTCTACACGTACCGCTACCTCGCCACCGAGGGCTTCCTGCCTGGTTACAACTTTCCCAGGTTGCCCCTCTTCGCGTACATCCCGGCGAGTCGGGATGGCCGCGGGCGGCAGACTTACCTTCAGCGTCCGCGCTTCCTCGCGCTGGCCGAGTTCGGCCCTCGCAGCCTCGTCTATCACGAAGGGCGCGCCTACCGGGTCGTGCGGGCGCTCCTCTCGCTCGGGCACCGGGAGTCGGCCACGCCTGACTCGCAGCTGCCCACGAAGGCCGTGCGAATCTGCACGAGCTGCGGCGGAGGACACTTCGGCGACGACCTGTCGATGTGCCACGCCTGCGGAACGTCGCTCGGTGACGCCGAGGTGGTGGGCAACACGTATCGGATCGAGAACGTGGCCACGCAGCCGGCCGAGCAGATCACTGCGAACGACGAAGAACGCCAGCGGCAGGGCTTCGACCTGCAGACGACGTTCGAATGGGCGATCCGTGACCAGGAGATCGACGTCCGGCACGCGTCGGCCTCCGACGAAGAGGGCGAGATAGTGCGGCTGGCGTACGGAACCGGCGCGACGATCACGCGCCTCAACAAGGGCCTGCGCCGGAGAGCCGACAAGAAGATCCTCGGCTTTCACATCGATCCGGTATCGGGGTACTGGGCCAAGAGCGAGGACGAAGACGCCAACGAGGGTCCAATCGATCCCACGGCCTCGCCGCGCCAGTGGATCGTCCCCAGTGTTCAGGACCGCAAGAACGCACTCCTTTTCCAGCCCGCTGGCGACGCTCCTTCGGAGGTCGCGCTGACCACGGTGCAGCATGCGATTCTGCGTGGCATCGAGGCGGTGTTCCAACTCGAGCAGGGCGAGATGCTCGCCGAGCCGATGCCCACACGTGACGTCCGCAAGGGCTTTCTGCTCTACGAGGCCACCGAGGGCGGCGCCGGCGTTCTCACGCGGCTCGTGAGCCAGGAGACGAGCCTCGCCAGCGTCGCAAGCAAGGCGCTGGAGATCATGCATCTGGCCGTCGACGGTGCTCCGCCCGATTCGGCAACGGATCTGTCGGACCAGCCGGGGACGGCCTGCGTGGCGGCCTGCTATCGCTGCCTGATGTCGTACTACAACCAGCCCGATCACGAGAATCTCGATCGTCGCGACGAGGATGCTCGCACGATGCTGCTCCGGCTGGCCCGTGCACGCACGGCGCGGAGGGCGCGGACGCAGCCGATCGCCGCCTCTCCCACGGGTGCTTCGGGGGAGTTTGATGCCGCTCTCACCGTGTCGCGCGAGGATCGGTGGCTCGCGGAAGCGGCCCGCCGCGGTTTTCCTGCGCCGGACCCGGAGCCGTTGGCTGCAGGCGCCCGGTCCGTGCGCTGCGTCTGGCGCAGGCACTACGTGGCTGCGGTTATCGACGAGGCCGACCGCTCAGCTCTGCAGCCGATGGAGGACCTCGGTTTCGAGGTGATTGAGTTCGTGGATCCCGAGGGCTGGAACGCGGCTTTCGCGCGGCTGGCCTCCGCCCTGGGGCTGGCGTCATGAGCGACCTCCTGTACGCGCCCGGAAGCCTCGTCAGCGCCCGCGGGCGGGAGTGGGTCGTCCTCACCGGAAGCTCGGCGGAGACGCTCTGCGTCCGACCTGTCACGGGATCGGATGAGGATCGGACGCTAGTCCACCTGCCGCTCGAGATCGAGCCGGTTCGCGAGGCGCGGTTCCCGCTGCCCGGCGCGCAACAGCTCGGCGGTCACGACTCTGCCCTCCTGCTTCGCGATGCGCTGCTGCTCTCGCTGCGGCGGGGCGCGGGACCCTTTCGGAGCTTCGGACAGATCTCGGTCGAGCCGCGAGCCTACCAACTCGTGCCGCTGCTCATGGCGCTCAAGCTCGATCCCGTGCGCCTGCTCATCGCCGACGATGTCGGTGTCGGCAAGACGATCGAGGCCCTGCTCATCGCACGCGAGCTGCTCGACCGTGGCGACATCGATCGCACCGTCGTCCTCTGTCCGCCGCATCTCGTGGACCAGTGGGTCACCGAACTCGACGTCCGCTTCAACATCCGCGCCGCGCCCGTCACCGCCCGGAGCGCTCGGCGCCTGGAACGGGGCATTCCGCCCGGCGTGAGCATCTTTTCGGTCCACCCGCACACGGTCGTCAGTCTCGACTACATCAAGACCCGGGAGAGGCGCGACCATTTCCTCCAGGCGTGTCCCGACTTCGTAATCGTCGACGAAGCCCACACCTGCGCCTCGTCCGGCCGGGGCCGGCATCAGCGGTACGAACTGCTCCGGGGTCTGGCCGACAGCGCGTCGCGGCACCTCGTGATGCTCACAGCGACTCCGCACAGCGGCGATGACGCTGCCTTCTACCGGCTGCTCGGCCTGCTTGCCCCGGACTTCGAGCGCCTGGCGGAGATCACGGGCACCGAGCGCGCGCGTCTCCGCGAGCGCCTCGCGAACCACTTCGTCCAGAGACGGCGTCCCGACCTCGCCGAGTGGCGCGACGGCGACATCTTCCCGCGTCGCGAGACGAAGGAACTCACCTACAAGCTCAGTGGCGCCTGGGAGGCCTTCCTCGACGACGTCCTCGACTACTGCGCCGAGGTTGTCGGGTCGGGCACCGGTGACGAGCAGCGGCAGCGCCTCAACTTCTGGGGAACGCTGGCGCTCCTTCGCTGCACCGGGTCCAGTCCCGTTGCCGCGGTGCTCGCCCTGCGCACGCGCGCCGGCGAGGATCTCGACGACGAGGCCCGCGAGGATCTTCTCGATCGCATCTTCGACGGCGACGTCGACGCGCTGGTAGCGGACGACGTCGAGCCCCCGGCCGGCGGCGACAGCCCGGCATTGGCACGGCTTATCGAGCAGGCGGAAAGACTCGCGGGCCAGAGCGGTGACCCGAAGCTCAGGACCGCCGCGGCACACGTCACGGAGCTGGTCGAGGCCGGGTTCAACGTGGTGGTCTTCTGTCGCTTCATCGCGACGGCCCGCTACGTGGCCCGCCATTTCCGGCAGAACTTGAAGGACGCCGCCGTCGGCGCCGTGACCGGCGAGATGCCCCCCAACGAGCGCGAGGAATGCGTGGGGCGGATCGGCGTGGCCGAAGGCCGCAGGGTTCTCGTCGCCACCGACTGCCTGTCGGAGGGCATCAACCTTCAGGAGCACTTCGACGCCGTCGTTCACTACGACCTCTCGTGGAACCCGACGCGCCATGAGCAGCGGGAGGGTCGTGTCGACCGCTTCGGTCAGCCGAGCAAGGCCGTGCGCGCCACGCTCCTCTACGGTGTCAACAACCCGGTGGACGGCGCCGTGCTCCAGGTCATCCTGCGCAAGGCGGCCCGCATTCGGGAGGAGCTCGGCGTTCCCGTACCTGTGCCCGACGAGGGCCACTCGCTCACGCAGGCGCTGCTCAAGGCCGTGCTCCTTCGGCGGCGGGGCCGCAGTGCCATCCATGAGGGCCGCCAGCTCGAGCTGTTCGAGGGCCATTGGGAGGACGTCAAAGCCAAGGCGAAGAAGAACCGGACCGTGTTCGCTCAGCGGCGCATCAAGCCCGACGAGGTGATGCCCGAGTGGCGCAAGAGCCTCGCCGCAGTCGGCGGCCGCGACGACGTGCAGCGCTTCGCGGGCCGCGCTCTCGCCCGGCTTGGTTCCGGGCTCGAACCGCTCGGGCGGGGATTCAAGGTCCCGACGGCGCCGCTGCCGGCCGAGGTCCGCGAGCGTCTGGCAGCCGAGGACATCGCGGGCACGGTCGCCATCGACTTCGCGTACCCGCCGGCGCCCGGATGCCGCCCCGTGCAGCGCAGCCATCCCCTCGTCGCGGTCCTCGCCGAGACGCTGCTCGGGCGGACCCTCTCGGTCGACGACGGCGACGCCGCGACCGGCGACCCGTCGGTCCTCGGGCGCGCCGGCTGCTGGATCTCCGAGGGTGTGCGAGCCCGCGCCACCGTCGTGCTGCTTCGGCTCCGCCACCAGCTCCTGTCGACCCGGCGGGGCCGGGAGCCGCTGATGGTCGAGGAGGCGACTGCCCTGGCCTGGGCCGGCCCGCGGACGGCAGCGCCGATCACCGGACCCGAGGCGCTGGCTCTGCTCGCGCTCCCGCCCGCCGACGATCCCCCGCGGCGCGTTCGAGAGCGGGAGGTCGCACGAGCCCTCGCCGCCCTTCCCGAGCGCGCGGCCGACATCGAGGCCTTCTCGGCCGCGCGTGCGAGCGCCCTGCTCGCCGACCATTTGCGTGTCCGCGAAGCCAGCCGGGCGACCGGGAGCACCGCCGTACAAGCCGTTCCGCGCCCCGACGTGATCGGCGTCTACGTGCTCCTGCCGAGGGTGGCTTGACGATGGCGCCTCGCGGAAGCCGCCCGATCGAGGCCCGGATAGCCTTCGATGCCCTCTCGATCGAGGGCGGTCTTCTCGGGGCGGAGTGGCTCGGTCGGGTGGCGCAGCGCCGTGCCGGCGCGCAGGAGCCGGCCGACTACCGCATTCCGAAGGGACTCGACGTCCGCGACGAGATCGCCCGGAGCTGGCGCATAGCCCAGGCGTGCTTTCGCGAACTCGAGGCAGGCCGCGCCGCGGGAGGCGACGCCCGCACGCTCGCCGAGCGCTTCGTCGAGCCGTTGCTGCGCGACGCGTTCGGTTTCGCGTCCGTTGCGGGCGCCGAGCCGAGGACGATCGACGATCGCGTGTATCCGGTCCGGTTCTTCGCTCTCGGCGACCGGGTTCCCGTCGTCGTCGCGCGGGCGGGAGCGGGCCTCGATACCCTCCTGCTTGAGCTCGGCGACGACCAGCGTCGCCGAAGCGCGTTCGGGCTCCTGCAGGAGACCCTGAACGCGTCCGGCGCGATGCTCTGGGGCCTCGCCACGGACGGGCTCTCGCTGCGTATCGCGCGCAATAACGCGAGCCTCACGCGGCCGGCGTGGATCGAAGCCGACCTCGGCCGGATCTTCACGGAAGACCTGTACCCCGACTTCGCCGCGCTCTGGCTTCTCGCGCACGAGTCGCGCTTTGGCCGCGCCGGCGACCCGGACGGGACATGCCCGCTTGAAGCGTGGCGGGAGGCCGGGCGGGAAGAGGGGACTCGGGCGCGGGAAAAGCTGAGCGCGGGCTTCCAGGAAGCACTAGAGATCCTGGGGCAGGGGTTCCTTGCCCATCCCGCGAACACGCAGCTCCGGGCTGCGCTGCACGCCGGGGGCCTCACGAAGGACGGGTACTTCGGGCAGCTTCTGCGACTGGTCTACCGGCTCGTCTTCCTGCTCACGGTCGAAGAACGGGGCCTGCTGCACCCGAAGAACGCCTCCGAGTCGGCCCGCCGCCTCTATGCCGATGGATACGGCCTTCGCCGTCTCCGCGATCGGGCCGTCCGCCGGAGCGCCCACGACCGGCAGGGCGACCTGTGGGAGGCCGTCAGGATCGTCTTCCGCAGCCTCGCCGGCGGCGAACCGCGTCTCGGGCTGCCCGCTCTCGCCGGGCTGTTCGCGCCCGAGGAGTGCCCGGACCTCGATGCGGCGAGACTCGAGAACCGCGCGTTTCTCGGGGCGCTCTTTCGCTTGGCGTGGCTTCGCGAGTCTTCCGGGCTCGTCCGAGTGAACTGGCGCGACATGGGTGCGGACGAGCTTGGCTACGTCTACGAGGGCCTACTGGAGCGGGTCCCGCAGATCACCGGGGACGGCCGATCGTTCTCCTTCGCGGGCGCCGGCGAGAGCCGGGGTCATGCGCGGAAGACGACGGGCAGCTACTACACCCCGGACGAGCTCGTGCAGGTCCTGCTCGAAAGCGCCCTCGATCCTGTGGTCGAGCGCACGGTCGACGCGCATCCCGAGCGTCCCGTCGATGCCCTTCTCGATGTGGCCATCGTCGACCCCGCCTGCGGGTCGGGGCACTTCCTGCTCGCGGCGGCGCGCCGGCTCGCCGACCGCGTCGCGCGCATCCGGGCGGGGGGCACGCCCGCGCCGGACGACTATCAGCGTGCGCTCCGCGACGTCGTCCGACGGTGCATCTACGGCGTCGACAGGAACCCGCTGGCCGTCGAGCTCTGCAAGGTGAGCCTCTGGATGGAGTCGATCGACCCGGGCCTGCCCCTCACGTTCCTCGAGAGCCACGTCCGTTGCGGCAACTCCCTCATCGGCACGACTCGCGCGCTCATGGGCGATCAGGTGCCGGACACCGCGTGGACGGTCCTGGAGGGAGACGTCAGAAAGCTCACCGGCTCGCTCAAGAAGCGCAACCGGGAGGAGATCGCCGGTCAGCGACGGCTGCTGTTCGAACCTCGTAGCGAGACGGTCACCCTGCGCGACGCCATACGCGCCGTCGAGGAGGCCCCGGACGCGGACGCCAGCGCCCTGGCCACGAAGCAGCGGCGGTGGAACGCGTTGCTGGCCTCGGAGGCCTACGAGCACGAGAAGCTCGTGGCCGACACGTGGTGCGCCGCCTTCCTCTGGCCCAAGGACCAACCCGGCCCGGTCGTCGAGGCGGCGCCGACGACGGCGACGTGGCTCGCCCTCCGCGACGGGGAGGGACCGCCGTCCCTGCTGCTCGTCGAGACCACGCGGCGCATCGTCGAGGACTATGGCGTGTTCCACTGGGAGCTGGCGTTTCCGGATGTCTTTGCGCGAGGCAGCTTCGACGTCGTGCTCGGCAACCCGCCGTGGGAGCGCGTCAAGCTCCAGGAGCAAGAGTTCTTCGCCAAGCGCGAGCCCTCGATCGCGGCAGCGCGGAACGCGGCCGAGCGCAAGAAGCTGATTGCCGCGCTTCCGGTCAGGGACCCGGATCTCTGGCAGGAGTGGACCAGTGCGACGCGCATCGCGCAGGGGCAGAGCCATTTCGTGCGGCAATCCGGGCGCTACCCGCTCTGCGGGAAGGGGGACGTGAACACGTACGCGCTGTTCGCCGAGCACAACTGGACTGTGCTCGCGCCTCGCGGGTGTGCGGGCTTCATAGTGCCTAGCGGGATCGTCACCGACAACACCACCAAGGAGTACTTCCAGGCTCTGCTCGACGGTAGCGCGCTGGCCAGTGTCCATCACTTCGAAAACGAGAGTCTCGTCTTCAAGGGTCTCGACCACAGGTATCGGTTCGTGCTCTTTACGATCAGGGAGTCCAGGCAGGCCGACCTCGTCTTCTATGCGAGACGCGCGGTCGATCTCGACGATGGTTGGCGCCACTTCGCCCTGACTCCCGCCGATTTCACCACGCTGAACCCGAACACACGGACGTGTCCGACGTTCAGATCGCAGCGCGATGCGGACATCAATCTGACGATGTACCGCCGGGCCGGCGTGCTCTGGCGGGAGAACGACCCGGACGGAAATGCATGGGGCCTGAGATTCCTGCGCATGTTCGACATGGCCAACGACTCGGGGCGGTTCCGCACCCGGGCGGAGCTGGCGGCGGCCGGGTGGACGCCGGACGGAGACCGGTTCGAGCGGGACGGCAGCGCCATGCTGCCGCTGTACGAGGCGAAGATGGTCCACCAGTTCGACCACCGGTTCGGCTCGTACGAGGGGCAGAGCGCGGCGCAGGCGAACCAGGGCAAGCTGCCGGAACTCGACGACGTCGCGCACGCCGATCCGGGGCGGCTGACGCTGCCCAGGTACTGGGTCCATCAGGATGAAGTGGCGGAGCGGCTGGATGACCTCTGGGACCGGGGTTGGCTGCTCGGATGGAGGGACATCACTTTTGCCAGCAATATACGAACGGTCATCGCGTGCGTTTTTCCGAGAGCCGCGGTGAATCATGCGCTTCCGCTGATGATGCCGGCTGGCGACCCACAAGTCCTGGCCAGTCTCTACGCCAACCTGTCGAGCACAGCGTTCGACTACTGCGCGAGGCAAAAGGTCGGCGGCAATCACTTGACCTACTTCACCATCCGGCAGCTTCCCGCGTTCGGCCCGGAGACGTACGCGGCGCCCGCGCCGTGGGCGCCGTCGATGCAGATTCGCGACTGGCTCCTCCCTCGCGTCCTCGAGCTCACCTATACCGCGTGGAACTTGAAGCCGTTCGCCGAGGACTGCGGCGACGACAACCCGCCCTTCATCTGGGATCCGGAGCGCCGTTTCCAGCTCCGGTGCGAGATCGACGCCGCCTTCTTCCACTTGTACGGCATCTCGCGGAACGACTCCGGCCACATCCTCGACACGTTTCCGGTGATCGTGCGGTCGGAGACGCGTGAGCACGGCGAGTATCGGACGAAGCGAGTCGTGCTGGAGACCTACGACGCGCTGGCGTCGGCTGCCGCGAAGGGCGTACCCTACGACTCGCCGCTCGGGCCACCGAGGAGGGCGACATGAGCCGATTCCGCCTCAGCGAGATGCGTGCCCGCAACTACCGCTGCTTCGACGAGTTGACGCTTCAGATCGAGGAAGACACCACTGTCCTTTTCGCCGAGAACGGCGGTGGAAAGACCGCGCTGCTCACCGCCCTCGCGATGGGCCTCGGCGTGTTCCAGCGGGCGGCGCCGAAGACCTCGCGGTTCAGCGCGGCGCGCGACGTCAGGTTGCGCACGCTCGACGAGAGGGGGCGAAGGGAGCCGGTCGGCCGGTGCGAGCTCGCGTGGACTGCGGACGTGGGAGAAGCCGAATCCGTGACGTGGTCGACGGTGGGTCACCCGGGGTCGGGACGGACCACGAAGCGGCATCGGCCGATTCTCGAGGCGCTGGAGCGGGTTCGAGCGCCCGGCGTTCGGTGGCCGTTGTTCGCATGGTACGGCGTCGATCGGCTGGGACGGCAGGTAGACCCGAGTCGGAAATTGGAGCGCATGGGGGACCGCTGGGAGGCCTACGACTATTCGCTCGATCCGGACCTCGATGAGGCGCCACTGCTGCAGTGGCTTCAGGACGAGATGCTCGGAGACGTGAGCCGAAGGGACCGGGCAGAACCGGAGCGCTTCTTCCACAAGGCCGTGCTGGAGGCGGCGGTCCGGGCAACTCCTGGTGTCGAGGACGCCTGGTACGACGCTACGGCCCGGAGTCCCGTGGTGTGCTTCGAGGACGGGCACGCGGCCCCGTGGTCGGAGCTGTCCGATGGCTACCACGTGTTCATCGCCTTGGTCGCGGACATCGCCCGCCGCGCGGTCATGCTCAACGAGTTCGACGGCGCCGACGCGCCCGCACGTGTGGAGGGCGTGGTGTTCATCGACGAGCTCGACCTGCACCTGCACCCGCGCTGGCAGCGGGTGGCGCTTCCGCGCCTTCGGCAGGCCTTCCCGAGACTGCAGCTCATCGTCACGACGCACTCCCCGCAGGTACTGAGTAGTGCGCAAAACCGCCACGTTCGCCGGCTCGTGAACGGGAGACTCCAGGAAGGCCACGTATTCGTCGAGGGCAGGGACACGAACGCGATCCTGCGGGAGCACATGAACACGGAGGATCGCGATCGCGAGGGAGCGCGGCAGCTGCAGACGCTCCACGGACTCATCGATCAGGGTCGCCGGGAGGAGGCGGCGGGGCTGTACAGGAAGCTGTTTGCTCGCTGGGGTGACCTCGATCCCGATCTGATCGAAGCCAGGGTGCTCTTGGACCTGGAGGAGTAGAGTGCGCAGCATCTCGAAGCCCTGGCCTCCGAGGGATGTCTATCCGGACGACGGAGCGCTAGCGAGCCTCCGCCAGGCCGAGGAGGAATACCTGGAGAAATTGCTGGAGGCAGACGATCGGGTGTCCTTTGCCCGCACGAGATTCGACCAGCTTGCGAAGCAGAAGCTTCGAGTGGTGATGTACCGGGAGCAGCATTCTCTCTGCGTTTACTGCGAGCGGCGCATCGCCGAGGGCCATCCGGCGCCTCGGATTGACCATTGGTATCCACTCAGCCGCGAGCCGCGGAGAGCCCTTCACTGGAAGAATCTCTATCTGTCCTGCCCCAAAACTGAGACCTGCGACTCGGCCAAGGACGACCATCCCTTTCGGTGGGATGCCGACTCCCACGTGCCGTGGCCCGCGGACCTCAGCTACGAGGACGTCGTCGGCTTCAGCAATGGCGGGGAGATCTATGTGCGCTCGGATGTGAGATTGGCGGATGGCATTCGCCAAGCGCTGGAGCTCGCGATCGCGGACCGCATCGATGACGATCGACGGCGGCGCAGCATCGTCAACCTGAATCATCCGGCGCTCGTCAAGGCACGGATGGCTGCCGTCCGTGGCGAGCGCCGGCGCATGGAGAGGGACTTCGAGAACCGGACGGCGACCCGGAACGAGCGCGAAGACCGGGCCTCTGAGCTCCTCGGTAGGCGTCCGCTTCCTGAGTTCGTGAGCATCCGCGTCTCGTGGCTGCGGCGGATGCTGGGCCGAGGCCGGTGATGCTGACCGCCGTCACCGTCACCCGCCTGGAGAAGGCCGCGACCGACAACGGCTTCGACCTCGAGCGGGAGCGCACGGTCGACTGGCTCGGGTTCGGCAGCAGCCAGACGCCGATGCGCATCTGGCTCACGGTTGTCGGAGAATCCCGGTTCCTCGCGGCTGTTTCGCGGGCGGACGTCATCGACGGGTTGGCCGGTCTCGGCGCGGCGTGCACCGACCGGCTCCCGGGCGTCGCTGCCGGCGCCCTGGCCGTCAGCGACGTCGCCGCACTGCATCGCCTGTTGCGCCGCGCGTTCCAGCTCTCGCGGACGCTGCCCGACGCCCTGCTTCGCGTCTTCGAGGACGAGGCCGCGAATCTGCCGCGGGCAACGGAAGCCGAGCGCCTGGTCGTCCAGCGAATCGGTCAAGACGTGTTCCGCCGAGGCCTCCTGGAGTACTGGGACGGTCGCTGCGCGATGACCGGCCTCGACGTCCCCAAGCTGTTGCGCGCGAGCCACATCAAGCCCTGGGCTGACTGCGCCACCGATGCCGAGCGCCTCGACGTCTTCAACGGCCTCCTGCTCGCGCCTCATCTCGATGCTGCGTTCGACGCCGGCTTCATCACGATCGAGGGGGACGGAACGATGCTCGTCTCGAACGCTCTCCGTCCCGGCGCCCGGTCGGCTCTCGCGCTGGACAGGCCACTGAGGGTCGACGGCCTCCGCGGCGCTCACGAGCGCTACCTGACATGGCACCGGTTGAGGTTCTTCCGTACCGGCGTGGAGAACGCGAGCTGAATGGACAACACGTGGGCGACGTGGGTTCACCGCAGGTGTCGCTCGTGCCTGGGGCGACTCAAGTGGCGTACACTGAATCGAGTGAAGCAGCTTGAGCGAATCTCGGTCGATCCTGCGATCAGATTCGGGAGGCCCTGTATCCGAGGCACGCGCATCACCGTCGGTGACGTGCTCGGGTATCTGGCCGGCGGTACATCCGAGGAGCAGCTTCTGACGGAGTTCCCCCAACTGTCACGAGAAGACGTGCGAGCCTTCTGGCGTACGCGGCTGAACGAGAGCGCCGAACGGTCGGCGTGACGGCCTGACTTGGTGCGCCTGCTCTTCGACGAGTCCCTATCCGAAGTCAGATCCAGCGTCTGACCCGCGCCGCGTACTCTCGTAGGCGGCACCCAGCTTCCGGCGGAGGTACGCCTCCTCGTGCGGAATCGTGTACCAGTTGAGGGCGGCGAAGGCGGGGACGACGGCGAGCATGACGGCGGCCGAGTTGTTGGCGCAGCCCAGCCCGGCGATGAAGACGAGGAACGCGAGGTAGACGGGATTGCGCGATATCCGGTAGACGCCCTCGGAGACGAGGCGCCGGGTCGGCTGGCGGAGGTCCAGGCTCTCGTCGCGGCGGCGGAACACGAAGAACGCGTTGACCGCCATCCCCAGCGCGGCCGCCATGAGGACGGCGCCGGCGATGGGCCACGGCTCGGGCAGTGGCTCGACGCGCCAAGCGCCGCGGTGCACGGCGACGCCGAGAAGCGTGAAGAGCGCGGGCAGCACCGGAGGCAGGAGGATTCGTCGCATCGGCTCAGTCGGAACCCGCCTTCATCAGCTCGAACGCCAGCCCGTCGAGGTCCTCGATGAGCACCGCGCGGGTCTCGACGAACGGACAAGGGGGGCGGCCCGACTCCTCGTCACCGGCACCGCGGTGGCTCTCGACGACGGCGACCGCCGTCGCGGTGTGCGCGACGCATCGGTGAACCCGCCGTCTCATCGCCATGATGTCTCTCCTCGTTGCTCTGCGCGGGCCGCCTCCCGCACGTCGCGAACGACCAACGCGAACAGGAGGATCAGCGGAATCGACGCGGCATTCAGCAAGACGTACTCGACGGGATGCCGTGCCCAGGCCCCCGTGGTGATCACCGTGTAGTTGAAGGTGAACGTGTTGTACACGTACGTCGTCAGCGAGACGAGCCCCGCCCACAGCGCCCCGCGCCGACCGCCAAAGAACGCCGCCACGAAGTAGAGCGCCAGCAGGGCGATCGCCGTGTCGATCAGGCCCATGGAGGTCCAGAACGCGGTCGCCTGCGGATGCCAGCCCTCGGCCGGCGGCGGCGGAAAGTCCTGGATCGGCCGGAGGCCGCTGAGATGCACGAGGTTCAGGACGACGTGCCCGGCCTGGAAGACGCCGTAGTAGCCGACGAGCCAGCGCATCGCCACACCGGGGAGGGTCATCCCGCGACCTCCGTCCGCGCCGTCGACGCGGCGGCCAGCGCCTCCATATCGATGGCGGTCGAACCCGCCGCTCGGCAGGACGATGAGCCACTCGCGCAGAAGCGGAATCTGCCGCGACAGGATACCTCGCATCGGCTCAGTCCGTACGGCGCACGGGTCGTATGGCGGGCGCGGGGCCGTCTCCCCGGTCTCGGGGTTGCGGAGCGGCGGCAGGGTCGCGCCGAGGTGGGTGACGTACCCGTCGGAGGCGCACAGCGGCTGCTCGTGGCACTTGAAAAAGGCCCTGTCGTAAGCAATCATGGGCGCATCCGGTCCCTCGCGGACCTCGGGAGGAACAGATGCACCATGCCACAGTTGCCGCGCTGGTTTCGGTTGTCGCGACCGGGCTTCTGACGCCGGTCTCCGCGTCCGCTCAGGATCCGGTCCGCAGCGAAGCGGACGGGGCCGCGGAGTGGACGCTGCCTCGCACCCCCGACGGCCGGCCTGACCTCCAGGGCTACTGGACGACTCAGACCTTCACGCCGCTCGAGCGGCCCGCGCATCTGGGAGACAGGGAGTTCTTCACGGAAGAGGAGGCGGCCTTCCTGGCGGGAACGCTCACGGCCGAGGGCGTCGACCCGTCCGCGCGCGAGATCCTCACCCTCATCGACGTCAACGACCGCCAGGAGCTCGAGCGCTACAAGTTCCAGAGTAACCGCACTCCCGACGAGCGTCATCACATCCACTACGACAACGAGATCTGGCTGCGGACGCCCGTGCCGAAGGGGCTGTCGAGCCGGCGCACGTCATTGATCACCTATCCGCGGAACGGCCGAATTCCGCCGCGGACGCCGGGGGCCGCGGCGCGAGCGGCTGCCGCCACGGCTGCGCAGGCGCGGCCGAGCGCGTTCGACAGCCACGAGACCCGGCCCTTGTCGGAGCGCTGCCTCGCATGGTCGCACGAGGGCCCGCCCATGATGCCGCCGTCCTACAACGACATTCATCAGGTCTTCCAGACGCGGGACCACGTCGTGGTGTTCAGCGAGCTGTCCACCTACCCGCCGCGCATCATCCCGCTCGACGGGCGCCCGCACATCCCGGACACGATCCGGCAGTTCCCCGGCGACTCGCGCGGGCGCTGGGATGGGGATACGCTGGTCGTCGAGACCCGAAACTACGCCGAGCGGAGACGCTTCCGAGGAGCCGGCGCCGGCCTCCACGTCGTCGAACGCTTTACCCGCACCGCCGCGGATCGGATTCACTACGAGTTCACGGTCACCGATCCGATGACGTGGACGAGCGAGTGGAGCGCGGAGATCCCGCTGGTAAGGACTGACGGTCCGCTGTTCGAGTACGGGTGCCACGAGGGCAACCACGACATTCGCCACATCCTCGAGATCCACCGCAACCTCGAACGGCAGGCGGCTGTCGAAACCTCGGGGACGGATTCCCGGTAGGAGAGAGCGACGACCAGAGGCGCAAGATCAATCGTATGCGGAGTACTGATCCAGGCGATCACCGATGCGGACGGGGCCCGCCGAACCGACTTCGCATAGTCCCGAACTCTGCATGAACGGTGAACAGTAGTCGGGTCTCGGTTCGCACGTCGCGTCAGATCCAGCGCCTGACCCGCGCGGCGTACTCGTCGTAGGCGGCGCCCAGCTTGCGGCGGAGGTAGGCCTCCTCGTGGGGAATGGTGTACCAGTTGAAGGCCGCGAAGGCGGGGACGACGGCGAGCAGGACGGCGGCGGCGTTGCTGGCGCAGCCCAGGCCCGCGATGAAGACGAGGAACGCGAGGTACACGGGGTTGCGCGATATCCCGTAAACGCTCTCGGACACGAGGCGCCGGGTGGGCTTGCGGAGATCCAGGCTCTCGTCGTGCCGCCGGAACGCGATGAACGCGGTTGCCGCCATCCCCACCGCGGTCAGTATGAGGAAGCCGCCGGCGACGACGGGCCATGGCGCCGGCAGCGGCTCGACGCGCCACGCGCCGCGGTGCACGACGGCGCCGAGAAGCGTGAAGAGCGCGGGTAGCACCGGGGGCAGGAGGATTCGTCGCATCGGCTCAGTCGGAACCCGCCTCTATCAATTCCAGCGCCAGCCCGTCGAGGTCCTCGATGAGCACCGCGCGGGTCTCGCCGAAGGGATACGGACCCTCGACGACGGCGACGCCGGCCGCCTCCAGGTGTGCGAGCACGGGGTCGAGGTCGGGGTAGGTGACGCCCACGTGGTCCACCACCTGCCCGCGTGACGGGGCGAGGGGGCGGTCGAGGTCGGGGCCGCACCGGCCGTTGCGGCACTGGCGCGAGTACCACATCCACCCCGCGTTGGCGAGGCGCACGCTCGCGATCGGCGTCCGGAGCTGGCCCATGGGCAGGAACGAGGGATAGCTGACGTCGCCGATCTCGACCGCGCACGGCTCGTACGGCGGCCGGGGCGCGGTCTCGCCGGTGTCGGGGTCGCGGAGCGGCGGCAGGGTCACGCCGAGGTGGGTGACGTACCAGTTGGCCGCGCACAGCGGCTGCTCGTGCCAGAAGTGGAGGTGGCCGTAGAACAGGTCCTCGGTCGCCGAGTTCCCGTTGAACTCCACGAGGATGCCGTCGGGGTCGACGAGATAGCCGAAGTCCTGGCCGCTCGCGCGGTCCCGAACCGGGTTCGGCCCCTCCCGGGCGGCGCGATCGGCCATCTCCGCCGCCGTCAGCAGCTGATCTCCGAACGGGGCGAGCCCGGAATGCGGCACTCCCTCGTCGTCGTCCGGCCCGGTGTAGACGGGCAGGAACCCGAACCGTTCGCCGTCCGGATCGAAGGTGGTCAGCCGCTCGTAGAGGGCGAGGCCGTCGGTGCTCGGTCCCGTCGTCCAGAACGCGCTCTGGGGGACCGACTGCCGCCGCTCGGGGTCGAACGCGCCGGGGGCGGGGGCATCGACGCTGTTGTACAGCAGGTACACGCCGTCGGCTTCGAACGCCGGCAGCCCGGCCACGGTGGTGCGCGTGCCGGCGGGCCAGAACGTCTCCCACCAGTCCAGCGCGTGCTCGGGGTCGGCCGAGTTGACCTGGATGTGATGGAAGGCGGGCGCGGGAAACGACGGGGCTTCGTCGGCGCCCGGCGCCGGGTCGGGGTCGGGCGCCGCGCCCGCGCACGCGCCGGCGACTGCCGCCGCCAGCACCAAGGCTGGGAACCGGGCCCAGGATTGCTTCGTGCCGTTTGTCGTCATCTCACCTACCCATCATTGGGCGCTGCCGGGTACGGCGGCCACCGGCAGGGATTGTAGTCCGCGGAGCACCACGCTGCTGCGAAACGCCGGGCGATCCTCGGTCAGCCGCATCGACTCGAAGCGCTCGATAAGCGCTTCGAGGACGACGCGGCCCTCCAGACGGGCGAGCGGCGCCCCGAGGCAGTGGTGGATGCCGCGGCCGAACGCCAGGTGGTTCTGATCGCCGCGGCGCACGTCGAGCCGGTCCGGCGCCTCGAACCGGTCCGGATCGCGGTTCGCGGCGCCCAGCAGCATGACCACGCTGTCGCCGCGCCGCAGGGGGAAGCCGTTCACGTCGCAGTCGTCCAGCACGCTACGCATGTCCACCTGCACCGGCGAGTCGAAGCGCAGCAGCTCCTCGACCGCGGACGGAATGAGCCCGGGGTCCTCGCGCAAGGCCGCCAGTTGATCCGGATGGCGCAGGAGGGCCAGCACGCCGTTGCCGATGAGGTTGGTGGTGGTCTCGTTGCCGGCCACCAGCAGCAGCCGGAGCATGATCAGCACGTCGCGCTCGGTCAGCTTGTCGCCTTCCTCCTCCGCCTGTGCGAGGGCGCTGATGATGTCGTCCTTGGGGTCGGCCTTCCGCTCGCTGATGATCGGCACGAGGTACTCGTCGAGCGACCGCATCGCCGCGTCGGCGGTCTCCCGCTCCTCGGGGCTCAGCGTCGGCTCGAGGATGCGGGCGCGCTGGTCCGACCACACCGCGAACTGCGCGCGGTCCTCCGGCGGGATGCCGAGCATCTCGGCGATGACGATCACGGGCAACGGTTTGGCCACCGCCTCCATGAGATCGAAGGCGGCCGGATCGTCGACGGCGTCGAGGAGCGTGGTCATGAGCTCGCGGATGTGGGGCTCGAGGGCGGCGACCGCCCGTGGGGTGAAGGCTTTGTTGACGAGGGCCCGCAGCCGCGTGTGGTCCGGCGGGTCGAGGAAGAGCATGCTCGGCTCCTCCACGTTCGGCAGGCTCGCCCGCCGGCCGGATGCGACGCGCTTGCGCGGGTCGCTGGAGAAGTGGCGGTGGTCGCGCAGGATGGCGTCCGCGTCCGCGAAGCGCGAGAACACCCACGCGTCCATGAGCCGGCTGCGGTGCACGGGGTCGCGGCCGCGCAGCTTCGCATAGGTCGGGTAGGGGTCCTGGGCCATCTCGGCCGACAAGGGGTTGTAGCTGACCCCGCTCCGCCAGCGCTCGCGCAGCAGCAGGGCGCCCACCACCAGCGACCGTATCGCCTCCCGCATCGCCATTCTCGACTCCCTCGCGGTTGCGCACCGCCGTGCCGGCCGCCGAGGCGCGGCGGCGGACGTTCCCGGGTCATGCCTGGGAGTCGGTGCCGACAGGCCCCGCCGCAGTCGACCGGCGGTGCATCCTGCCCGCCCCCAGGCTCCCCTCGTCCCGCCCTGTCGCAGCGGCGCCTTGCAGCTCGCGGCCGGCCTCGGGGGCCTTGGCTCGACGGGGGGCGTGCCGCGGCTACTAGAATACCGGGGCGTGTTGCGGATTCATACCAGGAGCTTGCGGACATGGACACTCGGCGTTTTCTCATCACCGGCGGCAGTCAGGGCATCGGCGCCGCGCTCGTCTCGTTGGCCCGCGCGCAGGGCCACGAGGTCGTCTTCACCGGTCGCGATCAGGGCCGCATCGACCGGGTGGCGGCGGAGAGCGGGGCCCACGGCGTGTGCGCGGACGTGGTGCGGGCCGACGACAACCGGCGCACCGTCGAGGCCGCGGTCGACCGCATGGGCGGCATCGACGTGCTCGTCAACAACGCGGGGGTCGGCTATCTCGCGGAGGTCGGCGAGATCGACATGGACCGCATGCGGGCGCTGTTCGACATCAACGTGTTCGGGCTCGTCGATCTGACGAACCGCGTGGCCCCGCTGCTCAAGGCACAGCAGTCGGGCTACATCTTCAACATCGCCTCGACCTCGGGCATGAAGGGGGGGAAGGCGGGCACGGTGTACGCCGCCAGCAAGTGGGCGGTGCGCGGCCTCAGCCAGTGCTGGCAGGCCGAGCTGCGCCCGCACGGCGTGCACGTCACCTGCGTCTGCCCGTCCGAGGTGCAGACGGACTGGATGGGGCGGACCGGGCGCGACAACCCGAACAAGCTGTACGCGGTGGACATCGCCGAGACGATCATGGCCGTGCTCGCCATGAACCCCCGCGCGCTCTGGCCCGAGCTGGCGATCTTCGCGAACAACCCCTGGAAGGAAGACTGAGGCGCGTCGTCCGGTTCCAGCCCGCGGCGAGTCCCGCGTCGCACCGAGACCGGCGAAGGCGCCCGCGGGTTGCAGGGGCGCCCGCGGGTTGCAAGCGCCCGGCTGACAAGGGCGTGACGTGGGAGCATACCGGCCGAGGAACAGCGAAGTCAGGCGGGATGCAGCACCCGTCGAATGGAGCGCAGAGCCTTCGCCACGGGCGGTTACATCCAGACTTGGTCGTCGTCCAGATCCGCGTCGGTGATGCGGGCGGCGGCGACGCGCAGCGCGGCGTCCCCGGTCACCGTGACGGGATCGGAGTACGGCGCGTAGCCGGGGCGGCGCACGTACAGCTCGTAGTCTCCCGCGGGCGCCTCGATGCGCGCGTTCCCTTCGGCGTCGGTCGAGGCCCGGTAGAGCCCCAGACGCACGTCCGCGTTGGCGAGGGGAGACTCGGTTTGCCCGTCGACGACGGTGACGGTGACAGTGCCCGCGTGCTCGGGCGGTTCGACGGTGCGGAAGCTGAACGCGCTCGTCGCGGCTTCATGACCTGGCGCCGCTGCGGCCTCGTGTCGCGGCGGCGGCGCAGGTTCGGGCTGCGGTGTCGCTGCCGGCTCCTGATGCGGTTCCGTGGCCGGGTCAGGCGCGGGTTCGCGTTGCGCTGTCGCCCCGGCCGCAGAAGGCTCCGCCGCTCTGCCAGGGAAGGCGGCGGTCCAGGCATGCACCCCCGGCTCGGGCGGTGCGGCCAGGGCCACCGCCGCCGCGTACAGCGCCCGGGTGCCCGCCGCGGGCTCCGTGCCCAGGGTTCCCCGGCCGAGCTCGCGGCCCGTTTCGTCCCGGATCACGACGAGGTGCCCGGCTAGCGGACAACCGGCGGAGCACTTCACCCCGACCGTCGCCGTGAACCGGGAGGCCGCCGCGACGGGGGAGGGCACCCCCCACACGGCGACGCTCGTCGGATGCGGCGGCTGCGGCTCGTCGGTCACCGCGGGACTCCCCGTCGGGTGTTCCCGCCGTTCGCGACGGCGGCAGGAAACGGCGCCGCCCGGACGGCGGCGCTCGGCTGCGGCCGCGCCTCGTCGGTCACCGTCGCGCTCCCCGTCAGGCGTTCCCCCCGTTCACCGCCGCGTCCCGGCCGGCGATGCGGCCGAAGACCAGGCAGCGGCCCAGTCCGTGCTGCGCGAACCCGCCCTGCGACTCGCCGGCGCAGTAGAGCCCGGGGATGACGTCGCCGTGGACGTCCATGACCTGCGCTTGCGGGTTGGTCCGCAGCCCCGTGAGCGAGTCGTGCAGGATCGGGGTGGACCAGGCCGCGTGGAACGGCGGGGTCTGGATCTTGTAGCGCGGGTTGGGCTTCCCGAAGTCCGCGTCCTCGCCGAGGTCGACGAACCCGTTGTAGCGGGCCACCGTCTCCTCGAGGGCGGCCGGCGGCATCGGCCGGGCCTGGTGGGGGTTGGCGATGGCCCGGGCGAGCTCGGCGATGGTGTCGGCGGTGAAGAAGAAGCCGTCCCGATCGACGTTGGGGGGCTGCGGCTCCCACTCTTCCCGATCGACGGCGTCCTGGTCGAAGACCGCCCAGATCGGCCCGCCCCCGTTCCGCTTGGCCCCGTCCCCGGTATCGGCCATGGCCGCCGCGAAGAAGTCGTAGCGGGCGTCGGTCTCGCTCCAGAAGCGCCGGCCGGTCTGGTTGACGAGGATGACGTCCTGCCAGTCGGTGACGGGCAGGCCGGACGCGCGGGCGAGATCGAAGATGCGGCTGTCCGGCTGCCAGATCAGGCTCGAGTAGCCCCACTGGCATCCGATGTGGCGCGTCTTGGAGATCGCGATCCCCTCCTCGACGGTCTGGTTGGCGGTGCCCCACAGCGAGGCGCCGACGGCCATGGCGGCGATCTCGCCGTCCCCGCTCTGGCGGGACCACGGCTCGCCGGCCACCTGATACTCCTCGGTCAGCCGCGGGTCGAAGGTGCGCCGGAGATTCACGTTGCTGGTGCTGCCGCCGGTGGCGACGAGGACTCCCTTGGTCGCCCGGATGTTCACGGTGCGGCCGTCCTGGACGGCGGTGACGCCGAGCACCCGCCCCCCGGCAGGGCCCTCCCGGACGATGCTCGTCATCTTGTGGCGCAGCAGCACCTCCGCCCCCTTGGCGCGTGCGCTGGCTTCGAGGGCCCGGACGAGACCGGATCCGACCCGGGTCGGATGATGCGTCACCCGTTCGCTGGCGACCGGCCACTGGACGGTGCGCTGCTGCCGGCGCACCCGCGATGCCTGGGTCGGACCCACCAGCTCTCCCTGGAACTGGACCCCGTTCTCGATGAGGAACTCGAAGGTCGCCGCGTTCTCGTCCGCGAAGGCCCGGACGAGGTCGCGGTCGCTGTAGCGGCTCTGCCCGTGATCGTGGCGCACCCAGTCCAGATAAACCTGGTCCGCGGAGTCCTCCACCCCGTGCTTGCGTTGATTGCTGGTACCGCCGCCGAGGTGGACGTTGCCCCCGGAGCACATGCCGTGCCCGCCGATGTCGACGTTCTCTTCGAGCATGATCACCGAGGCCCCGTGATCGAGGGCGGACACGGCGGCGGCGAGCCCCGCGGTGCCGGCGCCGATGGTGACGACGTCTGCCGACAGGTCCCAGAAGTTCTGGGCCTCGGCGTGCCGGGGTCCGACCCCGGCCAGCGCGGTCGCGCCGACCCCCGCGGTGGCGCCGCGCCGTATGAAGGCCCGCCGACTGACGCGTGCGTCCTTGCGTGTCGATTTACCCATCGGTATCCTCCCCTCGGTCCCGTCCGGTCACTCTACCGGGACCGGGGACCCGGCGCAAGGCCGGGACCTGGGAGCGGGAGCAAAGCACCCATCGTTGGCCTTTGGTTTGCAGTGTTTTCCCGAAGCCGCGCCCGCTGGCGCCGTAGCCGCGAAGATCGCCGGTCGAAATGCAGCGGGGCCGTTTGCCACGGGCTGCCAGGAGGGCGCACAGCATGGGACGGGTTGCCGTCGTCACCGGGGCGTCGAGCGGGATCGGACGGGCGCTCGCCATCGAGCTCGCCCGGGAGGGATACGAGGTCGGGCTGATCGCCCGCCGCGCCGACCGGCTGGAGGCGCTGGCTGCGCGGATTCGCGACGACGGAGGTTGCGCGGAATGCGTACCCGCCGGCGTCTCCGGTCGCGACGAGATTCAGGCCGCCATGCGCACCCTGACGGAGCGGCTGGGTCCCATCGACCTCCTCGTCGCCAACGCCGGAATCGCCCTGGGAACCGATGCCCTGGTCCCCGCCGCCGACGCGCTGGAGGCGGAGTTCCGCGTGAATGTCTTCGGGGTGTTCTACGCCATCGAGGCGGTGGTGCCGTCGATGCGCGAACGCGGGGCCGGCCACGTGGTGGTGATCTCCAGCCTCGCCGCCCACCGCGGACTGCCGGGGGCCGCCGGCTACTGCGCCTCGAAGGCCGCCCTCACCCGGCTCGTCGAGGGCCTGCGGCCGGACTGGGCCCGGGCGGGAATACGCGCCACCACCGTGCATCCCGGCTACGTGCGCTCCGAGATGACGGACCGGAACCGTTTCCGGATGCCGCTGCTCATGGAGACCGACCGCGCGGCCCGCCTCATCACCCGCGCCATCCGCCGGAAGCGGAAGGTCTACGAGTTCCCGTGGCGGATGTCCCTCCTCGTCCGCCATGTGGTGCGGCATCTGCCGGATCGGCTGCTCGCAAGCCTGGTCCGCGCCGACAAGGAACCGACCGCGCCGCTTTGACCGGACGGACCGGGCCGCCGGCGCGCTTGTATCGACTGAGAAACAGGGTTCTTCCCGGAGTGCGAATGGATGCCGTTGCCTTGCGAGCGGCCTTCGGACTGCGGCTCCCCTGTTGGGAGCCGGATCGATCGCATCGTCCATGCCGACGAGCCCGGGCGCCACACTCCTCGAGGCGTCGCCGACCCTGTGTGCTCCCCGGGGAATCGCGGGTTGGAGGAACCCGTCCGCGGGAAGTAGACTCTGGATATCCGTTACAGGCTGGCCGCGTGACCTGACGCCGCCGGCGGCCGGAGGAGCCGGTGACTGCATTCCTGGAACGCTACTTCGGGTTGTCGCAGCAGGGGACGGACGTCCGCACGGAGGTGACGGCGGGGGCGACGACGTTCCTGACGATGGCCTACATCGCCTTCGTCAACCCGCAGATCCTCTCCGAGGCCGGGATGCCGTTCGACGCGGTCTTCGTCGCCACCTGCCTCGCGGCGGCGTTCAGCACGCTGGTGATGGGGCTGTACGCCAACTATCCGATCGCGCTGGCGCCGGGCATGGGGCTGAACGCGTTCTTCACTTACGGTGTCGTCCTGGGCATGGGACACGACTGGGAGGTCGCGCTCGGCGCGGTGTTCGTGGCCGGGGTGCTCTTCGTGGTGCTGAGCGTCTTGCGGGTGCGCCGGTGGATCGTCGAGTCGGTGCCGCAGGCGCTGAAGCTGGCCATCTCGGCCGGCATCGGGGTGTTTCTCGGGGTCATCGCCCTGAGCAACGCGGGGATCATCCAGGACAGCCCGGCCACGCTCGTCACCGCCGGCGAGCTGCTCGCGCCAGCGCCCATCCTGGCCCTGCTCGGCTTCTGCGCCATCGTGGCCCTGACCGCGCGGGGGGTGCCGGGCGGGGTCCTCATCGGCATTCTCGGGGTCACCGCGATCGGTCTGGCGCTCGGGGTCTCCGAGTGGATGGGCTTCGTCTCGGCGCCGCCGGACCCGACGCCGACGCTGTTCGCCCTGGACATTGCGGGCGCGCTGCAGGGCGGCATGATCGCGGTCATCCTGACGTTCCTGATCGTCGACCTGTTCGATACCACCGGTACCCTGATCGGCATCGGACAGCAGGCCAACCTGCTCGATGCCGAGGGCCGGCTGCCGCGGATCGACCGCGCCCTGATCGCGGACTCGACCGGCACCGTGGGCGGGGCCCTGCTCGGCACGTCGCCGGTGACCAGCTACATCGAGAGCGCGGCCGGGACCGGGGCGGGGGGACGAACCGGGCTGACCGCGGTCGTCGTCGCCGGTCTCTTCCTTGCTTGCCTGTTCTTCGCGCCCCTGGCCCAATCGGTGCCTCCGTATGCGACGGCGGCGGCCATTCTCTACGTGGCGTGCCTGATGGCGAAGCCGCTGGTGGGCCTGGACTGGGACGACGTCACCGAGTACGCGGCCGCGGTGTTGACGGTGCTCGCCATCCCGCTGACGTACTCCATCGCCGACGGCATCGGCATCGGCTTCCTGGCCTACGTGGCCATCAAGGTGCTGGCGGGACGCTGGAGCGACTGCTCGCCGGGGGTCTTCGTCATCGCCGCGGTGTTCGCGGTGAAGTTCGCCTGGCTCTGACGGCGCGGCCGTCGGCGCCGCCAGGACCGGGGAGTGGTCCGGCGTGCAACCTATCGGCGGCGAGCGGGCGGTGCGCCAGCCGGGAAGCCGACGGCAGAGAGGGTCTGCACCGTGGCGGCCGTCGTCGCAAGTACACCCGCGTTCAGCGGGAAGACATTGACATCGGCGGCAGGGTGCCGTACCGTGCGGGCGGGGTATAGGTGGGTCATGTACGTAATCGCAACATTCTTCCGATGGCGTTCGACGCGTGACCGGGGCCGGTGCGCCGTCGGCGTCGTCCTGGCCGGCGTGCTCTGGGGCATCTGGGCGACCGGTGCCGCCGCCGCGGACGCGGGGCTCGCGGACGCGGCCAAGGCGCGGGACTGGCCGCGGGTCGCGGCGCTGATCGGCGCGGGCGCGGACGTCGATGCCCGGCAGGCCGACGGCGCGACCGCGTTGCACTGGGCGGCGTACTGGGACGAGCCGGACGCGCTGGAGGGTCTGGTTCGGGCCGGCGCGGACGTGGATGCGCGGAACGACTACGGGGCGGCGCCGTTGTGGGCGGCCTGTGCGAATCGTCACCCCGGCGCCGTCGAGCGGCTGCTGGCGGCCGGGGCCGATCCCAACCTCGGGCTCGGGTCGGGCGAGACGCTGCTGATGCGGTGCGCCCACACCGGCGATCCCCGGGCGGTGCGGGCGCTGCTCGCGCATGGCGCGGACATCGAAGCCACCGAGCCGGCGCGGGAGCAGACCGCGCTGATGTGGGCGGTGGCCAACCGGCAGCCGGCGGCGACCCGGGTGCTGCTGGAGCACGGCGCCGCGGTGCACGCGCGGACCCGGACGGTGCGGCAGTTTCGCGGGACCGGGGAGCGCAGCACGACGAGCCCGCAGGGCGCGGCGTGGTTCGATGCCGGCGGGTTCACGCCGTTGCTGTTCGCGGCCCGGCACGGAGACATCGAGTCGGCGCGGGCGCTGCTGGCGGCGGGTGGTGACGCGAACGATCGGGGGGCAGACGGCAACAGCGCCTTGGTGGTGGCGGCGATGAGTGGCCACGAGCGCCTCGCGACGTTCCTGCTGGGGCAGGGGGCCGATCCCGACGCGGGGTGGGCGGGGTACACGGCGCTGCATGCGGCGGTGCTGCGGTCGCAGCCCGACCTCCTGCGGGCGCTGCTCGCGGCGGGGGCGAACCCGGACGCGCCGCTCGTCCGCGGCACCCCGGTGCCCCGCTGGACCTACCAGTTCGTGTTCACCCTGCGGGAGAAGGGGGCGACGCCGTTCACCCTCGCCGCGAAGTATCTCCAACCGGATCTCGTGCGGGCGCTCGCCGAGGCGGGCGCCGACCCCCAGATTCCGATGGAGGACGGGACCACCGCGCTGATGGCCGCGGTCGGCCTCGGGCTGAGCCGGTCGACCAATCGGCGGAGCCGGCTGATCGCGCCGGAGCTGGTCGCGGCCGAATGGGCCAACGAGAGCCTGGTGTTCGAGACGGTCCGGGCGGTCGTCGCGGCCGGCGGCGTCGCCGGCATCAACGTATCGGGACGCGGCGGCAACACGGCGCTGCACGGCGCGGCCCGCAACCGGTACCGGGCCGTCGCCGACTACCTGATCGCCGAGGGGGCCGACCCGGACATCCAGAACGAGGACGGCACCCCGGCGCGGGAGCTGGTGGACCGGCTGGCGGCGGACGCGGCCGGCGGTTGAGGCCGCGCTCCGATTCGGGAGGAATCCGCGGTTCCAGGAGAGGAACGAACAATGGTGCGTAGGACACTCGTCGGCCTCGGGGTGTCAGCTCTGGTTGCGGCCGGTCAACTTCAGTTGCAGGCCGAGCCGGCGCCGGGGGCGCGCCCCGTCCGGGGGACGGTCGCGTCGGGCGAGGCGACCGCCGCCGAGGGCCGGGCGCTGCTCGATCGGTACTGCGTGGCCTGTCACAACGATCGGACCCGCACCGCGGGGCTCACCCTCGACACGATGGACCTCTCGCGGGTGGGCGGCGATGCAGCGGTGTGGGAGCACGTCGTGCGGCGCCTGCGTTCCGGCGCGATGCCGCCGGCGGGCCGGCCCCGACCCGACGCCGGGGCCGCGCACGGGTTCATCGCGTGGCTCGAGGGCGAGCTCGATCGCGCCGCCGTCGCCGCGCCCGACCCGGGGCGCGCGGCCGTGCATCGGCTCAACCGGGTGGAGTACGCGAACGCCGTCCGGGACCTGTTCGGCCTCGAGATCGACGCCCAGGCGCTGTTGCCTCCCGACGACGAGCATCACGGTTTCGACAACATCGCCGAGGTCCTCTCGGTCTCGCCGACCCTGATCGATCGCTATCTGGCGGCGGCCCGGCGGATCAGCCAGCTCGTCGTCGGCGACGCCGCGCTGCGGCCGGTGGCCGAGACCTATCCGATCCATGGGGGGCTGAACCAGGACGATGCGGTGAGCCTCGACCTTCCCCTGGGCTCCCGCGGCGGGGTCTCCATCGAGCATCACTTCCCGGTCGCCGGCGAGTACATCGTGCGCGTCAGCCTGCGCAAGCAGGAGTACGGCTACGTGCGCGGTCTCGGCCGGCCGCACACCCTGGACGTGCGGCTCGACGGCGCCAGCCTCGGGACCTTCACCGTCGGCCGCGAGTGGGAGCAGGGACAGTTGCCCCCCATGGGCTACGCCGGCAAGTTCGACCAGGTGTACGACTCCAGGTCGTTCCCGGAATGGGAGGCGTATGCGCTCAACGCCGACAAGGGGCTTGAGGTGCGCACCGCCGTGACCGGCGGCCGGCACCGGGTGGGCGTGACGTTCGAGCGGCAGTCGGCGCTCCCCGAGGGGTTGCTCCCGCTCCGGGCCGACCGCTCGTCCTACTCGCACGGCCAGGACGAGATGCAGGACGGCAACCCCGCGGTGTCGATCGTGCAGATCATCGGTCCCTACGACCCCGACGCGACGGCGGAGCTGGCGATCCGGGACGCGCTGCTGGCCTGCGACGCGACCGCCGCAGCTGGCGAGCGGGCGTGCGCCCGAACGATCCTCGCGAAGCTGGCCCGACGGGCGTTCCGCCGGTCGGCCGCCGGGGCCGACGTCGACATCCTGCTGGACTTCTACGACCTGGGCCGGGCCGAGGGCAGCTTCGAGAGCGGCATTCAGGCGGCGGTCGAGCGCCTGCTCGTCGATCCCGAGTTTCTGTTCCGCGTCGAGGCCGACCCGGACGGGGTCGCGCCGGGCACCGCCTATCGCATCAGCGACCTCGAGCTGGCGTCGCGCCTGTCGTTCTTCCTGTGGAGCAGCATCCCCGACGACGAGCTGCTGGGCCTCGCCGAGCGCGGCGAGCTCAGCGACCCCGGCGTGCTCGACCGGCAGGTGCGGCGCATGCTGGCCGACCCGCGGTCGCGGGCCCTCGTCGAGAACTTCGCCGGCCAGTGGCTGCAGCTCCGCAAGCTGCGGAACGTCGTGCCGGACACCGCCACCTACACCGCGTTCGACGAGAACCTGCGCGATGCGATGTGGCGGGAGACGGAGTTCTTTCTCGAGGAGGAGCTGCGCGAGGACCGGCCCCTGCTCGACATGCTGCAGGCCGACTACACGTTCGTCAACGCCCGGCTGGCCCGCCACTACGGCATTCCCGACGTGTACGGCGTTCATTTCCGGCGGGTGGACTATCCCGACGACACCCGCGGGGGCCTGCTCGGCCACGCCAGCATCCTGACCATCACGTCGTACGCGAATCGCACGTCGCCGGTGGTGCGCGGCGTCTGGCTGCTCGAGAACTTCCTCGGGACCCCGCCCTCGCCGCCGCCGCCGGACGTCCCGAGCCTGCCGAGCGCGGGGGAGGACGGCGCGCCGCGGTCGGTGCGCCAGCGGCTCGAGCAGCACCGGGCGAACGCGGTGTGCGCGACCTGCCACAACGTCATCGATCCCCTCGGGTTCGCCCTGGAGTCGTTCGACGCGATCGGGCGCTGGCGGACCACCAACGAGGGGGGGACGCCGTTCGACACCGGCATCCCCATCGACGCCTCGGGCACCCTCATCGACGGCACCGAGGTGCACGGGCTGGCGGGGCTCCGCGGGGTCATTCTCGACCGCGAGGATCAGTTCGTGGAGACCGTCACCGAGAAGATGCTGACCTATGCGCTCGGGCGTACCCTCGAGCACTACGACATGCCGGTGGTCCGGCAGATCAGCCGGCAGGCGGAGGCGGACGAGATCACCTGGTCGTCACTCGTTTCGGGCATCGTCAAGAGTGCCCCCTTCCTGATGCGGAGAGCGGAGTCATGATCATTACGAAGAAGGCCATTCCTCGCCGGACAGTGTTGCGGGGCGTCGGCGCCACCCTGGCGTTGCCGCTGCTGGACGGCATGGTGCCGGCGGCGACCGCGCTCGCGAAGACCGCGGCGAAGCCCGCCCTCCGGTTCTGCACCGTCTACGTGCCGAACGGCATCGTCATGGACCGGTGGACACCGCTCGCCGAGGGGCGGGGGTTCGACTTCACGCCGACCCTGAAGCCGCTCGAGCGGTATCGCGATCACCTGCTGGTGGTGAGCGGGCTCGACAACACCGGGGCGCGGTCGCGCTCGGGCGCCTCCGGCGCGCACGCCAAGCCCGCCGGCGCCTTCCTGACCGGCATCGAGCCGCTGCCGACCACCGGCAGCTCGAGCCTGCAGCTCGGCATCTCGATGGACCAGGTCCTGGCCAACGCCGTCGGCCAGGAGACGCCGCTGCCGTCGCTGGAGCTCGGCCTGGAGGGGGCGGACACCGTCAACGGCGTCGGCACCTGCGACGTCGGTTTCAGCTGCGCGTACCAGAACCGGCTGGCGTGGAGCGGCCCGTCGACCCCGCTGCCGGTGGAGACCAACCCGCGCGTCGTGTTCGACCGGCTCTTCGGCAACGTCGACAGCACCGACCCCGCGGTGCGGGCGGCGCGGCTGCGCCGGCAGGGCAGCATCCTCGACTCGGTGCTCGACAAGGTCGACCGCCTGCAGGGGGGGCTCGGAAGCCGCGACCGCGCGAAGCTGGACGAGTATCTGCAGTCGGTGCGCGAGATCGAGCGGCGCATTCAGAACGCCGAGTCGCAGGGCCGCGAGTTGCCCGTCGTCGAGTCGCCGGCCGGCATTCCGGTGAGCTACGACGAGCACGCGCGGCTGATGTTCGACATGCAGGCCCTCGCGTTCCAGACCGACACCACCCGGGTCATCACGTTCCAGATCGGCCGCGAGCAGAGCGGGGCGACCTATCCCCAGATCGGCGTCTCCGACTCGCATCACCCGATCTCGCACCACGGCGGGGACAAGAACAAGATCGAGAGCCTCGCCAAGATCAACGCCTATCACACCACGCTCTTCGCCTACTTCCTGGAGCGGCTGGCGTCGATGCCGGACGGCGACGGGGGCACGGTGCTGGACAACGTCGTCGCCCTCTACGGCAGCGCCATCAGCGAGGGCAACTCGCACGACGTCCGCAACCTGCCGATCCTGCTCGCGGGTGGGGGCGGCGGGCGCATCACGAGCGGCCGCCACGTCCAGTTCCCGGCCCAGACCCAGCGCCTGACCAACCTGCAGCTGACGCTGCTGAACACCCTGGGCGTGCCGGTGGACGCGTTCGGCGACAGCACCGGCGAGCGCCTCACCGAGCTGTCCGAGCTGTCACGGACGACCGACGGGTAGTTGCGCGTCCGCCCCTGACGGTGACCGGGATACGTCCCGGAGCCGGCAGGGGCGGGCTCTCCTGTCGGCTGGCGGGACGCGGATGGGCGTGATCGTCGGCGGCACTTCCATGCGTCGCCTTGCCGTCACGAGCCCGACCGCCGACCAAGCGATAGATCGTGACCCCGGCCGGCCGCCGGCCCCTCCGGTACGGCCGCCCACAGCTCCGAAGCCCTACCGCTCGGATACCACAGCGGCAGGGGGGGTGGCATCCGGGAAACCGGAGATTCGGACGGCGGCAAGGCCCAACCCGACAGCGCCGCGTCCGGGTCCGGAGACCCGTTCGGAGCCGTCCCTCCGAGGCGCTGCGACGATCAGCGCAGGGTGCGGAAGAACCGGCGCAGGTCCTGCACCAGCAGCTCCGGCTCTTCGATCGCGGGGAAGTGCCCGCCGGTGTCGAACACCGACCAGTGGGTGACGTTGTCCGGCACCTCCTCCACGAAGGACCGGGGCGGTCCGGATCGTGAAGGCATGCCCACGAACTGCGCATAGCCCTGCGGCACCTGCACCGGTCCCTGCGGGACCCGCCGGGGGCGCGAGCTGCCGAGCCCGTTGGCGTGGTAGTAGCGCACGCTGGTGCCGATGGTCCGGGTGTGCCAGTAGATGGAGACGAGCGTGAGAATCTGGTCCTTGCTGAAGCGGGTCTCGACATCGCCGTCGCAGTCGCTCCAGGACTGCAGCTTCTCGGTGATCCACGCGGCGACCCCCACCGGCGAGTCGGTCAATCCGTAGGCCAGGGTCTGGGGCTTGGTGCCCTGGATGCGCTGATACCCGGTCTCGTCGACCGACCAGGCCTCGGCGCGCGCGAGATAGTCCCGTTCCTCCTCGGTGGCCGGCGGGCGCTGGGCGCGAGGCGGTGCGCCGGGGGTGTGGATGCCCGTGACCCGATCCGGGAACCGCGCGCCGAGAGCGCGGGTCACCCCGGCCCCCCAGTCGCTGCCGTAGGCGCCGAACCGCTCGTAGCCGAGGCGGTCCATCAGGGCGACCCACAGCTCGGCGGTGCGCGCGATGTCGGTGCCTTCGAGGGGCTCGCCCGAGAACCCGAAGCCGGGGATCGAGGGCACGACGACGTGGAATCCGTCGGCGGCGTCGCCGCCGTGGGCGCCGGGATCGGCGAGGGCGCGGACGGAGGGCAGCATCTCCCAGACGGTGCCGGGCCACCCGTGGGTCATCAACAGGGGCAGCGCCCCCTCGCGGGGGCTCCGCTGGTGGACGAAATGGATCCGCTGTCCCTCGATCTCCGTCGAGTAGTGGTCGAACGTGTTCAGGGTCGCCTGGTGCGTGCGCCAGTCGTACTCGTCCCGCCAGTAGGCGATCAACTCTTCGAGAAACGCGCGATCGGTGCCGTAGGTCCACGGCTCGCCCGGTGCGTCCGGCGGCCACCGCACGGCGGACAGCCGGCGGCGCAGGTCGTCCAGCGCCTCGTCGCTGACCTCGATGGTGAAGGGAGCGATGTCCGCCTGCGCGGCCGCCGTTCCGCCCGCGGCCGCCGTTCCGCCCGCGGCCGCCGTTCCGCCCGCGGCCGCCGCCCGGGGCGCGGCCGCGCCGGCGGCGAAGGGGCCGGCGACTCCCGCCGCGGCCATCACCTTCAGAAGTGTCCGTCGGTCCATCTGCTGTTCTGACATCGCGTTCTCCATCCAGGTGTAGGGTTCGCTCGCACCGCTCGATGGTCCTTGCGGTGCCACCGATGGGCAGGTCACTCCGGGGTGCTCGGGTCCTCGGGGCTGTCCGGCTCTTCAGAGCGCTCAGGCGGTTCGCGGACATCGAGTGCTTCCGATTCTTCGGGGATGCCGGCGGTCTCCGGCAGGGCGGTGTCCTCCGATGCGCTCGGATCCTCGTCCCGGAAGAGATCCGGCAGGTCCGGCAGATCCAGCTCCCCGAGGCGGTCGCCGATGTCACCGAGATAGGGCTGGGCCGCGTCGATCACCTCGCCGCGATGTTCCCAGACCCAGAGTGCCGCCAGCACCAAGCCCGCGAGGACGAGCAGTCGAAAGGCCAGCACGATGATGTGCCGGAGCAGGTAGATGCCGACGATGGCGGCGACGACGATGATGGCGAGGGTAATCTCGTTGGACATGGGCTGCGTGGGCTGCCTGGGGACCCATCGGGCGCGGCGGCGCCGTCCGCTCGTGCTTCGAGCGTCGGGGCGGCAGGGTCCGGCGCCGCAGCGGGACCGGATGGCCAGCGTAGCACGTTCATCGCCGATCTGCGCAGGCGGCGGGCGGGTCCGGGGCGCGCCACCGCGAGGTAGGGCTATAATCCGTCCCGACTCATTCCAAGGAGAGCCGGTGACACGAATGACCGCGACGGTATCCGCAGCGCGCCGCAACCCTGCATCCCCGCTCGGGGGACGGCCGGCGCCCATCGCCCTGGCGCTGTCGCTGTCGCTGGCCGGCGTTTCCGGCGCGCAGGACTTCCGCCTGATGGAGACGACCATCGACGAGGTGCACGCCGCCTTCGTGTCGGGGCAGACCACCTGCCGCGATCTCGTTGAGGGCTACCTCGCCCGCATCGAGGCGTACGATCAGGCCGGGCCCGCGTTGAACGCGATCCAGTACGTCAACCCCCGCGCGGTGGAGGAGGCGGATGCCCTCGACGCCGCGTTCGCCGACTCGGGAAGGGTCGGTCCCCTGCACTGCGTTCCGGTGCTCCTCAAGGACCAGGTCGAGACCCGCGACATGCCGACGACCTACGGCTCCGCGCTCTTCGATGGGTTCCAGTCGGGCCGCGACGCCACCATCGTTACCCGGATGCGGGAGGCGGGGGCGATCACCCTCGCCAAGACGAACATGGGGGAGTTCGCCTCGCGCTACGTCGGATCCGCCTTCGGGATCATCCGGAACGCCTACGACCCGACCCGCAACCCGAGCGGGTCGTCGGGGGGCAGCGGCGCCGGCATCGCCGCGAACTTCGGCCTGGTGGGCATCGGGGAGGACACCGGCGGCTCCATCCGGGGCCCGGCCGCCGTGCACAGCCTCGTCGGCCTGCGGCCCACGGTGCCCCTGGTCAGCCGCCACGGGATGATGCCGGCCAACCCCTCGAGCGACACGCTGGGGCCGATGACCCGCACGATTCGGGATACCGCGATCCTGCTCGACGCGATCGCCGGCTATGACCCGAACGATCCGGTGACCGCCTACGCCGCCGGCCGCACGCCGGGTTCGTACACCGACGGTCTCGACCGCGAGGGCCTGCGCGGCGCTCGCATCGGGGTGATCCGCGAGCCCATGGACGCCAAGACCGATCCCGAGTCCGACGACTACCGGCAGGTGCGCCGGGTCGTGGATCGGGCGATCGCGGATCTCCAGCAGCTCGGGGCGGCGGTGCTGGACCCGGTCGAGATCCCGGACCTCGATCAGGCGCAGGCGACGTACGTGCGGAACAACTTCGAGACGGAGGAAGCGACGGACGCCTATCTGGCCGCGCTGCCCGAGGCCCCGGTCCGCACGTTGCGCGACATCCTCCTGGCGGGACGGGTCACTCCGTGGCGGGCCAAGGGGTTGATAAACGTGGTGGGCCGGTCGACCGACGATCACGCCTATCTGCCGGTTCTCCACGCCCGGGAGCACCTGCGGCGCACGATCCTCTCGGTGATGGCGGATCGGGACCTGGACGCGCTGGTCTATGCGACGTTCGACCACCAGACGACGGTCATCGCTCCGGACGTCCTGACCAACCCGGACACCGAGGACGCCTACGCCCGGGGGAACAACCGGTATCTGAGCCCGGTGGTCGGCTTTCCGGCCCTGACCGTGCCGGCCGGCCTGACCGATGACGGGCTGCCGGTCGGTCTCGAGTTTCTCGCGGGGCCGTTCGCCGAGGCCGCGCTGTTGCGCCTGGGGTACGCCTACGAACAAGGTACGCACCGGCGCGAGCCGCCGGCCACGACCCCGGCCCTGGAACGGCAGGAGTCTGCGCCGTAGGACGGCCCACCTCCGTCAAGGAGGCGCTGTGGCGGCCCACCGGCTGCGCAGCCCCACCTGGGGGGCGCCCGGGGGCGTTCTTCAGGCCAGGTCGCCGGTTCGGGGCGATGGCCGCAAGTCGGCGCCGGCCTCGTGTGGGTCCAGACGGTGGATGCGGCCGCCGGCGGCGCGCGCGTCGGCGGCGTCGTGGGTCACCAGCACCACGGGGAGCCGCCGCGTCCGGGCGCGGTCGAGGACGACCTGTCGGATGCGATCCCGCAGGCCCGCATCGAGCCGCGAGAACGGCTCGTCGAGGAGCAGCGCCCGCGGCTCCGAGAGCAGCATTCGCATCAACGCGACCCGCACCCGCTGTCCGCCGGACAGCGTGGCCGGGTCGCGGTTCGCGAACCCCGCGAGGTTCACCTCGGCGAGGGCCGCCTCCACCCGGCCCAGGCGTTCGCGCCGGCCGGCCACCGAGGGGGGGAGGCCGAAGGCGAGGTTGCCGCCCACCGAGAGATGCGGGAACAGCAACTCGTCCTGGAACAGGATGCCCACCCGCCGCGCCTCCGGCGCGAGGCCGGTGATGTCGTGCCCATCGAGACGAATCCCGCCCCGGACCTGGAACACCGCCGCCGCGGTGCCGGAGATGACCGACAGGAGGGTGGACTTGCCGGACCCCGACGGACCCATGACCGTGAGCACGTCGCCCGGCGCGACGTGGCTGTCGAGGGTGACGAGGCGGGTGTGCCCCAGGGAGATCGACAGGCGGTCGAAGCGGAGTCCCGCCGCGTCAGTCATCGCGCAGCCCTCTCCGGCGGCGCCAGAGCACCCGCGGCACGGCGCCGGCCAACGCGAACGGGAGCAGGACGGCGGCGGTCTGGGCCAGGGCATAGACGCCGATGACCCGCCGGTCGCCGCCCGACGCGAGGGCCACCGCCTCGGTGGTCAGGGTCTGGACGCGGCCGGCCCCGACCAGCAGCGTCGGCAGATACTGCCCGACGGAGACCGCGAAGCCCACCGCGGCCGCGGTCAGCACGGGGCGCACCAGCATCGGCAGGCGGACCGTCCAGAAGATCCGCTGCGGCCCCGCTCCCAGGGTCGCGGCGATCGTGGCATAGCGCCGGTCCCAGGCGCGGAACGGGTCGGCCAGCGCCAGGAACACGTAGGGCAGCACGAAGACGAGGTGGGCCAGGATGACGGCGCCCCGGTTCGGGTCGAGGCCGGAGGCCAGGGCCAGCATCTGCAGACCCGCCAGGAACGCGACCTGCGGCACGAGCAGCGGCAGATACACCAGCCAGAGGGCGCGGGCCGCGGATCGGACCCCGTACCGCTGCTCCGCCTCCAGACACGCCAGCGCGAGGGCGAGGGCGAGGCCGGTGGCCGCCCCGGCGAGGATGAACGTCTCGGCGCCAGGGTCGGCGAGCCGCGGCCCGTAGCGCTCCCAGCTCCGCCAGGTCAGGGCGTCGGGGGTCGCCTCGGGAAAACGCCAGACGCCGGCGACCGACCACACCGCGAGGCCGGCGAGACCGGCGCCGAGGGCGCCGGCGGTGGCGGCGGCGGCGCCCAGGCCCAGGACGCGGGCCCCCTCCGCGCGGCGCCCCCGCCCGCCGCGCTCGATCCAGCGCCGGCCGAGGGCCGCCGCGAGCCGCTCGCCAGCCCGCCAGAGCCCGAGCGCCCCCGCCAGCAGCATCAACTGCGTCACCGCGCCGGCCGCCGCCTGGAACCGGAGCTGGAGGTCCGGGTCGTTCATCCAGCGCACCACCTGCACGGCGAGGGTGGGGGGGGTGTTCGGACCGAGGATGATGGCGGCGTCCACCACCGACATCGAGTAGGCGAGCACCGCGTAGACCGGGAGCCGGATCTGGGGATAGACCCGCGGGAAAACCGTCTTGAGCCAAGCCGTCACCCGCCCGTACCCGAGAGTTCGGGCCACCGTGCGGCTGCGAGCCGACGGCACCTGGCCGAGCGCGGCGAGCGTCATCAGCAGGAGGAACGGGATCTCCTTGACGACCAGCCCCGCGATCAGGGCGAGGCCGTTGGGGTCCTGCAGAATCAGGAGGTCGGGGGGACGCTCCCACCCCGTGGCCCAGGGAGAGGCGGCGCGCGCGAGCCAGCCCGACGGGGCGATGAGGAACGCGAGCCCGAAGGCGGCGGCGGCGTGCGGCACCGACAGCAGCGGCGACAGCGCCCGCTCGATCGCGCGAAAGACCCGGGTACCCTGCCAGCCGGCGCAGATCAGGGTGACGGCTACGAGCGACGCAAGGGTTGCGCCGAGACCGGTGAACAAGCTGAGGGCCGCCGCGCGCGGAAACCCCGGCCAGGCCCACAGCGCCTCGAAGGCGTCGGTACCGAGACGGTCGCCGCCCACCGCCGGGAGCCAGCCGAGGGCCGGCGCCACCGTCCCCGCCAACCCCGCCGCCACCGGTCCGAGCATCAGGCCCAGGGTGAGGGCCGGCGCCCAGGCGAGGACTCCCCACGGCCGGCGGAAGACGCCCGGCGGGACGGGCCGGAGCCGGGTCGTGTCGTCGCTCACCGGGACACGCCGAACCGCCTGATCCAGTCCTCCTCCAACCGGACCATCCAGCTCGGATGCGGCTCGGGCAGCGGATCGCCGAGCTCGGCCGGCCCCGGCGTGGCGATGCCCGGCCCGAGGGCCTCGAAGCGCGCCCGGTCTTCGGGCGGCAGCCGGTCGACGGCCAGGACCGTGGGGTTGCCCCACACCGTCGGATCCTGCTTGTGCGCCTGCGCCGCGGGTGACATGAGGAAGTTGGCCAGCACGAGGGCGCCCGCCTTCGCCGCGGCGTTGTAGGGGATGGCCAGGAAGCTGGCGTTGCCGATGGTGCCGCCGTCGAGGACGGACGTCCGCACCGTATCCGGAAGCTCGAAGTTGTCGATGGCGGCGGACGCCTCGCCCGGGTTGAAGCTGATCGCGAGGTCGATCTCGCCGTCCGCCATCAGGTGGATCTGGCGGGGACCGGTCTGCGGATAGGCGGCGCCCGACCGCCAGAGATGCGGAGTCAGGGCGGCCAGGAACTCCCAGACCGGCGCCGTCGCCGCATCGTAGTCGGCCTGTGCGGCCGGCTGCAGCAGCACCGCCGGGTCCCGGGTCAGCTCGTAGAGTACCTGCTTGAGCCACGTTGTGCCGAGATAGTCCGGGGGCTGGGGAAAGGTGAACCGTCCGGGGTGCGCGCGCGCCCACGCGAGCAGCTCCTGCATGCTGCCCGGGGCCTCCGGCGCCCGCGCCGCGTCGCGGTAGAGCACGAGCTGGGCGAGGCCCCACGGCGCCTCCATCCCGTCCGTCGGCACCGTGAAGTCGGAGGTCAGCGCGGGGTTGCCGGCGTCGACGTAGCGCCAGCTCGGGACCGCCTCGGCCCACGGACCGAACAGCAGCCCCTGGTCGTTCAGCGCGGAGAAGTTCTCGCCGTTGATCCAGACGAGGTCGACAGCGCCGCCGGCGTCGCGGCCGGCGGCCCGCTCGGCCAGGATCCGGCTGACCGCCTCGGCCACGTCCGAGAGCTTCACGTGCTCGACCCGGACGCCGTGGCGGGTCCGCACCTGGCGCGCCGCCCAGGCGATGTAGTCATTGATCCGCGCCGACCCCGCCCAGGCGTGCCAGTACACGGTCTGGCCCCGCGCCTTGGCCAGCACCGTTTCCCAGTCGGCGGGGTCGGGATTGGCGCGGGCGGGCGCCGCGATCAGCAGCGCCACGGCGGCGACGGCGGCCAAGTGGGTCATGGCGGCCACTCGATCATGCCGGAGGAGCGCCGTCCGCGCCGCGGCGCGCGGCGAGGCGGCTCGCCCGGAGGGCCTCGATGACTGGGCCCAGGAGCTGCTCGTGGAAGCGGTCGCAGCCGATGCACAGATTGCGATAGGCCGTGCCGGCCGGCGTGGTGGTCCGCGAGGCGTCCAGGAACCGGGCGACGCTCCAGCCGTGGGCGAGTCCCATGCGTTCGGGGTGGCCCATCGCGATCGCCTCGAACACCGGATGGCCGGTCAGGCTGTCGAGGACGTCGTCGAGCCGCTCCTCCTGCAGGTTCCCGAGGGGGAGCGCGGTCTTGAGGCAGCACGGAAACACGTCGCCGTTCGGATCGATCGACACTTCCGAGCCGGCGACGCCGCGCCGGAGGAAGTTCAGCCCGCCGGACCACGCGTTGCAGAAGTTGTCCTCGATGGTGGCGGTCGACAACGAGTGCTCCCACGCGCGTCCGCGCGGCCAGATCTTGCCGATCCAGGCGTCGTCGGTCGCGCCGAAGAACGAGTAGTAGCGACGGGCGTCATCCTGCCGCGACCAGTCCCGGTCGCCGCCGGTCCGGGCGCTGTCCTGCATCCCCGCCGCGTCGAAGATCGCCCGCAGCCGCGCCTCGACCGGGATGCGCTTCCCGCCTTCCATCCCGACGTGGAAGTCGTCCATGCCCGCGCACGAGATCATCCAGACCCCGCGGGCGAGCAGATCGTCGACGATACCGGGCGTGACCAGATCGCCGGTGGTCTGCACGATGATCCGGACGCCCTGGCCCGCGTAGCGGGTGCGGAGCTGGTCGAGGGCGGGGTAGAGCACTTCCTCCCGCACCGGATCCACCAGCACCTCGCCGCCGGCGAGGATGATCCGGCCCGGCCGGCGTTCGTAGCCCCCCGGCGCGCTCTCGGACGGCGCCGACAGGTCGAGATAGGAGAAATCCCCCGGGAGATGCGCGATCACCCGCGGGAACGCCGCCCGGGCCTCGTCTACGACGCGGCGCAGTTCGGCCGGCGCATACGGGCGGAACCGCGCCTCGTAGCAGTGCCGGCACTTGCGGTGGCAGGCCCAGCAGAGGACGTAGTAGATGCTCTCCAAGGCGATGTCGTCCCCGCGGTTCCGGGCGTCGGCCCGATGCGGTTTGGGGGCTCCAGGTGAATGTTCGCTCAGTAACACCTTACCCCATCACCGCTGCGTATCGGTGCCGGAGCGTCGATGTGGGGCTGGGGCGATGGCGCCGGGGGGCGCGTGGCGCGGGGGACCGGAGGGTTGTATAGTGCGACGGATCGGACGGTGCGCGGGCTCCTGATGGGTTGGCGGGACGAGGGAGCGGAGCCGCGGGGCTACGACTTCCGGGCCGGCGCATACGGGGGAGAACACGAGCACGGTTCCAGCGGGCCTACGGCGTCATTCCCCATCCGGACGGCTCGGTCTGGATCGTCCGGTTCCAGATTCGACCGGATCCCCTGGCCGAGCGGGGCCTCCGAGTTCGCCTTCGTGGTGCAGCCGCTGAAGCTCGAAGGGGCGACCGGATCGACGGTCGCTCCCGTGGCCATTCATTGACATCGGTGGGCGCGGCCGGCGACACGGCGTGAGTGTTTTCTGGTTGACCAGAACGAGGACCTGCGCGACCTGGAACAGGTCCGCGAGATATCCCGGCTCGACCTGCTGCTCAGCCATCTGCCCGCGTGCGTGGGGTCGCCGCTGTCGGTCCACCGCCTCGCCAGGCTCCTTCAGGCGTCGCATGAAAGCGTCGAGCGCTGGATCACGATATTGGAGCGGCTGTACGTCTGCTACCGCCTGTCACCCTTCGGGGCGAAGCCGACCCGGGCCGTCCGCAAGGAGAAGAAGCTCTATTTCTGGGACTGGGCGTGCGTGGACGCCGGCGACGCCCGCTTCGAGAACATGGTGGCCGGGCACCTGTTGAAGTACTGCCACCTGATCGAGGATACCGAAGGGTGCGCGATGGAGCTGCGTTTTCTGCGCGATACCGACGGACGCGAGATCGACTTCGTCGTGTTGCGCGATGGCCGCCCCGAGTTCGCGGTCGAATGCAAGAGCGGCGATCGGCGCGCTTCATCCGCTTGCCGGTACTTTCGGGAGCGCACCGAGATTCCCCGGTTCTACCAGGTCCACCTCGGTACCGGAGACTTCGGCAACGCGACCTCCGACACGCGCGTCCTCCCGTTCGTTGCCTTCTGCGCCGAGTTGGCGTTGCCCTAGGAGCTGCGCCGTAGAACGGCGCGGACTCCTGGAGGGTTGGTTGGGGCGGTGGCGCCGCAGGCGACGATTTCCGGGCTGAGAGCTTGCGCCGTAGAAGTTTCGCGCCAGCGAAACTTCAGACGCGACCGCAAGGTCGCGCTGGCGGGCAGCCTCCCGGCTACTGGCGGGTCAGCATCATGGTGCCGTTGTCCACGACCGGCGGCTCACACGACATGTTGGTCGCCCACGTCCCCTCCAGCGTCGTGGCCGTGAACGACGACACCGTCAGGGAGAGGGCGCAGCCCTCGGCGAAGTACTGCCTGAACACCGGGATGTCGAGGAATCCGAAAGTCAGCTCCGCCGTCGTGCCCGTCACCGTCCCCGTCACGGGACCGGAGAGGTTGACGTTGTCGGGCGCGCCGAATGCGACGAGCGTCGGGGGCATCGGGGTCGACCAGTCTCCGGTCACCGCGGCGTCGGTCTGGGTGAGTGCCGCGGTGACGGCGTTACTGGCGATGAACATGCCGGTGAACGTCCCCCCCCAGTTTCCAGTGAGCATGACCGCCTCGGGCTCGGGCTCGGGCTCGGGTTCGGTTGTCGTCGGCCCCGTCGGACTGGCGCTGTCGCAGGCGGCCGCCAGCAAGGTGCCGAACAGAATGATCCGCAGACGGAAGCTGTTGTTCTTCATCATGATTCGGTCCGATCTCGTTCGAGGGGTTGGTGCCGGTCTAAGGTGGTCAGGGACTCGCGGAGGTCGATGCGGCGCCCATTCTACCGGACCTTCCGGCCCACAGACCAGTGGGGGACCGTGCATCGAGCACGGAGCGTGCGTCTTCCAGCCGTCGGCCACCCGTGAGGACAGCTCGCCGGGGAGCGGTTCGCCGTCTCGAAGCAGGCGTCGAGCGATCAGATTGACGGTCCCACTGCACCGCGCTCTCTGCCGAGCGCTGGAACAGCAAAGCAAGGAGTTCCGGTCGCTTTCCCGTGGGGCCTGACGGGAGTTGAGTTTTACTTCACGGCGTCCGGTGTACGCAAGGTTGTCTGGGCCTTGGTGCGCCAGCTCCGCGGCCCGCACTACAGCACGTGCGCGTGATGGAGCAGGCGGTCCAGCAGCCGTGACGGCGGCGGTGTTGCCGAGGCGCGGCGTGAGATTCAGCAGGGGCTGCAGGCCCAGGGCTTCGACCCGGGTGGCGCGGACGGGATGTTCGGCCCCCGTACGCGTGCGGCGATTCGGAGCTGGCAGTCGTCGCAGGGGGCTCGGGCGACGGGCTATCTGGCCGGCGCGTCGGTAGCGGCGCTGCGGCCGTCGGTGGCCGGGCAGCCGACGTTCCGGCCACAGGGACGCCCTGGGGCGCGGTGGGCGGCGCGGCCACGGGTGGAACCAGTGTTGACGGCACCGAGTCGCCGGCGCCTGGTCGCCCGCGGTGGGCGCTTCCGCCCCGGTTTCCGGGTTGGCGTCGTCGGGCGATGCGCCGCGTCGTCCTGGCGACGTGTTCCGGGACTGCGACGAGTGTCCGGAGATGGTTCGGGCGGGAGTGGGGCTAGCGTGGCTAGCGCTGCCCGTGCCCCATATCTCGCTGGCTGGACTTGTAAATCATCCGAATTCATCCCGCAGTTCGAAAGCGAAGGCCATGGCAACGAGTTGGGTGTAGCCGTGCCACAGGAGCTGCGCGCCGGGCGGGTCGCGCTTGCGCCCCAGCCACCCGCCGAGGCGGGCCACCAGACCGACCGCGTCCCCGAGCCGCGTGGGGGGCGGCAGCGTGCGGGAGCGGGCGAAGGTGGCGAGCACGCGCAACTCGCCATCGGAAAACAGCAGGTCGCCCGGCAGCTCAGGCGTCTCGCGGCCGAGCTGGACCATCAACTGGATCCGCCACCCCACGACCATCTTGATGGCCATGGCCCGTTCGAGCCGCTCCGCCTCGTGGTGCTGCAATTCCTCGACCTTGCAGCCGGACTTGAGGACCCGGAAGTACTCTTCGATGCGCCAGCGCAGGGCGTACCAGCCCAGGATGCGCGTGGCGTCGTCGGCGCTGGTCACACGCAGCGTGGTCAGCACGAACCACTCCAGCGGCTTGACCGCGGGCGGCGGCTGTTCCTCGCGCGCATGGACGACAAACAGCTCGACCGGCTCGGCCCCGGGGCACGACAGCGCCACCGGCTGGTAGCGCAGGGTCACCTCGGCGACGCGGGCCGCACGGCCGTCCTGGCGAGCCTGTTTGCTGGCCTTCACCCGCGCGCTCAGCCGCCGCACCTCGACCGTGGCGGCGCCGCGGGCCGGCCCGTCGCGCACCTCGTCGAACAGACGGCGCGAGACCGTGTGCCCGTCGGCCGTCTTCTCCCTCCCCAGCACGCGGTCGACCTTCGCCCGGACCAGCAGTTCGACCTGCGGGGCGTGCGTCCGGCGTTCGATGAACAGGTCGAGGAAGTCGGCCTCGCGGTCCATCGTGCACACCACCCGGGTCTCACCCAGCTGCTCGGCCGCCGCCGCGCAGTCGCGCAGCCCCTCGACCCAGCGGAACGACTTCCGTTCCTCCCGCGGCTTCGGCTTGCCCTTCTCCTCGGGTTTCGGGGGCTCGGGCGCGTCGAACGCCGCCCGCAGGACCCCCAACGCCACCCCGTCGGGATTGACCGCCAGCGTCGTGTGCAGGTCCAGGCCGCGGGCCGCCGCGCCGGTCTGATTCGAGCCGATGGTCCCCAGCCCCCGCGTCTGGCTGCGCCGGGTGAAGTTCAGGCGGGTGCCGTCCTGGATGCACAGCACCGTGTCATGCGTCCGCATCCGTCGCAGCGTGCGCTCGCGATGGGGAGCGAGAATGTTCTCCACCGTCACCGCGCTCTCGGCGGGCTGGTCGATCAGCCGGTAATGTCCCTTGACCAAGGCTCTCACTCCGTTCGCGGCGCCGGTGATGGCGCGCATCGGAGACTCGGCCATCTGCTCGGCGCTCAGGACCAGGCGCGCGCTCAGCCGCGCGTCGCCCAGCCGCGCCCCCCCGAACTCGTGGCCCGCCCAGGACGCGGCGTCCAGCCCGTCGCCGACCGCCAGCGGCAACACGCCCGGTGCGGGCGCCTGGAGGGTATCGCGCCACGCCGGCTCCAACGCGTACATATACACCGCCTTGCACGTTTCGGGGGCCGCGTGCGTACGGTCCTGGCGCCCGCGGCCACGGGTCTCACCTACGCGCACCCAGTTCGCCGCCCGCACGCTCGCCCCGGTGTGTTCGGTCTCGTCGACGAACGTCTCCAGCAGCCAGGGGCGATAGCCGTAGAGGCGCTCGCAGTCGTCGCCGACCGCCCGAGCGGCCCGGCCCAACACGTGGGAGGCCAAGTTGCGGCACGAGATGTCGGGACGTATCAGCAGTCGGCACAGTCCCAGCACCCGGTGCAGGTGAGCGCGCCGGCGCGTGTCGTCCCAGCCGATCCAGGCGTCGCGGGCCCGCAGGCGCCGCGCACACGCCGCGAACCCCACCCCGCCCAGCCAGCCATGCCCGGAGCCCACCAGATACCGCAGTTGAGGGCCGACAAAGGGCCCGGCGCCGCGCGGGTGCTCATGCGCCATCAGCGTGTTCCAGACCCGGCGCTGCTCGTCGGTCTCCACCCGCACCAGCGCCAAGTCCCGGACCTCGCCGACCGTGCCAGGCACCTCAGCCGCCGGCGCCACCGGGTGCGGGAGCACACGCGGGCGCCACACACCGCCGCGAGAGGGCCGACCCCGAGGCAGCGAGACGTGGCCTGCCGCCGCGAGGTCGGCCAACGCCGCGCAGCAGCTCGCGCGCTGCCACCGGCCGCGGCCATCGCGAAAATCGAACGCTTTACAGACGCGATCGGCAACCTGCCCGAGGCCGTGAATGCCCTGCGATACCGCCCCGTCCAGCACCGCTCGCAGTCGGGTGAGGTTGCCCCGCAGGCTGCGCCCGACCTGATTCTGAATCTCCATGCTCGCCACCGTAGCGAAGTGGCTTCATGAAGTCCAGCGAAAAGTTGTGGGGCATGGGCAGGGCTAGCGTGCGCCGGACGGGTCCGGCGGTGGAGTCGATGTATCGTTTCGTGCTGTGGCTGGTTCCGGCGGTGGAGAAGTTCCCGCGGCGGCAGAAGTTCCTGCTGGGGACCGGCTGGAGGCGACGGCCCTCGACGTGCTGGAGCGGCTGGTCGAGGCGACGTACACGCGCGACCGCTGCGGGGTGGGACTCGCCACGCCACATCCGACTGGCCCTGCGAAATTGCCGATGGTTGTATCATCGTCACCTCATGACCATCAGTTGGTCCTCGAGACAGATGCGGCTCTAAGACGCGCCCTCGGACGGGAATCCACCGACCGCGTCCGGCTCGGCACCGCGTGATGCGCCCTCCGTGGCGGGTAGGGCACCGTGCCGAACGTACGTTCCTGGGCAGTCGGGGTGACCGGGTCGCTGGCGGATCTCGTGCGAGTCGATGACATGCCGCAAGTCAGGCTCAATCCAAAGGAGACGCCGCCAAACGTGCATGTGCGGCCCGCCTGCCCGACCGGTCGGTACGGCGGCGAGAACGCCGGGGGCCAGTCTGGTCGATTCAGGCCCTCCGGCCCCGATGAGATGGCCGGAGGCACGAGGAACCACTATGGGCATGCACGAAAAGCACCAGTTCCGTCTGGCGGTATGCGCGCACAAAGCTGTCGAGGTTGGCGGCGTGTGCATGATTCTGATGGTGCAGGGGAACCTCGCCGGGCTGACATTGGGTCATATTGGCATTGCCAGCCAGACTGGCCTGCTCGCAGTCGTTCCAGTCCTTGGCGTCACCCTCACCCGGTACGCCAGGCATCTCACCAATCGGTGGACGTCGTCCGTGTTCCTCGCGGTCTGCACGTTTGTCGCGGACGCCGCGATCCACGCGTCACACTATCCTGGCGCGTACACAGAAGCTGCGTTCACCGCCATCGGCGCGTTCGTCTTTTCCGTGGGCGTGTCTTATACGCCGGTTGGTCGGCGTATTGACCGACTCGCAGAGACGCTCATGCATCGGTAGCACCGTCTGCGACTCTTGGCGCGGCGATTCACCCAAGGCGCGGGCGCCCGCACGTCGACGGACGCCGATCCTTGACCAACGATGCGCCAGCACGACGGAAACGGAGTCTCATGAGCCTCTTGCAAAAACCGGTGCTCGGCCGGGTTTCTTTGCTGGAAGCCGCAGGGGAGGACGGTCAGTGGGCGGGACGTAGCATCTGAAGGATGGCGGTATTGGTCACCGACGACGACGAGCCCGAGACGCGGGGGTTCATGGGGCCTCCCGGCCGGTTGTGAAGCCGTGTCGAGGCGGGCCGCGCCGACGTCGACCTCCAGCCGCGCCGGCGACGAGCTCGGCGACCGAGGCCCGGTCCGATGCTTGGCGGGTGCGTGTCTCTGACGCTGCGGCTCTGCGCGACCCGCGAGGACCTGCGCGTCGATCGGAGCCGCCGCCGCGGTGAGGGCGCTCACGTCGCCCCCGGCGCATCCCGGCCATGAAGGAGCAGCGCAGCGATCACCCCGTCGAGGAGGCCGTCCTCGAGCGTAGGCTGCGCCGGGGCGGTTCGGGGAGAACGAACATCACTCACGCGGCGGTCACCGTTCCCGACTGGGGGCAGTCCGTGAGATGCCCCGGCCGGCGGCCCCGGCCCGGGTTGAGCTGCCCCCAGGGGAGCACCGGCGGCCCCCGGCCAGTCGACGAGCTGACGAACGCTGCGGCGGGCGAGCTGCTCGGCCAAGCCTGCCCCGAGCGACCCCGTGTTCGATAACGCGGGAGCGACGTGCCGGCGATCGCCCCGGCGAGGGGAGTCGGCACGTGGCGGGCACAGCCGGCACAGCCGGCACCCATCTCCCTCGATCGATACACGCTCCTTCGTCGCGGCCGCGCGGCACGGTGCTCGACTGAACGTCAGCGCCGTGGGACGGGGACGGGGTGCGAGAGGCTGTCCGGGCGGGCGTTGACGCGGCCGGCGGTCCTGGCCATGATCAAGCGGGCGGTCCGCGGCGAGGCTGGCGACGTCGACCTGCTGCTGGGGAACCGGCACTCGGACCCGATCCCGGGGAGGAGGAGGCCGCGGAGGCCGCGCGTCTGAGCGACGCGAGACATGGTGTTGGCGCGATGGGAGACCGATAGTGCCTCTACTGACGGATAGAGAATTCGCGTCCATCCTGGCGGACGAGACGAAGCGTATTCAGGATGACATCGCCTGGAAGGAGGATGAGGACCATTCTCCGGCGGTGGAGTTCCGGGTTGAGATCGAGTCGATGAACGGCTGGCCCCTTGTCGTAAAGGGCTATTACAACTCGGCCGCCGGAACGTTGTCCTACACCCTTATTCTCAAGACGACCGGCGGCGTCTATGGTCTCGACCTTGGCAAGGACCACCACAATCCGCAGTGCCAGCAGGTCGGGGAGCCGCACAAGCATCAGTGGTCTGAGCAGTTCGGTGATAAGGAAGCATATGTGCCGAATGACGTGAACGCACCCGTTTCCGATCCCGTGGCGGTCTGGAAGGAGTTCTGTGCCGAAGCGAGAATCCGGCACGACGGCAGGATGCAGCCACCAGCCAAACAAGGGGGGTTGTGGTGATGGACGCCAGTCGCATGTGCCAGGACCTGCAGCGGAACATCGGCGCCCTGTTCACGTGCTCGGAGCAGGGGGACTATCAGCGAATCCGCACGCCCTATCTCTATCCGGACGGCGATAACATCGATCTCTTCTGCAAGGTAGATGGCGACACGGTGACGGTCAGCGATCTTGCTGAGACCACGGGCTGGCTCCGCATGCAGACGGCGGCACTACGCCGGTCACCGAAGCAGACCCAGCTCATCGCAGACGCCTGCGTGACGCACGGGATCGAGTTCTATCGAGGGATGCTCCAGGCGCGATGCCGGCCTGGCGAGGAGTTGGCGCAGGTAGTAACCCGGGTTGCACAGGCGGCGCTTCGGGTATCTGACCTCTGGTTCACTTTCCGGACCCAGGCGGTTCAGTCCGTCACGGACGAGGTCGCCGACTTCCTGACTGAACGCGACTTCGGATTCGACCGCGCCGAGAAACTAGTGGTTCGTCACATCAAAATCTTCGGATAGACGGACTTGAGTTTACAGCGAGCATCGTCGACCTTCATCTGCCAGTCGACACCGCGTTGGGTGTCATTGGTGTCGCTGGACCACGCCGACACCTCGCCGTGCAGCGTCGCGAGGTCGCCGATGCGGCGTCCGCTCAGACATTGGCGCGTCATCGCACTGAGCTCGTTCTCCGCGATGTTCAGCCAACTCCCGTGTTTCGGCGTGTAGCAGAACTCGAGTCGACGAACCAGTTCTCGTGCCCGCACCGGCTCGAACACCTCGTAGAAGGCGCCCTTCGTGTGCGTGTTGAGGTTGTCGCACACCAAGGTGACCCTCGGGCAGTCGGCGTAGCGTCCTTCCAGCAGCCCGGCGACCTCCACCGCCCAGTCCGCCTTCGTACGCCGGGCCCGCGCCGTCGCCTGCCGCCAACCCGCCAGCGGCTCGCTGAACAGGAAGACCGAGGCCGTGCCGGCCCGTTCGTACTCGTAGTCGACGCGGCGCGGGCGCGCCTTCGTGGCCGCCACCGGCGGGCGCGTTTCCTTGACCAGTTGCACCGGCTGCTCATCCATGCACACGACCGGACAATCCGGGTCGTAGGGTCGCTGATACAGATCCAGGACCTGTTCCATGTGCGCCACGAACTCGGCATCAGCCTCCGGCGGGATCACCCAGTACTCGATTTTCCGCCGGGTCATCTCGTTTTTTTTAGCGTCCGCCGGATCGTTTCGTGGCTGACCGACTCGACGACCCCCAACTCGACGACACGGCGCGCCAGCAGCCGCAACGACCAGTTCGCGTAGCCCTTCGGGGGCGACCCCAGACGCAGAGCGATGACCTGCGCCTCTTGTTCGCCGTCGAGCAGCTTGAGGCCTTGGGGCAACGCCCGCCGTTTGCGTTCCAGCGCCCGCTCGAACCCTTCCAGCACGCAGCGTTCGCGAATGTTTTCGACAGTCTTGGTGCGGCACGAAATCGCGTAGGCAATCTGCTGGTCGGTCCACCCCGGTCCGTCCGCATCGGCCTTCAAGAGAATCTGAGCGCGGCGCACCTTCTCGCTGCTGCCGTTGAGTTTGCGGACCGTCTGTTGACAGATCTCGCGTTCCTGGGCGGTGAGTCGAACGATGTACTTTTTCTGCGGCATGAAAGCTGTCTCGGCTCGAGATCAGCTTCCCGATAGTCCTAATGTTGACACGTGACGGACCACTAGTCGGTCGGTCACGACGCGTTTGGACGGTCGATTTTCATGTGCGGACCGAGCGACGTAGTTCTCTCGTTCACGTGCTGAGCACCGGCAATCGCGCCGCGGCCCACAGAGTCTCGGAGCACGTACTGGCCGTGTGGCACGATTTGAATCACCTCGTAGCGGGGCCGGAAGCACTGACCTTCGTGTCGCTGTTTGATGACACTGCGGATGTCTGGACGGATGAGGACTTCCGACTGGTCGAGCCGCTGTCCACGGTCTCGCGTTGGTCGCGGCCGGACGAGTTCGCCGATGGTCTTGCGTGAAGCGGCGCGACGCTCATCGGCAACGCGGGCTGTCTTCGCCTACCACGACAGACGCCGGCGCCGCCCGAACGGGGAGTAGCCGCCGCGCAGCGGCGGAGAGCCCCCGCGGCCGGCGCGGGTCGGATAGGGCGGCGTTTCCGCTCGGGGGCGGACGGCGCGACAGCTCCGTCAGGTTGTCGATGGCGCGCCGCTCGATGTCCGCCCCGGTCACCGCCGAGATGCTCATCGGCCCCTGCTGCAGCGGCTGCTCGATACGGGTCGCGGTCACGACCACCGCGTCGTCGAAAGCGGCCAGCCGCAGGGTGATGTGCGCATTCCGGTGAAGTTCAACGCCGAATCCGGGGATCGTGAACACGGATTCCGGCGAACGTGAAGCTCGTCGGAGCGTAGGGACGTTCCTCGGTCAGTTTCCTCCCATCGGCTTCGCATGGAGCCCACGCTACCAGACGGGTGCTCGATCCTTGTCAACCGGTGGAGCAGACGCCCAGAGGACGGAAAGGTGTTCGTGATACGCACCGAAGACGAGCTGATCGTCAAGCGGATGGTGCAAGACAAGGAAGCGGGAAGGCTGCTGAGCAGCGACAACCCCGACAAGGGCGCATGGCCGACGCAGCCGTGGCCGGACGACGCGAAGGTCGTCGGCGAGGCCCGATGGGTCTGGTACACCCTGCCGTAGTCCGCGGAACCAGATACCCGGGAAGCACGATCCACGACCTAGCGGACTCGACCCGAGGTTCTCGGCGACCGCCCTGCAGCTAACTGCGCCCGCGGTTCAAAGCCTTTGCGAACGGATCCGACCACCGACGGCGAGCGCGTGGACGCAACGAGCGAGAGCTGACGCGGGTATCGCCGGACGGGACACGAACCGTCAGCAGGCCCGTCTGCCGTCAAACGCATTCAGGTCACTACTGCGCAAAGGACACCGGCCGACGATCGACCGCGCGGACGAGCTGTGCAAGGCGCTCGGAATTTCGATGACGATCGGGACGGAGCCCCCGACCACCGACGGCAAGCCGGGGGACGCAACGAGCGAAAGCTGACGCCGGTATCGCCGAGAGACCGGCGCTGGAACCTCCCGCTCGAAACGCAGCAAGGTCTCCCGCCATCGGCCGCGACAGCGCGGGAAGCCGCGGGATCGACCCGGCGCACGTGGGCACCGCCCAACGCCGTTGCTCCCGAAACCCGTGGGGTCCCGCCATATACCGTGACCCCGCAAGAATTTTGCGACCCGCGCGTTCGATATCCGTCGTTCGACGTCTTGGTTCTATACACCAGGGACAGCAGAGCACTCACGAGTTCGACCATGGTTCTTGTCCTCGCGGTCTCGGTCCTGTTCCTGCTGCCTGGTTGGTCCGCACCGTGATCGTTCTGTGGGTCCCGCCTGCACGATGGGCAGCTCGGCCCCGGGCCGATCAGGCCATCTGCATATCCGACGGTAGTCTAGCGGGGTCCGCTCGACCCCGCAAGACCCAAGGCACCGGCTTCTCGGATACTTGGCGCCTCGATGCGGACACCAGCCCTTCCCGGTTCACGTGGGGGGGGCAGGGACCGGGAATTCGGCGGGCGGCGCGGCGCCAGGAGGCAGCAGGGCGGGAGCAGGCCACAGGGCGGCGGGCGCTTCGGGGGGTCAAGCTCGGGGCCGCGCACGCGTGGTCATCGTCCACCAGACCCAGCAGATGCCGATCACGACACTACCCGGTCAGGTGCGGCGGTCGAGCCAGTCTGATGTCCCGGCCTGAACCCCGTCCCGCGACCGTTCGTTCGATTCCACGGCGCGGACAGCGACCCGCGAGCAAGCAGGGGTTGTGCTGATGGCGGACTCATCTTAGATTATGGGCATGACAGGCCAGACCCCGCGTGCGGCGGCCGCCGGTTGCCTCGTCGTGACGCTGGGCTTCAGCGGATGCGGATCGGTCGACGAGCTGGTCCCGGCCCAGTGTTTGCCCGGACGAATCCCGGCGGCCGGGGCGGGACCGGGCGCCGCGGCGGATGCGCTCGCCGTGTATCTCGACGTTCGCGGTCGTCGACCAACTTCGGGCGCGGGCGTGGCGAATCGCCCTACCGTGACCTGATTGCGTGGCTGGTCGATCTCCGGTCGGAGTTCGTCGAAGCCCGGAGCTACGGCTTCGCCGAGCGGATCGCCGAGATCGGCGAGGACGTCTTCGTCCGGGCGGCCCGCGGCGACGTGAACCCCTGCGGCGCGTGCGGGTTCCGGGAGTCGCGGCTCGACGACGTGCTCGCCGCGAGCGCCCTCCCGGAGTTGCAGGGCTCGCTCGCGGTGGTCGTCACCGATCTCTGGCTCGACAACTCGGACCTCATCGGCAGCGCCCGGGTCGCGCTGCAGCGTCCGATTCGGAGCATTCTCGCCGGTGGCCGCGCGATCGGGATCCTGGGCGTCTCCGCGCCCTACTCCGGCGAGGTTTACGACGTGCCGGTCCCCCTCTGGCACCCGGACGATTGTCGCCGGCCGTGTTCAGCAGCGCCCGGTGTTCGCACTCGTCATCGGCCCGCCGGGCCAGGTCGTCGAGCTGGAGCGGCGCATCGCCGGGGAAGTCTTCATGAACGCCCCACAGGGGGGCAACGGCACTTCTCCCTGTTCACCCCGACGCTCGCCGTTGCGGGGCCCGTCGAGCATCGGCTGGCGCCGCAGGGGCCTAGCGTACGGCGCGCCTACGTCCTGGCCGTGGAGGGGACGAACGTGCCGGGATTCTTGATCGACCGCCGCGGGGTCGCTCCGCTGATCGGCGACGGTGCGGAAGCGGGGCCGGCATTGGCCGCTCCTCTTTCCGGCGTCGGGCACCCCGGCGCGCCGGCACCGGCCACCTTCGACCTCGCCGTCGAAACGTGGACGCTGGTGCCGCCCGAGCCGTCCGCGGCGTGCGACGACCGTGCCTGGTATCCACTGGACGTCGGACGGGCTCTGCGGCAGGTGGCCGATTCCGGGGGGCCGGCCATTGGTCTCGACGTTTCCCATCCAGACCTGCTCGCGATCCGCCCCGGCGAGATTGCGTTCCTCCGATACCGCGTGGCGGTCGAAACCCTGCTGCAGATGGGACCGGGCACGGCGTGGCTGGACGACTGGAGCTTCGGCGCCGACGATGTTCCGGGGCTGCTGAGCGATCCGCCGCCCCTGTTTCCGGCTCTCAACCTCGCGGAGTTCGGGAGGAGTCTCGATCTGATAGCCGTATCCGCTCCGTCTTTGGAGGGCGCCTTGGATTCCTGTTCCAGGGCCGTGGTTGCAGAGAGAGGAGGTGGAGCTTCAGCGGGAATCAGCGCCATGTCAAGGCTCGTCGGAGTCTTGGTCCGTGCCGTTGGCTTCCGCCGTTGGCGGTATTGCGTAGGATCCGCGGGTGGTTTCTGAACTACCTAGCCCGGATTATGCGTGAAGGTGTTGTTTTGGGAGAGACACAGGAGCCTCCGTGTGGTACAAACGTAGTGTATACAAACGTTTAGCCACAACGGAGGCCCCTGCGTGACACCTGATACGATACCACAGACTGTTCTGTTCCCGGATCTGTTCGACAAGCCCCTCGTCGCCACGTTCAACCAGGAACACGCGAGTTCCGACGGCGGCGCCGTCCTGCTCAAGGCGGCCGAGCGCGTGTATGGCTTGGTCAAGGCGTTCGCCCGGTGTCTGGCCGACAAACGCGCACCCGGGAAGATTCGGCACACGCTCGCGGACCTGATCGGCCAGCGGGTCTTCGGCATCGCGTGCGGTCATCCCGATGGCAACGATGCCGACCACTTGGCCGACGACCCCATCCACAAGCTGCTGCTCGGGCGGGACCCGGTGTCCGGCGCGCCCTTGGCGTCGCAACCCACGATCTCGCGATTCGAGAACGGCGCGCGCCGCAGCGTGCTCTACCGGATGGGGCGCGAGTTGGCGGCGTGCGTCATCGAACGTCATCGGCGTCGCCTGCAGGGGCGGGCGCGCCGGATCACGATCGATCTGGACCCGACCGACGACCTGACGCACGGGGCCCAGCAGCTCACGTTCTTCAACGGGCACTATGGCGGCTGGTGTTATCTGCCGATGCTGGGGTTTCTGAGCTTCGACCGCGAGGCGGAGCAGTATCTGTGCGCGGCGGTGCTGCGGCCCGGGAAGGCAGTGGCCGCCGACGGGACCCTCGGCCTGCTGTGTCGGCTGCTCCCGCTGTTGCGGGCCGCGTTTCCGCGGGCGCGGTTTCTCGTCCGGCTCGACGGGGGCTTTGCGACCCCGGAGATCTTCGATTTCCTGGATGCGGAGCCCCGGCTCGACTACGTCGTGGCAATGGCGAAGAACGCGGTGTTGCAGCGGCATGCGGAGTCCGCCATGCAGGTGGCCCGCGCGCAGAGCGAGGTCGGTGGCGAGACCGCGCACGTCTATACCGACACCCGCTACGCCGCCGGCACGTGGGACCACGAGCGCCGGGTCGTGATCAAGGCCGAAGTCGTTCGCCTCGGAGACCGCGAGCCGCGGGACAACCCGCGGTTCGTGGTGACGAATCTGCGGCAGACGCCGCGCTTCATCTATGAGAAGGTCTACTGTGCTCGCGGGGACATCGAGAATCGGATCAAGGAACTGCTCGATGGGTTGCAAATCGACCGCACGAGCTGCTGTCTGTTCTCGGCGAACCAGTTGCGCGTCTTCCTGACCGCCGCGGCCTACGTGCTCATGCAGGAACTGCGATTGCGGGCGGCGCGTACTGCGTGCGCCCGCAGCCAGGTGACGTGGCTGCGCGACCGGCTGCTGAAGCTGGGGGTCCACGTCGTCCGCTCGGTCCGCCGCGTGGTTCTGCATCTGCCGCGCTCGACGCCGCACCTCGAGGCGTGGCGGCACATCGCACTCGCGCTGGGCGCGCGCGCCGGATAGCCCACCCGTTGCGCCGCGCCCACCTGCTTCCTGGGCGGCATGGGCCGCTCCGCCGGCGGGGCTGTCGCTGCCCAACCCTCGCGTCCGTCATGCCCCCCCGGTCGGCTGCTCAAACCCCGGCTCCGCTTGCAGGCAGCGATGTCCGAGACCCATTCCTGCGCCGATCACGCCCTTTGGCGGTCGAATCTGGACCTTCGTGAATAATGCAGGCTAGGTTCGAGAGGAGAGATCGATCATGAGAGTACATGTCCGTCCTGCCAAACCGAGCTTCTGGCGCTGACTCGTTGGTGTAACCGTTGCGGAGTATTCGTGGCGAATCCGGAGGTCGGCCGTTTGGCCCCCCCATTCCGCAGATTGTTCGCGAACCTCGCGGATTTTGCCATAGCGCTCGGGGCCGTTCTCGTTCTGGTTCTTGGCTACGCGCCGGCGATCATTATGGGCGCGACGGCGGATGGCTCGCAGCCGGGCGGTTTTTCGACCTTCATGTCTCTCGTGGCCATCCTGTTGGGTTTCGCCGGCTTTCTCTCCTATATGGTGTGGGCGCTCGTTCTCTTCGCATCCCGCGGCATGACGCCAGGCAAGAAGCTGCTCGGGGTACGAGTCGTCCAGGACGATGGGGCTGCGCCGGGTTTTTTCATGATGCTCGTGCGCGAATGGGCTGCGAAGTGTGTCCGGCCTCGCGTTCGGGATGGGTTTTGTATGGATTCTGTTCGACCGCGACCGCCAGGGGTGGCATGACAAGCTGATGAGCACTTACGTCGTTGAGAAATGACGAGAGGTATAACCGAAAGTTGTGGATCAGGGAAGTGAGGCGGGTGGCATATCCTTCTCTAGCCCGCATCATTTCATGAGGGAGCCGAGACGGTCCGTTGCTCCGCTGATGCGCATTCCGGTGAAGTTGAACGCCGAATCCGGGGATCGTGAACGCGGATTCCGGCGAACGTGAACGGCTCGTCGGAGCACAACGGCGTTCATCGGTCAGTTTCCTCCCATCGGCTTCGCAACGGGTGTTCGAGATTCCACCCGTGATGTCGTGTTCGAAGAGTACAACGGTCTTGCCTGTGGAGCGTACGGGCGGCGTTCTGTGCCGTCCGAGGCGGTGTGGGAAACGCGCTTGCACGGTGGCCCAGTCAGCCGCCATCGTCTCGTGCGCGTTTTCCATACGGCCGGTGCGATCCATAGGCCGGCCGGCCCCCGCGGGACTGGTGGCGCGCGGGACCGGGCTTGACCTCGCGGCCGGGGTGCAGGCCGGCGGTGGGATCCTCATGTCGTCTCCGGCGTGCGGGTCTTCGGGGCGCGGTGTGTCCGTCGCATGGAGCGGCCCTTCAGCTCAATGCGGTGCGCGTCGTGGAGCAGGCGGTCGCAGATGGCGTCGGCCTGGTTGGCGTCGCCGATGACGGCGTGCCAGTCGGTCATGGGCAACTGGCTGGCGATGAGGGTCGAGGCGCGTTCGGCCCGGTCCTCGATGACCTCGGTGAGGTCGCGTCGCTCAGCGTCGCGCAGCGGCGCGATCATCCAGTCGTCGATGGCGAGCAGGTCGAGCTTGGCGAGGCGAGTCAGGAGCCGGGCGTAGGACCCGTCGCCGCGGCCGACGGCGAGCTCGTGCAGCAGGCGCGGCATCCGGACGTAGCGTGCGGTGAAGTTGCGGCGACAGGCCCGTTCGACGAACGCGCACGAGAGGAAGCTCTTGCCGATGCCGGTTGGGCCGATCAGCGGCACGCTGTAGGCGTGTCGCTCGACGATGACGTGGTAGTCGATGTTGACGCGGCACAGCTTCCACTGCGCGAGGACGTAGCGCGTGGCCGGCAGGGGCTGGAGGGCCGGACGGTCGAGCTGCTGTAGAGGGCGCGGCGGCTGACGCCGAGCTTCTTCAACGGCCGGTCGTTGAGCTCGTCGAGGAGGACGCGGATCGCCTGGTTCAGGGCGCCGAGGCTGAAGAACGTCTCGTCGCGGAGCCGGGCGAGTATCCACCGCTGGACCAGAAGTACAGCCCCCTCGACCCCCTCGATCGCAGCCTTGTCCCTTGGTTTTCTCGGCCGCGCGGGGACGACGACGGCGCCGTAGTGGGCGGCGAGGTCCTCGTAGGTGCATTGACGCCAGGCTCGTAGCGGAAGGGACGGATGATGGCGCTCTTGAGCTGGTCTGGGACCCACAAGGCGGTCGCGTCCCCGAAGTACTCGACCATGCGGGTGTGGGCGTCGACCCAGTCGGGCAGCTGCTGGGTCGTGGTCGCCTCGGCGTAGGTGAAGCTGCTCGCGCCGAGCACGGCGACGAACAGCTCGACGCGCCGCACCTCGCCCGTGCGGGGGTCGATCAGGGTCGGCCGCTTCCCCGAGAAGTCGATGAACGTCTTCTCGCCGGCGCGGTGGACCTGCCGCATCGACGGCCGCAGCCGGCGCGCCCACTGCCGGTAGATCTCGCAGAACTGGGTGCGGCGATAGCCGTGCGGATGGACCTGGCGTACTCCTCCCAGAGGAGCTGCAGCGTGACGCCGTCGCGCTTGAGCTCGCGGTGGATGTACGCGCAGTCGGGCCGGACCCGGTCCTGCGCCGGGGCGGCGCGACGGAACAACCGCGCCTCGATCGCCGCGTCGTCCAGCTCCGCCGGCGGCGGCCAGCCCAACCCTACCTGGGCCGCCCTCTGCAGATGCAGCGAAACCGTGCCCACGCCGATCGCGCAGGCTTGGGCTATCGCCCGGTGGGACAACCCCCGCTCGTGCTTGAGACGGAGAACCTCACGAATCTTCCTCACCAGTAGCCTCCGTGCCGGCATCGCCTTCGCCCTCCTTTCGGAAGGCCAGCGTGCCGCGATCAGGCTACCGACGAGCGTTCACGATGACCGGATTCCGTGTTCAACTTCACCGGATCCGGCGTTCAACATCCCGGATTCGGTGTTCAACTTCCGCCGGATTCCGCGTTCAAGATCCCCCGGATTACGCACGCATCCGCGACGGTGCCGGCGATCTGTCCGGACCGCGCCGCGGCCGCCAGACCCCGAAGGCGCGGGGGGCAGCTAGATCGGATCGACGCCGGCGCGCACGCAGAAATACTCCCAGGCGCGGTCGAGGGCAAGCGGCGAAAACTGCGTCGCGCGTGAGAGCTCGACCTCACGATCCGACAAACCTCGTGGCGTCCCGATCGCCATCGCCTGCAGTTGCACCTCGGCATTGACCCTGAGATAGATGGCTATCATCACGGCCTCCTTGAGCGAATTCGCTGCGACCACGGCGCCGTGTCCACGCATGAGCACGCAGGAGTTGCTACCGAGCGTGGCCGCGAGATCGCGCCCCTGCTCCATCGAACGCACTAACATGTCCGTCTCATTGAACCGGGCGGCGATATCCCAGATCGGCACTTCGGATCCGATGACGGACGCCGCGTGCACCATGGGCTCAAGCGCGCGACCCGTGATTCCAAAGGGGAGCAGCGGATAGGCGTGATTGTGCACGACGGCGTTGACATCGCTGCGCGTTTCGTAAATCGCGCCATGAATCATGCGTTCGCCATAGGGCGTGCGATTTCCAGGATCGAGCGAACGGCCATCCTGCTCGAACCGAATCAGGTCGGCGTACTCGACAAGCTCCGGGCTGCGCGACCGGGCCATGACGTAGCGTCTCGCGTTCTCGGGATCTCGTACGCTGACATGGCCGAAGGCATCGACGACCTCCTCGTGCGCGAGGATGCGGTTGGCAGCGACGAGGCGTCTGAATTCGATTCGCTCCGCGAGCCCGGCAGCGTCTTGTGCGAACGCACGCGCAGCGAAAGGCGCAACCGCAAGCATGCCGAGCGCCGTGCGAACGAATTCACGGCGTACCACGTGTGGGTTCGAAGACATTGCGCTCTCCTGAATTGAATTCTCCGTTTTGGGCACGTGATCCGAGCCCTGCGGGACGGCTCATGGTGAGCCTCAGGAGGGTATCACGGCCCGCTCGAACACGAACGCGACCAGGCCACTCCCGCAATCGCAATCCCGCGAGTTCTGCGACAGTCCCAAGCGTCGTCTGCGCCGCGTTGAGGCCGAGGACGATAGTCCGTGTTGGCGCGCTCCAGATCATCCTGCCCTCCTGGGACCCCGGCACGCCGCCCGCCGCCCGCTCGAACAGGGCGGATTACCGACTGTCCTCCTTCGGATTCGCCCTCCCGGCAGCGCCGTGGGGCCGGATTCGCCCGACGATATCCGCACGAGAGGCGATCGGCAAGCTCGAAGCGCCAGCAGATCCGTGTCCTGCGGCGGTCAGGAGCACCAGCGCGAGCGCCACGACGCTGTGGCCAACCATGCGGAAGCCAGTAGTCCAGCCTCGACTTGGGGGCTCTCCTCAAACAGGAGTGGGTGGGCTGAAGCCCTGACGTCTTGTCGGCCGGGTTTGTTCAGCGCGCCAAGATCGTGTTGCTCCTCGCCGAGGGCGTTTCTGCACGGGCCGTGGCCACCAAGCTCGACGTCTCTCGCCCGACCATCGCCAAGTGGCGCCGCCGCTTCCTGGAGCACGGCGTGGAGGGCTTGACGAGCCAGTACCCGGGACGTCCGCCGTGGAAGTTGACCGCACGCGTACGCGCCCGAGTACTGGCCGCCACGCGCCGACCGCCGCCGGATGGCACGACGCACTTACACGCGCTGGATCAAGTCCTTCGCCAAACCGAGGTGGGCGGCAAGGCGGCGGCAGGACCGGCGCGAAGCTGACCTCCGGCCCCATCGGCTGGCCCGCTACATGGCCTCGACCGACCCCCGACTTCGAGACGAAGGCCGCCGACATCATCGGCCTCTACCTGGATCCGCCCAGGCGCCGGCCACCCGTCCGGCTTCCGGCTGCCGGCTTCGGTCGGCCGGCGCTCGATCAACTCGGCCGGGGTCGGGCCTTCGACCAGCTCGAGGACCAGCGCCTTGACGCCCTCGGACTCCTCCAGCCCGTGAATGGTGCCGATGCTGGAATGGTCAGCGAGGCCAGTACCTTCGCCTCGCGCTCGAACCGCGCCAACCGGTCCGGGTCGGCTGTGAATGCTTCCGGCAGCACCTTCAGCGCGACGTCCCGGTCGAGCTTGGTATCGCGGGCACGGTAGACCTCGCCCATCCCGCCCCGCCCGATGACGGCTACGACTCCACGGACACCGAGCTTCTGACCGGGTACGAGGCTCACGATCTTGGTGTCCTCCGCGGGACACGCCACGCCGTGGCGCGTCCACACCACGTGGCCGGCGCGGGCCGACCGCCTACACCGGTCTCCACGCTCCCTGGCGCGGCGGCGTCCGGATGAGGGTGGGGTAGAATGGGACCTTGAGAGTTGACGAGCTCGAAGTCGAGGCGCTCGAGCTGGATCCGGTCTACGAACGCGAGAGCCCTGGCCTGGGTGTGGCCTTCGTCGCGGAGGTCGAGCGCACCACCCAGCCCGAGCGCCGACAGCGACCCGTTCGCCATCCTGAAAGGAGAGTGCTCAGATGAGGAACAGACGAATCCAGCTGGCAGCTACGGCGGTCTTCGGTGCGTTGGTGCTGTCCGGGCTATCGGTCGTGGCCCAGCAACAGGCACAGGAGCCGCCTCCGATGGGCTTCTTCATCACCAGTGCCGGCCTCGGTGACGGCGCCAACCTGGGTGGGCTGGACGGCGCGGACGCCCACTGCCAGACGCTGGCCGCCGCGGTGGGCGCCGGCAACCGCACCTGGCGGGCCTACCTGAGCACGCAGGGCCCCGGAGCCGTCAACGCACGTGATCGGATCGGGGAAGGACCGTGGGCGAACGCGGAGGGCCTCATCATGGCCACCAGCGTCGAAGGCCTGCACTTCGACAACTCCAACTTCAACTGGACCCACACGTTGGACGAGAACGGCAACCAGTTCGCATCGCGCATCGACGGAGACCCTGACTTCACGGAGCACGACGTGCTGACTGCCACACGGATCGACGGCACGGCGTTTCCGGCGGGCGAGGACCGCACATGTGGCAACTGGACCAGCAATGGCGAAGGCAGCGCCATGCTCGGCCACGCCGACCGCTACTCCTTCACGACGCCGGGTTCGCCCTGGAACACCGCCCACCCGTCACGCGGTTGCTCACAGGACGATCTGGTGGCTACGGGAGGGGCCGGCCTGTTCTACTGCTTTGCCATCGACTGATGGACGTTCGATGAGAGGGCGACGCGGCGGCGTCCGTGGTGGATCCCGGGGCGCCCTGCGCCCTGACGCGTGTCAGGAGGTGGCTCCGGCGGCCGGGAAGCTCATGCGGCGCAACAGATCCTGAAGACGAGGATCGCCGCGCACGCCATCGAAGTCCTGCATGTTTCCGGCGCGAGCGTCTCCTCGAAGTTGCCGGCCGCGGCACAGGCAAGACTTCGACGGGACACGACCGTTCGTCGCGTCCGGCCAATGTCGTCGTCGTGGCGTTGACGAACAAGACGGCACGCACGATCTGGGCTGTACTGGCTCATGACCGAGCGTATGGATCGAACTTCACCAGCCAGGCTGCCTGAGCGCGGTCAGACGCAAGAAACGAACGTCGAACCCGGCGTCAAATGCGGAATGCGTCGGAAACTGCTACGGAAAGCTAGCGGACTGTCTGTTAGAAACGTTTTCCGTCAGACTGTCGTCTTCTGGGTATATGCCATTTGAAGGACAGCCGATTCGTCTGACCACCGTCCAACGCGATGAGCTCGAAGAGATCGCACGCTCGCACGTCTTGTCGGCCGGGTTTGTTCAGCGCGCCAAGATCGTGTTGCTCCTCGCCGAGGGCGTTTCTGCACGGGCCGTGGCCACCAAGCTCGACGTCTCTCGCCCGACCATCGCCAAGTGGCGCCGCCGCTTCCTGGAGCACGGCGCGGAGGGCTTGACGAGCCAGTACCCGGGACGTGCGCCGTGGAAGTTGACCGCACGCGTACGCGCCCGAGTACTGGCCGCCACGCGCCGCCCGCCGCCGGATGGCACGACGCACTGGTCCTGCCGCCGCCTTGCCGCCCACCTCGGTTTGGCGAAGGACTTGATCCAGCGCGTGTGGCGCGAAACTGACCTCCGGCCCCATCGGCTGGCCCGCTACATGGCCTCGACCGACCCCGACTTCGAGACGAAGGCCGCCGACATCATCGGCCTCTACCTGGATCCGCCCCGTCACGCGGCGATATTCTGCCTCGACGAGAAGACCGCCATTCAGGCACTCGACCGCCGGGACCGTGTATTGCCGCTGTCGCCGGGCCGGGTCGAGCGCCACGGGTTCGAGTACAAGCGGCACGGCACGCTGTCGCTCTACGCCGCCTTGAACATCCAGACCGGCGAGGTCCTGGGCAAGACGACGGCCCGGCACACGAGCCAGGACTTCGTCGGCTTTCTCGGGGAGGTGGTCGCCACCTGCGAACGGGAGCAGGAGATCCACGTGATCCTCGACAACCTGTCCGCGCACAAGACGAAGACTGTGGCGGCGTTTCTCGATGAACATCCCAACGTCACTTTGCACTTCACCCCGACGTATTCCTCGTGGTTGAATCAGGTCGAGTTGTGGTTCTCCAAGGTGCAGCGAGACGTGCTCGCGGGGGGCATCTTCACCTTGACTGCCGACCTGGCCAGGAAGCTGCGGCGCTACATCAAGGCCTACGCGAAGCAGGCCAAGCCGTTTCGCTGGAAGTACGACAACCCGGCGCGGCGCATCGGCCATGGACAACTTAATTCGCAGACAGTCCACTAGTTTAGCTAGTGTCCCGTACGTGAAGTTTCTTTGCGCAGAGTTTCACGGGCACGGCTGACGGCGTCAAGGATGATCTGGGCGGACTTGGTCCATGGAAGGGTTTGGCGGCGTGGGTGTTGTGGCTGTCGATGAAGGCGCGGATGGTGTCCCGCAGCTCAGTGACGCTGGTGAAGACGCCGCGCCGCAACGCACGTCGCTCCAACTGGCCGAACCACGTCTCGACGGCGTTGAGCCACGACGCGCTCGTCGGCGTGAAGTGCAGGTGAAAGCGGGGATGTGCGGCAAGGAAGTCTTGGACCGCTTCGGTCGTATGGGTGCTGCTGTTGTCGACGGTCAGGTGCAGGTCGAGCTGAGGCGGGGTCGCACGGTCGATCTGAGCGAGGAACTGCCGGAACTCTGCCGCGCGGTGACGCCGGGTGATCCGCCCGAGCACCTCCCCGGTCGCGACGTTGAAGGCGGCATAGAGATTGGTGGTCCCGTGCCGCTTGTAGTTGTGGGTGGGTGCACGACATCATTGTGAGATGAGCGTCAGGCGGCGTTTGCGGCTCGTCGCTCCCAGAAGTCCTCAAAGCGTCCGCTGAGGATGCAGCAGCGCAGGGCGATGATGGCGTTGGCGCCGGCGACGGTCCAGCGCATGCCGGCGCGCTTGAGCCGGGCGCCGATCTGCTTGCAGCCGGCCTCGACGACGCCCGAGGAGATGCACAAGCCCCCGGCGCAGAACTGCGGATAGCGCATCCGTTGTCGGTTCCCGAACACATAGTGGATGCACTTGCGGGCCGCGGGCGTGGTCTCGGCTTGGGTGCGCAGTGCCGTGACGAGGGCCCGGAGCCGTCCAGCGTCCAATTCGGCCTGCCGGGCCTTGGCCCAGGCGTCGGCGAGGTCCGTTCCGGCACCGTAGATGGCCTTGGCCGCGTCGCACAGATGCTGCTTGGCGTGGTAGATGTCGACGATTTCGATGGCGTCGGGAAACTGCTCGGCGGCCAGGTTCCAGATCCAGGGGGCGCCATCGCCGAGGACGACCCGGCGGGGTGCGGTGTCGAAACCGCGTCGCTGCGCCTCGCGATGGACGCGTTGCGCAAAGGCGGCCGGCTGCGGGTCGGTGTCGCGGCTCGCCGCGCTCTCGACCGCGGCGTTGTAGCTGACCGACCCGGTGTCGCGGCGGGGTCGGCCCTGGGGGTCGCGCCCTTCGGCCGTCCACACGGTGGCCAGCTTGACCTCGCGGGTCTTGGCGGAGCCGTCGGGCTGCTTGCCGCGGCGCCCTTCGACCTCGGCCGGGCGCACCGGCACACCCGTGCCGTCCAACCCGAGATACATCGTGGGCGCGGGCGCCGGTGCGGTCTGCTCGGTGACGGCGCGCTCGTCGGCGGCGACCTCGCGTCCCAAGGCCTCGGCGGTGCGCTCGACCTGCCGGGTCTCGACCTCTACCCCGGCCAAGGCCGCGAACAGCTCGCTCGCCTTGGCGAAGCTGAGCTCGGCCGCCGTCAATCCCACCAAGCGCGTGATGGCCGGTGACAGCGAGGTGTTTTGCAGACTCAGGGCATGGTCCCGCGGGCAGCTTCCCCTGCGGCAGTCGTCGCAGTGGTAGTAGGCCCGTTGCAGGGTCAGCGGCCCCAGCAGCGTGATGAAGGTCTTCGGGCGGCGGCCTGCGAAGCGCGCCGTCCGGCCGCAGGCGCACGCTGTCGTCGAACCCGAATGGTCGGAATCGTCCGCGTTGAAGCGCTGCGCCATCACCTGCGCGGTGATTTCGAGGGCTTGGTGACGGAGTGACTGTTCAAGGGCCTCGAAGTCCTGCTCGTCGGAGTTTCGGGTCGGCTGGCGGAGGATCCAGAACCGCGCCTTGGCCATCGAGGGTGGGAATATCGACCGGGTGCGCCGCAAGGTACGGGGCAGCAACCGCGAGTGGCGCGTTTTGACCGGCGTACCCGGCCTCCGCCGCCAGCTCGGCCGGCGGCGCGACGGCTTCGATCCCAAACGGTGAGTGGGCAACGCGTGCGGCACCGTGGCGGGTTCCGCAACGCGTTGCGCGTTTTCGCCCTACCGCTGCAGGTAGGCGGCTACGGCGGAAGCGAGGGCCGCCAGAGCCGTCCACACCAGCCGCCGCCGGGTCCGGCGGGCCGAGACCGGAGTCGTCGTCTCGCCGTGTAGTTGCACCAGGTCCTCAAGCGGGTCGTTGTCCACTGCTGCACCTCCTTCCACCGCCTACTGCTCCGGCGACGGCGAACAATGCGCCGACATCTGCTGCGCGGGGCCGACGAGGTCGGCAGCGCCAAGAAACCAGAGCCGGATGTCGACGCCGTCACCGGAGACGGCGAGCCTCATCGGCGAACCGGCAACGAAGTGGCGGAGCACGATCGCCCCCGGCAGATCGATCTCCAGATCAGGTCGCGGGCGCTCGTAGGCGATGCGGCGGCGGACCAGCTGTGCATCGAACGCGACGGCGCTGGCGAAGTCGACCACGATGGGGTGCCGCTGGAACTCGCGTCCGCCGAGGGCGAGCAGCCAGTACAGCGGATGCAGCACGGAATAGACGGTCGGCGCCTGCGGGTGCATCGGAAGTGACAGTCTGGCCGCCAGCGGCCGTGGGCCTGTCAACCCCTCCGGCCGGCCATCGGCCCGGCAGAAGACGCTCAGCGTGGTGTACAGCTCGCCAGCGTCCGCCGGGTCGCGCTCGAACGGCCTCCGGCCGTCGGGGTAGTCGATCCGGAGACGTTGCGGAGACCAGTACAACGAGATCGAGTACTCGTCGTTCGACGTCGACACGCCGTCGACGGCATCCAGATTCCGGAACGGCGCGCGCGTCGACCATCGCTCCTGGGCAACCCCCGCAACGCCGGAGGCTATGGCTGCCACCCAGACCGACGGGACTGCGAAGCGGCGGAACATGGCGATCACCTCGAGCGGCGTGCGGCCGCGGCGCCATCGAGAAACCGCTGGGAACACGAACACACCGGGCCAGGACCCCGGCCAACCGCGGTGGCGAGACCGGGATCCGTTCCCGCACGACACCCAGGTGTGCGCGCGCTGACCATCTCGAAGCCGGTCGACACGAGACAAGTGTACCGGGCAGCGAGCACCGGCCTTCAGCGCGGTACCGCTAAACCCCGACGTCGGGCCGGCGCGCCGATCGCGCTTCGGGAAACTCCTGCTCGACCGGCTGCTCGGCGCGACGCTGCAGGCGTTCCCCGTGGCGAGGACGAGGCGGCGGCCGACGCGGCGCTGGAGCGGCGCGCCCGGGCGCTGGCCGACGAGGGTCGCCGCCCGTACGTGATCCATTCCGCCCCGGGGCATCCGCCGCTCGGCGGGATCGGTTACGTTCTGGCCGCCGAGGAGGTGATGGTGCAGGCCCGGGGTCTCGGCATCGGGTTCGACGCGGTGGTCTGCGCGTCGGGCAGCGCGCTCACCCACGCCGGCCTCCTGGTCGGGTCGCGGGCGCTGGGCGAGGCGGTACCGGTCTACGGCATCTGCGTGCGGCGCGACGCCCGCCGGCAGGGTGACCGGGTGGCGCAGGTGGCAGCCGAGCTGGCCGGCATGATCGAGCGCCCGGCGGCGTTCGATGCCGGCGACGTCGAGGTCTCCGACGCGGTGCACGCGCCGGGCTACGGCCGGCTCAACGACGCGGTGCGCGAGGCGATGGCGCTGGCGGCGCGGCACGAGGCGCTGCTGCTCGACCCGGTGTACACCGGCAAGGCGATGGCGGGCCCGTCGCCCACGTGCGTGCGGGGCGCATTGCCGCGGGCAGCCGCGTGCTCTTCTTGCATACCGGCGGATTGCCGGCGATCTTCGCCTACGCGGACCGGCTCGGCTCCTGGCTCTCGGAGGCGCCCTGGGCGCCGGCGGGCTGACGACGCCAAGGGCGTCGGTCACGGACGGCGCGCTGCCCCGTCGGCCGCGGCTCTGGCCTCGTCCAGGACCCACTCCCGGAATGCCTGGACCTCGGGCCGCTGCCGGGAGGCGGCCGTGGTGATGAGGCAGCAGCCATCGGTCTCTGGGGTTGCCCGTGTCGGCTACGACGAGTCGGTGTTCGGCACAGACATCCTCGCCGGCCTCGCCGGCGGCCATGTGGTGAGCAGCGAGGAGGAGGGTGGATTCAGGATCCGCGGCCTAGTACCCGACACGGCCATCGCGCTGCAGGCAGAACTTGACGACCGGGTATCGGACGTCGTCACCATCAGATCTATCGATCCGGGCTTGGAGCAATCCGGGATCGTCCTGCGCATGCAGTAGCCTGGAACACAACGATGCGATTCATAGCTCTGGTGAGCGCCTTCGCGATCCTGCCAACGGTCGCGGGGGCGCAGCCCGCCGACTCGTTCCGACAGCTACAGCTCATGGAGCTGCTAAAACTCGGGGAAGACGTCACGGTCGTCTACGGCCGCGGACAGGTCGTGGAGGGCCGCGCCCTCGACATCTCGTCGTCCACGCTGACCTTGATGACTGCCGGAGTCCCGCTCGAACTCGACGAAGCGGCCGTGCATCGCATCTGCCAGAGCTGGCGCGACTCTACACGGGACGGCGCTCTCTTCGGGTTCGCCCTCGGCTCCGTGCCCTGGTGGGTGCTGTACTTGTCGTGGGCGGAGGCAGAGATGGAACCACTCACCGTGAAGGGGTTCACCACGTTGACGCTGTTGTCGGCCGCATCCGGCATCGCGGTAATGCTGGTCGGCGTCACCATGGACGCCGGGAGGATGCAGGAGAGGGAGATATACCGCGCGCCCGACGCAGGGCGGTCGCGCACGTCCTTCGGGCCGCTGCTGTCGCGGGATCGCCTCGGGGCCGCCGTGACGGTCGCGTGGTAGGGAGTCCATGATGACCCGCACCGTATTTGTTGTAGCGGGAGCACGACTTCGGCGTGTCGCCAGCCACGATTCGCAGGGTGATCACTCGGTGCTGCTGGGCACATGTGACAACAGACGAGCGCGGAGGAGACGATGAACTCGGTGGAGTCTCACCGCTACGAGCTGCCTAGCCCTGCCCGTGCCCCATATCTCGCTGGCTGGACTTGTGATCATCCGAATTCATCCCGCAGTTCGAAAGCGAAGGCCATGGCAACGAGTTGAGTGTAGCCGTGCCACAGGAGCTGCGCGCCGGGCGGGTCGCGCTTGCGTCCCAGCCACCCGCCGAGGCGGGCCACCAGACCGACCGCGTCTCCGAGCCGCGTGGGGGGCGGCAGCGTCCGGGAGCGGGCGAAGGTGGCGAGCACGCGCAACTCGCCATCGGAAAACAGCAGGTCCCCCGGCAGCTCAGGCGTCTCGCGTCCGAGCTGGACCATCAACTGGATCCGCCACCCCACGACCATCTTGATGGCCATGGCCCGTTCGAGCCGCTCCGCCTCGTGGTGCTGCAATTCCTCGACCTTGCAGCCGGACTTGAGGACCCGGAAGTACTCTTCGATGCGCCACCGCAGGGCGTACCAGCCCAGGATGCGCGTGGCGTCGTCGGCGCTGGTCACCCGCAGCGTGGTCAGCACGAACCACTCCAGCGGCTTGACCGCGGGCGGCGGCTGTTCCTCGCGCGCATGGACGACAAACAGCTCGACCGGCTCGGCCCCGGGGCACGACAGCGCCACCGGCTGGTAGCGCAGGGTCACCTCGGCGACGCGGGCCGCACGGCCGTCCTGGCGAGCCTGTTTGCTGGCCTTCACCCGCGCGCTCAGCCGCCGCACCTCGACCGTGGCGGCGCCGCGGGCCGGCCCGTCGCGCACCTCGTCGAACAGACGGCGCGAGACCGTGTGCCCGTCGGCCGTCTTCTCCCTCCCCAGCACGCGGTCGACCTTCGCCCGGACCAGCAGTTCGACCTGCGGGGCGTGCGTCCGGCGTTCGATGAACAGGTCGAGGAAGTCGGCCTCGCGGTCCATCGTGCACACCACCCGGGTCTCACCCAGCTGCTCGGCCGCCGCCGCGCAGTCGCGCAGCCCCTCGACCCAGCGGAACGACTTCCGTTCCTCCCGCGGCTTCGGCTTGCCCTTCTCCTCGGGTTTCGGGGGCTCGGGCGCGTCGAACGCCGCCCGCAGGACCCCCAACGCCACCCCGTCGGGATTGACCGCCAGCGTCGTGTGCAGGTCCAGGCCGCGGGCCGCCGCGCCGGTCTGATTCGAGCCGATGGTCCCCAGCCCCCGCGTCTGGCTGCGCCGGGTGAAGTTCAGGCGGGTGCCGTCCTGGATGCACAGCACCGTGTCATGCGTCCGCATCCGGCGCAGCGTGCGCTCGCGATGGGGAGCGAGAATGTTCTCCACCGTCACCGCGCTCTCGGCGGGCTGGTCGATCAGCCGGTAATGTTCCTTGACCAAGGCTCTCACTCCGTTCGCGGCGCCGGTGATGGCGCGCATCGGAGACTCGGCCATCTGCTCGGCGCTCAGGACCAGGCGCGCGCTCAGCCGCGCGTCGCCCAGCCGCGCCCCCCCGAACTCGTGGTCCGCCCAGGACGCGGCGTCCAGCCCGTCGCCGACCGCCAGCGGCGACACGCCCGGTGCGGGCGCCTGGAGGGTATCGCGCCACGCCGGCTCCAACGCGTACATATACACCGCCTTGCACGTTTCGGGGGCCGCGTGCGTACGGTCCTGGCGCCCGCGCCCGCGGGTCTCACCTACGCGCACCCAGTTCGCCGCCCGCACGCTCGCCCCGGTGTGTTCGGTCTCGTCGACGAACGTCTCCAGCAGCCAGGGGCGATAGCCGTAGAGGCGCTCGCAGTCGTCGCCAACCGCCCGAGCGACCCGGCCCAACACGTGGGAGGCCAGGTTGCGGCACGAGATGTCGGGACGTATCAGCAGCCGGCACAGTCCCAGCACCCGGTGCAGGTGAGCGCGCCGGCGCGTGTCGTCCCAGCCGATCCAGGCGTCGCGGGCCCGCAGGCGCCGCGCACACGCCGCGAACCCCACCCCGCCCAGCCAGCCATGCCCGGAGCCCACCAGATACCGCAGTTGAGGGCCGACAAAGGGCCCGGCGCCGCGCGGGTGCTCATGCGCCATCAGCGTGTTCCAGACCCGGCGCTGCTCGTCGGTCTCCACCCGCACCAGCGCCAAGTCCCGGACCTCGCCGACCGTGCCAGGCACCTCAGCCGCCGGCGCCACCGGGTGCGGGAGCACACGCGGGCGCCACACACCGCCGCGAGAGGGCCGACCCCGAGGCAGCGAGACGTGGCCTGCCGCCGCGAGGTCGGCCAACGCCGCGCAGCAGCTCGCGCGCTGCCACCGGCCGCGGCCATCGCGAAAATCGAACGCTTTACAGACGCGATCGGCAACCTGAGGTGGCCTTCGCCGAGGCCAAAGCGTACCTCTCTTCGCGCGAAGCACAGCAGATGAGCGAGAGCGACCTCGAACGGGAGCTGCACCGGCGGGGCCAGGAGTTGATGCGCAAGCTCCTGCAAGGGCACCTCGATCAACGCAGCCCGGGAGAGGCCGCCGGTCCGGTCGAGGGGGCCGACGGTGTCGAGCGCTCGGAGCGCCGGGTGCACGAACGCCACCTGGAGACGATCTTCGGCACGGTGCAGGTCGAGCGGGTGGGCTACGCGCGGGCTGGTCACGAGAGTCTGCATCCTCTCGATGCCGCGCTCAACCTGCCGGGGGAGCGTTACTCGCTCGAGGTGCGGCGCCGGGTGGCGGCGGCGGCCGCCTCGCGGTCCTTCGACGAAGCGCTGCTCGATCTGTCTCACAGCACCGGGGCGGAGGTGCCGAAGCGTCAGGCCGAACAGTTGGTGGTTCGCGCGGCTGAGGACTTCGACGCGTTCTACGAGGCGCGCCGTGCGGCGGAGGGCGAGCCGCCGCCCGAGGGGTCGGTGGTCGTGCTGACCTTCGACGGCAAGGGCGTGGTGCTGCATCGCGAAGACCTGCGCAAGGCGACGCGCAAGGCGGCCGAGAGGCGCCGGCAGCACCGGGAGCCGCTCTCCCGGTTCCACCGCCTCAAGCCAGGAGAGAAGAAGCACTCGAAGCGCATGGCGACGGTGGCCGCCGTCTACACGACCGGGCCGTTCGTGCGGAGCCCGGAGGACTTCCTGGAGAGCTTGATGCCCCGACAGCCGGGGGATAAGCCCAGGGATAAGCCCCGGGCCGTGCGGCCGCGGCCGGTGGCGAAACGGGTCTGGGCGAGTCTCGAACGGGAGCCGTGGGAGGTGGTCGCGGAGGCGACGCTGGAAGCGGAGCGCCAGGACCCCGAGCACGCCAAGCGCTGGGTCGTGCTCGTCGACGGGGCCGAGCCGCAGCTCGACCTCGTGGAAGCGGGCGCCGCCGCCTACGGCGTGGACGTCACGGTGATACTCGACATCATCCACGTGGTCGAGTATGTCTGGAGGGCGGGGCGGGTGTTCCATCGCGAGGGGAGCCCCGAGTTGACTCACTGGGCACCGCCAGCCTTCGCGCTTTTTCGTGTTGTCGTGGAGGGCCGGGACGCCCCCGTCCAGGCCGGGCCGCAAGGCCCATATCTGCTGCTTGAGCGGAGGGACGGACGGTGTGTCACCCGAAGGGCCGCAGCGCAGTATCCATGTGTCAAGCCTCTGGATCGAGGGGAGCTCCGTAGACCCGATCGGCGGTCGCAACTCTCGTCGCCTCTGCCGCCGCATTGAGGCGGCCCTCTCAAGATTCTGGACTCGCGTCGACCGCGAGATCGTTGTGGTGGCCGGGGCATCGTCAGACCAACAGCTTCTGCGTGTGCTCGCCAGCGTCAAGGCGCGTCGCTGCGCTCCGCCCCCGCTCCGCGGGGCTCACGGCCTTGACGCCGGCTCCGTGCGTATTCCGGACGAAGTGGAACGCCGATTCCGGACGAAGTGGGAACATCGATTTCGGAGGAAGTGGAACATCGATTCCGGGAAGTGGAACACGGATTCCGGGAAGTGGAACGTCGATTCCGGACGAAGTGGAACATCGGCTCCGGGGATCGTGAACGCTCGTCGGTAGCCTGACTGCGGCACGCTTCGCCTTTCCGAGAGGAGGGCGAAGCGATGCCGGCACGGAGGCTGCTGATGAGGAAGATCCGCGAGGTACTGCGGCGCTGGAGGCCCGGTTGTTCCCCCGCGCCGCACCGGTGCACGAGCGGGTTCGACCCGAGTGCGCGCACATCCACCGTGAGCTGAAGCGCGACGGCGTCACGTTGCAGCTCCTCTGGGAGGAGTACGCCCAGGTCCATCCGCACGGCTACCGCTACACTCAGTTCTGCGGGAAGCGGACCCCCGGAGCGGATGGAACGGATGGGTGATGCGAATCTGCGGTGCTTCTGCGGCACCCGATGCAGTTTGGAGCTCTGACGAAGGCTGCGGTCGAGGGAGCTGTACTTCTGGCCCGCACTGGATACTCGCCCGACTCCGCGACGAGACGTTCTTCAGCCTCGGCGCGCTGAACCAGGCGATCCGCGTCCTCCTCGACGAGCTCAACGACCGGCCGTTGAAGAAGCTCGGCGTCAGCCGCCGCGCCCTCTACGAGCAGCTCGACCGTCCGGGCCTCCAGCCCCTGCCGGCCACGCGCTACGTCCTCGCGCAGTGGAGGCTGTGCCGCCTCAACATCGACTACCACGTCATCGTCGAGCGACACGCCTACAGCGTGCCGTTCCAGCTCCTCCGCGAGCAGGTCGAGATCCGCTACACGACGACGACCGTCGAGGTCTTCTTCAAGGGCCGCCGCGTGTCGTCGCACCGGCGCCGCTATGACGGACAACCGTCCACCGTGGCCGAGCACATGCCGAGCGCCCACCGCGCCCACGCCGAGTGGACACCGTCGCGCCTCATCCGCTGGGCCGAGAAGGTCGGACCGGCGACCGGTGAGCTCGTCGCTCGAATCCTCGAGAGCCGCCCTCACCCGGAGCAGGGGTACAAGGCCGTGCTCGGACTCATGCGGCTGGGGCGGCAGTACGGCAACCCCCGGCTCGACGCCGCGAGCGCCCGCGCCATCGCCCTCGGCTCCTGCCGCTTCCACACCGTCAAGAACATCCTCGCCACCGGCCAGGACCGTCGGCCCCTGGAGCCGCCGGCCGAGACGGCCCCGACGCCCACCCACGCCAACATCCGTAATGCCGACTACTACGCCGCGACCAACGAGGAGGACCGATGCTGATCGACAGACCCTCGACAAGCTGAACACCATGAAGCTCGGCGCCATGGCCGACGCCTGCCACCATCAGCTCCAGACCGCCGAGGCCGCCGCCCTCGGCTTCGAGGAGCGCTTCGGCCTGCTCGTCGACGCCGAGTGGACGGCCCGCGAGCAACGCAAGCTGCAGCGGCGGCACCGCACCGCCAAGCTGCGCCATCCGGCGACGCTCGAGGCCGTCGACTTCACCCACCCGCGGCGGCTCAACCGCCAGTAGGTCCTGACCCTCGGCGCCTGCACCTGGATCGCCGAGCGCCACAACCTGCTGCTGATCGGCCCAACCGGCATCGGCAAGAGCTTCCTCGCGTGTGCGTTGGTCGAACGGGCCTGCCGCCGCGGCTTCACCGCGCGTTACGTCCGGATGCCGCGCCTGCTGCACGAGCTGGCCGTCGGCCGCGGCGACGGGTCCTACGCCCGGCTCCTGACTCGCCTCGCCAAGCTCGACCTGCTCGCCATCGACGATTGGATGATCGCACCGCTGCGCGACGCCGAGCGGCGCGACCTCACCGAGGTCATCGAGGACCGGGCCGAGCGCGCCTCGACCCTCATCGCCAGTCAATTGCCCGTGACCGACTGGCACGCCGTCATCGGCGACTCCAACCAGGCCGACGCCATCTGCGACCGCCTGCTCCACGACGCACACCGTATCGAGCTGAAGGGGCGCTCGATGCGACGGACGCACCGGGCCCCGAAGACCCGCACGTCGGAGACGACATGAGCATCCCAACGCCGGCCTGCACCCCGGCAGCGAGGCCAGACCCGGTCCCGCGCGCCGCCAGTCCCGCCGGGGCCGGCCGGCCTATGGATCGCACCGGCGGCATGGAAAACGCGCACGATACGCTGGCGGCTGACTGCACCCGCGTCGAGGCGCGTTTCCCACCCCGCCTTGGACGGCACAGAACGCCGCCCACACGTCCCACAGGCAAGATCGTTATACTCTTCGAACACGACGTCACGGCTTGGATCTCGTGCGCCGGTTGCGAAACCGATGGGCGGAAACTGGCCGAGGAACGTCGCTGCGCTCCGACGAGCGTTCCACTTCGCCGGAATCCGTGTTCCAGATCCCCGAAATCGGTGTTCCACTTCAGCGAAATACGCACTCCGCGCACGCGTCCAGACTGGCTCTTGTCTGACGATGCCCAAGCATGACCCCCTACACGTTGTGGTCGACGGCCTGCCCAGATTGACGGCCCTTGCGGACGACCGTTGACACCCGCGGGAACGGGTCACGCTTCGACGAACCGCGTGTTCATCGCCGGCGCTGCCGCGCTGTCCCGCCCAGGCCGCTCGGGCAGCCAGCAGCGATCCTGTCCGAGTAGCGCGTTGGCCAGCACGAGGAGCTTGCGCATGACGGCGATCACAGCGACCTTGCGCGGCTTCCCCTGGGCGACGAGCTGGCGGTACTTCACGCGCAGATCCGGGTTGTAACAGATCGCCGCCAGGGCCGGCATGTAGAGTAGCCGCCGAGCCCGCGCCCGGCCCCCCTGGATGAAGCTTCGCCCCGCCCAAGTGCCGGACTGCCGAGTGACGGGGGCAAGGCTCGCCAGGCTCGCAACCGCTTTGGCGTCCAGACTGCCCAGTTCCGGCATCTGGGTGAGCAGACCCGCCGCGGTGATCCGAGACACGCCCGGGATCGACGTCAGGATCTCCGCCCGGCGGGTCAGCACCACGTCTTCCGCCAAGCACTTCCCGATCTCGGCGTCGATGGCCGCCAGCTGGCGGTCGATCTGCGACAGCCGGTTCGTGTTCTGCCGCCGGAGCAGACGGTGCTGAAGCTGCTTCTGACGGTTCAAGGCGGCGGTGCGGTCCTTGACCAGAGCGTCGCGCGCGACCTGCAGTTCCTCCAGGGCGCGCTGCGCCGGTGACGAGGCCTCGGTTCGCCGGAGGTCCAGTGCTGCCCCCATCTGCGCCAGCATTCGCGCGTCCACCGCGTCGGTCTTCGCCCGTTGGCCGATGGCCTGCGCAAAGCGCCGCGCCTGCAACGGATTCACCCGCGCCAGCGGCAACTCGGCCTTGAACAGCGTTTCCTCAAAGGCCCGGTGCCACCGGCCGGTCGGCTCGTACGTGACGGCACGAACCGGGCGCTCCACCCACGCAATCAGCGCCTTGAACCCCGCCGCGTCATTGGAGAATCGCGCGGCCTTGCCCGACGGGACCATGTGGGCGTCGAGATGCGCCTTCGAGATGTCGACGCCGACGCTGTTGCGGGTATCATCGGTCATCTTCCCTGTGCTCCTGTGCTTGTCATGCGAGCCTTGACGCTCGGGTATCCATCCAGGACTTGGGAAGACGGTGGCGACCAAACTGCGCTACGACCCTCGACGGCCCGCGAAGGACACGGTCCGACCACCGCCCGCCCAGCGGCGTCTGGCTAGCTTGGCTAGCTAGAGGCGCCGCTGGGATGGGCCATCCCAAGGCCCATTCGAGCCAATGGTAAACAGACAAGCGAAGGACGCGCGTAGCGCGTTGACACGCCGGCCGGCCCGCAGCTACTCCGCTCCGGCCTACCCCCGGCCACGGTGCGCCACGCCCGCCGCCGGTCAGGTGAACTGCCAGCACCCCTCGCCGACCCGCCGATCGCGCCTCAACCCACCCACACCCGTTTGAGGAGAGCCTGAACATGGTGGCGAGCAGCGCATAGTCGCGGCGGCCGTCGACGGTGCCGCGATCGACGACGCCAAGGACGGCTTCGACCTCCGGTACTCCACGGGGCGGCTGCCGGTTCGCTTGAACGGGACGGCGAGGACGCGTTGACAGTGTGCGAGTCGTGCGGGGTACTCCATGGCGCAATATCGGAAGAACGCGTGGACCGCGGCGAGGCGACATTGCGGGTGGCGACGCTGTTGTGCCGGTTGAGCTCCAGGTGCTGAAGAAACGCGAGGATCGGCTGGGGCCCGAGGTCGTCGAGGTCCAGTTGAAGGACGGACCGTTGGGTCTCGGTTGCGACGAAGCGCAGCAACAGCACGAGGCTGTCCCGATAGCTCTGGATGGTGTGGGGACTCGTCCCCCGCACCCGGGGCAGGTGATCGGCGAAGAACGCCCGGAGGGCTCGCGCCAGGTCGTTCGGGCCGGCGGCGGTCATCGCGCACCTCCGGCACCGATGGGTCCCGTGATGAGGGCGCCGCAGTGGTCGGCGAATCGCGCACTTGCGGCGGTCGCGAGGGGCTCGACGAACTGGAGGTAGTACGCGGTCGAGACGATCGAGACGTGCCCCATGTAGGCGGCGAGGAAGGGCAGCTTCGCCTGCACGTCCAGTCCGGCGCGGTATCACCGGAGGAGCGCGGTCACGGCGAATCCGTGCCGGAAATCATGCGTGCGGGGGAGCTGACCGGTCGCGGTCTGGACGCCGGCCCGCCGGAAGAGTGCCCGCATGGCGCCGCTGAGGGTGCCGCCGCCGTAGCCGCCGGTGCGTGGACTGCGATTCCAGAGGAGCGAGCTGTCCGCCCCGGCTGGAAGTCGCCACCGGCCGCGCATCTCGATCAGGCGCTCGACCTCGCGGGCGGTATCCGCCGACACCGGGACGAGGCGCGACTTGTGGAACTTGGATTGCCGGATCGCCAGCGTGCGCTGCGGCGGGTCATAGTCTCCCACGGTCAGCCGCGTCAGCTCCCCGCGTCGCAGCCCGGTGGTGTACAGCAGCACGATCGCCAGGCGCATGTTCTTGGGGACGGAGAGGTGAATTGGGGCTGCGGGCCAGTGTGCGCGCGGCGGCCAGCAACCGGACGACCTGGCTGTCGGTGGATATGTGTGGCCGGATGGCTTGGTGGACCGGCGGAAACAGCCGCTCGTCGGGGAGGAAGCAGCCGGGCTCGCTGCGTCGTCGATACAAACACAGGTTTCGCACGATCCGCATGCGGCCCCGACGCGTGCCGGAGGCCAGATGCTGCAGGGTGAGACACCAGGCGGCGAACGTCTCGGCGACGAGGTCGGCGTGCCGGGCGGCCAGGAACCGATCCAGGTGCGCCAGCACCCATTCTTCCGTGGCGTACTGCCGGCCCAACGCTCGCTTGAGCGTCAGGTAGCTCCCGATGGTGACGGACAGGACGGAGCGGAACGTCGTCATGACGCCACCTCCGGCGCACTGCGGTCAACCGCGGCCGGCAGAGACAACGCGACGTCGCGGAGGTCATCCACCGCCAAGCGCAGATACACGCATGTGCTCTCCAGGGTGCGATGACCCAGGAGGTCGCCGATCGTCTTGAGCGACAGGCCGGAGCGCAAGAGGTGCACCGCATAGGAGTGCCGCACGCAATGGGCTCCCTGGAACGGAATGGCCAGGCCGCTTCGCTTCGACCAGGCCTGGAAGGCCTCGGTGACCGCCGTCGGTTTGAGGATGCCCGTCGGCGTGCGGCAGCGGAGAAACAGCTCCCGATAGCTGCGCGGCGGCGGGCCCTGGAACGGGACCCTCTGCCGGCGCACGTTCAGGGCGGCGCGTCCGTGACGGAGGTAGTCAAGCAGCGCGGTCCCGACCTCGTCGGTGAGCGGCAGCCGGAGCGAGCCGCGTGTCTTGCGTTGCGGGATGCGCAGCCGGCCCGCCCGCCACTGCACGTCGTCGAGCGCGAGCGTCACGACCTCGCACGCGCGCAGGCCGTAGGTGGCCATGAGGAGAAAGATCGTGTAGTCGCGGCGGCCCAGCGGGGTCGTGCGGTCGATCGTCCGGAGCAGCGCCCGCACCGTGTCCCAAGGCAGCGCCCGTGGGAGCCGCTCGTCGCGATACACGCGGGGCGTGTCGATCTGCGTGTCGAGCCCGGTTGGAATCTCGCCGGCAGCGGCCAGGAACCGGAGGAATGCTCGGAGGTGGGCCACCACGTGCTGCAGAGACGCACGCGACTGGCGGGGGCCGACGGCACACAGAAAGGTGTCGAGATCCCGGCGGTCGAGCGCGGCGAGCCGCGTCGGCTGCGTCTCGTAGTCCATATGTGCCAGAAACTCCCCAACCGTTCGGCCGTGGTACGTCAGGGTCGACGGCGCGAACCCTCGGACCTGCTGCAGATAGGTCCTGTAGGCGGCGACTCGCTGCTCGATCCGGGTCAACGCGGGCGGCGGATACAGCGACAGCTCGGACTCGCAATACCGCGCCATCTGCCGGACCAGGCCCGCCAAATCGGGATCCTCCTGGGAATCCGCGGGAGCACAGGCCCGCAATCGCGCCCGCGTCAGGCTCGTCAGGGCCTGCACGCCGCCTTGCTGCAGACCGCGGACGAGGCGGGGCGCCGCACGAAAATGCTCGCAGGCGCGTTCGGTTGAGTAGCCCTGCTTCAAGAGCCACGTGCCGTATCCGTCCAGGATCGGACCGATGATCGCCAACGACGAGTACCGCCGGTGCACCTTGGGATACAGATCAACCAGCATCGGGACCTCCAGGAAAGCGGTGCCGGGATTGGCACGGTCCCGATGCTACGTACGTAATGTGGAGTCTTGGAGAGAATCCTTCGGTGCCGCCGAGGCAAGAGGCGGCTTCTCCACATTACTGATCACTCAACATTAGTCAATGCCGATTTGTCTCAGCTTGGCGAACCGAGCCCCGTCCAGCCGCCGCGCCACAACCCGTTCCACGATGCTGCCCACCGTCACCCACGATATCCCCAGCAGGCGGCTCACCGCCGTCCGGTCCGTCACCTGCGCCAGATACGCCGCCAATTCCTCGAACCCCGACGTGAACACACTGCTGCCGCTCGCCCACGGCACCTGCTCCACCTTCACCCCGCGGCAACGCCGGCACGACACCCGCCACGGCGCATACCGCAGCCACGCCGGCATCCGGCCCCATGACCAGATGCCGCCACTCGCGCACCGGCTGCCGGTCATACCGCGGCGCCCGCTTCCCGCACGTCCCGCACCGGGAACGCCGCCACGACGGCTCCACCGACACCGTCAACGGACCGTCGGCGGCCATTTCCACCTGCTTGACGTAGGGTGCACGACAGGAAAGTGAGGATTTGCCGTCGGGGGTATTGAGCGAGGGCTGATCGGCCGATTGATCGGGTAGGAGGACTCCGACCATGCCCGAGGCGCAGTTGACTGAACCGCTCGATCACGCGGCCGAAAAAAGGGGCTTCAAGGAGGAGATGTTCGCAGGGTTGGAGGCGGCGGTCGAGGCCGACGTCGACGCGTTCCTCAGACGAGGAAGCGTGAATGCGCAGGACTTCCAGACCCTCTTGCAGACCGTTCACCGTCGAGCGCTCGCCACCGCGAGCCAAGTCGTCAAGGTGGTTGGGGCCCAGCGTTCGTAGCCGCGATCGCGGCCGAATAACGTGGTCCCGGTGGTTTGGACAACTCGAGGGCTTGGTTAAGGTGTATTCCGATTGCGAAATCACGCCCTCATCGTCCTCCGCTCCTGCACTGACCGGCGGCTGCCATGGTTGGCACGAGGCCGGTTCGTACCCGGTTAATCTAACGTGGTCCCGGTGGTTTGGACAACTCGAGGGCTTGGTTAAGGTGTATTCCGATTGCGAAATCACGCCCTCATCGTCCTCCGCTCCTGCACTGACCGGCGGCTGCCATGGTTGGCACGAGGCCGGTTCGTACCCGGTTATCGATGATGATGATGCGTTGTGGAACTGTGGGAATCTCGCGGCCGGCGCGCAGGCATGGGCGGCGGCGCTCGCCCGCGAGATTTCCAACGGCCTGTGGGCGCCCGCCTCGCCTCCCTCCGGATTCAGCGCGACGGTGAGCGGGCGTCCACAGGCCGGGCAGGTCCACATCGCCGGGTGGGACATGGTGCTCGGTCCGCTCATGCGCTGACGGCTTCCTCCTTTTCGATGAACTGGAACGGTGCTGGAGCCGGTCAACGACCGGCTCACCGGCAGCCGGACGAAACACCGTCCACCCCGATGAAACGGGACCGTGCTGGAGCCGGTCAACGACCGGCTCACCGACGTGGTCCGGTTCTCCGGAAAGGTCCCGAACTTGGTCAAGGTGGACCCCGGTTGGTAAATCACGCCCCGCGTCGTCCCTTGCCTCCCACGCTCGCCGGCGGCTGCCACGGTCGTCACGGCGTCGGTCGTGGCCGCGATGCCCGCCGTAGTGGTCCCACGCCCCGCTGCCCGCGTGTTCACGCCGCCCGCTCCTCGCGGTAGGCTTCGGCCGGCGTGCGTCCGCCGAGCGCCGAGTGCGGACGCACGTCGCTGTAAAATGTCATCCATTCCGAGATCACCTGCTCGGCCACAAACCCGTCCGCCAGTTCGTGAAGATACACCGCTTCATACTTCAGCGACCGCCAGAGCCGCTCGATGAAGACGTTATCCAGGCACCGACCGCGGCCGTCCATCGAGCACCGCGCGCCCGCAGCCTGGACACGGTCGGTAAACGCCGCGCTCGTAAACTGCGACCCCTGGTCGGTGTTGAAGATGCCGGGCGTCCCCGTCTGCAGCGCCGCCTCCAGCGCCTCGACGCAGAAGCTGCTGTCCATCGTGTTCGACAGCCGCCACGACAGCACATGTCGGCTGGCCCAGTCCATGATCGCGACCAGGTACAGAAAGCCGGTCGTCACTGGGATGTACGTGATGTCCGCGCACCACACCTGGTCCGGACGGTCGATCTTCAGTTCGCGCAGCAGGTACGGGTAGACGTGGTGATCCGGCTGCGCGTCGCTCGTGCGCGGCTTGCGGTAGATCGCCTCCAGGCCCATCAGGCCCATCAGACGCCGGACTCGACGGCGCCCCGCCGCCACGCCCTCGCGCCGCAGGTGGCGCGCCATCTGCCGACTGCCGTAGAACGGGTACTGGAGCGACAAGGCGTCCATCCGCCGCATCAACGCCAGGTTCTCCGCGCTCTCTCCCCGCGGCGCGTAGTACACCGATGAGCGGCTGATGCCCATCAGCACGCATTGGCGCCTGATGCTCAACGCGCCGTCCCGGTCGACCAGGTTCCGCCGCGCCGGCCGGCTCATCGCTGCAACCCCCGCTGAAAAAAATCCCGTTCCATCGTCAACTCGCCGATCTTCGCGTGCAGGTCGCGGATCGTCGCCTCGTGCTCCGACGGGCCGGGCGATCCGCCGCGGGCGAACACCTCGTCCAACCCCTCGACCGCCTGCCGCTTCCAGGTGCCCACCTGGTTCGGATGGACCTCGTGCTTGGCCGCGATCGCCTGCACCGTTCGGTCCCCCCGCAACGCCTCGAGCGCCACCCGCTTCTTGAAGTCCGCCGTGAACCGGCGGCGCCGTTTCGTCGTCATCCCAGTGCCTCCCCAAGGCCCTGGAATACACCTTAGCCGGTTGTCCGAAAAACCGAGACCACCTCACAGCGTGCGCGCGACGGCCAGCAAGTCGACGATCTCGCTGTCGGCGAAGATGTGCGGCCGGATGGCTTGGTGGACCGGCGGAAACAGCCGCTCGTCGGGGACGAAGCAGCCGGGCTCAGCACGTCGGCGATACAGACACAGGTTTCGCACGATCCGCATGCGGGCTCGACGCGTGCCGGAGGCCAGATGCTGCAGGGTGAGACACCAGGCGGCGAACGTCTCGGCGACGAGATCGACGCCGCGGGCCGCGAGGAACCGATCCAGGTGCGCCAGTACCATTCCTCCGCGGCGTACTGCCGGCCGAGCGCCCGCTTGAGCGTCAGGTAGCTTCGGATGGAGACGGACAAGCCGGAGTTGAACGTCGTCATGACGCCACCCCCGGCGCACTGCGGTCGACCGTGGCCGGCAGCGGCAACGCGACGTCGCGGAGGTCGTCAACCGCCAGGCGGAGATACACGCACGTGCTCTCCAGGGTGCGATGGCCCAGGAGGTCCCCGATCGTCTTGAGCGACAGACCCGACCGCAAGAGGTGCACCGCGTACGAGTGCCGCACGCAATGGGCGCCCTGTACCGGAATGGCGAGGCCGCTTCGCTTCGACCAGGCCTGGAAGGCCCTCGGTGACCGCCGTCGGTTTGAGGACGCCGGCCGGGGTGCGGCAGCGGAGAAACAGCTCCCGGTAGCTGCGCGGCGTCCCGCCTCGAAACGGGACGCGCTGCCGGCGCACGTTCAGGGCATGGCGTCCGTGGCGGAGGTAGTCGAGCAGCGCGGTCCCGACCTCGTCGGTGAGCGGCAGCCAGAGCGAGCGGCGTGTCTTGCGTTGCGGGATGCGCAGCCGCCTCGCCCGCCACTCCACGTCGTCGAGCGTGAGCGTCACGACCTCGCATGCGCGCAGGCCGTAGGTCGCCATGAGGAGGAGGAGGATCGCGTAGTCGCGACGCCCCATCGGGGTCGCGCGATCGATCGAGTGCAGCAGCGCCCGAACCGTGTCCCAGGCAGCGCCCGCGGGAGCTGCTCGCCGCGATACACGCGGGGCGTATCGATCTGGGCGTCGAGCCCGGTCGGAATCTCGCCGGCAGCGGCCAGGAACCGGAGGAAAGCTCGGAGGTGACCCACCACATGCTGGAGGGACACGCCGTTCTCGTGCGGCTTGCCCGACTGGATCCGCGACGAGCGCAGCCCGTAATGGTCCAGCACCTGCCGGAACCGCACCGTCAACTGCCGCCCGCCGCTGCGCCTCAGCTCGTGCGTCGCCGCCGACAGGTTGTCGTGACGAAGCACCGCCGGCACCGCCCCCAACGTCCACAGCGCGTCCTGCAGGCCCGCCACCAGCGCCTCGAACGTCTCACTCAGCGCCAGCCCCACATACGTCCACCGGCTGTAGCTCAGCACCCACTCGAACAGCAGGTGCGGGAACGCCACGCCTCCCAGCGTCACTGCCAGATCGCTCGCGTCGGTGAAGTCGAACGCCGCTTCCAGACCCGGGACCGCCACCTGCTCGAAATACACCTCGCGATCAGGACCGTACTGCACCCGCCACTCGCGGACCCGCCGCTGCAACGTCCGCAGCTGCCCCGGCTGAAAGCAACCCGGATGCCGCCGGCACAGCGCCGTGAACAGCGTCAGTACCTGCAGCCCTTTGTCGGTATCGGCCACCAGCTGCGGCACGACCTCCGACTGCCACACGTCGGCGAACGGGTCCTCCCGCGTCCGCCACGTCCGTGGCGCCTTCGCCGTCGACGGCAACGCCCCGCTCTGCCACTTGCGCGCCGTCCGCTCGCTCATCCCGGCCGCCGCCGCGGCCGCTGCCAACGTCTTCCCGGACATCCTCTTCTCGCGTAATCGCCGAACCTGCCCATCCGTGACCAACCCGTCCTCCAACGAGGAAGCTTCCGCCGTCATGGAGGTTAGGACACTGACGCAAATTAACTTGCCATCTTTGGCGATCTGTGGTCTATTTGGGTTCTATGCAGCGCAACGTGGAACTGGAGGCCACGATTGTCGCCAAGTACGCGGCGGTGTCGCCGGTATTGGATGAGCGCAGTCGCCGCCGGTGGGCGGCTGCCGAGTCTGTGGCCATCGGCTATGGCGGGGATGCGCTGGTGTCGTCGGCCACGGGTCTGGCCCGGGAGACGCTCCGGAAGGGCCGCCGGGAAATCACGCAAGGCGGGACGCCGACGGGTCGCATACGACGCCCGGGAGCGGGGCGGCCCCGTCTCGAACAGAGGCAGCCTGGCCTCCTGGCCGCCCTGGAAGGGCTGGTGGATCCGCTGACGCGCGGCGACCCAACGTCTCCGCTGCGCTGGACATGCAAGAGTCGGGCGAAGCTCGCCTCGGGGCTGGCACAACAAGGGTGGCGAGTGAGTTCGACGACCGTCGGCCGGTTGCTACATCAACTGGGGTACCGGCTGCAATCGGCCCGTAAACGTCAGGAGGGGACCAGCCACCCGGACCGTAACGCGCAGTTCGAGCACATCAATGCGACCGCGGACTCGTTTCTGGCCGAGGGGCAGCCGGTGATCTCGGTCGACACGAAGAAGAAGGAGCTGGTCGGGAACTTCAAGAATGGCGGGCGGGAATGGCAGCCGAAGGGCACGCCGCCGGCGGTGCTGGTCCATGATTTCCCGACGGACGCGGAGGGCAAGGCGATTCCGTATGGCGTCTACGACATGGCGCGCAACGAAGCTTGGGTGAGCGTGGGACGGGACCACGACACCCCGGCCTTCGCGGTGGCGTCAATTCGTTATTGGTGGCAGCAAATGGGCTGTGACGCCTACCCCGACGCCACGGCCCTGTTCATCACGGCGGATGCGGGTGGGAGCAACGGGTATCGGTTGCGCGCCTGGAAGCACGAGCTTCAACAGTTGGCCGACGAGACCAGACTGACCATCCACGTGAGTCACTTTCCACCCGGCACCAGCAAATGGAACAAGATCGAGCACCGTCTCTTCTGTCACATCACGGCGAACTGGCGAGGCACCCCGTTGACGACGTATGAGACCATCGTCGACCGCATCGGGAACACCCGGACGGAGACCGGGCTCTGGGTCCGGGCCGAACTCAACGCCGGCCAGTATCCCACGGGCGTCAGGGTGACCAAGGAGGAGATGGACGCAATCGCGCTGGTCCGCGACGGGTTTCATGGGGAATGGAATTACAAACTGCTACCCCGATGAAGTTGGCAAGTTTATATCGATCACTGTCCTTACCTGATGAGGCGAGAGACGGTGGATACCGACATTTGGCGCACCGACGACATGCACGTAGTCTGTCCGCGAGCGGGCGGTCTCGACGTGCACAAGATGTGCATCACCGCCGCGGTGCGCCTGTGCGAGGCCGGCGGCGGGCCAGCGCGCACCGCCGTGCGCGAATTCAGCGCGCTGCCGGACGGCCTGCAAGCAATGACCGACTGGCTGCGAGGACACGGCGTCACCGCCGCCACGATGGAAGGCACCGGCGTCTACTGGAAGGCGCCATTCGAGACGCTGGAAGAAGCGGGTATCCACGCCGACCTGCTTCATGCTCAGCACGTGAAGCAGATCCGCGGCAAGAAGACCGATACCAACGACAGCCTGTGGCTGGCCCGCATCTGCCAGTTCGGCCTCGCGCTGCCAAGCTACGTCCCGCCGCGTCTGTTCCGTCAGTTGCGCCAGTTGACCCGCTATCGCCGCCGCCTCGTCGGCGAGCGCAGTCGGGCCCGCAACCGCGTCCACAAGACGCTCGACCACGGCGGGCTCCGGCTCGGCGGCGTCTTGTCGGACATCTTCGGCGTCAACGGGCGGCGGGTGCTCGACGGGCTGGTCGCCGAACGGTCGCCACGATGCATCCTCGCCGGCCTCACAAGCCACGTGCGGGCGAAGCTGGCGCCGCTGTCCAAGGCCCTGGCCGCCACGCTCGACCCGCTCGCGCTCTTCGCGCTGCAGATGCAGGTGGAGGCCGTCGACCGGGCCGACGCCGCCCTTGCCGCACTGGACACGCGCATCCAGACCGCGCTGGCCGACTACCAGCGCCCCCTGCGCCTGCTGCAGACGATTCCGGGAATCGATCTCGGCAGCGCCTCCACCATCCTGGTCGAGATCGGACCGGACCTGGGAGCCTTCCGCGAGGCGCGCCACCTGGGATCGTGGGCAGGTGTGGCGCCGGGCAACAACACCAGTGCGGGCAAGCGCCGCTCCGGACGGGCGCGCCCGGGAAACCCGACCTTACGGGCTACGTTGGCCGAGTGCGCCCACGCGGCCGCGCGGACCACCGGGTCGCAGTTCCACGGCTATCACCGGGCACTGGCCGCCCGCCTGGGCTACAAGCGCGCCATTCTCGCCACCGCCCACAAGCTGCTGCGCGTGATCCACGCCGTGCTCCGCGACGACCGGCCATACACCGATCCGGGCATCGATTACGAACACCTCGTCGTCGCACGCAACGCACCGCGGTGGATCCGCATGCTCACGCAGCACGGTTTCCTCGAGGAAGCACAAGCCGTGCGCGGCTGACCGACTCCCGATCACGCGGCGGCGCAGGGCCATAGAACGGGGCTGCCCGCGCCCAGCCGCCCGACCGGGACCTCCACATCGGACTCCCAACAGACCGTTCGGTCCCGCCGATCGGCCGTCACGCCCTCCGCATGCCTGCGTGAGGGGAGCGTTTCACAGCAAATAATTGTCGTTGATCACGCCAGTTGGTCGCGTCGAGCGAGGGGTCCCACAAGAAGAGGAACACGGCGGAGAATTCGTTGGCCAAGTGGGCGGCGAAGCGCTCGGCGTCGTCCAGCCGGGGCGGTGCGTCGCCGAGTCGGGCCACGAGTCGGCCGCGGACCGACGCCAGACCGTGCTCGCCCAGTGCTCCATCGTTGCAGCGATCCCGCACGTCGAGGCCGGCCTGCAAGACCGCCTGCACCTGGGCGGCCCAGGGACTGTCGGGATGATCTTCCTGAAGTTCCTTACAGCGTCGGAGGAGGTGAGAAACGCAGGTCTGGTGCATCGCGCCGCGGTAGCGGCGATACGACGCCCACCCGTCGCGCACGAGCACGCCGGCGAAGTCCGCGGCGAGGACAGTGACCGCATCGTCGAACCCGCGGCCACGGCAAATCGCGTAGACGGTCGTTTCCGGGGTGGAGAACACCCAGAGCCAGTGGCGGTCGGCACCGACGCGCCAGCTCGTCTCGTCCGGCGTGACCATGGGACTGTTGCGGACCTGTTCGCACAGCGCCGTGTAGGCCGGCGCGGCGTCGCGGGCGGCGCGGTGCAGCACGTGGGCGAGGCCGCCCGGCGTCACGTCGATGCCGAACTCCGTCCGCAACAGGTGGGCGACCTTCGCCAGCGGCACACCCATCTCGGTGTGCAACTCGACGACCAGGGCGACGACGCCGGGGCCGAGCTGCACGCCGGCGGCGCCCAGCGCGTCGGAGGTCTGCAGCGGGTGGCGGCCCTGCACACGCCGCTGACACTGCGCGCAGTGGCCGACCTCGATGTCAAAACAACACACGAGGGGGCGCACCTCGGGCAGTTCTTCCTGATATTGCGACGCCACGCGGGTCACTTCGACCGCGCCGCCGCAGTCCGGACAGGCCGTCGGGACCGGCGCCCGGTGGGTCTCGTCGACCTGCGCCGGGGGGCGGCGGCGGCCCCGCCGGCCATAGGCTGCGCCGGGTCGCCGGCCGGGACGCCCGCCGCGCCCTTGCCGCCGGTCCTTGGCGAAGGGGGCGGCTTGGCGGCGACCCGCCCGGCGCGCAGCCGCCAACTGCTGTTTCAGGCGTTCAATCTCGCGCTTCAGACGGTCCTTCTCGCGCTGCAAGCCATCGTTCTCGCGCTTCAGACGGTCGTTCTGCCGTTGCAAGCCCTTGCCGTCACGCTCGCGCCGCGCCAACTCCGAGCGCAGCCGCGCGATGTCGTCGCGCTGGCGTCGTGTCGCTTCGTCGCCGGTATCGTCGGTGGAACGCCCGTGCTCCTTGACCACACAAGACTTATGCCATATTCCTGCAAAAAGTACGACCCAAAAAACTGGATCTCGTGCGATTTCCCAAAGCTCGCGTTCTAGCTCCGCATCGACCACATGGGCCAGCTCTGCCGGCGAGGCCAATCCGCCATGTGGCGGATTTGCCGCTCGCCGTCCGGGCCGCCCGCCACCGTCGGGCCTACCCCTGGAGCTCGGCCAGCGCCTGCGCGCGCTCCTCCTTCGACAGACTCTGCCTGACCATGTTGTAGCTCCAAACCGCCGTGGTGGGACGCATGCCGCCTGGGAGCGCTTTCCACTTGACCGCAACACCAACCACCGCGCAGCCCAGAATCCGAGCGCGCCCGTCCAGCAACGTTCGCGTGCCACGGTGGACCACCACCGGATCGATCTGTCCGATCTCCCGTATCGAGTCCACCAAGCGATCAAAAACCGTAGGGTCCATTTCCGGGATGGCCTTCAGCCACGGATGAGTCCGGTACATCTCTCCCCCGACTCCCCAAAGCTCGCGTTCTAGCTCCGCATCGACCACATGGGCCGCCTCTGCCGGCGAGGCCAAATCCGCCATGTGGCGGATTTGCCGCTCGCCGTCCGGGCCGCCCGCCACCGTCGGGCCTTCCAACACCGCCCGGATCGTCGTCAGCGGCTCCCTTTCTGCATCGGGCCGTTCCGCCAGCCGGGCCGCCACCTTCATGTACCGCCGGGCGGAGGTCTCCGGAATCCCCAGCGCCGCCAGAAACGGCAGCCATTCCCCGTGTTGGGCCGCCTCACGCGCCTCACTTAGCCTCTGACCGAGCTTACACACTGCATGCAGTGTCAGCCATCCCGCCTCACGGATGCGGCGCGCGTGCGCCTGCAGGTGCGACGGAATCGCTTCCGACGCCAGCGCAGTCGTCTTGTCCATCAATCCCCCCATTGAATACTGGTATGTCGGCTAAATATATCGAGAGCGTCCGTTCTACGTAGTATGGCCAACAAGTTCTGTGACTGTCAACGGTCGTCAAAAACTGACGTTTATGACCAGCTGGTCATAATGATCAGTTTCTGGAGATCGCCAACACTGTGACCGCCCGGGCCGGTTTACGGCACGGGCTCTACCGCGGCCTTACACGTACGCGTCCCCGCTTGTCTACGCGGCGAAGCCGGAGGTTCTGGTGCCGGCGTTCTGTGACCGTCGGGGCCCGTTCACTGGTACGGACTCTACTGCGGCTGCTTTGCACGTACTCTACGCGGCCGAGCCCGCGTGGTTCTGGTACCGGGTTCTGTGACCACCGGGGCCGGTTCACTGGTACGGACTCCTCTCTTTACCTCGGGTTCACCGTTCATCCCGGGCTCCGGCTTCTTCCGCCAGGCTTTACTTGGCGTTTAGAGGCTCCCCGCTGCATCCTACGGAAATGTAGGTCTTAACTTGTGATCGCCCAGTGGTGAGGGAGGGGCTTCCTGGGCCTGAGCTGTAAAGCTGAGGCTATGGACCACGTTGTTCCAAACGGCAGAGTCCATCGCTTCTCCTGTGCTGTAACATGTTGAGACCGTTGTGTTCTGCAATTCTACACAAATGTATATAACGAGCAGCGCTCGCCTGGTCGCGTCTGCTCTGCGGGCTGCTCTCGGCGTCTACCTGAATACCCGGCGTCGCGTGATAGGCAGCTCCCGTTGCGGGCGGTTCGTGCCGTTCGGCAGGTTTACCGTCAGCGCTGTGAACCCGTCTCTCTGAACGAGGTCTCTGATTGGTCCGGAGTCCCCGTAGGTCATGGCGAAATCGTTCTTCACCTCGCTGAGCTTCTGGAACACGTCGGGTGCGTGATTCCGGCCTGTCGGTACAGGGGGGTCTCCATGCCCCGCTGATGGCGGATCCACGAAGAGCCTGACCCCGCCGGTCCTCGGCGTAGGGGTACAGGTTCTTCAGCCCGTCGCCTTCGACGAGATTGATCCGATCGGTGATCGCTCCGATGGCTTCCAGGCGTCGCCAACAGCGTTGCCGGGTACCAGCGGTGCCGGTTGCCCGACCGGCCCGCTTGGCCATGATCCCGTTGTACCGGGTGCGGTTCAGCACCAGGGTTCGGGCCGCTCGGTCCGGGTCGCTCAGATCGTCCGTCGTCCCGATGCCCTCGACGCCTTCGTTGATCGGGAACGAGGCGATTCGCTCGGCCAGTGCGTCCGGGGCTGTCAGGGCCATCCGCCAGACATGGGCTACGACGACCTCCTCACGACGGAGCGTGTCGTTGCGCTCGCGCGTGCAGGGCCGGCACGCCCTGCAGACCTCCGACGCGTTGGGCGCGGCTGCCGCTCAACTGGGCCCGAACGTCGCCGCGTTGGTCGTCGAGTTGCACACCGAGCTGGACATGCCGCTGGAGAAGGTGACCCGCGTTCTGCGAACGCAGTTCGGACTGTCGGTGACCAAGGGCGGCCTGGTCCAACTGCTGCACCGCAGCGCCGCCGCGGCGGCGCCCGCGTATGCGGCGCTGCCCCCCTCTCCAGGCTTGGCCTGCCGCAACACAACATCTGGTTATACCTCCGGGGTCCCCAACACAGACCTCAAGGCTTCCAACTTCTCCAGCGCCTGCGCGCGCTCCTCCATCGATAGACTCTGCCTGACCATGTTGTACATCCAGACCGCCGCGGCGGGACTCATGTCGTCTGGCAGCTCTTTCCACTTGACCGCAACACCAACCACCACGCAAGCCTGAATCCGAGCGCGCCCGTCCAGCAACGTCCGTGTGCCACGATGGACCACCACCGGATCGATCTGTCCGATCTCGCGTATCGAGTGCACGATGCCATCAAATACCGTACGGTCCATTTCGGGGATGACCGCCAGCCACGGATGAGTCCGGTACATCTCTCCCCCGACTTCCCAAAACTCGCCTTCTAGGGCTAGGAGTCTGCGCCGTGGGACGATTTTCGGCACGATCGGCTACTACATGTAGTGGCCATTAACGTCCGTGTCCACTTCATATTGGGGCCTATTTTTTCTGCGGCGCAGACTCCTAGGTCCGCATCGACCACATCGACCTCTGCCGGCAAGGCCCAATCCGCCACGTGGCGGATTTGCCGCTCACCGTCCGGGCCGCCCGCCGCCGGCGGGCCTTCTAGGACGGCGCGGATCGTCGTCAGGGGCTCCCTCGCCGCATCGGGCCGTTCCGCCAGCGCGGCCGCCACCATCATGTACCGCCGGGCCGAGGTCTCCGGAATCCCCAACGCCGCCAGAAACGGTAGCCATTCCCCGTGTTGGGCCGCCTCACGCGCGTCACACAGCTCCTGACCGAGCTTACATGCTGCATTCAGTGTCCGCTTTCCGGCCTCGCGAATGCGGCGCGCGTGCGGCTGCAGGTGCGGCGGAATCGCTTCCGACGCCAGCGCAGTCGTCTTGTCCATCATTCATTTCCTCCATTGAATCGTGGCTGGCCTCCTAAATCCGTCATGGCTGGAATCCCTCGCCCCGCTTGCCTGCGTCGGTTGTCGCCTTCGTGGACCGCGCCGGCGTCTGTCGACGTCCGCCCTTCGGCGCCACCACCCCGCCCGCCGCGAGCCCCGCGCCCCCAACAACCACGTGGGCGGTTGCTCTCGATGAGCCGGTTCAACCGCTCCACCTTACTCGGCGGCTTCATCGGCGGCGGGTCGGCGGGGGCGGCGCCGGACAGGCGGGCGCTGGAGCCGTTCGAGGGGCGGCGCCCGCGGCGGCGTAGTTCGCCTCAGTCCACTTGCCCGTTCCCCCCGGTCCTCGATCCACCGAGCTACAGTGTCGGCCGTCCATCCCACACGTCCAGGCGAGATCTGCAGCGGGCGCGGGAAGAGGCCCTTCGTACACATCCGCCACAGAGTCGTGGGGCTCACCCCGATCTTCGCCGCGACCTGTGGTCGCGAGAGAATCTGGGGGACATCGTTGATCTGCTTTTTTGCCATCGCCTAACCATGTGTACTGCACAGACCATATGATATCGCACACGAGCACACAGTCAAGGCTCCTGAGGCGAGAGAGCTCCAGGCCAGTGCATCGAGTACCGACTACATACAGCGGACCGTAGGGGCGGCGGGTGGACAAGATCGGCGTGTGATCGTAAAATTTACTCAGTGGCGCTTAAGGAGGCTGAATTCCGCGCATTGATCGAGCAGACACTTCGCGCCCGAGGTGTTTCGGCTATCCGTGCCGCCCGCTCCGCGGGGCTCAGCCGTGATGCGATCAGGGCGGTCCTTCGGGGTCGGTCCCCGTCATTCGGGCGCGCCGCTGAAATCTGCCGGGCTCTCAACCTCGACTTCCACATCGGCCCTGCGGTCGACGCGAGTACACCCGGCACTACTCCTCCTGAGACGCAGATCTCGGAGGACGCCGAGCCTCCGGCTGTCCCTCTGACCCGGTTCAGTTCGCGCCGAGAGTTGCCGGTTCGTGAATGGAAACAGTGCTCGCCGGAGGGGCACTTGTCCCAGGCCGGCGACAGCAGCTCGGCGCCGGCACCCCTCAACTTGCCAGACTCGCACGCGTTCTACGCGCGAGCGCTGGGCCACGCGATGGTCCCGGCGGGCATTTGGCCCGGCGACTACTGCCTGATCTCCCCGTGCGCGAAGCTCGAGGCGGATCAGCGGGCGTGGTTCCGGCAGCGGGACGAACTGGAGACCATCAAGTGGCTGGTCCGTCTCCCGTCAACGTGCTACGAGCTCGTGGGCTGGGAGCCGCCCGGCGAGGACCGCCATCAGAAGATGGTCGCCGAGCAGTGGATGCGCGCCGACGTTGTCGACCGGGGCGTAGTGCTGGCGGTGTACCGGGGCCGACCGTCGGTGGAGCGAGCACCGTTCCGCGCCCCCGACTGGCGAGCCGACCGAGTCGCCGACCCGTAGCTCCTCAGAGGCGAATCACCTTTGCGCGACCGCCGGTGGCGAATCTCGCCCACGTATCCATCAACCCGCGGCGCTTCTCGAACAGATCGCTCCGCGCATACGACCGCTCGACGGCCGACCCCACGTGGTGCGCGAGCGCCGCCTCGGCAACGGCGTGCGGGGCGCTCGTCCGCTCGCTCGCCCAGATCCGGAACGTTGAACGGAGCCCGTGCACCGTGGTCCGGTCCGCCAGCCCGCAGCTCCGCAGCAGCTTCGTCAGCGTCATGTCGGTCAGCGACTTGCCGGACCTCGAGGGCGAGGGGAACAGCAGCCCGGACGGGCGCCGCAGCGGCTCGACGGTCTCGAGCACGGCCACCGCCGCATCGGACAGCGGCACCCGGTGTTCCTCACCGCCCTTCATCCTGGTGTCCGGAATGCGCCACTCCCGGGCGTCAAGGTCGACCTCGTCCCAGGTCGCGCCCCTCGCCTCACCGGACCGGCACGCCGTCAGGACCACGAACCGCAGGCACGCCCGCGCCGACAGCCCCGCCGTCGCCCCCTCGATGGCGTCGAGAGCAGCCGCGACCTCGCGGTAGTCGAGGGCCCGGTGATGCCCCTTGACGACCGCCAGTCGCGGCAACGCGCCGTCGATGCACTCGCCGGCCACGTTGTGCTCGACGTGGCCGTGGGCCTGCGCCCAGCCCAGGGTGGCCCGGATGCGCCCCCGCACCTTGACCGCGAGAGCGTGCTTCGACGACCAGAACGGGGTCAGGACGCGAAGCACGTCCTCCCGGCCGATCCGGTCGACGCGCCGGTCGCCCAAGACCGGGTACGCGTACGTCGCCATCGACGCCGTCCAGTTGGCCTCAGTCCTGGAGCTGCGCCATCGCCCCCGGTTCGCCTCGAACGTCCGTGCGGCAGCCTGCTCGAAGGTGGGCACCCCGGCCCGGCGCCTCGCGACGAGGGGGTCGCCGCCGTCGCGGGCGAGCTTGCGATTCGCGAAGGCCCGGTCCCTGGCCTCCCTGAGCGAGGTGAGCGGCCAGCCGCCGAGGCCGATGTCGCGGCGCTTGCCGTCGACCGCGAGCCGCTGCACCCAGCTCTTGCTGCCGCGGGGCGCGACGACCAGGTACAGCGTCGGGACCCGGCCGTCGCCGTAGCGGCCGGGCTCCGTCAACGAGCCCACCTTCGCCACCGTCAGCGCTCCCATCATGGTTCGACCTCTTCTCCCACGTCCAGTATACCACGTGTTCTACCACGCTACTTTGAAACTGGATGGGAGCGATCGGAACGGCCTGAAACGATGGACCGGCAAAAACCCCAGTTATTACGGGCGAATTGCGATCACCTGAAATAAGGTGGAACGCGGGGATGGCTTCACGGCGCAGACTCCTACTCCGCTACGGCGGCCGGCGCCAGCTCGGGGACCCGGCTGGCCGCGTACTCGCGCACGCCGCGGGCGAGGTCGTCCTCGCTGGGCGGCGCCGCGCCCGCGTGCAGGCGCACCCAGAGGCGCAGCAGCGGGTCGGCGAACCCGTAGCGTTTCCGCCGGCCCTCGATCAGATCGACGTCTTCCAGCCAGGAGAGATAGTCGCGGGTGGCGCCCGGCGTACGGCCCAGCCGGTGGGCGACCTCCGTCAACGTGAGGGGCTCCTCGGCCGCGAGAACGTGGAGAATGGCCTTGAGCGCCCCATAGCCTCGCGCACGATGAAGGCGCAGCTCGCAGGAGAACCGGCAGGCCGCCGACAGGGGTGCGCCCGGCCCCAATCCGGCGCCGAGAGCGTCGACGGGCCCGGCGCCGCGGGCCGCCGCGCCCTCGGCGAGCAGATGGACATAGCGGGGGCGTCCGTCCGTCAGGGCGTGGACGAGCCCGGCCGTGTCGAGCCGCCGGTCTCCCGGCGCGTCCAGGCCGAGAGGGGCGATCGCCTCGCGCACCTCGCCGGGCGTCAACGGCGGGAGATGCACCAGCTCGAACCGGCCGGGGGCATCGCGGAACAGCCGCAGCGCGCGGGTCGTGAACCGGGTCGTCAGCACGAACCGGTTCGGACTGTCGCAGAGCGATTGCCGGAACCGGCCGAGGGCGCCGCGCAACCCCGGGAAGCTCTCGAAGGTGCGGAGCTCGAGCATCTCGTCGAGCAGGAACGTGATGCGTCCCCCGCCGGGGGTCCGGGCGTGGGTGAAGAAACCGCACAGGCGATCGAACGCGGCCCCCGGAGATTGGGGTTCGGGCGCGCCGGCGTCCGGGATCGGTCCGCTGGCGCCGGCGGCGCCGAGCACGGACGACAGGCAGCGTTCCGGGGTCGTGGCGATGCGTTCGAGGTCGATGATCTCGGCGCCGGATCCGAGGCGTTCCCGGAGCCGGCGCAGCATCGCCGTGCGGCCGCAGCCGCAGCCGCCGAGGAGGACGGGTATGCGCGGGGGCGTCGCCTCGAGGGCGGCGAGGAGCCTCCGTTCAATTGCAGGACGTCCAGCCAACCGGATCTCTCTCCCCGGGCGCGGGCCGGTCACGCCGATCGGCTCCTGGCCGTTCGAACCCGGCGCGCCCCTGACTGATGCGCGGTTCGACCCCTTCTGCTACGATCGAGCGCTTGGCGTCGCCGGCCGGGCGCAACCGGGACAACCGCCCGGTGGCGTTCGGCAGAGGACGCGGCCCCGATGGAAGGGTCAGGGCATCCCGTGGTAGAACTCCGCGCCGCGCCGATACCGCCGGTCGAAGGCGCCGGGGCCTTCTGTCGCAGGCTGCCGGGGCCGACTCTCACAGAACGAGGAACAGTGTGAACATCGCCGTCATCGGTGCGCAATGGGGCGACGAGGGCAAGGGCAAGGTCGTCGACCTGCTCACGCCCAACGTGTCCATTGTGGCGCGTTATCAGGGAGGCCACAACGCCGGTCACACCGTGCGGGTGGGCGAGACCGAGTTCATCCTGCACCTGTTGCCGTCCGGCATTCTGCACCCGGGGGTGCGCTGTGTCATCGGCAACGGCGTGGTGATCGATCCGGTGGCGTTGTTCTCGGAGATCGAGACGCTCGCCGCCCAGGGCATCGAGGTCGGCGACCGGCTGCTCATCAGCGACCGCGCGCACGTCATTCTGCCGTATCACCGCGATCTCGAAGCGCTGTCCGAGGCGCGCCGCGGCGAGCAACGGATCGGCACGACCTCGCGCGGCATCGGGCCGACCTACGAGGACAAGGTCGGGCGCCGCGGCATCCGGGTCGCCGACCTCGGCGATGCGTCGGAAGACGGGGTCCTGGCCTCGGCGATTCGGGCGAACGTGTCGGCCCGGAACGAGGCGTTGGGGGGGGCCGCGGCCGACTGGCGGGCGCTGCACGCGGAGGTGTGCGCGGCCTGGCGGCGCCTGGCGCACTGGGTGGGCGACGCGTCGGTCTTCCTCGCGCGGGCGTTCGAGGCCGGCGAGTGCGTGCTGCTCGAGGGCGCCCAGGGAACCCTGCTCGACATCGACCACGGGACGTATCCGTTCGTCACCTCGTCCAACGCGACGGTCGGCGGGATCTGCACCGGCCTCGGGATCGGTCCCCGCGCCATCGGCTTGGTCCTCGGCATCGCCAAGGTGTACACGACCCGGGTCGGCGAGGGTCCGCTGCCCACGGAGCTGCACGGCGCCGAGGGCGACCTGCTCCGGGAGAGCGGCCGCGAGTACGGCGCCTCGACCGGACGCCCGCGCCGGTGCGGCTGGTACGACGCGGTGGCGGTCCGCTACGCGGTGCGCGTGAACGGGCTGGATGCGCTCGCGGTCACCAAGCTCGACGTGCTCGACGGCCTCGACGAGATTCCCCTGTGCACCGCCTACCGCCACGGGGACCGCCTGCTGACGGAGTTCCCCGCGAGCCCCGCGATCCTGGCCGGCTGCGAGCCGGTGTACGAACGCCTGCGGGGGTGGTCGCGGCCGACCGCCGGCGTGCGTCGGTACGGAGACCTGCCGCCGGAGGCCCGGGCCTACCTGGCGCGGATCGAGACCCTGAGCGGGGTGCCGGTCGCGATCGTCTCGACCGGCTCGGATCGCGCGGACACCATTCTGGTGCGGGGCGGGCTCGTGGACCGGTGGCAGGCCGAGCGGGCGGTTCAGGGGTCCGCGCCCTGAACGCCGGGAGGGTTGGCCGGGCGGCAAGCGGAGCCGCGGGCGACGGGTTTCCGGGCCCGCCCTGGCCGCGGCCTTCCAGGGCAGGAGCGCAGAAGAAACGCGAGTCCCCATGACCAGGATGTTCCGGTTCGCCGCCGTGCTCGCCGTCATGACCGCCGCTTGCGCCGAGGCCCCGCCGACCGCCGACGAGGCGCGCGCGTTTCTCGATGAGGCGGAAGCCCGGCTGCTCGACGCCTGGGTATCGGCGGGCCGGGCCGCGTGGATCCAGAGCACCTACATCACCGAGGACACCACGGCGCAGGCGGCAGACACCCAGACCGTGGTGATCGGCCTCACGATGGAGCTGGCCGCCGGCGCGGCGCGGTTCGACGGGGTCGAGCTTCCCGACGACCTCCGGCGCAAGCTGCTGCGGTTGAAGACGTCGATGGGGGTGGCGGCGCCCGCCGATCCGGCGCTGCAGGCGGAGCTGTCGGCCATCACCGTGGGGATGGAGGCCGCGTACGGCCGGGGCGTGTACTGTCCCGGCGGCGACGAGGAGTGCCTGTCGCTGCCGCAGCTCGAACGGAGGCTCGCCGAGGTCCGCGACACCGACGAGCTGCTGGACCTGTGGCTCGGCTGGCGGGCGGTGGCGCCCCCGATGCGGGACTCCTATACCCGCTTCGTGGAGCTGGCGAACGCGGGGGCCCGCGATCTGGGGTTCGCCGACCTCGGCGAGCTCTGGCGCACCGGCTACGACATGCCCCCCGATGCGTTCACGGCCGAGCTCGAACGGTTGTGGGACCAGGTGCGCCCGCTCTACGAGTCGCTCCACTGTCACGTTCGGGCGGGTCTGGCCGACGAGTACGGTTCGGCCATCGTCCCCCCGGACGAGCCGATTCCCGCCCATCTGCTCGGCAACATGTGGAGTCAGACGTGGGCCAACGTGTTCGATCTCGTGGCCCCGCGGCGGACCGACCCGGGCTACGACCTGACCGATCTGCTCGAGGACGCGGACATCGGAGAGATCGCGATGGTGCGCTACGGCGAGCGCTTCTTCAGCTCGCTCGGGTTCGACCCGCTGCCGGACACGTTCTGGGAGCGGTCGCTGTTCGTCCAGCCCGCCGACCGCGACGTGGTCTGCCACGCCAGCGCCTGGAACCTGGACTACGGTTCGGACGTGCGCATCAAGATGTGCCTCGACGTGAACGGCGAGGACTTCGTCACCATCCACCACGAGCTGGGCCACAACTACTATCAGCGCGCCTACCGGGACCAGTCTCCGTTGTACCGGGACGGCGCCAACGGCGGCTTCCACGAGGGCATCGGCGACACCATCGCCCTCTCCATGACCCCGGATTACCTAGTCGAGGTCGGCCTGCTCGACGAGGCGCCGGCGGCCGACCGGGACATCGGACTGCTGCTGCGGCTCGCGCTCGACAAGGTCGCGTTCCTGCCGTTCGGCCTGCTCGTCGATCAGTGGCGCTGGCAGGTGTTCTCCGGCGAGATTCGCCCGGAGGCGTACAACGAGGGCTGGTGGGATCTCCGGACCGCGTATCAGGGGGTCGCCCCCCCGGCGCCGCGCAGCGAAGCCGACTTCGACCCCGGCGCCAAGTATCACATCCCCGCCAACGTGTCCTATACGCGCTACTTCCTCGCCCACATCCTGCAGTTCCAATTCCACCGGGCGTTGTGCGAGGCGGCCGGCCACGAGGGGCCGCTGCACCGGTGCTCGATCTTCGGCAGCCGCGAGGCGGGGCAGCGGTTGCAGGCGATGCTCGAGCCGGGGGCGAGCCGCCCCTGGCCCGACGTGCTGGAGCTGGGCACGGGCCGGCGCGAGATGGACGCCACCGCCATCCTGGACTATTTCGCGCCCCTCCAGGCCTGGCTCGACGAGCAGAACGCCGACCGGTCGTGCGGCTGGGGGCAGGGCTGACCACCGCGGCATGCGCCGCCGCGCCTCGGTGATGAGCACCGCCGCACCCGTCCCCGCGACGCCGCCCACGCCGCCGAACGCTCTCCCCACCGCCTCGCCTTGACCCCGGGCGTGGTGCCCCCCGGGTGAATCCGTCGCACTCGTCGAATAGGAGGTTCGGCGCCGGGAGGTCGTCGCGCCCCGGGCGTGGACGAAGGGGCCCCGCGTCGAGCCCCGGTCCCATCGGAACGCGTGCGACGGGGCCCGTCCGGGCGGAGAACGTCACCGCGGGGGTGACCGCCCGGTGCGGAGGCAGGACGCGGCCTCGTACCGGGCGGCGGCGGCTCAGTTCGTCGGGCGGCGGCGGCCGAAGGGCCGCTGGCCGAGGGCGCGCTGCATCACTTCGTACTGCACCGACATGATGTGGCCGATCGCCTCGATCCAGTACGCCGCGTTGTGGGCGCCGGGCATCTGCATGTAGTTGAAGGGAATGTTCTCCCGGGACATGTACAGGGCCAGCTCCTGCGCCCCCTGGATCAGCCGGTCCTCGGTGCCGCAATCGAGATAGATGTGGGGCAGATCCTCTTTCGGGATCTGCTTGATCAGCGTGAACGGGTCGTACGCGTCGGCCTGCTCCGGGGTCGTGAACATCGCGCCCCGCGGCGTCCGTTCCTCCTGGCTGCTGAAGCCGTCGATGCCGATCAGGGGGTTCGGCTGCCGGCGGCGGGCCGCCTGCTCGGCCGTCGGGGTGCGCTGCGGCCGCGGCTGCAGCTCGCCCCGCATCCGCGCCGCCGCCTGCCGTCCGTACTCGAGGGCCCCGCTGGTGCTGCCGATGGAGATGAACATGTCGGGGTTCCGGAGGCCCATCGTGATCGCGCCGAAGCCGCCCATCGACAGGCCGGTCATGGCGCGGCCCTCGCGGCGGGCGACGGTCCGGAAGTTCCAGTCGACGTGGTTGACGACGTCCCGAATGACGTGGTCCTCCCAGTTGTTCGACTGCCCGTCCTCGCTCTCCGCCCAGTTGACGTACCACGAGTTCCCGGCGTCGGGCATCACGACGATGAGGTCGCCGTAGAGGCCGGCGTAGAACGGGGCGCCGTTCGCCAGTCCCCACGCGGTGTAGTTCTGCGTCAGGCCGTGCAGCAGATACAGCACCGGATAGCGCGCGGTCGACGCCTCGTAGTCGTCCGGAAGGAGGATGTTGTACTTCATGGCGCGGTCGACGGCGGGGCTGAAGAACTCGACCGTCTGCAGGTCCCGTCCCAGGGCCGGCGCCGCGGCCACCAGCGCCCCGAGCACGAATACCGCCGCCGCCGTCCGCACGAGCCTCGATCTCAGCATGCTGTTCCTCCGGAAAGGTTGTTGCGGCGCGCGGATGGTGCCGCCGCGGAGGGCCATGCTACCCCGAAACGCACGCCGGGCGAAGCGCGCGCCGCCTGCTCCTTCTTGCGCTCGGGGTGGCCGCGTGAAGCGCGGCCCTGAGGGTCTGGGCGGCAAGCGGAGAGCTGCAACCGAGGATTACCGGGCGAGGTCGTTGTGGTGCAGGAGGGTGTTGAAGAGCATCCCGAACTCGCCGTGGTTCTGCCAGCGGTAGCAGGGGTTGGTGGCAAACAGAACGACGCGGCCGTCCCCGCGCGGGACGTCGACGACGGCGGGGCGGCCGTCGATCTGGTTGGCGCCGCGCAGGTGGCCGCCGAGCACGCGGCCGCTGAACGTCATGAGGACCCAGTCGTCGCGAAGCCGCCGCGGGACTTCGAGGAGCGGTCCGTTCGCGTAACGGACCGGCATCCGGCTCGCGTCGTATCCGTAGAAGATCGGATGGTCCGGAGCGGCGATCTCCGCTTCGACCAGCGGCCCCGGCGCGTAGAAGCCCGACCCGGGGCGGCGGGCGTCGATATCCCGGGTGAGGCCGTACTCGGGCGGGACGTGGCTCGCCTCGCCAAGGGTCACGAGCAGACCGCCGTCCTCGACGAACCGGCGGAGCTCGAGGACCCCCTCGAGCCCCATGCCCCCGGTGATGTCCTCCGACGAGCCGTAGTCGCCGAGAAACCGGTAGCGGTCGGTCTTGGTGTAGGCCCGCGGGCCGCCCCGCGGCGCGACGTCGAAGACCAGCCCCTTGGCGGTCCGGCCCTGGTTCGGAATCAGGACGACGTCGTAGTCCGCTCGCAGGTCGCCGGCCCGGACCCGCTCCTTGAAGATGAGGTCGAACGGGATCTCGAACCGGTCGAACGCGTGGCGGACCCATCCCACCTCCTGGGTGTCGCCCCAGGTGCTGTAGATCGCCAGGCGGGGGACGTCGACCGGATGGGCCGCGACCTCCGGCCGCGCGTCGAGCCCCGCCGCGGTCAGGCCGAGCTCGGTCACCGCGGCCCGGAGGCGTGCGGCGTCCGCGCTCCCGGCCGGCGCGGGCACGATGAACGATCCGGGGGGAAACGCCTGCCCGTCGACCTCGAAGCCCTCCTCGGCCGCGTCCACCGGCGCCGCCCCCAGCCGGTAGCGCAGCGTCGTCAGATGGTTCGAGCCGTAGTGCGCGACCGCGTAGCCGAACCGCGCCTCGGTCGCGCCCCCGACGGTTCCGGCCATGCGCGCGCGGGTAACGGGCTCGACCGGCGCCTCGAGGACCTCGGGGTCGTCGACGGCGACGACATCGACCCCGAGCATCAGGCCCATCGTCCAGCCGGTGTCGTCGTAGGTCCGGAGACCGTCGTCGGGGAACGCCTGGTTCCCGAGCAGGATCTTCGCCAGCCGGAAGTACGGCTGGCCGCCCTTGACGACGTACGAGCCGGCCGGGTAGGTGTCGTCGCCGAAGGAGAGGGCGTCGCCGGCGCGGCCGATCTCGATACCCTGGATGCGCAGCAGGTCGACGAGCGTCGCCACCCGCGTCATGTCGCGCTGCCCGGCCGGGACGACGAAGCCGTGCGGCGTGTTCGTCTCGCCCTCCGCCACCGCGTTCCGCGACTTGCGGTAGAAGTTCTGGAGGACGACGGTCGGGTTCGATGCGGCGAGCTGCAGCGCGCTGAGGGCGGCGGTCTGGCTGTAGTTGGTGTTGTTCCGCATCGACCACTCGACCTCCTCGTAGGGAGGCGAGGGCCGGTACCATTCGCGGCTCGTGCGCGCCTGCTCGGCGGTGTTGTCCTCGGTCTTCAGGTGACGCTTCATCGTCGTGGCGCCGCCGTTGCCGAAGGTCTCGTAGAACCGGATCAACCCGTTGTGGTTCGACGCCATGAACGCGAGATAGCCCGGCGACCACATGTCGACGAAGCCGTGCGTCCACACCCCGGGCATGCCGTAGCTCGTCAACTGCGCCATCTCGAAGTTCGCGAACCACGGCAGCTCGCCGTAGACGATGGGGTCGAGCAGGGGGTTCTGCGGGGCCTGCCCGCTGAAGGTGTAGAGGAACGGCACCGACTCGTGGAGGTCGTGCATCACCGGCGGATGCCACTCCAGGTACCAGTCGAGCACGTTCCGCATGCTCCGCTGCGAGTAGTTGATGTCGCGGTTGTTGTCGTGGAAGATGTACTTCCCCCAGTACGGCGGGCCCCCGATGCGGTCGCGGTCGTCGGTGATGTCGATCAGGTGCCGGTAGTACCAGTCGACGTAGCGGTCGCGCCCGTCGGGCTCGGCGGCGGGAATCAGGGCGACGATGAGGTTGTCGCGGATCCGGTCGAAGAGGGGGCCTTCCTCGATCGCGAGCCGGTAGGCCAGCTCCATCAGCATCTCGGGCGGACCCGTCTCGCCGCTGTGCAGGCCGGCCATCAGGAGATAGACGGGCTTGGCTCCTGCGATGACCGCCTGTGCCTCCGCCTCGCCCAGCCCGCGGGGATCCGCGAGGCGGGCGAGGTCGCGGCGGTAGCGGTCGAGGTCCGCGAGGGTCGCCTCGTTCGCAATCGTCACCACCACCATCTCGCGGTCCTCGTCGGTGCGGCCGATCGGGGTGATCGCGACCCGCGGCGAGGCGTCGGCGAGGGCTCGGTAGTAGTCCAGCAGCTCGGCGTAGTAGGTCAGCTCGCGCGGCGCCCCGACGTGGCGCCCGAGGACGTCCCGGGGTGAGGGCACGGCGCCGCCGGCCGGCAGGTGATCGACCAGGGGGCTGAGAAACTCGGGACGCGTAGTCCATTCGCGCACCTGCGCCGCGAAGTCTGCGTCCATCGGTTGCCCGGCCCCGGTCTGGGCGGCCGCCCCCGGGACGAGCAGCAGGGCGACCGCGGCGGCGGCCGCGAGGCGCACCACGATCGACGGACGGCGCGGGCAGAGGTCAGGCATGGTGGTCACCTTGGGCCAGCGATCGATACGGAGTGGCCCACTTCATTGAAGCGCAGCCCGGGATCCCCGCCTGGTACCTGTGACAACGGCAAGGAATCCCCGTCAGGGTCCCTGCCGGCAGGGGAGTCCCCGTCCGGGGAGGCCGGACGTCGATCCGGGGGTCAGGCGCCGTACTCGGCGTCGCTGACCGCCTCGAACCAGCTCGTCGTGGCGTCGATGTTGACGGCGACATGGGTCATGGGTCCGTCCGGCCCCGCCCCGTGCCAGTGCCGCTCGCCGGGCGCGACCGCGATCAGGTCGCCGGGCCCGGCCTCCCGCACCGCCCCGCCGTCCTTCTGGAACCGGCAGACCCCCTCGACGACCTGGAGCAGTTGGGGGCCGCTGTGGGCATGCCAGTGGGTGCGGGCCCCGGCCTCGAACGCCACGCGGTAGACGTTCGCGGGGGGCGCGTCCGACACCCCGTTCATGCGGGTCAGCCGGGCGCGGCCCACGAACGTCTTCGGGTCCGACGGCTCGCTCGCCAGGGCGGCGAGGGAGAACAGCCTCATGCCGCCGCCGGCCGCCCCCCGTAGCGGACGATGGAGAAGATGGCCAGCCCCGCGATCAGCGCGATCAGGTACGTCCCCGCGTTCAGGATGCCCTGGTCGGCGTACGACACGATGAAGTAGCCGACCGAGCCCGGCAGCAGGGCGTAGTAGACGAAGGGCAGCAGGGTGATGCGGATGACCGTGCCCTCGCGGCCCAGCAGCCCGACCACGGCCGAGGCCGCGACCACGTTGTGCACGCAGATCATGTTGCCTGCGGCCCCGCCGACCGCCTGCAGGGCGACGATCCATACCGGGTCGACCGCGATGCGCTCGCCCATCCCGAACTGGAACTGCGAGAACATCATGTTGCTGACGGTGTTGCTGCCGGCCACCGCGGCCCCGATGCCGCCGATGAACGGCGCGAAGATCGGCCACGCGCCCCCGACCAGCGAGGCCACGCCGTCCGCGAGCACGATCGGCATCCGCTCGAATCCGGCCGCGCCCCCCATGGTGTTGATGAACACCTGCACCATCGGCACCGTGAACACCAGCGCGATGGAGGCCGAGGCGGTCACCTGCAGCGAGGTGGTCCAGGCCTGCCGGTAGGCGGGGCCGGGGATGCGGTGCAGGAAGAGCGTGATGAGGGAGGTGGCGATGAACAGGCCGCCGGGCAGATACAGCGGCTGCACGGCGGTCATGTCTATGCCGGTGCCGAGAATCGCCGGCCAAGTGAGGGAGACGGACTGCAGGAACTGCTGGAACGGGTCCAGCACCGGGCGCAGGAACGCGAACGGGTCGCGCGAGGTCAGGAGCAGCAGGGCAACGATGACGTAGGGCACCCAGGCGCGCAGCAGGCTCATGGGGGCGCGGTTGCCCGCGTCGTCCTTGATCTCGATCGATCCGGTCCACTCGGCCGGCCAGGTCGCCTTGTCGCCGAAGTCCCAGGCCTCTTCCGGCTTCGGCACCAGGAACCCCCGCCGCGCCGCCAGCACCACGACCGCGAGGCCGACCAGGCTTCCGACCAGGGCCGGGAACTCCGGTCCGAGGAAGTAGCCGGCGATGAGGTAGGGAATGGTCATCGACAGCGCCGCGAACAGGGCGAACTTCCAGACCTGCAGGCCTTCCGCGAACGACTTGCGCTCGCCGAAGAAGCGGGTCATGAACGACACCAGGATGAGGGGCACGAGGGTGCCGGCGATGGCGTGCAGCATTGCCACCCGGAAGCCGACGAAGCGGAGAAAGTCGGCCCACTCGCCGCCGACGCGCTCCATCCCGTAGGCGACGAGGGCGGGGTCGGCCGAGAGCCCGGTGTTGACCCCGACGAGGATCGGCGTGCCCGCCGCGCCGAAGCTGACCGGGGTGCTCTGGATGATCATCCCCGCCATGACCGCGGCCATGCCCGGGAACCCGAGACCCACCAGCAGGGGCACGGCCACCGCCGCGGGCGTGCCGAAGCCGGCCGAGCCCTCGATGAACGACCCGAACAGCCACGCGACGATGATCACCTGCACCCGCCGGTCGCGGCTGACGTCGGTGAAGCCGCGCCGGATGACGTTGATGGCGCCGCTCGCCCGCAGCGTGTTCAGCAGCAGGATGGCCCCGAAGATGATGTAGAGCAGGGTCAGGGCGATGACCAGGCCGTTGAGGGTGGCGGCCGCCACCTGCACGCCCGGCACCTGCCAGACGAACAAGGCCAGGGCCGCCGCCACCGCGTAGGTCAGGGGCATGGCGCGGCTGGCCGGCCACCGGAGCAGGACCAGGAAGATCGCGACCGTCGCGATCGGCAACAGGGACAGGACGGCCAACGTCATGGTGCCCATCGAGGCTCTCCCTTCAGAAGCTCGGCGCGCCGGGCCCGGGATGGCCGGGGCGCACCGTGGCGCGCAATTGTAGCGCACCCGGCGCGGTCGCGCGATGAACGTCCCGCCCCGGTGGGGGTGCCCGACAACGCCGGGTGCCCCGTCGCCGGCGCGACCGGCGAGTCACCTCATGGCTTTCGGGGCTCATCCTCCGCACCCGGTGTTCCAATGGGCTGGGGCTCGGTCAAGGGTGGATTCGAGTTAGCTGGGAAGATAATAGGAACCGGCAACCGGGAGGTGGCGCCGTCCCCGCATGAGGGGGCGGCGGTCGAAGGTGGTGGGCTTCGCCGCGGGTTCCCGGGGGTTTCGGAGTCGCGTTCATGCGCATAGGCATACGGAGATCAAGCCCGACGAGAACCGCGTGGCGATCACGCCGGCCGGGGTCGCCGCGTTTCGCGGGCACGGTAGTCGTGGGCATCGCCTACGAGACGGTGCAGCTCGCCGACGGGACGCTGCCGCTGCTCGTGCCGATGTCCGAGGTCGCGGGGCGTCTCTCGGTGCAGGCCGGCGCGGCGTCGCTCGAGAGGATCGCCGGGGGCAAGGGCATCCTCCTGCCCGGCGTGTCCGGCGTGCGCCGCGGCCGGGTCACCATCATCGGCGCGGGGGTCGTCGGGCTGAACGCCTGCGTGGTGGGCGTGGGCTTCGGGGCCGACGTGACCGTCATCGACATCAATCCGCTGCGGCTCGCCTACGTCCGCGACGTCGTGCAGGGGCACGTGACCACCCTCATGTCGAACGCCGCGAACATCGAGGGGGCGGTCTGCGCCGCCGACCTCGTGATCTGCGCGGTGCTCATTCCCGGCGCCCGGACGCCGCGGCTCGTGACCCGGCGGCACCTGGAGCAGATGGAGGACGGCTCGGCCCTCGTCGACGTGGCCGTCGACCAGGGCGGCGGCGCCGAGACCAGCCGGCCGACCACCCACCACGCCCCCCGGTTCGTCGAAGAGGGCGTCGTGCACTACTGCGTGTCGAACATGCCGGGGGCGGTGCCGCATACCTCCACCTATGCGCTGACCAACGCCACGATGGCCTACGCGCTCGACATCGCCGATCGCGGATGGAGAGACGCGGCCCGCGACCGGGTCCTGGCCGGCGGCGTGAACGTCGTCGACGGACGGGTCACGCATCCCGCCGTCGCCAACGCCCACGGCCTGGAGTGCGTGCCCCTGGACCGGCTGACCGGCGGGGGGTGAGGAGCCCGATGGGAGACTACGTGCGCATCGGAGAAGCCGCCGACGTGCCGCCGGGGACCGTGCGCTGCATGCGGCTCGCCGATCGGAAGGTCGCCGTCTTCAACGAGAACGGCACCCTGCTCGCCTACGACGACTACTGCACCCACGTCGGCGGACCCCTCACGCAGGGCACGTACGAGAACGGCGTGGTGACCTGCCTGTGGCACGGCGCCCAGTTCCGCGTCGCCGACGGCGCCCCTCTCACCCCGCCCGCCGGCGGGCGCCTGCGCGCCTATCCCCTCCGGGTTCGGGACGGCGCCATCGAGATCGACCTCGGCGACTAGCGGGTCAGGAGGCGCTGAGCGACCCTCCCGCCCGGCGCCTGGGAGCTTGCGCCGCAGGAGTTTCGCGCGCACGAAGCTGCCGCGACCGCAAGGTCGCGCTACCGGGACTGATAGGTCCGGCTGTAGCCCGTTCGGCCGTTGGTCATCGACCAGCTCCGGCCGTCGGGCGCCACCGTGGCCTTGATCCAGTGTCCCTCGCAGTCGTCCTCTTCCGTCAGGTTGGCGATCAGCGCCTCCTCGGTGTTGTTGGCGGCGTCGTCGGTCAGGGTCCGGTGGGCCTGCCAGACGTCGCCGACCTCCGCCGTGCCCTGGGCTACGGCCAGCGACTCCGGCGTGCCCCCCTTGCGGGGACCGTTGTTGACGACCGCCACCGTGGGCCGGAGCACCGCCGCGAGCTCGGGACGGATGGCCCCGTAGCCGCCGTGGTGGGGCACCTGCCACAGGTCGACGGCCCCAAGCCGGTTCTCGGGGCACGCCAGCGCGTGCTCGCGGTCCGCGGTCAGATCGCCGAGGTTGAGGAACTGGAACGCCCCGAGCGACAGCAGATAGCCCAGGCTGTGCCCGTTCTCGCCCATGTCGGGGTCGGGGGGCGCGACGCCGTCACAGCGCGGGTTCGGCATCCGCGGCTCGAGGGCGTCGACGAGCTCCCGGTGCGACGCCACGAACGTCAGCTCGAGGCGCTCGAGGGGCAGCTTGTCTCCGGGCGTCACCGAGCGGCGCCGGTCGGCGGCGAGGCCGATGTACTCGTCCCACAGGGCCTGGCCGCGCGGGCTGCCGAGCTCGACGCTGTCGCCGTGGTCGACGATCGCGCCGATGGGAACCCGCTCGGCCAGGGCCGGCAGGCCGCCGACGTGGTCGCCGTGGAAGTGCGAGAACAGCAGGTAGTCGATGCGGTCGATCCCCGCGTCGGCCATGGCCGCCTGGATACGCAGGGCGTCGCGGGCGTCGGGCCGCGGCCAGCCGGTGTCCATCAGCACCGACTCGCGGGCCGGGGTGACCACCAGCGTCGCCGCGCCGCCCTCGACGTCGATCCAGTAGATGTCCAGGTTGCCCGACTCCTGCGCGAGTCCGGCCAGGGGCAGGGCCACGAGCATGGCGGCGGTGAGGGTGGCGAGACGGCCGCGGCCCGACCGGGCGGGAAGCGAGGGTGTGCGCTGCATCGTGATGCCTTTCTTCTGGCGCGGGGGAGCCCGCGGCGAACGGGCTCCCCCGCGCGAATGGCGGCGGACGCCGGCGCCATTCAGGTCGCGCCCGCATCCGCCGCGTGTCTGCACCGTTTCGATCGGCTCCAGCCTACTGCAACTTGCCCGAGCCCGGCAGGGGGAATCGCGGTTCAAGGGGCACGGGTTCTCTCGAAGCCCTCATCGCCCGCCGGCCGGCGCGTTCGGGCGCACGTACTTGAGGAGGGCGCCTCCGAACGCGACGACCGCGCCGTAGACCGTCCCGTCGGCGGCGACGGTCACCCCCTCGGGGTTCGACCCGTCGATGAACGCGTCGAGCGACCCGGTGCGGAGGTTCCCTATGCGGATTCCGTACTCCCATCCCGGATGCTGGCCGTTGCGCGACGACGCCGAGTCGGCGACGTACACGGTGTCGCCGCCCGCGATGTGGAGGCCGCTCGGCCGGCTGTACTGATAGAACTCCTCCAGAAAGACGCCGTCGGGATCGAACACCTGGAGCCGGTCGTTGCCCCGGTCGGCGACCACCACGCGGCCCCGCGAGTCGAGGTCGATCGCATGCGGCGTGCGGAACCGGCCCGGCCTGCTGCCGTGCGAGCCCCATTCCGTCAGGTAGCGGCCGTCGGGCGCGAACTTGACAACGCGCGCCGTCGTGTGGGGCCCCGCGCCGGGAAGCTGGCCGCCGTGGCCGTCCGCGACGTAGATCGTGCCGTCGCCGGCGACCACCACGTCGCACGGCTGGTCGAGGGTGTCGCGCCCGGCCGCGCCGACCCCCGGGGTGCCCAGGGTCATCAGAAGCTCGCCGTCCGGGCTGAACTTCAGGACGACGTGACCCTTGCCCTCGCGGTCGGGGTCGACGCCGTCGGGTCCCTGGGCGTCGGTCACCCAGACGTTGCCGTCGGGGTCCACGTGCAGCCCGTGCGGCTGTATCATCAGACCCGCGCCGAAGCTGGCGACGAGCGTGCCCGCGGGGTCGAGCTTCAGCACCGGATCGAGCCCGCTCCCCGCGCACGAGTTGCCGCCGCAGCGCTCCGCCACCCACACGTGGCGACCGTCCCGGTCCATGTCGACGCCTCCGGTCGACCCCCACTCGCGTCCGGCGGGCAGCGCCGTCCAGTCGCGAACGGTGACGTACGGATTCGGGGCGTCGTTCTGCGGCGCGATGTCGGGTTGCGCCCCGGCCGGACCGGCCGAGACGGCCACGGCGGCAAGAACGAGAAAGAAGGACAACGGCATCGGACTCGCCAGCGCCATGCGCGATGTGCTCATGCCCGAAGCGTACCACGCGCGCCGGATAGGGAGCTCCGCGAGCGGGCGGCGGTCAGGCGATCGAGAGACCATCCAACCCCCAAGTGCCGCAACGCGACTAAGGCCGGTCCGGCAGGATCATGGCCGCGTGCGCCCACGACCCTGCCGACCGCCCTCCGGGGTTGCGGACCCGCGGCCGGAACCGCTAGAAGTCGTCCGGGGCAGGCGCGTTCCCGCCGTCCCAGTCCTTGACGGATCCGTCGCTCACCTTCAGGAACCCGAGAAGACACCCGGGGGAGCCGTCCCTGACGGGGTGGCAGCGCGCCTTGACGGGGTCGCCGGGCTCGATGTAGCCGCGCGTGACGCCGATGTCTGCGAGTCCGTTGCGGCTGGTGGCTTCCAGCGCCCATATCTGCGGCTGACCGTCGGGGCCCTCGACCTCCAGATAGAGCCAGGAGTGCGGGACCAGCAGGTGCAGCTCGGTGACCACGCCCTCGATGTCGGTGAACGTATCCGAGTAGTTGCCGTGGGAATGGTGTCCCCAGGCCGGCAACGCGAAGGAAGCCGCACAGACGACGGCCAGACTCAGTTGAAATCGCATGCTGTCCCTCCTGCCTCGTTTTCCGGAATCGCGCAACAAGACGACCGCCCTATCGCACGACGGGGGGCGGGGCCGGGAATCCGTTGGAGTAGTTCGACTGATAGCGAAGCCCCCTTCCGTTCTCGTCGAGCCATCCCAGTGACTGCTGAAAGAGCGCCGGCTCCGGGTAGCCCGGGGGGACGGTGCCCTCCAGGACGTAGAGCTTGTTCTCGTGCATGTAGATCGACACGAACGTGCGGGACTGGTCGGCGTTGTTGCTGAGATGCAACTGGTGCCCTTCGACACGATCCACGTTGTTGTAGCCGAGGTGCGTGATCCGGGCGTCTCGCTGCAGGAACGTCCAGGTCGCATAGAGCATCGCGCCCCGCACGTCGTGCCGCCAGTACCCCTCGCCGGTGAGCCCCCCGCCGCTGCATCTCTCCGCCCCCGGAGGGCAGTTGCTGGCCTTCTCCACGAGGATTCTCTCGGCGTGGTTGTAGTCGGCCACCGTCACCGTGTAGCGGCTCGGGCCGAGCTCGGCGGCATAGACGCGAGCCGGCAGCTCCGCCCCGAACTCCGAGAGCCAGGTCGTCTCCGCCACGGTCGGCTCACCCGGAAAGTTGCACGTGAAGCGATCTTCCTGGTTCGCGTACTCGATCCATTCCTGCGCCGACGCGGGCGCGGAAATCGACAGGATTGACGCCGCCGCAATGATTGGAATCAGGCGCATCTTTCGTCCTCCCGGCTTCGCCCGCCGCCGGCATCCGGCCGGCTGGTGGCATCACCTAACGGCATAGAGTCATGACCCCCGCGGCACCGTCCCCGAGACTCGCGGCCGATCCGTGGTCAGGGGTCCTGCCGGCAGCGGTCGGTTCCCACCCCGCGCCCTTCGGCGCCCACGTCGCGATAGACCACGTGGCAGTTCGCGCAGGCGTCGTTGAGCTGGTCGACGACCTCCAGGACCGCGTCGACGCTCCTCGATTGCGACGCCCGAAACGCGGCCCGGCCCGCTTCCACCACCGCCTCGGTGTACTGCCGCCAATCGGCCCGGTCCACGGGGACGGGCCGGCCGTTCTCGCACCGGCGTCCGGGCGCCAGGAAGAGGGGCGCGGACTCGGCGAGGGCCAGCGCGGCCAGATCGATGGCCTCCCATCCCGGATAGACCGTGGATCCCCACTCGACGAGGTCGAAGGACCTGGCGCCCGTCGGCGGCGGCACGTCATCCGCGGGATCCTTGATCTGCACGTTGAAGACGATGTTGGAGGCGGGAAAGGCGATGGCCCGCATCAGCTGGGCGAGGTTGGCGGTGGGTGCGACGGCAACGTCCCCGCCGGCGGCGGACGCAGAAGCGGTGCGCGCCGTGGGGAGCGCGATGCCCGGCAGCCCGGCGTCGGTCAGCTCCGCCTGCCCGGCCGGGAATCCGCCGGCCTCGAGGACGTAGGCCACGAGATCCAGTGATTCCTGCCGGGAGAGGGGCGCCGGCGCCTGCAGGGGCATGGTGTTGTGGATCTTGTCGACGAGATCCACCACCGGGCGCGCGCTCCAGACCGACAGGAACCCGTCTCCGGCGAGCGGAGGGCCGACGCTGCCTTCCAGCGCGTCGCCGTGACAGGTCGCGCATTGACCCCGGTAGGCCTCCCGGCCGCGGGCAGCCTGCTCGGCGGAGTACACGCCTTCCGCCAGGTCTTGCGATTGCGCGGCGTGTCCGGTGAGGACCAACGCTCCTGCGAGCGCGCCGGCGCACAAGATCGCGGCCCGTGCCCGGCGAACGGCTCTCCGACCCCGTCGAATCACGCGCATGAAGAATCCTCCCGAGCCCGCCACCACGGACCCCCGACCCGGACATTGCGCCTTGCGGCGCGGCCGTCCGTCGAACCCATCCTAACAGGAGTGCGCGCCGTTTCGCGGCGCAGGTTCCTAGAAGATGACGATGAACCGATCATCCTGAACCACCGCGGCCGATGTGCTTCCCGTGACTATCGTGTCCTGCCCGCCGCCCGGTTCTCCGACCGGGCGGCCGGCGGCGTCGAAGATCTGCCAGTGGAGCGAGCCCCCGAAGCTGAAACCGGGTCCGTCGCCCCAGGCGAGCAGGGTGTCGCTTCGGGAATCCACCGCCACCGCGGGATTCTTGCGCCGGAACCGCGCCTTCCCCGTCGGCGAGAGGACGGCGTCGAGCCGGCCGACATCGGCGAAGTGAACCTGTCCGCGCGTTTCCCACGCCGCCGTCAGGCGGCCGGGACCGGCGGACAGGCTCGTGGTCGACACCGGGCATGCCCCGAGCTCCCACGGGTGCACCAGCCGATCGGAGAAGGTGCGGCCGCGATCGGTCGACGTCAGCAAGCGTTGCCCGCGACGCACGTTGTCGCCGGCGCCCCGGTACGACACGTGGACGGCGCCGCCCGGATCGGACATCGCGGCGAGGCCGCAGCAGGCGCAGGCTCCCTCGGCGGCCCGGCTGACGCGGCGCGCCGGCTCGAAGGTCGTCCCGCCGTTGCGCGACACCGTCAGGTACACGCCGCGCCGGGCGTCCTCGACCGCGCCGGCATGCCAGAAGACGAAGACGTTGCCGCCGCCGTCGACGGCGACGGCCGGGCCCGCTTCGGCGCCGTCCGCTTCGCCGGCCGACAGATCCCGCTGCGGCTCGAAGCCGGATCCGTCCGCGCGGCTCCGCGTGTAGAAGAACCCCGCCGGTTCGCGCTGGAGCCAGACGACGTGGAGCCGGTTGTCGGGGCCGAGCGCAAGCTGTCCTCCGTCGATGGGTCCCACCCCGGAGACCGAGAGCTCCCGGCTGTTCACCCGCCGCGGCTCGGACCAGGCCGGGGAGCCGGGCTCGCGCGTGACATGGAAGAGATTCGCGCCGTTCGCTTCTCCCTGGACGTACACGAGGTGCAGCGTTTCGTCGGCGTCGACCACCGCCCGGGGCAGGCGGCCGCCGTCGGGAGTCCGTAGCGCCACGACCGCTTCGCGCGGGGAGAGGCCCGCCCAGGCCGGACCCAACGTGAGGAAGGCGACCACTGCACAGCTCAATCGAAGCAGCCTGACCATCAGGACTCTACCCTAAACCTTATCGATCGTCTCCGCAAGACGGCGGTGCGGGCGTTCGGGCACGGTTAGGCGCTGACGGAGATTATCTTTGCCGTGTGCCAAGCGCGCGAAACCGTAGAAAAGGGCTGCGCCTGGGTGCAGTTGGCAACTTCAATATCGATCACTGTCCTTGCCAGGCGCGGCAGACGAGTCGTCCCGCCGAGAATGCCCTCTCGGCCTTGGCGTCGGGCGCCTGCAAGATGTACAAGGGTGTCACGCTGGCTGCGAAGGGCGGCGGGCGACAACGGCTGGCGGCACCTCGGCAGGAGGTTGACCCATGTTCCGGAGACCGGTCTTCTGGGCCGCGTTCGCGGCGTTTTGCGCAGCGTGCACGGTATTCGCCGTCGTCAACTTCCCGCGCGCGTTCTCGATCGTCGAGCTCGACCTCGAGATGGACCGGACCGCGGCCCTGTCCGAGGCGCGGCGGCTTGCCGCAGAGCTCGGCTGGGGGCCGACGGACTACCGGCAGGCGGCGAGCTTCCGCGTCGACGACCGCGCCCGCAGCTTCGTCGAGCTCGAAGGGGGCGGCCCCGAGGCGTTCGCGGGGCTGCTGCGCGACGGTCCGTTCCATCCCTACCAGTGGGTCGTCCGGCACTTCCGCGGGGGCGAGGTGCGCGAGGCGGAGGTGCGCTTCCGTGCCGACGGGGCGCCGTACGGCTTCCGGGAGACGCTGGCGGAGGATGCGGAGGGTGCGGCCCTCGACCCCGGCGCGGCCCGCGCCATCGCCGAGGCCGGGGCCGGCGCGCCCTGGAACGTCGCGCTCGACGGTTACGAGCCGGTGGAGGCGTCCCTGGAGGAGCGTCCGGGGGGGCGGGTCGACCACACGTTCGTCTACGAGCGGACCGGCGCGCAGGCGGGGGAGGGCCGCTTCCGGCTGCGCCTCGTCGTGAGCGGCGACCGGCTGACCGAGCTGACGCACGTCCTGCAGGTGCCGGAGGCCTTCGACCGCCGCTACGAGGCGATGCGCTCGGCCAACGAGGGCATCGGCGTCGCCGGCAGCTTCGCCATGCTCCTGATCTACGGCGGCGGCCTCGGCGTCGGGCTGTTCGTGCTGCTGCGGCAGCGGCGGGTGCTGTGGCGCATGCCGCTCGTCTGGGGCGTTTCCATCGCGTTCGCGCAGCTCCTGGCCGGACTCAACCAGTGGCCCCTGCTGTGGATGGGCTACGACACCGCGCTCTCCGAGACGAGCTTCGCGATCCAGCAGGTGGCCGTTCAGGTCGGCGCGTTCCTGGCGTTCGCGGGCGTCTTCACGCTCTCGTTCATGGCCGCCGAGAGCCTGTCGCGGCGGGCGTTCCCGCACCACCTGCAGTTCTGGCGCTGCTGGTCGCAGGACGGCGCCCGCTCGTGGACGGTGCTCGGCCAGACGGTGGCCGGTTATCTGATCGTCGGCATCGACTTGGCGTTTCTCGTCTCCTTCTACTGGATCGCGGTCGGCTACCTGGGCTGGTGGTCGCCTTCCGACGCGCTGGTCAACCCCGATTCGCTGGCGACGGTCGTGCCGTGGTTCAGCCCGCTCGCGATCTCCCTGCAGGCGGGGTTCTGGGAGGAGTGCCTGTTCCGGGCGGTCCCGCTGGCCGGCGCCGCGCTCATCGGAGACCGGTTCGGCCGTCGCCGCGCCTGGATCGCGGGGGCGTTCGTCCTGCAGATTCTCATCTTCGGGGCCGGCCACGCCGCGTATCCGACGCAGCCGTCCTACGCGCGGGTCGTCGAGCTGATCGTCCCGTCGACCCTCTTCGGCCTGCTGTACTTGCGGTTCGGTCTGCTGCCGGCCATCGTCATGCACTTCGCGTTCGACGCGGTGCTGTTCGGCATCCCGCTGTTCGTGTCGTCGGCACCGGGCGCGTGGGTGGATCAGGGCATCTTCTGGCTGATCTTCCTGACGCCGCTGTGGGTGGCGCTCGGCGCCCGGTATCGCGGCGGGGCCTGGATCGAGGCGCCGGCGGCGCTGCGGAACGCCGCCTGGAGCCCGCCAGCGGCAGACGCGGTCGCGGAGCCGGCGCCGGCGCCGGTGCGGGAGTCGGCCGGGCTGCCCGTCCTGCGCGTGGTCGCCGAGGTCGGCGTGGTCGGGCTCGGCCTGTGGGGTTACACCGCCGCGACCCCCAGCGAGTCGCCGCCGCTCGAGGTGGGCCGCGCCGAGGCAGTGGCGGCGGCCCGCGCGGTGCTGGCCGCGCAGGGCGTCGACCCCGCCGCCTGGACCGAGACGAGCCAGGTGGCGAGCGGCCTCGGGCCTCAGCACCGCTTCGTCTGGAGCGAGGTGGGCGAGGGCGCCTTCCGCGCCCTGCTCGACTACGTGGGCCGGCCGCGCTGGCGCGTGCGCTACGCGCGCTTCGAGGGCGACGTGGCGGCGCGGGCCGAGGAGCACATCGTGTGGATCGGTCGGGACGGCGAGCCGGGGCGGCGGGAGCACCGGCTCGCGGAGGCGACTCCGGGAGCCGCGCTGTCGGAGGAGGACGCGCACACCCTGGCGCGGGACGCGCTGGCCGGGATGGATTTCGCGGTCGACCTGCCCGAGGTTTCGGCCGAGTCGTCGCGCCGTCCCGCGCGGACCGACTGGACGTTCACCTTCCGCGACCACACGGCCCGCGGCCTCGCGGGCGGGGAGGCGCGGGTGGCGGTGGAGATTGCCGGCGACGCGGTGGTCGACACGCGCCGGTACGTCTTTCTGCCCGAGGCGTGGCGCCGCGCCGACGAGCAGCGGCTGGCCACGCTGTCGATTGCCAACATGGTCTCGACCATCGTGCTGGGGCTGCTCCTGGTGGCGGGCGCGGTGCTGGCCGTGGTCCGCATGACCCGGAAGAGGTTCGACGTCAGGCTCGCGCTGGCCGTCGCGGGGCTGGTCCTGCTCGTCTCGGCCGCCGTCATCGCGAACGACCTGCCGTTGCTCATGAACAACCTGTCCACGGCGCAGCCGCTTCCGCTGCAGCTCGCGATCATCCTCGCGGGCGGCCTGATCGGCGCGGGGCTGATCGCGGTCCTGTTCGGACTGCTGGCCGGCCTGGGCGCCGGACCCGCGATCGAGAGCGCGGCGTCCGACCGCCGGGCCGCGGCCGGGACGGGCGTGGCCCTCGGGCTCGGGGCTCTCGGCGCGCTCGCCGTGGCCGGCGCCGCGCTCGGCGGCGGTCTGCCTCCCTGGTCCGCGTACGGCCCGGCGTCGTCGGCCGCGCCCTGGCTCGCGGCCACGATCGAGCCGGTGCAGGGGTATCTCGTCCTCGCGCTGGTGACGCTGCTGGTGGTCACGTTGGCGAACGCGCTCACCGCGCACTGGACGCGCCGACAGGGCCCCGTCGCGGCGGCGCTGGTGGTCGTCGGGGCGGTGCTCGCGCCGGGAACGACCCCGGACGACCTGGTGTCGTGGGCGGTCCTGGGGCTGGTCGGCGGCGCGCTCCTGCTGGGCGCCTACGTCCGAATTCTGCGAGACCGCCCGGCCCTCGTGGTGCTTGCCGCCGCCGCGATGACCGCCCCCGGGATCCTGGCCCGCGGCCTCGACCAGGCTTACGGCGGCGCCCTGCCCGGCTCCTTGTTGGGCGCCGTCCTGGTCTCGTGCATCGCCTGGCGCTGGTTCGTGCACCTGACGCCGGCGCGGCCGGCGTAGCGCCGAGTCGGAGAACGCGTTGCGGAGCAACGACATCCGCCGCCGCGTGCCGTCCGGACGGGAGGCGGCGCCCGGCAGGGGACAGGGCGTCTATCCGTAGCTGGAGGCGAACCGAGGGGGTCTGCCCGAGGTCGCCGGGCGCAGGCGCGCGGCGGTCGACGCCGTGTACAATCGCCGCGATCGCAACTGGAGCACCGGCGGCGGCGAATCGACGAAGCTGCCGCGGCGAAGCCGCCGTTCGGGGTCGTCGACCGAGCCGCGGGTCCCGTCGAGGACTTCCGCCATGGCCATCGCCGCGCAGACCGATTACGAGCTCGGTCAGGACAACGTCCAGTTCCTCGGTCTCGACGTCCACAACCCCGTCTTCGTCGTCTCCAGCCTCACCATCATCGCGTTCGTCGCCTGCGTGCTCGTGTTCCGGGACGCCGCCGCCGGCGTTTTCGACGCGCTCTACGCCTGGCTGACCTCGACGTTCGACTGGGTGTTCATGGGCGCCGGCAACGTCTGCGTCCTCTTCTGCCTGGCCCTGCTGGCGACCCCCCTCGGCCGCGTCCGCCTCGGGGGTCCCGGCGCCCGCCCCGACTACTCCGCGTGGTCGTGGTTCGCCATGCTGTTCGCGGCCGGCATCGGCATCGGCCTGATGTTCTTCGGGGTGGCCGAGCCGGTCGACCACTTCCTGAAGCCGCCGCTCGGCGTCGACCCGGCCGACACTGCCGCCGCGTACCGCCTCGCCATCGCGTCCGCCATCTTCCACTGGGGCGTGCACCCGTGGGCGATGTTCGCGGTCGTCGCCCTCGCGCTGGCCTTCGCCGCCTACAACCTCGGGCTGCCCCTGACGCTGCGGTCGGCGTTCTACCCGGTCCTGGGCGCGCGGGTGTGGGGCCGGTTCGGCCACGCCATCGACATCCTCGCGGTGTTCGCCACCCTCTTCGGGCTGGCCACGTCGCTCGGCCTCGGGGCCGAGCAGACGGCGGCGGGGCTGGCCCATCTGTTCGGGGTGCCGGACACCGACACGACCAAGGTGCTGCTGATTGCCGGCATCACCGGCATCGCGCTGACGTCGGTGGTCGCGGGGTTGGACCGGGGCGTCAAGCGCCTCAGCCAGGCCAACCTGCTCCTCGCTCTGCTGCTCCTCGCGTTCGTGCTGGCGGTGGGGCCCACCGTCGATCTGTTCGCGGGTTTCGTCGCCAGCCTCGGCCACTATGTCGCGGCCATCGGACCGCTCAGCAACTCGGTGGGGCGCGACGACTTCGACTTCCTGCACGGGTGGACCACCTTCTTCTGGGCGTGGTGGTTCTCGTGGGCGCCCTTCGTCGGCATGTTCGTCGCCCGCGTCTCGCGCGGCCGCACGGTGCGCGCCCTCGTCGGCTGCATGCTCGTCGTCCCCGTGCTGGTCTCGGCCCTCTGGATGAACGCCTTCGGGGTGACCGCGCTGTCCCACTATCTCGACGCGGGCCAGACCGCGGCGGTCGAGGCGGTGCAGGCGCAGCAGCCCGAGCTGGCCCTGTTCAGGATGCTCGAGGTGCTGCCCCTCGCCGGCGTCACCTCGGTCGTCGGTATCGTTCTCGTGATCGTCTTCTTCGTCACCTCTTCGGATTCCGGCTCGCTCGTCATCGACACCATCACCGCCGGCGGCAAGCTCGACGCGCCGGTCGCCCAGCGCGTCTTCTGGTGCGCGTTCGAGGGCATCGTCGCCATCACCCTGCTGCTCGGCGGCGGGCTCGTGGCCCTGCAGACGGCGGCCCTTGCCACCGGCTTCCCGATCGCGCTGCTGATGGTGGCGATGTGCTACAGCATCTGGAAGGGGCTGCGGGCGGCGCGGCCGACCGGCTGACTCACCACCCCATGGTCATCCGTGCGCCCATCGCGTCGCGCGACAGCAGCGGCGCCACCGCTATCCGCTTCGAGTCCGGCGTCTCGTAGAGCTTCTTCCGCACGCGCGCATCGACGAGTGCACCGAGAGCGAGGCCGGTCAGTTCCCGTTCGTTGAGGAATGTGCGAGACGCGGAACCGGCTCACCTGGGCAGGCAGGTCAGACCGCGATGCTCTTCATCCGGTCCGACCGGGAGCGGGAGCAGGCGTGTAGAATGCCAGTTCGTCGCTTGCCGGTGCGGATCCGAGGGGGCCGGGTGCGTCGCGTTCCGCGAGCGCAGGCTGGCCGTGGGTTGGATGAGCGCCGGCGTCACCAGGGAGGTGTCCGATGCGGAAGACAGGCATGGCGGCCGGCGTGACCCTCGTCTGCGGAGCGCTCGTGGTCGGCGCGGTCATCGTGGCGGCGCAGGAGCCGGGCGTGAGCCGCGTGGCGTCGTTCGAGCACCTCGACGGCCCGCGAATCGCCCTGCCCGACGATGTGGGGGAGGGTCCGATGCGGGAGCTCTGTCCCGACGTCACCGAGACGTGCCGGAAGTACTGGGAGTACACGGGCCACTTCGTGCGCAACGCGACGATCCCGACGCGCCACCGCGAGCTGCTGATCCTGCGCACCGCCTGGTTGTCCCGCGGCGACTACATCTGGGGACGGCACGACGTCATCGGTCAGGAGGCGGGGCTGACGGCGGAGGAGGTCGGGCGGGTGACGGCCGGCCCGGACGCCCCCGGCTGGGACGACTTCGAACGCGCCATCCTGCGGGCGGCGGACGAGCTCCACGCCAGCCGGTTCATCTCCCACCCGACGTGGAACGCGCTCGCGGCGCGTTACACCGAGGAGGAGCTGGTCGAGGTCGTGCTGATCGTCGGCAACTATACGCAGTTGGCGATGTTCCAGAACACGCTGGGCGCCCAGCTTCCTCCCGGCTTCGAGGGGCTGCCGGCGGCTGGCGTCCGCTGAGCTGCGGCCGGCCGCAGCGTCTGCGCGCGCGGTGTTGCGGCCGGCGCTCGGTCTTGCTCCGCTCCCGCGGAGGGCGGCCGGAGCAGGCGGAAGAACCGGCCGGCCGGCCCTGTGGCGGCGGGAGTCGTCGCCAGAACGCTCGACGAGCCCGGCTTCCCCGGCCCGGGTCCGGATCGCCATGAGCGCCCGTGCGACGGCGCCCTCGAGCGCGATGAACCGGTTCGCCGTGGCGAGTCCGTTCGCGAGCAGCTCCAGGCGCTGGTGACGTAGAACGGATGACGGACGAACCGGTACGGACCGATGGCCGCGACAGGCGGTCGAATCTCTATGGGCAATTCGTGGTCACGTTGGGTGCAGGCGCCGCAGAGCGTTTGGCTGCGCAAGGCGATCTTCCAGGTCCACCTGTGGACCGGCATCGGTCTGGGCATCTACGTCTTCGTGATTTGCGCGACCGGGAGCGTGCTCGTCTATCGGAACGAGCTGTTCGCCGTCTTCTCGCCGCAGCCCGTCATCGTGGACGGCGCGGGCGCGTCACTGGGAGACGACGCCCTGGAGCGCGCCGCCCGGCAGGCCTATCCCGGCTCCGAAGTGCAGAACGTTCGGCCGGGCGAGACCCCGAACCACGCCGTCGAGATCACCCTGACGCGCGACGGCGACCGCATACGGCGGCTGTTCGACCCGTACACGGGCGAGGACCTGGGAGACCCCCTGCCGCTGGGTTACCGCATATCGGCCTGGGTGCTGGACCTGCACGACAACCTCCTGGGCGGACAGACCGGCCGGCGGGTGAATGGCGTCGGCGCGTTGTTCGTCCTTGTGCTGTCGGTGACTGGCGCCGTGGTCTGGTGGCCCGGCATCCTGCGCTGGCGGCGCAGCCTGACCATCGACCGGCGTGCGGACTGGAAGCGGCTCAACTGGCACCTCCACAGCGCGTTCGGCTTCTGGTGCTGGCCGTTCCTGCTCCTGTGGGCGATCACCGGGGCCTACCTGTCGTTCCCGGCCGCATTCATGGCGATCGTCGACTACCTGGAGCCGTTCGACATGTCGAACCCGGTGGAGCGCGTCGGCGACCGGGTGATGTACTGGCTCGCGTACCTGCACTTCGGCCGGCTCGGCAACCGCGGCATCCCGGGCTGCGGGGCGCTCTGCAACTCGACCACCAAGGCCATCTGGGCGCTGGTCGGCCTCGTGCCGCCGGCGCTGTTCGTCACCGGCGCGATCATGTGGTGGAACCGCGTGGTCCGGCGGTGGCTGAAATCCGGCTCCGCCGCCTGAAATCCGGTGATGGGGCGGCCGCAGTACTTCGTGGACGACTCTCCGGCTGGCCCGGGAGAGGCGCGCCGGCGGTCGCTGGAAGCCTCATGATTCAGCTGCGCAATGAGCGGTTGGGCGCGACCGGGACAAACGGGTAGACCGTCGTCTTCGGGTTCGCAAGAAGGCACGCGCCCGGTGGTCGGCCGCCGCGGGATCATCCGAACCCTCGAGGGACGAAGCTGATTCGCAGCGTCCGGCGTCATCACGGTACGCGAGTAGCGTACGCGGTACGCGCGAGCTGCCGGCGGGGTTCGCGAGCATACCGGCGCGTTCGTGCGCCGCGCGGGGGGGGGGCAAACCGATGAGAGAACGTCTGACGGCGGTGACGGCGGCGGTGCTGCTGGGCGGCGCGGTCGCCGGCGCGCAAGAGCGGCTCGACCCTGACATGAACTGGCGCATCCGGCAGGAGGCCACGTCGAACTCGCAGATCATGACGACGCTGCATTGGCTGACCGACGTCTACGGGCCGCGGCTGACGGGTTCGCCGAACCTCGAAGCGGCGGGGCGCTGGGCGGTCGGGCAGATGGAAGACTGGGGACTGAAGGACGGACGCCTGGAGCCGTTCGATTTCGGTCACCCCGGATGGTCGAACGAGCGGTTGAGCGTGCATCTCGTCGCCCCCGCGACGGACGCCCTGGTGACCGAGGCGTTGGCGTGGACCCCCGGTACGGACGGGGCGGTGCGGGCCGAGGTGTTCCAGCTCACGTTGCCGGAGCGGCCGACGAGCGGAGATCTGGACGCGCATCTGGAGGGGCTCCGGGACCAGGTTCAGGGCAAGGTGGTGTTGGTCGGCGAGCACGTGCAGGTCGGGGTCGCCATGACCGATTCGGCGCGCCGGGGAGAGGACGCCCAGCTCGCGCGGCAGCTCAACGCGCCGCCCCCGCCGGTCGCCTCGGGGCGCGGCGGACGGGGTGGCCGCGGCGGCGGAGGGGGCGGCGCGGCTCGCGAGGATCGTCCGTTGAACGGCCGGGAGATCGAGGCCCGCGTCGCCGCGTTTCTGCGCGAGGCGGGTGCGGTGGCGCGGGTCAACGACGCCGGCCGCGACCACGGTCAGATTCGGGCGTTCCAGAACCGCACCTACGACGTCGACCAGGCGGTGCCCACGGTCGTCATGCGGAACGAGGACTACGGCCGGCTCGTCCGTCTGCTCGAGTTCGGGTCGGCGGCGGTTGAGCTGGAGATCGACGTCGTCAATCGCACCCATCCGGAGGGCCGCACCGTCTACAACGCCGTCGCCGAGCTGTCCGGCGCGGACCTGGCGGACGAGGTCATCATGCTGGGCGGACACCTCGACTCGTGGCACGCCGCGACCGGGGCCACCGACAACGCCGTCGGGGTGGCGGTGATGATGGAGGCGGCGCGTATTCTCGCCGCGCTCGGCGTAGAGCCCCGCCGCACGATTCGCGTGGCCCTGTGGGGCGGCGAAGAGCAGGGGCTGCTGGGCTCGCAGGCCTACGTGAAGGCGCATTTCGGGACGGCCGAGGAGCCGACGCCGGAGCACGCCTCGTTCGGCGGCTACTTCAACATCGACGCCGGCACCGGCCGGGCGCGCGGCGCCCAGGTGTTCGGGCCGCCGGCCGCGGGCGACGTCCTGCGGGAAGCACTGGCGCCGTTCCGCGATCTGGGGGTGATGGGCGCGCGCAGCACCAACAGCCGGCGACGGGGCGGATCGGACCACACGTCGTTCAACGCCGTCGGGCTGCCGGGCATCAGCATGCGGCAGGACCCGATCCAGTACGGCAGCCATACCTGGCACACGAATCTCGATACCTACGAGCGGGTGCTCGAGCTGGACGCCATCGCGTCGGCGACCACGGTGGCGGCGGCGGTGTATCACCTGGCGATGCGGGACGAGCTGCTGCCCCGGTTCGCGCCCGATGACATGCCTCCTGCGCCCGGGGAGCGACCGGGCCGGTAGTCGACGGCACCGGTTCGGAGGTCGGTGCCAGAGACCGGCTGGGAGATCTTGCTTAGTCTGCCCTTGGTCCATACTGGCGATCGTCATGACCGTCAGCGTCCACGAAGCGAAGACCCATCTGTCCCGGTTGCTGCAGCGGATCGCGGCCGGAGAAGACGTCATCATCACCCGGTCGGGGCAGCCAGTGGCGCGGCTCGTTCCGATTGAGGAGACCCGGCCCTTGTTCGGCGTCGGCGAGGGTCGTTTCGTCGTCCCCGACGACTTCGACGATCCCCTCGACGAGGAGTTGCTCCGCGCGTTCGAAGGACGTAGCGAACCGTGAGGTTCCTCCTCGACACCCACTGCTGGCTGTGGCTTCAGACCGACCGCGTACGTTTCCAGGCTGATTTCCTGGAGACCCTGGCCGCTCCTTCGTCGCGGAGGTATCTCTCCGCGGCGAGCATCTGGGGAGATCGCGATCAAGCACGCGATCGGGAAGCTGCCGCTGCCGGAGCCGCCGGCGATCTACGTTCCGGAACGGCTGCGGGTCAGCCGTTTCGAGGAACTGCCGATCACGCACGCCCACGCCCACGCGCTCGCGGTCGGGGTCGTGCCACATCACCATCGCGACCCTTTCGACCGCGTGCTGGTGGCGCAGGCGCAGATGGAGGGATTGACGTTGGTGACCGCCGACGCGACGTTCGTGCACTACGACGTACGTCTCGTTCGCGTGCGCCCGCGCCAAGCTGGCGGCTGAATGGCGATCCGATCCCATTGCGCATGCCGACGCAGCCCATGCCGAAACGCGACCCGCCCATCGACGCGTGCTTGGAGTAGATCGGCTTCGCCGCGCAGACGAGCCTCGTGGTCGGCGTGGGCTCTGGTGCGGGCGGGGGCCGGTCCTGTCGCGCGCCCCCGAGGGGCAGCGGCGGCTGCGGGCGTGGCGTTCCGGTCGCGGCGGCGAGGCGGAGCGGTGGCTGCCCTGCCGGGCGTTCAAGGCGTCGGTGCTCGGCTGGAGCTCCTCGCCGAAGGGCTATGCCGGGACCGAGGACAGCCCGATCCCGCCCGAGCTGGAGACGCCGCAGCGGGAGGGGGGGAGGTGCGGCCGACTTCAAGGTGCGCGAGCGCTAGACGATATGGAATGACCGGCTCGCTATCGTACCGTCGTCGTGCGCGAGCACGCGACAAGGAGGCCGAGGCCGCCTACGATTCGCGGGTTGACACCGAGCGCGGCGTCAGAGCCGCAGACGAAAGGAGCCGATCATGAGTCAGCCTATCACCTACGTGGGGATCGACGCGCACAAGGTGGAGTTGCACGTGGCGCTGCTGGCCCCGGACGTGACGACACCCGTCACCTGGACGGTGCAGAACGAGGTCCGGGCAGTGGAGCGGTTGCGCCGGAAACTGGAAAGAGCCGCGCCGGGTCCGGTGGCCTGCTGTTACGAAGCCGGGCCGTGCGGCTATGCCTTGCAGCGGCAGCTCGAGCAGGGCCGGGTCCACTGCCAGGTGATCGCGCCGGCGCTGGTGCCGCGCAAGCCGGGCGAGCGGATCAAGACCGACCGGCGGGACGCGCGGAAGCTGGCGGAGCTGCATCGGGCGGGTCTGCTAACGGGGATGCGGCCGCCGACGCCAGCCGAGGAAGCGGTGCGGGACCTGTGCCGGGCCCGCGATGACGCGCGCGCGGATCGGCAGCGATGCCGGCACCGCCTCGGCAAACTCCTGCTTCGCCGGGGGTTGCATTATCCGGGTCGTGCGTGCCGACGCGCGATCACCCGCAGCTTGTTGTTGATGCCCTCCACCGGACCGTTCGTCATCTTCGTGTCCAGGTACGCCAGGATGCCTTCAGCGTGTTTCCGAATCGTACGCCCCAGCTTCACGAACGGCGTCAGGCGGGACCGCGCAGCCCACTCCAGCCACTCATCGAGCAGCGCCGGCGCATCCTCGGGTGTCGCCTGCCCCAGGATCGTCGCCAGGTACTCCTTCAGTTCGTAGGCCCGGTCCAGCGCCCGGTTCTTACGACGCAACGTCTCCAGACGCCGGGCCTCACCAGGCCTCAGCCGCGCCGGGTGCTTCAGCAACGCATAGCGCGTCCCCTTGAGCGCCTTCGCATCCTCCGGCTCCGAGGCCAGCCGCCGCTGCTCCGAACGCCGCACCTCGTCAACCGCATCCGCCGCAAGCCGTTCAACGTGAAACCGGTCGAACACCACCCGCGCGTGCGGAACCCACGCCCGCAGCGCCTTCTGCCAGCTCGACGCCAGGTCCGCCGTCACCAACTCGATCCGCGCACAGCCACCAGGTCCCAACTGCTCGAAGAAGGCCCCCAGCGTCTCCGCGCTGCGCCCCCGCCCCGCCCACACCACCCGACGCTCGTCATGGTCAACCACGATCGTCAGGTAGCGGTGACGCTTCCGGTAGCTGAACTCGTCAATTAATGTGGAGCTCCTCATGCATCCCCTTATTTTTCTTTGTTTCTAACATCAAATTACACCGAAGACCCCTCGATACACCCGCTGTTCCAGGAGCATCTCTCCGAACGTCTCCATCAACGGACGAATCCGGTCATCGGGCCAATTGGGAAGATGGTGATACAGCATCAACCCCTGCCGAAACAACGAATGCGTCCGCCGCTTCACGGTGTTCGCCTTCAACCAGCGGTCATAGCCGATGCGCTCGCCCGCTGCACCCAGCAGCGACAGCATCGCGATCGCCAATGCACTGATCAGCAACAGCCGGTCCCGCCGGTCCGGGCGCGAAACGTGCATCGACGACAGGCCCATCCCGAAGCGCATGTCCTTGATGTCCCGAAAGCCCGCTTCAATCCCCCAGCGCTTGCCGTAGTACCGAATCAACACCGGCGTCGGCACGGTCGCTTCGCTGGCCACCAAGCACCACGGTTCGTCCATCTTCCGATCGTGTACACACACGACCACGCCCACCGGCAGCTCGTGAGCATCGGTCACCCGAGCGCCCACCAACCGCCGCGCACGCCCCCCAGCGCCGACCCACGCTGCGGCCGGTCGCCGCTCGCCCCGCGCATTCGTCACGTAGATGTCTCCGCGCAACCGAATCACGTATTCAAAGGTCAGTTCCTCCGTCAGTGCGTAGAACAGCTTGCAATCCGCAAAGCCCCGATCCGCCACGACCGTGACCTTCACCCCCGCCGGCAGTATCTCCCGCAAGCGGCACAGCACTTCGTACTCGTAGCGGCGCTGGTTGCCCTTCAGGGTCGACGACGCCACGGTCTTCCACAGCAGGGGCGTCGCGCGCCCGTGGCCTGTCAACATCGACAGCACAATAGTGTCCTGCCCGTCCGCGGCAAAGCTCGTCCAATCCAGCGCGACGATTACTTCCTTGCGAGCACCAACAATGTACGGCGTCCAATAGGCGAAGAAAGTCCCGACATCAACCCCTCGATTGCTCAGGAGCCGATCCACCTGTTTCACACCATGCTTGGTCAACGTGCCCATGGCCTGGGCCAAGCCACGCCCCACCGCATGGATCGCCAGCGACGCACTCGCCAGCACGCCCAAGGTGGCATTGGCCAACGACAGCACCCGTTTGGCATGCAAATCGCCCTCGTACAAGGTGGTTACGAAGTTCAGAAGATCGTGTCTCTGGAGCAGTCGGTTGCGAGATGTTGGCGGCTTCTGATGTAAGCGCATGGGTCAACATACTAACCCAGGCGCGCGACATTGTGCAAAGTCCATCCCGTCGGAGATGTTTGTTCCACCGAACGGTTTCGTCTTATTGATTCACGTGATAAAATGAGGGGATCTCTGAGGTGGAGCTCCACATTAATTGACTAATGTTGAGTGATCAGTAATGTGGAGAAGCCGCCTCTTGCCTCGGCGGCACCGAAGGATTCTCTCCAAGACTCCACATTACGTACGTAGCATCGGGACCGTGCCAATCCCGGCACCGCTTTCCTGGAGGTCCCGATGCTGGTTGATCTGTATCCCAAGGTGCACCGGCGGTACTCGTCGTTGGCGATCATCGGTCCGATCCTGGACGGATACGGCACGTGGCTCTTGAAGCAGGGCTACTCAACCGAACGCGCCTGCGAGCATTTTCGTGCGGCGCCCCGCCTCGTCCGCGGTCTGCAGCAAGGCGGCGTGCAGGCCCTGACGAGCCTGACGCGGGCGCGATTGCGGGCCTGTGCTCCCGCGGATTCCCAGGAGGATCCCGATTTGGCGGGCCTGGTCCGGCAGATGGCGCGGTATTGCGAGTCCGAGCTGTCGCTGTATCCGCCGCCCGCGTTGACCCGGATCGAGCAGCGAGTCGCCGCCTACAGGACCTATCTGCAGCAGGTCCGAGGGTTCGCGCCGTCGACCCTGACGTACCACGGCCGAACGGTTGGGGAGTTTCTGGCACATATGGACTACGAGACGCAGCCGACGCGGCTCGCCGCGCTCGACCGCCGGGATCTCGACACCTTTCTGTGTGCCGTCGGCCCCCGCCAGTCGCGTGCGTCTCTGCAGCACGTGGTGGCCCACCTCCGAGCATTCCTCCGGTTCCTGGCCGCTGCCGGCGAGATTCCAACCGGGCTCGACACGCAGATCGACACGCCCCGCGTGTATCGCGACGAGCGGCTCCCACGGGCGCTGCCTTGGGACACGGTGCGGGCGCTGCTCCGGACGATCGACCGCACGACCCCGCTGGGCCGCCGCGACTACACGATCTTTCTCCTCATGGCCACCTACGGCCTGCGCGCGTGCGAGGTCGTGACGCTCGCGCTCGACGACGTGCAGTGGCGGGCGGGCCGGCTGCGCATCCCGCAACGCAAGACACGCGGCTCGCTCCGGCTGCCGCTCACCGACGAGGTCGGGACCGCGCTGCTTGACTACCTCCGTCACGGACGCGCCGCCCTGAACGTGCGCCGGCAGAGGGTCCCGTTCCAGGGCCCGCCGCCGCGCAGCTATCGGGAGCTGTTTCTCCGCTGCCGCACGCCGACGGGCATCCTCAAACCGACGGCGGTCACCGAGGCCTTCCAGGCCTGGTCGAAGCGAAGCGGCCTGGCCATTCCGTTCCAGGGAGCCCATTGCGTGCGGCACTCCTATGCGGTGCACCTCTTGCGCTCCGGCCTGTCGCTCAAGACGATCGGCGACCTCCTGGGTCATCGCACCCTGGAGAGCACATGCGTGTATCTGCGCTTGGCGGTGGATGACCTCCGCGACGTCGCGTTGTCTCTGCCGGCCGCGGTTGACCGCAGTGCGCCGGAGGTGGCGTCATGACGACGTTCCGCTCCGTCCTGTCCGTCACCATCGGGAGCTACCTGACGCTCAAGCGTTTCGCAGACGCTACGACGCGAACGCACGCTGCCGGTAGAACTTACAGCTGGACACCCACTCTTTCCTGGTCCCCGGGCGACGCGATAGACGTCCGCATCACGGGCTCGGGCGTCACCGCGACGCTTGAGCCGTTCCGCACTCCGGAAGATCGTGGCGGCAGCTTGAGCTACCGTTTCGACCTGAAGCTGAGCGAACGCGTCTGGGTCCCGTTCGCGGACATGCGCGATCACGCCTTCGACGTCACGAACGGGACCATCGTGAAGGCCATGCGCGTCGACCGGAAGTCGCGGTACCACAAGGGCCGGAGGCGGACCTTCAGCGACCACTGGCGCATGACGGTGGAATCGACCGCCGCGGACGCGGATGTCTCCGTCTCGCTCCCGCGGAAGGCGTGCAGCGAGCGAGGCGCGGTCTGTTCGCGCAACGGTACACCGCTCGTGACCGGGGCGACTCTCGACCTCACGCCGCCCATGCACCCCAGCGTGTCGATAGCGGACGCCACGGGAAAGGAGGACGACGGCTACATCTGGTTCGACATCACGCTGTCGAACCCCACGGACTACTACGTGGAGGTCTACTTCAAGACCACCGACGAGGGAACGGCCACCCTGGGGACGGACTACCGCAAGGTGGCCGGCTGGTTCGTCTTCGTGCCCGGCGAGACCACCAAGAAGATGAAGGTCTCGCTGATCGACGACGAGGTCGACGACGACGGCGAGACGGTGGTCGCCCAGATCACCGAGGCGCAGCTGGTCGATCCGTACAGCGACCTGGAGTACGAGCGCCTGCTCATCCTTGACGACGACAAGGCGACGGGTACCATCAACAACGCCGACGCACTGCCGCGGGCGCTGCTCGCGCGCTTCGGGCGCACGGCGGCGGTGCACGTGGTCGAGCACGTGGAGGAGCGCATGCAGGCGCCACGCGAGCCGGGCTTCCGGGGTCGGTTCGCGGGCCGCGAGCTGCAGCGCGGGGCGGCCAGCCGCTGTCGCATTGGCGAGCGGGACGCTGTCGGTGGACTACGCCACGGCGGACGGCAGCGCGCACGCGGGCGACGATTACACGGGGGCGAGCGGGACGCTGAAGTTCGCGGCAGGCGAGCGGTCGAAGACGATCGAGGTGGGGGTGCTCGACGACGCGCACGACGAGGGCGAGGAGACGCTGACACTGACACTGTCGAACGCCTCGTCGGGGCAGGTGACCGACGGCGAGGCGACGGGGACGATCAAGAACCACGATCCGATGCCGCGGGCTCTCTTGGCGCGGTTCGGGCGGGCGGCGGCGGTGCAGGTGGTCGAGCAGGTGGAAGAGCGGCTGGAGGCGTCGCGCGAGCCGGGGTGCCGGGGCCGGTTCGCGGGCCGGGAGCTGCGGCGGGGGATGGAGCGCGACATCGGGCTCGACCTGATCCGCCGGCTCGGCGGGGAGATGGGCCTCGGGGGCGGCGACGTGCTGACCGGCTCGGCCTTCGCCCTCAACCGCGAGACCGGCGGGGGCGGCGTCGTCTCGCTGTGGAGTCGCGGCGCGCGGTCGCGCTTCTCGGGCCGCGAGGGCGCGCTGTCGCTGGGCGGCGATGTGCGGACGACGATGTTCGGGGCCGACTATGCCAGGGGGCCGCTGGTCGTGGGCCTGTCGCTGTCCGACACCCGCGGCCTCGGTGAGTACTCCGGCCCCGGCGCCGGCCGGATGCTCTCGTCGGTGACCGGCCTCTACCCGTGGCTCGGCTACCGGGCGACGGACCGCATCACCGTCTGGGGGGTGACCGGCTACGGGGTGGGTGGGATGCGGACCCGCCCTGGAGAGCGGCCTGTCGACGGCGATGGCCGCCGCGGGCACCCGCGGCGAGACTGGTCGGCGGCGGCGCCGACGGCTTCGTCCGCGTCGGCGAAGCCGGCGGCAGTGGGAACGTGTTGTAGACGAGGCCGATGGAGTAGCGGTAGTCGCTCTTCAACCGCCCGCCGATGTGGCGCAGCCACGCCATGTGCATCGCCGAGGTGAGCAAGGCGAAGGTCGGCTTGGTCGCGCCTTGGAGGACGCGTACGAGATTGCTCGGGATGACTGGCGGTTCGAGCCAGCCGATCGGGACGTACTCGCGGCGCTCGGAGCTGACCTCCGGTACCACGAGGAACGGGGCGGTCGGTATGAGGTTGATCTGGAATAGCGTCGGTGTGTCGGCGAGGGCTCGTGTCGAGGTTCGCTTGCTGCTGCGGCGCAATTCTCGCACGGCAGCGACACGTTCACGTAGGGGCGGGGAGCTCCTCAGCAGTTCCGGTGGCGCTTCGCCGAGCCACAAGAGCCATCGATTCCTACCGTTGAGGTATTCCTGAGAGCCGACGAACGGATGGATGTACGGTTCGGCGGCGGGGCACTCTTCGAGAAGAGCGTCGCGACCATCGGCGTCGAGGATGTAGTGGCCGCCATCGATTGGCTGCGACCCTGTGTAGAGTCTCGACATCCCGTTGAGGGCGTGAGTTTCCTCGTGCACGACAATATGTGGATTGGCTAGCGCACCGCCGTCGAACAGGTACGGCGTGATCACGGCGTGGCGGCCTTCGAGCGGTTCCCGGTTGATGTCCTCGTAGGTGAACAGGCGCCTGTCCCGTGGCGCGTGGTCGGTCGCGTTCAGCCCGATGATGACGACGTGGACGTGGGCCTTGCCGCGAGCGTCAGAACCCCATGCGAAGGTCCGATGAGCGAAGGCGATCTCGAGGCGGCGGTGGTCAAGCAGCAGCGGCGAGAGTTGCGCCAGCTGCTCGCCCCTGCGTGACCGAGTTGGTCGCCACGAAGCCGATCCGCGGCGGTCTCGCTCCGTCTGGTGGTTGCGCCCGCCGCACGTAGTCGCTGGCGCGGATGAACCACGCGGTCACGCAGTCGAGCGTCCCGCCACTGCCGCCGAGCGCGGCGATACGGCGCACTTGCGCCCGCTGCTCTGGCGATTGGAACTTGGCCCCGCCGAACGGCGGATTGCCGAAGACGTACGAGCATTCGTTGGGCGGCAGCACGTCGGCCCAGTCGATCTCCAGCGCGTCGGCGTTGCGGATGTGCGGCGACTTCTCGATCGGGATCCGCGCGTAGGTCTGGCCGAACTCGAGGCTCAGCCGGTTGTTCATGATGTGGTCCATCATCCACAGCGCGGTCGCGGCGATGCGGGCCGGGAACTCGCCGATCTCGATACCGTAGAACTGATCGACATCGACGACCGACTGCACGGTGAGCGCCAGTTGTGTGGCGGAAGCCCTGGAAGCTATCTCCCGCAGGACGTCGATCTCCAACGTGCGAAGCTCGCGGTAGGCGATGATGAGGAAGTTGCCGCACCCGCAGGCCGGGTCGAAGAGCCGTAGCGCGCCTAGCTTGTCCCGGAACTTCCGCAAGTCCGCCATGCTGCGGCCGTCCCGGCGCGCCTGGAGCCGCCGGAACTCGGCCCGCAGATCGTCGAGGAACAGCGGCTCGATGACCTTCAGGATGTTCTTCTCGGTCGTGTAGTGCGCCCCTTTTCGTACCGGGCGACGGTGCGGCGCTGGACGCCGAAGATCTCGAAGAACGCGTTGTAGAGCTCTGGGTCTCGCTCTTTTCGTACCCTTCGTCGGCCCATTCACGGGCGAAGCGCGCAGCCCGCGTTCGGATTTCGTTCCAGGAGAGCCTCATCGCGGCGCCAGCCGGTGTGCGTTACTCCAACAGGCGCAGCATCGCGAGTACGCCCCCGAGGATCGCGAGCGTTTGTGCGAGCATCGCGCCGGCGAAGCGCCACGTCAGGCGAGCCTCAAGGCTCGCAAGCTCGGTGCGGAACCCCTCCGGTGTCACGTGATCGCCGTGCTCGGCGGCTTCCCGAAGTGCGTCGGTGATCGCGTCGACCTGTTTGGTGGGCAGGCCACTGTCGGTGAGTCGGCGGGCGATGGCGTGCGTGTCGAGCACCAGATCATGCTACCACGCTGCCCGCCCCGGGGCGGCAGGGGCGGGCCGGTCTCATCCGTCCGCCGGACGAGGTGGCCGCGCTGGCGCGGCGCGCCCTTGGCGATGTGGGCGGCTCAGGGAAGGTGAGGTCCGCCGGTTCGGGAGACAGCGGGGCCAGCGGCTCGACGTGCGGGGCGTCGCGGACGAGGTGCTAACTTGTCTGCTAACTTTTGGTGCTCGAAAGGGGCGTTCTGCGGGCATGTCTGACCCGATCGGACCCGACCGCGGTATCGGCGAGTCGAGGTCTGACAACGGGAAAAACCCAAAGAAAAAGGCCCTCTTCTTGGGGGAAAAGGGCCTTTAGAGTTGGCGCGCCCGACAGGATTCGAACCTGTGGCCTTCGGCTCCGGAGGCCGACGCTCCATCTGGTTGAGTTGCGGGCCCTGCTGCGTTCGGAGGCTGGCCTGCGTGGACGGCAGAGCACGAATCTAGCGAACCCGGGCGGCAAGGCGAGCCCAACCGACGAGCGGGCACGGGCTCCGCATGCGGAGTGCGCCCTCCAAGCGTCATCGCGACGAACCGGTGCGTCCGAGGTTCCTGCGAACCGCGCCGGCGGCCCCGGCCCTCGCCGCTCCCGCCACACTGTCCCGACCGCCGCCTCCGTCCCGCACCTCGCGTCTCCCCGGCCGGGTTCGCCCCGGCGCGTCGCATCCCGGCCCGGCCACTCTCACGGGGTCGGCGACGGGAACGGCGGTCAGCAGGAACACTCGGTGGCCCAGGCGAGCGGCGTCGGCCGACACGTCGATCCGCCACTCGCGTTCCGCCCCGGCCACTGGCCCCCAGTACCATTCGGCGCCGGCGGGTTGCGCGTCCGGACCGCCGGCGCCGCTCGAGGGTCGGACAGGTCGTGCACGAGGTCCGTCGCCGGATGCTGGCCTCGGTGAGCTGTTCGGGCTCCGGGCGAGAGTGGACCCTATTTGGACCCTAAGCGGAGATCCGGAAACGAGCGCGCATATCGATAAGTGCTTGGGAATTCAATGCTTTAGGGGTGGTGCCGAGGGGCAGAATCGAACTGCCGACACCATGATTTTCAGTCATGTGCTCTACCGACTGAGCTACCTCGGCACATCGAAGAACACACGCTGCGCGTTCCGGCCTACCACGGCGCAAAGTGCCGGAGCGGAGTGCGTTGCGCAACGACGCTACCAACATATACCACAGCGCAATTGCGGCGCAACCGGCGCTCGGGTCGGGCCTCGCGGCCGGGCCGTGCATCGTTGAACACGACGAGCCGTTGGGCGGCGGTGGGCCTGACCCGGTCATGCGGAACTCCGCCTGGACGGATCGAGCCCAACGTCGCCGAGGGTTGCGCGAGGCGCCAGCTGAACCAGGCAGGCCGGCGGGGACCGGCCCGCACATGCGCTACACTAGCAGACTGTCCTGGAGAAAGGTTGCCACCGCCGGGTTCGTTTCTGCGTGTGTGACCTGAGCTCGGCGGTAAACGTACCTTCCGGGACAGTTCACTAGCAGCCGGCGGTGGAACTCCGCGTTGCACCAGAGTGGCGAGGCGCCCGCCTGACAAGGCGTGGAGGAGGGCGCGTATTGGGTATACGCCACCGACGAACAACGCAGTCAGGCGGGATGCATCGCCGCTCGAATACAGCGGGGACTTTCGCCACGGGCTGCCAGCGGCACCGGGATCGGTACCAACCGTCGGACAGCCGATGCGCAACGATCAGGCCCCCGCGTCCACCGCGTCGGCGCGGCTACTGCCGCGTTGGGTGCACCTCGCGGACGTCCTGACCGTCCTGCTTGGCGTGGCGGCGCTGCAGGCCGCCCTGTTCGGCGGCTTCCAGATACCTGGCCTCTCCGTCCGGAACGCGTGGCGGCCCCTGGTGATGGCGCTGGCCGTCGCCGGCCTGCGTCACGGCCTGTTCCGCACCGCTCCGATGCACGCGCGCCTGTGGGGCTGGATATGCAGGGTCTGGCTGACCGACGCGGTTCGGGCGGCATGGACCCGCGCGATGGCGGCCCGGATGGCCCAGTGGCCGCCGATGGACCTGAGGTTCTTCCGGACGCTCGACTGCCTCGTCCTCTCGGTGGTCTCGATCTCGTTCACCGCGGTCGCCCTGCTCGCGCTGAACCGGTTCGACGCCCGGATCGCGGTCATCGCCGGACTCCTCCTGGCCACCGTCATCCGGTGCTTCACGCCGGCGCGGTTCGAGGCCGAGCGCGCGTCGGCCGGCAAGCCGGTCGCGCCTGTTCTTCTTCTGGTGCTCCTCACGGGACTGTTGTTCCGCACCGAGCCGTTCCTGTCCCTGCACGGCGGACAGGATCAGGGCGTGTACGTCAGCATGTCCGCGCACCTGCAACGGGCAGGCTCGGCGTTCATGCACGACCGGCTGCCGGACGCGCTGCCCGACCAGCGGTCGCGGGACATCTACCGCGCCGGCGTGCTCGCGGATCGGGAGCGCGGGAGCTCCGCGGAACCGGGCCTTCACTATTCGCCGACGCACGGCGACTACGCGTTCCAGCTCTACCATCTGCACCCGTTGTGGATGGCGACCTTCGCCGAGCTCTTCGGCGACCGCGCCCGCTTTCATGCCCTGGGTTTCTTCGGCCTGCTGGGGGTGCTCGGCCTCTCCCTGCTGGCGTTCGAGCTGACCGGCTCGCGCCGGGCGGCGTTCGCGGCCGGGATCCTCGTGGCGACGAATCCCCTCCATGTCTTCTTCAGCCGGCTTCCCGCCAGTGAAGTGGTCGCACTGGCGTTCTCGTCCCTGGGGTTCTACTACCTGGCGCGCGCGTTTCGCGGCATGCGGCAAGCCGCGGAGACCGCGACCACCGCAACCCTCGTCAGCCTGGCCGCCGGCTGCGTGTCGCTGGTGTTCTTCGTCCGCGTCACCGGCTTCCTGTACCTCCCGGCGCTAGCTCCGCTCTTCGGGCTCGGCGTCTGGCTGACGCTGCGGCACTCGCGGACCCGCGGCCGCCAGATCATCGGCTTCTGCACCGCCGTCGCCGCGCTGTACGGCGTGTCCATGCTCTACGGTCTGGGCCACTCGACCGCCGATGCCCTGAGCGTCTACGATCGGACGCTCGGGAATCTGCTGGGAGACGGCTGGCCGCTCATTGCCGCGGGCGCTGCGGTTCTCGTGGTGGCGGGCCTGAGCGAGGTCGCGCGAAACCCGCGCCGCCCGGCCGTACGCCGGCTGCTGTTGCTCGCAGCGAATCCACGCCCCTGGATCAGGCTGGCCTCTCTGATGGTCGCCGCGGCCCTGGCCGGCAGCCTCCTCCAAGCGTATCTGATCGGGTTCACCGATCGCTACGCGGAAGACCGCTTCCAGGGCTTCGACATCATCGGGTCGGGCGCCGGGATCTTCCTGCAGTCCGGCGCCATGGGCTGGCTGCTGTACGCGACGCCCTGGCTCGCGGGCATCGCGGTCTGGGGCATGCACCGGCCGCCCCGTGGCTGGCCCGTGGCGATGCTCTACGTCTTTCTCGCCGTCTGCATGGCCGCCACTCTGCTGCTGCAGATCCCCGTCGTCTATCAGCACTACGGCTACGCCCGATATCTGCTCAGCGAGATCGTGCCCTACAGCCTGGTCATCGCGATCGCGGTGATCTTCCTCGCCGCACCCGGGGCATTCCGAACCCTGGGCTTGGTTTCCATCGCGGCCGCGATCCCGTTTCAACTGTTTTTCACGGCGAAGCAGATGCCGGTCCGGGAGGGGATGCAGCCCTACGACGTCATGCATCGGATCGCCGACACCGTGAGAAAAAACGTCCTTCTATTCGATGTCGAGGGGTTCCGGGGAGGGGCGTCCTCCTCGACGCAGGCCTGGCTGCAGACGCCGCTGACCCACTATTTCGGCTTGCACGTCTTCCCCTACCATGCGGACACTCCCCTCGAAGACGTCGTGCACTCGTTCGAGGGCTTGATCGACGGCAACCGCCTCTGGCTGCTCAGCCCCGCGTCCAACGGCCACCCGGGACTGGAGCTGTACGAGACATTCGACTACCAGGACAGGAGAATGGACAGCGCGGCCACCATTCCCGTGACCATCAACGAACGCTATTCGCCGCAGACCCTGTTTCTGTACCGGCAGCGCGCGGCCTGCCCCTCGCCGGACTGCGCGTTGAGCGTCCGCGACCTCGCTCTGTATTCCCTGGGACTGGCCTACGTATACCACCGGAGGATGCTCGGCCCCGGCTGGCATCCGGCGGAAGAACAGCACGTCTGGTCCCGGGCCCAGCCGGCATTGACGCTGTCACGAAGCTGGTTCCCCTCCGGCGCGTGGCCGGCCGCGGCCCTCCTGGAGATGCGGCCGTTCGCCGCGTCCGCGGATAACCGCGTGACCCTGACCGTTCGGTCCGGCGCCGCGGAACGCGTGATTCGGTTCGACGACGGCGATATCCGGGTGCACGAAGTCCCCCTCGCGTGCCCGATCGGCGGCAGCGTGTGCACCGTGCAACTGGAGATCGACGGAACGCGATCCCCGCGCGACGTCTACGGCACGCAGGACGCTCGCCAGCTCGGCATCGCCCTGTCTCGCATCGGGTTCAGGTTCTGAAGGAACGCCGCTTTGAAGCTCATCATCCAGAAGCCCGGCTTCAAACGAGGCCGGCACCCTCTCCCCGAATCAACCCACTCGACAGGGAGTAGGAGCCATGACGGCCTGAGCGAAGCGTCGCGACGTAGCCCTCTGCGAGCGGCCAGTCAAGGCGCCTCACGGCCCCTCGGCAATGCCGGCCGCTCCGACCTGTGGGGGCGCAAGCCGAACGGTTGAGCTACTCCGACCATTTCCCATGAACCGTCCAATCGACTCCCATCCCGTCCTGCCCGCATGGGTACGCGTCGTTGACGCACTCACCATTCTGCTCGCCCTGGCGGCGTTACGCGTGGCCGTCTTCGGCGGGATTCGGATCGGAGCGCTGTTCTCGATGTCCACGCCCTGGCGGGCGTTGGGCGGCCTGATCGTCATCTGCGGCCTGCGGCACTATCTCGTCCGCACGCCGGCGATACACCAACGCATCTGGAATCGGCTGGGTCCTGCGACCCGGCGACTGGCGCACATGGCAATGCACATTGGGCCGTCAACTTCGAATCGCGTCCTGCCAGTGTGGGTACGCGTGGCGGACTTCCTTACCGTTCTGCTCGCCGTGGCCGCGTTGCGCGTCGCTGTTTTTGGCGGGATTGGGATCGGAACGCTCTTCTCGATGTCCACGCCCTGGCGGGCGTTGGGCGGCCTGATCGTCATTTCCGGTGTGAGGCACTATCTCGTCCGTACGCCGGCGATACATCGACGGGTCTGGAACCGAGTCGGTACCGCGACGCGTCAACTGGCGCAGTTGGCACTTCGCATCGGGCAATCACGTTCGATGCGACTCGCACTGCGTCTAGGGCGCGCGAGCGTGCGCGCATATAGGCGCGCTACCCACATGACGGTGGCCGCGGCACTTCAGGTCTGCGCGCTGTCGGCGCTCGCGGTTGCGCAACCCCTCTTCGACGTGGTCTCGCGGGAACCCGCATTCTTCGTGGCGAGGAACACGACGTCCGGCCAGTTGGTGGCTCTCGTGGCAATCGTCGCGGTTGGCTTTCCACTCGTTCTTGTCGGGATCGAGGCGGTCTTCACACGGTTGCATGCGGTGGCGGGCAATTTCGTTCACGGTGTGGTGCTGACACTACTCGGGACCGTGTTGTTGCTGCCGCTCTTGAAGCGCGTGTTCGGACTGGACACGGCGCCGTTGCTGGTCGCAGCCGCACTACTTGCCGGAGTCGCTGCTGTCGGATGTCTGCGGGCCACGGTTGTCGGGACCTTCCTGACGGCGCTGAGTCCTGCGGTGATCGTCGTTCCCGCCGTGTTTCTCGCGAATCCCGGGGTCCGCGACGCCGTTGTCGGAGCGGAGCGGGTCGCCACCCCGGTCGGCGTCGACTATGCGCCGCCAATCGTATTCGTCGTCTTTGACGAGTTTCCGACCAGCTCCTTGCTGAACGATAGGCGAGAGATCGACAGGAGCCGCTATCCCAATTTCGCCAGATTGGCCGACGGCGCCACCTGGTATCGAAACGCCAGCACGGTCTCCTCCCAGACGCTATGGGCCGTACCGGCACTGGTTACGGGGAAGTACCCGGTCGAGCCGGGCGCGGTTCCGACGCGCCGCTACTATCCGAACAACTTGTTCACGATGCTGAGCCAGAGCTATGACATGACGGTGTTTGGCCGGTTTCTGCAACTCTGCCCGGCAGACGCCTGCGCCTACGACGTTGAGGTCCGCGACAGCGTGCGGGCACTCGCGGCGGACCTCGCTATTGTGTATCTGCACATCATTGCGCCGGAGCGGCTCGCGGCCCGACTGCCTCCGGTCGTGGGTGACTGGAGCGGATTCGCCAGAGGACGTATCTTTGGAACCGGGACGGGTGAGCGGAACAGGAACGATCGGTCGTTCGAGTTTGAGCGATTTCTCGAGACGATCACGCCGGAGGCCCGGGGACGCTTGTATTTTCTGCACACGCTGACCCCCCATATGCCGTTCGAGTATGTTCCCTCTGGGACTCGCTATAGGGCACCCGACTACCAGGCACATGAAGAGGGTGGAGAGCGGCTGTTTCTGAAGAGCGATCCCTGGCTGCCGCTTGTTCTCCAGCAGCGGCATCTCTTGCAGGTCGGATTTGTGGATCGGTTCGTCGGTGGTTTGATGGACCGTCTGCAGACGCAGGGCATCTATGACGAGAGCCTGATTATCGTCACCGCCGACCACGGATCGAGCTTTCAACACGGGAAGGCCCGCCGTACGCGCGACGAGAGCGATCCGGCGGATGTGTTGATGGTGCCCCTTATCATAAAGATGCCGGGGCAGGTCACTGGCGCGGTGAGTGACAGAAACGTTGAGACGGTGGATGTGCTCCCTACGATCGCCAGTGCCCTGTCGTGGAGAGTTCCTTACGATATCGATGGGCACTCAGTGCTGGACGGATCCGAGACTGAGAGGTCCGATAAGACGTTCGTTCGGCGCAACGCTGTAAGAGTGTTCATTGAGAAATACCCCGCACAATTGGAAAGCCGTTCGGTAGAGCGGAAGGTCGAACATTTCGGGTCGAGTCTGTACGGCCTCGGACCGCATGCTTCGTTGGTGGGGCGCCCGCTGGCGACGGTGGACGTCGACCCGAGGACGGCGTCCATCGCGGTGGCCGTTGCGGATTCGGTTTTTGAGGACGTCGATGTTTCAGATGAGAGCTTGCCGCTGTACGTCCGGGGGATGGTGGCAGACAGCGTGGGGGACCGCGTGAGCTTGGCCATCGGCGTGAACGGGGTGATTGTTGCGACGACGGTGTCGTACCGCGAGCATGGCAGATGGGCATTTGCGAGCATGATTCCGGAAGAGGCGCTGGTGTCGGGTTCCAACGAGCTGAGGGTTGTCGTCGTCGGTGGTGTGGACGATAGTCTTGCGCTGCCGCGTGCACCGAGGTAGTGGGGGGATGGCCGAGGGCGGCCGGCGTTGGACCGTGGCCATCGCGAACTCCGCGAGCAGCGGCGCCCTGGACGGGCGGTGCCATCGCGCAAGAGGGACGGGCGGCGAGGAAACCGGGTCAGCGAGAGATCACACCGGGCCGTGCGCAAGACTTGACGATATCTTCAGGGTGACCGGGGTGTGGGGCGGGGAGGAGAGCTTGACAGGAGTGGGTGAGACGGGCCACGACGGGGGCCCTCACGCGGCTTCTCTCCGCGGCCGGCAATGGTAGAGCGTGCGGGTGCCGGATGCGAGGGTCTCGCTGGCGACGGCGCCGAAGTTCTGTCGAAGCGCTGCGTCCGCGGCGGCATCGGAGTAATCGAACTCCTGATCCCCGCGATTGCGGAGCAGGCGCTGGACCATCGGATCCTCCGGAGCGACGAACTCCAGGATCACTTCGGCCTCGAATTGCGCCAACCAGGCGACGAAGTCGGCCAGGGGAATGTTGCGGCCGATCACGAGGTGGTGCACGAGAGCGAGGCAAAGAATGAGCGCCGGTGCTCCACGGTCGCCGAGCGGACGGCGCTCCTGGCCGCGCCAGCCCAGGCCGGGGGACGGGTCGGCGACATCAGCCAGGAGAGGCAGGATGGTCGACGGACCGCCGGCCTTGAGGGACTGGTACAGGCGCTCGACGACGACGTGGTCGGCATCGAGGGCCAGGACGTAGTCGGCGTGGTCCGCGGCCATCCGCGCATAGGTCCCGGTGTTGCATCCGAGGTCCCAGACGAGCGGCCAGCGACGCGTGCCCAGCACCTGTTGGACAAAGCCGGTCTTGCGCCGCAGGTTGGCATCGTCATAGGAATGCTCTCTCTCGTATTCCGACCAGGTCGATCGCGGTGGATTCCAGCGCAACTGCTCGACGGTGCGGCGGAGACGGGCGATGTTGTGCTTGATGAGCGCTGCGCCAAAACCGGCAGCGCGCAGTTCCTTCCTGACGTCCCCCGATGCCTCTTCGTATCGGGCCTGCACCTTCGCCTGCAGGTAGACGTGGGCCAGCACGCCGCGCCGCCAGCGGGCCCTGCCGGACAGCAACGACCGGCACTGCTCGGCCGTGATCCCGTCGAGGCGGCCCCGCAGCCAGGGGTGGAACGGAATGTCCCGGTACGCCTGCAGAAGGAGCGGGTACAGGAACGTCTCGCAGAACTGCCGGTAGCCGGCCCACGGCTCTCCCGGCACGTAGGCCGTGAACGACCCGATATCGATGAACGTGGGGCGGGCGCCGTTCCATTGGACGTTGAACGACGTTGCATCCTTGAGCGTCATCTGCTCGTCGAGCGCGGCGCGTATCACGTCGAGCTGCAACAGCGCAGCGTCCTTGAGCATGCCGAACGACCACTCGTACGGGTACGACACCATCGGCAGCCGTCGGTGCTCGAGGACCGCCACCCACTTCGACGGCAGCGGGGGCAGCGCCGTGCGGTCGGTGACCTGCTGCGTCGGGACGATGCGGTCCTGCGCCATGAACCGGGCATGGAAGTCGGTTGCCGCGAGCCGCGTCCAGTCGGCAAGGGCGCGCGCCGTCAGGCACCTGAAGATGGCACCGTTGTAGTGGAAGATCTTGGTGTCGGGATCTCGGAAGGAGCCGGGATCGAACCGAGCAGGCGGGCTCATCTGGGGGCGCTCATCGACAACGCAGAACGGCCGCGATGGGTAGATCCGTTGGGGGGGGCGGACGTGGTCTACTCCTTGCCTCGATGCGACGCCCCGCGGAAGGCGGCGGTCAGCCGGTGCCAATACAGCCTCGCGACGACGCCGACGGCGGCAACGCCACCCAGGAGAACCTGGAGCAGCATGCTCCCCGTCCCCGGGTCAAGATAGGCTTCGACCGGGCTCTCAAGCGCGACAAGCGCAATTGCCACCAACAGCGCGATTCGATTCATGACAGTGGTATGGTGTGGCGCAACCGTCACACTTGTCAACACTCCTGAACGATTTGGTAGTGTACCGTATGTCCGGGACGGGCGCCGGTGGAGCTTCGGTGCGGCCGGCGCGGTGTGTCACTCTCGGAGCAAGAGGTCTGCCGGGGCGCCCGGTCGGCGTCATGTTGGAGGCATCATGAGGACATGGATCGGAGCGCTGGCGCTTGCCGCGGTGTGCGTCGGCGGCACGGCCGCGGCGCAGCAGGTGCCGGTCGAGGAGGTCGTGCTCGACAACGGGATGACGTTGCTGCTGCTGCCGCGGCCGGGGGACCCGAACGTGGCGGCGGGGTGGGTGGCCAAGGTCGGGTCGGTGTACGAGCGGCCGGGCATCACGGGGGTCGCGCATCTCTTCGAGCACATGATGTTCAAGGGCACCGCGGCCATCGGCACCCGGAACATCGAGCAGGATCTGCAGATCATCGCGGAGCTCGACCAGGTGAAGGCGGCGATGCGGGTCGAGGAGGCGGCGCTGCTCGAGGCGGAGCGGCTGGGGCGGATCGAGGACGCCAGCGACCCGGCCCACCGGACGACGCGCCATCAGGAGCTGATGGACCGGTTCGAGGCGCTGCTCGCCCAGCAGGAGGAGCTGCTCATCAAGGAGGACTTCAGCCGGATCTACTCGGGACAGGGCGCCTCCGGGATGAACGCGGGCACCAGCTACGACTTCACGCTGTACTTCGTGAACGTGCCCGCGAACAAGCTTGAGCTGTGGTTCTGGATGGAGTCAGACCGGTTGCTGAACCCCGTCTTCCGCGAGTTCTACGCCGAGCGCGATGTCGTTCACGAGGAGCGGCGGCTGCGCACCGACAGTACGCCGACGGGCAGGTTCCAGGAGCAGTTCGAAGCCCTGTTCTGGCAGTCGTCGCCCTATGGCTGGCCGGTGGTGGGCTGGCCGAGCGACCTCGAGGGCATCACCCGCGAGGAGGCGCTGGCGTTCTTCGATCTGTACTACGCGCCGAGCAATCTGGCGGCGGCGCTGGTGGGCGACTTCGACCCCGACGAGGCGAAGGCGCTGGCCGAGCGCTACTTCGGCCGCCTGCCGCCGGGCGACCGGCTCCCGCCGCAGCCGCGCACGCGCGAGATGCCGCAGGTGAGCGAGAAGCGGATGCTCGCCTACGCCGAGACGAACCCGCAGGTCGTGGTCCGCTACCACTCGGTGCCGGACGGGCACGTCGACGAGCCGGCCCTCGTGGTGCTCGGCCAGTTGCTGAACGGTCGGACCGGGCGCCTCTACCGGGCGCTGGTGGAAGAACAGGGCGTGGCCACGCGGGCGTCCGGCGGGCAGTCCGGCTTCAAGTTCGAGGGCATGTTCGAGCTGCGGGGAACCGCGGCGGAGGGGCATGCGCCGGAGGAGGTCGAGCAGGCGCTGTACCTGGAGATGGAGCGATTGAAGACCGAGCCGGTGGACCCCCGCGAGCTTCAGAAGGTGAAGAACCAGAACGCCGCATCCACCTTCCGCGAGCTGCAGGGCAACTTCTTCCTGATGTACTCGTTGCTGATGCGCGACGCCAACCGCGGCTGGGAGACGATAAACTCCGACCCGCCGCTGTACGACGCGGTGACCGCGGATGACATCATGCGGGTGGCCAACACCTACTTCGAGCCGGAGAACCGGGCGGTGGCCGTCTACTATCGGAAGGCGTCGGACGAGGCGCCGGATCCCCGCCTCGCCGAGCTCGATCCGGAGGAGCAGGAGCAGATTCGTCAGATGCAGGCGATGATCGGCCAGTTGAACGCGGAGCAGGTCGGGCAGTTCATCGAGCAGTTCGAGCAGGCGTCGTCGCAGGCGCCGCCCGAGAATCAGGACATGGTCGCCGTCGTGCTGGAGCTCCTGCGCGAACGCCAGGCCGGCGTGGAGGAGGACGGGAGATGATGCGCGTGGAAAGGCAACCGACGGGTCGTGCGGCACGCGCCGTGGGCTTCCTGGCGCTCGGGGCGCTGGTGCTGGGGGCGAACGCCGGCGCGCAGACCATTCCTGCGCACCCGTCCGATCTGACCTACGAGCTGCTCGACTTCACCCCGCCGACGGCGGTAGAGCACCGGCACGAGCTCTCGAACGGCATCGTCGTCTTCGTCGTGGAAGACCACGAGCTGCCGCTGGTGGCGGTGGGGGTGACCGTCCGCACCGGCACCCATCTGGACCCGCCGGACAAGATCGCGCTGGCCAGCCTCACCGGGAGCCAGATGCGGGCCGGCGGGACCACGACGATGAGCGCGGCCGAGTTCGACGAGGAGGCCGCCTTCCTGGCCGCCCAGATCGGCAGCAGCATCGGCGACACCTCCGGCGGCGCCAGCATGAACTGTCTGACCCGCGACCTCGACGCCTGTCTGGATCTTTTCTTCGACATGCTCAGGAACCCGGGCTTCGACGAAGAGCGGCTGGCCCTGGCCAAGCGTCAGGCGATTCAGCAGATGGAGCGCCGAAACGACGCGACGGGAAGCATCGAAGGCCGGGAGTGGCAGCGGCTGATGCGCGGCGACGCGCATTTCTCGACCCTGCTGCGGACCCGGGCGTCGGTCGAGTCGATCACCCGCGACGACCTGGCGGCGTTCCACCACGAGTACTACCACCCGGGCAACTTCATCTTCGCGGTCTCCGGGGACGTGGACACGGCCGGCATCCTCGCCGAGCTCGAACGGCGGTTCGACGGATGGGAGGCCGGCACGAGACCGGTGCCGCCGGTGCCGGCGCCCGACTTCACCCCGTCCCCCGGTCTCTACCTCGTCGACAAGCCGGAAGTGAATCAGGGACGGGTCGCGATCGGCCATCTCGGCACCACGCGGGACAACCCGGACCGATACAAGCTGCTGGTGATGAACGACATTCTCGGCGGGGGCGGATTCAGCGCCCGCCTCCTGACCCGCGTCCGCTCCGACGAGGGGCTGGCCTACAGCGCCAGCTCGAACTTCGGGGTTGGCGTGTACTACGACGGGGTGTTTCAGGCCGGGTTCCAGTCGCGCAGCGAGACCGTCGCCCGGGCGACGGCGATCGTGCTCGAAGAGATCGAACGCATCCGCACCGAGCCGGTCACCGAGGAGGAGCTGCGCAACTCGATCGCCTACTTCGTGGAGACTTTCTCGCGGAACTTCTCGAGCGCCGCCTCGACGGCCGGCCTGTTCGCCAGAGATGAGTACACGGGCCGCGACCCGTCCTACCTTGTGACCTACCGCGACAACATCGCTGCGGTGACGGCGGACGACGTGCTGGACGTGGCGCGGCGCTACCTCGACCCCGAGGCCCTGGCGATTCTTGTCGTTGGCAATCTCGAGGCGATTCTCGCCGGCGACCCCGAGCGGCCCGAGTTCTCCCTCGAGGCGTTGCGTCCGGGCGAGGCGGTCCGCATTCCGCTGCCCGATCCGTTCACCATGGAGTATCCGGCGCCATAGCCCGGAACGACGCCTGCCTCCCCAACCGACCCTGCCGGGGGTCTGCGCCGCTTCTACGGCGCAGACCCCCGGCAGCTCTTCCTGCTACTTCGCGGCGCGAAGATTGGACGCTGCCGCCGCCGGCGCCGTCTGCGGCTCGGCATCGGCAGTCATGTGCAGCGCCTTCCGGAGCCGGGCGTCGATCGAGTCGAACACCCCGGTGTTCTCCTTCAGGAACTGCTTGACCTTCTCGCGCCCCTGCCCGAGCCGCTCGCCGTCATAGGAGAACCACGTGCCGCTCTTTTCGACGAGCCGGTTGGCGACGGCCATATCGAGGAGGTCGCCTTCGCGCGAGACGCCTTCGCCGTACATCAGGTCGAACTCGGCGATGCGGAACGGGGGGGCCACCTTGTTCTTGACGACCTTGACCCGGGTCCGGCTGCCGGTGACCTGATCGCCGTCCTTGATGGCGCCGATGCGGCGAATATCGATGCGGACCGACGAGTAGAACTTCAGCGCCCGCCCGCCGGTCGTGGTCTCGGGGTTGCCGAACATGACCCCGATCTTCTCGCGAAGCTGATTGATGAAGACGAGACAGGTATGCGACTTCGACACCACCGCGGTGAGCTTCCGCAGCGCCTGGGACATCAGCCGCGCCTGCAGTCCGACCTGCGCGTCGCCCATCTCGCCCTCGATCTCCGCCCGCGGCACGAGGGCGGCCACGGAGTCGACGACCACCACGTCGGCGCCCCCCGACCGCACCAGCACCTCGACGATCTCCAGGGCCTGCTCGCCGTTGTCGGGCTGGGCGACGAGGAGGTTGTCGAGATCGACGCCCAGCTTCTTCGCGTAGGTGGGGTCCAGGGCGTGCTCGGCGTCGACGAACGCGGCGGTGCCGCCGCGCCGCTGGGCCTGGGCGATGATCTGCAGGGTCAGCGTGGTCTTGCCCGAGGCCTCGGGCCCGAAGATCTCGACGACCCGGCCGCGGGGGACGCCGCCGATGCCGAGGGCGTGGTCGATGCTGATCGATCCGGTCGAGATGTTGGGCACCGCGGTGACCGCGTCCTGCCCGAGCCGCATGATGGCGCCCTTGCCGAACTGTTTCTCGATCTGGCCCACCGCCATCTCGATGGCCTTGTCACGCTCGCGCGGATTCCGTTCTTCGGGCATGGATACCTCACGGCCTGTCGGCGTCATCGTTCCGGACGTTTCCGGGGGAGTGTCAGGTGACCGCCGCGTCTCGGTTTGTCCGGAGCCCCGGCCGGCGCGGAATCGCTCGGGCCGAGACCCTGGGTGTCACGGTTCGGCATTCTAGGACCGTGCCAAATCGATGTCAAGCGAAAGTGAGGTGGTAGTATACCAATATCCCCAGTTTAATCAATATCTTAATGATAGGTCTACTTTCGCCTGCACGGCGCGGGGAAGCAGGATGTGGCACCCGGAGAGACGGGGGAGGTCGCAGGATCTGCGAGGAGCCCGCGTCGAAACCGCGTGTCGCGCCAGGTAGGCGAGGGCGCCGGGCGGGTGTGAGTCGCCCGCGGGGGCACGGCGCGGCGACGACGGCGGTTGGGCATGGTCGACGGGGAGCGACACAGCCCGACAGAGCCGCGCAGTCCGCCGGGATGCAACGCCGGTCGAAAGCTCCGGGGTCTTGCCAACGGGCCGCCGCGGCCGGCGTTACAATGCCCCGGTTCGCGTCACTTTTCGGACGTGGTGCCCGAAACGGACTTCAGTCCGACGAGGGACTGCGATCTCGGGTCGTGTCGCCTGGAATCTGCGCCCTCGGTGGTGGAGGAGCCCGTGACAGAAATCAGATGCGCGGCGGCGGTGCTCGCGGCTGTCGTGACGCTGGCCGCGGCACCGGCGGCGGCGCAGGCGCAGGCGGAGACGGGAGCGCTCACGCTCGAGGTCACGCCGGACCGGTTGACGCTGGCGGTGGGGGAGAAGGCGACGCTGGCTGCCACCGTCCGGGACGTGGACGGGACGGTGCTGGACGATGCAACGGTCATCTATCTGTCCCGCGCGCGGCGCAGCGTCGGGGTGACGCGCAGCGGTGAGGTCGAAGCCTATCGGCCCGGCGAGTTCACCCTGGTGGCCCTCGTGCCGGCCGGTCCCGACGGCGGCGGCCGGCGTCCCGAGGCGCGCGTGCGGGTCGAGGTGCCGGTGACGGTGCCGCCCCCGACCGCGGCGCGGGTCGCGTTTGCCGACGCGCCGCCCAAGTACTACGTCGGCACCCGGCCGCGGCTGGCGGTCGAGGTGGTCGATGCCGTCGGTGCCGTGCGGACGGACATCCCGGTATCGTTCGCATCGGCCGATGCCGGCGTGGCAGAGGTCGATGGCTTCGGATTCCTGACCCTGCACGCGCCGGGCTCGGTGGAGATCGCCGCGACCGCCGAGGACGTCAGCGACCGTCTGACCATCGAGGTCGAGACCAGTCCGGTGACGTCGCTCGAGCTGCGGGCCAGCACCGCGACCGCGTTGACCGGCGACGTGGTGCGGTTCACCGCGACCGCCAAGGACGCCCGGGGGCTGGCGGTGCGCGGCGTTCCGGTGCGATTCGCGGTGGGGGGCGAGACCGCGCCGGCGATCATCGCGGCCGGCGCGGCCGCGCACGTCGCCGAGGATGGACGCTTCGTCGCGGAGCGTTCCGGTCTCTACACCGTCGTGGCCACCACCGGCCGCCATACCGCCTCCAGCACCATCTCCATCGGCCGGCGCGACGTGCGCCGCGAGGTCGAGGTCGTCGGACGCGGGAAGGTGCTCGACCGGCATACGTCCGATCTGTGGATCTGGGAGGGGACCGACGGCCGGGACTATGCGATTACCGGGACCTGGGGCGCCGACGGGCACTCCTATATCTGGGACGTGACGGACCCCGCCGACATCGAGAAGCTGCACGAGGTGAAGGTCGATGCCCGCACCGTCAACGACGTCAAGGTGTCAGAGGACGGCGATATCGCAGTAATCAGCCGCGAGGGGGCGTCGGATCGCAGGAACGGCATCGTCATTCTGGGCGTGGGCAACCCCCGCGAGGGGGTGCCGGTGCTGTCCGAGTTCACCGACCAGCTCACCGGCGGCGTCCACAACGTGTTCATCTCCGAAGGCCACGTCTTCGCCCTGAGCGCCGGCCGGCGCTACGACGTCATCGACATCGAGGACCCCCGCAATCCGCGCCGCGTGGGGCGGTTCGAGCTGGACACCCCCGGCCACAGCATCCACGACGTCTGGGTCAGCGACGGGGTGGCGTTCTCGTCCAACTGGACCGACGGGATCGTGGCCGTCGACGTCGGCGGCGGGGGCCGGGGCGGGACGCCCGAGCAGCCGGTGGAGCTGGGCCGCTACGCCTATCCCAGCGGATGGAACCACGCCGCCTTCCCGTATCGGAGCCAGTCCACCGGGAAGTTCTACCTGTTCGCCGGTGACGAGTCGTTCCCCTACGGCGGCTACAGCAACCAGCGCGGCGGCTCGCCCTCGCGCGCGGCGGGGTGGATTCACGTCATCGACTGGAGCGACTGGGACAACCCGCGCGAGGTGGCCCGCTACCAGGTGCCCGAGGCGGGCTCGCACAACCTCTGGATCGAGGACGACGTGCTGTACGTCGCCTTCTACAACGGGGGGCTCCGGGTCGTCGACATCTCCGGCGAGCTGATGGGCGATCTGTACCGGCAGGGCCGCGAGATCGCGATGTACGTGCCGGCCGATCCCGACGGCTACATCGCCAACGCCCCGTTCGTCTGGGGCCCCCAGCCCTACAAGGGGCATATCTTCTTCACCGACTGGAATACCGGCCTCTGGGCCGTGAAGCTGCGGGAGCGGACCGGACCTGGCCGCATAATCGGCGAGCCGCGTTAGGAGCGTGCGGCGGACGGCCTGTTTGAGAGGTAACAGGAGATGACCCTGATCCGCCCGGCGATGAGCGCAGGGGTGATGGTGGGGCTGCTGGCCGCCAGCGCTGCGCCGGCGGCGTCGGCGGGGCAGGATGCCTCCCGGCGCAGCTACTACGTCTACGTCGCGGCGGAGTCGGACGACGAGGTGGCCATCGTCCGCTACGGCCCGGCGGGCGCCGAGGTGGTGAAGACGGTGGTGGTCGGAAGCTACCCGGCCGAGGTCGAAGGGCCGCACGGGCTCAACGTCGACCCGGACGGGCGCCACTGGTACGTCTCGATCGCCCACGGATTTCCGTACGGCAGCGTGCACAAGTACGAGACCGGCACCGATGCCTGGGTCGGCGACGTCACCCTCGGCCTGTTTCCCGCCACCCTCGACGTGTCGGCGCCCACCGGGCTGCTCTTCGCCGTGAACTTCAATCTCCACGGCCCCCTCGAGACCAGCAGCATCTCGGTGGTCGAGGTGGACACGATGACCGAGGTCGCCCGCGTCGACACCGGCGTCCGGCCCCACGGGGGGCGCCTCAGCCCGGACGGCTCGGTCTTCTACTCGGTCAACATGATGGACTTCGAGCTCGTGGAGCTCGATGCGTTCACGTTCGAGATCACCCGCCGGCTCTCGCTCGGGGACGGCGTGATGCCGACCTGGGTCAGCCGCCCCACCCCGGACGGAAAGGTCTACGTGACCGGAAACAACGTCGCCCGGATCTTCGAGATCGACGTCGAGGGCTGGCGCATCGAGCGGACGTTCGAGACCGGGGCCGGTCCCTACAATCTCGACGTCAGCGCCGACGGAACGCGGCTGGTCGCCACCTACAAGAACGGCGATGCGGTCGGGTTCTGGGACCTCGAACGGGGGCAGGAGACCGCCCGCACGCCGACGAGCCGCACCATTCCCCACGGCGTCGTGGTGACGCCGGACGCCGAGCTCGCATTCGTCACCCTGGAGGGCGCCGGCGCCGACCCCGGAACCGTCGAGATCTACCGGATGGCTACCGGCGAGCGGGTCGGCGCCGTCGACGTCGGCAAGCAGGCCGGCGGCATCGCCTTCTGGAAGCAGGAGGACCCGGCTCCGTAGGGGGACGCCGCGCAACGGCGCAGGCTCCCGAGGCTTGGCTGGGCTGGAAGCGCAGCCCCGAGGCGACGATGCCGGGAGTCTGCACCGCAGAACGGCGCGGACTCCCGGAGGGTTGGTGGGGCGGCAAGCGGAGCCGGCAGGCGACGCCTTGCGGGCTACCGTTCGATGGCCAGGGCCACGCCGTTGCCGCCGCCGAGGCACAGGGTGGCCACGCCGCGCCGGGCGTTGCGGCGCCGCATGGCGTAGAGCAGGGTCGTCAGGATGCGGGCGCCGCTGGCCCCGATGGGATGGCCGAGGGCGACGGCTCCGCCGTTGACGTTGACCTTCTCGGGGTCGATGCCGAGCTCGCGGATGACCGCGACGGCCTGGGCCGAGAACGCCTCGTTGAGCTCGACGAGGTCGACGTCGTCCATCGACCAGCCCACCTTGGCCAGCAGCTTCCGGACCGCCTCGACCGGGGTCATCAGCAGCCACTTGGGCGCGAGCCCGCTCACCGCCTGTCCGACCACCCGGGCCATGGGCGTGAGGCCGAGGGCATCCGCCTTGTCGGCGGCCATGATCACGACGGCGGCGGCGCCGTCGTTCACCCCCGGCGCGTTCCCGGCGGTGACCGTGCCGCCCTCCTTGAAGGCCGCCCGCAGCTTCCCGAGGGCCTCGGCGCTGGTGTCGGGGCGAACCGCCTCGTCGTAGGCGAGCCGAATCGGATCGCCCCGGCGCTGGGGAATCTCGACGGGCAGGATCTCGTCCTTGAACCAGCACTCGCGGATGGCCCGCGCCGCCTTGTGGTGGCTCGCGGCGGCGAACGCGTCCTGGTCCTCGCGCGATACGCCGTAGCGTTCGACCACGGCTTCGCACGCGATTCCCATGCCCTGATTCTCCAGCGAGCACCACAGGCCGTCGTGGATCATCGAGTCGAGGACCTCGGCGTTGCCCATCCGGATGCCCTCGCGCGCCCGCGTGAGCATGTACGGACAGTTGCTCATCGACTCCATGCCCCCGGCCACCGCGACGTCGATGTCTCCGGTCGCGATGCCCTGCGACGCGAGCATGACCGCCTTGAGCCCGGACCCGCAGACCTTGTTGATGGTGAGGGCCGCCACGTGGTCGTCGAGCCCGCCCTTGAGCGCCGCCTGCCGGGCCGGCGCCTGGCCGGCGCCGGCGGAGACGACGTTGCCCATGATGCACTCGTCGACCAGCCCGGGCTCGATGCCGGCGCGGGCGACCGCCTCGCGCACCACCTTGGCCCCCAGCTCGGTGGCCGGCAGGCTCTTGAGGGCGCCGAGGAACTTCCCGGTGGGCAGGCGCGCGGCGCTAACGATGACCGACTCTCGCATGAGACCGTCTCTCCTGGGCGGTGCGGCTCGATATCTCGATTCGGGTGACGACGCCTTCGCCGAGCACCTGGTTCAACCGGGTCGTGATCAACGGGCGCGATCGGTGAAGCTCGCGGGCCCAGTGCCGGTCGGCCGCGGTCACCGTGAGGGCGCCGTCCGGGTCGAGCTCGACGTTGGTGACCCGTTCGACCGCGGGCCCGACGGCGACGCTCCAGGCCAACGAGACCTTGCCGCGAGACAGCGGCTGGTCGCGCAGGAGCGCCGCCAGCGCAGAGGTCGTGCACTGGCGCGCCGCGATCATCGACCTGCCGTTCACTCCGGTTTGGATCCTTGTCCGCACTCTGTTTACTCTAATGTAACATCCAGCGCCATGCATCTCGTGCTGGCGTCCCGGTCGCCGCGCCGGTCGGACCTGCTCACCCGCGCCGGATACCGGTTCGAGGTGGCGCCGGCGGATATCGACGAGCGCCGGCTCGACGGGGAAGCGCCGGCCGCGATGGTGCGCCGTCTCGCCCGTGAGAAGGCCGCCGCGGTGGCTCCCCGCCATTCCGGTTCGATCGTGCTCGGGGCCGATACCGTGGTCGTGGTCGACGGCGCGGTGCTGGGCAAGCCGAACGGCGACGCCGACGCCGCCGGCATGCTCCGGCGGCTGTCGGGCCGGGCCCACGAGGTACTGACCGGCGTCGCCCTGCACATGGACGACCGGCGCTGCGACGGCGTGCACTCGACCCGCGTCGTCTTTCGGGCGCTGAGCCGGGACGACGTCGCGTGGTACGTGGCGACCGGCGAGCCGTCCGACAAGGCCGGCGGGTACTCGATCCAGGGGCGGGCGTCGCGCTTCGTCACCCGCCTCGAGGGGTCCTATACGAACGTCGTCGGGCTTCCCATCGAGCTGGTCGCCGATCTGCTGGCCGAGCTGGGGGCGGACCGTGGCCATGGCGCGGATCGCACGGCCGGAGCCACGTCCCCATCCGGGCGGGTGCACGACAAGAAAGTTGGGGATTTTCCGTTGGGGGTATTGAGCGAGCACTGATCGACCGATTCCTCGGGTAGGAGGACTCCGACCATGCCCGAGGCGCAGTTGACTGAACCGCTCGATCACGCGGCCGAAAAAGGGGGCGTCAAGGAGCTGTTCGCCGCGTTGGACGCGGCGGTCAAGGCCGACGTGGACGCGTTCCTCAGACAAGGAGACGCGAATGCCCAGGACTTCGAGACCCTCTTGCAGACCGTTCACCGTCGAGCCCTCGCCACGGCGAGCCAAGCCGTCAAGGTGATTGGCGCGCAGCGTTCGTAGCCGCGTTTGCGGCTGAAATCGATGCGCTCATCGGACCGCGGCGGTCCGCCGCGCAGGACTTCGAGGCCCTCGGGCAGGCCCTCCGCCGCCAAGCCCTCGGCCTCGCCGCTCAGGCGATGGCGGAGTACTACGACGCGGACGATTCCGACCATTCGAGTTCGACGATAGCGTGCGCCTGCGGCCAGACGGCGCACTACGCCGGCCGCCGCCCGAAGACCTTCACCACGCTGTTGGGACCGCTGACCCTGCACCGCGCCTACTACCACTGCGCCGCCTGCCGCCGGGGAAGCTATCCCCGCGACCAAGCCCTGGGTCTGCAAGACACCTCGCTGTCGCCCGCCACGGCGCGGCTGGTGGGACTGGCGGCGACGAGCGTCAGCTTCGCCGAAGCGAGCGAGTGGATGGGGGAGCTGGCCGGCGTGGCGGTCGACCCCAAACAGGTCGAGCGCATCGCCGAAGCGCTGGGCCGCGAAGTCGCGGCCGACGAACGCGAGAGGGTCGAGCCCGCACCCGGCGCGGCATCGACGATGTACCTGGGGCTTGACGGCACCGGCGTGCCGGTGCGCAAGTCCGAGGTGGAAGGCCGGCGCGGCAAGCAGCCCGACGGGTCGGCCAAGACCCGCGAGGTCAAGCTCGTCACCGTGTGGACGGCGGAAACACGCAACGCCGACGGCCTCCCCGAACGCGACCCCGGGTCGGTCAGCACAGCGCCGCGGTCGAGAGCGCGGCCAGCCGCCCCACCGACCCGCTGCCTTCCCCGTTCGCGCAACGGGCGTATCGCGAAGCGCGGCGGCGCGGCTTCGACACCGCGGCGCGACGCGTCATCATCGGCGACGGGGCCGAGTGGATCTGGAATCTGGCCGCCGAACAGTTCCCCGGCGCCATCGAAATCGTCGACATCTACCATGCCAAGGGGCATCTGTGCGATGTCGCCAAGGCCATCTACGGCGCCGGCACGGACTTGGCCGCCCAGTGGGGCAAGGACCGGCGGGACGAGTTGGACGCCGGGCGGTTCGATGCGATCCTGACCGCCCTGCGCGCCCACCGTGAGACTTGCGAGGAGGCCCGCAAGTGTATCGACTACCTGACCCGCAACCGCCACCGGATGCGCTATCCGGAGTTCCGAGCGTGGGGTCTTTGCGTGTCGTCGGGCGTCGTCGAGGCCGGATGCAAGCTCGCTATCGGCGCCCGGCTCAAGCGCGCCGGCATGCACTGGACCGTGGCCGGCGCCAACGCCATCATCGCCCTGCGGTGCTGCAAGCTCAGCGGCCGCTTCGAGGATTTCTGGGAAAGACGAGCCGCCAGGGCCGCCTGACAGTCATCTCACGAATCTGACGTGCACCCCATCCGGGCCCGACCGTTGACCGGCCGGGCGTCGTCAGGGTATCCTTCGACATATCCGCGTTTCGGTTTTCGCGCCGGAGGGTTCAGCAGCATGCCAGCCAAGACCGTGAAGATGATCGTGACGACCCTGGTTCTGACCGCCGCGTTCGGCGGACTGCTCTGGGGAACGCTCGCCGAGGGCACCGAGTACTACATGCACGTCGACGAGGTCCTGGCCGAGCCCGACGCGTGGTACGGCAAGAAACTGCAGGTGCACGGGTACGTGGTGCCGGGGTCTCGGATGGTCAAGCCGAATACCCTGGAGTATCGATTCCAGGTCGAGAACAACGGCGCCGTGATCGACGCCGAGTACACCGGCATCGTTCCCGATACCTTCCAGGACAACTCGGAAGTGGTCATCTCGGGGCAGCTCTCGCCCGACGGCTTCGCGGTGAAGCCGAACGGGGTGATGGCCAAGTGCCCGTCCAAGTACGAGCCCAAGCCCACCCTGGACGCCGCCGCGTCCGGCAACTAGCGTTCCGCCGGGCCGGCGTCCGGACGGGAGCCAGGGCAGTTTCGGTGGGGGCGGCTCGAACAGGCTTTCGAATATCCTCGTCGAGGTTTCATCACGATGGCATCCCTAGGCTCGTTCATCCTGCTGGCCGCCTTCGTCGTCTGCACCTATGCCGCCGCCGTCTCCGTGGCCGGGGCGAGACGGCGTTCCCCCCGACTGATCGAGAGCGGCATCGGCGCCTCGTATCTCGTCACCGCGCTGATGCTGCTGGCGTCGGCGGTCATCGTGCATGCCTTCATCACCGAGGACTACTCGATCCGCTATGTCGACCAGTACTCGGACTCGGCGCAGCCGCTGTTCTACCAGTTTACGTCGTACTGGGGCGGGCTCGACGGGTCGATCATGTTCTGGGTGACCCTGCTGGCGATCTTCGGGGCGGTCGCGGTGCATTCGAATCGCGAGCGGCAGCGCGAGCTGATTCCCTACGTGGTCGCGGTCATCGCGGTCGTACAGATGTTCTTTCTGTTCGTGATGATCGTGCACAATAACCCGTTCGCGACCTATCTGACGACGGCGCCGCTGGACGGGCGGGGGTTGAACCCGCTGTTGCAGAACCCCTACATGGCGATTCATCCGCCGTCCCTCTACACGGGATTCGTCGGCATGACGATTCCGTTCGCATTCGCGATGGCGGCGCTCATCACGGGGCACCTCGACGACTCCTGGCTGCGGGCCGTGCGCCGGTGGACGATGATGTCGTGGCTGTTCCTGTCGCTGGGACTGACGCTGGGGATGATCTGGGCGTACGAGGAGCTGGGCTGGGGCGGCTACTGGGGCTGGGATCCGGTCGAGAATGCCGGCCTGCTGCCGTGGTTCACGTCGACCGCGTTCCTCCACTCGGTGATGGTGCAGGAACGGCGCAGCATGCTCCGCGTGTGGAACATGACGCTCGTCATCCTGACGTTCTTCCTCACCATCTTCGGCACGTTCATGACCCGGTCGGGGATCGTGCAATCGGTGCACGCGTTCGGCCAGGACATCGCGCTCGCGTGGATGTTCACGATCTTCATGGTCGTCCTGTTGATCTTCAGCTTCGGGCTGGTGATCTACCGGCTGCCGCTGCTGCGGGCGCGGAACGAGCTCGAATCATGGGTGTCGCGCGAGGCCGCGTTCCTCGTGAACAACTGGATCCTGCTGTTCTCGGCCGTGTTCGTGCTGTTCGCGACGATGTTCCCGACCCTGAGCGAAGCGGTCACCGGGATGCGGTTGACGGTCGGGCCGCCGTTCTTCACGAAATGGATGCTGCCGATCGGGCTCATCCTGCTCACCCTGACGGGCATCGGGCCGCTGCTGGCGTGGCGCCGGTCCTCGCCCTCGAATCTGCTGTACCAGTTCATGTGGCCGGCCACGCTTGCGGTGGCTACCGGCGTCGGGCTGTACGCGATCGGATTCCAGGTGTGGGTGTCGGGGCTGTGCTTCGCCCTGTGCGCGTTCGTGGTCGGGACGATCGGGCAGGAGTTCATCCGCGGCGCGGCGGTGCGGCGGGAGGCGACGGGGACGGACCTGATGACGGCGATGATCGGGCTGGTGGCCCGGTCGCGGCGCCGCTACGGCGGGTACGTCGTGCACGTGGGCATCGTGCTGATGTTCCTGGGCTTCGCGGGAGCCGGCTACAAGCTCGACTCGCAGGTGCTCCTGAAGCCGGGAGACGCGCACGAGCTGGGTCCGTACACCGTGCGCTACGACCGGCTGAGTCAGAACACCGACTCGCAGAAGCAGATGATCACCGCGCACATGACGGTGCTCGAGGACGACGAGGTTCTCGGCGAGCTGTATCCCGCGCGCTGGTTCTTCTTCAAGCATGAGAGCGAGCCGACGACCGAGGTGGCGATGCGGCGGACGGTCGCCGACGACCTCTACATCGTGCTGGCCGGCTACGAGTTGAGCGATCAGGCCGCGAGCTTTCAGATCACCGTGAATCCGCTCGTGAACTGGATCTGGTTCGGGTTCACGGTGCTGGCGCTGGGCACCGGCATCGCGCTGTTGCCGGAGAGCGCCTTCGCCTTTGCGGGCGCCACCGTGCCGCAGGGCGCGGCGACGGCGACCATGGTGCTGCTGGCGTTCGGGTTGACGGCGCTGGCGCCGGCCGCCGCCGCCGCGGCCCAGCCCGGCCAGCTCGAGAGTGCGCTGCAGGACGCCAACGTCCCCGCCAGCGCGCTCGAGCTCGAGATGCAGCGATCGCTGGTCTGCATGTGCGGCAGCCCGGGTTGCGGCAAGAAGATTCTCGCCGAATGCACCTGCGTCACCGCCGCCGCCACCCGCGAGGAGCTCAGGAATCTGGTCGCCGAGGGGTTGACCCGCGACGAGGTGCTTCGCTTCTACATCGACAAGCATCAAAGCCAGGAGGCGCTGGCCGCGCCCCTCGACGAAGGCTTCAACCGTCTCGCCTGGCTCTTTCCGTACTTCCTGGCCGCGACCGGCGCGGTGGCGCTGGGGGCGGCGCTGGTGCGCTGGACGCGGCCCGGACAGGCGGCGCCGGCCGACGATCGGGGTCCCGATCGCGAGCGCGACCAGCTCGAGGCCCGTCTGGATGACGAGCTCCGGGATCTCGACTAGGAGTCTGCGCCGTGGAGCGGCGCGAACTCCTGGAGGGGTGTTGGGCGGCGAGCGGAGCCGCAGGCGACGATTGCCGGGCCGGTCAACCCTTCCCGCGACCCTGTTCCGGGACGCGCCGCGACGGCGCAGTGCATGACGTGTCCATGAAGCCGGCCATCGATACTTCCTCCTTTCGCCTCTGGCATCTGTTCGTCCTGGCCGCCCTGGTGGCGGCGACGGTTGCCATCCTCGTGGCGAGACCGTCGGACCCCGTGGTGGCGATCCTGCTGACGCTGGCCATCGGCGCGGCGGGCTTCGTGGGGCTGATGATCCATCGGGTGATCGCGCCGTTGCTCCAGGATACGTTCCAGGAGACGACGGTGATGGCCGGATCGCGGAGCCGGGCCGCGGTCGAGCGGGAGAAGACCCTGGTGCTGCGGTCCATCAAGGAGCTCGAGTTCGATCGGGCGATGGGCAAGGTGTCGGACGCCGATTTCGACGAGATGGGCCGGCGGCTGCGGGCGCGGGCGATTCGCCTCATGAAGCAGCTCGACGTCGAAGCGGTCGACTTTCTCGCGGTGATCGAGCGCGAGTTGCAGGATCGGCTGGGCTCGACTCCCGAGCCGGCGGCGGCGTCCGCCGGCGCGCGGGAGCGGGCGTGCAGCGCCTGCCAAACGTCGAACGAAGCGGACGCCCGTTTCTGCAAGGGGTGTGGCGCGGCCCTGTCGGGAGCGGTGGCGTGACCGGGGTCGCGCGCGACGACAAGAGGCAGGCCGGCAACGGCCGGTCGAACCCGCCGCGCCCCTTCCGCGCGCCGGGACGGGCCGGCGCCGGCATCCTGCTGCTGTGTCTCGCCGCCCTGTCCGCACTGGCGCAACCGGACCCGCGGCAGATGTCGGGGATTCCCCGGCCCGACCCCAATCTGTCCGACGGATCGATCACGGTGCGGGTCATCCGCGGCAGCTTCACCAACAACGTGGCCGGGCAGGAGGTCGAGCTGCGGGCCGGCGATCGGGGGTCGACGGCGGACACTGATGCGGAGGGCCGGGCGACGTTCATGAGCCTGAACCCGGGAGAGCAGGTGACGGTGGCCACCGAGCTGGACGGGGCGGTGCTCGAGTCGCTGCCGTTCGCGGCGCCCGGCCGGGGAGGCGTCGCGGTCCTGCTGGTCGGGGCGGCCGGGGACGCCGGAGACGCCCCCGCGGCGCGTCCGGGGCGGGTGACCCTGAGCCAGGAATCGCGCATTCTGCTTGAGCTGGGCGAAGAGCAGATCGAGGTGTACTACCTGCTGGACGTGTTCAATCAGGCCGCGTGGCCGGTCGAGCCGGACCCGCCGTTCGAGTTCCCGCTGCCGCCGGGGGCCCAGGCCGGCACGGTGCTGCAGGGGTCGACGCCGCGAACCCTGATCGATGGCCCGCGGGTGTGGGTGCAGGGAGCCTTCGAGCCGGGGGTGACGCCGGTGCAGGTGGCCAGCATCCTGTCCTACTCGGGAGACAGCCTCGTGCTGTCGCAGGCGTTCCCCGCAAACTTCGAGCAGTTGCTGGTCTTCGTCGAGAAATGGGGCACGGTGGACGTGACCTCGGCCCAGTTCGAGCGGCGCGGGGAGATGACCGCCGCCGAGACGGGCCGGTCGGCGTTGATCTGGGGCACCGGCCGGGGGGTGTCGGCAGGGCAGCCGGTGGTCCTGGAGCTGAGCGGCCTGCCCCACCACAGCGGATGGCCCCGCATCATCGCCCTGTCCCTGTCGGGCCTCATCGCCGCCCTCAGCATCGTGGGGTCGGTGGGCGCCGGCGGCGAGGGCGGGCCGGATCGACGCGAGGCGCTCGAACGCCGCCGCGAGAAGCTGTTCACGGAGCTGGTGAAGGTGGAACGGCAGCACCGGCAGGGCCGGATCGGCCCGACGCGGTACGGGACGCGGCGGGCCGATCTGATCGAGCAGCTCCAGGCGGTGTTGGTGGACCTGGACGACGAATCGATCGCCGCCGCGGCACCCGCCGTTCGCCTCTCCGATCAGGTGCCGGCATGATTCGCGGGAGCCGGCCGCTGTCGTGACGCTCAGCCGCCCCCGGACTCGCGGCGGGCCCGGTGCCCGAGTCGACTCGCCCGGGTTCGGACCTGACACCGCGAGACTGAAGCCGCGTGCCGTATTCCAACTCCTTTGACTTCGATCGGATCACCGTGGCCGACGTGTCCCGTCACTTCGGCCGCCGGCGGGCGTTGTCCCGGGTGTCGTTCGACTGTGCGGCCGGACAGATCGTCGGCCTCCTCGGCCCGAACGGCGCCGGCAAGTCGACCCTGCTCTCGGTGCTGGCCACCCTGGCTGCGCCCTCGACGGGGAGCGTGCGGTACGGCGCGGTGACGGCCGGTGGGGCGGGGGCCGCCCTGCGGGCCCAGATCGGCTTCCTGTCCCACGACCTGCAGTTGTATCCCGAGCTGTCGGCGCGCGAGAACCTGGAGTTCTTCGCGGGGCTCCACGGCCTCGACGATCCGCGGCGGCAGGCGGCGGATGCCCTGGTGCGCGCCGGTCTCGACGACCGGGCGGACGACGTCGTCGAAGGGTTCTCCCGCGGCATGCGCCAGCGGCTGGCCCTGGAGCGCGCGCTGCTGCACGAGCCGCGTCTGGCCCTGTTCGACGAGCCGTTCACGGGGCTGGACGAGGCGTCGTGCGGCAAGCTGGTGGGCCGATTGCAGACCCTGCGCGCCGACCGGCGGATCGTCGTGCTCGCCACCCACGACCTCGACATCGTCGACGGCCTGCTCGATCGGGCCCTCCTGCTGCGGGCGGGCCGCCTGCGGCCCCTGGGGAGCGCGGGGACGCTTCGCGAGCGGTACCGGGCCGCCGTCGCGTTCGGGGAGGCGCGATGAACGAGTTCCTGCGGGTCGTCTGGCTCGTGGTCCGCAAGGACCTGCGCGTCGAGTCGCGCAGCCGGGAGCTGCTGTTCACGACCGTCTTTTTCGCCATCTCCTGCGTCCTCGTGTTCTCGTTCGGCTTCGTCCGCGGAGGGCGCGCCGTCGACGGGGCCGCGGCCGGCATCCTGTGGATCGCCATCGCCTTCTCCGGCACCCTGGCCCTGGGCCGCGCCTTCGAGCGCGAGCGGCATCACGACGCCCTTCGCGGCCTCCTGCTCGCGCCGGTCGCCCGCCCCGCGATCTACGTCGGCAAGCTGGCCGGCCTGCTGCTGCTCCTGGCGGTGGTGGAAGCGATCGTGGCGGTCATGGTGGCCTTCCTGTTCCAGGCCCCGCTGTTCCGGTTCCCGGCGCGGCTCTTCGCGTTGCTGGCGCTGGGGACGATCGGGTTCGCGAGCGTGGGGACGCTGTTCTCGGCGATGCTCGTGCGTACCCGCAGCCGGGCGGTCCTGCTGCCGGTGCTGCTGTACCCGATCACGATCCCGGTGCTCATCATGGGGGTCAGCGGAACCGCCGTGCTCATCGCGCCGGAGCCGGATCTCGCGATGGCCCGGCTGTGGATCGGCCTGCTGTTCTTCTTCGACGCGGTGTTTCTGACCCTCGCGTTATGGACATTCGAGCCGGTCATGACAGAATGACACCGATGAACCGACGTCTCTTCCCGGTGCTCGCGGGCCTGTCGCTGCTCTTCTTCGTGACCGCCCCCGTCATCATCATTCGCGCCCCCTACGAGTCGACGATGGGGCTGGTGCAGAAGATCTTCTACTTCCACTTTCCGGCGTGGATGGCCATGTTCCTCGCCATCTTCGTCCTCGGCATCGCCAGCGGCCTGTATCTGTTCCGGCGGAAGCCGGCGGCCGACCGTCTGGCTGTCGCGGCGGCCGAGATGGCGGCGGTCTTCGGGCTGATGGGGCTGATTACCGGACCCTTGTGGGGGATCAAGGCCTGGGGGGTGTGGTGGCAGTGGGACGCCCGATTGACGATGGCGGTGATCCTGGAGTTGATCCTGGTCGCCTATCTGCTCCTGCGCCAGTACGGCGGGGCCGGTTCCGACCGATTGGCGGCGGGGATCGGGATCTTCGCCATGGCCAACGTGCCGTTCCTCTACGTGTCGACCGAGATCTGGCGCACCGTCCATCCCCGGACCACGGTGGTGCCGACGCTCCCGGTCGACTTCGGCATCCCGCTCTGGTGGTCCTTCGCGGGGTTCATCGTGCTGAGCATGGCGTTGCTTGCGGCCCGGGTTCGGCTGGAGGAGCAGCGTGCGGCGCTCGATCGCCTCTATCTGGCGGTGGAGGAGGACTAGTGGGGATTCTGCGTCTGCGCGGCGGGTCACGGCCGGCCGCGTCCAGGTGGGGCGTACGTCGGCTGCTGGCCCTGGGGCTGGTCGTCGGGGCGGCGGGAATAGCGGCGCTGGACGTGGAGGTGGTGGAGGCGGCCCAGCCGCCCACGACCGCGGCCCAGGACGGGTTCGTCCCGATGGACGACATTCCGCCCGAGGACCAGATGCCGGCGGCGCCCCTCGTGGCGGCCGCCTATGCCGTCGTCTGGGCGATCGCCATCGGCTACCTGTGGACGATCTGGCGAAGGCTGGGCACGGTCGAGGCGGAGCTCGCCGACGTGGCCCGCCGTATCGGAGAACGGGACGGGGCCTGAGGCCCCTCGTCATTCCTTGACGGGCAGACCCCCTTGCCGGTTTCGGCGACCCGGGGTGCTGCCACGGACTGCCAGACGATGCCCGCCGGACACTACGTCTATATTCCGGCCATCCTGCTGCTGGGGCTGGTGGTCGGTTGGATTCTCGGGTCTCGCGCCGCCGCGGACGCCTATGCCGCGGAACTGCGGCGGCGGGAGGAGCGCGCCGCCCGGAAGCGGGCGGCGCGAGAAAGCTGACAGTCGCGCCGTCTCGCGGTGCGGTCGCCGCCCCTGGCCAGGAGCTTGTGGTGAGACCGCGGGGGCTCTTGCCGCGGGGCCCCTCGGCAGGTCCCTATCGGCCCAGGCCGAGCCTGAACGCGAGGCTCTCCGGAAGTCCTACCTCGGTGATGCGTTGCTGCGCCAGATCGATGCGATACGGCACGCGCCGGAGCTCGATGCGCGGTTTCCGCGAATCGTAGACGGCGTAGGACGCCCGTGAATCGGTGTCCCGCGGCTGTCCGACCGAGCCCGGGTTGACGAGATAGCGCCACTTCTTGTCCACGTTGATGACGGTGGTGTCGGGGCCGCCCGGTATCGGGTGGGTGGCCGCCACGTCTGACCCCCGTTGTACGTAGGCGACGGGTACGTGGGTGTGGCCGAAGAAGCAGATGTGGCGGCGGGACGCCTCGAAGGCTCGAACTGCATCCTCTTCGTCGGCGATGTAGGTGTCTTCGTCCAACGGCGTGCCGTGACACACCTCGACCTCCCGGTTCACTGTCTTCGGGCCCGCCGGCAGGGCCGCCACCCGTCCGCGATTCTCCGGAGTCAGCACCTTGTGGGTCCAGCGGGCCGCCTCTGCCGCCACCCGGCGGAAGCTGTCGGGCTCCTGCACGCCGGTCGAGACCTTGTCGTGGTTGCCCCGGATCATGACATCCGGCTCGAGCTCGAAGATCCGCTCGACCACCTCGTTCGGGTTTGCGCAGTAGCCGACCAGGTCGCCCAGCACCAGCAGGCGATCGTAGGTGTCGGGCGGCGTGCGGGCAAGCACCGCATCGAGCGCATCGATGTTGCCGTGTATGTCGCTGAGAATCAGGAAACGCATCAGGAGCGGCCTCGCAGTGCGACGCGGGGCTCACGCCCCTGAGAGCTAGACACCGAGCCGGTCGATGATCCGTTCGACGAGCTCGCCGGCCGCCGCTCCCGCATCCAGGCGTACATGGGCATGACCGTAGGCGGCCTGCCGTTGGCGAAAAAGTCGAACCATGCCCGACCGATCCGCCGCCAGCGGCCGTCGTCCGTCTCTCGGCAAACGCTCGATGACCTGCGTCAAGGATACATCAAGCCAGATCGAGACGCCGTCTCCATTGATCAACGAGCGATTGGCGGGGTCCACGAAGGTGCCGCCGCCGGTCGCCACCACCGCGTGGCGCACGGGGATCTGGGCGGCCAGCACCGCCCGTTCGACCCGGCGGAAGTAGGCCTCTCCGCGCCGGGAGAAGATGTCCGCGACGGTCATGCCCCCGCGCTGCTCGATGAGGTCGTCGATGTCGTCGACACGCCACCCCAGCTTGGTCCCGAGAGCGCCGGCAACGGTGCTCTTGCCGGCGCCCATGAACCCGACCAGGTAGATCTTGTCAGTGCGCATCGACCGCCGCCGGGTCCGAGCCCGCCGCCCGTGGTGGGAGTCCCCGCTGCATTCGAGCGGGGTTGCATCCCGCCGGCACTACGTTGTTCGTCGGACTGCGTGCAGTCCGGGGCTGCAATATGCCCAATATGCGCTCTCCTCCGCCTTGTCAGGCGGGCGTCCTGCAGCCCGCTGGCGCACTCGCCGCTCTCGGTGCAACGCGGGGTTCCACCTCGGGCTGCCGGAGGCGGATTCCGAAGGGTCACGCGCGCAGGCAGATGGATGCGAGGACATCGAAGAAACCGGGGTAGGACACGTCGACGACCTCGGCGTTGCGGATGCGGCTCGGCTGCCGGGCCCCCAGGGCGGCGATGGTGAACGCCATCGCCAGCCGATGGTCGCCGGCGGCATCGGCTTCGCCGCCCTGCAGTTGTCGGCGGCCCACGACGTGAAAGCCATCGTCCATCTCCTCCACGTGTCCCCCGAGCGCCCGCAGGCCGTCGGCCAGCGCGGTGATGCGGTCGCTCTCCTTGTGCCTCAGCTCGCCCGCGCCGGTGACGTGCAGCTCTCCGCCATGAGTGGCCAGCGCGGCCAGCGCCGGCAGCTCGTCGATGAGTCCCGGCACGTCGGCGGGTCCGACCGCGAGCCGGGCGTTGCCGCCATGGCGGACCCGGATGGACCCGCGGCGCTCGCCGGCGTCCTCGGAGACCTGGAACAGGTCGATGGCCGCGCCCGCGCGTTCGAGCCACGTCAGAATCCCGGTCCGGGTGGGATTGAGCCCCACGTCGTCGAGGGTGATGTCCGATCCGGGCAGGGCCGCCGCGGCGGTCGCCCAGAACGCGGCGGACGAGAGGTCGCCGGGCACCGCGAGCTCCGCCGCCCGCAGGCGCTGGCCACCGCGCAGCGTGATGCTGCCGGCGGCCCGCCGCAGCTCGACGCCGAACACCGGCAACGCACGCTCCGTGTGGTCTCGGGTGGCGGCCGTCTCTCTGACCGTGGTGTCGCCGGTCGCGTGGAGCCCGGCCAGGAGCACCGCGCTCTTGACCTGTGCGCTCGGGACGGGCGGTGTGAAGTCGATGCCCTCGAGCCGCGTGCCGGCGATGGTGAGCGGCGGGAGGTCCTGCTCTCCCGCCACCCGCGCACCCATTCGGGAGAGCGGTTCGATAATCCGCCGCATCGGCCGGCGGCGGAGCGAACCGTCCCCGGTGATGACGCTGGTGAACGGGTGGCCGGAGAGGGCGCCGGACAGGAGCCTCAGGGTGGTCCCGGAGTTGCCGGCGTCCAGCGGCGCCGGCGGACGCGTCAGCCCCCCTATGCCGCGGCCGTCGATGGTCACGACACGCCGGCCCGTTCCGGGGTCGGGCGCACCCGGACCCTCCACGCGGACGCCCAGCGCCTGGAGACAGGTCAGGGTGGAGGCGCAGTCGGCTCCCGGCGCGTAGCCGGTGATGATCGACCGTCCGCCGGCCAGCGCGGCCAGCAACGCGTACCGGTGGGACATCGATTTGTCGCCCGGTATCGGGACGCGGCCGCGGACGCGGGTGACGGGGTGAACGACGACGGACGCCATCCGTAGCACTATATCAGGGGGGCGGCGGTTCCCGTCCGGCGGGGGTGAATCGACCCATGACCTTGCGCCAATCGGGGACGGACAGTATGTTACGCACTGCCATCGTCGCGCCAGACCCGGGATCCGCCGTCCCGGTCGCGTGCCAGAGCCTCGGAGAACCGCCCATCCGACCCGAGACAGTTGCCGCATGACCCGCGACCCCGTCGTTCGTCTGGCGTTCCGGAGTCATTTCGACATGCTGGACTTCGTCCAGGTCGTCAGCGACGAGCTGGGGAAGATCGTCGGTTTCGACGGCGACTCGATTCACTGGATCGGCGTGGCGGTCCGTGAGTCGGTTATCAACGCCATCAAGCACGGCAATCAGGACATCGAGGACAAGCTGGTCACGGTGGAGTTCGCGCTGGCGCCGCCGGGTGAGCCGGAGCGGCTGACGGTGCGGATCGTCGATCAGGGCGAGGGTTTCGACCCCGTCGAGATCGCCGATCCGCTGGCCCCGGAGAACCTGCTGAAGTCGAGCGGCCGGGGCATCTTCTTCATGCGCAGTCTCATGGACGACGTGCGTATGGGGCGGGCGCCGGAGGGGGGCATGGAGGTGGTCATGGTGAAGGCCCTCGGGGGGGGCTCCTAAGCCCGGACATCGCCGCCTTGCGGCGCCGCTGCCCGCCCAACCCGTCCTGCAGGAGTCGCCTGCCTCCCGCGGGAGGCAGGCGCGGTTCCACGGCGCAGGCTCCTGGCTTCGCCGGAGCCTGCCGCATTCGACATGGCATACCCTTCCGCGTGGCTGGCCACCGCCGTCGAGATCGTCCGGCGCGCCGGTGCGATGCAACTCGCGTATCTGGGCGGCAATCTGCAGATCCGCAAGAAAGGCGCGATCGACCTCGTCACCGCGATCGACGTCGAGGTGGAACGGATGGGCCGCGCCGTCATCGCGGAACGGTTTTCCGACCACGAGGTGCTGGCCGAGGAGCTTCGGAACGTCACCGGCCGGACCCCGGCCCGGCACCGGTGGGTGTTCGACCCCCTCGACGGGACCGTCAACTTTGCCCACGGCCTGCCGATCTTCTGCTCCTGCCTCGCGCTGGAGATCGATCGGCGGCCGGTGGTGGCGGCCGTCTTCGATCCCACCCGCCGCGAGCTGTTCACCGCCGAACGGGGCGCCGGGGCCCGGCTGAACGACGCCCCCCTGCGGGTGTCCGATACCGGGTCCGTCCTCGACGCGATGCTGTGCACCGGGTTCCCCTACGACGTGCACGATACCGTGGACGACCTCGTCGGGCTGTTCGGCGCATTCGTCGCGCGGGCGCGGGCAGTGCGCCGGCTGGGCTCCGCCGCGCTCGACCTGTGCTATCTGGCGGCGGGACGGTTCGACGGGTTCTGGGAGCAGCGCCTGCACCCCTGGGACATGTCTGCGGCCAGTCTCGTGGTCGAGGAGGCGGGGGGGCGCCTGTCGAGGTTCGACGGCGCCGCGTTCGACACCCACGGGGACGAGATCGTGGCCTCGAACGGTCGGATTCACGACGAGATGCTCCGGATCATCGCGAGCCGTTCCCCCGGAGCCTCGACACCGGGCAGGAGTGCGCGAGATGCCGGCGCGGCGCATACGTGAGATCGACTGGACGTCCTGGCGGGCCGCCGATCCGGCGACGCTCGTCTTCGTCGTCAAGAACCGGCGCATTCTGCTGATCCGCAAGAAGCGCGGGCTGGGGGCCGGCAAGATCAACGGCCCCGGCGGCCGGCGCGAGGCGGGCGAGTCGTTCGAGGACTGCGCCGTCCGCGAGATGCGCGAAGAGCTGGGCGTGACCCCGCTCGACCTCGTCCGGCTCGGGCAGCATTGCTTCCAGTTCGTCGACGGCTACTCGACGTTCGTCCGGGTCTATCGGGCGTCGGACGTCGACGGCGAGCCGGTGGAGACCGACGAGGCGGTCCCGCTGTGGTTCGACGTCGGCGCGATCCCCTTCCAGGAGATGTGGGAGGACGACCGCCACTGGCTGCCGCTGATCGTCGAGGGACGCCGATTCGCGGGCCGGTGGATCTTCGACGGCGAGCGGATGCTCGACCACATCCTCGACGTTCTGCCCGGGGAGTCAGCGCGGTAGAGACCTCCGCCAGTGCTCCCGAACGGACGACGTGCGGTCCGGAAGGGACACCCGCGATTCTGTCGGGCATCCTGCAACCTGCTGAAACCAGGGACGTTGTCTGGAACCACGTTCTTGGTACGACTGTTGCTTCTTCCGGTGTCGGGTCGTTGGTCGCGTGACGGAGGGTCGGCCGGTGACACGAAGGCGTGGCGCAGGTCCGGCGATGAAGACCCGTGAGGAGGACAGGATGTCGATGAGGTCGATGCGGAGGATGGCGCTGGCGACCGTGCTGGCGGTCTCGTGGCCCGCGCCGCTCCTGGCGCAGGACAGTTGGCTGAGCCTGAGTCTGGGGCGTTTCGCGGTTCGGGACGCGGGCGCGCGGATCGCGGACGACGTGGTGACCGAGAACCTCGGACAGTTCTACTTCGTCCCGGACGATTTCAACGGCAGAAGTGTCGGCGCCGAGTGGCTTCTGGGGGTCGGAAACTACCTGGAGGTGGGGGTCGGAGCCGGCTGGTACCGGCGGACCGTGTTCAGCGTCTACGATGAGTTCCTCGACGTCGACGGCACCGAGCTCGAGCAGGACTTCACGCTGCAGGTAGCCCCTGTCACCGGGACCGCACGCTTCTTTCCGTTCGGGCGGCGGGCGGTGTTGCAGCCGTATGCCGGAGCCGGGGTCGGACTGTTCAACTGGCGGTACACCGAGGTCGGGGATTTCATCGATTTCGGCGATCCCGACTGGCCCGTGTTCTTTGGCGAATACACGGCCGCCGGCCGCGACACCGGCCGGGTCTATCTGGCGGGGGTGCGGGTCTCGGGGGGGCGCTACGCGGTCGGGGTCGAGTTCCGGTACCAGGAGGCGCAGGGGGTGGTGGACATCGATCAGGGGTTCCTCGACGAGCGGATCGATCTCGGCGGAATGACCACCGCCTTCACGTTCAACGTCCGATTCTGACGGCGGGGCAGCGGCTCCGGCCCGCGCGCCCGGGGCCGGGCTTCCGGGCGGCGGCTCCGGCCGGCCGCGGTCGGGCGCCGCCGCATCCGGCTATAATCCCGCCGAACCGTGTCTCCAACCCACGCGCGATGAGTCCAGAGCTGTCGGTCGTCATTCCCCTCCTGGACGAGGCTCCGAACGTCGATGCGCTCTACCGGGAGCTCACGGAGACCCTCGACGCCTGGGGGCAGAGCTACGAGATGGTCTTCGTCGACGACGGCAGCACCGACGGGACCTTCGAGCAGCTTGCCCGGCTTCAGGTCTCGGATCCCCGGATGCGGGTGGTCCGGCTGCGCCGGAACTTCGGACAGACGGCGGCGTTCTCGGCCGGGTTCTCGACCGCTCGGGGACGCCTGATCGCGACCGCGGACGGCGACCTGCAGAACGACCTCCGCGAGATTCCGCGGATGGTCGACAAGCTGGACGAGGGCTTCGATATCGTCTGCGGGTGGCGCAAGGAGCGCCGGGACCCCTGGTTCTCCCGCCGGCTGGTCTCTGCCCTCGCAAACCGGCTGATATCGCGGGTCACGGGGGTGCGGCTGCGCGATTATGGATGCTCGCTCAAGGTGTTCCAGGCCGAGGTGGTCAAGTCCCTCCGCCTCTACGGTCAGATGCACCGGTTCATTCCGGCCATCGCGAGCGAGCAGGGGGTACGCATCGCGGAGGTCGTCGTCAATCATCGGCCCCGGCGCCACGGGCGGTCGAAGTACGGGCTGTGGCGGACCCCGCACGTGATCCTGGACCTCGTCACGGTGAAGTTCCTGTTGAGCTACTCGACCCGGCCGCTCCAGATCTTCGGCCTGATCGGGCTGGTCATGGGAGCGGCGGGGGCCGCGATCACCGCGTGGCTGGCGTACATCCGGCTGTTCGGGGGCCAGGACATCGGGGGGCGTCCGCTGTTGCTGTTCGGCATTCTGTTACTGTTTACGGGTGTGCAGCTCGTGACCCTCGGGCTTTTGGCCGAACTGCTGGTCCGGACCTACCACGAGTCGCAGGGCAAGCCCACCTACTACATCCGCGAGGTGCTCGAGACGCCGGCCGGCGGCCCCGTCGCTCCGCGAATGACCAGGTAGCCTGCACTGCGGAACGGTGCCGCCTCCCGCAGGAGGCGCCGACTCCCGGGAGGGTTGGCCGGGCGGCAAGCGGAGCCGCAAGGCGGCGATTGCCGGGTTGGGGGTCTGCGCCGTAGAACGGTGTCGGGCGTGACAGGGCCTGTACAGGGTGGTGATGGACTTGGCCCCACCCTAATGTATGGGGGCGGAGATTCCCTGCGGCGCAGACTCCCAGGACGGCAGGACATGCCGGTGCATCTGGCGTTTCTCGGGTGCGGGTTCATCGCCGGGGTGCACAGCCGGCACCTGCAGCGGTTGCGCCCGGCCGTCGTCTGCAGCTACGCGAGCCGGGACGCGGCCAAGGCGGAGGCCTACTGCCGCCGGTATCGCGGCGCCGGCAGCTACGGCAGCTATGCCGCCGCGATCGAGGATTCCGGGGTGGACGCGGTGGTGGTCGCGGTGCCGCCGCGGTTCCATCTCGATCTGTCCCTCCAGGCGCTGTCGGCCGGCAAGCACGTGCTGGTCGAGAAGCCCGCCTTCCTCCGGATGGAGGACTATCGGCGGGTGCAGGCGGCGCGGGACCGGGCCGGCCGGGTGGTGCTCGTGGGCGAGAACGACCACTACAAGCCGCTGGCCGTCTGTCTGCGGCGGCTGCTGCGCCGGGGAGTCATCGGCGATCTGGTGCTCGCCCAGTTCACGTCGGTGGCCAGGCGGTTGAAGCCGGCGGAGGACTGGCGCAATGACGAAGGGATGGCGGGGGGCGATGCCTTCTTCGAGGAGGGCATTCACTGGCTGCACCTCGCGAACAGCCTGGGCATGGCCATCACCACCGCGACGGGGTTCGCGCCGGCCCCGGCCCGGAGCGGTCCGGATCGCCGCGCCAAGAGCATGCTGGTGGCGTTCCGGTACGAGAACGGCGCGGCCGGCGCGCTCCTCTACTCGCGCGAGGTGCCCTCGCTGCTGCGCGGGGTCCGGGTGTCGAAGCTGTTCGGGAGGGACGGTGTCATCACGTTCGAGTCGAACGGCGGGTTCGTGCTGGTGCGGAGCCGCGGCCTACCCCGGCTGCTGTTCCCGGGGGTGCGGGACATCCGCGGCTATCGGGCGATGTACCGCGACTTCCTCGACGCGGTTCGATCGGGGCGGCCGCCCGAGATGCGTCTGGAGGCAGCCATGGACGACCAGCGGATCATGGACCAGATCTACGCGGGGGAGACGCTCGCCACGCCCTCGGTGACGGCTCCTGCGGAGCGGTTCGGGCGGGAACCCGAGCCGAAGGAGTCTGCTCCGTAGAACGGCGCTGACTCCCGCACGAGGCGCCGCCTCCTGGAGGGATGGTTGGCGGCAAGCGGAGCCGCAGGGCGACGGTTGCCGGGCGAGGGCGACGGGCCGGTCCGCCGTACGACCGAGAATCTGAACCGCGATGCCCAGCGAGCGGTACGACATTGTCATCGTCGGGACGGGCGCCGGGGGAGGCACCCTGGCCCGGGCGCTGGCCGATACGCCGGCCCGGATCCTGCTGATCGAACGCGGCCTGTTCGTTCCGCAGGAGCCCGAGAACCGCGACCCCGCCGCGGTCTGGAAGCACCGGCGCTACCAGACGTCGGAGCGCTGGCTGGACGGCAGCGGCAGGCCGTTCCGCCCCTATACTCATTACTGCGTCGGGGGCAACACCAAGTTCTGGGGCAGCGTCCTCTTCCGGATGCGCCGCGAGGACTTCGGCGAGATCGAGCACGTCGACGGCGTCTCGCCGGCCTGGCCCATCGACTACGACGCGCTGGAGCCGTACTACGAGCGGGCGGAACGTCTGTACGAGGTGCACGGGGCGGCCGGCGAGGACCCTACCGAGGCGCCGAGGAAGCCGTTCCCCCACGCCGCGGTTCCCCACGGGGAGCAGGTGGAGGCATACGTGGCCCGGATTCGCGGCCAGGGGCTGCATCCCTCGGCCCTGCCGCTGGGACTCCGGGGGCCGGGAGAACCGGGACGCTGCATCCTGTGCAATACGTGCAACTCCTTCCCGTGCCACCGCGGGGCGAAGAGCGACGCCGACGTCTGTTGCGTCCGGCCTGCCACCACGCGAGACAACGTCACCCTGTGGACCGGGGCGCGGGCGCGGCGCCTGCTGACGGACCCGGGCGGCCGGAGAGTCGAGGCGGTCGAGGTCGACCACGCCGGCGAGCGGCGTCGGGTCGAGGCGTCGATCGTGGTCCTGTCCTGCGGGGCGGTCAATTCGGCGGCGCTCCTGCTGCAGTCGGCGAACGACCGGCACCCGGAGGGTCTCGCGAATTCCTCGGGGCTCGCGGGGCGGCGCTACATGGCGCATCTCGCCACGATGATGGCGGGGTTCCATCCGTTTCGCCGCAACCACACCGTGTTCCAGAAGACGGTGGCGATCAACGACTTCTATCTTCGGGGCCCGGACGGAGGCTACCCGCTGGGACAGATCCAGTCCCAGGGGCGGACCCACGGGGTCATGGCCCAGACCGCCGCGCCGTGGATGCCGCTGAAGTTCTTCGACTACTGGGTGGCGCGGGGCCACGACTGGCTTGCGATGACCGAGGACCTGCCCCGGTCCGACAACCGCGTGGCCGTCGATGCCGGCGGGCGCATCAGGCTGTGCTACCGGCCGAACAACGTGCGCGCGCACGAACGGCTGGTCCGCGAGGTCCGGCGGATGCTCCGCCGGCTCGGACTGGCGATCGTCTACGTCCACCCGCGGTCGATCCACAATACGACCCACCAGTGCGGCACGCTGTGCTTCGGGACCGATCCGAGCCGCTCGGTGCTCGATCCGTGGTGCCGGACCCACGACGTCGAGAACCTCTTCGTGGTCGATGCGTCGTTCTTTCCGTCGTCGTCGGCGGTCAACCCGGGCCTGACCATCGTCGCCCAGGCTCTCCGGGTGGCCGATCACATCAGGGAGACGGAGCTGCGCACCGGTCCCCACGACTCGGCGGTCGCGGCCCATGGACCTTTCGCGACCGGGACCGCGTGACCGGAATCGAGGAATCTGCGCCCGGAGAACGGTGCAGATTGCTGGAGGTCGGTTGCGGCCAACGGCTGCGCTGCCCGGGGAGGACACCGCCGTGCGCGTACGCTCGTTCAGCCACACCGGCATCACGGTGTCCGACTTCAACCGGGCGGTCCGGTTCTACTGGGACGTCTTCGGTTGCCCCCTGGTGGGCGTATCCGACGCCCCGACGGACCGGGTGCAAGGCTTCTTCGGGGTCGACGCGCCCCGGCCGGCCTGCAAGATAGGATGGATTCGGGCGCCCGGGGGGGCGGTCATAGAGATCTTCGAGTTCCGGCCGGATCAGCCGGCGGCCGAGGTGGCCTGGAACCGGGTCGGGCTGACCCACATCTGCTTCAACGTGCGCAACACGCGGCGCTGGCACGACTACCTGGTGGACAAGGGGGTGGAGATCGTGAGCCCGCCCGAGCGCTCTCCCAACGGCCACACCCTGTTCTTCGCCCGGGACTTCGACGGGAACCTCATCGAGCTGACCGATCTGCGGCATATGCACCACGTGCTGCGGTGGCTGGGCCCGCTCGGGGGATGGTTGTTCAGGCGGGGAATCGGCCAGGACTATCGGCGCTACTACGAACCCCCGGCCGAACCGCGGCCGTGAGGGATCCCCGAGTCGACAAGGGCTTCGACGGCGTCACGCGCGACCTCGCTGGCCGGCGCGAGCGCTTGGCCAATCTGGAAGGCTCGCTCGAAGGCTTCCTCGCGAGCGGCCGCGGTCGAGACGCCGCCCGGGCGCCAGGCTACCCCCGGCGCACCCGCCGGGCGATCTCGGCCACCCGCGCCGGCACGTCATGCGGCAGCTCGGGGTAGATGGGCAGGGTCAAGGTGCGGGCCGCGGCGGCCTCGGCATGGGGGTGGTCGCCGGCCCGTCCCCCCAGATCGGCGCACCAGGGCTGCAGATGGAGCGGGACCGGGTAGGGCAGTCCGGTCCGGATCCCTGCCGCTTCGAGGACCCGGCGCAGCGCGTCCCGATGCGGCGTATCCACCGCGTAGCAGTGGTAGACGTGCCGGACGTCCGACCTCTCCGTGGGCGCCGTCACGCCGGTCGGGGCCAGCGCGCGATCGTACGCGGCGGCGATGCGGCGGCGGGCCTCGGTCCACCCGGGGAGATGCCGGAGCTTGACCGCGAGAATCGCGCCCTGCAGGCCTTCCATGCGGTAGTTGAAGCCGGGGCGGGGGGGGGGAGGGCGCTCCTCGTCATCGCCCCAGCTTCGCAGCGCGCGAATCGCCCGGGCGTGCGCGTCGTCGTTGGTGACGACGATGCCGCCCTCGCCGTACGCCCCGAGGTTCTTGGTGGGGTAGAAGCTGAAACAGGCCAGGTCGCCCAGCCCGCCGACCCGCCGGCCGCGATACTCGGCGCCGTGCGCCTGCGACGCATCCTCGATCACCGTCAGGCCGTGCCGGCGGGCCAGCGCCAGCAGCGGGTCCAGGTCGGCCGGATGGCCGAAGAGATGCACCGGGACCACCGCCTTCGTGCGAGCGGTGATCGCGCCCGCCACCCGGTCCACGTCGATGGTGCGGGTCCTGGGGTCGATGTCGACGAACACGGGGGTCGCGCCGACATATCGGATGGCCGCCGCGGTGGCGATGAACGTGTAGGGGACGGTGATGACCTCGTCGCCCGGTCCGGCGCCGGCGGCGAGGAGGGCGAGATGGAGGGCGCTGGTGCCGGAGTTCACGGCGATGCCGTGCTCGGCGCCGCAGTAGGCCGAGAACGCGCGCTCGAAGGCCTCCACTTCCGGCCCGAGCGCGAACTGTCCGCTCTCGAGGACGCGCGCCACCGCCTCGTCGACTTCCTGCCGGATCGACGCATATTGGCTCCGGAGGTCCACCAGGGGGATGTCGGTCACGGCGCGAGGGGGACCGGACGCCAGTCGTCGTGCTCGCTGAACGCGCGCGCCGCGAAGCACCAGATGACCAGGCGTTTCCGGCTCCAGTAGTCCGGGTCGGCCTGGGTCCGCCCCGGGAGGTCCTCGAGAGCGGCGGTCGGGTCGGAGCCCGGAACCGCGGCGACGTCGACGGGGACGCCGAGCTCGAAGGCGAGCTGGTCGGGCAGCCCCGCCCCGGCGGCGTGCAGGTCGCCTCCGGCATGGAACACCAGCGCATGGCTGTCACCGAGCAGCAGGATGGCGCTCTCCGGGTCGGGGGCGACCGGCGTCCGGCCGCGCTCCGAGTTGCGAACCACGCCGCGCAGGCGCAGCTCTTCCCGGTCCGCGGGCACTCCGCGGGGGCCGCTCAGGTCACCGTTGATGCTGGTGCTGTACCAGCTCGCCCCGAACGATTCCGTGTCGAGCTCCGCGTACCACGGTCTGGCCCGGACGTCGGCGGCGATTGCGGCGGCGGCCGTCGTGCATCCGCTGCCCGACCAGTGGGTGTCGGTGCGGCAATAGAGCGGTCCCTCGGAGTGGAAACGCTCGCGAATGAAGTGCTGCGTGAGGTCGAGGACCTCGACGCCGCCGGCGCGGAGCTGGTCGTAGAGCGTCTGCAGAGCGGGGTCGAGACGAGGCACCGGAATCGGAATCGTCAGCGCGCCGGATACCTTTTCGGGGAAGATGACGGACTTCGGCGGGACCGGCACCAGCAGCAGCTCGACGTCCCGGGCAGCGAGCCGGCGATGCACCTCGAGGATGGCCGGGACCGGGCCGGCCCCGACCCCGGCGCGTGTCGCGGGCGGGGCGCCGGCGCTCGGGGCCCGGAAGCCGTCGAGGCTCACGTGCCGCAGCTCGGGGCCGAAGAAGAGCCAGTCGTCCAGCCCGGACACGGCGATGCGCTGCTCGGCCTCCGCCTCGTGCGCCAGCCGATCCAGCTCGGCCCGGAACGGCGCCAGCACCTCGCGGACGTCCGGTCCGCCGCACCCGCCGAGGAGCGTCATGGCTGCCGCGCCAGCCGCCAGCCGGGACGCGACGTGGGTCATGGCTCTCATCCGTCCCCGCGGGGCGGCGAAGACGATCACCCGCGTGATCCGCCGGAACCCCGAATCGTTCGACGGGTGATGCTGCGCGGGGAAGAAATGAACCGGAGAAGCGTAGCGAGACGCCGCACTTCTTTCCAAAGAACTGGTGATTGACGACCGCCGCCATTGTACCATCGTCGCGGTTCCGTGCGCGGCCGGCGCCGTCCGGCCGCGGGCGACGGCATTCCCGCTTTCTCCACATCACGATTCATGTCCGGTATCGCCGGTATCGTCGAACGTGACGCGGCCCGCCCGGTTGATCCGACCCAGATCAGTCGCATGGTCGAGATCCTGCGTCACCGGGGGCCGGATCAGCATGGTCAGCTCGTCCGGCCGGGGGTGGGTCTCGGCATGCGCCGGTTGTCGGTCATAGATATCCGCAACGGGCAGCAGCCGTTCTCGAGCGAGGACGGGTCGACGCATCTCGTGGCGAACGGGGAGATCTACAACCATGCCGAGCTGCGCCGGGAGCTGGTCGCCCGGGGGCACCGGTTTCGCAGCCGCTCCGACATCGAGGTCATACTGCACGGCTACGAGGCGTTCGGCGTCGACGTGGTGACCCGGCTGCGGGGGATGTTCGCCTTCGCCTTGTGGGACGCGAAGAACCGCCGCCTGTTCGCCGGCCGCGACCGGGCGGGCGAAAAGCCGCTCTACTACGCGCAGACGCCCCAGCGTCTGTTGTTCGGCTCCGAAATGAAGGCGCTGCTGGTACGGCCGGAAGTGTCGCGGGAGGTGGACTTCGAGGCGCTCGATCAGTTCCTGACCTACGAGTACGTGCTGTCCCCCAGGACCATCTTCGCGGATGTGCGGACCCTGCCCCCGGCCCACTATCTGATCTACGAGCGCGGCTCCGTCAAGGTCGAGCGGTACTGGGACGTGGCGTCGGTGCCGCTCCGGAGCTGGACGGAGGACGACGCGGCATCGGCGCTCCGCGAGGCCCTCTCGCGGGCCGTCTCCGCCCAGATGATGTCGGACGTCCCCCTCGGGGCGTTCCTGTCGGGGGACCTCGATTCGAGCGCCATCGTCGGCCTGATGGCGCAAGCGGCGGCCGGCCGGCCGGTCGCCACGTTCAGTCTGGGTTTCGACGCGGCCGGTTACAACGAGCTGCCGCGAGCCCGCACCGCGGCCTCCCACTTCGGGACCGATCATCGGGAGGGGGTGGTCGATCCCGACCTTGCGACGCTGTTCGAGCGCGTGGTGGGCCATTTCGACCAGCCGTTCGCCGATGCATCGTTGTTCCCGACCTTTCTGGTGTCGCAGATCGCGCGCCAGCATGTGACCGCGGCCCTGTCCGGCGCCGGGGGCCGGGCGCTCTTCGGTGGATACGAGACGTACCGGACGGAGGCGTTGGCCCGGCGTGTCTCGACGATGGTTCCCGACGCCGCGCTGCGGTTGTGCGCGGCCGCGACGGCGTTGCTGCCTCCGAGCGACAAGAAGCAGGGGATCATCAACCGCCTGCGCCGTTTCATCCTGGGCCTCGCGACGGCGCCCGGGAACATTGCCCACTACCGGTGGATGACGGTCCTCGACGTGCCGGCCAAGCGGCACCTCTACACGCCGGCGCTCCGCGGCGCCCTGGTCGACAGCGATGTGTACGCGCCGATTCGCCGGCACCTGCAGGGGGCCCACACCGACGACCTGCTCAACCGGCAGCTCTACGCCGACCTGCAGGTGTTCCTGCGCGACGACGTGCTCGTGATGGTGGACCGGGCGAGCATGGCGACCTCGCTCGAGACGCGGGCGCCCTTCCTGGACGTCGACGTCATGGAGCTGGCGTTCTCGATGCCCGGCTCCCTGAAGATTCGGAACGGCGAATGCCAGTACGTCCTGAAACGCGCGATGCGCCCCCTGCTTCCCGAGTCGATGTTGCGGCGGACCCCGGCGGGGTTCTCCATTCCCACGCAGATCTGGCTGCGGCAACAGTGGGCGCCGATGATGCAGGACCTCCTGGGGCCCGATCAGGTGCGGCGGCGGGGCTGGTTCGAACCCGCGGAGGTCACCCGCCGGATCGACGAGCACCTGGCGGGCCGCCGCGACCACGCCCGTCTCCTGTTAAGCCTGATGGTGCTGGAGCGGTGGTCGCAGACGTTTCTCGACTGACGCCGGCCGCCGGCGGTGGAATCCCGCGTTGCACCGAGAGCGGTGGGTGCGCCGGCGGGAGGTGAGGCGCCCGCCTGACAAGGCGTGAGGAGGGCGCATGTCGGGCATATTGACACCGCGGACTGAACGCAGTCCGACGTACAACGCAGTCAGGCCGGATGCATCGCCGCTCGAATGCAGCGGGGCCTTTCGCCACGGGCCGCCGGGGTCGCGCGGGGCATCGCCCGCCGTCGCCTTTCGTCGTATCATGGAGCGGCGAGTCTGCGCCGTAGCACGGCGCGGACGACGGGCGGCGGGTTGCTTCGGCCGCGCATCCCGCGTCTTCAGGAGCTCATGGCCAAGCCGTGGGGCTCTTGCCACGGCCCCCCGGCGGATCGGCCTGCGGCGCTACATCCCGACAGCGCAGTCATGGCGTACGAAAGCGCACTCGAGAAGAAGCTGGCCCGAAAGATGACGAAGGCCATCGTCGACTTCGAGCTCATCGAAGACGGCGATCGCGTCATGGTCGGATTGTCCGGCGGCAAGGACAGTTGGGCGTTGATGCAACTGCTGGACGCCTTGCGCCGGCGAGCGCCGGTCGACTTCACGCTGGTGGCGGTGAACGTCCATTCCGGCTATCGCGACTACCAGCACGACGCGATTGCGCAGGCGTGCGCCCGGCGGGGTTGGGAGCGTCGGATCGAGCACACTTCGATCGGCGAGATCATCGACGACAAGATGGACGAAGGGGCCACGCCCTGCTCGCTGTGCGCACGGCTCCGCCGCGGCGTGTTGTATCGGATTGCCGGCGAGGTGGGGGCGACGAAGATCGCCCTTGGACACCACGCCGACGACTTCATCGAAACGCTGTTGCTGAACCTGTTCTTCGCCGGCGCCCTGAAGGCGATGCCGGCCCGGCTGGTGTCGGACGATCGACGTCACGTGGTCATTCGCCCGCTCGCGTACATCAGCGAGGAGGAGGCGCGGGACTATACCACCCGGCAGGTCGGGTTGCCCGTGATCGGCTGCTGTTGCCCGGCTTGCGGCGATCTGGGTCTGCAGCGGCAGCGCGTCAAGCGTCTGTTGCTCGATCTCGAACGCGAGCATCCGGGGGTCAAGCAGTCGATGCTGAAGGCTTTCGGCAACGTGGCGGGGCGGCATCTCCTGGACCGGCGCATCAACCCGGTGGCGGAGCTCCGGGCGAGCGTGGCCGCATCCCCGACCGGACCCCCGCCGTCACCCGGCGCGGCGGCGGTCGTCTGAGCGCGCGGATGCCCGCCCGGGTATTTGCCGCTCGGGGAACGGCGCTCTCCGCACGAGTTCAAGCTCCGAGCTTCGGGAAACAGATGAGAGCGGTCGTACAGCGGGTGACCTCGGCCCGGGTCACGGTCGGCGACCGGGCGGTGGGCAGCATTGGGCGCGGTCTGCTCGTCCTGGTCGGGATCGCCCGTGACGACGGGCGCGACGCCGCGGCGTATCTGGTGAACAAGATTGTCGGTTTGCGTGTCTTTCCCGATGCCGACGGGCGGTTGCATCGTTCCGTTCGCGAGGTCGATGGCGGGGTCCTGCTCGTTTCGCAGTTCACGCTCTACGGGGACTGCCGCCGCGGGCGCCGCCCGTCGTTCGACCGGGCCGCGGCTCCCGACCGGGCGCGCGCCGTGTACGAGGAGATCGTCGACCGGTTTCGCGATCGGGGGGTCGCGGTCGAGACCGGGACGTTCCAGGCCCACATGATGGTGCACTCGGTCAACGACGGACCGGTGACGGTCCTCCTCGATACCGGGAAGGCATTCTGAGCGAGGAGAGGGATGAACCGCAGGGTGACGCGTCTCGGGTGTTGGGGACTTGGATTCTGTCTGGCCGCGGGGTCGGCGCTGGCCCAGCAGCGGCCTCTGCTGACCGAAGATCCCGAACCCATCGGCGACCGCCTGGTATTGCTGGAGGCGGGGGTCGACCATGCCTGGAACCACATCTATCCCGTGTCCGGACTCAAGGGGACACTGCTGCGGGCGCCGCGGCTCGGGTTCAGCTTCGGCATGGGGTCCCAGGCCGAGATTCAGATCGACGGGGTGTCGATCAGCCGCCTGGTCATCTCGGACCGCTTTGCCGCACCCTTGGATCACATGCTGGAGGTCCCCGGCGATACGACGCGGGGCTGGGACGACGTGGTGATCGGGGCCAAGGTGAAGTTGGTCAGCGAAGGCGCCCGGAGGCCCGCCGTCGGCCTGCGTTTCGCGACCCGGCTGCCCAACGCCAGCAACGAGACCGGACTCGGCCTCGACACGATCGACTTTTTTCAGTCGCTGCTGGTCGGCAAGACGGTGCAGTCCATTCGTCTCGTCGGCAACGTCGGGGTGGGTATTCTTTCGGATCCGACCCGCGGTGATCGGCAGAACGACGTGCTGACCTACGGCATCTCGCTGGCCCGCGCGATTACCACTGCCTCGGAGATCGTCGGCGAGGTCAACGGGCGGATCAGCACCCGGCGCGGGATGCCGCCGCCCGGCACCGAGTCCCGGGGCCGCATGACCTTCGGGCTCCGCTATACGCGCGGGGCTCTCCGGTTGGACTCTGCGCTGTTCACCGGGCTCACGTCGCTCGATTCGAAGATCGGCGTGACCACCGGCGTGACCTGGGTGTTCGAGAGCCCCTTGGCTCCCTGAGCCGAACTTGCAGAGCGATGCCTCTCGATCTCGTCAAGGCCCACGCCTACGGCAACGACTTCCTCTTCGTGCCCGCCGGCCAGACCGCGGACGGAGACCGTCCCGCACTGGCCCGGCGCATCTGCGACCGGCACACCGGGGTGGGGGGAGACGGGCTCGTGTTCCACGCGCCCACCGGGACCGGCGCGCGGATGACGCTCTACAACGCCGACGGCGGGCGCGCGGAGGTCTCCGGCAACGCGGTGCGTTGCCTGGCCGCCATCGTGGTGCGCGAGCGGCCATCCCTCCAACGCCTGGTCATCGAGACGGATGCCGGGTCGATACCGTTGACGCGGGTGGCGTCGGCGGGGCGCCTTGCGACCTTCGACGCGCTCATGGGACCGCCGGCCGGGCTCCGGCAACGGCGCCTCGAGGTAGCCGGTGAGCTGGTCGAGGTCGTGGAGCTGTCGGTGGGGAATCCCCAGTGCATCGTGCTCGGCGGGGTGGTGGACGACGCGCGCCTGCACCGTCTCGGCCCGCTGCTGGCGACCCACCCGGCGTTCCCCGAAGGAACCAATGTCGAGCTGGTCGAGGTCGAGTCTCCATCCCGCGTTCGGATACTCATCTGGGAGCGCGGCGTCGGTCCGACCGCCGCGTCCGGCACCGGCGCCTGCGCGAGCGCGGTGGCGGCGGCCGCCTACGGCGGCGCCTCGCGCGACGTCGAGGTGGTGTCCCCCGGCGGCGCCCAGCACGTGTGCTGGACGGACGAGGGAATACACCTCACCGGGTGGGCGGACATCGTCATGACCGGACACTGGCTTGGCCAGGCGTCTTCGCGGTAGACACGCGTTCGTGCAAACCACGCGATCCCCGAGCCCGCGGCCGTATGCAGCGTACGCGTACACCCCCGTGCGGAAACGGGGCGGCGTTCGGGGCATCCTCGAATCGGTCGGCGCGTCCTGCGGCAGCCGGGTGCGAACGGGCCTCCCGTCGGGATGTGCGCGATTCTTGCAAGCAATCGCGGCAGTGGCCCGCGGGACCGCGGGCGGCGATGTCCCTGGGTCCGGACCGAGCCGACGCCCGACGTGTGGTACGATGAAATCACTCGCTCTTCACGACCGACCCCGCGAAAAGCTCGAACGTCTCGGGCCGTCAGGTTTGGGCGACAACGAGTTGCTGGCGATCGTCCTCGGGCACGGGTTTCGCGACGCGAGTGCGATCGACGTCTCGAATAATGTCCTGGCCGCGGTGCAGGGTGTGCACGGGTTGACGCGGCAGTCGCTCGGCGACCTGTGCCGTTTGAAGGGGCTCGGCGCCGCGAAGGCGGCGCAGGTGCTGGCCGCCGTCGAGCTGGGTCGCCGCACGCTGGTACGACCACCGGATCATCGCGAGCGTCTGGGTTCGCCGCGGGAGGTCGCATCCTTCCTGCTGCCGAGCTACGGCGCCCGCGCCGTCGAACAGTTCGGCATCGTGCTGCTGGACACCAAGCACCGCGTTCTCAAGACCGCCCTCCTGTCGAGCGGGACCCTCGATGCCAGCCTCGTTCATCCGAGAGAGGTGTTCCGGACGGCGGCGGCGGGCGGCGCAGCGGCGATCGTACTGTTCCACAATCATCCGTCCGGCGACCCGACGCCGAGCGGAGACGACGTGGCGTTGACGGCGCGGCTGGTCGAGGCGGGGTTGGTGATGGGGATCGAAGTGGTCGACCATGTGATCCTGGCCGACGCCAAGTACTGCAGCTTCAAGGAGATGGGGCGGATCTAGCGGTCGCGTCGGAAGTTTCGCTGGCGCGAAACTTCTAGGAACCCATGGGGCGGATTCTCTATCTGGACTGCTTCTCCGGCGCGTCGGGCGACATGGTGATAGGCGCCCTGCTCGATGCCGGCCTGCCCTTCGAGCGTCTCCAGGAGGCGTTGGGGAGCCTGGCCCTCGGCGACGAGTGCACCGTCTCGGCCGAGCCGGTGAGCCGGTCCGGGGTGGGAGCCACGAAGTTCACGGTGACCGAGACCGCCGGTGGGGGCGGCCATCCACACCGCCATCTTTCCGGGATTCTCAAGCTCGTGGACCGGTCGTCGTTGGCCGATGGGTCCCGGGCGCGGGCGGCCCGGCTGTTTCGGCGCCTGGCCGAGACCGAGGCCGCGATACACCGGATGCCGGTGGAGAAGGTGCACCTGCACGAGGTGGGGGCCCTGGACTCGATCATCGACGTCGTCGGCGGGGTCTTTGCGCTCGAGTGGTTCGCAGCCGACCGGATCGTCGCCTCCGCCGTGAATGTGGGGAGCGGCACCGTCACGTGCGCGCACGGGACCATGCCGGTGCCGGCGCCGGCGACGGCGGCGTTGATCGCCGGCGCTCCGGTGTACGCGGGCGCGCCGGCCGGCGAGCTCCTGACCCCGACCGGCGCCCTGCTCGTGTCGGAGTTCGCCGGTGAGTACGGACCGTTGCCGCCGATGCGAATCGAGCGGATCGGGTACGGCGCCGGGTCGCGCGACCCCCGGGGACACCCCAACGTCCTGCGGGTGCTCGTCGGAGAGGCGGCGGACCGCGCCCCCGAGGAACGGGTGGCCGCCGTCCACTGCGAGATCGACGACATGAACCCCCAGATCTTCGGGGTGCTCAGGGAGCATCTCCAGGACGCGGGGGCGGTCGACGTGTTCTATACCCCGGTGCAGATGAAGAAGAACCGTCCGGGGACGCAGGTGACGGTGCTCGTACCGCCGGGACGCCGCGAGGCGGTCTGCGCCACCCTGTTTCGGGAGACGAGCACCATCGGACTCCGCTACGGCGAGGTGACCCGGGAGGTGCTGGCGCGAGAGATCGTGCCGGTGCCGACCGGCTACGGCGAGATACGATGCAAGGTGGCGCGGCGCGGAGCCGCGGTCGTCAACGTGGCGCCGGAGTTCGAGGACTGCGCCCGCGCGGCCCGCGAGCACCGCGTGTCGGTGAAGGAGGTCCACGCCGCCGCCGTTCAGGCGTCGCGGGACGCCGGGCTGGCGGCGCGTCCGGGCGCCCGGTGAGCGGCGCGCCGGTGTCGAGGACAGCGCGTCGAAGGCGAGGAAGATGAACCGTTTCTACCTGACCACCGCGATCGACTACGTGAACAGCCGGCCCCATCTGGGCACCGCCTACGAGAAGGTGACGGCCGACGTCATCGCCCGCTATCGCCGGTTGTGTGGTCTGCCGACGCGGTTCGTCATGGGCAACGACGAGCACTCGCAGAACGTCTTCCAGCGCGCGACGGAGCTCGGGCTCGACCCGCTGGTCTTCTGCGACCGGATGGAGGCGGTGTTTCGCGAGGTCTGGGCCAAGCTCGACATCTCGTTCGATGACTTCATCCGGACCACCGAAGCGCGCCACCGGGTGGCGGTCACGACCCTGGTGGAGTGCATCGCCGCCGCCGGCGACCTGTACGAAGGCGAGTACGAGGGGTGGTACTGCGTCTCGTGCGAGGCATTCAAGCAGGACAAGGACCTCGTCGACGGCGAGTGTCCGGTGCACCGCAGCAAGCCGGACTGGGTCAAGGAGAGGAACCACTTCTTTCGCCTGTCCCGGTACCGGGACCGGTTGCTGGAGCACTACGCGGCGCATCCGACGTTCGTGCAGCCCGAGGTTCGGCGCAACGAGATGCTGCGGTTGCTGGAGCGCGGCCTGGAGGACATCTCCGTCAGCCGCACGGGGCAGCGCTGGGGGATTCCGGTGCCGTTCGACCCGTCGAACGTGGTCTACGTCTGGTTCGACGCCCTGACCAACTACATGGCCGCGGTCGGGTACGGCACGGACGAGGAGCAGTTCGCGGCCTGGTGGCCGGCCGACCTGCACGTGGTGGGGAAGGACATCACCCGTTTCCACGCCGTGGTGTGGCCGGCGATGCTCATGAGTGCGGGGATCGCGCTGCCGCGTCGCGTATTCGGCCACGGGTGGGTGAACTGGCAGGGCCAGCGCATGAGCAAGTCCCTCGGCACCAACGTCGATCCGCTCGACGCGGCGGACCGGCTGGGTCCCGATCCGCTACGCCTGTATCTCGTCAAGGAGATCGTCTACGGCCAGGACGGCGACTTCACGTGGGAGCGCTTCGACGAGCGGTACAACGCGGACCTCGCGAACAACTTCGGCAATCTGGTGAGTCGCGTCACGGCGATGGCGCACAAGTACCGCGGGGGGCGGGTGGCTCCCGTGCCCGGCGCGGCGCCGCGTCTGGCGGACGTCGCGGCCGAGGTGGTGACGCGGTACCGCGCGGCGCTCGACGCCTACGAGCTGCATGCGGGGATGGCGGCGGCGTTCGACCTGGTCGACGCCACCAACGAGTTCATCACCCGATCCGAGCCCTGGGCGCTGGCCAAGGACCCCGACCGCCGCGACGAGCTCGACCAGGCGCTGTTCGAGATGGTGGAGGCGGTGCGGATTGCGGCGCTGCTGCTGTGGCCGGCGATGCCCTCGTCCTGCGCGGAGATATGGCGGCGGATGGGCCAGACCGGTCCGATTGCCGAGAGTCGGCTCGATGCGGATGCGGCGTGGTCCGGAGGCGAGCGGCACGTCGTCCAGGGACCGCCGCTCTGGCCGCGGCTCGAGGCGGGTGGTTCCATCGGCGAGACCGCCGCCGGTGCGCCCGGGGTCGCCGCGGAGAAGGAAACAGGGACGACGATGACAGACGAGACACCGACCACGGCGCCGCTGCCGGCAGTGCCTGACCCTGGCCCGCGACGCGTGAGGGTCTCGCGAGACGACACCGCGTCCGCGCCGCCGCCCGGGGAGACCGATCCTGGCTCGGCGGCAACCCCTCCCACGCCCGCAGCCGCCGCGCCGGCGCCCCCCCCGGAGCCGCGCATCTCGTTCGACGACTTCATGAAGGTGCAGCTTCGGGTTGCCAAGGTGCTCGCGGCGGAGGCGATTCCGAAGTCCAAGAAGCTGCTGAAGGTGACGGTGGACGACGGCGGCGGCGAGCGCACCCTGGTCGCGGGCATCGCGCGCGCCTACGCCCCCGAGACCCTGGTGGGGCGTTCGGTGGTGATTGTCGCCAATCTCGAGAAGGCCAGGTTGATGGGGGTCGAGTCGAACGGCATGATCCTCGCGGCGACCGATCCCGACGGCCAGCCGGTGCTGCTGGGGGTCGACGACCCGGAGGCCGCTCCCCCGGGGGCTCGAGTCCGATAACGGGGTCGGGGGAGACGATGTTCGATTCGCACTGCCATCTCGCCGACGAGGCGTTCGAAGGCGACCTCGACGCGGTGGTCGAGCGGGCCCGGGAGGCCGGGCTCCGCGGCGCGCTGTGCATCCTCGACGCCACCAACCCGGCCGAAGCGGCCCGCGCCCAGCGGGTGTCGGCGCTCTGGCCGGCGGTCGGATTCGCGGTCGGCGTGCATCCGCATCAGGCCGGAGAGTTCGCCGCGTGTCTCGACGACGTGGGGCCGCGGCTGCGCTCGGCCGTCGCGGCGCGGGCCGGCGCCTGCGCGGTGGGGGAGATCGGTCTCGACTATCACTACGATTTCGCCCCGCGCGAGATCCAGCGCGAGGTGTTTCGGCGTCAGGTTCGGGTGGCGCGCGAGATGGAACGCCCGGTGGTGATCCATACCCGCGAGGCGGACGAGGACACCTTCGCGGTCCTGGAGGACGAGGGCGCGCCGCCGCCGGGCGGCGTGTTTCACTGCTTCACCGGCGACGCATCGATGGCGCGGCGGGCCGTCGACCTCGGGTTTCACGTGTCGTTCTCGGGTATCGCGACGTTCAAGGGGGCGCATGCCGTGCGCGAGGCGGCCGCCGTGGTGCCGTGGGACCGGCTGCTCGTCGAGACCGATGCCCCGTACCTGGCGCCGGTGCCGCATCGAGGGCGGCGCAACGAACCGGCGTGGGTGACCCGGGTGATCGAGGTCGTGGCCGGCGTGCGGGGGACGACCGCCGACGAGGTGCGCGCGCGAACTTCGGCCGCTTTCGAGGCGCTCTTCGCCGCCGGGCTTCCACGGCCCACCGCCACGACCCATCGCGCCTCCAGGGGGGTTCGACCCTTGGAGGCGCGTGCTAAAGGCTTGCTACATTGACACTTGGAACGCAAGTATGCTGAAATTCCGGCCGCGAGCTGCCACTGTGTCGAGAACTTCTTCCCCCCCGGATCTCGCCGAGATCTTCGACCCCATACGCCAGGACCTGGAATCGGTCGAGCGGCACTTCGTTCAACACATCGAATCGCGGGTCGAGTTGATTCCCGAGATCGGCCGCTATCTCCAGACCAGCGGTGGCAAGCGGGTGAGACCGGCGCTCCTGCTGATGTGCGCCCGTCTCGGCGGCTATCGGGGGGAGAACGCGACGCTCTACGCCGCGGTGGTGGAGTTCATCCACACCGCCACCCTGGTGCACGACGACATGATCGACGATTCGGTCATTCGGCGCGGGCGCCAGACCGTGCATTCCCGCTGGGGCAACGACATCACCGTCCTGCTCGGCGACTACCTCTACATCAAGTCGATGGGCATGGCCCTGACCGTCGACTCGCTCGAGCTCGTGCGGCTGCTCTGCGACGTCACCCGGCGCATGATCGAAGGCGAGCTCTACCAGCTCACCAAGGTCGGGGACGTGGACATCAGCGAGGAAGAGCATCTGGAGATCATCCGGCGCAAGACCGCCCACCTGTTCGGCGGCTGCGCCCGGATCGGCGCGATGCTCGGGAAGCTGTCCGAGGCCCAGCAACTGGCGCTGCGCGACTACGGCATCAATCTCGGCATCGCCTTCCAGCTCGTCGACGATCTCCTGGACTACACCGCGGACGAGAGCGTGCTCGGGAAACCCGTCGGCGGCGACGTGCGCGAAGGCAAGATGACCCTGCCGGCGATCTACCTGCTCCAGAAGGCCGGAGATCCGGCCCGGGTCCTGCTGGACTCGATGGTGCGGGACCGCCGGTTCACCCCGGACGCCTGGAACGAGCTGCGCGCGCTGTTGGCGGAGCACCGGGTGCTCGATCTGGCCTTCGAGCGGGCGACGGGGTTCGCGGCCGCGGCGAAGCGGTCTCTCCAGGGCTTCCCCCCGACGCCCGAGCTCGATGCGCTGATGGCGCTGCCGGACTACGTGCTCGCGCGAGATCGCTAGCCCGGCAATCGTCGCCTGTGGCTCCGCTTGCCGCCCAACCAACCCTCCAGGAATCCGCGCCGTTCTACGGCGCAGACTCCTGCCCCGGCAATCGTCGGTTGCGCCTCCGCTTGTCGCCCGACCAACGCGCCAGGAGTTTGCAGCGTCCCACGGCGCAGACTCCCGATCCGGGAATCGTCGCCCTGCTGCTCGACCTCCCGCTGCTCGCGACTCGCTCACGCAGCCGGTTTCGCAGCGGTTCCGCCTTGCGCGAACTTATAATGACCGGCGGACGCCGATGAACGAGCGGATTCTGGTGGTCGATGACGACGAAGGCGTGCGCGATGCGCTCAAGATGACCCTCGAGTACGAGGGCTACGAGTGCCTGTTCGCGCGCAGCGGGCGGGAGGGTCTCGACCTGATCGGCTCCGAGAGCATCGATCTCGTGCTGCTCGACGTGAAGATGCCGGGGATGGACGGGCTGGAAGTGCTGCGGCGGATGCGCGAACGGGGTGATGCGGTCCCGGTGATCGTGATCTCGGGTCACGGCACCATCAGCACCGCGGTCGAGGCGACCAAGCAGGGCGCGTTCACGTTTCTCGAGAAGGGCTTCGAGGGGGACGTCCTCAAGCTCGACATCCGGAATGCCCTGGAGCAGCACCGGCTGCGGACGGAGGTGAGCCGCTACCGCGAGCTCGTCGAGATCCGTCACGAGATGGTGGGGGACAGCCCGGCGCTCGAGGGGGTGACCGACGCGATCGGCCGGGCCGCGCCCACGAGCAGCACCGTCCTCATCCAGGGCGAGAGCGGGGTCGGCAAGGAGCTCGTGGCGCGGGCGATTCACCGCAACAGCCGGCGGGGCCGGGAGCGGTTCGTGCAGGTCAACTGCGCCGCGCTTCCCGAGGAGCTGATCGAATCGGAGCTCTTCGGACACGAACGGGGGGCCTTCACGGGGGCGACCCAGAAGCAGATCGGCAAGTTCGAGCAGGCGGATCGCGGTACCATCTTTCTCGATGAAGTCGGTGACATGAGTCTCCGCACGCAGGCCAAGGTGCTGCGGGTGCTGCAGGAGGGAGAGGTCGAGAGGCTCGGATCGGCCCGGACCATCAAGGTCGACGTGCGGGTGCTCGCCGCCACCAACCGGAATCTCGAGGAGGCCATCGACAAGGATCGCTTTCGCGAGGACCTGTATTTTCGACTCAGCGTCATCCCCGTTCGGGTGCCGCCGCTCCGCGACCGGCGGGAGGACATTCCCCGGCTGGTGCGTCATTTCACCGCGCTGTTCTGTCGGGACAACAATTTCCGGCCCCGGGAGTTCACGCCGGCCGCGATCGAGGCGCTCGCCGGCGAGCGGTGGCGCGGCAACATCCGCGAGCTGAAGAACACGGTGGAACGGCTGCTCGTGATGACCCCGGGCGAGACGATCGACGTGGGCGATGTTCGCGCCGTGTTGCGGAGCGGATCCCGGGATGGCCCGGCGGGGTTCGCGGCGAGTCAGGCCGGCACTCTGAGGGAGTTCAAGGAGCGGGCGGAGCGCGCATTTCTGGTCGACAAGCTGCGGGGGCACGGCTGGAACATCTCGAGGACCGCGGAGGTCATCGATACCCCGCGCAGCAATCTCTACAAGAAGCTGGAGCAGTACGGGATTTCGCAGGACACGGACGGATAATCGAAGACAGGGAGGGTTGACGCGCCGCAGTGGGACAGACGACCGCTGCGCACGATGCCTCCGGGCATCGAGTGGGGAGGAAAGTCCGAACTCCAGAGGGCAGTGCGCCGGGTAATCCCCGGTCAGGGCGACCTGAAGGAAAGTGGCACAGAAAACATACCGCCTCGAGACGGCCCGATTCATGTCGGTGCGTCGAGAGGTAAGGGTGAAAAGGTGCGGTAAGAGCGCACCGCGTTCGCCGCAAGGCGGATGGCAGGCTAAACCCCGCACGGAGCAAGACCAAATAGGGAGGCGCTATCAGGGCGGCCCGTCCGAAGCCTCCGGGTAGGTTGCTCGACCCCGCCAGTGATGGCGGGGCTAGAGGAATGGTCGTCGCCCGGCGTCGTCCCGTTCGCGGGGGGGGCGTCGGGTACAGAATTCGGCTTATCGTCCCACTGCGGCGCTCTTCGTACGGTGCATGGCCGCGGCGGCACGGCGCAGGCCGGATCGCCGATCCGCGGATGTCTGGGAGAAGCGGATGATGTCCCATCGAACGCTCGTCGGGATGGCGGCGATCGCGGGTCTGGCGGCGGCGGTGTCCCTGACCGCCCAGCCGCAGCCGGGCGCAGCCCGGCCGGACGGGCGACTGACGGTCCAGGACTATCAGCCGCGCTCCACCCTCGTCGTGCCCGAGCACCCGGTGCCCAGGGCGAAGTTCCCCGTGATCGACGTGCACAGCCACCATCGTCCGGGACTTGCCGGGCGGCGGTGGGAGCAGATCGTCGGCGAGATGGATGCGCTGAACCTGCAGGTCCTCGTCAACCTCAGCGGCGGATCCGGCGCCACGCTGTCCCGCGGCGTGGAGGCGATTCGGGCGAGCGGCCACCCCGACCGGATGGTCTTCTTCGCCAACCTCGACTTCAGCCGCGGGGTCCGGCCCGGATTCGGCGCGCGCGCCGCCGCGCAGCTCGAGCGCGACGTGGCGGAGGGCGCGGTCGGGCTGAAGATCTTCAAGAACTTCGGACTGACGGTGCGGGACGGGCAGGGGCAGCGGGTGCCGGTGGACCACCCGGAGCTCGATCCGGTGTGGGAGACGTGTGCGCGCCTGGACATCCCGGTGCTGATCCATGCCGGCGAACCGAGCGAGTTCTTCCAGCCGGTGGATCGCTACAACGAACGCTGGCTCGAGCTGATGGTGCGGCCGGGACGGCGGCTTCCCGCGGACCGCTTCCCGAGCTTCGAAACGATCATGGCCGAGCGGGATCGGCTGTTCGCCCGGCATCGGCAGACCCGGTTCATCTCCGCCCACATGGGGTGGCACGCCAACGATCTCGGCCGGCTCGGCGCCCTGCTGGACCGGCTCCCGAACGTGGTCGTCGAGACCGGCGCCATTCTCTACGAGTTCGGCCGCCAGCCCCGCACCGCGGCCGCCTTCTTTGCCGCCTATCCGGACCGCATCCTGTTCGGGAAGGATTCCTATGCGGCTGGCGAGTTTCCCTACTACTGGCGCACGTTCGAGACGCGCGACGAGTACTTCGACTACTACCGGCGCTATCACGCGTTCTGGAAGCTGTACGGGATGGGGCTGCCGGACGACATTCTGCGGAAGGTCTACTACGAGAATGCGCTGGCGGTGGTGCCCGGCATCCCTCGGGACCAGTTCGTGAACGCGTCGCGGGCGGGGGGCGAAACCGAGTCCGGGCCACCCGTCGAGTGATCGCCGGTGTCGCGCGAGAAAGCTCCCCGGCGCGGGAACCGCGGGCTGCGGCTCCGCTTCCCGCCACCAACCCTCGGGAGTGTTACGGCCGGCCGGCCTACCGGGCGGTTCGCGGCTGCGCGGGGCGGACGAGCAGCGTCGTGCCCCGTACCGCGTGCACGGTGACGGGATGCCCGCGGCGGATCCCGCGATCGACGGTGGTCGCCTCCGAGCGCCACAGCTCGCCCCGCACCCGCACGTAGCCGTCCGGTGCGAGCGGCTCGACGGCCACCCCGCGCAGGCCGATCAGGCGTTCGATGGCGCTCGAGGTGTCGGTTTCGTAGGCGGTGCGCAGCAACGGATAGAGCGCGGCGTCCTTCGCCATGCAGCCGGCGACGAGGAGGGCGCCGGCCCAGCCCGGCAGGACGCCCCAGCGGTACAGCAGGATGGCGGCGCCGAGGACGAGCAGCCATTCCGGGATCTGGTAGAGCGTATAGCGGACCAGCGTGGAGCGGGGTGTCGCGCGGGGCACCGGTCCACTATCTCATCCCTGCGGGCGGAAAGGGAAGCCGTCCTGCGGAGAGGCGGGCGGCGTGGGATGCGTGGCGAGCGGGTATACTGACCCGCGTCCGATGGCAGAAGGGCGGTTGGGGCGGGGGCGCCGCAAGGCGGCGGAGCCGAGAGACGAGGAGCTTCGGGACGCGATGATGATCCGGTTCAACGGTTCGTCGGGGCCCACGCTGGGGGTCGAGGTGGAGTTGCAGATCATCGACCCCGAGACCGGCAATCTCGTATCGGGCGCTTCCACCATTCTCGAGCGCGCGGGCGACGTCAACAACCTCAAGCCGGAGCTGATCCAATCGACCATCGAGCTGAACACGGACGTATGCGCCGACGTCGCGGCGGTCCGCGGCGAGCTGTCGCAGCGTCTCCGTGAACTCTTCACGCTGTGCGACGGCCTCGGCTACCAGCTCGCGGGCACCGGCACCCATCCGTTCTCGCGGTGGGCCGAGCAGGAGATCACCGACAAGGAACGCTATCACCTGCTGGTCAACCGCTGCCAGTGGCCGGCCCGGCGCCTGATGATCTTCGGCCTGCACGTGCACGTGGGGATCGAGAGCGGCGAGAAGGCGATCGCCATCTTCAATGCGCTGACCACCTACATTCCCCATCTGCTGGCGCTGTCCGCCAGCTCGCCGTTCTTTCAGGGCGAGGAGACGGGGCTCGCCTCGTGCCGGGTGAAGATCTTCGAGAGCCTGCCGACGGCGGGGCTGCCCTACCGGCTCCTGAACTGGGCCGAGTTCCAGCGCCTGATGATCACGCTGCTCGGGGCGGGGGCGATCGAGTCGGTCCGGGAGATCTGGTGGGATATCCGGCCCCATCCGGAATTCGGCACGGTCGAGGTGCGGATCTGCGACGGGTTGCCTACGCTCGACGACATCATCGCGATGACCGCGCTGATTCAGGCGCTGGTGGTGTGGCTGGGAGACCAGTACGACGACGGCATCTATCTGCCGCTGCAGCGCTACTGGATCGTCCGCGAGAACAAGTGGCGCGCCGCCCGGTGGGCCCTCGATGCGGACGTGATCGTGGACGAGGAGGGTCGTCTCGAACCCTTGTCCGAGGCCATACTTCGGCTGCTGGAGTCGCTCGACTCGGTGTCGAAGCGGCTCGGCAGCCACGCCGAGCTGATGCGCATCCACGACCTCATGCAGGCCGGACCCAGTTGCGCCTACCAGCGCCGGGTCTACGCCGAGACCGGCGACTTCACCCAGGTCGTGGACTCTCTCGTCGGCGCGCTGCGGACCAGCGTGTTCGCTGCGTCCTGACGGAACCGGGACGCCGACTGCTCGCCATCGGCGTGCGGGGCGGGCATCGCCGAGGAGCCCGCGGTGACACCGGGGGCTGCATCGGTCGCCCGGCCCGTCAGCCGGTGGCCCGGGCGTGCCAGCGGCCGTGGCTCTGCTCGACGTCCAGGGAGAGCCCGAAGCAGGCCGACAACCGGGGCGGGGTCAACACCTGCTCGATCGGACCGGCCGCGGCGATGCGCCCCGATGCGAGCAGCAGCGCATGGGTGAACCCGGGCGGAATCTCGTCCAGGTGGTGGGTGACGAGCACGAGGGGCAGCCCGGCGTCGATGCGGGCGAGCCTGGTCAGGGTCTGCACCAACTGTTCGCGGCCCGGCAGATCCAGACCGGCGTTCGGTTCGTCGAGCACCATCAGGCCCGGCGTGCACATCAGCGCGCGGGCCAGCAGCACACGCTGGCGCTCGCCCGACGACAGCGTCTTGAAGCGTTGTCCGGCGTGCCCGAGGCAGTCGACGCGGGCGAGACAGTGCCGCGCGTGGTCCCAATCGGCCTCGTCGTAGCGGTGCCACCAGGGGGCCAGCGCGGCCTGCTTGCCGGCGACCACGATCTGCTCGGCCGTCAGGGCGGGCGGGATCATCGCGGCGAGGGCGGCGCTGGTGATGCCGATGCGCAGGCGCAGGGCCCGCACGTCGACGCGGCCCAGCTCGCCGCCGAGCACGGTGACGGTGCCGGCCGAGGGGTGCTGGTAGAGGGTGAGAATCTGACACAGCGAGGTCTTGCCGCTGCCGTTGGGCCCCAGCACCACCCAACGCTCGCCGGCGCGCACCTGCCAGTCGATCCCCTCGAGAATGGTCGAGCGGTCGCGGACCAGCCGCACTGCGGTCAGCTTCAGCACCTCTGGCGGATCCGTCCACACCGTCATTTCAGCTTCGTCTTCCGGTCGTCGTCACGAGGGAAGAGACCCCGGCTGGAAGAGCCCGCGGCAAGGCCCGCCGCCCGGTTTCACCGCGGGCTCTTCGGACCGCCGACGCGGACGGCCGCCGCGCACGGCGGCCGGAGTCAGGATTCCTTGACGGCGGCGATGAGATCGAGCACCGCCTGCTTGCCGTCGGCGAACAGCATCAGGGTGTTGTCGGCGGCGAAGAGCGGGTTCGGAACGCCCGCGAAGCCGGGCGACAGGCTGCGTTTGACGACGACCACGGTGCGGGACTTGTCGACGTCGAGAATCGGCATCCCCGCGATCGGACTGGACGGATCGGTCCGGGCATCGGGGTTGACGATGTCGTTGGCGCCGATGATGAGGGAGACGTCCGTCTGTGCGAACGACGGGTTGATGTCGTCCATCTCCCGCAGCTTGTCGTAGTCGACGTCCGCCTCCGCCAGCAGCACGTTCATGTGTCCGGGCATGCGTCCCGCCACCGGGTGAATCGCGAACTCCACCTCCGTGCCCCGCGATTCGAGGAGGTCGGCGAGGTCGCGCACCTGATGCTGCGCCTGCGCCACCGCCATGCCGTAGCCGGGCACCACCACCACCCGCCGCGCGCCGTCGAGCAGCATCGCCACCTCTTCCGGCGAGGCGCTCTTGATCCGCCCGGCGTAGACGTCGTCGGCGCTGGCGGCGCCGCCGCCGCTGTCGGGACCGATGGCCCCCAGCAGGACGTTCATCAGCGAGCGGTTCATCGCCTTGCACATGATCCGCGTCAGGATCAGGCCGGAGGCGCCCACGAGCGAACCGGTGATGATGAGGATGTTGTTGTCGAGCACGAAGCCGGTGGAGGCGGCGGCGAGTCCCGAATAGGAGTTGAGGAGGGCGATGGCGACCGGCATGTCGGCGCCCCCGATGGGTATCGTCAGGAGCACCCCGAGCACCGACCCGACGGCCACGAGCAGGGCATAGTTCGTGAGGTCGCCGGGGTTGCCGACGACGAGCACCCCGAGGGCGAGGGCGCCCAGCCCGAGCAGCAGGTTGATCGCCTGCTGGGCGGGGAAGTGCACGGGCCGGTCCGGCAGCAGCAGCCCCTGCAGCTTGTCGAAGGCGACGAGGCTGCCGAAGAACGTCACCGACCCGATGATGCCGGAGGCGACGGTGGCGACCGCGGTCTGCGCCGTCGGGTCACCGCCGGTGCTCAGCACCGCTCCCGCGATGAGGGCCGAGGCGCCGCCCCCGAACGCGTTCAGCAACGCCACCATCTGGGGCATCGCAGTCATCTGGATGCGGAGGGCGAGGGTGGCCCCCACGGCGGCCCCGAGCACGACCCCGGCCGCGATGTGGCCGAGGCTCAGGGCCCCGGCGCCGAGCACCTCGCGGTCGGCGAGGGTGGCGACGACCGCGAGAAACATGCCGGTGGCGCCCAGCAGGTTGCCGCGGACGGCGGTCCGCGGGTGGGTCAGTCCCTTGATCCCGAGGATGAACAGGACAGACGCCAGCAGGTAGGTCAGATCGATGAAGACAGCGCTCACACCGTGATCCTGTCTGGTTCAGCAGCCCGTGGCGAAAGTCCCCGTTGCATTCGCTCTCGGTGCAACGCGGGGTTCCACCACGGACTGCTAGTCCTTCTTCTTGAACATGCCCACCATGCGGTGGGTCACCAGGAACCCGCCGACCACGTTGACGGTGGCGAGCACCAGGGCCACGAAGCCGAGGATGGTGCTGAGGCGGCCCTCGGCCGCGACCGACAGGAGCGCCCCGATGATGGTGATGCCGGAGATCGCGTTGCTGCCCGACATCAGCGGCGTGTGGAGCAGCGGCGGTACCTTCGTGATGATCTCGAAGCCGACGAAGACGGCCAGCATGAAGATCGTCAGCAGGGGCAGAAACGCATCCATGGGGCCACCTCGGCGCAACGTCAGGCCGGTTCGAGGAGCGCGCGAACCCGCGGGTGCACGACCTCGCCGTCGCGCGACACCAGCGTGCCCGTCGTGATCTCGTCGTCGGGGTCAAGCGTCATCGCGCCGTCCCGGACGAGATGCAGCAGCAGCGCCGACACGTTCCGGGCGTACATCTGACTGGCGTGATACGGCACGGTGGACGGCAGATTGGTCGGACCGAGGACGGTGACCCCGTGCGCGATCACCACCTCGTCGGGCCGCGACGGTTCGACGTTGCCGCCCCGTTCGGCCGCCAGGTCCACCACCACCGAGCCGGGGGTCATCCCCGCCACCATCTCGTCGGTCACCAGCACCGGGGCCGGCCGTCCGGGGATCAGGGCGGTGGTGATGACGACGTCGCTGCCGGCCACGACCCGGCCCATCATCTCGCGCTGCCGCGCATAGAACGTCTCGTCCTGGGCCTTGGCGTAGCCGCCCGCGTCCTCCGATTCGGCGGTGTCGAGGGGCAGGTCCACGAACGAGGCGCCGAGGCTCTCCACCTGTTCCTTGACGGCCGGTCTCACGTCGTAGGCCTCGACCTTGGCGCCCAGCCGGCGGGCGCTCGCGATCGCCTGCAACCCCGCCACTCCCGCCCCGACCACGAACACCCGCGCCGGCGTGACGGTCCCGGCCGCCGTCATCATCATCGGGAACATGCGGGGCAGGGTCTCGGCCGCCACGAGCACCGCCTTGTAGCCCGCGATGGTGGCCATCGACGACAGGGCGTCCATGCTCTGGGCGCGGGTGATCCGGGGAATGAGCTCCATCGAGAACGCGGTGACGCCGCGCGCCGCGAGCTCGCGGGCCGACGCCGGCTCCCCGAGCGGATCGGACAGCCCGATGACGACCTGTCCGGTCCGCAGCCGTTCCAGATCGGCGCGACCGGCGTTCGGATTGGCCCCGAGCGCGCGCACCTCAAGAACGACGTCGGCGGCGGCCAGTACATGGGCTCGATCGGTCGCGAGGACGGCGCCCTTGTCGACATAGCTCGAGTCCGGGAATCCCGCCGCCGCGCCGGCGCCGGGTTCCAGGAGTATGTCGAGGCCGGCCTTGATCAGGGCTGGAAGCACCGCCGGGACGGTGGCGACACGCCGCTCGCCGGGGAAGGTTTCTGCCGGGATGCCGACGACCATACGGTGCGACTCGTCTCGAGCTGGAGAACCTGATTGCCGTGGGGGCGCCGTCGCCGCACGAGCGGGAGCAATCGTACCACAACCGGTAACGGGCGCGGGATGCGCCGCACCCGCGCCCGTCCGTCATGATGGCCCGCCGGGACGGGGCGGTCCGGAGGGGCGGCGTGTTTCGAGCGGCGCGGAAACGTGTACACTCCGTCTGGACGACGCACTGAACCGGATCCGGGCGCAGGCCCGGTGAGGCACACGCGGATTAGGGTAAATGAAGCTGATCAAAGCCATTGTCCGGCCCAGCAAGGTCGACATCATCAAGGATGGGCTCGCGAAGCGCGGCATCGCCGGCATCACCGTCACCGAGGTGCGCGGGCACGGCCGCCAGCGCGGCCACACCACCGTCTATCGCGGGCGGGAGTACGACATCAGCCTGCTGCCGAAGACCAAGATCGAGATCGTCGTGGCCGACGAGGCCGTCGACGCCGCCGTCGAGGTAATCATGGACGCCGCCCGCACCGGGGAGATCGGCGACGGCCGGGTGTTCGTGCTGCCGGTCGAGCAGAGCTGGGTCATCCGGACCGGGGAGACGGACGTCGCCTAGGAGTCTGCGCCCGATCCCGTGGTGAGACCGCGTGCTGCGTCGAGCCCCTCCGGTCGAACGCAGCGGGGCTGTCGCCGCGGGCGCCCAGGGACCCCGGTATGCCGCTCGAACCGAACGCCGTCTCGCCGAAGGACATCTTCCTGGGGGCGGATCTGTCCCCGGAGGCGGCGGCGCGCTTTCTGGAAGGGTGCGGGGTCCGCGACGGCGCGGCCGCCGACCAGCATCTGCAGCAGCTCGCGGACGACCTGACGAGCCGTCTGGCCCTGGGGCATCTCGCTCCCCTGCTGTTCGACGAGATTGCCACGACCGCCGACCCGGACGCCGCCGTCGTGGGGTTCTGCCGCTACGTCGCCACCCGTACGCCGAGAGCCGCGTTCATCGGCACCCTGCAGGCGGACCCGCACGTCCTGGACATCCTGACCCAGATCCTCGGGGCCTCGCCGTTCCTCAGCGAGATTCTGATCCGCAACCCCGGCTACCTGCACTGGCTGCGGAGCGAGCTGGACGGGGCGCCGCCGGATCGCGCCGACTACGACCAGGAGATCGCCCGGCTGATCGACGGCGACGGCACCATCGAGCACCAGGTGGACGGGCTGAAGCGGTTTCAGCGCCGGGAGATGCTGCGGGTCGCGGCCGCCGACCTCTTCGGCATGTTGAACCGGGAGACGCTGACCGCGACGACCGCGCAGTTGTCGAACCTGGCCGATACGCTGGTCGACAAGGTGCTGGCCATCGCGACCGCCGAACAGACGGCGGCCGAGGGTCCGCTGCCGGGACGGTTCGCGGTGATCGGCATGGGCAAGCTCGGCGGCGGCGATCTCAACTACAGCTCCGACATCGACCTCATCTACGTCTACGACGCCCCCGACGATCGGACCGGAACCGCCCACGGGCGCTATCAGAAGCTGGGACGCCGTCTCACGACCCTGCTGACCGGACATACCGCGGAGGGCTACCTCTACCGGGTCGACATGCGTCTCCGGCCGATGGGGCAGCGCGGGAACCTCGTCTACTCGCTGAAGCAGGCGGCGGAGTACTACGAGAGCCTCGGCGAGACCTTCGAGCGGTTCGCGCTTCTCAAGGCGCGGCCGATCGCGGGGGATCCGGCGCTCGGACAACGGTTCGTGGAGCTCGTCGTCCCCTTCGTGTACCGCAAGTACCTGGACCACGCGGCCATCGCGGAGCTCGTCCGGTACAAGGCGCGGGCGGACCGCGAGCACGGCAAGCGCGGCGATCTGGACCGGAACGTGAAAGAGGGGCGCGGGGGCATCCGGGAGATCGAGCTGTTTGCGCAGGTGTTCCAGATCATCTACGGCGGCGCCACGCCGGCCCTCCGCACCGGCCACACCCTGACCGCGCTCGACCAGCTCGGATCGCACGGGTTCATCGAGGCGGAGGTGCAGCAGGATCTGGTCTCGGCGTACATATTCCTCCGCAACGTCGAGCACGGCCTGCAGGTCGCGCAGGGCCAGCAGACCCACAGTCTGTCCGGCACCGAACGCGGGTTGCGGGTGCTGGCGCGGCGTCTCGGGTTCGATGACCTCGAGACCCTGAACGCGGTGCTCGGCCGCCACCGGGACCGGGTCCACGCGATCTACGCCGATCTCTTCGAAGAGGACGCCGAAGACGGCGGCCTCGCCGGCCGCGCGATGTTCCGGCTGCTGGCCGGGGACATGACCGACGACGAGGCGCGCGCGCGGCTCGTCGACGCCGGCGTCCACGAGCCGGACAGCGCCCTCGCCGCCATGCGGGCGCTCGATGCGGTGCCGTCGCACGGCTGGTCCTCGGCGCGGAACCTCCTGGCGAATCTGCTGGCGGCGATGCTGGAGGGGGAGACGCCGCCGTCCGGGGTGGCCCGGATGCTCGTCCGCTTCGAGCGGGTCGCGGCCCGTTCCGGCGCGGCCGGAGCCCTCTACCGCACCCTGCTCGATGACGAGATGTTGAGGCGGCGGTTCCTCTCGGGACTCGACGCCGGCGACCTCTACGCGGCGCGGCTCGCCGCCTACCCGGAGCTGCTCGATTCCCTCGTGCGCGCGGTCGTCGACCCGGACACGTTCCGCGAGGAGGTGGTCGGGGGGTTCGACGCGGTGGTGGCGGGGCCCGACCTTGCATCGAGCCTGGATCCCTTTCGGCGGGTCAAGGCGATACAGGAGTTCAAGGCGCTCGTCGAGTGGCTGACCGAGCGCCGTCTCGATCAACTGAACGAGAAGCTGTCCCTCGTCGCCGACTGCGCGCTGCAGGCGGGGGCTCGGGCGGTCGCGCACCACCGACCGCCCGGGCCCCCGTCGGGGGACCCGGAGACCGGCTGGGTCGTGCTCGCCCTCGGCAAGCTCGGGAGCCGCGAGCTGACCGTGCATTCCGACCTCGATCTGGTCTTCCTCTACGCCGGCGATGCGTCCTGGTTCGAACCGCAGCAGAAGTTCGTGCGCGCGATCTACGACCTGCTCTCGAAGCGAACGGGCGCGGGGGCCGCGTACGAGATCGATACCCGGCTGCGTCCCGAGGGCCGGATGGGCGCCCTCGCCATCTCCCTCACCGCCTTCGAACGCTATCTGCACGAACGCGCCGAGATCTGGGAGCGGATGGCGTGGACGCGCTGTCGCTTCGCGGGTGGCGATCCGGCCATCGGGGAACGGGTGAAGGACATCGTCAGCCGCTTCGTGTACGCGCCGTGGTCGCTCGACGTGCCCGCCTACGCCCGGCGGGTTCGCACCCGTATCGAGCGCGAGCTCGCCAACGAGGCGGGCGGCGACCAGCTCGATCTCAAGCGCGGCCGCGGCGGTCTCGCCGACATCGACTTCCTGCTGCAGGTGCTGCAGCTCAGAGAGGGACCGGGCCGCGCGGAGTTCCGGGTCGCGGGGGCGCGGCGGTTGCTGGCCGCATTCCCCGGGACCGACGTGCTGCGCCCGGACGAGGTGGCGGCGCTGGGCGATGCCTACGTCTTTCTCCGGGATCTGGAGACGGTGCAGCGCATCGCCACCGATGTCGGCGGGGGCGTCATCTCGACCGATCCGGACGCGGTCGAGCCCATCGCGCGCCGGCTCCGCGAGCCGATGTCGGGGCATGAGCTGCTCGCGCGCTACCGCGACGTCACCACGCAGGTCCGGGAGATCTACGAGACGGGCATGGACCGCCTGATGAGCGGTCCCGGCTCGTGATGACGTGGCCAACTATCTGCTCGCGGGGGCGGCGGGTTTCATCGGCGCCGCGGTCGCGTCCGAGCTGCTGGATGCCGGTCACACCGTTCTGGGCGTCGACAACCTGTACGAGGCCTACGATCTCCGGCTCAAGCACTGGCGGCTCGAGCGTTTGCGGGCGCGCGAGCGTTTCACGTTCCGGCTCGCGGATGTATCCGATCGTTCGAAGCTCGAGGCGGCGTGCGACCGCGAGCCGCCCCTCGACGGGGTGATCAACCTGGCCGCCCGGGCCGGAGTCCGCGCCAGCGTCGAGGATCCCTGGGCCTGCGTCGACGCGAACGTGACCGGCACCCTCAACCTGTTGGACCTCTGCCGGGACCGTCACGTGCGGAAGTTCGTCCTGGCATCGACGTCCAGCCTCTACGACGCGCGCAGCGCGATGCCCTACCGGGAGGACGCGGACACGAGTCGGGCCCGGAGTCCGTACGCGGCGACGAAGCAGGCGGCCGAGGCGCTGTGCCACACCTACCATCATCTGTTCGGGCTCGACGTCACCGTCTTTCGCTACTTCACCGTCTACGGCCCGGCCGGCCGGCCGGACATGAGCCTCTTCCGGTTCGTGCAGCGGATTCACGAGGAGCGTCCCGTCGTGCTGTACGGCGACGGCACGCAGTCGCGGGACTTCACCTACATCGAGGACGTCGCGCGAGGCACCGTCGCGGGTCTCGCGCCCGTCGGCTACGAGGTCGTCAATCTGGGTGCGGGTGCCCCGGTGCCGCTGCTGGAGGTGCTGCGCTTCGTCGAGGCGTGCGTCGGGCGGCCCGCCCGCGTGGAGCACCGCCCGCCGCATCCGGCGGACGCGCCGGCGACCTGGGCGGATGTCTCCAAGGCGAAGCGGCTGCTGGGGTGGCAGCCGCGCACCGCGTGGAGGGACGGCGTGAAGCAGCTCGTGGACTGGTACGCCGCGAACCGCTCGTGGGCCCGGCGGGTGCCGACGACCGATGACGGCCGGTGATGCCGGTCTCCCGGGCATCCGACCCCGATTCTCACCATTGAGACTGCCAGCGTGCGCCGTGGATCCGGAAGCTGCCGGTCACGGACTCGACGTAGCCGCCGAAGGCGCCTTCGAGGTTCGGCCGGCGAACGCCAGGTGCGGCTGGCCGGCATCGGTGGACTGGGCCGGGGCCGGCAGGGCGAAGCCGAGCATCAGCACCAGTGCATCGCGCATGACGGGCATCGTCGCCGGCCGGGGCCCGGCGCCTGCGTTCCCGCGGGGGGGCGTGCCGACCGCGCCGGCGAGCATGCGACGGACGATAGCACGCCGGCGGCGAAGCAGGTCACGCGCCGCAAGGCAGATTACCAGCCGTGGGGAGTATGCTCGCACGCATGCAGGATATCGCCATGCCTTCCCGCGCTCCGGTGTCCGTCATCGGGGTTCCGCTCGACCTCGGGGCCGGCCGCCGCGGCGTGGACATGGGGCCGTCGGCGATGCGGCACGCCGGCCTCGTCGAGAAGATCAGGAGCCTGGGGCGCGAGGTCGTCGACGAGGGCAACCTCGCCGCCCCGGTGGTCGAGTCGCTCGCCGGTCCCGGAGACGAGAACGCCCGCTACCTCGCCGAGATCGCCGGGGTTCTCGAGGCGCTCGCCGAACGGGTGCGGCGGGTCCGGCTCGCCGGGCGGCTGCCGGTGGTGCTCGGCGGCGATCACTCGATCGCGCTCGGGACGGTCTCGGGGATGGCGGCGTTGCCGGGCGAGGGCAGCCAACGCAAGCCGATCGGGCTCCTCTGGATCGACGCTCACACCGACGCCAACACCCCGGAGACGTCGCCGAGCGGGAATCTCCACGGCATGCCGCTGGCCGCGATTCTGGGGAAAGGGCCGGAGGCGTTGACCCGCGTCGGGGGATTCGCGGCCGGAACCCCTCGTCTGTCGCCGGCGAACACGGTGGTGATCGGGGCGCGGAGCGTGGACCCCGAGGAGGCCGCGGTGGTGGCGTCGCTCGGGCCGCGGGTCTACACGATGGAGGAAGTGGATCGGCGCGGCATCTCGCCGATCATCGACGAGGGCCTCGGCCTGGCTCTCGACGGGACGGGGGGCTTCCATCTGAGCCTCGACGTGGATGCTCTCGACCCCTCGGCCGCGCCCGGCGTCGGCACGCCGGTTCCCGGGGGGCTGACGGTCCGCGAGGTCCATACGGTGATGGAGCGGGTCGCCGCATGCGGAGGCCTGCGGTCGCTGGAGGTCGCCGAGGTCAACCCGGTACTCGACCTGCGGAACCAGACGGCGGAGCTCGCGGTCCACTTCGTCGCATCGGCCCTCGGAAAGCGGGTGCTGAGCGGTCTCGCTCCGCACTGAAGCCTCGGAGTCTGCACCGTTCTACGACGCAGACGCGGCGGTGGTCGGCTCCACGCGGACGGTCACCACGTCGGTGTCGTGGTACTGCTGATGGCGCACCGACGACGCGAAGTGGCGCAGCAGCCGCAGCGAGACCTCCCGGTGGCCCGGCGCGCCGCCGGTCCGGTCCCCGAGCAACGCAAGCTGATCCTCGATGTTCGTCTCGTCGGTCGCGGCCACGAACTCCAGCTCGGCGGCGGCGGCGCCGTCGCGGCGGGCGGTCAGCAGGAGGTGCCGTGGGGCGGGCGCGCCGCTCTCCTCGTCCGGCGCGGTCAGGGTGAGCAGGGTCTCTTCGCCGACTGCCCGGACCCGGTCCGCCATCGCCTCGCCCCAGCCCTGGCGGGCCGAGAATGCGGCCAGGAACCCGTCGATCTTCGGGTAGGCGTCGACGTTCAATCCGGTCCGGATGCGCTGCGGCCGCGGCCGTGCGAGCTCCAGGAACCCGGTCATGAGGATCGCAGCAAGGCCGCCGGCGGTCATGCCGTTCCCGAGCAGTCCGCCCCACCACGGGCCCAGGGCCTCGGGGAAGATCCACTGCTGCTGGAATCCGGTGCCGATCCAGAACGCGGTGCCGGCCACTACTCCCTTGCGGTAGTCGATGCCGTCCTGCACCACCACCTTCATGCCGAGCACGAACAGGATGGACAAGAGCACGACGGTGTATCCCCAGACCACCGGACCCGGGATCGCGAGGATGAGGGCCATGAACTTGGGCATGAACGCCAGCCCGATGAAGATGGCGCCGATGTACACGCCGACGACGCGGGCCGCCACGCCGGTGATCTCGGATACCGCGATGCTCGACGAATAGGTCGTGTTCGGCACCGTCGCCGCGAGCCCGGAGAGCAGGTTGCCGAGCCCGTCCGCGGCCACCGCGCCCTGCACCGCGCGGAAATCGACGGCCCGCGGCGTCCGCCACGACACCCGCTGAATGGCGACGCTGTCGCCGATGGTCTCGATGGCCCCGATGAGGGTCACGAAGATGAACGCCGGCAGGAGGGACCAGAACGTCACCCCGAAGCCGAAGTCCATGCCCGGCCAGTCGGCCGCGGGCAGTCCGATCCAGCCTGCTTCGGCGATGAGCCTGGTGTCGTAGATGCCGAACGCGCCGGCCACCACGCAGCCCGTGACGATGCCGATGACCGGGCCCCAGAGGCGCCAGACGCCGGAGGCGCGCAAGGTGACCCCGACGGTGACGATCAGCGTCGCGGCGGCGCTGGCCGGCGCCGCCGCCGGCGACGCCCCGTCCGGCACGATGGGCAGCATGTCGAAGATGATCGGCATGACGGTCACCGAGATCAGCATGATCACGGTGCCGCAGACGGTGGGCGTGAAGATGCGCCGCAGCAGCGCCAGCCGCTCGGAGAGGGCGAACTGCACCAGGGCCGAGGCCGCCACCAGAGTCGCGAGCAACCCCGGTCCGCCCTCCGCGAGGGCGGTGACGCAGACCGCGATGAATGCGCCCGAGGTCCCCATCATCAGAATGTAGCCGGCGCCGATGCGCCCGATCCGGACCGCCTGGAACACCGTGGTGATCCCGCTCACCGCGAGCGCGGCGAACGCCGCCCACGTCAGGTAGTCCTCGCCGGCGCCCGCCGCCCGCACCACGATGGCCGGGGTCACCACGATTCCCGCGATGGCGAGCATGGCGTACTGGAAGCCGAGTCCGAAGGCCAGGGGATGCGGCGGTCGTTCGTCGGGCTCGTAGCGGATGTCCTGGGCGCGGTCGTCGTTCGATTCCATCGTGGACGTCTCGTTACGGTTGGTCTTGCGGCTCGCGGGGCCGGCGGGCAGATCCGCGGCGTGCTCGTGTTCCCGCAGGGGATCACCTCTGCAGGCCCCCGGGCCGGCGGGATTCGGACAGATTCTACGCTTCTCTTGCGGCGGCGCGTAGCCGCGGGCTCGAGCGGAACCCGCGGCCGTCGGTTCGGACGCCGGCAGGGAAGCCCGCGTCCTCGCGGCGGGCGGCCACTCGAAGCGTCTGAGCGTGGAGCGCGCCCGCGCCGCGAACCGCGCGATGCACGTGATCGAGGGTGTTGTAGACGTGCGGGCAGAGCCGCAGTCCGCCGGTGGCCGCCCCGGCGATGCCGTGCTGCTCGTACAACCCGGCGACCAGGGGACCCCGTCGTTCGGGGTCGCAGGCGGCGATGACCACGCCGCCGCTGAGCTCGGGCGCCATCGGCGTGACGAGCTCGAACCCGGCCTCGAGGAGCCCGGTCTTCAACGCGGTCGCGAGCTCGACGATGCGCGTCTCGATATGCGCCATCCCCAGGCGGTTTTGGAACGCGACAGTGGTCGCGACGGCGGCGAGGGCGGCGTCGTCGCGCTGGCCCAGCGATTCGAACTTGCGCGCCCCGCGCGGCCGCGGCGCGACGTTGCCGCCCCAGCTCGGGGCTACGATGCTCGGCCATATCTCCGCCACCCGGTCGGCGCGGACGTAGAGCAGGCCGACCTCCTTCGGGCCGAGGAACCACTTGTGCGCGCTCCCGGTGTAGGAGTCGCATCCGAGATCCCGCAGGTTCACGTCCAGCGCGCCCCAGCTCTGCGCGCCGTCGACGTGCACGTGAATGCCGCGGCGGTGGGCCACCTCGCACAGCTCGCGCACCGGCAGCCGCACGCCGGTGACGTTCGAGACATGCGTCAGCGCCAGCACCTGGGTGCGCGGCGTCAGGGCGCGCTCGAAGGCCGCGACCAGCTCATCGACGCCCGCCGGGGCCGCCGGCGTCGCCACCCGCGTCACCGCCAGCCCGTAACGCGCCGCCCGTACGTCCCAGGCGACGTTGTTGGTCGGATGGTTCTGATCCCACACGACGACCTCGTCGCCCGCGCCGAGCGGCAGCCCCGCGTTGACGACGTTGTTGGCCTCGCTCGTGTTGCGCACGAGGGCGATCTCGTCGGCGGTGACCCCCAGCCGGACCGCCACCGCCTCGCGCGACGCCTCGAGCAGCGCCCCGAACTTCTCGCGGTTCGGAAATGAGCAGTCTACGTCGATGTCGCGGGTCAGCTCGCGGACCCGCTCGGCCACCGCCCGCGGCGAGGGGCAGAGGTTCGCCGCGTTCATCGGCACCCGTTCCTCGCGGAACGCGAACTGGCGCCGGACCTCCTGCCAGAACGATTCGGTCGGGTCGGACTGCGCCGCCGCGGGACGGCCGGCCAGCATCGGCTGGACCACGCTGCTGACGGCCAGGGTGTGCAGGAATCGGCGCCGTGAGGTGTCGACGGTCATGGCTGTCTCCTTGTGGGGCGTGCCTCCGGGGCGACCCGTTTTCCTCGCCCCGCCTCTTTCGGCCGGCGCTTCGCCGATCTCGGTACGACGCGGGTCATGCCACGGGTTTGCTGAGAAAGGGGTTGTCGTCCCCCGTGGCCATCTCCGTGCCAGGAGGCACGCAGAAGGCCGATCGAGGGCTTCCATATGCAGTCACGACGCCTAGCGGAAACGAGTCAGGGCGACGTCTATCACGCGCGTACGGGGTTCGTTCCGCCGCCACTGCATCAGGATTGGACTCTGGTAGCGTCCCTGCGCGAGACGACCCGTGCCCGGGGTCTCCCGGTCGGATACGGGCAGGCTCACCGAGCGTTTCACCTGCAGGAACCGCCGCGCGGGGGCGACGAAGAACCGGGACAGAATCCGTTCGACCACCGAGTTGCTCAGGTGGAGGACATCGACCAGCTCGTTGAACACCTGCACCAAGTCGTACTTGGCGTAGTTGATCGTCTTGTTCGGAATGGACCGGGGATCGGACAGCAGATCCCGGCTGTTCTCGGCCATGAACCGCAACGGATCACGCAGGACCTCGGCCAGGTCGTGGCGCATGAGCAGGGTTTCGTACTCGTTGACGGTGAGGCCGGCCTGTTCCTCGCCGGGACTGAGGGCGAGCTGAATACGGCCCTTGTCGACGCCGTGTCGTCTGATGAGCTCGTCGCAGCACTCGAACACGCCGAAGCGGGGGTCTTTCAGGCTGACGGAGTCGACGGGATGCGCGGACATCGGCACCGTCACCCGGTCCCGCGCCACCTCTTCCTCGGTGCTGTATCCGAGCACCGTGGTCACGCGCTGCCGCGCCCGGCCCCGGTAGACGCCGTCGAGATCTATGAGATACACCGGGTCGCCGGTGCCGCCGCGGTAGGTGACGCAATTGCGCAGCCCGGCGCTGATGAACGCCAGATGGGAGTCGGCGTTGGGGGGTTCGGTTTCTCGCTGCGCCTCGGACAGCTCATCGCGGAGGTCGAGTTGATCGTGCTTGTATCCCGCCCCCTCGGGAAACATCTTGCGGAAGAAGGACAGGTACGATCCCAAGCCGTCGCGTTTCCGGTTCAGCCGGGTCGCCAAGCTCTGATCGAGATAGCCGGCGGTGGTGTGATACGAGCTGTAGAGCGCGAGCGGAAACGGCTCCAGCACGTCGCCGTGGGCGTCCGACACCCGACGGCGAACGTCAAGCAGGTCGATGCGGGCGCGCGGTCGTATCGTGAGCGCTACTTCGACGGGCGCAGGTGCCATCTAAAGCACCGTCATAACCCAAACGACGCAGGCAGTGTCATTCGGGGATGCCGTGGGGGCCTGTCTGTCCGGCGATGCCACGAAACTTCTGCGGCGCAAGCCCCTAGTGTCCCGTTACAGTGGTTCGCGAAACATCCGAAAGCGACACTTCTTTCATGTTCATGGACCTATTCGCGCCAAATAGTGTTCCGCGAACTTCGCAAACAGGACACTAGCAGCTCAGGCAGCGGTGATTGTTCTTCGCGCCGAGATCCTCGAGCAACGCGATGGTGTCCGGGAACGGCTGAATGCGCTGCACGGGACCGTTGGCCATGTCGACGGTCGTCTGTCCCCGGCGACCGACCTCGGTGACGTCGACCCCCCGGCCGACAAGGTAGCGGATCAGTGCGTTGTCCCCGCGGGCGGCGGCATGGTGGATCGCGTTGTACCCGTTGTGATCGCGGAAATGAACGTCGAGACCCACTTCCTCAACGAGAAACCGGACCGCCGGGAGCCAGCCGTCCGGCACGTGTCGGTGCGAGTTCCCCGCGTAGCCCTGGCCGTATCCGACGCCGGACGCCGCGAGCAGCGGGGACACGGCGGGGCCGCCGAGCGGGACCGGCCGCAGACCGGACGGGTCGGGATGGGCAAGAAGCCGGCGAGTGGGTACCGTGACGGTCGGCAGATGCGGGTCCGCTTCGTGCTCCAGAAGGAGCCGCATGGCCTCGACGTCGAGGGCGTAGGCGGCGCGCCAGAACGTGGTCGCGCCGGCGCGTTCGACCCCGAGCAGGTCGCGGTTGTACGTCGTGTACCAAAGCGACTTCTCGAGTCGCGCGTCGACGTCGGCGCCGGCTTCGAGCAGCGCCGGCATCACGTCGAGATAGGAGGCGGTCTGCTGCAGGTGGTCCGTGGGCTGCGGATGCCGGGCCTTCGGGGCCCAGTGCATGTTGAGCACCCCGTACAGCGGCGTCGCGCCGGCTGCGCTCGCCAGGGTGGGGTCGGCTCCCGATTCGAGGAGCCGCAGGGCCAGATCGAAGTGCCCGTTGATGGCCGCGATGAGCAGGGGGCTCGTGCCGTCGGCCGCGCTCACCTGGTTGACGTCGGCGCCGCCCGCGATGAGCGCCAACGCGGTATCGGCGTGGCCGTCGCGCGCCGCGAGCAGCAGGGCCGTCAGGCCGCCGTGAGTCCCCACGAGATCCGCGAAGCCGAGAGGCTCCGGCTCTTCCTGCCGGTCGGCCTCGGCCGCCGGCGCGGGCCGCGGTGAAGCCGGACGCCGAAAGGGGGGCGGCGCCGCCGTCCGCGGCCGCGGCAGACCCGGCCGCCGGGCCCGGAAGCGGCGCCCCGGGTCGCGTTCCGCCGTCCGCCCGGCGCGGGCGGCGGCCACGCGGGCGCGCCGTTGCCGGCTGTCGGCCTGGTCGAACGCGTTGCGGGCGGAGATGTCCACGACTGTCCCGGAGATGCCGGGGTCCGCCCCCCACCGCAGCAGGGGCGCGACGGCGGCGGTCCGCGCCGCCCCCGCTGCGAACATGAGGGGGGTCTGACCCCAGCGGGGCTCGCGCACGTCGGGGTCGGCGCCATGCGCCAGCAGCGCCTCGACGGCGCCGGCGTTTCCCGACTGCGCGGCGAAGTGCAGCGGGGCGGCGCCCGCCGAGGTCAGCGCCTCTCCATTCGCCCGATGGGCGAGCAGGGCCGCGACCACCGGGGCATGGCCGGCCCGGCTCGCGACGTGCAGCGGCGTGTGGCGGCCGAGACGGGTCACCGCTTCGGGATCGGCGCCGGCCGCGAGGAGCCGGCGGGCGGTCCGGAGGTCGCCGTGCCGCGCCGCCCAGTGGAGGGCGGTCATGCCGTCGCCGCGCGGCGCGTCGACGGCGGCGCCGTTCGCCAGCAGCGTCCGCACCGCCTCGTGGTCCTGCCGCATGACCGCATCGGCGAGCGGCGCGTCGACGGCGGTCTCCACCGCGCCGGTCGCCGCGCACAACAACGTCAGGAGGACGCCGGTCCGGGTTCGAAGCATGGGTTTCTCCAGACGATCGACGTTGGCCGGCCGGTCTCTCAAGCGTTCAACGAGAACACGCCGGTGCTGTCGCCGAACCGCTCGACGTCGTCGACGCCGAGCCGCTGGATGAGGTCGAGCATCACGTTCGCCATCGGCGTTCCCGGCGCCGCGCGGAGATGCAGGTTGCCGGCCAGCTGTCCGCTGGCCCCGCCGGCCACGAAGAGCGGGCACCGCTTGTGGTTGTGCACGTTGGGGTCGCCCATCGGCGAGCCGTAGATGATCATCGAGCGGTCGAGCAGGGTCGCGTCACCCTCGTGCAGGGCTCGCAGCTTCCCGAGGAAGTAGGGCAGCAGGCTCACGTGGTAGCGGTTGAGCCGGGCGAACTCCTCGATGTTGCGCTCCCGCCCGCCGTGGTGCGAGGCGGGGTGGAAGCCCCGGGTGACGCCGCTGGCGGGGTAGACGCGCCCGGTGGCGTCGCGCGACAGCTTGAACGAGAACACCCGGGTGATGTCGGTCTCGAACGCGAGCGCCTGCAGGTCGAACATCAACCGGACGTGCTCGTCGAACGAGTCGGGCACCCCGGCCGGCGCGTCGGGGAGCTCGCGGGACTCGCCGCCGAGGTTCCGGGCCTCGACGCGCTCGATCCGCCGCTCGATCTCCCGGATGTCGGTCAGGTAGCGGTCCATGCGGCGCCGATCCGCCGAATCCAGGGTAGGAGTGAGCCGGGCGACCTCTTCGGCGATGAAGTCGAGCACGCTGCGCTGCTGGCGGCGCCGGACGGCGCGCTCGCCCGGGGTGCCGCCGGTCCCGAACAGCTGATCGAACGCCAGCCGGGGATCGCGAATCATCGGGAGCGGCTCGGACGGCGACGCCCAGCTGATCGTATCGGTGTAGACGCACGAGTAGCCGTAGGCGCATCCTCCGGCCTGATCGACGTTCTCGATGCAGAGCTGCATGGACGGAATCGGCGTGCGCTGGCCAAACCGCCGGGCGTAGAGCTGATCGAGGGAGACGCCGGCCCGGACGTCGGAACTCTCGGTCTGTCTCGGATGCGACTGGGTCAGGAAGGCCGCGCTCGATCGGAAGTGGTCTCCGCCGATCTCGGGAGGGGTGACCGCCTCCGCCGGCCGCACGTCGGTGTCGCTGACGATGGTCAGGACGTCCCGGAACGGCTCGAGGGGGCTCAGAGCGCTCGGCGTCAGATCGAACTCCCGCCCCACCGCGGCCGGCGACCAGAGGTGCCGCGAGGCGCCGTAGGCGGTGCTGCCGGCGGCCCCGTGGACGTTCTCGATGCAGACCAGGCGGGTCGGATCGTCGAGCGACTGGGCCGCCGCCACCCGGCGCCAGGGCTGCCCGGCGGGCACGAACGCGTCGAGGAAGGGCAGCGCGACGGTGGTCCCGAGGCCGCGCAGGAAAGTGCGGCGCGGTAGATGCCTGCCGGTGACGAAGGCCATGCTGATCAGTTCTCCACGGAAGCCGGGGCCCGGCCCTGCGTGCGGAACGCGGGGCTGCGCACGATCTTGAGGATGAAGCGGGACAGGCGCAGCCCGTCCGCCTCGGCGGCGCGGGTGACGTCGCGCACCGCGGGCATGTCGAAGTACTCGATGCGCCGCCCCAGCGCATAGGCCATCAGGTTCTCGGTGAACGTGCGCGCGATTGCGCCCGGCCGCTCGAGCAGGGCGGCGCGGAGATCGCCGGCGCTGGCGATGGGCGTTCCGTCGTACAGCTCGCCGGACGCGTCGACGGGGTTGCCGTTGTCCTTGAGGCGTCTCGCCCCGGTCACGCCGTAGTGCTCCAGGGCGAGCCCGATCGGGTCCATCATCCGATGGCACGAGCTGCAGGCGGGGCTCCTCCGATGGTGCTCGAGGCGCTCCCGCACGGAAAGCAGCCGGCCGCCGTCGGCGACCGCCGTATCGTCGAGATCGGGCACGTCGGGGGGCGGGGGCGGGGGCGGGCTGCCGAGCAGCACCTCCATCACCCACTTGCCCCGCAGCACCGGCGACGTGCGGTCGGCGTGGGAGGTCAGCGTGAGCACGCTGCCGTGTCCCAGCAGTCCGCGACGCCGATGGCCGGCCGGCCAAGCCACGCGCCGGTGGTGCTCGCCGACGACCCCGGGTAGCCGGTAGTGCCTGGCGAGACGCTCGTTGACGAAGCTGTAGTCCGCGGTCAGCAGCTCGAGCAGGCTCCGGTCCTCGCGGACCAGGTGGTGGAAGAACAGCTCCGTTTCCCGCCGCATGGCGCGCTTCAGCTGCTCGTCGAAATCGGGATGCGTCCGGACGTCCGGATGCATCGCGTCGAGATCGGGCAGCCGGAGCCACTGGGCGGCGAACCGGGTGGCCAGGGCCTCCGACCGCGGGTCGGCGAGCATGCGCCGCACCTGGGCGTCGAGCACCGCGGGGTCCGACAGGCGGCCGGCGGTGGCGAGGTCGATGAGCTCGGCGTCCGGACCCGCGGCCCACAGGAAGAAGGACAGGCGGGACGCCAGGGCGTGGCCGGAGACGGCGAAGCCGTCCGCCGGGTCGGCCCCCGCCGGCGGCGCTTCGAACCGGAAAACGAAGTGCGGGCTGGCGAGGATGCCTTCGAGGGCCATCCGGACGCCCGCCTCGAATCCCCCCTCGGCCGCGCCGGTGTCGTACAACGCCGTCAGGGACCGGATGTCGCCGGCGGCGAGGGGGCGGCGATAGGCGGCGGTCCCGAGCCGGGTCACGATCTCGCGGGCGCACGCGGGCGCATCGCCGGCCGCGTCGGGCCGGCAGGAGAATATCCGGCGCCGGCTCGGCGTGTCGGAGACGCCGACCGGATCGAGCGGCCCCCGGATCGCCAGGTCCCGCAGATGGGGCAGGCTGGTGAAGCCGTAGGCGTTGGCGACGCTCGTGCTCGACAGCGACCACTCGTGGGGCGAGATGAGGTCCTGGGCCGGGCCTTCCAGCTGGCGGATGAAGACGGCCGAGACCCGGTGCGGTCCCGCCGTGACGCGGATCGGATCGGTCCGCAGGTTCACGCCGTTCGGATCCGAGACGTGCATCCACCGGTCGATGTCGAGGAGGGCGGCGCGTTCGCCGTCGATCGAGATCTCGATCCGCTCCGGATGCTCGGCCGTGTGCAGCGCCCCGCGGCCGCTTCCGAACAGCTCTCCGGTGGTCTCGTGGTGGAACGAGACCCGAAACCGGTAGTCCGCGTCGGCGAGGAAGGTGTGGACGACGGAGATCCCGCCCCGCGAGCCGTAGGGCGCCCCGTCGACCTGCTCCCGCTGGGAGACCCACCGCGTGACCTTGTAGGTCGCCTCCCGGGGGCCGGCCGCCGGGTCGCCGACCGCCAGCCGGCTGATCTCGGCCGCGGCCCGGAGATAGCCGTTCATCAGCGTGGGGGACAGCAGCTGGACGTCGGCGATGTTGTCGAAACCCGCGCTCTTGGTGTCGAGGGGCAGGTAGTCGCTCGCGCGCGCCTCGAGGGCGAGCAGGTCGCGGACCGAGCGCTCGTACTCGGCGCGATTGAGGCGCTGGAAGCTGCGGCGTCCCGGGAGCGGCCGCTCGGCCGCGGAGCCGTCGACGAGCGTCTCCAGGGTCTCCGCGAGCGCCTGCAGGGCGGTCTCGTCGGGACGGGCGGCTCCCGCCGGGGGCATCAGGCCCGTCCGCACCTTCCGGATGATCTTCTCGGCCAGCGGGCGTTCGCCGGCGGCGCCGGCGACCTCGAAGCGGTCCAGCGACAGGTTCCCGTAGCGCGCCCGGTCGTTGTGGCAGCGCCGGCAGGTCTCGTTCACCACCGCCTGGGCGGCTTCCGGACCGGCCGTGCGGGCCTCTGTCGGCGGACTCGCGATGGACCCGAGGGCGAGGCAGACTGCGATCCCGGAGAGGGCGGCCGGTGCGGCGTTCACCATGGTCCGATCACTCTCGCGCCGCGGCGGTCGTCCTGACCGTCCGTTCACGCGCAGTTGGCAACTTTAATATCGACACTGTCCTTGAGGGCGGGCATCGCGACCCGCGCGGACTGGGTGCTTCCTCGGTCACTCGTGCCCGACAGGCCTCTCGTCACGCCCGTCGGACCAGACGCCCCGCCGGTCTCGACGGGGCGCGGGGTTGCGCCACAGCCTCCTAGTGTAGCCGTTGTGCGCAACGTTTTCCATGCCCGGCGATCCCGGGTCGTCGTCGCGGTCCGGGCAGCATAAGATCGTTGGCCGCGTCCAAAGACGCGGAGGAGGTTTCATGGCGCTGTTCGTCGTCCGGCATCAGCACGATGCGGAGAGTTGTCCGGCCCGGGATCCCTATGTCGGGGCCAGTCTGTTGAACCACCTCAGCCGTCCCAACGTGCGGCAGCACGGCGTGCGCATCCAGGGGGAGGCGGTGGTCCAGGGCGAGCACACCGTCTACTTCATCGTCGAGGCCGACGACGAGGCGAGGCTGGCCGCGTTCATGGAGCCGTTTCGGCAGGCGGGCCGGGTGGACGTCTACCCGGCGTCGACCTGTGCGGGGGTCGTCGCCAGCGGCGGCTGCGCCGCCCCGGCCCTGCCGGCCGATCTGGTGTCCGCGGTCAACCCGGAGACCGCCTGCCAGCAGGCGCTCGACGACGGGCTCGTCGTGCACCGGGCCCATCCCCTCAACGGCGAGACGTCGATCCCCGCCCTCCTGGGCGGCGTCGTCATGCCCAACGCGCATTTCTACGTGCGGAATCACTTCCAGATACCCAGCTTCGAGACCGAGACGTTTCGTCTCGCGGTGGGCGGCCTCGTCGAGCGTCCGCTCAGCCTGAGCCTGCGCGACCTGCACAACATGCCGTCGCGGACCCTGATGGTCACCCTCGAGTGCGCCGGCAACGGGCGGGCGCTGTTCGACCCGCCGGTCGAGGGCGAGCGCTGGGACCTGGGCGCGGTGAGCACCGCGGAATGGACCGGCGTGCCGCTCAAGGAGCTGCTCGACCGCGCCGGGCCGGCCCCCGGCGCTCGCGAGGTGCTGTTCCGCGGGGCCGACCGTGGATCCGTCGAGGGCGAACCGGCGCCCATCGCCTTCGAGCGCAGCCTCGGCCTCGACGATGCGCGCGACGCCGACGTCCTGCTCGCCTACGCGATGAACGGCGAGGCGCTGCCGCAGCAGCACGGCCATCCGCTGCGCGTGATCGTGCCCCGGTGGTACGCGGTGGCCTCCGTGAAGTGGCTGACGGACATCGCGCTGATCGACCATCGGTTCGCGGGGCACTATCAGGGCACGAAGTACTGGTACGAATGGGAGCGCCAGGAGGGGCCGGTACGCGAGCCGGTCACCCTGCAGCAGGTGCGGGCGCTTGTCACCGAGCCGGGGCCGGACCAGGAGGTCCGGGCCGGCGAGTTCGCCATCCGGGGGGTGGCGTGGTCCGGCGCGGCGCCGATCGCGCGCGTCGACGTCAGCCTCGGCGGGGACTGGCAGGCGGCCCGCCTCGTCGGCGAGCGGCATCGGCACAGCTGGCAATGGTGGGAGCTGATCACCCGCGTCGAACGGCCCGGCCCGGTCGTCCTGAGAGCGCGGGCGACGGACATGGCCGGGCGCACCCAGCCCGCGCAGGCGGAGTGGAACCGGCTCGGCTACGGCAACAACACGATTCACCGCGTCCCGATTCGGGTGGTCTGACCGCGCCGGCGTGATTCTGCGGTCCGTCGTGCATCGGGGACGGGCGGGCCCGGCGCGGGCGGGCGCGCCGGTTTGGTACAATCGACCCGTTCCCGACCGCTGTCTTTTTGGCCGGCGCGGTTCGCACAAGGAGCGAGACGATGAAGCGCATCCTGTTCGGCATTCTCGGCATCGGCGCACTGCTGGCCCCCGCCCCGGACGCGGCGGCGCAGGACTGGCCGCAGTTCCGGGGGTTGGACGCCGGCCGCGTGGCCGACGACCCGGCCCTGCCCGACCGGTGGAGCGAGACCGAGAACGTCGCCTGGAAGATCGATATCCCGGGGCTGAGCTGGAGCTCGCCGATCGTCTGGGGCGACCATATCTTCGTCACCACCGCGGTCAGCGCGGCGAACGACGAAGTACAGCCCATTCCCGGCCTGTACGACCCGGGCGAGCACAACGGGTCGGTGCCGGCCAGCGGCGAGCATCGCTGGCTGGTGTACGACATCGACTTCGAGACCGGCGCGGTGCGGTGGGCGCGGGAGCTCCATCGCGCGGTGCCGGGGATTACCCGGCATCTCAAGAACAGCTACGCCTCGGAGACGCCGGTCACCGACGGCGAGCGGGTCTACGTCTACTTCGGCCCCATCGGACTGGTCGCGGCGCTCGACTTCGAGGGCCAGGAGATCTGGCGCCGGGACATCGGGACGTTCAACACGATGCAGGCGATGGCCACGGCGTCGTCCCCGGCCCTGCACGACGGCCGGCTGTATGTACTGAACGACAACACGACGCAGTCGTTTCTGACCGCGCTCGATGCCGCCACCGGCGATGACGTGTGGCGGGTCGAGCGCGACGAGCCGGGGCATACCTGGTCGACCCCGCTGGTGTGGGAGAACCGTCTGCGCACCGAGATCGTCACCGCCGCCACCGGGAGGGTCCGCTCCTACGACCTCGACGGCGGGCTGCTGTGGGAGCTCGGGGGGATGTCGCTGCTGACCACCCCCAGCCCGTTCACCAGCCATGGGCTGGTCTACATCAGCTCCGGGTACCCCGGCGGCGCCCTGCGGCCGGTCTATGCCATCCAGCCCGGTGCGGCCGGTGACATCTCGATCTACCGGGAGGTCGCGAGCGGTCTGCAGGAGGGCTTTCCCGGCAGCCGCACCTACTCGCAGGACGCCCACGTCGTCTGGGCCTATCCGCTGCTGGGCACCTACAACACCACCGCGCTCGTCTACGGCGACATCTACTACACCCTGCTCGACCGCGGCTTCCTGCTCGCGCACGATGCGGTCACCGGGGAGGAGATCTACGGCCGGCGGCGCCTGGAGATCGGGAACGGCTTCACCGCGTCCCCGTGGGGCTACAACGGCCGGATCTTCCTGTTGAGCGAGGACGGCGACACCTTCGTGGTCAAGGCGGGACCCAAGTTCGAGATCCTCCACAAGAACTCTCTGGATGAAATGACGCTGGCGACACCCGCGGTGGCGCGCGGCAGCGTGATTCTGCGCACGCAGTCGAAGCTCTATCGGATCGCCAGAAGCGACTGACCCCTCGTCGGCACACGGTGGAAACGACATCGCTCGGCGGCGCCGGGCCGGAGAGAGCCGGCGCCGGATCGAGCAAGGAGACAGGAATGGGACCGACGGCGGCTGAGACCACGCATGCGTTCGACGAGGCGGTACGGGCGGGCCGCGAGCCGTTCAAGGTGGCGGACCTGTCGCTGGCCGCATTCGGGCGGAACGAGATCCGGCTGGCCGAGCAGGAGATGCCGGGGCTGATGGCCCTCCGCCGAGAGCACGCGGGGCAGGCGCCGCTCGCGGGGGCCCGCATCATGGGCAGCCTGCACATGACGGTGCAGACCGCGGTGCTCATCGAGACGCTGGACGCGCTCGGGGCCGACGTGCGGTGGGTGTCGTGCAACATCTTCTCGACCCAGGATCACGCGGCCGCGGCGGTGGCCGTCGGGCGGCCCGAGACCGGAGGGACGGCGGAGAACCCGCGCGGAATCCCGGTGTTCGCGTGGAAAGGGGAGACCCTCGCCGACTACTGGTGGTGCACCAGCGAGGCGCTGGTGTGGCCGGACGGCGCCGGCCCCTCCCTCATCGTCGACGACGGCGGCGACGCCACGCTGCTCGTGCACAAGGGCTACGAGTTCGAGCAGATCGGAGAGGTGCCCGGATTCGACCCGGAGACGGAGCCGGAAGAGTGGGGCGTCATCCTGGATCTCCTGCGCAATCTCCAGGCGCGCGACGGGCAGCACTGGCGGCAGGTGAGCCCGGCGATTCGCGGGGTCAGCGAGGAGACCACCACCGGGGTCCACCGGCTCTACGAGATGATGGAGGCCGGGACCCTCCTGTTTCCCGCGATCAACGTGAACGACTCGGTGACCAAGAGCAAGTTCGACAACGTGTACGGCTGCCGCCATTCGCTGCCCGACGGTCTGGCGCGGGCCACCGACGTGATGCTCGGCGGAAAGGTCGCGGTCGTGTGCGGCTTCGGCGAGGTGGGGAAGGGCTGCGCCCAGGCCCTGCGGGGCCAGGGGTGCCGGGTCGTCGTCACCGAGATCGACCCCATCTGCGCCCTGCAGGCAGCGATGGAGGGCTACGAGGTCAACACCCTCGACGCCATGATCGAGCGCGCCGACATCTTCATCACCGCCACCGGCAACCGGGACCTCATCTCGGCCCGGCAGATGGCCCGCATGAAGGACAAGGCCATCGTCGGCAACATCGGGCACTTCGACAATGAGATCGACATGGCCGGGCTCAAGAAGACGCCGGGCATCCAGCACGTCCACATCAAGCCCCAGTACGACGAGTGGCGGTTTCCCGACGGCCACAGCGTGATGGTGCTCGCGGAGGGGCGCCTGCTGAACCTCGGCTGCGCGACCGGCCATCCGAGCTTCGTCATGTCCGCGTCCTTCACCAACCAGGTGCTGGCCCAGATCGCCCTGCATCAGAACAAGGGCGAGTACGGCAAGCGCGTCTACATGCTGCCGAAGCGCCTCGACGAGAGAGTGGCCCGGCTGCACCTCGACCATCTCGGGGTCCGGCTCACCACCCTCACCCCGGATCAGGCGGGCTACATCGGCGTGGACGTCGAGGGTCCCTACAAGCCGGACCACTATCGCTACTGACCTGAAACCAGCGCCCGCGCCGGTGTTCCCGTTCGGACGATCCGCGCCCGGGCGTGTCGCGGCGAGTCCGATGACTCCCGTGCGCCTGGACGTGGCGGCCGGGACTTGACTTGGCCTTCCGCCGGGCGCATTCTCTCCACGTTACGACATCCCGTCGATCGTTCAAGGAGCAGAAGATGATGCTTTCGAGAATGCGTGGCGCAAGCCGATATCGTGCCCGGCGGTTGGCCGTGGCGCTGTGCGCGTCGGTCCTGGTCCTCACCGGGATCGGTCTGCAGGCGGAGGTGCCGGGAACCGCAAGCCTGTCGGGAACCGTGACGGCCTCGCAGCCGTTCACGGCGGCGCAGGTCTACGTGCGCAACGTCGACCGGGGGATCGTGTACATGGCGTACACGAACGCGGGACGCTACCGGGCCGTCGCCCTGTTTCCCGGCACCTACGAGGTGAGCGCGAGCACGAAGCACCTCGAGTCGGATGTCCGGACCGTGACCGTGAGCGCCGGCGACGCGGCGGAGATCGATCTCGCGCTGGGCGAGCTCTCGGGCGACGCGCCCCCGCTCGTCATCCCGGCCGGCCGGACCGCGATGGAGAGCGGCGCGGCCGGAGCGTTCGAGTACGCGAGCTACGACGAGATCTACCCGCCGGGGCCGGGCAAGGCGGTCGCCGAGCAGGTCTGCATGGTGTGTCACGGCGAGAACTTCTTCCCCGGTCGGCCGGGCACGGAGCGACAGTGGATGTCCTGGATCGACCACATGGTCGGCAGCACCCTCGGGGAGCAGGATCCCACCCGGTACGCGCAGGGCCTGCTCTCCTTCCGGGCGTCGACGTTCCGCTTCGGCCGGCAGGACCGGGACGACCTGCTGGCGTACGTCGTCGAGAACTTCGGGCCCGACAGCAAGCGCCGGCGCGTCGCCATCGAGCAGCAGACGCCGGTCGACGAGGAGGCCCTCGGCAAGGCGATGTACATCGAGTACTACCTCGCCATGGACGGACCCGGTGAAGGCGTCAACGATCCGCGCTGGGCCCGCGATCGGGTCGGCCGCTACGGCCAGGACCCGCGCTTCGACGCCGACGGCAACGTCTGGCTGGTGGACCGCGGCGTCCCGCACCGGCTGGTCAAGCTGGACCCCCGCACCGGCGAGCAGAAGGAGTATCTCTATCCCGATCCCCGCAACGGCAACCACGAGATCCTGATCGATCCGTCCGGCCTGATCTGGCTGCCCGAGCACCGGGGCCGCACGGGGGCCAAGGAGAAGCGGCTCCTGGGGTTCAACCCCGCGACCGAGGAGTTCGAGCACCTGATTCCGATGGATCCCGACGACGTGGTCCGCAACCCGACCAAGTTCATGCAGTCGACGGCCATGGACTCGAAGGGCAACATCTACGTCGGCTGGATCATGGGCGGGGCCCTCAGCAAGTGGGACCGGGCCACCGGCGAGGTGTCGGTGTTCCGCATCCCCACCCCGCACGCCATCCCCTATGGCGTCGTCGCGGACCGCAATGACAACATCTGGATTGCCCTCTGGAGTGGCGGCAAGATCGTCAAGTTCGATACGTCCAACCACTCGTGGACCGAGTTCACCGCCCCCACCTACCCGGCGCACACGCGGCGTCTGAACGTCGATTCGCAGAACAACATCTGGTGGGGCATCTACTCCGCCGGCAAGCGGCCCGGCAAGCTGGTCAAGCTGGACCAGGTCACGGGCAAGATGACCGAGTGGACGATTCCGCAGCAGAACGCCGAGCCGTATGACGTCGCCGCCGACCCCGAGGACAACATCTGGGCGGCCGACGTGGGCCAGCGGACCGACGGCGAGTACGGCGCCACGCTCTGGAAGTTCGACCCGCGCAGCGAGGAGTTCACGTTCTATCCGAAGCCGCAGCGGCACGCCGACTCGCCCAAGATCCAGGTCACCGGAGACGGCGCCGTCTGGTACTCGCCGCGCGGCAGCCGCGAGGCGCCCGCCTTCGGGGTGCTCTATCCGGACATGGACAAGATCGACGACCTGGGGGCGTTCTACACCTACGGCCCGCCCGGGTATCCGTTTCCGGCGCCGTCTCCCGCGACGTCTTCGGGAGGGCGCTGACCCGGCGCCGGGTGTGAGCAAGCCAATGACGGGCAGGGTGGGCCGTTTGCCGCGCGCAGACGGCTCTCCCGCCCGCTACGGTGCGGGGGATGGATCCGGCAGGGTCTCGCCGCCGGTGATGCGCCGGCCCAGCGCGCGAAGCGTGTCGAGGTCGTGGACGTCATCGGGCAGCAGGGGAACGCGCACCTGCGGTATCCCCGCGAGCACCCGGTCTATCTCCGACAGGTAGCGGGCTTCCTGCTGGCGCCGGGCGGCGAGGAACGCGCCGCCGGCCTCGTCCGGCAACACCCGGTTCACCACCAGCGCGGTCACCGGGATCGAGAACCGGCGCAGGACCTCATGCGCCCTGACCGTCTCCAGCACCGAGAGCCGGTCCGGATTCAGGACGGAGAGGAAGGCGGTCCGGGAGCGGTCGAGGAGCTCCTCGCGGGCGTGGATGAACTTCCGCCGCCGCGCCTGCAGGAGGTCGTCGAGCTGCGCATCCCGGCTGCCCGGTTCGTGGTCGGCGGCGCTCTCCAGCCTCGACAGCTCGTCACCCTTGACGCGTCCCCCGCCCAGGTGCCGGAGCGCGGCGCCGAGCCGCGCCGAGCGTTCGCGGTGGCCGAGGAGCCCGTCGGTCCAGGCCGCCATGATGTCCGGCAGCGACAGGAGCCGGACCGTGTGCCCGGTCGGCGCGGTATCGAAGATGACCCGGTCGTAGTCGCGTCCGGCCCGCGTCATGATCTCGGCGACGCGCTCGAGCAGCGCCGCCTCCATCGTGCCGGGGGCCATCCGCGCCAGGTCGAGCTGCCGGTCGATCTCGCCGAACAGACGCGGGTGCACCAGCCGCTTCATGCGGTCCTTGACGGTCCGCACGTGCGCGTCGGCCTGCCGGTCGGGGTCGATCTCCAGCGCCCACAGCGAGGGGGCGATGGCGGTCTCCCGGTCGCCGACGGGCCGGCCGAAGAGGTCGGCCAGCGAGTGGGCGGGGTCGGTCGAGACGAGCAGGCAGCGCCGGCCGCGGGCGGCGGCGGCGAGGCCGAGGGCGGCGGCCGTCGTCGTCTTGCCGACGCCGCCCTTGCCGCCGACGAAGAGGAGGGGGCGGTTCAGGACCTGTTCGAGCAGGGTGGCGCTCCCGCGTGATGTCCCCGGGACGGCTCGCGCTAGCAGCAGCGAAAACCGTCGAGGGGAGAGTGGTCCAACCCCTGCCGGCGATGCCAGTCGTGAAAGCGCTCGAGCAGCACCGGCTGCAACTCCAGCGTGTAGTACGCCGCGGGGTTCGGCACCCCCATGAGCTCGGCGAAGACGAAGAGCATGAACAGGTCGTCCTCGTCCCGCCGAGCCCGCGCCAGGGCTCCCCGATACGGTGCGGCGTAGAACTCTTCCAGCAGTTCCTGCAGCCGTACGAACCAGCCTGGGTTCCCCGTCATGCCGTGCTCGAGTCCATGTCCTGCGTTGCCTCTATTCCTGCTCCGCGTGTGCGGTCAGGCGCCCGCAGCGGCTGCTTCCGCCGCCCGCCTTTCCCGCATGAACGCCGATCCGGCCTCCAGCATCGTGAAGATGGCCAGCATCACGATCATGACGTCGATCCACAGGAGCGGGTAGAAGATGCCGCCTTCGCGATAGAGCGACAGGAGCTGGACGAGGGCGGCGGCGAGGGCCATGGTGGTGATGAAGATCATCGGGATGAGCGTGTAGCGGGCCGGCCGCCCGAGCTTCACGAGCATCACGCTGATGATCAGCAGGGTGAGTCCGGCCAGCAGCTGGTTGGTGGTCCCGAAGAGCGGCCAGATCAGCATGCCGCCCTCGCCGCTCGGGCCGCCGGCGCCGAACGCCAGCAGCAGGCATGCGGTCACCGCCGCGCCCGTGGCCACGTAGCCGTTCTGGAGGATCGGAATGCCGTAGATGGAGCCCCACTCCTGGACGATGTAGCGTTGCAGGCGGACGCCGGCGTCCATGGTCGTGCCGGCGAAGAGCACCGCCATCACCGTCAGCAGCGTCGCCGCGAACTCGGTCGAGATGCCGACGCCGTCCGCGATGATCCGAGCCCCGCCCTGCACGAATGCCGCCATGCCGCCGTTCCCGAAATCGCTGTACATCGCTTCCCAGTCCCCCAGGGTGGCGAACCCGGCGGTGGCTGCGATTATCGCCACCAGGGCCAGCGCGCCCTCGCCGGACGAGCCGAGATACCCCACGAAACGGGCGTCGGTCTCCTTGTTGAGCTGCTTCGAGGTGGTGCCGGAACCGACGAGCCCGTGGAAGCCGGATATCGCCCCGCAGGCGATGGTGACGAACAGCAGCGGGAAGAGCGGCGGCGCCGACGCCGGCAGATTGGGATTGATGGCCGGGGCGACGATGGTCGGGTTCGCAATGAGCACCGCGCCGTAGAGCAGTCCGAGCCCCACGAAGAGCTGAATGCCGTTGATGTAGTCGCGCGGCTGCAGCAGCAGCCAGACCGGAAGCAGGGACGCGATGCCCGCGTACAGGAACAGCAGGAGAATCCACTGCGCGCCCGCCGGCAGGCCGAGCGTTCCCGGCGTCAACGAGACCGGTACCGCTTCTCCGAGATAGATGACCGCGTACAGGATGACCGTGCCGGCGACGGTGGGCCACAGGATGGGCACGTGCATGCGGTAGATCAGGATGCCGATGCCGACGGCGACGACCACCGCCGTCCACGCCGGGATGACGCTGCTCGGGGTCTCCTGGAACGCCTCCGAGATTGCCACCCCGAACACCGCGTTGACCATCATCAACAGGAAGAAGACGACGACCATGAACAGGGTGCGGGCGCGGGGGCTGACGACGTCGCCGGTCAGCGAGCCGACCGATCTCCCCTTGTTCCTGACGCTGGCCCACACTGCGCCGAAGTCGTGGACGCCCGCGAAGAACATCGTGCCGACGATGACCCACAGGAACGCGGGCAGCCAGCCCCAGATGACCGCGATGCCCGGTCCGATGATCGGCGCGGCCCCGGCCACCGCCGTGAAGTGGTGGCCCCACAGGACGATCCGGTTGGTCGGGACATAATCGATGTCGTCCCGCATGGTGTGGGCGGGGGTCTCGAAATTCGGGTCGAGCCGGTAGATCTGCTCGGCGATGAACTTCGAGTAGAACCGGTAGCCGGTGTAGATCATCGCGAGGCCGATAACGGCGAGAAGGGTGGCGTTCATCAGATGACACCTCGTGACAGGACGGGGCGACCGCCGGGGAATGGGCCTATTCTACACGGGGCGCCGGACGAGACAACGGCGGGCCGGGCGCGCGGCCCGGCGCGCGCGGGCGGGGCATAACACGATGTACGGCGCCCTCGCCGACCTCGTCCTGCTCGCGCACGCGGGGTTCATCCTGTTCGCCGCCGTCGGCGCGGTGCTGATCCGCCGGGTCCCGCGTCTCGCGTGGCTGCATCTGCCCGCGGTTCTCTGGGGCGTCGGCATCGAGTGGTCCGGGGCGGTCTGTCCGCTCACCCCGCTAGAAGTCTGGCTCCGGCGGCAGGCGGGGGCATCGGGCTACGCGAGCAGCTTCATCGAGCACTACGTCACGGCGGCGATCTATCCGGCGGGGCTGACCCGGGGCATGCAGGCCGCCCTGGGCGGGGCGCTGCTCCTCGTGAACGTCCTTCTCTACTGGCGCGCGTGGTCCGCCTATCGAGGCCGGTACCGGCCCGGGGTGGAACCCCACGTTGCACCGGGACCCGGCGGCGAGAACCGGCGCAACCGCGTTGCGTAATAACATTAGGTGGATGACAGGGACCGTGGGACGGAGCGTTCGGCTGGTGCTGGCGGTCCTGCTGGGGATGGCCCTCGCGGGCTGCGGCGGGGCGCCGGAGGACGCGATCGAATCGACGGGGCCGGCGACCGCGCCCGGTGTCGGCTCGGTGGTCGCGGCCGACGTCGCACCGGCCGGCCGGCCCGGCCCGCTGCTGGTGGCCCTGGGAGACAGCCTGACCGCGGGGCTCGGGCTCGACGTCGACGACGCCTATCCGGCGCGGCTGGAGCGGGCGCTGCGTGACGACGGCTACGCGGTGACGGTGGTGAACGCCGGGGTGTCCGGCGATACGAGCGCGGCCGGGCTCAGCCGCGCCGAGTGGGCGCTCGAGGGCGACGTACGCATCCTGATCCTGGCCCTGGGCGGGAACGACGGGCTTCGGGGACTCCCGATCGACCAGATGCAACGCAATCTCTCGCAGATCCTCTCGCTGGCCGTGGATCGCGGCATTCGGGTCCTGCTGGCGGGCATGGAGGCGCCTCCGAACTTCGGGGCAACCTATACCGCGCAGTTTCGGGCGGTGTTCGCGGACCTCGCCCTCGAGCACGAGGTGGCGTTTCTGCCGTTCCTGCTCGACGGAGTGGCCGCCGATCCGGCCCTCAACCAGGCCGACGGGATTCACCCGAACGCGGACGGAGCCGCGATAGTGGCGGCGCGCCTCCGGGACGCGATAGAGCCGTTGCTGCCCGCGCTCACCCAGGAACCGGTAAATCGCTGACAAATCGCATCGCGTGGTCGAAGCCGGCGAGTGGGGACCCTCTCCTCCCGTATCGCCGCCCGGTGATTCGCCGCTCGGGACCGGCGGCAGGTTCGTCGTCGGCTGAAGAACTCATGATCGAGCTGCGCAACGTCTCGAAGACCGTCGTCAGCGGGAATGCGCCGCTGACCATCGTTCAACCGCTCGACCTGATGGTGTCCTCCGGGCAGTACGTCTCGGTCGTCGGACCCTCCGGCAGCGGTAAATCGACCCTGCTGGGCCTGATCGCGGGGCTCGATGCGCCGACCACCGGCGAGATCACGATCGACGGCGTGGAGATCTCCGCCCTCGACGAGGACGCGCTGGCGCGTCTCCGAGGCCGCAAGATCGGGATCGTGTTCCAGTTCTTCCATCTCGTGCCTTCGTTGACCGCTTTCGAGAACGTGCTGGTGCCGCTCGAAATCGCCGGCGCCGCGCGGGCCTCCGACCGGGCCGCGGAGTTGCTGGCGGAGGTGGGGCTAGAGGGGCGGGCCGGACACTATCCGGCGCAACTGTCGGGCGGCGAGCAGCAGCGGATCGCGATCGCGCGGGCCCTCGCCAACGACCCCCCGATCCTCCTCGCGGATGAACCGACGGGGAACCTGGACAGCGTCAATGGGCGGCATATCGTCGAGATGCTCCATCGGGTCAACCGGGGGCGCGGCACGACCATCGTGCTCGTGACCCACGACACCGAGCTGGCGTCGGGCACCGACGTCACCCTGCGGATGCGCGACGGCCGCACCGAGCAGGTATCGCCGATGCCGGCAGGCGAGGGGCTCGAATGAGGTTCGTGATCCGGATGGTCGGCCGCGAGCTGCGCGCATCGTGGCGGCGGCTCGCCTTCTTCTTCGTCTGCGTGGCCGTCGGGGTGAGCGCGATCGTCGCGTTGCGGTCCGTGATCCAGCAGGTCGGCGTGGCGATGGCGGGCGAGACGCGCGCCCTCCTGGCGGCCGACGTTCTCGTCGAGTCGGAGCAGCCCTGGTCCGAGGCGGCCCGGACTTTCATCGACGAGATCCTGGACGCCGAGCCGGGGCTGACGCGCACGTTGTCCATCGAGACCGCGACGATGGCGCGGCCGGCGGACGAGGCGAAGGCGGCGGCCCGGGTGGTCGAGCTGCGGGGCGTCCAGGCCGCGTTCCCGTTCTATGGGACCTTCGTGCTGCAGGACGACCGCTCCTACCACCATGGCCTGCTGGCCGGCGGGGGGGCGCTGGTGCGGCCGGAGCTGTTGACCCAGCTCGACGTGGCGGTCGGAGACGACATCCTCATCGGCAACGGCCGGTTCGAGATCCGCGGGGTCATTCTGCGGGAGCCGGGCGGAGGCATGGGCGCGTTCAGCTTCGGCCCGCGGGTGCTGATCGACTACGACGACCTGTTGCAGACCGGGTTGCTGACCTTCGGTACGCGCGCCGAGCGGCAGATCCTGCTCAAGGCCCCCGAGCCTCGCATCGACCCGCTGGTGGCGTCGTTGCGCGAGCCGTTGCGGGACGAGTTCGTGCGCGTGCGGTCCTATCGGAACACGGAGGATCGGATTGCCCGCAACCTGTCGCGGGCCGAGAACTACCTGAGCCTGATCGGGTTCGTGGTGGTCGTGCTCGGGGGCATAGGGGTGTGGAGCGTCACCCGTGTCTTCGTTCAGCAGCGCGTGCGCAGCGTCGCCATTCTGAAGTGCCTCGGGGCGACCAGCCGGCAGGTGCTGGCCATCTACGTGGTGCAGGTCGCCCTCCTGGGGCTCGGCGGCGCGCTCCTGGGGGTGGTCCTGGCCGCCGCGATGCTGGCGGCGTTGCCGCCCTCCCTCACCGCGGAGGCGGCGGCCGTCGCGGGGGTGTACAACCTGTCCTACGGCGTGACCGGATCGGCGGTGGCGCAGGGGCTGGGGGTGGGCGTCCTGGTGTCGCTGCTCTTCGCGCTCGACCCCTTGCTGGAGATGCGAACCATCAAGCCGCTGGCGCTGATCCGGTGGAACCTGATCGCCGCCGCGGGGCGCGACTGGGTCCGGGTCGCGGTCATCGGAACGCTGGCGGCGGGGCTCGTCGCGCTGGCGAGCTGGCAGGCGGCCTCGTGGGAGGCCGGCCTGTGGGTGTGCGGCGGTTTCGCGGCCGTCGCCCTCGTGCTGCACGGCGTGGGGCGGGCGCTTGTCCATCTGATTCAGCCCCTGGGCGCGGGCGCGCGGTTCGCGGTGCGACACGCCGTCCTCAATCTGGCGAGACCCGGCAATCAGACCCGCGTCATCCTCCTGGCGGTCGGACTGGGCAGCTTCTTCGTCATCGGCATCCATGCGGTACAGGCCAACCTGCTGGGGGCGTTCGCGCTGGAGATTCGCGAGGACAGCCCCGACATGTTCCTGATCGACATTCAGCAGGATCAGCGGGCCGGGGTCAGCGAGCTTCTCGCCGAACGCATCGGGAACGCTCCCACCCTGATTCCGGTGCTGCGGGCGCGGGTGACCGGGGTGACCGGAGAACGGACGAATCTGGATACCGCCCGCGCGGTGCGGCGGCGGGGGGTCGGGCGGGAGTTCACGGTGACCTACCGCGGCCATCTGGAAGCGAACGAACGCGTTGTCGAGGGCGCGTTCTGGGAGGCCGGCCGGTCCGGTCGGCCCGAGGTCTCGGTAGAAGAGAGCATTCGCGACCGGCTGGATCTGGCGATGGGCGACGTCCTGCGATTCCGGGTGCTGGGACGGGACATTCGGGCCACGGTCTCAAGCGTGCGCGCGGTCGACTGGGACGATTCCCGCAGCGGCGGCTTCATGTTCCTGTTCAGCCCGGGGGTGTTCGACGAGGCGCCCCACAGCTTCATCACGTTTCTGCGCGGTCCTCCGGAAACGCAGGCGCGCGCGCGCCTGCAGCGCGACCTCGTGGCCGGTTTCCCCAACGTGTCGGCGATCGATGGACTCCAGGTGATCGCGACCGTCCGGCGGATTCTCGACTACGTCACGCTCGCGATCTCGGTGGTCGGGGGCATCGCGCTCTTCAGCGGCGTCCTGATTCTCATCGGGTCGGTCGCGATGACCAAGTTCCAGCGGCGCTACGAGACCGCCATCTTCCAGACGCTCGGTGCGACCAGCCGCACCCTCGGGCTGATGCTCGTCGTCGAGTACGGCACGCTGGGGATCCTGGCCGGCACCGTGGGATCGGTCGGCGCCCTCGGGCTGACCTGGGGCCTGAGCCGCCACCTTCTGGAGATCGACTGGGACCCGGCGCCGTTGGTGAACGTCGGGGGCGTCGTGCTGACGACGCTGGTGGTGGGGAGCGTGGGCGTGGCGTCCAGCCTCGACGTGCTGCGCCGCCGGCCGTTGAGCACGCTCCGGGCGGAATAGGGGCGCCACCGGCCTGCCGTGCCCCGGGCCGGCCGACGGGACGATATTCCCGAGATGGCGGTGCAGGGGGGAAGGGCCGCAACCGGGAGCCCGAGGCGGGAGCCCGCCGGGTCCGCCGGACGCGGCAGGGGACCGGCGAGCATTTGATATTATTGTCAGTTGCATGTGCGCGCCGGATGTGGTCGTAACCGGATGCGAGCCGATGCTGGCGACGGTGCGGAGCGCGACCGCGGGAACGGCCTGTTTCAGAGCTTCGCTGACGACGCGCCTCGCAACCCCGTGACGGCGCGCTCGGTACCGGAGAGTCTCGATGGACATGGCACGCTACAAGGACGCGTTGTTGCGCAAGCGCTCCGAGATCCTGACGGCGGGAGCGGCTGCGAAACCGATTCAGGCGAGCGAGGGGACGAGCAGTCGCCAGGGAGACCTGGCCGATCAGGCGACCGGCAACAACGAAGTGCACATTCAGCTCAAGCTGAAGCAGACCGACGCCAAGATACTGCAGGCCATCGAGGAGGCGCTGTGGCGTCTCGAGCAGGGTAACTATGGCGTATGCAGGGACTGCGGCGAACCGGTGGCCGAGGCACGGTTGAACGCCATTCCCTGGACGCGCGTGTGCATCACCTGCAAGGAGAAGCAGAGCGCGCGCTGACGGTCCCGCCGGCGAGCGGGACCCGGTTCTTTCCGCGGTTCCTGACGGTGTGGCGAGGCGGCCGATGGCACCACCGGAGCGACGCGCGGCCGTGGCGCTCGGGAGCAACCTCGGCGACCGGGCGTCGCATCTGCGCTACGCCGTGATCCGGCTGCGGCGGATGCTCTCCGATGTCGTCGTCTCCCGCTTCATCGAGACACGCCCCGAGCACGCGGTCGACGAGCCGCTTTTTCTGAACGCGGCCCTGGTCGGGGGGACGCGCGACACGCCGGATCGGCTGCTGGAACGACTGCTGTCGATCGAGGGGGAGCGGGGACGGGTTCGCTCCTATCCGGGCGCGCCGCGCACGCTCGACCTCGATCTGGTGCTCGTCGGCGATCTGGCGGTCGAGTCGCCCTCTCTCACGTTGCCGCACCCGCGCTTCCGATCCCGGGCGTTCGTACTCGAGCCGCTGGTCGAGATCGCGCCGGCGCTGGTCGATCCGGTGACCGGCAAGACCGTGTCCCGACTCCTGGGTATGCTGCGCGCCGGCGGGGCCTGACCGCCGGCCGGCGTCGACCTGCCCGTCGCGTTCGTACGCCCGGCGCACGAACGCAGAAAACGTCGCGGGGAGGGTTCCGGTTGCGCGGTCGTGCGACCGCCGGCGCCGCGCCTACTCGAATCGCAACGACTCGATAGGGTCGAGCTGGGCGCCCTTCCAGGCCGGATAGAAGCCGAACACGACGCCGATCACCGCGGCGAAGCCGACCGACACCACTACCGCGTCCGGCGGCACCCGGGCGGGCCACTGGAGGAACTCGGTGAGCCCCCCGGATACGGCAAAGCCGACACCGACGCCGATCATGCCGCCCACGAGGCTGAGGGCGACTGCCTCGACGAGGAACTGCCACAGGACGTCCTTGCCCTTGGCGCCGACGGCCATGCGCAGTCCGATCTCGCGCGTGCGTTCGGTGACCGACACGAGCATGATGTTCATGATCCCGATGCCGCCGACGATCAGGGAGACGACGGCGATCGCGAGGGTGAACATCGTCATCGTCTGGGTCATGCCGGTACGCATGCTGGTGATGTCGTCCTGCGTGCGCACCATGAAGTCGTTGTCCTCGCCGGGGATCAGCTCGTGCTCGACGCGCAGCACGGCGGTAATCTCCTCCGAGACCTGCTGAATCTCGTCGGCCGAACGCGCCGAGATGGTGATGCCGGAAATGTTGGTGCCGTCCCGTCCCCGGAGCTTGCGCTGGACGGTGGTATAGGGCGCGAAAATGCTGTCGTCCTGGTCCTCTCCGAACGATCCGGAGCCCTTGGCCTCCATGATCCCGGTCACCTTGAAGGACTGGTTGCGAATGCGGATCGTCTGGCCGACGGGGTCGAAGCCTTCTCCGAACAGGTTGTCGCGGACCACCGACCCGAGCACCGCGACCTTGGCGGCGCTGTTGACGTCGGTCGTGGTGAAGAAATCGCCGTCGGCGACATCCCAGAACCGGATGAGGGGCAGCTCGACGTCGACGCCCTCGATGCGCGTGTACCAGTTCTGGCCCCCGGCAATCACCTGATCGCGGGTGGTGACGGTGGCGCTCAGATACTCCGCGCCGGGGACCTGCTCCCGGATCGCCCCGACGTCCTTGACCTTGAGCCGGGGAGACGACCCCATGCCGCCGCTGACGCCGCCGCGGCTCCAGTTGCCGGCGCGCACCATGATCAGATTGGTGCCGGCCGCTCGGATCTGTGTTTCGATCTCCTCCTGGGCCCCGGTGCCCAGGGCGACCATGGTGATGACCGCCGCGACCCCGATGATCATGCCGAGCATGGTCAGCGCGGTGCGCATCTTGTTGCGTCCGAGTGCCTTGAGCGCGGTTCGGAAGATCAGCAGCAGTGACATCGAGGGTTACTCCTTCGGCGGCGGCGGGTTCCCGGTCGTCGAGCGTGCGCTGCCGCTCTCTGGCTGGTCCGGTGCCGGCGGCGCGGGCGCCCCCGGGCGATCCGGTGCGGCGGCCGGCGCGTCCGCGCCAGCGTCCAGCTCGGCGAGCTCGACCTGCGCCCGGCGCAGGATGTTCAGGGCGGGCTCGATCGCGTCGTCGTCCTCGGGCAGCGCGGCGAGCTCGTCGGAGGCCAGGCGCCGGATGGCGTTCGGCTTGTCGCTCACGATCCGGCCGTCACGGAACGCGATGATGCGCGTGCCGTACTCCGCGATGTCCTGCTCATGGGTGATCAGGAGGACGGTGATGCCGCGTTCGGTGTTCAGGCGCTGAAAGATGTCCATCACCTCGATGCTGGTGCGGGTGTCGAGGTTGCCGGTGGGCTCGTCCGCCAGCAGGATGGCGGGTTGGTTGATGAGCGCGCGGGCGATGGCCACGCGCTGCTGCTGCCCCCCGGAGAGCTGGCTGGGATGGTGGCCGGCGCGGTCGCTGAGCCCGACCGCGGCCAGGGCCTCGCGCGCCTGCTCGTGCCGGTCCCGGGCGCGCAGGCCGTTGCCGTTGTACAGCAGCGGCAGCTCCACGTTGTCGATGGCGCTCGTGCGCGGCAGGAGGTTGAAGCCCTGGAAGACGAACCCGACCTTCTGGCTGCGGACGGTGGCCAGCGTATTCTTCGACAGGGTGGACACGTCGTGCCCGTCCAGGAGATAGCGTCCCGCCGTCGGCCGGTCCAGACATCCCAGGATATGCATGAACGTCGACTTGCCGGAGCCGGAGGGCCCGATGACGGCCACGAACTCGCCGGTCTGGATCTCCAAGGTCACGCCGCGGAGGGCGCGGACCTGGATCTCTCCCAGGTCGTAGACCTTGGTGAGGTCCTGAACCGCGATGCTCGCTGGCATGACCGTCTCCGGGACCTACCGGCGTCCGCGCCGGCCGAACTGCGGGATGAGCGGCGAGGCGGCCCGCGCCGCCGCGGCCGGGCTGTCGTCGAGCGTGCTCACATCGGTGACGAGCGGGGTTCCCTCCGCGACGGAAGCGGCACGCATCGGAGCTGCGGCCGGGGGCGTCCCCGGGGCGTCCTCGAGCCGTTCGATCATCTGTTCGAGGTTCCGGCGGGTCGCGGGGTCGTCGATCAGCTCGACCTGCTGGCGCAATTCGACGATCTGGGGGTCGGGAGCCGGCCTGGCCGGCGGTCGCCGGCCCGCCGGGCCGAGCAGCTCCGTCGCGGTGCCGTCGGTCACCCCCAGCCGCACCTCCACCGGACTCAACTGGTCTCCGTCCATGATCCAGACGCGGCCGGCCGTCTCCGCCACTTCCAGCGGCGAGAACAGCGCATCGATGGTCCGGGCGCCTCTGTCCACCGTGGGTATCGCGGGAGCCGCGTCCCGGTTGGCCCGGCGTCTCGCGCCGCCCGCGCCGCCGCGCCCGGGCGGCCCGCCGCCGCGCCCTGGCCCCGGCGCCCGGCAAAGAACTCGGCCCGCTGGTCCGGCGTCATGCCCTGTATCCGATCCCGCATCGCCTGGCGCTCCGCATCCGACATATTGGCGAATCCGCCGCGCCCCCCGCCCCCACCGCCAGGTCCTCCGAATCCGCCGGGGCCTCCCGGTCGTCCGGCCGGACCGGCGGCGCGGCCGTCACCGCCGGGCCGGGCGCCGCCGCGCTGGAGCACCTCGGGCACCGGCTGGTTCAGCGCGGCGAACATCTCCGGCGTCGGGCGGAATCGCAGCGCGGAATTCGGCACGCGCAGCACGTTCTCGCGCCTCGCAATCTCGAGCGTCACGGTGGCGGTCATCCCGGGCTTCAACCGCAGATCGTTGTTCGGGACGTCGATGACCGTGGCGTAGGTCACGACGTTCTGCAGCACTACCGGTTCGAGCCGAATCTGCGAGACGGTCCCGTCGAACTCCTCGGCCGCATAGGCGTCGACGGTGAAGGTCACCGGCTGCCCCGGCCGGATCCGGCCGACGTCCGACTCGTCGATGTTGGCGATCACCTGCATCTTGGTCAGATCCGCCGCGATGATGAACAGCTCGGGAGCCGACATGCTCGCGGCGACGGTCTGTCCGACGTCGACCTGCCGCGCGATGACGATGCCGTCGATCGGGGCGGTGATGACGGTGTGCCCCAGGTTGACCTCGCTCTGGTTCAACGATGCGCGCGACTGGATGACGCCGGCTTCCGCCGACAGCACCTGGGCCTCGGCGGATCGGACCGCGACCTGGGAGGCTTCGAGCTCGGACTCGGAGATCAGATCGCGGGCCGCGAGCTCCTCCGATCGGCGCAACTGAGTCTGGGCGTCTTCGAGGTCGACGCGCAGCCGCTGCACGTCCGCTTCGGAGCGGGCGAGATTGGCGCGCGACTGCTCGACCTGCGACGCGAACAGGGACGGTTCCAGGCGTGCGATGACGTCTCCGGCGCGAACGATGGAGTTGAAGTCGGCATGCAGCGCTTCGATGATGCCCGACACCTGGCTGCCGACCTGCACCGTGGTGACCGCCTCGAGCGCCCCGGTTGCGCCGACGGTGTCGACCACGTCGCCCCGCGCGAGGTTCACGGTGCTGACCTCGGGGATGAACTCCGTTGTCCGGAAGCCCAGATAGCCGTACGCGGTGATCCCGAGGGTGGCCAGGACGATGACGATTGAGAGCTTCTTCATGGGGCTCGGTCCTCACTGCATGTGCGTGTCGATCGGGAGCCTCCGGCAGCCCGACTCGCGGCGGCTACTGCACGATCTGAATCCCGGCCTGCGACAGCGACGTGCGTTGTACGCGGTCGAGCTCGATGAGCGCCTTCTGCTGATCGAGGATGGCGCGAAGCTCCGTGTCCTGGGCGGCGGAGAGGTCCCGTTGCGCCTGGACCACGAAGAAATTGGTCGACAACCCCGCTTCGAAGCGGCTCTGCTCGGCCGCCAGCTGTTCCTCGGCGAGCTCGCGGGCGGCGGTGGCGGCCTCGATGCGCCGGGAGATCGCCCGAATCTGGATGACCGCGTTGGTGACCTCGGTGGCGACCTGGAGCTCCAGTTGCCGAAGCTGCGCCTGGACCTGCTGGGTCTGCAACTGGGCCCGCGCGTAGGCGGCGTCGGCCGCGCTGGGGCCGATCGGATAGCTCACGTTGAGCTGCACCGTCCACACCGGGTAGTCGGCGTCGACCAACTGGTCGAACGCATCGTTGATGCCGCCCGGAACCTCCGTCAGCACCGCGCCGCCGAGTCCCGAACGCACGAAACGCGTGCCGCCCTGCCCCTGCAACTGGTAGCTGCCCGTGAGGTCGAGCGAGGGCAGCCTCTGGTTGCGCATCGACGACAGATTCACCTCGTTGATGTCGAGCTGGCGGCGCGATCGCTCGAGGTCGGTTCGTTCCTCGAGGGCCCCGCGGAGGGTCTCCTCGAGGTCGATAGGCGCCAGATCGAGGGTGGGTAGATCGATGGGGTTCAGCGTCGCCCGCCAGTACTCGTCGTTGGTGCCGCCGACGATCAGCTGCTTCAACGCCAGCTCGGCCGTCGCCTGCGCCTGCTCGGCCTGCGCCAGGGTCTGCCGGCGGGCCGCCGCCTCCGAACGGGCCTGGACCACGTCGATCGGCGCCAGGGTGCCGATTTCGACCCGGGCCTCGTTGTCGCGGACGAGCGCCTCCGCGAGCTCGAGAGCCTGCTGCTGAACCGCCACCGACTGCGTCGCGTAGACCAGCTCCCAGTAGGCGTCCCTGACCGCCGACACCGTGTTGGTGATCGTCTGGCGGAGGTCGATGTCGGCGATGTCGCGATTGATCCGGGTGACCTGGATCTGCTGCCGGGTCGGATCGATCCTGAACCCCCGGAGCAACGGCTGCGTATAGGACGCCTGGAAGTTCGAGCGATAGCTGGGGTTGAAGCTGGAGAAGAAATTCGTCGACGCCGAACGGTTGTTGTTGAAGTTGAGCTGGTAGCTGCCGCCGCCCCAGCCGACGGCCTGACTCACCCCGGTATTCAGGGTCACGATGTCGCTGATGACCGATTCGCCGCCGTCGAGCTGCGTGGAGGACGGGTTCGTGCGCGAATTGTTGGAGAACCCGGTGTCGAACGTGGGGCGGTACGCGGCGCGCTGCTGGGCCAGCGTCAGATCGAATACCTGCGGGTTCAGCCGCTGGACGGCCAGATCCAGATTGCGCTCGAGCGCCCGGGCGATCGCGTCATCCAGGGTCAGCTCTATCCGCGGCCCGGCGCCGGGGGTCTGCACCGCGGCCAGGCGGCTGCGGGCCTGGGCGATCAGATCGTCGAATTGCCCGGCGGGGGAGGGCTGGGCTCCGGCGGTAGCCGCCAGACTCACGAGCGCCACGAGCGCGGTGGCGCCGATTGCACGAGACGGGACACTCCGCATGTCGCTACTGCTCCTTCGCGATTCGTCGGTCTGCGGTTCCGGCGGCGCGGGCGGCCGGCGCACTTCGATGTTCGCGCCGTGTTCTCGTGTAGGTAGACTCGCTTGACCGCTCGAATCTTCCCCGTACTCTGCGCTTCTCGCCACGGGAGAGATGCGGACGCTCGCGGGAAGACGATTGAGGATGTCCGGAGCAACGCCGACGTTGGCTGGGGGTCGTCAGCCGCACCGGCTCCGGGAACGCCCGGAGCGTTCGTTGTCCGGTTTCAGGTCCATCCATTCCTTGAGTGCCGAGCGTTGAGTCGGATCCAGGACGCGATACATGCGGAAGACCATCAAGGTTCGGGTCTTGCTGAGCTCGCTCCGTGCCGCCTCGACGCGGTCGATCTGACGGGTGATGTCGATTTCCTCCACCTGCATGTTGGCGATCATCTGCGACAACGTACGTTCCTCGGCCTTCAGGCGGTGGTAGGACTCGTGCATCTTCGGCAGCGTCTTGTGATATATCCGGTCCAGATTCGCGGCCTGCTCCTCGCTCAGGTCGAGCAGCGCCGTCACTTCCTCGGATTGCCACCACTGATGCGGCCTCCGACTCTGCGCGGCGGCCACGAGCGGCGCCGCGGCACCGGCCACGACCAGAACCACCAGGACACTACCCAACCAGCGCATCAAGCGTCCTCCAGCAGAATGGACTGCGTTCTTCCAGTTCAATACTGTCGGAAAACGGGAATCGTTTACTCGCCCCGTCGGTCGTCCGCGAGGGTCCCGAGCCGCTCGATGACCTGACCGACCGCCGAGTCCGGTGTCGAGGCCCCGGCGGACAGACCGATGTTGACGACGGGCAGGTCGGGAAGCCAGTCGAGGCTCCGCGTTTCCGCGGCCGGGGTCGGCCGCGGCTCGTCATCCACCGCACGGTGACGAATTTCGTGCCTCGAAACCAGATCGCTCGCGTTGGCGATGTGGTAGGTCGGGACGCGACGAGCCGCCAATCGGGCCAGGTTCCGCGTGTTGCTGCTGTTGTATCCGCCGATGACGAGCATCAGGTCGAGGCTCTGGTCCGAGAGCAGGGTCTCGATGGCGTCCTGCCGCTCCTGCGTGGCGCTGCAGATGGTGTCGAACGCCCGGTAGTGCCGATCGAGCTCGGTGTCGTCGTCCCCGTATCGGTCGATCATGGCTTGGTGGATCATCTCCCCGACGGCGAGGGATTCGGACATCAGCATGGTGGTCTGGTTGGCCAAGCCGACCCGCTGCAGGTCGCGGTCGGGGTCGAAGCCGGGTGACGCCGCCCCCGCGAACTTCGCCAGGAAGGCGGACGAGTCGCCGCCGCGCCGGATGAAGTCGCACACGATCTCCGTTTCCGTCCGATCGAGCACGACGAGGGATCGCCCGCCGGGGTACTCCAGGGCCTGCGAGGCGGTGGCCACGGTTTCTTCGTGCTTCACCTTGCCGTGGATAATCGCGGTGAACCCGTCCCGCGCATACTTGCGCACGTTCTTCCAGACGTTGAGGACCGATCCGCACGTCGTGTCGACCAGCGTGCAACCCTGCCGCTGCAGGTGCAGCAGCATCGAGACGGCGACTCCGAATGCCGGGAGGATGACGACGTCGTCCGGTCCGAGGGCGTTCACGCCCTCACCGGGGTCGCTCAGAAACCGGATGCCCGCGTCGCGCAGCCGATCGTTGACCCGCGGGTTGTGGATGATCTCGCCCGTCAGATAGATGGACCGTCCCGGGAACCGTCGAACGGTCTGGTACGCGTAGTCGACCGCCCGGTCGACTCCGTAGCAGAAACCGAACTCGCTCGCCAGATACAGATGCAGGCGTCCCGTCTTCCGCTGGTAGTTGGCGGCCCGTACCTCATCCACCAGCGCGCTGTGGTAATGCGCGGCCAGATCGCCCGCGACCTCGTTCTTCAACGCCAGTCCCTTGCGGAACATCCGGACCGGCTGCGCTGCTTCGATCACGGCGAGCCTGACGTGGTCTCTTTCCGGCGCGAGGATTGCGCCCGCGGCGGTTCGGGATTCGAGGCCTCGGGCGCGGGGTTGCGGATCATCGGATGGTGGTGGCGAGGTCGCTCACGTGCGGCGTCAGCGCATCGATGGACTCCAGCTCCGTCACCGGAAAGCCGACAAGGGCAACGTCGAGGGTATCGAGAAACGCCGCCTCGGCCATGACCTGCTCGAACTCGCTCAGCGTGAGTGGGGCCGGGGTGGCCGCGCCGTTCGACGCGGGGGGGAGCTCGACGGTGCCGGTCATGTCGAGCGTGCCGCTGCCGGCGCCTCCCGCGCGGGGTTCGGGACCCGCTTCGAAGATTACGCCGGCGTCCGCCGTCTGCGCGGGCACCGGATCCAAATGAAAGTGCAGGAGTTGCCCTATGACCATTCCCAGAGCCAGTCCGGCCGCGGTGGCGGTCAGGGTCCATCGGCCGGGACGAAGGTCGGTCCGGTGCGCCGGCGTACGCCGGAACGGGAACGCCAGGACCCGAGCCGGCTCGACCTTCCCCACCGCCTGCGCCAGTCGATGGTCGATGCGGATTCGTTGAGCCTGGAGCCGGGCGGGGGAGAAGTGCTCGTGGAAGGAGGCGCGGGCGGTGCCTGCGACGGTGTCGAGAAACGCCCGCATGTCGCCGGCGCGATGCTTGCACCGGGCGCAACGGCGCAGGTGCCGCGCGGTCGATATCGCCGTCGGGGGGTCGGCCGTGCCGGACACCACCTCCAGCAGACGGTTCTGCGAGGGATGACGCCTACGAATGGGGAGCCGCCAGCGTCGCAGGAGCGCAGTCATTCTTCTCGGCTCAAGTCAACTCGGCTCGACTTCTTCCGGGCTTGCCGGGGGGCAGCCCCGCTCACCGGCGGCTGTTCGCCGGCCGGCCGGGCGCGGCAACCTTGCTGCCAATCCAGCTCTCGCGGTCGAGCGCGTCCCGCAGCTTCCGTACAGCTCGAAACAGATGCACGCGCACCGTCGATTCGTTGAGCCCCATGATGGCGCTGACTTCCCGTGCCGGCCGCGCTTCGAGATGGCTCAGGATCATGGCCGTGCGTTGGCGGACCGGAAGCCGGTCGATGGCCATTTCCAGTCGCGCCCGCTGTTCCTTGGCCAGTAGCACCGCTTCCGGCGACGGTTCGCTGCTCGGCGGTCCGTCCGGGAGCAGACCCTCACGGGTCTCCGTGGGCACCATCCAGCGGGCCCGGCGTCCGCGCGCCTTCAATCGATCGAGGCAGGCATTGACGAGAATGCGTGTGAACCACAACTCGAAGAACAGATCCTCGCGAAACGACGGCAGGTGCGTGAACGCCTTGAGAAACGCATCCTGAACGACCTCGTCCACTTCGGCCGGGTCGCGGAGGTAATAGTAGGCGATGCGGGCCGCCCGGCGCTGCTGTCGATCGACGATCTCGCCGAACCGCTCCGCCGCTTCTTCACGGCGCCCGCCCGCGAGCAGGTGCTTCACCTCGCCCGCAAGCCGGGTTTCGACCGCGGTGTACGGGCCGCCGCCTGTCGTTTCCGCGGCTCTCGGATACCGCGCGGCTCGACGCGACGCACCGTTGTCCGCGGGCGAGTTCACAGCCATCCGCACCACCCGCATTATATACCGTCCGGCGCTTGCGTACGCACTCGCGGGAATCCGGTCCCCAAGGCAAGGGATGCGGCGGCTGTGCGCCCGCTCCGCGGATGGATGGGGGGAGCGGTCCGTGCACCGCATTGACGCCATGTAGAGACCGATAATAAGATCGCCGCATCGGGCCGACTCGGGCCCCTGCCGGCGTTTCGTGCAATTGCCCGGAGAGGGGGTTTCGCACCCCGGTCGGGCCTTCCTGGACGGTAGACTCCTTTCACGCCCACCCCGCCGAGCCATGCAGCGTGATCGCAGGAAATGCCCTGTTCGATTTACGGGACGGGTCGGACGGCACGGCGCTGCCGCCGGCCGGCGGTGCGCCCGGTCGGCGGGGGATGACCGCGGCTGTGGACGACGGGTAGCGGTGGAGAGACAGGGCGGATGTTGAACGTGAGTTCTGACCAGCGGTTGGAGGCTGTCGGAATCGTCGACCCGGCATCGGTATTCTGGAATCTGTCGACGGCTGCGCTCTACGAGGAAGTGGTGGCGCGCCGGGAGGGAACGGTGGCCAGGTCCGGGCCGCTCGTCTTTCGCACCGGCGCCCACACCGGGCGGTCTCCCCGCGATCGATTCCTCGTGGACGAGCCGTCGAGCTCGGCCCGGATCGCGTGGGGTGACGTCAACCGTCCGATCGATCCCGACCGGTTCGACGCCGTCCACCAGATCGTCGTCGAACATCTGCGCGGCCGGGATCTGTTCGTGCAGGACTGCTACGCGGGGGCGGACCCCGCCTACCGCCTGCCGGTGCGGGTGGTGACCGAGAAGGCCTGGCACGCGTTGTTCGCCCGTCACCTGCTCGTCACCGAATCCGACCGTGCCAAGCTTGCGGACCACGTCCCCGAGCTCACCGTGATCAACGCGGCGTCCTGCCAGGCGGATCCGCGGATACACGGGACGAACTCCGAGGTGTTCATCCTGCTGAATCTCGCGAAGCGCCTGGTGCTGATCGGGGGGACCAGCTATGCCGGCGAGATCAAGAAGTCGGTGTTCGCGGTGATGAACTATCTGTTGCCGCTGCGGCGCGTGCTGCCGATGCACTGCTCGGCGAACATCGGTTCCGGCGGTGACGTGGCCGTCTTCTTCGGGTTGTCCGGGACCGGCAAGACGACGTTGTCGAGCGATTCCGCCCGGCGTCTCATCGGGGACGACGAGCACGGGTGGAGCGACCGCGGCGTATTCAACTTCGAGGGCGGCTGCTACGCGAAGATGATCAGGCTCTCGGCCGAGGCGGAGCCGCAGATTTACGCCACGACGCAGCGGTTCGGCACCGTGATCGAGAACGTGACCATCGATCCGGTGACCCGCCGATTGGATCTCGATGACGACTCGATCACCGAGAATACGCGGGGGGCGTATCCGCTCGCGGCCATCGATTCGTACGTGCCGTCCGGGCGGGGCGGGCATCCGAGTCAAGTGGTGATGCTCACCGCCGACGCCTTCGGCGTGCTGCCGCCGATCGCGCGCCTGTCGCCGGCGGCCGCGATGTATCACTTCCTGTCGGGCTACACGGCCAAGGTGGCGGGAACGGAACGCGGGATCACGGAGCCCAGGGCCACGTTCAGCACCTGCTTCGGAGCCCCGTTCATGGTGTGGCCGGCGACCACCTACGCCGAGCTCCTCGGCGAACGGCTCCGGGAACATCCGACGAAGGTCTGGCTCGTCAATACCGGGTGGACCGGAGGACCCTTCGGGGTGGGGCGCCGCATGCCCATCGCGCATACCCGGGCCCTGATCGCCGCGGTATTGTCGGGGGAGCTGAACGACGTTCCGACCGCAACCGACCCGGTCTTCAAGTTCGAGGTGCCGCTCGTCTGCCCGGGCGTCCCGTCGGACGTGCTGCAACCCCGGGGCACCTGGGCCAACCCCGCCGACTACGATGTCCAAGCCGCCAGGCTGGCCGGCATGTTCGCCGAGAACTTCGAGCGGTTCGCGGGCGACGTATCGGCCGAGGTGGCCGCGGCCGGTCCCGCGAGCGGCGTATCGGTCAGCCGCGCCTAGTGGTCCGTCACGTGTCAACATTAGGACTATCGGGAAGCTGATCTCGAGCCGAGACAGCTTTCATGCCGCAGAAAAAGTACATCGTTCGACTCACCGCCCAGGAACGCGAGATCTGTCAACAGACGGTCCGCAAACTCAACGGCAGCAGCGAGAAGGTGCGCCGCGCTCAGATTCTCTTGAAGGCCGATGCGGACGGACCGGGGTGGACCGACCAGCAGATTGCCTACGCGATTTCGTGCCGCACCAAGACTGTCGAAAACATTCGCGAACGCTGCGTGCTGGAAGGGTTCGAGCGGGCGCTGGAACGCAAACGGCGGGCGTTGCCCCAAGGCCTCAAGCTGCTCGACGGCGAACAAGAGGCGCAGGTCATCGCTCTGCGTCTGGGGTCGCCCCCGAAGGGCTACGCGAACTGGTCGTTGCGGCTGCTGGCGCGCCGTGTCGTCGAGTTGGGGGTCGTCGAGTCGGTCAGCCACGAAACGATCCGGCGGACGCTAAAAAAAACGAGATGACCCGGCGGAAAATCGAGTACTGGGTGATCCCGCCGGAGGCTGATGCCGAGTTCGTGGCGCACATGGAACAGGTCCTGGATCTGTATCAGCGACCCTACGACCCGGATTGTCCGGTCGTGTGCATGGATGAGCAGCCGGTGCAACTGGTCAAGGAAACGCGCCCGCCGGTGGCGGCCACGAAGGCGCGCCCGCGCCGCGTCGACTACGAGTACGAACGGGCCGGCACGGCCTCGGTCTTCCTGTTCAGCGAGCCGCTGGCGGGTTGGCGGCAGGCGACGGCGCGGGCCCGGCGTACGAAGGCGGACTGGGCGGTGGAGGTCGCCGGGCTGCTGGAAGGACGCTACGCCGACTGCCCGAGGGTCACCTTGGTGTGCGACAACCTCAACACGCACACGAAGGGCGCCTTCTACGAGGTGTTCGAGCCGGTGCGGGCACGAGAACTGGTTCGTCGACTCGAGTTCTGCTACACGCCGAAACACGGGAGTTGGCTGAACATCGCGGAGAACGAGCTCAGTGCGATGACGCGCCAATGTCTGAGCGGACGCCGCATCGGCGACCTCGCGACGCTGCACGGCGAGGTGTCGGCGTGGTCCAGCGACACCAATGACACCCAACGCGGTGTCGACTGGCAGATGAAGGTCGACGATGCTCGCTGTAAACTCAAGTCCGTCTATCCGAAGATTTTGATGTGACGAACCACTAGGAGTCTGCGCCGTGGAACGGTGCGGGCTCCTGCAGGGTTGATTGGGGCGGTAAGCGGAGCCGCAGGCTACGCTTACCGGGCCGGGAACCCGTCCCCGTGCGGTGCGGGGACGACCGGACCGGGCCGTCCTCTGAACGGAGCCGACGTTCACCGTGAGCGATACTCTCTTCGAACCGGTCATCGGGCTCGAAATCCACGCGCAGCTCCTTACCGACACGAAGATCTTCTGCGGATGCGCCACCCGTTTCGGAGCGGCGCCGAATGCGCACGTGTGTCCGGTCTGCCTCGGGTTGCCGGGGGCGCTGCCGGTGCTGAATCGCCGCGCCGTCGAGCTGGGCATCCGGGCGGCGCTGGCCCTGAACTGCACCGTGCAGCCGCTCTCGATCTTCGCCCGCAAGAACTACTTCTATCCGGACCTGCCCAAGGGCTATCAGATCTCGCAGTACGAGCATCCCCTGGCCACCGAGGGCGAGGTGCGCTACGCGCAGGATGACGGCGAACGCGTCATGCGCATTATTCGGGTGCATCTCGAGGAGGATGCGGGCAAGTCGCTGCACGCAGCCGGCGTCGATCGCCACACCCATCTGGATTTCAACCGCAGCGGAGTGCCGCTGATCGAGATCGTCAGCCATCCGGATCTCCGATCTCCGTCCGAGGCCGCCGGGTTCTTCACCCGATTGCGGGGAATCCTGACCACCGTCGGGGTCAACGACGGGAACATGGAAGAAGGCAGCCTGCGGTGCGATGCCAACGTCTCGATTCGCCCCGCCGGAGCGTCGGCTCTCGGGGTCAAGGTCGAGGTCAAGAACCTCAACTCGTTCCGGTTCCTCCAGCGTGCGATCGAGTTCGAGATCCACCGGCAGACGGAGGTCGTCCGCGCCGGGGGGAAGGTCGAGCAGGAGACCCGCCTGTGGGATACGGCGGCCGGTCGGACCGTGTCGATGCGCAGCAAGGAGGACGCGCACGACTACCGGTACTTCCCCGAGCCGGACCTGCCCCCGGTGGAGGTGTCGGAGGCGTGGGTCGCCGAGGTGGCGGCGGCTCTGCCGGAGCTGCCGGAGGCCCGGAAGCAGCGCCTGGTCCGCGACTACCGCATCTCGCCCGCTGAGGCCGCGCAGTTGGCCGACACCGGTGCGTTGACCGCCTACTTCGAGGCGGCCTCGGCGGCGGCCGGCAACCCGAAGGCGGCAGCCAACTGGGTCATGGGCGAGGTCACGCGCCGGCTCAAGGCCGACGGTGACGAGATCGGCGCCGTCGGGGTGTCCTCGGAGGCGCTCGGGCGGCTGATTCGGATGGTCGATGCCGGAGCCGTCAGCGGGAGCGCGGCCAAGACGGTCTTCGAGCGCATGTATGGGACCGGCCGCGAAGCGGAAGAGATCGTCGAGGCCGAGAGGCTCGCCCAGATCGGCGACGAGGAGCAATTGCTCGGCGTCGTGACCCGCGTGATTGCGGACAACGACGATGCCGCTTCCCGGTTTCGGCGCGGCAACGAGGGATCGCTGGGGTTCCTGGTGGGACAGGTGATGCGGGCGACCCGCGGGCGAGCGAATCCCAAGCTCGTGAATGCGCTCCTGCGGCGCTCGTTGTCCGACGATGCGTGACGCCTCGCAGTTCATGGTCCGGAAGCGAGCCGGCGCCCGGCGCCCGTGCGTTTGACAGCGTCGGACGTTCATGCGTAGACTGGGGATCCGTAATTCATGCTGCGGTCAGATCATGCTCTCACCGGCCTGCTGATGGACTTCCGTCCGCCGGAGCTTCCCGGTTTCGTCAGCATCCGGACCGAGTTCTACCGCGAAGAGTTTCTGAAGCACCGCGACTGTCTGCGGCGGCAGCGGCACGCCTACTCCGAATGCACCATCAGCGAGATGGAAGCGGCGCTTCGCCACGTCATGGCCCGTGTCGATGAACTCTGCGCCAAAGGCAGCGCCGACGTTGATCAGGTGGTCAGCGGTCTGCTTCGTTCGTTCGACGGCGTGACGAAGCTGTCGGCATGGTCGGATCCCCCCGTTACTCACTGATTTCCTTCTGACATCTCCATCCCGTTCTCTGCCGTTGGTTCGCCGACACGCGCTCGACGTCGTCGATGCGGCGATTGCCGCGGTGGCCCCCGTGCGGCTCGTCCGGACGGCGCTCGCCGATCCGGCCGTTCGATCGTTCATCGGATCGGGACCGGTGAGCCTCGTGGCCGCCGGCAAGGCGGCGCCGGGCATGATTCACGGCTTCCTGGCCGCGGTCGATCGGCCGATTCGCCACGGGGTCGCGGTGGGGCCGGGGCCGGGGCCGTCGATGCCCGCGTCCGTCGTCTGGCATCGCGGCGGTCATCCGGTCCCCGATGCGGGCAGTGTCCAGGCCGGGCGGGAGGCGTTACGTTGCGCGGCCGACACGCCGGCCTCCGGCTGTCTGGTGGTGCTGTTGTCCGGCGGCGCGTCCGCGCTGTTGTCGATGCCGGCGGCGGGGGTGAGCCTGGAAGAGAAGGTCGAGACGACCCGGGTGCTGCTCGAGGCCGGGGTGCCGATTCACGAGCTCAACTGTGTCCGGAAGCACCTCTCCGGCGTGAAGGGGGGGCGTCTGGCCCTGGCGGCGGCGGGGCGCGTGCTGACGCTCGCGATCTCGGACGTGGTCTCGCCGGTCGAGAACGACCCCGGCGTGATCGGTTCGGGACCCACGGTTCGCGACACTACCCGGTTTGCCGAGGCGCTGGCCATCGTCGAGCGACCGAGGATACGACCGCGCGTGCCGGCCCCGGTGCGCCGGCTGCTCGAACAGGGCCGCGACGGCCGCGCCGCCGAGACGTTGAAGACGCCGCTCGCAACGGGCCGCGCGCTGTATCGGGTGATCGGGAGCCGGCGCGACGCGATGTCCGGGGCTGTGGAAGCGGCCCGCCGGCTCGGTTACGCCGTGACGCAGATTGCCGAGCCGGTCATCGGTGAGGCCCGGGTCGCCGGGGCGGGGCATCCGGCGCGCGCGGTCGAGGCGGCCGCGGCCCCGGCCGGGCCGTGGTGCGTGGTGTCGTCCGGCGAGACGACGGTCACGGTGTCCGGGGGCGGCTGCGGAGGCCGCAATCAGGAGCTGGCGCTGGCCGCGGTGACCGAGACGGGTCGTCTGGGAGCCGGGGCGGTGCTGGCCAGCGTCGGCACCGACGGCGTGGACGGCCCGACCGATGCGGCCGGCGCGTTGGTCGATTCGGGGACCTCGTCCCGCGCCGGGGATCTGCATCTGGCCCCGCCGGCGGCGTATCTGGCCGAGAACGACGCCTATGCGTACTTCGACCGACTCGGCGACCTCGTTCGCACCGGGCCGACCGGTACCAATGTCGGGGATTTGCAGGTGGTGCTCGCGCGATGACGGATGCGCCGGACCCTCCGGACGGAGATGCCGCGGCGATCGCCGGCAGCATCCGCGCCCGGGTGCATCACCCCGCGACGATCCGGGAGCTGATGCGTGCCCTGAAGATTGCCCGCGCCGACCGCCACCGGTTTCGCCGGCAGATTGCACGGCTCGTCGACACCGGTGATCTGATCCGGATCCGCGGAAATCGCTACGGCCTCGCGGATCGGATGCATCTGGTGGTCGGCCGCCTCGCCGTCAACCCCCGCGGCTTCGGATTCGTCACGCCGGAACCCGGCGGCGACGACATCTACGTGGCCGGTGTCAATCTGGATCAGGCGATGCACGGCGATCGGGTGACGGTGCGGGTGGAGCGGCCCGGCGACCACGCGGAGGGACGGATCGTCGAGGTGCTCGAACGCGCGAACGCCGACATCGTCGGCCGGTACGAGGTCGATGACGCGGGGATGGGGTTCGTCGTGCCGTTCGACGAGCGGGTGATCATGGATCTGCGGATTCCGCCCGGAGGGAGCCTCGTGGCGGAGTCGGGTCAGATGGTGGTGGCGGCGGTCGACCGGCGACCAGGGAGTGGGCGCCGGCCGCTCGGGCACGTGGTGGAGGTGCTTGGCCGCCTGGACGAGCCCGGTGTCGACACCGCGCTCGTCATCAGGAAGCACCGGCTGCCTGACGGACATGATCCCCACGCGGTGGCGGAGGCAGCCCGGCTCGGCGACGTGGTCGCACACTCCGATCTGCAGGGGCGCACCGATTTTCGGGGGGTGCCGACGGTCACCATCGACGGCGAGACCGCGCGCGACTTCGACGACGCCATCACGCTCGAGACGCTGCCCAACGGACACCAGCGGCTCGGCGTGCACATTGCGGATGTCGCCCACTACGTGGGGGAGGGGAGCGCCCTCGACGAATCGGCGTCTCGGCGCGGCACCTCGGTGTATTTCCCGGAACGCGCGATTCACATGTTTCCCGCGCGGCTGGCCACCGGACTCTGCAGTCTGAATCCGGGAGTGGACCGGCTCGTGCAGTCCTGCCTGATGGAGATCGACGGGCAGGGCCGCGTGATTCGATACGAGTTGCACGACGGCGTGATCCGTTCCGATGCGAGAATGACCTATACCGAGGTGGACGCGATCCTGACCGCGCGGGAACCCGGGGTTCGGGAACGGTACGCGGCGCTGGTGCCGATGTTCGAGTCGATGGACGCCGTGGCGCGGCGGCTCGGCGCCCGGCGGACAGAGCGCGGCTCGCTCGATTTCGATCTGCAGGAGACTCGCCTCGTGCTGGACGAGGCGGGCCTCGTCGAGGATATCGTGGCGGCCGATCGCAACGTGGCGCACCGTATCATCGAGGAGTTCATGCTGATCGCCAACGAGACGGTGGCCGGTCACTTCGAGGACCGCGGTCTGCCCGCGCTGTTTCGGGTCCACGAGTCGCCGGACCCGGCCAAGGTCGCGGACTTCGACGAGTTCGCGGCGACGCTCGGATACGGATTGGGCGCACCCCCGGACCGGGTGCAGCCGCGGCATTTCCAGCGCCTGCTGGCGCGCCTGCACGGTGCTCCGGCCGAACGGCCGGTGGCCCTGCTGATGCTGCGGACCATGCAGAAGGCGCACTACGACTCGGTCAATATCGGGCATTTCGGTCTCGCGTCGGAGACCTATACGCACTTCACGTCACCGATCCGGCGCTACCCGGACCTCGTGGTGCACCGGCTGTTGCGGGAGTCGCGGCGGAGACGGGTCCCGCCGGAGCGCATCGCCGAGCTGGCCGACGAGCTGCCGGAGACCGGCCGCCATGCGTCGGCGATGGAACGGCGTGCGGAGGACGCCGAGCGGGAGATCGTCCAGTGGAAGAAGGTCCGCTTCATGGCGGACAAGGTTGGGGACGAATACACCGGCTACGTCATCGGAGTGACCCGTTTCGGACTGTTCGTCGAGTTGATCGAGCACTTCGTCGAAGGCCTCGTGCACGTGTCCGGCATGGCCGACGACTACTATCGGTTCGAGGAGTCCGATCACGCACTCTGCGGCGAGACCACCGGGAAGGCCTATCGACTGGGCGACCGCGTCACCGTGCAGGTGGTGCGGGTCGATGCCGCGCGGCGTCAGATCGATCTGGGCCTGGTGGAGATTCTCGATGCGATCCGAGCTTCGGAGCGGAACCGGGGTCCGCGCCGCAGCCGCGTGACGCGCAACCGCCGCCCGGCCAGGACCCGCGAGCCCCGCTCCCCCCGGCGGACCCGGCGGCGAGGCTGACGCCATGACACGCCATGTCGTCATCGGCACCGCCGGCCATATCGACCACGGCAAGAGTGCTCTCGTCCGGGCCCTGACGGGCACCGATCCGGACCGGCTCAAGGAGGAGAAGGAGCGCGGGATCACGATCGATCTCGGATTCGCGCATTGGCGCGACGGTGACATCCAGCTCGCGTTCGTGGACGTGCCCGGTCACGAACGGTTCGTCAAGAACATGCTGGCCGGGGCCAGCGGCATCGACGGCGTCCTCCTGGTCATCGCCGCCGACGAGTCGGTGATGCCGCAGACCCGAGAGCACTTCGACATCTGTTGTCTGCTCGGGGTGACGAGCGGGATCGTCGCCCTCACCAAGACGGATACGGTCGATCGCGAGACGGTGGAGCTGGTCGAGCTCGAGACGGCCGATCTGCTCGCCGGAACGCCGCTCGAGGGCATGCCGGTCGTTCCCGTCTCCGCCAGGACCGGCGAGGGCGTGGACGAGCTGCGCCGGGCGCTTCTGGCGATGGCCGGCCGGTGCGGGGTCCGCACTTCGGCCGGGGCGGCGCGGTTGCCCATCGATCGGGCGTTCACGGTCCGGGGATTCGGCACCGTCGTGACCGGGACCCTGGTTTCGGGCCAAGTGGCGGTCGACGACACCCTCACGGTGCTTCCGGCCGGCGTCGACGTCAAGGTTCGCGGGCTGCAGGTCCACGGGGCGATTCAGTCCCGGGCCGTTGCCGGGCAGCGCGTGGCCGCCAATTTCTCCGGTGCAGGCGTGTCCCGGGTGCTGCGCGGGGAGACGGCGGTCACCCCCGGCAGCTTCGAGGCGACCGAGTGCGTGGACGCGGTGCTCGACCTGCTGCCCTCGGCGCGGCGGCTGCGGCACGGCTCGCGGGTGCGGTTCCACTACGGAACCTGCGAAGTGCTGGGGCGGGTGGCGCTCGGGCCCGGCCTCGCCGGCGCGGTGGCCGGCCGCGACGCCCCGGAGGCCCTGCCGCCGGGCGGCCGGGCGTTCGTGCGACTGCGTCTCGAACGGGCGGCGGTGCTGACCCGCGGAGATCGGTTCATCCTGCGCGCGTACTCTCCACCGCTGACCATTGCCGGCGGTCGGGTGCTCGATCCCTTGCCCCCGCGTGGGGGCATCCGGACCGCGTCGACGCGGGCGCGGATGGATCAGCTCCTGAAGGGAGTATCGGTGGCCAGCACCGCCGATCACGATCGGGCAATTGCCGTCCTGATCAGGGAACGGGGACTGACCGGGCTGCCGGTGACGGCGCTCGTGGCCCGGGCCGGCGTGGCCCCCGAGTCGGTCGACGGGGTGGTGGATCGGTTGTCCGCCCTCGGGACGGTGCGGCGTATCGGTGACCGGCTCGTCGATGTCGAGTCGCTGCAGGACGGCGGCGCCCGCCTGCTGGCGATGGTGTCCGACTTCCATCGGGCGCATCCCTTGCGTGACGGCGTTCCGCGGGAGGAGGCGCGCGAGCGCGTCTTTCGTCACGCCGGCCCGGGCATCTTCGAGGCGGTGCTGGAGCGATTGACGGGGGAGGGTCGTCTGGTGGTTCGTGACCACCTCGCCCTGCCCAGCCATCGCGTGACCCTGTCGCCCGCGGAGCTTCGAGCCAGCGACGCAGTGGTGGCCCTGCTGCGGGATGCCGGGCTGCGCCCGCCGGCCCCGGGAGCGATTCGGGAACGGCTCGGCGTCGACGAGGAGCTGCTCGAACGGGTGTTGAGACGCCTGGTGCGGCAACAGGCGCTGGTGCGGGTCGGACCGCTGGTGTTCGACTTCGACGCGATCGCGTCGCTGAAGGCGGATCTCGTCTCCCTCAAGGCGATTACGGACCCGGCGACCATCGATGTCGGCACCTTCAAGGACCGGTACGGGGTCAGCCGGAAATTTGCGATTCCCCTGCTGGAGTACCTGGACCGGGAGCGTCTCACGCGGCGGGTCGGCGAGCAACGGATCGTCCTGTAGTCCTGCGCGTTGCCGCGGTTTTTGCCATCACGGGCATCTGTCGTTAAACTTGACGGTGGGGCGGCGTACGTTCGGGATTGCCGGCCAGAGGCGACTCGGGGGACGGGTTGACGGCAGGACAGGGAACCGACAAGGGCGTGGAATGGACGATACAGCGCGGCAGTGTTTCACGGTTGGTGTGTTTCAGGATGTCGAATGGGCGCAACGGGGTCTCGAAGCCCTGGGCAAGGAAGGGTTTGCGCCGGAGTCTCTGTCGCTCATCAGCCGGCAGACCCCCGAGGCGGCGGAGCTCGTGAGACGCACCTTCGGGGTCGACGGTGATACCATGGATGTCGCTCGAGTAGGCTCCGTGGTGGCGCATGGACCGCTGGTCGGCACGTTGCAGGGAAGCGTCGGCGACCTGGGCAGCGCCGGGATTGCCGCGACCATCCGGCGTGCCGGTTTCCAGGCCCACGACGGGCATATCTTCGAGACTTTGACCGCGCGCGGGGGGGTGCTGGTGGGCGTCCACAGCGAACCCCGGGCCGCGGATGCGCTGGCTGTCATGTTCTCCTACGGCGGCGGCAACGCCTCCATCGGCGCGTGGGCTGGCCGCGTTTGAGCGATTCGTAGCGAACGGACGAGTCAGCCGGGGGGGCTGCGCCGCAGGACGGTGGAGACCCCCGGCAGGGTTGGTTGGGTGGCAATCGGAGCCGCTGGGGACGATTGCCGGGCAAGGGGGGCGCTTCGCGTGAGCGATGGCTTGAACCTCGGACCACTGCCGCTTTACCCGGACCGGCCCTACACGCCGCCCGAGCGGCGCCGCCGGAAGGCGAGGCCTGCGGCCGGCCGTGCCGGGCGAAAGAGCCCCGGAAAGTCCGGAGGGGGCACGCCCAGCGGCTGGGTGTCCATCAGTCCGGAAGGCGGAGCCGACTACGTTCCCTTCCTCGGGGTTCAGCGGGGTCGCATTCGGGGCGCCCTCGGCGCATCGTTCGCGAGTCACGTGCTCGGGGTGGCGGTAATCCTGCTCATCATCCGGGCCGCTCCCGTCGAGGAGATCTTCGAGGTAGACCGAACCAACTACAGCATCGTCTGGATACCGCAGGCGGGCCCGGGCGGCGGTGGCGGCGGCGGCGGGAACGAGTCGCTGGAGATGCCGCGGCAGGTCGAAGTGGCCGGTGAGGACGATCTGGACGTGCCGGTGGAGGTGCCGGTGGAAGTGGAGGCTCCGGCCGAGCCCGAACCGGAGCCAGAGCCCCTCGAATCCCAGAACATTCAGCTCTCCGCCCTGCCGATGGCGGCCTCGCTCGAGACCCGCACCGGACTGCTCGAAGGGTTGCTGGCCGGCGCCCTCGACTCGGCCGGGAGCGGCACGGATGGCGGCGCCGGTGCAGGAGAGGGCGGAGGCATCGGGCCAGGGCAGGGAGACGGCCTGGGGCCCGGCGAGGGCGGTGGGACCGGGGGCGGTGTCTTCAGGCCGGGCAACGGCGTCGAGACGCCCCGTCTGCTGCGAGAGGTCACCCCGCGCTACACGGCCGAGGCGATGCGGGCCAAGGTCCAGGGGGTGGTTCTGGTCGAGGCGGTGGTCCTGCCGGACGGGTCCGTCGGCGACGTCACCGTGGTCCGGTCGCTCGACCGCGTCTTTGGACTCGACGACGAGGCGATCAAGGCCGCCCGGCAGTGGCGCTTCCTGCCCGGCACCCGGTTCGGCGAACCGGTCGCGGTGCTCGTGACCATCGAGCTGTCCTTCACCTTGCGCTAGCGCGACCGCGCGACCTTACGGCCCCGCCGTAGAAGTTTCGCGCCAGCGAAACTTCTACGGCGGGGCCGTACGAAAGATCGGAGCTGCAAGAAGAAAAGGGGGCGGCACCCGCGTGGTGCTCGCCCCCTTGGTCTTTCTGCCGACAACGGGCTTCCTAGTACATTCCGCCCATGCCGCCCATGCCGCCGTGGCCGCCGCCCGGCATCCCGGCATCCTTCTTGTCTTCCGGAATCTCGCTGACGAGGGCTTCCGTGGTGAGCAGCAGCGACGCGATCGAGCTCGCGTTCTGCAGCGCCGCCCGGACGACCTTGGTCGGATCGATGACGCCCGCCTCGATCAGGTTCTCGTAGGTCTCCGTCTGCGCGTTGAAGCCTTCTTCGTCGGTCTTCTGCTCGCGCACCTTCTGCACGACGATGGACCCTTCCTGACCGGCGTTGGTGGCGATCCAGCGCATCGGCTCCTCGAGCGCGCGCCGGATGATGTTCACGCCAATCTGCTGGTCGCCATCGAGCTTGAGGTCCGCGAGGGCGGTCTGGCTGCGCAGCAGGGCCACGCCGCCGCCGGGCACGATGCCCTCCTCGACGGCCGCCTTGGTCGCATGCATGGCGTCCTCGACCCGCGCCTTCTTTTCCTTCATCTCGGTCTCGGTGGCGGCGCCGACCTTGATGACCGCCACGCCGCCGACCAGCTTGGCCAGCCGCTCCTGCAGCTTCTCGCGGTCGTAGTCCGAGGTGGTCTCGTCGATCTGCGTGCGGATCTGCTTGACCCGCCCCTCGATGGCCGCGTGGGTTCCATCGCCTTCGACGATGGTCGTGTTGTCCTTGTCGATGGTGACCTTCTTCGCCTTGCCGAGATCCTCGATGCCGATGTTCTCGAGCTTCAGACCGAGGTCTTCCGTGATCGCCTTGCCGCCGGTGAGCGTCGCGATGTCCTCGAGCATCGCCTTCCGCCGGTCACCGAAGCCCGGCGCCTTGACCGCGGCGCCCTGCAGCGTGCCGCGCAGCTTGTTCACCACCAGGGTGGCGAGCGCCTCGCCCTCGACGTCCTCCGCCACGATGAGCAGCGGCCGATTCAGACGGGCCACCTGCTCGAGCAGCGGCAGCAGGTCCTTCATCGAGCTGATCTTCTTCTCGTGGATCAGGATGATCGGATTCTCGAGCACGACCTCCATCCGTTCGGCGTCGGTGACGAAGTACGGGGAGAGGTAACCGCGATCGAACTGCATGCCCTCCACGACCTCGAGCGAGGTCTCGAGCGTCCGTGCCTCTTCCACGGTGATGACGCCGTCCTTGCCGACCTTGTCCATCGCCTGGGCGATGATCCGGCCGATGGTGAGATCGTTGTTGGCCGAAATCTGTCCGACCTGGGCGATCATGTCGCCGGTCACGGCGCGCGAGAGCTTCTCGAGGTGCTCGACGACCGCGTCGACGGCCGCCTCGATACCCCGCTTCACCTCCATCGGGTTGGCGCCGGCCACGACGTTCTTGGCGCCCTCACGGTAGATGGACTGGGCGAGGACGGTCGCAGTGGTGGTGCCGTCACCGGCGATGTCGGACGTCTTGCTGGCGACCTCGCGAACCATCTGCGCGCCCATGTTCTCGAGGGCGTCCTTCAGCTCGATCTCCTTCGCGACCGTCACCCCGTCCTTGGTGATGGTGGGGGACCCGAACTTCTTGTCGAGGATTACGTTGCGGCCCTTGGGCCCCAGCGTCACCTTGACGCAGTTGGTCAACTGATCGACGCCGGCGAGGATCTTCTGCCTCGCTACTTCACTGTAGACAATCTGCTTTGCCATGTTGATGTGCTCCAATCAGGTCGAATTCGACTGACCGGCACGGCCGCGGGCGGCCTGCCGGGGTGTTATCGTTGGCCGCCGGCTACTGCACGACGCCCAGGACCTCGTCTTCCCGCATGATGAGATACTCTTCGCCGTCCAGCTTGATCTCCTGTCCCGAATACTTGCCGAACAGAATCGTGTCGCCTTCCGCGACGTCCATCGGCTGAAGACCGCCGTCCTCCTTGACCTTGCCCTTGCCGACGGCGACGACCTTGCCCTGCTGCGGCTTCTCCTTGGCGGTGTCCGGAATGATGATGCCGCCGACTTGCTGCTCTTCCTCCTCGAGACGCTGCACGATGAGGCGGTCGTGAAGTGGTCGTACCTTGATTGCCATGGTGTATCCGACTCCTTGGGTTGTTGAAGGAATCCCTCCCGGATTTGGCGTAGAAATAGAGGAGGGGTTAGCACTCTATGTTGTTGACTGACAATATTAGCAGTCAGCTGGGCGGAGTGTCAACCGTGGCCTTGGGAAGGCGGCGATGCCGGACGGTGTCGGACGGGTGATATCGTGAAGCCCCGTGAGGAGGGAGGGTACGGGCTCGTCCCGGATGCTCCCGTCAGCGGCCGTCTGCCTGTCGCGGAGCCGGCCATTCGTAGTGTCCAGGAGCGCGTGGTGAGCAGGATTCTGATCGTCGAGGACGACGAGTCGCTGGCCGCGGGACTTTGCGACGGGCTGCACTACGAGGGCTATGCGACGCTGGTCGCGAGCGACGGCGCCGACGGCCTGCGCCTGGCCGCCCAGCCCGGGATAGACCTCATTATTCTCGATGTCATGCTGCCGAACCTGACCGGGGTGGAGGTGTGCCGGACCCTCCGGGCGCGGGGCAGCACGGTGCCGGTCGTCATGCTGAGCGCCAAGGGGGAGGAGCTCGACAAGGTGGTCGGGTTGAAGGTGGGAGCGGACGACTACGTGACGAAGCCGTTCAGCTTCACCGAACTCGTGGCGCGCGTGGAAGCGGTGCTGCGGCGGACCAGGCGGTTCGCGGAACGGGGGCGCACCTACGAGTTCGGTGACGTGACCGTGAATCTCCGAACCCGCGAGGTCGCGAAAGGCGATCGATCGCGGACGTTGCTGCCACGGGAGTTCCGGTTGCTCGAGTACTTCATCGAGCACCGCGGCGAGGTCCTGACCCGGGAGCAGCTCCTGGATGCGGTCTGGGACCACGACGCCATGTCGCCCCTGAGCCGCACCGTCGACATGCACGTCGCCAAGCTGCGCCGGAAGATCGAGGACGACGGGTCGGACCCCCGCTGGATCGTCACCGCCCACCGTGTCGGCTACAAGTTCACCGGATAGGCGCCCGTGGGGAAACCGCGGGGCCTTGCCGCGGGCTCCCGGGTCGAGGCGGGTCGGCAGCGGCGAGGCTCGGGACTTCCGTCAGGGGGCCTCGCCGGACGGGTTTTCCAGGTCGCGCTCGAGGTCGTCGAGATCGTACTGGACCGAGACCCTGCCGGCTCGAGCGTAGTCCATCATCTCCCACAGGGAGACTCCGGCGTCGAGCGCGGCCCGGGACAGCGAGACCCTGCGCTCTCCGTATTCGCGGGCCGCATGCTCCAGCTTCCATGCCCGGATCGCCCTCGATAGCAGGCGGCGCACCGTCGTCGAGCGATCGGACTGCTCGACGTTCTGGATGAACTCGAGTTCACGGACCAGGTCCGACGGCAGCCGGGCTCCGACCATCTGTTCCTTCTTCATCGCTTCGCCTTGCGGGCTCGTCTCAGGGTCTCGGCGACGACCGAGGGAGAGAGCCAGAGGGTCTTGCCGAGATCCCGAAGGGCCTTTTCCAGTGCGTCCGGACCGAGGCCGCGGCGCAGGTGGGCCTCGAGCAGCACGCTGACGGTGCCGACGTGGCGCACGCCGAGGGTTCCCGCCACGCTTCGAGCTTCCTTGTCGTCGACGACCAGCCGCAACTCCCGCACCCGGGCGAGCGCGATCGACTCGGCCTCACCCTGGTGCAGCCGGGAGCGTTGCGACAGGCGTTGCATGAGGTCGTTCTCCGCGTCGGTCGAGCTGGCGATCCGGAGCCAGCCAGCGTCGACCGCGGCCTCGATCTGCTCCACGCCGAGCGCGCGGATGGACCTGCCCGCATCGATGGTCTCCGCCTTGACGACGGATCCGATCAGCACGTGGTCGTAGAGCTCGTGCAGGAGCTCCAGTCTGTGGATCCTGGCGAGGGCGATCAGGGGAGTCGCGTCGGCTACGGTCACTCGCTCTCCTTGCCACAGGGCGTCCGCGACCGTGCTCGCGGTGCAGGTCAAACCGTGGCAGACGTTCTTGCATCAATGTTTTATCACCACATGCCGCGCTTATTGGCAAGAAATTTACAGGTCAGAGACAACTTTGACAGCAGGATGATGACATTTACGCCGCGCCGCTCCCATGATCGGCGCATGGCAGGCGAAGCGCACCGCGGAGTCGGTGGAATCGGAACCGATCGTACGGACTCGTGGCTTCCGTCGCTGCCCTCGGCGCTGTTGTACCCGGTGGGTGCGGTGCTGATGCAGCAGGGGGGCGATCCGGGCGACGTGTTCTACGTCGAGGAGGGGTTGGCGGAGCTGGTCCGTACGGGCCCGGACGGGCGGGAGCAGATTCTCGGCCTGCGGGGGGCCGGGTGGTTCCTGGGCGCGGCCCTGGTGCTGGTGTTGCGGGCCCATCCGGCCAGCGCGGTGGCGGTGACGCCGTGCAGGCTGCGCCGGCTGACCCGGCAGGCCTTTCTGGAGCTGATGGCGAAGCACGAGGCGCTGTCCTGGCACGTCCACCAGATGCACAGCCGCGAGGTCCTGAGCCAGTTTCAGCAGATGGCCGATCTCGGCACCGCCACGTCCCGGCAGCGTCTCGAGCGGATCCTGCGGCGTCTCACGGGGACCGCATCATCGTCCGGCAACGATGACGGGGTTCGATTGTCGTTGCCGCTGAAGCGCTGGGAGCTGGCCAGCCTCATCGCGGTCACGCCGGAACACCTCAGCCGGCTTCTCCGCCAGCTTCGCGAAGACGGGGTCATTCGCATCAACGACGGGTACATCGTCATTCCGGACATCCGGCGGCTCGCGGCTGACGACATCGAAGGTGGCGGGGTGCTGACGAACCCCGTAGACACGCACCGGCACGCCGCGATGCGCCGTTGAACGCGGTCAGGAGAGCGCGGCGGTATGACAACCGCGGGGAGTGGGGAGATTCACGGGTGGCGGACGCATCTGGCGCCCCCGGAGACGCATCCGGCGGGAACCGAGCTCCTGTCGCAGGGCCGGATGCCGGAGCGCGTGCAGTTGCTGTCGGACGGCATCGTGAAGCTCGAACGGCGGGCCCCCGATCGGGCCCCCGTCACCATCGGCCTCCGTTTCCCCGGCTGGCTGCTGGGAGCCGAGTCGGTCATCGCGGAGCAGGAGACGCCGGTCTCCGTGGTTGCGGTGACGCCGCCGGAGACCCGCCTCAGGCACCTGCTGCGCCGGTTGCTCGATGCCAACGACACGGGCCACCTGCAGAAGGAAGTGCACATGCGCCTGCCGTTCACCCACCGCGAGCTGGCGAGACTGCTCTCGGTCTCGGCCAGCCAGTTGACCGCGTTGCTCACCGGGTTGCAGCGGGACGGCGTGATCCGATTGCGGCGCGATCGCCTGATCATCCTGGACCTGCCCGGACTGCGCGAGGTCGACCCCGTCCGCCGTGACGTGGGCTGGCCGGTGAACGCCTGACGGCCGGGTCGTTCGCGTGTGTTTCTTCGGGTGTTTTGTGTTTTATAAAATACAATTCGATCTATAGTGAACACACAGTAAGGAGGACGCCATGTACAGCCTCGGATCCTTCCATCGGAGGTGGCGATTCGAAGTTGCCATCGTTCTCGTACCGCTGCTCGCGATCGTCGTCCTGCAGTACGTGTCGAACGCCCGGCTGGCGAAGGTAGAGCTGATTGCGCACCAATCCACCCTCCTGGAGTACCTGGATGCGGTGGCGGCGGACGTACGACGGGCGTACGAGGACGCGGCGGAAGAGATGCTGGACGTTCCGGGGGACGCCCTCGCCGCCGAGCGGTTCGATGTGGTCGCGCAGCACTTCGATCGGGCCAATACGTCGGCGGCGAGCCTGCTGTTTGCCGGATTGCTCGATGGATGCGTCTGTCTGACGCGGTACTACGATCCTGAGACGGGCCATATCGGCACCGCCACCGACCGCACCACCGAGTTGGTCGCATTGCGAGTCAGCACACTGCTTCGCCTGCGGCAGATGCAGAACCTGAACGATTCCGGGACCTACGCGGACGAGCGGGATACCGAGAACCGCGTCCTCTACCGGTTCGTCACGGATGCCGACTCGGTCGCCGTCGGTTTCGCCGGCTTCGTCATCGATACGCGTCGATTCGAACGCGAATACTTGCCGCGGGCCATCGCCGGCGCGGCGGGTACGCTCGCCGAGGACCTGCGGGACAACCTGATCGTGCGCGTGACAGACGGCGCGGGACGAGTCGTGGCGGCCACGCACGACGGGCCGGGCCAGACCGATGCGCTGACGGGCCGCTTCGATTTCGTGTTCCGGGACCTGGAGCTGTCGGCGCGGAGCCGTCACACCGCGGCTGCCCAGGTGCTGCAGTCGAACGCGGCGACCAACTGGCTCCTGTCGACACTGATGTCGGCGATGGCGATCGGCGGCGTGCTGCTCACGTGGCGGGCGGCGCGGCGCGAGCGGCGGCTCTCGCAGATCCGGAACGGGTTCGTGGCCGGCGTATCCCATGAGCTGCGCACGCCGCTGACGTCCCTGGCCGTGTTCGGGGAGCTCCTGCGTTGCGGGCGGGTCACGGCGCCAGACAGGGTCGTCGAGTACGGGCGCCGCATCGAGCAGGAGAGCAGCCGTCTGCGACACCTCGTCGACAACGTGCTGAGCTTCGGCCGTATCGAGTCGGCAGAGGTCCGCTATCGCCCGAAGGCGGCGGCGATCGAGGATGTCGTCGGCGCGGCGGTGGGAGCGGTCGACACTCGTCGCGCGCAGGGAGGGTTCGCGATCGCGGTCACCGCGCCGGATGCCGGCCTGCCCGAGGTTCGCGTCGACGCGGCGGCGATGACGCAGGTCTTCGTGAATCTGTTCGACAACGCCATGAAGTACTCGGGGCCCTGCCGCCGGGTGCGCGTGGAGTTGCGCCGGCGCGGCGACGAGGTGGCGGTCGCCGTCGCGGATGCCGGGATCGGCATTGCGCCGCACGAGCAGAGACGGATCTTCGACGAGTTCCACCGGGCCGCCCCGGGAAGCAGCGAGGCGGCGGGGACGGGCCTCGGGCTGGCGATCGCCCGGCACGTCGTGCAGGCGCACGGCGGGCGAATCGAAGTCGACAGCCGCCTCGGCCGCGGTGCGACCTTCACGGTCCTGCTGCCCGCGGCCCCCGCGCCGGTGCGCCGGCAGGTCCGCGTACCGCCCGCCGTGGACCGTGCGCACATTGGAGCCGGGGCCTGACTCTCCTCTATAGCCGGAAATCGTCGCCTTCCGGCTCCGATTGCCACCCAACCAACCGTCCAGGAGTCCGCGCCGTTCCCGGGCGCAGACTCCCAGGCTGACGCGGCACCTCCAATCCGCATCGTCGGTGCGTTGGAACGGTGCCGTGCGGCTCTGAGTTTCGGGGAAGAGGTGCCTTGATCCATGTCATCAATGCGTTTGATGAAGGGCAATGCGGTGCGGACACCGCATCTGAGAAGATGCTGTGGCCGGTGACGAGGCAAGGGTATCTCTGGAACCAAGGAGCGAGAACATGGCGACTCAGAAGAAAGGCAGGAGGGCGTACGTCGCACCGCGCGTCGTCGACTTCGGCGCCATCGAGGCAATGACGGGCGACTGCTTCGGGTACTGCCTCGACGGCGAGAACGGCGGGCTGTTCGGATTCTGGCCGTAGGAGTCTGCGCCGGGGAACGGCGCGGACGCCAGGAGGGTTGTTGTGCGGAGGGGAGCCGAGAGGCGCCGGATCCTGGATCAGAGCCTCGGGCGGAGTCAATTGCAGAGTAGGCAGCCGACAGTGTCGATTGCCTGCTCGAAGTCGACACCGCGAAGGCGGCCCATGGAAGGCGGCCCATAGAAGGAAACAATGACAATCCAGGCGCTTCTGATCTTCGTTCTTCTGGATGTCGGTTTTCGGGTGTTCGGCTTCCCCCGCGTATTCCTGTTCGTGGACCGGTGGGGTCGGCGATCGGTCGATGCCTCGTCGCTGGCGGCTCAACGGCGGACGGTGCGCCGGGCTCTCGAGGCGGTGCGGGCGGCGACCCGCTACTACTATCGCCGGCGCCTGGACTGTCTGCCGCGGGCTCTGGCCATCTTCGTGCTGCTGCGGTGGCGGGGCGTTCCCGCGACGCTGCACATCGGTGTGAAACGCTTTCCCTTCGGCGCCCATGCCTGGGTCGAATACCTGGGAGAAGTGCTGGACGACTCGACCGACGATTGGCGGCACGAGCCCTACGTGCCGATTCTCTCGGCCGGCGAGCCCGTGTAGTTGGCAGAGCCCCGCTGCATTCGAAGAGCCGGCGGCGTGCCGCGTGAACGGCGTTCCGGGCTCTTCGCCCCTAATCCGATGGCCGGTGCGACCCTTCGCGCAATCGGCGGCATCCACGCGCTCGACGCGGGGCCGGTCGAGCCCCGGGTCATCGCGCGCCTGAACGAGGCCGCGAGAATCCTGGTCTCGAGCCGCCGGAGCCACTGGGTAGGGGAGTCCATCGGACTCGCGTGCACCGCGGCTCCCGCCGATGCGGCTTGCCCGACCGTTGCGCGGTCATCGAGTAACGGTCGCGCGCAGTGCGTCCTCGTCTTCGACGGCCGAATCGACAATCGCAGGGAGTTGATTGCGGACCTGTCGGGCCACGGCGTCGATGCGTCGGTCGACGACGCCGGGCTGGCCCTCGCCGCCTACGGCGCCTGGGGGGACGCGTGCGCGTCGAGGCTGATCGGCGACTTCGCGTTCGGGCTGTGGGACGGCGGCGCCCGGCGGCTCCTCTGCGCGAGAGACCCGCTCGGCGTGCGGCCGCTGTACGTGCTCGTGCGGGACGACCGGGTCTGTTTCGCCACGCAGCTCGGGCAACTGCTGGCCATCTGCCCCGAGACCCCGCCGCTCGACATGGAGTACGTGGCCGATCGTCTCGCCCTGGGCGTGGATCGCCCGAACTCGGGCCGCACGCCGTACCGCGGTCTGTCGCGGCTCGAGCCCGGCCACCGTCTGGTAGCGGAAAACGGGCGCGTCCGGATCGAGCGGTACTGGGAGTGGCGTGCTGGAGGCGCCGGCCTCCATCGTAACGATGAGGACCATGTCGACCAGTTCCTGGACACGTTCTCCGACGCGGTGGCGAGGCGGATGTCCGGATCCGACGTGGTCTGGTCGGACCTCTCGGGCGGGCTCGACTCGTCGTCGATCGTCAGCGTGGCCGCCCGGCAACGCGGCCGGCCGTCGCTGTCGGCGATCACCGTCGTGTTCGGCGAGTCGACCTTGAGTGACGAGCGGGAATGGGCCGCGGAGGTCGCGCGGGCGAGCGGCGTCGAGCGGCACGACATCGAGGGCGACGCCCACCATCCGTTCAGCCGGCTGCGGGACGCCGTGCAGTACTGGGAGGAACCGCACGCGGCGGCCGCGTTCTTCGGGGTGCACGAGCAGTACAGGCGGCTGATGGCGCGGCCCGGCGTGCCGGTGCTCCTGAGCGGCATCGGCGCAGAGGCGGTCGTCCTGAGCAAGCATCAGGAGCCCGTGCATCTTGCCGACCTCCTGCGCCGCGGGCGGCTGGGGCAGTTGGGGCGGGAGGTGGATCGGTGGCAGCGGGTGCTGAAGATGCCGTTGAGCAACCTCCTTTTCCGGTACTGTCTGCGGCCGCTGGTGGGCCGGCCTCTGATCAGCTACGGCCGTTTGCCCGCCGGGCACGATTGGATCGCGGGCCGCTTCGCAGACACCTGGAACCTCGAGGATCGCGCCCGGCACGGGAACATGCCGCGAGCGGGCCGGGGACCCGCCGATCGGTGGCACGTCGAGCGGATCGCCTGGATCACGGGATTCCTCCTGCGGGGATATCTGGAGAAGGCCTGTGACATACGGTATCCCTTCCTGCACCGGCCCCTGGTCGAGCTGGCCCTCGCGATGCCGTGGAGCCTGAAGGCGGTGCCGGGAGAGCCGAAGGCGATCCTGCGCCGCGCCATGCAGGGCATTCTGCCGGAGCGGGTCAGATGCCGCACCCAGAACGCATCGACGGGACATGCGGCCTACAACGGACTGCGGAAGGAATGGCCGGTCCTCGAGCAGGTGGTCGCGTCGTCGGTGCTCGTCGACCTCGGCGTCGTCGACCGCGATCGCCTGCGGAACGCCCTGCAGCTGGCTCGCCAGGGACACGCACCGGACCTCGGCGGACTGCTCTCGACCCTGACCCTGGACGCATGGCTGCAACACGCGATCCATGGGCAGCAGCGTCCATGGGTGAACGCCGATGCGGCCTGAACCGGGAGGCACGATGCGATCGACAGAAACGCGGTTGAAGATATCCGAGCAGGTCCACTACGCTCGCATGGGGGAGCAGATCATCCTGGCCGACCTGCAGTCCGGGCGCTATCTCGGCCTCGACGAGGTCGGAACCGCGGTGTGGACCCTGATCGAGCAGCGAGCGACCCGAGGCGCCATCGTGGACCGCGTGCATGCCGACTACGACGTTCCGCGGGACGTGCTCGAGCGCGACGTGGACCGGCTTCTCGACGATCTCCTGCAGCGACGGCTCGTCGAGTACGCAACCGCCGATCAGGGGCGGTGAGACCTGCGCGCCACACCGAGGGCTCGGGTCGCGTGCCGAGCTGCTCTCCCAGGAGTCTGCGCCGTAGAACCCGCCGCCTGCTGATACACTCTGACGCTGGCACGGGCCATTGCGGCCCGGCCGTCGGGTCTCTCCAGCGCAGGAGGCATCGTGGGGAAGATTGAGCAGCGATGGCGTCGCGGAATGTCCCGGAGAAAGGCGCTGTGCGGGCTGGCGTCGTTCATGGCAGCTTCGCCGCTGCTCCATGCGCAACGCGACCCGTGGCCGCTCGGCCCGCACCGGCGGTTTCTCGGGTTCGACGAGATGCGCGACGTATTCGATTTCGAGCCGATCTTTCGCGCCAACGTGCCGCTGTCGGTGTACGACTACACGGCGCACGGCACCGAATCGGAGTTCACGCTGTATCGCAACCGCGACGCCTTCGACTGGGTGGAGCTCATCGGCGGGGGCGGGGTCGATGCGGCGTCGGTCGACACCTCGACCGAGCTGTTCGGGCACGCGATGCCGAGCCCGATCATGCTCGCGCCGACGGCGCGGCAGCGGGATCTGCATCCCGACGGCGAGCTCGGCATGCATCGGGCGGCGACGACCACCGGCACCACGATGATCGTCAGCAACGTGTCGAGCTTCCCGTTTCCGCGGATCGCCCAGACCGCCGAGGGGCCGCTGTGGTTCCAGCGCTACGCCTCGCGCGAGACCGAGCCCAACCGGGTGGCACTCGACACGGCGCAGGAGGTCGGGGCACAGACGATCGTGGTGACCATCGATCAGCAGGCGTCCTACTACGAGCGCGATCTGCATGTCCGCCACCTCGGCGGGGCTCCGCGCCGGGTGACGCGGCGGGAGCGGCCGACCCCCCCGAACCCGTATCGCGTGGGCGCCGGGCGGCTGTGGTACGAGTGGACCCTCTTCGACGAGCTCCGGCCGATGTGCGAGGTGCCGATGCTGGCCAAGGGCATCCTGACCGGCGACGGGGCGAAGAAGTGTCTCGAGCACGGGGTGGACGGCATCATCGTGTCCAACCACGGCGGCCGGGCCCTCGACTACGGTCCATCGAGCCTCGAGGTGCTGGAAGAGGTGGTCGAGGCGGTGGGGGGCCGGGTTCCGGTGTTGATCGACAGCGGATTCCGCCGCGGCAGCGACGTGCTGAAGGCGCTGGCCCTGGGCGCCGATGCGGTCTGTCTCGGGCGCGCGTCGCGCTGGGGGCTGGGGGCGTTCGGCGAGCAGGGCGCGCAGAAGGTGATCGATATCGTCAACGCGGAGCTGAGGCAGGCGATGGCGTTCGCGGGGGTGGCCTCCGTCGCCAAGGTCGATCGCAGCATCGTGAAGACGAACTTCCCATAGCCCGGAAACGTCGCCCTGCGGCTCCGCTTGCCGCCCAACCAACGCTCCGGAAGTCTGCGGGTTACGGCGCAGACTTCCGGAGCGACAACGTCGAGCGAGGCATCCCGATGCAAACGAAGCAGCACCGCGCGGTCATCGCCGCCCTGATCGCCGCCGCGGTCGGCGCGACGGCGGCGGCGCAGGACCGGTCCGGAAGCATGGTCGAGTGGCCCTACGTGGGCGGAGACCAGGGGGCGTCGAAGTACTCTCCGCTGGCCGACATCGACGTCTCCAACGTCGAGCGGCTCGAAGTCGCCTGGACGTGGGAGCCGAACGAGCTGCCGAACCAGGAGTTCCGGACCCGCCCCGGGAGCTTCGAGGCCACGCCGCTGATGATCGACGACGTCGTCTACGTCTCGACGATGTACACCCGGGTGGTCGCCCTCGACGCGGGGACCGGCGAGGAGCTGTGGGCATTCGACCCCGAGGCATGGCGTACCGGGCCGGAAGGTGGCCCCCCGGGCGGATTCAAGCATCGGGGCGTCGCGGTGTGGCCGGCCAACGCCGACCGGACGGCGGGCGCGGGCGAGGAGATGCGGATCTTCATCAACAGCCGCGACAGCCTCTATGCGATCGACGCGGCGGGCGGGTCGCTCGTCTCTTCGTTCGGCGACGGCGGACGGGTGCTGCTGACCGGGCAGTTCCCGAACCCGGTGACCCACGAGATGTTCGACCAGACGTCCCCGCCGGTCGTCTTCGAGGACCTCGTCATCGTCGGGAGCCGCGTCCCGGATCGGATTCAGCAACGCTTCGACACCCCCGGCTCGGTACAGGCGTTCGACGTTCACACCGGCGAGCGGCGCTGGGTCTTCTACACCGTGCCCCAGTCGAACGACGCGTTCGGAGCCGACACGTGGGAGGACGGGTCGTGGCGCTTCACCGGCCACGCCAACGTCTGGGGCCTGATGTCCCTCGACGCCGAGCGCGGGCTGCTGTATCTCCCGACCAGCACTCCGAGCAGCGACTACTGGGGCGGCCGGCGTCTCGGCGCCAACCTGTTCGCCGAGTCGCTCGTCTGCCTCGACGCGCGGACCGGCGAGCGCGAGTGGCACTTCCAGGCGGTGCACCACGGGCTGTGGGACTACGACTTCACGTCGGCGCCGAACCTCGCGACCCTCACCGTGGACGGCCGGACCATCGACGCGGTCGCCGAGGTGTCGAAGCAGGGGTTCACCTACGTGTTCGACCGGGTGACCGGCGAGCCGGTCTGGCCGATCGAGGAACGCCCCGTCGATACCGACACCGACGTACCGGGCGAAGTCGTGTATCCGACCCAGCCGTTCCCGACGAAGCCGCCGCCGTTCGCCCGGCAGGGGGTCTCGCTCGACGACGCGAACGACCTGACGCCGGAGATCCACGGCATCGCGGTCGAGGAGATGCAGACCTATCGCATCGGGCCGCTCTTCACCCCGCCCAGCCTGCGGGGCACGCTGCAGCGGCCGCGCGTCGACGGCGGCGCCAACTGGGGCGGCGCGGCGCTCGATCGGTCCACCAACCGGCTCTATGTCCGAACCTCGGAAGGGATCTCGCCGAATCAGGTCTGCGAAACCGATCAGAACCTGCCCGAGGTCGACGTCGCCTACACCAACAACTGCCCGCGGGGCGGCTCGGCCGGCATCTTCCGGGGGCTGGGCGGGTACGTGGCGGCGGAGCGGAGCCGACTCGGGCCGATTCCGCTCGTCAAGCCGCCCTACGCGCGGCTCGTCGCCATCGATCTGAATGCCGGCGACATCGCTTGGAGCGTGCCGTTCGGCGAGGGCAGCCGGATCATGCGCGCGCACCCGTTGCTGCGCGGCGTCGACCTGCCCGACCGTCTCGGCACGCCCGGCGCGAACGGCCCGATGGTGACCGGCGGCGGGCTCGTCTTCCTTGGCGGCGGCGATCCGTACCTGTACGCGTTCGACGCCGCGACCGGCCGCGAGGTGACCCGGGTGGCTACCGAGTTCCGCACCAGCGGCAACCCGATGACCTACCGCTCGCGGGCCGGCCGGCAGTTCATCCTGATCGCGACCGGGGCCGGCCCCGACGCGCGTCTCGTGGCGTTCGCGTTGCCGGCGGAGTAGCGCGTTACGGGAGCCGCGCGGTTTCGCCGCCGGCTCGCAGAACGCCAGTGAAACTGGCACCCTCGGGTCATTGACGCGCCGGTAGTGCCGGCCTGGGTATCGTGTTCCCCTCTTCATTCCGGGAGTCCTGACATGCGTCGACGACGTTCCTGCCGGTTGCCTGGCCTGTTCCTGCTGCTCGGACTCGCATGCGCGTCGGTCGCCCATGGGCAGGCCGTCGACGTCACCTCCGCCACCCTCGAGGACCTGAATCGGGCGTTCGACGCCGGCACGCTGACGTCGGAGCAACTGGTTGAGCGCTATCTGGCCCGCATTGCGGCGTACGACGACGCCGGCCCGGAGCTCAATGCCGTCATCACCCTGAACCCGCATGCGGTCGAACGCGCCCGCGCCCTCGACGCCGAGCGCCGGGAGGGCGGGGCGCGGTCTCCGCTGCACGGCATTCCCGTCGTCCTCAAGGACAACTTCGATACCGCGGACCTGCCGACCACCGCCGGCTCGGTCCTGCTGGCCGGCTCGATGCCGCCCGACGACGCCTTCCTGGTCCGCAAGCTCCGCGCCGCCGGCGCGATCGTCCTCGCCAAGGTCAACATGAGCGAGTTCGCCTCGGGCGGGGCCATCAGCTCGCTGGGCGGACGCACCCGCAACCCGCACGACCTCGTGCGGACGCCCGGGGGATCGTCCGGGGGCACCGGCGCGGCGATCGCGGCGGCTTACGCGCAGGTCGGGCTGGGGACCGACACCGGCGGATCGGTGCGCTCGCCGTCGACCGCCAACGGCATCGCCGGGCTCAAGCCGAGCCTCGGTCTGCTCAGCCGCGACGGCATCGTGCCGCTCGCGTTGTCCTTCGACACCGCCGGTCCGATGGCCCGGCACGTGTACGACGTCGCCGCCGCCCTCGGCGTCATGACCGGGGTCGACCCCGCCGACGAGGCCACCGCGGCGAGCCGCGGGCGCTTCGAGACCGACTATACGCAGTATCTCGATGTGGACGCCCTCGTCGGCGCCCGCATCGGGATCGCGCGCGACTTCCTCGGTCAGGACAGCGACGTGGACTGGGTCGTCGAGGCGTCGCTGGACGTGATGCGCGCGGCGGGGGCCACCATCGTCGACGTGCGTTTCCCGCGGTGGCTGCTCGACGCCGGCGGCGACTTCTACACCGTGGTCCGCTACCGCGAGTTCCGGGCGCAGATCGCGGAGTACCTGGCGACCCTGCAGCCGGGATTCGCCGCGAGCCTCGCCGAGCTCGTGGAGCGGTCGGTGCGTCTCACCGCGCCGACCGACGGGGCCGGGCACAACCCCGGCCGGTGGCGCCTGATGCGGGAGGAGGACGCGAGCGGCGAGCTGTCGGACCCGGAGTACCGCGCGGTGATCGAGCACGGTCTGCCCCTGGTGCGCACCGTGATCCGCGGGTTGATGGACACCGACGACCTTGCGGCGATCGTGTATCCCACGTCGCCCCGGCGGCCCGGGCGGGTCGATGTCGCCCCCGCGCCCTCCGGCGGGGGAGGCCGCTCGGCGACGCGGTACGCCAATCTCACGGGCTTTCCCGATCTCATCGTGCCCGCCGGTTTCACCGGCGACGGTCTCCCCGTCGGCCTCTCCTTCCTCGGCCGGGCGTTCGACGAACCCGGCATCCTGGCCCTCGGTTACGCCTTCGAGCAGGCGACCCGGGCGCGCCGTCTTCCGGTGCACACGCCGCCGCTCGACCCATGAGCGAGCGCGCGCCCGCCCGCCCGCACGATGGCGGGGTCAACGCGAGCAGGACCCTGTGGTACCCTTCCAGATGAGTCGGGTGGGCGGCGAGCGGAGCCGCGGGCGAAGACTTCCGGGCCGGACTCGCGCAGCGGGACAGGCGGCGGGACCTGTCCGGTGGGTCCCGCGAATCGAGCCGCCGCCGGGCGGTCCAGGACGGGGTGCATGAACGCCGGCCACTGTCGTCCTTCCCACGCCGCCGCCCGCGGTCGGAGCGGTATCCCATGCCATTGACCCCCGGCGACCGGTTCGCGGGGCACTTCGAGGTCACCGGCGTCCTCGGCGCGGGCGGGATGGGCGAGGTCTACCGGGCCCGCGACACCCGGCTGAACCGCGATGTCGCGCTCAAGCTGCTCCCGGACGCCTTCGCCGCCGATCCGGATCGGCTGGTCCGGTTCCAGCGGGAGGCCGAGTTGCTGGCCTCGCTCAACCACCCGAACATCGCGCAGATCCACGGCATCGAGGAAGACAAGGGCGTGCGGGCGCTGGTGCTGGAGTTGGTCGAGGGTCCGACGCTGGCGGGACGGATCGCCCGGGGACCGATGTCGCCGGACGAGGTGCTCGCCATCGCCACGCAGCTCGCGGACGGTCTCGAGGCGGCGCACGAGGCCGGCGTCGTCCATCGCGACCTGAAGCCGGCCAACGTCAAGGTTCAGCACGACGGGACCGTCAAGGTGCTGGACTTCGGGCTGGCCAAGGCGCTGGAAGCCGCGGCGCCCGGCGATCCGCGCGATCCGTCGACGTGGTCGTCCGCCGATACCGGAGTGGGGGTCATCGTGGGGACCGCCGCGTACATGTCGCCCGAGCAGGCGCGGGGTAGGGCGGTCGACCGGCGCACCGACATCTGGGCGTTCGGCGCCGTCCTGTTCGAGATGCTCACGGGGCGGAAGGCGTTCGAGGGGGACGACGCCACCGGCATCTTCGCGGAGGTCCTCAAGGCGGAGCCGGCCTGGGACACGTTGCCGGGCGGCGTCGCGCCCGCGGTCTCCGCGGTGCTGCGCCGGTGCCTGAAGAAGGAGCCCTTCCAGCGCATGCGCGACATCGCCGACGTGCGGATGGGGCTGCACGGCGCGTTCGAGGATCGGGAACGGCCTGCCGCCGGCGCATCTGCCGGACGCGCATCCGCATGGGCCCGCAGGGCGTTGGAGCTGGCCGGCGTGGCGGCGGTGGCCGGCCTCGGCGTCTGGCTCCTGCAGCCGGCCGCGCCACGCCAGCCGGTGCGGTTCGCGATCCAGGCGGCGGCGGGGATGGGGCCGTTCGTCGAGCTGTCGCCCGACGGCGGGCATCTCGCCTATCTCGAAGCCGACGAGAGCGGCGGGTCTCGCGTCCGGCTCCACTCCCTCGCGTCCGGCGACGCTCGCCAGGTGTCCGACACGGCCCGCGCGGGGACCCCGCTGTTCTGGTCTCCGGACAGCCGGTTCGTCGGTTTCGCCGACGGGCGCACCCTGCGGCGGGTCGACGTCGCGACCGGCGTGGTCGCGCCCGTGTGCGACACGCCGGTCTTCAACGGCGGTACCTGGAGCGGCGACGTCATCCTGTTCGGCGGCCGCGACGGGATCATGCAGGTGGCGGCCGGCGGCGGGACACCGGTCCCCCTCACGACGGTGGACGACGCGCGCGGCGAGATCACCCATGCCGCGCCGTGGTTCCTCCCGGACGACCGCCACTTCCTCTACCTGCGCGCGTCATTGGACTCGAGCACCGGCGGCATCTACATCGGCAGGGTGGGGGTCGAGCCGGCCGCGCAGGAGCCGACGCGGCTGCTGGCGACGGAGCGGCCCGCCCTGTACGCGCCTTCGCGCGACTCGACGACCGGCCAGCTGTTCTTCATGCAGGGCAGCCGGCTGCTGGCGCAGCCGTTCGACGCCGCCCGCCTCGAGCTCGCCGGCGATCCCACCGTCGTGGCCGAGGACGTGGGCAGCTCCGACGTGCGCTGGCGTTCGTTCTCGCTGTCCCGAACCGGGATCATCGCCTGGCGCGACGCCCCGTCGGCCTACTCCGTGCTGTGGCTCGATCCCGCCGGCCGGGAGCTGGAGCCCGAGCGCATTGGCGGCCTGGACGACCCGCGACATCCGCGCCTGTCGCCGGACGGGCTCAGGCTCGCCCTGGTGGTGGCCGGCGACATCTGGGTGTTGGACCTCCATGGGGATCGACCGCCCATCCGTCTCACGTTCGACGAGTCGAGCGACGCCATCGGCTCGCCGCTCTGGACGCCGGACGGCGAGGGCATCGTCTACGAGGGCGACGGATCGCTCTATCGGGTGTCCGCCGACGGCGGTAGCCCGCCGGAGCCGATCGGGCCGCCGGGTCACTTTCATGCCCTCGCCTGGTCTCCCGGCGGCGACCTGATCGGCGTCGCCATCTCGGGCGAGAGCGGGGACCTCGTCGAGTTCTCCCTGTCGCCGGCAGCCGAGCCGCGCGCGCTCGTGCGGACGGCGGCGAACGAAGGGACCGCGGCGGCGCTGTCCCCCGACGCGCGGTGGCTCGCCTACACGTCGGACGCCACTGGCCAGCGCGAGATCTGGGTGCGCGGCTATCCGGGGCCCGCCGCATCCGTGCGCGTCTCTAACGACGGCGGCGCCGAGCCGGTGTGGGCGAGAGACGGCCGCACGCTGTACTACCTCGACGGGCGGACCATGATGGCGACCACGGTCGACACCTCGAACGGGTTCGAGTTTGACAGGCCGGTTCGTCTGTTCCACGGGGACTTTCAGACCTACGAGCGGCCGCCTTCGTACGACGTGGCGGCCGACGGCCGGTTCGTGGCGACGAGGTCAGACACGAACCCGTCCATCTCCGTGCTCCTGAACTGGCCCGCGGCGATCTCGACTCCTCGATGAACGCGGAGACATTCAGCCGTTTCTTCACCCTTTGGGAAACCAAACGCTTGTACGTGACGGATACCGCCAGTGACCAGATCCAGATCGATCTTTAGCAGGAACGGGCAGTTGCTGGATACCTGCTACGGGTTTGGTGGACCTGTTGATTGGATGGGGCGCTGTACTTGATTGAGCGGCGGTTTCTTGGACTGTTTTGAAGTGCGCTCACAGCGTCTCCCGGCCGAAGCGCTCGATGGTCTCCAGCGTATCGCGGACGTCGTCCCATGTCGTCGAGTGGTTGATGACGCACATCCGCAGCACGAAGGTCCGGCGGAGCAGGGTCGACGACATGAACGCGCGTTCCTCCCAGAACACGCGGGCGAGGACCTTCTTGTTGATCTGGTGAAGCGCCCTTTCGGTGCCCGCCTCGCCGCCCGGGTTGACCCGGAAGCAGACGATTCCCAGCGAGGCCGGCGTCACGAGCTCCAGCATCGGGCTGTCTGCGATGTACCGCGCGGCCCGCTCGCCCAGCTCGATCCCCTTGGCCACCGCGGCCCGGAAGGCGGCCATGCCGAAGATCTGCACCGACATCCAGATCTTGAGGGCGCGGTCGCGGCGGCTCAGCTGCAGGCCGCGGTCCGTCTGGTTCGGGTGGTTCGCGCCCCACACCGAGTCCTGGAGGACATCGTGGTGGATGGCAAAGGCCCGTTCCAGCGTTCGAGCGTCCCTGACCAGCAGGCATCCGACCTCGTAGGGCTGGAAGAACCACTTGTGCGCGTCGATGCCGATCGAATCGGCGCACTCGATGCCGCGCAGCCGCCGGGCTCCCGGCTCGGTGAGCACCGCGAAGCCGCCGTGCGCCGCGTCGACGTGCAGCCAGATGCCCTCCGTGGCGCAGTAGTCGGCGATGGCGTCCAGCGGATCGACGGCGCCGGTGCTGGTGGAGCCGGCGTCGGCGCATATCGCGATGGGCGTGCATCCCGCGGCGCGGTCGGCCTCGACGGCGGAAGCGAGCGAGGACGGATCGAGGCGGAAGTCGTCGCCGGTCGGCAGCACACGAACGCAGTCGGGGCGGATGCCGGTGATGCGCGCGGCGCGGGCTGGGCGCTGTGGCTCTGGTCGCCCATGTAGACGGTGGCCCGAGCCGGGTGCCCCGCCGCCTCTCGTGCCGCCACGAAGGCGTCGAGGGCGGCGGCCGAGCCGCCGCTCGTCAACACGCCGCCCGCGGTCTCGGGATATCCCAGCCAGCGCCGGAACCAGTCGATGACGACCGCCCTGTCGCCGGTACGCGAGGAGGTGACGGTCACCGCGCCGGCGGTCGGCGCCGCCGCGACGCTGCGGACGTTCAACGCCGTCACCACCGTCGACTCGCTCGAGATCGCCCGCGCGGCGCCCAGCACCATCGGCGAGGCTCTAGAGCACGAGCCCGGCGTCGCCAACCGCAGCTTCGGTCCGGGGGCGAGCCGGTCGGTCATCCGCGGCTTCGGCGGCGACCGGGTGCTCATCATCGAGGACGGCATCCGCACCGGCGACCTCTCCGCCACCTCGGATCACCACGGAATGACCATCGATCCGAACAGCGCCGAGCGGATCGAGATCGTGCGGGGGCCGGCCACGCTGCTGTACGGATCGAGCGTCGTGGGAGGGCTCGTCAACATCATCACCCCCCACGCGGCCTACCGGAACCTGCTCACGCCGCCCGAGAGCTACGGCGACTCGCTGACGGACGGCACGCGGGGGCAGATGGGCACCGACTTCGGCAGCGCCAACCGGCAGGCCGGAACCTACGCAACCTCCAGCATTCGCGGGGCAATCTCCTCTACTGGGCCAGCGGCGGCCGGCGGCGGACGGGCGACTACGACACCCGGGACGGTCCCGTCTTCAACTCGGCCAGCGAGCTCACGAGCGCCCGCACCGGGCTCGGCTACTTCGGGGACCGGGCGTTCTTCAGCGGCAGCTTCACGTTCGAGGACAGCCGCTTCGGCCTCCCGTTCGAGGACCGGTTCCACGCCGGGCACGCCCACGGCGAGGAGGACGACCACGAAGACGAGGAGGAGATCGCGATCGACCTCGCCTCGCGGCGCCGCGTCGGCCGCTTCGACGTGGGCCTGCGAAACCTCGACAGCCGGTTCATTGAGGGCGTGCGGGCCGCCTTCACCGCCATCGACGTGGCCGACGACCACGTGGACACCATCGGTGGGGTCGACAACATCGACACGCGGTTCAACAACCGCACCTGCGTCACCCGCGCGCTCGTCTACCAGCGGCAGCTGGAGCACGTCACGGGGCGGTTCGGCGGCGAGCTGCAGGTCCGCGATTTCGCGGCGACGGGCGCCGAGGCCCTGGCCCCGCGGACGGACCAGACCACGTTCGCGGCCTTCGGCTACGAGGAGTTGATCTTCGGGCCCTATCGCCTGCAGCTCGGCGGCCGCGTCGAGCGCAACGACTACTTGACCGCGGCACGCGTCGGCGCGGGCGACCCTGACGACCACGGCGACGACGACGACTACGGCCACGACGACGACTACGGCCACGACGACGGCGACGATGATGGCCACGACGACGACCACGACCACGACGGCGAAGAGGAGCACCACCTCGAGCCGCCCGATCCGCGCGATCGGCAGTTCCTCGGGGCGTCGGCCTCCGTCGGGCTGCACGCGGACATCGGCGCCGACAGCGCCGTCGTCGCCAGCCTCATGCAGTCGCATCGCGTGCCGGCCCTCCAGGAGCTCTACAACTTCGGGCCGCACCTGGGAAACTTCGAGGTCGGCAGCCCCGAGCTCGATCCGGAGACCACGCTGGGGCTCGACTTCGGCCTGCGGCACCAGTCGAGCCGGTTCGGGAGCGACCTGAACTTCTACGTCTACGACATCGAGAACTTCATCTTCGGGGACCACACCACCGAGGTGGTGGACAACCTGCGGGTTCTGGACATCATCCAGGGCGACAGCCGGTTCGTCGGGTTCGACGCCCGGGGGAACGTGCGGGTAGCCGGCGACACCTGGGCCACGCTCGGCATCGGCTACGTCAACGCGACCCTGACGTCGACCGGCGAGGCGGTGCCGCGCATCCCGCCGCTGCGCGTCACCCTGAACGTCGACATTCACGCCGGCGCGCTCACCGTCAGCCCGGAGCTGACGGTCGCCGCGCGGCAGGGCCGCGTGTTCCACGAGGAGACCCCGACCGACGGCTACGCTCTCGTGAACGTGGACGCGTCCTACGTCTGGCCGGGGCAGCACCCGGCGCACGTCCTGTCGTTCATCGGGCACAACCTCACGAATGCGCTCTACAGCAACCACATGTCCTTCATCAAGGACCTGGCTCCCGAGATGGGCCGCGGGCTCAGGGTGAGCTACTCGTTGCGGTTCTTCTGATCCATCGACAGCATTCGGTCTCGATCACGTGGAGAAAGTGCAGCACGATGGCGGTGACCGTGGCGAGGACGCCGGCGACGGCGTCCCACTCGATCTTCGGCAGGCGGTGCATCAGGACCGACCTCCGTTGTCCGGGACGTCGGGCGCGATGAGGCCCAACGCCGCGAGAAGACTCATGTCGGCGAACAGCAGGGGGGCGAAGACCGGCGCGCCGTGCACGAAGTTCTCGAACCGGCTGGCCGACAGTCCGTTGACGTCGGCCGCCGCGTGGAACCAGAACCCGAGCAGGCCGATCGCGGCCTGCAGGGCAAGCACGCCGAAGCAGATGCGCAGGAACGCGTTGCGCCGGTCGATCAGCGCCACGGCCAGGAACCCCGCGGCGAGCCCGCTCGAGATGACGGGCCACCATTCGGTGGCGTAGAAGAATCCGTTCTGCGCGTGGTCGCAGAGCGCCAGCACGAAGACGCCGAGAAAACCGCCGAGGGCGAAGAAGACCACCCACCGATTCCATTCCGCGGTCGCCCGCGGCACCATTCTGTTCACGAGCAGGAGGAACCCGAGGCCGGCGTAGGCGAGGGGCGCCGCGAACGGCGCGGTGTACACCAGGCTGCGGAGGGTCCACCGGGAGAAGAACTGACTCTCCAGGTGGTAGGCGACGCCGGCTACCCCGAGCGCGATGGAGCCGAAGCCGACGACGAAGCCGACCCGATGCGCGTACGACCCGGGAATGGGGCCCCCGCGGCGTTGCCCCGCCGCCGCCAGCAGTACCGTCGCCGCGATGGAGAAGACGAAGGGGAGCCACTCGGCCCAGTGCCGGAAGCGGTTGACCGAGTGGGCCAGGAACACGTCCAGGACGAGGAAGGCGTAGTTCGCGAGAACGAAGCCCTCCAGCAGCGCGGCCCGGTGCCGGGCCGCCGCGTCAAGGACCGGCACGATCGGCTCGCAGCCCGGCGGCCGTCTCCTTCAGCTCCGTCAGGGTGAGCAGCAGCTCGTAGTTGCCGTGCCACTGCACGAAGTCGGCTCCGCCCATGAAGGCGCCGTGCTTGGCGGTGCGTCCGAAGTAGTGCCAGAAATCGAAGTACAGGAACTCGATCGGCTCGTCGAACGGGTGCGGCGTCAGCAGCCCGTCGGCGCGCAGACCGGCCATCAGCGCTTCTCCCTCCCGCACGCGCCCGTTCGTTGCCGCCACCACTGCCTCGGCTTCCGCATAGAAGCGCGCAACGTTCGACGACGCGTGGCAGCGCAGGCAGGTCTCCTGCATCTCGGTCTGCGCGCGGGCGTAGGCCGGGCGGCGCTCGGAGACCGGCGCGAACAGCCAGTACGACAGCCGCTCCGTCGTGTCGTGGGTCACCTTCAGCCCGTCCAGCCCGCTGAGGTGGCAGGTCGCGCAGGTCGGCACCGGCATGTCCGCGGTCGTCAGGCGCTTGGGGTCGGCGCTCAGGTTCAGCGTGGCGCGCTGCGCCGCGTAGAGCGCGCCGTGCTTCGATTCGGTGTAGATCTCGACCTGCGCGTGGTCGGGACCCATGTGGCACTGCCCGCACGTGCTCGGCTCGCGCGCCAGCGCGATGGACGTCGAGTGGCGCGAGTGGCATTCCGTGCAGCTCCCGATAGACCCGTCGGGGTTCGGCCTGCCGATCCGGTGGCAGCCCAGGCATCCCGTCTCGGTCGCGGCCGCGCCTTCCAGGCGGGCGAGGGGATTGGGCGGCCGATCGACCGCGCCGGGATGGTGCCGCTCTCCGAACGCGACCAGCTCCGCCGCCACGCCGTCCGCGCCGCGGACGGCGGCCCAGGCCGGCAAGGCGTGCCGGCTACGCGCGAACTGGTCGTACTCCGTGCGGTGGCAGCCCTGACAGTTGCGCGCGGTGACGTCCCGCGCCAGGCGGAAGTCGAAGTGGTCGTACGTCTCCTGCCGGTCCTGCGGCTGGTGGCAGTCGTAGCAGGTGACGTTGGCGCGGCTGTGCTCGCTGCGCTCGAACTGGTGGACGACGGCCGCGGTCTCCTCGCGGTGGCACTGGGCGCACCGTCCCGTCGCCCGCACGAGCTCGGGCCGCGGCTGCCGGGTCTCGGACGCCGGCCGGGCGTTGTTGACGAGCAGGGCGGCCAGCACCAGCCCGCTGCTGAGGGTCACGGCGATGAAGACCGACCGGAAGGGCATCTTCTTCGTGGCGGCCGGGACATCCGACCTGCACCCCTATCATAGCTCCGCGACCCGGCGGCGTCGGGCGCTGCGCGCCGCCCGAGCGCAGATGCAGCGCGGATTCTTGCCGCGAGCCCAGCCCCCTAGTTAGAGCACGGGAGCGTCGAGGCCGGCGATGAACCTGATGCCCGGCACATCGAGTCGGGTCAGCTCGACATCGTTGGTCAGAAACAGATCGACGCCCGCGGATGCGGCGCACGCGAGGTGAATGGAGTCCGCCGGCTTCGTTCGGTTTCGCGCCCGGATGGCGGCGTAGCGCTCCGCGGCGGCGGCGTCGAACGGCAGCAGCTCGACGTGGGGCGGCCGCATCGCGGCTCGAATCGCCCCGGCCAGGCGCCGGTCGTCTCGTTGCATCGGACCGACCAGGACCTCTCCGAGCCCGAACGCGCTCGAACAGAGCTGGTCGCCGCGCATTTCCATTCTGGACAGGATGCGCTTGATCCGGTCGATCCAATAGATGAACAGCATAGTGTCCCAGTAGACCCGGGAGGTCAATCCGAGTCCCCTTGCGGATCGACCGCCCCTGCGCCGCCGCCGGAGTCGTAGAACGCCTCACGTTCCCGTCGAAGCCAGTGCTCGCCTCCTCCGAGCGCCGCGAACGTCGCCCTGCCCGCCTCCAGCAGGTCCCAGACTGCGTTTCTCGGCGGTCGGTCGCCGCCCGTCGCCCGGGCGCCGGGAAGCCGATAGGTGAATGCCGTGGTCGTGCTCTGCTTCGATTTCGCGGGTCCGTCCTCGTGGAGCAGCTCCAGGTCGTTCTCCGCACAGAACTTCCTCGCGCGCAGCGCGGAACAGACGCTCGTGGCGTAGCCGCCGCGCAGCTCCAGATCCCGAAGGACGGTTCCCGCGACGACGGTGATCGTCCCGTCGCCGCGACTGCGTGCGGGATCGATGTAGCGCTCCAGGACGTGCGAGCGGATGCGATCAGCGATTCTCATGGGCGGTATTCCCCGCTTCGTCTTCGAGGCAACCTGGTTCCCTGACGATTCCGGGTCGCTCGATGCTGCTTTTCGGCCGGAATATCGCGCGGGCGTTCACCCGATCCAGACGGCGGAACTGCGCGGATGGCGCTTTGAATGATACATACTATACATACGTAAGAAGGCCGAAGGCGAGGTAGGTTTAGCCACCGGTCTCGGGAGAGGGCCGGAGGCTGTTGTTCTGGCGGTCCGCGATGCCTGCCAGGAGTCTGCGCCGTAGACCGGCGCGGACTCCTGGAGGATTGGTTGGGCGGCAATCGGAGCCGCAGGCGACGATTTCCGGGCCAGGAGTCTGTGCCGTTAGAGAACGGCGCGGACTCCTGGAGGATTGGTTGGGCGGCAACCGGAGCCGCAGGCGACGATTTCCGGGCTAGTTTTCGACGATGGCGGCGGCCGGGCCCGTCAGCTCGACGATGTGGAGGCCGGTGTCGGCGCGGTCGGCGAGATAGATCAGCCCGCGGTCGTCGACCTCGACGTTGTTGGTCTGGATGGCCACCTTGCAGATCTCGACGCCGTCGATGGTGGCGCACCGCTGGTCGGTTCGTTCGGTGGTGGCGGGGATGTAGTACGCGACCTCCTCGAGGTGGAAGGGGTCGCGGACGTCGATCACCCGCACGCCGGCGTTGAACCACGACACGACCATCAGCTTCCCGTAGAACGGGGCCTCCATCGACCATTGCGGGGCGTGGGGACCGAAGCGGCCGCCCCGGTCGCAGAACTCCCCGCTCGATTCCGGCACCTGGAACGTGGCGATCGGCAGGGGGTGGGCCTCGTCCGTGATGTCGACCATGAGGGTGACGTGACGCGCTTCCTGGCACGCGTTTCCGACCGACTCGGAGACGACGAAGAGGAAGTCCCGCGTCGCGTGGTCGCGGTTGTCCGCGTAGTCGGCGATGGGGACGTCGAGCAGCGGCATCGCGGTGTGCCCGCCCCAGAACGACGGCAGATCGATCCGGCCAATCTGGGGAAACGCCAGCGCCGCGGGACTCGCCGCGAGGGGCGCGGCCGAGTCCGGATCGCCGCGCAGCAGCCGGTCGCGGTCGAGAATCTGGACCGCGCCGTTGGCCGAGGTGCCGTAGGCCAGGTACACGCGGTCTCCCAGGCTGACCGCCTCGTGCACCCCCGATCCGCCGGGCACGGGGCCGGCGGCGTCGGGCTGGACCCCGGGCAGGCTGAAGTCCCGGACGTGCCGCGGCGCCGCCGGATCGGCCAGGTCGAAGATCTGCAGGATGCGGGGAGCGCGCCAACCGTCGACGGTCCCGACGAGATGGGCGACCCCGGTATCGCACTCCCACCAGTTCTTGTGCGTATGCTGCTCGCCGGTCGGGGTCCGGCCCATCTCCGCCACCGTCCGCAGGAAGGCCGGCCGGGCCGGCTCGGTGACGTCCCACATCTCGTGGCTCTGGTTGCCGTTCGACCGGAGCAGGTAGAACCGGCCGGCCGCCGCCCGCGGCAGCGCATCGCCCGCGCACACCTGCACCATCTGCGCGCCGCTGGCGCCGTCCCTCGCCGGGATGTGCGCCAGATAGACGGGGGCGTCGGGGGCGGTGACGTCGACGACCGAGGTGCCGTTGGGCTCCACCGCGCCGGTCAGCGGATTCAGTCGCTCTCCGGCGTGGTGACCGACGTACAGGATGCGGCGCGTACCCTGCCGGACCGGCAGGGGCTGGTAGGCGGAGCGCGCCTGCAGGTCGTGCATCCCGACGAGCCGGGTGTTGAAGCGTTCTTCACCGTGACCCGCGTCTCCGGTCTGGGCCGCGGCCGCAGCCGCGCCGGCGATAACGAGACTCGTGACGATCGACGTTGCAAACCAGCGGTTCATGGTCGGCCTCCCGGATGGCGGTTGCAGTGTGTGTCCCGGCTTCTCGTTCAGATTACCCCGAAGCCGCCGTCCCTGGCAGCCCGTGGCGAGAGTCCCCGCTGCATTCGAGCGGCGATGGATCCCGCCTGAACTCTTTTCGTCGGACTGCGTGCAGTCCGCGGCGGCAATATGCCGAAGGGCGTCCTCCTCACGCCTTGTCAGGCGCCTTACAGCCGGCTGACGCCCTCACCGCTCTCCGCGCAACGAGAGGCTCCGCCACGGGCTGCCAGGGACGGATCGGTGGAGGGCCGCGGAAACCCCGCCCCGCGGCGAGCGCCGGTTCGTGGTTGTCGCAGGACCCCCCGACGGCGTAGCATGGATCGGCTCGATACCGCACAACGGAAGCTGCAGGTCCCGACGTGGAAGTATGACCGACGTGGAGGGAATCGGGGTCGCGCGGCTCACGGAGGTTGAGATGACTGTTCGATCAATCGCTGCCGCGATCGTGCTCGCCCTCGTCGCGTTCCCGCCAGTCTCGGCGGCCGGCCAGCAGACTGCGCCGCGCACCGCGTGGGGCGACCCCGATCTGCAGGGCACCTACACGAACAAGACGATCACTCCCCTGGAGCGGCCCATCGACCTGGGGGCGCGGGAGCGGCTGACGGCCGAGGAGGTGGCGAATCTCGAACGGGAGGTCCTCGATCGGAACGCGGCGCTGTTGCAGAGGCCGGCGCTGAGAACCGAGGTCACCGAGAGCGTGGACGTCGGCGCGGACGGGGCGCCTGGGTTCTACAACAATTTCTGGCTCGATCGCGGTACGACGTCCACCGGACAGACGTCGCTCGTGGTCGACCCGCCCGACGGCAGAATCCCGCCGTTGACGCCGGCGGCGCAGCAGGACGAGGACGCCCGCGCGGCCGCGCGGCGCGAACGCGGACCGGCGGACACCTGGACCGACATGGACCTCAACGACCGCTGCATGCTCTGGTCGGTGGGGCCGCCGATGCTGCCGACCGGCTACAACAACAACTACCTGATCCTGCAGACGCCGGACCATGTCGTGATCGAGGTCGAGATGATTCACGACACGCGCATCATCCCGCTCGACGGCCGCCCGCGTCCGGGACGGCCGATTCCGCAGTGGCTCGGCGAGATGCGCGGCCGCTGGGAGGGTGACACCCTGGTCGTCGAGACGCGCCGCATCGCCCGCAGCGAGGAAGGCTCCTCGTTCGGCAACGACGTGGTCCGGATGCGCGCCGCCAACGGTGGCCGCACCGAGAGCCTCCGGGTGATCGAACGGTTCACGCGGGTCGACGCCGACACCATTCGCTACGAGTTCACCGTCGAGGATCCGTCGCGCTGGACGAGTCCCTGGTCCGGCGAGCTGCCGTTGCGCAGGATCGACGAGTCGCTCTTCGAGTACGCGTGCCACGAGGGGAACCACAGCATCGTCAACGTGCTGAGCGGCGAGCGCGCCGCCGAGCGCGCCGCCGCCGCAGAGGAGACGGCGGGCCGCCGCTAGCGCGACCTTACGGTCGCGTCGGAAGTTCGCTGGCGCGAACTTCTACGGCGCAAGCTCCTGGCGCGACCTTACGGTCGCGTCGGAAGTTTCGCTGGCGCGAAACTTCTACGGCGCAAGCCCCTGGCCCGGAAATCGTCGCCTCGCGGCTCCGATTGCCGCCCAACCAACCCGGCCAGGAGTCTGCACGGTTCCACGGCGCAGACTCCTGGAGGTAATATTGGGCCTGTTCGGCGCCATACAGAAGGAGCTACAGATGTCTCATCGAGTTCTCGAATCCCTGAGCGCGGTGGCGGTGGCGGTGGCGGTCGGGCTGTCGTCGTCGGCGCCGGTCGCGGCCCAGGACGCGCCGCGGACGGCGTGGGGGGCTCCCGACCTGCAGGGCGTCTGGGACTTTCGCACCATCACGCCGCTGGAACGGCCCGAGGCGCTGGGCGACCAGGCGTTCCTCACCGAGGAGGAGGCCGCCAACCTCGAGCAGGAAGTGGTCGACCGGAACAACGAGCTCGCCGCCCGGTCCGCCCGGCGTACGTCGGCAACCGAGAGCGTGGACCGGGGCGAGGAGGGGGCTCCGGGCTTCTACAACAACTTCTGGCTCGACCGCGGAACGAGCACCGTCGGCACCCGGCGCACCTCGCTGATCGTGGATCCGCCGAACGGCCGTCTGCCGGAGATGTCGCCGGCGGGGCGGGAGCGCACCGAGGCGCGGCGGGAGTACCAGCGGGAGCATCCCGCCGACTCGTGGCTGGACCGCAGCGCGTTCGACCGGTGCATCCTGGGGTTCAATGCCGGCCCGCCCATCACCCCCGGCGGCTACAACCAGAACCTGCAGGTGTTCCAGACGCCCGCCCACGTGGTGCTGATCACCGAGATGGTCCACACCGTTCGGGTGGTGCCCGTCGACGGGCGCCCGGCGTTGCCCGGCCACGTCCGCCAATGGTCGGGCGACTCGCGCGGCCGCTGGGAGGGCGACACGCTCGTGATCGAGACGTCGCACTTCAACGACCAGCGCCGGTGGCGGGGGACGACCCCGAGCATGACGCTGGTCGAACGGCTGACCCGCGTCGACGCCGACACGCTCGCCTACGAGTACACCGTCGACGACCCGGAGACGTGGACGCGCCCGTGGACGGCGTCGATTCCCATGCGGCGCAGCGACGAACCCCTGTACGAGTACGCGTGTCACGAAGGCAACTACAGTATGCCCGGCATTCTCGGCGGCCATCGCGCGGACGAAGCCGCCGCCGCGAGCCGGTGACGGACGGGATGCGCCGCCTTCGGGCTGCGCCGGCCGCCCGACCGACCCTGCAGGAGTCCGCGGCTTCGGGCGCGGACCCCGGGGCTGATTCGTTCGTTGAGGGAGAAGTGACCGTCATGAGAATCGACCCGCGCCGTCTGCTCGCCGCCTGTGCACTCGTTCTCGTCGCCGCCGCGCCGCTCGCCGCCCAGCCGGAGGGGTGGACGCGGCCGTTCCCCGGCCATCGGGTCATCGGCAACCTCTACTCGGTCGGAACCTACGATCTCGCCGTCTTTCTCGTGACGTCGGACGAGGGCCACTTCCTGATCAACACCGGCTTGGAAGACTCGACCGCGATGATCCGCGAGAACATCGAGTCGCTCGGGTTCCGGCTCGAGGACGTCGAGGTGTTGCTGACGATGCAGGCGCACTGGGACCACACCGCGGCTCTCGCCGGGATCAAGGAGATGACCGGGGCCGAGATGTGGGCGACGGCCGGCGATGCGCCGGTGCTCGAGGACGGCGGATTCAGCGACCCGCACTTCGGCGGCCGCGAGTCGTTCCCGCCGGTCGCGGTCGACCGCATCATCGCCGAGGGCGACGTGCTGGAGCTGGGAGACACGCGCCTCACGGTGCTCGAGAGCCCGGGGCATACCGCCGGCAGCTCGAGCTACCTCATGACCGTCGAGGAAGACGGACGCGAGTACAGCGTCGCGATCGCGAACATGGGCACCATCAACCCCGGCAAGCGGCTGGTGGTCGATCCCACCTACCCCGGGGTGGCCGACGACTTCGCGGAGACGTTCCGCAAGCAGAAGGCGCTGGACGTCGACGTCTGGGTCTCGGCGCACGGCGGCCAGTACGGCCTGCACGACAAGTACGAGGCGGGGCGGGAGTACAGCCCCGACACGTTCGTCGACCCCGACGGCTTCCTCGCCGCGGTGGAGCGCCTGGAGGGTCTCTACCGGGAGCAGATCGCGGCCGAGCGCCGGTGATTGGCGCGGCGACCGAAGCGTCGGGCCGGGCGCCGGGCCTCGATTGCGCCCCAGGGGTCCGTGCGGTAGAACGGCGCCGCCTCCTGGAAGGAGGAGCCGACTCCCGGAGGGTTTGTTGGGCGGCAAGCGGAATCGCGGTCGGCGATTTCCGGGCTGGTCGGAGGCGGCTGCGTTTGCACCACGGTTGGATGGATAGGGGGTCGAGATGCTGAACCACGCACGGCGCCGCGCGCTCGCCGCGTACCTCGTTCTCGCCGGACTGGCCGTGGCCCTCGCCGCGTCGCCGCTGCAGGCCCAGCGCCCGGCCGTATCCGGCCCGCGCGCGGGACTGTCGACGGGCCATCCCCTCACGACGGCCGCCGCGTTCGAGACGCTGATCAAGGGCGGCAACGCCTTCGACGCGGGGGTGACGGCGCTGCTCGTGGGCGGAGTCGTCGAGCAGGACCTGTTCGGCCTGGGCGGCGAGTCCCTGATCCTGGTGTACCCGGCCGAGGAGGGCGAGGTCACGTCCGTCGTCGCCCAGGGCTGGGCGCCGAAGGGCGCGAGTATCGAGTGGTACGAGTCGCGTGGGCGCGACCTCTTCGGCGAGGGGCTCGACCCGGCCGTCGTGCCGGGCGCCCTGCACGGCGCGCTGACGGTGCTGGAGCGCTGGGGCACGATGAGCTTCGAGCAGGTCTCGGCCCGCGCCATCGAGTACGCCGGGCAGGGGTTCCCGCTGCGGCCCCTCACCGCCCGCGCCGTCGAGGCGAACCTCGGGTTCATGGAGGCGTGGCCCGAGAACCAGCGGTTCTGGCTGAAACCCGACGGCTCGCTCTACGCGGCGGGCGAGGTCATCAGGTTCCCGGCCCTCGCCGCCACCCTCGAGAAGATGGTGGAAGCGGAACGGGCCAGCGCGCATCTGGGCCGCGCGCAGGGCATCGCCGCCGCCCGCGACCGCTTCTACAAGGGCGACATCGCCGAGGAGATGGTCGCCTTTCTGCAGGAGCACGGCGCGCCGTTCGAGCTCGATGACTTCGCCGAGTTCTACTCGCGGGTCGAGGAGCCCACGAGCATCGAGTACCGCGGCTACACCGTCTATAAGCACGGGTTCAACAGTCAGGGGCCGGTGCTGCTGCAGGCCCTCAACATCCTGGAGGAGTTCGACCTGCAGGCGATGGGCCACAACAGCCCCGACTATATCCACACCGTCGTCGAGGCGATGAAGCTGGCCTACGCGGACCGCGACACCTACTACGCCGATCCGGACTTCGTCGACGTGCCGGCCGAAGGCCTGCTGTCCACCGCCTACGCCCGCGAGCGGGCGGCGGAGATCGACCCGGGCCGGGCGTCGGTCGCGTTCCGCGCCGGCGACCCGCTGCCCCACGACCCGACCGTCGGCGATTGGCCGTTCTGGGTCGCCGACATCGCGGACGGGGTGGCCGCGAGCGACGCCGACGGATCGTTCGTGCCGTCGGCCGGCGGCCTCAAGGACACCACCCACATCGCAGTCATCGACGCCGACGGCAACGTCTTCGACGCCACCCCGAGCGGCGGCTGGACCGGCGGCGGGGTCATTCTGGGCGGCACCGGCATCGCGCTCAGCACCCGCGGGGAGCAGTTCTGGCTCGACCCGGACCGCGCCAACCAGATCCGCCCGCGCGCCCGCCCGCGCTACACGCTGACGCCGAGCATCGTTTTCCGGGACGGCGAGCCGTTCATGGCGATCGGCACCCCGGGGGGCGACAACCAGGACCAGACCATCCTGCAGGCGTTCCTGAACATCGTCGAGTTCTGGGGCGACTGGTACCCGAACCTGCACGACGCGCTGGCGTGGCCGCGGGTCCGGACCCAGCACTTGCACGGGTCCTTCTGGCCGCACGCGGCCGGGTTCAACCGGATGGACCTCGAGTCGAGAATCTCGCCCGAGGTGGCGAACGAGTTGCGCCGCCGGGGACACCAGGTCATCGAGGCGCCGCCGTTCGGGATGTCCGGCTGCGCGACGGCGGTCCTCATCGATCCGGCGACGGGCAACCGTCTTGCCGCCGGCGACCCGCGGCGCGACTGCTACGCGATTGCGTACTGACGGCCCCGGCGGACGACGGGACGCCCAGCCTGGCCGCCGGCGACCCGCGGCGCGACTGCTACGCGATGCACGTATCGACGGCCCCGGCGGACAGCGGGGCACCGGCTTGAACGCCGGCGACCCGCGGGGCACCGGCTTGAACGTTGGCGACCCGCGGGCGACTTGCTGCGCGATTCACACGGCCCCGGCACAACGGGGCGCAGGTGAGCAAGGAGGGTGCTGATGCACGCACGAGCAGGCAGCCGATACCGGGACGGTTGGGGGTGGAGCACGATCGTCGCCGCGGCGGCGGTGTCGCTGGCGCCCCAGGCGGCGGCGGGGCAGCTCGCCTCCGCGGGGTACACCGCGGCCGAGGCGGAGGCCGGCGAGGCCATCTACGAGCAGACGTGCGCCGCGTGCCACATGTCGAACCTCAGCGGCTCGTTCGAGGCGCCGGAGCTGACGGGTCCGACGTTCCGCGGCGCGTGGGAGGACCGTCCCGTCGACGAGCTGATCGACCTGGTGCGCGTCACGATGCCGCCGGGAGCCGGGGGCTCGCTCGCGCCGGAGGAGTACGCGAGCGCCGTCGCCTACATCCTGCAGGAGAACGGGGTGGCGGCGGGGACCGTGGCCCTGGGGGGCGTCACCGCGCCCGCGGGGGGCGTTGCCGGGACGCCCTCGGCGGGCGTCGCGGCGGTGGGGGGCACGCGAAGCTTCCGGCCTATCGCGGAGCGCGTTCCCGTCACCGACGCGATGCTGCTGGACCCCGATCCGGACGACTGGCTGATCTATCGGCGGACCTACGACGGATGGGGGCACAGTCCGCTCGACCAGATTACCCGTGACAACGTCGGCGACCTGCAGCTCGCCTGGGTGTGGTCGATGGGGGACGGCCGCAACCAGCCGACGCCCCTCGTGTACGACGGCGTGATGTATCTCGCCAACCCCGGGAACGTCGTCCAGGCCCTCGACGCCGCCACCGGGACGTTGCTGTGGGAGTATCGCCGCCCGCTGCCCGAGGCGTTGCGCGGCGCGAACAGCCGCAACCTCGCCATCTACGACGACAAGCTGTACCTGGGGACCCGCGACGCCTTCATTCTGGCCCTCGACAGCCGGACCGGAGACGTGGTCTGGGAGACGCGGATGGCCGACTACAACGACGGCTACGCCAACTCCAGCGGGCCGATCGTCGCGAACGGGCGGGTCATCAACGGCATCAACGGATGCTCGCGGTTCATGCCGGACAGTTGCTTCATCACCGCCCACGACGCCACCACCGGCGAGGAGCTGTGGCGCCGCCTCACCATCGCCGCCCCCGGCGACCCCGGCGGCGACACCTGGGGCGACCTGCCGCTGGCCCTGCGGGGCGGCGGCGACTCGTGGATTCCGGGCAGTTACGACCCCGAGCTGGACCTGCTCTACTGGCCGGTCGCCCAGGCGAAGCCGTGGGTGCCCGCCAGCCGGGGCCTGACCGTCCACGACCCCGCCCTCTACACCAACTCGACCCTCGCCCTGAACCCCGCCGACGGCTCCATCCGCTGGTATCGCCAGCACGTGCCCGGCGAGGCCCTCGATCTCGACGAGGGGTTCGAGCAGGTGCTGGTGGACAGCGGCGGGCGCAAGGCCCTCCTCACCATCGGGAAGCACGGTATCCTGTGGAAGCTCGATCGCGAGTCGGGCGCGTTCCTCGGGTACGCCGAGACCGTGTTCCAGAACGTGTTCGAGGCGATCGACTCCGACACCGGCGTCGTGACCTACCGGCAGGACATCGCCGACGCCGGCATTGGCGACTGGGTGTCGGTTTGTCCGAGCACCGCCGGCGGCCACAACTGGCACGCCACCGCCTACAGCCCGGAGACCCGGCTCCTGATCATCCCCCTCAGCCAGAGCTGTCTGGAGATCGCGGGCCGCGAGGTGGCCCTGGAGATCGGCTCGGGCGGCTCGCAGGCCGACCGGAAGTGGTTCGAGATGCCGGGGACCGACGGCAACCTCGGCAAGTTGGCGGCGTATGACGTCGATACCCTCGAGGAACGCTGGAGCGTCGAGCAGCGGGCGGCGTTCATGACCGCGGTGCTGACCACCGGCGGCGGGCTCGCGTTCGCTGGCGACGTCGACCGCTACTTCCGGGCCTTCGACGCCGCCACCGGCGACGTCCTGTGGGAGACCCGGCTCGGAACGTCGGTGCAGGGGTTCCCGGTGACCTACGGGGTCGACGGCACCCAGTACATCGCCGTCTCGACCGGCCTCGGCGGGGGCAGTCCGCGCCGGGTACCGGCGTTGCTCAGCCCCGACATCGTGCACCCGGAGACCGGCAACGCGCTGTACGTCTTCGCGCTGCGGCGCTGACGGCGGTGCGATTGGTTCAATCCTCGGGCACCGAGAGTCGCTGGAGTATCTTCCGGGCCAGCACGTCAGGGATCTCGGCGTGGCGGGGAATCGCCTCGACGACGCCGGTTGTCGGATTCGTCCACAACGAATGCGAGGCTCCCTCCCGCTTCAAAACACAGCCATGTCTGCGCAACTGTCGCAGCAGACGACTGCGTTTCACTCCAGGATCACCGTTTCGCGTTCCGCATCGGAGGGAACGCCCCGCAGGCCGTCGTGCCGGCGGTCCGCCAGAATCAGCCCGATGGCGTCCGCCAGACTGCGACGGGCTTCCTCCTTGGTCCGACCCTGTCCGTTGGCGCCCGGAATCTCCGGACAGTAGGCGACGTACCACGCGCCGTCGCGTTCGAACACCGCTGTGAACTCGTTTCGCACCGGTTGCCCCCGTTGCTCACTCTACCACCGAGGCGCCGATCGCGATCGGCGTCAGAGCGTGAGTCAGCGAACGCTTGGCGTCGCGGCTCATCCTGGTTCACAATAGGCCGTCGACCGTAGTGCGCTGCGGGGCGTACCACCTGCTTCACCAGATTCTGTCCGGAGGCTTGGAGATGTCATTCACACCGTATCGCCGCGCCGGCTTCGCCATCGTCCTGACCGCCGCGCTCGGCGTCGTCGCGGCGCCCGCCGTCGTCGAGGCGCAGGACGAGGCGCACGCGATCACCTTCACGAAGGACGTCGCCCCGATTCTGCAGCGCTCCTGCCAGGAGTGCCACCGCACCGGGTCTATCGCGCCGATGTCGCTGCTGACCTACGAGGAGACGCGGCCGTGGGCCCGATCGATCCGCGAGAAGGTGGTCACCCGGGCGATGCCCCCGTGGTACGTCGACAAGAACATCGGCGTGCAGGGCTTCAAGTACGACTACTCGCTGAGCGACGACGAGATCGCCACCGTCGCCGCGTGGGTCGACGCCGGCGCGCCCCACGGCAATCCCGAGGACCTGCCGCCGCCGCGCGAGTTCCGGAACATCGCAGAGTGGAAGATCGGCGAGCCCGACTGGATCGTGGAGCTGCCCGAGCCGTTCGTGGTCGCGGCCGAGGCCCCCAACTGGTGGGGCGATCTGATCTCGGACTCGGGCCTGACGGAAGACCGTTGGGTGAAGGCGGTCGAGACCAAGCCGTCGATCTCGGGGTTCCCGGTGGTCCATCACGCGGTGACCAGCAACTCGGACCCCGAATCCGACGATGACGACTACGCCTTCCTGAACGAGTACGCCCTCGGCAAGAACGGCGACATCTTCCCCGACGGCACCGGGCGGCTGATCAAGGCCGGGAGCCAGATCAAGTTCAACATGCACTACGCCGCGATCGGCGTCGAGACGACGGACCGGACACGGGTCGGCCTGCAGTTCTATCCGAAGGGCGTCGAGCCCGAGCGCAAGCTCATCTCTGCTCACGTCGGCGACGACGAAGACCTCGACATCCCCGCTGGCGCCTCCGACGTGCGGCACGACGGGTACTATCGCCTGCAGGAGAACGCCCACATCACCGCGTTCCAGGCCCACCTGCACAACCTCGGCAGGCGGCAGTGCCTCGAGGCGATCCTGCCCGACAACAGCAAGGAGATCCTGAGCTGCGCCGACTGGGACTTCGGCTGGCACATCGTCTACAACTACGAGGACGACGTGGCGCCCCTGCTGCCGAAGGGCACGCTGCTGCACGTGACGAGCTGGCACGACAACTCCGAGGCGAACCGCTGGAACGACGACCCGACCAACTGGGCCGGCTTCGGCCAGCGGTCGAGCGACGAGATGAGCTTCTCCTGGGTGAGCTGGTACGAGCTCGAGGACGAGGCGTTCGAGAAGGAAGTCGAGGCGCGCGAGGCGTTGGCCGACGACAACGACTAGTCCGCGCGGCAGCCGGGCAGCGGACACTTCGACCGGGGCCTTCGCGACCTCGTGATCGCGGAGGCTTCGATCGTTGCGGGGACGAGAGAGGTCACGGGAAGAACAGTCATGAGTTGTCAGAGTCGGAACGTCCACGCGGTTGTCGCGGCCGTGTTGCTGGCGGCGGTCATCGGGTCCGCCGCATCGGCGCAGGAGCGTTGGAGCCGGGGCCAGAACGTGCAGCCGGTCTTCGAGGGGTGGGAGCGGAACGGCGACGGGTCGTTCACCATGGTCTTCGGCTACCTGAACCGCAACTACGAGGAGCAGCCGGTCATTCCCGTCGGTCCGAACAATCGCTTCGAGCCGGGTCCCGCGGATCGGGGACAGCCGGCACACTTCTACAACCGGCGCCAGCAGTTCGCGTTCACGGTGCGCGTGCCCGCCGACTGGGGGCGGGAGCAGGATCTCGTCTGGACCGTCACCCACAACGGCCGGACCGACCGGGCCATCGGCCACCTCTGGCCGGTGTGGGAGATCGACGACGGCGTCCTGCGACTGAACCGGGGGTCCGGCACCGCCCAGGGCTACGCCGATAACCAGCGCCCGTTCGTCCGCCTGGAGGGCGGCGACCACCTCGAGGTCACCCTGCCGGACACGCTCGAGATTGCCGTGGTCGCCGGCGACGACGGCATTCCGCCGCCCAACCCGCGGCTGGCCGAGCGGCGAGCCCGGCGCGGCCCGAAGTCGCAGGCGATCGTCGATCCGCGCAAGGCGGCGGCCACCGGCCTCGCCGTCACGTGGCTGCACTGGCGCGGGCCGGGGACGGTGACGTTCGACCCGCAGGTTCCCGAGATCGGCGAGGGCGGACGGGCCGTCACCCGCGTCGCTTTCAGCGAGCCCGGCACCTACGTTCTGCAGGCGGTGGCCGACGATACGGTCTACGTGAGCCCTGTCAACGTCACCGTGACCGTCAAGCCGGCGGCCGGCGCGCCGTAGGAGTCGAGGAGCAAAGTCATGCATACAGGGGTCAACGCACGGTGGACGCGGCGTGGTGCTGGTATCGCGGTCGCGTTGGCTCTGGCTGTCGGCATGGCGGCGGGGGGGCGGGCTTCCGCCCAGTCGGGTGACGGTGCGCCGACCATCGCGTCCACGCCGACGCGCGCGCAGGCCGCCGACGGGTCGTTCATCTCCTGGCGCGAGCACATCATCGACGACCTCGCGGTGGGCGGCGTCGCCCTCGCGGGCAGCGACGGGTTGGCCATGGCCGACCTCGATCTCGACGGCCACCTCGACATCGTCTCCGTCCACGAGTCCGACACCACCTACGACGGCGTGCCCGACGGGCATGTACGCATCGCGTACGGCTCGGCCGACCCCGACACCTGGGATCTCTACACGCTGGGCGAGGGCGAAGAGGCGGGCGCGGCCGAGGACGTGGCCATCGGGGACATGAACGGCGACGGATATCCGGACGTCGTCGTCGCGTGCGAGCTCGCGCACCTCATCTACTTCGAGAACCCCGGCGCGGCGGGGCGGGCCGAGCGGTGGAAGCGGGTCATTCCCGCCTCGACCGTCGACGGCGGATCGTACATCCGGGTCTTCCTGGCCGACTTCAACGACGACGGCCGCCTGGAGGTGGTCGCCGCGAACAAGGGCGGTCAGAACCCGGCGCGCGGCACCACCGAGAAGCACCCGGTGTCGTGGTTCGCGATTCCCGACGACCCCCTCGACGGCGACGCCTGGGTCGAGCACGAGCTGGCCCGGGTCATCGTCCCCATCAACTCGCAGCCGTTCGACCTCGACGGCGACGGTGACCTCGACGTCATCGGCGGCTCGCGCATGGAGCGGCGCATCTTCTGGTTCGAGAACGTGAGTGACGGGGACATCGCGTTCCGGGAACACCGCATCGAGATCACCCCGGAGGCGGTCGTCACCGGGTTCAACATGGAGTTCGTCGACCTGAGCGGCGACGGGCGCATCGACATCGCGATCCGCGACGAGCGCAACGGCCTCTCGTGGCTCGAGCAGCCGGCCGACCCCGCCGGCGCATGGCGCCTGCATCCCATCGGCGGCCTCACCCCGGACCGGCTGGTCGGCTTCGTGCTGACCGACATCAACGCCGACGGCCGTCTCGATGCGTTCTCCGGCGCCTACAGCCAGGACCCGCGCGACGCCGACGCCACCGACCTGTCCCCCTCGCACCGGGCCGGCCGCCTGGCGTGGTTCGAGCAGCCCGAGGACCCGACCGGCGCCTGGACCCGCCACGACGTGTCGCGCCGCATCCGCGGCATGTTCGACAAGTTCCTCGTCCGCGACATGGACGGCGACGGCGACGGCGACCTCATCGGCACCCGCGGCAACTCCATCCCCTACGACGGGGTGTTCTGGCTGGAGCAGGTGCGGACGGCGGAGCCGGTGCCGGCCTTCGACCAGGCGCGCGAGAGGGAGAGCCGCCAGCTTCCGCTGCCGGAGTAGCGCGGGGTGAGACCGTGCGGCAGGCGCGGGCTCGGCCCGCACGGGCGCGCGGGCCCTCGAGCTGCATCAACCGCACGACGCGCTGGTGAGTGACCGCCCGGCCCTGCTCCCGCAGATCCTCGTCCCCGCGGGGGCTGGCTTACGGACGCCGGCTCGCCTCGTGCGAACCCCGGATAAACACCCGCAACTGCTGGTCCCGTCGGGCATGGGCTGAGATCCGCGAGGGAACTCCCGGCCGCGGTCCTGCGTCATTGGGAGAGTGGGCGCCGGTGCGGGGGCCGCCCGGGTATCATCCACGGAGGAGACAGGAGACCGATGGCGCTGATCCACACCGACGATCTCTGGAAGACCTATCGGATGGGGACCGAATCGGTCCACGCGCTCAGCGGGGTGTCGGTCGACATCGAGCGCGGCGAGTTCGTCGCGATCATGGGGCCGTCGGGATCGGGGAAGTCGACCCTGATGAACCTCATCGGCTGCCTGGACACGCCTACCAGCGGGACGTACCGGCTGAACGGCAAGGACGTGAGCCACATGAACGACGACGAGCTGGCGCGGATTCGGAACGAGGAGATCGGGTTCGTGTTCCAGACGTTCAACCTGCTGCCGCGGGCGTCGGCCCTCCACAACGTCGAGCTGCCCCTGATCTACGCCGGCGTGCCCTCGGCGCGGCGGAACCAGCGGGCGGTCGCGGCGCTCGAGCTGGTGGAGCTGGAGAAACGGATGAGCCATCGGCCGAACGAGCTGTCGGGGGGGCAGCGCCAGCGGGTGGCGATCGCCCGAGCCCTCGTCAACCAGCCGTCGCTGCTGCTCGCGGACGAGCCGACCGGCAACCTCGACTCGAAGACGGGGCGGGAGATCATGGCGATCTTCGAGGGACTGCACCGCTCGGGGAACACCATCGTCCTGATCACCCACGAGGCCGATGTCGCGCAGCACGCGCACCGCGTGATCCACCTGAAGGACGGGGCGGTCGAGCGGGAGGACATCATCACGCGGCCGACGGAAGCCGGGGACGTCCGGGTCTCGGTGCGAACGGCTTGACACCCCGAAACGGTGCTACGATTGGTCGCGGCGTGGCTCGTCAAGCGGCCGCCGCCGTCAGCAAGGCGAGAGAGCAGCGATGCAAACGGAACCGCTGAAGCTGGAGCAGCGCACGGAGCACCTCGAACGTCGAGTCGACCGGATCGAACAAATCCTGCCGACTCTCGCAACCAAGGAGGACGTGCAGGCGACGGAGCAACGTCTGCGGACCGAGATCACCGACACGGAGCAGCGCCTGCGGACCGAGATCACCGACGCGGAGCAGCGCATGCGCACGCACTTCAACGTGGTGAGCGAGGATCTACGCCACGACATCCGGCTCGTGGCCGAAGCGGTCGCCACCTTCGCGGAACGAGAGCGGTAGATCCCGGCAGCTCTTCCGACATCCTGAAGCGGATGCGGAGAACCCCACCAGAACTTCAGTCGAGCTCGGCGCCGGTCAGCAGGCGGTAGGCCTCGCGGTACTTCTCCCGCGTCCTGGTCACGACATCGTCGGGAAGCGACGGCGCCGGGGGCTGCCGGTTCCACTGCACCGCGTCGAGGTGATCCCGGACGAACTGCTTGTCGAAGCTGGGTTGCGCGACGCCGGGCCGATACGTCTCGCGGGGCCAGAAGCGGGAGGAGTCGGGGGTGAGGGCCTCGTCGATCAGGATGATCTCGTCGCCCTCCCCGAGGTCCGCGCCTGACGAGCGGCCGTCCGCCCGCAGCAGTCCGAACTCGAACTTGGTGTCGGCGACGATGATGCCGCACGACTCGGCGTGCGCCGCGCCGTGCGCGTAGAGCGCGAGGGTCAGCTCGCGCAGTCGGGCGAGCAGCCGGGGGCCGATGATCTCGGACGCCTGCTCGGCCGTGATGTTCTCGTCGTGGCCGGTGCTGGCCTTGGTCGCGGGCGTGAAGATCGGCTCCGGCAGGCGGTCCGACTGCTGCAGGCCGTCGGGAAGCGTGACGCCGCAGACGGCGCCGGTGCGCCGATAGTCGGCCCAGCCCGAGCCGGCGAGGTACCCGCGGGCGACGCACTCGACGGGAATTGGCTCCGTGCGCCGAACCAGCATCGACCGCCCCCGCAGCGTCTCCGTATGGGGGCGGCAGGCCTCGGGATAGTGGTCGGGATCGGTCGACACGAGGTGGTTCGTCACGATGGACCCGGTGCGCGCGAACCAGAACGCCGAGAGCTGCGTCAGCACCTTGCCTTTGTCGGGAATCGTCGACCCGAGGACCAGATCGTAGGCGGAGATGCGGTCGGTCGCGACCATCAGCAGATGGTCGCCGACGGCGTAGAGATCGCGGACCTTGCCGCGGCGTTGCGGTTCCAGTCCCTCCAGCGAGGTCTCGAAGAGTGCGGGTGCGGACGTCACGATGGCCTCATTTCGTGCGAGGAAGAGCGCCGGCATCGCCGAGGGCGATGGCCGATGCCCTGAAGCATGTAGAATCACAGCTTACCGAAGAGACGCGCATGCGGCAAGGGACCGCGGCTGTCGGCTGCATGCCTCCTGTGCGATTCTCGCCGTTGCGGCCCGTGCGCGCTGCTTCCTGCAATCCGATGACGCCGGTCGGCGTCGCGGCGAGGCGCCGCACCGCCCGGACTCCACCGATTCCACACACACCTCCTCTACTGCTAGAGACCTCGGAACGCATGCGTACTCATCTTCGGACCGTCGGCGTGGTCGGGCTGGCCGCGGCCCTCATGGCGTGGGTGTTTCGGAACACCGATCTGGCGTCGGTGTGGTCGGAGATCGGCGGGGCCAGGGTCGACCTGATCGGTGCGGCGGTGGCCGGCATCGCCCTGGCCTACGTGGTTCGCGTGAAACGCTGGCAACTGTTGCTGGCGCCGCTCGGATCGGTCGGATTCGTGTCGGCGACCCGCGCCACCGTCATCGGGTTCGCCACCTCGACCATCGTGCCGCGTCTGGGCGAGATCGTGCGCCCCTATCTTCTCGCGCGCCGCGAGCAGCTCAGCATGAGCGCCGCGCTGGCCACGATCGTGGTGGAACGCCTGCTGGACATGCTCGCGGTGATTCTGCTGTTCGGCCTGTTCCTGCTGGCGTTCAGCAGCCAGCTGCCCAGCACCGACGAGCAGGTTCTCGGCGCCCTCAAGCTCGGAGGACTGGCGGTCGCCGTCGGCGCCGGCGTCGTCCTGGCGCTGGTCTGCGCCGCGGCGCGTCGTCCCGAGTGGGTGGTCTCGCTTGCGGCCCGGGTCGAGCGTCTGGCGCCGCACGGCCCGGGTGCGACCGCGAGCCGCTTCATCACGCGGTTCAGCGCCGGGCTCGGGGTGGCCCGCGACCCGGGGCGGTTGGCGCAGGCGGTCCTGTGGTCGCTGCTGATGTGGTCGCTGGTGGGGGCCACCGCCTGGTGGGGGTGTCTGGCGTTCGGGATCGCGGTGCCGCCGAGCGCCGGCCTGCTCCTGATGGCGTTGATGGCGCTCGGCGTCGCGGTGCCGACGCCGGCCGGCGTCGGGGGGTTCCATGCGGCGGTCCAGGTGGGGTTGACCGCGTTCTACGAGGTGCCGGTGGATGCGGCGGTCGGCGCGGCCCTGGTGTTGCATGCCGCGACGTTCGCGCCGGTCACGATCGTCGGGATGGCGTGGATGGTGCGGGACGGACTCACGTTTCGCGGGATGGCGAATCTGACCTCTTCGGCGGCGCCCCGCGGAGACGCCGCCGGCACATCGGAGGAGCCCGTTCCGGACGGTGCGGCATCCCTGGGAGGACGCCGGCCCGCATGAGCCGGCTGCGGTGAGAGTCAGGAAGCTCGGAGGCCGACATGAAGTGCCCGTTCTGCGGCCATCTCGGTGACAAGGTCGTCGATTCGCGCGAGAGCCGGGAGGGCGAGGTCATTCGCCGCCGGCGCGAGTGCCTGGAGTGCGGCCGGCGCTTCACCAGCTACGAACGGATCGACGAGATTCCGTACATGGTCGTGAAGAAGGACGGCAGCCGCGAGCGCTTCGAGCGCCAGAAGGTGACGTCCGGCATGCTGAAGGCGTGCGAGAAGCGACCGGTGACGGTGGCGGCGGTCGAGGCGGTGGCCGATCAGGTCGAAGCGATTCTCCAGGAGCGCCCGGAGAAGGAGATCCCGACGGTGGAGATCGGGACGTTCGTGATGCAGGAGCTGAGGCGGCTCGACAAGGTCGCCTACGTCCGGTTCGCCTCGGTGTATCGCCATTTCCGGGACGTCGGCGAGTTCATGACCGAGCTGCAGGACCTTCTCGACACGAAGGATTGAATCGTGGCAGCTACATCCCCCGTGCGATCCCGGGCGGCAGGGTTGCGCCCTCGGGCGGGGAGATGTGGTGGTCCAGCACGCTCTGCAGCGTGAAGCCGCCGATGCGGAGGGCGCCGGCGGCGGCCGGCAGGAGGGCCGCGGCGGGAACGAGGCCGACTATCTCGCTGTTGCGGACCTCGACCCCATGTCCCGCCGCTTCGCGCCGTACCGCTTCGAACACGCGGGGCAGCGGCGTCCGCTCGAAGTCCACGAGGTTTATCGAGACCTGTACGACGTCGGGGCGCGCCGTTCTCACGCCGATCGCCTTCACCGCCTTGAGACCCCCGTCGGACGCGCGTATCGTCCGGGCGATGCGGCGGGCGATGTCGAGGTCGCCGGTGTCGAGATTGACGTTGAAGGCGATCAGCAGGCGCCGGGCGCCGACGGCGGTGGCTCCGCCCGAGGGATGGGGCGCCGCCGGACCGAAGTCCGGCCGCCATTCCGGCCGGCGCATCTTCCCGGTCAGGTTCTCGAAGCCGCCCCGGCGAATCCGCTCGAGCCGCCGACGTTCCGGCATGCGGGCGGCGTGCTCGTACAGGTAGACCGGCAGGTCGAATCGCCGGGCGATCGTTTCGCCGAGCTCGGTCGCCAGCGAGACGCAGGCGGGCATGCCGCCAGGGTCCAGGGGGACCAGGGGGACGACGTCCACGGCGCCGATGCGGGGATGGACCCCGGTATGGGTGCGGAGATCGATTCGGGCGAGCGCGGCCGCGAACAGCTCGAGGAGGGCGTTCTTCAACGGTGCCGCGCGGCCTACCAGGGTGAAGACGGTCCGGTTGTGGGCGGCATCCGACGAGGTGTCGAGCAGGGTTGCGCCGGACACGCCGGCGACGGACGCGGCGAGGGCGTCGATCACCTCGCCGCGCCGCCCTTCGCTGACGTTGGGAACCGCTTCGATCAGGCCCATGCCGCAGGTATAGCACAGACCCTGCGGGTTGGCGGCGGCCCGCAATGTCGACTGGTACAATGGTCCCTTGCCCATGCATGTCGTCCGCAGGAAACCGTGGCGCGAGCCCCCCGGCCCTCGGTCGTCCGGCAGATGCGGGAGGCGGCTCTGACCTCCCCTCGTCCCGACCGGTCCGAGCGCGGCCGGGATTCCCGTTCCCTTCCGGAACGGGATGCGCCCGCCGCCCCTGCCGCGGACCTGCTGTTGTTCCCGCTGGAGCCGGAGACCCGGGCTCCCCAACCTCGGGTTCCGGCGCCGCTCCGCGTTCGGCGGTCGTCGCACCCGGATCGACCCGCGCGGTCGGGTGAGTCGCCCCGCCGCGCCCCGTCGTCTTCCGATGCGGCATCGCCGCCGGCCGAGCCGGCAAGGCTGCGGGCGGCGCGGTCCGGCGTGCGGGTGGCGGCCGGATGCTGCGATCTCGCGCTGTTGGCCGGCCTGGACGCGGTCGTGGTCTGGCTGACTCTCAGACTCACCGGATTGAATGTGCAATCGTTCGATCTCCTGCCGTGGCCGCCCCTCGTGGTGTTCCTGGGCCTGTTGGACGCGGGATACGTCATCGGCCTTACGGCGGCGGGGGGACAGACGATCGGCAAGATGGCGTGGGGCCTGCGCGTGGCGGATGCGGAGGGTCGTCCCGTCTCCGTGGCGAAGGCGGTGCTTCGGACGGTGTGGGCCCCGGTCTCCCTGGCCGCGGGCATCGGTATCGTCTGGATGTTGTTCGAGCGCGAGGGCCGCGCCCTGCACGACGTGCTCTCGGGGACCCGGGTGCTGGCCGTGCCGCCGGTGGCGCACGAACCGCAACCGGAGGGCGAGACGCGGTGACAGGACGTCCGACGGAGGGATGGTTCGACCGGGCGGCCCTCGGGATTGCCACCGTCGGCCCCTGCGGCCATGCGCCGGCCGCTCCCGGAACCTTCGGGTCGTTGGCGGGGCTGGTGCTGTTCTGGGCGGTCCGCGCATCCGGGTCGTTGGCGGTCGAGGGGTTGGTGTTGCTCGCGGTGACCGCGGTCGGGGTGGTGGTCGCGTCGCGGGCCGAAGCGGCGTATCGCCGCCGGGACCCGAGCCTCATCGTCATCGACGAGACGGCCGGGATGCTCCTGACGTTGGCCGCGGTTCCCGTGGGCTTCGGGGGCGCGGTGGTCGGATTCCTCGCTTTCCGCCTGTTCGACATCGTGAAACCGTTCCCGGCCCGGCGGGCGGAGCGGCTTCCCGGGGGGTGGGGCGTGATGGCCGACGATCTCGTTGCCGGGCTCTACGCGCAGGCGCTGCTTCGCCTTCTCCTCTGGCTGGCGGGGACCTGATCCGACCCGTATTCCCCGGCGATCCCCGTCACCCACGAGTCCTTGCATTGCACGTTCGCCAAGCTGGATCGATGAAACCGACGACCGCCCCCCATTCGGACCAACCGCTCTCGAGGGCCGAGATCATCGCGGTGGGAACGGAGCTGCTGACCCCGTTCCGGTCCGACACGAACTCGTTGTTCCTGACCGCCGGACTCAACGAACTCGGCATCGTCGTCCGCCGCAAGTCGATTGTCGGCGACCGTGTCGAGGACCTCGCGGCCGCCGTGCAGTCCGCGCTCGGGCGGGTCGAGTTGCTCGTGATCTGCGGCGGGCTCGGCCCGACCGAGGATGACCTGACGCGGGAGACCGTCGCGAAGGTGCTCGATCGGCCGTTGAACGAAGATCCGGCCATCGTCGAGCGGTTGCAGGCCCGTTTCGCCGGCAGGGGGTGGACGATGCCGGCCAACAACCGGCGTCAGGCGCGGGTGCCGGCGGGCGCGGTCGCGCTCGACAACCCGCGGGGTACCGCGCCGGGACTCTGGATGGAGCACGACGGCCGGGTGATCGTCCTGCTGCCGGGGCCGCCCCGCGAGCTCGAGCCGATGTTCACCGCGCTGGTGCAGGGCCGACTCGCCGCGCGGGCGACATCGCGGCGGCTGTATCGGCGGGTGCTGCGCGTGGCGGGCCGCGGGGAGTCGCATGTCGAGGAGCGGGCCCAGCCGGTCTACGAGCGATGGCGGCAGGCCGAGCCGGGGGTGGAGACCACGGTGCTGGCGTCGCCGGGGCTCGTGGAGCTGCACCTGTCGACCCGGGCCGATTCGGAGTCGGCGGCCGACGCGGTTCTCGACGGGGCGACCGGAGAGCTCGCCGAGGCGCTGGGAGACCACCTGTTCAGCACCGATGGCCGTTCGCTGCCGGAGGTCGTCGCGTCGTTGCTCGCGCGTGGGCGCCTCCGGGTGGCGGTGGGGGAGTCGTGCACGGGTGGACTGGTCACGGCCCGGCTGGTGGACGTGCCGGGGAGCTCCGGCTACGTCGAGGCCGGCGTCGTCGCCTACTCCAACGCCGTCAAGCAGGCGGTGCTGGGGGTGCCGGCGGGGGTCCTGGAGGCGCACGGTGCGGTCAGTGAAGCGGTGGCGCTGGCGATGGCGGACGGCGCGCGGCGGGTGGGCGGCGCCGATCTCGGGGTGGGCGTCACCGGGGTGGCCGGGCCCGTCGGCGGCACCGATGCCAAGCCCGTCGGCACCGTCTGCCTCGCGGTCGTGGGCCCGGGAACGGCGGAGGTCGCGACTACCGTGCGCCTGCCCGGGGACCGCGCGATGGTCCGCGGCCAGGCCGCCCGGATCGCGTTGGACCTGCTGCGGCGGGTGCTGCTCCGGGGCGCGGGGGAACGTGCGACTCTTCGCCGCGGTTGATCCGGACCCGCCGGTCCGCGCCGCGGTCGCGCGCACCGCCCGGGCCCTGGCCAGTCGTCTGGAGGGCGAGGCGTCGAGGCGGATACGGTGGGTCGCGCCGGAACAGTTGCACTTCACGCTCCGTTTCCTCGGTGAGTTGACGGAAGCCGATGCCGCTGCGGTGCGCGGCGTGCTCCGGCCGCCTCTCGAGACCGGTGCGTTCACCGCCCGGGTGTCGGGTTTCGAGCGATTTCCTGCGTCCGGGACGCCGCGCGTGGTCTGGCTGGGCATCGACGAGGGGTGTGACGCGATGGCCGCCGTCAAGGCGGAGCTCGATCGCCGGCTGGCATCGGCGGGCTGCCCGCCCGAGACCCGGGCGTTTCGTGCGCATCTCACGCTGGGGCGGATGAAGCCGTGGGCGGCGTGGAAGCGGTACGACCTGGCCCGGGCCTGGTCGGAGGTTGGGCCGGAGACGCCGCGGTGGGTGGTCGATCGCGTGACCCTCTACGAGAGCCGGCTGACGCCTCGCGGCGCCCGGTATCACGTTCTCGAATCGGCCCCGCTACGGCGGTCCGCCGGCGCGTGAGCGTGTACAGTGGATCCCGGTGATGGCGGTGGCGACACGGGTGAATCGATGAACGACGTGGCCGTTCTGGGGGCCGGCGCCTGGGGCACGGCGCTGGCGATTCATCTCGCGCGGGTGGGGAAGCGGCCGCGGCTGTGGGGACGCAGTCCCGAGCTCGTGGAGCGGTTGCGGCGGGATCGCGTCAATCGGCTGTATCTGCCGGGAGCCACTCTGCCGCCGCCGGTCGCGCCGACGGCGTCCCTCGAACAGGCGCTCGACGGGACGGAAGCGGTCGTGCTGGCGGTGCCGTCCCACAGCGCCCGGGCGCTGTTGCGCCGCGCCGAGCCGATGGTCGGTCCCGAAACGACGATCGTGAACGCGACCAAGGGATTCGAGATCGGATCGCTGAATCGCATGTCGGAGGTGATCGAGCAGGAGCTGGGCCCGTCGCGCCCGGTGGTGGTGCTCTCCGGTCCGTCGTTCGCGGCGGAGATCGCCCGGGCTGCGCCCACCGCGGTGTCGGTGGCGGGACGATGCCGCGAAGCCGTCCGCACGGTGCAGCAGGAGTTCCGGGCCGGCTCGTACTTCAGGCTGTACGCCAGCGACGACGTCATCGGCGTGGAAGTCGGTGGTGCGATGAAGAACGTGATCGCCATCGCAGCCGGGGTCGTCGATGGTCTGGGGCTGGGACCCAACGCCCTCGCCGCCCTCATCACCCGCGGCCTCGCGGAGATTTCCCGGTTGGCGTGCGCCCTGGGAGGGCGGCGAGAGACCCTGGCCGGCCTGAGCGGCCTGGGCGACCTCGTGCTGACGTGCACCGGGGGCCTGAGCCGGAACTGGCACGTCGGCCGCGAGCTCGGCCGGGGCCGGGCCCTCGATGAGATACTGACGGGCATGCAGTCGGTGGCCGAGGGAGTGAAGACCACCGCTGCGGCCCTCGAGCTCGGACGCCGGCACGGGGTGGATCTGCCGATAGCCGTCCAGATGGGCGCGGTCCTGGCCGGCCGGATCGATGTGCGGGCGGCGGTCGAAGAGCTCATGCTGCGCCGGCAGCGGCATGAATCGGACGGCCTGTGAGAAAAGGAGAATCGTGAGCCTTCTCGAACGACTCCGGACCGGTCTGCGACGGACCGCCGACCAGTTGCGGGGGCGTTTCGACGGTCTGCCGGACGCCCGGGCCGCGGGCGGCGGCGCGCCGGGCGGGACGGTCGCGGCCATCGACACCCTCGACGCCCTGGAAGAGATCCTGCTCGAAGCGGATCTCGGGGTCGCGGCGACCACCCGTCTCGTCGAGGCGGTGCGCGATCGGGCGGGCAACGGGGATCTGCGTTCGGTGGTCAAGACGGAGCTGTTGCGGGTGCTCGACGCCGCCAACCCCGCCCCCGCGCCCGCGGCCCGCCCCCGCGTGGTGCTCGTCGTCGGGGTCAACGGGACCGGAAAGACCACCACCGTGGGCCGGTTGGCGCGGTTGGTCATGGACGCCGGCGAACGGCCGGTCATCTGCGCCGCGGACACCTTTCGGGCGGCCGCGGTCGAGCAACTGGAGGTCTGGGCCCGGCGCGTGGACGCGGACTTCGTCCGGGCTCGTCCCGGATCCGACCCTGCGGCGGTGGTCTTCGACGCGATTTCCTCCGCGAAGGCGCGGGGGCGCGATGTGGTCCTGGTCGACACTGCCGGCCGCCTCCACACCCGCTCGAACCTCATGGGTGAGCTCGACAAGGTTCGGCGCGTGGCGGGGAGGGCGGTCGAGGGGGCGCCGCACGAGACCCTGCTCGTGCTCGACGCGACGGTGGGACAGAACGGGTTGTCCCAGGCCCGGGCGTTTCTCGAGTCGTCGGGGGTCACCGGGATCGTGTTGACGAAGCTGGACGGCACCGCGAAGGGCGGGATCGCGGCGGCGATCACGGCGGAGCTGGGGGTTCCCATCCGCTACGTCGGGGTCGGAGAGCAGATCGACGATCTGCTCCCGTTCTCGCCGGTGGAGTACGTGGACGCCCTGTTCGAAACGGGATGGTGACCGGGGGGGCGGCGCGCGGCGATCGGGTCCCGCCGGTCCCGCCGGACATGACGGACGACGCCCTGATGGAGCTGGCCCTCGAGTTCGCGGCGCGCGGGCGTGGGTCCACGAGCCCGAATCCGATGGTGGGAGCGGTCCTCTCGAACGGGGGGCGGATTGTGGGGCGCGGGCACCACGTCCGGGCCGGCGCGCCGCACGCCGAGGTCGTCGCGCTGGAGGAAGCCGGCGCGGCGGCGCGCGGAGCGACGCTCTATTGCACGCTCGAGCCCTGCTGCCATACCGGCCGGACCGGTCCCTGCGTGGACCGCATCGTCGAGGCCGGCGTGCGCAAGGTGGTGGTCGGCGTCGAGGATCCCGACCCGCGCGTGGACGGCGGGGGCATCCGGAATCTGCGCGCCCGCGGGGTCGAGGTCGCGGTGGGGGTCGGCCGCCGGCGCGCCGCGCGCCTGAACGAGGCGTTCTTCACCGTGCAGAAGCGCCAGCGGCCGTTCGTGACCCTGAAGGCGGCGGTGAGTCTCGATGGGCGCATCGCGGCCGCGCGCGGGCGCCAGACCCCGCTGACCGGCCGGCCGGCGCAGGACCATGCGCACGGGACACGGGCCGTGGTGGACGCCATCGGGGTCGGGTCCGAGACGGTGCTCGTGGACGACCCGCGGCTTACCGCCCGGGGCCGCCCTCGACGGCGCCCGTTCGTTCGGGTGCTCTTCGACACGCGGATGCGCACGCCGGCGGACGCCCGCGTGCTCACGACTCTGGCCCACGGTCCGGTGGTGGTCATGACCACCGACGCCGCCGTGGTCGCCTGGCCGGAGCGGGCGGCGGCGCTGGAGGGGGCGGGCGCCACCCTCGAGCGGCTGCCGGCGCGCGATCCCGCCCTGGCCGCGTCGCGGCTTCTCGGCTACGGGGTGAGCGACCTGCTGATCGAGGGCGGAGCGGACGTCCATCGGGCGGCGTGGGCGGCGGGAATCGTCGATCGAGTCCGGTTGTATCTGTGTCCGATGACCCTGGGACCGGCCGGGGTGCCATGGATGACGGACGCGCGTCTCTCGTTTGCAGCCCTCGGCCCGGTGCGGACGCGATGTCTGGGCGAGGATGTTCTGTTGGAGGCCGATGTTCAACGGTTTGGTTGAAGCGCTCGGCGAGGTGACCGAGCTGACGGCGATCCCGGCGGGGTTGCGGTTGGGCGTGCGGACCGCGGTGGCCCGCGAGCTGGTCCTCGGGGAGAGCATCGCGGTCAACGGCGTCTGTCTCACCGTGATCCGGGCGGATGAGGCGTCGTTCTCCGCGGAGGTGTCGCCCGAGACGAAGCGGGTGACCAATCTGGGCGCTCTCAAACTGCGGGACGCCGTGAACCTGGAACGGTCCATGCGTGCGGACGCGCGGGTCGGCGGGCACTTCGTACAGGGCCACGTCGACGGCACCGGCCGGATCGAGGGCATTCGCCACGACGCGGAGTTCCACTGGATCTCCGCGTCGTTTCCCGCCGCGTTGTCGCCCTACCTGGTTCGCAAGGGGTCGATTGCCGTCGACGGAATCAGCCTGACGGTGGCCGGATTGCGGGACACCGGCTTCGACGTGCAGATTGTGCCCTACACCTGGGACCACACCACCCTGGGACGGGCGCAGATCGGCACCGTCGTCAACCTCGAGTGCGATATCATCGGCAAGCACGTCGTCCGGGCCCTGGAGGTTGGAGAGTTCGGGAGGCCCGGCGGCGGCGAGGAGCGTCATGGCTGAGGAGAGCACCGGCGGGCCGGCCCCGCGCGGGCGGTTGTCGCTGGCGGATGCGCCGCGTCGCGGACCGTTCGCCCCGGTCGACGAGGCGGTGGACGCGATTCGCGAGGGGCGGATGGTCATCGTCGTCGACGACGAGGACCGCGAGAACGAAGGCGATCTGACGATCGCGGCCGAGAAGACGACCCCCGAGCTGATCAACTTCATGGCGAAGCACGGTCGGGGTCTGATCTGCCTCCCGATGACCGGGGACTGGCTGGACCGTCTGGACATTCCGCTCATGGTGCGGGAGAACACGTCCCAGTTCGCCACCGCGTTCTGCGTGTCGATCGAGGCGAAGGAGTCGACGAGCACGGGGATATCGGCGTCCGATCGGGCCATCACCGCGAGGGCCGCCGCGGATCCGACCACGCAGCCGCGGGATCTCGCCCGCCCCGGCCACATGTTTCCGCTGCGGGCGCGGGACGGCGGCGTGCTGGTGCGGGCCGGCCAGACCGAAGCCGCGGTCGATCTGGCGCGGATCGCCGGTCTCCATCCCGTCGGCGTCATCTGCGAGATCATGAACGAGGACGGCACCATGGCTCGGGTGCCGCAGTTGCGGCGGTTCGCACGCCGGCACAAGCTGCTCATGATCACGATCGCCGATCTGATCAAGTACCGCATGCGCAACGAGCGGCTGGTGCGGCAGGTGGCGTCGTCGAAGCTGCCGACCGACCACGGTGATTTCGAGCTGGTGGCGTTCGAGAGCATCGTCAACGGCGAGACGCACCTGGCGCTCGTGCGGGGCGACATCGGAGACGGCGACGACGTGCTCGTACGGGTGCATTCCCGCTGTCTGACCGGCGAGGTCTTCCATTCCGCCCGGTGCGACTGCGGTCCGCAGCTCAACGCGGCCATGGAGCGGATTGCGACCGAGGGCCGGGGCATCTTCCTGTATCTGAACCAGGAGGGCCGCGGAATCGGTCTGACCAACAAGATCCGCGCCTATCATCTCCAGGACCAGGGATACGACACGGTGGAGGCCAACGAGCGGCTCGGGTTCAAGCCGGACCAGCGCGACTACGGGATCGGCGCGCAGATTCTGGGCGAGCTCGGGGTCAAGAGCATGCGGCTGCTGACCAACAACCCCCGCAAGTTCATCGGGCTCGAAGGATATGGACTGTCGGTGGCGGCCTCGCTCGCCCTCGAAGTGCCGACCACCGGGCTGGCCCGTTCATACCTGCAGACCAAGAAGGCCAAGCTGGGACACACCTTGAAATCCGTGTAGACTGCTCCCGCCCGCCACCCCTGCCGCATTTCCGTTGACAAGAGGCGCCTCCGGGGCGCTATCATAAGCGGTTACGTCTGGTTCGATTCCTCCCTGGTTACAGATGTTCGGCTCGCTGAGTGAACGACTGCAATCGGTGTTCGCCGCGGTGCGGCGCGACGCCCGCCTGACACCCGAGTCGGTCGAAACCGCGCTGCGCGAAATCCGACTGGCCCTGCTCGAGGCGGACGTCAACTTCAAGGTCGTCCGCGCCTTCATAGATCGAGTGCGCGACCGCGCCGTCGACCGTTCGGTGCTGGAGAGCCTGACACCGACGCAGCAGGTCGTGGCGATCGTGCGCGACGAGCTCCGGGCGCTGCTCGGCGATGGGCAGGGCGGCCTGCCGCCCAGCCGCCAACGCCCGCAGGTAGTGCTGCTGCTCGGGTTGCAGGGAGCGGGAAAGACCACCACGACCGTCAAGCTGGCCAAGTGGCTGGAACGGCAGGGCCGGCACGCGCTGGTGGTGTCCACCGACGTGCGTCGGCCGGCCGCCATCGAGCAGTTGCGGCTGCTGGCCGATGACGCCGGCGTTCGCGTGCACGAACCGGATTCGGGCACGAGCGTGGCGGCCCGCGCCGAAGGAGCGGTCGACTCGGCGCGATCTCTGGGATTCGACGTCGTGCTCGTCGACACCGCGGGGCGGCTGCATGTCGCGGACGATCTGATGCGCGAGCTGGAAACGCTGAAGGTCGCGGTCGAACCGTCCGATCTGCTCTACGTGGCGGACGCCATGACGGGACAGGACGCGATCAAGAGCGCCGGGGAGTTCAACCGGCGGATCGGGATCGACGGCGTCGTGCTGACCAAGATGGACGGCGACGCCCGCGGAGGCGCGGCGCTCTCGGTGGTCTCGGTCGTCGGGGTGCCGGTGACCTTCGTCGGCGACGGCGAGCGGATCGACGACTTCCATCCGTTCCACCCGGACCGCCTGGTGTCGCGCATGCTCGGGATGGGCGACGTCCTGTCGCTCGTCGAGAAGGCAGAGCAGGTGGTCAGCCGCGAAGAGGCTTCGCAGCTGGAGCGGAAGATCCGCCGGAACGACTTTACCCTTCAGGACATGCGGGATCAGTTGACGGCGGTGAAGCGGATGGGGCCGCTGGATCGCCTGATGGATCTCATCCCCGGGATGGGGCAGATGGCCTCGCAGATGCCCGGCGAGATGGACCCGCGAGCGCTCGGGCGCACCATGGCGATCATCGATTCGATGACGACGCGGGAGCGTGGCCAGCATCAGATCATCAACGGCAGCCGCCGCCGCCGGATCGCCCGCGGGAGCGGGACGACGGTCCAGGAGGTCAACCGTCTGCTGAGGCAGTTCGTCGAGATGCGCCGCGTGCTGCGCTCGGTCGGCGCCGGGGCTCGGGCGAAAAAGGGGAAACGGGGCCGGCGGGCCATGGCCCTGCCGCCGGGCATGGGGTTTCCCGGACGCTAGGAGCTTGCGCCGCAGTTGCGCCGCAGGAGTTTCGCGTCAGCGAAACTCCCAACCCGACCGCAAGGTCGCGCCAGCAGGTTCGTGGGTCGGCCAGCGGAAGCCGCAGGCGACGATTTCCGGGCCGGAAACCCGCGCCGCGGAAGGGGAGCGCGCGGGGTGAGGAGAAGACAGGCGAGATGTTGACAATTCGATTGACTCGAGTCGGGACGACGAAACGGCCGTTCTATCGCGTGGTGGTCATGGAATCGCACGTACCGAGAGACGGTCGCTTCGTCGAGTCGCTGGGGCACTACAATCCGTGTACGGAGCCGGAACTGCTTAAGGTCGACCGCGACCGGGTGGCGTACTGGACCGGCAAGGGGGCGCGACCGTCCGACACCGTCCGCACGTTGCTGGCCCGGCATCCCGCTCCGCCGGCGCCGGCCGGCGAGCCGGAGGCGTCCGACTCCGGCGCCGCCTCGACCGGTGATGAACCCGCGGTGACCGCATGAGCCGTGCGCGAGACGTGGTCGAGGTCATTGCCCGCGAGCTGGCCGATCGGGCGGAGGACATCTCCGTGACCGAGCGGGACGGGCAGGAAACGACCCATGTCGAGCTGTCGACCGCCGGTCAGGACCTCGGCCGCATGATCGGACGTCAGGGCCGCACCGCGGCGTCCATCCGGGTGCTGGCGGGGCTGGCGGCCGAGTTGCAGGACCGGCGGGTCGTGGTCGATTTCGTCGACGACCGCTAGCAGCCTGGGGGGCGGCGGTGGAGGCATCGGCCGGGGAGACCCCCGACCGCGCACCGGACGGCGGTCCGTTCCTGATCGCGGGTCCGGAGGATCGAGCCGAGGCCATGTCGGACTGGGACGCGATGATCGCGGTGGGATGCATCGCCCGGCCGCACGGGAACGCGGGCCGGGTCATCGTCAATCCGGATACCGATTTCGTCGAGGAGCGGTTCCGGGAGGGAAGCGTCGTCTACGTTCGCCGCCGGGAGGACGTCGAACGACTCGTGATCCGCGACGTGCGTTTTCACCGGGGCCGGCCCATCGTCGGTTTCGAGGGCGTTGCGACCATCCCGGGGGCGCAAGCCTTGGCGAACGCGGAGGTTCGGGTGCCGGCGGAAGCCCTGGGGGGCTTGCCGGCCGGCACGTTCTACTATCACGAGTTGATCGGATGCCGCGTGGAAACGGTCGGGGGGCAGGCGGTGGGAACGGTCGCCGCGGTCGAAGGGGGCGGTGACACGCTCCGGCTGGTCATCGAGGACGCCGCCGCCGAGGTGCAGGTGCCGCTGGTGGCCCCGATCTGCGTGCGTATCGATCCGCGGGAGCGGGTGATTGTCCTCGATCCCCCCGAGGGACTGCTGGATCTCAACCGTTCGCGTCCTTCCCGGGACGGCGCCGGTTGATGGAGGGGGATACTGAGGTTCGACATCGTCACGGTTTTCCCGCAGATGATGGACGTGATGGTGCGGGAGGGCGTCCTCGGTCGGGCGCTGGAGCGGGAGGTCGTGCAGCTCGGCGTGCACGACCTTCGCGACTACACGTCGGACCGGCACCGCACCGTGGACGACGTGCCCTACGGCGGGGGACCGGGGATGGTGTTGAAGGCGGAGCCGTTCGTCGACGCGGTTGCCGCGATCCGGAACCGGTACGGCCCGCCGGATGCGGTGGCGCTGATGTCGCCGCAGGGCCGGCCGTTCTCCCACGGGGAAGCGTTGCGGCTGAGCCGGTTGCGGCATGTCACGCTGCTCTGCGGCCGCTACGAGGGGGTCGACGAACGCGTGCGGGATCTGGTGGCTACGGAAGAGATCTCCATCGGAGACTACGTGCTGACCGGCGGGGAGCTGCCGGCGGCGGTGGTGGTCGACGCGGTGGCCCGGTTCATACCGGGCGTGGTCGGCGACGCCCGCTCGGTCGACGACGATTCGTTCGTGCGCGGGTTCTTCGATCACCCGCACTTCACGAGGCCGGCGGCGATCGACTCGCATGCGGTGCCCGAGGTCCTGCTGTCGGGGCACCACGGTGAAATCCGCCGCTGGCGAAAGCGGGAGGCGCTGAAGCGAACGCTGGTGCGCCGGCCGGACCTGTTGGATGACGCGACCCTGGACGGCGAGGATCGGGCCATCCTGAAGGAGTTGAAGAGCCGCGTCCGCGAGGAGTGATCGGTCCTCGCGGAACGCCAAACATGCGGCGGGTTGGCCGGCCGGAGCCGGCGGCGCGCTGAACCGGGAGCGGTCAGATGAATGCCATCGAGACGTTGGAACAGGAGCAACTGCGCGAGCGGCCGGATCTTCGACCGGGCCTGACGGTTCGCGTGCACGTCAGGATCCGGGAGGGAGAGAAGGAACGCATCCAGGTCTTCGAGGGGGTCGTCATCTCCATTCGCCGCGGGGGGCCTCGGGCCACCTTCACGGTGCGGAAGGTGTCGTTCGGACAGGGCGTCGAGCGCATCTTTCCGTTGCACTCTCCGTCGATCGACAAGATCGAGATCGGGCGCGCGGCCCGGGTGCGGCGGGCCAAGCTCTACTTCCTGCGCGGTCTGCGAGGTCGTGCGGCCCGTCTGCGCGAACGGCGGCGGCCCACCGACGGAGCGAAGAAGAAGTAGCCTCCACCGGGCCGGTTCGAATGCCGCGGCGCGGTTGGCGCGAACCACGGGACGTGACGTCCGAGGAGCGGGAATCAGTGGGTCCGCGGCGGCGTGGACGGTCGTCGGCGCGGCGCGCGGCGGAGAATGCGCTGCGCCGGATCGGATTCGCCCGCATCGCCGGGGTCGATGAAGCCGGGCGGGGATGTCTGGCGGGGCCGGTGGTTGCCGCGGCGGTGGTGTTGTCCTCCCGGCGTCTCGTCGGGCTTCGGGACTCGAAGCTGCTGACGGCCGCGGCGCGGGAGCGTCTGTACGACCGGATCGTGGATTCGTGTCTGGCGTGGGGGGTCGGCGTGCGGGGGCCGGAGGAGATCGACCGGATCAACGTGCACCAGGCGTCTCTGGCGGCGATGCGGGATGCACTGGTCGGATTGGCGCCGTTGCCGGACTTCGTCCTCGTCGATGCGTTCCGGGTCCCGGCACTCTTCATTCCACAGCGCGGCGTGGTCGGGGGAGACCGGCAGTGTGCCTGCATCGCCGCCGCGTCGATCATCGCCAAGGTGACACGTGACCGCCACATGGCCCATCTGCATCAGGTGGACGATCGGTATGGATTCGATCGCCACAAGGGATACGCGACCCGGGAGCATCTGGCGGCACTGGCCCGTCACGGCTACTCGCCGGCACATCGCCGAACATTTCGGCCGTCCTCTTTGTCTGATACCATCGGATAGCGTGCACAGACCCTGCGGGAGGGTGAGATTCACCGATTGTCGCGGATCCTGCTGATCGCCTATTTCCTCGAGACGGGTCTGGTGCTGCTGGTCGCGCCATGGTCGATCGTGTGGGACCGGAATCTGTTCGTCGAAACCCTGCCGTTCTGGGCGAGCGTGGCCCGTCTGGACGGTGTCCGGGGAGCGGTGTCGGGCGTCGGTCTCGTGAGCCTCGGTATCGGGGTCCGGGAATTGACAGTCATGCTCGGCGGGGCGCTCCTGCGGCGTCGCGGGTCCGAGCGGCTGTCGCCGCCCGCGGCGGTGGAGCGTGCGCTCGCGGAGGAGGCCGGTTCCTGGTTGCGGAAGCGTTGAGCCGACGGCCGCTCATGGCGCTGGTCACGAGCCGGCGCCGTCTGGCGCCGGAGGGCGGCGGTACCGATCTCGTGGAGAAGCAGATCGCGTCTGCGGTCGGCGCAGGCGTGGACTTCATTCAGATCCGCGAGCCGAACCTGCCCGATCGCGTGCTGTTCGATCTGGTGTCCCGCGCCGTCGGCGTTGCGCGCGGGACCGGGAGCCTCGTCCTGGTCAACGATCGATTCGACGTGGCGTTGGCGGCCGGGGCCGCGGGCGTGCATCTGCGGACCTCCTCGGCTCCCGCGCCGGTGATACGACGCCATCTGCCCGGCGGGTTTCTGCTGGGACGTTCCGTGCACGGGGCGGCCGAGGCGGTCCGGGTGGCGGTCGAGGGCGGCGTGGACTATCTCATCATGGGTACCGTGTTCGCGTCTGCGTCGAAGCCCGGCCAAGCCGCCTGCGGCGTCGATGCGCTCGCCGCGACGACCCGTGCGGTGCGTCTTCCGGTATTGGCGATCGGCGGGGTGACCGTCGACAACGTTCGGGAAGCGCTGGATGCCGGGGCGGCCGGGGTGGCCGCGATCGGTCTGTTCGCGGATCCCGGACCCGCGGGCCAATTCCATGCAATCAGCTCAGTCGTAGCGGAGATTCGCCGATGCTCGGAGAAACACTGAACGTCGTCTCGGCCGGTTCGGCATCGCCGGATCGGTCCGCGGACGTGGGAGCGCGTCTTCGCGAGGCGCGCGAGGCCCGGAACATGGAGCTCCGGGACATCGCCGCGACTACGAAGATCTCCATCGGCGCGTTGGAGGCTCTCGAGGAGAACCATTTCGACGAGTTGCCGGGCGGGATCTTCACGCGGGCCTTCGTGCGATCCTACGCGAGCGAGGTCGGGTTGGATCCCGAGCAGACCACGCGCGACTTCATGGCGCAGGCTTCGGTCGAAGTTGCCCAGGACGCGGCCAGGCCGCACGACGACGACCAGATGCCCAGCCCGCGGCAGGTGGTCGAGACCATAGTCAAGGTGGTGGTCGTCGGTGTACCGCTGGTGGGACTGCTGCTCCTGGGAATGCGCAGCATGTCGAGCGATTCCCCGGGGCTGGAGGACACCGGCGCCGCCGTCGATGCGATGCCCGCCCCGCCGCCGTTGCGGCCCGCCGCGCCGGCCGAGAGGGAGGCAGCAGCCTTGGCGGTTTCGGAGCCCTTGGCCATCGTGCTGCAACCGCGCGGTGAGAGCTGGGTGTCGCTGACGGTGGACGGGGAGCTGGTCGTGTCCCGCATCATGCAGGCCGGTGAAGAGGAGTCCTACGAGGCAGAGGACGAGATTACCCTCAACATCGGGAACGCCGGGCAGTTCGGTTTCACGATCAACCAGCAGGACGCCCGTTCGCTCGGTGGCCGGGGCGAGGTGGTGACCGCCCGTATCACCCCCGAGAACTACCTCAGCTATCTGCAGCCGCGATGACCCTGCGGCGGCCCCGCCATCAGCTTTCCCAGCCGTAGCCGACCCGGGCGTAGAACCACGCCCTGCAGTAGCCCCACGGCGTGTACTCGTTGATTGCGAGCCGTCAGTCGCGGCGTTCGACATGGAGGCCGTCGAGGTCGATCGGACACTCCAGCAGGCGGGCCCCGGCGCCGGTCACCGCGCCGCGCACCGCGTCGCGCCGGTGCGGGTCGACGAGGAAGAAGACGCATCCGCCGCCGCCCGCGCCGCAGACCTTGCCGGCCGCCGCGCCGGCCGCGGACGCGGCGGCGAACAGCCGGTCGATCGCCGGCGTGGTGACCCCGGGGGCGAGGGCCTGCCGTTCACGCCATTCCAGCGTCACCTGCCGGGCGAGTTCCGTCCAATCGTGTCGGGTCAGCGCGTCCCGGGTCGCCGCCGCGATCTCCGTGATGCGACGGAAGTGCGCGACGATCGTGGAGTCGCCCTCGATGTGTCTCCGGGTGATCTCCCAGTTGTTGATGCCCGACGATCGCGAGTCGCCGCTGTAGGCCAGCACGATACGGCGCTCCATATCCGCCGGATCGACATCGAGAGGCACCCGACGCACCCCGGCCGGTCCCAGCTCTATCGCCGAGACGCCGCCGTAGAAGGCCGGCCGGTAGTCCTGGACGCCGGTCGGAATTCCCAGCGTGCGGGCTTCCAGATTCATCGCCAGGGTCAGAAGCTGCTCGGGCGGGTAGTCCACCTGGCACCATTCGGCGAGGGCCGCGCATACCGCGACGTTGAGCGCGGAAGAGCCCGCGATCCCCGCCCCGACCGGCGACGCCGCGCGCGTGGTCAGCCGCACGCCGTCGACGCGAAAGAACCGCACGATGTGGGCGAGCAGGCGGTTGTCGCCGTCGGTGGGGAGCTGCCGCCAGCCGTCGGCGGACAGGCTGGCGCCGGTATCCTCGGACACGATCCGCAGGCGGCGATCCGGGCTGGCCGACACCGTGCAGACGGCGCGTTGCCCGATGGCCGCGTTCACCGTCTGCGCGCCGGGGTGAAAGAGGTACAGGGGCCAGATGTCGAGGGTGCCTCCGGCGAGATCGATGCGGGTAGGGGCCGAAGCGTGCACTTGCACGCGCGCATTATAATTGCAGGGCTTCTGCACGGGCTGCCGGTCCGCTTCGGGGGGGAGTGCGTTTGTCGTGACCGCTCTGCATCGTCAGGTGGGACAGGTGTTGATGGCCGGGTTCGGCGGAGCCGCGGTGCCCGTCGAGCTCCGTGCGCTCGCGCGTGAATGGGATCTCGGCGGGGTCGTGCTGTTCAAGCGGAACGTAGAGGCGCCGGAGCAGGTCGCGGAGCTGGCGTTCGAGGTCGAGGGGCTCGCGCGGGAAACCCCCTTGTGGATCGGGATCGATCAGGAAGGCGGGCGCGTCGCCCGGCTGCGGGCGCCGTTCACCGAATGGCCGGCCATGGCCAATCTCGGGAGGCACGGCGCCGAGGCCCTCGCGCGCCGTTTCGCGCGGGCATTGGCGGCCGAGCTGGCGGCGGTGGGCGTGACCCTCGACTTTGCGCCGGTCCTCGATCTCTACAACGAAACGGCGGACCCGGTGATCGGAGATCGCGCGTTCTCGTCGGACCCCGAGACGGTGGGCCGGCTCGGGAGCAGCATCGTCGCCGGTCTGCAGGACGGTGGGGTGGCGGCCTGCGCCAAGCACTTTCCGGGGCACGGCGATACCCGGGTCGATTCCCACCGCGAGCTCCCGGTGGTCGAGCACGATCCGGAACGACTCCGCGCGCAGGAGATGGCGCCGTTCCGGGCCGCGGTCGCGGTGGAGGTCGCGGCCGTGATGACCGCGCACGTGGTCTATCCGGGGTTGGACGACGCGCATCCGGCGACTCTGTCCCGCACCATCGTCGAGCGGATCCTGCGGCGCGAGTGCGGTCATCGCGGACTCATCGTGACCGACGACCTGGAAATGGGGGCGATCACCGCGGACCGGACGGTGGAGCAGGCGGCAGTCCAGGCCCTCGCGGCCGGGTGTGACACCATCCTCGTCTGCGGGCCGTCCGTCGAACGGCATGCGTCGGTCCTCGAGGCGATCATTCGTGCGGTCGAGGCGGGCGAGCTGGACCGCCGGCTGGTCGAAGCGGCGTGGGCTCGTCAGCGGCGCGTCAAGACGCGTTTTCTGGCCGCGGACCGGCCGCGCCGTCCGCTGTTGCGCCGCCAGATTCTGGAACGGATCGGTTCCGCCGAGCACCAGTCGGTGGCGGAAGCGATTGCACGGGCCTGATGCGGAAGCCCCGCCGCCTCCTGTCCGGCGACCGGATCGCGGTCGTGGCGCCGGCGAGCCCGTTCGATCGAAGCCGGTTCGACCGCGGCGTCACGGAGATTGCGCGGCTCGGCCTGCAGCCGGTGCTCACCGACGGGGTCTTCGACCGCCGCGGATACGTGGCGGGAGAGGCCCGCCACCGGGCCGACGCGTTGAGGGCCGCGTGGCGCGATCCCTCCATCGCCGCGGTGATCGCGGCGCGGGGTGGTTACGGGAGCGCCCAGTTGCTCCCGCTGCTCGATCGCGCCGATCTCGGCGAGACCCCCGGGGCGTTCATCGGCCACAGCGACCTCACCGCGTTGCTCGTCTATCTCACGATCCATTGCGGGGTGGTCTGCTTCCACGGGCCGATGGTGGTCAATCTGGCCGGCGGCGCCACGACCTATGATTCGGATTCCTTCCGCCGCGGCCTGATGACCGCCGCGCCGATGGGCGAGCTCGGAGCCGGCGGGATGCGCACGCTTCGGCCCGGTGACGTGCGCGGGCCGCTGCTCGGCGGGACGCTGACGCAACTGGCGGCGTCGCTCGGCACGCCCCAGGCGTTCTCGCCGCCGGCCGGGTACGTGCTGCTGCTCGACGAGATTGGCGAACGTCCCTTCCGGATCGACCGGATGCTGACGCAGTTGATCGGGAGCGGCGTGCTGGGTCGCGCCGCTGCTGTCGTGTGCGGAGAGTTCCCGGGGTGCGACGAACCGGATGGTCAGTTGACCGCCTGCGGCGTCCTCGCCGATCTGCTCGAGGCCTTTCCGGGGCCGGTGCTGTTCGGGTTCCCGACCGGCCACACCACCGGACCCGCCCTGACGGTGCCTCTGGGGGTCGAGGTGCGGGTGGCGGCCGGCGGAAGCCCCCGGCTGGTGGTGACCGAATCGGCGGTCTGTTGACCCGGTCGAGAGGGCTCCCGGGGCCGCCGCCAATCCAGAAAAATGAAGGTACACCTCATCGGAATCTGCGGCACGGCGATGGCCACCCTGGCCGCGATGCTCAAGGAGGGGGGGCACGACGTGGGCGGCTCCGACCAGCACGTCTATCCCCCGATGAGCGATTTTCTCGCCGCGCGGAGAATTCCCTGCGCGGACGGCTTCGATGCGTCGCATGTCGCCGCGGACGTCGATCTGGTGGTCATCGGGAACGCCGTGTCGCGCGGGAATCCGGAAGTCGAGACGGTGCTCGATCGCGGGCTCCGCTATCGCTCGCTGCCGGAGATGGTGCGGGAGACGTGGCTGTGGGACCACCGGTCGATCGTCATCGCCGGTACCCACGGCAAGACGACGACCGCGTCGCTGGTGGCGTGGCTGTTGACGGAGGGTGGCCGCGATCCGAGCTTCCTGATCGGCGGCGTGACCGGGAACTTCGAGTCCAGCTACCGGTTGGGACGGGGGCGCGAGTTCGTGATCGAGGGCGACGAGTACGACAGCGCGTTCTTCGACAAGTCCGCGAAGTTCCTGAAGTACCTTCCGGACATCGCGGTGGTGGGCAACCTCGAGTTCGACCATGCGGACATCTACGCGGACTTCGAGGCGATTCGCGTGGCGGTCCGGCGGCTCGTCACCTTGCTTCCGCGGCGCGGGCTGCTCCTGGTGGGGGCCGACAGCCCCGCCGCGCTCGAGATGGGCGCGGGGGCGCCCTGCCGCGTGGAGACCTTCGGGATGGCTGGCGGCGCCGACTGGCGGGCGACCGCGGTCGAGCCGGGTCCGGACGGGACGGCGTTGACGGTGGAGCATCGCGGCGCGCTGTTCGGCCGGGTGCGCATGCCGTTGGTCGGCGCCTTCAACGTGCGGAACGTGTTGGCGGCGGTCGCCGTGGCCCGCACCGTGGGATTGGAGGCTTCCACCATCGCGGGAGCGGTCAGCCGGTTCGCGGGGGTTCGCCGGCGTCTCGAGATCCGCGGCCGCGAGCGCGGCGTGACCGTGTACGACGATTTCGCCCATCATCCGACCGCGGTGCGCGAGACCCTGGCGGGGCTGCGGGCGGCGTTCCCCTCGCGCCGGATCTGGGCGTTGTTCGAGCCCCGATCCGCCACCGCGTGCCGGCGGGTCTTCCAGGCGGCGTTCGCTGAGGCGTTCGACGACGCGGACGAAGCGATCGTCTGGCGCGTGTACCGATCGACCTTGCCCGCCGCCGAGCGGTTGTCGGAACCGGAGCTGGCGGCGGCCATCCGCGACCGGGGCGGGTGCGCCCGGTACCTGTCGGAGCTGTCGGACATCGTGCGGGTCGTGGCGGAGGAAGCGCGGGACGGCGATCTCGTGGTGGCGATGTCGAACGGGGCCTTCGGCGGCATCCATGGACGGCTTCTGGAGGCGCTCGCGGCCGTTTCCCGGCCCGCGGCAGAATGAGCGTCGGATGAGGCGGTGGGGACCGTGACCGATCGAGCGCATCCGGCCCGGGACTGGCGCATCCGTCTGACCGGAGATGCCGCCGTCACCCTCGAGTTCGAGCCGCGCATCGATCCCGGCATCAACGCGAGGGTCGTGGCGGCGGCGGCCCGGGTCACCGCCGGGCAGCACCGTGGGGTGCGCGACGTCGTCCCCAGCTACCACGCGGTCACCGTGTACATCGACCCCCTGCGGGCGGATGCGGGCAGCGTGTGGGCGGCGCTGGAGAAGGCGGCGGCCACGCCGGCGTCCGATGCGGACGCGGGCCGGGAGGTCGTGATCCCGGTGCGCTACGGGGGCGGGGACGGTCCCGACCTGGAAGAGGTGGCGGCCTTCGCGGGATGTTCGGCCGCGGAGGTGATCCAGCGGCACGCCGCGATCACCTATCGCGTCTACATGGTCGGATATCTGCACGGGTTCGCCTATCTGGGCATCGTGGATCCCCGGATCGCGATGCCCCGGCGCCCGACGCCCCGGCTGGTGGTGCCGGCCGGTTCGGTGGGCATCGCGGGGGGGCAGACGGGGGTCTATCCGACGGCGGCGCCCGGCGGCTGGCGCCTCATCGGGCGGACCGCGGTCCGGGTCTTCGACGCCCTGCGCCATCCACCGAGCCTCGTCGGTCCGGGAGACCGGGTCCGTTTCGAGCCGGCGCTGCCGGGCGCGCCGATCGCCGCAGGTGCGCCATGATCCGGGTCGTCGACCCGGGGCTCCTGACCACGGTGCAGGACGGTGGACGATGGGGCTGCCAGCACCTCGGCGTGCCGGTTGCGGGACCGATGGACCCGGTGTCGCATCGGGTGGCGAACCTGCTCGTCGGCAACCCTCCGGACCGGGCCACCCTCGAGGTGACCCTGGTCGGTCCGGCGCTCGAGTTCCTCGCCGATACGGTCTTCGCCGTCGCCGGAGCCCGGTTCGACCTGTTTCTCGATGCGCAGCCGCGGCAGACCGACGTCGCCGGCCGCGCCGGACGGGGCAGCCGCCTTCGTTTCGGCCGCCGGACGGCCGGAGCCCGAGCCTATGTGGCGGTGCGGGGAGGCATCGAGGTGCCGCCGCGGCTGGGGAGCCGAAGCACCGATCTGGCGAGCCGCCTCGGGGGCCTTGGCGGCCGGCCGCTGCGGGCCGGCGACCGGCTCGACGTCGGCGCGGCGGGGGGCGCAGCGGTTTCGGACCGCCGGCCGGGCCCGTGGTTCCAGCCCCCGGCGGGCGGCGCCGCGGTACGATTCGTACCCGGACCGGATCTGCAGCGGTTCGACGGCGACGCCCTGGAGCACTTCACACACGGCCGGTTCACTGTGGAGCCCGATTCGAACCGGATGGGGTATCGGTTGCAGGGACCCGCGATGGGTCTCGCCGACGCCGCACCGGTCTTGTCGGCCGCCACTCCGCCGGGTACTATTCAGGTTCCTCCCTCCGGCCACCCGATACTGCTCATGGCGGATCGGCAGACGACCGGCGGCTACGCGGTGCTCGGCACCGTGATCACCGCCGACCTGGGGGTGGCCGGCCAGCTCGCCCCGGGAGACTGGATCGCCTTCGAGGCCTGTGACCACGGTGACGCCATCGCCGCCCTGATCGCGACGGAACAGAGACTGATGCACCTTGCGGCGTCTCCGAACCGCGGCGTCGGACCGGGGGGAAAGTCGAGCGGCCGGGGACCCGAACGGGGAAGCGCGGTGGCTTCATGACCGATCCGCCGGCCGGCCCGCATCCACCGAATCGGCCCTCCGGAGCAGAGGCCGAGGCGATCGGCGCCCGCCTCGAGCAGGTCTTCGGGGACCGCGTGCGGCCGCGGGCGCCGATCGCGCACCTGACGACCTTTCACACCGGGCGGGCGGCGGACTGGCTGGTCGAGACTTCGCAGGTGTCGGATCTGGTCTCCGCGATTCGGGTCGCGAACGCCCTGAAGCTGCGGCTGACGGTGCTGGGCGGCGGCTCGAATGTCCTGGTGTCCGACGCCGGGGTTCGCGGCCTCGTCGTGCGCCTGCGGCACGGGACGATCTCCCGCACCGACGCGGGCACCGTGCGGGCGGACGGCGGCGTGACCGTCAACCATCTGGTGCGCTGGACGATTCAGCGCGGCCTGTCCGGCCTCGAACGGTGGGCCGGCACGCCGGGGACCGTGGGCGGGGCCATTCGCGGCAACGCGCACTTCGATGGCCTGTTGGTCGGGGACCGGGTGACGGCGGTGGGTCTGGTGGACCGTATCGGCACGGAGTCCGTCGTGCCGCAGGCGTCCATGGCGTTCGGGTACGACGACAGCCGCGTGCAACACACCGGCGAGCTGGTGCGCTGGGCCGAGTTTCGGGTGGGCCGGGGGGTCGCGGCGCGGTTGCGCGCGGAGGCCCGCCAGTCGTTGGCGTTCCGCAAGCGGACCCAGCCGCTGGGGCAGGCATCGGCGGGGTGTGTGTTCCAGAACCCGCGCGCGGATGACGGGCGGCTGCCGGACGGAGTGCCGCGCTCGGCCGGCGCCCTGATTGAACGCGCGGGGCTGAAGGGGCGCCGGATCGGGGGGGCGGTGGTGTCACCGCTGCACGCGAACTTTATCGTGAACGCGGGGGGGGCCGCCGCGCGGGACGTGCGCCGCCTGATCGAGATATGCCGGACCGGCGTCGCCGACCGGTTCGGCCTGGTCCTGCGCGACGAGGTCGTGTATCTCGGCGAGTTCGACCAGGAGCCTGCACCGTAGAACCGCGCGGCCGCCCGCGTTGGTTGGGCGGAGAGCGGAGCCGCGGGCGACGGTCTCCGGGGCAGAAGTCCGGGCCGAGAAGCGGTGCGGATTCCTGGAGGATTGGTTGGGCGGAGAGCGGAGCCGCGAGGCGACGGTCTCCGGGGCAGGAGTCCGGGCCGAGAAGCGGTGCGGATTCCTGGAGGATTGGTTGGGCGGAGAGCGGAGCCGTGAGGCGACGGTCTCCGGGCTGGGATGAATCCGACATGACGGGACCGGTGGGAAGCACGCTGACGAGTCTGGTGGTCGAGGGCGGTCATCGTCTGGAGGGCCGCATCGACGTCGAAGGCAACAAGAACGCGGCGCTGCCGCTTCTGGCGGCGTGTCTGCTGACGGACCGAACCTGCGTCCTCACGAATGTGCCCCGCATCAAGGACGTGCACGTGATGTCGGACCTGTTGCTGGGGCTTGGAGCCGCGATCGACGGGGTCGGAACCACCACCCTGCGGGTCGACTGTGCGCAGATCACCGGCGATGTCCCGGACAGCGACCTGGTCGGCCGGCTGCGCGGATCCGTGCTGCTGTGCGGCCCCCTGTTGGCGCGGCTCGGCCGGGTGCGCCTGGCCCCGCCGGGCGGCGATTTTCCCGCGCGGCGCACCCTGTCGGCCCACCTCCAGGCGCTCGAGGCGATGGGTGTCCGGCGCCTGCCGGAACGCAGCGGCGACTTCGTGCTGGAAGCCCCCGACGGTCTGCGGCCGGCCTCGCTGTTTCTGGAAGAGGCGTCGGTGACGGGCACCGAGACCGCCCTCCTGGCGGCGGCCGCGGCCCCGGGGGTGAGCGAGATTCGACACGCCGCCTGCGAGCCGCACGTGGTGGAGCTGTGCCGGTTCCTGACCCGGATGGGGGCCGAGGTCGAGGGCGCCGGCACGTCCACCGTGCGCATCGCCGGCGGGCGATCGTTGGCGGGGGTCGAGCATCGCCTCGGCGGGGATTACATCGAAGCGGGAAGCTGGGCGGTTGCGGCGGCGGTGACCGGCGGCGAGATCGAGGTGCACGGGGCCGCCGCCGGCGACCTCGAGCCGATTACCTCGGTGCTTCGGAGAATGGCCATCGACTGCGAGGTGGACGACGACCGACTGAGGCTGCGCCCGTCGACGCCGAAGGCCATCCGGCAGATCACCACGGCGCCCTGGCCCGGATTCCCGAGCGACATGGTCAGCCTCCTCTGTGTCCTCGCCACGCAGGCGGGGGGGCGGACGCTGGTCCACGACTGGATGTACGAGCTGCGGCTGTTCGCCCTCGAGCAGTTGAGCGGGATGAACGCGAACCTGTTTCTGTGCGATCCCCACCGCATGATCGTCGACGGCCCGGCGGCCCTGATCGGCCGAACCCTGGACAGCCGGGATCTGCGTTCGGGGATGGCCCTCATCGCGGCCGCCCTGGCCGCGACCGGAACCAGCCGCATTCGTCCGCTGGAGACGGTCGAGCGGGGCTATGCGCAGCTCGTCGAGCGTCTGCTCGCCCTGGGGGCGCGCATAGAGGTCGAAGGTCGGTGAAGCCGGTCCGCGCCGGGTGACCTGCCCGCGCCGGACGGCGCGCCGCCGGGAGAGACAGTCCCCCAGGTTACCGCGGCTCGAGCGGCGGGGGCCTGACGGGGACGACCAGTCCGGGTTCCGGACGGGCCACCGGTACGGGAAGACCGCCGCCGGGGGGCCGGAGCGCGCCGGGGATCCGTACAGGTTCCGTCGTTCTCGAGCTCAGATCGAGTGAAGCGCCGCTGTCGCCGTCGAACCGGAACGCCCGCAGGTCGGTCTCTTCCAGATCGAGGATCCGGAGGATGCGGGGCGTCAGGGTCACGATGATGTCGGTCTCCTGCGTCTCCATCCGATTGTGGGCGAACAGCCGGCCGATGATCGGCAGGTCGCTCAGGCCGGGAATACCCTCGAGCACTTCGCGTTCGTCGTCGCGGATCAGTCCCGCCAGGATGTTGGTCTCGCCGTTCCGCAGGCGAATCGTCGTGGTGATGGACCGCTCGCCGAACGTCGGGATGTTTCCGTACCCGACCCCCGACATGCTGATCACCTCGATGAGGAGATCGAGCGAGACCTCGTCGTTGTGGTGGACGTGAGGCGTGATCTCGATGTTGACGCCGACGTTGCGATAGTTGAACGACGTCACCGGCTGCTGCTGTAGGCCGCCGGCCGCGAACGGGGTGAACTGGGTGACGGGCACCGGCACCTCGTCGCCGAACTGCGCCCTGGCGGACTGTCCCGCCGTCGTGCGGAGATGGGGATTGGCCAGCGTATGGGTGTGCTGATCGCGCTTCAGCAGGCTGTAGGACAATCCCGGGAGGTCGGCGATGAAGACGTCCGCGGTGGTCAGGCTGCCCAGGTCGTCGATGGACAGACCGCCGCCGGTGTCCACGTCGAGGGCCCCCTGGATACCCACTGAGCCGGCGGTGGCGAACTGGAGGCCGTAGTCCCGCAGCCGCTCCCGATCGACCTCCAGAAGCTCTACGTCGATCACGACCTCCGGCGGCGCCTTGTCGACGGCGGCGATGAGCCGGGCCGCGGCGGCAATCCGCTCCGGCGTGTCGCGGATCGAGAGGGACCGGGTAGCGGTGACCGCGGACAGCCGGCGCGTGTCCAGGACGAGGCGGAGCAGCACGACGGTCTCCTCGAGGTCGGCGCTGCTCAGATAGAAGGTCCGAACGATCTCCTCCGCGTACTCGTTCCGCTTGGCGGTGGTGTCGGGAATCACGGTGACCGTCCGCGGCGCGGTTACGCGGTAGAAGTTCTGCGAGGATCGGGTCACCGACGCGAGGGCGTCGGGCAGGCGCGCCCCGCGCAGATCGACGGAGATCCGCTGATCGACGAAGGCCGGATCGAAAACGACGTTGACGTCGGAGAACAGGCCCAGGGCGGTGAAGACGTCGCGCGTGCTCGCATCGCGAAAGACGAGGGAGTCCGGCAGGACGTCGTCCGGGAGCTCAAGCCCATCTGGCGGGAGGAATCGGGTCCGCTCGATCAGCGCCTCGATCTCGGTCTGACCGGCGAGCCGGGCGGTGCGCCGGGTCCGGACCTGCTCTGCCGTCTCGCGCAGCACCTCCTTAATTTCGTTGCTCGCGGAGTTGAGCTCGGCCGCGATCTGATGCTCGACCAGCGCGTCCTCGTAGTTCCCGAGACCGGCGAGACGGAGCCCCTCCGCGTGGTGATACTGCCCGGCTCGCAGCCGGGCGCGGTCGAGGTCCCGTTGGAGCGTCCGGTCGTCGGGTCGATCCTGCACGGCGCGCGCGTACTCGAGCACCGCCTCATCGAAGTTCTCGGCCAGCTCCGCGGTGCGGGCCCGGTCCCTGGCGGTGGTCGCACAGCCGGCGGCGAGGACCAGGCAGAGCCCGGCCGCGATCAACCCGGCGGCGGACGGGGTCCGGCGGCTGGCCCGGCAATCGTCGCCCGGCGGCTCCGCTTCCGGCCCAACCAACCCGGCCGGGAGTCGGCGCCTCCCGGCGGGAGGCGGGGCCGTGCCGCGGCCCGGACTCCTAGCGGAACGTACCGGAGGCGGTGGTGTCGATGACATCGGCATTGCGTGGAATGTCGAACGTGAACGGGCGATCGGACAGGCCCAGGTTCTCCCGGAGGTTGGAGAAGAAGAAGGTGGAAACGCCCCCCTGCAGGTCGTAGGCCACCAGGCGGACGATCGCCAGCGACGGCCCGTCGAGGACCACGATCAGGAAATCGAAATCGCGTTCGGCGCGCGTCGGGGTCAGGCGCAGGACGCGGCTGTCGGGCGGCGGATCGTCGACGGCGTCGAACGCCGCCGTGAAATCGGTGGCGAAGTTCCCCGCGCCAGCCAGGAAGAGGGCCGGGGTGGTGGCCTCGTCGGCCGCCGGGAGCTCGCCGATGATGACCTGGCGATCCTCCGGCAGATAGGAGTAGAGATGCTCGCCGTCCGACAGGTAGAGCTTGCGCTCCGGCTCCCGGTAGTCCCACCGCATCCGGCCGGGCTTCTTCACCAGGACCGTGCCGCGCTCGACGAGAGTCGTCCGCAGCAGGCCGCCCTGGTAGGTATGCGTGAAGTCGGCGGAGAAGTCGCGAACGAGATCGTAGCGCCGTTGCAGCGCACGCTGCAGGTCCTCGGGAGACTCGGAGAGCGGCTGGGCGCCGCCGCTCGGCATCATGCCCCCGAGGTGCAAGCCGACCGCCGCGAGGAGGAGCGCAATCGAACGGCTCCAGTCACGCATGCAGGACCTCGCCGGCCGGCGTACGAGGTTCACGGGAATCATCCGCCCGATCCCATCCAGTCTGCGCTGGCTTCGTGGAGATCCACGAAGCCAAGTTGGCGTCCCGTTCCTGTGCCAAACCGATTCATCCTATCACGTGCCAATCCGGATGTTGCGGTCGGGCTCACGCCGCGCGCCATCCCACGAAGCGGCATTTCAGGAGGAGCCGGCCTCTCCGCGGTCAGCGTCCGCGCCGCCGGACAGGTGCGCCCGATTGGGCCGCGCTCTGCCCGGCTACCGTGATGCCGGAGACGGCCGAGCGCGGGAACTGTGAACCGGAATTCGGGAAGTAGAGGAAGATCCGGAGCGTGTGCCGGCCGGCGTCGCCGTCGGTGAACCTGTACGGTATCGAGAATCGGTTGCCGGCGATCGAGGCGCACTCGAAGATCCCGTCGTCGTCGCCCGCGCCATGGCGATTCCAGGCCGCGCAGGCGACGGTGAAGTCATCGCGCTCGGTCGTGGTCACGGCGCCGGCGATCGTGACGCTCTCGCCGGCCGTGATGAGCGCGGGCACCGGCGCGTCGAGCAGCACGTCTCTGAACTCCGCGGGGGCGATCGGCAGGTGGCCGGTCTCGACCGCCTCGTCGATCTTGTCCGCGTTCAAGGGCGTCACGTCGGTTCGCAGCGGCACCGCGCCGCCGGTGGCTTCGAAGAACGACGGGACCCCCTCCCACGTGGTGACCCCGCCGGTCGCCGCATGCCGGGCGGCGTAGAAGTTCCAGTAGCTCATTTCCGCCTGCGACAGCAACCCGTCCCGCGAGACCACGACGGTCACGCGGGACCACGAGCTGTCCACGGGCCCGCTGCGCGCCCCATGCTCCGCCAGCACGTCGTTGACGTGCACGCGGCGCCAGCCGCCGCCGACCGCGGTTCCGACCGCCGGCGCGACCGCATCGGTGTCGTTGAACTGGCCCTGATTCTCGAACACCCGGATCTCCGGCACCGCCTCCGGCCCGATCAATCCCATCCGGTAGCGGGTCGTCGGGTGCTGCAGGGCCGGATCCGGCGTGCGTTCAATCGCGAACGCGTCTCCGACCGCTGCGACGCGCCGCGTCACGTCGAGCACCGCGCCGGAGTAGACCTCGCCGGGAAAGAGCAACGGCGTGTGGCTGTCGGGATCGAGCCCGGCGCGCTCGATGCCGCCGGCCAGCCCCGACCAGTCCCAGTAGTCGACCCACTGGTGTCCGATCTCGTGCGTCGACACGGCCGTGGAGGTGAACGACACGTCCGGAAACAGCTCCACGGAACGGAGCACGCCGGCGCTGCCGTACGCCTCCGTGTTGTCGAACACGGAGAGGGCGCCGAGGCCGGCAATCGGGTTCCGCACGTTGTGGTGGAAGCCGTCGTAGGGGACGACGTGCTGCTGTCGGGGCACGATCGCGATCGACGCGTACTCGTCCCGAAAATGCGCGTAGAAGCCCTTCGCGGCGTCGTCCAGCTCATAGCCGTAGTCGCCGGCCGACAGCCGGCGGTCGCCGAACTGCGGCAGGACGAGGTTGACGACATGGCTCGAATACTGGGTGTTGGCGTCGATCCGGGTCACCTCCGCCGACGGCACGTTCAACGGCGCGACGCGCAGCCGGATGGAGAATCTGGCTGCCGCGTCATCGCCGTCCCCACCGGAAGGCCTCGGGAACAGGAGTGTCCCGAACTGCACCCAGGGGCGGTCGAAGCCCCGGCGTTGCCAGCCGATGCTGTCCCACAACGCGGCGCTGTCCCAGCTCGGATTGAAGACGCTGACCAGATGTCCGGCGATGTCGGTGGTGCCGGTCCGCTGCCAGGTCTCCCGCAGCACGTAGTCCTCGGTGCTGAGGGACAGGCGTTCGAATGTCAGGGCGGCCACATCGCCGGCGACGAGGAAGTTGTCGAACGCCAGCCCGCCGGTATGGTCAGCGCGGATGAGCCGCGGATTCTGGTCGTACCAGAGCGGCCCGTCGGGCACGTCGGGCTCCGTCATGGGAACCACTGCGGATGGAGGAGCAAAGCCCGACCGCATCTGGAGGATGAAGAGGGCCGGGGTGCCGCAGAGGCTCGGGGGGTCTCCGACCACCGGCCGCAGGGCCAACGCGGCGTACCACCCTGCGCCCGACGATTCCGGCTCCTGAGCGGCCGGCAGCACCGCCAACAGGCACGAGAATGCCGCGATGCCGAGCGCGCCGATGCCGCGGGGGATTCGCATCGATCGGTTGCGCCCGGCTGGCCGCCTCCAGTAGCCCGTGGCGATACCGCCTGGGGCGCTGGCCACGGGTCGCTAACCCTTCAAGTCGCCGGCCTTGGGCGGCGCCTGCTTTGGCGCGTCCTTCGCGTCGGTAGGGTACTTGGCGGTCATCCAGTCCGCCAGTCCGCCCTGGAGCGCGCTTGCCCGGAAGCCCTGGCGAATGAGCATCGCCGCGACATGCGCGCTCACCAGTTCCTCCGGATCGGAATCGTAGGCGACGATGTCCCGATCGGGTGAGAGTCCGGAAGTGTCGACGTCGTCGCTCGGATCCACACGCACGGCGCCGGGCAGGGTCACGGTGCTGTGCTCGTACGGGTACTTGAGCCGGGCGTCCATGATGACCGGTGCGTTGGCGGCGTCCTCTTCGAGACGCGCCTTCAGGGCTTCCTTGGTGATCCGCGGCACGGACATGCTGCTGTACGCTCCTCGCTGGCGTCTGGCGACGACCGCTCGTCCGCGGCGCTCGCGCGCCGGGGCGGCGTCGACGACGGAGTCAGTTCATCGAACAGGCGCCGGGTCCCCGCGGGTCACCGCAACTGCCGCAGGCCTGGGGCGCCAAACCGGCAGATGCCGTGCTCGGGCGGCCCACCGAGAACGCGGACAGACGTTTCTGCAGCGTCGGGGTGTCGCAGGACGGACAGGCCGGGGCCGCCCCGGCGTGGACCAGCAATTCGAAATGCTGCCGGCACTGTGCACACGGGTATTCGTAGATGGGCATCAGGCGCTCTATCCGGGTCGATTTTACCATGAACCCCGATCGCCGAGGGGCCCGATCGCCCTTCAGCGCAGCGCGTGCTCGTCGATGGCGCGCCTGACCGCGTCGTAGTCGTCGGGAAGCTCGACGGGCATGTTCGCGTGCGTGGCGGGTACGTCGGGTAGACGGCGTTCGTGGTATCCGAGCTTGAAGTCGGTGAACTTCAGGCCGCTGGCCGTGGACACCACGACGACGCGGGAGCCGGCGTCGATCTGTCCGCGTTCGCGCAGCTTGATGAGGGCGGCCAGCGCCACCCCGGTGTGCGGGCAGTTGTACATGCCGGTGCGATCGGCCCGGGCCGCCGCCTCGGCCAGCTCCGCTTCCGACGCCTGCTCGACGATGCCGCGGTGGCGCTGCAGTGTGCGTATCGCCTTTCGCACCGACACCGGGTTGCCGATCTGGATCGCCGAGGCCTGCGTCGGCTTCGCGCCTACCGGTTCGAACTCCCAGTTGCGCCGGTACGCGAGATAGAGCGGATTGGCCGCCTGCGCCTGGGCCACGACGATCTGCGGCTGATGGTTGATGAGGCCCAGAGCGGCCATCATCTCGAACCCGGCCCCCAACGCGCTGACGTTGCCCAGGTTGCCGCCCGGAATGATGACGACGTCGGGAATGGTCCAGTCGAGCTGCTGGACCATCTCGATCGCCACGGTCTTCTGACCCTCGAGCCGCAGGCTGTTCATCGAGTTGGCGAGGTAGATGCCCTCGTCCTGGGAGAGGCGCTGGACGATCGCCATGCACCCGTCGAAGTCCGTGTCGAGCGCGAGGACCAGCGCTCCGTTGGCGATCGGCTGCAGCAACTGGGCGGTCGAGACCTTGCCTCGGGGCAGGAGGACGATGGCGGGAATGCCTCCGGCCGCGGCATACGCGGCCAACGACGCCGACGTATCGCCGGTCGACGCGCACGCCACGGCTCGAATGGTGCCGCCCTCGTCCATGATCTGCCGCACCACCGACACCAGCACGGTCATGCCGAGATCCTTGAACGAGCCGGTGTGCGAGTTGCCGCACAGCTTGACCCACAGGTCGTTCATCCCGAGCTCGCGCCCGAAACGCTCCGCCCAGAAGAGGTTGGTGCCGCCTTCGTCCATGGAGACGACGGAGTCGTCGCGGACGTCCGGGCACACCCATTCCTTCTTGCCCCAGACCGACGATCCGTAGGGCCACGTCGTGCGCTTGTAGCGGTCGTCGAACAGACGCATCCAGGCCCCGGCGGACCGATCCCTCAGCATCTCGATGTCGTGAGCGACCTCGAGCAGATCGCCGCAAGACGGACACCGGTAGATGGAATCCCAGATCGGATGCTCCCCGGGACAACCCGCGATACATCGAAAAACCGCGTGATACGCCATCTGTCAGTTATACCGCAGGTCGGCCGGGACAATAAGGAGTTGCAGTTCCCGAGCCAACACTGTAAGTTATTGATTCTAAATGATGGGCCGCTAGCTCAGCTGGGAGAGCGCCGCGTTCGCAACGCGGAGGTCGTGGGTTCGAGCCCCATGCGGTCCACCATCCGCCCTCCGGGGCCCCGCCCGGGTGGACAGCCAGGCGGCGTTCACCGCTCCTCGACGAGATCCAGATACTTCAGGGCGCCGCCGGTATTGAGCAGGACGACCTGGTCGTCGCGCGCAATCACGCCGTTGCGGACGAGTTGCCGCAGGGCGGCGAGGGTGGCCCCGCCCTCCGGCGCGGCGCCGATGCCTTCGCGGCGGCCGAGATCGTGCATGCCCTGCACCATGTCACGGTCCGACACGGTGACCGCGGTACCGCCGCTCTCTCGGAGTGCGCGCAGGACCAGGACATCGCCCACCGCCGCAGGCACGCGCAGGCCGTCCGCTACCGTGGTCGCGCCCTCCCACGGATCGGCCGTTTCCGTCCCGGCGTCGAAAGCCCGCACCATCGGCGCGCAGCCCTCGGCCTGCACCGTCACCAGCCGCGGGCGCGGTCCCGTCACCCAACCGAGCGCCTCGAGCTCCTCGCACGCCTTCCAGATGCCGACGATCCCGGTGCCTCCGCCGGTGGGGTAGACGATCCAGTCCGGCCACCGCCAGCCGAGCTGCTCGGCGATCTCGTAGCCCATGGTCTTCTTGCCTTCGACCCGGTAGGGCTCCTTCAGCGTGGACACGTCGTACCAGCCCGACCGGCGGCCCTGGTCCGCGGCAATCCGACCGGCGTCGGTGATCAGGCCGTCGACGAGGGTGACCGCCGCGCCGTGCAGGCGGCACTCGCGAATGAACGGCGTCTTGACGTCGCGGGGCATGAACACGCGGGCCTCGATGCCGGCGTTCGCAGCGTAGGCGGCGAGGGCGCAGGCCGCGTTCCCGGCCGACGGTACGGCGAGGGTGGCCGCTCCCAGCGCATGCGCCCGGGTGACCGCGGCGGACATGCCCCGCGCCTTGAAGGAGTTGGTCGGGTTGGCCGCCTCGTCCTTGACGAGCAGCCGTTCGAGCCCCAGCTCGGCCCCGAGCGCGGGCGCCGGGAGGAGCGGTGTCCACCCTTCGCCCAACGTCACGGCGCGGTCGCCGTCGTCCAGGGGGAGGGCCGGCGCGTACCGCCACATGGACGGGACCGCATCGCGCAGCGATTCACGGGACCAGCTCGCACCGATGCGCGCCCAGTCGTAGCGCGCCAGCAAGGGCCGGCCGCAGCGGCACAGGTGGTGGGGATGGCTCGCGTCGAACGGCCCCGCGCCGCACGAGACGGAACACTCGAGGTGAAAGCGGGTCGACATCATCGTCGGGCCGACCGTCAACGGTCGAGGAGCTCCGCGTCCTTGGCCTTCAGGAGCTCGTCGATCCGGGTGATATGGTCGTTGGTCACTCTCTGCACTTCCTCGATGGCCCGCCGCTCGTCGTCCTCGGATATTTCGTGGTCCTTCAGCAGCTTCTTCAACGCGTCGTTGACATGCCGGCGTGTGCCGCGCACGCCGTTGCGCCCCTCTTCGGCGAGCGCATGCACGATGCGCGACAGCTCCTTCCGGCGGTCGTCGGTCAACGGGGGAATCGGCAGTCGGACCACCTTGCCGTCGTTGGCCGGGTTCAGTCCGAGGTTCGCGCGCTGGATGGCGCGTTCGATCGCGGCCATCTGGCTTGGATCGAAGGGGTGCACGACGATGAGCGTCGGCTCCGGCACCGAGAGCGTGGCCACCTGGTTCAGCGGCATCTGGGTGCCGTAGGTCTCGACCCGGATCGAGTCGAGAATGCCGACCGATGCCCGTCCCGTGCGCACCCCCGCCAACTCGTGCTGCACGTGGGCGACCTGTCTCTCCATGCCGGCCCGGGCCTCGGCCACGGCGCTCTTTTCGTCGGTAACGTTCATCGCGACCCTCGATCCTCTCTGCGCCAGGGGCGGTGACCAGTCACGTCGTGACCACCGATCCGACCGGTTCTCCCATCACCGCTCGCCGGATATTGCCTGGTGTCTTCAGGTTGAACACTATGATCGGGAGCTTGTTGTCCATGCACAAGGAGATGGCGGTGGTGTCCATGACGTTCAGCCGCCGTTCCAGCACCTCGTGGTGGGAAAGCGAGTCGAGCCGCGTCGCGGAAGGATCGACGGCCGGATCGGCGGTGAAGATGCCGTCCACCTTCGTGGCCTTCATGATGACGTCGGCACGCACCTCCATGGCTCGAAGCGCGGCCGCGGTATCCGTGGTGAAGTACGGATTTCCGGTGCCGGCCGCGAACAGCACCACCCGTCCCTTCTCGAGATGCCGGATGGCGCGCCGTCGGATGAAGGTCTCGGCGACGGTACGCATCTCGATGGCGGTCAACACCCGCGTGGTTGCGCCGTGGCGTTCGAGGGCGTCCGAGAGCGCGAGCGCGTTCATGACCGTCGCCAGCATGCCCATGTTGTCGGCAGTGGTTCGATCCATGCCCTTCGCGCTCGCGGCGAGGCCTCGAAAGATGTTGCCGCCGCCGATTACGACGGCGATTTCCACCCCGAGCTGCCGCACGTCGACCACGTCCCGGGCAATCTGATCGGCGACGATCGGATCGATGCCGTACGAACGATCTCCTATGAGCGCCTCGCCGGACAGTTTGAGGAGGACGCGTTGATAGGCGGCGGCAGCCATCGAGTGCAGGGATTATAGCCCAGCCCCTCCCCGGCAACCATGCGCCGGAGCAGACTCCGGGAGCCGCGGGGCGCTCGCCCCGGGCCGGGCTCGGAGATTCACAGGAGAGGGGACCGGGCGCAGCCTCGAGACCGCGGGGTCAGTCCGCCGATTCTCCGATCTTGAACCGTGCGAACCGGACGACGGTGATGTTCTCGCCCATCTTGGCGATGGCCGCCGTCACCAGATCCCCGATCGAGGACTTGGGGTCGCGAATGGACGGCTGATCCAGCAGCGCCACCTGCTGGTAGTAGCTGTTCATCTTGCCGTCGACGATCTTGTCGATGACCTGGGGCGGCTTGTTCGAGCCTTCGAACTGGGCGCGGAAGATGCCTTTCTCGCGCTCGACGTCCGCGGCCGGAACCTGAACCCGGGTGACGTACTGCGGGCTCGCGGCCGCGATGTGCATCGCGATCTCCCGGGTGAGCTGCTGGAACTCGTCGGTCCGAGCGACGAAGTCCGACTCGCATCCGACTTCCACCAGCACGCCGACCTGCCCGCCCATGTGGATGTAGCTGCCCACCAGCCCCTGGCTCGTGCTCCGGCCCGATCGCTTGGCGGCCCGCGCCTGCCCGCGGGTCCGCAGAATCGTGATCGCCTTGTCGACGTCGCCCTCGGCTTCGGTGAGGGCGGACTTGCAGTCCATGAATCCGGCTCCGGTCTTGTCCCGGAGGTCTTTGACCTGTGCGGCGGAAATGGCCATTTCAATCTACCTCTTGCGATGGTCAACCGGTCGATCCGGTGCGGTCCGGGAACCCGGTGATTGGATGTCGATACGTTACGCGACCGGCGGTGACCCCGGCTGGCCCGGGAGCCCGGGCAACCGCTCGCTGTGTACTGCGGGCGCTTCCGGTTGCGGTCGCTGCGTTGCGAGATGGCTGTGGTTCCGAGACGGCCTCCTGCGCGTTTCCCTGCGCCGGTCTCGCGGCGAGGGAGCGTCTCCCGTGCGGGGGCGAGCGCCCGTCCCCGTCCGGGGGCGAGCGCCCGTCCCACCGCAGCGAGAGACGAGAGCAGCCCGTGGCAAGGTCCCCGCGGGACTTCACGACGGGCGGTCAGGCCGAGGCCGGAGACGCCGCCGGCGCCGGATTGTCCGCCCTGGGAGGCGGCGCGGCGTGCGTGGCGGCCGACGCATTCTGCGACGAGTCGCGCTGGTCGCGACCGGCGATGGCGGCATCGGCAATCCGGGACAGGAAGAGGCGGATCGACCGCAACGCATCGTCGTTCCCGGGAATCACATAGTCGACGTCATCCGGGTTGCAGTTGGTGTCGACGATGCCGATGACCGGAATCTTCAGCTTTCGCGCCTCGTCGACGGCGATCTTCTCTTTTCGCGTGTCGACCACGAAGACGGCGTCCGGCAGCTTGGACATGTGGCGGATGCCATCGAGGTTCTTGTGCAGCTTCCGCTTTGCCTTCTCTATGCGTGCGATTTCCTTTTTCGAGAAGGTGTCGTATCGGCCGTCCTCGGCCATCGCCTCCATGTCCCGAAGCCGTGCGATGCTGCGCTGGATGGTCATGAAATTCGTCAGCAGGCCGCCGAGCCATCGCTGATTCACGAAGAACATGCCGCAACGCCTGGCTTCCTCGACCACCAGATCCTGCGCCTGGCGTTTGGTGCCGACGAACAGCACGGTCTTGCCGTTGGCTGCCAGATTGCGAACGAACGCTTCCGCCCGGTCGAACAACTCGGCGGTGCGACCCAGGTCGATGATGTAGATGCCGTTGCGCGCTCCGAAGATATAGGGCTTCATCTTCGGGTTCCAGCGCTTGGTCTGGTGCCCGAAGTGCACGCCTGCCTCGAGCAGGTCCTTGATGGCGATCGACGTCAAGCTTCCTCCTCAGCGCTTGCTGAACTGGAACCGCTTGCGGGCTCCGGCCAGACCGTACTTCTTGCGTTCCTTGATCCGAGCGTCGCGGGTCAGCATTCCGGCCTTCTTGAGCGCCGGCCGCAACTCCGCATCGAAGGCGACGAGGGCCCGCGCGATGCCCAACCGAAGCGCATCCGCCTGCCCGGTGATGCCGCCGCCCTTGGCGGTGGCGAGAATATCGAACTTGTCAGCGGCCTCCGCGACCTGGAGCGGCGCGGTGATGCGCGTACGCACCGCCTCCGAGGGAAAACGCTTCTCCAGCGAGGTTCCCCGGATGACCAGCTCGCCCGATCCGGGTTTCAGAAAGACCCGCGCCGTCGACGACTTGCGCCGCCCGGTACCGTAGAAACTAGTCGCCGCCACGTCAGGACACCTCGAATCGAGTGGGTTGCTGGGCCGCGTGCGGATGATCGGGCCCTGCATAGACCTTCAGCTTGCGATACATCTGCTTGCCCAGTTTGGATTTCGGCAGCATGCCGCGCACTGCCGATTCGACGATCCGGGCCGGCATCCGCTGCCGCATCGTCTTGGCCCGTATCTCCCGGAGACCGCCTTCGTACCCGCTGTGGCGGCGGTAGAGCTTCTGTTGTTCCTTGTCGCCGCTGAGGGTGACCTGCTTGGCGTTCGTGATGATCACGAAGTCGCCGGTGTCCAGGAACGGCGCGTACTGCGGCTTGTGTTTCCCCTGCAGCAGCTTGGCGGCGACCGTCGCCACGCGGCCGAGCACTTGCTCGCCAGCGTCGATGACGTGCCATCGGCGCTGAATGCTCAGGGCTGACGGTACATACGTGGACATCTACTCTCCAGCGGCCTCCATGGCCGCAAACATAAACTCAGAGGCTACGCCCAATTGGCCGCGGTGTCAAGATTTGCCGCCCTTCGACCGGCCGAGGTGGCGATTTCCGCGGTGTGCTGGAGGCGCGATCTCCCGTGGCGCCCCTGCGAACGGGGCGGAAGCGGACCGGCGGGAAGTGGATCGGAAATTGCTGTATCCGGAATCGGGAATCGGAATTGGAGCTGCCCCGGCAGTCCTCCGGCTCCCGGCGCGGGGCGTTGCCTCGGGAGGTGGATGAACATGATCTTTCGCCGCGCGGAATCGCTGGTCGGACTCGATATCGGCTCGAGCGCGGTCAAGGCGGTCACGCTGCGCCGGACATCCCGCGGCCGCGAGGTGCTGGCGGTCGGCAGCGAGCCGATGCCGCGCGGCAGCATCGTCGACGGCGACGTCGTGGATCGGGACGTCGTCGCCGAGGTCATCGGTCAGGCGTTCGACCGGAACGGCATCAGGACGAGGCGGGTCGCGACCGCGGTGTCCGGGAACGCGGTGATCGTCAAGAAGGTCACCCTGCCGCTGATGGACGAGGACGATCTGGCCGAGTCGATTCGGTGGGAGGCCGAGCAGTACATCCCGTTCGACATCAAGGACGTCAATCTCGACTACCAGCTGCTCCAGGCGGGCAGCGACGCGGAGAACCGCGCATCCATGGACGTGCTTCTCGTGGCCGCCAAGACGGAGAAGATTGCCGACTACGCGGACGTGATCTCCCGGGCGGGCGGCGTGCCGGTTGTGGTCGACATTGCGGCGTTCGCCCTGCAGAACGCCTTCGAGGTCAACTACGGCATCGACGCGGGGCGGGTCACGATGCTCGTCAACGCCGGAGCGAGCGGCATGAACATCAATATCGTGGAGGGCGGGCAGTCGCTCTTCACCCGCGACATCTCGATAGGGGGCGACGCGTACACCGAAGCGCTCCAGTCGGAGCTGGGTCTGTCGTACGAGGATGCGGAGCGCCTGAAGCGGGGGCAGTCGGCGGGCGGGGCGGGTCCCGAGGATGCCGACCCGATTACCGGGACCATCACCGAGCACCTGCTGCTGGAGATCGAGAAGACGTTCGCCTTCTTCCAGGCCACCGCGGTCCGGGACCGCATCGACGAGCTGGTGGTCAGCGGGGGCTCGGCCGCGGTCCGGGGCTTCTTTCCGGCGCTCGAAACGCGGTTCGACGTCCCCGTCTCGCCCTTCGATCCGTTTCGTCGGATTGTCTGCGACCCCGAAAAGGGGGGCGGGGAGGGGAACCGGGAGCCCGGGTCGGCCGTCGCGGTCGCGGTGGGGCTCGCGTTGCGCCGCGGAGACGACCGATGATCCGCATCAATCTGCTGGCCGTCGAGCCGCGTCCCGCCACCCAGCCTCGGGTCGGCGCCGCTCTCGGAGTGCCGCTGGCCTGCGGCGGCATCATCACGGCGGTGCTCGGGCTCGTGCTCTGGCAGGCGCTCTTGATTCGCAGTGCGTCGAACCGCCTGGAAGGCCGAATCAGGACCCTCGATCGCGAGCTGGCCGGCTTCATCGGCGTGCCGGCGCGGCGAGCCGAGGTCGAACGGCAGAGTGCCGGCCTGACGCGGCGGGTCGCATTGACCGAAGCGCAGCGCGCCGCGCAGGGCGCACCGGTGCGCATGCTCGACCAGATGAGCCGCGTCCTGCCCGATGGCGTGTGGTTGACCGGGCTGCGGCAGCAAGGAGAGGACATCACGATCGAAGGGCGGGCGACGGGGATGACCGGCGTGTCCGACATGGTGGCCGGACTGGAGTCGTCGGGCTACTTCGCCCTGCCGATCGAGATCGTCGACAGCCGGCCCGAAGCGGAAGCCTCGGCGGAGGTGGTTCGTTTCGAGCTTCGGGCCCGCCTCTCGCTCCCGGCGTTGTGAGCGGCGGGCTCACGGAGGTGGAGATCATGGGATCGGGTCTCGTCAGGGTGCCCTGGTACGGGCAGGTCGGGGCGGTGGCGGCCCTCGCCCAGCCCTGTTCCTCGTCGTTCGGCTCTACCACCTCGGACCGCAGCTCGAAGGGTTGGAAGAGAAGCGCGAGGCCCTGGCGCGGAAGCAGGACGAGCTGGCGCAGGCGCGCCGGGATCGGGAGGAGCTCGCGCGGTTCCAGAACCGGGTCGACGACCTGACCCTGCGGCTCGGTCGTCTCGGCGCGGCTCTGCCGGAACAGGAGCACGTGTCCGAGATGTTGCGGCGCCTGCAGTTCCTCGTGGTCCGGTCGAATCTGACGATTCGAGCGTTCAGGCCGCAGCCGGCGGTCGCGCGCGACCAGCATACGGAGTGGTCGTACCGGGTGCACCTCGAAGGCAGCTACCACAATCTGGCCCGGTTCTTCGACCGGATCGGCGGGCTCTCCCGAATCATCACGATCGGCGACGTGGTGATCCGGGCCGCCGATGCGCAGGAACCCGATCGCACGATTACCGCCGAAGGCACGGCCGCCATCGTCGTGCCGATCGAGCCGTCCGAGCGCGGGGGGCCCCGTGGACCGGGGGACGCTCTGCGAACGGGCGATTCCAGAACCGGCCGCGGGGCGCCGCCGGCAGTGGCGATGGGCCCGGGCGGAACGGTTGGACCGGCGGCGGGGCGGCCCCCGCCGGTCCAGGAAGCGCGGCGGATGCCGGAGACTGCGATCGGCTACGAACCGGACGGACGTCGGGATCCCTTCGTCAACCCGATCGGGCGGGACGCCGGCGGACAGGCGGGGGCGGAACGTCCGGGAGGGCTCTCCGGTCTCGCGGTCGACGAGGCGGTTCTGCGTGGCGTCCTCGCGACTCGGAAGGGCCGCCTGGCCGTGCTGGAGGCGCCCGACGCCAGAACCTACGTGGTGCGGCGGGCCGACCGCCTGTTCGACGGCACGGTGCAGCAAATCACCAGCGACTCGGTGTTGTTCCTGCGCGATGCCGTCGATTCCGCCCCGGCCGCGGAACCGGAGGTCACCAAGCGGCTTCGCGATACGGAGAGCGTGCGATGAGGGGACTCGTCAATTTTGCGATCGGATGGGCGGTGCTGAACTCCATGCCGGCTGCGGCGGCCGAGCGTCCCGCCGCGATTCCGCTGGCGACGGCGATCGTGGCGGTCGAGGCCGCGGTTCAGCCGGAGGCGGTGACGGTCACGATTCATGGGAATGGCGCGCTTTCGCCGGGGCGGATCCGCAAGGTCGAACATTTTCGACCCCGGCTGGTGGTGGACTTCCCGGGTCTGGCCGCCGAGGCCGTGGCGGCCCTGCCGGTCGACGCCGACCCGGTGGACCGCGTGCGGGTCGATCGCCACTCGGTCGAAATGACGCGGGTGGTGCTGGAGCTGGCGCGTCGCGCGCGATACCACGTCGAGCCCGCCGAACCCGCGGCGCGGACGTTGCGAGTGGTGTTCGAGCGGAATCCGCCGGCCGAGCCGGACGCCGGAATCGGGGCGGCGCCTGCCCGGGCGCCGGTGCGTCCGCGGGCCGCCGGGCCGCCGGCATCGACGGTCTCGGCGGTGGCGCAGGCGAACCCCGGCCCGGGCCCCCCGCCCCCGGCGGGGATGCCGGCCGTGACCTCCAGCCGGTCTGCGCCCTCTCCGCTGTCGAATGGAGGGATCCGGCGCGCCGGTGACATCGCGCCGCCCAGGTCCGTCCGGTCTTCCGGTCAGCCGGGCGGGAGCGGACGGGTGTACGCCGGCGACCCGATATCGATGGACTTCCAGAACGCGGACCTGCGGGCGGTCCTCCGAACGTTCGCCGAGATCAGCGCCCTGAACATCGTCATCGATTCCAGCGTGCAGGGCGCAGTGAACGTGGCCCTCACGCAGGTGCCGTGGGATCAGGCGTTCGACGTCGTCCTGCGGGCCAACGGGCTCGGTTATGAAATCGAGGGCACGGTGGTGCGCATCGCCTCGATCGAAAGGCTGCAGGAGGAGGCGCAGGCGAGAGCGGTACTGGCCCAGCGCGAGGCGGAGGCGGGGGAGCTCGTGGTGTTCACGCGGACCCTGAGCTACGCCCGGGCCGACGATCTCGTGCCGTTGCTCACGAGCACGTTCCTGTCGCCCCGCGGCGAGGTGTTTACCGACTCGAGGACCAACACGCTCATCATCCGGGACCTCGAAGATCGCCTGCCGACTCTCGACGATCTGCTGGACACGCTGGATCGGACCGAGCCGCAGGTGGAGATCGAGGCGCGCATCGTGCGGGCCGGCCACGATTCGGCTCGCGCGCTCGGTGTGCAATGGGGGTTGAGCGGCCGAGGCGTGCGGAACGCAAGCGGGACAGCCGAAGCGCCGGGGTTGGGCGTATCCGCGAGCGAGGTACGTTCGCTGCCGGACGACAGCCTCGCGACCGGGGTCAATCTCGGCGTCGGCGCGCCGACCTCGACCCTCGGCGTCTCGCTGGGGCCGGTCGATGGGCCGCTCGCCCTCGACGTGGTCCTGTCGGCGCTGGAGAGCCGGGGCGAGCTGCGCATCATCTCGAGCCCCCGGGTGACGACCCAGAACAACGTCCAGGCCGAGATACTCCAGGGCGACCAGATTCCCTATCAGACGGTGGCCAACAATACCGTCACGGTGCAGTTCAAGGAGGCGGCGCTGACGCTGCGCGTGACGCCGCAGATCACGGCGGCCGATACCGTCATCATGCAGGTCGAGGTCGAGAACTCGTTCGCCGATTTCGCGCGGGCTCTCGGAAACCCTCCGATTCCCGCCATCGTGACCCAGCGGGCGGCGACGACCGTACAGGTCGGCGACGGAGAGACGACGGTCATCGCCGGCATCTACGAGAACACCCGCAGCGAGCAGAACAGCCGCACGCCGGGCCTGCACCGTGTTCCCCTGCTGGGATGGTTGTTCAAGAGCAGCGCCCGAAACGAGAGCACCGACGAGCTGATGATCTTCCTCACGCCGCGCATCGTGAGTCGATGACGGGGTGGGAGCCGGACGCCGGTTGGGATATCGTTCCCCCCAACGGGAGCGGCGCCGCCGCTCCCGCACGGCCATCGACGTGCGAGAGGAAACGTGGGGAACGATACGTGCTGGTCTCGCCGGAGACGCAGCCTGTTCGCGTCGCCGGGCGGAGTGCTCGACGCCATGCAGGCTCGCGAGCGGAGGGAGCCGCTCGACCTGCTCCTCGTCACGCACGCCGCCAACATCTTCTATCTCACCGGTTTTCGGGGGAGCGCCGGGATGCTGCTGGCCGGTCCCGGCGAGGCCACCCTGATTGTCGACACGCGCTACGTCACGGCGGCGCGGCGCGTGCTCGACGACGCCTCGGGGCCGGGCGAGCCGGTCGTGCTGGTGGAAGTCGAGACATCGTACGAGGAGACCCTGTGCGAGCTCTTGCGGGCGCGCGGATCGTGCCGTCTCGCCATCGAGAGCGAGCACATGACCCTGGCCCGGTACGAGTGGCTCGAGGGGGCCCTGGCCGGCTCGGGGGTCGAGTTGCATCGCACCTCGGGACGGGTCGAGGCGGGCCGGTTGGTGAAGGATCCGCGGGAGGTGGCGATACTGCGGACGGCCGGCGGCCGTATCTCGGAGGTGATGGCCGAGATGCTGGCCGGCCTGCGGCCGGGCCGTCGGGAGCGGGATGTGGCGGCGGATATCGATTGGGCGGTCCGCCGCGCCGGGTTCGAGGGCCCGGCCTTCGAGACCATCGTCGCGAGCGGACCCAACAGCGCCCTGCCGCATGCGCGGCCGGGGGACCGCGAACTGGCGGCCGGCGATCTGGTGCTGCTGGATTTCGGAGGCGTGCACGAGGGTTACTGCGTGGACCTGACGCGGGTGGCGGCCCTCGGACCGCCGCTCCCGCGCGCGGCCGCCTGGCACGACGCGGTGCGGGCGGCGCATGGGGCGGCGCTGGCCGCGGTGCGGCCGGGCATCCCGGCCGGCGAGGTCGACGGCGCGGCCCGGAACGCGCTGGCGGCCCGGGGGTTGGGGGACGCGTTCGGACACGGGACCGGGCACGGCCTGGGGATCGAGGTCCACGAGGCGCCGCGCATCGGGAAGCGGCGCGCGACCGACGGTCCCGAGGAAGTGCGGCTGGTCCCCGGCATGGTCTTCACGGTCGAGCCCGGGGTCTATCTGCCGGGGGAGGGCGGTGTCCGGCTGGAAGACGACGCCGTCGTGACCGAGACCGGCTTCGAGCTGCTGACCCACGTCCCGCTGGATCTCGTTGTGGTCTAATGGTTCCCGCGAACGGAGACGTTCCCGAGGAAGCTGCGGCTCTCGGCACGGGCTTCCCCTATCTGCGTTGACCTCGAGCGTGATTGGCCGCGCCCGGCGGCTGGTTCCCGACCATGGATTTCGATCGGATCGGCCCCGCGCTGGACCGAATGCTGGACCTGATGCGCGAGCACGGGCTGGCCGAGCTCGAGATCGAGTCCGACGGCCTGCGGGTTCGGCTCCGGAAGGCGGGGGCGCCCGGATCGCCCGGGGAATCGGCGGGGGCGCCGGACCCGGCGGCGGCGCGCCGCGAGCCGGTCGCGACGGTCGTGAGCGCGCCCGTCGTCGGGACCTTCTATCGCGCCGCCGCGCCCGATGCGGCGCCGTTCGTCGAGGTCGGCGACCGGGTGGAGCCGGGCGACGTTCTCTGCACCATCGAGGCGATGAAGCTGATGAACGACATCAAGGCGGAGTTCGCCGGCGAGGTCGTGGAGGTCCTGGCCGAGAACGCCCAGCCGGTGGAGTACGGCCAACCGCTGTTCTCGATCCTGCCGGTCTCCGGCGGCTGACGCTGGCGGCGGGCCCCGCTCCCGTGCGGTCCTGTCATGTTCGAGAAGGTCCTCGTCGCCAACCGGGGTGAGATTGCCCTGAGAGTCATCGCGGCCTGCCGCGAGCTCGGCGTCCGGACGGTGGCCGCGCATTCGCAGGCCGACCGGTTCAGCCTGCCGGTGCGGTTCGCCGACGAGACGGTGTGCATCGGGCCGGCGCCGAGCCGGCACAGCTACTTGAACCACCTGAACATCGTGGCGGCGGCGGCGACGACCGGCGCCGACGCCGTGCATCCCGGCTACGGCTTCCTGTCCGAACGCGCGGACTTCGCCGAAGCGTGCGCCCGCGGCGGGATCGCGTTCATCGGGCCGCCCGCCGGGGTGCTGCGGCTGCTGGGCGACAAGGCCCGGGCCCGGCAGGCGATGGGGGAGGCGGGCCTGCCGCTCGTGCCCGGCACCGAGGTCATCGAGGATGCGGCCGCGGCGGCGCGGGCGGGCCGGCAGATCGGATACCCCCTCCTCGTCAAGGCGGTCGCCGGCGGAGGCGGTCGCGGGATGCGGGTCGTCGAAGCCCCCGACCGGCTGTCCGATGCGTTTCGCGCCGCCGCGAGCGAGGCGGAGGCGGCCTTCGGCGACTCCCGCGTCTATCTCGAGAAGTACGTCGCCGGGGCCCGGCATGTCGAGTTTCAGGTGTTGGCCGATCGCCACGGCCGCACCGTGCATCTCGGTGAACGGGAGTGCTCGGTGCAGCGGCGGCATCAGAAGCTGATCGAGGAGGCCCCCGCGCCCGGTCTCGAGGCCGGCCTCCGCCGGCACATGGGCGGGCTCGTCACGGCGGCGGCCGCGGCCGTCGGCTACGTGAACGCCGGCACGTTCGAGTTCCTGATGGACGATGGCGGCCGGTTCTACTTCATGGAAGCCAATCCGCGCGTGCAGGTCGAGCACGGCATCACCGAGACGGTGTCCGGGGTCGACATCGTCAAGGAGCAGATCCGGATTGCCGCCGGAGAACCGCTCGCGGTGGGACAGGAGGAGGTGCGTCTTGCGGGACACGCCATCGAGTGCCGGGTGAACGCGGAGCATCCCGAGACGTTCGTGCCGAGCCCCGGTGCGATCCGCACCCTTGTGCTCCCCGGCGGGCCGGGCGTCCGGGTGGAGACCGCAGCCTACGCCGGCGACATGGTCTCGCCGTTCTACGATTCGTTGCTGGCCAAGGTGATCGCCCACGGGCGCGATCGCGCCGAGGCGATCGCCCGCATGCGCCGGGCTCTCGGGATGATGGTCGTCGAAGGCGTCGACACGACCCTCCCCTTGCATCTGCGCATTCTCGACGATCCCGATTTTCTCGCCGGACGCCTCACCACCACGTTTCTGGATCGGTTGCTCGCCTCGGGAGCGCCGGCGGCTTGAGCGGCTGGCCCCGGCTCTACGCGATCGTCGACGCGGAGCTGGCGTCGCGCTTCGGGCGGACGCCGGTCGGTCTCGCCCGCGCGTACCTCGACGGCGGCGCGCGTCTCCTGCAGTTGCGGGCTCCCGGCGTCGATACCGGGACTCTGGTCGCATGGACGCGCGAGATCGTCGGGCTGGCGGCGGGGCGGGGCGTCCGGATCATCGTCAACGACCGTTGCGACGTGGCCCTGATGGCCGGCGCCGGCGGTGTGCACGTCGGGCAGGACGATCTTCCCGCGGGGGTTGCGAGGGACCTGCTGGGACCCGCGGCCGTCCTCGGCCTGTCCACCCACGATGCCGCACAGGTGGAGGATGCGCTGCTTCAGCCCGTGGACTACCTCGCGGTCGGCCCCGTCTACGACACCCGCACCAAGCACACCGGATACGCGTCGGTCGGCCTCGGGGCGGTGTGGCAGGCGGAGCGGGCGGCCGGGGACCGTCCGGTCGTCGCCATCGGGGGCATCACCCTGGAGACGGCGCCGGCCGTCATCGCGGCGGGTGCAGCCTCGGTCGCGGTGATCGCCGACCTGCTCGCGGACGACGACCCCGCACGGCGGGTCCGGGCCTACCTGGACGTTCTCGACGGCGGCGGCTGAGCGGCCAGAGACGGTTCTGGTGTGCCGTCCTGGAAATGTGCGGCGTAGTTCTCTCCCTCCCGCCGCAGATCGACTGGCGGCCCGGTCCCGAACCTAGCCCAACTCCTTCCCGCGCCCGCTCCGCAGCCAGGGCTTCCGCTCGAAGTAGCTGTCCATCAGGGCCCGGGTCTCGCCGGACAGCATGACGAGGGCGAGCAGGTTCGGCAGGATCACGATCCCGAGGGCGATGTCACCGAGATCCCAGGCCGCAGTGGGGGCGATCAGGGCGCCGAGAAACACCATGCCCACGTAGACGAGCCGGTAGGGCAGGATGGCCCGCGCCCCGAACAGATACGCGGCGCAGCGGTCGCCGTAGTAGCTCCACGCGATGGCCGTGGAGAGGGCGAAGAGCACCACCGAGAGCACCACGATCATCCCGCCCCAGTCGCCGAGGGGACGGAGTCCGCGCTGGAACCCGAGCTGGGTCAGGGGGGCGCCGCCCTCGGGGGCGTCGCCGTAGAGCACGGCGTAGACGGTCCCGTCGTCGGCGGCGGCGGCGCCGCCGCTCGGGTCGATCGTGCCGCTGAAGGGGACCGTCTGCGCCTCGTCGACGTAGAACCGCTCGACCGGCACGTCGTGCCAGGCGAAGGCCGCCCGTCCCGGCGCCGGCTCCTGGCGGCCCTCGTCGACGCGGATCGCGGACGGCGGATCCGCTTCCCGCAGGGTCCCGTCGGGCGCCGTCACCACGTAGGTCAGGTCGCCCCCGCCCAGGGTGAACTCCGACGGTACGCGATCGTCGTGCACGCCGGTGATGATGATCACCAGGCAGGTCATGGTGACGATGACGATGGTGTCGATGAACGGCTCGACGAGCCCCACCACCCCCTCCGACACGGGTTCCTGGGTCTTGGCCGCGGCGTGGGCGATCGGCGCCGATCCCTGTCCCGCCTCGTTCGAGAACAGCCCGCGGTTGACGCCCCAGGTGAGGGTCACGAGGAGGACGCCGATGCCGGTGCCGGCGACCCCCGCGGTGGGATTGAACGCTTCCCGGAAGATGAGGGCGAACGTGGGCACGACCGCGCCGGCGTTCATCAGAATGATGAGCAGTGCGCCGAATACGTAGACCGCCGCCATGAGAGGGGCGAGAATCGAGGTCACCTTTCCGATGCGGGTGATTCCGCCGAGGATCACCACCGCCACCGCCGACGCCGCGAGCAGCCCGGTCACGACGTTGGGGGTGCCGAAGTTCGACTCCAGCGTGTCGGCGAGGGTGTTCGCCTGCACCGCGTTGCCGGTGATGAACGCGGTGAAGCCGAGGGCGACCGCGAAGAACACCGCCATCCACCGCCAGCGCTCGCCGAGGCCCCGCTCGATGTAGTACATCGGACCGCCGGCCACCGTGCCCTCGTGCTTGCGGGCCCCGGGGTGCACCTCGCGGTAGCGCTGGGCCAGCGTCACTTCCGAGAACTTCGTGGCCGCGCCGAGCAGCGCCGTCATCCACATCCAGAACAGCGCTCCCGGGCCGCCGTAGTGGATCGCCCAGGCCGCCCCGGCGATGTTGCCGATGCCCACGGTGGCCGACAGGGCGGTGGTGAGGGCCTGGAAGTGCGACACGTCTCCCGGCTCGTCGGGGTCGTCGTAGCGGCCCTCGGTCACCGCGAAACCGTGGGCGAGGTGCCGAAGCTGGACGAACCCGAGCCGGACCGTCAGGAAGAAGCCGACCCCGAGCAGGGCGATGACCTTGAGGGGCACGACCTGCTCGCCGACCGGGATGCCGAAGCTGTCGATGTAGAACTTGACGGTCCGGATGAGCTGCTCGAGGGTTTCCATGCCTGCGCTCCGATCCCGTCCCGGCGGAGCGGGGCGGCCAGCCTGTCATCGGTGTCGGGGCGACAGTATAGTAGGGTTCGATGGAGAGTAGTCGGACGGCGGAGGCGAGGCGTCTGGACGGCAAGGCGGTGGCAGAGGCGATTCGCGAGTCCCTGCGGCCGCGTATCGCGCGTTTCTCGGCGGCGGCGGGGCGTCCGCCGGGGTTGGGGATTCTGCTGGCCGGCGACGACGGCGGATCGGAGATCTACGTGCGCAACAAGGTCCGCGCCTGCGAAGGGCTCGGCATCCGCGCCGATCTCCAGCGGTTGCCGGTCGAGGCGGGCCTCGACGAGGTCATGGCCATCGTGGCCCGGTTCAATGCGTCCGAGGCCGTCGACGGGGTGCTGGTGCAGTCCCCGTTGCCGGACGGCATGGGAGCCGATGCCGAGCAGCAGGTGTTCGACGCCATCGAGCCGGCCAAGGACGTCGACGGGTTCAACCCGGTCAACGTGGGCCGGCTGGTCCAGAACCGGCTGGCGCTGGCCCCGGGCACGCCGTCCGGGGTGATCGAGCTGCTCGACCGGTCCGGCATCCCCATCGAAGGGCGGCGCGCGGTGGTCATCGGCCGCAGCGATATCGTCGGCAAGCCGATGGCCGCCCTGCTGCTGCACCGGCACGCGACGGTGACCGTCTGCCATTCGCGGACCCGCGATCTGCCGTCCGTCGCATCGGCGGCGGACATCCTGGTGGCGGCGATCGGGCGGCCGGGGTTCGTGACCGCGGACTTCGTCAAGCCGGGCGCGACGGTGATCGACGTGGGGACCACGCGGATGACCGATCGGGACCGGATCTCGGCGTTGTTCGGGCCGGACTCGCCGCGGCTCGAGGTGCTGGAACGGCGGGGCGCTACCGTCGTCGGCGACGTGCACCCGGAGGTGGCGGCGGTCGCGGGGGCGTTGACGCCGGTTCCGGGCGGCGTGGGCCCACTGACGATCGCGATGTTGCTGTCGAACACGGTCCGCGCCGCCGAAGCGAGACGCGGAGGCGCCGGCCAGGAGTCTGCGCGGTAGAACCGGGCGGGTTCCTGCGGGTCGTCGGGCCGACGGGCGGAGCCGCTTGTCCGCGGTCTCCAGGGCTCGGCGACTGCGGCCGGCGTGGCAGGGAGGGGACGACATGGGCTTGCGGCTGCGAGAGGCGGCGGGTGCGGTGGCGGTGGCGGGGATGATCGGTGTCGCGGCGCCGCCGGCCCCGGCGCAATCCTCCGCTCCGGTGGGCGAGTGGCGGGCGTTCGGGGCGGACCCGGCCAACACCAAGTACTCGCCGCTGGACCAGATCACGCCGGAGAACTTCACCGAGCTGGAGATCGCCTGGCGATGGCGGTCGCTCTCGACCGAGGTCGCGGCCAGCCACGAGGCGATCCGCCCCGGTCCGTTCAAGACCGCCCCGCTGATGGTCGGGGGACTGGTCTACGCGAGCACCGCCCTCGGGCAGGTGGCGGCGCTCGACGCCGGCACCGGCGAGCTGGTCTGGTCGTACGACCCCCGCACCTACGATCGGCTCGAACGCCCCGCCAACATGGGCTGGCAGCATCGCGGGGTGTCGTACTGGGAGGACGACGCGAGCGGTGACGCGCGCATCTTCATCGCGACCCACGACCTGCTGCTCGTCGCCATGAACGCCCGCACCGGCCGCCTGTATCCGGACTTCGGGGCCGACGGCGCCGTCGATCTGAGCGGCAGCCTCGGACGTCCGATCGACCGATCGCGCCTGACCCACTCGCAGCCGCTGGCCGTCGTCGGCGACACCGTCATCGTGGGCAGCATCGTCCAGGACACCTCCCTGACCCGCCGGGAGGCGGACCCCGGTCACGTCCGCGCCTTCGACGCCCGGACCGGCGAGATGAAGTGGATCTTCCACACCATTCCCCAGGGCGGCGAGTTCGGGGCCGAGACGTGGCAGAACGAGTCGTGGCGCTACAGCGGCCACACCAACGTGTGGGGCACGATGGCCGTCGACGAGGAGCTGGGCTACGTCTATCTGCCGACGGGGACGCCGACGAACGACTGGTACGGGGGCATGCGCCCCGGCGACAACCTGTTCGCGGAGAGCATCGTCGCCGTCGACGTCGAGACCGGACAACGGGTCTGGCACTTCCAGGCGGTGCACCACGGCCTCTGGGACTACGACTTTCCGACCGCCGGCAACCTGCTCGACATCCGGGTCGACGGGCGCGACATCAAGGCGATCGCCCAGACCAGCAAGCAGGCCTTCGTGTACGTCCTCGACCGCGTGACCGGCGAGCCGGTGTGGTCGATCGAGGAGCGGCCGGTCCCGGCGGGGTCCGTGCCGGGGGAGCAGTACTCGCCGACCCAACCGGTTTCCGACCAGGCCCGCCGCGTTCGATCTGCAGGGCATCACCGTCGACGACCTGATCGACTTCACGCCCGAGCTCCGCGACGAGGCCCTCCGAATCGCCGAGCGGGCGCAGCTCGGACCGATCTTCACGCCGCCTCCAGTGCGGGGCGAGGGCCGGCCGATCATCCAGTCGCCGGGCCCCGGCGGCGGCATCAACTGGCCGGGCGCGGCCGCCGACCCCGAGACCGGGCGGCTCTTCGTGCCGTCGCAGACCCGCCTGCGGGCGGTCGAGCTGGTCGAGTACCCGCCCCCCGCCACCGTCGGCTACTTCACCGACCCCTGGGCGACGCCGGTGCCGGGGCCGCAGGGGCTGCCCCTGGTCAAGCCGCCCTACAAGCGGGTCACCGCCATCGACCTCAATACCGGCGACCACGTGTGGATGAGTCCCCACGGGGACGGACCGCGCAACCATCCGGCGCTGCGCGACCTCGATCTGCCGCCCCTCGGCGGCCACAACGGCATGCACGGGGGCGGCCCGCTGGTGACGAAGAGCCTGCTGATCGTCAACTCCGGCGGCCGGTACGTCGAGGACATGGTCGAGGCGGCGCGGGCCATCACTGCCTACGACAAGGACACCGGGGCCTATCTGGGGTCGGTGCGGCTGCCCGCCGTTCCCTACGGCAATCCCGTCACCTACCTGCACGAAGGGACGCAGTACATAGCCGTGGCCGTCGGCACGTCGAGCGCGGCCGGCGGGGCGGAGCTGATCGCCCTGGCCCCTGCCGTGACCGGCGCGGAGCAGCCCCGCGGTCGGATGAGATCGCAGGCCGCGGTCGAGCGGAGCCGGGAACGCGAGCAGCGCGTCGTCTACGCTTTGGAGGATCTCCGGGCCGTCGGCACGCCGAGCGCGGAGGGCTGCGCCGGTCTGATCGCTCTGGCCCTGCCCTGACGTTTGCAGGGAATTCCGTGCAGTTGCTACATGGTTGCTCGAACTCCGTAAACCACGTAGTATGCGCATATGTCGAAACGTCAGCGGGACGCCAAGGCGGAACCCCTGCCAACCACGTCGTCCGGTGCGCGTGTCGTTACGGCGACGGAAACCGCGAAGAACTTCGGCTCGATCATCGATCGGGTACGGGAGGAGCGCGCCGTCTACGTCGTGGAACGCGGCGGAACCCCGGTAGCGGAGATTGGTCCGGTGGCGAAGACCGTCACGGTCCGTGACTTCGCCGAGCTCATCCGTTCCGGGTCGATTCCGGTCGCCGGCGAGGAGTACCTGAAGGCGGTGGAGGAAGGCGTCGCCTTCTGGAACCGCGAGGAGGTTCCCCGGCATCCATGGGCACGCTGATCGACTCGAGCGTTCTGATTGCGGCCGAACGCGGCCGATTGGACCTCCAGGCAGCGCTCGCCAGCCGTGCCGACGATCCGGTGGGCATTGCCGCCATTACCGCGTCCGAGGTGCTTCAGGGTACGTACCGGCTCGGCGGGGTGCGCTTGGCGCGGGCGCGCGCGTTCGTGGAGCGATGGCTGACCGTCCTGCCGGTCGTTCCGTTCGATCTGCGGGCGGCGCAGGTGCATGCGACGCTGGCCGCGGACCTCGGACGGAAGGGGACACCGATGGGTGCGCACGACCTGATGATTGCGGCGACCGCCGTGCAGCTCGGTTACGCCGTCGCCACTTGCGACCGTCGCAGCTTCAGCCGGGTGGATGGACTTGCCGTGCAGTACTGGTAGAGCGACGCAGCCCCGGGGCCGCCCGGGCGCCCCCGGTCGAGCCGCCTCCCAGGCAGGCAACGGCGATCGCTCTCACCCAGACGCTGACCGGTGAGAGCCGCCCAGGGATGCAGGACGAGGCCGCCGGGGGACCGGCGGGCGTGTCGTCCGGGCGGCGGGTATGATGGAGCACGGCGATGTCGACGAGCGCCCGCCGAGGAAGATCTTCGCTGCGCCCGCCACGACGCCGCCGGCGGTTTCTTCGCTCAAGCCTGTTTCGGCGCCCAACAGGCCGCGAAAAAGGCCGTCAAGGCGATCGATTTCGCGGGCGGTGCCGCATCACGCTCCGATCGCTCGTTCTGAGGCCGCCCGGGCGTGGCCGCGGAAGCGGTGGGCGCGCCATGATTCGCGGACAACTGCTTTCAGGAGTACAGGAAATGCTGGTCCACGCTTCGCAGGCCGTGATACAGGCGGGGCTCCGGTCGCCGGGCGTGCTCGCGGGCGCTCTCTCGCTGGTGGTCGTTGCATGCGCTTCCGTCGACGAGCCGCCGGAGGCGGGGGGGAACGCGACCTGGTTCGAGGGGGCCAGGCTCATCGACGGCAACGGGGGAGCGCCCATCGAGCGCTCCGCGTTTCTCGTCGAGGGCGGGGTCTTCGCCTGGGTGGGGCAGGCGGGGGAGCGGGAGGCTCCGGTGGGCGCCGCGCGGGTGGACCTGTCGGGGAAGACGGTGATTCCCGCCCTGATAGACGCGCATCAGCACGTCGGGTTGACGAACGTGAAGGACGGCTCGCACAGCCCCGACAACTACACGCGGGCGAACCTCATCGAGCATCTCGAGCGGTCGGCGTATCACGGGGTAGCGGCGACCATGAGCCTGGGGCTCGAGTCCGACGAGGCGCTGGCGTTCGACCTGCGGGATGCTGCGATCCCCGACGCGGCGCGCTTCCTGACGTCGGGCCGGGGCATCGCGGCCACCCCGACAGCCGGTCCCCAGCAGCCGTACCGCCTCGGGATCCCCCGTGGGGCGCGCACCGAGGCCGAGGGGCGCGCGGCGGTCGAGGAGCTGCACGGGCACGGGGTGGACCTCGTCAAGATCTGGGTCGACGACCGGGGCGGCGCCGTCCCCAAGCTCGATCCGCCCGTCTACCGGGCGATCATCGACGAGGCGCACGCCCGCGGCATGCGGGTGACGTCGCATCTCGGCACCACCAGCGGGCTGGCCGACGCCAAGGAGCTGCTGCGGGCGGGCCTCGACGGCTTCGCGCATACCGTGCGCGACCGCGACGTCGACGAGGAGTACATGGCGCTGGTCCGCGAGCACCCCGAGGTGTGGACGATCCCGAACCTGCCGGGCTCGCCGGTGACCCACGACGACCTGCCGTGGTTGAGCGAGACGCTGCCGGCGTTCGAGATCGAGAACCTGCGCCTCGAGGCCGACCGCCTGGAGGCCGAGGGCCCTGGCGCGCTGTTCGAGTTGCAGTGCCGGAACCTGGCGAGGAACCGCGAGGCGGGCATGATTATCGGCATGGGGACCGACTCGGGCGTCAGCGTCGCCTGGACCACGCACACCGAGCTGCGGGACATGGCGGGTTGCGGGCTGACCCCGATGGAGGCGATCGTCGCGGCGACGCGGGTCAACGCCGAGATCCTCGGGCTCGACGACCTCGGCACGGTGGCCGAAGGCAAGCAGGCTTCGTTCGTGGTGCTCGACGCGAACCCCCTGGACGACGTGACGAACAGCCGCCGGATCTCCGGCGTCCATCTTCGCGGAGAGCCGGTGGACCGCGAGGCCCTCCGAGCCCGGTTCATGGACGGCGTGATGTGATCCGCCGCCGTGCCGGCGTGCGAGCCCGGTCCTGATTCAGGTACTCGTCGGCGTCCCTCGCGGATTCCATACGACAGGTTCGCGTCCGATTCGACGGGCGTGAGCCGATTCGACGCTGTCTGACGCATTCCGTCGCAGGAGGTCAGACATGACGACGACGGTTCGATACCCGGGAGGTCCGGAACGGATCGGGGTTCCGCGGTCGGAACCGCTTGGACCGGTTCCACCAGGGGCTGTTCCTGGATGTGGTGGCGCGCCCGGCCGGACGCCCGCGGGAGGCGGCCCGAGTACGCATCGAAGGCGGGCCAGGGTCGCGGTCTTCACCGACAACGATTTCGCCAAGGTCAACGGCGTCACGACCGCGCTGTCGGCGCTGCTCCGGTACGCGCCACCCGGCGTGGATCCGTGCGTCTACACGCACTCGGACCGGACGGCGGAGCGGCCCGGCTACGTCGCCATGCCCGCGCCGGGCATCGGACTCCCGTTCTACCGCGAGATGCGGGTCTATCTGCCGCGGTTGTGGGCGCTGTGCGCGCGGGTGCGCGCCGATGGCATCGATCTCATCCATCTGACCACCCCGGGACCGATGGGGCTGGCCGCGCTGCACGTCGCCGCGACCCTCGGCCTCCCCCTGATCGGCAGCTTCCACACCGACCTCGGCCGCTACGTCGGCATACTCAGCGGCTCGGCGCGGCTCGAGCGCTGGCTCCGGCTCTACATGCGCTGGCTGTACGGCCGCTGCCAGCGGATCTTCGTGCCGTCGGCGGCAACCGGGGCGATGCTCGTCGAGGACCGGATGGAGCCGTCGCGCATCGCCCTGTGGGTGCGGGGGGTGGACGCCGAGGCGTTCTCGCCGCGCCGCCGGTCGGCCGCCCTGCGGCAGACCTGGGGGGTCGGCGCCGACGCTCCGGGCGCTCCGGTGGTGCTCCTGTATGCCGGACGGGTCTCGAAGGAGAAGGGGTTGAATCTGCTGCCCGACGTGGCGGCGCGGCTCGAGCGGGCGGGTGTCGCGCACCGTTGGGTCATCGTCGGCGACGGCGCCTATCGCCCCGAGCTGGAGCGGCGGCTGCCGGGGGCGGTCTTCACGGGGACGCTGGAACACGGGGACGTGGCGCGGTCGATGGCGTCGGCGGACGTCTTCGTGTTTCCGAGCTGCACCGACACCGCCGGCAACGTGGTGCTGGAAGCCCAGGCGTGCGGCCTGCCGGTCGTCGTGTCGGACCAGGGGGGACCGCGGGAGAACATGCAGGCCGGGGTGACCGGCCGGGTGTCTCGCGGCGGCGATGCGGGCGACCTGGCCGACGCGGTCATCGATCTGGCCTCGAGCCGCGCGCGGCGGGGCGCGATGTCCGCCGCGGCCCGGCGCTACGCCGAGAGCCGGCGTTGGGAGCAGGCGTTCGCCCCGCTCTACGACGCCTACCGCGAGGTCGCCGCGCAACCGCGTTCGGCCCGTCCCCGGCCGGCCGCGTCCCCCCGCCGCCGCGCACCCGTCCTGAACGCCGGACGCTGCGACCCGACGGCGCGGGCGGTGCTCGCGGATGTGGTGCGCCGTCCGCGCCATCACCTCATCGCGCGCTGGAACTGGAAGGCGGCCCTGCTGAGCGCCGGGCTGCGCGGTCTGGTGTTCTTCGCGGCGACCCGCAGCTCGGGTCTCGACGCGGCGCGCACCGCCCTCGCCGTCGAGTTCGCCTACCGGGTCGCGGCGACCGGCTGCTTCGCGGCGTTGACCCAGGCGTTCAGCCGCGCGACGCCGGGCTGGGCGGCCACCACCATCGTCATCGTCGCGATCCCGGCGGCGGCCCACGTCCTCCAGTACGAGGTGCACCGCCTCGCGGGGACCGTGGAGCTCGACCGGGGCATGGCCGCGTCGGTGGCGTTCACGGTCGTCTCGGCCGCGTTCACGCTGTACGCCATGCGCCGCGGCGTCTTCATCGTCGGCGATCCCGACCGGCGGCCCTTTTGGCGCGACCTGGCGGACATGCCCCGGCTCGTCGCCGGCTTCGTCATCGCGATCGGCCGGGGAGCGTGGCGTTGCGTGACCCGCTCCGGCGGCGCCAGCCGCATGGGGAGGCTCGCATGATCAAGACGGTTCACCTGACCAACGCGTACCATCCCCATTCGGGGGGCATTCGCACGTTCTACCGGACCCTCATCGACGAAGCGAACCGGCGCGGACGTCCCATTCGCCTGATCGTCCCGGCCGAACGGCACGGTGTCGAGGACATCGGGGCGCATGCCCGCATATACCACGTCCGGGCGCCGCGCTCGCCCTGGATCGACCCGCGCTATCGGGTGCTGTTCCCGTCGCAGTTTCTGCTGCCATGGCGCCGTCTGGTGCGCATCCTCCGGCAGGAGCAGCCCGACGTCATCGAGGTCTGCGACAAGTACTCGCTGTGCTATCTCGCCGGCGTCATCAGCCGGGGGTGGATTGCCGGCCTGCCGCGCCCGGTGCTGGTGGGCCTGACGTGCGAGCGGATGGACGACAACGTCGACCAGTACCTGGGCCTCGGCCCGACGGGCCGGCGGTGGGCGGCGCGCTACATGCGGCAGGTGTACCTGCCGCAGTTCGACACGCACATCGCGATCTCGCCGTACACGGCGGATGAGTTCCGCGAGCAGTCCCCGCGGCATCCGCGCCGGGTCGACATCCTGCCGCTGGGGGTGGATGCCGAGAACTTCCGGCCGGCGCGGCGCTCGACCGACGTCCGCCAGGGGCTGCTCGCGCGCGTTTCGGGAGACGCCCGCACGCGTCTGCTCCTGTACGCGGGGCGGCTGTCGCGCGAGAAGAACGTCGACTTGCTCGTGTCGATGCTCGCGCGGGTGATCGCCGCCGACCCGGGTCGGGACTACCGGCTGCTCGTGGCGGGGAGCGGCCCGCTGCGGGAAGCGTTCTTCGCGGACGCGGATCGCCTGGCGCCGGGGCGGGTGCACCCGCTGGGGCATCTGGAGCGGGACGGGCTGGCCGACGTCGTGGCCAACGTCGATGTCTTCGTGCATCCGAACCCGCGGGAGCCGTTCGGCATCGGCCCGCTGGAAGCGATGGCGTCGGGCGTCGCCCTCGTCGCGCCGAATGCGGGCGGACTGCTGACGTACGCCAGCGGCGAGACGGCTTGGCTCGTCCCGCCGGCTCCGGACGCGTTCGCCCGCGCCGTGCTCGACGTGTTCGCCGACGCGGAACGGAGACGGGCGACGGTGGCCCGGGCCGTTTCGCGGGCGCACGAGTACGCCTGGCCGCGGTCCGCGGCCCGGTTCTTCCGGCTCTACGACGAGCTCGCGGAAACCGTGCGCCGGCACGCTCCGGCCCTGCACCCGGCCCGCGCGCTGCGCCTGACCCAGCCGGTTGTCGAAGCCGCCGACGGTTCCTGAGCTTCGACCGGTGCGGGTGAGCCGGGCGCGGCCGGTTCAGAACGACGGATCGCGCCAGAGGCCCCGGCGGACCAGCTCGCCGCTGCCCGGCTCGCCCAGCACCTCGCCGTCGCGATAGACGATCTCCCCGCGCCGCAGCGTCAGGGTCGGCCAGCCCGTCACCACCCGTCCCGCGTGCACCGAGTAGCCGCTGCCCGAGAACATGTCCTCGTCGCGAATCGTCCGCGTCTCCCCCGGATCCCACAGCACCAGGTCCGCGTCGGACCCGACCGCGATCGTCCCCTTGCGCGGGTACAGCCCGAACAGCTTGGCGGCGTTGGTCGACGTGACGTCGACGAAGCGCTCCAGGGTGATCCGGCCGGCCCGCACCCCCTCGGAGTAGATCATCGGCAGCATGACCTGGAGGTTGCTCATCCCCGCGCGGTGCTGCACCACGTTCTGCGACGGGTCGAGCTTCTGCTCGCGCGTGTAGGCGACGTGGTCGGTGGCCACGACGTGGACGGTGCCGCGGGCGATGGCGTCCCACAGGGCGTCGAGGTCGCTCCGCTCCCGCAGCGGGGGTTGACCGATGTACAGGCCCGGCGTGGGTCCGTCGAACCGCTCGCGGGTCAGGTGCAGGTAGATGGGGCGGGTCTCGACGTACACCGGCAGGCCGCGCGCCTGCGCCGCCTCGGCGACACGCAGGGCGCCTTCCGAGGACAGGTGGACGATGTAGATCGCCGCGCCCGTCGCCTCGGCCATCGCCACCGCGCGCTGGGTGGCCGCGACCTCCGCCGCCACCGGCCGGGCGTCGGCGAAGTGCTCGAGGCCGCCCCGTCCCTCGGCCACCATCCGCTCCGCCGTGGCCTGGACGATGGCGGCGTCCTCGCAGTGCATCATCATCAGCACGCCGGTGTCGCGCGCCGCGTGCATCGTCGAGACGAAGCCGGGGGCGGCGGCGTCGAAAGTGGGCCGCACCATGAACACCTTGATGGTGGTCTGCCCGGTGTCGGCGAGGGCCGAGAGGGTCTCGACGGTAGCCGTGGCGGGGTCGGAGACGATGGGGTGGAAGATGACGTCGGCGATCGACAGCGCTTCCACCTCGGCCGCCGCGCGCGCCACCGTCGCCGCCGGCGTCTCGCCGGCCCCCACCCCCCCGAAGTTGGAGATGGTGGTGATGCCGCCGGCGAGGGCCGCGGCCGAGCCGGACGTGTAGTCGTCCATGCGGACGCCACCGAGGTGCACGTGGGGGTCGATGCCGCCCGGCAGCACCAGCCGGCCGCTCGCGTCGATCTCCCGGGTGTTCGCGTCGCGGGGAGCGAGGCCGGTGCCGATCTCGGCGATGGCGGAGCCGACGACCCGGATGTCGGCCGAGCGCAGGCCGCCGGCGGTGAAGACCTCGCCGCCGCGGATGAGAATCTCGGGCTCCGACTGGGCCGCGGCCACGATGGCGGTCAACCCGAGCGCACCGAGTGTAACGAGGCTCCGCAGTGCATTCATCGACACATCTCCGGATTCCCAGGCTCCTGCGCCGTAGGACGGCGCCGACGCCTGACGGGTTGGCAGGGCGGCCAGCGGAACCGCGGGGCAACGCTTTCCGATCTCGCTGACGCGCCGCCGGGAAGCCCCATTATCGCATTCAGGGACGCTCCCTCGGGGACTGGTCAGAATCCGGGGCTCCGATTGGGTCGCCGCCCGGGGCTCCGCCCTTGGCAAGGGGCCCCGACGCGTTGAGTCGGCTGCTGATCGATAATGTCGGCGGTAGACCGATCGGTCGAGCGATTGGAGGAGACGATGACGTTCCGCTGGCGCACCGTCGTTGCCGCATCGTGTCTCTGGCTGTCGCCGATCCCGGCCGGCGCGCAATGGTCGCAGTGCGCGTCCGATCTGAACGACCTGTCCACGGTCGCCCGCGAGGTGCACGAGACCGCCGACAGGGTCGCGTCGATTCAGGTGAGGCTTCGGAGCGGGGAGGAGGCGTACGCCCGGTGCGTCCAGGACCGCGAGCGTTTCCGCACCGGCGACCCGCTCGTGAACCCGCCCGGCATCATCTCGAGCGACGAATGCAGCCTGCAGATCTTGTCGTACCGGTCCGCCGAGCGGCAGTATGAGACGGAGATGAACCTGGCTCGACAGGCCTTCGCAGACTTGGCGTTCGCGGTTCAGACGGTGGAGCAGAGCTGCCAGTATCCGCTCGCGACGATGGCGCCGGCCCCGGGCGAGGCCGCGCGGAGCCCGGCCTGCGATCGCTTTCTGCGGCAGCGGCGCGAGGCGCCGGCCGAGTCGCTGCATGTCCTCTGTGGGGCGGAGATGTCCGCCGGGGACTGCCGCGCCTGTCTGGGCGAGCCGCTGCGGAACTGACCGGCCGCCACTCTCGCGGCGGCCGGTCAGGACGGAACCGGCGGGCCGCCGGAGCGGGCCTCACCGATTGGACAGGATCAGTGCTGGGCGGGCCAGCCTTCGTCGAGCGGCTGGGACTCGTCGGCGGTGATCTGCAGGTGGGCGCAGTGGTGATAGCTGTAGGCGCCGGGGTTGTTGTAGGCGTGCTCCGCCATCCACTGGATGACCTGCAGCGTGCACCTCTCGCAGTTGATGTTGGGGACGCGGATCTCCGTCTCGAACTCGATCGGGGTCGGCTCCCGCGTGTGGTGGATGAACAGGCCGTCGGCCAGCAGCGGAGGCTGCGCCGGAACCTCGATCATCGCGGCCAGCGACCACGGGCGGTCCCACTCGCCCCGGTGGCTGGGCCGGGTCTTGGTCTCCGGGTCGGGCGGCAGCTCGGTCATCGAGTTGACCGCGAGAGCCACGCGGTAGTGTCCCGGATGGTAGATGGTCTCCAGAATCTTGAGGGGCAGCATCGAGCCGCCCACCACCTTGGTGACCATGTTGCTCGCGGTGCCCCAATCGGTGTTCGAGCCGCCGCAGGGGCCCGCCTTCTGCGGGTCGCCCCGCTCGTTCTCGACGATCCACGAGGCTGGCTCGACCAGCTTGAAGTGGGCGTGGGTCACGGTCGGCGCCACCAGCGCGACCACCCCGACTACCAGAAGAAACCGGACAACATGCGGCATGCCAACGCTCCTTTGTCGACAGAGTGAAACTTGACGGTCCAACGTAACGCCTCACCTTATATCAACTCCCCGCGAGCGGTTCAATGGGCAGGCCGGGCGGCGCTCGCGCCGGACGGGGCATCGGCGGCCGGCCCCGGCGGTCGGGCCGGTTCGTGACAGCCGTGTGAGAATGGGCTCCGTCCGACCCGACCCGCGGCCCGGGGCAGAGCCCCGCGTCGCACCGAGACCGGTTGATGCAGGGTGCATCGCCGGCCGAACCACAGCGTCAGGTCGATGGAGGTCAGAACGGTGATGGCGAACGCAGGCAACGATCTGGCGGCGGTTTTCGAAACGTCGAAGGGGCAAATCCGCATCGCGCTCTTCGCGGACGACGCCCCCCTGACGGTGGCGAACTTCGTGAACCTGGCGCAGCGTGGCTACTACGACGGACTGAAGTTCCACCGGGTCATCGCCAACTTCATGATTCAGGGCGGCGATCCCACCGGCACCGGGCGGGGGGGACCCGGCTACAACTTCGGCGACGAGTTCAGCCCCCGCCGGCGGCACGACTCGGCCGGGACACTCTCGATGGCGAACGCCGGTCCCGGCACCAACGGCAGCCAGTTCTTCATCACCCACGGCCCCACGCCCCATCTCGACGGCAGGCACTCGGTGTTCGGCCGGGTCGTCTCCGGGCAGGATGTCGTCGACGCCATCGCGCAGGACGACGTCATGACCACCGTGACCATCGAGGGCGATGCGTCGAGTCTGCTCGCAGGGCAAGAGACGCAGGTGATCGCCTGGAACCGAATCCTCGATCGCGGTTGACGGACGCCCCACCTCGGGGTTCGTCCGTCGGCGGACGGCGCTGCGGCCTGCTCCGGGCCCGCGAAGGGGTCTGAGCGTGGATTTCCTGCTCGACGTCAACGTGCTGATCGCCCGCGGGAACTCGCGCCACGAATACCATCGGCGTTCCCGGCGCTGGGAGGCCGAGCACGCGGGAGCGTTGCGGGGAGCGTGCGGGCCGTTCCGGTCTTGCCGCGATAGGCCCCGGAACGGTCCGCACGCCGGCGGGATCAGCGGTCCCCGGCCTCCTCGGCGCGCGCGCCGGCGAGGATGTTCAACAGGCCGTAGTTGCCTTCGTGGCAGGCGTATTCGAACACCGGCTCGTCCGAGCTGCGCATCGGCACCGCGACGGTGAAAGGCCGCGTGAAGATGACCGGGTCGTCCACGGTGTACTCGTAGAGCAGGGTGTCGTCGTCGAGCCGGGTGAACCGCTCGGTCAGGGTGACGGTCAGGCCGGTGCCGATGGCGGTGGTGGCCGACGGGTCGAAGCTGCCGGTCTTGTCCGTCATGTTGGTGGTCTCCACCACCAGAGTGTCGCCCTCCCAGTGTCCGCGGGAGCTTCCCGCCCACTGGCGGATGCCTCCCGGCAACTGCGGGCGGCCGTCGAGCGGAATGACCCGCAGGTCGTGCACCATCTCGTTGAGAATCGCGACGGTGTCCGAGGTCTGAAAGAGCTGCATGTTGTTGTTGTAGCCGCTCGGCATCATCGGCGGGCCGCTGTTGAACCCGACGATGCAGCGCTCGGCGAGGCCGCGGTCCTCGGGCCGGTCCGCACCGGTGCCGGCGCTGCGGACCCGCACCGGCAGCGGGATCGGCAGGTCCTCGATCAGCGAGCCGACCTGGCGGAGGGCCTCACCCTCGGGGGTCAACGCGGGCAGCCGGCCGTCCGGCGGATCGACGACCAGCGAGGTCCGCCGGTCGTCGACGATGGTCGTGCCGTAGTCGAGCCAGAAGTCGTTGTATCCGCCCACCGCGCGGCCGCCGCCCCCGGCCGGCAACGGCTCGGTGCGCACCTCGCTCGGCTTGAGCAGTTGGGCCCGCCGCGCCGCGACCTGGGTCTCCTGGGCGGCGGCTTCCTCCTCCGTCAGGAACTCCCGGTCGGCCAGCAACTGCGGGCGCTGCAGCGGGGTCATGGTGCGAAAGTCCCACACCCCCTGCAGATCCGGCCGGCCGTCGGGCAGCCGCGGCGGCGTCTGTCCGTGCACCGAAACGACCGTCAGTGAAACGCCGACGAGCACGCTGAGCGCGACGATGGGACGTACCCGCATTCGACCCCTCCTGCTGTTGCGACAAGAAACACGCAGAATCCGGTAAGCGAAATGTCGGAATCGAGCCAGTATACGCCGGCCCCGCCGCCGGCCGCGAGCGAAGGGGGGGCCACGCGCGCCCGGGTGCACGACAAGAAAGTTGGGGATTTTGCCGTTGGGGTATTGGGCGAGCCCTGATCGACCGATTACTCGGGTAAGAGGACTCCGACCATGCCCGAGGCGCAGTTGACTGAACCGCTCGATCACGCGGCCGAAAAAGGGGGCGTCAAGGAGCTGTTCGCCGCGTTGGACGCGGCGGTCAAGGCCGACGTGGACGCGTTCCTCAGACGAGGAGACGCGAATGCCCAGGACTTCGAGACCCTCTTGCAGACCGTTCACCGTCGAGCCCTCGCCACGGCGAGCCAAGCCGTCAAGGTGATTGGCGCGCAGCGTTCGTAGCCGCGTTTGCGGCTGAAATCGATGCGCTCATCAGACCGCGGCGGTCCGCCGCGCAGGACTTCGAGGCCCTCGAGCAGGCCCTCCGCCGCCAAGCCCTCGGCCTCGCCGCGCAGGCGATGGCGGAGTACTACGACGCGGACTATTCCGACCATTCGAGTTCGACGGTCGCGTGCGCCTGCGGCCAGACGGCGCACTACGCCGGCCGCCGCCCGAAGACTTTCACCACGCTGTTGGGACCGCTGACCCTGCACCGCGCCTACTACCACTGCGCCGCCTGCCGCCGGGGAAGCTGTCCGCGCGACCGGGCCCTGGGTCTGCAAGACACCTCGCTGTCGCCCGCCACGGCGCGGATGGTGGGACTGGCGGCGACGAGCGTCAGCTTCGCCGAAGCGAGCGAGTGGATGGGGGAGCTGGCCGGCGTGGCGGTCGACCCCAAACAGGTCGAGCGCATCGCCGAAGCGCTGGGCCGCGAGGTCGCGGCCGACGAACGCGAGAGGGTCGAGCCCGCACCCGGCGCGGCATCGACGATGTACCTGGGGCTTGACGGCACCGGCGTGCCGGTGCGCAAGTCCGAGGTGGAAGGCCGGCGCGGCAAGCAGCCCGACGGGTCGGCCAAGACCCGCGAGGTCAAGCTCGTCACCGTGTGGACGGCGGAAACACGCAACGCCGACGGCCTCCCCGAACGCGACCCCGGGTCGGTCAGCTACAGCGCCGCCGTCGAGAGCGCGGCCAGCCGCCCCACCGACCCGCTGCCCTCCGCGTTCGCGCAACGGGCGTACCGCGAAGCGCGGCGGCGCGGCTTCGACACCGCGGCGCGACGCGTCATCATCGGCGACGGGGCCGAGTGGATCTGGAATCTGTCCGCCGAACAGTTCCCCGGCGCCATCGAAATCGTCGACATCTACCATGCCAAGGGGCATCTGTGCGATGTCGCCAAGGCCATCTACGGCGCCGGCACGGACTTGGCCGCCCAGTGGGGCAAGGACCGGCGGGACGAGTTGGACGCCGGGCGGTTCGATGCGATCCTGACCGCCCTGCGCGCCCACCGTGAGACTTGCGAGGAGGCCCGCAAGTGTATCGACTACCTGACCCGCAACCGCCACCGGATGCGCTATCCGGAGTTCCGAGCGTGGGGTCTTTGCGTGTCGTCGGGCGTCGTCGAGGCCGGATGCAAGCTCGCTATCGGCGCCCGGCTCAAGCGCGCCGGCATGCACTGGACCGTGGCCGGCGCCAACGCCATCATCGCCCTGCGGTGCTGCAAGCTCAGCGGCCGCTTCGAGGATTTCTGGGAAGGACGAGCCGCCAGGGCCGCCTGACAGTCATCTCACGAATCTGACGTGCACCCCGCGCGCCCCTCCGGGTTGACGGCGGCGGTCATCGGAGCGATGATGCGCTGATCGACAGATTGAACTAGTAACGGGAACAAGACCAAAGGAGGAAGGTCTGTGGCCATCCAGCGATACGCGGCGGCGGTGTGTGCAGTGCTCGTTCTCGCGGCGGGCGCTCTGGCGCCGGACTCGGCGTTCGCCCAGCCGGCGGCCGGGGACGCTGCGACCCCCCGGACCGCCTGGGGGGCTCCGGACCTCAACGGCGTGTGGGACTTCCGCACGCTGACGCCGTTCGAGCGGCCCGAGTCTCTGGCCGATCAGGCGGTGTTCACGCCCGAGGAGGCGGCGCAGTACGAGGCCGAACGCCTCGCCGCGTTCGAAGTGCGCGACGACCAGGAGCCGGCCGACGTGGTCGGCAACTACAACCAGTTCTGGTTCGACCCCGGCAACAAGATCAGCGAGACCCGTCAGACGTCGCTGGTGACCGACCCGCCCGACGGCCGGGTGCCGGGCCTGTCGGCCGACGCGGCGGCGCGGCAGGAGGCGCAGCAGCAGGTGCGGGCCGGCGTCAACCGCCACTCGCCGACCGCTGGCGGCTGGGTGGATGACCTCGGGCCCGGCATGTTCGCGGTCCGCTGCATCCTCGGCTTCAACACCGGCCCGCCGATGACCCCGGGCGGCTACAACCAGAACCTCCAGGTGTTCCAGACGCAGGACCACGTGGTCCTGCTCAACGAGATGGTGCACAGCTCGCGCGTGATCCCGCTCGACGGGCGTCCCCACATCGAGGACGGGGTGCGCCAGTGGATGGGCGATTCGCGCGGCCGCTGGGAGGGCGACACCCTGGTTGTGGAAACGACCAACTTCCTGCGCGAGACGAGCTTCCGGGGCGGCGTGACGACCGCCGATCTGAACCTCGTCGAGCGGTTCACCCGGGTGTCCGACGGTACGTTGATGTATCAGGTGACCATCGACGATCCGAATGCCTGGGATCGGCCCTGGAGCTACCAGATTCCCATGGTGAAGAACGAGCAGCCGCTGTTCGAGTACGCGTGCCACGAGGGCAACTACGGGCTCTACAACATCCTCGCCGGCGCGGTCACGCAGGAAGCGGAGGCGGATGCGGCGGCACGCGACTGACCGCCAGTGACGGCGGGCCGGTGCGGCGAGGAGCCGGGTGACACTGCGCGCCTGCACCCGCGTCGTGGCCGGCATCACGCCGGCATGGGAGCGTGGCGCGCCGCCGGCGGCGTATCCCGGACCCGCGAGCGGGGGGCGGACCCTTCTCGGTCGGGGGCGTGATGGGGCGACAGCCGAGTGACCGGCGGCGAGTCGGGGACGGGTGGGAAGGCTCGCGGTGCGCGGATGCCGGCGACGAGAAGAGCGGACGAGGGAACGGATCGGAGATTGACGACGATGACAGGTGGGAATCCATGCTGACGAGACGCAACCTTCTGCTTGCGCCTTTAGCCGTGCCGCTCGCGCGGCTGGCCCGGGCGCAGTCGGCGGAGCCCGGCCGGATGCTGCTGTCCATGCACCAGAACACCTCCCGAGCCGCCGGCTATCGCGGGTCGCTGGAGGGCTGGGCGCGGGCGGGCATCCGGTACGTCGAGCTCACCGACCGGCTGCTGGTGGACTTTCTCGCCAACGACACGTTGCCGGCGGCGGGGCGGGTGCTGACCGACGCGGGGTTGACGCCGGTGTCCGCCGCGGTGGTGCTGCCGGACCTGTGGATTCCCGGCCCGGCCCGGGAGGCCTCGCTCGACACCTGGCGGCGGCGGTGCGAGCAGTTCGCGAGCCTGGGGCTGCAGAAGGTCTACTCGCCGTCGATCACGAACCGGCCGGTCACCGCGGACGACTTCGACGCGACGCCGGCGTGCATCCACGAGGTGGGGGAGATCACCGCGGAGTTCGACCTGACCGCGATGATCGAGTTCACCCGCACGTCGACCCATCTGTCCACCCTGACGTCGTCGCTGGCGACGATTCGCGCCGCCGCGCATCCCAACGTCCGCCCCATGATCGACTTCTTCCACTTCTGGTCGGGTCTGAGCAAGTTCGAAGACCTGGACCTGCTCGAGCCGGGCGAGCTCGCCCACACCCACTTCCAGGACCTCCTCGACACGCCGCGCGAACTCATCAACAACGATTCGCGGCTGATTCCCGGCGACGGCATCGCCCCGGTGGCGCGCATTCTCGAGAAGCTGGTCGAGAAGGAATTCACCGGCGCGCTCTCGGTCGAGCTGTTCCGGGCCGAGCTCGTGCAAGGGGACCCGTTCGAGGTCGCAACCGAGATCCGGGGAAAGTGCGAGGCGGTGATGCGCCAGGCCGGGGTCCTGTAAGGACAGCGATCGGAATGCAATAGAAGTTGCCAACTACACCCGGGCGCAGCCCGTTCGATACGGTTTCGCGCGCTTGGCACACGGCAAGGTGATTTCCGTCAAGCGTCCTGAGTGTCTGCCACGCGCCGGAGGGATCGCATGAGAGGGATCGGCGGATGCACCGCGATCGTCCTGGTGTTGGGGACCGGCGGACCGGCCACCGCCCAGACGGATCGGGTTGTCGAGATGGACACCCTGAACGTCCGGGACGTGCTCTACCACCTCGGGGGCGGGGGCGGGAACGGTCTCGCCCTCATCGACGAGATCAACGGCGGCGTGGTGCTGATAGACACCAAGCCGTCCGGCTGGGGCGAGGCGGTCCGCGAGGTCGTCGAGCAGGTGACGGATCTGCCGGTGACCACCATCATCAACACCCACGCCCACCCGGAGCACGCGGGAAGCAACGCGGAGTTCCCCGACGCGGTCACCATCGTCGCGCACGCCAACGCGCGGGCCGCGATGCTGCGCGACGGCCTGTACGCGGAGGGCGGCCCCGGGCTGCCCACGACCACCTTCACGGATCGCTACTCGCTGCTCGACGACCTCGACCGCATCGACCTGTACCACTTCGGTCCCGCCCATACCGATGGAGACGTCGTGGTGGTCTTTCCGGAAAAGGGCGTCGCCTACATGGGCGACCTGTTTCCCGCGAGAGCGGTCCCGGTCATCGACCTCCAGCGGGGCGGCAGCGGACTGGCGTTCCCGGAGACGCTCGATCGCGTCGTCGCGGCGACCGACGGCGTCGCCCGGGTCATCACCGGGCATGGACCGTTCCCCTCGACCTACGCGGGCCGGGGGCGCCGCGAGCGGGGGGCGGCCCGCGCGTGGAGCGGGTTCCTGACCTGGGACGATCTGGTCGAGTACACCGCGTTCACCCGCGAACTGGTGACCGCGGTGGAGGCGGAGTTCGCGGCCGGGCGCAGCGCCGGCGACGCGGCGGCGGCGCTGGCGCTGGCACTGCCGGATCGGTATGCCGGCTACGACCTGACGGATCTGCCGGCCGCCGTCGATGCGCTCTACGCCGAGCTTGCCGCCCGCTGACGCGGCGGCGGGCGGCGGGACAATCCTCGCACCGGCGCGGCAACGACGAGGCGAGGCTCGGCTCGTGGTTCTCGCGGAACAACCCTTGACCCATTCCAGCCGTTCGATTGGGGGCACCTACGAATGACCAGCTCGAAACTGATCGCAGCCCTGGCCTGCGCGGCCTGCCTCGCCGGCGCGGCGGAGGCGGCCGCCGAGGACTGGCCCGAGTTCCGCGGGGCGGGGCGCCGCGGGGTGTGGACCGAGACCGGGATCGTCCGCGCGTTTCCCGACGACGGGCTGCAGGTGCGCTGGCGCACCCCCATCAAGGCCGGCTACTCCGGGCCGTCGGTCGTGGACGGCCGCGTGTTCATCACCGACTGGGAGCCGCAGCAGGGCATGCGCGGGGTCGAGCGGGCCCTGGCCCTCGACGAGGCAACCGGCGAGATTCTGTGGACGCAGGCCTGGGAAGCGGACTACGCGGGCATCCAGTGGGAGATCGGGCCGGGGGCGACGCCGACCGTCGACGGCGACCGCGTCTACGTCCTCGGCCGCACCGGCATGCTGACGGCGCTCGCCGTCGACACCGGCGCGATTCTCTGGCGCAAGCACTACGGCGAGGACTACGCCGTCGACCGCATGCGGTGGGGCTTCGACTGGGGCTTCGCCAGCGCCCCGCTGGTCGACGGCGAACGGCTCATCTGCCTGGTCGGCGGCTCGCCGGACGCGCGCGTCGTCGCCTTCGACAAGATGACCGGGGAAGAGCTGTGGCGGGCCCTGCCGAGCGAGGCGGACCTCGGGGTCGCGCAGCCCATCATCATCGAGGCCGGGGGGGCGCGGCAGCTCATCATCTGGAATCCCGAGGAGGTCGCCTCGCTGGACCCGGTGACCGGAGACGTCTACTGGAGGCAGCCGTACGTCGTGGGCGGCGCCATGACCGTGGCGGTGCCGGTGCAGGTGGGCGCCCGGCTGTTCTTCACCACCTTCTACGACGGTCCGATGATGCTGACCCTCAACCAGGATCGCCCCGGGGCGACCATCGCCTGGAAGGGAAGCAGCAACAGCGAGATCCAGACCGAGGGCCTGCACGCGGTGCTCGCCACGCCGATCATCGATGGCGGCTACATCTACGGCATCTGCAGCTACGGCCAGCTCCGGTGCCTGGACGCCGAGACCGGCGAGCGCATCTGGGAGACCCAGGACGCCACCGTGGAGCGCCGCCGCTGGGTCTCCGGGTTCATGGTCAAGAACCGGGACCGGGTGTTCCTCAACAACGACCGGGGCGAGCTGATCATCTCCCGGATGAGCCCGGCCGGCTACGAGGAGATCAGCCGCACCCGGTTGATCGAGCCGACCTCGCTCCCCGGCAACCGGCGGGAGCTGCGCAGCGTCAACTGGGTCCATCCCGCCTACGCCAACCGGCATGTGTTGACCCGGAACGACGAGGAGATCGTCAGCTTTTCGCTCGATGCGGCCGACTACTGACGCATCCGGCCGTGTCGAGACGCGTTCGGTGGCGTCCGAACGCATTCTGGGGCGTCCGAACGCGGCAGGGCGGCCGCCCGAACGCGGCAGGGGCGCTTCCGGCGGCGGCCGGAGCACGGCCGGCGGCGGCACGGACGTGGTCCCGGGCATCTTGCGTCCGGTCGCCGAAGTGGGCGATCATGCTTAACCACGAGGGTGGACGAGGAGGGTGAGATGAATCATCGATATAGGGCCGGATTGGGTCACGCGATCGCGCTCGCGGTCGTGTTCGGGATGTTGGCGCCGGCCGTCGCGGCCGGCCAGGAGGCCAACGAGGCGGTGCCGCGGACGGGGTGGGACGCGCCCGACCTGCAGGGCGTGTGGGACTTCCGCTCCATCACGCCGATGGAACGTCCCGAGGAGCTGGGAGACCAGGCGTTTCTGACCGAGGAGGAGGCCGCGAACCTCGAGCAGGAGACCCTGGCCCGCAATGAAGACCTCCTGAATCGTCCCGCGGTGAGAACGGAGGTCACCGAGAGCGTGGACCGCGGGGCGGAGGGCGCTCCCGGCTTCTACAACAACTTCTGGCTCGACCGCGGCACCACCATCGTCGACACGCGGCGGACGTCGCTGGTCGTCGACCCGCCGGACGGGCAGATCCCGGCGCTGGTCCCCGAGGCGGTCGAGCGGCAGGCGCAGTTGCGGGCGGCGCGGGAAGGCACTGCCAATCACGAGCCGACGCCGGGCGGCTGGGTCGAGGACCTCGGCGCCAACGGGCTGCAGCTGCGCTGCATCACCGGCTTCAACGCCGGCCCCCCGATGACCCCGGGCGGCTACAACAACAACGTGCAGATCTTCCAGACCCCCGACCACGTGGTCCTGCTCAACGAGATGAACCACAACGCGCGCATCGTCTCCCTCGACGGGCGTCCCGCCATCGACCTCCCGCAGTGGACGGGCGACTCGCGCGGCCACTGGGAGGGGGACACCCTGGTCGTCGAGACCGCGAACTTCCTGCGTGAGACGAGCTTCCAGTCCGGGTCGACGGACGCGGACCTCCGTCTCACCGAGCGCTTCACGCGGGTGTCGCCGCAGGTCCTGATGTACGAGGCGACCATCGACGACCCCACCGTCTGGTCGAGGCCGTGGACCTACGAGGTGCCGATGGTGTGGAACGAGCAGCCGATGTTCGAGTACGCCTGTCACGAGGGGAACTACGGCTTGTACAACATCCTAGCGGGCGCGCGGGTGGCGGAAGCCGCCGCCGCGGCCGAGGCATCGAAGTAGGCCGATTGAAAGTGGAGGCTGGTCGCAGCCGGCAGAGCGACCGATCTTGTGGATAGACGCACGTTCTCATCGAGGTGAAGGAAAGACCATGACCATCCGAACAGTCGCCGTGCTCGCGGGCAGCACCGTGCTCGCCCTGTCGCTCTCGACCCCGGCCGCCGCCCAGTCCGAGAGCGAGACCCTGCGCACCCCTGACGGGCACCCCGACATCAGCGGGGTCTGGGATTTTCGGACCGTGACCCCGCTGGAACGTCCGGAAGAGTTCGCGGACCAGGAGTTCCTCTCCGAGGAGGAGGTTGCCGCGTACGCGTCCGAACGGGTGCAGGCGAACAACGCCGACCGGGATCGGGAAGCCCGGAAGCTCGAGACCACCGACCGGGGACTCGTCAACGGCACGCGCGAGAGCCGCGACCTCGCCCTCGCCTACAACGACTTCTGGTGGGACCGCGGAGACTCCGTCGTCGAGACCCGCCGGACCTCCCTGGTCGTCGACCCCCTGAACGGCCGGGTGCCGGCGTTGACGGAGGCGGCGGAAGCCAGGGCCGCGGAGCGGCTGCGGATCAACCAGCGGCCGTCCTGGGGCCCCGAAGATCGCCCCCTCGGTGAGCGCTGCATCACCGGCTTCAACTCGGGACCGCCGATGCTGCCGGCCGCCTACAACATGAACGTGCAGATCTTCCAGACCGCCGATCACGTGGTGCTGCTCAACGAGATGGTGCACAACGCCCGGATCATCCCCCTCGACGGCAGCGACCATGGCGTGGTGCCCCTGTTGACCGGCGACTCGCGCGGCCATTGGGACGGGGACACCCTGGTCGTCGAAACGAAGAACTTCCTGCGGGAGACCAGCTTCCGGAACTCGAGCAAGAACCTCCACCTCGTCGAGCGGTTCCGGCGCGAGAGCGAGGACGTGCTGCTCTACAGCTTCACGGTGACGGACCCGACGACCTGGACGCAGCCGTGGTCGGTAGAGCTCCCGATGCGGCAGAGCGACCTCCCGCTGTTCGAGTACGCCTGCCACGAGGGCAACTACGGCATGGACGGCACGCTGACCGGGGCCCGGGCGGTCGAGAAGGCGGCGGCGACCGATGGGCAGTAGGGTCGACTGGTACTACCACCGATCCGGTTGAACGAGCTGCGCGAAAGCCTCCAGGTTTCTGGAGGCCAACGGGATCGAAGTTGAAGAGCGGGTGTCGGCGAGCCGCAAGCTCGGCCGGTCCGACGCCCGCGAGCTGGCCGCAGCGGCGTCGCGCGTCATCGTGGCCAAGGGCCGGAAGGTCCAGCAGTTCGAGCCGCGCGGCGCGCCCGACGACACGGTGCTGGACGCGATGGTCGGCGCGACCGGCAACCTGCGGGCGCCGCTCCTGCGCGTCGACAAGACCCTGCTTGTCGGCTTCGACGCCGACAGTTACGCCGGCGTGCTCGGCTGATCGTCGGCCGCTCACCTGGCCCGGCAACCTGCGGCTCCGATTGCCTCCCGACCAAACCTCCGGGGAGTCCGTGCCGTTCTACGGCGCAGACTCCCCGCCCCGTAGCGCCGATGGCATGAAACCGGCCTCCTTACCGGCGGTCGTGATGCTGGCAATGGCGCTTGCCGCGGGACTCCCCGGCTGCGGGGTCGACAACGAGCCTGCAGCCGGCGGCGGGGCCGGTCGGCCGCAGGCTTCCGCTCTCGCCTCGGATACCGGCGAGACGCGATCGCGGAACGGCCAGGGGACGAGCGAAGCCCCCGGCCGGGCCGGCGACTCGCCGGAGGCGGCCCACCCCATCGTCTACCACGTCGTGAAGGGCGCCCGCTTCTTCGACATCCTCGTCGCCCGCATCGGAGACCGCGAGCACGTCGTGCTCGGGGAGACGGACGACATGTGTCTCGACCTCCCGGACCAGCGCGACTTCGACGGCGACGGCAACCGGGACGCCCTGGTGTTCCGGAGCCCCGCCTGCCGGGGCGACGCGGCTCCCGGCCTGCTGTTCTTCGTGTCGGGAGACACCGCGTTTCGCCGGTCCAACCCGTTTCCCGGGCATCGACCCCGCATCGAGCGGTGGAACGGGGGCTGGAGCGTTCTCGGCGGCGAGACCCGGCACGTGTTGCGAGACGGACGCGCGATACCCGTCGAGGGCATCGAGCCCGAAGGCCCGCGGGGCTCGCCATGACTCCGCCTCTTCCCGCGAGACAGGCTCGGGGCTCGCCGCGCCACGTCGAGCCGGTGGCCGCACCAGGGTGGCACTTCCTCGCGGGTTGGACCGCCGCCTGGCTCGGGGTCGGCGTCGTGTTCGCGGTGGGGATCTCGTTCGGGGCCGGCGCCGACCTCGGTCCTGTCCTGCGGCTGAGCGTGCTGTTCGCCGAGGTCGTCGGATTCAGCGCGTACGTCTCCGCGCGGCTGGTGTTTCCGCTGCTGGCGTGGTTGCCGGGGGCGCTGCGGCTGGTGCTCAACGCGTCGATCGTGCTGTCGGGCACGGTCTTCGGCTCGATCCTCGTCATCCTGACCGATCCCCTCTACGTGTTGGGGCAGCCCCAGATCGGCCTTCTGATTCTCGCGTCCAACGCGGTGCTCGCGGCGGGGGTTGCGGTGGCCCTCGGCGCCTACGACCGGATGCGCCGCCAGATCGAGGCGTCCTACCGCGTCCTCCGGGAGCGGGACGCGCTCGAGCGCGAGCTGAACGTGGCGCGCGACGTGCAGCGCGAGCTGCTGCCGCGCGAGGTTCCGGCCATCGCGGGGCTGGAGCTGGCCGGTGTCTGCCGGCCCGCCATCGCGGTGGGCGGCGACTACTACGACTACCTCCAGGACGGCGCCGGCCGGCTGGGCGTGGTCATCGCCGACGTGTCCGGCAAGGGCGTTCCCGCCGCCCTGCTCATGGCCAGCCTGCAGGCCTCGATGCGCAGTCACTTCCCGACGGCGGCGGCCCCGGAGCAGCTCGCGGCCCGCCTGAACGACGCCCTGTTCCGCTCGTCCTCCGCCGCCCGCTACGCGACGGCGTTCCTGGCCACCTTCGATCCCGAGTCCCGCCGCCTGTCCTACAGCAATGCCGGACATCTGCCGGCGATCCTGGTGCGGGACGAGGACACGATCCGCTGCCACGAAGGCGGCATGCCCATCGGGCTGTTCGAGGGTGCGGCCTACGAGACCGCCGCTCGGACGCTGGCCCCGGGCGATCTGCTGGCGTTGTTCACCGACGGCGTCACCGAGGCGCCGGCGCCGGACGGCGAGGAGTTCGGGGCGGCGCGGCTCGCCGATCTGCTGCGCACCCATCGCGCGCGTCCGCTCGACGCGCTGATCGACACCGTGCTCGACGCCCTCCTGCACTGGAGCGGCCCCGTCGACGCCCACGACGACGTCACCCTGGTCCTCGCGAGGGTGCGGTGAGCCGGTCCCGAACGGCCGGGCGCATCGGGCGCCAGCTCGGACTCTGGGTCGCGGTCAGCGGTCTCGCCGGCCTCGCCATCGGCCTCGCCGTGAGCGTCTTCCAAGGCGGGGGCGTCGAGCGCCCGGTCCTCGTGATCTCCGTGCTGTTCGCCAACGTGGTCGGGCTCACCGCGATGGTCGGCTCGGTGTGGCTGTTCCCGCGGCTGCGGGGGCGCTCGGGCCTGCTCCGGTTCCCGCTGCTCGTCCTCGCGCTGCTGTCCGGTGCGGTTCTCGGCAGCCTCGCCGTGCTCGGCGCCTATCCGCTGTTCGTGTTCCGCGAGCTGCGACTCGCGGTCGCGGTGGTCGCCCTCAACAGCGTCCTCGCCCTCGTCGTCGGCGGGGTCGTGCTCGGCTACGAGGAGATGCGGCTGCGGCTGCAGGACACGCTGCGCGAGATGCGCGAGGTCCGGTTGGTCGAGGCTCGGCTGCGGGAGGACGCGGCGCGGGCGGAGCTGGCGGCGCTCCAGGCCCGGATCAACCCGCATTTCTTCTTCAACACCCTCAACACCATCGCGTCCCTGCTCGAGGAGGACGTGCGCAAGGCCGAGGAGCTGCTGGAGACGTTCGCGGATCTCTTCCGATATGCGTTCGACGCCGCCGACGCCGCCCCCGTCCCCCTGCGCGACGAGATCGATTTCACCCGGGGCTACCTGCGGATCGAGCTGGCCCGTTTCGGCGACCGGCTGCGGGTGGCCTGGAACGTCGACCCGGCGTCGCTGGGGGTGCGGGTGCCCGGTCTGATCCTCCAGCCCCTGATCGAGAACGCGGTGGGACACGGGCTCGCACCGCGGGCGCGCGGGGGGCGTGTCGACGTCTCGGCCGCTCTCGAAGGACGGTTGCTGCGCATCGACGTGGTCGACGACGGGGTCGGGCTCTCCGTCGCCGGGGAGCGGCTGATTCGCGACGGCCACGGGCTGGGCAACATCGCCCGCCGGCTCGAGACCTCGTACGGGGGCCGCGCGACCCTGGAGCTGTCCGCCGCCCCCGGCGGCGCGGGCGCCCGTGCCCGGCTCACCCTGCCCACCGCCCCGGTTCTTCCCGGCCGTGCGGAGGCCGCGCCATGAAGCATCGGTGCGTGGTCGTCGACGACGAGAAGCCGGCCCGCGACCGCGTGAAGCGGCTGCTCGCCGCGCATCCGGACTTCGAGCTCGCGGGCGAGGCCGCCGACGCCGACGCGGCGGTCCGGTTGATCGACGAGACCACGCCCGATCTGTGCTTCCTCGACGTGCAGATGCCCGAGGGCAGCGGCTTCGACGTCCTCGAGCGGGCAAGCCATGTCCCGCACGTCATCTTCGTCACCGCCCACGACCGCTATGCCGTGCCCGCGTTCGAGGTGCGGTCGATCGACTACCTCCTGAAACCGGTCGGCCGGCAGCGGTTCGCCGAGGCCCTCGAGCGGGTCCGGGAGCGACTCGACGGAGTCGGCTCGGCCCGCCGAATCCTCGACGAGCTCGACGCGCTGCGGCGGCTGGTCGGCCGGGGACCCGCCGGGGACCCGCCCCGACCCGACCGCGTCAGCGTCCGGCGCGGGTCGGGGATTCTCCTGCTCGACCTGGACGAGATCGTCTGGTTCGAGGCGGAAGACACGCTGGTCTTTGCCAGGACTGCTGCCGGTCGGTTCCTGGTGGACCGCACGCTGTCCGAGCTCGAACAGCAGTTCGAGGGGCAGTTCTTCCGTGCGCACCGGAGCCGTCTGGTCAACCTCGGACGGATCGCCGAGATACGGCCGGCCGATGCGGGCACCTGGACGATCGTGTGTCCCGGCGCGGGCACGGTGCCGCTGTCCCGCCGGCAGGCCCGGCGGCTGCGCGAGATCTTCCCGTGGTGAGCCGAGCAGTCCGTGAGAGCCCCCCTCGCGCCGGGATTCTCTTTCCCCTGGAGACCCACCGGGCCATCCTCCCTGCGATTTCCGAGCCCCGCGCTCCACCTTCTTCTCGGTGGTGAGCCTGCCGGATACCGGCGGTTCACGACCGCTGGCCCTTTGTCGGCGACCGCCGGCCGCAATCCGTTTGCTTCCCGTAGAGCGGGACTGCACCATCCACGCCAGGAGGAAGACACATGGTTCAGAGGATGTCGATCGGTTTGATGCTGGCCGCGGCACTTGCAGGCGCACCCGCGCCGGCCGGGGCGCAGGAGGCCGAGGCGGGCGCGGTGGTGACCATCCCGAGCGGCGAGGTCCGCGAGGGAGACCTCTACACCGCGGGCGAGTCGGTCCGCATCGACGGGCGGCTGGCCGGAGACCTGGTGGCGGCGGCGCAACGGCTGCTCGTGGACGGACAGGTCGACGGCGACCTGTTCGCGGTGGGCCGGACCATCGACCTGCGCGGCCCCGTGGGTGACTCCACCCGGATAGTCGGCGATCAGCTCACCGTGAACGCCACCATCGACGGCGATCTGATCGCGGGGGGGAACCGGCTGCGACTGCTCGAGGCCGCCGTCATCCGGGGAGGCGTCGTGGCCGCCGCCAGCAGCGTGGAGATCGAGGGGACGGTGGAGAAGAATCTCCGCGTGGCCGCGGGAGAGATCGTGGTCCGCGGCACGGTGGGCGGCGATGCGAACCTCATCGCCGACCGTCTCGAGCTGGCCCCCGGCGCGCGCATCGACGGCGACCTCGACTACCGGGCGCGGATTCCCCTGAGCCCGGAAGCGGCGGCCCGGGTGGCGGGCACGGTGCGCTACGAGGAGGCGGTCGACGGGGACGACGAGGACGACGACAGCGCGGCGGGGAGCATCCTCTTCTGGAGCTGGCAGACCGGGGCGGCACTGCTCGCCGGCCTCCTGGCCGTCGCGCTGTTCCGGCGTGTCGTGCAGGAGCTGGTGGCGGCCATCGCGGGGGAGACCACCCTCGGCGCGCTGCTCGGCTTCGGTGCGTTCCTGATTGTCCCCGTCTCCGCGGTCGTCGCGATGGCGACCCTGGTCGGACTGCCGATCGGCCTCATCGCCATGCTGCTGTTCGGCGTGGCCCTGTACGTGGCCAAGCTCCCGATCGCGGTGTGGGCCGGAGGACGGCTGCTCGCCCTCGCCGGCCGTCCGGACGCATCGTCGTACGCGGCGATGGCCGTCGGCATCCTGGTCCTCTATCTGTTGTTCGCGATTCCCTGGATCGGGTGGCTGATGTGGCTCGCCGCGGCGTGGCTGGGTTTCGGCGCCATGGTCCTCGCGGGGCGCCGCTATCTCCAGATACCGGTGGGCGACGGGTAGCCGGCGATGGCAGGATCGGAACGTGCGGCTCTTCAACACTGCCGGTCCTGGTCCACCTCGCCGCTCGCGATGCGGGTCGCCTAGTCGTGCAGGCAGGCGTTACGGTACCCGGCGCGGATAGCCCTTCTCCACCCCGCGGCAACTCGCCGCGCGGGGCGAGGGTGCGCTGGTTGAAATGGGGCGGCGGCAGCGGGAGGAGCGTCGTCACGGCCGACATCGGCGACCAGGCGTCGGCGGACGGGTCACTGCTTCGGCATGCCGTACCCCAGCGTACGAACGGCCTTGCGAAATGCGTCCTCGGAGCCCGCCGGCACCGCGAGGTAGCGGTCGCCGGCCCGATGACAGAGACGGGCGATGCGCTTGTGGCCGGCGAGCCGCGCGGCCAGTTCCGCGTCCACGCATTCGACCAGCAACGCCATGCCGCGCGGCATCAGGGCGCGCGCCCGGCGTTCGTTGTCCTGCAGGAATCCTTCGACCCGTTCCGGCAGGGGCTGCTCGTCGCGCGCGGTGAGAAACATGCGCACGTCGTCGGGGTTGCGTCCGCTCTCGATCGCCGCCAGGGTCCTGTCGCCATCCAGGCGCCAGGTGTCCTCCGACTCCGCCACCGCCCAGGTCTCCAGCGACAGCCGCTCGTCCGCCGACAGCGGCGCTCCTTCCACCAGCACCAGCAGGTCGGGCAACACGTGCAGCGCGGCGCGCGTCGCCGGAAGGCTGGGCTGCCAGGTATCCGTCAGCTCCAGGCACCAGGCGCCGAGGGGGGTCAGCCGGAAATAGCGCAGGCCGTCGTACCGGCTGAGAAACGCCAGGTAGTCCGCGCCCCGCTGATGCGTATAGTCGTTCCGCGCGCCCCCGGGCTCGCGATAGGCGACGTCGATCAGGCCCAGGGCGGCCGCGTACTCGAACAGCAGGCACAGCAAGTAGCGTTCCTGCAGGATGTGCCAGCCGCGGCCGCCGTCGTATCCGAGACTGCCGTAGTTCGGATCGACGAGATAGAGAGCCCACGGGTCGTGCGTGACCTCGAAGGTCAACCCCGCGGCATGCATGAAACGCGAAAAGTCGTCGAAATGGACCCAGCGGTTGACGGAGCATTGCGCCAGGGCGTTGTTGATGACGTCGCGGCGACCCGGCGCGGCGGTCATCACGGACCGGCCCCGGCCCCGCTGTTGTCCCTTGATGGCGTCGATGCGGCGGAACTCGTCGAACAACGTGGTCCGCCGCCAGCGTTGCCAGAGCTTCCGCAGCGTCTCGGCCGGCGGCGCCCCCAGGGCCGTCCGTCCGGACTTCGTCAGCGCCAGCCTGGCCCCGTGCGGCTTCGCCAGCCCGGCGGCCTGCACCAGCCAGGGCCACGCGAAGGCCTTGATCGGGCCCACCGCCTGGTCCGCGGGCGCCCCCTTCGGCGTTATCGGATCGAAGAAGTCGCCGCCGGCAAGGACGCCGGCGATGCCCCGGACGGCGGACGCGGACGCCTGCCGGGTCTTCGCGCTGACCGCGACCTTGCCGCCGTCGATCAGGTGCAGGACGGCCAGCAGGTCCTGCGGGGCGGCCCGTTCCATGTCGCGTCTGACGAGGGGTGCGCCGCCCGTCTCGGCCTCGTCGGCCTCGGGCAGCTCGTCCATGGCCGGGAGTGTCGCGTCCGGCGGGCGCGGTATGAAGGCGCGCAGCCGCTCCGCCAAGTCCCGGGGAATGAAGGCTGGCCGGTTCTCGTAGCGGTTCTCGGGGTAGAGAAACAGATGAAGCGGCGAGAGGGGCCCGCGGCGTCCGCTCCGATAGGTGGTGTCGGGCAGGCCGCCGTACTTGGCCCGAAAGGCGTCAGCGTCGAATCGACCGTTCCCGTTGTACACCGTTTCGCGCACCGCGAGTTGCTGTGTTTCGTCCAGGCGGTTCCAGAGATCGCGCAGTACCGCGCCGCTCAGACAAGGTTCGACCGCGGCGACCAGGTGCGCTTTGCGCGTGGGGATTTCGGCAACGGGGAGCAGTCGAATCCGGTCCTTGAGATGTTCGACGTTCAAGCGGTTGAGCGTCTCGGAAACGGTGAGCTCGGGACGCAACAGGTGGCCTGCGTGAGCCATGGCTCGGTCTCCGGAATCCGGTGGATGCAGGGACGGCGATCGCGATCTCCGGACCGTCGAAGGACCCCTTGGTGCGAACGTCCGGTCAAGTCGTCAACAAGAAGATCCGGCGCCCGGATGCCCGATCGCCCCGACCATCGCTATCCCGACAAGCATCCGCCGTGTCGATATGGTGGCCATGAATCGCGCTTCCCGGTCGTGAACGAAGGTGGCTCGTGCTGCTCGCGCGGGGATGATGATCGCCCGCGGTCGGGCGTGCAACGGCCCCAGCCGCCAATAGCGGCAAGTAAGAGACACCCTTTCTTTCGGCCCCCAGTGGCGGGACACCAAGGACACTGACGGAAATTACCTTGCCGTGTGCCAAGCGCTCGAAACCGTAGAAAACGGGCTGCGCATGGGCGCAGTTGGCAACTTTATATCGATCGCTGTCCTAACTAACTAACGGGTGAGGCCGGGCAGCGGGCCGCTGACGTCGATGAAGTTGCCGCGCTGCCCGCGCGCGTGCTTCAGGCCGACGTGGTCGACGTCGAGCCCCATCGCGCCGGCGACGCTCACCAGCAGGTGCTGGTGGGGGATGCCGGAGAACCGCGTGGCGCCGCCCGTCAGGACCTGGGACGGCACCCGCATCTCGGCCGGGGTCTCGTGCGGCCAGTACAGATAGCGCCCGGTCCTGAACGCCCAGTCCCCGCCGATGAGCACCGGACAGTAATGGCAGTACCCGTGCCACCCGTCGCCGAGCTCCGAGCCCCAGACGATGAGGGTGTTGTCCATCACCGGCTGTCCGCCCGCGTCGGGAATCGCCTCGAGGGTGCTCACGAGGCGGGCGACCTGGTCGGCGTGATGGCGGACGTAGTCGGTCATCGCCCCGTACTTCGCGGGGTCCTCGTGGATGGCTCGAGCGAGGGGAGCCGGTCGGGTTTCGCGATGCGGGCCGCGACGAGCTGGTCCAGCGACGGCGAGACGGACCGCGTGTCGCGCGCCGCGGAGTCGGCGTTGTCGCCGGTCCAGGCGTGAATCCATCCCCGGTCGTGGCGGTTGCCGCCGGTGTCGAGCTCGGCCGTGGCGAGGGACAATCCGTCGAGCGCCAACACGCGCCGCCGGTGCGCGTGCAGCGGGGCCAGCGGCCGGCTGAGGTCGCTCGCGGCGAGCGGCTCGAGGTCGAGGGTCCAGGGCTCGTCCCCGGAGCGGCCCGGGTGGTGCATCCGCCAGCCCTCGTAGGGCCAGCCGTGGCAGTGGCTGATGACGACGAGGCGCCGGGGCGGCGCCGCGGCGGGGGTGAACGCCCGCAGCGCGGTCTCGGGAATCGCCGCCCCGAGGCGGTCAGCCCGCCGAGGTGCAGCACGTTTCGTCGGGAGATCATTCCTGGCCTCCTGGCGAGCCGGCGGCCGGCCGTCGGCGAAAGAGGTCGCTGCCGACAATCGACACCAGCAGCGTCTTGATCGAGTCGTCGGCGCGGAAGCCGGCCTGCAGCGCGTTGAGCCCCGGCGCCGCCGCGTCGAGCCGCTCGCCGAGGGCGTAGCGCGTCCAGTGGAGCACGTAGCAGTCCCGCACCCGGTCGCTGGCCGCGAGCTGCCGCGCGAAGTCGACGCCGTCGGTGAACGTGATCCGCTCCCCGCCGGCCAGCACCAGCGAGCCGCTCGCATCGACCGGCTGGCCGTTGTCGTGCGACCGCCACCGGCCGATGGCGTCGTAGTGCTCGAAGGCGAACCCGGGTGGGTTGATCAGCTGGTGGCAGGTGTTGCACGTCCCCGGACGAGTGGCGGCGGCGGTGCGCTCGCGGTTCGTGCTCTCCGCGGTGAGGGTGTCGGGGGGCAGCGCCGTCTCCGCCCCCTGGACCGGCGTGCCCAGGTGCATGCAGGCGAGCCGCTCGAGCACTCGCACGCCGCGCAGGATGGGCCCCGGCTGCACCGCGTAGGCGCCGAGCGCGAGGACCGGCGGCAGGGTCAGCACCCCCGCCCGCTCCTCGGGAGGGAAGCTCGCCGGATAGAGGGTCAGGGGCTTCCGCCGGCCGATGGAGGCCACCACGAGATCGATCGTCCGGGTCACCTCGGGGCCGTCGATGCGCTGCGCGCCCTGGCCGTAGATGGGCGCGGTGGCGTCCGACAGGTAGCCGTGGTGGTCGGTCATCAGCGCCGTCAAGGTGCCCGCCCCGTCGAAGACGGCCTGCTCGACGAACAGCTCCGTCTCGATCTTCATCGAGTGGCCCACCGGCCCCATGATCGCCGGCCACTCCACGTCGTCGTCGCGCGCGGTGGCGAGCCGGGCCTCGATGCCGAACAGCGGGCCGAACGCCCGCCGGGCCGGCGTGACCAGCAGGACGTCGTCGGTTCCCAGCCATTGGTGGTGGAAGCGCACGAGGGCGGGCCCTCGGCGGCCGCGAACAGCGCGTTGTCGGGCATCGAGTCCCACAGGAAGTAGGAGAGGCGCGACGCCAGCTCCCACCGGCTCGGGGGCGGCGAGTCCGCGCCGTCCGCCGTCCGGCGCGGCTCGATGCGGAAGTGAAAGGTCGGCGTCTGCAGGATGCGGAAGTGAAAGGTCGGCGTCTGCAGAATGCCCGCCACCGTCAGCGCCACCGCCTCGTCGAGGGGACCGACTGCCGCGTTGGCCTGCCAAGAACCGTTCGAGACGCCGAATCTCCTCGGTGTCGAGGGGCCGGCGGTAGGCCCGTCGGGCGAAGCGCTCGAGGCTCGTCCACCCACAGGTCTTCTGCTCGGCGGCGGGCCGGGACGTCCATGCGTCGCAGGCGAAGAACGTCGGGGAAACCACGGCGAACGAAGCGAAGTGCATCGCCGCGAGATGCAGCTCTTCCACCTGGTAGGACGACGGCGCCTGTCCCTGCGCGATACCCTCGAATCCGTTCGAGCCGGCCTCCGACGGGAACTGCCAGGGCCACACGGGCGGCGGCGGCGGCGGTGCGAAGACCCCCCGGCTCGGCTCGCGCCGGGGACTGATGCGGTCGGCGAGGGCCGGCCGCTCCGGCCACTGGTCGCCGTCCCGGGGGAAGCCGAGCAGGTCGGCGATGGTGTCGTTGTACTCGGCCGGAGTCAGGGCCAGCGGAGCGGCGTCCCGCGGGGAAGCGCCCCCGGCGCCGTGCGCCTGGCCGCCCGCGGCCCCCGAGGCCGCGACGGCGGAACAGGCCACGGCCAGCACCGCCCGCACGATTCGATGTCTCATGAAATCCGTCCCGCGTATTCCCGCACAAGCTACGGCTCGGTCGCCGAGTCCGGACGGTCAGCGATCGCAACCGGCCCTGCCTGCGCTGGGGCCGCACGACTATCAAAGGCTATCACGCCCGGCCGTCATCGCAGTCCCTGCCGCCCGTCCGCAGGCGCAGGGCCGCGGCGATGCGGTTCAGGTCCGCATGACGAGCATCGCCGCCCGGCGTTCGAGCGAGCGGAGCCGCAGTCGTTGCGAATTGTGACCGACGACATCTCGACCACCGAGAACAGTGGGGTTTGGAGGGCGATGGAGTGGCGTCCCCAACGGGATTCGAACCCGTGTCTCAGCCTTGAAAGGGCTGAATCCTAGGCCTCTGGACGATGGGGACGCGAAGGGAATGCACCGTGATGGCCGGCCGCGTCGCAGGCCTTCGTGTCATCAGGTAATACTTCAGTATACACCACTCGGTCTCCATGCACAACGCGCACGCGCGGACCGACCCAACCGATTTCCACGCGCCCTGCGTGCGCCTGCCGCGGGCCTGTCAACCCGTGGCGTCCGGCCGGATCCGCGGTAGCCGGCGCAGAATGCGGTCCGTCGGAGCCCGGCGTAGACCCGCGTTTCCGTCCCCGATGCCAGGAGACCTCCGTCCGTGGCGCGCCAGCGCGCGCCTCCGGCTGCAAGTTCCTGAAAACGCAGAACTTGACGGCGCACTCGTCGTCGCCGCGGAGCAGTGGAGGACTTCTTGCCCTCTTCCGGTTCGGCCCCGTCGCCACGCGGCGGCTGGCGTGCCCGACCTGGCCTTGGGCCGCCGCACCGACGGCGGGGCCGCGAAGCCGGTCGCCGTGCCCGAGACGGGACGGCGGCCACCGGGTCCTTGCAACCAGGGGAGAAGACGATGAGACGAACTCTGTGGGGTGTGGTGATGGTGCTGGCGTTGTGCGCCGGCCAGACGGGCTCGGCCCAGGTTCAGGAGACGACGCGGCCCGACCCGCAGCGCATGCAGTCGGAGCTGATCGACCTGAACGCCGCGACGTCCGTCGAGCTCGAGACGCTGCCGGGCGTGGGGCCGCGCACGGCCGAGCGGATCATCGAGTACCGGCGCGACCACGGCGGCTTCGAGAGAATCGAGGACCTGATGGACGTGCGGGGCATCGGCGAGCGCACCTTCCTCAGACTGCGGCCGCTGGTGACGGTCGCGGCCCCCGAGCCCGATGCCGGCCAGCGTCCGTAGCTCCCGCGTCCGTTGCGTCCCGGAGACGGTCCTCCGGGGCGCAACGGGCCAGCCCGGGCGCCGGTCCGGACGGGCTTGCGCCGGTCGGTCCGTCCGGGCTTCCGGCTTCTCGCTGGTCGAAGCCAGCGTCGTGCTGTTGCTGCTCGGGATTACGGCCACGCTCTCGCTCCCGGCGATGCGGACCGGGTTGGACCGGCTGCAGGGCGTTGCCGCCGCGCGCCATCTCGCGGCCCTGGCGCAATCGGCCCGGGTGCGGGCGGTGATGCAGTCCGTTCACGTCGGACTGCGGTTCGAGCGGGAGGGCGACCGCTATCGGTACGCGCTGTACGCGGATGGAAACGGCAACGGGCTGCGGGCGCGGGACGTCCGAAGCGGGGTAGACGCGCCGCTGGCGCCGTTCGAGCGTATCGGCGACCGGTTTCCGGGGATTGCCATCGGCATCGCCGCGGGGGTGTCGGAGATATCGAGCGGCGACGCTCTGCCGGCCGGCGCCGATCCGGTGCGGTTCGGCGCCTCGGATACGTTGACCTTCACCCCGCTGGGAACGGCGACGAGCGGCACTCTGTATCTGCACCATCGGTCCGGCCGACAGCTCGCGGTTCGGGTGCTGGGCGCCACCGGGCGGACCCGTATCCTCGAGTTCAGGGAGGCCACCGGCTCGTGGGCGCCCCGCTGACGAATGGTCGGGCCGTCGAGCGGCGCCGGCACGTCCGCCGGCCGGCGGCCGATCTGGTGGGGTTGCAGGCGGCGCGACTGCGGCCCGGTCTCGGGGCGGTGCTGATCGACCTTTCGCCCGGAGGCGCGCTGGTCGAGACCGCGACCCGCCTGCGGCCCGGAACGAAGACGGTGCTGCAGTTGACGGCGAGCGACGGCGACCTGCGGGTGTCCGGCGAGGTGGTGCGCGCCTGGGTGTCCGCCATCGTGCCCGAACGGGGAATCCTGTATCGGGGAGCGCTGCGGTTCGACCGGGCGGCGGAACTGCCGGCAAGCTGGCCGGCCCCGGAGTCTGCGCCGTAGCACGGTGCGGACTCCGGGAGGGTTGGTTGGGCGGCGAGCGGAGCCGCAGGCGACGATTGCCGGGGCAGGAGTCTGTGCCGTAGCACGGTGCGGACTCCGGGAGGGTTGGTTGGGCGGCGAGCGGAGCCGCAGGCGACGATTGCCGGGCTAGCGCGACCTTGCGGTCGCGTTTGAAGTTTCGCTGGCCCGAAACTTCTACGGCGCAAGCTGCTAGCGAGACGACCTCCGCCGCGGACCGCCGCGGGCGCCCCGGCGGCGGAGCCGCCACAGACGCCAGGCCGCGAGTGCAACTCCGGCGAGCAGGAGCAGTGCCGTCGGCGATCCGAGAAACATCATCTGGTGACGTCCTGCGCTGGTCTCGTAGTCTGCATCGTCTCATCTATCGAACGGGCGGCTCCGGTTGCAACGCCGGCATCCAGGCCCGGGAAGTGCCTCTGGCGATTCGATACCGGACCCGATCACACTTCTGACGTGCAATCACGTGACTATTTTCATATCATACGGATGTTTACTGGAAGCGGAACCCATTTCGCTTCCGTTCGACTCGGAGCCCTCGTGGCTCCGGCGCAGGCGGATTTCACCATGGCTGACCTGTCGATGTCGTATCCAAGCCCCGTCGATCACCACAGTGACTGCATCGAGCGGCGCCAGCGGTTCTCCGAGTTTCTCGCCGTTCTCGAATCCCGGACCGTCGAAGGCACGAAGGTCGGCGTCCTGGAAGCCGCGGTGGCGGCGGCCGTGGAGCGTCTGGTTCCCATTCGAGGCGCTCGACTGACGGCGGCCCCCGCGCCCCCGCTGGCCGCCCGCGAGGGACCGGCACTGTCGTCGCTGCGGTTTCCGGTGCCGGTTCCCTCACGCGGGGATCTGGCCCTCGAAGTGAAGATCGACCCCAGTTGCGCGCTCGATGCGTGGGACCGGCAGGCGTTGCGCCAGGCGGCCCGGGTGGTCGGTCTGCTGATCGCGTCCCGGCATCACGCGGCTGCGCCGCCACCCGGTCAGCCGCCCGATCCGGCGGCGCCGCTGATCGGATCGAGCGGTACGATGCGCCGGTTGCGACAGCAGATCGAACGGGTGGCGGAGACGGACTTCACCGTCCTCATCGAGGGGGAGTGCGGTTCGGGCAAGGAGCTGGTGGCGCGCCTGGTGCACGACCTGAGCCGGCGGCATCGGGGGCCCTTCGTCGCCGTGAACTGCGCGGCCCTGGTCGAGACGCTGCTCGAAGCCGAGCTGTTCGGCATAGAGGACCGGGTCGCGACCGGGGTGCGGGCCCGCCGCGGCAAGTTCGAGCTGGCCGACCAGGGCACGTTGTTCCTCGACGAGGTCGCGGACCTGTCGCCGGCCGCACAGGCGAAGCTGCTGCGGGCGATTCAGGAGCTGTCGGTCGAACGGGTCGGGGGACAGGGGGCGCGCGCGGTGGACATCCGCATCGTCGTCGCGACGAACCAGCACCTCCGGGGTCTGGTGGAGGCGGGACGGTTTCGCACCGATCTCTACTACCGTCTCGCCGGCGTCGAGTTGTTGCATGTGGAAATAACCAAAACTTGGGCGCGGATCCCACCATAACCTGCTCTAGGAGTCTGCGCCGTGGGACGATTTTCGGCACGATCGGCTACTACATGTAGTGGCCATGAACGTCCGTGTCCACTTCATATTGGGGCCTATTTTTTCTGCGGCGCAGACTCCTAGCCCCGTCCGGCGCCATCGCGCCCGTTTTCGGGGTTCCTCGTTCTGTAACCCCTTCGTCCGGCGTCACTTGCGGTTCCGACCCGCGCCTGGGTCCTGCGTTGCTTCCGATCGCCCCCTGATCGGCCACCGTAGCCGGTGATTCAACCACAACGTGCCCCGGCATCGCGTTTTCCGACATAATGTGCCCCGGCATCACGATGGCGCGCAAGCGACCCTCTCTCGACCGCATTCAGAACCCCCGTGACGAACTCCAGCGCGCGATACAGCGCGCCGAGAAGGGCCTCTCCGGGGCTGCTGGCGAGGGCTTCCGCGAAGTCCTGACGCGCGTCCGGCAGGCGGTCATCGACTCCGAGCGCCTGGTCGCCGTTCTCGACCGTCTGGTCGGTCAGGGGCTTCGGCGCCGTAGCTCCGACAACTTCGTCCAGCCTTCTGAGGTTCAGGATGCGATCGGGGCGGTGCGGGCGGCCGTGGGGGCCCTCGCGAGTACTACGCCCGCGAAGTTCTCGGGCGACTACGATCAGTATAATCACCGTGCTCGGGCCTTGATCGCCATCGGTAAGGCCGTGCTCGCCCGCGGCCTCGACTCGCCCGTGAAGCGTCAGGAGCTCGATGAATGGGAGCCGTTCAGGGAGCCATAGGGCTGTCGCCGTCGGTGCTCGTTCCCCGCGGGCTCGGCACGGGTCAGCTTGAGAGCTTCAGCGGATACGCCGCTCGCGTCGCCGCCCGCATCGCCGTCCCGACCCCCCAGTTCGTCCGGCGAGCGTTCCAGGACGCCGAGGGCGGCGCCGACCTTCCGCTTCGCGGCTCCGTAGTGGCGGCGGCCCGCCAGCTCAACGTTGGCGAACGCGATTCGCCGGTCGCCGCGGCCGTCGGCCGCCTCACCGGCCACGGTGATCTCGACCGCCTGTCGTACTTCGGTTTCCTCGACCTCTTCGGCACCACGGACCGCGGGCTTCTCGTCGTCCACCGTCGCTGGTGCTCGGAGTGCTGGCGGGCCGACGGCGGCGAGCCGTACGAGCGCAAGGTCTGGTGGCTCGGCCTCGTCGATGTCTGCCACCGGCACCGGTGCCTGCTTGAGTCGCGCTGCCCGACCTGCGGGCGCCATCAGCCGACGCTGCCCCGCGCCGTCCGCATCCAGGTCTGCTCGTACTGCGGCCACGACCTGCCGTCGCCGCCGGTCGTCCCCGGGGACGGTCCGGGGTTCGACCGCATGCTGTGGTATTCCCGCGAGGCGGTCTTGCTCGTGCATGTCGGCGAGGTGATCGTGCTCAGCGGGTCGGATCAGCGCGAAGCCTTGATGGAGGCGTACCCGCGCTTGGCGGTCGCGGCGGGGGAGCGGGGGCTCCCCGCGGTGCAGAGGTTCTTCGCCGATGAGATCCACCGGGCGGTCGGGTCGAAGGTGGAGGCGCTGATGAGCGCCCTGTGGCGGCTGCAGACGAGTGTTTTAGAGCTGTTTTCGCCGGAGGTGCGGGCGATGGTCGGGGTGACCAACGGCGCACTATCTGCTGACGGTGAGCAGTCGTCGTGACGTCGTCGGCGGGTGCGAAGGTGAGTGTTCCCCGCTTCTGCGGGGTTGCTCGTAAACTGTTGATAAAAAGCGAGTTACCTACGTACTTGGCGTCGCTACCACGTTGAGTCCCACATCTCGACTCGGTTGCTCGTCGTCTGGTGGGCGGTCTTCGGGCTGAATCGCCCTTTGGGGTGCCTGCCGCTCCCCGCACGTGGCTCGACGGCCCGCCTCCGGAGGACGGGACACGGCGCCCCGCGAAGTGGTCTCTGATGCCGACAGGCTCTCGGCCTGGTTCTCGGCCGTCGGTCGCCCGCCACGCGCCTTGCAGCTGTAAACGCCCGTTTCGACTCAGCTGTGGTTCTCTCCGTTCAGCCCGGTAAGCGTTCTCGTCCAGCTCGTCGGTGACACCGCCGGCTCGCTCGCGAGCATCTCCGCGTACTCGAAGATTGTCTCGACGTCGATGCCGAGAGCTTGGGCCACGGCCTCGTCCCACGTGTCCCGGACCGAGCACCGGCCATCCCTGTACTGCGGCGTCTCGTCGTTCTTCGTCAGCTCGTACGCCGCGTTGAGCGCTTCGATCGCTTCTGTTTCACCGGGATCAGGGCAACGTGTCGTCGTCATACCGGATGGCCGGTACACTGGGAACGCTAGTTTTTTGCCTCGGTTCCTCAGCATCGCGATTCGGCCGAGGGTGCTGTTCAGCCAGACCGCCCAAGCTATCGCGGTGCTGTCGTCGGTTCCCTGTATCGGCTTCCAGTTCGTACCCAATCCCCCGTCCGCGGTTGTGTCGACGACCGCGGCCAGCCTTCCGGTTTTGGTGTCTTGCCCCGCGTTCACCAAGAGCCGTCCGCGGACATTCGACCACCGCGCGTGCGCTTTCTCCGCTGTTGCGATCCGTTCGGCACCCGTCACGCTTGCCGGGATTTTCTTGATCTTGGCGGCCGTGTCTGGCTTCGTGGCCATCGTCAGATGCGCGTGCTCCGCTTTGCTCTGGTAAACGAGGATGTCCACATCCTCGTTCGGGACACGGCGCGTTGAAGCCGTCTCCCGGCGCTCTGAGCCGGGAGACGGCGTAAATGCGCCGTGTCCCGGCGCCCGCATCGTCACGCCGGGGATGTCGCACATCCGCGTCAGCATCGGGTGCCGGTCGATCAGCTGCGCCGCCTCGTCGAGCTTCAGGTTCCTCCAGCCGACCGCGCTCCAGTCCCCGTTGCGCATCCGCTCGTTCGAGACTTCGCACCTCTGCCCGTCGATATCCCCGCCTCCGGCGATGGCGTCCGCGAGTGCGTGCGCTTCCATGACGCTTCGGGGGAAGCGGTCCAGGCTCACGAAGGTAGTCGCCAAGCTGTCGTTTCGGCCCATCCTCGTTCCGACCACGAGGCTCTCGTTTACCGGGTCCGCTCTGAAGCTCTGACTCAGGTTCTCCTCGCCAGGTTCGTGGCAGGTCACGACGTACCGGATATGGAGCTCGCTCGCGAGCTTCCTGCGTTCCGCTAGTCCTGAGGGCGCCAGCAGGCCGACGGTCGGGATCACCGTCCCGAGGACGCCACTGCCGGGCTCCATCGCGAGCAGCCCGAGCGCGAGATAGAGTGGTCGGGTCGTAGTTTTCTCGCTGAACCCGGCGTACTCCGGCAGCTTGTTCTCCAGCTCCTCTTGGGACTTGTCGATTCGCTCCCGGATCGCGCGCTGCACCTCGATCCCGAACTTCGCGCCGAGCTTCTCGCGCGTCACGAACGGCGGGTTCGTCAGAACCACGCGGGTCTTGAGCGCCCGCTCCGTCGCTTCGCGGGGCGCGAAGCTGTTCATCTCGTCGTCGAAGAAGTTATCCTGGCCCGCATCCGTCTTCCCCCCTTGGTGCGCCAGCACATCGGGCTGCTGCAGCAGCTCCAGCGACCCTGCCGCGGCCGTTCTTCCGTCCCTCTGGGGGCCGTAGGGCATCGTCTGGAGCCCCATCCGAGCGTACTGTACCCGTGTGTCGCCGATCATCAGCATCGCGCCCGCGAGTTGGATCGAGACAGGGTTCACGTCGAGTCCGGTAAGGGCGTCTTCGACGATCCGGCGGTGCATCCGGCTCAGCGCCGCCTCTGCGGCGCCGTCGTCGCGCGCCCTCCTCTTGATGGCCGTGAGCCACGCCTGCAGCAGCGTCCCGCTGCCGCATGCAGGGTCGAGTATCCGCAGGCGGTCGACGATCTTCCCGTTCGTGAAATCCGTCTCGTCGGTAGCGTGGAGCGCGAGTCCCGCTAGCAGCGCGCCCGCCTCCGGCCGCGTGAAGTACGCGCCGTCCGACGCCCGGTCGTGCATGATGCGGTTGAATAGCTCCCCCGCGTAGTCCGCGCCGGCCATCGCGTACTGCTCGGCGGCGTCCCGCGACTGCTCGATGATCCCGGCGATGGCGGCGTCGAGCATCGCCGTCTTGAGCCCGCCTTGGGTCACGTCGCATAGGATGTCCCGTGCGATCGTGAAGACCGGCTCGTAGTCGTGCTGCAGGATTCGGTTGAACGCCCGTTCGAGGTTTTCGGCCGGCCTCGGGCTCGTGCCGATCTCTGCCAGCGGCTCGACGTCGATCTTGTGTAGCCCCTTCCCAGCCTCCAGCCGGGTCTGCACCAGCACCGCCACTGTCAGCACCAGCGCCGCTACCATGCAGGCGTTTCCCTGCTCGCCCTTCGCCGCCGTCGTGCGGTCCATCTTGAGGAGTGCCGCGAGCTGCTCCTCGAGGTCGTCGGCCTTGAGCTTCCCGGCGGCTCGCTCGACCGTCGAGTAGAGCACGTCCATGTGCCGCTCGGACTCGGTCTTGAGGCCGCTGTTCCGCAGGATCCGCATGCGGATTGACTGGCCGCGTTCGTTGTTTTCGAGGATGCATCCGAGCAGGCCGTGGCCGCCCGGCGTTGTTCCGCCCGGTCTCGCGGGTTTCCGGCGCACTGGCGGCCGCAGGAACACCGTGTTCTTGTTCCGGCCCTTCCGCTTGTCCACGATCGCTCCGTTCAGGAGCGTGCGCTGTGCCTCCGCGATCGGCGCGACCGCGTAGCGGTCGTCGCTCTCCCGCCGTTCCTGTGCGGCGCTCACGTCGACCGGGGCGATCTTCGGCTTCGATCGCCGACGGCAGTCGGCCACCCACGTGCTCCGGGGCTTTTCCGGCAGGCTCTCCTCGCCTTCGGTGTTCGTGACCTCGGTCACCTTGTCCGCTGCTCGTTCCAGCAGCTGGACCACGGTCTTCTTCCTGTCCGCCTCCGCGAGCGCGTTCTCGATCACGCCGTCGCGTCCGATAGCGACGTACGTCTTCACGCCTTCCGGTTCGCTGGTGGTGAGCAGGTGGTAGCCGGTTTTCTCGGCGCGGCCGTTCCCGCTGGGCTCGTAGATTTTCAACAAGTGCTGCAGCCGGTCCTCGATGCGGGCGTCATGGGCTCGGAGCGCCTGCAGGATCTGTCCCAGCTCCTTGAACTGGTTCACGCTCGTTCGGCTCTCGAGCCACGCCTCGGCATCCTCGTCGGGCGGGATCTCAAGCGGGACGAGGATCAGGCCGATGTTCTTGGCCTTGCTGCGGCGCATGACCCGCCCCACGGCTTGGATCACGTCGATCGGGCCCTTCCGGGGCTCGATGAACGCGATCGCCGCGAGGTCCGGTGTGTCGATCCCTTCGCCGAAGATGCCGACGTTGCTGATGCCGACCGGGTTCTCTGGGTCGGCCGCGGCCAGCTTCGTCAGCGCCGTGTGGCGCGCCCCGGCGCGGCTCTTGGCATCCCGATGGTGCACCTCGTAACGCTTCGCTGGCCCGTCCGTTCCCTGGCCCGTCACGCTGGCGATGTGCTTCCGCACCGCCGGGTCGTTGAGTTCCTCCGCCATTTCCCGAGACGTCTTCGTCCGGTTGCAGAACGCGATGCTCGACGGCACGGCCAGCTTCTCCCGGCCCTCGCGTTCGTCGATCCCCGCGGCGAGTGCCGTGCCGTACGCGATCTGGCGGACCAGAATCGAGGTCGATCGGTCTCCGCTCTCCTTCGACGATCCGGGTTCGGCTTCCTTCTTCTTCGCGTCCCGGGCGTGCTTCCTCGCGCGCTTGTCGGCGAATTCGTAGCTCTCGTTATGCGGCACGATCGCCGCGATCCGGTAGTCGGTGAGCGCCTCCTGCTCGACCGCCTCCCGGTACGACACCTCGGCTAGGTTCGGTCCGAACGTCGCCTCGTCGTTCATCGACACGACGACGTAGCCCTCGTCGTGCGCCTCCGCCGTGCCCCGTGTGAACGTCTTCGGCGTTGCCGTCATGTAGATCCGGTTGCGAGCCGGCAGAAGCGCGTTGTCGTGGCACACGGTGAAGTTGCGGAGCGTCGCCTCGTTGGCCGCCGGCGTCTTCTTGAGTCCGGCGGTCCGGTGCGCTTCGTCGCAGATGAGGACGGTCGCGTCCGCCCCGGCGTGCCGTACTCCCTCGGCCAGGGTGGGGCCGGACTGGTAGGTGCTCACGATCACGGGCCACCCGACTGGATCCCGGCCGCGCTCCGTGATCCAGTCGGCGATGTCCTGGGCCTTGCGCCGCACTGCCCCCGTGATCTCAGACCCGTCGATCCCGCTGAGGTCCGTCGTCGGGTCGTCGGCGATCGCTTCGTCGACGTTCGGCTTCCGCCGTTTCGCGCTGTCGCCGCTCCGGTCCGAGCAGACAGCGAGAGTCCGAATCGCAACGCCGTCGCTCTGGGCCATGACTTCGTACGCGGTCTTGAGTTGGCGCACGAGTCCAATGCTCGGGCAGAGGACGATCGTCAGCCGGTCGGCGCCGTTGGGCGTTTTCCCGGGGGTGGTGAGTTCGCGGGCGATCCGGTAGCCGACGCGCGTCTTGCCGGTGCCGCACGGCATCACGATGCGGCCGCGCGCGTCGGTCGCGCGCCAGCCCTTGTGCGTCCGTCCGCGGACGTTCTCCAGTCCCTTGAGCGACGCGTCGATGACCCGGTGCTGAATATCGTCCCGCGGGTCGGGGTCTGCGTCATCCGCGGCCTGCGCCGACTGCAGTAACTCGTCCTGGAGCCGCAGGCACCGAACCGTGGTGAGCCCCCGGTTGTTCAGGTGCTCCCGGAGCCCCTCGCTCGGCCCGGTCGTTCCGACGATCCATGCTTCCTTGAACTCGGGCGCCCCTGCCGCGCTGAGGAATCCACCGACATCTGCGTGCGTGATTGCGCTTCCCTCGCGCCGAGCCTTGCACTGGATGGCGATCAGCCGTTTGCCGGCTGCGTCTTCGGCCACGAAGTCGATGGTGATGTCTTCGGGCGAGCTGTCGGGAAAAACCGTCGTCCGTTCCGGCCACTCCTTCCACTCGTGGACGGCGTCGACGTTCCAGTGTCTGATGGTTGGGCCGTGCGTACGCACGAGCGTTTCGAACCATCCGCCGTCCCCGCTGTCTTCGGCGTGGGATTCGATCTCTCTCAGTGCCTCGCGAACTTCGTTCGTCATTGGTGCTTCCGTGTGGTGAGCATGCGGGCCTCTTCTGAGTCGCGTCCCGCTCTTCTGGTCGCGAAAACACCGTCAACTCGCTGGGCTGGATGCTCAACGCCGGCTCAAGTCGGCGGTGCTCGGAGAGCCCGACCTCGGCGATGCCAGCACCGCTCTGGTGGAGCGGTTCAACCTCACGATACGGGCGCACAACGCGCGGTACGTGCGGCGGGGCATGACGTACTCGAAGAGCGTCGAGCAGCACGTAAACATGTTCTGCTTGTCGATCCTGCACTACAACTGGTCGCGGTGCATTCGGCGTTGAAGACGACTCCGGCGGTGGCCGCTGGGCTCATCAGGTACCAATGGTCGATTCACTGGATCGCCGAGCTCGCGGAGATGTACCACGAGACGGCCCGCGACGTGGCCCGCCGCGCCGCCGCTCGGCGGGCGACCGACGAAGCCGCTGGCTGACGTCAGATCCATTCTCTGGCATCCGATTAAATGGATCACCGGGCAGATGGACACGGCCCGATTTTAGTCTGCTGGAGGTTTTCGGTCAGTCCGATCCAGCACCGAGATCATCCCGACCTGTTTGCGTGCGTCGGGTCGTTCGGATCGCGCTGTCGAGCCGATTGAGGTCCAGGCTGGCGTCGAGCTCCCTTGGTCGCTGTTGAGTTGCGAGATCCTGCTCTCGCATCCGCGCCTGGATGAGGGATCGGAATAGCTCCGCTGTCGCGTCGTCGATCGTGGCGCGGACGGGGTCGCCTGGTGCGCGGTGGAGTTGGAAGGTGAGCGCCCGGCTGCGGGGGCCGCGGCCCTCGGGCGGCGTGTCGTCGGCCGCCTCCGGGGCCAGGTCGCGGATCGAGCTGGCGGCGTCGATGGTTTCGGGGTCCGGGACTACATGTTCCCGCCACGTGGGTCCCTACCGGAGCCTGAAGTACTCGGGGGTATGGTTTTGCGGCGGCTGTTCGACGGGCCCGGTCGGTGCCTAGCTCCTCTGCTTCGGCTTCGGGCTTCGTCGGTGGCCGAGCACGCGTCCCATCAACGACTGCCCCGATACCTCGTCGATGGCGTCGTTGATCATTGCCCGTGTCCGCTCCTCGTTTACGGAAGCTGTCCGGGTTATCGTTTCTTTGAGTTCGGCGACTTCAGCCTTGATCTCGGAGATCGCGGATACTTCTCTGGCGAGCGCCTCGATCTGGGTCTCGATGTTTTTGAGAGTTGCTGCGATTCTGCCCGGGTCGGATTGTTGAACCGTGTTCGTTGCCGTCTTGAGACCTCTGACGGCGTCGGCGAGTCCCTCGACGCCCTCTAGGGTCGCTGTAATGAGCTTCTTGACGTCGCCGACGATGGTTTCAAGCCCCTTCCGGGTTTCCGTGAGCGACTTGTGTAGGGATTCCGCTTCTTGTAGTTGGCGGATGAGGTCGGCGGCTTGCTTCTCGGTCTCATAGAGGTGCTCGATCACTTCATCCATCGTGCCCATGTCGTTTTCCTCAGATTCCCTTGATTGGCGCGTGCGTCTTGTACTCGTCGGCGCGGCGGGCGTACGCTCGCTTGATGTTCCGGGTTAGCTCTCTGAGTCTGTGGGCCGCGGGTATCGCGCGCACGCGCTGGTCGGGGTGTTGGCGTGCCCGGTGGAGGGCTCTGTTCGTCAACGAGCTGAACTCGGGTCGCTTTTGGCCAAGATCCAGAAGCTCGGCGACGAGCGGCGGCCCGAGTTCGGGGGCGCGCGGCGGCCCGAGTTCGTGGGCTTGTTCGGTGGTGAGGTCGAAAAGCGTTTCGACGGTGCCGTCGATCTTCCGGTCGGGGATCGCGTACTTGTGTTTCGCGGCTCCGATTGCCGCGGTGATGCTCTGGCGGGTGATCCCGTCGTCGTGGTCGGAGCACATTGTCTCGGCGACGGCGCGGGCCAGAAGCAGCCCCGGGTGGTCTGGCTGTGACTCGAGAGCGCGGATACACAGGCCGCGCAGCTGGCCTGCTTCCATCGCGTTCTTGACCTTGCGGATGAGGTTCCACCATGGCGGGAACTCCACGGTTTCCGCGGCGAGGAGTTCCTGTATGTGCTCCGATCCGAGGCCTTCCTGCAGGTAGTCGAGTACGCGGCGCCGGATCTCGGCGTCGTCCGTCGCGTGGCGGCCGAGCTGGACCGCTTCCATCATCGAACGTCGCCTTGAGCGCTCGATCTCGTCGTAGGTGAACTCGACGAGCACCCGCGTCAGCGCCAGGATCTCGTCGCGAATTTCCGTCACTTCGATGGCCGAGACCTTCCCGCGGGACGCCTCGCGCTTCCCGGGGTTCGTGCTTCGGATGTAGTCGAGGATGCGCGACCGGCACGCTGCCCGGTCGTATGCGACGGTGTGGACGACGAATTTCCTGCTTCCGAAGTCCACCTCGTAGTCGTGGACAACACCTGTTTTGACGAGCTGGTAGATCGCCTTCTCGGTGGCGTTCTTGGTTCCGTTCACCGTGAACGGGATCTCGGCGAGCCGGTTCGCCGACAGGTCCTTGAACTTACCCAGCACGGCGTCGACGGCGGCGAGGTCCTCCTCGATGCCCTGGTAGTTGTTCAAGTGGAACCAAACCGCGCGTGTCACGTCGTCGGCCGTTCGGCGGTCGCCGGCCTCGCTGTTGAGGCGTGTGCGCATCTCCTCGATGTCGATGCTCGGATCGAGGAGCCAGTCGGAGCGCGCTGCGTCGTACTCCGAGAAGATGACGATTGCGAGCGCTTCGTTGCGGTCTCGGCCCGCGCGGCCGGCCTCCTGGTAGAAGCTCTCCAGGGACATCGGCATGCCGAAGTGGATTGTGTAGCGGATGTTCGGCTTGTCGATCCCCATCCCGTACGCCTTGGTGGCGACGAGCGTGGTGATCTTGTTGTTCTTGAACGCGGCCGCGTTCTCCTTCTTCGTCTGGCTCCACGGCGACTCCGCCGTCCCCTCGTCGGGGTCGCCGCCGCTGTAGACGGTCACCTGGCCGGTGGTGGCCTTCTGGACGATCCGCTGGGTCGCCCGGACGCCGTATATTTTGCCCTTGACGGTCGGGACGAAGATGATGCCGGCGGCCGTCTTCCTGCCGTTCGGTCGGAAGAAGTCAGCGTCGCGGCCTTTGAGCTTCTGCGGCAGCCCGTTGATTGTCCCGCGTAGGACGCTTCTCGCATCCTCCCTCGGAGACGTCCGCCGGACCTCGAACTTGAGTTCGGGGCGGTCGAACGAGTCGGGCCGGATCAGCGCGTCCGAGCGCTGCTGGTCGATGCCCAAGTCGTTCAGCATGTCTCGGAGCACCGCCCGGGACGCGGTGCCGGTGAGTGCGAGGAGGCGGGTTCCCCCGTCTCCGCTGCGGTTCCCGATGCCTCGGAGGGTCTTCCCGAGGTTGAGGTACGCCGGTCGGAAGTCGTGGCCCCACTCGGAGACGCAGTGGGCCTCGTCGATCACGGCAAGGTTCACGATGGACGATTCCGTCAGCGACGTGAGCGTCGCCCGGAACTGCGGCGATTGCAGTCGTTCGGGAGAGTGGAGCACGAAGAGGTACTGACCGCGCTCGAGGCGGTCGAGGAGATGTTCCCGCTGCCGACGGTTGAGGTCCCCGGTCACGCCGATCGCCAGGTCCACGCCGTACTCGCGGAGACCGTCGAGCTGGTCGTCGATGAGGGCGTTGATCGGGTCGACGACCAGCGTTACGCCGGGCTGCAGCAGCCCCGACAGCTGGTAGATGATGCTTTTTCCGCCTCCCGTCGGCAGCAGCACGACCGAGTCGTTCTGCTTCAGCACGTTCAGGATTGCCTCGCCCTGGAAGGGGCGGAAGTCCCGTTTGCGGAAGATGTTGCGCAGGAAAAGCGTCAGCGCTGGGCGCGCAATCGCGTACGTCTCGGCAACCGCCGCACGGCGGCTCCTTTCGAAAGACTGACGTGTTGCCATCGGCGGCGGAATTGACGCCGCGCGGATGATGAAGTCGGGTTCGTTGGTCCGGTCGACGGCGTCGAACGGGCTTGAGTCGAGCTCGACGGCGATTTGAAGTTCGGTGGTGCCAACAGGACGGGGCGCCGTGCTGGCTGTTTTGGGGTGGCCGATAGTATCGGCGGACCAAGTCACGGGCCGCCCGTCGTCGGCCTCGACGGTGCAGGCTCGGGGCGCTGTCTGGGTTCCGTAGAGCGCGTCGAGCGCCGCTATCATGTCGAGGGCATCGGTGACCCCGCCGGCGGCGGCCGCGCCGGCGCCGGTGACGGTGACCCGCCAACTCGCGCCGTCGGGGAGCCAGCCGTATTCGAGGGCCCGTGCGAGTGCGAACTGGACCTTGGATGCTTTGGCGCATTCGATCGCCAGTGCGGCGGCGGGCACGCCGTGTGCGGCGGGCGGGCACGCGTCGAGCGCCGCCCGGCACCGCTTCCAGATCTCGTGGAGGGCTGGGCCGCGACCGCGCATCACCTCGTCGTTGGTGACGCGGAGGACGTCGATCCCGACGTCGCGCAGTTCGTTGTCTCGGGCCCGGTCGGCCCCGGAGTCGTGCTCGGGGCCGTCGAGTTCGACCGTGAACGGTCGGGCGGCCGGATGGCAGAATAGGTAGTCGCACCGGCGCGCGCCGGAGCCATCTCCGACGCCGCCGGCCTCGAGGAGCGTGTCGAGCGGCGCCTGCGGCGTGAACCAGTGGCCGGCCTCGGGCCCGACCGTCTCCGGCACCCATTTTTTCAGGAATACGGCCTCGGCGTCGCTGTCGACGATCGAGTCGTCGTCGGCGGGCGTTCCGTCGAAGGACGGGTCGAGGCTGAACGGGCGCTTCCTGATCGCTTGCGCCAGGATCGTCCCCGCCTTGGCGGTGAGGGCGTCCGTCGGATCGTCGCTGCTCCATCCGACTTGGTGCGTGTTTTCGCTGAGTTCGGCGACGTCTCCGGTCAAGCCGCTGGCCTCGAGCGCCGCGTGCTCGATCCCGAGCGTCGGGAGCGGGGTCCGCCCGCGGCGGAGGATCTTGATCAGCAGGGCGCTCGTGAATCGGGCCTCTGGCGTGCCTTTGATTGGGCGGCTCGACCGCGACAGCACCAGAGTCTGGCACAGCACCTTGCGCAGGCGGTTTGCGTTCGCGAGGTGGTGGAGGACGCCCGGCAGAGACCCGATGGAGACGTACTCGGCGGCGAAGCCCGGCCGGGGCGGTCCGTTTTCCCTCCACTCGACCGGCAGTCCCAGCGTCCGCCGCGTGCTCGGCGGCGCGTGCGAGCCGCTCGGGCCGTGCTTTTTGCCCGTCTGCGGCCGGTCCGCCGCGCGGGGTTCCCCGAGTCGGCGGCTCGGTTGGCCGTCGTCGGTTCCCGTGCCTTGCGGGCGAGACATCCCGCGGCTTGTGCGCGTGGTTCGCATGGGTCTCCGGACGTTGCGCTGGTTCCGGTCGCGTTGAGTTCTTGGTGGCGGGTTATCTTCGTCTCAACGCGTCGAGTTGGCGACGGTCGTCCACTACCGCACGCGAGTCGAGCAGCGCCAGCAACAGACCCAGGAGGCCGATGCCAGCCAGGGGCAACGTAGGCCCGGGTGCTGGAGGATGCTCAAGGTTCACTCCTGCTGAGGGCTTCCGGCGGAGCCTTGACGTAGGAGCTGTTCGTCAGCTTCTCACGCGGACCGTCGTCGCTTCGGATTCTGTCAGGGTCTTCAGCTTCGCGTCCAGCTTCGCGGTCTCCGCGGCGTTGTCGGCCCACCAGTCGGTCGACCATACGCGAAGCATTGTCCAACGCCGGGCCTCCAACGCCGCCTGCCGAATCTTGTCGCGCTCCCGGGCTCCCGCCGCGGATGGAGGCAGCCGGACCCGCGCCGGCTGCGTTCACCCCGCGCACCGAGACGCGTGTCCCGTCCTCTGGAGGCGGGCCGTCGAGCGATGTCAACAGGACGCCACCCGGCGTATCCTTGGCGGGCGCGGCGGTCTAGCCGCCGCGGGTGATCCTGACCTCCGAACGGTCGGCGCGGGGCGTCGACAGAAACACCGGCCCGCGCCGCGACGTGATCGTGGTGCTGTGCGTCGACCACGACGAGAGGGCGAGGCCGTACGGCTTGGGGGATCGGCTCCCGGCGAGCCCAGCGAACTGCTTCGCCCACCAATCGGTGATGCCTGGGTGCATCGATGGAGGTCCGGTGCATGACGCCGCGGGGGAGACGGTGAGAACGGCGACGAGAAGGACGGCTATCGACCTAATGGCAGGGCCCTCCGACCGGACCTACGGAAGGGAAAGGTGGAAGTGTAGACCCCTCGGGTCTTTGCGTCAGGTCCGAGGGGATTCGCGTGACGTCGCTCACGTGGTTCAGCTGTCGCGTCCTGCGGATGGCATGGCTCCCGCTCGTCAGCCGTCCAATCAGCATCCCGTCGTCGGCCGCGCTCCGATCATCGCCCCGACGACGACCCCGACGATTTCCCAATCCTCGGTGGTCCCGTCGACCACGATCGGCCGGTGCTCGGGATTGCTGCTTCGTGGCTGGAGCTCGATCCGGTCGCGGCCGGCCCGGTGGAAGCATTTCAGAGTGATCTCGTGCCCGAGCCGGGCGATTACCACGTCGCCCTCGTTCGGCTCGGGGTTCCGCTTCACTGCCACGATGTCGTTCGACGTGTACCCGACGCGGTCCATGCTATCGCCGTGCACGACGACGTAGAAGTCCGCTTGAGGGTGGATCAGCCGTGATACGCCGTCGGGCACCCGGACGACTGCTGCGCTCTCGTCGGCGAGCGCCGGCGTGCCCGCGGGGACCGTCGGCAGCGCTCTGGGGTCGAACACCGGTGTGCCCTCCCGCAGCAGCTGGATTCCACGGTCCATCCCGCGGTTGAGTTGGATCCAGCCCTTCTTCTCCAGGGCGTTCAGGTGGTACGTCACTGCTGACGGGTGCGCAAGCCCGAGGCTCCGGGACAGCTCCGACCGGGATGGTGGCACCCCGGTCTGCTTGATGTGCTCGCGGATCTTTTCGAGCACCTCGTGCTGCCGTTCGGTCAGCTCGTTTCCTTGCATTGGCCCTCGGCCTCCCCTGTTGACAACGGTTCGGGGTACTGTTTTAATCGGACATGTCACATCGGACACGTCCCTACGGACATGCCCTGTTGGACTTCGGTCCGAAAGGACATGTCCAAGTTTAGCATTTCTGGGTACGGTGTCTCGTTCAGTGTGCTGCCGGCGCCCCCGGGCGAGGGGTGATTTGAGATGGGGCGTATTCATGCGCATGAAGCTCCGTAGGGGTTTAGAGGACGTGCAGGGCCTGCCTGGTGTATCCGTCCCTGGTCGGCGGGTACCGTCAGACGCTGAGAGCCCTCGGCGGTTCGGCCCCGGCGCCGGCGCCGCTGTTTCGAGTTCTGCCTCCGGCGTTTTCGTGGGCCGCGGGCGAAGCCGCGGTCCGATCTACCCGTTTCCGAGGTGGTTATGGATACGCGGATCTTCACGCTCGGCTGGCGTCCGATTGGTTCGAGCAAGCGCCGTTGGCAGCTACAAGGCTGCGTCGACGTCGCTGAGGCGGCCCACCTCGCGGCGGGCTTGACGCGTTTCGACGGGGGCGGCCGGTGGAGGGTCTACGACATGGTGACCGTGCCGGCGGAAGGCGGCTCCGTGAAGCTCGTGCGCCGGGACTTGGTCGCGGAGGGTGTGGTCCGCCCGGACGTTCGCTGAGTTGTTCCGGTTCCGTCGGGTTGCCGGAAGCTGGTTCAACGTCTTCATTACGGAGGTGTGCACGTGGGTCCCGTATCCGTCTATCGCGTTGGCGCAGTGGGTGCCGATCCCTCGTACTTCTTCGGGGGGGAGGCTCGTGGTTCCGACCTGCGTCATGCTGCGTGGCTCGGGTGGCTCCCGTTGACGTTGGTGGAGTTCGCCGGGCCGGGCGTCGCGGTGACGGACGACACATGGCTCACCGCTCCGGCGGACCGACGCGAACGTCCGCGTCGTCCTGTTGCTGGCGACGTGGTCAGCGCGCTTGACGCGGCTGGCGAGCTGCTCGCGCGGCGCGATAGCGGGCTGACGGTCTTCACGAATTGTTCTGGGGACGTCGTGTCGGACGGACCGGTCTGGGCGTCGTCGCTCGCGGTGTTGGTCGCTGATGACCTGGCGGCCCACGTCGACCGGCTCCGCACGGCTTACTTGGCCGTGGTCGAGACTCTGGACGGCGTTAAGGACAGTGATCGATATAAAGTTGTCAACTTAATCGGGGTAGCAGTTTGTAATTCCATTCCCCATGAAACTCATCGCGGACCAGCGCGATTGCGTCCATCTCCTCCTTGGCCACCGTGACGCCCGTGGGATACTCGCCGGCGTTGAGTTCGGCCCGGACCAAGAGCCCGGTCTCCGTCCGGGTGTTCCCGATACGGTCGACGATGGTCTCATACGTCGTCAACGGGGTGCCTCGCCAGTTCGCCGTGATGTGACAGAAGAGACGGTGCTCGATCTTGTTCCATTTGCTGGTGCCGGGTGGAAAATGACTCACGTGGATGGTCAGCCTGGTCTCGTCGGCCAACTGTTGAAGCTCGTGCTTCCAGGCGCGCAACCGATACCCGTTGCTCCCACCCGCATCCGCCGTGATGAACAGGGCCGTGGCGTCGGGGTAGGCGTCACAGCCCATTTGCTGCCACCAATGACGAATTGACGCCACCGCGAAGGCCGGGGTGTCGTGGTCCCGTCCCACGCTCACCCAAGCTTCGTTGCGTGCCATGTCGTAGACGCCATACGGAATCGCCTTGCCCTCCGCGTCCGACGGGAAATCATGGACCAGCACCGCCGGCGGCGTGCCCTTCGGCTGCCATTCCCGCCCGCCATTCTTGAAGTTCCCGACCAGCTCCTTCTTCTTCGTGTCGACCGAGATCACCGGCTGCCCCTTGGCCAGAAACGAGTCGGCGGCCGCATTGATGTGCTCGAACTGCGCGTTACGATCCGGGTGGCTGGCCCCCTCCTGACGTTTGCGGGGCGATTGCAACCGGTACCCCAGTTGATGCAGCAACCGGCCGACGGTCGTCGAACTCACTCGCCACCCTTGTTGTGCCAGCCCCGAGGCGAGCTTCGCCCGACTCTTGCATGTCCAGCGTAGCGGAGACGTTGGGTCGCCGCGCGTCAGCGGATCCACCAGCCCTTCCAGGGCAGCCAGCAGACCAGGCTGCCTCTGTTCGAGACGGCGCCGCCCCGCGCCCGGGCGTCGTATGCGACCTGTCGACGTCCCGCCTTGCGTGATTTCCCGGCGGCCCTTCCGGATCGTCTCCCGGGCCAGACCCGTGGCTGACGACACCAGCGCATCCCCGCCATAGCCGATGGCCACAGACTCGGCAGCCGCCCACCGGCGGCGACTGCGCTCATCCAATACCGGCGACACCGCCGCGTACTTGGCGACAATCGTGGCCTCCAGTTCCACGTTGCGCTGCATAGAACCCAGTAGACGACAGATCGCCGAAGATGGCAAGTTAATTTACGTCAGTGTCCTAAGAAGGAGCGGGCGGCTCTGGACGCCTGCCAGAGCAGTCCGGCTGCTGACTCGCCCGTGCGACGCCGCTGCGGCCGGGCTGTGCGGGATTTACAGGATGAGCAGCTTCGGCTCCACGTGCTGCTCGAGACGGCGGTCCGAATCGGGATCTTCGATCCTGCGGCTCGCCGTTGATTCCGTGGGTCCTTGGCCCGTGCCGATGGAGGTCGTTGATGTGGTTTCTCGCCCACGATGGCGGGTGGCGTGCTCGCGGGTTATCGGGGGCAATGTCTTGTCTGCTACGTAAATGTGCGCCCGAGCCACTTGACCTCGCCGAAGACGGTAGCGCCCTCGGGCCACCGTCGGGTCGGCCATGCGGACTTGTCGGGGTTGTCGCTCGAGAGGAGCCAGCCGGTCTCGGGGTCGTGCGCCAAGCGCCTGACCATCCGTTCTCCTCTGATCTGGACCACGAAGATTCTCGCGTCCCGGCGCTCCGTGCTCTCGACGTGGATGAGGATCGCACTTCCGTCGGGGAGCGTCGGCTCCATCGCGCTCCCCACGACACGCATGATCCGGCACGTATGGACTTTCAGGTTGTGCTTGCGGAGCCATGGGTAGGGGAACTTGATCCTTCGTCTGATCTGTTCGTCGTCGGCGCCGGCCGCGGCATCGATCTCCCTGATCCCGACGTGCTCCTGCCAGTTCTCGTCGAGGGGCTCTGCTTGGCCTTCTTCGAGTTCCCGGATACGCGCGATCTTCGTCCTCAGGTCGAAAACGATCTCTCGGGTCGGTGTCGTCTCGTCGACCCAGCCGACCAGGTAGTCCATGGAGATGTTCAGCGCCTTGGCGGCGGCCATTGCGGTGCGTAGAGATGTTCCGGACTGGTCGGCCTCGACCATCGAGATCTGGCTCGGCGAGGTGCCGATCTCCTTGGCCAACTGCGTTTGGGACATGCCGCGCAGCTCGCGGGCTCTTCGGATGCGGTTGCCGATGATTCGCATGTCGGTGTTGTCGGGTTGACGTGTCAGCGCCACTGATACTATACTCCGGTTCCGGTTGGATGTAAAACCCCTCGCTGACTTGTTTCTGCACCGCATCTGCTTGTTGCGTCTATGCCAACGGTGAAGCCTGTGCCCGTTCCGTTGTCGTATCTTGTCAGCAGGGCTGATAGGCTCTTGCTCGATGGCCTCTCCTGCCAGGAAGTGCCTGAGTCGGTCGATGCGGCGCTCTCGCTGGCAGGGCAGGAGAGCGTTGTTGGTCGGGGTTCCAGGTTTGGATGAGAGCAGCACGGAGGCTTCAGTGATGGACGATCGCATCGAGCGTTTGCTCGCGGACCATCGCGTGAACGACCACGGCATCGCGCTGGTTCGGTGTATCCGGGACGGCGACCCGGCCCGGGCGGTCGACGGCCGGGCCGGCAACGTCTGCGGGCGCTACCCGTCGCGGAAAATGAAAAAAACGATCCAATACGAAAGCAGAACGGTCGAGTTCGCCTTCGTGATCTCATGCGAGACCGACGACGCCGTCCTCGAGTACTACGATCAGCCCTGCTCGCTGTCTCTCGACTACGTGCGCGCGTCCGGCCGGCGCGGCGGCGTGGTCTCACACACACCAGATTTCCTCGTTCTCGGCATCGATTTCGCGGGATTCGTCGAGTGCAAGCCTCTTGGCAAGCTTGCCGAGTTGGGGAAGAAAATGCCGGGCCGGTACGTGGACACCGGCGATGGGAGCTGGGGTTGTCCGCCGGGCGAGGCCGCGGCCGCGGCCTACGGACTCGGTTACCGGGTGTGGACGCCCGAGGGCGTTACCGGCCCGTTGGTCGAGAACGCGCGGTTCCTCGAGGACGAGTGGGGCCGCTCTGGACGGACGTTCCCGGACGCCGATGTCGAGCGGGTGCGGGAGCGCGTCGAGACGAGACAGGGGATCCTGCTTGAGGAGCTTGTCGCGGATGTCGGCGACCCCGCTGTCGTCCACTGGTGCATCTTCCGCCGCCTCGTTCATGTGGATCTGGCGGCGGCCTTCCTGTCGCACCCGGACCGCGTGCGCGTCTTCACGGACGCCTCCGCGGGGGCGGCGTGGTCGGCCGCCGTCGCTTCGGTGTCGGATGATCGGGAGGGCGCGGCGGACATCCTCGCCCGCGCGGTTGTCGCGGAGTACCCGCCGGAGGCGCTGACCGAGGCTCTCGAGCGGTACCGGGTGCTCCGGCGCGCGATTGAGGAGGGGTTGCCGGCTCACCGGTTGACCGGACCCAAGCGCGAGACGCGGCGGCGTTGGCTCTTGGCTTACCGCAAGGCGGAGCGCGAGAGCGGCATCGGTCTGGTCGGGCTCTGCCCCAAGAGTCACCGCCGGGGGAACTTCAAGCCGAGGTTCCCGGAGCGGACCTACGAGGTGATCGCCGAGGTCATCGCCGACAAGTACGAGAATCATCTCAATCTCACCAAGTCGCAGGTGCACGGGCTGGCCCGCGAAGCGTGTTCCGAGAAGGGGCTCCCTTGCGTGAGTTACTCCCGGTTCCTCGACTTCCTGTCGCGGCGAGATCAGGAGCGGTCCGTCCTCCGCAGGCGGGGGGCGAAGGCGGCCGCGGCCGCGGCGCCGGCCTTCGGCCCTCGCGATCCGGGCGTCCACGGCCAAGGGCCCATGGACGTCGTGCACATCGATCACACGTTGCTCGACGTCCTCGTCTGGGTCGGTCCCTGCCTACCCGCGGCGGCCGAGCGGCTGTGGCTGACGGTGGCTATCTGCGCGTGGTCGCGCTGCATCGTGGGCTACGACCTCTCTTTCGACGCGCCGGCCGTCGCCGGGCTCTTCACGGCCGTCCGGGATCTTTTCGCCCGTCAGGGGCGCATGCCCAACCGCATTGTTGTCGACAGGGGGCCTGAGTTCGGGTCCACGGCTTTCGAGCAGCTCTGCGCGGCCTGCGGGGTCGATCACCGGCAGCGGCCCCCGGGGAAGCCCAAGTTCGGTGCCGTGGTCGAGCGCATGTTCGGGACGGCGAACACGCAGCTGATCCACGCGCTTAGTGGCAACACCCAGTTGCTCCGGAACCCGCGGGCCATGTCCCGCGAGGTCTCGCCGGTCCGGGACGCCGTCTGGCGTCTCCCCGATCTCGACGCTGCCCTCGCGCGGTTCTTCTTCGATGTGTACCCCCGGCAGCCGCACGAGGGTCTCGAGGGACTGACGCCGCACGACCGTTTCGAGCAGGGCCTTGCGATGATAGGGACGGGCCGCCGCCTCCGCGACACGTCGGACCTGCGGTTCCTGTTGTGGCCGCCGTCCCGGCGGGGCAAGGCCATGGTGAACTCCCGTGAGGGGATCGTGGTCGACTACATCCGCTATTGGCACGACGACATGCGCTCGGCCGCTCTTCACCGCAAGAAGGTGCCCGTGCGGGTGGATCCGCACGATGTTGGTCACGTCGTCGCCTTCATCGACGGCCGCTGGGTGCTCTGCGTGTCGGAGTCGAGCGCGGACCTCGTTGGCCGTTCGCGGCGCGAGGTCCGGTTGGCCTCGGTCGAGGTCCGGCGGCGCCGGTCCGGCGCCGCGAAGCGGCGGATGATCCGCGGCGTCCATCTCATACGGATGTTGAGTGAGCTCGCGGAGACCGAGGAGGGTCTGCGCCAGGCGCGGCGCGATGAGGAGCGCCGCGAGGTGATGTCCCGTCGGGAGCTTCATCTCGTCGCCGGTTCCGGTTCTTCGACGGGGGAGCCCGTTCGGCCGGATGCCGCCGCCTGGAAGCGCGTCAGCCTCGACGAGCTTGGTCCGGGGAGGCGCCTATGACACTTGACGGCGGTTCGGTTCCGGCGTGTGCTCCCCAGGGTTCGGAGACTTCGTCGGACCCTCTCCGGCGGTACCGCGGCGTCCGGTTGGGGCATCCGCTGCTGGATGCCGCCTCGGCCGAGCTCGGGCGGATGCTCGATCCGGCGATGCCGCCCGGCATCGTCCAGTTCCTCGGCCCCACCGGCGTCGGCAAGACCACTCTCCTCGATGTACTTGAGCGCGACTTGGGCGCGGAGTCGGCTCGGGTGGTCCGCATGACGTGCCCCCCGATCACCGCCGGCCGGCGGGGGTACGACTTCGGCCGGCCGCATTGGCGGCTGCTCGCCGACGCCACGGGGGACGTGTTCTCGGACGACCATCAGTCGCCCGATGCGGTCGCCGCCCGCCTCCGGTCGGGTGCCGGGCGGCGCGACGGTGCCGCCAACACCGAGGAGTACCGCCTGGGCGTCCTGGAGCACCTCCGCGGGATGCGTCCGCGGGCCGTGCTTCTCGACGAGGCGCAGCACATGACCCGCGTCTCGGGTGCCAGGCGTCAAGCCGATCAGCTCGACATGATCAAGGACTGCGTGGACCGCACCGGCGTTCCGCACGTGCTGGTCGGGACGTACGAGCTGCAGGGGATGGTCGCGTTGAGCGACCAGCTCGCCCGCCGCAGCCGGGTGCTGCATTTTCCGCCGTACGACTTGTCGGACAAGTCCGGCCTTGATGGCTTCCAGGTCATCTTCGCCCACTTGGTGGGCGCGCTGCCGTTTTCGGATCCGCGGCGCTCGTGGTCCGGTCTTCAGGAGCATCTGCTCGACGTCGGCGTCGGCTGTGCCGGGTGCGTCGGAATCCTCAAGGATTGGTTGTGCCGCGCCCTCCAGGGGGCTCTTGCGGCCCGGGTCGAGTTCGTTGATTGGGAACGGATGGAGCAGACCCGTTTGTCCGATCTGGAGTTGTTCAGGATCGCCGATGCGATCCGTGAGTATCGGGACGCCAAGCGGCCCAGCCTCACCGATGTTGAAAGCCTGCTCGGGGTTTCGCGGCCGGCGGTTCCCTCATCGGGAAAGGCCGGTCGTCCGCGCGCGAAGCCGGGTCGGCGCAAGCCCGTGCGCGATCCGGTGGAGGTGGACGCGGCGGTCAAGTCCGCGTAGCGGAGCCGGTGTATCGGACACGCTCGCAAAGATTGCGAACCTTCGCGCAACCGGCTGGATTCGCTGGAGGCTCCGCTCGGGCGGATCGGACTTCTGGCCTGGCTGCGGGAGAACGTCTCGCGGATCGGGCTGCGCTTCGTGCGGGAGCCGGCTCGGCGCTCAGGATCGGGATGACGAAACGCGGGCGCTGACGCTTGGTTGGGCGATGAGCGGGAGGGCCGGGGACGGCCATGTCCCAGAGCATGAAGGTCACCGAGTTGGTCTGCATGCCGTCCACCATCCCGTAGAGCACCAGTATCTCGGGGTCGCCGCTGCCGGCGTCCGGCGCGCCGTCCTCCCTGATGGTCAGCATCGTCGACCCCGACGTGGCGCCGGCGGCGATCATGACGCTCGCGACCTCGTAGTCGGGCATCGGTGCCGCTACTGCCACCGCGTGGTCGCCGCCGGCCTCCGACGCGGCCGCGCGTCGGAGGCCGGCGCCCGTCCGAGACACGGGCGCGGACCTGCTACCCGCCGATGCCCACCACCCGGTCCTCGGGCGCGGGCTCGTCGCCGCGAACGCCACGGCTGGCCCGGCCCGACAGAATCATCGAGAGGCGTCCCGGGTCGAGCGCCGACACGTCGACCTCGCGGGTCGTGTCGTTCCCACGCAGCGCCAGTCGGGTTGAGTCGCTATCGGCCCCCGATCCGTGGGTCGACGCGTCAACCATAAAGTGCCCTGGCATCGAATCAACCATAACGTGCTCTATTGGGCCACTTTATGGTTTTTTCGATATTGCACGTGCCGCCGCTGCGGCAACGCCGGGAGGACGTCGTCGAGCTCGCCGAGCACTTCCTGGCCCGGCATCGGGGATTGCGCCGGCTGACCCTGTTGGAAAGCGCCGCCGACGCGCTGCGCAACCACGATTGGCCGGGCAACGTACGGGAGCTGCAACGCGTCGTCGAGCGGGCCCTGGTCCTGACGACCGACGACGTGGTCGACCTGCAGGATCTGCCGGACGAGCTGAGCCGGGATTATGTCGAGGTGCTGCAGCCGTCGGTGGCCCGCGCCGAGTCGATGCGCGCGTGGGGGAGCCGATACGCACGGCTGATGCTGGAGCGGTGCGGCCACAACAAGCGGCGTACCTGCGAGGTGCTGGGCATCAGCTACCACACGCTGCAGTCGTACCTGCGCGAGTCGCCCGGCGACACCGGAAAGCGTCCGGCCGGGCCGGCCGCCCCGGGCTCAACGACGGCGGTCCCGGAGAGGAACGGCGGCGGGACGACGACACGTCTTGACCCCTCGCAGGTCCCATAGTACGTTTACGCCGTTTTCCGGCGTCTTGGCGGCTGATCGCGGCCACGCCCGCAGTCGGACCTCTCTCCGCGAGCCGGCATTCCCGGGCGGGATCGCCCCCACGCCCGACCTGACCGTGTCATGACCGACGCTTCCGCTTCCGCCCGGTTCAAGACGCCCCTGCACGGACGCCACGTCGCCCTGGGCGCGAAGATGGTGCCGTTCGCGGGGTGGGAGATGCCCGTGCAGTACGCCGGCATCACCGAGGAGCATCTCGCGGTGCGGCAGGCGGCGGGGCTGTTCGACGTCAGCCACATGGGCGAGATCGAGGTGGCGGGGACGGACGCGCTCGCCGCCGTGCAGCGGATATCGACCAACGACGCGAGCCGTCTCGAGGTCGGGCAGGCGCAGTACTCGGCCCTCGCCACCCCCGAGGGCACGTTCGTCGACGATCTGCTGGTGTACCGGCTGGCCGACGATCATTTCCTGCTGGTGGTCAACGCCGCCAACATCGCCGCCGGCTACCGGTGGATTCAGGACGGCATCGCGGGAATCGGCGACGCGGTGGCCGTCAACACCAGCTCGCGCTACGCCCTGCTCGCGGTGCAGGGGCCGCGGGCCCTCGACGTGGTGCAGTCGCTGACCGACGTGGATCTCGCCGCCGTCCGGTACTACCGGTTCGCCACCGGCGAGGTGGCGGGCATCCGTGCCACGGTGTCGCGCACCGGGTACACTGGCGAGGACGGGCTGGAGATCTTCGTGGCCCCGCAGGTGGCCGAACGACTCTGGATGGCCTTGCTGTCGGCCGGCCGGCCGCACGGGCTGCAGCCGGCGGGACTGGGCGCGCGCAACACGTTGCGCCTCGAGGCGGCGATGCGGCTGAGCGGCCAGGACATCGACGGGACGACGACGGTGCTCGAGGCCGGCCTCGGCTGGATCGTCGGCTGGCAGAAGGCCGACTTCATCGGGCGCGATGCGCTGGTGAAGCAACGCGAGGCCGGGGTCGACCGCAAGCTCGTCGGGTTCGAGATGGCCGGACCGGGCATCGCGCGGCACGGCTATGCGGTCCACGCCGGGGGCGAGCGGGTCGGCGTGGTGACCAGCGGCACGCGAACCCCGTCCGTCGGGAAGGCCATCGGTCTGGCCTACGTGCCCGCGGCGGGGACCGCGCCGGGGACCGAGTACGAGGTGGACGTCCGCGGGCGCAGGGTTCCCGCCCGGGTCGTGCCGTTGCCGTTCTACAAGCGTGCGAGATGAGCAGCCATGTATCCGACCGACCGGCTCTACACGAAGGAACACGAGTGGATCATGATCTCCGGGGCGACCGCCCGGGTCGGCATCACCGACTACGCGCAGAGCCAGCTCGGTGACGTGGTGTACGTCGAGCTGCCCGAGGTCGGGCAGCAGTTCGAGCCGGGAGCCCAGTTCGGGTCGATCGAGTCGGTCAAGGCGGTGTCGGATCTGTACTGCCCCTTGGGGGGCCGGGTGACCGAGGTGAACACGGCGCTCTCGACGGCCCCGGAGACGGTGAACGCGGACCCGCACGGAACCTGGATCGTGGTGATCGAGCTGGCGGACCCCGCCGGAACCACCGGACTTCTCGACTCGGCCGCCTATGCCGAGCTGGTGAAGTAGGCGGACGCCGCGTGACCCACCCACGAGCCGATCGGTTTTCCGAGCGCCACGTCGGGCCCCGCTCCTGGGACATCGAGACGATGCTGGCGGCGGTCGGCGCCGCCTCGCTGGACGTCCTGATCGACGAGGCGGTGCCCCCGGACATCCGGCTCGACGCGCCCCTCCGAACCCCGGGACCGGACACCGAGGCGGAGTATCTGGCGCGCCTGCGGGAGATCGGCGGCCGGAACCGGCCCGGGCGGGCGTACATCGGCCTGGGGTACTACGGCTGCATCACCCCCAGCGTCATCCTGCGCAACGTGTTCGAGAACCCCGGCTGGTACACCCCCTACACGCCGTATCAGGCGGAGGTGGCGCAGGGACGCCTCGAAGCGCTGTTGAACTACCAGACGATGGTCGGCGACCTGGCCGGGATGCCGGTGGCGAACGCCTCGCTCCTCGACGAAGCGACGGCGGCGGCCGAAGCGATGGCGATGATGCACCGCGTGCGGTCGCGCACCGGCCCCGGCGCCGACCGGCTGCTGGTGTCGCGGCACTGCTTTCCCCAGACCATCGACGTGGTGCGGGGCCGCGCCGAGCCGCTGGGCATCGCGGTCGAGGTGGGCGATCCGGAGACGATGCCCGTGGACGGGCGGGTCTTCGGGGTCCTGCTCCAGTCCCCGGCCGAGGACGGCGCGGTCGTTCCCATCGACGGCGCGGTGGCCCGGGCCCACGACGCGGGGGCCCTCGCCGCCGTGTGCACCGACCTGCTGGCCCTGACGTTGCTGGCCCCGCCCGGCGAATGCGGGGCGGACATCGTGGTCGGCAACTCGCAGCGGTTCGGGGTCCCGATGGGATACGGCGGACCGCACGCGGCGTTCTTCGCCACCCGGGAGGCGTTCGTCCGGCAGATGCCCGGGCGCATCATCGGCCTGTCGGTCGACCGGCACGGCGACCCCGCCTATCGGATGGCGTTGCAGACCCGCGAGCAGCACATTCGGCGCGACCGGGCGACATCGAACATCTGCACGGCCCAGGCCCTGCTCGCCAATCTTGCCGGCTTCTACGCGGTCTACCACGGTCCGGACGGCCTCCGCGCCATCGCCGCCCGCGTGCACGGGCTGGCCCGGCAACTGGCGGAGGGGGTGCGGGGGCTGGGTCTCGCGCCTGCGCACGCGCATTTCTTCGACACCGTCACGGTGCGGCTGCCGCCGGCCGCGCGGGATGGGCTGCGGGTCCGCGTCGCCGCCGCCGGCGTGCATCTGCGCTTCCGGGGGGACGGCGCGGTGGGCATCGCCCTCGACGAGACCACGACCACGGACCACGTGGCGCACATCGTGTCGCTCGTCGCCGCCGCCCTCGAGCGCCCGGCCCCGCCGCCCGCCGCGGCCCCCGATACCGCCCCGGACTGGCCCGGGGCGCTCGTGCGCACGTCGGCCTACCTGACCCATCCGGTCTTCCACCGGCACCGGTCCGAGACGCAGATGATGCGCTATCTGAAGCGGCTCGAGCGGCGCGACCTCGGTCTCGACACGTCGATGATCCCGCTCGGATCGTGCACGATGAAGCTGACCGCGGCGTCCGCGATCCGCGCCGTGAGCTGGCCGGAGTTCGCCGAGGTCCATCCGTTCGCCCCCGTGGAGACCACGGAAGGCTACCAGGCCCTGTTCCGCGAGATCGAGGCGTCCCTCGCCGCGATTACCGGACTGCCGGCGGTGTCGCTGCAGCCGAACTCGGGAGCGCAGGGCGAGTTCGCCGGGCTCATGGTCATCCGCGCCTACCAGCGCGACCGGGGGAGCGGCGACCGGAACGTGGTGCTGATTCCGGCGTCCGCCCACGGCACCAATCCGGCCAGCGCCACCATGGCGGGGATGCGGGTGGTGGTCGTGGCCTGCGACGATCGCGGCAACGTCGATCTCGACGACCTCCGCGCCAAGGCCGCGGCGCATCGCGACGCCCTGTGCGCCTTGATGATCACGTATCCGTCCACGCACGGCGTGTTCGAGGACGCCATCCGCGAGATCTGCGGCATCATCCACGCCGCCGGCGGCCAGGTGTACATGGACGGGGCGAACATGAACGCGCAGGTCGGGGTGACCAGCCCCGCCGCGATCGGCGCCGACGTCTGCCACATCAATCTGCACAAAACCTTCGCCATTCCCCACGGCGGAGGCGGACCGGGCATGGGTCCGATCTCGTGCGGCGCGCACCTGGCGCCGTATCTGCCGGGACATCCGGTGGTGCCGGTCGGCGGCGAGCGGGCGATCCCCGCCATCGCGGCGGCCCCGTGGGGCAGCGCCAGCATCCTCCTCATCTCCCACGGCTACATGCGCATGCTCGGAGCGGAGGGCATGCGGCTCGCGACGGCGGCGGCGATACTCGGCGCCAACTACATCAAGGCGCGCCTCGCCTCGCACTACGACGTGCTGTACACGCGCGCCAACGGACGGGTCGCGCACGAGCTCATCCTCGACCTGCGGGCTCTCCGGCCGCACGGCATCAACGAGCTCGACGTCGCCAAGCGCCTCATAGACTACGGGTTCCATGCCCCGACGGTCTCGTTTCCGGTGCCGGGCACGATGATGGTCGAGCCGACCGAGAGCGAGCCGCTCGAGGAGCTCGACCGCTTCTGCGATGCCCTGATCACCATCCGCGCGGAGATCCAGGCGATCGTGGAGGGTGCCGCCGACCCCGTCGACAACGTGCTGAAGAACGCTCCGCACACCGCCGCCGAGGTGACCGCCGACGTCTGGTCGCACCCCTATGCCCGGGAGCAGGCGGTCTATCCGAGACCCTTCGTGCGCGCCGACAAGTTCTGGCCGGCGGTGGGCCGGATCGACGACGCCCACGGGGACCGGAACCTGATCTGCGCCTGCCCGCCGATCGCGGCGTATCAAGACTGAGCCGCTCCTGCCCCGCGGGGCAGGAGCGGCGAGGCAGGCGATCGCTCGAGGTACCGCGCCCGCGTCTCGGCCGGCGCCGACGGCAGAGCGGCCGCATCATCCCACGTGGGAGATCAGCCCACCGCGCGGGTCAGGGCGCTGGCCCGTGGTTCGGTTCGACCGCCGCCCCGGCCGATCTGCCGGTGGCGCCTCGGCCGGGGTCAGCCCGCCGCGCGGGGTCAGCCCGCCGCGCGGGGTCAGCCCGCCGCGCGGGGTCAGCCCGCCGCGCGGGGTCAGCCCGCCGCGCGGGTCAGGGCGTCGGCCCGTTCGCGCAGCCGGGCGAGCAGCCGGCGGGTCACCGGCCCCGGCGCGCCGGACCCGATCGTCTGCGCGCCGACGCCGACCACCGGGACCACCTCGCGGGTGGTGCCGGTGATGAACATCTCGTCGACGCGGGGCAGGTCCGACGGGCGGAGCACCGCGTCCCGGACCGGCACCCCGAGGTCGGCGCCCACCTCGAACAGCAGGTTCCGCGTCACCCCCTCGAGCAGCCCCGCGTCGAGGGGCGGGGTCAGGACGGCGCCGTCCCGCACCACGAAGACATTGGACTGCGAGCATTCCGCCAGCTCGCCCCGGTGGTTGAGGAGCAGGGCCTCGTAGGCGCCGTCGCACACCGCCTCCTGCATCGCCAGCACGTTGTTCAGCAGGTTGTTGGACTTGATGACGGGATCGACGCTGCGGGGGTGGTTGCGCAGGATGCTCGCGACGACCAGCCGCACTCCGTCCCGCTGCACCCAGTCCGGAGACTCGCGATGCGGGCGCGCGATGATGACGACGGTCGGGGTCCGGCATACGGCCGGATCGTAGCCGAGGTCGCCGACCCCGCGGGTGACGAGCATCCGGAGGATCACCTCGCCGCGGGGGTGGACGCCGCGCATGGTGTCGTGCATGCGCGACTCCAGTTCCGCGTCCGCCGGCGGAACCTCCAGCGACAGGCGGGCCGCCGAGGCGCGGAGCCGGGCGAGATGCCGATCCGGCAGGAAGGGCCGACGGTTGTAGGTGCGGAGAGTCTCGTAGACGCCGTCGCCGTAGAGAAAACCGTGGTCGAACACCGAGACTACCGCCCGGTCGCCGGACGTCACGACCCCGTTCACGTTCACCGTGGCCTCGCCGATGCCGGGAGGCGCGGGCGCGTCGACAGTGTTCGTTTTCACACCGCCCACGGTACCATACGCGCAGGACCCTGCGGTGCCGTCCATCGCAGGCCGGGAGGAGCCCCGGAGTCTGCGCCGTAGACCGGCGCGAACTCCCGGAGGGTTGCCGCAAGCGACGATTTCCGGGTCAGGATCAGGTCGAGGCCGAATTCTCCGGAATGACCGTCCATCGCGCGCGGGGAGCGAGCGGACCTCGGCGTTGCGGGGGGGGGAGCGGCCCGAACCGAGTGAACGGGGCAGCGGACACAGGATGCGGGTGCTGAACACGGCCCAGATGCGTGAGGCGGACCGGCAGGCGATCGCCGATCTCGGCGTGCCGTCGCTGGTGCTGATGGAGCACGCCGGCCGGCAGGTGGTGTCCGCCCTCGCATCGCGCTGGCCGCCGCGGCCCGATCGCCGCATCGCGGTGGTGTGTGGGAAGGGGAACAACGGCGGCGACGGATTCGTCGCGGCGCGCATCCTGGCCGCCCGCGGCGCCGCGGTGCGGGTGTACCTGGCCGCGCCGGCAGCCGAGATCGGAGGAGACACGGCGACCAATCTGTCCCTCCTCCGACGGTCGGGCGTCCCCGTGGCCGACGTCTCCGGTCCTTCCGCCTGGGCGGCGGCGCGGGGGGAAGTCGGCGCCTGCGATATCGTCGTCGACGCCCTGTTCGGCACCGGGCTGACGCGGCCCCTGGCGGGACACTGGCGGTCCGTCGCCGGCGACCTCAACGCCGTGGACGGGCCGGTGGTGTCGATCGACCTGCCGTCCGGATTGTCGGCGGACACCCCGGAGGTGAACGACGAGGCGGTCGCGGCGACGCTGACCGTCACCCTCGGCGCGCCGAAACTGCCGCTGCTGCTGGCCCCGGCGTCCGCCCGAGCCGGCGCCGTCGTGGTCGCCGACATCGGGTTTCCCGCCGCGGTCGTGGACAGCCTCGCGGGGCCCCGCGTGACCGTCATCACCCGCGCCTGGGCGCGGAAGCGGGTCCCGCACCGGCCCCGCGAGTCCCACAAGGGAGACTACGGACGGGTGGTCGTCGCCGCCGGGTCGACGGGCAAGACCGGCGCCGCCGCGCTCGCCGCGCTCGGCGCCCTGCGCTCGGGGGCGGGTCTGGTGACGGTGGCGACGCCGCGCGCCGTTCAGCCCGCGGTGGCCGCGGTGGCCCCGGAGTACATGACCCTGGGCCTCGACCACGACGGCGACGGCCGCGTCCGGGCCGAGGCGGCCGATACGGTGCTCGCCGAACGCTGCGACGTGCTGGCCGTCGGCCCCGGTCTCGGCCGGGGCGCCGGCGTCACCCGGTTCGTGCGCGAGCTGGTGGACCGCGCCCCGGTCCCGCTGGTGCTCGACGCCGACGCCCTGAACGCGTTCGCCGGCGACCCCGCCGGGCTCCGGGGGCGTCCGGGCCGGGAGCTGGTCGTCACCCCGCACGCCGGCGAGATGGGGCGGCTCATCGGCCGGCCGGCCGACTACGTGGCCGCCCACCGCCTCGACGTGGCCCGCGACCTGGCGGCGGATCGGGGCATCTTCGTCGTCCTGAAGGGATCGCGGACCCTGGTGGCGACGCCGGGCGGGACGGTGTGGATCAACGTGACCGGCAATCCGGGCATGGCCACCGGCGGCGTCGGCGACGTGCTCACCGGCGTCCTCGCCGCCTGGATGGCGCAACTGCCCGAGGTCGAGGCCGCCTGCGCGCTCGGGGTCTGCCTGCACGGGCTCGCGGGCGACCTCGCGGCGGCCGAGCACGGCCACGCCGGGCTCATCGCCAGCGATCTGGCGCACCGGCTCGGTCCGACCCTGCTCGCCCTGGATCGCGGCGAGCCCGACCATTTCAGCCAGGAGCCGGAGCTCCTGCCTCTCTGATTCCGTCCGAACGAGGCTGCACCGTGCACACGCGCTACGAGAGTCACTCCGAACGGCAGACCGCCGACATCGGCGCCGACCTCGCCCGGCGGCTGCCGCCCGGCACGGTGGTCCTGCTGTTCGGTGACCTCGGCGCCGGCAAGACCGCGTTCGTCCGCGGGTTCGTCGAGGGCGCCGGGATCGATCCCGACGAGGTCAGCAGCCCGACGTTCACCATCGTCCAGGCGTACGGCGGGGGGCGGGTCCAGCACGTCGATCTGTACCGCCTCGAACCGGCCGAGACCGACGAGCTCGGGCTCGATGAGCTGCCGGAAACCGGCGCGCTGGTCTGCATCGAGTGGGCCGACCGGCTGCCGCATCCGGTACCGGGGGCGGTGTCGGTTCGCATTCACGACCGGGGAGACGATTCGCGGGAGCTGGTAATCGAGACGCCGGACGGATTCGAGTCCCTCTCGCGCCGAGGCGATCCGCCGGATCCGGTCGAAACCGCGAAGGCGTGAGCGACTGTCACGCAGCCGATCCACGTGCGCGAGCGGCTGAAGGATGATCGCGAAACGGATCGTTCACGCGATCGAATCGACTCGAAGAACAGCCACTGACGGGAAGCGCCCTGAAGGGAACCTCCGAGTCGCGCATCGTCGCGACGTTTATCGCCGGCGCGAGCGGAGCTTCGAACATCGCCGGCCCCGAAGCGCCGCGTCGACGCCGGCAGATGCGGTCGCTACTCGGAGCGGTAGTTGGGCGCTTCCTTGGTGATGACCACGTCGTGCACGTGGCTCTCGCGCATGCCGGCGGGGGTGATGCGCACCATGCGGGCGTTCTGCTGCAGGTCGGGGATGGTGGGGCACCCGCAGTAGCCCATGCCGGCGCGCAGCCCGCCGACGAGCTGGTGGATCATCGCGCCGACCGAACCCTTGTGGGGCACGCGGCCCTCGATGCCCTCGGGCACGAGCTTCTCGCCGTCCTCCCGTGGGCTGGCGAGGTCGAAGTCCTCCTGGAAGTAGCGGTCCCGGCTGCCGGCGCGCATCGCCCCGATCGAGCCCATGCCCCGATACTCCTTGAAGCTGCGCCCCTGATAGAGGATCAGCTCGCCGGGGCTCTCGTCGGTGCCCGCGAACAGGCTCCCGATCATGACCGCGCCGGCCCCCACCGCGAGGGCCTTGGTGATGTCGCCCGAGTAGCGCACGCCGCCGTCGGCGATGATCGGGACGCCGTGGCGCCGGGCGGCCTCGCCGCACTCGGCGAGGGCCGAGATCATCGGCATGCCGATGCCGGCGATCATCCGGGTCGTGCAGATCGACCCGGACCCGATGCCGACCTTGACGGCGTCGACGCCGAGGGCGATCAGCGACTCGGTGCCCTCCGCGGTCGCGACGTTGCCGGCGACCAGCTCGACGCCGGGGAAATGCTCGCGGAGCCGGCCCACCATGGCCATCACCCCGTGCGAATGCCCGTGCGCGGTGTCGACGACGAGCACGTCGGCGCCGGCCGCGACGAGGGCCTCCGAGCGTTCCACCGTGTTCTTGGCAATCCCGACCGCCGCGCCGACCCGCAACCTGCCCAACTCGTCCTTGGACGCGGTCGGGTAGGTGATCATCTTCTGGATGTCCTTGACGGTGATGAGCCCCTTGAGGCGGAACTCCCGGTCGACCACCAGCAGCTTCTCGACGCGGTGCTTGTGCAGGAGGGCCTGGGCGTCCTGCAGGGTGGTCCCGACCGGCACCGTGATGAGGTCCCTGCGGGTCATCACCTCGCCGATGGGCCGCTCTATGCGCCCCTCGAAGCGTAGGTCGCGGTTGGTGAGAATGCCGACGAGCTTGCCCTCGGTGCTGCCGTCCTCGGTGATCGGCACCCCCGAGATCCGGTACTTCTTCATCAGCTCGAGGGCCTCGACGATCCGGTTGGCGGGCGACAGCGTGATCGGGTTGACGATCATGCCGCTCTCCGACCGCTTGACCCGATCGACCTCGGCCGCCTGCGCCTCGATGTCGAGGTTCTTGTGGATCACCCCCATGCCGCCGAGCTGGGCCATCGCGATGGCGAGGCGCGACTCGGTCACGGTGTCCATCGCGGCGCTGATGATCGGCACCTTCAGGGTGACGTTCCGGGTGAGCCGCGTCGAGACGTCGACCTCCGCGGGCAGGACCTCGGACCGTTGCGGTACGAGCAGCACGTCGTCGAAGGTCAGGGCCACCGCGATGTCAGTAGCCGCGAAACGGGTCGCCGTGGTCTCGATGCCCGCCGTCATGTCAGGCCCCATGACATTTCTTGTACTTCTTTCCGCTGCCGCACGGACACGGATCGTTCCGTCCGACCTTCGGGGTGTCCCGGCGCACGGTGCGCACCGCGGCGTCGTCGCCGCCGGTCCGCGCCGGCTGCGGGGCGCGGCCGGCCGCCGGCCCGCCTGCGAACACCGGGGCGGCGGCGCCGGGATCGTTGAGGGTCATCGGCGCCCGCGGCCGGGCGGCGGGGCGGGGGCGCTCCGCCCCTTCGCCCTGCACGATGGGCCGCAGCCGCCACAGGTAGCGGATCATCTCGGTGTCGATCCGCTCCTTCATCGACTGGAACAGGGCGAAGCTCTCCCGTTTGTACTCGACGAGCGGGTCCTTCTGGGCGTGGGCGCGGAGGCCGATGCCCTCCTTCAGGTGATCGAGGCTGTAGAGGTGGTCCTTCCACTGCGTGTCGACGATCTGCAGCATCACGTCGCGCTCGACGCGCCGCAGCAGCTCGGCCTCGATCGCCTCTTCCTTCTCCTCGTAGCGGGACTTGACCGCCGCCCACAACGTATCGAGCATCTCGTCGGGGCTCTTGTCGTCGAGCTCCAGCTCGTCGAGCTGCTCGGCCGGGAGCCCCGCCAGCTCGCCGACCGAGCGCGACAGCCCCTGGGTGTCCCAGTCCTCCGGCTCGGTGTCGCGGCCGCAATGGGCCTCGACCTCCTGATCGACGAGGTCCTCGGCCAGGTTCATCAGGTACTGGCGGCTGTCGACGATCTCGTCCTCGGATACGTGCACCCGACCGTCGAGCAGCTCCCGGCGCAGCGTGTAGACGTTCTCCCGCTGCTTGTTCATGACGTCGTCGTACTCGAGCAGGTGCTTCCGCACCGAGAAGTGCTGCGCCTCCACCTGCTTCTGGGCCCGTTCGATGGCCCGGGTCACCATGCCGTGCTCGATCGGAACCCCTTCCTCCATCCCGAGCCGATCCATCAGTCCGGAGATGCGATCGGACCCGAAGATGCGCATCAGGTCGTCCTCGAGGGAAAGGTAGAATCGGGACGAGCCGGGGTCGCCCTGGCGTCCCGCCCGCCCCCGGAGCTGGTTGTCGATGCGCCGCGACTCGTGCCGCTCGGTCCCGATGATGTGCAGCCCGCCGGCGTCGACGACCTCGGCGTGCTCGGCCGCGGTCTGCTGCGCGAACTGGGTAATGATGCGCTCCCAGTCGGGACGGGGCGTGCGATAGAAGTGCTCCAGGTGATAGAAGTACACGAACTCGTCGTCGTCGACGAACTTCGCCTCTTCCTTGGGCAGCCGTTCCGCCGTCTGCTCGGCGAGGGCCTGCTGGCGGGACATGTACTCGGCGTTGCCGCCGAGGACGATGTCGGTGCCCCGGCCGGCCATGTTGGTGGCGATGGTCACCGTCCCCCGGCGGCCGGCCTGGGCGACGATCTCCGCCTCCTGGGCGTGGTACTTGGCGTTGAGGACGACGTGCTTGACACCCCGCCGCTTGAGAAGCCCCGAGAGGCGCTCCGACTTCTCGATCGAGACCGTGCCGACCAGCACCGGCCGGACGGCCTCCTGCTTGTCGATGATGTCCTCGACGATGGCGTCGTACTTCTCGCGCTCGGACCGGTAGATGGAATCGGCCTCCTCGATCCGCACCAGGGGGCGGTTGGTCGGGATGACCATGACGTCCAGCTTGTAGATCTTGTTGAACTCCGGCGCCTCCGTGTCCGCGGTGCCGGTCATGCCCGACAGCTTGTCGTACTTGCGGAAGTAGTTCTGGAAGGTCACCGTCGCCAGCGTCTGGTTCTCCCGCTCTATCTTGACCTTCTCCTTCGCCTCGACCGCCTGGTGCAGGCCGTCGCTCCAGCGGCGGCCGGGCATGAGCCGGCCCGTGAACTCGTCCACGATGACGACCTGGCCGTCCTTCACCATGTACTCCACGTCGCGCTTGAACAGGGCGTGGGCGCGGAGGGCCTGGTTCACGTGGTGCAGGAGCGGCATGTTGGCGGGGTCGTAGAGCCCGCCGGGACTGAGCCGCTTGGCGAGCATCTTCTCCGCCTTCGCCATGCCGGTCTCGGTCAGGGCGACGGTCTTGTGCTTCTCGTCGGTCAGATAGTCGCCGGTCTCTTCCAGCGCTTCGCGGTCCTCCGCCTTGACGTTGCCCTGGGTGACCGCCCCCGGCTCGAGCCGCGGGATGATGCGGTCGACCTCGTAGTAGAGCTCGGTCGACTGCTCGGCCGGCCCGGAGATGATGAGGGGAGTCCGGGCTTCGTCGATGAGAATGCTGTCGACCTCGTCGACGATCGCGAAGCGGTGTCCGCGCTGCACGAAGTGCGCGAACTCGAACTTCATGTTGTCGCGCAGATAGTCGAAACCGAACTCGTTGTTGGTGCCGTAGGTGATGTCGGAGGCGTAGGCGGCCTGGCGCTCGGGGTCGCGCAGATCGTGCTGGATGATGCCGACCGACATGCCGAGAAACCGGTAGATGCGCCCCATCCACTCGGCGTCCCTCCGGGCCAGGTAGTCGTTCACGGTGACGACGTGGACCCCGCCGCCGCCGAGGGCGTTCAGATAGGCAGCCAGGGTGGCGACCAGCGTCTTGCCCTCGCCGGTCTTCATCTCGGCGATCTCTCCCTGATGCAGGACCATGCCGCCTATCAACTGGACGTCGAAATGCCGCATGTCGAGCACCCGCCGGCCCGCTTCGCGGACTACCGCGAAGGCATCGGGCAGCAGATCGTCGAGCGGTTCGCCCTGATCGGCGCGCTGGCGCAGGCTGGCGGTACGCCCGCGGAGGTCGGCATCGCTGAGGGCGCGGACCGCCGCTTCCCGAGCGTTGACCTCCGCCAACGCCGGCTGCATCCGCTTGAGATCCCGCTCGTTCTGCGTGCCGAATACTTTCCTGAGGACGTTCTGCAGCATCAGTCGAGTCCAATGAACCGCATCAACGGCAACCGGCTCGATGTTCGGGCCGGGCTCGGCCCCCGGTGGCGTTGCGCTGTCGATGATGGTCCAAGGCGGGTGCCGATCCGGTACACGGATACGATCGATTGTAGGGAAGGGGTCCGGACGCGTCAAGGTGCCCGAGGGGTAAGCCGCAGCGCCTCGCGCAGGGCATTCGGGACGGAAACGGAACGGGCCGGACCGGATTGCGCCGGGCGGCCCGCGGCAGCGGATCAGTCGGCCGAGACGGTACCCGAGGCGATGACCAGCCGCAGGGGGTTCATCCGCTGGCTGCCGACCAGGACCTCGTAGTGGACGTGGGACCCGGTGGCGCGGCCGGTGGCGCCGGCATAGCCGATGATCTGGCCTCGTTCGACGTCCTCGCCGACGGCGATGGCGAACTCCGACAGATGACCGTACCGGGTGCGCCGGCCGAAGCCGTGAGCGATCTCGATCATCTTGCCGAGATTGCCGTTTCGCCCCGCTTCCGTGACCTCGCCGGCGGCCGTCGACCGGACCGGCTGTCCGTACCCGGTCGAGATGTCCAGCGCCGGATGAAAGGTCCGCTCGTCGGTGAACGGGTCGCGCCGGTACCCGTATCGGGCGCTGATGCGGCCGGCGGCGGGCAGGTTGAGCGGCGTCGCCTCGGCCAGATCCTGTCGCAGGCGGATGCCGTCGCGGGCGACCCCGAGCTCGACCTCCAGCACGTCGAGCAGATCATGCAGCAGGTCGAGCGTCTCGGCCGGCGCGGCCTGGGCCACCGTCCGGAGGGCCGACGCGCCGCCGGAGCGGTCCCGTTCCGCCAGCCGCACCATGGCCTGTCGAATGCCGGGGTCGACGATGGACTGATCGCGCAGGGTCTCGACCACGAGCTGCAGGGCGGCGATGCGACGGGACAGATCGGCGGTGGTCGAGCTGTAACGTTGAACCTCGGACTGGAGCAGGGCATTGAACGAGCGCAAGCGATCGTTCATGGTCCAGCGCGGAGACGAGAGCCATTTCTCGGCATCGAACCGCGTCCCGTCGAGCCAAGCGGTGTGCCCGAGCCACCCGAGAGGCAGGACCACCAGCAGGGCGGCCACCAGCCTTGGACGCACGCTCAAGGCAAAACGGTGAACGACGCCGGTCGCACGGTCGGCCACGATGAAGGAGTAGCGTTTGACCAGCATCCACCTCGCGAAGTCCGGATACTAACTCGCGAAGCCCGGATACTAACACGGCGGGGGTGATTCGGGAAGGGGCAACCGGCCGCGGCGGCGGCGAACGGTGTACTATCCCGGAGGACACATGTCGAGCCACACGTACCTGCTCGACCCGTCGCAGTCGGCGGCCGGCATCGTATCCCGGCTTGCGCAGCGTTTCACGATTCGGCGCGCTGCGACGGGGACCGCCGCCCGCACCTATCTCGACACGTTCGACTGGCGGCTCTATCGCGATTCCGGTTTCCTCCTGTCCGATGCGCAGGACGGAGGCTGCCTCGTGCGCTGGGACCGCTTCGACGGCCGGTGCCGTCACCGCGCCACCCTCCCGGCGCCTCCCGGCTTCGCCCGGGATCTGCCGCCGGGAGGCTTCCGGGACGCGCTGCAGGCGGTGACGGGCATCCGGCGGCTCCTGCCGGTGGTTCGTATCGACCGCCGCAGCGAACGGATCCCGGTGGTGGACCACCGGGACAAGGTGGTCGTGCGCATGTCCCTCAATCGCGGAACCGCCACCGGTCCGACGCGCCGCCGGCGGCGGCTGCCCCCGGCCCTGCGCCTCACCCCGATGACCGGGTACGAGCGCGCCTGCGCCGGCGTGCGCCGCTTTCTGGAGCGGGACCTCGGTCTGGCGCCGGGCGCGGAGGGCGAGCTCGATCTGGCCCTGGCCGCGGTCGGCCGCCAACCGTGCGACTATACCGGCAGGCTTGAGCTGTACCTCGACCCCGCGGGTCGCACCGACCGCACGATGAAGCGCATCCTGGCCGCCCTGTGGGAGACCATGCAGGTCAACGAGGACGGTCTGCGCCGGGATCTCGATCCGGAGTTCCTGCACGATTTCCGCGTCGCGGTCCGGCGCACCCGCTCCTGCCTCGGTCAGGTCCCGGAGGTGTTCGACGACACCGTGACGCGCCGCTTCGCCGGCGAGTTCGCCTGGCTGGGGCGATTGACCGGTCCGCCCCGGGACATCGACGTCCATCTGCTCAACCTGCGCGGCTACGAGGTCGATTTGCCGGCGTCGGCGCACGGCGATCTGGCGCCGCTGGCCGACCACCTGCGGGGCCGGAAGCAGGCCGCGCATCGGGAGCAGCTCGCGGGGCTCGACTCGGCCCGCTACCAGCAGCTCAAGCGGGAATGGAGCCGCTTCCTCGAGGCCGACGCCGGCGGGACGGGAGCGAACGCCTCCCGCCCGGTGGGGGACGTGGCGGTCGAGCGCATCGACCGCGCCTGTGCGCGAGTGCGCAAGCGAGGCCGGTCCCTGTCGGCGGAGACCCCGGCCGAGAGCATCCACGAGCTGCGCATCGCCTGCAAGAAGCTGCGCTATCTGATCGAGTTCTTCCGGAGCCTGTTCGCGGCCGGCCCCGCGAGCGCCTTCATCCGTCCGCTGAAGCGGTTGCAGGACGACCTCGGCGACTACAACGACCTGCAGGTCCAGCAGCGTGAGCTGCGGGACACGGCGCAGGAGCTGTGCTCGGCGGGCGGGGCGAACGCGCCGGTGCTGCTGACGATGGGACGGTTGGTCGACCGGCTGGAGTCTCAGGAGAGGGCCGCGCGCCGGCGGGTCGTCGAGCAGGTCGGCCGGTTCGTGACCGCGCGGACCGGGGCGGAGCTCGGGCGGCTCCTGGCGACCCGCGAGGAGACCTCCGTCTCGGGCCGCGGCTCATCGTGACGGCGGGTCCCGCGCGACGGCCGCGACGCGGCGGAGGAATGTCTCGATGAAGGTGCTGGCCACCTACAACATCAAGGGGGGAGTGGGGAAGACGGCGGCCGCCGTCAACCTCGCCTATCTCGCCGCCGCCGCGGGATCGCGGACCCTCGTCTGCGATCTGGATCCGCAGGGCGCCGCCACCTATTGCTTCCGGATCAAGATGAAGGTCCGCGGCGGCGGGAAGAAGCTGATTCACGGCAAGCGTCCGCTCGCCCGATTCGTCCGCGAGACGGACTACGAAGGGCTCGACCTGCTGCCGGCGGACTTCTCGTACCGCCACCTGGACCTGCTGCTCGACAGCCCGAAGTACGTCCGCCGCCTGACGAGCCGGATCCGGGTGCTCGGCCGCGACTACGACTACGTCTTTGTGGACTGCGCGCCGAGCATCTCGCTCGTCTCGGAGGCGGTCTTCGCCGTCGCCGACGCCCTGATCGTGCCGACCATTCCGACGACGCTGTCGCGGCGGACGCTCCGCCAGCTCGTCCGCCACCTGCGGCAGCATCGGGTGACGGTTCGGCTGCTGCCGTTCTATTCCATGGTCGACCGCCGCCGCACGCTGCACCGCCGGATCTGCGACGCCCCGGACGAGATGCCGTGCCCCGTGCTCGCGACCGAGATTCCGTACGCCAGCGCGGTGGAGCAGATGAGCGCCCGGCGGGCGCCGCTGTGCGGGTTCTCGAGAACGAACCCCGCCGCCCGCGCCTATGCCGGCCTGTGGAGCGAGCTCGTTCGGAGGCTCGAGGATCCCCCCCCGGACCCGTCATGAAGACGATGCTCCTGCTGCGCCACGGCAAGTCGAGCTGGGAGATCGGATCCACTCCGGATCGCGAACGCCCGCTGGCGCCCCGCGGCGTGAAGGCGGCGCGGCGGATGGGCGGGTTCCTCGGGCGGGTGGGGCCGGCGCCCGACCGCGTGCTGTGCTCGCCGGCGGTGCGCACGGCTGAGACGCTTCGGCACGCCGCCGACGCCGGGGCCTGGCGCGCCTCCGTCGCCGTGGTCCCGGCGCTGTACGGGGCCTCGCCCGGCGACGTGCTGGCCTGCCTCGCCACCGTCCCCGGCAACCCGGAGACGCTGCTGGTCGTGGGACACGAACCGGCCTGCTCGCAGACGGCGTCCACGCTGATCGGCGGCGCCGCGGTGCGGTTTCCCACCGCCGCGCTCGCGTGCATCGGATTGGACGTGACGCGGTGGGACGAGGTAGGGCCCGGCCGCGGGGAGCTGCTCTGGTTCGTCACCCCGCGCGTGCTGGCCAGGCTCGACGGCTAGTCGAACGACATCCGGTATCCGGCCTCCCGGAGATAGGCCTCCTCGGTCTCCAGATCGGCGCGGGTCAACGGGTGCTCGTCGAGCCATCCCGGGGGAAACCGCAGGTCGAGCGCGTTCTTCGCGGCGGAGAGCTCGATCGGAGGCAGGGGCAGAGGGCTGCGGCTCCGGTGCAGGACCACCGCCAGGCGGAGGGGCATCGCCAACCGCTCCGTCCACGCCGACCAGTGTCGGGGAAGGGCGGCGATGGCCTCGGTCGGGAATCTGCGCCGGTGGGAACGCACCAGCGTCGCCAGCACCTGCTGCTCGGGCAGCGAGAACCCCTGCAGGTCCGCGTGCGCGACGATGTACTCGCCGTGCCGGTGGTAGTGGCTGTGCGCGATATCCAGACCGATCTCGTGCAGGTTCGCGGCCCAGGACAGGAACTGCCGGGCATTGCGGGCGTCGAGGCCCCAGCTCGCGGCCACCTGCGCCAGCAGCGCCAGGCCCGTCTGCTCCACCCGCGCCGCCTGCCGCCGGTCGACGTGCGCCCGGCCGGCCAGGGCCTCGACCCCGCGCGCCCGGACGTCCTCGTCGCGGATACGGCCGAGAAAGTCGTAGAGAAGGCCTTCGCGCAGGGCGCCTTCCGAACGGCGCAGCACGTCGATCCGCAGCGCCTCGAACAGGGCGGACAGGATGGCGGCGCCGCCGGCGATCGTCGTCCTGCGTCTGGGGTTCAGCCCTTCCAGCTTCAACCGGCCGATGCGCCCGGCCTTCAGCAGCGTGTCCCGCAGCCGGCCGAGGGCCTCGGCGGTGATGCCATTCCCGCTCCACCCGTAGGTGCGGACGAGGCCGTCGATGGCCCGGATGGTCCCCGAGGCGCCGACCGCCTCTTCCCAGTCGAAGGCGCGAAAGCGCTCTGTGACCGGCTCCAGCTCCTGCAGGGCGGCGAGCTCCGCCCGCTGCCAGTTCTCGGCGGTGAGCCGCCCGTCGCCGAAATGGGCCCGGCTGAACGTGATGCAGCCCATGTACAGGCTCTCCATGTCCCGGGGCGCCTCGTCCCCCGCGATCAGCTCGGTGCTCCCGCCGCCGATGTCGACGACGAGCCTCCGGCGCTGCGGTCCCGGCAGGGTCCGCGTGACCCCGAGAAAGATCAGTCGAGCTTCCTCGATGCCGGAGATGGTCTCGATGGAGTGTCCCAGCGCCCGCTCCGCATCCATGAGGAACTCGCCGGCGTCCACCGCCACCCGCAGCGTGTTGGTCCCGACCGCCCGCACGTCGCTCGGCGCCATGTGGCGGAGCCTCTGGCCGAAACGCCGCAGGCACCCGATCGCCCGATCCCGCGACTCCGGACTGAGACGGTCGCTGGCGTCGAGTCCGGAGGCGAGCTGCACCATCTCGCGCAGGCGATCGACGAGGACCGGCTCGCCACCCTTGGTGCGCGCGACCAGCATGTGGAAACTGTTGGAGCCGAGGTCGACGGCGGCGATGTTCTCGGGAAGGGTGTCAATCGGGTTCGGCACGACGCGTGTCCTATAATCGAAGGCTTCCGTAAGCGGAGAATCCCCGCGAGATATTACCAGTGCGCACCGAATCGAAAGGGGAAGCGGTGGCCACCAGAACGCGCCTCGCCGCCCTCGGGCCGGCCCGGACGTTCGTCAGCCGCGAGCTGAGCTGGTTGGGGTTCGCCCGCCGGGTGCTGCATCTCGTCGGCCGGACCGACCTGCCGCTCCTCGAACGGGTCAAGTTCGCGGGCATCATCGGCATGCTCCACGACGAGTTCTTCATGAAGCGCATGAGCGGTCTCAAGCGCGAGATCGCCGGGCGCGCCAAGAAGCTCTCCATCGACGGTCGGACCCCGGCCGACGAGCTGGCGGCGTGCCGCGCCCAGTTGCTGGCCCAGGTCGCGGAGCTCAGCCGCCTGTGGCGCAAGGAACTGGTGCCGGAGCTGGCCCGGACGGGGCTGCCGATCCTGCGTCACGACGACCTGAATCGGGACGAGCGCGCGGCCCTGCGCGCCTACTTCGCCCGCAACGTCCAACCGATCCTGACCCCCCTCGCGGTCGATTCCGAGCATCCGTTCCCGTTCATCAGCAACCACGGGCTCAATCTCGCGGTGTTCATTCCGCAGGGCGGCGACACCCGATTCGTGCGCATCAAGGTGCCCGGCAACCGCCCGCGGTGGATTCCCCTGGAGGATCGTCCGGCCGTCGTGCCGGTCGAGCAGGTCATCGCCGCCAACCTCGACCTGATCTACCCCGGATCGCCGCCCGCCGCGGTCCACGTGTTCCGGGTCACGCGCGGGGCGGAGGGAGACATCGATCAGACGGACGGCGACGGCGACGCGCCGCTGATGGAGCCGGGCAGCATCATCCGCCAGGTGAGCTCGGAGCTGAAGGCCCGGCGGTTCGCCGGGGTGGTGCGGCTGCAGGTGGACAGCGCGATGCCCGAGAGACAGGTGGCGTGGCTGAGCCGCCAGCTCGGGATCGGTCCCGACGACGTCTATCCGACCCGGGCCCTGCTCGGCATGAGCGACCTCCAGCATTTCGGCGGGCGGGGCCGCGACGACCTCCGCCACCCGCCGCATCGGCCGGCGGACCACCCCCGCCTGCGCAGGTTGTCCGCCAGCGCCTCCGCGATCTTCGACGAGATTGCGCGCGGCGACATTCTGCTGCACCACCCCTACCAGAGCTTCGACAGCTCGGTGCTGCGGTTCCTGAACTCGGCCGCGACCGATCCCGCGGTGCTCGCCATCAAGCTGACGATCTATCGCACCAGCCGCGATTCGCCCCTGTTGCGGGCGTTGGCGGAAGCCGCGAGACGGGGCAAGCAGGTGGCGGTGCTCGTCGAGATCACCGCGCGGTTCGACGAGGCGCCGAACATCGCCTGGGGCAACTTCCTCGAGAACGAGGGCGTGCACGTGTCCTACGGCGTGGAGCGGCTCAAGACCCACGTCAAGCTCGCCCTCGTGGTGCGCGAGGAGCCGGACGGGGTGCGGCGCTACGCGCACGTGGGAACCGGGAACTACCACTCGGGGACGGCCAAGATCTACGAGGACCTCGGCATCCTGACCTGCGACGAGTCGATCTGCAAGGACGTCGCCACCGTCTTCAACTCGCTGACCGGCGTGATTCCCTACCCCGAGAACAGCAAGCTGCTGGTGGCCCCGGTATCGATGCGGCGCCGCTTCATCGAGCTCATCCGCCGCGAGGCGGAGCATGCCCTCGCGGGGCGGCCCGCCGGCATCGACGCGAAGATGAACCAGCTCCAGGACGCCGAGATCATCCACGAGCTCTACGACGCGAGCGGGGCCGGGGTGCCCATCCGGCTCAACGTGCGGGGGTTGTGCTGCCTGCGCCCGGGGGTGGAGGGGCTGTCGGAGACGGTGCGGGTGTTCAGCGTCGTGGGACGTTTCCTCGAGCACAGCCGGATCTTCCGGTTCGTCAACGGGGGGCATCCGGAGCACTTCATCGGGTCCGCGGACTGGATGAAGCGCAACCTGAACGGTCGGGTCGAAACGGTGATCCCGGTCGAGGACCCCGGGTTGAAGCGGCAGGTCGACGACATTCTGGCTGCCTACGAGCAGGACAACTGCTCGGTGTGGGACTGCCGTTCGGATGGCGAGTACGTCCTCAGAACCCCGGCCGCCGGCGAGCCGCGGCGCGAGGTGCAGGACGAGTTCATCCGGCGGGGCCAGGGCGTTGCGGAACCCGCCGGCGTGAGGTCGTGAACGCCGCGAATCTGCGCCGCAACAACGGTACGGACCCGACAGGACGTGTGGGCCGCAAGCGGGGCCGCCGGCGACGATTTCCGGGCGAGGAGTCTGCACCGTAGAACGGCGCCGCCTCCCGCGGAGGCGCCGACTCCCTGGAGGGTTGGTCGGGCCGCAATCGGAGCCGCCGGCGACGATTTCAGGGCTAGCGAGGCTAGCGAGGCTAGCGATAATAGATGTGCCGCCCGATCTGGGTGGTGCGCTCGCGCGGCACCTGCCACGGCGCCGCCCCTGACGTCTCGGCGTGAAAGAAGAGCGCCCCGCCGGTGGGGTCCGTGGTGCGCTGGTCCAGCGAGTCCGCCGCGACGGCCAGCGACAGGGCCCGGAGGTCTGCGTCGTCGGGCTTCTCGCTCTCGCCGTCGCACCAGAACGTGAACTGGCAGCCGGATTGCTCTCCGCCTTCGCGGACGACCTCGCACACGGTCGCGGGAAAGTCGGGATGCGCCCTGCGGTTGAGCACGACCCAGGCCACCGCTTCCATGCCCTCGCGCCCCTCGCCGCCCGCCTCCCAGTAGATGGCCTGCGCGAGGCACTCCTGCGGTTCGTCACCGGGCTCGGCCGCTGCGACGCCGGTCGACGGGGCGTGGGCAGCCAGGACCAGTCCCAGGGCAAGAACTGCCGTCCAACCGAGCGATCGCAGCCTCACCGAAGCAGCCGTTCCCCTCGCAGGCGATTTCATATCGCCCTGAAGTATCGGCAGACGGAGGCGATCCGGACATCCCGGCCCGGCGTCACTCTTCCAGCCGGAACTGTACCGCTTCGGCGAGATGCTCGGCGCCGATCCGCTCTCCGCCGGCGAGGTCGGCAATCGTCCGCGCCACCTTCATCAGCCGGTGGCAGCTCCGAGCGCTGAGATGGAACCGCTGGCTCGCCGCGTCGAGAATCCGGAGCCCGGACGGGTCGAGGGCGCAGTGGCGGGAGAGGGCGCGGCCCTGCAGGCGCGCGTTCACCGGCGCACCCGCCGGGGACCGGTTGCGTTCCTGCTGGGTCTCGCGCGCCGCCGCGACCCGCCGGCGGACCTCCGACGAACCCTCTCCGGGCGCGGTCTCGGTCATCGCCTTGAAGGGCACCGCGGGGACCCGGACGCTCAGGTCGATTCGGTCGAGCAGTGGTCCCGACAGGCGGCTCCGGTAGCGTGCGACCTGGTGGGGGGAGCAGCGGCACGGGCGGGTCGGCCCGCCCCCGGCGGCCCGATGAAGAGCAGGTTGTGGCCCCCGGCGGCGGCGATCTCCAGGGCGCGGCGGGCCAGCGCCTGTCCCCGCACGTCGGCCAGGTCGGGCGCCGCCGCGTCGGTGGCGGGACTGCTGCCGCCGGGCGGCGGACTCGTCACCACGCCGCCGTTCCGCGCGCCCCACCACACCGCGTCGGACGTCGCGCTGGCGCCGCCCGCGGAACCTGCACGATCCTTCGCGGAGCCCGTCCGGCCAGCACGGCGACGGCCTCGTCGAGCGCGGTCACCGGCAGAACGGTGAGACCGGTGACGATCGCCGCCTCGCCCGCGTTGGCGTCCGGCAGCACCAAGCCGTCGACGCCGTCCCGGCGCGCCTGCGCCGCGATGGGGAGGATGCCGCGCACCGGCCGCACCGCGCCGTCGAGCGCGAGCTCGCCGACGGTGACCACCCGCTCCAGCCCCTGGCGGGGAACGAGACCGGCCGCCGCGAGCATGCCGATGGCGATCGGCAGGTCGAACGCCGACCCCACCTTGCGCATGTCCGCCGGAGAGAGGTTGACCGTTACCCGCCGCGCCGGAAACTCGAAGCCGGAGTTGCGGATGGCGCTCTGGATGCGGTCGCGGCTCTCGCGGACGCTCGCGTCGGGCAGGCCGACGAGGGTGATCGCCGGCAGCCCGCCGTCCGATACGTCGACCTCGACCCGGACGGGATGCGCCTCGACGCCGAACAGGGCCGCGGTCCGCACGATGGCCAGCACGAGGAGATGTCTTGCAAGACCATTGCCGGCGACACGGACGCTCCCCGCCCGTAGCTGGCGGGCTGGCTTGGCAGGAATCGAGCCGCAGGACGAGGCTCCGGTGTGCAGAAAGTGCCACGCCGCGGTGGTCACCGTCCGCCGCCCGCGGCGCAAACCATCTCGCGCTGGGAGCTGGCGGGACCGCAAGGTCGCGCCAGGAGCCTGCGCCGTAGAAGCTTCGCGCCAGCGAAACTTCAAACGCGACCGCAAGGTCGCGCCAGGAGCTTGCGCCGTAGAAGTTTCGCGCCAGCGAAACTTCCGACGCGACCGGTAAGGTCGCCGGTCGCGCTAGCTCTGCACGAAGATGCGGTGCCGTTCTGCGAGATCGCGGGCGGATGGGGTGATGATCGTGCGGTCGTTCACGGGGATGCGCCGGCCGGCCTCGACGGCCTGGCGCACGTCGTCCTCGCAGACGAAATCGACCGCTTCGCGGGCCTCGACCGGCTCGGCGGGCTCGACCGACGCGGCCGCAGCCGGTGGGGGATGCGAAGGTACGGCCGGCGCCGGGTCCGCAGCGGGAGCGTCGGCGCGCGCGGGTCCGTCTGGGGCGGTCGGGGCGCCGCCGGCAGGGGGCGAAGTGGCGCTCACTCCCCGCTGGGCCAGAAACGTGTCGATCCGGCGGGCGAGGAGCCCGGGGTCCAATCTGCGCGCCCCCGGGCGCGTGGCGCCCCCGGGCGGAGGCGGCGGTGCGACGGCGGCCGGATCGCGGGCGGGGCGGTCGGCCGGACGCACCTCCCAGGCCAGGCGCTTGACGTTCAGCAGGTGCCGCGGGGTGATGTTGTCCGAGGTGATGTTGCCGCCGTGCCCGCCGCAGCCGAGGGTCATCGAGGGATCGAGCCCCGTCGTCATGCCGATCGAGCCGAGGGTCGTCGGGGTGTTGACGACGATGCGGAAAGCGGGCTTGCGCAGGCCGAACTCCAGGATGACCTGCTCGTCCTGCGAGTGAATCGCCATGGTGTGTCCCATGCCGCCGTAGCGCAGGATCTCCTTGCACCGCTCGCAGGCCGCCCGCCAGTCGGCGACGACGTAGAACGACAGGACCGGACAGAGCTTCTCGATCGACAGGGGATGGTCGCGTCCCACCCCGTCGAGGGGGGCGATGAGGACGCGGGTGCCGGACGGCGCATCGATGCCGGTTCGCGCCGCGATCTCCGCCGCGGTCCGGCCCACGAGCTCGGGACTGGGCAGCCGATCCGCGGTGACCAGCGCCGCGGCCAGACGGTCCGCTTCGCTGGCGTTCAGAAAACAGGCCCCCTGCCGCTCGAACTCGCGGCGAGCCTCGCCGGCCACCGCCTCGTCGACGACGACGGAGTTCTCGGACGAGCAGAGGAGGCCGTTGTCGAAGGTCTTTCCGGTGATGATGTCCGCGACCGCCTTCGGCAGGTCCGCCGTCCGTTCGATATACGCGGGGGCGTTGCCCGGTCCGACCCCGTAGGCCGGTTTCCCCGCGCTGTACGCCGCCCGGACGAGCCCGAGGCCCCCGGTGGCGAGGATCAGGGCCACCTCGCGGCGCCGCATCAGCTCCTGGGTGCCCTCGAGGGTCACCGTGGTCATGCAGGTGACGGCGCCCTCCGGCGCCCCGGCTTCGACGGCGGCCGCGGTCATCACCTCGGCGACGCGGCGCACCGAGCGGACCACGGCGGGATGCGGGCTCAGCACGACCGCGCACCGGGCCTTCAGGCAGACGAGAATCTTGTAGATGGCGGTGGAGGTGGGGTTGGTCGACGGCACGACCGCGGCGACGACGCCGAACGGTTCCGCGATCTCGACAACGCGCTGGGCCTCGAGCCGCCGGATGATCCCGACGGTGCGCATCGGCTGAATGAACCGATGAATCGTCTCGGCCGCGAACAGGTTCTTGCGGACCTTGTCGGGTTCGTTGCCGTAGCCGGTCTCCTCGACGGCCATCCGGGCGAACGGCCCGGCCTGGGAAGCGGCGGCGCCGGCCGCTGCCGCGACGATCCGATCGACCTGCTCCTGGGTCAACTCGGCGAGGCGGGTCTGGGCCGCGCGGGCGCGGCGGGCCAGCGTCCGCGCGTCCCGTATCGAGTCGAGATCCGTGTCCTTCCGGGGAGCCCGATCAGCCATGGCCGGATCTGCGACGCGGTCAGCGCAAGGTGGTTACTTGGCATCGTCGGGGGACTGCGGCAGGATCTTCTCCACTTCGCCGTGCGGGCGCGGGATGACGTGGACGGCCACGAGCTCGCCCACGCGGCGGGCGGCGGCCGCCCCGGCATCGGTGGCGGCCTTGACGGCGCCGACGTCACCGCGCACGAAGACGGTGACGTAGCCGGCGCCGATGTACTCCTTGCCGACGAGCAGTACGTTGGCGGCCTTGACCATGGCGTCGGCCGCCTCTATCGAGCCGATCAGACCCTTGGTCTCCACCATTCCGAGCGCTTCGAGAGACATCACCGTTCTCCGCCGGACTTGCCGTCTCCGTGACATCCTGGGCCGATTGGGCGCGAAATCGCCGCAACTGTAACATGTTGCAGAACATGCGGCAACCGCGCGCAGGGCGCCGGGCGGACCGGTGATGCGGGTGAAGGCCGTAGCGCGGCCGGGCGCAGACTGCTAGAATCGCGTCCGGCAGACCGCGCAACGGCGGTAGGGGAGCGGTCCCGACCGATGGAGTTCCACTGCAGACTCGGCACCGAGACCGGCGAGGTGATCGAGGGCGTGCACGTCGCCGAGAGCGAAGCGGCCCTGCGGCAGAATCTGGAGGCCCGGGGACTCTACGTCCTCGCCCTCAGCCGCCGCGGCTCGTTCGGCTGGTCCGGCTTCTCGCTGCCGCAGCGCCGGCGCATCAGGACCCGCGAGTTCCTCGTCTTCAACCAGGAGCTCGCCACGTTGCTGCGGGCCGGGCTGCCGCTGGTGCAGTCGCTCGACATCCTGCGCCAGCGGATGGACGACCCCGCGTTCAGGACCATCCTCAACGACGTTCACGACCGCGTCCACGCGGGGGCGGCGCTGTCGGAGGCGTTCGACGCGCAGGGGGACGTCGTTCCGGGCATGTACACCGCCTCGCTGCTGGCGGGGGAGAAGAGCGGAGGCCTGGAAGAGGTCATCCGCCGGTACGTCGCCTACGTGAAGGTGGTCACCGCCCTGCAACGCAAGACGCTCTCGGCCTTGGTCTATCCGGCCGTCCTGCTGGGGCTGTCGATGGTCGTGGTCTCCATCATCGTCCTGAACGTCGTGCCCGAGTTCGAAGCGTTCTACGGCGGGTTCGGGGCCGAGCTGCCCTGGATGACCCAGGTGGTCGTGGCGGTTTCGAACACCGCCCGGAATCACTTTCTGCTCATCGTCCTCAGCGCCGGCGCGGCCGTTGCGGCGGTCTGGCGCTGGCTGCAACGGCCGGGCCGGGCGGCGTTGCTGGACCGGGTCGTACTGCGCATTCCGGGCATCGGCTCGATCGCGGCACAGTTCGCCACGTCGCAACTGTCGCGCACGCTGGCCACCCTGCTCGGCGGGGGGATACCCCTGGTCGACGCCATCGACGTCGCGTCGCGCGCCATCGGCAACCGGTTCTACGCGGAGCAGCTCGCGGTGGTTGGACAACGGGTGCGCGAAGGCGAGGCGTTGGCCGCGGCCCTGGAGGCGCGCGGGATCTTCCCGTCGGTGGTCATCAGGATGGTCGAGGTCGGCGAGGCGACGGGGGCGCTGCGCGAGATGCTGACGAGCGTAGCGGACTTCTTCGACGAGCAGATCGAGACCCGGCTCGGGCGTTTCGTGACCGTCATCGAGCCGGTGCTGCTGATCGTGATGGGGCTGGTCATCGCCGCCCTCCTGGTCGCGCTGTATCTGCCGCTTCTCCAGCTTGGAACGGTCCTGTCATGAGCGCTCCCGATCCCGCGGCGACGACCGGCGGCGAGCCCGCCGCGGAGACGCGCCCGGGCGATCCGGGCGACCCGCGGGCCGCGGGCGAGGCGCCGGTCGACCACGCGGAGGAGGTCGCGCGGGCCCGCCGGCTCGCCGAACGCTACCGGGTGGAGTTCGCCGACATGGACCGGTTCAGCATGGACGCGGACCTGTTCCGGTCGATTCCCGCCGACCTCATGCTGCGGTACGGCTTCGTCCCCTACCGCAAGGTCGGGGACACCCTGGTCATCGTGGTCTCGGACCCCATCGACCTCCCGAAGATCGACGAGCTGGCCCTGCTGCTGAACACCCCGATCCGGCTGACCGTCGGGACCTCGTCGGCCATCGAGTCCATTCTCAAGAAGAGCGAGGGGTCGCAGCGGGTCCTCGACGATGCGACCGAGAGCTTCGAGTTGCAGATACTCCACGAGGACGAGCGGGGCGAGGACAGCCTGACCGTCGAGCGGCTCACGAGCGACATCAGCCCGATCATCCGGCTCGTCGACTCGACGATCTACACCGCGCTGCAGCGCCGTGCGAGCGACATCCACGTCGAGACCCTGGACGATGCGCTGCACGTGAAGTACCGCATCGACGGCACGCTACAACCCGCGATGCGCCCGGTGGACAAGCAGTTCCACGGCGCCATCCTCTCGCGCATCAAGGTCATGGCGGAGCTCGACATCGCCGAGAAGCGGGTTCCGCAGGACGGCCGGTTCAAGGTGCGGGTGCCCGGGAAGACCATCGATTTCCGGGTCTCAATCATGCCCACGGTGCACGGCGAGGACGCGGTGATCCGCATTCTCGACAAGGAGACGATCAGCGAGCAGTTCCGCGAGCTGCGCCTGGACGTCCTGGGGTTCGCCGGCGACGAGCTCCGGCGGTTTCGCCGGGCGATCAAGGAGCCCTACGGCATGGTGCTGGTCACCGGGCCCACCGGCAGCGGCAAGACGACGACCCTCTACGCGGCGCTGTCGGAGATCCATTCGCCCGAGGACAAGATCGTCACCATCGAGGATCCGGTCGAGTACCAGCTTCGCGGCGTCACCCAGATCCCGATCAACGAACGGAAGGGACTGACCTTCGCCCGGGGGCTGCGATCGATCCTCCGGCACGACCCGGACAAGATCATGGTCGGCGAGATCCGCGATTCCGAGACCGCGCAGATCGCCATCCAGTCGGCGCTGACCGGGCACCTGGTCTTCACGACGGTGCACGCCAACAACGTGCTCGACGTGCTCGGACGGTTTCTGAACATGGGGGTCGAGGCCTATCAGTTCATCTCGTCGCTGAACTGCGTCATGGCCCAACGCCTCGTCCGCATGACGTGCACCGAGTGCCGGCAGCCGATCCGGTTGAGCGGCGCGGTCCTGGAAGAGGCCGGCATCGACCCGGCCCTGGCGCGGGACCACGAGTTCTTCGAGGGCGCCGGCTGCATCGAGTGCAACGGGACCGGCTATCGTGGCCGCACCGCGCTCTGCGAGATCCTCGACCTGAACGACCATCTCCGGGAGCTGATTCTCGCGCGGGCCCCGACCTCGGAGATCAAGCAGGCGATGCACGCCGAGGGCATGCGGTTTCTGCGGGAGTCCGCGGTCGAGAAGGTGCTGGCCGGCGTGACCACCCTGCAGGAGATCAACAAGGTCACGTTCGTCAAATGAGCGCCCTCGCACGTCTTTCCGCCCTGTTCGCCGCCCCCGCGCCGTCGGTGGGGATCGAGATCGCGGCCGACCGCGTCACCGGCGTCGTTCTCGATCGGGGACGGCGGGTGTCGGCCGCCGTCACCCGGCCGCTTCCCCCCGGGGCGCTGAGCCCGGCCGCGAACGCCGCGAACCTCGTCGAGCCGGACACCGTGCGCGACGTCGTTCGAGAGGTGCGCGAGGCATTGCCCGGGGCGCCCCGGCGCGTGGCCCTGGTCGTGCCCGACAGCGCCGCCAAGGTGTCGCTCCTGCGGTTCGAGAAGGTGCCGTCCCGCCCCGCCGAGCTCGAGCAGCTCGTGCGGTGGCGGGTGCGCAAGACGGCGCCGTTCCGCATCGAGGACGCCCAGGTGGCCTACGTGCCCGGAGCCCCCGTCGACGGCGGGGGACGGGAGTTCGTCGTGAGCCTGATGCGGCGGGACATCGTGGAGGAGTACGAGGACGCGTGCAGCCGGGGCGGGGGACACGCGGGGGTGGTGGACCTGGCCAGCTTCAGCCTGATCAACGCGGCCCTCGCGGGCGGTCCGCCGGCCGACGCCGACTGGCTGCTCGTGCATGCGGCCGGGGGTTACTGGTCCATTGCCGTCGTTCGCCGGGGACACCTGATCCTGTTTCGGCACCGGCCGACCGGCGATGGCGATGACGATCTCGTGGACCTCGTGCACCAGACCACGATGTACTACGAGGATCGCCTGGGAGGCGGCGGGTACGACCGCGTGTTGCTGGCCGTCAGCCAGGACGGGGCCACGGCCGGGGACGCCGCGCACCTGCGCCGTCTGATCGCGACGCATCTCGACACCGCGGTGACCCCCATCGCGGTGAACCGGTCCGGCGAGCCGTCTCCGGCCGGCGACCTGCTCCCGGACGTGGCCGCGGCGCCGGCCGGTCTGCTGGCGCGCGAGCAGGCGCCGAACGACGGCTCCCGAGCCTGAGGGCCGGCGCCCGCGGCCGTGCGCGACCCGTGGTATGTTGCTGGCAGGTGATGCTGCGGACCAATCTCGCGACCCGGCCCTTCTACAACGAGCGCATCGCCCAGGTCGCGCTCGGCGTGGTCGCGGTGCTGGGCGTGGCGATACTCGCGGCCGGCGTCGTGCGGCTGGTGGACCTCGCTCGGCGCAACGGCGACCTGAACGCGCGCACGGACCAGGCGGCCCGGACCACCGCCGATCTCGCGGCCCGCGCCACCGAGGCGCAGCGCGCCGTGACTCCGCAGGAGCTCACGGCGTTGGCCGACGCGACGCGGGAAGCCAACACCCTGATCACCCAGCGGCTCTTCTCGTGGACCGACTTCTTCAACCGTATCGAGACCACCCTGCCCCCGGACGTGATGGTGACCGAGGTGCGCCCGGAAATAGAGCCGGGCGTGGTCGAGGTGGCGATGGGGGTGCTGGGCCGGCGCCTCGATTCGGTCAACCGGTTCGTGACGTCGCTCGAGACCTCCGGCGCGTTCATCGACGTGCTGAACCGGCAGGTGGAGCTGACCGAGGACGGGATGTACCGCGCCATCCTCCGGGGCCGCTATCTCGAGTCGGCGCGGCTCGACGTCGACGCTGTCGACGGCAGCGGGGAAGGAGATCGACCGGCGGACGGGGAGGAGGCGTCATCGGCGCAGCCCGCGTCCGCCGCGGGCCCCGGGGGCGGCTGATTGCACCCGCATGCGGGCCGGAGACTCGAGACCGGAATGTCGATGACTCTGCTGCGGCGCATCGTCTCGGACAACCACCGGCTCGTGACCGCCGTCGGGTTGCTGCTGGTGGTGGACTGTCTGCTCTACGCGGTGGCCCTGTACCCCTGGTCGCGGAAGGCCGCCCAGGCCGAAGCGGGCGCGGCGGCGGCGGAGACCCGGCTCGCCCAGGTCCGGGCCGCCTACGAGACGGCGGCCGAGACCAACGCCAGCACGTCGCGCGCCGAAGACCGGCTCAAGCAGTTCTATACGGAGGTGCTGCCGCGGGACTTCGCCGACGCGCGGGCGCTGCTCGCGCCGTACCTCGATCGACTCGCCGCCGATTCCGCCCTCGTGCTCGAGCGGCAGAGCAGCGTGCCGGACCGGGAACGCGACAGTCGCCTGGCCAGACTGCAGACGACGATGGTGCTCGCGGGAGAGTACGAGGATGTTCGCCGGTTCATCCATGTGCTCGAGACGGCGCCGGAGTTCATCCTCGTCGAGGAGGTCGTCCTGAGCCAGGGCAACGAGACCCAGGAGGGTCTCGTGCTCACGCTCGGGGTGTCGACGTACTATCGGGACGCGACGGAGGCGGAGGCGGAATCCGGGTCATGAGGAAGCGTGCGGGAGCGATGCACCCGCTTCGCGCCCGCGTCCGGGGCGGGTCCGGCTACAGCTTCGTCGAGCTGCTCGTGGTCACCGCCATCCTGCTCGTCCTGGCTTCGGCGGTCATGCCCCTGACCCGGGTCACGATGCAGCGCCAGCGCGAGGCCGAGCTGCGCCGGGGGTTGCGGGAGATGCGCAGCGCGATCGACCGGTACAAGGACGCCGCCGACTTCGGAGTGATCGGCGGATTCGACGTGGAGGCGGGCAACGAAGGGTATCCCCCGAGCCTGGATGTGCTGGTGGAGGGCGTCGAGGTCCTGAACGATGCGTCCGGCCGGAAGCTGCGCTTTCTGAGACGCATTCCGTTCGATCCGATGACGCAGAGCCGGGAGTGGGGGCTGCGTTCGTATGAGGACGATCCCGATTCGCGGCGCTGGAGCGGGGACAACGTGTACGACGTGTACACGCAGTCGAGGGCCAGAGCGCTCGACGGCACGGCCTACGACGAGTGGTGACGATGGGGTGGGTGCGGCCCTGGCGCACGGATTCTCGGCCGGCGGTTCGTCCGCGTGCGGCGGCGGGCTGGACGCTCATCGAGCTGGTGGTGGTGATCGCCCTGATGTCGACCCTCGTGGCCATCGCCATGATCGGCTACGGGACGGCGGTGACGCGGGCCCGGGAAGCGGTGCTGAAAGAGAACCTCTTTCGCATGCGCGACGCAATCGACCAGTACTACGCGGATCGGAACGAGTATCCGCCGGAGCTGGAGAGTCTGGTTGGAGAGGGGTACCTGCGGGCGATCCCCGAGGATCCGTTCACGCAATCGACGGCCACCTGGCAAGTGGTCCTGGCCGAGTACGACCCGGCCAATCCCTTGTCACAGGGGGTCTTCGACGTCCGCAGCGGCGCGAGCGGGACCGGCCTCGACGGGTCGCCCTACGCCGAGTGGTGAGTGGTCGCGTCCGGCACGGATGTCGGCCAGCCGTGCGTCGAGCCGCCCGCCGGCGTCGCGGGCGGCTCGACGGCGCCTCGGCACACCGTAGCCCTGCGGCGCCGCTTGCCGCCCAACCGACCCGCCAAGTATTGCGCGCTCGGTCGCGACTGACATGGCGGTCAACCTCGCGGCGCCGCCGCTTGCCGCCAACCGACCCGCCAAGAGTACTCGCCCTCTTACGGCGCGTACTCTTGGCGCCCGCGCATCCGGTTCTGTCCGAGGCCGCGGCCGGCGGCATCTCCGAGGCCGCCGGCGGCCGGCCTACGAGAGAGGCCGGTCATGCCGGGTCCTCCCGCCGCGCCGCCGATGCCGGCGCGACCATCCGGCCCGACACCGATTCCGCCACCCGCCCCCGGAGCCGCCCCGCCGGCCGCGCCGGGCTGCGCCGTCTGCGGCACATGGACGAAGAGCCACTCGTTGTAGCGGGTGGCGCCGTTGTACTCGAGGAGGGATTCCTCGGGGGATCGGCTGACGACCCCGACGATGCCGCCCAGCTCGTCGCCGAGCCCGCCCGAAGCCGACGAGAAGGGACTCGAGGAGCTCCTGGCCGATCGGCCCCCGAGGCCCGCACCGGTCGAGCCGAACCCGCCACGCCCGGCGCGGCGCCGGTTCAGCCCTCCGCCGTCGGCGGTTTCGCCCGGGGGAGTCGTTTCGCCCAGGGCGACCGCGGCCGAGCCCTGCGTCAGGATCTCGAACGGTTCGCCGGTCATGGGATCCGGATACGCCCGGCGGAGGAAGCCCTGCTCGACGAGCAGGTCGAGGTCGGTCGGGTAGGCGCCGGGCAAGCGCCGCTGATACAGGTCGATGGCCCGTATGTACTGCTCGCCCCGGAATATCAGCTCCGCTTCCTTCTCCCGTTTGGTGACGGTGCGCCACGGCGGCATCGCCACGGACATCAGGATGCCCATGACCCCGATGGCGACGAGCAGCCCCGCCATGGCATAGCCGGAGCCGGAGCGCAAGTCTCGCGGGGGGACGGCCACACGCATATCGATAATCTTCGCCCGGACCGTCAGCGCCGCTCGGCGCCGCGGTCCACCCAACCCATCCTACAGGAGCCGGCGCGATTCCACGACCCGGGCTCCCGATCCGGAGACATCGCCCTGCGCCGGGCTCCTGTCCCGGAAAGCGTCGCTCCGCGGCTTCGCTGGCCGCCCCACCCCGCACCGTGATCAGCCGCCGGCGGACACCGGGCCGTGCGCCCCGAGGCGGCGGTAGAGGACGACTCCGCTCGCGATCGCGGTCCCGAGATACGGCCAGGCGGGGGGAGCGGCGGGGAGCACCAGCGCTCCGGTTCCCAGGAGCGCGCCGTAGATCAGCCCGAGGCCGGCGAGCCAGTCGACGAGCTGGCCCCGAATCGGCGCCGGCGGCGGCTCGCCGATTCGGGCCGCCACCCGCGCCCAACCGGGGCCGCCGGGTCGCACCCGCCGGTAGAACGCGGCGAGGGTGGCATCCGGCTCCGGCGGCGTGAGCCGCATCACGACCAGCCAGCACGCCGTCGTCCACACCACCAGATACAGCAGCGATTCCGGGAATGCGACGGAGGTGAAGCGGGCCAGCGCGAGATGGCCGACGAGCGGCGCGACCATTGCCGCTATCTCCGACCACGCGTTGATGCGCCACCAGTACCAGCGCAGAATCAGCACCAGCCCGACGCCCGCTCCCGCTTCCAGGATCAGCTCCCACGCCTGGCGGATGCTGTCCAGGTACAGGGTGACCCCCGCACTCAGCACCATGATGCCGAGGGTGGCGGCGCGGGCGGCGCGGACGTAGTGGGCGGTCCCCGCGTCCGGCCGCACGAAGCGCGCGTAGACGTCGTGGACGAGGTAGGAGGCGCCCCAGTTGAGCTGGGTCGACATCGTCGACATGTACGCGGCCACGAATCCGCCCAGCACCAGCCCGCGCCAGCCGGGGGGGAGGTGGTCGCGGATGATCAGCGCGTACCCCGCCTCGCGGTCGGAGATGTCCGGATACAGTACCAACGCGGCGAGGGCGGCCAGGACCCACGGCCAGGGGCGGACGCAGTAGTGGGCGAGGGTGAACCAGAACGTCGCCAGCAACGCGTGGCGTTCATCGCGCGCCGACATCATCCGCTGGGCCAGATAGCCGCCGCCGCCCGGCTCCTGACCGGGATACCAGCTCGCCCACCACTGCACCCCCAGATAGGCCACGAACGCGGTCACCGAGAGGGTCAGCGTCGATGCGCCGCCGGGAGCGGGCTCGCCGAGGGCCGGCAGCATGAGGAATGTGCTCTCGGGCAACCGCTCGCCGAGCCCCGCGAGGCCGCCGACCTCCGGCGCTCGGAGGGCGAAGAACGCGACGGCAAGGGCGCCGGCCATGGCGAGGACGAACTGGATCAGGTCCGTCATCACCACCCCGCGCAGACCGGACACCGCCACGTAGGCCCCGGTCAGCGCGAGGCCGGCGAACACCGCGGTCAGCCGCGTCCAACCCAGGGTGACCTCGAGGATCTTGGCCATCGCGAGGTTGACCCAGCCGATGATCATGCAGTTGACGGGCAGCCCCAGGTAGAGGGCGCGAAAACCGCGCAGGAGGCGCGCGGCCCGTCCGTGGTAGCGGATCTCGACGAAGGCGACGTCGGTCAGGATGCCCGCCCGCCGCCACAGGCGGGAAAAGAACAGCACGCTCAGCATGCTGCCCAGCGCGCCGCTCCACCAGATCCAATTGCCGGCGACCCCGTCCCGGGCGACGATGCCGGTCACCGCCAGCGGCGTGTCGGCCGCGAACGTCGTCGCCACCATCGACGTGCCCGCGATCCACCACGGCAGCTCGCCGCCGGCGAGGAAGTACTGGCGGAGGCTCTCCTGCGCGCGGCCGGCGACGGACAGGGCGACGGCGACGGGCAGGACCAGGAAGCCGGCGAGGATGAGCCAGTCGAGGGGGGTGAGCACCATCACGCGACTCGGTTCCCGCGCCCCAACGCGCAGACCACCGCGTCGTGGACCGCGGGGCGGACCGGGAGAATGGCCTCGTTGTCCCGGGTCGGATGGACCCGGTTGGTCAGCAGCACGACGTACAGGTCCTGCGCCGGGTCCAGCCACAGGGACGTGCCGGTGAACCCGGTATGCCCGAACGCGGCGGGGGAGAGCGACCGCCCGCACGACGAGGTGACGAGCATCGTGTCCCACCCCAGCGCGCGCGAGCTTGCGGGGACGCGGGTGCGCCGCACGAACCGCGCGAACGTCTCGGGGCGGGCCAGCCGGGGCCGCCCCCTCAGCGTCTCCAGGGCGGCCCGGGCAAAGCGGCCCACCGCCGGCGCGGTCCCGAAAAGGCCGGCGTGACCCGCGACGCCGCCCAGGGCCCACCCGTTCTCGTCGTGCACCTCGCCGCGGAGCAGGCGCCCCCGCCACGGGTCGACCTCGGTCGGCGCGGTCCGCGAACGCCACGCCGCGGGGGGGCGATAGCGCAGATCGCCGATCCGGAGCCGGCTCGCGATCGCGTCGAACTGTTCGTCCACGGCGGCGCCGCCCGCGTCGGCGGCGATGAACGCGAGCAGGATGAACCCCAGGTCGGTGTAGAGGGACCCTTGCCGCGGCGGGTACTCCAGGGGCAGGGTGCAGATGGCGTGCTGATAGTCCGCGCGTCCGCGATGGTCCCGGAAGAACGGCAGGTGGGCGGTCAGGCCGCCGGCGTGCTCGAGCAGGTCGGCGACCGTCACCGTCTCGCGCGCGGTTCCGCGCCACTCGGTCAGCCAGCCCCCGACGCGGTCGGCGAGGGTGAGCGCCCGCGCATCGACCAGCCGCATCAGGACAGTGCTCGTGGCCAGGACCTTCGTCAGGGACGCCAGGTCGAAGACGGTGTCGAGGGTCGCGGTCTCCTCGCCGTCGTAGGAGAGGGTGCCCGCGGCATGGCTCCAGACCGGTCCGGCGCGGCTGCCGACCTCGATGGCGGCGCAGGGAAAGGCGCGGCGGCGGATTGCGTCGTCGATGAGCCGCGCCACCGGGGCGAACCCCGACTCCCTATCCATCCCGCGCCGCCTTCCGGGCGGCCGTCCGATCCGCCGCCCAGCCCGCCGCGAGGGTGATGGCGGCGCCGATCAGGACGTACCACTGCCAGGATACGTTCGTGAACAGTCGGATGGCGAGCATGACGGCGGCGCCGCTCGCCATCCCTGCATACGCGGTGGTGTTCCGGCGATAGCCGGCAAGACCCAGCAGGAAGACCCCCAGGATGAGGCCGTTCGTGAACGACGAGATCCCCAGCACCTCGTCGACGATCCGTTGCGAGACGGAAATCGCGGCCAGCGCGACCACCACCTGCACGACGCCCCAGGCCACGGTGGCGCGGCGGGCGACCGAGAGGTAGTGCCAGGCCGGTCTCCGGCCGCCGGTGGCCGGGAGGTAGAAGTCGGCCAGGGTCGTAGACGACGACGCGGTCAGGGACGACGAGAGCGTGGACATCGCGGCCGCGATGACCGCGGCGACCATGAGGCCGCGCACGCCGGACGGCAGCTCGGCGACCATGAACGCCGGAAAGATCCGGTCTGTCTGCACCTGTCCGTCGCGGGTGAGCGCCGCCAGCACGTCCGGGGCCTGCCCCGTGTAGTAGACGTAGAGCATGACCCCGATGAGCAGAAAGAGCACGAACTGTCCGAGCACCACGACCCCGCTCCAGAGCAGGGCCCGGCCGGCCGCGGTTCGGGAGCGGCTGCACAGGTACCGCTGCACGATCAACTGATCGGTGCCGTGGGTGGCGACGGTGAAACAGGCTCCGCCGATCAGGCCCGACCAGAAGGTGTAGCTCCGGGTCGGGTCGAGCGAGAAGTCGAACAGGTGAAACCGTCCCGCCGCGGAGCCGACGGCGGCCACCTCCGTCCATCCCCCCGGGATGAGGTCCAGGAGGACGACCGCCGCGATCGCCGAGCCGCCCAGATACACCGCGAGCTGCACGAGGTCCGTCCAGAGCACCGCGGTCAGGCCGCCGAGGCAGGTGTAGGCGGTGGTGATTGCGCCCACGGCCAGGATCGATACGACGAGCAGCGTGGTGGCCGGCGCGAGCCCCGGCGCCAGCGCGGCGGCCGCGGTCGCCGCGCTCGGCCACGTGAGGAGGGCCGCGCCCACCACGAGCCCCGCGGCGAGGAGCCGAAGGCCGTCGGCGAGATTCCGGGTCGCCAGGAAGATGGACGCGGCGAGGCGGGCCACGCCGCCGCCGAAGCGTTCCGCGAGGACCTGGTAGGCGGTGAGGTACTCGCCCCGGAAGTAACCCGGCAGCAGGAGCACATGGACTATCGCCCGGCCCGCGAGATATCCGAAGACGAGTTGCAGGAAGGTCAGGTCGGTCCCGAACGCGAACCCCGGGATGCTGACAAGGGTCGCGGTGCTGGTCTCGGTCGCGACGATCGAGGCCATCACCACCCCCCACGGCGCCCGCCGGCCGGTGGCGAAGTAGTCGCGGACGGTCGCCTGACCTCGCGCGAGGAAGAGGCCCAACCCGAGGGTGCCGGCCGTGTAGACGACGATGACGGCGAGGTCGAGCAGGCCCATGGGGAGGTTCGGTTCCGGTGCGACCGGTCCAGTCCCGGATGCCCGCCGCAGAACGGCCGCGCGGGTGCGTCCCCGCCGGCAGGGGACGCCGGTCAGGGTCGGGTCAGCCGCCGGCGGAGCCGGGGGACCACGTCTTCACCGACAGCCTGGTGGACCAGGTTGCCGGCGCGCCGGATGCGGACGAGGGCTTTCGCGTAGGTGTCGCCGGTCTTCTCCATCACGATCGCGGCCTTGACGTTCCACTTCGCGCGGCCCAGCAGGGTGCCGGCCGCGTCGTAGTCGAGGCCGGTCACCGTCGTGATGATGTTGCGGGCGCGGCTCCGGCGCTGCTCCGAGCCGGTCTGCACGTCCACCATCAGGTTGCCGTAAGTCTTGCCGATGTGGACCATCGAGATGGTGGTCAACATGTTCAGCACCATCTTGGTGGCCGTTCCGGCCTTCAACCGGGTCGATCCGGCGATGACCTCCGGTCCCACCTCCGGCGCGATGATCACGTCGACGAACGTCTGGAGCTCGCTGCCCGGCCAGCAGGTGACGAAGATGATCTTCACCCCCGCCCGGCGGGCCCGGGTCAGCGCCCCCCGGACGAACTGGGTCAGGCCGCTGGCGGATATCCCGACGAGCACGTCCTTGCTCGTCAGGCGCAGCCGCCGCACGGCCCGGCCCCCCTCTTCGAAGTTGTCCTCCACCCCTTCCCGGGACTTGAAGAACGCCTCGCGTCCCCCCGCCATGATCGCCTGCACGAGGTGCGACGGCGTGCTGAACGTCGGGGACATCTCCGCCGCCTCGAGCACGCCGAGACGCCCGCTCGTGCCGGCCCCGACGAAGACGAGCCGTCCGCCCTTGCCGAAAGCCTCGGTGATCAGATCGGCGGCGATCGCGATGCGTTCCTTCTCGCGCTGCACCGCCCGGAGGATGCGGCGATCCTCTTTCAGCATCAGATCGGCGATATCTTCGGCGGACGCCTGATCTATCGCGATGGAATGGGGGTTGACGGCTTCCGTGGGAAGGGACTGCCACTTGGAGCGGTTGGGCATGAGACGCCAGCCGGACGGAGGTGCGGCGGATACTACTCCTCGCTCCGGCAGGTGTCAACCGGCGCCGTCGCCCTCCGGCGGCCCTCCGGTCGCCGAGCCGGGTTGACTTGCCCCGTGCCACGCAGTATAAAATACGGATCGACGCCAAGGCGTGTCACGCGCCGAGGTGCAGGCAATGACAACAAACATGCCGGTTCCGGTTGTGATTTCCACCATGGCGCCCGCTCCGCGCGGGCACAGCGGGTGATGTAGCCGGAGAACCAGCAGGGTCCCACACACCATCATCCGCACCGGATGGTGGTTTTTTTTTGCGCAGTCGCACATGAACGTGGTGATGGCCAACCGACCGACCCCGGGCGAGTGCACCGTGGGCATCGCCGGTTTCGGGACGGTGGGCCGGGCGGTGGCGCGCATCCTCGCCAGCGGCGCCCATCCCGGAGTGCAGCTCACGCACGTCTGCAACCGGAACGTGGCCCGCAAGCGCGTCGACTGGGCGGGCGGGGAAGTGGTCTGGACCGATTCCTTCCAGGCGCTGATCGACAGTCCGGTGGACGTCATCGTCGAGTTGATCGGCGGGCAGGATCCGGCCCGGAGCTGGATCGAGCAGGCGCTGGCCGCCGGCAAGTCGGTGGTGACCGCCAACAAGCAGGTCATCGCTCAGAGCGGTCCCGCGTTGTTGCGGAAGGCCGGCCGGCAGGGTCGCCATCTGCTGTTCGAGGCGGCGGTGGCGGGCGGAATTCCGATTCTCCGGGGGCTGCGGGACGGCGTGGCCGGGGATCGCCTGTGGCGGATACAGGGGATCCTGAACGGCACCTGCAACTACATCCTGACCCGGATGGAGTGCGCCGGCCTGTCCTTCGAGGAGGCCCTGTCGGAAGCGCGGCGCCTCGGGTACGCCGAGGCGGATCCGTCCGCCGACGTCGACGGGTACGACGCCCAGGCCAAGCTGGCCATTCTCGTCGGCGTCGGTCTCGGCCGCGTGGTGAACGTCGACGACATCCCGGTGGAGCCGATTACGCCGGTTGCCGCCATCGACTTCGTCTACGCCCGCCGGCTGGGATGCGTCATCAGGCAGGTGGCGACAGCCGAGCTCGTGCGGGACGGCGGCGGACTGCACGCGGCGGTGCAGCCGGCCCTGGTGCCGGAGGCGTCGGCGCTGGCGCGGGTCGACGGCAGCCGGAACATCGTGGTGGTCGACGGGGAGTTCGGCGGGGAGACCGCGTTCTCCGGATTCGGGGCCGGCGGCGCGCCGACGGCGGTCGCGGTGGTTTCGGATCTGATGGCGATCGCGCGCCGGAACGCGCCGGCGGCGGACGGCTGGCTGCCGGCAACCGGGGAGCCGTGCCCGGTGATCCGCGCGTTCGAGGCCCCTCACTACCTCCGCTTCATGATCAGCGACCGTCCCGGAATCATCGCGAGCCTGGCCCAGGTCTTCTCCCATCACGGGATAAACGTCGATGCCGTGCTGCAGGAGCCTGGCTGGCCGAAGAACGAGCTGCCGTTCGTCATGACCCTGGAGTCCTGCAGCTCGGCATCTGTAGCGGCGGCGCTGGCCGAGGCAGCGCGATTCGATTTCCATGTGCGGCCGCCGCTCTGGCTGCCGATATCCGTCGACCGGTCCGACGTGACCGCGGTTCTACGCCGGAGTGAAGCGCGTGCACCCACACGGCACCCGTGAAGGGTCCAACCGGACCAGAGCGAGAGGGGAGGAACGTCCATGAATGCGTTTACCGGTCTGCGGTGTGCGATGTGCAAGACCGGGTTCCCATCCGAAGCGTTGTACGTCTGCGACCAGTGTCTCGGGCCGCTCGAGGCCTGCTACGATTACGACGCGGTGCGGCGGACGCTCACCCGGGAGGCCATCGCCGCACGGCCGCGCAACCTGTGGCGGTATCGCGAGCTGCTCCCGATCATCGGCGAGCCCCGAACCGGCCTCCACTCGGGATGCACTCCCCTGGTGCGGGCCCATCGGCTGGGCCGGGAGCTGGGGGTGGCGGAACTCTATCTGAAGGACGACTCGGTGAATCACCCGACGCTGTCCTACAAGGACCGGGTCGTGTCGGTCGCCGCCACCCGGGCCGTAGAGCTCGGATTCGAGACCCTGGGCTGCGCATCGACCGGCAACCTCGGAAACAGCGTCGCCGCCCATGCTGCCCGGCTCGGCCTGACCTGCTACGTGTTCATTCCGCAGGATCTGGAGCCGGGCAAGATCCTGGGCTCGGCCGTCGCCGGCCCCCACATCGTGAAGATCGACGGCACCTACGACGACGTCAACCGTCTGTGCACCCAGGCCGGCGAACGGTACGGGTGGGCGTTCGCCAACATCAACCTGCGCAGCTACTACGCCGAGGGCGCCAAGACCTGCGGATTCGAGATCGTCGAGCAACTGGGATGGCGCTATCCGCAGCACGTGGTGTCGCCGGTCGCCGGCGGCACCCTGCTGCCGCGCATCGGGCGGGCGTTCCGCGAGCTCCGCGAGGTGGGGCTGGCGGACGGCGAGCTGCCTGCCATTCATGCTGCGCAGGCGGCGGGATGCTCGCCGGTTATCAACGCGCTCGAGACCGGGGCCGAGCACCCGGAGCCGGTGCGGCCGAACACCATCGCGAAGTCGATCGCCATCGGCAATCCGGCCGACGGGTATCAGGTGCTCGACACCATCCGGAGCACCGGCGGAACGGGAGCGCGGGCCACCGACGCGGAGATCCTCGACGCGATCGCCCTGCTGGCGCGCACCGAGGGCATCTTCACGGAGCCGGCGGGCGGCACGACCCTCGCCGCCACCATCAACCTCCTGAAGAGCGGCGCGATCCCGAAGGACGAGTCGATCGTCGTCTGCATCACCGGCAACGGGTACAAGACGGCGGAGGTCATGGCCGACCATCCGACCGAATCGACCCGGATCGGACGGTCGCTGCGCGAGTTCGAAGCGTTCATGGCCTCGCGGACCGCCCAGCCGGTGCATTCCTGAGAGCATCGCCGTGGATGACGGAAACAGCTCCCCGGAATCGTTCAGCGAGATCGTCGAGGCGGAGGGCCACCTCATCGACTCGCGGCTGCTCGCCGCGGTCTTCGACAAGGTCATCGAACGCCGCGCCCGCTTCGACGTGCTCCAGTTCTCCATCGGCCGCACCAACGAGGAGTTCTCGCAGCTCGAGCTGCGGGTGACGACGGATACCCGGGACGGGCTCCGCGAGCTGATCGAAGAGCTGATCCCCCTGGGGTGCCATCCCCGGCCGCAGGGCGAGGTGCGACTGGCCGCGGCCGGTGACGGCTTCGTCCCCGACGACTTCTACTCGACCACCAATCACCGGACCCAGATTCGCCACGGCGGGCGCTGGGTGGAGGTGGAGCACCAGCGGATGGATGCGGTGGTGGTGGTGCGCGACGGCCGGGCGGTCTGCCGCAAGCTCCGCGACGTCCGCCGCAGAGACCGCGTGGTCTGCGGGGTGGACGGCATCCGGGTCCTGCCCGAGTTCCAGGAACGCGACCGGCTCGGGTTCGCGTTCATGACCGGTGACGTCTCGACCGAGCGGCGGGTGGAAGTCAGCGTGTCCCGGGTCGTCGGCATGATGCGGGAGGTCAAGTCGGAGGGTGGACGCATCGTCGTCGTGGCGGGACCGGTGGTGGTGCACAGCGGCGGCGGCGGCTATCTGAGCCGACTCATCCGGCAGGGTTGGGTCGACGGGCTCCTGGCGGGAAACGCCCTCGCCGTGCACGACGTCGAGCATGCCTTCTTCGGCACCTCGCTCGGGGTGGATCTGGACGTCGGGGTCGCCGTCGACGAGGGGCACAAGAACCACATGCGGGCCATCAACGTGATTCGCCGGGTCGGCGGCCTGCGCAGCGCGGTAGAGCAGGGACACCTGCGCACCGGCGTCATGCACGACCTGATCGAACAGAACGTGCCATACGTGCTGGCAGGGAGCATCCGGGACGATGGGCCGCTGCCGGATACGCTGATGGATCTCGTCGAGGCCCAGGAGCGGTACGCGGACATGCTGCACGGCGCGAAGCTGGTGATCATGCTGTCGTCGATGCTCCACAGCATCGGGGTCGGCAACATGCTGCCGGCCTGGGTGCGGGTGGTGTGCGTGGACATCAACCCCGCGGTGGTGACGAAGCTCGCGGATCGGGGATCGTCCCAGACCGCGGGCATCGTGACCGATGTCGGGCTGTTCCTGCACCACTTGTCCGCGCAGCTCGGCGACGAGGCGGTCCCGACGGCTCGCGCCGCCGCTCCGGACGGGGAGAATCGATGACCGCACCGGCGGGCCCGAGGCGTTCGGTGGTCGTGCAGAAGTACGGGGGGACGTCGGTGGCGACGGCGGAGCGGATTCTCGCCATCGCCGGCCGCATAGAACGGAACCTGCGCGAGACCCCGCGGCTGGTGGTGGTGCTCTCGGCCATGGGCCGCACCACCGACGACCTCGTCAGTCTCGCCAATCAGGTCTCCGATCGCCCCGCGGGCCGGGAGATGGACCTCCTGCTCTCGACCGGCGAGCAGGTCACCGTCTCGCTGCTCGGCCTGGCCCTGCAGAATCGGGGGATCCCCGCCATCTCTCTCACGGCGCTGCAGTGCGGGATTCGTACCGACGGGGTGTTCAACGTCGCCCGCATCCGCAGCATCGACACCGCGCGCATTCGGGCCGAGCTGGACGCCGGCCGGGTCGTCATCGTGACCGGCTTCCAGGGCATCAACGACGCCAACGACGTCACGACGCTCGGCCGCGGGGGCAGCGACATCACCGGGGCGGCCCTGGCGGCGGCCCTCGGCGCCGATGCCTGCGAGATCTGCACCGACGTGGACGGCGTGTTCTCCGCCGATCCGTCGCGCGTGCCAGGGGCGAGGCAGTGGGCGGAGATCAGCTACGAGGAGGCCATCGAAATGGCCTCGAGCGGCGCCAAGGTCCTGCATCCCCGCGCCGCCGAAGTGTGCATGGAGTACGACGTGCCGATTCACGTTCGCAGCAGCTTCCACCTGCGCGAAGGCACGTGGATTCGAGGAGCGGCAAGCGTCATGGAACGAGCCGAGGTGGTCGCAGTCACCGGGGACGCGAAGATCGCGAAGTTCACGTTGCTGGATGTGCCGGACGAGCCGGGCATCGCGGCGCGGGTCTTTCAGAATCTGGCCGCCGGGGGCATCAACGTCCGGCTCATCATTCAGAGTGCGAGCTCCGCCCACCAGGGCCGCATCACCTTCATCCTCGACAAGGAGTTCGTCGCGGGGGCGCAGGAGCTCGCCCGGGGCTGGGAGGCCGAGGGAGTGACGAGCGGCTGCGTGATCGAGAGCGAGGTCGCCAAGATCTCCATCGTCGGCTCGCGGCTGGCCTCGACGCCGGGGCTCGCGGCGCGCATGTTCGCGGTCCTCGCGCGCCGGGCGATCAACATCGACTGCATCAGCTCGTCGGAGATGAAGATCGCCTGCGTCATTTCGGCCGAGCGGCTGGAGGAGGCGACGTCGGCGGTGCACGAGGAGTTCTTCCCCCAGGACGAAGCCACCGCAGCGACGGCGTGACCCTTGCGGCGCCGCCGGATCGAGGGATCGACGAGCGGGCATCCTGCCCGTTCGGGAGGTTATCGGCAACCCGGAGCGCGCCGGCCGGCGGAAGAAGCCGCCTCCGGCGCGCACGAAGGACAGGCAGGGATGAGCGCAAAGATCGAGGTGGGCGTTTTGGGTGCGACGGGAACGGTGGGGCAGGAGTTCATCACCCAACTGGCGGACCATCCGTGGTTCACGGTCACGTGGATCGGCGCCAGTGAACGCTCGGCCGGGAAAGCCTACCGCGACGCGACCCCGTGGCGCCTGCCGGCGGCGCGTCCGGATCGCATCGCGGAGATGACCGTCGACCGGGTGACGCCCGGCCGGGCGCCCCGGCTGCTGTTCTCGGGCCTCGACGCCTCGGTGGCGGGGGAGGTGGAGGCGGAGTTCGCGCGGGCGGGGCACGTCGTGGTCAGCAACGCCCGCAACCACCGCATGGATCCGGTGGTGCCGCTCGTGATTCCCGAGGTCAACGCCGACCATCTGGCCTTGCTGACCGAGCAGAGAGCCGCCAGGGGATGGTCCGGCTGCATCGTCACCAACCCCAACTGCTCGACCATCGTGCTCGCCCTCGCGCTCGCGCCATTGCGCCCGTTCGGTCTGCAGCAGGTGATCGTCTCCACGCTCCAGGCGCTTTCCGGCGCGGGATACCCCGGGGTGCCGTCGCTCGACGTCGTCGGGAACGTCATTCCGGTGGTGCGCGGCGAAGAGTCGAAGATGGAGACGGAGACGCAGAAGATCCTCGGCCGGGCCACCGGGACCGGCGTCGAGCCCCATCCGGTGACGGTGAGCGCAGGGACGACGCGGGTGCCGGTCATCAACGGCCACACCGAGCTGGTGACGGTTTCCCTCGACGCCGACCCCACCGTCGAGGAGATGATTGCCGCCATCCGCGGTTTCCGCGGCCGCCCGCAGGAGCTCGATCTGCCCGGAGCACCGCCCCGGCCCGTGCTGTATCTGGACGAGGAAGATCGGCCGCAGCCGCGGCTCGACGCCGATCGCGACCGCGGCATGGCGGTGTGCGTCGGCCGTCTCCGCCCCTGTCCGGTGCTCGGCTACAAGTTCGTCGCCATGGGGCACAACACCGTCCGCGGCGCCGCCGGGGCAGCGGTGCTGAACGCGGAGCTGTTGAAGGCGACCGGTCAGTTGTAGACCTCCGGTCGCAGGACGACCGCCGGGTCGGCGCGTGGGCGCCGACCCGCGGAATCGGTCAGTTGGCAGGGGCGGGGCGGCCGGCATGGTCGACCAGCACGCGCATCGGGGCGTCGCTGCCGAAGAGCGACGGCACCGTTCCGGGACCTCGGCCGGGCTGCAACGTTGCCGTGACCTGCAATGCGCTCCCAGCCGGAAGGTCCAACGGCTCTTCGAACCAGTACCGCGTGGGCCACGCCGGATCCGGCTCCCGAATCAACAACAGCGGCTGTCTCGAACCGTCCGGCAGCACCCCTTCGACCTGCAGTTCCAGGGCGCCCACCGCGATCTCCGGGAGCAGGGCGAGCAGGGTGACCTCGTCGTCGAACACGTGGCTGAAGGCCAGCTCGCGGCCGGTCGGTTCGAGGGTCGCATCGACCACCGTCTGCTCGATCGCATCGACGTCGCCCTCCGCCAGATGCAGTCCGAGCCGGGTCCGATCGGTGAATTCCTGCCCCTCGGTGATCCAGGTCTTCTTGTAGAGAATCCGCGCGACAAGGTCGGCCCCCGCCGGCAGGGCATAGCCGAGGCCGTCGAGCCGGGCGATCTGCTGGCCCGGCCACCACACCGCGATCGGCTCCGTGGCTTCGAATCCCGAGGCGAATCCGGGTCCGTCATCCGCCGCGTCGGCGGCCCGGGCCCGGCCGCTCGTATCCACGTATACCGAGACGTGGCGCACCACGGCCCGGCTTTCGGGCAGGACGTCGACCGCGCTGATCCACCGGTCGCCTCCAAGATCCGTGGGCACCACGAAGTAGCGAACCGTCTCCGTCGTGGCGGCGTCGAGGACGAACGGTTCCGGCAGCGGAAGCGCGACCGCCGGCTCGCCGAGGGTCCATCCGGCATCGGGCGGCGGTGCGACCGGCGTGAGGTTCCGCGGACCCTGCGGGTAGCCGCCGCCGGACCACTCCAGAAGCATGTCCATCTCGTGGGCGGGCAGCACGTGTCCGTTGCTGAAGCTGCCGAAACCGTCCTCCGCTTTCCAGGGCGGCATGCGGAGGCCGAGAATCTCCTCACGAATGGACTGGGTCCACGGATAGGCCTCGCGGTAGGTCAGCAACGACATCGGGCCCACCCCGCCCTCGACGTGACAGCTTCCGCACTGGCGCTCGAAGATCGGGAAGACGTGCTCGTTGTAGTTGAAGCGGGACGCAATCGGGGTGTGTCCGCGCGTGACGCTGCCGAGCAGCACGATGACCCCGACGGCCGCGAGACCGAGGGCCCCTGTCGTATGACGTCGCATCATCCTCCTCCCGAGCTCCGGCTTCCTGACATGGGTGCGAAAACGCCCCACGGTGCGAAACGCCGAGCCGGCCGCGACCGGCGGCGGCGTTCACTGGATGTCGTAGACGGCGTTGATCTCACCGACGGCGCCGCCGAATATGGCGTACGCGCTGTCGACGTCGTTCTTGTTGCCGAGATCGCCGTACCAATCCAGCAGATAGGCCGAGCGCACCAGGTGACGAACCGCAATCCGAATCTGGTTGCTGCTCGCCGCCGGCAGCTCTGACGTCGACCGCTGCAACGCCAGCGCCAGCTCCTTGGCCTGCAGGGCCGGGATGAAGATCTCGGTGAACGCCCCGCGCGCGATCAGGTCCTGAATCTGCCGGTCGCGGGTCGCGATCTCGGCCGCGATTCGGGACGCCTCGCCGGGGATGTCCGGCTGGATGCGCTGGGCCAGCGGCACCGCCGCGGGGGCGTCGCCGCCGAAGATGACCGACGCGGGGGCATCGGCCGCCGCCTCGGTGCTCAGCGCGCCGAAGATGAAGTCGAAGCGCTCGGCGGGGAAGTCCTCCTCGAAGATGACCTTCGCGGTGATCTCGGCCGGGACGTCGAAGTTCGGGTCCGAGATCGGGATGAGGGCCTCGAGATACCCGCCGTCCGGGCTCGGAAAAAGATCGAAGGCCTTGACCTCCACGAACTCGTCGGTCGCCTCGTCGTACTCCTCGAGCGTGACCGCCCGGCCGTTCCAGTCGCTGACGTCCACCGCCTCGCGGTAGTTGTCGGTCGCGTACAAACGGAACAGCCCCGGCTCGGGGAACGTGCCTTCTATGTGGTGGAAGCTGTCCGGGGCCATGAACACGATGCCGCCCTGCCGGGAGGTGTGATCCATGTGGGCCCCCGCCGCCGCGTCGACGACGCCGCACGTGAGCATGAACGCGCCGTAGTACGGATTGCGAACCGGACCGTCACGCTGCACCCAGGCCGACCCGTTGTCGTACATCGGGCAGTACGCCCGCGCAAAGCCCTGGGGCAGGGCCTGCTCGGTCAGCGATTCCGACAGCGGCTTGAAGCGGGCCCGCAGCTCTTCGATGTCGCCGGCCTCGAGCGCATGCATCGCCAGCGCCCGGGTTGCGTCGTCGGTGATTCGCGCGAACTCTTCGAGCTCGGTCATCGCCGTGTCGAGATCGTCGGCCGCGAGGGCTTCCTGAACCTCCACGTACTCGTTCAACTGGCTGGCGAAGTCAGCCGGTTCGGATTGCGTCGAGCCTGCGGCAACCGGCGCTGCCGCGGTCAGAACGGCAAGAAACACGGAGAGTGGAACGAAGCGCTTCTGCATTTCTGGCACCCTGGCATGAATCTGGTCTGCAGGAATCGATCGGGGTTCGAGCTTCGACCGATCAACCCTTCCTGCCGATAGAATTGAGAAGGGAAGTATACAACGTGCAAAACAGCCCGGACAATCGATGCCCGACTTCGAGTACGCCCCGGCCGAGATGATCGGATTTCTGGACGAGATACGCGTCTCGCGCCGATTGGCCGCCAACACCGTCCTCGCCTACGAGCGCGACCTCGCGCGTCTGTGCGCCTTCGCGAAACAGGCGGATCGGGCGCCTGCCGCGCTCGACCGGGGCGATCTCGAGGCGTTCGTCCGCGAGCTCATGGTTTCGGGACTGTCGCCGCGATCGGTGGCGCGCCACGTCGCCAGCGTGCGGGGGTTCTACCGCTTCCTCGTCCTGGACGGCCGGTTGACGACCAGCCCGGCCGACGACGTCCAGGCTCCGCGGGCCTGGCCGGCGTTGCCCAGGTTCCTGTCGCTGGACGAGGTCGACCGCCTCCTCGATCAGCCCGACACCGGCACCCCGGCGGGCCTCCGTGACCGCGCGCTCCTGGAGGTGCTCTATGCGACGGGCATGCGGGTCAGCGAGCTCGTGAACCTGCGCGTCGGCGACGTCAACCTCGACCGCGGACTGCTCACCTGCCTCGGGAAGGGCGCGAAGGAGCGGATGGTCCCCGTGGGGGAAACGGCCGCGGCGTGGACTCGCCGCTATCTCGCTTCGGCGCGGCCGGTCCTGCTCAAGCACCGCGAATCGGTCCACCTCTTTCTGAACGCGCGGCGCGGTCGAGCGCTGAGCCGGGTCGGGTTCTGGAAGATCATCAAGAAGTACGGCCTCCAGGCCGGACTCTCGCGGGAGCTCAGCCCCCACACGTTGCGGCACTCGTTCGCCACGCACCTGCTGGAGCGGGGGGCGGATCTGCGCATTATTCAGACCCTGCTCGGACACGCGGACCTGTCCACCACCCAGATTTACACCCATATTCTGGACGCCCGGCTCCGGGCGATCCACGACGAGTTCCATCCCCGGGCGTGAGTCCGGCCCTCCGGTCGGCGCGTTGATTCTCGCTCTGCGTCGATGATATCGTTAGCAGTCTCCAGCGCATGCGCAGGGCCGACCGCGCGCACCGTCCACCCTGCAGGCGCTCTGCAAGACACTTCAGGGCTCGCGGATTACATCGAGACCGCATCATCCATCCGGCGCCGACGGCCCCGGATGCCAGTCACATCACGTAGCAAGGAGCACACCCATGCGCCGGACCGGGCAGTATCTCTTCACGTCGGAATCGGTCACCGAAGGCCATCCGGACAAGATCGCCGATCAGGTGTCGGACGGCATCGTGGACGCCGTGCTGGCGCAGGACCCGACCGGCCGCGTCGCCTGCGAGACGATGCTGACGACCGGGCTGGTGATGATCGCCGGCGAGATCACCTGTACCGGATCGACCGATTTCACGGAGGTGGTGAGAGACGTGATCCGCGACGTGGGCTATACGCGCGCCAAGTTCGGCTTCGACGCCGACACCTGCGCGGTGCTGTCGTCCATCCACGGGCAGTCGCCGGACATCGCCATGGGGGTGGACCCCGGCGGAGCCGGCGACCAGGGCCTGATGTTCGGCTATGCCTGCCGGGAGACCGAGTCGTTGATGCCGCTGCCGATATCGTTGGCGCACGATCTGTGCCGGGGCCTGTCGCGCGCGCGGCGCGACGGTGCGATCGACTACCTGCGGCCCGACGGCAAGTCGCAGGTGACGGTCCAGTACGACGGTGACACGCCGGTGCGAATCGATACCATCGTGGTGTCGAGCCAGCATGGCGATCACGTCGGCAGCGACCAGATCCGGGAGGACGTGCTGAACCACGTTGTCAAGCCGATCATCCCGGGGGCGCTGCTCGACGAGAAGACCCGAATCTTCGTCAACCCGACCGGCCGCTTCGTGATGGGCGGGCCACACGGCGACGCCGGCGTGACCGGACGGAAGATCATCGTCGATACCTATGGCGGGGCGGCGCCGCACGGCGGCGGGGCCTTCTCGGGCAAGGACCCCACGAAGGTGGATCGGTCCGCGAGCTACATGGCCCGCTACGTGGCGAAGAACTGCGTCGCCGCCGGCCTCGCCGACCGGGTCCAGGTGCAACTGGCCTACGCCATCGGCGTCGCCGACCCGGTATCGGTGCTGGTCGACACCTTCGACACGGCCAGGATCGACGAGAAGCGCATCCGCGCGCTGGTGCGGGAGCACTTCTCGCTGACGCCCCGCGGGATCATCGAGACCCTCGATCTCCGCCGGCCGATCTACCGGCAGACGGCGGCATTCGGCCACTTCGGCCGGTCGGAGCCGGACTTCACCTGGGAGCGGACCGACAAGGCGGAAGCCCTCCGCAGCGCAGGCGGGCTGTAACGACAGAGCGGGGTGGTCAGGTCCGCGCCGCGAGCAGCAGATAGACGGCCGAGCCGCCGAAGAGCACGTTGGGAGCCCAGGCGGCGAGGATGGGAGTCAGGATCCCCGCGCTCCCGATGGCCGCGAAGATGCTGACGACGACCCAGTAGGAGAGCGCCAGCACGATACCGATGCCGACGCCGGACAGCGCCCCGTGCTGGCCGGTGGTGACCGCGAACGGGACCGCGATCAGGGTCAGGATCAGGGTGACGAACGGGAAGGACAGCTTGCGCTGCAGCTCGACCCGAAGCGGAACCACGTCGACCCCGCTCGCGGAGAGCTCCCCGATATAGCGATCCAACTGCTGATAGTTCATCCGTTCGGCGTCCGGCCGTTCCGTCGCGAAAGAATCCGGCGAGGCGATCGGCAGTTCGAGTTGCGCGCTCGTTTCGAACGCGCCCGGGCTCCGGTCGGCGTTGAACGTCCTCACCCAGACATCCCGGCCCTGCCAACCGTCCTCGTAGGCGGCGTTCCCGGCGAACAGCCTGTCCGCGAGACGCCATTCGTCCTCGGCGAATCGATAGGCGGTGACCCCGTGCAGCACCACGTTGTTGGGGTCGAATTGCGCGTAGTGATAGATGGTGCGGTCCTCGCCCATGAGCCAGCGTCTCTGCAGTATGTCGACATACTGGGGAGAGCCCCCGCGAATGACCCGCCTGAGCTCGGTCGCGCGGCGGTTCGCATCGGCCAGGAAGCTCTCGCTCATGCTGAAGAGGGCGCCGCTCCACACCAGGGCGAAGAGGAAGAGCGGCAGGGAGATCCGGTACAGGCTGATGCCGCACGCCTTCATCACCGTGAGCTCGCTGCTCTTCGTGAGCAGGCCCACCGTGACCAGCGTGGCGACCAGGGCGGAGATGGGCAGGACGTAGTAGACGAACTGCGGAGTGGCGTACCAGAAGTACTCCAGGACGAGATCCAGCGTCGTATCGCCCCTGAACAGCCGATCGGAGATCTCGAGGAAGGTCGAGATGTAGAAGATGCCGAGCAGCCCCACGAACGAGAGCATCACCAGCTTGAGGTACTGCTTGGAGACATAGCGATCCAGCAGGCTCGGACCCCAGCCGATCCCGCTCCCCAGCCGCACCCCGCGCCCCGCCCGCGCGTCGTGCGGCGGAACCGGGGGAGCGGGGCCGGGGGGAGCCGGGGAGTGCGCCCGAGGCCGGAGGCGGGGCAGGGCGGGCAGGATGCGACGTTCTCCGAACCGGGAGCGCCACAGCAGCAGCAGCACGCCGAGCGCTCCCAGCACGATGTTGCAGATCCACAACGCCCAATGGGGAGACACCAGGGCGCTCTTCGCCAGCGCCTTGGCGCCGAACATCAGCACGTAGTAGGCGAAGATGACGCCGATGCCCAGGGCGAAGCTGGCCAGCTTGCCGTCCCGGCGGGTGGTCACGCCGAGGGCGAGACTGATGAACGCGAATACGAGGCACGCCACCGGAAGGGAGAACTTCTGGTGGATCTCCATGATCTCGTTGTGCGCCGAAACTCCGCGGGCCTCCAGCTCTGCCGCGTGCGCCCGCAGCTCGCCAATCCTCATCTCGGCCAATCCGCGTTGCAGGCCGCCGGCGGGGAAGATCTCCTCGGGATCGAGTCCCAGCACGATCTCGTCGAAGCGGTTGACGTTGTAGGTGGACGGATCGGACGCATCGACATCGTGCGCCGCCCCCGAGGTCAGCACGATATCGACCTGCCGGTTCGCCGGGTCGAGCAGAATCCGCCCCTCGTCCGCGACGTAGATTTGCGATGAGCCGGCCTCCCGGGTGTCGGCCAGAAAGACACCGGACCAGCCGGTGCCCTGGAGGTCGACCTCGTTGACGTACAGGACCATGCCGGGCAGGCCCTGATCGAAGACGCGCGCCTTTACGTCGTTCTCCGTCCCGGCCGCCACCGTCCGATAGACGATGTCCCGGAACGCCTGATTGGCGTCCGGCAGCACCACGATGAGGGTGTAGCAAGTGGCAATGGCCGCGACGACCGCGAGCCCGAGGACCGGACGCAGGAGGCGGTAGATGCTCACGCCGCACGCCTGCATCACGACGATTTCCCGATCCCCCGACATCCGACCCAGCCCCATCAGCAGACCGATGAGCACGGCCATCGGAATGGTGATGCCGAGTCCCTGCGGTACCAGCGTCAGCATGAGCCGGACGATCGTCCAACTGTCCACGCCCTTCGCAATCAGTTCCTGCGCGACCTGCATGATCGGCGGAATCATCAACAGGAAGGTCAGGATCAGCAGGCTCAGAAAGACCAGCGGCAGCGCCTCACGCAGGATGTAGCGATCGATGATCCGAAACATCGCCTCCGATTGTACCAATCCTCGACAACGCCACGCCTGTTTTCTCCCCATCTCTCGGCCTAAACTCCCCAACAACCGACATTTGGGAGTACTGTCGGCCAGCCGACAACGCCCTCGAACCCCGTTTGCACTGGCCGCGCCTCGCCGGGTCGTCCGCATTGCCACCGCATTGCCACGCGTCAGCAACCCCGACGCGGGAACCCCGCCGCGACCCGCAGCCGTGACCGACTTCTGCACGAGCGGGCTCGAAGAGCCGCCGCCACTCCCAGCACCAACCTCGTTGCAAGCCCTTGATCGGACCTATTTCATGGGTCCAATAAGGGATGTTATGTTAACTAACGGCGGAAGTTCCGGCCTCGGGGGGTCCGGCCAAGGGCAAATTCAGGGTTCTCGGCGTGAACGCCCCCCCAACGCGGCCCTTCGTCTCCATCCTGCCGGCCAGTTCCTGCTGCAACCGTCCGACGGTCATCAGGGAGAAACAGCGATTTCTCCACGAGCCCCACGCCACCAGGGGCATCGATTCCGGTTGAGGTTCGGCTTTCCGGCGTTCCGCAGATAAGAGTGACGGATCGGGGCCTATTTCGGACGGGCGGTTTCGACGCGCGTCAGGAACGGACGGCCGAATTCCACAACAAGGCTCCGAAGTGTCGCCATCGCCTCGTCGTATCCGGCGAGACCGCGAGCAGGTCCACGAGCCTCCTGACGGATACCGGGCGCGGGCCGCTGCCGGATCGAGGTGCGGGATTCACCTCATTCGATCCGCTCACGGAGCCTCCCGTCGCGTGGGAGTCCCGCTTGATCAACGACAATTATTTTTGCCGGTCGCCGTGGTGGCGATGGGCCGGTCGCGGGAGCACCCGCGGAGCGTGTGACACTGCCCGTTTTCCTCACGGAGGACGGGTTGGTCACGGATGCGCAGGTTCGGCGATTGCGTGAGAAGCGGATGGCAGGCAAGACGTTGGCGGCGGCCGCCGCGGCGGCGGGGATGAGCGAGCGGGCGGCGCGCAAGTGGCAGAGCGGGGCGTTGCCGTCGGCGGCGAAGGCGCCGCGGTCGTGGCGGACGCGGGAAGACCCGTTCGCCGACGTGTGGCAGTCGGAGGTCGTACCGCAGCTGGTGGCCGATACCGACGGGCGACTGCAGGTGCTGACGCTGTTCAAGGCGCTGTGCCGGCGGCATCCGGGTCGCTTTCAGCCCGGGCAGCTGCGGACGCTGCAGCGGCGGGTCCGCGAGTGGCGGGTGCAGTACGGTCCCGACAGCGAGGTGTACTTCGAGCAGGTGGCGGTCCCGGGTCGGGAGGCGGCGTTCGACTTCACCGACGCGAGCGACCTGGGGGTGACGCTGGGAGGCGTGCGGTTCCCGCACCTGCTGTTCGAGTGGGTGCTGAGCTACAGCCGGTGGATGTATGTGGGGCTGGCGCTGAGCGAGACGTTCGAGGCACTGGTGGCCGGCCTGCAGGACGCGCTGTGGACGCTGGGGGCGGTGCCGGCGGTGCTTCGTCACGACAACCTGTCGGCGGCGACGCACGAGCTGAGGCGCAGCGGCGGGCGGCAGCTGACGGTGCGGTTCCGGCAGGTGCTGGACCACTACGGGCTGCGCTCGTCGCGGATCCAGCCGGGGAAGCCGCACGAGAACGGCGTGGCCGAGCAGGCTCACTTCCGGACGAAGACGGCCGTCGAGCAGGCGTTGCTGTTGCGGGGCGACCGGGACTTCATCGACGAGGCCGCGTATCTGCGCTTCGTACGGGTGGTCGTCGACGAGGCGCGGAATACGCCGGCGGCGACTCGGCTGGCCGAGGAACGGGCGTATCTGCGACCGTTGCCGTCGGCTCGGATCCCGGAGCACACGACGTTCCAGTGCAGGGTGCGGAAGTGGAGCACGATCCGGGTCGGCGGCCGGATCTACTCGGTGCCGTTGCGGTTGATCGGTCACACGGTCGAGGCACGTCAGCATCCGTCGACGGTCGAGGTCCTCTACGGCGGCCGGGTGCTGTGCACGATGCCGCGTCTGCGGGGCCTCGGCGGAGCACCGGGTCGACTACCGCCACATCATCGGGAGCCTGGTCCGGAAGCCGGGGGCGTTCGCGCGGTATCGCTTCCGGGAGGAGCTGTTCCCGTCGCTGACGTTCCGGGCGGCGTATGACGCGCTCGGTCGGACGCACGGCGAGCGGGCCGACGTCGAGTACGTGCGCCTGTTGCACCTAGCGGCCATGACCGGCGAGCGGCTGGTCGAGGCGACGCTTCGCGCCCGGCTCGATGCCGACGTCCCCTGCGACTACGCCGGCGTCCAGGCTCAGGTGCGTCCGCCGGTTCCGACAGTCCCGGTGGTCCACGTGCCCCGCCCTGATCTGGCGCAGTACGACGCGTTGCTGACCGGAGGTCTGCTCGGATGACGGCGCCGAGCACGCAGGTGACGACGCTGCTGACGCAGTTCGGGCTGACGACGGCGGCCGAGGAGCTCGTGCCGCGGCTGACGCAGGCCGGGCACCCCGAGGCGATGCCGGTGCTGCTCGAGGTGTTCGAGGCGGAAGCCGAGGCACGACGCCAGCGCCGGATCACGCGGTTGCGCCGTGCCTCGCGGTTGCCGCCGGGCAAGACGTTCGCGACGCTCGACACCGGCAGGTTGCCGGGGCCGGTGGTGCAGCAGCTGGAGACGCTGGCCACCGGGGCGTTCCTCGAGACGGCGACCAACGTGCTGGCTTTCGGCCTGCCGGGCGTGGGCAAGAGCCACGCGCTGAGTGCGGTCGGGCACGCGCTGGTCGAGGCTGGCCACAGCGTGCTGTGCGCCCCGGCCTACGCCCTGGTCCAGGAACTGCTCGGCGCGAAACGCGACATCGACCTGCCCCGCGCCCTCCGCAAGCTCGACCTCTTTGAGGCGATTTTGCTCGACGACCTGGGCTACGTACAGCAGAGCCCGGACGAGGCGGAGGTGCTTTTCACGCTGCTCGCCGAGCGCTACGAGCGCCGCTCGGTGATGGTGACGAGCAACCTGGTCTTCAGCCAGTGGGACCGGATCTTCCGCGACCAGATGGCCACGGCCGCGGCGATCGACCGTTTGGTCCACCACGCCGTGGTGATCGAGTTCGACGTGCCGAGCTACCGAACGGACCGGTCCCGCCCGAAATCGCCACTGGCGCCTGCCCCCCCGCGGCCGTGCTCCCGGTCCACTGTTGCCCCGAGCCCGCCGACGCTCGACGTCGTGAACGTCCGGGCGCCGAGCCGCCTGTCACCGGTCCGTTACGTAACGGTGTGGAGCAGTCGTGGCGTTGACGAACGCGGAGCGGCAGGCGCGTTACCGGGAGCGGCGGAAGGCCGGCGAGTCCCGGATCCGGTACCGCCGGCCGGCGGACGGGAGATCGCGGCCGCAGCAGTGGAACGACGCGGTGCAGACGCTCCTGACGCTGCAGGACCAGTACCGGGAGTGGCGGGACGCGTTGCCGGAATCCCTCGCCGGGTCCGCGACCGCGGAGTTGCTCGAGCAGGTCTGCGATCTGGATCTGTCGGTACTGGAGGCTGTCGAGCTACCCAGGGGCTTCGGGCGTGACGGCTAGACCACCGGCGACAGCTTCCGGTTGGCGGCCACGAACCGGAGTCGGGCGCCGGCATCCGGAGGCCGTTGATGCCTGCGGGGTCGTGCTCCTCGGTTCGGACCCGCCCCCGGGATGCACGGCAAGCTTGTCGGGAGGTCGGCGCCGCGTAGCTGCGGGACGGCCGGCGTGTCAACGCGCTGCGCGCGTCCTCGCGACGCTACGGCCCTTCGGGTGACACACCGCCCGCCCCGCGGCTCGGATGGCAGTTATGGGCCTTGCGGCCCGGCCTGGACGGGGCGTCCCGGCCGTCCACGACGCTCACGGGACGCGGCGGACTGCCGGATTCGGGGATGGCGCGCGCCGGACCGGAACCGGTTGGGGTCGGCGTCACCGGCGGCGACGGCCCGGCGGGCTTGGCTCCTCGCGGAGCGCATGTTGGTGGCAACTGTAAATTTCCCATTCGTGGCAACCGAAAACCGCACACTTTGCTGGTTGGCGGTGGCCGGCCTGCGTTCCACGCTGTTGTCGAAACCAACAGCGAGGAGGCAGGTCGCAGATGCACGGATGGGAGACGAGGATGCTGCTGAAGCACTATCTGGAACGGGGCGTCTCGAAGGCGGCGTTGGCGAGGCGCTTCGGGGTGAGTCGCCGGACGCTCCACGAGTGGATCGAGTCGAGCCAGTTGGACCGGGACCTGTCGTCAGGGGGCGCACGGTATTCGCCGCGGCCGCCCGTACCGCACAAGCTGGACCCCTACGCCGGGATCATCGATTCCCGTCTCGAGGAGTTCCCCGAGCTGTCAGCGAAGCGGCTGTTCGACGAGGTCCGCGCGGCTGGCTACGCAGGTAGCTACAGCCGGGTGAGGGACTACGTCCGGGCGGTTCGACCGCGCCCGCTGGTCGAGCCGGTGGTGCGGTTCGAGACGCCGGCGGGGCGTCAGGGCCAGGTGGACTTCGGGACGTTCACCCTGCCCTGGGGCCGCCGGCATGCCCTGGTGGTGGTGCTGAGCCACTCCCGGCTACTGTGGCTGCGCTTCTACCGGCGGCAGACGATGGCGGTGCTGACCGCAGGGCTGGAGAGCGCCTTCGAGCGGTTCGGCGGTGTCCCGATGGAGCTGTTGTTCGACCAGATGCGCGCGGTGGTGCTGTCGGACGACCGGGTGGGCGGCGGCGAGCTGGTGTTGAACGCGGAGTTTCTGCGCTTCGCCGCGCACTGGGGGTTCCACCCGCGGGCGTGCCGGCCGTATCGGGCGCAGACCAAGTTTCAGGCTTCATACTACGCGCCTTCCTGTACATGCGATACAAGCTTCGGGTGTTGCCGCCGGTCGCGTAACCGTTTCCCGGGATGGGCGGCGGGCAGCGGTCCGGTGGGCGGTTCGAAGAGCAACGTGCCTCTGTCGTCGGCGCGCACGGCGCGTAGCACGCCTTGGCGCGCGAAGCGCTTGGCCGTGGCCGGATGCACGTCGAGCAGCTCGGCCATCTGCGGTGCGGTCAGCCAGCCCGCCGCGGTCAGGTGCTCGGCGTAGCTGTCGATGTCATACGCCTCGCGCAGCATGCGGACGCGCAGGCGGCTGAATGGCAAACCGGTCCCGGTGCGTAGCCACCGCCCATTGAGCGTCCCGGCGATCTGTGCGTCGGTCTGTTCGGTGGCGAGGGTGCGGACCTGTTCGACGACCGCGGCGGGAGTACGACGCAGATCCGGTGCCCCGAGCGGCAGTGGACACTCGATCTGGCGGGTCGCGCCGCCCCGCCAGCGAATGGACACTCGGATCACGTCGTCGCGCAGCAGGGTGACGTCGTCGACAAGAAGCCGCAGCATCCGCTTGCGGTCGCGCGCCGGGGTACGCGGGTCATGCCAGACGCGCGGCAGGTCGGCGACCAGAGCCGACACGCGCTCCTTCATCTCGGGAGTGACCGCCGGGGGTTGGGTCTTGTGTGCACCGGCGTATGCCTCTTCGGCCGCGGCCAACCGCTGGAGCGCCTCGTTCCAGTGCCGTTCCAGGTTGTCGGCGACGAGCCGATTCTCGGGCCGCACGAGCAGAAACTGCCGTTGCGCCAGCTCGGCGTCCTCCCGAAGCCGGGCAATCTGCGCCCGCTTGGCGCGGTCGACTTCGGCGGCCCGAGCCCGCAGCTCGTCGAACACCTCTACCGCGACGTCGATCGACGCCGGAGTGACGGTCTCGAGCACGAGGTCGCTGACCGCGCGGTCGATCGCCGCGCCCGGCAGGCTCTGGCACGGCGGCTCCGCCCGTTGAATCCCCCGGCGCTGACAGCGATAGAGCGGCTCCGGGTGACCGTGAGACACGATGTAGCGGACCGTCATGCGGCCACCGCACCGACCGCAGATGACGAGCCCCTGCAGCAGGGCCACGCCTTCGCGCGGCGCGCTGCGGTGGTCTGCGCCGCTGCGCTGGGTGCTTGCGCGCAACGTCTCCTGATTCGCTTCGAATTGCTCCCAGCTGATGTAGCCGGCGTGCGCATCAGGCAGGAAGACCCTCCACTCGTCGCGGGGAAGTCGTCGATACCGCGCCTGCCCGGTGAGGCAGACCTTGCGCTGCCGGGTCCGCCCGTAGACGTACGCGCCGGCGTAGCGCGGATTGTGCAGGATGTCGAGCACACGGTGACGCTCCAACTCGCCGAAGACGAGCACGCCTGCACGCAGTCCCTTGATGACCCGTTGCGGCCACGCGACCTGCTGCTGCTGGAAGTAGCGCACCACCGCGCCGGCCGAGCCGGTGCGGCCGAAGGTGCCGAACACGAGGCGGACGGCGCTCTGCACCTGCTCGTCGGGGTCGAGCATGAGCTTGCCGGCGGGGTCGACGACAAATCCCAGCGGGGGGCGGATCCACAGCTCGCCGCGGCGCGCCTTGTTCAGTTGCCCCCCGATCAGACGCGCACGCAGCACATGCAGCTCCGCTTCGCTCATCGTCCCCTTGAGCCCGAGCAGCAGGCGGTCGTTGAAGTGGGCCGGGTCGTAGAGCCCGTCTTCGTCAAGAATGAGCGTTTCGCTCAGCGCGCAGATCTCCAGCAGGCGATGCCAGTCGCTTGAGTTACGGGCGAGCCGGGAGACCTCCAGCCCCATGACCACGCCGACGCGACCGAGGCCGACGTCGGCGACGACCCGTTGAAAGCCGGTCCGCTCGGCCGCCGACGCACCCGAGATCCCCAGGTCGTCATCGATGACCACGATCCGGTCGGCCGCCCAGCCGAGCGCCAGGGCCCGCCGCTTCAGGGCGTACTGCCGGGCAGTGCTCTCCGGATGGTCGCGCACCTGCTGCAGGGACGACTGCCGCACGTAGAGACAGGCGAGGCGACGAAGATGGTCCGCCGTGACCGCGGTCGATTGACTCATGGGGAAATGCCCTCCGCAACGCGGCTGAGTACCAAGCTCGCCAACACACGCGTCATCTCGGAACGGACGGGCGGCGCCAGGTCGAGGTCGCCGCTCGCGGCCGGCGGCGGCCCGACCGCCGGGAGGCAGAGGGTCGAGACGGCCTTCAGCCACGCCGGCATGCCGCGGCTCATCAACAGCGCCACCCCGTACCCCTGGCGAGCGAACGCGACAGCGCTGGCGGCATCCTGCCGCACGACCTCGTACTGCCGGCACACCTGATTGGAGTCGAGGCCCGACGCTGTCATGGGGTCGTCTACGGGCGCGGTTTTTTTTTGCGGCGCGCCACCGCCCGGTCGAGCGAGCGGGCGTGAATCGAGATTCCGAACCGCCGCGCCACGGCCGCCGTCAGCGGTTCGTCCGGTTGCACGTCTTCGCCCGCGCGCCAGCGCTCGATGTAGTCGACAACCGCGTCGGTGCATTTGTGGGCGTGCTTCGGCCCGGGACGCTTGGGCACCAAGCCAGGGATCCCCTGCGCCTCGAACGCGGCCGCGGTCTGGTAGAACGTCTGGCGGCTGACCCCGAAGCGCGCGGCAACCTCCGTCACCGGCCGTCCATCGACCCGGTGGCGGCGCACCATCTCGTACTTGACCTGGACGCGGTCGCGCGGGTCGAAGAACGGATGGCTCCGAAAGGCGTCGTCGCGGACGGCCTCGGGGTGCGGGTGCAAGGCTCCTGCCTCGCGCAGGGCCTGCGTCTTGGCGTCCGGCGGTAGCTTTGGAGGACGACGCATCGCGTATGTCAGATAGATTATGACTACAACATCGGACGGCGTCAAGAAGATTCCGACCTGGAACCCAAAGACAGCGCCGTTTTATTTGCAGGTTTTTGCAACACGCTCGTGCTGATGGCGCCCTGTCGCCCACTTCAAGTGGATGAAATCCACATGACACCATGGACGAAATCTCCGTGACGCCACCGCCGCTCATGTCCGGACCCTCTCGCTCACCATCTCGGCGAGCCGCAGCAGGTCCTCAAGACGGAATGGCGCACGCCCGCGTCCCGCCACCACCGCGGGATCCGGTGGCGCAAAGTCCGTCCAGCCCACGGGAATCGACCAGACCGTGCCGTCCGGCCGTTGCACCGTGACCCGGTCTTCTCCCCAGAGGGACTTGGTCACCACGAACGGGAAGCGGGCGCCCCGGAGCGGATGGAACGGGTGGGTGATCCGAATCTGTGGTGCTTCAACAGCACCGGGAGCATTCTGCAGCTTTGACAAAGGGCAAGGTGGAGCGGCCGATCCGCTACATCCGTGACAGCTTCTTCTATGGGCGTGCGTTCGCGAACGACGACGACCTGAACGAGCAGGCATCGTGCTGGCTGGAGGGCACGGCCAACGTGCGCCGGCACGGTACGACGGGCGAGCGCCCGGTAGACCGCTTCGAGCGGGACGAGCGTGGGGCGCTGCGGCCGTTGGCAAGGCGTCCCTACCTGCGTCTCGGCGCCCGGCCCATCGTGGAGCAGGCCCGCCGGCGCGTGCCCGAGACCGTCGAGGTGGAGCGCCGCTCGTTGCGGGTCTACGCGGAGGTGGCGCGATGAAGGCGGCGAGTGACCGGCGCGACCGGCTGCGGGCGATGCTGGCGGACCTGAAGATGCCCGGCGCCCTGGAAGCGGTCGACGGCGTGCTGGCGCAGGTCGACAGCGGCGCGGTGACGGCGGGCGAAGCGATCGAGCTGGTGCTGGGCGCCCAGATTGCGATGCGCAACAACCGTCGCCTGCAGGCCGCGATGCGCTCCTCGCGCCTGCCGGCCGTCAAGACGCTGGCGGAGTTCGATTTCACCTTCCAGCCGAGCATCAAGCGCGAGCAGATCGAGAGCCTGCACGAGCTGGGATTCCTCGGCCGCGCCGAGAACGTCATCCTGCTCGGTCCGCCCGGGGTGGGCAAGACGCATCTGGCGATCAGCTTGGCGATCACGGCCGCCGAGGCCGGCCGACGCGTCTACTACGGGACGTTGACGGGTCTGATCGACACGCTCATGGAAGCCAGGGCCGCGGGAGAGCTGAGCCGGCGGCTGCGCGTGCTGACTCATCCTGCACTGCTCGTGGTCGACGAGATCGGCTACCTTCCGGTCACCCAGGACGGCGCCGTGCTCTTCTTCCAGTTGATCAACGCCCGGCACGAGCGGGCGTCGACGGTGCTGACCTCGAACAAGGGCTTCGAGGAATGGGGCACCGTGCTCGGCGACGAGGTCATGGCGGCGGCGCTCATCGACCGGTTGCTGCACCATTGCCACATCGTCACTACCGTTGGAACGCAAGTGAAAATGTGCTGACACCGAGGGATTCGTGGTGTCCGGCGGCGGATCCGGCAGAGGGATGGCGAAGTGGATGTCGACGCGGCCGTCCTCGACCATCACCCGCTCGAGCACGGTGCGGACGAGCTGTTGCCGGGCGTCGAAGTCGAGCGTGGCGAGCGGGCCGCGGATACGATCGACGAAGGTCTCCAAGTCAACCTGTAGCTGCGCCTGCTGTTGCGCCGTCGTCCGCTCGGTACGCAGCACCTCGATACTACCGTTGACGTGGGCCCGCCGCTGCCGCAGCCGTACTTGACGTTGCCGGAGCTGGTCGAGGTCGATGAGTGCGGCCTGATAGGCGTCGAGCAGTCGGTGTTCCTCGCGGTCCAGCTCGGCGAGTTGCTTCTCGAGCGCGTGCACCTCGTCGGCCAAGCCGTCGCCGTCCAGCGACGTGGACTGGGCCTGCAGGCGCGTGTGTCCCTCGCGGATCAAGGCCGGGTGCTCGAGGTGACGGCGGACCTCGCCCCAGACGAGTTTATCCAGCTCGTCCGCCCGCAGATTCCGTTGTGGGCAGCGGCCGACGGCTCTGCGCGCGTACAGCACGTCGTGACCCGCGCAGTAATAGTAGTGGTGGAAGGTGCCATTGCGCCCGCGCATGCGGTGACAGGACATCGCCAGGTCACACACGCGACAGCGGACTACGCGGCGGAGCAGATAGTGGCCGGACTTGAGATGGCGCGGGCTGAAGCGGCTGTTGTCGTAATGGATCGCCTGGGAACGACGAAACAGCTCGGCGTCGATGATCGGGGGCACCTGCAGCGGAATCCACTCGGCCGCCGGGCGGTCCTGCCGACACGTTGACAGGCGTTGGCGCCGCGACGCGGAGTTCGACTTGCCGCCGACCGATTCGCGGCGGTTGTAGTACATCGTGCCGATGTAGGCCTCGTTGTGCAGCATCCGGGTGACGGTGCTGATCCCCCAGCGCGGGAGCCCCGTGGCGGTCACATGCGGCGATTCGGTCAAACGCAGCGCGATCTGCCGCACGCTGAGGTGTTCGTCGACGTGCCAGCGGAAGATCTGCCGCACGACCTGCGCCTCGGGCTCCGACACCTCGACCTGGGCCGGGACGCCGTCACGCCGTGGAATCCGCCGGTAGCCGTAGGGGACCTTCCCCCAGCACACTTCACCCTGTCGTGCCCGAAAGAGCTTGCCTCGACGGTAGCGTTCCGCGATCTTGATGCGTTCGTATTCGGCAACCGCGCCCTGGATCTGGGTAAGCAGGCGCGCCTGCGGATCATCGGACAGGGGTTGGTCGAGAAAGATCACCCGGACGTCGAAGCGCTCGAGCTCTTCGAGAATCAGAATCTGATAGGCGTACTTGCGCGCGAGGCGATCCGGACACAGCACCAGCGCCGCCTTGAATGCCCCGGCCTCGGCGCCGTCGCGCAGCCGGTCGAGGCCCGGCCGGTCGAGGCGCGTACCGCTGTATCCGTCATCCACGCAGACATAGGCATCCACCACGTCGTGGTGCTGCTCACGCGCCCAGCGCGTGAGCGCATCCAGTTGCGACGCGATCGTGCCCTGCTGCTCCTGGCGTTCGGTCGACACGCGGGCGTAGAGCGCGACTCGCATAAGCATCCTCCTTCGGTTCCCGTGTCGTGACGCCCCGGCGGGGCGCCGCGCGCAGGATGAGCCGGTAGGCTTCATCCAACGCGGTCATCCGTGCATCGACCGCTCCGGTCCAGCGCGACGGGCGCGCGGCCACACAGTGCACCGTCCACTCGCCGGCTGGGCGTGTGAGGAGCTCGGCCAGACCCGCGAGGCCGAGCACGGCCGGGCGCGCCGCTCCTTCGCGGCGGTCCCAGCCCAGGAAAGCGGCCCGCCGCCGCTCGTATTCGGCTTGGGCCGGACCTCCAGCCACGCAGAACCGCCCCGGGTCGAAGGCATGCGTCCGCATCGGCAACGGGTTCACCGCCTCCCGGAGTTTTTTTTTCGTGGACCGCCTCCCATGACCCGCTCCACGGTCCGCCGATGCAGACGGACCCCGTGCGTGCGCTGGAAGCGGTCCAGCAACACTGAGATCGGCAGCGCCGGGTCGTCGGCGCGCTGGGCACGGAGAAAGGCGACCACTGCCGGCGTGCAGGTGCGAGGGCCGACCGGACCGGGGCGTGCATCGCGCAGACCCGCGAGCCCGCGGCGTGCCAGCCGATCGCGGAGCAGGTAGAAGGTCTGGCGACTGTAGCCGAACGCCGCGCAGACGGTCGTCACCGGCTCGCCATCCAGGAAGTGGGCGCGCAGCATCTCGTACTTGACCTGGAGTTCGTCGCAGGCATCGAAGAACGCCGGGTGCTTCACGAACACGGCGGCGCGAACCCGCTCCGGGGCCGGATGAAGCGTCCGTTCCTGCCCGAGTGCCCGACGCTTCTCGGGCTCGCTGCGTGGCATAGGCGGCCTCCCGCGGGACAGCCTCGCATAGAGCTACCGGGGGTGTCAATATGTCTATACCGCACAAGCTCTCGTATCCGCCCACTCCAGTCCTCTGCCAGCTCACCGGGCTGCCGAGTCGCGAATCGGAAACCGCAGCAGAACTCGCGAATTGTTGGCTTTTCTTGCTGGCCGCACCGTTCCGGAGTCCAGCCTCCAGAGCGAAGGCTGTTCGTTTCTCCCGGCCTGCCGAACGGCCCAGATCGGTTAACATGCGGTCTGAATCACTTGACACACTCGTTCCCCCCAGATTCAGTGCCCGTCCAGCGACGACGGCCCCGCCGATGCTTCGGATGCAGGAACAAGCCCGCCACCATCGGGTCGACCCGAATCGTCAGGATCCAGCGCAACCGCGCATTTGCGTTCCTACCATCAACATCCGGGGCAACAGCTACCGGATGCGGGAGCACCAGGACTGGCTGCGGGCGGCGACGGAGAAGCGCCGCGAGGGAATCGCGAGATGACCGTAGGCCCGGCGGGGATCATCGGGACCGTAGCCGCAGGACGTGCGGGAGCGCTTTGAGCAGTCAGGAATTTCCGTTATGGGCGCCGTTATGTAACGATGTAGAATTGCCCCCGTGGGTATGACCAACGCCGAGCGCCAGCGCCGCTGGCGCGAGCGCCGCGACGCCGGCGAGCCCGTCCGCACCGTCGTGCGCCCGAAGGACCGCCGGCCGCGGCCGAAGCGGTGGGCCGACGCCGTCGGCCAGCTCCGCACCCTCCAGGCCGAATACCAGACCTGGCGCGACCAGCTGCCCGAGTCCCTGGCCGACTCCCGGACGGCCGAGCTCCTCGCGGGCGTCTGCGACGTCGACCTCGACGCCCTCGACGTCGAGCTGCCCCGGGGCTTCGGCCGCGACTGAAACGCCCGGCCGAGCTGTTCAAGGAGCAGCCCGGACATCACGCACGCTTATCGCCCCGCCCGCCTGACGGGGTCGACGGGGGGAGCTCGGCGGCCGCCCCTGGTCTCGAGGTTGGCGGTCGCCTGGTCATGATGAGATCTGCATGCGGGGCACATCCCCTCGCGTCCGAGGGCTGTGGGGTCGATGCAGCCAGGCTCCCCGCATACGCAGCATCGGTCCTCGATGGTCAGCACCGGCTTGATGGACCCGCCCTTCGCGGGGCCGTCACCGGCCACCCGCTCGAGCGATGCGTCTAGGCAGCGGACGCACGTCACGTCGAGCAGGTTCTCACTGACCGCGGCGCCGAGTCCGAGGGACCATGCTCTGAGGCCTGCCGCATCCGCACAGCGGTCCGTGCTCCGGATGCCGGTACTGGTCCGGGTGCTTGTGATGGACGGGGCTGGCGCCAAGCATGCTGCCGAGAGCGTAACGCATCGAGGCGCTCACATGCGCTCGGCTCGACCCGGCTCGGTAGCTCACGCTCGGCCGTTTACCGTGTATTTCCGCACGGATCTGGTCGGTACCCTTCTCCCGAAGTGTGCAGTTTTCAGTTGCCCGAAGTGTGCAGTTTTCGGTTGCCATTGACAGCGCATCGTGTCGGAAGCACTACGCGTGCGCGGGGACTTGGTGAAGGCGCTGGCGGCCCACCAGGGGCGGGGGGCGACCGTGCTGCTCGAGGCAGACCAACGGCGACGCCGACCTTCGGGGCCGGAGCACGCCGCGTGCCGCGGCGTGCTCCGGTCCGGGATGAACCGCCGGGCGGACTCGTCCGGCTACTGATCGTCCAACGGCAAAAGTAGTTCACGCCGAACATGCTTGAGTTCGACGTCCCGAGCTACCCGCTTTGGACGTCGCAAAGCGACGCCCACACGGCCCACAGGCGTCATCGTTGTTGATCTCGATTCACGACGACCGGAACCGGCAAAAATAGTCGACGCCAAGCGGCAAAAGTAGTTGACGCTGAACACCGCTGACGGAGCTCCCGGTCGCGTAGGAGGTTGCGTCGGCCCTGGTGGGGGTTGTGAGGTTGCCTGGTGACGCGCGCCGGGCGTTGGGGTCCGGTGCCGCGCCGGTGACGGCCAGCGGGGACCGCGGTTGGTCCAAGGAGCCCGTGGCAACAGGCCCCGCTGCATTCGACCGGCGATGCATCCCGCCTGGCTGCGTTGGTTCCGCGGAGCTGCTCTTGGCTCCGCGGTCACCCTATTCTTCGCCGCCGGGTTCCGAGCCGCGGGTGTCCTTGCGTTCGCGGCGGCGGGTCAGTAACAGGAAACGCCAAATGGCCCAGAGGAGAATGCCGACGATTATCGTGACATAGCCCAGAGTGCTCGGCGCTACCCGGCCCGCCAGCGGATCTCCCTCGGGGCCGGCATCGGTCGCCACGGCGTCGGTCAGTCCGGAGTCGGTCTCGACCGACGGAGCCCGTTCGGCGACCGGGGCCGGGGGCCCGGCGAACGCCGGAGGCCAGCTCGGCTGATAGTCGGTCCGAGCTGCCGGTCTGGTGCGGTTCGACGCAGCCGCGGCGCGACGTGGCGCAGCCTCCTCGAGGGTCGCCGGTTCGGGCTCCCGTCGCACCACGTCTGCCGGGGGTGCGGGCAGCGCGACCGGTTCCTGCAGGAAGTCATCGACCGGGGCCGGCGCCGCCGGCTCCCCCGCACCCGGATCGTCCACGAGCAGGCGGGGCGCGGGGGCCGACACCGGCCTCGGCAGGGACGCTGCGTCCGCGGCCCTGAGGGGCCACGCCGTCCTGGATTCGGTTGTCGCGCGCGGCACCGCCGACCGCTTCGCGCGCGGGGCGTCGAAGTTGACGACGCCGACCATGCTGAAGCGATGGTCCGAAGGGTTCCCGGGCCGGTCGTACCGTTCGCCGGTGAACTCGAGTTGCACCGGTCCGCCGAACAGACCGGGGATCTGGTCCAGCGCACCCAGGCGGGCGCCGAACGGCGTCAGCTTCATCCCCCGCGGCCCGTTCAACTCTTGGGTAAACTCGATACCGCCCCGCAGGCGCCGCACCCCCGCCCGGAGCGCGTCGATGGTGTCGTCTCCCTCCCCGGTCGCGAGCTGCGCGGCGGACGCCTCGCCGCGCAGGCCGATCCGCAGTCCGCCTCCCACCGTCGCGAGCCGCCTCCGGCCTTCGAGCAGGCCCAGGGTCAGGCGGAGCGGGCTCGCATCGTCGCGATCTATCGCGGCCCGCGTGAGGTTCGCGGTTCCCCGGCCGGTGCCGGCCACCGCCCACACCGTCGTGTCTCCGCTTCCCCAACGCAGATACGGATACACGGTCGTCAGAGTCGTGTTCAACCGCCCCGGAGTCGTTCCCGCCTGCCACGTCCCGCGCCCGCCACTGCGTCCGACGGCCGCGCCGAACAGCCAGCGCCGGCCCGCCAGGGCGTCGACCCCCACGTATGCCGTGCGGAGGTCGCCTTCGTAGTCGCGGACAGTGTCGGGCGTTCCGCGGAACGCCTGGAGGTCACCCTGACCCCATATCGTCCAGCGGCGCTGCCGGCCAACCGCCTCCTCCTCCGGCTGCCCCCCGAAGCTCAGCAGCACGTCGGTGCCCTGCAGCGCCTGGTCGAGACCGAGCCCGAAGCCGCTGAATGCACCGGTCGTGTCCAGCGGCTGGAGGTGCGGGTCGGCCGGAGTTCCCACCAGGTTCATCGACGCGATGCGCTGGCGGAGCGACGCGGCCCGGGTCAACAGGGCGTGGGTCTGCATCAGACCGCTGGGGCCCAGACGATGCCACGCCGTCGGGTCGAAATGCTGTCCCGCCACCATCACCCGCCGAGTCTCCCCGCCGACGATGTCCAGCCGTCGCCCGACCGTCTGCCGCACGCTGGACAGGTGGCCGCGGCCCAGGGCCGCCAACGTGTCGGTCAGCACCGCCCGCACCAGCCGGTCGCCCACCGCCACGCCGGATACCTGCGTCGCGGTCAGCCCCGCGGGGTCGCTGGCGGTCACCGTGACCCTCGCGGCGCCGGCAACGACCGCCGTGAGGGTCAGCGTCGTCCCCGCCACCGTGACGGTTGCCGCCGCCGGGTCGGACGACTCCGCCGCGTAGGTCAGCACGTCGCCGTCGACATCGGCGAAGTACGGCGTGAGATCCAGCGTCACCGGGGCTCCGCCCTCTTCCAGCGTCTGCTCGGGGATGGCTCCCACCGCCTCCGGCGCGTCGTTCACCGGCCGCACCGTCAGCGTCGCCGTCGCCGTCGCCGTCAGTCCCTCGGGGTCGGCCACCGTGTAGCGGAACGTATCCGCACCGTGATAGTCCCGTGCCGGGGCGTATCGCACGCCGCCCGGCGCCACCGTCGCTGACCCGTGCGCCGGGGTGTCACGTCGACGACCCGCAGCCGGTCCCCATCCGGGTCCCGGTCGTTCGCCAGCACGTCGACCACGACCGGCTCGTCCTCCTGCGTCTCCGCCGCGTCGTCCTCCGCCTCTGGCGGCTCGTTGACCGGCAGCACTTCCACCGCCACCAGCGCCGTCGCGGTGAGTCCGCCGCTGCCCAGGGATACCTCTGTCGTCCGCCCGTCGCGCTCTTCCTCCAGACCGAACTCGTAGCTCTCCTGGGAAAATGCGGGCGGCCTGTTCCTCTCGTCGTCGTCGTCGATCGTCAGCGTCCGCGGATCCGGCGCCTCCAGCCCCGCGGGCCCCACTATCGTCGCGTTGACCGTCACCTGCCGGTCCGGATCGTCGACGGCGTTGTCCACCGCCGTCACCACCACCGTCCCCGTGCTCTCGGTCTCCCCCGCCGCGATCGTCAGCTCCCGGTTCACGCTCAGCGCAAAGTCGCGCGAGTCCGCCGGCGATACCGCCGACGCCGAGACGGTCAACGTCACGTCCTCGCTCGTGGCCCCGCTCAACTGCGCGGTCACCCGGCTCTCGCCCCCGTTCTCCGAGACCTCCTCCGGTGCCAGCACCAGCGTCACCGTCGGCGTCACCGTCGGCGCCCCTTCGTCGTCGGTGATCGTCAGCGTCCGCGCCGCCGGCGCCTCCAGCCCCGCGGGCCCCACTATCGTCGCGTTGACCGTCACCTGCCGGTCCGGATCGTCGACGGCGTTGTCCACCGCCGTCACCACCACCGTCCCCGTGCTCTCGGTCTCCCCCGTCGCGATCGTCAGCTTCCGGTTCACGCTCAGCGCAAAGTCGCGCGAGTCCGCCGGCGATACCGCCGACGCCGAGACGGTCAACGTCACGTCCTCGCTCGTGGCCCCCGCTCAACTGCGCGGTCACCCGGCTCTCGCCCCCGTTCTCCGAGACCTCCTCCGGTGCCAGCACCAGCGTCACCGTCGCACTCACCGGCCGGTCCCCTCGTCGTCGTCGTCGTCATCGGTGATCGTCAGCGTCTGGGCAAACGGCGGGACGAGCCCTGAAGGCCCGCTCACCGTACCGCTCACCGTCACCTGCTTGTCGGGGTTGTCCACGGTGTCGTCCACCGCGGTGATCGTCACCGTTCCGGTGCTCTGCGTGTCGCCGGCGGCAATCGCCAGATCCCGGTTCGTGCTCAGCGCGAAATCGCTCGCGACGGCGGGAGAAGCCGCCGACGCCGAGATCCTCACGGTCACCGGCTCGCTCGCCGGCGGGCTCACGGTGGCCGTCACCGTGCTCACGCCGCCGTCCTCGCCGATCCGCGCCGGCGTCAGCACCAGCGTCACCGCCGGGGCGCCGTCGTCGTCCATGATCTTCAGCATCTTCGGCATCGGCGGCAGCACTCCGTTGCCGTCCGTCACCGTGCCCGTCACCTCCACGGTCTTGTTGGGCCCGTCCAGGGTGTCGTCGAGCGCGGTAATCGATACCGTTCCCTCGCTCGCGGTCTCACCCACCGGAAACGTCAGCTCGTGATTCTCACTGAGAACGAAGCCGTCCCCGGGGACGGAAGCGGCCCGCGACAGGCTCGGAAGCGCGGCGCCGGCCCGCCCGTACTGCGAGAATCGCTCGGAGGATGGAGAAGCCGACGACGCGTCGACGTTCACTTTGACGACCTCGCTCGACGGCACGGTCAACGTCGCCCTGACCTCACTGCGCCCGCCCTCCTCGATCGTGCTCGGGCTCAGGTCCAGGAGCGCCGATCGACGTCGGATCGAGCTTCAGCGCCACCGTCGGCGTCCCGTCGTCGTCGGTGATCCTCAGCTCTTGCGCCGCCGCCGGCGCCGCCACGCCGTTGCCGCCTGCAGCCGACGCCGTCACCTCGACCGTCTTGTCCGGCGCGTCGACGTCGTTGTTCACCGCCGAGATCGTCACCGTCCCCGTGCTTTCCAGCTGCCCCGCCCGGATCGTCAGCTCCGGAGTCACGCTCAGCAGGAAGTCGCTCGCAACCGCCGGCTCCACCGCGGTCGCGGATACCGTCACGGTCACGTCGGCGCTCGACAGCCCGTCCAGCGACGCCGTCACCGGGCTCACGCCGCCGTTCTCCGAGATCGACGCCGGGTCGAGCACCAAGGTCAGCGTCGGCGTGTCTTCGTCGTCGGTGATCGTCAGCGTCAGGGGCGCCGGCGCGGCCGCGCCGTTGCCGCCGGTGACGGTCCCGCCGATAGTGACCCTCTTCTCGGGGGCGTCCAGGTCGTTGTCCTTCGCCGTGACCGTCACCTCACCCGTGCTCTCCGTAGCGCCCGCCTCGATCGTCAGCGTGGTCCCGGTCAGCTCAAGGTCGCCGTCCACCGCCGGAGATTCCGGCCTTGCCGTCACCGTCACCGTCAGATTCTCGCTGGACGGCCCGCTCAGCGACGCGGTCACCGTGGTCTCGCCGCCGTTCTCCGAGATCGACGCGGGATCCAACTTCAACGTCACCGTCGGCGTGTCTTCGTCCTCGGTGATCTGCAGGGTCTGCGCCGCCGGCGCGGCCAGCCCTTCCGGCCCGGCGGTCACCGTTCCCGTGACCGTCACCGTCCGGTCCGGAGCGTGGGTCTCGTCGTTCACCGCCGCGACCGAGACCCGCTCGGTGCTCGACGTCTGTCCGGCCTGAATCGTCAGCGCCGTGTTCGCGCTCAGCTCGAAGTCGCCGGCCTCCGCCGGGGAGACCGCCTCCGCGAAGACCGTCTCCGTCACCGGCTCGCCGGCCGCCTCGCTCAGGGTCGCGGTCACCGTGGCTTCGCCGCCGTCCTCGGAGATCGACGAAGAGCTCAACTCCAGGCTTACCGTCGGCGCGGCGTCGTCGTTCGTGATGGTCAGGGTCTGGGGAGCGGGCGCCCCCACTTCCGTGGACCCCGTCACCGTGCCGGTCACCGTGACGGACTTCGCGGCCGCGTAGCGGTCGTTGTCCTCCGCGGTAATCGTCACCGTCCCCGTGCTCGACAACTCGCCCGCGGTGATCGTCAACGTCGTACCGTTCAGCGTGAAGTCGTTCGCAACCGCGGGGCGACCGGTGCCGCCGACACGGTCACCGTCACGTCGTCGTCGGCGGCACCGGTCAGGGTGGCCGTGACCGTGCTGACGCCGCCGTTCTCCGAAATGGAAGTCGGCGACAGCTTCAGCGTCACCGACAATTCATCATCGTCCTCTATGTACAGCGTCCGGGCGCTTGCCTCCGTCACGCCGGGCAGACCCGTCACCAAGTCCTTCACCCACACCGGCTTGTCCGGTTCGTCCACGAGGTTGTCCACCGCCGTTACCGTCACCGTCCCGGTGCTCCACTTCGAGCCGGCCGCAATCGCCAGCGTGCGGTTCTCGCTCAGCGTGAAATCGTCGGTCGACGAACGGTCGCCCGTCTCCACCCGCACCGTCACCGTCACGTCGTAGTCTGTCGGGTAGCCGAGCCATGCCGACACCGTGCTGACACCGCCGTTCTCGGCGATCGTCCCCGGCGACGGGCTCATGTTGACCACCGGCATGCCCGGCTCCTCGAACATGACGGTGGCGGTCGACGGCGTGCCGATACTCACTCCCTTGGGCGCCGTGTCGAAGCCGATCTTCACGCCCTCCCCTTCCTCCTCGTCGTCGTCGGCCTGGGGGAAGATGCGGAGGAACGCCGTCGTCCCGTCCGGCTCGAACCGCACCGTGGCGGAGGCGCCGTAGAAGTCGACGCCGTGGGTGGCGCCCCCGATCATCTCCCGGGTCAGCGGGATGACCAGACGCCCGGCGGGGTCGAGGTCGAACGTGCCGTCCGGGAAGGTGTTCCGGGCGGCGCTCAGGAATATGTTGACCTGCGAGTAGGAGATCGAGCCGCCCGGGAAGTACCCCTCCGGAACGCTTTACTCGGCGTGCTCGAACGATACCGTCACCGACGACTGTGCCGCGGCGCTCGCCGCGGCCAGCGTGACCGTGGCGAGGACGAGCGCCGTGAACGCCGGCCGGAGCCGGACGACGGGTGTGGCGAGAAGGCCGCGCAGGTTGCGTACCGGAAACATGACAGTCTCGGAACCACACCGGTCGGACGCAGCGGTGCCGCTCAGCTACCGTTATCGGCACCTTCGGCCAGCCGCTGCAGGGATGCCCGCAAGTCCTGAAAGGAATCCCAGGATGTGGAGCCAGGTTCAGGACCCTCACGCCCGCGCGAAGACCCCCGCGAAGGGGAAGGGCCGCCAGCAGGCGGAGCACGCGACAAGGCATCGATGGCCCACCGGTGCGGAGGGCGGCGCCACGCCTCGAAGAAGACGGGTCAGGAACCTGATTGCCTTGGCGACGGCTGAGCGACCCCGGGGGGTCGGCGAGGGCAAGCGAACCAGGCTGTCGAGCCGCCGGCGAAGGTAGCGGCTACCGGACCGCGGCGATACTGGCGCACGCGGACTGCAGCTTCAGTCCGTCTGCTTCAGCTCTTCGATGATCTCGGTGAGGGCGGAGATGATCTCCTCCCGCTCGACCTGGGACTTCCGGAACTTGAGGTTGAGATTGAAGCTCTTGGCGGGCGGGACGTACTTGAATACGAAGGCCTTGGGACGCCCCGGTTTCCGTTGCTCGCTCTGTCTTGCGGCGACCGCTCTGGCCTGCTCGCGGGTCGCCGGCCCGGCCCCCCGGGTCAGTTGTTCGACGAAAGCGACCATTTTCTGGGCGTCGCCCTGTCTAACTACCTGCAACAACAGAGACTTGGAGGTGATGTCGGCCAGCCGACAGAGCTCGCGGACCTCTTCCGGCATGGCATGAAGCGCGAGAGACTCGGTGACGGAGCTGCGGGACTTGCCGATTCGTCTGGCCACGTCGTCGTGCTTCAGCCCCTGCTCCTGGACGAGGGTGTGCAGCGCCTCCGCTTCCTCGAAGGGGCTGATGTCCTTCCGCTGCAGGTTCTCGATGAGCGCTATCTCGATCATCTCCTCGTCGCCGACCTCCCGGATGACGGCCGGGACCTCGGCAAGAGCGAGCTGAACCGCCGCCTGATAGCGCCGCTCGCCGGCCACGATCTGGAACCGCCCCCGGCGTTGTCTGACGATGAGGGGCTCGAGGATGCCCTTCTCGGAGATGGAGGCCATCAGCTCCGACAGATCCCCCATGACCTGCCGGGGCTGGTCCGGATTGGGGTCGACCTGATCGATGGGCACCATGCGTCCGAGGGGAGCGCCCGCGGAAGCGGCCAGCGCTTCCACGTAGTGCTGATCGTGGCGCATCTTGACTGCGCTGGGGAGTCCTTTTCTAGGCACGATCGATGACCTCCTCGCACAGGCGGTAGTAGTCCGATGCGCCCTTGGAGTCCGGAGCGAAGGAGAAGATCGACTCGCGATACGCGGGACTCTCCTCCAGGCGCACGTTCTTCGAGATGACGGTCTTGAACACCTTGGTGCCGAAGACCTTGTTGATCTGGGTTCGAATGTCGCGGCCGAGCGACGTCCGGCGGTCGTGCATGGTGATGAGCACGCCGATCATCTCCAGGCTCGGATTGGCTCTCGTTCTGACCTTCTCGATCGTCTCCAGGAGATCGTCCGTGCCCTCGAGCGCGAAATAGGACGACTGAATCGGAATCAGCAGATGGGTCGCGGCCACCAGGGCGTTGACGGTCAGGAGGCCGAGGGTCGGAGGACAATCGATGACGACGTAGCGGTAAGTATCGGTGAGCGGCGCCAGCAGATCCTTCAACTTGAAGTGGGCGTCGAGCTCGCCGACCATGCGCGCTTCGAGCTTGGCCAGCGATATCTGGGCCGGCGCGACCGACAGATTCTCCTGCTGCTCGGCCGGCAATACGATGTCCGCGAGCGAGCAGCCCTTCTCCGCGAACGCGTCGTAGACCGAACGGGTGATGGTGGTGCGATCGATGAACGAGAGCGTGCTATTGCTCTGCGGATCGAGATCGATCAGCAGGGTCGGTCCCTGACGGAGCGACAGGGCGGCAGCCAGATTGATCGCCGTCGTGGTCTTGCCGACGCCGCCCTTCTGATTGGCGATCGCGACGATCATGGCGAGCGGTTTCTGGCAGGAATCGCGTTGAAGGAGCCAAGTCGGACCCCCGATCCGAACGCGGCTTCATTGTAGAAACGGGCTCGACAACGTGTCAAGCTCGCCGGGCGCTACATCTTGTACTTTCCCATCTCGTCCGGGTCGAGGGCTTCCAGCCATTTCTGCAGCCGCTCGGAGTCCGCCTTGTCCGGCGTGACGTTCAGGAACTTCGCGCGGTCGATGACGGTATCTTCGGCGAAGATGGGCGCGCGCACGCGCAGCGCCAGCGCGATGGCGTCACTGGGACGGGCGTCAACGGCCACCGGCTCCCCCTGCACCACGAGGTGGATGAGGGCGTAGAAGGTGTTGTCCTTCAGGTCACTGACCACGACCTTGTGGACGTCTGCCTTCAGGTCATGAATGACATTGCGGAGCAGATCGTGCGTCATCGGTCGCGGCGTCGACACATTCTCGATCTGGAGGGCGATGGCGTTCGCCTCGAAGACCCCCATCCAGATCGGCAGAACCCGCTGCCCTTCTGCGTCGTGGAGGATCACAATCGGCATGTTGGTGATGGGATCCACCATCAGCCCCTTGATCGACATCTCGACCTGCATCGCTACCGCTCCCCTCCTGTCCCGTCAACCCTGGGAGCCCGCCGCGAGGGCTCCGCTGCGTTCGACCCGCGAGGGCAGGTGTGCTCCCGAGGCGTCCGCGAGCTCGCCGCGAAGGCTGAACGGTCCGCTCTCCGTGATCCGCACCCGGACCAGACGCCCCAGCAGGTGCTCCAAAGCAGCGCCGCCGGGGCCGAAGCCGGCCGCGGCGGCGCGGAAGTTGACCACCGTATTCCCGCTGGTGCGGCCGGCCAGCTCGGTCGTGCGCCTGCGGCTCGTCGAATCCACCAGCACGTCGACGACGGAACCGACCCGCTGCCGGTGAATCTCGGCCTGTATCTCCTTCTGCAGCTCCTGCAGCGCGACGATCCGCCGCGTCTTCTCGGCCACCGGCACGTCGTCGGCGAGCCGTTTGGACGCCAGGGTATTCGGGCGCTCGGAGTACTTGAACGAGAACATGCTGTGGTACCGCACCTGCCGGGTCAGGCTGAGCGTATCTTCGAACTCCTGCCTCGTCTCTCCCGGAAAACCGACGATGACATCGGTCGACAGCGCGATGTCCGGCATCGCGGCCCGCAATCGGTCGACCAGATGCAGATAGTCGTCCCGCGTGTGTCGGCGACGCATCCGCGTCAGCACGGCCGTGGACCCCGACTGCACCGGGAGATGCAGGTGCCGGCACACCTTCGGCAGCGTTCGCATCGCCGCGATCATGCGGTCGCTGACATGACGCGGATGCGGACTCGCAAACCGGATGCGCTGAATTCCCGGCACGCCGTTCAACAGCTCGAGCAGCCCCGCGAAGTCGCAGCCGGGCCGGTCGGGGGCCGCGTAGTGATTCACGATCTGCCCGAGAAGATGGATCTCGCGGTATCCGCTGTCGGCGGCAAGCCGAACTTCGTCGACGATCTCCGCGGCCGGCCGCATCCGCTCGTGGCCTCGTGTATAAGGCACGACACAGAACGCGCAGAAATCGTTGCAGCCCTCGATAATCGTGATCGCCGCCCGGACCGGGTTCGAACGCCGGGCCACTCCCAGCGGGAACGATACGTTGTCATAGGGGTTGACGTCGACGCGCTCCGGCCGGTCGCCGGTCAACCCCTCGACCATCGCCGGCAACCGGCTGAGAGCCTGGGTGCCGACGACGAGATCCACCCGTTGCCCGCGTTCGAGCAGGGCGCGTCCTTCCTGCTGCGCGACACAGCCGGTCACGGCCACGATCGGGCGCTTCCCGGCGCGGCGGCCGGGCACCATGCCGAGCTCGGTGTACAGCCGTTCCTCCGCCCGTTCCCGGACGCTGCAGGTATTGATGACGACGAGATCCGCATCGTCGACGGTCTCGGCCGCCTCGTATCCCGCCTGATCGAGCAGACCGGCCAGACGTTCGGAGTCGTGCACGTTCATCTGGCAGCCGAACGTCTCGATGAAGTACTTCCTGGCCACGGTTGTATTCCTCGTCGATGCCGCCGGCGCGCTCACGGGGCTCGCCGGCTCCGTCTCGCCGGCGTCTCCGGGGACAGCAGCTCCCGCGCGCTCTCCAACACAGTACCCGAGACTCGGGTACCGGTCATCATCCTTGCGATCTCCGAAGCCCGCGATTCCTCGTCCAACCGGTGCACCGCGGCCAGCGTGCGTCCGTCGCGGACGGACTTCGTGACCCGATGATGACACGTGCCGTAGGCGGCTATCTGCGGCAGATGCGTAACGCAGAGCACCTGATACCTCTCGGCCAGGCCGTGCAGCTTGGCGCCGACCCGCTCCGCCGCTTCGCCGCCGATGCCGGCGTCCACCTCGTCGAAGACCAGCGTGCGACCGGGCACGTCCGTGCAGATCACCGTGCGCAGCACGAGCATGACCCGGGAGAGCTCGCCGCCGGACGCGATGCGCGCGAGAGGTCGGACCGCTTCCCCGGGATTGGCGGAGAAGTAGAACTCCGCCCGATCGAGGCCCCGTTCCGTCCAGGCCGCCTCTCCTCCCGCCGGCGCCTGGAACACCACGTCGAACCGCGCGCCTTCCATCGCGAGATCGGCGAGGCCGATCTGCAGGGACCGCCCCAGCGTTCCCGCCGCCGCGCGACGCTGCTCGGACAGGGTTCGCGCCGCCGCCACATAGGCGTCACCCGCCTCGGAGACGGCAGCTTCCAGAGATTCGAGGTCACCGTCCCCGTCGATCTGCTCGCGTTCGACCCGCAGCCTGGCTCGATGGGCGATGACATCCGCGAGGGTCGGACCGTGGCGTCGCTTCAGGCGCTCCAGCCTCGCCAGCCGCTCCTCGACCGCCGGCAGCTCCTCCGGCGACAGGTCGGCGCCGCCGGCGTGCGACCGCAACGCGTATGCAAGCTCTTCCAGGTGAGAGAGAACCGCGTCTCTCGACTCGAGGTGCTGCCCGAACTCGGCATCGAACCCCGCCAACTCCTCGACCCGCTTCCACACGCGGTCCAGGACGCCCAACGCGGCGTGGTCCCCCTCGTACAACTCTGCATAGCTCTCGGCCGCCAACCGGTGGATGTGTTCGGCGTTCGCAAGAATCCGCCGTTGCGCCGCGAGCGTCTCGTCCTCGTTCTCGAGCGGATCGACTTCGTCGATCTCGTGAAGCTGAAACGTCACGATCTCCGCGCGTTCGACGGCGTTCGCCGCGCGGTGGCGGGCCTGCTCCAGACCGCGCCGGGCGCCCTGCCAACCCGCGAAGGCCTCTCGCACCGCGTCGCGCAGCGGATCGAGCCCCGCGTATCGATCGAGCAGGTCGAGATGGGTCGATGGGTCGAGCAACGCCTGATGCTCATGCTGGCCGTGGATATCCAGGAGCCCGGCGCCCGCCGTTCCGAGTCTCGCGGTTGAAACGAGTCGATCGTCGACGAAGGCCCGGCTTCGGCCCTGCGCCGATATCTCCCGGCGCAGCACGTGCTCGCCGTCCGCGTCTTCGGCCACCGCCTCCACCACCGCCCGTTCGGCCCCGGTCCGCACCAGATTCGCCGACGCCCGCGCGCCGCGCAGAAGACCCAGGGCGCCGACGACGATCGACTTGCCGGCGCCGGTCTCGCCCGTCAGGATCGTCAAACCGGCGTCCAGCTCGAGATCGAGGCGTTCGATGACCGCCAAGTCCCGAATACGGAGAAAGCGGATCATGGTCCGACAGTGTGGGGGATCTGGGAAACGCCATCGTATCATAGGTTTGACAGCACCCTGGCGCCGTGCTATCTTCTCTTGTCTGCGCTTTCCCAGCGGCGCGCTTCTGTAGTTAACGGAGGGCTCGTGCGTGCTCTTGGTTACTACGCCATGGCCCTGCAGATGCAGGCCGATGGCGCGTCAACTGGTGGGTTGATGAGTGGCGGCCTGCTCGACTGGATTGCCCAGTCGACACCGCTTTCCAAGCTCGTCCTCCTCCTCCTTCTGCTCTTCTCCGTCTATTCCTGGGGTATCGCGCTCCACAAGCTGTGGCTGTTCCCCCGTATAGAGCGGCAGACCTGGGGCTTTCTCGACGTCTTTCGACGGAGCACGAAGTTCTCCGAGGTGAACTCGGCGTGCCGTTCGTTGAAGCACAGTCCCCTGGTGGGCCTCTTTCAGGCCGGCTACGCCGAGCTCAACACCCAGTTGCGCCAGGGAAACGGCGGAGCGGCCGGGGAGCGTCCCACCCTGCGGAGCCTCGATGCGGTCGATCGGGCATTGCAGCGGGCGTCGGTGGTCGAAGCCAACAAGCTGGAGAACCGCGTCCACCTCCTGGCGACGACCGCGAGCATCACGCCGTTCATCGGGCTGTTCGGAACGGTGGTGGGGATCGTCAGCGCGTTCCAGGGAATCGCGGGAACCGGATCGACGAATCTGACCGTGGTGGCCCCCGGCATCGCCGAAGCGCTCGTGGCGACCGCGGCCGGACTCGCGGCGGCGATTCCGGCCGTGTACTTCTACAACCACCTGACGAACAAGGTCCGACTGTATCTGTCGATGATGGACGACTTCTCCCTCGAGTTTCTCAACATCGTGGAGAGGAACTTCCTGTAGCCTTCCGCGCATCGGGCAGTGGCGCGCGCAGCATGGAGTGACGGATCAGGACATGCCCACGATTCAGAACCCGGGAACCGGCGGGTCCTCCGGGGGAAGGCGCCGCAGAGGCCCGAGAACGGGCACATCGTTGTCGGAAATCAACGTGGTGCCGCTCGTGGACGTCATGCTCGTCCTGCTCATCATCTTCATGGTGGCGGCGCCGATGATGCAACGCGGCCTGGACGTGAGCCTGCCGGTGGCGCGGCGCGCGGATCCGCTCGTCGCCGAACGGTTGTTCATCACGATCCCGTTGACCTTTCGCAACGATCGAATCGTGCAGGTAGGCGAGGACGCGGTCCCGGTAGAGATCCTCGAGGAGCGCATGCGACAGGAGCTCGGTGAACGCGCCGATCGGGACATCTTCGTGCGTGGCGACGGAGACATCACCTTTCAGGAACTCGTGTCCGTGATCGACGAGCTCAAGGCGGGCGGCGTCAACAACGTCGGACTCGTGACCGCGATGCCGTCGGAGCCCTGATCGAACCCCGGCACCCAGAGCAACCAGTCGATGCAGTCGATTGCCGAAGTGGCCCGCCAACGCAAGGCCGGAGGAGACGGCCTGGGGCGAACCTGCGCCGTTTCGCTGGCCGGACACGTCGTGTTCATGGCCGCGATCGTCCTCTTTCCATCCGCCTTCGTCGCCAGCGTCGAGACCGAAGCGACGGCCGACGTGATGACCATCAGCCTCGGGGGACCGGCCGGACCCAGCACCGGCGGACAGGCGGCGCTGGCCGCGCGTCCCGTGCAGGAAGTGCTGCCGCTCGAAGAGGCCAATCGCCCCCAGTGGATTCAACCGCCCACCCCTGCCCCGCCGGAGATGATCCTGCCGACCGAGGATACGGGCCGCCGTCCGGAAGAGGACGTACCGCCGGAGACCGCGCCGGAGGAGTCACGGGGGCGGACGCCGACCCGCGGACCCGAGCTGCGGGAAGGCAACGCCCTGGCGGATACCGGCTCCGAAGGCAGCGGAGTGGGGCTCTCCGCCGGCGGATTGGGGTCCGGCAGCGAGCTCGCTATTCTGAACTTCTGCTGTCCGGAGTACATCGCCATCATGCAGGAACGGATCAGCAATCGCTGGGACAGTCGGCAACGGATTACCGGCCAGGTGACGATCAGGTTCACCATCCAGCGCGACGGCCGCATCACGGATGTGGAGCGGGAGACCACCAGCGGGTACTTCGCACTCGATCAGAGTGCGGAACGTGCGGTGCGGTATACGGCGCAATTGCCGCAACTGCCGGCGGCGTACGGCGAAGACAGCCTGACCGTTCACCTCGATTTCGAATACCGACGCTGAGGAGCATCACCGATGGCCCCTATTCCGTGCCGCCCCACCGGGGACAATCGTGGCGGCCTTCGCTCGAAACCGCATCCGTCCTGGAGCTGGGGGGGCATTGCGGTCGCGCTGGTGCTGACCGCTCCCCTGTTGCCGGTGTCGACCGGCGCCGCGGTCGAACCGCAGCCGCGGGATGAAGTCAGGGTGATCATCGGGGACAGCATCGGCGCCCAGTCGAGCATCGCGGTGCCGGACTGCCTGCCGCTGACGCCGGATCCGACGACCCTGGAGGCGAGCCGCACCATCGCCCAGGTCCTGTGGGACGATCTGGACTTCGAGCGCGAGTTCAGACTGATTCCCCGCGACGTCTACCGCACGATTCCGGTCGCGAAGTCCCTGATCGACATCCCCTTCGACCGATGGCGGGAGCTCGGCGCCGACGGCGTGGTGAGCTGCACCGTCACCGCCCGCGGCGAGCGCCGACTGGAAATCGCCGCCCGCCTGTTCTCGGTCCGGTCCGGCGAGTCCGCGTTCGGCGTCCTGTACACCGGCTCCACCCGCAACATCCGCCTCTACGCGCACCAGTTGTCGGACGAGATCCACCGGCACCAGCGCGGTCTCGATGGCGTGGCCCGGACCCGTCTGGCGTTCGTCTCCGACCGGGACAGCGAATCGGTGTTCGGGCTGATCGAGAACCGGCCGGTGAAGGAGATCTACATCGCCGACTACGACGGCGCCAACCCGCGGCGGGTCACCGTGTCCGGCACCCTCAACACGAACCCGGCGTGGTCGCCCGACGGCCGATCCATCGGGTACACGTCGTGGCTCACGGGGTTTCCCGATGTGGTGGTGTCCTACCTGTTCGAGGGACGCATGGCGACGCCGTTCGAGGGCGACAGCCGCCGGCAGAACTTCCTTCCCGCCTACTCGCCCGACGGCCGGCGCGTGGCCTTCAACTCGAGCCGGGACAACAACAACGACATCTACGTCGCCAACGTCGACGGCACCGGGCTCCTGCGATTGACGAACCACCCCGCGATCGACACGAGCCCCACGTGGTCGCCTAACAGCCAGCAGATCGCGTTCACGTCCGATCGCACCGGCACGCCGCAGATCTACGCCATCGGCGCCGACGGAACCGGCCTGCGGCGGCTGACCTACGAAACGTACTGCGACCGGCCGACCTGGTCGCCGCCGCCGTTCAACGAGATCGCCTACTCGTCGCGGACAGGTCCGGGACACGACATCAAGGTGCTGGATCTGGCCACCAACGAGGTGCGTCAGTTGACGTTCGGGCTCGGCTCGAACGAGAGCCCGAGCTACTCCCCCAACGGCCGGCATGTCGCGTTCATGTCGACGCGCAACGAATCGAAGCAGATCTACACCATAGGTCGGGACGGCCGGGGGCTGCGTCGCGTCACGTCGGCCGGCAACAACGAGATGCCGAGCTGGTCGCGGTAACTCGCGGCGCAGCCGTGCAACCAGCGTTGCAGGGCGCATACAGGCAGGAGGAATTGGCGAAGATGCACGATCGAAGACACGCTTCATGGATCGCGGGAGTGGCGCTGCTCGTACCGGTGATCTGCATACAGGCAGCATGCTCGGAGAACCCGCCACCCGTGCTCCCGGACCCCTTCGTGGCGCCGATGCCGATTGACGATCCGCCGGAGATCGTTCAGTCCGCACCACCCCCGGCTCCGGTCCCCCCACCGCCGCCGGCGGTGCCGATCCTGTCGCCGGACGAGGAGATCGCCTCGCAGTCGCTCGAAGCGCTCAATCGTGCGCTGTTGCTCGAACCGGTCTTCTTCGTGCTGGACAGCTCCGAGCTCGACGAGCGGGGCCGGGGGGTTGTGGAAGCCAATGCGGACCTGCTCGCGCGCTTTCCGACCTGGAACGTGACCATCGAAGGACATTGCGACGAGCGGGGCACCCCGGAGTACAACCTCGGGCTCGGCGAGCGGCGCGCGCTGGCCGCCCAACGGTATCTCCTGGAGCTGGGGCTCGATGCGGCGCGTGTCCGCACCGTCAGCTACGGAAAGGAGTTTCCGTTCGATCCCGGAAACGACGATGCGGCGTGGGCCGCGAACCGGCGGGCGCACTTCGTGATTACGCAGAAGTAGCGGATCGCCGTCGGCCGGGATACGATAGAGGTGCGCCGCTCGTCATCGCGTACGCTGGCGGGCGGTCCATGTTCGACCCCTCCTTGCGCAAGAGGTAGTGTCATGAGACGGCTTCCCTTCAGGTTGGCGCTCGGATTTCTCGGCATCGCCCTCGCCGTTGCTCCCGCATGGGGCCAGAACCGCGAGCACCAGCAGATGATGGCCGACATCCGGATGCTGCAGGAGGATACGGCGCAGTTGAACGCCCTGTTCGGGACGCTGGCTCAGACATTGCAGACGATCCAGGAGAGCCTCGATGCCCAGGGGAACGACCTGCGCCGCGGGTTCGCAAATCAGCAGCTCCAGATCGACAGCGTGGCGACGGGGGTACGGGTGGTGCGGGAGAAGGTCGACGAGAACAACGTGCGCGTGTCGTCCCTCGCGCAGGAGGTCGAGGCGTTGCGCATGGCGATTCCGATGATGGGGGCTCCCCTGACCGATCTCGCCGTCGATCCCGAGACCGGCCTGCCCCTGAATCAGGACCTCGCGCCCCCCCTGGCGCCCGTCAATCCGGGGATCTCGCCCAAGCGACTCTACGACACCGCGTACACGGACTACACGACCGGCCAGTGGGCGCTCTCGATTCAGGGGTTCGAGGCCTACATCAGCACCTTCCCCCGATCCCAGCTGGCGGATGACGCGCAGTTCTTCATCGGGCAGAACTACTACGCCGACGGAAAGTTCCGGGAGGCGGCCGACGCCTTCGAACAGGTCGTGTCGAGCTATCCTGGCGGCGACGTGGTGGCCGAGGCGTTGTACAAGCGAGGCTTGGCGCTGGAGCGGCTCGACCAGATCGATCTCGCTCGGGAGACGTTTCAATCCGTCGTTCGCGAACATCCCGACGACAACATGGCGAATCTGGCGCAGCAGGCGCTGGACCGTCTGGACTAGCAGCTATGGGAAGTCTCAACAAGGTTTTTCTCATCGGGAACCTCGGCCGGGATGCCGAGCAGCGGCATACGACCAGCGGCACTGCCGTGAGCAACTTCAGCCTGGCCACGACGGACATGTGGACCGACAAGTCGGGCCAGCGGCAGGAGCGCACCGAATGGCACCGGGTGGTGGTCTGGGACCGGCAGGCCGAGTCGTTGCAGCCCTACCTGACCAAGGGCAAGCAGATCTGTGTCGAGGGGCGGCTGCAGACCCGCGAGTGGAACGACCGCGACGGCAACAAGCGGTACACCACCGAGATTCGGGCAGACCGCATCACGCTGCTGGGCGGCCGGGGCGGCTCGGACGGTCGGGGCGGCTCGGACGGCAGTCCCGGACGGCGCGATGCGGCGACCGGGGAGGGCGAGTCCGCTCCGCCGGAGCTGACCGAGGACGACATCCCGTTCTGAGCGGCCGGCGGCAGTGCGTTGCGTGCCCGCGCGCGAGCGTATCTCGGCGGTTACGCGGGCTTCCCGCCATTCTCCGCGGCACGGCCGTATCGGTCCTCGAGTCGAACCACGTCCTCGAGTTCCGGTGTCGACACCTCGAAGATGTCGGCGGTCTCGAGGGCGGTCATGCGATGCACCGTGCCCGGCGCGATGTGAACGCTGTCACCCGGTCCCATCTCCCGCGTGGCTCGGGTGTCGCCCCGCCCCGTCTCGAACCGGATGCGTCCGCTCCAGACCAGGAGCGTCTCATCCTTGACGCGGTGATACTGGAGGCTGAGCGCCTGCCCGGCGTCCACGTGGATGATCTTTCCGACGTAGCGCTCGGTCTTCGCCCAGCGCAGCTCGTACCCCCACGGCTTGTCCACTCTCATTCGACGTCCCCCGGCGCCCTGCCGACCCGTGGCAAAGGGCCGCGCTGTCTCCGAATGCGGGTCTCGTTGCGACGCGCAGCCTGACCCGCGGGCTGCTCGTCGTCGCCCGTCTTGACGGCCACGTCGCGGTGCCGAATCCGCCATCGAACCCCGGCGACCCCCGACAGCCTCGTCCTCAACTGCTCGACGATGGCGACAGACCGGTGACGCCCGCCGGTGCATCCGATCCCGATGGTCAGATAGCTCTTGCCCTCCTGGTGGTACTGAGGAATCAGGAACCTCAGCAGATCGGCGGTCTTTGTCAGAAACGGCTCGACCGCCTCGCCCGCGCACACGTAGTCGCGAACGCCCGGGTCCCTGCCGGTCAGCGCCTTCAGCTCGGGAACGAAATGCGGGTTGGGAAGGAATCGAACGTCGAAGAGCAGGTCCGACTCCGGCGGGACCCCGTACTTGTAGCCGAAGCTCAGCAGGGTCAACGTCAATCGCGCCCGGCCGTCCTTGCCCTCCACGAGCTCGCCGAAGGCGCGCCGCAACTCATGCACCGTGAGGTCGGAGGTGTCGAGCACCAGGTCCGACAGCTTCTTTATCTGCCGGAGCCGGGCCCGTTCGGTCAGGATGCCCTCGATCACCGATCCCGCCGGGGCGAGCGGATGCGGCCGGCGGGTCTCGCTGAAGCGCCGCAGCAGGGCGGCGTCGGAGGCCTCGAGGAAGATGAGCCAGGTCTGCAGATGCTCCCGGGCGCGCAGCGCCGTGAATACGCCCGAGAACTGGTCGAGGAACAACCGATCGCGGGCGTCCACGACGACCGCAATGGCGTCATGGCGCACACCATCACCGGGGTCGAGGTCGGCCAGCGTCGGGATCAACACCGTCGGCAGATTGTCGACGCACAGATAGCCGAGGTCTTCCAGGGCTCGGATAGCCGCGGACTTCCCGGCTCCCGAGAGCCCGGTCACCACGATGAACCGGGCCGCGGGCGTCCCGCGCGCCGCCTCCCGCTGGCTGGCGGTCATTCCGCCCCCCCGCCGTCCCGATCGATCTACCGGCCGTGGCGGGGTTCACCCGCCGCTCGACGCGCGACCGCTCACCGCGGGCGGCTCACGTGATCCTGGTGGTGTCGTCCGCCTCGGCCTCGGGTTCGACCGACTCCGACACCGGCACGGCATGACGCCGGCGATCCTGCCACTTCCCCTTCAACGTGTGGGCCTGATGACTGACCTTGTCCACCGCGGTACCGACCGCCGCCGGCCAATTCGTTTCTTCCACCAAGGCGTGAAGCCGATGGTCGCCTCGGGCATGGACGATGAGCTCGGATACGCACAGATGGCGCGCCGTCGACAGGACGAACTCGGCCGAGACCAGGGCATCGCCCAGTACCCGCTCGAGAGGTTGCAGTCGCTTGTCAATCAGATCGCGCAGCTCGTCGTTCACCGAGACGTTCCGGGCCGTCAACGTGTATTGCATTTGCGTCAGTGTCCTGTAAACGAATCCTTCTGGGAACCACTCCGTGCCGCCCCCCGCGACGAAACCCGGGCGGCGAGCCGACCGGCATCGAGATCGCAGCAGACGCGGGTCAGAACAAGACCCGGCGTTGACTCGAGGTGGGGATCCTCATTTCCTCGCGGTACTTCGCGATCGTGCGCCGGGCCAGAATCAGTCCTTCATCCTGCAGGAGGCGGACGATGCGCGAATCGCTCAGGGGTTTCCGGGAATCCTCCTCCTCGACGATCCGGCGAATGCGCTGCTTGATGGCGACGGAGGATACGCTCTCGCCGTAGGCGCTGCTGATGCCGCTGTGGAAGAAGTACTTCATCTCCAGCACCCCCTGCGGGGTGTGCATGTACTTGTTGTTCACCACCCGGCTCACGGTGGATTCGTGCATGCCGATGTCGTTGGCGACATCCCGCAGCACCAGCGGCCGGAGAAACTCGATGCCGCGGTCGAGGAACTCGTTCTGGAACGAAATGATGCTGGTGGCCACCTTGTGGATCGTCTTCTGTCGCTGATCGACCGACTTGATGAGCCACAAGGCGGACCGAAACTTCTCCTTGACGTAGGCGCGAGTCTCGCGGTTGTCGTTCTTCTTGTCGAGCAAACGCCGGTAGACCGGGCTGATTCGCAGTTGGGGCATGCCGTCATCGTTCAGCATGGCGACATACCGGTCTTCGACCTTCACGATGTAGACGTCGGGGATGACGTGCTGGGAAGAGGCCGGGTTGTAGCGGCTTCCCGGTCTCGGATCCAGCTGCTTGATGACGCCGACATGGTGCTTCACCTCCTCGATCGACAACCCCAGCCGGCGGGCGATCTCCTGACCCTGCTGATTCTGCAGCAGGTTGAGGTGCTCGCGGACGATCGTCTCGCTCGCGGTGTCGTTCAGCCCGAGATGCGCGATCTGGAGCAACAGGCATTCCTGCAGGTCCCGCGCCGCGACCCCCACCGGATCGAAGGCCTGCACCACCTTCAGGACACGCTCGACGTCTCCGGTGTCCCATGCGCCCATCGTGGCGATCTCTTCGACCGACGCCACGAGATAGCCGTCATCGTTCAGATTGCCGATGATCGCCGAACCGATGTCCCGCACCAGCGAATCGGCGATTCCGGGCTGGAGGGAGAGCTGCCACATCAGGTGGTCGGCGAGGGCGCCCGGCGTCGAGAGGGTATTCTCGATCGGGGGCAGCTCCGGGATCTCGCGCGGCGTATGCGGACGATACCCGTCGTTGAGGTAATCGCCGAAGAAGTACTCGTAGTCGGAGTCGTCCCAGGTATCCTGCGCGTCCTTGTCGGCCGTCGCCTCCGCCTTCTCCGACTGGTTCGCCGCGTCGGGCGGTTCCAGGTCCTCGGCAGGCACTTCCTCCAGCATCGGGTTCTCGACCACCTCCTGCGTCAGCAGGTCGACGAGCTCGAGCGTCGTCATCGGCAACAGCTTGATCGCCTGTTGCAGCGATGGCGTCAGGATGAGCTTCTGGGACAGGCGGGTCTGGAGTCGTTGCTGCAGTGCCATGAGCCGGGGGTTCTCGGTTCGCTCGCTCGCGCCGTATCAAGAGCCGGTAGCCTGCGGCGCAGAAGTTCGCGCCAGCGAAACTTCCAACGCGACCGCAAGGTCGCGCTGTTTCGATTCTAGTGTCCCACGCGCGCCATTCGCAACATCGGGGAACCGGCGGGTGGCGGACGGTGACCCTCTCCGTCAATCCAGGCGAAAGTCCGTTCCGAGGTAGATGCGCTTGACGTCCTCGTCGTGCGCGAGCTCCACCGGAGACCCGCTGCGAAACACCGCTCCGTCGTGCACGATGTAGGCGCGATCCGTGATACGCAGGGTTTCGCGAACGTTGTGGTCGGTGATGAGCACGCCGATTCCGCGCGCTTTCAGGTGAAAGATGATCTCCTGGATGTCGGTGACGGCGATCGGGTCGATGCCCGCGAACGGCTCGTCGAGCAGGATGAACGACGGAGAGATGACCAGCGCCCGGGTGATCTCGGCGCGGCGTCGCTCGCCGCCGGACAGCGTATGGGCCGGAGACTTGGCGAGCGGGGTGAGATCGAGCTCGTTCAACAGCTCCCGCATCCGCGCGTGCCGGGCCCGGCGGGGCATCCCGACCGTCTCCAGAATCGCCAGAATGTTCTGCTCGACGGTCAGTCCCCGGAAGATCGACGGTTCCTGCGGCAGATATCCGATGCCCTTGCGGGCCCGCAGGTACATCGGGTCGTGGGTGACGTCCTCGTCGTTCAGGATCACCCGGCCCCGGTCCGGTGCGGTGAGCCCCACCACGAGGTAGAACGTCGTGGTCTTGCCGGCGCCGTTCGGCCCCAGCAGGCCCACCACTTCACCGGACGTCACCGTCAGGCTGACGTCCCGGACGACCGTGCGGCCGCCGTAGGACTTCGTCAGGTTCTCCGTACGCAACGTAGCCATGCGAGGTGGGTCACGGGCGCTCGCGCCGTGCCGAATGGGTGGTGGACGGGCCGGCCGGTCGCCGCATCAGAACTGCGGCTGGCAGGGGCCGTTGCTGGTCTCGGTCCTGGATTGCTCGCGTCCATCGACCGTCACGATGTCGGACCCTCGATAGAACGTCAGCACGCGCCCCCTCGTGCTGCGGCACATCGGTTCGGAAGGCTCGTCGGCGGGCGACTCGGCCGGGTCGTCCGGCTCGACCTCCTCAACGATCTCGACCGGCGCACCCTCCATGTCGTACCTTCCTCCAACTTCATGGTACACGAGAGTGTCGCCGGTCGCCCATCGGCCGTCCAGACGCAGTTGCACGGCGCCGTCCGCGACCAGCCGGTCCAGCGTTCGGCCATCGGCCTGCAGAAAGAACTCGAACTTGCCGGCGTCCAGGTCGCCCTGGTCAGAGCGGAGGCCCGCCGACTCCTCGTAGACGGCGTGCCGGGCCGCGTCGTCGTAGGCGAAGGTCCCGGCGGTGGCGTCGGTTCGCGAAACGACGTCGCTTCCCGTGCCTTCGTCGATGCGAACGAGCTGAATGGTCGTCCGCACCGACCCGTCGACGGACAGGCCGCCAGTGGCGTAGTCGATGGCGACGGTCTCGCCCTCGAAGCTCGTGCTGCCCTGCCACATCCGGGCCTGTCCGCTGTAGCTGACCAGGCGCGCGTCGTTGTCGTAGTCCACCGAATCGGCCAGGATGTTGATTCTCTGCGTCCCGTCCAGGAGGGAAGGCACCTTGTCGGCGTCCGCCTCGCCCGGACCATCCCCGGCCGGGCTGAGCACGGTCTGCACTCCGCCCGATCCCGACACCCTCGATCCGTCCAGGGCGACCTCGAGGGTTGCTGCCTCCATGGTCCGGTTGCCGTCGACGAGGGTCGCCATCCGGCCGGTATCGCCGCTCGACACGAGGGTGATCGTCCCTCCCAGCAGGTCGTAGGTCGCGCTGGCCGCCTCGGCCTCGCGGGTCTCGTCCTCGAACCGGACCCCGCCGTCGAACTGCACGTCGAGCAGACCGATTAGTCCTCGGCCCACACCCGCTTCGAGCCGGTCCGCGCGCACCGTGCGGCTGACGGCGACGCCGTCGGCCGAGGCCTCGGTGCGCTCGTGATACTCGACCCGGCCCTCCAGGCTGATGCCGGTCAATCCGGTCTCGGGGGTCCCGGTGGCGGTCAGTTCACGGGCGTGAATCTCCTGGCGGGGGTCTCCGGGAGTGACCGGAAGCCGGAGCTGCACGCCCCCGTCGGCGGCCAATCCGATCACCTCCGTCCGGTCCGGCGCCATCAAGACCTCCATCGCGGCACTCTCGATCCGCGAGCCGTCCTCGCCGTCCGCCCCCGCCAGATCGATGGCCGATTGCCCGGCCAGGGTGACCTGCCGGAGCTGTCGCGTCGCCGGTTCGAACTGCAGGGTGGCCTCCTCGGCCCGCGACTCGCGCAGTCCCCCGTCGGTCGCGGCGGTGGAGAGAATCTGGACATCCCCGCGCAGCTCGATCGATTCGAGCGCGGTTTCCCCTTCCCCGAAGCGCGCCGTAGCGGTATCCGAGAAGACCGTCATCCCGCCGGTGCGCACGGTCGTCCCCCCCTCGAAATGCATGTAGCGGTCCGCGTCGGCGAGGGTCGCGCGGGCTGCCTCGATATCGACCGTCGCCCGGTCGGTGTCGGCCACCAATCGTACCCGGGCGCCATCCTCGAGGGTGATGATCTGCCGGTTGCGGTCCTGGACGACATCGTCCCCGACCGCCTCCAGCCCGGCGCGAGCCAGGGTGGTCGGCCCCGCCGGATCGTGCATCGTCACGACATTCCGCGCCTCGTCATAGCTGGCGGTGCCGGTGTGCGCGCGCAGGCCGTCGGCGGCGGTCATCCGCACGCCTCCCTGCACCGTGAACTCGCTCCGATCGCCATCGACGAACACGTCCGACCCGGTCATCGTGAAGCTGTCCCGGTCCATGCGTTGGGGCACCGTCACCGTGACGCCACCGAAGAAGCGGGTCGACCCGTCCGAGTAGGTCGACTGCCGCGGGGCGTCGAGCAGAAAGCTCTCCGCGCCGCCGTCACTCCGGACGAACTCGGCGCCGGCGCTCTCGATGACCGCCTCCGGGTCCGCCCGATCGACGCTGCGCGCCGGCATCGAGTCTCTTCGTTCCCGCATGCCGGTGACGAGGAACAACGCGAAGAGGGCCAGTCCGGCGACTATCGCCACCTGCGCCACCCGCTGCCATCGGACGCGCCGGCGGCGAATGCGCCGGGGGGACGGCGACGGCTCCGTCGCCGGTCCCGAAGCCGGTTCCGGGACGGGGCGCGGAGCGGCCGCCCCCGCGGGTCCATCCCGTTCCATCGGGGCGGGCTCGTGGTCCACGATCATCACTCTATCGAGCTTGCGCGGCGCCGGCAAACGATCGAGCAACCAGTGACCTTCCCGCCGCGCGGGACGCCCCAACGCGCGGCCCCGACAGCGGCGAAGGGAGCGGCCAGCGTGTAGTAGTATGGACCCGTGCAGCAGCCGGTCACGCCGCTCATCGTCGAGTTGACGGCGCCCGCGACGGAAGAAATCACGGTGGCCGATGTCCTCGTGGGGGCCTTGAGCTTCACCGGCGTGATCGTCCTCGTCGCGTTGGTGCTGGCCCTGCTCTTCGCCGGCAGTCTCGTCGCACTGCGGCGGCTCCGGCCCGCGAACTCCCTGAACGGCGACAGCGCCAGCCAAACCAGCCTCGGCCTGCACCTGCCGCCGGAGTCGGCGCCGTAGCACGGCGCGGATTCCTCGATTGGTGGGGGGAGCGGAGCCGCCCTGGCGACGATTGCCAGGAGCTTGCGCCGTAGGAGTTTCGCGTCTAGCGAAACTCCCAACGCGACCGCAAGGTCGCGCCAGGAGCTTGCGCCGTAGGAGTTCCGCGTCAGCGAAACTCCCAACGCGACCGCAAGGTCGCGCGGTCGCGCTAGTCCGGCGCAGGATCCCCCCGGTTGCCCTTCGGCACCGTCGTTTCCCCCTGCCGGATGTCGGTCACCGACAGCTCGATCGTGCGCTCGCCCCGATAGTTGTTCTCGGTCAGGTTGAACGCCAGATCGAGAGCGTCCCGGTGGCGCGACACGAAATCCACGCGATCCGCCATCCGCCAGGCAATGGCCCTGAACACCCGCCCCTCCTGCCGCACCCGCATCGCGAGGTGCCGGGACTTCAAGACCCGGGGACTGTCCGCAAGCTGAAGCGGGCCGGAGTGGAACACGGGCCGGGGGTTCCCGGCGCCGAAGGGCTCCATCGCCCGCAGTCCCGCGATCATCTCCGGCGTGATCGCGGCCAGCGGCAGAGGGCAGTCGATCCGGAGCCGAGGCATCAACTGTTCCGGACCGAGCCGGTCGTCGGCGAACGCCGTGATCCGCCGTCGCAGCTCCGCGAGGCGGTCGGATTCCATGGTGATCCCGGCGGCGTGGCGGTGGCCGCCGAACCGGGTGAACAGCTCGCCGCAGTGCTCCAGGGCTCCGAGCAGATCGAATCCGGGGATGCTGCGACCGGAGCCGTAGGCCAGATCCCCCTCCACCGCGAGCACGATGGCCGGGCGGTGAAACAGATCGACGAGCTTCGAGGCGACGATCCCGATGACCCCGCGGTGCCATCCCGCTCCCCAGACGACGAGAATCGCATGGGCCCCGACATCCGGATCCGAGTCCACCCTGCGGCGGGCCGCGGCCAGGATCTCCGCCTCTTCCTCCTGCCTGCGCAGGTTCACCGTTTCGAGCTCCTCGGCCAGGCTCTTCGCCTCGGCCGCCCGGTCCTCGCCGGTCAGCAGCAACAGCCGGGTTGCGAGATCGGGTGTGCTCATCCGGCCGGCCGCGTTGATGCGCGGGGCGAGCCGGAACGCGACGTGAAAGCTGGTCAGCGTTTCTCCCAGCAGTCCGGTGGAATCGAGGAGGGCCTGCAGTCCGACGGCATGGCGTTTCCCCGACAGCCCTTCGAGCCCCAGCTTGGCGATGACGCGGTTCTCCCCCCGGAGCGGTACCACATCCGCCACGGTGCCGACCGCCGCCAGCTTGACGAAGGCCGGCAGCCAGTGCGACCGGTCGGTGCGCAGGCACAACGCCTGCACGAGCTTGAGGGCGACGCCGACCCCTGCGAGGTTCTTCTCCGGGTAATCGCAATCCGGCCGTTTGGGGTTGATGACCGCGAGCGCCGGCGGCAGCACCGCGTCCGGCTCGTGATGGTCGGTGACGATCAGGTCGATCCCGAGCTCGCGGGCCCGTGCCGCCGCGGCCTGGCTCCGGATGCCGCAATCCACGGAGACCACGACCGCGACCTGCTGCATGGCCAGACGTTCGATCGAGGCCGGCTCGAGCCCGTATCCGTCCCGCAGACGCTCGGGAATGAAATGGATGACGTTGGCGCCGAGCAGATCGAGCAACCGCCGCAGGATGACCGTCGACGTCACGCCGTCGACGTCGTAGTCGCCGTGAATCGCGATCCGCTCTTTCTCCTCGATGGCCCGCTGCAAACGGTCGACGGCGCGCGGGAGATCTGTGAGCCGAAACGGATCGTGGAGATGGTCGAGCCGGGGATTGAGGAAGCGTCGGGCCTCGTCGGCGGTGGTGATCCCGCGCAGAACCAGCAGGCGGGCAACGACCGGGTCGAGGTCCATCGACGCCGCCAACGCGGCGGCTTGGCCTTCGTCGACGGTCTGATGGTCCCAGATCAACCGGAGCTGGGCCGACGCCGGCGGGGGCGCACTCATGCCGGCAGGCTCACGTCCATGCCACGGTTCCCTTTCCGCAGATCTGTTCGGCCGCGAAGGCAAGCTGCTGCGATGGACGGATGCGGGCTTCCGTCAGTCTCGCCTCGACCCGCAACGGCGGGGTGCTCTCGGGCAGGTCGAGACGCAGACGGATCCAGCTCGGTCCGCGGTGCATGCGGAACAGGTCGGCCAACGCCTGCAACGTCTCGCGACCGTGCCGATTGGCGGTCAGGTGTATCGACAGCGTGCGTCCCACCGATCCGCTCAGGCTCTCGATCGGCCGCACGTCCTCGGCCATCAGCCGCGGAACCTCCTCGTCCCGGTCGAGACGACCCGACACCACGACGAGCCGATCCGGGGCGAGGACCGCGCCGCAACGCTCGTAGGTCTTGGGAAAGACGACGACCTCGATGCTCCCGGTCCGATCCTCGAGCGCGAAGACGGCCATCGGAGCTCCCTGGCGGGTCTTGCGGGGACGGTATCCGCTGATGATGCCCCCCACGGACACCGTGGAATCGACCCCTGCCGGCGCGTCCACGGTCCGCGCGCCGGCCGCTTCGAGCTGATCGCGATAGCCGTCGATGGGGTGGCCGCTCAGGTAGAGCCCCAGCGATTCCTTCTCGCAGGCGAGCTGCTCCGAGGGGGTCCAGGGCGTGACGTCGGGGAGCTTCGCGTCGCCGATCGCACCTTCCGGAACGTCGATCGCATCGAACAGTTGCGCCTGTCCGCGCTCCCGGTCCCGTTGCACGCGCCCCCCGTGCTCCAGCGCCCGATCCACCACCGACAGCAACTGCGCCCGGCGGTCGGGGTGGCCCCGTTCCCCGGACGGGAGGACGGAGTCGCATGCGCCCGCCTTGATGAGACTCTCGAACACCCGCTTGTTGACCAGGCGCAGGTCGACGTCCTCGCACAGCCTGAAGAGCGACTCGATGCGACCGTGTTCCCCCCGGCAGGCAAGGATGGAGGCAATGGCGCCCTCTCCGACGTTCTTGACCGCGGTGAGGCCGAAGCGGACGCCGTCGGGGGTGACCCGGAAGCCCATCGCGCTCGCGTTGAGATCGGGTGCGAGCACCGGGATGCCCATGTCGCGGCACTCGCCCAGGTATACCGCGAGCTTGTCGGTGTTCTGGGCCTCTATCGTCATCAGCGAGGCCATGAAGTGCCGGGGATAGTTGGCCTTGAGATAGGCGGTCTGATACGCGAGCAGGGCGTAGGTGGTCGAATGGGACTTGTTGAAGCCGTATCCCGCGAAGAACTCGATGAAGTTGAAGATGGTGACGGCCTGCTCCTCGGGCACCTGCCGCGCCACCGCGCCCTCGATGAACTGCTGGCGCTGCCCCTGCATGACCGCCGCGTCCTTCTTGCCCATCGCCTTGCGCAGGAGGTCGGCGTCGCCCATGGTGAACCCGGCGAGGTCGCTCGCGATCCGCATCACCTGTTCCTGGTAGGCGATGACCCCGTAGGTGTCCCGCAGGATCGGCTCGAGGGCCGGCGAGTCGTACTCGATCGCCTCCCGGCCGTGCTTGCGGTTGATGAAGCGCTCGATGACGCCGCCCTGGAGCGGGCCGGGCCGATAGAGCGCATTGAGCGCGATCAGGTCGTCGAACCGCTGGGGCTTGGCCTTCCGCAGCGTGTCGCGCATGCCCGAGCTCTCGAACTGGAAGATGCCCAGCGTCTGCCCTTCGCAGAAGAGCTGATAGGTCTTCGCGTCGTCCATCGGCAGGCGGTCCAGGGCGATGGACTCGCCGGTCGTCTCGCGAATGTGATCGACCGCGTCGTGAAGCAGGGTCAGGGTGCTCAACCCGAGGAAGTCCATCTTGAGCAGGCCCATCCGCTCGACCTGCTTCATGGCCCACTGGGTGGTGATCTCGTCCTTCTGGCTCTTGTAGATCGGCGCGAACTCGGTGACGGGTCGGGGCGTGATGACCACGCCGGCGGCATGCACCGAGGCGTGCCGGGTGATGCCCTCGAGGCGCTGCGCCACCGACAGCAGCTCCTTCACCTGCGGATCCCGCTGTTCCAGGGTCTTGAGATCCGGGTTCTCTTCCAACGCCTTCTCCAGCGTCATCTTGAGAGTGGGCGGAATCAGCTTGGCGACCCGGTCGACGTCGGCGTACGACATGCCCATCGTCCGGCCGACGTCCCGCACGACGGCACGAGCCTTCATCGTGCCGAAGGTGATGATCTGGGCCACGTTGTCGCGCCCGTACTTGCGGGTGACGTACTCGATGACCTCGCCGCGCCGGCGCTCGCAGAAGTCGATGTCGATATCCGGCAGCGAGACGCGTTCCGGGTTGAGGAAGCGTTCGAAAATCAGATCGAACTGCATCGGATCGACGTCGGTGATCTGCAGGCACCAGGCGACGAGGCTGCCCGCCGCGGACCCCCGGCCGGGACCCACCGGGATGCCGTGCTCGCGGGCATAGCGGATGAAGTCCCAGACGATGAGGAAGTACCCCGGATAGCGCATCTTGATGATGACTTCCATCTCGTACGCCAACCGGGTCTCGTAGTCGGCGATGGGGTGTTTCAGGGCTCCCGCGTCGGCCCGCCGCCGCAGCGTCTCGAGGCGGCGCCCGAACCCTTCGCGGGTCACGTGCTCGAAGTAGCCGTCGAGCGTGAAAGGTTCCGGAACGTCGAAGTTCGGCAGGTGGTTCTCGTCGGCCGCGAGCTCCACGTCGCATCGTTCGGCGATGGCCACGGTGTTCGACAGCGCGGTCGGATAGTCGCCGAACACCGCCCGCATCTCGTCTCCGGTCTTCAGGTAGAACTGGTCCCCGTGGTAGCGCAGACGCTGCTCGTCGCTGACGTTCTTGCCGGTGCCGATGCACAGCAGGACGTCATGAGGACGGCGATCCTCCTGCCGGAGGTAGTGCACGTCGTTGGTGCAGACGAGGGGCAGGTCGAGGTCGCTGGCCATCGGCAACAGCCCGGTGTTCACGACGCGCTGCTCGTCGATGCCCTGGTACTGCATCTCCAGGAAAAAGTTGCCCGGCCCGAGGATGTCCCGGAAGGTCGCGGCGGCCTTGCGGGCCCGGTCCGGCTGCTCGGTGCGGAGTCCCGTCGCCACCTCCCCCTTCAGGCAACTGCTGAGACCGATGAGTCCGGCCGCGTGCTGAGACAGCAGCTCCTTGTCGATCCGCGGCTTGTAGTAGAACCCCTCGGTATACCCCGCCGACACCAGCTTGATGAGGTTGTGGTAGCCGGTGAGGTTCTCGGCCAGCAGCACCAGGTGGTTGTTGGTTTCCCCGGGCGTGCCGCTTCTCGCGTGACGGCTGCCCGGCGCGACGTACACCTCGCAGCCGAGAATCGGCTTGACGCCCCGTTTCCGGGCCTCGTCATGGAATATGACGCTCGAGAACATGTTGCCGTGCTCGGTGACGGCCAGGGCCGGCGCACCGGCGTCCCGGGCATGGTCGAGCAGCTCCCCGATGCGGCAGGCGCCGTCGAGCAACGAGTACTCCGTATGCAGGTGCAGATGGACGAATTCGGTCATGGGCTACCGCTCTATTCGCGTGTCGTTCCTGAACCGACCGCCGGCCCGACGGACTCCACTTCTTCACCGGGCCGGGAGCCCACGGCAGAAGGCCCCGCTGCATTCGCCGGCTTCCGGGCAACGCGGCGTTGCTCCGGACGAGGCCGCGGCCTCACTCCCATTCGATCGTCGACGGCGGCTTGCTGCTGATGTCGTAGACCACCCGGTTGACTCCCCGCACCTCGTTCACGATGCGCGACGAGACGGTGGCCAGCAGCTCGTCCGGCAACCGGGCCCAGTCGGCGGTCATGCCGTCCCGGCTCTCGACCGCCCGGATCGCGAGGACGTGCTCGTAGGTGCGTTCATCGCCCATGACCCCGACGCTCCGAACGGGCAGCAGCACTGCGAACGACTGCCACAGCCGCCGGTACCAGCCGGCGCGCCGGATCTCCTCGGTCACGATGGCGTCGGCGGCGCGGAGAATCGCGAGGCGCGGGGGGGTGACCGCCCCGAGAATCCTGACCGCGAGCCCCGGACCCGGAAAGGGCTGGCGCCACACGAACGACTCGTCCAGGCTCATCGTCTCGCCCAGCCGTCTGACCTCATCCTTGAACAGCAGGCGGAGCGGCTCCACCAGGGCGAACCGCATGCGCTCGGGCAGGCCCCCGACGTTGTGGTGACTCTTGATCGGCGCGGCCGGGCCGACCACCGACACGCTCTCGATCACATCCGGATAGAGCGTGCCCTGCGCGAGAAAATCGAAGTGCCCGAGCCGGCGCGCCACGTCGTCGAAGACGTCGATGAACGTCCCGCCGATGGTCTTCCGTTTCTGCTCGGGGTCGGTGAGGCCGTCGAGGGCGGCGAGAAACCGTTCGCCCGCATCTTCGAAGACGATGTTCAGCCCGAGCCGGCCTGCGAACCGGCTCCGGATCTGCTCCGCCTCGTTCAGCCGCAACAGGCCGTTGTCGACGAAGATGCAGGTCAGGCGATCGCCGATGGCCCGGTGGATCAGCAGCGCAGCCACCGTGGAATCCACTCCGCCGCTCAATCCGCAGACGACGCGCCCGTCACCCACCCGCTCCCGAATGCGGCCGGTGGCCTCCTCGAGAAACGAAGCCATGGTCCAGTCGCCGGCGCAGCCGCATACCGTGGCGGCGAAGTTCCGCAGGATGTCGACGCCCCGTTCGGTATGGGCCACCTCGGGATGGAAGAGCAGCGCGTAGAAGCGGCGGGCCGGATCTTCCATGGCCGCCACCGGCGCGTTCGCACTCGTCGCCACGACCCGAAAGCCGTCCGGGATGCGCACGATCCGGTCCCCGTGGCTGGCCCACACGCCGATGTCGCTCGGAAGCGCACCGAACAGGGGGCTGTCCGGCTCGACCCTGACGGTGGCGTGGCCGAACTCGCGTTCGGGAGCCGGCTCGACCTCGCCGCCCAGCATGTCGGTCATCAACTGCATGCCGTAGCAGATCCCGAGCACGGGCACCCCGAGGCCGAGGACGCCGGGCGGGCACCGCGGCGCCCCGGGCTCGCGGACGTTCGCGGGCCCCCCGGACAGAATCAACCCGGCGGGCCGGCGGGCGGCCAGCTCGTCGACCGGCGTATGGAACGGGACGATCTCGGTATAGAGATTGAGCTCTCGCAGTCGACGGGCGATCAACTGGGTGTACTGCGAGCCGAAGTCGAGCACGAGAAGCGTCTGATGGGACACGCGGGCGACCGGATGATGCGGGACGTGTTGCTGAATGAACCGGCGTCGAATCCATCGGACGCCGGAAGGGCACGGAACCCCGGCCAATCGACGCCTATTATAATGACATATGTCCACCGGTACACCACCATATCTTGTAGTCCCCCGATGAAGACCTCTATCAAATGCGCCTCGGCGGCCATCCTCACGGCTTCCCTGCTGCCCGGGGCGGCGGCCGCGTCCGCGCAGCCGCGGACGTCCGTGCCCGCCGCGCCGCCGACGCCTTCCGCGTTGCTGCCGGTCGCCACGCGATGGACCGCCACCCTGCCCGCGCCCGCGTCCGAGGCCCCGGTCACATCCCGGGAGCGGCTCTTCGCCACGCTCTTCGACGGCCGGGTCGTGGCCTTCAGCCTCGTCGACGGATCGGAGCTGTGGCAGGTCGAGCAGACGGTCGTCGGCCCGCCCGCCGCCGGCGGCGGGCTCTTCCATGCGGCCACTCCCGAGGGTCTGCTGGCCCTCGACGCCGAGTCGGGCGCCGTCCGGTGGTCATCCGTGCTCGAGGCGCCCGTTTCCGCGCCGCTGTTGTGGAATGCCGGGTGGTTGATCGCCGCGCTCGAGACCGGCCCGCTGCTCGCCATGCACGCCGGGACGGGCGGGATCGTCTGGCGGCGGGCCTTCGACGGCGGCGTCAGGGCCCGCCCGACCCTCGCCGGCGATCGTTTGTACCTGTCCCTCCACAGCGGCGGCATTGCCGCCCTGGACCTTCTGACCGGTGAGGTGCTCTGGGAGCGATCGCTGGGCGGCCAACCACAGGAGATCCTCCTGGCCGGCGATCTGTTCGTCGGCTCCACCGACAATCACTTCTACCGCCTGTCCCGGCGTGACGGAGCGCTCCGGTGGCGATGGCGCACGGGAGGCGACATCGTCGGCCTCCCCGCCGCCGACGACGAGCACGTGTACTTCTCTTCGCTGGACAATACCCTGTGGGCGCTCGACCGCTCGCATGGCGGGCAACGGTGGCGCGAGCTGCTTCCCGTCCGACCCACGGCCGGCCCCCGTCTCGCGGAAGACTTGATCGTCCAGGGCGGGCTGAGCCCGGAGCTCAATCTCTACGGCCCGACCGACGGCGCGGTCTACCATCGCCTGCAGGCCTCCTCGGAGCTGGCGTTCGCCCCCCTGACGATTCCCGACCCCCTGAGCGACGGACCGCTTCTCGTCCTCGTGAGCAACGAGGGCGAGCTTCAGGCGGTCGGTCGGGCCGACGGACCCGTACGGCTCGATCCGGCCGTCACCACCGTGTGGGAGAAGTTCCGCCCTGCCGTGGAGGATGACGGCGAGGTCGAAGAGGTCGAAGAGGTCGAAGAGGAAGATCCGGCCGCGACGGCGGCTCCCGATGCCCCCGACCCGGAAACCGCCTCTCCCGCGCCAAACGCGCCGCCGGCCTGACGGCCGGTGGCAACAGGCCTCCGCTGCATTCGACCGGCGATGCATCCGGCCTGACTGCGTCGTTTTCTCGGTTGCACATGTCCGCGGGCGCCTGCACCCTGGCGACGCCCTCGCCGGTCCCGGTGCGACGCGGCGTTCACCACGGGCGGCTGCGGTATGCTGGCTTACCGTGGAATCGCCGCAAGGACAAGACACCCCGGGGCCCTCCGTTCCCGGCGGCTCTCGGCTGATCGCCGGCGGATGCATCGCGGCGCTCGCGGTCCTTCTGCTCGGCGGCGCACTGGAACGGGTGCTGATCGGAACGGACCCCGATGCGACGGCGCGGGCGGTCCGGGAGATCAACACCCACGTCGCCCGGGTGGATGGGGCCCTGACCCGCGTCGCCCGGGAGCTGGCCGGCCGCGTCGAGGTGCAGGATGGTCTGACCGGCGATCGACCGGCGGTCCGGACCGTCTTCGACCTCCTGCGGGCGACGGATGGCGACCAGCCGTTCTCCGGCCTGGCGATCACCCTCTACGACGCGCGTCTGGTCCCCCGCGCGTGGCACGGCCGTCCCGCCGAGCTGAGTCCGGAACGCCTCCAGTCCGGCGCCACCGGGTTTGCCGACGTAGGGCCCGCGGGGCTCCGGCTCGTCCACGTCGAACCGATCGTCGAGTCGACCCTCGAGCCCGGCGCGCGGGCGCGCCGGCTCGGGACGGTCGTCGTCGAACGGGTCATCTCCTCCACGCGCGCGACCGCGGATCCCGATCGCGGATTCGTTGCCCGGACCTCGGTGGGCCGTGCCGTCCTGCACACCGGCGACGACGGCGGCGGCGATCCCCGCGTGTACCGATTCGATGCGGCGGGGACGGACGGATCGGCACGCGTGGGCGTCTCGATCAGTCTCGACGAGATCGACCGGGTGCGCGCCCGCTGGCGACGCCGCGTCGCAGCCCTCTTCCTGGTGGTGCTGGCGGGCACCACGCTGGCCGCCGGGGGCCGCGCGCTGGCGGGACGGGCCCGGCTGGGCCACCTGCGGCCGGCGGTGGTTGCGGCGGCCGCGACGGTGGCCGGCGGGGGCGGGTTGTGGCTGGCGAGCTCGCCGGACCTGTTCGCGTGGTCCCTCTTGTCGCCGGCCGCCTATCGCTCCCTCCAGGCCCCGCAGGTCCTGCGCACTGCCGCGGATCTGTTGCTGGCCGCCGCTGTCGCCGCCGTGCTGGTGGTGCTGGCCGGTGAGAGCGCCAACCGCCGACAGTGGTTCAGACCAGCCCGGCAATCCGCCGTCGAGAGCGGGCTCCGGTTCCTGCCGCCGGGAACGCTGCTGCTGATGACCGCGCTGCTCGGGCTCCACCACCGGCTCCTGCAGGACACGGTGGCGAGCGCGTCGATGGACCTCTTCTACACGTCCCTGCAACCGTTCGACGCGGCCCGAACCTCTCTGCAGCTCGCACTCGTGCTGGCGAGCGCGTCGACGGTATGGGCCACGGCACTGCTGATGGGCATCGCCCTGGCCCGCTGGCCGGTCCGCCCGCTCTTGCGCCGCGCCGGGCGGTTGCTGCTGTTGATCCTGATTCCTGTCGGCATCGCCTCCGGCGCCGGATGGGCGCCGCTCGCGCCGTCGCTGCTCTTGTGCCTGCTGGGGAGCGTCCTCGCATTCCGCGGCCAACGGCTGATGCACTGGTTCCGCCGCACCGATCCGGTGACCCGCCTGCTCGCGACCCTGTGCGCCATTCTGCTGCCGGCGCTGCCCTTGTATCTCTCCCTGGTGTCTCTGAGCGACGAGGCGAGGCGGAATCTCGTGGCCGCCCGCTATGCCGTGCGGGCGGCCGAGCATCCGCAGGACCTGAACCGCCAACTCGACCTGACCCTCGAGGAGATAGACGCCGAGCTCGAGGCAAGGCCCGCCCGGCCCGCGCCGGCCGCAGTCCCGGACCAGACCGGAACCGGTATCGATGCCGCGTTCACCATCTGGAGCCGGACCGCCCTGGCCGCATCGCGCTTGACCTCGGCGGTCGAGATCTTCGGAGCGGACGGCGATCTGCAGAGCCGGTTCGCTCTGAACATCCCCGACTCGGTGACCGCCTCGCGGTGGACCGCCACCGGCTGCGAATGGGAGGTGTTCGGCGAGGTGGCTCCGTTCGGCTCCGAAGATCGCCGAATGCTGCATGCCGAACGGGGCTTCTGCGACCACGCCGCCGGCGCCGCCGGAGTCCCCGCCGGCGGCGTGGTCGTCCACGTCGCGCAGGTCGACTACGAGTCGCTGCCCTTCATCGCCTCGCGCAGTCCCTACGTGGAGCCGATGGAGACCGGCCGGGGCTCGCCGGGGCCGGGTGCGCCCGGCCACGAGGTCGAGCTCGTCATCTACGGATGGGGACGCCAGCCGGCGTTCCTCTCGAACCGCAGCGCGTGGCCGATCGACGACGCCTTGTTCGAGCGGATCTACGCGTCCCGCAGCCCGTTCTGGACCCGCCTCGTCAAGGACTCGCGCCGGTACGAGGTGTTCATCACGAATACCCGCGCCGGCATCTATGCGCTGGGCTACCCGGCGCATACCGCGTTCGATCATCTGCTGCACCTCTCGGAGATGGCGTTGCTGGTCCTTGCCGCCGGCGGCCTCGTGCTGCTGGCGGTGGTTCTCGCCGCCCTCGTGTTTCCGCGGCTCCGGCGGCGGTTGCCGTACCGCGAGGTGCGGACGCGGTTCGCCCTCAAGCTGCAGATCTGGTTCGTGGGGGTCGCGACCGCCCCGGTGGTGGTGGTCGCGATCCTGATTCAGGGGTACTTCGCGGATCAGTTGCGGGCCGACGTCGAGGCCGGCGCGGTTCGGGCGGCGGCGGTGGCGAGGAGCGTCATCGAGGAGTCCGTCCTGATCCAGTCGCCCGATGGGCAGATTATCGCCCGGTTCACCGACGACATCCTGGTCCGCATCGGTCAGGTGATCGGGCAGGACGTCAATATCTTCGACGGCCCCCATCTCGTCGCGACGAGCACGCGCGATCTCTACGCGTCGGGCGTATTGCCGACGCGCACGCCGGACGTGGTCTATCGCGCCATCGCCCTCGACCAGTTGCCCGGCTTCGTGGGCGAGGACGCGGCCGGAGCCCTCCGGTACCAGTTGGCGGCGGCGCCGGTCCGGGTGGGGGGCCGCGAGGTGATCCTGACCGTGCCGCTGGCTTCGCGGCAACAGGAGATAGAGGGCCAGATCGACGAGCTCAACCGCCGTGTGCTGGGGTCCGCGCTGTTCTTCGCCGCCGTCGTCGGGTTCATCGGCTGGGTCATCGCCCGGGGCATCGCCAATCCCGTCAAGCGGCTCACCCGGGCAACCAGCCGCGTCGCGCGGGGCGAGTTCGGTCCCCTCGTATCCGACCAACAGGCGGACCGCATCGAGAAACAGGTCGCGGCGCGGTCCGCCGACGAGCTCGTCATCCTCGAGGCGGACTTCAACCGGATGGCGGTCGAGCTAGACGCACAACGACACCAGCTCGAGCGCACGCATCGCCTGGAAGCGTGGACGGAGATGGCGCGGCAGGTCGCCCACGAGATCAAGAATCCCCTGACCCCGGTCCAGCTCAGCGCCGAGCATCTGCTTCGGGTGCATACCGACCGCGGATCGCCGCTGACCCCGGTGTTGCAGGGTTGCGTCGAATCGATCCTGAAACAGGTCCGGATACTGCGGCAGATCGCCTCCGAGTTCTCGAGCTACGCCTCCTCTCCGGTCGCCAAGCGGACGCCGACGGATCTCGCGGCTCTCGTGAGCGAGGTCGTGGGACCCTACGGACCCGGCCTCGAAGGCCGCATCACCCTGTCGGCGGACCTGCCGCCGGATCTGCCCCCGCTGCGCCTCGACCCGGTGCTGATGCAGCGGGCGATAACGAACATCATCGAGAATGCGCTCCACGCGATGCCCGACGAGGGCGCCCTCGCGATCAGCGCCGCGCGGAACGCCTCGCAGGTACAACTGGTCATCCGCGACACCGGGGTCGGACTCGAGCCCGACGTGCTGGCCCGCATCTTCGAACCGTACTTCTCGACCCGGATCACCGGCACGGGACTGGGAATGGCGATTGCGAAGCGCAACGTGGAGCTGAACGGCGGAACCATCGCCGTCACCAGCGAACGGGGCCGCGGCACCACCGTGACCATGACCCTGCCGGTCACGGACGCCCCCGCCGGGCACTCTGCGCGGTAGAAGCGGTCAGCCGGTGCTTGCGGTGTTCAGCTCGGTGGCGTCGCGGGGCTGATCGTCCTGCCTGCCGGCCGGCCGGTGCACACGGCCCACCACGTACCCGATGGGACCGGATACGAGATAGGCGTACGCCATCAGGAAGAGGACGAGCTCGGGTTGGACGGCGATGGCGGCGACGAGGATCGCGAACTGCAGCAGGCCGACGTAGGAGCGGCGGGGCTGCAGGATGAGCGCGCCGAAGCTGCGGAAGCGGATTCGGCTGACCATCAGAAGCGCGGGCACCAGCACCACTAGCAAGGCCACGAACGGCGCCTGGGCAATTCCCAGGCCGCCGGGCCACGCGAATACCGTTGCGGCCAGCACGCCGCCCGCGGCGGGGCTCGGCATCCCCGCGAAGTACCGCTTGTCCGAGCTCTTGCCTTGGACATTGAAGCGCGCGAGACGCAACGCGGTCGCGGTCACGTAGAGGAAACCGACCGCCCATCCCAGCCGGCCGAGCGGCTCGAGGCCCCACGCGAGGACGAGCACCGCCGGGGCCACCCCGAACGAAATGACGTCCGCCAGCGAGTCGAACTCGCCGCCGAACTCGCTCGCCGCCCCGGCCAGCCGCGCGATACGACCGTCAAGCACGTCCAGCACCGTGGCCACGCCGATGAAGACCGCGGCCGTCGCGTAGTCCCCGCGCATGGCATGGACGATACAGGCGTAGCCGCAGAACAGGTTGCCGACGGTGAACATGCTCGGCAGCAGATACACGCCCCGCCGGAAGCGTTGGCTTCGGCGCTTGTTCCGCAGCACGGCGAGCACTGTCGGCATGGTGATGCTCCGCACGCTGGCCGGAGCCCGCACCGTCTAGGGAGCAGACTCCCGGGCAATCCGGCTCTCCCCCGGCGGGACGCCGAGCCGCGCGACGACCGTTTCGCCCCCTCGCACCCGATCGCCCGGGGCGACGACGAGGGTGGCGCCGGCCGGCACGAACAGATCCATTCGCGAACCGAACTTCATGATACCGAAACGCTCGCCGGTCCGTACGGTCGTTCCCGGGGTCACCCGGCAGACGACCCGCCTGGCCAGCGCCCCCACGACCTGCCGGAACACGATGGTGTGTCCCTCGTGCTCCAGCCAGACCTCCGCCCGCTCGTTGCTCGCGCCGGCTCCCGGGCGGTACGCCGGCATGAACGTGCCGCGAAAATGGTCGACCCGCGTGATCCGTCCGCCGATCGGCACGCGGTTCACGTGTACGTCGAGCGGGGACAGAAAAATGCTGACCTGCAACCAGGTCCCCGGCGGAGCGCCTTCGGGTTCCGCCGCTCCCGCGAACAGAACCCGGCCATCGGCGGGCGCGACGACGACGCCCGGGGACCGCGGCGGCTCCCGGGACGGATCACGAAAGAACAGGCTGACGAGGATTCCCAGACTGCTCAGGAGCGCGGCCGCAAACGGCAGCCCGGCGACCAGGCAGATCACCGACGGAACGAACGCCAAGCCGATGAACGGTAATCCCGCCCGGTCGATGAACATGAGCAAGACGCCGCCGGTAGCGGAACGTCACACAGTCTGGGGATCCGCGTGGCGGCGCAGGATATCGTGCATCCTGTCTTTCAACTGAAGCTTCCGCTTCTTCAAGTTGGCCTCTTCGATCCGTTCCGGCTGCGACAGATAATCCAGGCCGGACAACTCATGCAGGCGGGTATCGAACTCCTGGTGCTGTTCCGCGAGCTGGCGAAACCCGCTGTCGGTCTGGAGAAGATGTTCTCTCAACTGTTGCGAATCCTGTGCCATGCCACCTCCTCTGAGGCGTGGTCCCTGGTCTCGTCGCACGTCCGGATGCAGTTTTGCGGAACCGAAACGGTACCACAGGTCCGGTAGCCAGTATAGGACAATCGGGACCTTGACCCGGCCCGCCGGTCACGCGTCGTTGGCCCGGCGGCGCCGTTCTCGCGCCAGCTCCGCGTCGGGCCGGCGCACGTACACCGGCTGGAGGCCGTGCGGCGTTCCCGCCTGCCCGCACCACGGTTCCTGCACCGCCATGGCCGCCATCGCCCCGGCCAGCAACGGTGTGTCATCGAACTGTCTCGACGCGGGGCCCAGCCGAGCATCCAGCAAGGGTCGGCTGGCCGCAACGCCGTCTCCGATGACCCAGGCCGGGCCGCGTCGCAACCGGTCGCGCCATCCCTCCAGCACCGCGGCCGGTCGGGCCGAGATCGCAGCCTCCACCACCCGCCATCCCGCGCCGGCCGCGGCTGCGGGGCGCGGAGACGAGCCCGGGTCCGGTGCATAGAGCGCCGCGAACACTTCTCCGCGCTTCGCATCCACCCAGGGAACGATCAGATCGGGGGCGGGTCCGGTCCCGACCCGCTGCACGGCGATGTCCACCAGAATGTCCAGGATCGGAATGCCGACCACCGGCCGGCCGTGCGCGAGGGCGAGCCCCTGGACCGTCGCGATGCCGACGCGCAGTCCCGTGAACGATCCCGGTCCGAGGGCCACGGCGTACCGGTCGACGTCGGCCGTGGTCATCCCGTGCCGCACCAGCAGCGCGTGCAGCGCACCCGGCAGCCGCTCGCCATGGGTCAGGCCGGGGTCGCCCGACACTGCCTCGAGCACGCGCCCGTTCCGCGCCAGCGCGAAGCTGCCCCTATTCGTCGTCGTGTCGACGGCCAGCGTGAGCAAACCCGGTTTCCTCGGCGCCTTGACTGCTCTCGGCGTGCTTTCTATACTCGCACAATCCACAGACCGCACTCCAGACCACCGCACTCCGACCCGTGGCGCCCGAGGCGCGCCACGATCCTCCGATTGGCTCCGTGACCCCCTCCACGACGAACAGCGCCGCGGCGGTGCGGGCTCCGACCCCCGCCATGCGCCAGTATATGGACGCGAAGCGGAAGCACCCGGACGCCATCGTGTTCTTCCGGATGGGCGACTTCTACGAGATGTTCTACGAAGACGCGGTCACTGCGGCCCGGGCGCTGGATCTGACCTTGACGTCCCGGTCGAAGGATGCGGCCGGCGGTGCGATTCCGATGTGCGGCGTGCCCCACCACGCGGCCGACACCTACCTGACCCGCCTGGTGCAGAAAGGGTTTCGCGTCGCCATCTGCGAGCAGGTCGAAGACCCCCGGAAGGCCAGGGGCGTCGTGCAACGCGAGGTCGTGCGGGTGATATCCCCCGGCACGTTCACCGACACGGCGTATCTCGACGATCGGGAGCCGGTGTTCCTGATGGGGATTGCGGTCCTCCCGGCCGCGGCTTCGGGCGCGCAGGACCGGTACGGCATGGCCCTGCTCGACGTCTCGACCGGCGCCTTCGCGGCGACGGAGTACGGCGGCGATACCGGGCGCCAGACGCTCGCGGACGACATCGCGGTGCTGCAACCGCGGGAGGTGGTCGCGCCGGAAGACCGTGACCTCGCTTCCCTGCTGCCCGACCTCGCTCCCCCGGCGGTCACCCGCCTTGCCCCGTGGGTCTTCGATGACCACCGGGCCCGGGAGGCGTTGACCAGCCAGTTCGGCACCGCCGGGCTCGACGGATTCGGACTCGGAGATCGACCGGCGGCGGTCGCGGCGGCCGGGGCCCTCGTACACTATCTGCGCGAGACGCAGCAGGGCCGCTTGTCTCACGTCCGTGGCATCGCCTTTCGAGAGACCGCGGACGCACTGGTCGTCGATGCCGCCACGCTCCGCCATCTCGAAGTGGTCCGCTCGGCCGAAGGCGGCCGATCCGGCTCCCTGCTCGCCGAGATCGACCACACCGTGACGGTGATGGGCAGCCGCCTGCTGCGGAGTTGGCTGCTGCGGCCCCTCGTGAACCTCGAGCGGGTGCGCAACCGCCTCGACGCCGTCGAGGAGCTCGCGTTTCGGTCGACGGATCGCGCGAAGCTCCGGGAGGCGCTGAAGCCCGTGCAGGACCTGGAGCGTCTCGTCGCGAGAGCCGCGATGGGGACGGCGGGTCCCCGGGATCTGCTCGCGCTGCAGCGATCACTGGCCGCGGTCCCCCGCATCAAGGCGATTCTCCAGGTCCTCGATGCCCCCCTGACGAGCAGTCTGGCCGCGGAACTCGACGAAGTGCCGGCGGTGCGGGACGCCATCGAGGCGACGGTGAGCAAATCGCCTCCCGCCCTCGCCCGCGACGGCGGGGTCATTCGTGACGGCGTGGACGCGCAGTTGGACGAGCTGCGCGCGATCAGCCGGGGCGGCAAGGAACAGATCGCCGCCATGGAGGCGGCCGAGCGCGCCCGCACCGGCATCGGGTCGCTGAAGATCCGTTTCAATCGGGTCTTCGGATACTACATCGAGGTCTCCAGGGCGAATCTGCACGCGGTCCCCGACGACTACCACCGGAAGCAGACGATCGCCGGGGGCGAACGTTTCATCACCCCCGCCCTCAAGGACTACGAGCACAAGGTGCTCGGGGCCGACGAACAGATTCTGGAGCGGGAAATCAGCCTTTTCGAGGCGCTCAGAAGCGAGGTTGCGGCGTCGACGCCGCCCATCCAGGACTCGGCCCGGGCGGTGGCCAGCCTCGACGTCCTCGCCGGGCTCGCCGAGGCGGCGGCCGTCAACGACTACATCAAGCCGCACGTGCACGACGGAGACGAGCTGGTGATCGTCGAGGGTCGTCATCCCGTCGTGGAGCGGCACGTCGGGCATGCCTTCGTCCCCAACGACGCGACCCTCAACGGATCCACGCACCAGGTGATCATCCTGACCGGCCCGAACATGGGCGGCAAGTCGACCTACCTGCGGCAGACCGCCCTCATCGTCCTCTTGGCGCACGTCGGGTCGTTCGTGCCGGCGAATCGCGCCAAGCTTCCGATAACCGACCGGATCTTCGCCCGCGTCGGAGCCTCCGACAACATTGCGCGCGGCCAGTCGACCTTCATGGTGGAGATGGAGGAAACCGCCAACATCCTGCATTCGGCGACCTCCCGCAGCCTGGTGCTGCTGGACGAGATCGGCCGGGGCACGGCGACCTACGACGGGTTGAGCATCGCGTGGGCCGTCGCCGAGCATCTGGCGACGGATCCATCGGCCCGACCGAGGACGTTGTTCGCCACCCATTACCATGAATTGACCGAGGTCGCCGACAAGCTGCCGGGGGTCGTCAACTACCATGTGGTGGCCCGCGAATGGCAGGACGAGATCCACTTCCTCCGGAAGGTGGAGCCGGGGCGCTCGGACCACAGCTACGGCATCCAGGTCGCACGCCTCGCCGGCCTTCCGGCGCAGACGGTCGCACGGGCGAAGGAGATCCTGCACGGCCTCGAACGGGACGAGCTGGCGCGGGGCGGACGCCCCGTGCCGGCGGCCGGGGGCGCGGACCGGCAGACGCAGTTGGGGCTGTTCGCGGATGCCCCCCCGGAGCCGGAAGTGGTGCGTCGTCTGCGCGACGTCGACGTCGACGGCATGACCCCTCTCGAGGCCCTCAACCTGCTGGCGGAGCTCAAGCGGGAGGCGAAGTAGCCGGCGCGGGTGGTCTCGCCGCCGTTCCGGCGGACGGCGAGGCACCGGGCGCGGGAACGGATGAACGCCCATGGCGGACAGGATCGGGATCGTCGGAGCCGGCTTCAGCGGGCTGTTGAGCGCCTACCTGCTCGAGCGCCGGTTCGGCGACGCGGTGGAGATAGAGGTCTGGGAGGCGAACGACCGCCCCGGCGGCCGGGTCCGGACGAGCCCGGTGCCCGAGGTCGGAGCGAACTACGAGGCAGGGGTGGCCGAGCTGTACGACATCGCCGGCAATCCCCATTTGCGCCGGCTTGTCCGTCACCTGGGTCTCCGGACGCGACCCCTCACCGGAACCCCGTACTTCGTGGTCGGCGACCGCGTCCTGCGGGACGACCGGACGCTCGAGGGGCTGCTCGGACACCGCGGCATGGACCGCCTGCGCCGGTTCTGGGAACAGGGCACGAGACTGCGGCCGCCGGCGGACTACGCCCTGGCCGGCCGCGAACGCGACAACGCCCATCCCTGGCAGCGGCGCACGTTTGCGGACGTCCTCGGCGACATCGACGATCCGCTCTGCGAGTGGTTCACGGCGATGCAGTGCCACAGCGATCTGGCCACCGAGCCGCCTCACACCAGCGGACTGTTCGGCATGGACAACCTGCTGATCGACCACCCCGGCTACTGCACGATGTACACCCTGACGGAAGGGAACGCGGGGCTGGTCGCGGCTCTGGCCGGCCGGGTCCGTTCTCCGGTATCCCTGGGGACGGCCGTCACCCACGTGGCCGCGGACGAGGAGACCGGGCTGCGGGTGTCGCTGCGGAACCGCGACGACGGCCGGCAGGACGTCAAGGTCGACGCGTTGCTCGTCACCCTGCCGCCGGCCGGCGTGCGACGTATCCGCTGGCATGACGAACGCCTGCGGGACGCGGTCGCCGGCCATGTCCGGCATCACGATCACGGAACCGCGTATCTGCGGGTGACCCTGCTGTTCCGGCGACGGTTCTGGCGCCGCGCGTTTCCCGAGGACTACTTCGTGAGCGACGCCTTCGGCGGCGTCACCGTCTACGACCAGTCGCCCGACGACGGCGCGGCGGGGGCCGGCATCCAGAGCTGGCTGCTGGGCGGGGCGGCGGCTCTCGAGTACGCATCGAAGCCCGACGGAGAGATCGTGGCCGCGGTTCTCGACGCCATGCCCGACCACGCCCCCGCGCGCGACGACCTGCTCGTCCGGGCCTGCGTGGACCGGTGGACCGGTGTCGCCGGCGTCTCCGCCCTGCCCGGCGGCGTCCCCCTCCTTCCCGCGCAGCAACGGCACAGCCCGGACCCGCGCTGGCCTCAACTGCAGTTCATCGGAGACTATCTGTACGATGCGACCCTGTGCGGAGCCCTCGACGCCGTGTTGTACGGGGTATCGCGTCTGGACGAACTGATCGCCGCGAAGCCCGATCCGGCCGCGGACGGCACGGCCGATCTTTTTGCCGCCGGACCCGGACCCGCGGCGCCATCCTCTCCCCGTTCCGCCTTCTTTCTCGACGAGCGCCTGGCCGCAGGCCAGGAGTCCCTGCCGTAGAACGGCGCCGACTCCCGCGGAGGCGCCGACTCCCGCGAAGGCGCCGACTCCCGCGAAGGCGCCGACTCCCTGGAGGGTTGGTTACCTGAAAGGGCGGTATGTAGCCGAGGAACGACGCAGCCGGCAGGATGCATCGCCGGTCGAATGCCGCGGGGCCCGTTCGCCTGGGGCTCCTGGCCGAAGTGCGAGGTCGGGGTCGTTACGCGGCCGGCTCCTGCAGGGTGAGGCAGTGCAGCGTGCCCAGGCCCAGGACCAGATCGAGGGCGTGGATTCCGACCACCTCGCGACGCGGAAACAGCTCGGCCAGTCGGCCCAGGGCCACCCGGTCGGCCGGATCATTGAAGGTCGGGACGAGGACCAGGCCGTTGGCGATGTAGAAATTGAGATAGCTGGCCGGCAGCCGCTGGTTGCCGAACCAGAGCGGCCGGGGCATCGGCAGCGGGACCACCTTGAGGCGGTTCCCTCCCACCCGGGTCGCCCGCAGACGACGGAGATTGTCGGCCAGGGGCGCATGGTTGACGTCGGCGGGGTCCGGCTCGGTGGCCGCGACGACGGTCTCTGGATCGACGAAGCGTGCGATGTCGTCGACATGGCCATGGGTGTCGTCGCCCGCGATTCCGCGCCCCAGCCAGATGACGTTGTCGACGCCGAGATAGGCCTCGAACGCCCGTTCGACGTCCCCGCGGTCCAATCCCGGGTTCCTCGGCTGCACGACCGGGTCGAGCAGGCACTCTTCGGTGGCCAGCGCGGTCCCCGCGCCGTTGACGTCGATGCTCCCGCCTTCGAAGACCATCGGCCGCCGCCGGCCGCCGGCGTGCGCGACGATGCGCCGCACCTGCCGAACCGCGGCGATGCGGCCCGGCAGCCGGTTGTCGTGCACCCAGTCGTCGTACTTGGCCCAGCCGTTGAAACGCCAGTCAACGAGGGCGACCTCCGCGGGCGCGTCCCCCCCGGCGGCGCGCCGCACGAACGTGCCGCCCGAGTCGCGGACCCAGCCCCGGTTCGTCGGGAACCGGTGGACGCCGACCCGACCCGGATCGACCCCGGCCCGGGCCAACCGCCTCAGCGCCCGCCGCTCGGCGCCGGCGTCGCCGAATACGATCTCGACCGGCTCGACCGCCGTGAGCTGGCGGACGATCTCGACGTAGCACCACCGGACCGCCTCGACCTTGCCCGGCCAGTCGGAACGGTTGTGCGGCCACGCGAGCCAGGTCGCGCGGTGGGCGGCCCACTCGGCGGGCATGCTGTACCGGTCCCCCGCAGGTCGGGTTCCCGGCTCCGATGGAGGGACGGGTATGCCGGCAGCGCTCATGCCGGACCGCTCCGATCGGGCCTGCCGGTCACTGCTCGCGTCGCCGAACCACGACTGGTCGGCGATCTCCCGGTCGGACTGAAGCGTCCCTGGATTGAACTTGCGGACCTCGGCGCCGGCCGGTCCGTTCGGGGCGGCGGCTTCGGCCGCAGTGCGCGCCTGCATCACGTGTCACCGCCTTGTCCAATCTGGCGCCTCGTGGAGGTCCAAGGCGGGCCGAGCGGTCCCTCGTATCTACCCGCGCGCGCACTTGCCCTGCCGAACACGGACCGCGCCCGGCGGCATTTCCCGTGAAGGGAACCGGACACGCCTCCGTACCGAACGCTATTCCCCGGCTACCTGCCTTCGGTCGAGCGCGAAGCCGTGCCGCTCGGCTTCCCGTCGAGCAGCCGGGCGGTCACCCCGGCATAGGTGTCCACGCGGCGGTCCCGGAGGAACGGCCATCCGCGCCGCTGGGTCTCGATGGCCCCTCCGTCGCACACCGCCAGCACCACCTGTTCCCGATCGATCGACCCCGCGGCCAGGATCTTCCCCGCCGGATCGCATACGAACGACTGGCCCCAGAACTGCAGCCCTCCATCGGGCGGCCCCTCGTGTCCGACCCGGTTGACGGCGGCGACGAAAACGCCGTTCGCGATCGCGTGTGCCCGCTGGATGGTGCGCCACGCGTCGTGCTGGGCCGCCCCCTCCGCCTCGCGCTCAGCCGGGTGCCAGCCGATGGCGCTTGGATAGACGATGAGATCCGCCCCCCCGAGGGCGCTCAACCGGGCCGCCTCGGGAAACCACTGGTCCCAGCAGATCAGCGGACCGATCCGTGCGAACCGCGTCCGGAACACCGGATACCCGAGATCGCCGGGCGTGAAGTAGAACTTCTCGTAGTAGAGCGGATCGTCGGGGACATGGGTCTTGCGATAGCGGCCCAACAGGGTGCCGTCGGCATCGATCACGACGACGGAGTTGTGATAGACGCCGGCCGCCCGGCGCTCGAAGACGGGGACCACCAGCACGACGCCGAGCTCGCCGGCGAGCGCGGCGCAGCGGACGGTGGTAGGGCCCGGCACGGGCTCGGCGAGGTCGAAATGGCGGGAGTCCTCGTGCTGACAGAAGTAGCGGGAACTGAACAGCTCCTGCAGGCAGATGATCTGGGCGCCCCGTCCCGCCGCCTCGCGAATCAAGCCGATCGCGTTGTCGATGTTGGCGGCCACGGCGTCGCCGCAGGCCATCTGGACCAGACCCACCGTGAACCGCGAAGCCTCTCCTGTCGACATGGGACCTGCCCGACCGGCACGACGCCGTTCCTGCCGTGGCGGGAGCCGGGACCGGCGGGGCGCCGCCCTGGCGAGGCGCGAACCCTGGCCCGGCAAATCGTCGCCTGCGGCTCCACTTGCCGCCCAACCAACCCTCCAGCGAGTCGGCGTCTCCGCGGGAGGCAGCGCCGCCGCGGGAGTCGGCGCCGTTCTACGGCGCAGACTCCTAGGAGTCTGCGCCGTAGGACGATTTTCGACAAGATCGACCACTACATGTAGTGGTCAATAGCGCCGCATTCCACTTTATATTGGGGCCTATTTTTTCTGCGGCGCAGACTCCTAGCTTTCGATCTGCAGCACCTGCAGCTCGCGCTGGGCGTTCGTGAAGTAGAGCGAGGTCGGGAACTCGTCCATGATGCGCTGGAACGCGGCCCGGGCCTCGTCGGCTCGGCCGGCCAACTGGTAGGCGCGTCCCAACTGCATCAGGACGCCGTCGACCGGCAGCGTCGCGTCGGCATCGGCAACCGAGGACGGTTCGAGCAGGGCTATCGCCGCCTCGTAAGAGCCGCGGGACATCTGTACGCTGGCCAGTCCCAGGGTGGCCATGCGACCGTAGACGCCGGTCTCGTCGTCATCGACCACGCTCTGGTACTGCTCGGCCGCCTCGTCGTGACGCCCGAGGGCGGCCAGAGCCGCGGCGGCCCGGTATCGGGCGGTGATGCCCGACGGCGTGCCCGGATAGGCGTCGGCGGCTTCGAGCAGCATCGGAAGCGATGCCGACATCTTCGCCTCGATCGTCGGATAGGAGCCGGGCGGCTGGACGAAGGGAGGCTCCTCGGTATCCACGGCCGCGTCCTCTCCCCCGTCGGTCACCGGCGACGGCGGCGGTGGAACGACCGGGGCATCCGCGACCACGAGCGCCTCGGCGAGCAGCGTTCCCGCCGACGCCTCCGCCCGCGCGGTCCACCAGGAGTAGCCGCCGAACAGCACGAGGACGGCCAGTCCGATGCCGGCGCCGATCGCGAGCCCGGTCCCCCAGTTCTCCACCCCGTGCTGAAACCGGGTCATCGCCACGGCGAGGGCGTTTTCCTTCAGGTGATGCCGCTCACTCCGCCTCATTCGTGTCTTCCTGCCTTTTTCCCAGTGTTTTCCAACGCTTGCATGTCGTTGTACGCCGCCAGTGTACCAGAGACCTGCCCCAAGGGCGACGGTTCGGGTTGGCGCGCGTGCCTGGATTCGAACCAGGGGCCTACCGCTTAGGAGGCGGTCGCTCTATCCGACTGAGCTACACGCGCGTACCGAGTAAGGACCAGTTTAGCAGAGGCCGAACGGTACCGCGCGGTTCGACGGCGGGAAGCGGGTCGTCGCGCGGAGCTCGCAGACGGGGCAGGTTCCGCCCCGTCCCGGAATCACAGGTTCCAGGGCAACATCGGCTTCAACGGGTATCCCGACTCGTCGAGCAGCCAGGCCGGCCGCCGGTGCGACACCGCGGCGGTGCGGGTGAGATCGATGGCGCCGGCCAGCGAGTCCCTCTCTCCCAGGGTGTCTTCGCCGAGTCGGATGACCCAGCTTCCCGGGCCGTCCGACCCGGGCTGATGGCAGCAGATGACATCGTGCGCTTCGTCCGGAGGCTGCAGCATGTACCGCTTTTCGGCCGCACTGCACCGCGGCAACAGACCCGTGCGGTTCGAATTGCCGTCGTCTTCCGCTCCCGCCCGGAATCCGGCTAAGATCCCGTCGGAACTCGTGCTCCGAAACCAGAGGTGACACATGCGCTACGCAGGATCTCTCATGGCACTGGCGTGTCTCGCGCTGCCCGCGGCCGCGGGGGCTCAGAATCCCTTCGGGAACGTCCCGAACGAGCCGCGGCCGGAGGAGTACCTCCACTGGGACGCCGAGGCGGTCGCCGGCTTTCAGGGCGAGCTCGATGAGGCCCTCGGCAACGGCGAGGGCATCTGGGGCACCCCGTTCGTCGTGGCGACCGCGCTCGCCCGCGCCGATCACCGGCCGCACAGCGTGCAGATCATTCACCGCGCCGGCTATACGCAGCCGGAGATCCACACCGACAAGTGGGACCTCTACGTCGTCCTCCGCGGAGCCGGCACCGTGCGGGTGGGCGGCGAGCGCGTGAACTGGATGGAGGGACGGCCTCCCGAAGAGCAGCAGCCGCAGCTCGAGGGCGCGCAGGCGTTCGAGGTCACGGAGGGGGACATCGTCCACGTGCCCGCCCGGTCGTGGCACCAGGTGGTCGTCCCCGAGGGCGGCGCGATCACCTATGCCCTGATAAACGTGTTCGAGTAAGGGCCGGCGCGCCGGGACCGACGGACACCGCGCGGGTCCGTGTCTCCGGGCGCCGCGGCCCTGCCGCAGCTGACCCGGGGGATCGCGGGCAGAGAGCCGGCCGCGCGACCTTGCGGTCGCGTTGGGAGTTTCGCTGACGCGAAACTCCTACGACGCAAGCTCCTAGACGGCCCCGTAGGCAAGCATGGCGTCCGCTACCTTCACGAAACCGGCCACGTTGGCGCCCTGCACGTAGTTCACGCCGCCGGCCCCGTCGTCGCCGTAGGTGCAGCACTTTTCGTGGATGTCCGCCATGATCCGCCGCAGCCGTTCGTGGACCTCCTCGCGCGACCAGCTCATGCGCAACGCATTCTGACTCTGCTCGAGCCCGGACACCGCCACCCCGCCGGCGTTGGCCGCCTTGGAGGGGCCGTAGAGGACCCCGGCGCCGAGGAAACGCGCGGTGGCCTCGAGGCTGCACGGCATGTTGGCGCCCTCGCCGACCGCCCGGACGCCGTTGCCGATCAGGGTGTCCGCGTCGCCGGCGTCGAGCTCGTTCTGGGTGGCACACGGCAGCGCGATGTCGCAGGGCACCCGCCAGGGCCGGGCGCCGGCGTGATATTCGCAGCCGAACCGGTCGGCATACTCGGAGATGCGCCCCCGGCGGACTTCCTTGAGGTCCTTGACGAACGCGAGCTTCTCCGGATCGATGCCGTCCGGGTCATGCACGAACCCGTCCGAATCGGACAGCGTCACGACCTTCGCGCCGAGCTCGACGGCCTTCTCGGCCGCGTAGATCGCCACGTTGCCCGAGCCGCTGACGACGCAGGTCCGGCCCTCCAACCCCTCGCCCCGCCGATTCAGCATGTTGTCGACGAAGTACACGCAGCCGTAGCCTGTCGCTTCCGTGCGGACCAGGCTGCCGCCGAAGGCGACGCCCTTGCCGGTGAGGGTGCCGGCGAAACGGTTGTTGATCCGCTTGTACTGACCGAAGAGATACGAGATTTCCCGGCTCCCCACCCCGATGTCACCGGCCGGCACGTCGACGTCCTCTCCGATGTGACGGGCGAGCTCCGTCATCATCGAGTGACAGAACCGCATCACCTCGGCGTCGCTCTTTCCCTTGGGGTTGAAATCGGCGCCCCCCTTGGCGCCGCCCATCGGCAATCCGGTCAGACTGTTCTTGAACGTCTGCTCGAAGCCGAGGAACTTCAGCACCGACAGGGTCACATCGCGGTGGAACCGCAGCCCGCCCTTGTAGGGGCCGATGGCGTTGCTGAACTGGACTCGGCAGGCGCGGTTGGTGCGCACGCGGTTGTCGTCGTCGAGCCAGCACACCCGGAAGACGATGATGCGATCCGGCTCGGTCATGCGCTCCAGAATGCCGCCCTCGGCATACCGGGGGTGGTCGCGCATGAACGGAATCAGCGACCCCATGACCTCGTGCACCGCCTGGTGGAACTCGGGCTCGCCGGGGTTCCGGCGAATCAGTCCCCGCATGAAACGATCGAGATCCAGATCAGCCATGACCCTCGCCTTCAGACAACTTCGCCAGCGCTCGCGACACCCTCACGTACTCTTCGTATCGACGCTGGTACTGTTCGAGCTTGTCCCGCTCCAGGGCTTCGAGCCGCGCCCGGAGCGGCGGCGCGGTCGCGTCGGTCGCCTGCCGCAGCTCCGCCTCGAGGGCTTCACGCCCGGCGCGATGGTCCGCATCCTGGCGTCCTTCCCAATCGAGCCACTGGGTGCTCCAGCGGGCATGCGCCGCCTCCAGATCGGCGGCACCGAACGGAAACCGCGTCTCGCCGTCCGGCTCGAGAGCCGCGAACGCATCCGGGAAGGCCCGCCGGGCGGCGCTCGCGACCGGATACCACGCCAGGAGAACGCGCGGGTCGGCGCGAGCCCGCTCGGATGCCGGACCGAACGTCGCCAGCAACTCCAGGATTCGCGCATCCCGTTGTCGGGCGCGCAGGGCGTTCGCGACGAGGAATGCGCCGAACCCGGTCGTCGCCGCGACCGCCACCAGCGCGATTTCGATCATGGTCGTGCGTGGGTCAGTAGCGCAGCCCGACGAAGAGCGGCGTCTCTTCCAGCCGTTCGCGGCCGTCGAGGAACGTCAGCTCGACGAGGAACGCGATTCCCACGATGTGCCCGCCGGCCCGCCGCACCAGATCCCGGGCGGCGCACGCCGTGCCTCCGGTGGCGAGCAGATCGTCGACGATGAGCACCCGCTGGCCCGGCTCGATCGCATCCTCGTGGATCTCGAGCGCATCCGACCCGTACTCCAGATCGTAGGACTGCCGAAGGGTGGCGGCGGGTAGCTTCCCCGGCTTGCGGGCGGGAACGAAGCCGGCGCGCAACCGCTCGGCCACCGGGGCCCCCAGGATGAAGCCGCGGCTCTCGATGCCCACCACCAGATCGACCCGCTCGGCCCGGAACGACTCGGCCAGCCCCTGCACGGCGTCCGACAGTCCGGCCGGGTCGCGCAGCAGGGTCGTGATGTCGCAGAACCGAATGCCCGGCTTCGGAAAGTCGGGAACGTGCCGAATCTTCGCTTTCAGGTGTTCCATGGGTGCTTCGAGGTCAGCCCGGAAACCGTCGCCTTCCGGCTCCGCCGTCCGCCCGACCAACCCTCCAGCCGTCTGCGCCGTTCTGCGCCGCAGATTTCCTGGTTCGTGTCGTTCCGTCGTCGACCCGCGCGGGCGCAGTCTATTCCATTTCGATACGAAAAACCGGCGCCGACGCCCGGGGCGTCAGGTCGTCCACCGCGACCGCATCGACACGTCCCGCCGGCGGGCCCTGCCAGAGCGTCCGTTCGAACCGGTGCATCGCTTCCCGCTCGCCCTCGGCTTCGACCTCGACCCGCCCGTCGGAGAGATTCCGGACGAATCCGCCGAGCCCCTCCCGGGTGGCGGCGTCGCGCGCGTGGAATCGGTACCCGACGCCCTGCACGCGGCCTGAAACCACGAATCGCCTGGCGACAATCACCCCGCCTCCGACAGATGCGCGGGTCGCGCGGGCGGTATTGGATGTCGATCAGCGGCCGGCGGATCCGATGGAGGCTTCAAAACCGATGGTGTTTGGAAGGTGGTCGGGGCGAGAGGATTTGAACCTCCGACCCCTCGGTCCCGAACCGAGTGCTCTACCAGGCTGAGCCACGCCCCGACACAGTCCTTTATTCTACCTCAACCGGAGGCGACTCGGCGAGGAAATCGACAGCATCGAGTGCGCCATGGTTGGTCCAGTCCGGCTGCAAGGGCGTGACCGAGACCCAGCCCCCGCGTATCGCCTCGTAGTCGGATCGTTCGTTCGGCTCCCACTCGAGCTGCGCCGAGTCAATCCAGACCGAGGTCCGTCCGCTCCCCGCGGCCCCCGTCACCTCGAAGACCTGACGCCGGCTGGCCTGCACCGTGACCCGAATGCCGCGGGGAATCGTGCGCGGGATGTTCACATTCAGCAGCGTGCGAGCCGGCAGCCCCTCGAACAGCACCGCTTCCGCCAGTTGGCGGGCGATGTACGCCGCCCCGGCGTAGTCCATCCGTTCGCTGCGTTGCAGCGAGAGGGCAATCGCCGGCGTCCCGAGCAGAACCCCCTCGAGAGCGCCCGCCACTGTACCGGAGTAGGTCACGTCGTCGCCGACGTTCAGCCCGTTGTTGATGCCGGACACCACCAGATCCGGCACGGCGCCGATCACTTCGGACACCGCGATGTTGACGCAGTCGGCCGGCGTACCGTCGACCGAGTACCAACCCGGCGCCGTCTCCTGCAGTTGAAGCGGCCGGCGCAGGGTGAGCCCGTGCCCCACCGCGCTGCTCTCCTCCGCGGGTGCAACGACGGTCACCCGGCCGAGGGGAGCGAGGGCGTCGGCCAACGCCCGCAGCCCGTCCGCGGCTATGCCGTCGTCGTTGGTGACGAGAATCTCTCGCATGACTGCAGGGAAGAGCCGACCAGGAGATCAGGGTGAAACACCGCGTCGCACCGGGAACGGCGAGGACGCGAGCGGGCTGCAGGCCTTGCGCCACGGGCTCCCAAACGCCGGAACTGCCGGGTCGCAGACTCACCGGGCGCGGGACGGGTCGATGCCATAGGGGCGCGCCCAGTCGAGCCCCGCCAGCGTGTCGCCGGCGGGACGATACTCGCACGCGACCCAGCGCTCGTATCCCAGCTCGTCGAGCAGCTCGAGCAGATACGGATAGTGTACCTCCTGCGAGCCGTCCGGCTCGTGCCGTCCGGGGACCCCGGCAATCTGGATGTGGCTGATGACGTCGAGATTGGCCTTGATGGTCTCGGCGAGACAGCCTTCCATGATCTGCATGTGGTAGACGTCGTACTGCAGAAAGACGTTGTCCTCCCCCACCCGATCGATGATGCGGCGGGCGGCGGCGGTATGCGTCAGGAAGTACCCGGGCATGTCCCGCGTGTTGAGCGGCTCGAGCAGCAGCCGCACGCCCAGCGGCCGGACCACGGCCGAGGCCCGCCGCAGATTCGCGACGAACGTGGCCTCCGCCCGGGCGTCATCGGTCGTTCCGGCCAGGCAGTGAACCTGCCGGCAACCGGTGGCTCGACAGTAGTCGAGCCCACGCGCCACGCCCCGGTCGAACTCCGCCTCGCGTCCCGGGACTGCGCCCACCGCGGACGGCAGGTTGAAGAGCACCGCCTCGAGACCGCTGTCGCGATACGCCCCCGCGATCTCGGCCGCGTTCTGTTCGTAGGGGCTCTGAATCTCCGCCCCGGTGAACCCGATCCGCGCGGCCACCTCGAACCGGTCGAGCAGGTCGACCTCGTGAAACATCATCGAAAAGTTGGCGGCCAGCTTCGGCATGGTGCTCCCTGGTCCGGTCCAGGCGTGATCGGCGCCGTCGCCACGATGGAGGAGCGTGCCGATCGGCGGCGTCGCGCGCATGGCACGACTGACGCCGTCCAATCCGCTTGCGGGGCGGGGACCGCGACGTGCCGAAGACCATTATAGGGGTACGCCCCACGCTCGAGGGGGGCGGCGATGGAGGCGATGCGCGGCGGGTATCATTGCGGGAGCGATGGCCCAACCCGCACCCTCGGCGCCGTTCGATGCGGTGCTGCTCGTCAGCTTCGGGGGCCCCCAGGGCCTGGACGACATCCGGCCGTTTCTCGCGAACGTACTGCGCGGGCGCCGCGTGCGGCCCGACCGCGTCGACGAGGTGGCGCGGCACTACGAACGCTTCGGGGGCGTGTCCCCGATTACCCGGCTCACCCGGCGACAGGCGGCGGGGCTCGAGAGGCGGCTCGATCGAGAGGGCCCGTCGCTTCCGGTGTACGTGGGCATGCGCAACTGGCACCCGTTTCTCGCCGACACCCTGCAGGAAATGGCCGAGGCGGGGGTCCGGCGGGCGGTCGGACTCATCCTCGCCGCGTTTCGTTCCTACTCGAGCTGCGGGCAGTACCGCGACAACGTGATGACCGCGCGCCGCGCGCTTCGCGACGGCGGCCACCCCGACGTCGAAGTGTCCTACGTCGGAGACTGGCATGCGCACGCAGGGTTCATCGAGGCCTGGGCGTCGCGGGTCGCGACCGCGATGGACACGCTGCCGCCGTCCGAGCGCAATCGCGCCCGGCTGGTGTTCACGGCCCACAGCATCCCCGTCGGCATGGCCGGCGCCGGTCTGTACCGCGAGCAGTTGAACGTCTCGGCCCGCCTGGTCGCGGCGCGGCTGGGCCTCGCCGACTGGGCGCTGGTCTTTCAGAGCCGAAGCGGGCGGCCGCAGGACCCCTGGCTGGAACCGGACGTCTGCGACTATCTGCGGACCGCGGCGGCGGGCGGCCTGGATGCGGTGGTCCTCTGTCCGCTGGGGTTCGTGGCCGACCACGTCGAGGTGCTCTACGATCTCGACGTGGAGGCGGCGGCGGTGTGCGCGGAGCTCGGCATCACGATGCGGCGCGCGGCCGCGGTCAACGACCACCCGCGCTTTCTCGACGTGATGGCCGAGGTCGTCCGGACGACCGTCGATCGCTACCGGGGCGGCCGCCCGCTGCCGATCTGCGCCGCAGCGGAACCGCCGGCCGCCTGATCTCCGAGCGTACACGGCAAGGGGCGGATACGCCGGTATCCGCCCCCGGAGGCGCCGCCGTTCGGCTAACCCGCGACCGGTTCCTGCGCGCACTGCTTGTCGAACGCCGCGGTCAACTGGGCCGCAATGGTGTGCGCGTCCTGATTCTCGATCTGGTGCCGCTCCATCATGTAGACCAGCTTGCCGTCCCGGAACAGGGCAATCGACGGCGACGAGGGCGGATAGCCGGTGAAGTAGCCGCGGGCCCGCTCGGTGGCCTCGATATCCGCGCCGGCGAACACCGTCGCGACGTGGTCCGGCTTGACCGGATGCTGCAGCGAGAGCGCCACCCCTGGACGGGCCTTGCCGGCCGCGCAGCCGCACACCGAGTTGACGACCACCATGGTCGTTCCCGATGTCCTGGTCACCGCCTCGTCGACCTCCGCCGCGGTTCGCAGCTCGCGGACGCCGAACCGGGTCAGTTCCTCGCGCATCGGCGCAATCATGAATTCTGGATACAAGCGGATACTCCTTTCAATACGATTCCACCTTCAAGGTTAGCACAGGACCCCGCGCCCACCGCCCCGATCGGCCGCGCGGGAGCACGCCCCGGTGCACCTTCCGGGAGCCCTTGGCAGGAGGTCCGCCGCATTCGACCGGCGGTCGCCCCGCGTGGACCTCCTGGTTCCCCCGAGCCGCCTTGCTCCGCGGTCGCCCTGCTCGACCGGCGCCCTCGCCGCTCCCCGCCCCTCGGGCGTCACCGGCCTCGGTGCGACACGGGCTTCTGCCAGGAGCTGCCGGGCCATCAGGCGTGGCCCCGCAGACTGGCGGCGGCGATGCGCCGGTTGAAGGCGAGCAGCAGGGCCAACGCGATCCCCCATTGCAGCAGGCAGGTTCCGAGCGAGCTCACCCGGACCGGATTCCACCACCCCGACGGGTCGAACACCGACACCGCCTGGTACGTCCACCAGGTGAACATCGCCAGGAACTCCAGGGGCACCAGCCACGTCACGACCCATTCCCAGGCGCGTCCGGCCCGGAGATGGCCGTCCGACACGTCGACCAGCTCGCGCCGGAACCGGCCCACCCCGAACTGCCGCACCCCCATCGCGATGAACAGGCCGCTGATCATGAGGGCGAGGCCCCAGACCCAGTCCTGGTTGTCGAAGACGGCCAGACTGGCCGCCGACGGCGCCCCCCCGACGATCACCGCCCCGGTGACCCAGCGAATCGCCCGCCGCCGCGGCATCCCGGTGTCCATCAGGATGCGCGTGGCCAGCTCGAACATCGCGATCAGCGACGACAGCGCCGCGCAGAACAGGGCGAGGAAGAACAGCGGCAGGAACAGCCAGCCCCCGGGGATCCGCTCGAAGAGCTGGGGAATCCAGATGAAGGTCAGGCCGGTGTTTCCCGTAGCCATCACCGCGAGCGCCTCGTTCTCGGAGAGGATCGCGAACGCCGTCGGCACGATGGCCATGCCCGCGAGCAGCGAGGCGGTGTTGTTGCCGAGCCCGATGGCGGTGGAGTTGAAGACGACGTCCTCGTCGCGCTTCACGTACACCGCGTAGGTGAGGATGAGCCCCCATCCCGCCCCCGTCGACCACGCCGACTGGGTCAGCGCCGCGAGCCACGTGCGGTAGCTGCCCAGCAGCGTCAGGTCCGGGTTGAACAGGAAGCCGAGCCCCCGGCCCGCCCCCGGCAGGGTCACCGAGCGCACCACCGCCACCACCAGCAGGGCGAACAGCAGCGGGATGAGCACCCGGTTGGCCCGTTCGATGCCCGCCACGACCCCCCGGCTGATGATCGCGGCGGCGATCAGCACCGATACGATCTGGAACCCCAGCGGCTGCCAGATCGAGGCGCTGTAGCTGGTCCAGTACTCCTCCGCGGCGGAGCCCTCGAGGCTCCCGACGAGGGTCACCGCGAAGTACTTCAGCGTCCAGCCCGTCACCACCGAGTAGTAGAACAGGATCATCACGCTGGTGACGGCGACGAAGCCCCCCATCCAGGCCCAGTGCCGTCCCACCAGATCCGCGAAGGCCCCGATGACGCCCCGCCGGCTGCCACGGCCGAGCCCGAATTCGGCGATCAGCAACGGCAGCGACCACATGAACAGGAACAGCAGCCAGGGAATCAGGAAGGCGGCCCCGCCGTTCTCGGCGGCGACTCTGGGAAACCGCCACAGGTTGCCGGTGCCGACGGCCATCCCAAGCCCCGCGAGGATCAACCCCCAACGCGACGAGAAGCGGTCTTGTGCTGTCATCCCGTGGAACTATCAGGTACTGCGAGACGTTGATCAAGATGATTGTATTAGTATAAATATATATGCTAGTAATTAACTAATATACTATTCATGGTGCGTCGTGAAGACGCGGACGGGAAACCGTCCGGGTCACGCTGTTCCTCTCCAGCGGGTGCAAGTCCCGCCTCGGTAAGCGCCGGAGCGCCGAGTAGCAGACCCCAGGCACGGCCGGAGACGGCCGTGGCCCGAGCGGGGTGTCAGAAGCCTCTTCGGAGGGAGCAAGTCCGCGGGCCGCAACATGAAGTGAAGCCTGCAGCCTCGACAGATTTACAGCCCGAGAGCCGAGCCGGTCATGTCACGGCGAAGGTCACGTCTCCCGCGCCCCGGTCCGGCGGCGTACGCGCGGGAGGTCTCGGCGGGGTATGGGGCGCAGCACGCGGACACGGAGGGGGACGGAACACGAGAGGCCCGTCTGCGCAGCCCGGGTCAGGGCAACGCGTTTCGCATAAGCCGAAGGTGAAAGCGGGAGCGGCGCAGCGGGAGTCCGAGGGTGCGTCATCTCGCCGCTGCTGTCGAACATCTTCCTGCACGTGCTCGCCCGGGTCTGGGAGGACCGGTGGGCGCACCTGGGGACGTTGGTGCGCTTACGCGGACGACTTCGTGGTGATGTGCGACACGAAGGCGGCGGTCGAGGCGGCTCGAGAGCGGGTGGGCCTGGTGCTGGCCCGGCTCGGGCTGAAGCTGCATCCGGAGAAGACGCGGGTGGTCGACCTGGCGGATGGCCGTGAGGGCTTCGACTTCCTGGGGTGTCATCTGCACAAGCGCATGAGCGGTCCCATCTGGGTACGGTCGCGGCGACGCGTCTACTACCTGCACCGATGGCCGTCTCGGCGGGCGATGAAGCAGGTGCGAGCCCGCGTGCGGGCGCTTACCCCTCGCGGTCGGTGCCACACGGACCTGCGTCTGGTCATCGCGGATCTCAACCGAGTCGTGCGCGGGAGGGGGCAGTATTTCCGGACGGGGAATGCGGCGCACCACTTCGTGCAACTCGACCAGTATGTGGAAGAGCGCCTGCGCGGTCTGCTTCTCAAGCGCGCGGGGTCTCGTCTGGCGGCTGGTCGGGCGCGGGCTTGGCGTCGTCCGTTCTTCGAGGCCTTGGGGCTCTTCCGCCTGCGCGGCACGATTCGGTATCCGGGGGTGGTGCATGCTGCGACCTGAAGTCCATCTGGTAAGCCGTGTGCGGGAAATCCGCACGCACGGTTTGAACGGGGGTCTTGCTTTCGGCCGGACGGTTTCCCCGACCGGCGCCCAGTAGGATCTACCAATGGCACGACGATCTTGCGGACATCTACCGGGCAGCGCCGCCGGAACGAGCGGTTCGCCGCCGGCGCACGCCACGACGGCGAGAAGGGGGAAACCGTGAATCTTAAACGCTATACGGAAAAGTCGCAGGAGGCGGTGCTGGCCGCGCAACAGCTCGCGGAGCATCATCATCATCCGCAGATCGAGCCCGAGCATCTGCTCGTCACCCTGATCGATCAGGCGGACGGCGTGGTCCCGGCGGTACTGCGGCGGCTTCGCGTCGATCCGCAACGGGTTCTCGAAGAGGCCCGCCAGGGGCTGGCGCGGCAGCCCCTGGCCCACGGAGGCTCGGAAGCCGGCCCGTCCCCGCGTCTGCGCGCGGTGGCGCAGGCGGCGGAACGCGAGGGAGAGCGGCTGCGGGACGACTACGTCAGCACCGAGCACCTGCTGATGGCGGTCACCCTGGAGGGCGATCGGGCGGCGGCGGCCCGGCTCCTCGCGGCGCACGGGATCACGTCGGCGCGGGTCCTCGCGGCGCTCTCCGCGGTCCGGGGGAGCCAGCGGGTCACCGACCAGCATCCGGAGGGCAAGTACGAGGCGCTCGAGCGCTACGGCCGCGACCTCACCGAGGCGGCGCGTCAAGACCGGCTCGACCCGGTCATCGGGCGCGACGACGAGATCCGGCGGACCCTCCAAGTGCTCTCGCGCCGGACCAAGAACAACCCGGTGCTCATCGGCGAGCCGGGGGTCGGCAAGACCGCGATCGTCGAGGGCCTCGCCCATCGCATCGCGCGGGGCGACGTGCCGGAGGGGCTGAAGGAGAAGCGCATCATCAGCCTGGATCTCGGGGCGCTGGTGGCGGGCGCGAAGTACCGGGGCGAGTTCGAGGAGCGCCTGAAGGCGGTGCTGAAGGAGATCGCCGACGCCGACGGCCGGATCATCCTCTTCATCGACGAGCTGCACACGGTGGTCGGGGCCGGCGCGGCGGAGGGCGCCATCGACGCCTCGAATCTGCTCAAGCCCATGCTCGCGCGCGGCGAGCTGCACACCATCGGCGCCACCACCCTCAACGAGTACCGGAAGCACATCGAGAAGGACGCGGCCCTCGAGCGACGATTCCAGCCGGTCCTGGTTTCCGAACCGACGGTCGAAGACACCATCAGCATCCTGCGCGGTTTGCGGGAGCGCTACGAGATTCATCACGGGGTACAGTTCAAGGACGCGGCTCTCGTGGCCGCCGCCACCCTGTCCCACCGCTACATTCCCGATCGTTTCCTGCCCGACAAGGCGATCGACCTCATCGACGAGGCGGCGGCGAAGCTGCGGACCGAGATCGATTCGCTGCCGGCGGAGCTCGACGAGGTGCAGCGGCGCATCATGCAGCGCGAGATCGAGCGGGAGGCGCTGCGCAAGGAGAAGGACGCGGCGTCGGTCGAGCGCCTCGGACGCCTGGAACGCGAGCTGGCCGATCTCAAGGAGACCCGCACGCGCCTGCGTGCCCAGTGGCAGCAGGAGAAGGCGGCGATCCAGGCAACGCGGGGGTTGACCGAGGAGCTGGAGCAGGTCCGGCTCGCCATCGAGCGGGCCCAGCGCGACGGCGACTACGCCCACGCGTCGGAGCTGCAGTACGGCCGACTGCCCGCGATCGAGCAGGAGATCGCGGCCCAGTCCCCCGCGGACGGCGGCGATGACGGCCGCATGCTCAAGGAGCAGGTCGACGATACGGACATCGCCGAGGTGGTCAGCCGATGGACCCACATCCCCATCAGCCGGCTCGTCGAGGGCGAGATTCAGAAACTGTTGAAGATGGAAGCCCGCCTCCACGAACGGGTGGTCGGGCAGGGAGAGGCGGTCACCGCGGTGTCGAACGCGATCCGGCGGGCCCGGGCCGGACTGCAGGATCCGTCGCGCCCGCTCGGGAACTTCATCTTTCTCGGGCCGACCGGCGTGGGCAAGACCGAGCTGGCCCGGGCCCTCGCCCGCTTCCTGTTCGACGACGAGCACGCGATGATTCGCATCGACATGACCGAGTATCAGGAGAAGCACACCGTGGCGCGGATGATCGGGGCGCCTCCCGGCTATGTCGGCTACGAGGACGCGGGACAGTTGACCGAGGCGATCAGGCGCCGCCCCTACGCGGTGGTGCTCTTCGACGAGGTGGAAAAGGCGCACCCGGACGTGCTCAACGTGCTGCTGCAGCTCCTCGACGACGGACAGTTGACGGACGGCAGGGGCCGGACCGTCGATTTCAAGAACGCGGTCGTGATCATGACCGCGAATCTGGGCAGCCAGCTCATCGCGGAGCAGGCCGGCCGCGAGGGCGGCGACATCGGCGAGGCGGTGCGCGACCGGGTCTTCGACGCCCTGCAGGCGCACTTCCGGCCGGAGTTTCTGAACCGGATCGACGACATCATCCTGTTCCACGCGCTCGGTCGGGCCCACGTCCGCGAGATCGTCCGGATCCAGCTTCACCAGCTCGCCGAGCGTCTGGCGGATCGGCGGATGACCATCGAGGTGTCCGACGCCGCGCTGGACCTGCTGGCCGAACGCGGATTCGACCCGGTCTATGGGGCTCGCCCACTGAAGCGCACGGTGCAGAAGATGGTGCTCGATCCGCTGGCGCGGCGGATGCTCGAGCACGAGCTTCTGGAGGGGGCGCCCATCCGGGTGGACGCGGCCGGGGCCGAGCTGGTATTCGAAGTCGGGATGCCGGTCGCCGCGTGACCGCTATTCCGGGGAATCGGCCGGGGGGGCGGCTTCCGCCGCCTCGAACCCGACGGTCTTGTGGCTGCCGTCACAGAAGGGCCGATTCTTCGAGGCGCCGCACCGGCACAGCGCGAACGGCCGCCGGGCTATCGGGTAGGAGGCGCCGTTCCAGTCGACGAGGGTCACGTCGTCGCCGATGACCAGATAGGGACCGTTCTCGCGAACCTTGATTTCCGCCATTGGATCACCCCATCTTCTGCATCGAGGCCAGGAAATCCTGGTTCGAGCGGGTCTTGGACATCTTGTCGAGCAGCAGCTCCATCGCTTCGACCGCCGACAATGGGTGCAGGACCTTCCTCAGCACCCACACCCGGTTCAGATCTTCGGGCCCCAGCAGCAGCTCTTCCTTGCGCGTGCCGCTCTTCTGGATGTCGATGGCCGGGAAGACCCGCTTGTCGACCAGCTTGCGGTCCAGGTGGATCTCCATGTTGCCGGTCCCCTTGAACTCCTCGAAGATGACGTCGTCCATCCGGGAGCCGGTATCGACGAGGGCCGTGGCCATGATCGTCAGCGAGCCGCCTTCCTCGATGTTCCGCGCGGCGCCGAAGAACCGCTTCGGCTTCTGCAGCGCGTTGGAGTCGAGTCCGCCCGAGAGCACCTTGCCGGAGGGAGGAATCACCGTGTTGTAGGCGCGGGCCAGCCGCGTGACCGAGTCGAGCAGGATGAACACGTCCTTCTTGTGCTCGACCAGGCGTTTCGCCTTTTCGATCACCATCTCGGCCACCTGCACGTGCCGCTGGGCCGGCTCGTCGAAGGTCGACGAGATCACCTCTCCGTCGACCGAGCGCTGCATGTCGGTCACCTCTTCGGGCCGTTCGTCGATGAGCAGCACGATGAGATAGACCTCGGAGTGGTTCACGGCAATCGACTGCGCGATCGCCTGCAGCAGCATCGTCTTGCCGGTACGCGGCGCAGCGACGATCAGACCGCGCTGTCCCTTCCCGATCGGCGTCATCAGGTCCATGACCCGGGCCGAGAGATTGTCGGCGGTGGTCTCCAGCGTGACCCGCTCTTCGGGGTACAGCGGGGTCAGATTCTCGAAGAACAGCTTGTCCCGGGCCTGGTCGGGCGATTCGAAGTTGACCGCCTCGACCTTGATCAGCGCGAAGTACCGTTCCCCTTCCTTGGGCGGACGGATCTGCCCCGAGACGGTGTCCCCGGTCTGCAGATCGAACTTGCGAATCTGGGACGGCGAGACGTAGATGTCGTCCGGACCGGGCAGGTAGTTGTAGTCCGGAGCCCGGAGAAACCCGAAACCGTCCGGCAGCACCTCGAGCACACCCTCCGAGAAGATGAACCCACTCTGCTCGGTCTGCGCCTTCAGGATCTGGAAGATCAGCTCCTGCTTCCGCATGCCGGTCGCGCCCCCGACGCTGAGATCCTTGGCGATCTGCGTCAGCTTGGCGATGCTCATGTCCTTGAGCTCACCGATGTTCAGGCCGGCGGCGCGGCGACTCGGCTTGGCCGGAGGCTCCGCGATCGCCGTGTCGGCCGGGGCCGGCGGGGCCGGGGCCGGGGCCGCCGGTTGGGTGGACGCGCGCGCTGATGTGCGCTTCTGGTTCGTTGGCATAGGGGATTGGCTGGAGGTAGAAGGTTCGGTGAGCCGTGCGTGAATCGGACGCAAAGCATCCAGCACGAGGCCCGCGACGAGGAATGACTGTCGAAGCCGAGTATAGGCACGCCCGAACTGGCCTGTCAACCCGGATCCGGCCCGGTGGCCGGCGCCGGTTCCGGCGGCAGTCCGCGTCAATAGGAGGCGGGGCTCTCGCCGATGCCGACGATGCTGCAGTCGAGGATCGGCTCAAGACCGATGGCCCGGGCCTTGGCCACCACGCCCGGGCCATCGGCGCCGGGATTCAGCCAGACCTCCTCGATCCCCTTCCGGGCGATCTCCTCGATGACCGACTCCCCGACCGCGGGTTCGAGATAGACGGTGGCGAGGTCGATGCGGCCGGCGACGTCGAGCACCGAGGGATAGGCCGGCAGGCCCTCAATGACATCGGCGGCCGGCGTGATCGGCACGACCTCGTAGCCGCGGCGGCGAAACGCCCGAACGGCCTGTTTCCGAACTTCCCCCGGTCTCGCGAGGCACCCACGACGGCGACGACTCAAGCCATGCAACAGTATACCCCCCGGTCACCCGTGGCAGCACCCGCACCCTTGCCACGGGCGGCCGGGACCGGGAGCAACGCCGCCGGGCCATATACAATCCCGCCGTGCCGTCCGCACGCGCCATGCTCCTCGCCGGGCTCGCGTTCCTGACCTTCTTCGTCGGGCTCGGCCGGCCGGCGATCACCGACTCCGACGAGGCGTTCTATGCGCAGGCAGGCCGGGAGATGGTGGAGAGCGGCGACTGGGTGACTCCCCACTACAACCAACAGCACCGGTTCGAGAAACCGGTGCTGTTCTACTGGCTGGTCGCGCTCGCGTATCTCGCGGCGGGGATCGGAGAGTTCGCCGCGCGAGTCCCCTCGGCCCTGGCCGGACTCGGTCTCGTGCTGGCTGCCTTCGCGTGCGCACGCCGCTGGTACGACGACCGCACCGCGGTCCTCGCCGGCGCCATCACCGCCACGAGCTTCGGGTACGTGGCGGTGGCGCGGCAGGCGCTGCCGGACCTCGCGCTGGCCTGCTTCGTCACCACCGCGACGTGGACCGCGTTCGAAGCCCTGGTGGCGGTTCCCCGGCCCGCGGGCCGGCGCCGCCTCGGGTGGCTGGTCGCGGCCGGCGCCGCCCTCGCGGCCGGGTTTCTCACCAAGGGCCCCGTGGGAGTCGTCCTCCCCGCGCTGATCGTGGGCCCGCCGGCCGTCTGGCGGTGTCTCGTCGAGGGACGTGCGCGGGCCGGGCGGCCGGGGCCGCCCTTCGCACGACTGGCCGGAGACGTGGGCCTGCTCGCGGTGGTCTGCGCAGCGTTGACGCTGCCCTGGTTCGGGGCGATGACCGCGACGCACGGGGTCGCGTATCTGGAACGGTTCTTCATCGCCGAGAACGTCGAGAGGTTCGCAACCGCCCGCTACAACGACCCGCGGCCGATCGGGTACTACGTGCCGATCGTGATCGGCGGACTCCTGCCCTGGTCGCCCCTGATGCTGGTCTGGTGGCGACCGGTTCGCCGGATGCTCGCCCGGGCCCGCCGCATCGAGCCTGCCGAGGTCTGGCTCGGTCTGTGGGCGGCGGCGCCCCTCGTCTTCTACTCCATCTCGGTCGGCAAGCAGCCGCGGTACATGCTGCCGGTCCTGCCGCCGCTGGCGATCCTGTTGGCGCGGGGCGTATCGCGCGCCCTGGCGCGGCAGGCCGCGAACGGCGCCGGGCGGGATCGACTCCTGGCGGCCGGCGGGACCGCGGCTGGCGTCGTCCTGCTCCTCTTCGGCGCGGCGGTGGCCCGGGCCGGCATCCTGCTGGGCGACGGTTCCCCGGCCCCGATCCGGACCGCGGCGATCCTGATCGCCCTGGCGGGCGTGGGCGTGATTCTGGCGGCGCTTTCGTCATGCCCGCGGCTCCTCCCCGCCGCGCTCGCCAGCGCCTCGGTCATCACGACCCTGAGTCTGCAGTACTCGGTTCTGTCCCGGCCCGGCCCGGAGCCGGTCGAACGGATGGCCGCGCTCGTCCGCAAGGCGGGCTCCGGCGACCTGCCGTACGGTCGCTACCGGGTCTTCGTGCGGAATCTGCTCTATTACACCGGCCGGCCCCACGTCGAGCTGATCACGCCCGAACAGCTCCACGCGTTTCTCGCCTCCCCCGAGCCGGTCCTTTGCGTGCTGCCGGACACCGACCTCGAGCAGGCGCGCGCGGACGGTGCGACGGCCTACGAACTCGGGCGCGTCGCCTATTTCGACACCGGACGCCTCACGCTGCGGACGCTGCTGTGGCCGGACCCGGCCACCGACCTGCAGACCGTGGTGCTCGCGACCAATCGGGCGCCGCCGTGACGGGCTCGCCGCGCCCGGCTGCGGACGCCGGCCGTTCATGGGGGCGGGGGCGCGACGCTCCGGAGCGATCAGACGCAGAGCGAGTCGGCGATGCCGGCCTTGTCGGCCAGGCGGGACTCCACGAGCTCCGGAACCAGCCCGCTTATCGACCCTCCCAGGGCGAACACCTCCTTGACGAGCCGCGAGCTGAGATACGTATAGGACTCCGCCGGCATCATCAGGACGGTCTCGATGGTCGAGCTGAGGCGCCGGTTCATGAGGGCCATTTGCATCTCGAACTCGAAATCCGAGATGGCCCGCAGGCCGCGCACGATCACGTGCGCCTGCCGGTTCCGCACATAATCGACGAGCAACCCCTCGAACGTGTCGACCTCGACCCCGGGCTGGGACTCGAACACCGCTCGGGTCATGTCCACCCGCTCGGCGACGCTGAACAGCGGCGATTTCGCGGGGTTGACGAGGATGGCCACCACGATCCGGTCGAAGAGCGCCGCCCCCCGCTGGATGATGTCGACGTGGCCGTTCGTCAGTGGATCGAAGGTGCCGGGATATACGGCAATACGTTCCGGCCGGTTGGCTGCCATGCGTGTCACGCTCCCCCGTCCGAGACGGTAGCCTGCATGGTGCCATGCACTGCGTGTGCCCTGTCAACCGCGGGCCGGTAGAACTGGAGCACGCTGTCGCCCGCGCGCACCGATCGCAGCGCTTCGAGAGTGGGCGGGGCCGGGGGCTCCAGACGCCGCGCGTGCTCGATGATCAACCGGCTCCGCGGACCGAGATGGGCGGCCGATGCGGCGAGCATCGCACCGATGTCCGGTGCGCCGTACGGCGGGTCGAGCAGCACCAGGTCGAATACCGCGGGGACGAGGCGGCGAAAGGCGGCCGGCAGCGCGGCCCGCCGCACCGTGCAGCGATCGGCGAGGCCGAAGGCCGCGGCATTGCGGCGGATCAACGCGACGGCCCGCGGATCGCGATCGATGAACATGACATGGGCAGCGCCGCGGCTCAGCGCTTCCAGACCGACGGCGCCGGTGCCGGCGCAGCCGTCGAGCACCCGCGCGCCCTCGATACCGGGGCCCAGGATGCCGAAGAGGGTCTCCCGCAGGCGATCGGAGGTCGGGCGCAAACCGTCCCAGCGCGGCGTGAACAGCCGGCGTCCCTTGTGCGTGCCCGCAATGATCCGCATGTCCGCCTCGCGGCAGCGCCTGCGCCGTTTCCACGGCGACGGGAGCCCGCGGCAAGAGTCCCTCGGGTTCACCCGCAGACTCCTACCCTACACCGGCCAGCTCGAAGCGTTCCCTCCAGCCGGCATCGAGCCGGGCCAACACGTCGGCGGCGATGCCCCGGCGCAGCGCCCGTTCCGCCTCGTCCCGCGCGATGTCCATGAGGTCCTGATCGCGAACCAGGTTGGCGACGCGCAGGGTCGGCAGACCGGATTGCCGCGTTCCGAGCACCTCGCCGGGGCCGCGAAGCCGCAGATCGTGCTCGGCGAGCTCGAAGCCGTCGGTGGTGCCGGCGACCGCCTCGATCCGCGCGCGGCCGACGTCCGAGAGCGGCTCGTGATACAGCAGCCGGCACCAGGCCCGGCCGGGACCGCGCCCGACCCGCCCCCGGAGCTGGTGCAGCTGCGCCAATCCGAATCGCTCCGCGTGCTCCACGACCATGACGCTGGCCCCCGGAACATCCACCCCGACCTCGATGACCGTCGTGGCCACCAGCACGTCCACGTCGCCGCCGGCGAAACGCGCCATAACCGTCTCGCGTGCGTCGGACTTCATGCGTCCGTGCAACAGATCGACCTCATGGTCCGGAAACCGCCGCGCCAGGGTGTCGACCATCACGGTGGCCGCCTTCAGATCGACCTTGTCCGACTCGTCGACGAGCGGATAGACGACGTACGCCTGCCTCCCGAGGCGGAGCTCACGCTCCACCAGCGCATGGACCGCGTCGCGGCGGGATTCCGGCTCGATCCGCGTATCCACCGGCGTACGGCCCGGCGGCCGGTCCCGAATCACGGATACGTCGAGGTCGCCGTAGGCGGTGAGGGCCAGGCTGCGGGGAATCGGCGTCGCGGTCATGACGAGCACGTCCGGTTGCCTGCCCTTGTCGCGCAGGGTCGCCCGTTGCCTGACCCCGAATCGATGCTGCTCGTCGATGATCGCGAGTCCGAGCGCGCGGAACGCGACGGATTGTTGCACCAACGCGTGGGTCCCCACCACCAGATGGGCGTCTCCCCGCTCCAGGGCGGCGATGGTGTCCCGCCGCGCCTTTGCCCCATGGCTCCCGGTCAGCGCAACCACCCGGAATCGCGACCGGGCCAGCAGCGGCCGCAAGGTCAGATAGTGCTGTTCGGCGAGGAGCTCCGTCGGGGCCATGAACGCGACCTGCAAGCCGTTCTCCAGGGCGACGAGGGCGGCCAACAGGGCGACGATGGTCTTGCCGCATCCGACGTCCCCCTGGAGGAGCCGGTTCATCGGGTACGGCCGGCAGAGGTCGTCGACGATGGTGCGGAGGGCGTCCTTCTGGCCGGGAGTCAGTCGGAACGGCAGCACCGCGAGGGCCGAGCGGCGGATCCGGTCGTCGACCCGGACGGCATGCGGCTTGCGTTCCCGGGTGCGGGCCTGGACGCGAACCTGCATGCCCAGCCGAAAGAGAAACAGCTCCTCCAGAATCAACCGCACCTGGGCCGGGCTGCGGAACCGGTTCAACTCGGCGAGGGAGGTGTCCGGGGGCGGGAAATGAACCTCCCGGAGAGCCCGATGGCGATCGGGCAGACGGCGCCGCAACCGGAGGTCCACGGGCAACGGATCGTCGAGATCGGGCGGCATCTGCCCGAGCGCGTGGTGCACCAGCCCCCGAAGCCGCTTCGTCGTCAGCGTGCCGATACGCTCGTACACGGGCACCACGCGGGCGCTGTGCAGTCCCGACCCGGCCTCTTGCCCCCCGCCGCCGTCGTCCCCTTCGCCCAGCACCTCGTATTGCGGGTTGGTCAGACGCAGCCCCCCCGGGTCACGCCACTCCGGCGTTCCGTAGAGCTGAACCCGCTGGCCCGGCGAGAACGCGGTCTTCAGATACGGCTGGTTCATCCACACGGCCCGAAACGTGCCCGCGTCGTCCCGCGCCAGCATCTCGAACAGCGAGAAGTCCCGGCGGCGGGTATGCCGCAGACCCGTGCTGACCACCCTCCCGCGGACCGCGGCGGCTTCTCCCGGCCGCAGATCGCTGGAACGGACGAGGCGGCTGCGATCCTCGTAGCGGAGCGGAAACCGGTGGAGAAGATCGTCGCAGGTACGCAGCCCGGCCCGCTCGAGCTGCGCGGCAAGGCGGGGACCGACCCCCTTCAGGAAACGCAGCCCGGCCCCGAGGTCCGAACCGGCAGACGCTCGAGTCTCCCCACGCACCACGGACGGTCGCATCCGGCGTTCACTGCACGATGACCGCCAGGCCGCGCGACAGGCGGAGCTCGGTGATGCCGTAGGGCAGAGGAATCGGTTCGTCCAGGCGCGTGCCCGCCGGCTGATCGGGAGTCCGCGTGAAGTGCCGCACCACCTCCTGCAGCACGTGGACGGGTACCGAAACGCCGCCGACGGTCACCGTCTCCACTTCCACCTGCGCCATCCCGTTCGCGGATCGGATCCGGCCGCTCGCGGTCACCACGAGCTGTCCGGCCAGATACCGGAGGAGGTCGAACCGCGTTCGTTCGCGGGACTCGCGAATGACGTCGAGGTCGATCACCGCCTCGGCGGACAGCCGATCGTCCCCGATGCGCACGACCGGCGTCCGGATGCCCACCGGCAGATGCGGCGCCCCCTGGAACGCGAGATAGGCGTTGACTTCCGATTCGGGCAGCGAGGTCAGGCGGACCTCCGAGGAGGCCTCGGAGGCGTGCCGCAGGATTTCGAGAAGCCTCCGTTCCAATCGAGCGCCGGACGCCTCCGAGACGGCATCGGCAGCCTGAACCGCGCGGCCGGCCGGCCGGCCCGTTGCCCCGGCCACCGCCCCCCCCTGGGCGGCGGTCAGCGGCCCGCCGACCAACAACGTCAGCGCGGCCGCCCATCCCCCGTGTCGATGGCCCATCCCATGCAGTATATAACGATTCTGTTCGCTTTTTCTTTGCGTTCATGTAAAGTTACGGTTTCGTGCATGTCACATGGAGCATTCCGGGCCGGCGCCAGTCAGGAGGCCGCGTGCAACCTCTGACCAGACGACAGCGGGAGATTCTGGACTATCTCAAGGAGTTCATCGAAGAACGCGGATACGCCCCGAGCCTCGAAGAGATCGGGAGCCGGTTCGGCCTCTCGTCGCTGGCCACCGTCCACAAGCACCTGATGAACCTGCAGGAAAAGGGCTTCATTCGACGGTCCTGGAACCGCAGCCGCTCGGTGGAGCTCGTGCAGATCCGGGCGGGGGGCCGCGCCCTCGATCTGCCGCTATGGGGCTACGTGGCGGCCGGCGAGCCGATCGAGGCGGTGGTCAGCCCGGAGACGGTGACGGTTCCGGAAGACCTGGTGGGATCGCGGGAAGCGTATGCCCTGCGGGTGCGCGGGAACTCCATGATCGACGAGCAGATTCGCGACGGCGATCTCGTTGTGGTCGAAAAGCGCCAGATCCCGCAGAACGGCGAAATGGTGATCGCGCTGCTCGACGGGTCGGACGTCACTCTCAAGACGTTCTACCGCGAGAAGGGGCGTGTCCGCCTGCAACCGGCGAACGAAGCCCACGCCCCTATCATCGTCAAGGCGGACGCGGTGCAGGTGCAGGGAGTCGTAATTGGCGTGATTCGGCGCTACTAGCGAGCCGGGCATGGCGCCTCGGCGGGCTTCGCCCCGGCGAAGGCGGCACGACCAGCCGACCGTCCGCGTTCGCCGACCGGGGGCCGCGTTCGCCGATTCACTGAGAATAGAGTGATGTCGCTCGCTACGCAGATCATCGACCAGCAGGTGTCAGGAATCGTCGAGAAACAGTCCGACGTCTTCAGCAAGGAGCTGCGGCTGGGCGCCGACGAACACCGGCGACGCTCCATCGCGTTCCTTTTCTTCGTCGCGAAGACCGCCTTCGACCTCACCGACGAGCAGGCGCTCGACGGTATCGTCGACGGGGGCAACGATTTCGGGATCGATGCGTTGTACTTCGAACCGCCCGACGACGGCGAACTCCATGTCACTCTGATGCAGGGCAAGTACAAGAAGGACCTGGATGGAAGCTCGGCGTTCCCGGAGAACGGCATCGAGAAGATGATTGGCGCCATCGGCGCACTGTTCGATCCGGCGCGACGGGTACAGTTGAACAGACGTCTGAACGAACGCATCGAAGACGTTCGTTCGTTCGTCAAGGACGGCGCGATTCCGCGCGTGACCGCGGTCGCCGCGAGCAACGGAACGCGCTGGACGGAGCAGGCTCAGCAGCGAATCGCCAACGCCAGGCGGGACTTCGGGGAGCAGGTGAAGTGGCGCTACATCGGCTCCGCAGAGCTCCTCGGCCTGCTGCAGGCGCAGCAACCCATCAACGCCCACCTGCACCTCATCGGGAGCGCGACGGTCGAGACCTTCGACTTTCGACGCACGCTGACCGGGCGCATGTCCGTCGCGGAGCTGGCACGGCTGACCGACGAGTACGACAACCGGCTGTTCGAGAAGAACATCCGCCGTTATCTTGGGCTGGCCGGGAACCGGGTGAACGAGGCGGTCGCCTCCACGCTGCGTGCGCGGGACCAGCGGTCCAACTTCTACTTCTACAACAACGGTGTCACCGTCACGTGCTCCCAGTTCAGCCACAATGCGCTTCAGAGCAAGGACTGGGTCGTGAAGGTGAGCGACCTGCAGATCGTCAACGGCGGGCAGACCGCACGCACCGTTCAGCAGGTGGCGCAGGAAATCGGTACGGAGATCGCCGACGCGGAGGTGCTCGTTCGGATATACGAGCTGCCGCAGAACGACGCCGCGTTGGTGGAGTCGATCACTTTCGCCACGAACAGCCAGAACCCGGTCGATCTGCGGGATCTCAAGGCGAACGACCCACGCCAGAAGGCGCTGGCGCGATCGATTTGCGGATTGGGCTATACCTATCGCGCCAAGCGGGAAGAGCGGCAGGTCTTGTCCGACGAGTTCACGAGCGCGGTCATCGCCGAAGCCGTCCTCGCGATCTGGCGCCACCGGCCCCACCAGGCGCGGTTCAGGAGTCGCGAACACTTCGGCGCGTTGTACAGCACGATCTTTACCGACCAGCTCAACGGGGCGCAGGCGATCATTGCCGCCCTGTTGCACCGACATGCCGAAAACCGCCGAAAGCGGTCCCCGGACGATGCGCCCGATTTCCTGGCGTACGGATCCCGTTTCATGGCGATGCTGATGGGGCGCTATCTCCTCGACGAGATGGAGATCTCTCTCAATCAGCTAGACCATCGCAGTTTCGACGACGCGCGAGACCTGGTGGAACGACGGTCGGACCATTACCTGACGAGGGCGCAGACCCAGATTAGTGACGCCCTGGATCCGTTGTTCAGCGGGAGGGAGCGGACGCTGCAACGGCTGTCAGCGACTTTCCGCCGGGCGGACCTCGTCGATACGCTTGTGGATGCAGCGCCGTGAGAGCTGTACTGCGCACCGTCGATCGAGTTCCCGGCAGGTCGTGCGTTACCCCCGGACGGGCGCCAGCCGGGCTTGGCACCGTGCGCCCGATGCACGGCGCGGCCCCCGATCGGCCGGAATCCTCTGTGACTGCGATGAGCCCGGTCGCGTCCGGGGCGCGCGCCACGGCCTGCGTAGATCCGCGGTTCGACCTGATTGGACGCCAGCGGCGGTGCAACCGACGGCCTGCCGAGGCGCAGGCGGCAGCCGCCGGCACATCCATTGCCCCGGAATTCACTGATATAGTCGACTGGACTCGCGGCGCTTGGTTGGCCCCCCGGGAGGCTCCGGCCGAACGGCGGGAATCCATAGACCGCAAGGACTGACATCCATGGAAGAGCGCAAACAGATCAACTTCACGATCGTGCCGGACGACGCGTCGGACGAGCCACGCATCTACTCCAATTTCTGTGCGATTTCCCACACCCCCTTCGACTTCACGCTGACGTTCTGCGAGGTCCTGCCGCCCACGGAGAAGACCGTGCGGGAGGCGGTCGCGGACCGCGTGCTCAAGGCGCCCGTCCGGTCACGCATCGTCGTGCCGATGGCGTTCGTCCCGAACCTCATCAAGGCGTTGCAGGACCATCTGAGAGCCTGTTCCGAATCGGGTGGGAAGCCCGACTGGAACAAGCCGGCGGTCCACTGACCCGCCGGATCGATACCGGGATGCCGACACCGACCGGTCCGGCGCGCCGGCCGCCGGCCCGGAAGCGCTTCGGCCAGCATTTTCTCGAGGCCGCGTGGGTCTCCAAGCTGGTGGCGTGCATCGGGCCGGCGCCGGGAGAGCGGTTCCTGGAGATCGGCGCGGGGACGGGACAGCTCACGCTTCCCTTGGCGGCGGCCGGCGCCGAGGTGGTCGCGGTCGAGATGGACCGGCGGCTCGCCGCCCATCTGCGGGCGATCGTCCCGGCGTCGGTTCGGATCGTCAACGCGGACTTTCTGGACGAGGATCTGGCGCGCCTTCTCGCCGAACCGGGCGCCGGCCGCACGGACCGGCCGGTGCGGGTGGCCGGCAACCTGCCCTACAACGTGTCGACGCCCATCCTGCGCCGCCTGCTCGAGACCCAGCGCCGGCATGCCTGCTTTCAGGACGCCACGCTCATGCTGCAGCGTGAGGTTGCGGATCGGGTGGTCGGTCGGCCGGGCTCGCGCGCCTACGGCCCCCTGGCCATTCTGACGCGGGTCGCGGCGGAGGCCGAGCGGGTGCTGGCTCTGCCCCCGGGCGCATTCCGGCCCCCCCCGCGGGTACGCTCGGCCGTGGTCAACCTGCGATTCCGTCCATCGCCGGTGCCGGTCGGCGACCGGATGCTGTTCGAACGGATGGTTCGCAGTCTCTTTTCGCAACGGCGCAAGATGGTGCTCAACGCCCTCGGTCCCCTGGCCCGTAGCGTGTCGCCCTGCTCGCCGCGGGAGCTGCTCGAACGGGCGGGACTGGCGCCGGAGCGCCGTCCCGCCACGCTCGACCTGGCGGAGCTGGCCAGACTCGCGGACACCCTGGCTTCCTCGTCCCGATGAGCATCCGGCTCCGCCCGCCGTTCCACCGTGTCCCCGCTCCGGTTTCCGGCCGATACCGCCACGAAGAAGCATGACTGCGATACCAGAACCCTCCGCGACGACCGAGCCGACCCTGGAGGTCGTCCCCTACGGCGGCCTCGGCGAGTTCGGCATGAACATGCTGCTCGTCACCTGGCGGGACACCGCCATCCTCGTCGACGCCGGGGCGATGTTCCCGGGACCGGAGCTGCCCGGGGTCGATCTGGTGATCCCGGATCTCGGTCATCTGGAGGAGCGCGTCGGCAAGCTCTCGGCGGTGGTGCTGACCCACGGCCACGAAGACCACATCGGGGCGCTGCCCTACGTCTGGCCGCTCCTGGACGGCCCGGTGTACGGCACGCCGCTGACCCTCGCCCTGGCCGGTCACAAGCTGGCGGAGCATGGTTTCGACCCCGACGAACGCTGCCGCCCGCTGCACCCCGGCGACACCGCCGAGATCGGGGACGTCACCCTGGAGCTCATCCGGGTCACCCACAGCATGCCGGACTGCGTGGCAGTCGCCCTGCACACTCCGGCCGGGGTCATCGTCCACAGCGGCGACTTCAAGATCGACCAGACGCCGCTCGACGGTCAGCCGCTGGACGTGCATCGCTTCGCGGAGCTCGGACGGCAGGGAGTCCTCGCCTTCTTCGGAGACAGCACCAACATCGAACGGCCGGGGTTCAGCGGGTCGGAGATCGATGTCCTGCCCGGGCTCGAAGAAGTGTTCGCCAGCGCGAAGGGCAGGGTCGTGGTCACCGCGTTCGCCTCGAGCCTCCACCGGATCCGGATTCTCGCGGACCTGGCGGCGCAGTTCGACCGCAAGCTGGCCTTCGTGGGGCGGAGCATCGTCCAGAACACCCAGATCGCGACGCGACTCGGCCATCTGGGGCTCCCGGCGGGGTTGCAGATTCGGGACTCCGAGATCGGCGACTACCCCGCGCGGAGGGTCGCCTGCGTCGCGACCGGGTCCCAGGGCGAGCCGCTGGCGGCGTTGTCGCGGATCGCCATCGACGACCATCGGCACGTCCGCCTCGAGCCGGACGACGTCGTGGTCTTCTCGGCTCGAGCCATCCCGGGCAACCAGCGGGCCATCGGCCGGGTGATGGACCACATCGCCCATCGCGGGGCGGAAGTGGTGCACAACGATAGGAAAGCGGTGCACGTCTCCGGACACGGAAGCGCCGAAGAGCTGAAATTGTTGCTCTCACTCGTCAGGCCGCGCTACTTCGTGCCGATACATGGGGAGTACAGGTACCTTGCGGAGCACGCGCGGGTCGCCGTGCGGGTCACCGGAGGCGCCACCACGGTGTTGCTGGCCGAAGATGGGGACGTCATTCGCCTCGCGCCGGGCGCGGGACGCATCGCCGGCCGCGTCGCGACCGGCCGCATCCTCATCGACGGCACTCGATCCGGCGAGGTCGGCGACGAGGTTCTGCGGCATCGCCGGCATCTCGCCGCGGACGGAGTGGTCGTGCCGGTGATTGCCGTCAACCGCCAGGAAGGACGGATCGAGGGCGCCCCGGACGTGGTGACCCGCGGCGTCGTGCTCGACGACCGGACGAGCGAGGTGCTCGATACCGTCCCCGAGTGGCTGACCGAGATCATCGGCGAGGCGAGCCCCGAGGAACGGTCCGATCACGACCTGCTCACGGAGCGGGTCCGCATCGAGTTGCAGCGCCTGTTTCGAAAACGGGCGGGCCGGCGCCCCCTCGTGCTGCCGGTCATCATGGAGGTTTGACGGGTGTCCCGATCCACGCTGTCACGCTGGGGAAGCGAGTTCTTCGGGGTGGCGCTGTTCGCCGCCGCGCTCTTCTCGCTGGTCGCCCTCGCCACCTACGACCCTCTCGATCCGGTCTGGTTCTTCAGCACCGACGGGCACGAGACCCCCGTGAACTTCGCGGGGCGCGTGGGCGCATTCGTGGCCGAGCTGTCGTTTCAGTTGGTCGGGTTCAGCGCCTACCTGCTGCCGCTCGTCCTGGTCGTGCTCGGCTGGCACTACTTCTGGTGCAAGCCCGTCGAGGGGGCGTACGTCCGCGCAGTGGGACTGGGGCTGACCCTGGCCTGCACCGCGTCCTTCCTCACCCTGGCGTTCTCCGCCTTCGACACCGCCGAGCGCCCGTTCGGAGCCGGTGGATACCTCGGGGGATGGATTGCGGACCTCCTGGCGGAGTATCTCAGCCGCACCGGCTCGATCATCCTGATTCTGACCTTCCTGTTCCTCGCCGTTCTCCTGATGACCCAGGTCTCGTTCGGGTACGTGCTGAGCCGCTCGATGGCCGGGGTCGGCCGGAGCGGAGCCGCCCTGCGAGACGCCGCGCACGCCCAGTGGAGCACCCCCCCGCGCGAGGCCGACCGGGGCCGCCGAAACGTCGTCCCGAAGCCCGGCCGGGCCGCATCCCCGGACACCCCGACCCCGGCGCCCGCGACCGCGGCGAGCCCACCGGCCGGCCGGCCCGCACGCACACGGAGCGGCGGGCGCCGGACGGCAACGCCGGCAGCCCCCCGCGAAGAACGCCAGAGCCCCGCGCCGGCGATCCGGGCGGCGCAGCCCGATCCGCCGCCGATGACGCCCGCGGCGCCGGTATCCGCCCCGACGCCCGATCGCCGCGGGAAGGCCTTCACGCTGCCCCCGCTGTCCCTGCTCGACCCGCTGCGGACGAAGCAGCAGTTCGATGAGCGCGAGCTGCTCGACAACGCCCGCCTGCTCGAGAACAAGTGCCAGGAATTCTCGGTTCAGGGGACGGTCATCCAGATACATCCGGGACCGGTGGTGACGACCTACGAGTTTCGCCCCGATCCCGGCGTCAAGTACAGCCGCGTGACCGGTCTCGCCGACGACCTCTGCCTGGCGATGCAGGCGGAATCGATTCTCATCGAGCGGCTTGCCGGCAAGTCCACCGTCGGCATCCAGATACCGAACCGCGTGCGGGAGCAGATTTCCCTGCGGCAGATGCTGGAGTCGCCCCCCTATTGCGAGAGCGAGTCCAAGCTGGCGTTGGCGCTGGGACGGCGGATCCACGGAGAGCCGATCGCCGGCGATCTGGGGAAGATGCCCCATCTCCTGATCGCCGGTTCGACGGGCACCGGCAAGAGCGTGGCGATGAATGCGATGCTCACCAGCATCCTCTACAAGGCCACGCCGGAGGACGTGCGGTTCATCCTTATCGACCCCAAGCGGCTCGAGCTCGGCATGTACAAGGACATTCCGCACCTGCTGACCCCGGTGGTGGTCGAGCCCAAGCTGGCCTCGAACGCCCTGCGCTGGGCCGTCCACGAAATGGAGGAACGGTACAAGCAGTTGGCGGCGGAAGGGGTGCGGAACCTGGAGCAGTACAACCGCAACGTGCGCGAGCAGTTGCGGGAACGGGCAGAGCAGCCCGGCGAGGCGCCTTCGGACCCGGACGAGGTTCCGAAGCCGTTGCCCTACATCGTGCTGGCCATCGACGAGCTGGCCGACCTGATGATGCTCGTGGGCCGCGAGGTGGAAGAGTCCATCGCCCGGCTGGCCCAGATGGCCCGGGCCGTGGGCATACATCTGATCCTGGCCACCCAGCGCCCGTCGGTCGACGTGATCACCGGACTGATCAAGGCCAATCTCCCGGCGCGCATTTCGTTCCGCGTTTCGTCCAAGGTCGATTCACGCACGATTCTCGACGGCAACGGGGCCGAGAAGCTCCTGGGCCGCGGCGACATGCTGTATCTGCCGCCGGCCTCGTCGCGATTGGTGCGGGTGCACGGACCTTACATCTCCGAGCAGGAAACGGCGCGCGTCTGCGGCTTTCTGCGCAAGCAGGGCAAGCCCGCCTACGACGCGACGATCACGGCCGAGGAGAAGCCGGCCGACGCCGAGGCCTTCGAGAAGGACGCGCTCTATGACGAGGCGGCGCGACTCGTCGTGGCGGCGGGTCAGGCCTCCATCTCCTACCTCCAGCGCCGCCTCCACATCGGATTCAGCCGGGCCGGCCGACTGGTCGACATGATGGAAGCGGACGGGCTCGTCTCGGCGGGGACCGGCGGCAAGGCTCGCGAGGTGCTCGTGGGGGCGGACTACTTCGAAGAGGTCGACCTGCAGCTCCGCTGAACCGCGGCCCGGACATCGCTACGGCGCAGGCTCCCAGGAAGCCTCGAACGGCAGCGCGGCCAGAGTGCGCACGCCCACGCCGGTGGCGCCCTTGGCGCAGTACGGCTTGTTCTCGTCGTGCCAGGCGGTTCCGGCGATGTCGAGATGGGCCCAGGGCCGGCCGCCGCTGAACGCCTTCAGGAACATCCCCGCGGTGATCGCCCCGCCGTCGCGCCCTCCGATGTTGGCGAGGTCGGCGGTCTCGCTCTTCAGCTGCTCGGCGTACTCGTCGAACGCCGGCAGCGGCCACAGCCGCTCCCCCGCCCCGGCCGCGGTCTCGCGGACGGACTCGACCCACGCCGCCGGCGTCCCCACGAGACCCGAGGCATGATGTCCCAGGGCAACGACGCAGGCGCCGGTGAGGGTCGCGATGTCCACCAGGTGGGTCGCGCCGAGCCGTTGCGCGAGGACGAGGGCGTCGGCCAGGATCAGCCTCCCCTCGGCGTCCGTGTTGAGCACCTCGACCCGCTTGCCGTCGGCCGCGGTCAGCACGTCGCCCGGGCGGATGGCGCGCCCTCCCGGCATGTTCTCCACCGCCGGCACGATGCCGATCACGCGCACGGCCGGGGCCAGTTGTCCGATCGCCCGCATCGCGCAGACCACCGCGGCCCCGCCGGACATGTCGCGCTTCATGAGGTCCATGCCGTCGGACGGCTTGATCGAAATGCCTCCGGTGTCGAACGTCACGCCCTTGCCGATCAGACCCAGCACCGGCTCGGTTCCGTCTCCGGCATCCTCGGGCTCGTAGCGCATGACGATGACCCGCGGGGGCTCGGCGCTGCCCTGCGCCACGCCCTCGACGAGCCCCATCCCGTGCGAGGCGATGGCCTCTTCGGTGAGCACCTCCACCGAGGTTCGGGGGCCGCTGGCGAGGTCGAGGGCCCGGTCGGCGAAGACCCGCGGGGTGAACAGGTTCGCGGGCTCGTTGGACAGCTCCCGCGCCAGATTCGAGCAGCTCCCGAGGAGCGCCCCGCGCCGGGCGGCCGCCTGCACGTCCGCATCCGGCTCGCGGCGCAGGGCCAGATCGACCCCGGCCAGCGGCAGGGTCTCGGGGTCGTCCGTCTTGAACCGGTCATCGCGAAACGCCCCCATCACCAACCCCTCGGCGACGGCCTGCACCGTCGACGGCGTCTGGCCGGAACCGCCGCAGACGAAGACGAGGCGCCGGGCCCTGCGGCTGCGCGCGGCCATGCCGGCGGCCCCGGCCACCGTCCGCGCGCGATCGGCGGCATAGGCGCCGCGGGGGCCCGCCCCCACCAGGAGCACCCGGCGGGTTCCCCAGGTGGCGTCGGCCACATCCGTCAGGTACAGCTCGTGGACCTTTCCGCTCAGCTCCCCGGAGGCCCGGGCCCGGCCGATGGCGCCGGCCGCCGCGGTATCGAGCTCCTGCAGGTCGGCGTTGTCGTCGTCCTCGAAGATCGGCGCGCAGAGGAGATCGGCCCGATAGCTGCGCAGCGCGTCGGAGCGGCAGTCGACGGGCAGGAATTCGTGTGCCGTGTGCATCGGCGGATTATAGCGCGCGGCGATCCCGGGACGGGATGCTCCTGCCCGACTCCTCGCCTGGCCCGGGCCCACCCCCCAGGTCCGCAACCGATGCGCCCGATGCGCCGCGCGCTGGCGCCCGGATGGCCGTCGCGCTACAATCGGGCCATGCGTGAATCTGGCTCGTGGCGGCGCGCCGGCGGCATCCTCGCGGGCTTGGCGCTGCTCGTCCTCGCGCTCCCGGCGAGCGCGGCCGCCCAGGATGGCGAACGGCCGGAATTGACGCTTCGCGCCCGTCCGAACGTGGCGTTCGCCCCGAACCCGATCTCGTTCACGGGCCTGTTGCGGGGGGGTTCGGACGACTACGAGGACTTCTACTGCGTCAGCGCCGAGTGGGACTGGGACGACGGAACGGTGTCCGAGAGCGTCTTGGACTGCGAGCCCTACGAGCCGGGTGTGAGCGAGATCCGGCGCCGTTTTTCGCGACGGCACACCTACCAGAGCGCGGGCCGCTACGAAGTCCGGCTCAATCTCAAGCGCCGTGACGACGTGGTCACCTCGGCCCGGGTCCGGGTCACGATCCAGGGCGGCCGATTCCGCGACTGACCGCCGTGCGCAGCTCGACCGATCTCAATCGGCCGCCGTCGAGGCGGTAGGCCCGTACTTCCGACAGGGCCGGTGACGCGATCACGTACAGCAGCCCGGTATCGCCGGCTTCCCGCGTATCCGTCGCGGACGGCAACGGCGGCGATGCGGGATGGGAGTGATAGGCGCCGACCACCGCGAGGCCGTCCCGACGGGCGGCCCTGATGGCGGCGAAGTGGTCGGCCGGGTCGATCAGATACCGGGTACGGCTCTGCCGCAGGTTCCGGGCGGGGTGGGCGCGCGTGATCTGCGTGTCGGTACCCGTGGCGAGACCGATGAGCAGACCGCAGCACTCGTCCGGCAGGGCGCGGCGCGCATGATCGAGGATGGCGTCGCGCACCGCGCGGTGGATATGGACGGCGTCGCCCACCGAATGGATGCTCCCCTGCTCCGGCCGACCCGTCTCCGCGGGACTACTCCTGCCGCCGATCGCCGCGCAGCCGGGCCAGATGCGCCCGCCAGACCCCGGCCGAGTCGAAGACGCGATCGATCTCCTCCCCGGTGTCCAGCCCCGCGCGGAGCGCCTGCAGCTCGGCGATGAAGTCGTCAAGGGCATCGCCGACGGCATCGGCGTTCGAGCGGCAGATGTCCCGCCAGATATCCGGCGGGCTCGACGCGAGTCGGGTGGCGTCGAACAATCCCCGCCCGGTCAGCGCCAATCCGCGTTCCTCGGCCCGGTTGCCCACGACGTGCATGAGGGCGCTGGCCGCGAGTTGCGGCAGGTGGCTGACGAACGCGAGAAGCCTATCGTGCTCCGCCGGGTCGAGGACGTGGGGCTCGGCGCCGAGGGTCCGGACGAACTCGGACAACCGCTCCAACACCCCTGCCGCCGCCGCGCCGTCCGGCGTGAACAGCCAGGGGCGCTTGACGAACAGATCCGGACGGGCGTGCTCGATCCCGCCTCGCGGGGCCCCGCCGAGCGGATGTCCGCCCACGAACGTGAACCGCGACGGAAGCTGGCGGGCCGCCTCGACCGTCGTGCGTTTGGTGCTCCCGACGTCGGTCACCACGGCGGCGGTCGTGACGTGCCGCTCCAACTCCGCGAGCAGGTCTATGTTCTGCTCGACCGGCGCCGCGAGAATGACGAGATCGGCCCCGGCCATGACGACCGGGTCGTCGGCGGCCACGTCGATCGCGTGGAGCACCATCGCCTTCTCGAGGACCTCCTTCCGATCGACGCCGATGACGAGGCAGGAAGGCCAGTGCCGCCGCGCCGCGAGCGCGATCGAGCCGCCGATGAGCCCGAGCCCGACGATCGCCACCTTGTCGAACGGCGGCGGGCCCGTCGCCGCGGGTTGCGGCTGGAGCATCGGAAGGGTTCGGGGAGGGTCGGTCACCGGTTTCACCACGGGTCAGGTCCCCCAGCCGCGATAGGCGACCGGCTCGAGACAGATGCTGCGCCCGATGGCCGGCGCGATGATCCGCAGCTCGGCCATGAGGCGGTCGAACTGGGCCGGGAAGATCGACTGCGCGCCGTCGCTCAGGGCATGGTCGGGGTCCGGATGGACCTCGATGATCAGGCCGTCGGCGCCGGCCGCGATGGCCGCGCGGGCCATCGGGGCGACCTTGTCGCGCAGGCCGGTGCCGTGGCTCGGGTCGGCGATGATCGGGAGATGGCTCAGCTTCTGGACCACCGGGATCGCGGAGATGTCCATGGTGTTCCGGGTATAGCTCTCGAACGTCCGGATGCCGCGCTCGCACAGGATGACGTTCGGGTTGCCGCCCGACAGCAGGTACTCCGCCGACAGCAGCCACTCTTCGATGGTGGCCGAGATGCCCCGTTTGAGGAGAATCGGAGTGCCGCTCCGCCCCAGCGCCCGCAACAGGCTGTAGTTCTGCATGTTGCGGGCGCCCACCTGCAGAATGTCCGCATACCGGGACACCAGCTCGATCTGGCTGACGTCCATGACCTCGGAGGCCACCTTCAGGCCCTCGGCGTCGGCGGCCGCGCGAATCAGCCGCAGCGCCTCCTCTCCCAGCCCCTGGAAGCTGTAGGGCGAGCTACGCGGCTTGAAGGCGCCGCCCCGCAGCACCTTCGCGCCCGCCTTCTTGACGGCCGCGGCGGCCCCGGCGATCTGCTCCTCGGTCTCCACCGAACAGGGCCCGGCCATGACGATCACCTCGTCACCGCCGACCCGGACGTCACCCAGGGAAACGGTCGTGTTCTCGGGCCTGAACGTCCGGCTGGCCAGCTTGTAGGGCTCCGTGATCCGCATCACCTCATGGACGCCGTCCATCACCTCGATGAGACGGGCGTCGAACGATCGGATGCCTCCCACCGCGCCCAGCACGCTGCGAAGCTGACCCGTCGACCGGTGCACGTCGAACTGGTTCTCCACCAGATGCGCGATGACCCGCTGAATCTGCTCTTCGCTCGCGCGTTCTTCCATTACGACAACCATGACTCCGCCTTCCTCCTCCCTCGGTGTCCGCCCCGATCCGCCCGCGTCACCCGGACGAACGTTCCAGGCGCCGGGCTTCGTCGATGATGCGCTCGAACAGCCGCGTAATCGCGTCCCCATCGAGCGGGCCGGCGTTCTGCGACCGCACGTGATTCAGCACGTCGCGCTCGCGTTGCGGCTGATAGACCTTGAGCCCCACGGTCTCCTTGAGCCGTCCAATCTCCTGCGCACAGCTCGCCCGCTCGTTCAGCAGCGCCACGAGCCGGGCATCGAGCTCGTCCATCCGGTTCCGAATCTCCGTGATCCGCCGTTCCACCGCCGCCAGCTCGGGCGGCGCGGATTGCCGGTTTCCTGACGTCATGCCGCGCGCGCGCCTCCCCCCCCGGCCCGGTAATCGTCGCCTTTCGGCTCCGCCTGCCGCGGAACCAACCCGACAGGAAACTGCGCCTTCCACGGCGCACGCTCCCAGCCTGGACATCGTCGCCTACGGCTTCGCTGGCCGCCCAACCAATCGTCCAGCCGTCGCGCCGTTCTACGGCGCCGACGCCTGGTCTGCGTCGCCCTTCAGCCAGGCCACGTAGCGCTCGACCGCGGTCACCAGGCCGGCCGAGTCCGCCTGGCGGGCGATCGTGTCCACCAGCGCGCTTCCCACCACCCCGGCGTCCGCGTACCGTCCCACCTCGCGCAGATGCTCGGGGCTCGACAGCCCGAATCCGATCGCCACCGGCAGCGCCGTCACCGCCCGAATCCGCTCCACGAGCCCGCGCACGCCGGCCGCCATCTCCGCCCGCGCACCCGTCACCCCGAGCCGCGAAATGCCATAGAGAAAGCCGCGCCCGAGGTCGGCCGCCCGCCGGATCCGATCGTCGGTCGTCGTCGGGCTCAACAGGAAGATCGGATCGAGGCCGGCGTCCACGATGGTCCGACGAAAGCCGTCTGCTTCTTCGATCGGCATATCGAGCATGAGCACGCCGTCGACCCCCGCCGCCGCGGCCCGGGCCGCAAACCGGTCCGGCCCCAGGCGGAGCACGGGGTTCGCATAGGTGAACACCACCACCGCGGCGCGGAGGTCGGCGCGCGCGCGCTGGATCAGATCCAGGGTGCCGGTCAGGGTCGTGCCGGACGCCAGGGCGCGTTCCGAGGCGCGCTGGATGACCGGTCCGTCGGCCAGCGGATCCGAGAACGGGACGCCGACCTCGATCACGTCCGCCCCGGCCCGGTCCAACGCCCGGAGAATGGCCTCCGAGCGCTCCAGATCGGGATCGCCCGCGGTGACGTAGGCCACCAGACCGGTGCGGCCGGCGGCTCGCAGGTCCGCAAAGCGATCCGCAATGCGCGAGCTCATGCCTCCGACTCCGATCCGGAGGCCCCGCCGTCCGCGGCGGGTTCGACGCCGAGCCCCCGGTCGCGCGCGATCTCGACGTCCTTGTCGCCTCGGCCGGAGAGGTTGACGAGGAGAATCGCCCCCGGATCGCAGCCCGCGGCCGCCGTTTCGACATGGGCCAGCGCATGCGCCGACTCGAGGGCGGGAATGATCCCTTCCAGCCGCGCCACCCGCTGAAACGCCCGCAACGCCTGGTCGTCCGTCACCCAGGTGTATTCCGCGCGCCCGAGATCGCGCAACCACGCATGCTCCGGGCCGACCGCCGCGTAGTCCAGACCGGCCGACACCGAATGGGTCGGCTCGATGTTGCCGTGCAGGTCCTGGAGGATGATGCTCCGCGTGCCCTGCAGGACCCCGACCGCGCCGGTGGCGAACCGCGCCGCATGGCGGCCCGGGACGATCGCCTCGCCGCCCGCCTCCACCCCGATCAACCGCACCGGCGTATCGTCGACGAACCCGTCGAAGATGCCCAGGGCGTTGCTGCCGCCCCCCACGCAGGCGACGACCGCCGCCGGCAACTGCCCGGTCAGGTCGAGGATCTGCCGCCGCGCCTCGCGTCCGATGACCGACTGGAACTCGCGCACCATCAGGGGGTAGGGATGAGGACCGAGAACCGACCCCAACAGGTAGTAGGTGTCGTAGACGTTGGTCACCCAGTCGCGCATCGCCTCGTTGATGGCGTCCTTCAGGGTCCGGCTCCCCGCCTCCACGCCGGTCACCTTCGCGCCGAGCAGCCGCATCCGGACCACGTTCAAGGCCTGGCGCGCCATGTCCTCGGCCCCCATGTAGACCTCGCAGGAGAGCCCCAGCAGGGCGCAGGCGGTGGCAGTGGCCACGCCGTGCTGTCCCGCGCCGGTCTCCGCCACCACCCGGCGCTTGCCCATCCGGACCGCCAGCAGCGCCTGCCCGAGCGCGTTGTTGATCTTGTGGGCGCCGGTATGCGCCAGATCCTCGCGCTTGAGGAAGATCCGGACGCCGCCGAGCTGCTCGGACCAGCGGCGGGCTTCGTGCATCGGGGTCGGGCGGCCGACGTACCGATCGAGGAGGGTGGCGAGCTCCTGCCGAAAGGCGGGATCGGCGCGGGCCGAGAGGTACGCCGCCTCCAGCTCCGACACCGGCGCCACCAGGGTCTCGGGAACGAAGCGCCCGCCGTAGGCCCCGAAGTACCCGCGCGCGTCCGGATCCCGTTGCCCGAAGACCGCGCCAGCCGGGGCGGTGCTGTCCGTCGTCGTCATATGCTCCCTCGTCACGCCTTCTCGCACGGGCGACCCTTCAGCCCGCTGGCGGCCCTTCAGCCCGCTGGCGGCCCTTCAGCCCGCTGGCGCCCTTACAGCCCGCTCCGCCCGCCGGCGCCCCTTCAGCCCGTGGCGCCCCTTCAGCCCGCTCCGCCCCGCCGGTGCCCCTTCAGCCCGCCGGCGCCCTCGCCGGTCTCGATGCTCCGCGGGGTGCCGCCGTCGGCGGCCGGCCCCCGGCCGGGACGGCGGCCGGCGGTTCCACGGCGGCCAGTGCCGCAAAGAATGCCCGCAGGCGGTCCGGGTCCTTCACCCCCGGCCGTGACTCCACGCCGGACGACACGTCCAGGGCGTAGGGCGCGACCTCCCGGACCGCGTCGGCCACGTTCTCGGCGCGCAGCCCCCCCGACAGCACCAGAGGACGCCGCCGCGCGATCCGCGCCGCGCGGCTCCAGTCGACCTGCTGTCCGGTGCCCCCCATCCGCACCGGGTCGAACGCGTCGGCCAGCAGGGTCGCCCGGGACCAGACGGAGTCCGGATCGTCGGCGCCGCCGCCGCCGGACAGCCGCACCGCCTTGATGACCCGTCGGCGGCACTGCCGGCACACCGCGGTCGACTCCTGTCCATGAAGCTGCACCGCGCCGAGCCCGACCTCGTCGGCGATCGCGTTGACCTCGTCGACCGGCTGGTCGACGAACACCCCCACGCCGGTCACGTGCGGCGGCAGTCCGGCGAGGATCGCGGCGGCGGTCTCCGGCTCCACGAACCGCGGGCTGCGGGGCCAGAAGATGAAGCCCACCCACGCGGCGCCGAGGCGGGCCGCGAGGTCCGCATCCTGCGGCCGGGTGATCCCGCAGATCTTGACCGGCACCGTCATCGGACGTCCCCCGCGGGCGTGCGCCCGACCGCCGTAGAGACAGTGTCCCCCGCCGGCACCCCGGCCAGCAGATCGCGGAGGGCGGCGCCGGGGTCGGGGGCGGTCATCAGGGTCTCTCCGATCAGGAACGCCGGATAGCCCGCCGCGCCCAGCCGCACCAGATCGGCGCTCGTCCGCAGACCGCTCTCCGCGACACTGATCACGCCATCCGGCATCTGCTCGACGAGCCGTCGGGATGCATCGAGGTCGACCGCCAGCGTCCGCAGGTTGCGGTTGTTCACCCCGATGACGGCGGCGCCGACCCGCACCGCGCGCTCCATCTCGTGGGCATCGTGCACCTCGACGAGGACCCCTAGTGCCAGGTCCGTCGCCCGGTCCGACAGCGCACCGAGCTCGGCGTCGTCGAGGGCGGCCGCGATCAGCAGCACCGCGTCCGCCCCCGCGACCGCCGCCTCCAGCAGCTGATAGGCGGTGACGACGAAGTCCTTCCGGAGCACCGGAAGGGCGACCGCGGCCCGCACCGCGCGCAGGTGGTCGAGCGATCCGTCGAAGAAGGTCGGCTCGGTCAGCACGGACACGGCCGCCGCCCCGTTCCGTTCGTAGGCCGCGGCGATCGCCTCGGGCCGATAGTCCCGGCGGAGAATCCCGCGGGACGGCGACCGCCGCTTGCACTCCGCGATCACGTTCGCGCCGCCGGGGGCGGTCAGGGCCCGTTCGAACCGCGTCTTCCCGTCGAGGGCCGCGGGCGCCCGCGACGCCAGCACCGCCTCCGGGAGCCGGCGCCGACGATCGCCCACCGCCTGCCGGGTGGCGGCGACGATCGTCGCCAGCAGATCCGGCCCGGGGTCGGGGCGCGGGGCGGCCGTCATGCCTCCCCCGGTCCCGCCGCCGTCGCGGCCACGAGCCGGGTCAGCGTCTCCTGCGCCCGGCCGTCATCGAGGGCGGCGGCGGCCAGGGCCACCCCGGCCCGCAGGTCCGCGACCCGCTCGGTGATGAACAGCCCCGCCGCCGCATTGGCCAGCACCATGTCCCGCGGGGGACCCGGGCGGCCCGCCAGCACATCCCGGGCGATCGCCTCGTTGTCGTCCGGAGACTCCGCCCGGAGGTCCTCGATGGCGGCCACCGGCAACCCGAAGTCGCCGGGATGCAGGAAGAAGCTGCAGACGATCCCGTCGCGGCATTCCGACACCTTGGTGTAGCCGGTGGTGGAGATCTCGTCCAGGCCGTCGGCGCCGTGGGCCACCCAGGCCCGTTCGGTCCCGAGATCGGCGAGGGCCCGGGCCAGCAGGTCGGTGTGGTCGGGCCGCGACACGCCGACGAGCTGCCGGGTGACCCCGGCCGGGTTGGTCAGCGGACCGAGCAGATTGAAGACGGTGCGCACGCCGAGGTCGCGCCGGACGCCGGACGCGTGACGCATTGAGGGATGGAACGTGGGTGCGAACAGAAACGCGATGCCGCAGGTGTCGAGGCAGCGTTCGACGACCGGCGGGGGCGCATCCACGGCAACCCCGAGGGCGCCGAAGAGATCGGCGCTCCCGCAGCGGCTCGAGACCGCGCGGTTGCCGTGCTTCGCGACCGGCACGCCGCACCCGGCGAGGACGAGGGCGGCCAGCGACGAGACGTTGAACGTAGAGGCGCGATCCCCCCCGGTGCCGCAGGTATCGAACCGCGGCCGGCCGGCCGCCGGCAGCGTGACCGCGTTCGCGCGCATCGTCGTCGCCAGCCCGACGATCTCGGACGGCCGCTCCCCCTTCATCGACAACGCGATCAGCAGTCCCGCGATCTGGGCCGGGGCGGCGCGTCCCGCCATGATCTCCTGCATGGCGTCCGCCGCCTCGCCGACGGTCAGGTCCCGGCGGCGGTGGAGCCTCTCTATCAGCTCGGCAAACATCAGCACTCCAGGAAGTTCCGCAGAATCTGGTGGCCGACCCCGGTCAACACCGACTCGGGATGGAACTGCACGCCATGGACGGGCCACTCCCGGTGTCGAACCGCCATGATCGTGCCGTCCTCGGCGGCCCGCGCCACGACATCGAGCTCCGAGGGACAGGTTCCCGGCACCACCGCCAGCGAGTGATACCGCGCGGCCGCGAAGGGGCCCTCGATGCCCTGGAAGACGCCCCGGCCGTCGTGCTCGATCATCGAGCGCTTGCCGTGCACGAGCACCGGCGCGCGGGCTATCGCCGCCCCGAACGCCAATCCGATGGCCTGGTGCCCGAGGCAGACCCCGAGAATCGGCAGCTCGGCCCCGAACCGGCGAATCGCGTCCACCGTCACCCCGGCGTGCTCGGGGCGTCCCGGTCCCGGGGAGATGACGATCCGATCCGGCTTCAACGCGGCGATCCCGTCGACGGACACCTCGTCGTTGCGGCGAACCGTGAGCGTGGCGCCCAGCTCCCCCAGGTACTGGACGAGGTTGTAGGTGAACGAATCGTAGTTGTCGATGACCAGCACCATGGCGCGCGCCTCAAGTCCTCTTTCGGAAAACCGTCGTCCCGGCGGCGGCTCCGGTTCTCTCCTGGCCCGGAAATCGTCGCCGTAGGAGTTTCGCGCCAGCGAAACTCCTACGGCGACCGCAAGGTCGCGCTGCGGCCTCCGCTTGCCGCCCGACCAACCCTGCCAGGACTCTGCACCGTTCTACGGCGCAGAGTCCTAGACCATCTCCAGGGCGCGCAGGAGCGCCGAGGCCTTGTCCCGGGTCTCGTTGTACTCGGCCGTCGGGTCCGAATCGGCGACGATGCCGGCCCCCGCCTGCACGTGGGCGCGGCCGTCGCGCATCGTGATGGTCCGGATCGTGATGCAGCAGTCAAGGTTGCCCGCGAAGTCGACGTAGCCGATGGCCCCCGCGTAGATCCCGCGGCGCGTCGGCTCGAGGTCCGAGATGATCTCCATGGCGCGTATCTTCGGGGCGCCGGACACGGTGCCGGCCGGGAAGCACGCGGCCAGCGCATCGAGCCGATCCCGATCCTCGCGCAGCCGCCCCTCCACCCGCGACACCAGGTGCATGACGTGCGAGTAGCGCTCCAGCCCCATGAACTGCGCCACCCGCACCGTCCCGTAGTCGGATACCCGCCCGATGTCGTTCCGGCCGAGGTCCACGAGCATGACGTGCTCGGCCCGTTCCTTCTCGTTCTGCTTCAGCTCTTCCTCCAGCCGCCTGTCTTCCGCATCGTCCCCGCCGCGGGGACGGGTGCCGGCGATCGGGTGGGTGATCACCTCGCGACCCTCCACCCGCACCAGCATCTCCGGAGACGAGCCGACGATCGACAGTCCGCCCATGCGAATGAAGTACATGTAGGGCGAGGGGTTCACGTGCCGCAGGGCGCGATAGACGCTGAACGGGTCGGCGGTCACCTCGGTCTCGAACCGCTGCGACAGGACCACCTGGTAGATGTCGCCGGCCGCGATGTGCTCCTTCGCGGCCCGCACCGCCCCCTCGAACGCCTCCTGGCTGGTGTTGGAGCGGACCTCCCGCGGGCCCGACGCGGCCACCGGCGGCTCCGACAGGCTGCGCTCGAGCTCCCGTTCGAGGAAGTGGATCTTGGCGCAGGCGAAGCGATACGCGGCGTCGAGGTCCGCGCCCGGGTCCACGCGGGCGTTGGCGATGACGAGTATCCGGTGCCTGACGTGGTCGAACGCCAGAATCGTGTCGAACACCATGAAGCCGGCCTGGTCGTCGCCGTTCGAGGGCGCGCCGCGCTGCTCCCAGACCGCCTCGAGCCCCGGCTCGAACCACTGGGCGGCGTCGTAGCCGAGAAACCCGACGGCGCCGCCGGTGAACCGCGGCATGCCCGGCACGACCGGGGCCCGGTAGTCGCTCATCACGCGCCGCAACCGGTCGATGAACGGCCCCTCGTCGGTGGTGGCCACCCCGCCCTGCTCGGTGACGATCCGCCCATCCCGCGCCCGCAGCACGAGAAACGGGTCCTTGCCGAGGAACGAGTAGCGGGCGACCTGCTCGCCCCCTTCCACGCTCTCGAAGAGGAACGCGTAGTCGGCGTGCTCGGCCACCTTGAGAAACGCCGACAGCGGCGTCAGCAGGTCCGCCAGAATCTCCTTGCAGACCGGCACGAAGGTGCCGCGCGAGGCCAGCTCCCGAAAGGTCTCGAATGACGTGATGCTCATGCCGGCGCTTCCTGCACGTTCTCGTTCCGCGCGGCGAGGGCGGCCCGGGCCGCCCGCAGGAACAGGTCGGTGGACGGACGCGTGCCGCACCACCACTCGAACTGCCGCACCGCCTGGGCCGCGAGCATGTCGAGGCCGCCGATGGTGCGGCAACCGGCCGCCTCCGCGTCGCGCAGCAGCCGGGTCCGCGCGGGGTTGTAGACGAGGTCGTAGACGGTGGAGCCGCCCGCCAGCGCCTCCGCCGGCACCGGGGTGTCGTCGACGTGCGGAGCGGTTCCGACCGGGGTCGTATTCACCAGCAGATCCCAGGACCCGGGCGGCGGCGGGAAAGCGCCCGCGGCGCCGCCCGCGAGGGTCGCGACCTCGGCCGCGCGCTCGGGACGGCGGGCGCAGACCGTCACCGCGGCTCCCCGGCCGGCCAGCCCCGCCGCCGCCGACCGGGCCGCGCCGCCGGCCCCGAGCACGCAGGACCGGAGTCCGTCGACCCCGCCCTGTGCCTCGAGCGGCGCGAGAAACCCGGCCACGTCGGTGTTCAGTCCCCGCCACCCGCCGCCGTCGGCGCGCAGCGTGTTCACCGCCCCCGTCTGCCGGCCGACCGGGTCGACGTCGCCGACGTACTCCAGAATCGATTCCTTGAACGGCGCAGTGACGCTGAGCCCCCGCACGCCGAGCGCTTCCACGAGCTGCATGAGGTCGCCGGCGCCGGTGGCCTCGAACGGGACGTAGATCGCGTCGAGCCCGGCGTCCGCGAAGCCCGCGTTGTGCATGACCGGCGACAGCGAATGCGCGATCGGGGCGCCGGCCACGCCGTAGACCGCCGTCGACGCCGACGCTCGATGACAGCGGTAGCGTCCGATCATGTCGGCCAGGGGCACCTGACCGGGCGCGACCCCGTCGCCGGCGTAGGTCCAGGCCGAGCCGAAGTGCGCCGGCAGCAGGCGGGTCGGCACGCCGATCGGGCCCATCCCCACCAGCACCGCCAACTCGCCGTCCGTGCCGCGTCCGAGCCGGAGCAGTCGCACCACGTCGGCGGCCGCACGGCTGTAGGCGGCGATCTTGACGACCTCGGCCCCGGTGGCCCGCATCGCGCGGTACCGCGATTCCAGGTCGGCCGGCGTGGCCTCGAAGTCGTGCATCGACAGCACGACGTTGCGGCCTCGCCGCTCCGCGATCAGCGGCTCGAACCCGCCGCGCCACTCGAGGTCCACCCAGTCGGCGCCGAGCTCGAACGCGCGCAGCAGGATGCGCCGCCGTTCCTCCTCGGACCCGACGAACCGGCCGCCCTCCCGGACCGGCCGGCACGTGACCAGGACCGGGCCGGCGCGGCCGGAGAGCGCGCCGTCGACGTCGAGGTCCCGCACCCCGTCGAGACGCAGCTCGACCAGATCGGCGCCGCCCGCCGCGTCGCGGGCCGCCCGCAGCCCGGCCGTGGTCTCGGCGGTCACGGTCGCGCAAAGTCGAGCCCGGGTCATCAGGATGTCCTCACACAAAAAAAGCCTCTCCAGCCGGGGGCCGGAGAGGCTTTCGCGGTCTGCTGTGGCTTGGTCAGGCGGGCAGACGCACCTCTCCGGGCCGGGTAAACCAGTAGCCCCACCAAGCGCGCGCCCCGTCGCCGAGTGCCGGGACGATCCGAGATCGCCGGGGAATCGCCTGCTCGTCGAACACTTGATGCACCGCCACGTGATACACGCTCACATCCAGCAACGATCGCGCAAACTCCGTGTGCGATCGAAGCCATCACCGTAGCAAACGCGCCCGGACGGTGTCAAGATTCGCGTGGTGCTCGACGGCATCTTCACGCCGACCACAACGAGAGTTATTCCAAAGGGGATGAAGGGGATGCTGAGGGTCATCAGCGAGATCGTCGGTGTACTGGTGCTATGGTGCACTGTCTACGCTCTGGCGTGGGGCGGGGGGATTCTGATGTGGACGTTGCTGCTGATAATCAGCGATTGGCTGACGCGGGTCGTGTTCGGATTACAGACCGGGGCCTGATCCCCGCGCCGGCCGCTCCGGGGGTTGGGGCGGGCTCGGTCTCACTTCCGCTGCCGCGGCGCCCTCACCGGCGCGAATTGAACCGATGCGCTACCGTCCGCTGGCGTTGCCGCAGCTCCCTTTCTGCTTGACCCGTAGGTACTTCCTTCGCTATAACGGTCTCGTTCTCCCAGCACGCCCAGCATCGGGCGATCTTCCATGAACCAGCTCAAGCCGTTCTTGACGCTCGCGCTCGCGACCGGCGGCTTCCTGGCCGTATTGCCGGCGGCGACGGTGACGATGCCGGTGGACGAGGTGCGCCCAGGGATGCAGGGAACCGGCGTCACCGTCTTCGACGGCACCGAGCGGAGCGAGTTCACGGCCGAGATCATCGGGGTGCTCGAGAACTCGTTCGGGCCGCGCCGCAACCTGATCCTGGCCCGGCTCGACGGGGGTCCCCTGGCCGCGAGCGGGGTGATTCAGGGCATGAGCGGAAGCCCCGTCACCATCGACGGGCGGCTCGTCGGGGCCGTCTCCTACTCGCTGGGCTCGTTTTCCAAGGCCACCATCGCCGGCATCACGCCCATCGACGAGATGCTGCGCGACGATGCGCAGGCGCCGGTCCGGACCGCGGACGCCGCGCTGAACCTCGCCCTGCCGTTGGCTGCCGACACGCTGACGGGCCTGCTGCCCGCCCGCCTCGAGCGTCCGGAACCGTTCGCGGCGCGGCGGAGCGACATTGACGCCCTGGGCCTGTCGGCCGCAGCCGGGACCTCGTTGGGGGCCCGGCTGCTCCCCATCGCGACGCCTCTCAGCATGAACGGGTTCACGCGGGCCGCGTTCGACCACATCGCGCCGCTCTTCCGCTCGGCGGGCATGGCCGCGGTCGTGGGGGGGACGGCGACCGGGCGAGCCGCGGCGCAGTCCGACGCCCCGCTCCAGGCCGGCGACGCCGTGGGCGTCTCCCTCATGCAGGGCGACCTGTCGATGGCGGGAACCGGCACCGTCACCCTCGTCGAGAACGGCCGGGTGTACGCGTTCGGGCACCCCTTCTACAACCTCGGGTCGTCCCGCTTTCCGATGACCCGCGCCTACGTGCACACGGTGCTCCCGAGCCAGGCAATCTCCTCCCGCATCGCCACCGTCGGCGAGACTCTCGGCACCATCGACCAGGACCGTTCCAGCGGCATCAGCGGCAGTCTCGGTCCGGGTCCGCGCCTGGTGCCCATCCGCGTCACCCTCGACGCGCGGGAACGGCAACGAACGGACACCTTCGACTTCCAGGTCGTCGACGACGACCTCTTCACGCCGCTGCTCGCGTTCAACGCGATGTTGAACACCCTGTTCTCGCACAATCGGCAGGTGGGCGCGGCGACCTACCGGGTGCGCGGAGAGGTGGCCCTGGAAGGACACCCGCCGGCCCGGTTCGAGGAGACGTTCGCCGGCGACGCCGCCACCGTCCTCGCCTCGGTCTACGTCGCGGGACCTTTGACGGCGTTGGTCAACAACGGGCTCGAACCGGCGACGGTCGAGCGGGTGGACGTGTCGGTCACGGCCTGGGACGGGGCCCGGACCGCGGTGCTGGAACGCATCTGGCTGGACGATCCCCGGCCGCGGCCCGGACGGACGGTGCCCCTGCGTCTGGCCATCCGCACCCGCAACGGCGAGGCGGTCATTCGGACCGTGATGGTCGACCTGCCGTCGGCGGCGCGCGGCCCGCTCCAGGTGCTGGTGGCCGACGGCGTGACCCTCGCCCGGCAGGAGCGGCAGCAGGCGGGACAGGCCGCGCGCGCCACGGACCTCCGCCAGCTCATAGACGCACTGAACACGGCGCGGCGCAACGACCGTTTCTATGTTCAACTGCGGCGCAGCGACGCCGGCGCGGTCGTGAACGGCCGCCGGCAGCCCTCCCTCCCCCCCTCGGTGCTGGACGTGCTGGCGACCGATCGCTACGGCGGCGGTCTCGCCCGGATGAGCATCGCCGCGGTGCGCGAGTGGGAGATTCCGATGGACCACGTGGTCTCCGGGGCGCGCGTCCTGACCTTGGACCTCGGTGCGCCCTGAGGCGGGAAAGCGTGACCGGGCTGGACGGGCAATGGCTCAAGGATGTCGCTTTGTCTGTAGTGGATGCGATCGAACCATCGAGGCGTGGTCCGACGGAAACCCCTACTACATCGACGAAGACGGCAAGAAGCGGTACGCCTACCACCCGCAACACGATCTGCTTGAACGCTGCATCGGCAACGACGCTCCACACCTTTACCTGTCGTGCGGTCATCAGTTCATGGTGGATTCGGAGGCACCGATCGCTCGCTGTCCGAAGTGCAGCGCTCGGGATATCGTGAACACACTGGAGTTGAGCGACAAGGCATGTCCCTACTGCAGGACAGGGGTGTTCGCGGTGGACCCGGGGTGGAGCGCCATATCGTGACCGCGGCATCCGTTCGCGGCACCCGCGCCGTGACGACACACTCCCCCGCCGTTCCCGGGCCTTTCCGATGAAACACAGCGTCTTCCCCATCATCCTCGCCGCCGCCGCCGTCACCCTGACCGCGTCAACGCCGGTGTACTGGCAGGTGTCGACCCAGGCCGAGTTCCTGCGCGGCGAGGTCGATGCCCTGTCGGTCGACGCCGAGGGCCGGCTCCGGCTGGGTCCCGCCGCCGAGATCGTGCTCGAAACGCCCGAGCCGTCCCTGTGGTCGATTGCGCGCGCGTCCGACGGAGCCGTCTGGGCCGGGAGCGGGACCGACGGGCGGCTGTATCGTGTCGGGCCCGACGATGCCGGCGCCGTCGTCTTCGACGCCGGCGAGCTCGACGTCCACGCCCTCGCGGCCGACCGGGAGGGCGGCGTCTTCGCCGGCACCTCGCCGGCCGGACGGGTGTATCACGTCACCGCCGGGGGTGAGGTGACGGTGGTGGTCGATCCCGAGGAGACCTATGTCTGGGCCCTCGCGCTCGCCGGCGACGGCGCTCTGTACGTGGCCACCGGCAACCCCGCGCGCATCTATCGGGTACCGGCCGGCGGCGACCGCGAGCTGGTGTACGAGAGCGATGCGACGCACGTCCTCGCGCTGGCCGTCGCGGCGGGCGGTACGCTGCTGGCCGGCACGGAATCGCCCGGCCGGGTGCTGCGCATCGACCCGACCGGCCGGGCGTTCGTGCTGCTCGACGCGCCCTACGAGGAGATTCGCTCGCTGCGTCCCCAGCCCGACGGATCGCTGCTCGCGGTGGCGGTGAGCGGCCAGCCGGCGCCGCCCGCGGCTCCCGCATCGCCCCCCCCTGCCGCGGCCGCCCCGGTGCCGACCGTCTCGGTGACCACCAGCGTCACCGCCGTCGTGGTCGGAGGCAACGCGACCCCCGCCGCGCCGCAGACGTCGACCATCGCACCCGCGAACACCGGCCGGAAGGGGGCTGTCTATCACATCACCGCGGACGGGTTGTGGGACCGGCTGTGGCAGTCGAGCCTGGACACCCCGTTCGACGCGGCGTTCGACGAGCGGGGGGCGCTGGTCGTCGGCACCGGACCGAACGGCAAGCTGTACCGCGTGTCCCGCAACCCGCCGCGGACGGTCCTGTCGGGTCAGGCTCCCGCCCGGCAGGTGACCCGGCTGCTGCCCGAGCCGGACGGCTCGATCGCCTACGCCACCGCCAACCCCGGAAAGATCATGCGGATGGCGAGCAGCCTCGCGGCCCGGGGGACCTACGAGTCCGAGGTACACGACGCCGCGGCGGCGGCCCGCTGGGGCACGATTCGCTGGCGCGGCGCGACGCCGGGCGGGAGCCGCATCGAGCTGGCCACGCGATCGGGGAACACCGCGATTCCCAACGCCACCTGGAGCGCATGGTCGGCCGCCCATACCGATGCGTCGGGCGCCCCGATCACCAGCCCCAACGCGCGCTATCTGCAGTGGCGGGCCACCCTCCACCGCGGCGACGCGTCGCCGGTGCTGACCTCGGTGACCGCCGCGTACCTGCCGCGCAACCGCCGGCCCGAGATCACCCAGCTCACGGTGCACCCCCCCGGCACCGCGTTCCACGAGTCCTTCAGCTCGAGCGACCCGCCCATTGCCGGGCTCGACGAGCGTTCGTCGCCCCGACCGGCCACCGCCAGCACCGTCGGCCGCGAGACCTATCGCAAGGGCATTCAGACGTTTCGCTGGCAGGCGAGCGACGAGAACCGCGATCCGCTCGACTACGCCGTTTCCTATCAGCGAGCCGGCGGCACGGAATGGCACGTCCTGCGAACCGGGTTGCGGGACACGGTGTTCGCCTGGGACACCACGACGGTCCCGGACGGCGCCTATCGCGTGAAGATCACCGCCTCCGATGCCCGGGGGAACGCCCCGGGCGCGGCCCTGACCGGCGAGCGCGACAGCCTCGTGTTCGACATCGACAACGCCGCGCCCCGCATCGAGGTGGCGGCGCGGCGGCGCGAGGGCAACCGGGTCGTCCTGCCGTTCACCGTGCGCGACGCGCAGTCGCCGGTGCAACGGGTCGAGATAACCACCGGAAACGACCGCTGGCAGGTCGTCTATCCCCTCGACGGGGTGCCCGACGGTCTGGTGGAACGGTTCGAGGTGGTCCTCGACGCGGCCGGCGACGCGCCGATCATCATTCGGGCCACCGATGCCCTCCGCAACACCGTGAGCGTGTTCGGGGAGTAGCGAGCGACGCGGCGGTCGCGTCGTCCCTGCCCCGCACCACCACTGCCGACCCATGCTGAACGGCCTGATCGTCTTCGCAGCCCTGGCGTCGGTCTTCCTGGCCGCGCTGTCCGGCCAGATGCAGGCGTTGACCGACGCCATCGTCTCGTCGGCCCGCGGAGCCGTCGAGCTCGCCATAGGGTTGATCGGCCTGATGGCGTTCTTCCTCGGATTGATGCGGGTGATCGAGGATGCCGGCGCCCTGCGGCACCTCGCGCGACTGATCGGACCGGTCCTGCAGCGCCTCTTCCCGGGGGTTCCCGTCCACAGCCCCGCGATGAGCGCCATGATCCTCAACATCGCCGCCAACATGCTGGGGCTCGCGAACGCCGCGACCCCGTTCGGCATCAAGGCGATGGAGGAGCTCGACAAGCTCAACTCCGAACGCGGGACCGCGACCAACGCGATGGTCCTGTTCCTCGCCATCAACACCTCGGCCCTCGCCATCCTGCCGTCGGGGGTGGTGTCGATGCGGGCGTCGGTGGGGTCCGAGGACGCCGTGGGCATCTTCTTCCCGACGTGGTTCGCCAGCGGCTGCGCCACCCTCGTCGGAGTGACCGCGGCCATCCTGCTGAGCCGGCTGCCCGCCTTCCGGCGCACCGAGCCCGGGCCGGCAGCGGAGGCCGCGGTCTCGGAAACCGGAGAAGGCGCGGGGTCCGCCGTCGACGCGCCGGACGCGCTCGATCCCGTACCGGGGCGCCGTTGGGTCGGACGTCTGTTCTGGCTCGCTCTCGGCGCCCTGCTCGGACGCTTCATCTGGCAGCACCGGACCGACCCGCCCTTGGAGGTCCTCGCCGCCATCACGTCGGCCTGGATGCTGCCGATGGTGGTGGCGGTGCTCGTGATGTACGGCTGGACGCGGGGGGTCCGGGTCTACGACTCGCTGGTGGCCGGCGCCCGCCAGGGCTTCGACGTGGCGGTGCGCATCATCCCCTACCTGGTGGCGATTCTCGTGGTGGTGGGGATGTTCCGAGCCTCGGGGGGCATCGATCTGATCACCACGGTGCTCTCACCCCTCACTGCGCTGATCGGGCTGCCGGCCGAGGCGCTCCCGATGGCCATCCTCCGGCCGCTGACGGGCAGCGGGGCGTATGCGGTCATGGCCGAGATCATGACCGCGTCGGGCCCCGACTCGGTGGTCGGGTACATGGTCAGCACCTTCCAGGGAAGCACCGAGACGACGTTCTACACCCTCGCGGTGTACTACGGAGCGGTGGGAATTCGCAGGACCCGCCACACGGTGCCGGCGTGTCTGCTCGCCGACACCGCCGGCATCCTCGGCGCCGTGTTCATCGTCAACCTGATGTTCGGATAGCAGTCACGGTCTCCCGCCGATCGCCTGGTTTCGACGTCCGCCAGCGATCAAGACCTTGACTTCGGCCAGGCCGATCTCGACCGTGCGCAACCGCTCATCGATGCCCCGGATATCGCTCCGAAGGTCGTCGATTCGACCGTTCACGCTGGAGAATTGCGCCAGCATCAGACCAGTCAGCACCCCGGCGAGGGTGATTCCCGTCCCGATGACCCATTTCGTATCGTTGCTCATCCCAGATGGTCCCGGTTGCGACGATCACATGATCACCCACTGTTAACCGCCCGTCAACCCGGGCCACGGTCAGACGAGCCCTCGCCATGAGACGTGCGTCCGACCTACTGGGGCGCGACAAGCCCCAGCCCCAACAGCGCAATGCACTCCATAGCGAACAACATGCTCACCAGCAGAGCATCGGACGCGTCGAACGGCCGCTCGGATTGCACCGCACGCAGCCGGCGCTGGATTCGCACGGCAGCCCAGCCGCGCGATGGAAAGGAATCACGGCCGCGGTAGCAACCTCGCCGAATCCCGACAGGTGCCCGTTGAGGATCCCTATCACCACCGGCCCGCCCGCGCCCACGGTGAAGACTACCCGCGACACGGCGAACCCTCCCCAAAGCCCAGTCGCCTTCGAGGCAAACCCTCCTCTTCAGAAGTTACTCACCGGCGACCAGGCCACGCTGAACGCCGTTCAGGCTCCGGTACGGGTGGCGGCCGCCATCCAGGCGGCTGGCGAAAATCACGCTCTACATATCCAGGCGGCGGCTGAAAAACTGCCGGCGAAACCAGGATCCGCGTCGCCCCGGTCACCCGCAACGCATCCACACCCAGAGGCCCTGTCACGGACTTCTCAAGCACAACCGGCTTGCGGGCCGCCGCATGCGCCCATATCCACGTCTCGATGACCTGCTCGGCCTGGTAGGCGGAGGGGGGGATTATCTGGCGTGACCCCGTTGCCATGAGCGCCCCAATCACACGCTCGCCAAGAGAATCGACTGCCGGCACGGGGAATCGCAACTGGCCCAAGTGGGGCCGGCCCGCCCCTGGTCGAGACGGCATCACGGGCGGTGACGGCATCACCGGCTGAACCGTCAACGCTTGCGTCGCCGGGATCGGCCAGTTCCCATCCAGAGGCCCCCGCACGGCAAGCCGCAGGTCATGATTCACCACAACACGTTCGCCGTTGGCCGGGTGCCAGATTTCGGAAATCCGCTCACCGTTGGACACCTTGTCCATCAGGTATGCCCCGTCATCGGCGATGAAGTGGTGGCCCTGCTCAATGACGGTCTGGTTTCCGTCCGCGTCCGTCACCTCGCGCACGAAGTCCAACCGGAGCACAGAGATCGGCTGCGCCTCCACTGATGCGGCCAACAACACTATTGCGGCCGTCCCTGCCGACCTGATCCTGGTCATTGCTCTCGTTCTCCATTCAGCTCTACCACCCGCTACCGGGACCATGACAGTAATCACACGGCCCAACGATCGGATCGAATGGACCCGGTAGCCTACCGCCATCACGCCACCCCCAACAGCATCCGTACCAACCTGGAACCATTTGGCTCCAGCAAGAATTGCTCCCCCAATCACAACAGGTCTGCGTCAACCACCGGCGTAGAGGCGCGTCCTAGTCATGAGCAGGCATACCACAGCCCGACCGGGAGTGCTTTCGGCCGGACCACCGTTTCTCCGACCAGCGGCCCGTGCCAGGAAGCGCATGAACTCCTGGCATTGGAGCGGTACGGGGCACTTGCGCGGAAGCACGCGTGACCGCCGTCGCCGGTGCGAACAAGCGCGACACCGAGCGCGAGATGACCGCTGGTGCGGTTCCGCCGTCAGGAGCCCACGGACGGACGAATACACGCGGGCGCACAGATGTGTGTGGACCGGAGGGGACGGCCCTCAGTGCGTCCGCACGGCAAGATGCTCACATTGCTGAATCCTTGATTTCGAACGTTATCAGAGTTACGGTTGGGGCGCGAGTCACCGTTGTTGCGGCTCCCCGAAATCGCCAGCACACCCACCTGCGAGTCTGGCATCTATCGTGTCACGCATAGCATGGACAATGGCAAGGAATCTGAACTCCATATCACCGGGCGACGCCAACACAGTGATTCCCCACGCCATCAAGCGATGGGTCGGCACAATGATCCCGACCATCGACTCGCCCCAGGACATCCGCGGCCTGCGCGGCAGCGCGCCCTACCACTGGGACGGCATTCCCGGCGACCCATTCGGCGGCGTCAACACCGCCAACATCCTCTCCCCCGTCGAGCTGAGCTGCGACGGCGAGTCCCGGAGAGTTGCACGTTACACGTCCTCGATGGCTCGCTGGCCACCACGGGCCTGACCCGACGCTACCACCGGTTCCGGCCCGGTTCATCAGCCCGGAGGACTCGCGTCAGCCCGCATCACCCTCGATCTGGCCCAGAGCGCCGTCGGCGTGCAGAGCGACGACCCGGGGCTCTGGGAGGGGCGCGGCTGCGCACGCCGTGATCGACCCGGGGTCGGCGCAATCACCGCTCCGAGGACTCGCCGTAGCGAGCGCCGTCGCTGCAGCGCACCGCGGTACTCGCCGAGTCGTCGAGGTCGAGCCGCTTCAGCAGCTTGGCGAGTCCCTGCCGGGTCACGCCGAGGGCCGACGCAGCCCTGCCCCCTTCGGCCGCCGGCCTGCGCGAGGGCGCCGCTCACGAAACGGCGCTCGAACACCTGCCGCGCCTCGTGCAGCGTCGGCATGCCGTTCCCTCCGCTCGCCCCGCCGGTAATCGCCGCCGGCAACAGGGCCGGTCCCACCACCCCGCTCCGGGGACCGCGCACGACCAGCGCCGCCACGATGTTCTCGAGTTGCCGGACATTGCCCGGCCAGTGGTAACGAGCCAGCGCCTCCAGGGTCGACCGGGCGGGCATGGCCCGGCTCCCGGTGAGCGACCGCGCCCGCTCCCAGAAGTGCTCCGCGAGCAGCCGCACGTCGTCGCCGCGGTCCCGCAACGGCGGCACTTCGATGCGCAGTACGTCGAGTCGATACAGCAGGTCTTCCCGGAACTGGCCGGTCCTGACGTCGCTCTCGAGAGACCGGTTCGTGGCCGCGACCACCCGCACGTCGACCGCCCTTGGAACCGTATCCCCCACCCGGCGAATCTCGCCGTCCTGCAGCACCCGCAGCAGCTTGGCCTGGGCGCGCGGCGACAGCTCCCCCACCTCGTCGAGAAACAGCGTGCCTCTGTCGGCGGCCTCGAAGAGACCGGCCCGGTCGGTCATCGCGCCGGTGAACGCACCCCGGACGTAGCCGAACAGCTCCGCCTCGACGAGCTCGTCGGTCAGGGCAGCGCAGTTGACGGCGCCGAAACGGCGTTCGGGCCGGCCGCTCAACCGGTGCACCCCCCGCGCCACGAGCTCCTTGCCGCAGCCGCTCTCGCCGGTGACGAGGACCGGAAACGGCGACTCGGCGACCCGGCGCAGGCTGCCGCGCAGCCGGGTCATGACGTCGCTCTGCCCCAGAAGTCCAAGATCGTTCGAACGGATGTCACGTTGCACTGAATCCCTCCGACATCGAATTGCAGCCGCCTTCGTTCGGCGCCGTCGGCATTGCCCGTGTCCCGGCGGGCGCGATCGCCGCCGGCGCGGCGGACACTCCCGCGAGAGCCGCCCCGGCGATGCGCCGGCACCGGCCTTGTCGTACGCGTCCGCACCCACCGTGGTCCGATAGGCAACGCCATAGTGCAAAATCCCGGCCGGAACCGCTCGGCGCCGAACCCCGTTCCTCCCGGCGCTTCGGCGACCCGCAGCGCGCTCGACATCGCAGGAACTGCGCAGGTCCGCACGGACGAGCCGCGCGCTTTCTACCGACCAAGGGGTTCCCCCCTTTAGCCAATCGACACTCTCTTGGGCAGCCTTCGACGCGACGGAAGCTCCACTGGTTCGTGAGCTGCGTTCGCCATGGTTCGCGCACTACCCCGTGACGCCGCCCGTTGCAGGCGGCCGGCAGGAAGGAGAATCATGAGCTCGACGGTACGAACCACGGTGGGCATGGTCATGCTGGCTCTGCTGCCCGGAGAAGCGACAGCGCAGTGCATCCCGAGACCGCTGGACCAGCTTCCGCGGCCTGCGCGGCCTGCGGAAACGGTCGCCCGAGCAGCCGCCGAGGGCGTCGCGAACTCGCTGGAGGATCTGCGGCGCGCCGGCCGTCTGCAGGTTGGCGACGGCGTCTACCTGACCGACGTCACGGGGTGTCAGTTCAAGGCTGACATCCGCGAACTGACGCCGGATTCGCTCACGTTGGCCGATGGGAGAGACACGAGGCTCTTCCGCGAGGGCGAGATCCTGAAGATCGAGCGCCAGGACTCTGTGTGGAACGGTGTCGGCGCCGGGCTCGGGGTGGCGGCTCTCCCGACTCTTCGCTACCTCGGACCAGGTTCCGAGTCCTTGGCCGCGATCGTGTCCGTGTACGCTCTGGTTCTCGGCGGAGGCGCCCTAATCGGCTTGGCGGTGGACGCGAACATCCACGAGAAGGTGTACGAAGCGCCTGGAACGGTCTGGGCGTTCGAGCCGCTGCTGACGAACCGCGGCGCCGGCGCCCGCATGTCCGTGGAGTGGTAGGACCACGCAAGACGTGGCCGTCGCGGTCCAAGCGGCCGGCGGCAGAACGGATCCGGCGAGCCGGCGATGCAATCAGCCACGAGTCTGGGCCGGAGAACGGTGCAGACTCCTGGCAGTGTTGGTTGGGCGACAATCGGAGCCGCAGGCGACGATTTCCGGGCTGGGAGCTTGCGCCGTAGAAGTTCGCGCCAGCGAACTTCCAACGCGACCGAAAGGTCGCGCTATCGAGGTCCCGGACCTCCGGACGGCGCTTCAGGCAATCGTGGCATTCACGGCGCCACGTACCGAGCGTCGGCCCGGCGTTCCGGAGCGCCTGCAGCGAGAACAGATCGGGGGCGAGCGGAAAAACAACGAAGTTGGCCGCGATGATCGCCGACTGGTTGATCGCACCGGGGTTCGGGCCGACTGTTGAAGAAGGCGATCGTCTTCACCGCGCTCTCCGGATCGTCGCCAACACGTGGGAGGTCTCGAACGTGAACTCCGCCTCCGGATTCCCGTTCCTGTTCAACGCCTCCTGCGCGCGGATGACACCGCGCCCGGTCGTCGTACCAGTAGAAACGGATGGGCGCGTTCGACTCGTAGGGGCGGTGCATGATGGCGTTCAGCAGCAGATCGCGAATCGCTACCTGGCGGGTAGTCCGTCACGGTCCGTTCCCGGAGGGCGGCTTCGGCGACTGGATACGCCGGCGCGGGCAGCCGCGGCCCGCTCATACCACGCCGCAGGCGGCCTCCCGGACAGCCACGCGCGGTCGGCGCTGGCCAACGGGGCGCGGTGACTCGCTTGCCATCGTCTTACCGCGCCGCCGCGTGACTCGCGTCGACGACGGGCTGACCTCGTAAGCGGTGGGTTTTCGGTGAAGGATGCGCTCGCCGCCCTCGAACGGCGCGCAGCTCACTGTCGAAGCTTGCGGTACTCCCCGCACGCCTCCCGCAAGGACGGCGGAGCTCGGTCGTCAAGTCGCTGGACCTCGTGGCACATGGCGTACAGGCGATCCGCCTGCGCGGTACAGGCCCCCTCCCGTTGCAGGTGCGGGTAGGTCGTGTCCTCGTCGACGGCGGTCCCCACCGAGATAGGCCAGCCATGTCTCGATGTTCCTGCGTGGCACAACCACGAGAACCGGGTCGCCGTCATCCCTTCGCGGAATCTGCTGCTGCTCGCACTCTGTTTCCAACTGCGCCCGCCGGGCCTCCGTGGAACCGGCATCCGCGTCCGTGACGACGATGAGGTAGGCCCGCCGCCTTCCGCGGATGCCTCTCAGTTCACGGGGATAACGCGTTCGAACCCATTGTTCGCCCGACTGGTTGTCCCCCGGAAGCGGGAGTGTTCTGATGTCATGACCACGGAAGTTCCGCCGTTTGAGAAACCGTCGCACGAATGCATCCGTCTGCGAGTCCTCGCAGAGTAGCGTGACGCGGACTCCACTCACTCTCTGTCCCAACCTCGGATTATTGTTTCCGACAGCGAGATGCCATCAACCGTCCGGTCCGGCTGGTCAATGACCCGCACAGGCCCGTTCCCGTCCCGGTAGAACCATCGGCCCTTCGCGCCGGCGAGGTGGTCGATGGTCACGGGATGATGGGAGACGACGATGGCCTGCTCCAGCGTATCTCCGCAATGTTCGCCGACCGCGGCGAGCCAAGGCTGAATCTCGCGAAGCGCGAGGTAGTTGTCGGGCTCGTCGAGAAACAAGGACGCGCGCCGGCGTGAGGACAGGAAGACCAGGCAGTACAGGGCCAACAACGCCCGCTGGCCGTCCGAGAGCTGGCTGAAGCCGTAACGGTCCAGCCGGCCGTCGTCCGCCGCCCCGCGAAACACCACCTTGAGGGCGCGGGTGTTCTCTCCCGACTCCGTCAAGCTGATGGAGTCGAATCCTGGAAGCGCCTCGCCGAGCGCCTCGAACAACCCGGCGATCGCGCGCATGTTCTCCTGCGCGGCGTGGCGGTACCAACCGACGAAGTTCTGCATGAATGGTTCGAGAAACTCGTCTTCGCTTCTGGTCTCCGATTCGAAGAGCGGAGGGCACGGACTGGCGACGACGAAATCCGCGATTGCCTGTCGGAACCGTGTCAGCTTCTGGTTGTCGGATCTCTCGTTGAGAGATCCCACGCCCGAGCGGGACCAGTCGAAAGGGTACTCGGGCCCCTTTGCATAGTCGTCGTGGTACAGCTGGGCGGTGCCGCCTCAAAACGCAAAGATGGGGTTGCCGTCGTGATCCAGAGTCTCGACGCCGATCCGCATTCGTCGGCGACCACGATCGTGCTGGATGCCCAGGACGTAGTGGTAGGAGCAACCGTCGATCTGCATATCGAGCTCGAAGCGCTGGTCGTCACGATCCCGCGTCAATGAAAGGTCGCGGGTCGGGAACGTCTCCTCGATTCTGGCTCCCCGCGCGACGAGGGCCTGAATCCGACGCAGTACATCGAGGACCGACGTCTTCCCGCTGCCGTTGGGACCAAGCAGAACGTTCGTCTCATCGAGCCGCAACTCGAAGTTGATGAGACAACGGAAATTGTCGACATACAGTCTCGTCACCATCGAAGCGGCCCTGACGAAAGAGCCGACGACACCCCTCGGCGCCGTCGGCGTCACGCTGCGTACGGCGCAGACTCCTGGCTGCGGCCGGCCAAGCCAAACCCGCCGACGCTAGTGCGCCAGCGGGTCGGGGCGGATCTGGAACTTGACCACCTTCTGGTTCGTGCCGGCGCCGCCCTCGAGGTGCCAGGCGGCGTAGTTCGAGTAGCTCGACCAGAGCCCCTTGCCTTTCCATCCGGTCGTCGGGTCGTCGATGCGGCCGTTCGAGGACCGGGAGAAGAAGCCCATCGGGTACGGCACCCGCAGGGTGATGAACTGCTCGGTGTCGGGCACGAAGACCTCGATCGAGTCGGTGTTCACGACGCCGTACAGAGGCACGTCCCTCCCGAGACCGAGCACGTCGTGGTGGTCGATCTGGGTGAGGTAGCTCTCGTCGGAGTTGATCGGGAACTCGGCGTTCTGATAGGTCGGCTTGTCGATCCGGTAGAAGGTCCAGCCCTCGGGGCAGCCCTGCCCGTCGGCCTGCGGATCCGAGATGTCGGCGCACCGGCTGCGGTCGAACGAGGAGAAGTGACCGCTGCCCCGCCAGTCCTGCCACACGACGCCCTCGGTGGTCAGGTGCAGGCCGCCGCTGCCGTACGCGGACGGGTTCATGACCGAGGAGGGCGGCTCGTACAGCTCGGCCACGCACGACTCGGGCGGGTTGTCGCCGAGCTCGAGCCGGACGAGCTGGCGCTGGGTCCGGCCGTTCCCCGAGCACCAGACGCTGCCGTCGGCCGGGTTCACCGCCGGCGAGTAGCAGCCGAACTGGATGCGGTGGTCCCGGGTCGGATCGACGGCCTCGCCCGGCTCGGTCCATCCCGGCGTGATGATGCCGTCCCGGTTGGTGTCGACGACGCCGGGGCACCAGCCCTGCGCCGCTTCCGCATCCTGGGTCTCGTCCCAGATCTCCATGTCGATCCAGCCGAGCCCGCCGTTGAAGCCGTAGTAGATGCGCTCGTCCTCGCCGATCTGGTTGTGGTCGGCCGAGAAGCAGGTATCGATCTCGGAGAAGGCCTCGGTCTCGGGGTCGTACATGAACACCTGCCGGGAGCCCTGGACCAGGGGGTAGTGGCGGCCGAAGGCGTTCTCGGTGCAGAACTCCGGCTGCTCGCCGGGGGCGCGGATGCGACCGGTCAGCCAGACCCGCCCGTCGCCGTCGATGGCGACGCTGCGCGGGTCGGACTGCCGGGCCCAGACCGGGTCGTCGCCCCAATAGGGCGACTCGGGGGTCTGCCCCTGCATGGTCGGGCCGTTCGACGGGATGTCGATTGTGGTGGCGCGGTGCTCGACGGGGTCGAGAACTGCGAGGATGTCGCTGGGCTGCACGACGCCGTAGACCCGTCCGTCGGCGTTGACGGTGGCGTCGCGGATGTCGGAAGCGGCGCTGTCGGTGCGGCCGTCGGTCTGCGTGCCCCAGTCCCAGAGGGTGACGACGACGTTGCGCTCGATGCCCACCGGCCGGGGCGGGGTCTGGGTGGGGGCCTCGCCGGCCGCGATGCGCTCGGTCCAGTCCGCGAACATGCGGCGCTGGTCGCCCAGCCGCCCGAACGCGCTCGCCATGCTCGAGCCCATCGGCCCCATCGCGACCCGGCGGTCCCACGCCTGCAGATGCGAGTCGGCAGCGCTGAGAATGTCTCCGGGAATCTCCCGGGTCGCCCGGTTGCCGACCTGATGGCAGTTCATGCAGCCGGTCACCTGGCTGCCCAGCTCCTGCTGCGAATGCTCTCCTTCCGGCAGCTCCAGCATCGACAGCCACCAGGCGGCCGGATAAACCGCGGCGGCGGCGCGGGCATCCGGCGCCACCACGCCCTCGAGGTCGACGGTCTGGCCCGGCGAGGCGGTGACCCGCGGAGAATCGACGAGGCCGTAGCCGCGCACGAACAGCTCGTAGGTTGCGTCGGGCAGGTCTGGAAGCACGTAGCGCCCGTCGTCGTCGGTGGACACGATCCGGATGAACCGGGTCGGGAGATCCGTGGTCTCGGCGACGACCCAGACTCCCGCCTCCGGTCCCTGGGTGCTGGTGACGACGCCCCCGATGTCGTCCGCATCGATCATCACCCCGCCGGCGTCCTGCTGTCCCTCGACCGCGAGGCCGGACACCGCGGCGAGCATTGCCGCCGCCACTCCCGCCAACAGTCCTCTGCGCAGTCTGACCATTCCGTCCTCCCTGCGGCCGCGATGGCGGCCGGCGCTTCCCCGGTTCCGGACCCGGCACGAACGGTCCCGGCGTTCGCCCGCCGCTGGCGCGGCGCCGCGATACCGCCACAGAACCCGTCGGGTCCCCCAACAAACGAAAGGCCCGGCACGAATGCCGGGCCCAGGGTGTTGCGACTACCGGGCCTCGACCCGATAGGTGACTGCGCGACCTTACGGTCGCGTTGGAAGTTCGCTGGCGCGAACTTCTATGGTGCAAGCCCTTAGCCTACCGTCAGCAGGTCGAGCTTGCCGGTGCTGTCGCTCATCTTGTCGACGCGCACCCCCATCTTGTCGAGAATCGTCAGGTGCAGATTCGAGATGGATATTCTCTCCTGGTAGCGCAGATGACCGCTCGCGCGGAGCTTGCCGGAGCCGCCGCCCACGAGCACGAGGGGCAGGCCCTTGTTGTCGTGGCGGTTGCTGTCGGACATCCCGGCGCCGTAGAGCATCATCATGTTATCGAGCAGATTGCCGTCGCCGTCCGGCGTTGCGCGCGCCTTCTCGAGGAAGTAGGCGAAGAGCGACAGATGGTACTCGTTGATCTTCGCGATCTTCTCGTAGAGCGTCGGATCGTCCCGGTGGTGCGACGTCGGATGATGCGAATCGGGGACCCCGATCTCGGGATACGTGCGGCCGCTGATCTCCCGCGCCATCATGTAGGTGCTGACCCGCGTCAGGTCGGTCTGATACGCCAGCAGCAGCAGATCGAACATCAGCCTGGCGTGCTCGCCGTAGGTGGCCGGAATCCCCGCGGGCTGATCCACTTCGGGCAGCTCGCGGTCGCTCTGCTCCTCGGCCTTCTGAATCCGGCGCTCGATGTCGCGGACCGCCTCGATGTACTCGTTCACCCGAAGCTGGTCGTTGGGTCCGAGACCCCGCTGCAACGCGCTGATCTTGTCGGACACCGAGTCGAGAATGCTCTGATCCTTGCGGATGCGGTCCAGCCGCACCGCCGGATCGGTCGACCCGCTGTCGCCGAAGAGCCGCTCGAAGACCGCCCGCGGGTTGTTCTCGCCGAGCAGCGGAGTGGTCTCGTTCCGCCAGGAGATGGTGTTGGTGTAGGTGCAACTGAATCCGACGTCGCACGAACCGGACACGTCGCGGCTGTCGAGGGCCAGCTCGAGCGAGCCGAGCTGCGTATGCCGGGCCGTCTCCCGGGCGATCAACTGGTCGACGGACACGCCGGCCCGGAGGTTCGACTCGGTGCGGGCGGGGGTCACGCCGGTCAGGAACCGGGTGGCGGCGCTGGCGTGGACGCCGGCGTTGCTCTGCACCCCGTTGAGGCCCGTCAACAGCGTCATCTGGTCGCGATAAGCCGCAATCGGGTTGAGCAGCCTCGTCGTCTCGAACCCCAGACCCTCCGACTCGGGCGTCCAGTGCTTCATCGCCATCCCGTTCGGCACGTAGAAGACGCCGAACCGGCGGACGGGGTTGGCGGCACTGTTGCGGATGGCGGCGAAGGCCGGAACCATGCCGTCCAACAGCGGAAGCGCCAAACCGGCGCCGATGCCCCGCAACACGGTGCGGCGCGGGATAGCTTTCCTGGTGATGATCATGAGTCGGACCTCCGCATCTGGAACGCGGTGCTCTTCACGATTCCGAGGATGATGGATGACCAGCGATAATCGTCGCCAGCCGCTTCACGCACGATCTTCCGAACCGTTGGAGCGTCATAGTACTCGATCCCGCGCCCCAGGGCATAACCCATCAGCTTTTCGGTCACGGTGCCGACGAAATCGTCGGGCCTCGCCAGCAGCAGGTCGCGGAGCCCGGTCGGACCGTCGAACGCGGCGCCGTCGGGCAGCGTTCCCGAGGCGTCGACCGGAACGCCCGCGGTGGTCGCGCGCCAGCGGCCGATCGCGTCGAAGTTCTCCAGCGAGAACCCGATGGGGTCCATCGGCGCGTGACACACCGAGCACGCCGGATCCTCCCGGTGCCGCACCATCGCCTGCCGCATGGTGAGCGGCTCGCCGTCCTCGTTCTCTTCTTCGAGGGTCGGCACGTCGGGCGGCGGCTCCGGCGGCGGAGCCCCCAGCAGGTTCTCGAGCACCCACTTGCCCCGCAGCACCGGCGACGTCCGGTTCGGATAGGACGTGACCGTCATGACGCTGCCGTGGCTCAGCAGCCCGGCGCGCTCGCCTTCCGCGAACGTCACCCTCCGGAAGCGGTTCCCGTAGACATCCGGGATGCCGTAGTGCGCGGCGAGACGCTCGTTGACATAGGTGTAGTCGGCGCGCAGCAGATCCAGCATGCTTCGATCTTCCCGGATCAGGCTGTTGATGAACAGGCTGGTCTCGGCCTCGAAGGCGGCGCGCAGGTTGTCGTCGAAGTCGGGAAAGATCAGCGGATCCGGATACACGCCCTCGAGGTTCCGGAAGTGGAGCCACTGTCCCGCGAAGTTGTCCACGAGGGCGGCGGCGCGGGGGTCGGCGAGCATGCGCCGCACCTGCCGGTCGAGCACCTCGGGATCGGCCAGCGTCCCGTTATCGGCCACCGCCAGCAGCTCGTCATCGGGAATGCTGCTCCACAGGAAGAACGACAGCCGCGACGCGAGATCGATGTCGGGGATCGCGTAGATGGCGTCGGGCGGACTGTCGACCGGGTCCTGCTGGATGCGATAGAGGAACTCCGGATCCGCGAGGACACGCTCCAGGGCGAGACCGATACCGGCGTCGAAGCTGCCGCCCTGACGGCCGATCTCGAAGAAGTCGAGCAGCGTCCCCACGTCGTCGTCCGACACCGGACGCCGGTACGCGCGCCGGGCGAGCGTGCCCAGGATCTCCGCGGCGCACGGCCGCTCCTCGGCTTCGGTGGCGGGCGTGCACGTGAATACCCGGCGCCGCGTCGGGGTGTCGCCGGGGCCGTCCACGGTGAGCGGACCGTGGATCTGCACGCTGTCGAGGGCCGGATTGCTGTCCGGCATGTCGTTGATGGCGAGGGCGAATCCGGCCTGCCGCGGCTGCAGCACGCCGTCCTCTTCCCACGTCTCCCGGGGGAAGGACACCCCGATGAGATGCGGTCCCGCGTCGACCTTGATGCGGAGCTCGAGGTCCTCGTCGGCGTGCAGCGTGTACGACTCCCACTCGTCGTCGCCGCGGATGTTGCCGGCGAAGCTCATCGGCGCGGGCATGCCCGGCGCCTGCCCGCCGAACGTGAACTGCCGGATCCGCCGGCCGTCGAGGCGAATCTCGACGTCGTGCGGCTGATCGATGCCGCGCACGTATCCCACGTAGTTGGTGCGCAGCCGCAGCTCGATCAGATACTCCCCGTCGACCGGAAAGTGATGCCGCACCGCGGCGCCGCCGCGCGAGCCGAAGGGCAGATCCTCGTTCTGCTGGTTGTCCTGTATCAGGTTCAGGGGAACGTCGTAGGCGGCGATGACCGTCCCGCCGGCCGGAGGCTGGCCGATGGTGAGCCGGCTGATCTTGCGGGCGGCGGACACGTAACGCTCGAAGAGGGCCGGCGACAGGGACAGGGCGCCAGCGTTGTTGTCGAAGCCGAAGCGGTCCGGAGCGTCGGCGGGAATCCACTCGCCGACGTCGATCTCCAGATCCAGCAGATCGCGAATGACGTTCCGGTACTCGGTCTGGTTCAGGCGGTGGAACGCTTGGGTTCGACCCGGGTTCGGCCGGGCCTCGGCCGCCCGATCCAGCTCGTCCTCAAGCCATCGCCGAAATCCGTCGTAGGTCGCCTTGTCGGGCCGCGGACGCGGCTGCGGGGGCATGGCGCCGACCCGCAGCTTCCGCACCACGCTCTCCCAGACCTCCGGATCCTCGGCGATGTCGTCGATGTCGACGGTATCGAGGGCCAGCCCCACCGCGCGCAACTGCGACACGAGCCGCGACCGCGGCTCGCCGGCGCCGTCCACGAACGCGCTGTTGTGGCAGGTCACGCAATACTGGTCGAGAAGCGCCCGCTGCGGCGAAACCGCCGCCTCCGCGCCGGCCGAGGACTGCCCCGCCGACTGCACGCCCTGTGCGGTGCACACCAGCACCGCGAAGACCGCCACGCCCAATCCACCGAGATAACGCTGGAGCGCCGGACCCTGTTCTTGTGTCATGAGATGTCGACCCACCGTCGGATGGACAAAAGCGACCGCCGCTGGCAATTGAATCGCTCCCGCTCGCCGGGCCACAATAGTGTTGCCGCTTTCGGTATGGGTGTCAATGGGACGGCAGGGAGCTAACGGCTTGTGTGCCGTGTGGCTTACGAGCACGGCTGGCGTCCCCGGCAAACACCGGGGCGCGGCCCGGCGACGATGCGAGAGGGGGGTTCCACCGTGGACGGCACCTGCGGTAGCATGACGCGGTGAAACGGCTCGGATGCCCGCACCGGCAGACCCATGACCCTGTCCTGGTCCAGGAGAGATTCTCGATGAGCGCGAACAGCTCCGCAGATTGGTCGATGATGCGAATCGGCGGCCTCGTCGTGTTGGGAGGATGTCTGGGACTGGTTGCCGCGCCCCTCCCGGCTCGCGCCAACACCGACGGCCTTCCCCTCGTAGCCGCCGCCCGGGCGGAGGACGCCCAGGCGGTTCAGCGCCTGCTGCAGCAGGGCGTCGACGTCGACCAGCGTCAGCCCGACGGCGCCACCGCCCTGCACTGGGCCGCATTCCGGGACGATGAGCGCATTGCCGTGCTGTTGATAGAGGCAGGGGCCAGCGTCGACGCGGCCAACGAGCTCGGCGCGACCCCGCTGTGGCTCGCGGCCGAGAACGGCAGCGCACCGATGATCGAGCGTCTGCTCGCGGCCGGCGCGGACGCGAACATACAGTTGCCGGAGGGCGAGACCCCGGTGATGACCGCGTCCCGGGCCGGCACCGCGGACGGCGTGCGCGCCCTGCTCGAAGCCGGCGCCGGCGTCAACGCGATCGAGCGCTCCCGGGGTCAGACCGCATTGATGTGGGCGGTGGCCCAGGGTCATCAGGACGTGGCCGGCCTTCTCGTGCGCCACGGAGCGGACGTCGAGGCCCGTTCGAAGGAGCGCCCGCGGCTGATGCACGCCGAGGACACCAACGCATCGCAGTACGACCAGGGGGTCATGTGGAACCGGGGCGGGTTCACGCCCCTGCTGTTCGCGGCGCGGCACGGCCGCATCGCGGCGGCGGACGTCCTGCTCGACGGCGGGGCCGACGTCGACAACCCGGCCCCCACCGGAGCGACCCCGCTTGTGCTCGCCTCGCACAGCGGCCACGGCGCTTTCGCCGCGCATCTGCTCGACCGCGGCGCCGATCCCAACGCGATGGGGGCCGGATACACCGCCCTCCACGCGGCCGTGCTGCGCGGTGACCGAACGCTCGTACGAGCCCTGCTGGCGCACGGCGCCGACCCGAACCTCCGGCTCCGCTCGGGAACCCCGTTGCGGCGGGCGAGTCAGGACTGGGCGTTCAACCCGTCGCTGGTCACCGCGACCCCCTACTGGCTCGCGGCCTGGTTCCACGACGCCGACGCCATGCGCGATCTCGCGGAGGCCGGCGCCGATCCCCGCTCGACGACCCTGGAGCGCTGGCGCACGGTGTTCGAGCGGGCCGGCGGCGTGGGACCGCCCCATCTGGCCGGCGGTTTCATTCCCCCGCTGGTCGCGGCCACGCGCGGACCGGCCAACCGCGGGCGCTTCTTCAATACCGCGTTGCGCGATCCCGACGCGGAGGAGCGCAGGACGCTGGCCGCGGTGCGGGCCGCGTTCGAGTTCGGCGCCGACGTCAACGCCGCCGATCTGCAAGGCGACACCGCGATGCACGCGGCGGCGCAGCGCAACTTCAATACCGTCGTGCGGTTCCTGGCCGAGCACGGCGCGGACGTCGACGTGGAGAACGACGCGGGTCGAACCCCGCTCGATCTCGCCAGGGACGCCGAGGCGACCCGCGCCCGTATCGACGATCCCAGCCGGTACCCCACCGGCAACAGCGCGGAGGTGCTGCGAGAGCTGGGAGCGAAGGACGACGAGCGCGCTGCCGATTCGGACGAGCAGTCCGACCGGGACTGATTCCTCCCCGGGCGCCCGTGGTGATGAAACGCCGCGCTGCATGATTCGCCCCATTCTTCGCCACGGCGCCGACGCCCTGCACCGCCCGGCCCGGCCGGTGGTCGACTTCGACGACGATCTGGAGACGCTCATCGACGACATGATCCAGACCATGCACGCGGCCCCTGGTATCGGTCTGGCGGCGCCGCAGGTGGGGGTCGGGCTGCGCGTGTTCGTCGCCGATCCGTCATCCGGGCGGTCCATCGACGATCTCGTCACGGTGGTCAATCCCCGCATCGTCGAGCAGGAGGGCGCGCAGCGGGAAGAGGAAGGCTGCCTCAGCCTGCCGGGATTCGCGGCGCGGGTGACGCGGCCGGCGCGCGTGGTCGTCCAGGGCTACGACCGCGAGGGGACGGAGATCACCATCGAGGGCGAGGCGTTGTTCGCCAGAGTGCTCCACCACGAGCTGGACCATCTCGACGGCACCCTGTTCGTCGACCGCATGCAGGGTCTTCGACGCGAGCAGATGGTGCGGCGGGTGCGCAAGCTCCAACGCTCGGGCAAGTGGTGAAGATCGCCTTCTTCGGGACCCCGGCGTTCGCGGTGCCGTCGCTGGAGCGTCTCGTCGCGGCGGGCGAGCGGGTCGTGCTGGCGGTGACGCAACCGGACCGTCCCCGCGGGCGGGGACAACGGCTTCAGCCGTCTCCCGTGAAGACCGCGGCCCTGGGCCACGGGATACCCCTGCTCCAACCGGAGCGGGCGCGCGAGCCGGCCCTCGCGGCGGGACTCGCGGCCAGCGGCGCCGACCTCGGCGTCGTGGTCGCCTACGGTCAGCTCCTGCCCGACCGGGTTCTCGCGACGCCGCGGCACGGCGTAGTCAACGTGCATGCCTCGTTGCTGCCGCGCTACCGGGGCGCGGCGCCGATACAACGCGCCGTGATCGCGGGCGAACGGGAGACCGGCGTCACCATGATCCGCCTCGTCCGCGAGATGGATGCGGGTCCGATGCTCGCCCGCACGTCCCGGCCGATCGCCGGGCACGAGACCAGCGCGGACGTCGAGCGGGAGCTGGCCGCGATGGGGGCGGATCTGCTGCTTGTCACCGTTCGCGACGTCGCCGGCGGCCGGGTCCGGGAGCAGCCGCAGGATCACACCCTGGCAACCTATGCGCCCCGCCTCACCCGGGAGGACGGCCGGATCGACTGGAACCGGCCGGCCCGGACCATTCACGACCTCGTGCGCGGACTGCACCCGTGGCCTCCCGCCTTCGCCTTCATCGACGGATCGCGGTATCTGATCCGGCGCACCGAGCCTGCTCCGCCATCATCCACCCGCGCTCTCCCAGCGCTCTCCCCCGGCGCGATCGTCGAGGCCCGGGGCGATCGGTTGCGGATCGCCTGCGGTGCGGGTACGGTGCTGTCGATCCTCGATATTCAGCCCGAGGGCCGCCGCGCGCAGTCGACCCGCGACTTCCTGGCGGGACGGCGCATCGCGTCCGACGCCGTCTTCCGGCCGGCGCCGCCCCCCGCATGATCCGCACGCCCGGAGTCCGCGGCGACGCCCGGCGTTCGCAAGAGATCGGCGGGAGGCGTGGAGCAGGAAGCGGGAGGACGCCCGCTGCGAATCCCATGACACGCACCAACCAGGCCCGCGCCGCCGCCTACGACGTCGTACGGGCGGTGCTCCGCGGCGACGACCTGCCGCGGGCGCTGGCCGCCTTCCGGGACCCGCTCCCCGACGATCGAGACCGGGCGCTGGTCACCGAGCTCGCCGGCGGCACGTTCCGCTGGCTGGCCGCGCTGGACCATGTCGTCGAGCGCGCCGCCGATCGTCCGATCGCGCGCATCGATGGGGAGGTGCTGACGGTGCTCCGACTCGGCGCCTACCAGTTGCTGCATCTCGATCGGGTGCCCCCGGCGGCGGCGGTCAACGAATCGGTCCGGCTCGTCAAACGGGTCGGCAAGACGAGCGCGGCCGGATTCGTCAACGCCGTGCTCCGCCGGGTGGCGGCGACCCGACAGGCGCCTGAATTGCCTCCCCCGCCGGGGGAAACCGGGGATCGCGACACCCGACTGGCGTATCTCAGCGTGACCGCGTCGCATCCGCGCTGGCTCGTCGAACGGTGGCTCGATCGCTACGACTTCCCCGCCGTCGCCGACTGGATCCGCTTCAACAACACCCCGCCCCCTCTGACGCTGCGGGCCAATCGGCTTCGAACCACGCGCGAGGATCTCGGGCGGCAGCTCGCCGAGCACGGCGTCGAGACCGAGCCCACGCGGTTCGCCCGCGACGGGCTCACGGTCGTGGCCGGGAATCCCTACCGGACGCCGCTCGCGAGCCGGGGGCTCTTTCTCGCCCAGGGCGAGGCCAGTCAACTGGTGGCCGAGCTGGTCGGCGCCCGGCCCGGCGAGCGCGTGCTGGACGCGTGCGCCGCGCCCGGCGGGAAGACCCTCGCCATCGCGGGGGCCATGGGCCGCCGCGGCCAACTCGTTGCCGGCGACCACCGGCCGGCGCGTGTCCGGCTGCTTCGCCAGACCCTCGCCGGCATGGGCGCGGCGACCACCGGTATCGTGCGTCTCGATCTGCGCCGCGGGATCCCGTTCGCCCCCGTGTTCGACCGGGTCCTCGTCGATGCGCCCTGCTCCGGGCTGGGCGTTCTGCGGAGCGACCCGGAGATACGGTGGCGCCGCCGCCCCGCCGACCTGCCGCGCTTCGCGGCCGCACAGTTGTCGATGGCCGGGCACGCGGCCGACGCGGTGCGTCCCGGCGGACACCTCGTCTACGCGACCTGTTCCAGCGAGCCGGACGAAAACGAGGACGTGGTGGCTGCGTTTCTGGACGACCATCCCGATTTCGAACCGGTCCATCCGGAACGAGCCGGCCCGATCGCGGCCGACCTCCGTCAGGTGATCGACGACCGGGGGCGCCTCTCGACCAGGCCCTCTGACCACCGACTCGACGCCTTCTTCGCCGCCGTTCTGCAACGGCGCGCCGTCCTCCGACGGAAAGCCGGGAGCGGCCCCGGCAACCCGCGCCGCGGAACGGCGCACGCTCCTGGGGCGGGTGCGGAGCGGGCGGGACCGTGACCGTCGCTGGAACCTGTAGTATTTTTGTGAGTAGAATGTCTGCCCCATCCGACAGATCGTCGCGTTCGGCGCCGGTACGTTCTTCGGCGGCGCGGCGGAAGCGGCCGGCGCCGCCCCCCGCCCGTCGCACACCCGTGCGGAGCTGGGCGGCGCGGCTGGTGATGGCCGGAGCCCTCCTGTCGGCCGCGGGCGTCATCTTCCTGCTGTTTGCGGTGGTGGGGCTGCAGATCGCCCTCCGGTTCCGCGAAGTCTCGATACCGAACCTGGTTGGCCAGAGCGTGGACCAGGCGGCGACGACCCTCGAACCACTCGGTCTGCAGGTACGGGTCGAACCGCTGGCCCGAATCGACCCGACTATTCCCGCCGGCCACGTCGTGGGCCAGGATCCGGCCACCGGGTTGACCACGCGCAGCGGGCGAAGCGTCAAGGTATGGATCAGCTCCGGCGCCAGCGCCGGCTCGGTTCCCACCCTGATCGGACAGTCGGAGCGCAGCGCACGCGCCCGGCTCGAGGAGGACGCCCTGCGCCTGCGCGGCATCTCGGAGATCCGGTCCGGTCGCTATCCCAGTGACACGGTGGTGGCCCAGGAGCCGCCGCCCCGGGGGTCGGCGGCCACGGTCTCCGTCCTGGTCAATCGCGGGGAGCGCGGCGCCACCTACGTCATGCCGGATCTGATCGGCGTCTACGGCGCGGATGCCGCCGAGGTGCTGCGGGCCCGTGGATTCCGCGTCTCGGTCGTCGGCGACCATCCCTATCCCGGCATCGAGCCGGGCGTCGTCCTGCGCCAGTTCCCGCAGACGGGGTTCCAGATCGCCCACGGCGAGGCTATCTCCCTCGAGGTCAGTCGATGAGCGTACGCATCGCGCCCTCGATTCTCTCGGCCGACTTCGCCGCCCTCGGGACGGCCGTCGCGGCCGCGGAGGCGGGCGGAGCGGACCTGATACACGTCGATGTCATGGATGGGCACTTCGTGCCCAATCTCACGATCGGGCCGCCGGTGGTCGCGGCGCTGCACCGGGTGGCCACCGTCCCCCTCGACGTGCACCTGATGATCTCGGACCCGGATCGGTACATAGACCGGTTCGCGGATGCCGGCGCGGCGGCGATCTCGGTCCACGTCGAGACCACCCCCCATCTGCACCGCACGTTGGGACATATCCGGAGTCACGGGGCGCGGGCCGGTGTCGTGCTGAATCCCGCCACCGCGGTATCGACCTTGAGCGAGGTCGCGGCCGATCTCGATTTCGTGCTCGTCATGACCGTCAATCCCGGATTCGGAGGTCAGAAGTTCATCCCCGGCAGCGACGCGAAGATTGCCCGCGTCCGGCGGCTCCTCGACGAGGCCGGCAATCGCGCCCCCATCGAGGTCGACGGCGGCGTCGACTGCGGCAACGCGGCGCGCGTCGTGGACGCGGGGGCGGAGATTCTCGTGGCCGGCGCCGCCATCTTCGGGACCCCCGACGCCGCGGCGGCGGTCCGGGCGCTTCGCGCCGCCGCCACCGCGCCGGTTCGCGCGACGGTCGCGGAAGGCTGACCGGGTGGCTCGGGGCAGCGCCACGGTACGGGTCCGGTATGCCGAGACCGACAGGATGCAGGTGGCGTACTATTCGAACTACTTCGTGTGGTTCGAGGTGGCGCGTTGCGAGCTGCTGCGATCCGTGGGCCGCACCTACCGGGATCTCGAAGCGGCGGGATTCATGCTACCGGTCATCGAGGCGCACTGCGAGTACCGGCAGCCGGCCCGCTACGACGATGAGCTCACGATTCTCACCCGCGGGAAGCTGATGTCGCCGGTTCGCGTGCAGTTCGCGTACGAGGTTCGACGGACCGGGGATGGCGCCGTGACGGCCCTCGGCCACACCGTGCATGCGTCGGTGGACGGCGAAGGCAAGCCGGCGCGGCTCCCCATCGACGTTCAAAAGCTGTTGGCGCAGGCGTAGCAACCTGGCGGAAATCAATGAACTACCACGACCACGACCACGATCCGATCCGTCGTTCCCGACGTTCACCGATGCCGCCCGGCCGGCGGTGGTGGAGAGCAGGACTGCCGCTGTTGCTGGCCATCGCCGTCATCGGCTGCAGCACGCCCCGCGCGGACATCCCGGCGATCGGCGAGGTGGAGGCGGACCGTCTCCTGTTCGAGCGCGGATCGGCGGCGCTCGACGAGGGAGACTGGCGCCGCGCCCGCCAGTACTTCGTGGAGATCCGCGACAACTACCCCCAGAGCCAGTTCCGGGCGGCGGCGCGGCTGGGCATCGGCGAGAGCTACGAGCAGGAAGGCTCGACGGAGGCGTACGTCCGCGCCCTCGCCGAGTTCCAGGATTTTCTCAGCCTCTATCCCACCCATCCCCGCGCGGCGTTTGCCCAGTACAAGTTCGCGATGGTGCATTTCCACCAGATGCGGCGGGCCGAACGCGATCAGTCCGAGACGTTGAACGCCATCCGCGAGTTCGAGAACTTCCTCGACCGGTATCCGACCGATCAGGAATGGACGCCGGAGGTCCGCGAACGGTTACGCGAAGCCCGCGACCGGCTCAGTTCGCACGACTTCACCGTGGGCCACTTCTACTACCGCGTCAAGTTCTACCCCGGCGCCGTCAATCGGTTCCGGCAGATTCTGGACAGCCATCCGGATTACTCGAAGCGGGACGAGGTCTATTTCTTTCTCGGCCAGACGCTGGCCGACGCCCGGCAGCTCAGCGAGGCCATTCCCTACTTCGCCCGGATCCTCGAAGAGTTCGAGGCCAGCGAGTACGCCGAGGACGCCCGCGTGCGGATCTCCGAGCTGGAAGCCGAGCTGGATCGATGAGACCGCCTCGCGGGCCAGCCCGTGGATGCGCGGGTTCGTCCGTCAGGACGGAGACGCGAACCGCTGGCCCTTCTGGTCGGTGACCGCATCCGGCGCCCCCGTCAACGGCGGGGACGGGCGGGGCTCCGCTCCAAACGGGGCGCTCTTCGGGTTCATGGCGATCAGGGGCGTGAACCGCCGATAGTACTCCAGCGCCGACCCCAGCGCCGTCACCACCACGACCCACAGCGCGATCTGCCCCAGCACGAAGAACTGTTGCAGATAGTCCCGGCCCAGTATCAGCAGCAGGATCGCGATGACCTGCGACATCATCTTGACCTTGCCGAGCGACGACGCCGGAATGGTCACGCCGCGCGAATAGGCCAGACTGCGCATCACCGTGACCCCCAGCTCCCGGCCCAGAATGATGGCCACCATCCAGGCCGGCGCCAGCTCCATCTGCACGAGCGAGATCAGGGCGGCCGTGATCAGGAGCTTGTCCGCCAGCGGGTCCATCAGTTGGCCGAACGTCGTGACCTGTTTCTGCCGCCGGGCCAGAAACCCGTCGAGCCAATCGGTCAGGGCGGCCACGCTGAAGATTGCCGCACCCACCAGCTCCTTTCCCTCGAACTCCGTCCACAGCACGACGACGAGCAGTGGAACCAGGAAGATGCGAGCCAGGGTCAAGCTGTTCGGCAGATTCATCGGGGATGAAGAAGACGGCCTCATTGTAGTGTCGGGACGGATCGGTCGCAAGATGCCGGCCGGCGCGGGTGCTACAATCCCCGCCGCATGAAGGCGGTGATTCTGGCCGGCGGCTTCGGCACGAGGCTGCGGCCCCTGACGCTCGACGTTCCGAAGCCGATCGTGCCCATCTTCGACCGCCCGCTCCTCTGCTATCAGATCGATCTGTTGCGGCAGGTCCCGGATATCGACGAGGTGATCCTGAGCCTCAACTACCATCCGGAGCGCATCGAGGCCCGGATCGGCGACGGCGCCGAAACCGGGCTGCCGGTGCGGTACCGGGTCGAGCCCCATCCGCTCGGCACCGGAGGCGCGATAAAGTTCGCCGCTCGGGGCGTCGAGGACACCGTGCTCGTCCTCAACGGAGACGTGCTGACCGGGTTCGACCTGAACGCGGCGGTCTCGCGGCACCGGGAGCGACGCGCGCGGGCGACCATCGTGCTCACCCCCGTCGACAATCCGTCGGCCTACGGCCTCGTCGAGACCGACGAGGACGGCAACGTGCGGCGGTTCCTGGAGAAACCGGACCCGGACGAAGTCACCTGCAACACGATCAACGCGGGCATCTATCTGCTGGAACCCGCCACGTTCGACCGCATTCCGGACGACACCGCGTGGTCGATCGAGCGCCAGTACTTCCCGTCGCTCGTCGACCGGAAAGAGACCTTCGTCGCGCAGGTCGATCGCCGCTACTGGATCGACATCGGCACCCCGGCCAGCTACCTGCAGGCGCACCGCGACCTGATGGCCGGACGCTGCGCCGCCGGTCCCTTCGCGGGGGCGGCCGCCGGATCCGTGCATCGCGGCGCCGGCTGCCGGGTCGCGGCCGGGGCCGAGATCGCGGGTCCCTGCTTTCTCGGGAGCGGCTGTGTCGTGGAAGAGGGCGCCCGCATCGGAGCCGAGTCGGTCATCGGCCCCGGGTGCACCATCGGTCCCCGCGCCGTCATCGAGCGCTCGATCCTCTGGGGGGACACCGTCGTCGAAGCGGATGCGGTGGTGCGGGAGGCGATTCTGGCGAGGGCGTGCCGAATCGCCGCCGGGGCGAAGATTCGCGGCGGAGCCGTGCTCGGAAGCCGGTCCACGCTGTCCGCCCACAGCCGGGTGTGAGCGTGCCCGGACGGCGATCGTACGGTATCGGCGCCTGCCCTAGCCCGGAAAGCGTCGCCTGCGGCTCCGCTTGCCGCCCAACCAACCCTCCAGGAGTCCGCGCCGTTCCACGGCGCAGACTCCTGGGTCGGGGACTCCGCGTATCCGAGAGACTTCAAAGATGACCTTCGATCCCGGCGTATTCAAGGCCTACGACGTACGCGGGCTGTATCCCGATCAGATCGACGAACGGTTGGCCGAGCTGATAGGCCGGGGATTCGTCGCGCATCTCGGGGCGCGGCGCATCGCCGTCAGCCGCGACATGCGCCTGTCGTCGCCCGGTCTCGCCCGGGCGTTCATCGCGGGAGCAAGGACCCAGGGCGCCGACGTCGTGGACATCGGCTTGATGGGAACCGACCAGCTCTACTTCGCGGTGGCCCGCGACGACCTCGATGGCGGAGCCCAGATCACCGCGTCGCACAACCCGGGCGCCTACAACGGCATCAAGCTCGTCGGGCGGCAGGCGTTGCCGCTCAGCGGCGACGCGGGCATCGCCGACATCCGCGACATGCTGGCGGCGGACGCGCTGCCCGCGCCCACGGCCCGGCCGGGTGCCTGCACCGAAGCACGCATTCTCGACGACTACCTCGACCACGTGCTCGGCTTCATCGATGTCGCGACCATCCGGCCGTTCTCGCTGGTGCTCGATGCCGGCAGCGGCATGGCGGGGGTGGTAGCGCCGGCACTCTTCGATCGGTTGCCCTGCCGTACCACCCGGCTCTGCTTCGACGTCGACGGCACGTTTCCGAACCACGAGGCGAACCCGCTGATCGAAGCCAACCGGCGCGATCTCGTCGACGCCGTTCGGGCCGGGTCGGCGGATGCCGGAATCGCGTGGGACGGCGACGCCGACCGGTGCTTCTTCGTCGACGGCGAGGGCGAGTTCATCCCCGGCGACTTCATCACCGCCCTGCTGGCGGAAGCGTACCTGCGCAAGACGCCGGAGGCCGCCATCGTCTACGACGTGCGAGCGAGCCGCGCAATCGAGGACACCGTCACCACCTACGGGGGACGCGCGCTGATGAACCGGGTCGGCCACGCGTTCTTCAAGAAGCGGATGCGCGAGGAGAATGCGGTCTTCGGGGGCGAGGTGACCGGCCACTACTACTTTCGCGAGAACTTCTACGCCGACAACGGGTTCATCCCGGCGCTGCTCGTCCTCGAGCTGATGTCGATCCGCGGGCAGACGCTGCGCGAGCTGCTCGCACCCTTCCGCGAGCGCTATTTCGTCTCCGGCGAAATCAACACCGCGCTGGAGGATCAGGAGCGCGTCGCGGCCCGGCTGGACCTGCTGGCCAGCCACTACGCCGACGCGAACGTCTATCGCCTGGACGGCGTGTCGGTCGAGTACCCGACCTGGCACTTCAACGTCCGTCCGTCGAATACCGAACCGCTGCTGCGGCTGAACCTCGAAGCGACCACCCGGAACGAGATGGAGCAGCGACGCACCGAGGTGCTGGCGCTGATCCGAAGCTGATCCCCGGCGATTCTGATAAGATGGATCCGCTCGACGACGAGCGGGAGTAACTCAGTGGTAGAGTCACGGCTTCCCAAGCCGTTGGTCGCGGGTTCGATCCCCGTCTCCCGCTCCAGACTCTGCGGCGCGATCGACCCATGGCGACGATCGACCGATATCCCGCCCTCACCGTCGCCCCCGCCGAAAGGGCCCCCGCGTTTCGAAACCCGCCCGGCTCCGGCAAGCTGATGACCTTCGGCCGCAGCGTCACGGCCAAGGGCCGGCTCAGCGCCACCGATCACGTCATCATCGAGGGCACCGTCGAGGGCGAGGTGGTGGTTCCCGACCACGGGGTCGCGGTTACCGGGGTCGCTCGGGTGCAGGGCGACGTATTCGCTCGAACCGTCACCGTGCTGGGCCGCGTCGAGGGAAACCTGACCGCATCGAAGCTGATCGAGCTTCGCGCGAATTCGGTCGTCAGCGGACGGCTCGCGTCACCGTACCTGATCATCGAGGACGGAGCCCATTTCTGCGGCCCCGTCGACCCCGGCAAGACCGACGCCGCCATCGCGCTCGCCCGCCACCGGGTGAAGAACGCCTGACTCGGCGGCCGGGGCACGCCCTGTACAGCGCTGCGGCACCCACGAGCCGCGCGCGACGGCAGCGGCGTACAGCGGACGCCTACGCCATGTCTTTCAGCTTCTTGAGCGGCAGAACCTTCACGGAGGTGCTGGCCGGCTTGGCCTTCACGTCCATCATCTCACCGGGCCGGAACGGATTCGGCACGTTCTTCCGGGCCTTGCTCGCCGGCTTCTTGACTACCTTGATCTTCATCAGGCCGGGTATCGTGCAGGCGCCGACGGCTCCTTTCCGGACATGGCGCTCTATGACCGATTCCAGCGCCTCGAAGACATCGGCGACCTGCCGCCTCGTCAGCTCCGTCTTCTCCGCGATATCCGAAAACATCTGCGTTTTCGTCATCGCTTCGGTGAGTTTCTTGACTCTTGCCAACATTCCCTCCCGGAGATGAGTGAACCGGTCTCTTGCTTTGCCCGCATGATACCCGAACCGGTGCCGTAAGTTTGCACAAAACGACCACGGATAGGCGCTTTTCGGGCAACCAGCCGGCGGGAATCCTACCGCCCGGACCGCAGATTGCATGGGCCCCGACCCAGCGCGACCTTACGGTCGCGTTTGAAGTTTCGCTGGCGCGAAACTTCTACGGCGCAAGCTCCTGGTAGTCGGCCGCACGCAGGGACGCCCGAATGATCTCCCGGTCGTTGCGATGGACGATGTGTCCGTTGGCGTACGCCGGATGCGACCAGTTGATGAGACGCTCGGCGATGCGGCCATGCGGCGTGCGGGTGCCGGACCCGCCGGTCGGCTCGATGAGCCGCGTGCGATCGAGCTCGACGTAACCGTCCGGCGTGAATCGGGCGAGAATCAGGAACCCCTCGTCGTTGTTGACGAAGTACCGGTCCTCGTGCCGCACCAGGAACGCGGTGCTCCACCGCGCCTGGGCCGTCATGTCCGGGCTCATCCAGAGCCGCTCACCGGTGGCGGCGTCGAGCCCGCGCAGCTCGCCGTAGCTGTCCACGCCGAAGACGTGGTCGCCGATGATGATCGGAGTCGTCACCATGGAATGGATCGTGTCCGTATCGCCGGGCAGCTCGCTCCGGCTCCGGCCCCGCCACAGCTCCGTGGCCGCCGGCCGGTCGTGGTTCAACTGCATCATCAGCGAGCCGTTGAAGAACTGCGACACCAGCAGGTAGTTGCCGCTCCGCACGGGGGTCGCCACCGTGATCCCCATCGAGACGTCCCACGGCTGCTCCCAGTAGAGCGCGCCGGTCTCAGGGTCCAGCGATGCGAGGGCTCGCGGATGCCAGACGATCAGCTGCCGAACCCCGCCCGCCTCGTAGATCACCGGTTGCGCGTAGCCCATCTCGGCCTCCACCTCGATGGCGCGCCACAGCTCGTCGCCGGTCCGCTTGTCGAAGGCCACCACCAACGCGTCGGGCTCGCCGCCGACCACCGTCAGGAGCCTGTCGCCGTCGACCAGGGGCGCGCTGACGATGCCCCACACCGGCACGCTCGTGCCGTACTCGGCCACGTAGTCCTTCTGCCAGCGCACCGCGCCGGTCTCGACGTCGAAGCAGAACAGGCGCCCGGTGGCGCCGACCACATAGACGCGGTCGCCATCGACGGTCGGGGTGGCCCGGGGACCGACCGCGTAGCTGATCGAGAGCATGCGGTACGACGTCGGCCACTCGTAGGTCCACAGCACCGCGCCGGTCTCCTCGTCGAGGGCGAGGACCCGCTCCGTCCCGTCCAGCGTGCGCGAGTCCGGATCCTCCTGCCAGTCGGTGATGAACACCCGGCCGCCGGCGACCGCGGGCCCGGAGTACCCCGAGCGTATGGGCGTGCGCCAGCCGACTCTCAGCTCCTCCGGCAGCTCCTCGACGATGCCGGTCTCGTGCCAGACCGCGAGCCGATCCTCGCCCCGCCACTGCGGCCAGTCGTCGGCGGATACCGCCTGGGTCATCGTGACGACGGCGAGGACGGCGGCGCAGAGGAGTCTCGACGACATCGGTACGGATGCGGCGTGGGCTGGTTTCTCGGCTGGCGTGATCATGCTGTGTCCTCCTGCTGCCGCTCCGGACCCGGATACCGGGCCGAAAGGGTGTCAGCGCGGCAAACAATTCCAGGCAGACGATATCCGGATTCTCTACGGGTATCAACGCCCCAGGGCAGTGCGGGAGAGACGGAAGTGGAGACCCGATCGAACTGGAGCCATGAACCAGGAACCGGTCGACTCCCCCGGATCTCATCCTCGCCACCAGCAGTTCGCCGGCCGCGGACGGCGAACTGGCGCTCGTGGGACCTTTCAGGAAGGTGTTAATTTAATGGTTGGCATGCTATAAAGATAACGACAAGGCCGACGAACCACTGCAAGAAACCGGTCGAACTCTCATGAGCATGCAAGCACCGTGGCACAGCCGGCTGTCGCGTCGCGAGCGACAGATCATGGACATCCTCTTTCGGCTCGGCCGCGCCGCGGCCAGCGTCGTCCGGGAGGAGCTCTCCGGCGACCCGAACTTGTCGACGGTCCGCACGCAACTGCGCATCCTCGAGCAGAAGGGACATGTGCGCCATGAGGAGGAGGGGTTGCGGTACGTGTACCGCCCGGTGACGCCCCGCCGGGCCGCGCGCCGGTCGGCGTTGCGGCATCTCGTCGAGACGTTCTTCGACGGGTCGGCCGAGCAGGCGGTGGCCGCGTTGCTCGGCGGCGAGGCGAGGCGTCTGACCGAGTCGGAGCTCGACCGCATCGCCCGGGTCGTCTCGGACGCGAGAGCGGCGCAACGGAGCGCTGGTCAATCCACCGGCGCGGCACGCGGCTACGGGCCGGACGGAAAAGGCGCCAGCCGGGAGCAGGAGAAACCGTGATGAGCCTGCTGGCCGCGTTGACCCTCAAAGTGTCGGCGATCCTGCTCCCGGCGCTGATCGGCGCCCTCTGTCTGCGGACGAGGTCGGCGTCGGCGAGACACTGGGTGCTGGCTGTCGGCGTCGTGTCGGCGGTCGCGGCGCCCGCGCTCCACGTCCTGCCGATTCCGTACACCGACGACCTGCCGACGTTCCTCGGGGCGCCGCTGGTGCTTGTTGCCGTGGCGCTGGTCGCGTGCTGGCTCCCGGGGCGGCGCGCGACGCGGGTGCAGCCGATGGAGGGGAAAACCCATGAGTGTCATAGCAAGGCAATCGCCGACCGCCAAAGTGAGATCGGGTGCACGACAGATTCGTGAGATGACTGTCAGGCGGCCCTGGCGGCTCGTCTTTCCCAGAAATCCTCGAAGCGGCCGCTGAGCTTGCAGCACCGCAGGGCGATGATGGCGTTGGCGCCGGCCACGGTCCAGTGCATGCCGGCGCGCTTGAGCCGGGCGCCGATAGCGAGCTTGCATCCGGCCTCGACGACGCCCGACGACACGCAAAGACCCCACGCTCGGAACTCCGGATAGCGCATCCGGTGGCGGTTGCGGGTCAGGTAGTCGATACACTTGCGGGCCTCCTCGCAAGTCTCACGGTGGGCGCGCAGGGCGGTCAGGATCGCATCGAACCGCCCGGCGTCCAACTCGTCCCGCCGGTCCTTGCCCCACTGGGCGGCCAAGTCCGTGCCGGCGCCGTAGATGGCCTTGGCGACATCACACAGATGCCCCTTGGCATGGTAGATGTCGACGATTTCGATGGCGCCGGGGAACTGTTCGGCGGACAGATTCCAGATCCACTCGGCCCCGTCGCCGATGATGACGCGTCGCGCCGCGGTGTCGAAGCCGCGCCGCCGCGCTTCGCGATACGCCCGTTGCGCGAACGGGGAAGGCAGCGGGTCGGTGGGGCGGCTGGCCGCGCTCTCGACCGCGGCGCTGTAGCTGACCGACCCGGGGTCGCGTTCGGGGAGGCCGTCGGCGTTGCGTGTTTCCGCCGTCCACACGGTGACGAGCTTGACCTCGCGGGTCTTGGCCGACCCGTCGGGCTGCTTGCCGCGCCGGCCTTCCACCTCGGACTTGCGCACCGGCACGCCGGTGCCGTCAAGCCCCAGGTACATCGTCGATGCCGCGCCGGGTGCGGGCTCGACCCTCTCGCGTTCGTCGGCCGCGACTTCGCGGCCCAGCGCTTCGGCGATGCGCTCGACCTGTTTGGGGTCGACCGCCACGCCGGCCAGCTCCCCCATCCACTCGCTCGCTTCGGCGAAGCTGACGCTCGTCGCCGCCAGTCCCACCAGCCGCGCCGTGGCGGGCGACAGCGAGGTGTCTTGCAGACCCAGGGCTTGGTCGCGGGGATAGCTTCCCCGGCGGCAGGCGGCGCAGTGGTAGTAGGCGCGGTGCAGGGTCAGCGGTCCCAACAGCGTGGTGAAGGTCTTCGGGCGGCGGCCGGCGTAGTGCGCCGTCTGGCCGCAGGCGCACGCTATCGTCGAACTCGAATGGTCGGAATCGTCCGCGTCGTAGTACTCCGCCATCGCCTGAGCGGCGAGGCCGAGGGCTTGGCGGCGGAGGGCCTGCTCGAGGGCCTCGAAGTCCTGCGCGGCGGACCGCCGCGGTCCGATGAGCGCATCGATTTCAGCCGCAAACGCGGCTACGAACGCTGCGCGCCAATCACCTTGACGGCTTGGCTCGCCGTGGCGAGCGCTCGACGGTGAACGGTCTGCAAGAGGGTCTCGAAGTCCTGGGCATTCGCGTCTCCTTGTCTGAGGAACGCGTCCACGTCGGCCTTGACCGCCGCGTCCAACGCGGCGAACAGCTCCTTGACGCCCCCTTTTTCGGCCGCGTGATCGAGCGGTTCAGTCAACTGCGCCTCGGGCATGGTCGGAGTCCTCCTACCCGAGGAATCGGTCGATCAGTGCTCGCTCAATACCCCCAACGGAAAATCCCCAACTTTCTTGTCGTGCACCCAGTGAGATCCGTGTGGGGGGCCAGCCCAGTGAGTATTCGGAAGAAGAAGATTTTGCCCTCGACCTGAGCCAGACTGCCAAACGCCGCCATCGATTCAGGGAGCTTCACCGATGCCCCTTTTTGCCGTCTCAAAAACGAACCTTCGCGCCGTACCACAGCGACCATTCCCTTCTGAGAAAGCGCTGCAGCGCCTCATCGAATCGAACCTGGATGTTGTTTTCAAGTGTCGGCTGGTTGCGACGGAGTTCTCGACAGGCGCGCAGCACGCCGGTCGGATCGACACGTTGGCCCTGTCAGAAGACAACAACCCCGTCATCATCGAATACAAGAACGTCGAATCATCGGACCTGATCACGCAGAGCTTGTTCTACTTGGCGTTACTTGGCGTGGATCCACGACCACAAAGGAGACTTCCAGGTCGCAGCTCAGGTCGCACTTGGCGAGAAGATCCAAGTCGATTGGTCAGCAGTGAGAGTGATCTGCATCGCACCAAACTACCGGAAGTATGACTTGCACGCCGTCCGCGTCATGGGCGCCGGGCTCGAACTGTGGACCTATCGCTTGTTCGAGAACGATGTGATCTACCTGGAGGAAGTATTTCAGAAGTCAGATCCCGGCGTGGGCGCACCCAACGGAGCAAAGAATCCCGTCATGGTTGCGGCGGGGAAGAAGGCGGCTCTTGCCCGCGCGACAGGCTCCTACACATTCGACCAGCACGTGAAGGGCAAGCCCCAGGGTATTCAGGAACTCGCACTGGCAGTCAACGATTTCGTAACCGGTCTCGACGCCTCGATCCAAGTCGTCCCCAAGAAGTTGTACGTGGCCTACAAGACTTCTCAAAATATCGTCTGCCTCGAAGTGCAACGGAGGAAGTTGTACTTGTTCCTGAAGCTCGATCCCAAGCGCAGCGCCGGTCCAAAGGGTCTCAGTAGAGACGTGTCACAGGTCGGCCATTTTGGAACCGGCGATTTGGAAATCACCATCACGAGTCAAGCAGACCTCGATCTGGCGAAGCCGTTCATCAAGAACGCTTACGAAGCAGTGGGACACTAGGGTGTGCTCACCTCCCCATTTCTCACGGGTGGCGCTGGGGTGGCCCAGCGGTTCAACGTGGGGCCGAGGGTGCGCGGCAGCGTGACGTTCTGAGGACGGCGGGCTCTCGCCCGCCCGGGCAACCGCGACCATGGACGGGAACGGACGGGAAACATCGACCACGGACCGCGGGACAGGAGCATTGGGGTTGCGGAGAGAGCGCGCCTGCGTCAGGCACGAACACACCTCGCGGGCGTCGCGGTGAACCGCAAGGTGACAACGGCACCACGGAACTGGTGTCGGCCAGCACCTCGATGCCGTGATCGTGGGACCGATGACAGGTGGCGAGGTCCGCGGCGAGGTCCGCGGTCCCCATACCGGGCTTTGGCCGCGGCCGCGGTCATCGTCGGTCCGCCGGTAGCCGGACGCGAACCCCGGGGGGTGCCGTTCCCAGGCCAGAACCCTACCCAGGAGGTGCAGGCGCACCCGAACGAGAAGACGACCTGACGATCGTCGGGGCTCGAGCACCCTGCTCGGAACGGGAGCGCTCTGCCGGGCGATCCCAACCGTGAGCGCCAGGAGCGCGTAGCGCAGGTCCTCGAACGGGGAGCGATCTGGTCGACCGCCGCAGCGCCCGTCGGGCCGGCGACGAGTTGACCCTGGCCCGCCGCAGCCGGCGAGCTGCTCGACCAAAGGACAGCGCAGAGCCGGCCGGGGGCGGCGCGCCGTCCGCCCCCCAGCCGGCCCCCAGCACGGCAACGCCTGCGCACCGCGCTACGGACGTGGTGTCTGGACCAAGTGGGCGTATTCATCCATAGGTTGGCGCATACATAGCGGGCGGACAGGAAACCCGTGTTGACATCCACACCACAGGTTCCGCGCGACGCGCGATTCCGCTGGGTGACCGTTGGGCTCGGAGGCGCCCCTGTGCGCTACGAACTGCTTGGCCAGCCGGTTTCGGCGAAGTGGGGAGTCACGCCAACCTGGGTGCACGCCCGCTCGTACTCCATCCGCGCTTTCTCGTACTCTGCAGACGCCTTGACGAGTGCCCGCTCGGCCGCGAAAAACCCCTTGCGTGTCTTGATAATTGCATCCCACTCCGATCGTGTCCCCGCCATCTAGTGTCCTCTCCAAGCACCCCGCTCGACCTACCCGGCGAGGAACCGTAGAATTCCGAAAGTCAACGCTGCCGTCGCGATCACGGTCCCGACCATCCACCGGATGAGGCGAGTTTCGAGGTTCGCGACCTCGGTCCACACTCCCAACGAACCAACGTCACCCCGCGATGAAATCGACCTTCGCCCCGACCCCGGCCCACCGTTCTTTCGCACCTCTGCCAGGGGGGGACGGCGGGTCGACGACCGTCAGCCGGCGAGATGCGTCGGAGGTGGTGAGCGCCCTCCGCTGGTCCGTCGTCGTCGCCACCGCCGCGTCGAGGTCCGTCGAGGGCGCGCTCGAGCGCGACCCGCCGGTTCCCGATAGTACGACTGCGGCTTGGCGCTCCGCGAACACGGGGCGCCCGCGCCAAGCCCGCTCCCCTTCGAGCAGGTCGCGGATGTTGCGATCCGCGCTGAGGCCTGGAGGGGCGTCCTCAGCCCAGGACGCGAAGGGCAGCCACGGTCAACGTCACGATCGCGGCCACGGCGATGCCGGCGATGGCGATGCCGGCGGTGATGAGACGCCAGGCGAGCCGGGCTTCCAGCGCGGTAATCTCGGCCTGCAGGTCGGCGCGAGTGACCAGCTCGCGCCCGCGCTCAGCTGCGGCCGCCTGGGCGACATCGACCACGGCCACGGCGATTTCCTCGCTCGCGCCGGCACCCGTCAACGCCTTCACGGCCGCGTGCGTTGTCGAACACCATGCTCGCAGCGTATCACGCGCGACCCTGTCCCAGCTCGCCGCGCAGGGAAGCCGGTGGTGGACTCACGGGCTGCCCCCTGACCGCCGCGTAAATGATGGTCGTTCGCTCCGCCCCCCGCCCCGCCGCTGGCCATGGCTCGAGCGCGGCCGGTTCGACGCCGTGATCGTGGGGCTGCGGCGCCGTGAGCGCCCTCACAGCGCCGGACCCCACGGGTCGCGCCGGACCGCGGCGTCCCGGGGCACCCGCTTCGCCAAAGGTTCGGACCGCGGCCTCGGCCGCGTCGAGGGATGCGATCCATCGCCGCCGCGCGCGGGAGCTTCCGTCGACGGCCGCCAGGCGCAGATGTTCCTTCCCGGGCGCGGCTGGCCGCAGGTCCTCAGCCGCTAACCCCGGCGAATCCCCCGATGAAGGCGACCTCGTCGGTGGCGAAGCGTATCATGCCCCCCGGCGGCGACCTGCGCCGCGGCGGGCGGCTGAAGCGCGAAGAAGAAGAGAAACACCAGGATCGAAACCCGGGCGGCCAGAGTTCGTCTCCTCCGGAGGCAGATCGGGGCGGGACGCCGGCGGAGTACCCGCCGTTCCTGGTCAACCTGTTGTCGATGTTGAAGTTGGGGCTGTTTCTAGTTGGAGTGTCAGTTAGGGCGTCAAACGCACCAACGAGCAGGCAAGGACGACTCGAAAACCCCGAAAAACTTGGTCGGGATGACTGGATTCGAACCAGCGACCCCCTGACCCCCAGTCAGGTGCGCTACCAGACTGCGCCACATCCCGACACGACCATAAGGCCGCCACGAACCCGCCGAGCCGTCAAGTCCCCGCTTCCGTCAGGCCTTCTGCCCGGCGAGCAGATCGAGAATGGCCTGCAGGCCCTTCTTGATGCCGTTCAGCCGCGCACTGACCTCGGCGCCCAACAGCTCGTCCAACGCCGGCGCCTCGGGGTCCTCTTTCGCCGGCATCTCCCTGAGGAGCTTGCGGCGCGCCGCCCCCAGGGTCAAGCCCTCGCTGAAGACCAGCTCCTTGATGCGGAGCACCCTGTCGAGGTCTTCCCGGCGATACAGCCGCGAGCGGCCCTCGCCGTGGGCGACGCCCATTTCCGGGAACTCCGCTTCCCATGAGCGTAGCACGTAGGGCTGCAGGCGCGCGATGGCGCAAACCTCGGAAGGCTTGTAGACGGACCGCTCCGGTATCTTGACCCGTGTCGCCATCGCCCCGCTTCAAGCCGAACTCAGTATACACCGAGCCGCTTGCGAAACTCCTGGGGCTGGCGGCTTGGCGCAGTCCTCAATTCTCCTGGTAAACACCCATTCGCCCTGGATCGCCGACTGGATGCCGGCTCTGGAGGACCGGCGGCACGCCGAGAGGTGGAAGTAGGGCTGTTTCGACGTGTCGCCGACCGAGCGTCGGAACACCGGTGGGTGACTGACGCCGGTCGGGCGCCGAGGGGCGTTGCCGGCGGTGCGCTGGTTATGTCACCAGGCGTACGAGCTGGTCGGCGATGAGTGCGAGCACGCCGAACATGCAGTGACACATCACTTTCGAGGCGCCACGGACCCGGACATGGCGACCGCCAAACTCGTCCTTGAGTCGGCCATTGACGCGCTCACCCGCCGTACGCTCGTTGTAGCGAACCTGCTCGGCAAGCTGAAAGCCGAGATTTTTCAGGCGCCGGGCTTCGGTTCGCAGTTCCTCCGCCAGCGTCTTGTCGCGGCGGGGGTTGGTGTCAATCAACGGGACGTGGCCGAGTGAGCGGCTGTGCTGCCGGATCGGTTCCGCGTCGTAGGCGGCGTCCATCAGGTCATACAGATTGGTCGTCCGCCCGGCCGACAACGTCGCCAGCGGAATGGCGGCTTGGCTGTCGTGCAGCGAGGCGGACGTCAGCAGGCAACTGATCGGAATCTGGCCGTCGGCCACGTCGATGTGCAGCTTGTAGCCGACCCAGGTGGACTTGTAGCCCTTGCTGTCCTTCTTCATGCCGACATCACAGGCGGTCGGCAGGTCGTCGAGCATCGCCGGCAGGCTCATGGTCGCCTGCCGGTCGAGGCGCTTGAGGACCTTCGGTCGTTCCTCACCCTTCTTCAGCCGTCCCCGTTTGCGCTTGGGCGGCGGAGGCGCCTTCTCCTTCGCGGCCGGCTTCTCGCGGGCCTCGATGGCCGTCGAGTCGCGGGAGAGGTGGCCCACCAGCCGGTCGCGGTGGGTGTTCCAGATCAGCGCTTCGTGCACGCGCTGGGGCAACTGCGTGTCCGAGAACTCGGCGAAGGCGCGCGAGAAGACCGACTCGCTCGGCACCTCACTCCTTCGCTCCCAGCCGCAGATCCGCCGCAGCACCACGTCGGTGTCCAATCGGTCCAGCAGCACGCGCGTCGTCGGCATGTCGTAGACCGCCTTGGCCACCAAGGCCCGCGCCATCGCCGCACGGTCCTTGGGCGGACGCCCCGGCACTCGGAAGCGCCGGGGCGTCATCTGCTCGATACGGATGACCTCCAGGGTCTGCACCAACTGCTGTTGTTTCTCGGTCAGCGGACCCAACACGCGCTCCAACTGCGGAAACAGGGCATGCTGGATCGACTGCCAGTAGGGGGCGAAGGCGACGCGCAGGTGATTCATTTCTTGACCACTCCTGTTGCCTACTGTACACTTACGAGCAAAGAGGATGTCAAGCAGCCAATCGATGGCCCACGACGAAGCGATGCATCGGTACGAGGAACAGTACGATGCGCTCAAGGCGAAACTACAAGCGGTCGGGTTCATCGGCCAGGGCAGCGTCCAGACCCGCCGTATAGCCTGTGGGTCGCCTACCTGCCGCTGCCATCACGACCCGGACGCCCGCCACGGCCCCTACCACTACTGGACGCGGAAGGCCCGCGGAAAAACCGTCGGCTTGAAGCTCACCGAAGACGAACTCGGCCTTTACCGGGAGTGGATCGAGAACAACCGTGAACTGGAACGGCTCGTGGAGGAAATGCGCCGCATCTCTTCGCGTGTGCTTGCCCTCATCACAGGCAGGCAGGCTCCATGAACCCCCGCGGCTCCGGCTCCCCGGCCACAGTGGCGGTCACTGTCATCCTGCGAACGCTGCGTCCCGTCCGCTGACCCTCGCTCGCCCCGCGGCCTCAGGCAAAAACTCGGCCGAACACGCTTTTCGCAAGAGGCTCCACCGGCCGAATGCCGCGGGGCGCCTGCCGCGGGCTACCGCCCGCGGGCCTTCAGGCGAATCGGGGTGCCGGTGAATCCGAAGGCCTCCCGCAGGCGGCGGTGGAGGAACCGTTCGGACGAGAAATGCAGCCGCGCACCCCGGCTGGTGAACAACGTGAACGTCGGGGGCGCCACCCCGGTCTGCACCGCGTACCGGATCTGGACCGCCCGTTGGCTGGCGCCGGAGGGGCGATGGGCGCGGGTTGCGCGGGTGATGACACGGTTCAGCTCGCCGGTGGTGACCTTTATCCGCCGCGCCGCCGCGACCTCGTCGATGAGCTCCAGCAACCGTCCGGTTCGCTCTCCGGACACTGCCGACACGTGGACGATCGGGGCGTAGTCGACGAACTTCAGGGTGTCGCGAAGCGCTTCGTCGAACTCAGTCACGAACCCGGGTCCGCGGTCCTTGACGAGATCCCACTTGTTGGCGGCAATGACCACGCCGCACCCGGCCGCCTCCGCCTCGCCGGCGATGGCCGCGTCCCGCCGGACCACCCCGGCCGCCGCATCGACCACGAGCACGGCGACATCCGTCTTCTCCATCGCGTGGCGCGCCCGCACCACGCTGACCGCCTCGATGCGCCCTCCCCCCGCGACCTGGCCGGGTCGGCGCATGCCCGCGGTGTCCACGATACGGAACTGCTGCCGGTGCCAGTTCACCACCTCGTCGATGGCGTCGCGGGTGGTGCCCGGGGTCGAGCTGACCAGCACGCGGTCCTCGCGCAGCAGCCGGTTGACCAACGACGACTTCCCGACGTTGGGACGGCCGACCACCACGATGCCGGTCTCCGGGTCGGGGCCGGGCTCGGCGTCGTCGGGGGACGCGGGCGGCGCCGGCGGCAACCGGGCCGCGACCTCGTCCAGCAGCTCCCCGATTCCCTGTCCGTGCTCGGCCGAAATCTCGACCACCGGCTCGAAACCGAACCGATGGAACTCCGGTACGTGCGTACGCGCCCGCCGGTCGTCGATCTTGTTGACGGCCAGCACCACCGGGACCCCGCGCGTCCGAAGCTCACGGGCGACCTCGTCGTCGGCCGACACCGGTCCCTCGCGGCCGTCGACCACGAAGATCACGACGTCGGCTTCGCCCGCCGCGCGCCGGCCGCGATCCGCCACCGCCGCCTGCATCGGATCGGTGCTCGCGCCGGCCACCCCGCCGGTATCGACGAGGGCGAATACCCGCCGTTGCCACTCGACCAGCCCCGCGAGGACGTCGCGGGTGGTGCCGGCCACCTCGGTGACGATGGCGCGCCGCGTCCCCGTCAGGCGGTTGAAGATAGTCGACTTGCCCACGTTCGGCCGGCCCACCAGGGCGACCTGTCCCGTGGCGCGGTTCTGCTCATGACTCATTGCGGTCCCGTCCCGGTGCTCGCCCCACGACGGCTTGACAGCCGTAAATAACAGTACCTATGATGCTTACATACATCGTTGGCCGGGGCGCATGATCAAAGTCGACATCGTGAACGAAGTCTCCAGGCTCGCCGACATCACCAAGGTGAAGGCCGAGGTGGCGGTCGACGCCGTCTTCGACGCCATGCGGATGTCCATGCAGCGCGGAGAGCGTATCGAGCTGAGAGGCTTCGGCGTCTTCCAGGTGAAGCCGCGCAAGCGGGGCATCGGTCGAAATCCGCGGACCGGCAAGGAAGTGCGCATTCCACCCGGCCGGACCATCCGGTTCAAGCCCGGCAAGGACCTCCAGGACATCGGCGGGTGACGCATCCGCCGCATCGCGTTCGCTCCGCCGGCAGGCGGCGCAAGCCCCACGGGTAGACCTCACTTGAGTCAGCCTCTCTCGCCGAGTCCCGAACCGCCGCCCCCGGCCTGGCCGGCGGACCCTCGTGGGGGAACTCCCCTTCCCCCACATCCACTGCGGCCGCCGATGCCCCCGGTCTCCCGGCGGGACCGCCCGTGGATCAACGTCGTGCTCCTGCTGGCCACCATCGCCACCACCACGGTGGTCGGAGCCTTGTTCCACCAGGGCTTCGCCTCCGGCTTCTCGGCCTCGACGGAAGCGCCGTTCGTGATTTGGCAGGGGCTCTGGTACAGCCTGCCGGTCCTGGCCATCCTGGGCGTCCACGAGCTGGGCCACTATTACGCGTGCCGGTACTACCGCGTCGATGCGTCGCTCCCCTATTTTCTGCCGGCGCCGATCCTGATCGGCACCCTGGGCGCCTTCATCCGCATGCGGCAGCCCGTTCCCACCAAACGGATGCTCTTCGACATCGGGGTCGCCGGCCCCATCGCGGGCTTCGTGGTCGCGGTCCCCGCCCTCTTCCTCGGGGTCGGCCTGTCGCAGGTCCTGCCGCTGCCGGACGAGATCGAGGGGCTCACGCTGTTCTTCGGCGAACCGCTCCTGTTCCAGTTGGCGGCCTGGACCATCTGGGGCGCGGCGCCCGAGGGGTACTCGTTGAACCTGCACCCCATGGGCTTCGCAGCGTGGGTCGGGCTGCTGGCCACCGCCCTCAACCTGTTTCCGATCGGTCAGCTCGACGGCGGCCATATCTCGTACGCGATGTTCGGCGCCCGCTCGACGCTGGTGACCGTGGCCTCCGCGGCCACCCTCTTCGCCCTCGCCTTCCATTCGCCGAGCTGGATCGCCTGGGCAGTGCTGATGGTGGTCATGCTCGTCGCGTTCGGCCCGCGGCACCCGCGCACCCTCGATCACGAAGTGCCCCTCGACCGGACCCGGATGCTGATCGCAGTGTGCGCGCTCGTCATCTTCGTGCTCTGCTTCACCCCCGCCCCCATTCAGATCGTCGGAGAGTAGGCGTCCGGGCTGGAGGACGGCGCGGACTCCTGCAGAGTGGTCGTCAGCAAGCGGAGCAACAGGCGACGATTCCCGGGCCACGCGTCCGCGCCGCGATGCTGCGCAGACGCGTGCAGGACCGGTCGAGGGCCCGGGCCGGCGGGCCGGCGCGGATCGACCCCGATGCTACAACATCGACACCGGGTCGACGTCCACCACGACGCGCCTCTTCACCCGCGGATGCTCGTCCAGAACCCGCAGAAGCGCTTTCCGCATTTCGCCGCGATGCTGCCCCTTGAGGAAGAGCTGGGCCCGGTACCGGCCGCGGAGCTTGCCGATGGGAGCCGGCGCCGGTCCCAGCACCGTGAATCGACGGGGCGCCGCCCGGAGCGCCGCCGCGAGGACCGCCGCATCGTGCAGGGTACCGTCCCGGGCCGTCCCGTGGACCACCGCGCAGACCAGGGACACCACCGGCGGGTACCGCATGGCCCGGCGAAAGCACAGCTCTTCCTCATAGAACGGTGCGTAGGCCTGGTCGCAGGCATGGCGGATGCTGTAGTGGCCGGGATGCAGCGTCTGGATGATCGCCTCGCCGGGGGTGCTCCCCCGGCCGGCGCGGCCCGCGACCTGGGTCAGCAACTGAAACGTGCGCTCCGCCGCCCGGAAGTCCGGCATCCCGAGGCCGACGTCCGCCGACACCACCCCCACTAGCGTCACGCCGGGAAAATCGTGTCCCTTCGCCACCATCTGCGTGCCGACCAGGATGTCCAGCTCGCGGCGCGCCACGCGCCGGAGCAGCCGGGCCGCCGCGCCCCGGCGGCGCACCGTGTCGCGGTCGAGCCGGGCGACTCGGGCCGCCGGCCACCGCCGCTCGAGCTCCGCCTGCACCCGTTCGGTGCCGAGCCCCACGTGCTCCAGCACCGTGCCCGCGCACTTCGGACAGGCGGCGGGAGAGGCCCGCGAGTACCCGCAGTAGTGACAGCGCACCCGCCCCGCCGCGCGGTGGAAGGTCAGGGTAACGCTGCAGTCCGGACACTCCGGGGTGTGACCGCACCCGCGGCACAGCAGGGAGGCCGCGAATCCTCTGCGGTTCAACAGCACCAGCGCCTGCTCCCGGCGCGCCAGCCGCTCGTCGAGGGCCTCGGCCAGCGGGGTGCTCAGCACGACGTCCGGTCCGTGCGACGCGAACTCCTCGCGCATGTCGACGATGCGCACGGCCGGAAGCGGGCGGCTTCCAATGCGCCGCGGCAGGGTCAGTCGCCGGTACCGCCCGCTGCCCGCATGGCGGAAGCTCTCCAGCGACGGGGTCGCGGAGCCGAGCAGGACGAGCGCATCGCTGCGCTTCGCCCGCATGATCGCCACGTCCCGGCCGTGATAGCGCGGACTCTCGTCCTGCTTGTACGACGCGTCGTGCTCCTCGTCGACCACGATCAACCCCACCGAGGGCAGGGGCGCGAACACCGCGGACCGCGTCCCCACCACGACGTCGATCTCGCCGCGGCGGATGCGGTGCCACTGATCGTGGCGTTCGCCGTCCGGCAGGCCGCTGTGCTGCACCGCCACCCGGGCCCCGAACATCGGCCCGAGACTCGCCGCGATCCCCGGGGTCAGGGCGATCTCGGGGACGAGAATCAGCGCCTGCCGCCCTCTCGCCACCGCCGCCCGAGCCAGCCGCGCATAGACTTCCGTCTTGCCGCTCCCCGTGACCCCGTGCAGCAGCGCCACCTCGAAGGCGCCGGACCCCGCCGACGCCTCGAGAGCCTCCACCACCTGCTGCTGATCGGCCGTCAGCGTGCGGACCGGCGGGTCCGGGCCTCCGACGGTCTCGATCGGCCACGGCGCCCGTTCGATCACCTCGCGGGAGATCGTCACCGCGCCGAGCTCGGCCAGCCGGCGGATCGTTCCTCCGGGCACGCCCCGGGCCGCGAGCTCGGGCACGGCCAGCCCCCCCGCCGCCGCGCCGAGCCGTTCGAGGGCCTCCCGCTGCCGCTTTCCCAGGGAGGCATCGGAGGCCAGGAGCGCCCGGCCGTCCGGGGTCAGGCGGGCTGTCCGAACCGACTTGAACGCGGACGCGGCCCCCTTCAGGGGCTGCGTCAACCGGACCAGCTCGTCGCGGACCAGGGCCGCGATGAGCGCGTGGTGTCCCCCACCCCGCGCCCGGCCGCCGCGCGGGCCCATCCGGTGTTCCAGCGTCGTCACCGGATGCGGCGCACCGTCGGACAGCAGCTCGAGCAGGCGGCGGCGCGCCGGACCCGGCCGATCCGCGAGCGCGGCCCGGCCCGCCGCGGTAATCTCGACCCGCCGCTCGCTGACGACCCAGGCCCGCGGGGGCATCGCCGCCGCCATCGCCTCTCCCGCCCCGCAGGCGTAGTACTCGCCCACCCAGAGCGCGAGCCCAACCACGTCGGCCGGCAGCATCGGCTCGACGTCCAGGACGTCGAGCAACGGCTTGAGGGCGGCGGAGGGCGGCGGCTCCGATCGATCGACGACGCACCCGGTCACCACGCGCGTGCCCAGCGGCACGAGCACGCGGGTCCCGGTCTCCGGGACCGGCAGCTCCGGAGGCACCTCGTAGTCCAGCCGGTCGAGGGCCGGTACGGGGACGACGACCGAGACGGCGCGGGGCATCGGACGCGGGGCGAGGGCGGCAGAAGGTCCGCCGTCACGGTCTCCCGGATGGCGGCGCGAGCCCGGCAGTCGTTGCCTGCGGCTCCGCGAGCAGGGCGCGGACACGCTTCATGTCTTCCCAGACGTCCCGCTTCCGCTCGGGGCTTCGCAGGAGAAAGGCGGGGTGGAAGGTCGGGACCAGCTTCGCCCCGCGATAGTCGAACACCCGTCCCCGCAGCCGGGAGATCGCCTGGTCGGTCTGCAGAAGCGTCCTGATGGCGAAGGCCCCGAGGGCCACGACGACCCGGGGCTGGATGACGTCGAGCTGCCGGAACAGGAACGGCTCGCAGGTCGCGACCTCGTCGGGCTCCGGATTCCGGTTGTTCGGGGGCCGGCACTTGATAACGTTGGCGATGTAGACCTCGTCGCGAGACAGTCCGATCGAGGCGATGATCCGCGTCAGCAGTTGCCCGGCCCGGCCCACGAACGGAATCCCCTCCCGGTCCTCGTCCCGCCCCGGAGCCTCGCCGACGAACACCAGGTCGGCGGCGGGGCTGCCGACCCCGAAGACCAGGTTCGTCCGCCCCGCGTGCAGCTTGCAGCGGGTGCACTCGCCGAGGTCCCCGCGCACCGCCTCCAGGGCCTCGGGCCCCGGCCCCGCGGCGGCCGCCGCCGGCAGGACAGCGGCCGGCGCGGCGGTCATGGGCGCGGCGGCCCGGTCATCGCCGGCCGCGTGCGGCGTCTCCCCGCGCACGCCACCCGCAGGATCGCGCAACAGATCCGCAGGATCGCGCACGGGATCCTGCGGGCGGCGCAACAGATCCGCAGGATCGCGCACGGGATCCGCCGGATCGCGCACGGGATCCGCAGGATCGCGCACGCGCCACCGAGCGTCGCGGCTGATCCCTTCGACCCCCAACTCCCGGAAGAACTCCAGGTGACGCCGCAACTGCTCACGATGGCTCATGGTCGGCGGTCCGGACGGCATCCGGCGTCTCGCGCTCGAACAGCATACTCCGCAGCCGGTCGACGATCACGCGGGCCACGTCGCGCTTGGACTGCAACGGCACGTCGGTCGTGCCGCCGGGCGCGACCAGGGTGGCGGCGTTGGTCTCCGCGTCGAACCCGGCATCGCTCCGGGACACGTCGTTGGCGACGATCAGGTCGACCCGCTTGGCATCGAGCTTGACCCGGGCCCGCGCGACGACGTCACGGGTCTCCGCCGCGAACCCGATCAGCACCGGACGGAGCCGGCCGCCGCGCCACCGGCCGAGGGCGGCCAGGATGTCCGTGGTGCGGGTCAGGGTCAGCGTGATGGTCTCGGACTCCTTCGCGATCTTCTGCGGCCGCGGCCCGTCCCCCGGCGTGTAGTCGGCCACGGCGGCAGCCATGATCACCGCGTCCGCCTCGACCGCCCCGCGCATCACCGCCGCGTGCATGTCGGCCGCGCTCCGCACCGGAACCACCTCGGCTCCGGCGGGCGGCTCCAGGGGGCAGGGACCGGCCACCAGCACCACCCGCGCGCCGCGGCCGGCGGCCTCCGCGGCCAGGGCGAACCCCATCCGCCCGCTCGAACGGTTGCCGACGAAGCGAACCGGATCCAGATCCTCGCAGGTCGGCCCGGCGGAGACGATAATGCACCGCCCCGCGAGATCGCCGGCCGGCCGGAGCCGGCCCTCCACGGCGGCGACGACGTCCTCCACCGAGGCCAGCCTCCCCGGCCCGGTCCATCCGCAGGCGAGATATCCCTCGCCCGGCGCGACCACGTGCGCCCCGCGCGCCCGCAACGCTTCCAGATTCCCGGCGACCGCCGGATGCTCGTACATGTTCGTGTTCATGGCCGGGGCGATGACCACCGGCGCCCGGGTCACGAGATAGAGCGAGGTCAGGAAATCGTCGGCGATGCCGTGCGCCAGCTTCCCGATCGTGTTGGCCGTCGCCGGTGCCACCAGCAGCGCGTGGATGTCCGTCGCCAGCGAGACGTGCTCGATGGTGGCGTTCGCGCCCGGCGCGAACTGATCGACGATGACCGGCCGCCGCGTAATCGCCTCAAACGTCAACGGTCCGACGAACCGGCGGGCATTCGACGTCATGATCACCACGACGTCGTGTCCGTTCTGCTGCAACCGGCGGACGATCTCGACCGCCTTGTAGGCTCCGATGCCGCCGGTCACCCCCAACGCGATCAGTCCCATGGCGCGGCCCCGCTGTCCGGCGTGTCGAACCCCGCCGCGATCGCGTTCGCGGCGGCGCCGGCCGCCCGCCACGACAGGCGCTCGGCCTCCACGATGCACCGCAGGCGCTCGATGCAGTCTTCGAGATCGTCGTTGACGACGACGTAATCGTACTCCGCGACGTGCTGCACCTCGTTCCGGGCGATGGTCAGCCGGCGCCGGATCTCGGGTTCCGTCAGGCGATCGCCGGCGCGGCGGCGCAGGCGATCCTCGAGCGCCGCGTGAGACGGGGGCAGCATGAAGATGCCCACCGCGTCCGGCTCGATCCCGCGGACCTGACCGGCGCCCTGCACGTCGATGACGAGGACGAGGCTGCCGCCCGCGTCGAGCCGAAGCCGGGTATCGAGCGCGCGGGTGCCGTAGAGATGGCCGAAGACCTCGGCCCATTCGAGGAACTCGCCCGCATCGCGCATCGATTCGAAACGCTCCCGGTCCACGAAGTGGTAGTCGACGCCGTCCCGTTCACTCGGGCGGGGGGGACGCGAGGTATAGCTCCGCGACCGCTCGAGCCCGGGCACCCGCGCGACCAGCGCGTCGACGGCCGTGGTCTTCCCGGTGCCCGAGGGCGCCGAGACCACGAACAAGCTCCCCTTGCCGTCCACTCCCGAACCCTTCTCCATGGGCTCCCGCACCTCGCCCGGCAACCGTCGCCTGCGGCTCCGTTCGCCGTCCGACCAACCCGCCGGCAGTCCGCGCCGTTCTACGGCGGGAACCCTACTCTACGTTCTGCACCTGTTCCCGGAGCTTCTCGAGCTCGGCCTTGGCGGTCACGACCAACTCGCTCGCGGCGGCGCCCTCCACCTTCGCGCCCAACGTGTTGACCTCGCGGTTCATCTCCTGCAGCAGAAAGTCCAGCTTGCGGCCGCACGGCTCGGGCGAACCGGTGAGGGTGGACCAGTGGGCCAGATGGCCGCGCAGGCGGGTGAGCTCCTCGGTGACGTCCGAGCGGGCCGCGAACCGCACGATCTCCTGCGCGACGACCGCCTCCTCGACGGCGGGCTGCACCCGCAGCTCCTCGACCCGGGTGGTCAGCCGCGCGACGAGCTCGGTCCGGCCCGACTCGGCCGCCGCTTCCAGACGCGTGACTAGGTCGGCGATCACGAGGCAACGGGCATCGAGGTCGGCCTGCAGATACCCGCCCTCCCGCACCCGCATGGCATCCAGATCGCGGAGCACCTCCTCGACCGCTTCGGTCACCGCGCGGCCGAGCGCGGCTCGTCCCGCCTCGTCCATTTCCCGTTCCCGGACCACCAGCGCCTGCGGGAACCGCAGGAGGTCGCCGGTCGTCAGGCCGCCGGTGATGACGCCCCGGGCGCGCGCCTGCTCGACGGTGGTCGACAGGGCGTCGACCAGCGGGTCGTTCAGGGCGACCTCGACCTCCGGTTGTCCGAGAAGTCGCGCCGTCACCGCCAGCTCCACGCGCCCCCGCGCGACCCACCGCTGCACGACCCCGCGGAGCTCGACCTCCTGGGCCGCCAGCAACGGGGGCATCCGCACCTGGATGTCCAGATACCGATGATTGACCGTCCGCGCCGTAACCCCGAGGGCCGCCGTATCGAGCTCCCGACTCCCCGCCGCGAACCCCGTCATCGACTTGATCATCGCGTTCCACTCGCTACCGGGCCGGACGGGACGGCGGCCACCGCGCCGCCGGACCGGGGCTCCTCGCCCTCCTGTCCGAACACCTGCGTCGCATAGAGCTTCGCATAGCTGCTGTCCGGCCGCGCCAGCAGCTCCTCGTGCCGGCCGGATTCCACGACATGTCCGCCCTCTATCACGATGATGGCATCGGCCCGGCGAATCGTCGACAGACGGTGGGCGATCACGAACGCGGTACGGTTGAGCAGGAGCTTGGCCAGCGCATCCTGCACCAGCAGCTCGGATTCGGCGTCCAGGGCCGATGTCGCCTCGTCGAGCACGAGGATGGGCGGATTCCTGAGCAGGGCCCGCGCAATCGTGAGACGCTGGCGCTGGCCGCCCGACAACCGCTGTCCGCGCTCGCCGATGAGCGTATCGTAGCCCTGCGGCAGATCCACGATGAACTCGTGCGCGTGGGCCGCGCGGGCCACCGCCACGATCGAGTCGCGGGGGGCTCCCGGCGCCGCGTAGGCGATGTTGTCGGCCACCGACGCGTCGAACAGGAACGTCTCCTGGGTGACGATCCCGACGGCCCGGCGCAACGACTGCAGCGTCACGTCGCGCACGTCCGCCCCGTCGATCAGGATTGCCCCGCCGGTGACGTCGTGGAACCGCGGCACCAGATTGACGAGCGTCGACTTGCCCGCGCCGCTGAGCCCCACCACCGCCACGACCTCTCCGGCCCGCACCCTGAACGAGACGCCGCGCAGCACCGGTTCGGCATCGTCCGGATACCGGAACGTCACGTCGCGAAACTCGATGCTCGACTCGAACGGCGGCAGCGCGGCAGCGCCGGCCCGGTCGCCGGTCTCGGTGTGGGTGTCCAGAATCTCGAAGATCCGTTCGGCCGCGGCAATGGCCTGCTGAATGTTCGCATTGACCCGGCTCAGCTTCTTCACGGGACCGTACATCAGCAGGAGCGCGGTCATGAACGACGTGAACTCTCCCGGCGTCAGATCGCCGGCGGCGATCTCCCGGCTGCCGTACCACAGAACGCCGGCGATCCCGATACCCCCCAGCAGCTCGATCACCGACGGCAGGATCGACAGGGCGCTCGTGACCCGCATGATCGTCCGATACAGGCGGCGCGAGGCCCGGGTGAACCTCTGCTGCTCGAACGACTCGCCCTGAAACGCCTGGACGATCCGGTGGCCGGTGAGAGCCTCGACGATCAGGTGCGACAGGTACTCGACCTGCTCCTGGCTGCGGCGCGTCGTCTTCCGGACCTGCTGCCCCAGGCGAACCAGGGGATACACCACCAGCGGCGCGCCCGTCATGCACACCAGAGCGAGTCGGGCGTCCTGATAGAACAGCAGCACCGCGAACGCGGCCAACGCCAGCGATTCGCGTATCAGATCGCCGCAGGTCTCCGAGACGATCTGCTGGACCCGGCTGACGTCGCTCGTGATCCGCGACAGCAGCCGTCCGGTGGTACGGCGGCCGAAGAAGGCCGCCGACTGGCCGAGCATGTGCTGAAAGAGCTCGGTGCGCAGGTCATGGACGAGACGCTGTCCGGCGTCGGCCATGAGGTAGACCGAGAAGTAGGCGCCCGCCCCCTTGACCAGGTAGAGCCCGATCAGCGCGCCGCAGATCAACGCGACCCGGTTGCCGGCGGGAAGCAGCTCGTCGAAGATGGGCTCGATGATGTAGGCCAGCCCGCCCGACGCCAGGGCGTACAGCGCCATGGCGGGCAGCGCGGCGAGAATGCGCAGCTTGTGCGGCAGGGCGAATCGCAGCAACCGGAGCAGTGGATTCACTCTGGTGGCAGCCCGTGGCAGAACCCCGCGTTGCACCGGGACCGGCGCGGGCGCCGGCGGGCGGCAAGGCGCCCGTGCGGCAAGGCGTGACGAGGGAGCATATTGGGCATCTGGTGACCGCGGGGCAAAACACGGCTCCGCGGAACAACGCAGTCAGGCACGTTGCCTCGCCGGTCGAATGCAGCGGGGCCTTCTGCCGCGGGCTGCTAAACGAACCCCTCCGGATGGCGCTCGTGCCAGCGCCAGGCGGTCGCCACGATGTCGTCGAGCTCCGTGTGCGCCGGCCGCCAGTCGAGATCGCGCGCGATGCGTTCGGACGCGGCGAAGAGCACCGGGGGATCGCCCGGGCGCCGCGGGGCCGGCACCGCCGGCACCCGCCGGCCGGTCACCCGTTCTACGCTGCGAATCACCTCCCGGACGGAGTGCGGCCTCCCGGTGCCCAGATTGTAGACCCTCGCCGCGTCTCCATCCCCGGTTCCCAGGGCGTCCAGGGCCCGAACGTGCGCGTCGGCGATGTCCGTGACGTGAACGTAGTCACGCTGGCAGGTGCCGTCCGCGGTCGGATAGTCGTCCCCGAACACCTGCAGCGGCGCTCCCCCGCGGGCCGCGTCGAAGGCGCGCGGGATCAGGTGAATCTCCGGGTCGTGGTCCTCGCCGAGGTCTCCGTCCGGGTCCGCCCCGGCCGCGTTGAAGTAGCGCAGCGCGATCGACCGAAGGCCGTAGGCGCGCCCGTAGTGGCGCAGGGCATGCTCGACCGCCAGCTTCGAGTCCCCGTACGCGTTGATGGGGTCGGTGGGGTGCTCCTCGCCGATGGGCGTCGCCACCGGGTTGCCGTACACGGCGCAGGTCGACGACAGCACCAACCGATTCGCCCCCCGCGCGCGCATCGCGTCGAGCACCGAGAGCGCCCCCCGCACGTTGTGCTCGTAGTACCGGGCCGGATCGCGCACCGACTCCTCGACCGACAGGAGGGCCGCGAAGTGCATCACCTCGGAGATCCCGTGGTCACGCAACGCCGCCTCGAGCCGCGCGGTCTCGCGGACGTCTCCCTCCACGAGCGGCGCGCCGCGCACGGCCGCGCGGTGCCCGGCGCTCAGATTGTCGTACACCACGACCGCGCGCCCTGCCGCCTGCAGGGCCTTCACGGCATGGCTGCCGATGTATCCGGCGCCGCCCGTCACCAGCACCGTGCTCATCTGGCTTCGCCGCAACCGCCGCGCGGGCGCCCGGGAGCCCGTGGCGAGAGCCCCCCCGGTATTCGACCGGTGAGGCATCCTCCCCGACTGCGTTGCTCCGCGGTGCTGCGTTGCTCCGCGGTCACATCGACATGCTCCCTCGTCACGCCTTGTCGCATGGGCGCCTGACAGCCCGCCGGCGCCCTCGCCGGTTTCGGTGCGACGCGGGGTTCTGCCACGGGTTCCTCGGTCTCGGTCTCGGTCGAACGTGCGGTCTCACGGGTCCCGGCTCAGCGTCCGATCGAATGGTAGCGAAAGCCGAGATCGCGCATCTGGCCGGGATCGAACAGGTTGCGGCCATCGAAGACGAGCGCGTCCCGCATCAACCGGCGCATGCGCGGGAAGTCGGGCTCGCGAAACTCGTTCCACTCGGTCAGGATGGCCAGCGCATCCGCCTCCTTCAGCGCGTCGTAGCTGTCGGACGCCAAGCCGATGCGCGACGCGAAGATTCTCCGGGCCGACGCGTTCGCCTGGGGATCGTAGGCCACGACCTCGGCCCCCGCCTCCAGGAGCGCATCGATGATGGTGATGGACGGCGCTTCCCGCATGTCGTCGGTGCGCGGCTTGAACGCCAGCCCCCAGATGGCGATCCGCCGTCCCTCGAGCGCCCCCAGGACGCCGACCATCTTGTCGACCAGCCGGCGTTTCTGGGCGGCGTTCACGGTCTCGACGGCGTCGAGGATCCGGAAGCGGTAGTCGGCGTCCCGGGCCAACCGGGCCAGCGCCTTGACGTCCTTCGGAAAGCAGCTCCCGCCGTAGCCGATCCCGGGAAACAGGAAGGACGGACCGATGCGGCGGTCGGAGGCGACCACCCGTCGCACGTGGTCGACATTGGCGCCCACCGCGTCGCAGACGTTGGCCACCTCGTTCATGAACGACACGCGGGTGGCGAGCATCGCGTTGGCGGCGTACTTGCTCAACTCCGCGCTGGCCCAGTCCATGATCTCGATGGGGGCGCCGGTTCGGGTGAAGGGCTTGTAGAGCGAAGCCATCAGCTTCGCCGCGTTCGCGTCCCCGGCGCCGATCACGACCCGATCGGGCTTCAGGAAATCGTCGACGGCGGACCCCTGCTTCAGGAACTCCGGATTGCTCACGACGCTGAACGGCTCGGTCGTCTCCTCCCCTATGGCCTCCTGCACCCGCCGGGCGGTGCCCACCGGCACGGTGCTCTTGAGAGCCACCACGGTACGGCCGGCCATCGCCCGTCCGACATCGCGCGCCGCCCCCAGGACGTGCTGCAGGTCGGCCGAGCCGTCCTCGTCGGACGGCGTCCCCACCGCGATGAACACCACCTCCGAATCGCGCACGGACGGGGCGAGAGCGGTGTCGAAGTCGAGCCGCCGCTTGGCGGTGTTCCGGCGCACCAGCTCGTCGAGCCCCGGTTCGTAGATCGGAAGGCGGCCTTCGCGCAGCGACTCGATCTTGGCCTCGTCGACGTCGATGCAAGTGACCTCGTTGCCGGTCTCGGCCAGACAGGCGCCGACCACGAGACCGACGTACCCCGTACCAACGACTGTCATTCTCATGAGTTGCCGGTGCGCTCGCGGAGCTGGAGGTGAAGTCCCCGCTGCGTTAGACCGGTGCTCCGGAGTGGAGGCCCGACCGGGGGATGCGTCCGCGACATGCCTGTACAGGATACTAGCAGTGGATGCGAATCGCGATCGACGGGCGGTCGCCCCGCGTGGCGCTGGTGCACGACTGGCTCACCGGGATGCGGGGCGGCGAACGGGTGCTCGAGGCCATCTGCGAGCTGTTCCCGGACGCGGCGCGGTTCGCGCTCCTGCACGTGCGGGGCTCGGTCTCCCCGACCATCGAGGCGCGGCCGGTCCGGACGTCCTTCATTCAGCGTATTCCGGGGTCGCACCGGTACTACCGGCCGCTGCTGCCGCTCTTTCCCACCGCGGTGGAACAGTTCGACCTCGACGACTTCGACCTGGTCATCAGCACCAGCCACTGCGTCGCCAAGTCGGTGGTCGCGCCGGGTCGCGCTCGGCATCTGTGCTACTGCTTCACCCCGATGCGGTACGTATGGGACCAGTTCCCCGCCTACTTCGGGCCGGAACGGGTGGGCGCGGGGGCGAGCCGGTGGCTCCGGCGGGGACTCGGCGCGATCGCGCGGTGGGATGCGTCCACGGCGCACCGCGTTGACCGCTATGTGGCTATTTCGCAATATGTTGCGGGGAGGATTGGCCGATACTATAATCGAGGGGCGGGTATCGTGCATCCGCCCGTGGACACGACTTTTTTTCGGCCGGGGCCGGCCCGGCCGCGACATGGCTGCCTGATCGTGTCGGCTCTCGCACCCTACAAGCGGGTCGACCTCGCGATACGCGCGTGCGCAGAGGCCGGGGCTTCGCTCCGGATCGTCGGCGGCGGACCGGACCTTGCCCGCCTGCGGAGCATCGCCGGACCGCAGGTGGAGTTTCTCGGCACGGTGACCGACGAGGATGTCCGGCACGAGTATCGGCGCGCCGCCGCGGTCCTGCTGCCGGGGGCCGAGGACTTCGGCATCGCTCCCGTCGAAGCCCAGGCCTGCGGATGCCCGGTCGTGGCCCTCGCAGAGGGTGGGGCTCGTGAGACGGTCGTGGACGGCGAGACCGGCATCCTCGTGGCGGAGTCCACCCCGGCCGCGTTTGCCGATGCGATCGACCGGGTGCATCGCCGGTCCTTCGACGGCGCGGCCACCCGGCGGCAGGCCCTGCGGTTTTCCCGCGAGCGGTTCGACGCCGGGCTCCGGACCGAGGTCACTCGACTGATGACCGCATCTCCATCGGAACTGTATCAATGACCCAACGCGCCCGGGTGCGCATGCTCATCCAGTCGGTGATCGACGGCGGCATCGGCGTGACGATGTTCGTGGCCGCCTATCTGCTCCGGTTCGAGACCGATTTCATCCCGGCCCCCAAGGGGCAACCCCCCATCGAGTACTACGAGCAGCTCGCACCCTTCATCGGGCTGCTGCTTCCCTTCGGCCTGTGGATGCAGGGAGCCTACCGCCACGAGCGCATCCGATCCCGGGTCGACGACTTCTTCGCGGTGCTCATCGGCGGACTGATAGCCGTCGTGCTCGGCCTCGTGGGCACGCTCGTCTTCCAGGCCTACTTCGTCCCCCCCGCCCTGAAGGACCAGGGTGTGTACGAAGTGTCCCGGGTGGTGTGGGCGCTGTTCCTGACGCTCTGCTCGATCTTCGCTTATGCATCCCGCGCCACGGTCCGGTCCGCGCTGGAGCGGCAGTGGCGCGAGGGTGTGGGCCTCAAGCGGATTCTCGTCGCGGGAACCGGCGACGTCGCCCGTCACGTCGTGGACAAGGTGCTCCATCATCGCGAGCTCGGCTACCGCATCGTCGGCTTCGTCGACGACCGCGCCAGCGACCGCCAGGGCTATCGAGGGCTGCCGCTGCTGGGGGCGCTCTCCGAGGTGGGCGACATCCTGGAACGCGAGCAGGTCGACGAGCTCTACGTCGCCCTGTCGCTCGACGAGCACGTGAAGATGCTCGATCTCATCGAGGTCGCCAATCGGGAATGCGTGGACGTCAAGGTGGTGCCCGACCTCCTGCAGGTCATCGCCCTCCGCGCCCGGCTCGAGGAGCTCGACGGGGTTCCGATCATCAGCATAAACGACGTGCCGCTCCAGGGGCTGAACAGCCTCATCAAGCGCATGATCGACATCGGCGTCGGGAGCGTCGCGCTCGTTTTCCTGAGCCTGCCGTTCGCGGTCATCGCCGCCCTCATCAGGGCGACCTCGCCCGGCCCCGTGTTCTATCGGCAGGAGCGCATGGGGCTCGACGGGCACCCGTTCAGCGTGTACAAGTTCCGATCGATGTTCGAGGACGCCGAGCGCGACACCGGGCCGGTGTGGACCCGCAAGGACGACCCGCGGCGGACGCCGGTCGGCCGCGTGCTGCGCCAGCTCAGTCTCGACGAGCTTCCCCAGCTCTGGAACGTGATCCGCGGCGACATGTCGCTCGTGGGACCCAGGCCGGAGCGCCCGTTCTTCGTAGAGCAGTTCAAGCAGCGCGTCCCGCAGTACATGCTGCGTCACAAGGTCCGCTCCGGCATGACCGGGTGGGCCCAGGTCAACGGCTGGCGGGGCGATACGTCGATCGAGAAGCGCATCGAGTACGATCTCTACTACATCGAGAACTGGTCGGTGGGACTCGACTTCAAGATCCTCTGGCTGACGGTCCTCCGGGTGTTCTTCCATCGCCACGCGTACTGAATCGCCGAAGCGCATCGAGCCGGGCCCACTCGCCGGCGCTCCCCGGGAGCACGGGTCGCATGCGGCCACGACCCACCACACCACCATGGGTGATCGCGTCGTCATCACCGGCGCCGCCGGCTTCATCGGATCCCATCTCGCCGAGGCCCTCCTCGATCGGGGTGACGCCGTCGTCGGGATCGACAACCTGTCGACCGGCGACGTGGCGAACATCGCCCATCTCGCCGACCGGGACTTCCGTTTCATCCGGCACGACGTCTCCAACTACATCAGCCTGGAAGGGCCGGTGGACGCGGTGCTCCACTGGGCCAGTCCGGCCAGCCCCATCGACTATCTCGAACGGCCGATCCCGACCCTGAAGGTGGGGGCCCTGGGCACCCACAACGCGCTCGGTCTCGCCAAGGCCAAGCAGGCGCGGTTCGTCCTCGCCTCTACCTCGGAGGTCTACGGCGACCCCCTCGAGCATCCGCAGACCGAGAGCTACTGGGGGAACGTGAATCCGATCGGTCCCCGGGGCGTCTACGACGAAGCCAAACGCTTCGCCGAGGCCATGACCACGGCCTATCACCGCTATCACGGCATCGATACGAAGATCGTCCGGATCTTCAACACCTACGGACCCAGGATGCGGGTCCGGGACGGTCGGGCCGTTCCCAACTTCATCGCCCAGGCGCTGCGCGGCGAGGACCTGACCGTCTACGGCGACGGCACCCAGACCCGCAGCTTCTGTTACATCAGCGATCTGGTGGACGGCATTCTCCGGCTGCTGCGGTCGGACACGAACGATCCGGTCAACATCGGGAACCCGAGCGAGATGACGGTGGCCGGGATCGCGGAGCGGATCATCCGGCTGACCGGCTCGGCCAGCCGCATCGTGCATCAACCGCTCCCGGTCGACGATCCGAAGGTACGGCAGCCGGACATCGGCCGCGCGCGCCGCATTCTCGACTGGGAGCCCCGGGTGTCCCTGACGGAAGGCCTGACGAAGACAATCGCCTACTTCCGGAACGCGCTGGCCGGCGCCGCGCACCCAGGGTGACCCCCGCCCCCCGGACGGCCCCCTCGTGCGGGCGCGCGGCGCCGACTCGCTCTCATTCGCTGAGCACCCGCGTGGCGTGCACGATGTAGTGGAGCCCCGAGACGAGGGTGATCGCCAGCGCGCCCCAGATGGCCGCGTCCACGACCACCGAGGGTTGCCCCAGCCAGTTGAAGAGCAGGGTGAGGGCAACCGTCAGAATGTAGATCAGCGTCGCCAGCTTCCCCAGCATCGTCGGCAGGAACGTGCGCCGTCCAACCCCGAGATTCACGACCGCCACCGTCACCACGATGATCACGTCTCGGCTGATGATGAGCACCGTCAGCCAGATCGGGAACCGGTTGGGCAGGTCGAGGCCGGGGAGGGTGAGGACGACGAACGTCGAGATGAGCAGCAGCTTGTCGGCCATGGGGTCGAGCAGCGCGCCCAGGGTCGTCGGTTCCCCCCACCACCGCGCCAGCACGCCGTCCAGGGCATCGGTCACCCCGGCCACGATGAACACCACCAGCGCCCAGCCGTTCAATCCGTACACCACGAGAATGACCAGCGCCGGGATCAGCAGCATCCGAAGCAGCGTGAGTTGGTTGGCAACCGTCAAGGCCGACATGGCACGTCATCCAACGGGTCCCGGGCGCGGCGCGGGCGCCCGGCGGGGAACCGAGGAGCCCTGGCCCGGACATCGGCGCCCTGTCGGCGCCGCTGCCCGCCCAAACCAATCCTGCAGTCGTCCGCGCCGTTCTACGGCGCAGACTCCTGGCGGCCGGCCGCCCGTTCGAGGCGGGACAAGGCCGCCATCGCCTCACCGCCGGTTACGGAGAGGCCTGGCCGAAACGTGTTCTGCGGGAGCGGAGACAGCAACCCGGCCGCCACCACCTCCGACGCCGCCCGATAGTCGAGGTGCCCTGGATCCAGATCGGAGAATGGCGGCAGCCCGGCCGGCGAAATCGGATCGACCCCGGCGGCGCGCAGCATGCGGACCAGGATCTGGGCGAGCTCCGCGCGGCTCACGACCCGCTCGGGCTGAAACCGGTAGTTGACATCGGCCTGCATGATCCCGGCCTGCGCCACGTCGATCATCCAGCGGTACGCCCAATGGTCGCGGGCGTCGGTGATGATGGCGGCGCGGTCGCCGGCCTGACCGGCCAGCACCGACTCGAACTGCACCCCCAGCAGGGCCGCGAGCTGCCCGCGGGTAATCGCGTCCGCGGCCTCGATGGCGGCGTACTCGATCGGCAGCGCAGCCGCCCGGCGGCGCCGGTCCAGATCCGCGAGCCGGCGCGCGATGTCGGGTCCCGATGCAAGCGCGTCGGCCCGGAGCAACGCCTGCTCCGCGCGGTCCAGATCGCCGTCGGCGAGATGCAGCTCCCCGATCGAGAGCCAAGCGTCCAGGGCGTTCGGATCGAGGGCGGTCGCGCGATCCAGCCGGGCCAGCGCCGAGGCCGTATCGCCGCGCCGCCGTTCGACCTCCGCCAGCTCGAGGTAGAGAAACGCGGACTCGGGAGACGCCGCGATGACCCGCTCGTAGGCCGCGACCGCATCGGCGTCACGTCCCGCCTCGACCGCTTCGCGGGCGAGGGCGACCTGCACCGTGAGCGAGGTGAACTCGAGCTCCGCGATGCGCTGGCGCACCGCCGTCAAGCTCGGGTCCGCCGCGAGGGCCGCGGTGAAGTCCGCGATCGCCTCGGTGACGCGGTCTTCGAGCAGCAGCGCTTCGGCCCGCCCCAGCCGCGCCGGAACGTAGGCCGGGACCCGGGTGAGGACCCCCTGGAATCGGGCAATCGCGCCGCCCGCATCGCCCCCGGCCAGGGCGAGGAATCCGAGCCCCGTCGCCGACGGATGAAACGAGGGCGCGTCGCGCAGGATCCCGGCGAACCGTTGCTCCGCGGCCTCGAGCTGCCCCGCCTGCAGGAACGCCCAAGCGTCACGGTGGGCGGCCGCGGCGGGAGTCCCCTCCAGCTCAGCCGAGACCGCCGGAAACGGGTAGTCCGGGTAGGCTGGGGTCGTGACCACCGGTATGCGCGCGGCGCACCCGGACAGGAGCCCACCCAGCGCGGCAACGACGACGACCGCCCGCGCGTTCTTCATTACTCAGCGCTTCGCCGCGAGGAGCCCTTCGCCCCTGCGCCAGCCTGGAACCACCGACGCCATGGCGGAATGTGTCGCTGCCACCCTGCTCATTAGCGTCGAGGGAGATTCCGCGTCGATTGGCCGATCGACGCTCCTGGACCCGACCCGCGCCCCGTACACGCGCAACGCCGCGTCGAGACGCCGCCGGCCGTCACGCCAGCGATTGTAGCACGCGTTCCCATTCGACCGCGCCCTCGCGAACCAGCCGCGGATGGCGGCCCCGCACGTCGACGATCGTCGATGGCGGTCCCGTCAACGCCGTCGATTGCTCGAGGACGAGAGCCACTGCAGAGCCCAGGCCGTCGACTACTTCGGCCGCCGTCGCGGCGGGCCGGCAGCCGGCGCGATTCGCGCTGGTCGCGGTGATTGGTCCGCCGCACAGCGCCGCCAGCCGCCGGGCGGCGGGACCGCGGGGCACCCGTATCGCCACCGAGCCGTCAGCCGCGCACACGCCGTCGGCGAACGCGGCCTCCGGATCGAAGACGAGGGTCAGGGGGCCGGGCCAGAACCGGGAGGCCAACCGGCGGCCCAGCGGCGGCAGGCGGCCCGCTCCGGCCTCGACCTGGGTCAGGCTGGCCGCGATCAACGGTATGCCGGCCCGCGCCGACCGGGTCTTCAACCGGCACAGGCGCTGGACCGCAACCGCCCGCGTCGGATCCACCCCGAGACCGTACAGCGTGTCGGTGGGATAGGCGACGATGCTCCCGTCCGCCAGCGCGCCGGCCGCCTGACGGAGAGCTCGATCGGGCGCAGTCTCGTCCAGGCGGATGAGGCGGGTGCCCGCGGCGCCGCCCCCCGGTGCGCCCGGTCCATGGTCAGAACCGGACCGGATACCCGATAATCGATGGATCGAGGTCATGGTGCCTGCCAGGTCTTCCCGCGCTCCGAAGCGCCCGTCGAGACCACGCATCCCGCTGTCCCGCCAGCGCGGGGGTCCCCACCCGGACAAGACCAGGGAGCTCTTCCGCGACCGCAAGCACAAGGGACGTTCCGAGACGACCGGCTGAGCGCGCCCGCGGGACGTGGGGGCTTCGTCAGAAGTGGACCACCATGTTGGAGTCGCCGGTCAGATGGATGGTGTCCACGAACTGGATGCGTTGCGGGCTGGTCTGCATGACCAGCGAGTTGGTCCGCGCCCCGTCCCCGAAGAAGCGAACGCCCCTCATCAGGGTGCCGTCGGTGACGCCGGTGGCCGCGAAGGTGATCTGCCGGCCGCAGGCAAGGTCGGCAGCGCGATAGACGCGGCCCATGTCGGTGATTCCCATCGACCGGCACCGTTCCTCCTTCTCCGGCGTATCCACGACCAGCCGGGCGAGAATCTCGCCGTTCAGACAGCGCATCGCGGCCGCGACCAGCACCCCCTCCGGAGCGCCGCCGGTCCCCATGACCGCGTGGACGCCGCTGCCCCGCACCGCGGCCGAAATGCCCGCCGACAGGTCGCCGTCGCCGATGAGGCGGATGCGGGCGCCGGCCTCCCGGATGTCCGCGATCAACTGCCGGTGGCGCGGCCGGTCGAGCACGATCACGACGAGGTCCTCGACCTTGCGGTCCAGACACTGCGCGATGGCCCGCAGGTTGTCCCGGACCGGCGCATCCAGATGGACGGCGTGCTTGGAGCTCGGTCCCACGACAAGCTTCTCCATGTAGATGTCCGGCGCGTGCAGCAGCCCGCCGCGCTCGGACACCGCCAGCACCGCGATCGCGTTCGACGACCCGGTGGCGCAGAGATTGGTCCCCTCCAGCGGGTCGACCGCGATGTCCACCTCCGGCAGCGCGGCGGCGTCCCGGCTCGCCCCCGCGGCGTGCGCGGTCCCCACCAGCTCGCCGATGTAGAGCATCGGCGCTTCATCCCGCTCGCCCTCGCCGATGACCACCCGGCCGTCGATCGGCACCCGGTCCAGGGTCTCCCGCATCGACTCGACCGCGACCTGATCGGACCGGTGGCGATCGCCCAGCCCCATCGTGTGCGCGCACGCGACGGCGGCCTGCTCGACGACCTCGAGCAATGCGGATGTGATGTCGGCGCCCATGCCGGCCTGGCTGCTGTCACTCATGCGGTCACGGTTCTCCTTGAATCTACCGGACGTCGGGGGACACCGGTCATTCTCTGGTGATCTGGACGGCGGCGCCCACCTGCAGGTCGAGGCGTTCGGCCGCACTGGCCGCGTTGGCGGCGAACTCGAGATGCTCGGTGCTGCCGAACAGGGCGCAGACCTCGCCGGGACCGATGTCCGCGTAGGTCTCCACGAGCCGCCCCACCGCGTGGCCTCCGACCACGATGTCGATGTCCCCGGCCGCGGTCAGCCGTTCGCAGTCCCGGCGGTCCAGGTTCGTCACCAGGTTGCCGAATCGGTCGATGTGAACGACGCTGCCGGCGATCGCTCCGTCCCGCATCACGATCGCGGGCAGTTCGAGCGTCACGTAGCTGCGCAGAGGCCGCCCCAGGGCGGACAGTCGAATCCCCCGGGCCAGCCACGCCGCCGCGGGCGCGAAGCGGTCCCGCCCCTCGAACGTACGGCTGATGGTCGGTCGCGCATACCGGCGCTCGGTCAGCTCCACAACCTGCTTCGGCGGGCTCTGCGCGAAGACGGTGGTGAGAACGCCGTTGTCGGGCGCAACGAACCGGTGGTGGCCGGTATCGGCGGCGAGCCCGCGCCGGGCGGATCCTACTCCGGGATCGACCACGACGAGAAACACGCTGTCGGCGGGGAAGTACCGATAGGCGGCGGCCAGCTCCAGCGAGGCGGCCCGGAGATCATGGGGCGGGATGTCGTGCGTCACATCCACGAGCGTGGCGTCCGGACAGATATCCAGAATCACACCCCGCATCGTGCCCGCGTAGTGATCGCGAGTTCCGAAATCGCTCAACAGACCGACGACTGGACGAGCCATCTGTTCCGTTCGGGCTCGCGGCGGACTCCCGTGGGCCCGCGGTCCGTACCGGCCCGCCCGAGCACACAGCCCGACGCTACACGCTCTTGCTGTTCCTCGCGAGCGGCGACGCCGGCTTTCCGGGCTCGCCGCCGCCGGCCTTCGGTTCGCTCCGGGAGCGGTTCACCGGTTGCGCCTGCTGCTGCATGTCGATGCCGCCGCGGAACTTGGCGCCTTCGGCAATGGCGACCCGCGGAGCCTTGATATCGCCTTCGACCGTCCCCTCGTTCCGAATCGCGACCTTCTCGGTCGCTTCGATGTTGCCGATGACCTCACCGAGCACGACGACCGACTTCGCGATCACCTGCGCCCGAATGCGTCCGTGGGTGCCGATGGTCAGGACATGCTGCTTCAACGTGATCTTGCCCTCGACCTGTCCCTCGATCGTCAGGTCCTCGCTGCCGCGGAGCTCGCCCTTGACGACGATCGACTTGCCGATGATCACGTTCTCGTTCACGCTCGGTCCGTCGGAAAGGTCGGAGCCGGCCTTGCTCGTGAGCTGAGGGGCCACCGGCTGGGATGGTTCTTCCCGCTTCCACATGAGTGCTTCTCCGGGCCACGCGGCCGACAGCGATCGCGTTCTCCCGGTTCCGACCCCGCCCTCCCTGTCGAGAGCGGCGCGACGGAGCCGGCGCCTCGTCCGACGTGCCCTGCGCATCCGGCGACCTCCTGCCGAAGGCGGTTGATTCAATGGTACGACGAGCACTCGCGGAGTGTCCACCGCCGGTCGCACCGCGATTACCCTCCTGTCTATCGGCAGATGCGCCAGTCGCCGACAGCCACCCTCACTGGCCGCGGGCTCGACACGCTGGTAGACTGGATACGGTGACCCGGATCTATCTTGACCACAACGCCACGACGCCGGTGGCCCCGCCGGTGGCCGACGCGATGACGAACGCCCTGCGCACCGTCTTCGGCAATCCGTCCAGCGTGCACGCGTACGGGCAGGAGGCCAAGACCGCCCTCGACGAGGCTCGGTCCGCGGTGGCCCGCCTGATCGGCGCCGAGCCCACGGAGATCGTCTTCACTTCCGGCGGCTCCGAATCGAACAACCTGGCCATTCGCGGCATCGCCGAGGCGGCGGCGGGCTCCGGCCGGCGTCATCTCGTCGCGAGCATGATCGAGCACGAAGCGGTCCTGCGCACCCTGAAGGCGCTCGACGGCAAGGACCGGTCCACGACCCTGGTGCGGGTCGACGAGCGCGGAGTCGTCACCACCGAGCGACTCGCCGCGGCGCTGACCGACGAGACCGCGCTCGTCTCCGTGATGCACGCCAACAACGAGATAGGCACCATTCAACCCATCGCCGAACTCGCCGCGGTGGCCCACGAGCGCGGCGCCCTCGTGCACACCGACGCGGTGCAGTCGGTGGGCAAGATCCCGGTCGACGTGCGCAGCCTGGGCGTCGATCTGCTGTCGCTGTCGGGCCACAAGTTCAACGGTCCGAAGGGGGCCGGCGCCCTCTGGATCCGCCGGGGCACGCGGCTGCACGCCCAGATGACGGGCGGCCGGCAGGAGCGGAACCGGCGGGCCGGGACCGAGAACCTGCCGGCCATCGTCGGCCTCGGCGCGGCGGCGCGCCGGCTGCTCGACAAGGACGAGCCGGCGACCACCGACCTTGCCGCGCTGCGGGACCGGCTCGAGGCCGGCGTCCTCGCCGCCGTGTCCGGCACCGCCGTGAACGGCGCTTCGACCGCCCGCGTCGGGAACACCTCGAACATCAGCTTCCGCGGCGTCGAGGCGGAATCGCTGCTCATCGCCCTGGATCTGGAGGGCATCGCCGTGTCGACCGGGTCCGCCTGCTCGTCCGGGACCCTCGAGCCTTCCCATGTCCTGCGCGCGATGGGCTTCTCGCCGCATCGCACCCAGAACTCGATCCGATTCAGCCTTGGGCTCGGCAATACCGCCGACGACGTGGACCGCGTGGTCGCCGTCCTGCCCGGCATCGTCGATCGCCTTCGCGCGCTCGCCGGCCGCGGCGCGGTCGCGGTGGGGCGCTGACCGGGCCGATGCGGGTGGTGGTCGCGATGTCCGGCGGCGTCGACTCCTCGGTCGCCGCGCTGCAGCTCGTCGAGGCGGGCCACGAGGTCATCGGCCTCTCGATGCAGCTCTACGATCAGCAGCAGGGCGCCTCGCGGTTCGGAGGATGCTGCTCGCTCGATGACCTGCACGACGCGCGCCGCACCGCCGCGGCCCTCGGCATCCCCCACTACATCATGAACTTCGAGCGGCAGTTCGAGGCCTCGGTGGTCTCGACATTCGTCCGCGAGTATGCCGCCGGGCGCACCCCGATTCCCTGCGTCCAGTGCAACGGAGACCTGAAGTTCACCCACCTGCTGGAGCGGGCCGCCGCCCTCGGCGCCGACTGCGTCGCCACCGGCCACTACGCCCGACGAGCCGCCGGAGAGGCGCCGGGGCAGGGCCACACCCTGCGCCGCGGCCTCGACGCCGCCAAGGACCAGTCCTATTTCCTGTTCACGCTGACCCAGGGCCAACTGGCGCGGGCCCTGTTTCCCGTCGGACACCTGTGCAAGGAGGAGGTCCGCGCCCTGGCCCGGCGCGGCCGGCTGCCGGTCGCCGACAAGCCCGACAGCCAGGAACTGTGCTTCGTCCCGGACGGCGACACCGCCGGACTCGTGGAAGCGCGCGAGCCGGCGGTGGCCCGGAGCGGACCGATTCGCGACCAGCGCGGACGGGAGGTGGGCCGGCACGACGGCGTGCACCGCTATACCGTCGGCCAGCGCAAGGGCCTGAAGCTGTCGACCAGCGTCCCCCTGTACGTCCTGGGCATCGACGCCGCGGAGAACGCGGTGACCGTCGGCCCCCGCCACGCCCTGGACCGCACGCGCCTCACCGCGTCGTCGGTCAACTGGATCGCCGGGTCGCCCCCGAACGGGTCCGGCCGAGTCACCGCCCGTATCCGGCATCGCCATCCCGATGCTCCGGCGCGGGTCGAGCCCCTCCCCGACGACCGGGTCGCGGTCGTGTTCGACGACCCGCAACGCGCGGTGGCCCCCGGCCAGGCGGTGGTCTTCTACGAGGGCGACACGGTGCTGGGCGGCGGTTGGATCGACTGACTACGCACTTCCCGGCCCGGACCTGCCGACTTGCGGCGCCGTTGCCCGCCCAACCGGTTCCGCGGGAGTTCCGCGCCGCCCTGCGGCTCAGGCAACTCGCCCGGACATGGCCGCCTTGCGGCGCCGCTGCCCCGACCAGGCCGGCAGGAGGATGCGCCGTCCTACGGCGCAGGCTCCTGCGACTCGAGGTACCGTTCGGCGTCGATGGCGGCCATGCAGCCGGTGCCGGCAGCGGTGATGGCCTGACGGTACACGTGGTCCTGCACGTCGCCGCAGGCGAAGACGCCGGGCGCGCTGGTGCGCGTGCCGGTGCCGGCGACGATGTAGCCGTTGGCGTCCAGCTCGATCTGCCCCTCGAACAGGCGGGTGTTGGGCGTATGTCCGATGGCGATGAACACGCCGTCCACGGCCAGCTCCTTGACCGCGCCGGTCTCGAGGTTCCGGAGAACGACCCCCGTCACCACGCCCTGCTCGACGTCCTTCACCTCGACCAGCTCGGTGTTCCATTCGAAGGCGATCTTCGGATTGGCGAACGCCTTGTCCTGCATGATCTTCGACGCCCGGAGCCGGTCCCGTCGGTGCAGGACGGTGACCTGCGAGGCGAACTTCGTCAGGAAGATGGCCTCCTCCATCGCCGAGTCCCCGCCCCCGACGACCGCGATGGGCTTGCCGCGGAAGAAATAGCCGTCGCAGGTCGCGCACGTGGACACGCCGTGCCCCATCAGGGTGCGTTCCGACGGGAGGCCGAGCAGGCGGGCCGAGGCTCCGGTCGAGATGATGAGCGACCCGGTCTCGTGCGCCTGCTCCCCCACCCGGACGACGAACGGCGGCGCTCCGAGCTCGACCGACGTGACGTCGCCGGCCACGATCTCCGCCCCGAACCGCTCCGCCTGCGCCCGCATCTCGGCCATGAGCTCGGGCCCCATGATGCCGTCGCGGAACCCGGGGAAGTTCTCGACCGCGGTCGTGAGCATCAACTGTCCGCCCGACTCGAGTCCCTCGATGACCAACGGGTTCAGGTTCGCCCGCGCGGAGTACAGGGCGGCGGTCAGTCCCGCCGGTCCGGACCCGATGATGATTACGTCACGCATTTTCAGAAATCACCCTTCGTGGCAGACGCCGCCCTGGACAGCGGCGGCGATATGTGGAAATCCGCCAACAAGGCGGAACGCCCGCGGGCCGCCCGCGCGCAGACTCCTAGTCGGCGGGGGGGGGGAGCAGTTCGCGGGCCCGGGCCGACAGCCAGTCCGCCAGACGGCGGGTCTCCCTGAACCGACCCGCATTCGATCGCGCCCCCAGCACCACCACCGAGACCGCGCGGTCGCCGACCTGGATCAACGTCGCCAGGCAGTATCCGGCCTCGCTGATGAAGCCGGTCTTCCCCCCGACGACATCGGGGCGCGAATCGAGCAGGCGGTTGGTGTTCCGGACCACGCGGCTCTGGCGGCTCGTGCGGATGCGATGCGAACGCTTGCGGATGATCCGCGCGATCCCGGGTTTCCGGCCGGCCGCCGCAATCAGCCGGGACACGTCATGGGCCGACGACACGTTCCCTTCGTGCAGCCCCGACGGATCCGTGAACCGGGTCTGCTCCAGCCCGAGCTCGGCCGCCAGGGCGTTCATGCGGCTGATGAAACGCTTCGTCCCCCAGGGTGACGCTCGCGCCAGCACACGCGCGGCCACGTTGTCGGACGCCACCAACGCGAGATGCAGGAGATCGCGCAGGGTGACCCGCTCGCCCCGCCGCAGGTAGGTGGTGGATGCCCGGCGGACGTCCCGCCGGGAGATGACGACGTCCCGGCTGAGATCCGGCTCACCCTCGAGGAACAGCATCGCCGTCATCACCTTGGTGATGCTGGCGATGGGACGCGGTTCCCGGGCGTTCAGCTCCCAGACCGCGTTCCCGGTCAGCGGGTCGAAGATGATGGCGGCCTCGGCGCGCACGCGCGGCGAGGGAATGCTCTGGGCGGGAGGCGCCGCCCGCGCTTCCGGCGCCGGGCCACGCGCGAAGAGAACGGCGGGCTGGCCGGCCGCGAGCAGACCGAGCAGGACGACGCGGGCCGGCCAGACCCGCGGCCCGGATGGCCCCGCCATCCGGCGCCACCTCGCAGCGGCCCCGCGTTCACGAATCCCAGGCACCGGAGGCGAGAGCCCCGCTGCATTCGACGAGGCAACGGGTCTCAGGTCACGCCCCAGTGTCGTTGGCCGGATTGCTGGGCGGACGCGGCAACGAATAGTGGGTCCGCGCCCGAATGTTGAGATCGTCCCGGTCCCGCACCTCGACCCGCAGGCGCCGCGTTCTGATGGTTGGGTCCGGGTTGCTGGTATAGAACCCGACGACGTAGTAGTCGCTGGTCTCGGAGTCGATCTCGCGCAGCGCATCGCCGAAGTCGTTCCGATTGACCACCGCCCTGCCGCCGGTCAGCTCGGACAGCATGCGCAGGGTGCCCTGGGTCTGGAAGATGTGCCGGTTCCATTCCATGAGGTCCACCTCTGCATCGAGGTCCGGGCCGGCCACCAGACCACGGGGGTCGAGGGTGTAGAACGAAGTGTTCGCCCGATTGGCCGACCGCGTCAGCTCGGCCAGCTCGAAGCTCAAGTCGAGGTTCGCGAACTGCTGCCCCTGACGCGAATAGCGCTCGAACGGGTCGGTAGCCGGATCGGGCATACTGCCGTAGAGGTCGTTGAAGGCGTCTGAGTCCATGTTTCCGATGTTCGCTAGTCGCTGCTGCTGGAACAGGCCGCTGTACAGGCGCGCCTCGGGGAACGGGTCGAAATCGTATCCCTCGCTCAGATAGATGAAAACCTTGCGGCGGTCGTTCACCGTCTCGAGGTTCCGCAACACGGAGTGCGCCGTCTTGAACGCCACGTGGGCGCGGTACAGGACTTCGGCCGGCCCGCGCGACGTGTCCATCGCCATCACCTGCTCCCGGACGCTCATCGCGTCGCCCATGATGCGGTTGCCCGCGGCATAGAGCAACTCGCGATCATAGCTCATGTCGATGGAGAGCGACGACGGCCCCGTCGAGATGATGCCGAAGAGATCACCCTCGTGAACCAGGGTGTCTCCGATCTCCTCGAAGATCTGCCGTATCTTGGGAGTGCGCGATGGAGTCAGGTGCAGATCGTCCACGAACAGCACGAAGATGCGGCCTGCCGTATTGTCCACCGGCCGCGACGAGGGCAGGATGATGCCTTCCTGCACCACGGGAGCCGGCTGCAGGTGATTGAAGACGCGGCCCCCGTGGACCATCACCATCGAGACGATGTCCTGCTCGACCTCGTCCTCGAAGATACGGAAGTCCTCGCGGGTGAGGTCGGGAACGAACACGCTGTCGCGGTCGCGTACGATGACGTCCGTCGTCACCAGGGTGACCCCGGTGCGGAAGGTCGGCCGGTCGTCGCCGATGACGCCGACCGAGGTGTCGCCGGGTTCCTCCGGCCGACTCCGGGGCTCTTGCGCCGAAAGAACCGTTACGACGGCAACGGTGGCGGCGAGGGTTCCGACACCGATTCGGACGCTACGACCGAAAGCTGTCATTCCCATTCGCGCATTATATAGCATGGCGCCCCCATCGCATGGTCATCCGCGATCGGCATCCGGTTCGACCCGAGCCGACCCCTCGGCGCTGCCGCCGGACTCGGGAGCGGCCCCCTCGTCCCCACTGCGCCGGCCGCGCCGGCGCCGTCTCCGGCGTCTCCGGCTCGGCGGGTCGCCCGGCGTCTCCGCGGTATCGGCGGGCGCCGCCGCCTGCTCGCTCGCTCCGGAGCCGGGCTCGCCGGGACGAGCATCGAGGGTCTCGGGGCGCGGCTCGCCCTGGCGCGGCGGCTCCTGCGCTCCCGTCGAATCGGCTGCCGTCCCGCCGCCGGGGGAAGCCCCTCGGCTCCGCCGGCGCTGGGGCCGTCCCCCGCCGGGGTCGTCCCGCGCGGGCGGCAGCGGCTTCGCTTTCAGGATCTCCTCCCAATCGAACGTCAGATCTGGATTCCACTTCTCGATGTCGCGAATCGCGTCGTCATCAAGGGCGGGCCGACCGATCTCGATGTCGGGGGGCGTGCGGAACCAGTACAGGACCCGCATCCGCACGATGCCGTCCTGCCGGAACGTATGGCACAGATAGGTGTTGGCGTAGCCGCGTTTGTCGCGGGAAAACCGAAGAAAAGGCATCCGATCCGCCAGCCGGCGCCGCCCGGCTTCCGGGCAGTCTCCGACGGTACATGTACAGTAGCACTAACCTCGAACGCAATCCAGGCCGACCGCTTCCCGGATGCGTGCAACCCCGCTTCTCGCCGAACCGCGGGCCCACGCCGCCGCCCGCGCCGGAGTATCATTTGCCTGCATCCAGCATCGATTCCGGCCGGTAATCCGGTCCGCTCCCGGTCCTTCGCCGACAGGAGTTCTCCCGTGAACGATCGTTTCCTCCGCGCGTGCCGCCGCGAGCCCGTCGACATGACCCCGGTTTGGTTCATGCGGCAGGCGGGACGCTACATGAGCGCCTATCGCGGGATTCGCGAGCGCTACAGCCTGCTCGAGATATGCCGCCAGCCCGAGCTCGCGGCCCAGGTGACCCTGCAGCCGGTCGACGCCATCGACGTCGACGCCGCCATCCTGTTCTCGGACCTGCTGCTCCCGCTCGAGCCGATGGGCATTCCGTTCGACTTCGTGAAGGGCGAGGGACCGGTGATCGATCCGCCGGTGCGCACCGTCGAGCGCATCGACCGGCTCCGCGTCTTCGAGCCCCGCGAGGGGCTCGGGCACGTGCTGGACACGATTCGCCTGCTCGCCCTGCAGTTGGCGGACCGCGTGCCCCTCATCGGGTTCGCGGGCGCGCCGTTCACCCTCGCCTCGTACGCCATCGAGGGCGGCCCCTCGAGCAACTACGCGCGGACCAAAGCGCTGATGTACGGCGAGCCCGAGGCCTGGCACCGGCTCGCGGACACCTTCGCCACCGTCGTCGCCGACTATCTGAACGCCCAGATCGAGGCCGGGGTGCAGGCGGTGCAGGTCTTCGACTCCTGGGTCGGCGCGCTCTCCCCCCGGGACTACCGCGAGTTCGCGCTGCCCCACACGCAGAAGATCTTCGAGACGGTCCGCGCCGCGGGGGTCCCCATGCTGCACTTCGGCACCGGCACCACCACCCTGCTCCCGGCGATGCGCGAGGCCGGCGGCGACGTGATCGGCCTCGACTGGCGCATCCCCCTCGACGAGGGCTGGAAGCTCGTCGGCGACGACTGCGCCGTGCAGGGCAACCTCGACCCGACCCTGCTGCTCGGTCCCGTCGAGCGCCTCCTCCGGGGCGCGGTCGACGTGCTGCGCCGGGCCGGCAGACGCCCCGGCCACGTGTTCAACCTCGGCCACGGCATCCTGCCCAACACGAATATCGAGCACGTCCGGCTCCTCGCCCGCTTCGTGCACGAGCACACCGGGGGGGCGTGGTGACACCCCGGATCCGGCCGCGACCGGCGTCCCCGGCGAAGCACGGCCGGCCCGCAGGCGGGCGGCCCGCCACGTCGGGCTCCTCGGGAGCCGGTGGTGAAACCGCGCGCCGCACCGAGACCGGTGACGCGCGGAAGCAGCAAGGCGCAACGAGGGCGCCTGTCGGGTATCGGCAACGGACGAGCAACACAGTCCACGCGGGGTCACTGCTGTCCCACAGACCTTCAAATGAAGGCGGCTTGAACCTTCCATGTCTGGTAGAATGATTTGTGGCGCAAATCATTCAAAAGACAGGAGATCCAAGCCGTGGCTCAATCATAACACAGTCTTCGTGCAGCTTCTCAGGTTCCTTCCGAGACATGAATTCGAAGCCGAGGCCCGCCAGCACCAGCGAGGTCAGGGGTTGCGCGTCATGAGCCGCTGGGCGCAGTTCGTGGCCCTTGGCTTGGCGCAACTGACGGGCCGACAGAGCTTGCGTGACATCGTGAGCAACCTGAGCACCCAAGGGCGCAAGCTCTATCACTTGGGCGTAGGGACGACGGTCAGTCGCTCGTCGCTGGCGCGCGTCAATGCCGAGCAGCCGTACACTCTCTACGAGACGCTGTTCGGACGCCTGCTGAGCCGCTGTCAGCAGTGCGCGCCGAGGCACGGCTTTCGGTTCAAGAACAAGTTGTACGCGGTCGATGCGACGACCATCGATTTGTGTCTGGCGGTCTTCCCGTGGGCGTCCTTTCGACGCACGAAGGCCGCGATCAAGCTGCACATCGGGCTGGATCAGGCGGGCCATCTGCCGAGCTTCGTCAGTGTGACCGAGGGCAAGACCGGCGACGTCAAGGTCGCCCGCACCTGGACGTTTCCAGCCGGCAGCGTGGTCGTGGCGGACCGCGCGTATCTTGACTTCAAGTGGTTCCATCAGTTGCAGGCGCGGGGCGTGACCTTCGTGACGCGCCTGAAGCGGGGCGTGCGATATCGGGTCACGCGCGAGCATGACATCCGACCCGGGACCGGCGTCCTCAGCGATCAGACGATCGAGCTGACCAGCGCTCGCAGCCGGAAGGCGTATGCCGCGCCGCTGCGGCGAGTGGCCTACCAGGATCCGGTGACGAAGAACCGTTATGTGTTCGTGACCAACAACACAACGTGGGTGGCCCAGACGATTGCGGATATATACAAATCGCGGTGGCAGATCGAGCTGTTTTTCAAGTGGATCAAGCAGCATCTGAAAGTGAAGCGCTTCGTGGGCCGGTCGAAGAACGCCGTCATGACGCAGCTGTGGGTGGCGATGTGCATGTACCTGCTGTTGGCGTACCTGAAGTTCGTCATGCGGTTGCGCTGGAGCCTTCACCAGATGCTGCAGGTGCTCCAGCTCAACATGTTTGAACGTCGGCCACTCCAGGACCTGTTCACGACGCCGTCGCTACCGGCCCCCTCTGGCTCCCAATTGTCGCTGGCGTGGTCCTGAAATGTGGGACACTAGTGACGCGGGGTGCATCGGCGTTCACAGGCAGCGGGGCGCCTGCCACGGCCTCCTAGGGCCGGCCGCGCGGGCGCGCTGACCGCGACGGCGGCGGCACATGGCGGGCGTAGACGTCGCGGTGGTCGGGGGAGGGATGGCGGGGCTCGCCGCCGCCTACGAGCTGCACCGCGGCGGCGTCTCGTTCGTGCTGATCGAGGCGGCGCCGCGGCCCGGCGGCGTGGTCCGCACCGAGCGCGCCGGCGGGTTCACCCTCGACGCGGGACCCGACTCGCTGCTGGTGCAGAAGCCGGCCGCCCTCGAGTTGTGCCGCGAGCTCGGGCTCGGCCCCCGTCTGGTGTCGACGCTCGAGCCCCGAACCGCGTACGTGCTGCGGGGCGGCCGACTGCGCCCCCTGCCGGCGGCCTCGGTCCTCGGCATACCCACGGCCCTCAAGCCCTGGGTCAACAGCGACCTCCTCTCCCCCGCCGGCCGCCTGCGTCTCGCCGCCGACCTCTTCCTGCCGCGCGGCGACGGCTCCGACGAATCGGTGGGCGGCTTCTTCCGCCGCCGTTTCGGCGCGGAGGCCGTCGAGTACATCGCCGAGCCGCTCTTGGCCGGCATCCACGCCGGCGACGTCGACCGGTTGTCGATGCCGGCCCTGTTCCCCCGGCTGGTGGAGGCCGAACGTACCGCGGGCAGCGTGATCCGCGCGTTCCGGGAAATGCGCCGGGCCGCGCCGCGACCCGCGGGGGGGCTGTTCCGCTCGCTGCCCGGCGGCATCGAGGAGCTGGTGACGGCGCTGGCCGCGACCCTGCCCCCCGCCGCCGTCCGCTGCCGCACCCGCGCCGTCGCGCTCCGCGGCCCCTCTCCCTATACCGTGCGGCTCTCGTCCGCCGAGCCGATCTCCGCGCGCAGCGTCATCCTCGCCGCGCCCGCCCACGTCACCGCGACCCTCGTCCGCCCCCTCGACGAACGCCTGGCGGCGTTGTGCGGAGAGATTCCGTACACCTCGACCGCGACCGTGCTGCTCGCCTATCCCGAGGCGGCGGTTCGACAGCCGCGCCGGGGATCGGGTTTCGTGGTGCCGCGCCGCGAGCGCGCGGTGCCGCTGATGGCGGGGTCCTGGGTGACCTCGAAGTGGCCCGGCCGGGCGCCGGAAGGACAGGTGCTGCTGCGGGGGTTCCTTGGAGGCGTCCGCGACCCGCAGGTCCAGGAACGCTCCGACGACGAGCTGATCGACCAGACCCACGCGACTTTCGCCGGCCTGCTCGGCCTCGACCGCCGCCCCGGCCTCGCCCGCGTCTACCGCTGGGAACGCGCCAACCCCCAGCACAACGTCGGACACCTCGCGCGGCTCGCGGCCATCGAGACGCGGTTGCCGCACTGCCCCGGCCTCTTCGTCACCGGCGCCGGCTTTCGGGGAGTGGGTATTCCCGACTGCGTCGCCGACGGACGGGCTATGGCCCGGGCGACGATGGACTGGCTGGAGGGATGATTCAACGCCGCCCGGGGTCCCACGGGCGAACCATGGCCCGGGCAACGATCGACTGGCTGGACGGGCAGGTCACCGCCGCGCGGGGCTCACTCGGCGGCATCCGCCGGCGCCGCCGCCTCGGCCGCCGCCTTCTTCGTCTTTGCGGCGGTGGTCGAAGCCGTCTTGCGCTTGCGGGTTCGCGGCTTGGTCGGCGGAGCCGGCTCGCTCGACGGCTCCAGCTTCGCCAGACTCGTCAGGAACTTGCGGACCGTATTGTCATCGAACTGGATCCGCGTGTAGGCATCCTCGATGGCGATCACCGATCCCGGTCCGTATGTCGGTTCGTGCACTCTGGCTCCCAACTCGAAGCGCTTCATTATCGACTGCTCTCCCCGACCTACTGCTAAACAACGCCACCCACGGCGTGGCGCCGCCCTGTCCTTCCGGCCGCCGAAACGATAGCCCGAACGGTATCAAAAAGTTATCCGCGGTGTCAACACGGAGTCTTGTCCAATGACACATGAGCCTGAACGGGGGGTTGTTTCCAACGACAAGTGAGCCTGAACGGGCGTCGAGTCGCGGATCATCGGAGGATGATCGTGCAACTCGACACGCACCGCCTGCAGACCCTGGGTCAGGTTCGGGAATTCCTCGACGGGAGTCAGGAGATCGACCTTCGACCGCAAACCCGCACCGAGGCCTACGCGTTCGTGGCGGAGACCGTACAACGGTTCGACTACGCCGGGCGATCCAAGGCCGACAAGGGCCTGCTGCGCCGCTTCCTGACCAAGGCGACCGACCTGTCGCGGGCCCAGGTCACCCGCCTGCTGCGCCAATACCGGACCACCGGCGAGGTCATCGACCGTCGCGGCGCCCCCCGGCAACCGTTCCCCCGCCGCTACACCCCCACCGACATCGGGCGGCTCGCCGAACTCGACGCGCTCCACGGCACGCTCTCCGGCCCGACCACCCGCAAGCTCTGCGCCCGCGCCTTCCACCGCTTCGGTGACCCCCGCTTCGAACGCTTGGCCGCCATCTCCAACGGCCACCTGTACAACCTGCGGCACTCCATCACCTACCAGCGGCGCCGCGGGACGGTCCCGGCCCCCACGCGCTCCGTGCAGATAGCGATTGGGGAACGCCGCCGGCCGCAGCCGTTCGGGCAACCCGGCCACGTGCGAGTCGATACGGTCCATCAGGGCGACCTCGACGGGGTCAAGGGCTTGTACCACCTGAACTTGGTGGATGAGGTCACCCAGTTCCAGTTCATCGGTTCGGTCGAATATATCCAGGCGGCCTGTCTGAAGCCGGTTCTCGAAGCTCTGCTGCGGGCGTTCCCCTTCATCCTCCACGGATTCCACGCCGACAACGGCTCGGAGTTCATCAACCGCGACGTGGCGGCGCTGCTCGAAGCGATGCACATCGACGCGTTCACCAAGTCCCGCGCCCGCCGCTGCACCGACAACGCCCTGGTCGAGAGCAAGAACGGCTCGGTCATCCGCAAGCACCTCGGCTACGGCCACATCCCCAACCGCTACGCCGAGCGAGTCCATGCTTTCAACCAGCAGTTCCTGTCGCCCTACCTCAACTTCCACCGGCCCTGCTTCTTCCCCAGCGAAGAGGTGGACGCCAAGGGCCGGGTGCGCAAGCGCTATCGCGACGCCGACATCATGACCCCCTACGAGAAGCTCAAGTCGTTGCCCAACGCCGCCGCCTGCCTGAAGCCGGGAACCACCTTCGCCGAACTCGACGCCGCCGCCTCGGCCACCAGCGACAACGAGGCGGCACGCGCCCTCAACCAGGCTCGCGACCGCCTGTTTGCCTCCATCGACCCGGCAGCCTGACAACGCCACAACGCACCAGCCGATGCGGACCGCATGGCGCTCGGTGACGCGCTCTCGGAGGGCGGCTGGGTGGCGTGTCGGAGCGGAGTAGCTGCGGGCGGGCGTGTCAACGCGCTGCGCTCCGGCCCTGCGGGTGACACCCCCGACCGCCCTCCGCTCAGACCGCAGCCGCGCCTCCACACCGCCAAGCTGCGCTATCCGGCCACGCTCGAGGCCGTCGACTTCACCCACCCCCGCCAGCTCAACCGACAGCAGGTCCTGACCCTCGGCGCCTGCGCCTGGATCGCCGGTGCCACAACCTGCTGCTGATCGGCCCAACCGGCATCGGCAAGAGCTTCCTCTCATGCGCGTTTGTCGAACGCGCCTGTCGCCGCAGCTTCACCGCACGCTACGTCCGGATGCCGCCCCTGCTGCGCGTACTCGCCGTCGGCCGCGGCGACGGGTCCTAACGCCCGGCTCCTGACCCGCCTCGCCAAGCTCGACCTGCTCGCCATTCGACGACTGGAGGACCGCCACCGCTGCGCGACGCCGAGCGGCGTGACCTCACCGAGGTCATCGAGGACCGGGCCGAGCGCCGCCTCGACCCGCATCGCCAGCCAGTTGCCCGTCACCGACCAGCTCGCCGTCCATCGGCGACGCCAACCAAGCCGACGCCATCTGCGACCGGCCTGCTCCACGACGCGCACCGCATCGAGCGGTCCTTCAGCTCGATGCGACGGACACACCGCGCCCCGAAGACCCGTACGCCGGAGACGACATCAGCATCCCAACGCCGGCCTGCGCCCCGGCAGCGAGGTCAGACCCGCTCCCGCACGCCGCCAGTCCCGCCGGGGCCGGCCGGCCTATGGATCGCGCCGGCGGCATGGAAAACGCGCACGATACGCTGGCGGTTGACTGCACCCGCGTCGAGGCGCGTTTCCCACCCCGACTTGGACGGCACAGAACGCCGCCCACACGTCCCACAGGCAAGATCGTTGTACTCTTCGAACACGACGCCACGGGTAGCATCTCGTGCGCCGGGCACGGGCTGACAGCACCGACAGACCGAGCCGAATGCGGCAGCAGTACGCCCCCGGCCAGCGTCCTGTCGGCGGGGACGTTGCGGGTGAAGCGGGTGTCGGCGGCCGCGGGGACCGACCGGAATCGAGCCAGTGATCGATTGGGCGGCGAACCGGAAGACGTTGCAGACACGGGGAGATCTGCAGTTCAGCAACTTGCCCGCCAGCCCTCTTCCGGTTCGAATACTGAATGCCCTGCAAGCCCTCCAGGTCCTCGACGCGGGACGTGCGCGTGACTGCTTCTGGCCCCCACAACCCATCGTCGCCGCCATGGAACATAATGTCCGTCAGCGTGCGCGGACTTCACAGCGCCGCGCCAGGATCCCTGTTTCGATCCGCTGATTCGGTCGCCCGTCAGCCTCGGCTCACGTGCCTCCGCTTCAGGCTCATTTCTGGATTGGAAAGGACTCACGGCGGCGCCTCCCAGACGCCCTCGTGGACAGCGATAACGCCGCATCCGAAATGCTATAGTCGACAACAGGTTTCGCTTGTCTACCGGCGCAGGCAGTGCGTACATTCGCGCGGGGTGGCACTACGGAAACCAGCTCGACGAAATGGACGGAACCGGCCCACGGTCCCTCCGATTGCGGCGCAGGAGACGTCTTCGATCATGAACGCATGGAAGTCCGGTTTCGCGGCATTGGCGGTGACCATCCTGGCGTTGGCCGGCTGCGGCGGCGGCTCCGAGGAACCCGCGGCGACGGAACCCGCGGCGGCCGAACCGACCGCCCCGCCGGAAACGCTCGGCGGCGGCGTCCTCACCCCCGTCCACGACGGCCAGGCCGGCAGCCCCCACGTCCAGGTCGCCTGGGAGGTCGACGGCGCGAACATCTCGGTCACCTACGGCCGCCCCTACCTCCGGGACCGCACCATCGGCGAGACCGTCGAGCCACTCGACGGTTCCGTCTGGCGCCTCGGCGCCGACGAAGCCACGACCTTCGTGACGGACGGCGACCTCATGGTGGGCGGCACCCACGTCCCCGCCGGGGAGTACACCCTGTGGACCGTGACCACCGGCGACACCACCGAGCTCATCGTCAACGCCGAGACCGGACAGTGGGGCACCGAGTACGACCCGTCGCGCGACCTCGGCCGCACCCCGATGACCGTCGGCAGCCTCGACACGCCAGCCGAGCAGCTTACGCTGCACATGGAGAACCGCGAGCTTCGCTTCGAATGGGGGTCGATGGTCGCCTCGGTGCCGATCTTGGTGCACTGACGCGCCGCACGTCTCGCAGGCGTCGGCGGCGCTGCGCATCCGCCCGGGCTCGGTGGCCGTCAGCTGCCGTGGCGTCAGCTGCAACGGTCTGAGCAAGAGAATGACCCGCCCGACGACCAGCCTGCCGACAGATGCGGAAGTCGGAATCGAGCGTCGCGGGTCGGAGCGTCCGCTACGAACGGTGCCGACGAGGTCGCCGGCGAGATCCGCGCAACCTCGGGGACGTCACAGCGTCGCAATCGCCCAGGGCGTTGGCGATGAGTTCAAGGACGAGGGCCGACCGGCTGACGTTGCGGCGCCCTGCTTCCCGGGAGAGCACCGCGTACAGCTCGGCATGCAGCTTGCCGTCGACCAGGCAGCTTCTCTTGCGGCTTCGAGGACTCACTCCACGTTTGCGTATTTCGCTGAAGTGGAACACCAATTCCGGGGGATCTGGAACACGGATTCCGGCGAAGTGGAACGCTCGTCGGAGCGCAGCGACGTTGCGCGGTCAGTGTCCTCCCAATCGGTTTCGCAACCGGCGCACGAGATGCTATCCGTGACGTCGTGTTCGAAGAGTACAACGATCTTGCCTGTGGAGCGTATGGGCGGCGTTCTGTGCCGACGCCCCTATATGTCAAGAATGCTCTGGAGTGGGGGTGCACGACAAGAGAATGAGGATTTGCCGTTACGGGGTATTGAGCGAGAGCTGATCGACGGTCGAGGCCGAAGTCGAAGCACTCCTGGGACCGGGGCGGGTCAGAGGCGCAGGATTTCGAGACCGTCACGCGGACAGTTCGCCGTCAAGCTCTCGCCACCGCGGGAAGTCTGTCCGATGGCCGGGATGCGGGGGAAGTGTGATCCGTTACGCGGCGGCGGGCGCGGTAGGCGCGTTGACGGTCGCGGTGGTCGAGACGTCCTTCCGGACTGCGCTGATGACGGGCGTTGGCGGCCCGAACAGACCGGCGCCGACCGGCCGACCGGCACGGCGGCGTGCAGTAGGCATGACCGCGGTCACACGCCGCGCAGACGGCGAAGGGACGGCTGCACTGACGGCAGGCTCTCTGGCGGAGGGGCTGGTCCACCGCGTCGGGGCGCGCGGGGCGATCTCCGACTGGACAACGGACCTGAACCGTGGCACAACAGCAGCGACCGACTCGGTCTGTCGGAGCTCGGGGCGGTCACGAGGGTCCGGTTGGGGTACAACCGGGCCCTCACCCCACGTCTGAGTCCGCTCTCTACGCTACCCGAACGCAGCGCTGGCGGCCAGCGCCGGGGCCGTGGACGCCGTCGCTCCCCATGGACGCAAAGAGCGCGCCCACAGGGAGCTTGGAAAACCGCCAAGAACGCGGTTTCCCACAGCGCCCACAGCCATCTCTCTTCCCCCTACATCAAGATCCACGGAAAAACGGGTGCCCGAGCCGATCAGGTCGATGAGTGTCAAGAATTTGTCAGTTTTCGACGACCGTTGACACGGGCGACTGAACGAGGACCATTCCGACCATTCGGGTTGGGTGCGGCTCTTCTTCGTCGACGGCCCAAGGGGCTTCTGCCAGCGGCACGGCAAGAGCTACTTGACCCGTCGAAGGCGTGGTGGGGAGGGCGGCGGGGGCGGCTTGCTGACCGGCTGCGCTATTCCATCAGCGTATCGCTGGGCGTGGTGCCGCTGGTACTCCCGTGTCGTGGAAGTCCCAGTTACGCATCGAGGTCGCGGCTGGCTTCGTAGCACCCGGGAGCTTCAGAACCGCCTCGGCTCCAACCCAGTTGGCCACTCGGCGGATCCAGACCCGCGCATGGATGAAACAGCGGTACTGGGTAGCACCAGCGTGCACCAGTGAACTCCATCACGGTCGCGGACCAGGTACCGCACGCCCCTTCGATGACGCCGGTGGCGATGGAACACAGGCACCGCCTTGCAGACGTACTCGGCCACGTGATGAGGTCGATTACCACACCGTAAGGTCGACGGCGGCGCTCGCGAGGTCGAGCTGCGTCTCGGCGCCATCGACGAGCGCCACCCGCCCGGGCGCGCAACCTGCACCGTCCCGAAGGTCGTCTCCGGGTGGCGTTCCTGCAGACGCCGCTGCGAGCGCTCGACATCGTCGACCCCCTCGACCGGACCGGCGGCCTCCCCCGGGGTGCGTTGATCGAGGTGTCCTTGCAGGAGCCTGCGTATCAACTCCTGGCCCCGTCGGTCCAGCTCCCGTTCGAGCTCGCTCTCACTCATCTGCTGGGCTTCGCGCGATGAGAGGTAGGCTTTGGCATCAGCGAAGACGGCCTCGGCCACCGCATACGGCGCCTGGTCGGGGGGAGCGGTGTCAGCCACGTCTCGCATCGCTCAACTCTCCCGCCATCGCCGGACCGTGTTGGGCGCCTCACCGGCACGGCGGCAGTGTCGGTCCATGCGACCTCGATCGCTGGTGGCACCCAACGCGACCCAGAAGGCACGTCCCGAGAACCTCGTCGTCGCTGCTACGGCCATCGCAGAGGCATCTCCCTTCCCAAGGCACCGTATCAAAACGCCGCGCGAATGTTCAGGGGGGCGGAGGGGACGACCGAAGCGTCCGGGCGCCGTGATCAGGCCGGGCTGGCCGCCCGAAAGAGGCGGGTGGGCGCTGTCCGGGGCGCTGTCCCCGCGCAAAACGAACCGAAAAGTGATCGTCGGCGAGCAAAAACACCTATAAATAGGCGAAAAAGCCGTCTACGAAGAAGAGCCGCACCCATTCGGGTTCGACGATGGCGTGCGCCTGCGGACAGCCGGCGCGCTACGCGGGCCGCCGCCCGAAAACGTTCACCACACTGCTGGGCCGCTGACGCTGGAACGCGCCTACTACCCCTGCGACGCCTGCCGCAGGGGGAGATGTCCTCGCGACCAGGCCCTGGGTCTGCAAGCCACCTCGCTGTCACCCGCCACCACTCGAATGGTGGGATTGACGGCGGCCGAGGTCAGCTTCGCCAAGGCGAGCGAGCTGTTGATGGTCCTGGCCGGGGTAGATGTCGAGACCCGGCAGGTCGAGCGCACCGCCGAGGCGCTCGGACGCGAGGTCTCCGACGACGAGCGCGCCGTCACCGAGCAGACCGCACCTGCGCCCGCGCCAACGGTGTACCTCGGGCTGGACGGTACCGGCATTCCGGTGCGCCCCGCCGAAGTCGAAGGTCGCCGCGGCAAGCAACCCGACGGTTCGGCCAAGACCCGCGAGGTCAAGCTGGTCACCGTGTGGACGGCCGAAGGGCGCGACAAACAGGGCCGGCCCCTCCGCGACCCCCGGGTCGGTCAGCTACAACGCCGCGGTCGAGAGCGCGGCCAGCCGCGACACCGACCCGCAGCCGGCCGCCTTCGCGCAACGCGTCCATCGCGAGGCTCAACGGCGCGGCTTCGACACCGCGGCCCGCCGGGTCGTCGTGGGCGACGGCGCCCCCTGGATCTGGAACCTGTCGGCCGAGCAGTTTCCGGCGCCATCGAAATCGTCGACATCTACCATGCCAAACAACATCTGTGCGACGTGGCCAAGGCCATCTACGGCGCCGGGACGGACCTGGCCGAGCAGTGGGCCAAGGACCGGCATGGGGAGTTGGACGCCGGACGGCTCGGCGCCCTCGTCACGGCGCTGCGCACCCAGACCGAGACCACGCCCGAGGCCCGCAAGTGCATCCACTATGTATTCGGGAACCGACACCGGATGCGCTATCCGCAGTTCCGTGCCAGGGGCCTGTGCATTTCTTCGGGCGTCGTCGAGGCCGGATGCAAGCAGATCGGCGCACGGCTCAAGCGCGCCGGTATGCGCTGGACCATCGCTGGCGGCAACGCCATCATCGCCCTGCGCTGCTGCCGGCTCAGCGGCCGCTTCGAGGACTTCTGGGAGCGGCGAGCCGCAAACGCCGCCTGAAGAGGCATCTCACAAATCTGTCGTGCACCCCTGGAGTTGGGTCGTTGCACTGCTTCCTGTGGAGCTGCTGCCGGGGGCTGCGCCACGCCGCACGTCGGGTCAAGCCGCGCAAGCGCGGCTCCTCCGCTCCGCTCCGGCCCTGCGGGTGACCCAACGTCCGGCGTGGCGGGATGGCTGGATATGGCCGAAAGCAGAGCTTCCGGCCATGATCTGACCGGAGCGCGAAGGGTCGGTTCTGCCGCCGTAGCCGAGTAGAACGGGAACCAGGACGCCGAGGGTACAACCGGGTCAAGCGACGTCCGCCAAGGCCGCGCCGGCTCGGTGGTCGACGATGAGCGCGTGGTAGATCTCTCGGGCGACGAAGCGCTTCAGGCAACGAATGACATCTCTCTTCGACCGGCCCTCGGCGGTACGTCGGCGGACATAGTCGATCGTTGGCTGGTGCCAACGCATGCGGACGATGACGATCCGATAGAGGACCGCGTTGGCTTGGCGGTGGCCGCCGCGGAAGAGCCGATGCCGGTTGGTGACGCCGGATGACGCGGGAATTGGGCAGGCGCCGCAGAGTTTCGCGAACGCGGCTTCGGAGCGGATCCGGGTAGGGTTGTCGCCGGCGACGCTCATCATCTCGGCCGCCGCGTCGGGACCAATCCCGAATGCCTCGCGCAGGGTCGGCACTGTCGCGCTGGTGATGATGTCGAGCAACTCGTCGTGCTCGTCGATCTCGGCCGCCAGCGTGCGCCAGCGGCGCGCGAGCGCCCGCAGCGCATGCTTCACCGAGGCAGTCGGGTCGATGATGTCTCCCGGTCTGAGCGCCGCGCAACGGTCGATGAGCTTCTGGTTCGTGAGCGGCTCGAGTGCTTCGCGGACCCGGCTCGGCGCATTCACGAGGAGCGTCTTGAGGGTCACCATCGCGGTGGTACGGGCCTTGACGGCCGAATCGCGTGCGATCTTGATCTGGCGGACCATTTCCGCCATCCCGTCGGCGGCTTTCGGGATGGCGGTCGCGACGCCGGCGAGCACGGACCGCGCGGCGGCCTCGGCGTCGAGCATGTCGTTCTTGCCGTCGTTGCGCCGCTTGCGCCGGTCGCACTGGTTGACTTCGACGACGCGAAGCCCCTTTCGGCGCACAAACCTGGCGAGGCCGGCCCCGTAGGAACCGGTGCCTTCGATCCCGAAGGATTCGAGGTCGCCGAGGGTGCGAGCCCAAGCCACCAGGGCAGCGTAGCCGGCGCCGTTCGCTGGTACGCGAAACATCGCGAGACGAGCGCCCAAGCTATCGATCGCGACCGCGACATGCTCGTGCTTGTGGGTGTCGACCCCGACGATCACCTTGACGGCGGGGTGGTCTCGGACGATGCTGTCGGACATGTTGCTGGCCTCCTTCACAGGCTGGCGACGCCGTCTGGTCGGGGGGCGGACAGGACTGTGACGGGACTCTCCATGCCAGGCCCCTATTCGGTCACTGCCTCCCGGCCAGACAACATCCAACGGTGCTGCCCGACCGGGCCGACAGATCGGCGCAAATGACACGGAGGTCGGTCCAAGGCAGGGTCAGAACCGGCCGGACAGCAGCATAATCATGCTCACAGTCCAAGGCGGTGTGGAAAACGCGCCTCGACGCCGGTGCATTCAGGCGCGAGCGTGTCGTGCGCGTTTTCCATGCCGCCGGTGCGATCCATAGGCCGGCCGGCCCCGGCGGGACTGGCGGCGCGCGGGACCGGGTCTGGCCTCGCTGCCGGGGTGCAGGCCGGCGTTGGGATGCTCATGTCGTCTCCGACGTGCGGGTCTTCGGGGCCCGGTGCGTCCGTCGCATCGAGCGGCCCTTCAGCTCGATGCGATGCGCGTCGTGGAGCAGGCGGTCGCAGATGGCGTCGGCCTGGTTGGAGTCGCCGATGACGGCGTGCAATCGGTCACGGGCAACTGACTGGCGATGAGGGTCGAGGCGCGTTCGGCCCGGTCCTCGATGACCTCGGTGAGGTCGCACCGCTCGGCGTCGCGCAGCGGTGCGATCATCCAATCGTCGATGGCGAGCAGGTCGAGCTTGGCGAGGCGAGTCAGGAGCCGGGCGTAGGACCCGTCGCCGCGGCCGACGGCCAGCTCGTGCAGCAGGCGCGGCATCCGGACGTAACGCGCGGTGAAGCCGCGGCGGCAGGCCCGTTCGATGAACGCACACGCGAGGAAGCTCTTGCCGATGCCGGTTGGGCCGATCAGCAGCAGGTTGTGGCGCTCGGCGATCCAGGCGCAGGCGCCGAGGGTCAGGACCTGCTGGCGGTTGAGCCGCCGCGGGTGGGTGAAGTCGACGGCCTCAAGCGTCGCCGGATGGCGCAGCTTGGCGGTGCGGAGCCGCCGCTGCAGCTTGCGTTGCTCGCGGGCCGTCCACTCGGCGTCGACGAGCAGGCCGAAGCGGTCCTCGAAGCTGAGCGAGGCGGCCTCGTCGCTCTGGATCTGCTGCTGGCAGGCGTCGGCCATCGCGCCGAGCTTCATGGCGTTGAGCTTGTCGAGGGTCTGTTCGATCAGCATCGGTCCTCCTTGTTGGTCGCGGCGTAGTAGTCGGCGCCGCGGATGTTGGCGTGGGTGGGCGTCGGGGCTGTCTCGGCCGGCGGCTCCAGGGGCCGACGGTCCTGGCCGGTGGCGAGGATGTTCTTGACGGTGTGGAAGCGGCAGGAGCCGAGGGCGATGGCGCGGGCGCTCGCGGCGTCGAGCCGGGGGTTGCCGTGCTGCCGCCCCAGACGCATGAGCCCGAGCACGGCCTTGTACCCCTGCTCCGGGTGGGGGCGGCTCTCGAGGATTCGAGCGACGAGCTCACCGGTCGCCGGTCCGACCTTCTCGGCCCAGCGGATGAGGCGCGACGGTGTCCACTCGGCGTGGGCGCGGTGGGCGCTCGGCATGTGCTCGGCCACGGTGGACGGCTGTCCGTCGTAGCGGCGCTGGTGCGACGACACGCGCTGGCCCTTGAAGAAGACCTCGACGGTCGCGGTCGTGTAGCGGACCTCGACCTGCTCGCGGAGGAGCTGGAACGGCACGCTGTAGGCGTGTCGCTCGACGACGACGTGGTAGTCGATGTTGATGCGGCACAGCTTCCACTGCGCGAGGACGTAGCGCGTGGCCGGCAGGGGCTGGAGTGCCGGACGGTCGATCTGCTCGTAGAGGGCGCGGCGGCTGATGCCCAGCTTCTTCATCGGCCGGTCGTTGAGCTCGTCGAGGAGGACGCGGATCGCTGCGTTCAGGGCGCCGAGGCTGAAGAACGTCTGGTCTCGGAGCCGGGCGAGGATCCAGCGCTGGGCCAGAAGTACAGCTCCTTCGACCGCGGCCTTGTCCCGGGGCTTGCGCGGCCGCGCCGGAACGACGACGGCGCCGTAGTGGGCGGCGAGGTCCTCGTAGGTCCGATTGACGCCGGGCTCGTAGCGGCAGGGGCGCGTGACGGCGCTCTTGAGCTGGTCGGGGACCCACAAGGCGGTCGTGCCCCCGAAGTACTCGACCATGCGGACGTGGGCGTCGACCCAGTCGGGCAACTGCTGGGTTGCGGTCGCCTCGGTGTAGGTGAAGCTGCTCGCGCCGAGCACGGCGACGAACAGCTCCACGCGCCGCACCTCGCCGGTGCGGGGGTCGACCAGCGCCGGCCGTTTCCCCGAAAAGTCGATGAACGTCTTCTCGCCGGCGCGGTGCACCTGCCGCATCAATGGCCGCAGCCGGCGCGCCCACTGCCGGTAGATCTCGCAGAACTGGGTGCGGCGATAGCCGTTCGGATGGACCTGGGCGTACTCCTCCCAGAGGAGCTGCAGCGTGACGCCGTCGCGCTTCAACTCGCGGTGGATGTACGCGCACTCGGGTCGGACCCGCTCGTGCACCGGTGCGGCGCGGGGGAACAACCGGGCCTCCAGCGCCGCGTCGTCGAGCTCGACCGGCAATGGCCAGCCAAGCCCGGCCTCAACCGCCCGCCGCAGATAGCGGTTGACCGTGCCCACGCCGATGGCGCACACCCGGGCCACGGCCTGGTGGGACAGTCCTTGCTCGTGCCTGAGCCGCAGTACCTCGCGGATCTTCCTCATCAGCAGCCTCCGTGCCGGCATCGCTTCGCCCTCCTCTCGGAAAGGCGAAGCGTGCCGCAGTCAGGCTACCGACGAGCGTTCACGATCCCCGGAGCCGATGTTCCACTTCGTCCGGAATCGACGTTCCACATCCCGGAATCCGTGTTCCACTTCCCAGAATCGATGTTCCACTTCCTCCGAAATCGGCGTTCCACTTCGTCCGGAATACGCACGCTCCACCTGCGCCGAAAGGGCGGCGAGTTGCTCGGGATCGATCTGCTGTCCGAGATCGGAGAGGACCGTCGCGACATTGTCGATGCCTCCGGACGCCTGCGGATAGCGCAGGAGATCGAGAGCCGTCAGCGCGGCGGACGAGACCTTCATCGTGCCGATATCGGTTTTACGACGCTCGATCCCTGCCGTCACCGCTTCCATATCCCTGCGGAAGTAGAAGACGATCAGGTTGCGACCGGCGCGGATCTTTGGAAGGCGCTTGGCCGAGATGACCTGGAACTCCATGACAGCCTGATGCGTCGCACCGTGCAACTCCGCGGCCTTGAGGAGCCCGACGTAGTAGGCTCCAGCCTCATGGTGCATGAGCGCGTCGATATACCAAGCCGGTGGCGGCGCCCCCCAGGACGCATATTGCGGTGGGACGACTACATAGAATCCTTGCCGCGGGTTCCGAATGCCCCGGGCACGCCGAGACGTGGTACGCTGATCGCAACGTGACTTCGGTTTGGCAACTGGTCTTGAGACGATAGTCTGGAAGTGCCGGGCGACGATCTCGCCGCGCTGCTGGACACGGACGGTAGGCACGGACACGGCCTCGGCAACATGAGACGACCGGATCACCGGTGCCATGCTGGCGATCCGGTTTCGGCTGCCACCGGCTGGCGGTACTGCCCGTTATATACGTAAGTCATTTTATATCAGTCATTTGGGCCGCTAGCTCAGTGGTAGAGCACCTGACTTTTAATCAGATGGTCGCTGGTTCGATCCCAGCGCGGCCCACCAATGAAATCAACAACTTACGGGAATTCGCCCAACCTGAGTAATCATCCATGTCGGCACTATGTGGGCACGGGGCGGCGACTAGTGACCGCCTCCACCGCGACATCTCAAATCGGGGGGCACCGCCCCGCCGTCGTCGTCATCGGTGATCGTCAGGGTCCGGGCGTACGGTGCCGCCAGCCCCGGCTGCCCCGCCACCGTGCCCGTCGCCGTCACCTGCTGGCCCGGGCCGTACACGTCGTCGTCCACCGCGGTGATCGTCACCGTCCCGGCACTCTGTGTCTGCCCGGTGGCAATCTTCAGCTCCCGGTTCGCACTCAACGTGAAGCTCTCCGCGTCCGCGGCGGCTACGGCCGAGACCGTCACCGGCACCGGTTCGCTCGCCGCCGGGCTGAGGACGGCGGTGACCGTGCTCACGCCGTCGTTCTCCTAGATTCCGTCCGGGGTCAGCACGAGCGTCATGGCCACCGGCCCCGTCGGGGGCACCTACCCCGCTGTCGTCGTCGTCCATGATCTTCAGCATCCGCGGCAAGGGCGGCAACACGCCGTTCCCCTCCGACACCGTGCCCGTCACCTCGACGTTCTTGTTGGGCCCGGCCTGGATGTCGTCGAGCGCGGTGATCGTCACCATTCCCGCGCTCGTGGTCTCGCCCGCCGCAATCGTGAGCTCCCGGTTGTCACTGCTGAAGAACGAAACCGTTCCCGATGTCGGAGACACCTCGCGCCAGGGTCGCCCACGCGACGGTCGCAAGGCCGGCCGCCGAGAACTTGCTCGGAGGACGGAGACAATCGGAGACGCATCGATGTCACCTTGACGGATTCGCTCGACGGCCCGGTCAACGTCGCCCTGACCTCGGGGTCTTCCCGCCGTTCTCCTCGATTGGTGGTCGGACTCAGCTCGAGAACACACTCGGTGTCGGTTCGTCGTCGGCGATCGTCAGCGTCGCCGCCGCCGGATCCGCCGCGCCGCCACCGGTGGCCGCCCACGTCACCTCGACCGTCTTCTCCGGCGCGTTGAATTCCTCGCGCCGATACCGTCACCCTCTCCGCCTCGCTCCACGGCGCCGTGAGCATCGCGGTCACCGTGCTCTGGCCGCCGTTCTCGCCCGCCAACGCCGGCCCGAGCTTCGTAATCAGCAGGTCAGCTGTTCGAGTCCGCTCGCCGGCTCCAATAGAATCAATAACTTACGGTAATTGGCGGGATAGGCAATCTCGGTCGTGTCGGCACTATGTAGGCAATCACCAACTCACCGGACGACCCGCTCCGTCACGTCAGTAGAGAGTGTTCGCGTCGGCCCGGGCCTCGATCTCGAGGGCCCGGTTTGGTGGTAGCAGCCAGCACTCGGTGCTGCGTTCTCGGCCGGACTCCGCTCGCCGGCACGACGAGCCCGCAAACAGCCCGCGGTCACGGCCGTTGACGCGGTGGCCGGCGTCCGGCCTGCTCGTTGGGTTTGCCGACGAGGGTCGCATCCTTGAGCGGAGGCACGTGGGCCTAACCGCGATTGGTCCGGACCGTGGTCCTCTGCAACTCCGTGAGTACCGACGCGAAGCCGATCATCAGGACCATCGTGGGCACAGGTCTCGTTGTGGCCGGCCTGGTGTCGGCGCAGATCTCCGGCGTGAACACCCGCATCGACCACTTGCGGACTGAGCCATAGACGGAGAGCGCCGTGCTGCCCGACGCCGTCCGCGGCATAGATGCTCGCCTGCGCGACATCGAGACCGCCTTCCGCAAGGTCGACCAGCGGCACCCACCATCGAACGCACCGTCCTCCCGGCCCGGCCGGCGAGTGAGACGGCGACAGCCCCCATCTCCCCGACCCGGCTGGACCGCATGGCTCCCGGCTGAGTCGCGCTCTCTTCCCCCGACACGCCGCGTGACGTGGTGGACTCACGGGGTGCCCCTCTCTCTCCGGATGGTCGGCCGCTCCGGACCCGCCCTGCAGCTAGCCCAAGTTTACCCAGTTGACCGGCCATTTTGCCGATTTTGGCCGTATTTCGGGATTCACATGTCTGTAAGTTGTTGATACTAAAGGAACGGGTCTTGACGGCGCGAGATGTAGTGCCATAATTTGTGTAAAAGGGTTGACTACGGCAGATGCCCCCGCTATCGTGGACATCGTGTTCATTCGCCGCACCCAAACCCGGCGAACCCAGGACGGAAAGCCCTACTTCTCCCATCGCCTGGTGCACTCCGAGCGCGTCGGAGACGCCGTCCGGCAGCGCACCCTGCTCAATCTCGGGCGCCACTTCGACATCCCGCAGCCGCAATGGCCGCAGTTGTGCGCCCGCATCGACGACATCCTGGCCGGCCAGGCGCCCCTGGTGGCCGATTGCCCCCACGCCGTCGAACACGAAGCCCAGCGCATCGCCAGCCAGTTGGTCGTCCGCGGCGCGCAGGTAAGCGGCGCGGCGGCCGGACCGACCGACGTGCAGCCCCTCGATGTCGACTCGCTGCGGCTGGTCCGCCCCCGCAGCGTCGGGGTCGAGCAGCTCGGCCTGTGGGCGCTGGAGCAATTGGGCCTGCCGGCGCTGCTCGCCGACCTCGGCGTCAACGGCGCCCTGCGCGCAGCAGCGGCCGGCGTCATCGTCGGGCGTCTCGCCCATCCCGCCTCGGAGCGGGCGACGCACCGCTGGCTGCAAGAGCGCAGCGGCCTCGGGGAGTTGCTCGGCGTCGACTTCGAGACCGTCGGCGCGATGCAGCTCTACCGCGCCTCGGACGCGCTGGTGAAGCATCGCGAGGCGATCGAGGCGCATCTGTTCGACCGCGCGATGGGACTGTTCGACCTCCAGCCGACGGTGACCCTCTACGACCTGACCAACACCTACTTCGAAGGCGAGGCGAGCGAGCAGCCGCAGGCGCAGCGCGGGCACTCGAAGGAGAAGCGCAGCGACTGTCCGCTGCTGACCCTGGGCCTCATGCTCGACGCCAGCGGCTTCGTGCGCCGCTCCAAGGTCTTCGCCGGCAACGTCCGGGAACAGCGCACCCTGGCCGGCATGCTCGAGGCGCTGGAGGCGCCACCCGGCGCCCTCGTGGTCATGGACCGCGGCGTCGCCACCGAAGCCTGCGTGCAGTGGTTGCGCGACCACGACTACCGCTATCTGGTCGTCAGCCGCGAACGTCACCGCCAGTTCGACGCCGAGGCCGCCGTATCGCTCCAGACCAGGTCCAACCAGACCATACACATGCACAAGGTGGTCTCGGCCGACCCCGACGAGGTGCGCCTGTACTGCTACTCCGAGGAGCGGGCCGAGAAGGAGCGAGGCATCGTCGAGCGTTTCGCCACCCGCTTCGAGACCGCCCTGACCCAGCTCCACGAGGGGCTGGCGCGCCCCCGCGCCCACAAGCGGCTCGACCAGGTCTGGCAGCGCATCGGGCGATTGAAGACGAAGCATTCCCGCGTCGCCTCGCACTACCAGATCGGGGTCACCGCCGACGAGACCGGCGAGAAGGCCGTCGCCGTCACCTGGACTCGCCGTCCCCGGGACGGCTCGATGGCCACCCATCCGGGGGTCTACTGCCTGCGCAGCAGCGAGACAGCGTGGGACGAAGACGCCCTGTGGCGCACCTACACCACGCTCACCGACGTCGAGGCCGTCTTCCGCTCGCTCAAGTCCGAGCTCGGCCTGCGCCCCATCTACCATCACAAGCCGCGTCGAGCCGACGGCCACCTGTTCATCACCGTCATCGCCTACCAGCTCGTGCAGGTGATCCGCACCCGACTGCGCGAGCACGGCAACCCCGCCAGTTGGACCACGTTGCGCCGCATCCTGGACGGCCAGCAGCGCGTCACCGCCACCTTCCGCCGCCCCGACGGACGCACGCTGCACGTGCGCACGGCCACGCAAGCCGAACCCGAGCAGCGGAACATCTACGACGCGCTCGGCGTCGACCCGCACCCCGGGGGCGTCCGCAAAACGCTCATCTGACCGGCCCATCTCACCGGTTTGCGCACGTTTGTAGTGCCACTCCAGTTTTTCTGTCGGCTTAACCCGCTTGTTTGCAGTGATTTATATTTTGGGCTGGTAAACTCGGGCTAGCCAACGCGGTGACAACGGGCATCACAGGGACGACGCCGCGGGCAGTAGCCGTAGGCGCAGCCGGCCAGGACCCAGGCTGTCCGTTTCCCCGGCGGCGCCGGCGAGACGGGTAGACTTCGATCCGATCGCGCGGATTCGTTGGAGAGACGATGAGGAACTTGGACAAAACCAGGGTGCTCAGCGCGCTGCTGCTCGCCGCGCCGCTCTCGGCGCTCGCGCAGCCGACCGAACCGCAGGACCAGCCCGAGGCCGAAGACGCGCCGCAGTTCGCGGAGGAGGTGACCGTCACCGTCACCGCCCGCAAGTGCGAGGAGAACGTCCAGGCGATGCCCTTCTCGGTGGCGGCGCCGTCCGGGCAGAGACACGTCTCGCAAAAGGAGAGTGGTTCTCCGGCCCACGTGTTGGCCAACAGGGACGCCGACAGCAACTACCTGGCCGATTTGGGTGTCCGCCGAGGCGGCGGGCACGGGATACTGCAGCAGGGCGGCGGCGTCGCGGTACGCATCGTCCACCTCCTTCAGGCCTCGCTCGGCGAGCTGGGTGCGGTACTCCTCGAACACGCGCCACGCCCTGGCGCGGGCCGCGCGGTTCAGGCGGCTGCCGCGGCCGACCCGCGAGACGCCCAGGTACTCGTCCAGGCTCGTCACGCCGTGGGCCTGCACGACCTGCTCCCACACGTCGTCGTAGAAGCCATCGGGAAAGTGCAGGTCGGACGACTTGAGGTCCAGCGCCCGTTGCCCCGCTCTGTCATCGCGGCCGAAGACGATGCGGAACTCGTAGCGCCGGCCGCGCAGGAAACGCACCACCCAGCGGTCCAGGTTCGTGACGTCGATGCAGGCCAACTCCTCCGGCTTGCAGATCCAGGTTGTGATCGATGTCGGCGGCCAGGTTCCTGGTGAACGTGGTGAACAGGATGCGGCCGCGTCCCGGCAGATTCCGGGCAAGCCACCCGCATGTGCGGGGATCGACCCGAGTGCCAGGGCCGCAGAAGGCCGCTACCCCAAGAAGACGGGGATCGACCGGCGAGAGCACAGGTGAGGAACACCAACCACGAGGCTTCTGCAAACGCAGCAGCAGCCCGCGGGTGCGGGGATCGGTGAACGCCGCAAGGCCGAGACCCCGGATCTCCGCTCCGACCAGACCCAAGCCCGACGACGAGGAGAGAAGCTGCAATGGAAACGCCGTTGATGGAACTGCCGACAACCGCCATGAAACACGTTCCATGGCGCCCGCACTCGGAGAACCCGGACCACAAGGCCGTCACCGAAGCGGTGGACGCGCCGAAGAACCCGATCGGGGTTCCCGCACTGATCGACCCCCGCGAGACTGTCGACATGACGATGGAACCGGAGGACTTCGAGCCAGTGCCGAGCAGAGAATGGAACCCGGACCTTCACATCGTGATGAGAGCCCTCCGGCAGGTCCACCAAGCCGACCGGCTGATCCATGCGACGAAAGAGGCCGCCAAGCTGCCCGGCTACCGGGAACTCGTGAGGTACGGGATCGAGTTCATGTACGAAGGCACGAGCCAGACCCTCAACAGAGCCTGCGAGCCACGGACGGCCCTGCCGCCGGCGCTCGCCAAGGCAGAACCGCGCGCTCCCCGCCAGAGACGGGCGGACCGCCTGCAGGTGGTGATCGAGCTGCGCGATCCCGCCACCATGCGTGTCGAGGAACACCGGCTTCCGGTCGACGTCGCCTTCCTCAACGCCCCCGAGATCTACTGGCCGGCGCCGGACACCATCATGCTGAGCGCCGAGGGAGACGACCCGACGGTCACGGACCTCGCCGAGCTGATCACCGACGCCTGCTTCTCGGAGTCCGATCACAACGATGACGACTCCGTCGTCACACAGCTCGAGCAGCACCGCAACCACGCGTACAAGACCGCGGCGAACCTGTTGCTGCCGCGGAACTTCGCGCTCGCAGTAATCGTGGAACGCCACGTCAAGCACACATTCGAGAGCTTCCTCGAAGACGGCGAGCGCCTCGATATCACGGCTTTCCGTCATCACGGAGAGACCGAGGCCAACGTCAACGCAACATTCCCTCACACCGGGACCGACCCGGCCATCGCTAGCAGGCCGGGTGAATGAACCGTGAGCCAGCGCGGCGGTGAACCGACATGACGCAGAACGCGACCGCCGGCCGCTCCCGACGATGCACGGATTGCGACCGGCCGATCGACGACCTGCCGAAGCACTTCAAGTTCTGCCGGCTGTGCTTCTCGAGACGCCCTGAAAGCACGCAGCCCGAAGACGACGGGCTCCGAGACGACGAGCTTGAAGGGCGAGACCTTGAGCGCCTGCTCACGGGAATAGACTAGGCGACCAACGCACCGGCCACCTCGTCGCGGCAGACACCCGCAGCCCTGACAAGAACCGGGCGAAACGCCCGAACTAGACGAGCTCGCCGCTGCATCGATCGCGAGCGTCGCAGACTCGGTGTAGAATCGGCCCACGGTCGAGGACCGACGACAGCCTCGCGCGGGACACGAAGCGAATCATCAAAACGGTCGAAGCCGCCGAGAAGAGCAACGCAAAGCGCCGGAAGCTGATCAAGACCAACCCCGAGAAGGCGCGCCGGCAGACCGCCGAGAAGATCGCCAAGCAGAAGCTGGCAAGAAAGCCGCTCAAGGCGTGGCACGACAAGAAGCTGCACTACGAGCGGCAGGGCAACCTCGTCGACGGGATCAAGCAGCCCGTCTGGACCCACGGGGCCATTCCGCGAAGCATCCAGAAACGCACGATCAGTCTCGAAAGCCTGCTGCGGGACCAAACCGACATCGACCGCCGCGGGCGCAACATCGTCAGGATCAACGAAAAACCGCAGCGCGTCGACGCCCACAGCCTGAAGGTCCCTGGCGTCGGGCCTATCCGCGTACGCGAGACAATCCCCGAGGACTGGGACCTGCGGTCCATCAACATCGTCGAGGTCACCCACCGGCGTCCCGATGCCCACCGCGCCAAGCCCGAGGAACGGACGTGGGAGATCCACGTCCAGCGCCGGATTCCGGCGCCGCTCCGCATCACCGAAGAGGCCCTGCTTGACGAGACGACCACGTTGACCAGCGTGGGATGCGACGCCGGCGTCGTGCATCCGCTGACCACGAGCAGCACGAAGACCGGCGTCCAGCACCACCACCCCGGCAGGAAGCAGAAGACAACGACCAGCGGGGAGAGCCCCGATGTTGGCCACCCTCAAGAATTGATCATTTCTCGACACTCGTCGACGGACCCCGTTGACGACGACGCGGTGGCGGGTCGTCGTCATGGCTGGGGTCTGAGCGGCGACGGCGTTTGCGCTGCTGCTGGGTGAGCTCGGCCTCGCGCCGGCGATAGCTGCGGCCTTCGACGACTACCGTTGGAACGCAAGTGAAAATGTGCTGACACCGAGGGATTCGTGGTGTCCGGCGGCGGATCCGGCAGAGGGATGGCGAAGTGGATGTCGACGCGGCCGTCCTCGACCATCACCCGCTCGAGCACGGTGCGGACGAGCTGTTGCCGGGCGTCGAAGTCGAGCGTGGCGAGCGGGCCGCGGATACGATCGACGAAGGTCTCCAAGTCAACCTGTAGCTGCGCCTGCTGTTGCGCCGTCGTCCGCTCGGTACGCAGCACCTCGATACTACCGTTGACGTGGGCCCGCCGCTGCCGCAGCCGTACTTGACGTTGCCGGAGCTGGTCGAGGTCGATGAGTGCGGCCTGATAGGCGTCGAGCAGTCGGTGTTCCTCGCGGTCCAGCTCGGCGAGTTGCTTCTCGAGCGCGTGCACCTCGTCGGCCAAGCCGTCGCCGTCCAGCGACGTGGACTGGGCCTGCAGGCGCGTGTGTCCCTCGCGGATCAAGGCCGGGTGCTCGAGGTGACGGCGGACCTCGCCCCAGACGAGTTTATCCAGCTCGTCCGCCCGCAGATTCCGTTGTGGGCAGCGGCCGACGGCTCTGCGCGCGTACAGCACGTCGTGACCCGCGCAGTAATAGTAGTGGTGGAAGGTGCCATTGCGCCCGCGCATGCGGTGACAGGACATCGCCAGGTCACACACGCGACAGCGGACTACGCGGCGGAGCAGATAGTGGCCGGACTTGAGATGGCGCGGGCTGAAGCGGCTGTTGTCGTAATGGATCGCCTGGGAACGACGAAACAGCTCGGCGTCGATGATCGGGGGCACCTGCAGCGGAATCCACTCGGCCGCCGGGCGGTCCTGCCGACACGTTGACAGGCGTTGGCGCCGCGACGCGGAGTTCGACTTGCCGCCGACCGATTCGCGGCGGTTGTAGTACATCGTGCCGATGTAGGCCTCGTTGTGCAGCATCCGGGTGACGGTGCTGATCCCCCAGCGCGGGAGCCCCGTGGCGGTCACATGCGGCGATTCGGTCAAACGCAGCGCGATCTGCCGCACGCTGAGGTGTTCGTCGACGTGCCAGCGGAAGATCTGCCGCACGACCTGCGCCTCGGGCTCCGACACCTCGACCTGGGCCGGGACGCCGTCACGCCGTGGAATCCGCCGGTAGCCGTAGGGGACCTTCCCCCAGCACACTTCACCCTGTCGTGCCCGAAAGAGCTTGCCTCGACGGTAGCGTTCCGCGATCTTGATGCGTTCGTATTCGGCAACCGCGCCCTGGATCTGGGTAAGCAGGCGCGCCTGCGGATCATCGGACAGGGGTTGGTCGAGAAAGATCACCCGGACGTCGAAGCGCTCGAGCTCTTCGAGAATCAGAATCTGATAGGCGTACTTGCGCGCGAGGCGATCCGGACACAGCACCAGCGCCGCCTTGAATGCCCCGGCCTCGGCGCCGTCGCGCAGCCGGTCGAGGCCCGGCCGGTCGAGGCGCGTACCGCTGTATCCGTCATCCACGCAGACATAGGCATCCACCACGTCGTGGTGCTGCTCACGCGCCCAGCGCGTGAGCGCATCCAGTTGCGACGCGATCGTGCCCTGCTGCTCCTGGCGTTCGGTCGACACGCGGGCGTAGAGCGCGACTCGCATAAGCATCCTCCTTCGGTTCCCGTGTCGTGACGCCCCGGCGGGGCGCCGCGCGCAGGATGAGCCGGTAGGCTTCATCCAACGCGGTCATCCGTGCATCGACCGCTCCGGTCCAGCGCGACGGGCGCGCGGCCACACAGTGCACCGTCCACTCGCCGGCTGGGCGTGTGAGGAGCTCGGCCAGACCCGCGAGGCCGAGCACGGCCGGGCGCGCCGCTCCTTCGCGGCGGTCCCAGCCCAGGAAAGCGGCCCGCCGCCGCTCGTATTCGGCTTGGGCCGGACCTCCAGCCACGCAGAACCGCCCCGGGTCGAAGGCATGCGTCCGCATCGGCAACGGGTTCACCGCCTCCCGGAGTTTTTTTTTCGTGGACCGCCTCCCATGACCCGCTCCACGGTCCGCCGATGCAGACGGACCCCGTGCGTGCGCTGGAGGCGGTCCAGCAACACTGAGATCGGCAGCGCCGGGTCGTCGGCGCGCTGGGCACGGAGAAAGGCGACCACTGCCGGCGTGCAGGTGCGAGGGCCGACCGGACCGGGGCGTGCATCGCGCAGACCCGCGAGCCCGCGGCGTGCCAGCCGATCGCGGAGCAGGTAGAAGGTCTGGCGACTGTAGCCGAACGCCGCGCAGACGGTCGTCACCGGCTCGCCATCCAGGAAGTGGGCGCGCAGCATCTCGTACTTGACCTGGAGTTCGTCGCAGGCATCGAAGAACGCCGGGTGCTTCACGAACACGGCGGCGCGAACCCGCTCCGGGGCCGGATGAAGCGTCCGTTCCTGCCCGAGTGCCCGACGCTTCTCGGGCTCGCTGCGTGGCATAGGCGGCCTCCCGCGGGACAGCCTCGCATAGAGCTACCGGGGGTGTCAATATGTCTATACCGCACAAGCTCTCGTATCCGCCCACTCCAGTCCTCTGCCAGCTCACCGGGCTGCCGAGTCGCGAATCGGAAACCGCAGCAGAACTCGCGAATTGTTGGCTTTTCTTGCTGGCCGCACCGTTCCGGAGTCCAGCCTCCAGAGCGAAGGCTGTTCGTTTCTCCCGGCCTGCCGAACGGCCCAGATCGGTTAACATGCGGTCTGAATCACTTGACACACTCGTTCCCCCCAGATTCAGTGCCCGTCCAGCGACGACGGCCCCGCCGATGCTTCGGATGCAGGAACAAGCCCGCCACCATCGGGTCGACCCGAATCGTCAGGATCCAGCGCAACCGCGCATTTGCGTTCCTACCATCACGAGGATCTCGACGTGGTGGGTCAGGCGGTCGATGAGGGCGACGGCGCACGAGGCGTTGGGGAAGACGGTGTCCCAGTGCTTGAACGGCAGGTTGGTGGTGATGAGCAGGGACCGGTGCTCGTAGCGGCGGCTGACGAGTTGAAAGAGCAGGTCGGCGGCCCGTGCGTCGTAGGCGAGAAAGCCGACCTCATCGACCACGAGTAGTGATGGCCGCGTGTAGTGTCGGAGGCGTCGTTCGAGGGCGCGGGCGGTTTCCTGTCCGTTGAGATCGAGCAGGAGGTCGGCGGCGGTGGTGAAGAGGGCGGAGTGGCCGGCGAGGATGGCTTGGTGGGCGACGTTCTTGGCGAGCATGGTCTTACCGAGGCCCTGGGCCCCGACGAGGATGACGTTCTCGCCGCGGGCGAGGAAGTCGAGGGTGAGGATGCGTTCGAGGGCTGGTCGGTCGAAGGCGGTGGGCCAGTCCCAGTCCCAGTCGGCGAGGGGCTTGAAGCGTCCGAGGCGTGCGCAGGTGAGTCGGCGCTCGACGCTGCGGCGCTGTCGGTCTTCGAGCTCGGCGCGGGCGATGTGTTCGAGCATCACGGTCGTGCTCCAGCGTTTGCGGGTGGCTGTGGCGACGAGGTCGTTGAGGTCGTCGGCGGTGCGATTGAATCCGAGTCGGCGGAGATCAGTCTGCAGCGTCGTCGGGGGTGTTTCGTCCGAGGGCATCGTAGGTCTCCAGGTCATGGGGCCGGACGTCGAGGTCTCGCAGCCCCGGTCGGTCGGGCAGGGTTAGCCGGAGCGGCGGTTTGAGTCCGCGCTGTCGGCGGCGCGTCTCGAGGATGTGTGTGATGGAGCCGGCGCCGAGGGCGTCTCGTTGGAGGGCGTCGTCGACGGCGGCGGCGAGCTCCTGCGGCCCGTAGTCGTCGAGCAGGGCGAGCAGCCGGGTGGCATGCGGTCGTAGCGCCTCGCCGCGTTCTGCGAGGCGCTCGAAGAGGGCGGCGGTGGCGGGGACGGCGACGCGGAGCCGGTCGCGGGTGGTGTGGACGTTGGCCTGGCGGGTGGCGGCGAGCAGGCCTTCCAGGTGCGCGGGGTCTTCGACGGTCTGTGCGGTGTCGTAGGTGCGGCGATGGCGGGCGAGCTCGGTCTGCTGGTCAAGGATGCGGACTCGGGTGTCGCTGGCGAGCAGGGTCAGGGGCTTGCGGACGTGGGTGTGGGGGATGGAGTAGAGATTGCGGTCGAAGCGGACGTAGGGGGTCTTGCCGGAGCGGACGACGCGCACGAGTTCGGTCTCGAAGGGATGGGCGGGGAGCGGGAGCAGGCGGGGCTTCTCGTCGGACCAGACCTCGGCGACGGTACGGTCGGGTTGCTCGGGGTGGCGCCGTTGGTGGGCGACGTCGTCTCGCCAGCGTCGAAACTGGGCGTTGAGGTCGTCGAGGTCGCGGAAGGGCCGGGCGGCGAAGAAGGCGTGGCGTAGGTATTGGATCTGCCGTTCGATTTTCCCCTTCTCATTTCCGCGTCCCGGCGTGCAGGGCCGGGGGGCGAAGTGGTAGTGGCCGGCGAGCTCGAGCAGGCGGGGGTGGAACTGGACGGCGGCGCCGCGGCGGTCGAGGACGGCGCTTCGGAGGTTGTCGTAGACGAGCGTGCGGGCGGTCCCGCCCAGGGCGTCGAAGGCTTCGACGTGTCCGCGGAGGAAGCTCTCGAGGGTCTGGTCGAGGGTGAAGAGGGCGGCGATGGCGCGCGAGTAGCCGAGGACCATGACGAATCCGGAGACGGCGCGGGTGCCGTGTCCGATGCGGACCTTGCCGAAGGAGCCCCAGTCGACCTGCGCCGACTCGCCGGTCAGCGTGACGACGCGCCGGTAGACGGTCCGGCCGGTCTCGGGCCGCAGGCGCTTGACGATGCGTCGGAGTTGGTTGACCGAACCGGGATAGCCGCGCTGGCGGACCATCTCGTGGATGCGGGTGGCGCGGAGGCTGGGGTACTGGGCCAGGGTGTCGCGGATGAACGGCAGATAGGGGTCGAGGGCGCTGGGTCGATACACGCCGCGGCGGCCGGCTCCCGACTCGTGGTCGACGGCGGCGCGAACCGTCTCACGGTGGAGGCCGAGTTGGGCCGCGATGGTCCCGAGCTTCCAGTGCTCGCCGTAGTACAGGCGCCGGATCTCGGCGCGTTGCGCGGGCGTGATCATCGTCCCTCCTTCCCCGCACGGCGCGAGGCTCCCGCATCGGGGTCAGCCACCGGCTTGACCGGCCGCAGACCACGCACCGCGCGGGTGCGGGAACCGGGACGGCGTCAGGGACGGGGAGTCTGTCCGATGGCCGGGATGCGGGGGAAGTGTGATCCGTCACGCGGCGGCGGGCGCGGTAGGCGCGTTGACGGTCGCGGTGGTCGAGACGTCCTTCCGGACTGCGCTGATGACGGGCGTTGGCGGCCCGAACGGACCGGCGCCGAGCGGCCGTCCGGCACGGCGGCGTGCAGTAGGCATGACCGCGGTCACACGCCGCGCAGACGGCGAAGGGACGGCTGCACTGACGGCAGGCTCGCTGTCGGAGGGGCTGGTCCACGGCGTCGGAGCGCGCGGGGCGATCTCCGACTGGACAACGGACCTGAACCGTGGCACAACAGCAGCGACCGGCTCGGTCTGTCGGAGCTCGGGGCGGTCACGAGGGTCCGGTTGGGGTACAACCGGGCCCTCACCCCACGTCTGAGTCCGCTCTCTACGCTACCCGAACGCAGCGCTGGCGGCCAACGCCGGGGCCATGGACGCCGACGCTCCCCATGGACGCAAAGAGCGCGCCCACAGGGAGCTTGGAAAACCGCGAAGAACGCGGTTTCCCACAGCGCCCACAGCCAGCATCTTCCTCCCCATCAATCTCCAGGAAGAGATCCGATGCTGGACTCGAGCGCACCGACGGTTGTCGAGAATACGTCACTTTTCGACGGCCGTTGACAGTGATGGCGCTCCTGAGCTGGTCGGGGACCCACAAGGCGGTCGTGCCGTCGAAGTACTCAACCATGCGGACGTGGGCGTCGACCCAGTCGGGCAACTGCTGAGTCGCGGTCGCCTCGGCGTAGGTGAGGCTGCTCGCGCCGAGCACGGTGACGAACAGCTCGACGCGCCGCACCTCGCCCGTGCGGGGGTCGACCAGCGCCGGCCGCTTCCCGGAGAAGTCGATGAACGTCTTCTCGCCGGCGCGGTGGACCTGCCGCATCGACGGCCGCAGCCGTCGCGCCCACTGCCGGTAGATCTCGCAGAACTGCGTGCGGCGGTAGCCGTTCGGATGGACCTGGGCGTACTCCTCCCAGAGCAACTGCAGCGTGACGCCGTCGCGCTTGAGCTCCCGGTGGTACGCGCAGTCGGGCCGGACCCGGTCGTGCACCGGGGCCTCGCGCCGGAACAAGCGGGCCTCGAGCGCCGCGTCGTCCAGCTCGGCCGGCAGCGGCCAGCCCAACCCCTCCTGGACCGTCCGCTGAAGATACAGCGTCACCGTACCCACGCCGACCGCGCAGGCCCGGGCTATCGCCCGGTGCGACAACCCATGCTCGTGCTTGAGCCGCAGAACCTCACGAATCTTCCTCACCAGTAGCCTCCGTGCCGGCATCGCCTCGCCCTCCCTTCGGAAGGGCCAGCGTGCCGCGATCAGGCTACCGACGAGCGTTCACCATGACCGGATTCGGTGTTCAGCTTCACCGGATCGGATGTTCAACATCCCCGGATTCGATGTTCAGCTTCGGCCGGATTCGGCGTTCAAGATCCCCCGGATTACGCACCAAGCGAGTCAGGCGGTAGTACCGGCGCCGTTCGTCATCGAGGGCCGGGTCCGGGCGCACGTCGGACTCTTCGACCAGGGCTGCCGTGAGCATGCGCTTCAGGCAGCCATAGAGCGTTCCGGGGCCGAGATCCAGACGGCCGTCGGTCTGCACCGCCACATCTTGACCAATGGCGTAGCCATGACGCTCACCATCGGCAAGCGCGAGCAAGATATGAAAGACCGGTGGTGTCAGGCCCGGGGAGCTCTGGGGGGCTTTCTTCTGGGGCATCAACTATATCCGTTGCGGATATAGCAGGCGCCGTTCGCGGCCCGTGTCAAGTCGCACGTCTCGCCGGCCTCGAACCGCGACGAACCCAGTCCGGAGGGACTAGCGATGACGCTGCCAGGTGGCGCGGCTCTCAACTCCGTCGTCACCCATCAGCGACAGCACCAGCGTGTCGCCGTCGTCCGCGAGGTCGTACGAGTAGCTCAGCGTCCTGCCCCGCACATCCGGTCGAGACCCGCCCTCGACCTCATGCTCGACGACTCTCCGAGTGACGTTCACGTCATATCGGCCGTAGTAGGCCAGATAGCTCTCACGGCCTGAAAGCTGGACCGACACCCGGCCGCTGGCGTCATACGACAGCATCCCGTCGGTGAACGCCGAACCGTCCGCGGCCGCCCCACCGACCCGCTCGAACGACGAGAGACCGAACGCGCCGACGAACCGGGCCATCTGCTCGGTGGCCCGCGCGCCGTTCAACAGCAGCGTCATGCTCCGATTGCCTTCGTGACAGGCAAACTCGTAGATCGGCTCCTCGGTGTTGGTCAGAGGGTACTCCGCCGACCACGGCTCCGTGAACGAGTCCGGGTCGTAGACGGTGTACTCCTGATGCATCGTGGCCTGGTCGATCCGCGTCAGACGCTGCACCAGACGCATACCCGCCCCGGACCCCGCAAAGGTCCAGCGCGGGTCGAAGTTCGTCGATTCGATCACCAGGGTGTCGCCGTCCCAGGAGCCGCGCGAGGTCCCGGTCCACTGCTGGATGGCGCTGGACACCTGCGGCCGGTCGTCCAGCGGGACCGTGATCGTGGCGTTGATGAACTCGTAGTGGATGACCACATGATCCGGGGTCTGGAAGATCCGGGCCGGGAACGCACTCCCTCGGAGCGGCAGCATCCCGCCCATCATGCAGCGTTCGTCCAGTGCCCGGTCCTCGGGGCCCTCCGGGATGCCGCTCATACGCCGACCTGGCATGCCCACCCGGTAGCGGCCTTCCTCGGTGCGTGGAATCCGCCCGTTCTCGGGTGAGACGACGAGCGACGTGCGCCCGTCCAGCAGCGGATGGTCGTAAATGGACTGGTCGACCCCGCCATCGCCCAGCTCGAAGTCGGCGCTCAGGGCCCGAGCGAGCCCCTGGCGGATGCGGCTCCGCCGCGTGGCAAGAAACTCCGCCTCTTCTTCTTCTGTGAGACGAAGTCTGTCCTCGAATTCGGCCGGTCGCTCGAGGGGCGTCATCGTGGGAAGCGACCAGGTCCCCTGGAGATCCGGCACGCCCCAGGGCGTACGGGGCGGGCCCGCCTCGTCGGCCGGCTGCGCCAGCGCCGAGCACGGAAGCGCCGCGAGGGCGCCGGCCAGCCCGAGGCATCGCAGGACGTACTGAGCCATGCTCATGGTCTCGTCTCCGCTTTCAGTCGCTGCAGCTCCTCCCGCGGCCGGAACTCCAGCTTCGCCACCTTCCCGGCCCCAAGGTAGCCCATGCCGATCTGGGTGCGGCCATTCACCGTCACCGCCTGCAGCCCGTGGGTCTTGGTCCCGATCGTCGGCAGGGAATAGCTGGTCCACTCTTCCGTGCTGGGATCGAACTTCGCGATCGAATCGCCATGCGTGAACGGCAGCCACACCATGCCGTCTTCGTCCACCGACGTCTCGTAGCAGTTCCCGTCCTCATGCTCGGGCGGAAAGGGATACATCTCTTCGAGGTCAGAGCGGCTGTCGAGCTTCAGCAGGCCGCCACCGTACCACGAGCAGCCCCAGAACGTGGTGCTCCGCGGATCGGCGCCTGGCTTGCGAATCGCCACGGCGCCCGGCCTCCCGTAGCCGTAGAACGTCAGGCGATCGGCGAAGACCGCCAGCTCCTCCGCGGTGAACAGGTCGCTCCTGTCGTTTACCGCTTCGGGTAGAGGCACGAACGTGGCCTGGCCGGTCTCGAGGTCCGCCTTCATCAACCCGTCCCGCGGAATGGCGGTCGACCACCAGCCATTGCCGGCGCCATCGCCGGTCATCCCGTAGTTCGAGGCGTTCGGAACCGGGTTCTCGAAGAGCGTCCAGTCGCGGGTCCTCGTGTCGTAGCGCATCGCCTTCGCGTCGTTCGTCGCCCCCGCGGCCCAGATGCCACCTCGCCCGTCGCCGCCAATCCAGGGCCCCACGCGTGCCCCCTCGGGCGGGCGAATGATGGCCGATTCGCCCGTCCGCGGGTTGATGCGCCCCAGCGCACCAATGTTGCTCATGTCGAACCACACGACCCCGGCGGCGTCCCGGATGATGTCGTGCGAATTCGCGGGGGGAGCGTCCGGTGTCTCCGACAGCACGAAGTTCGTCGCGTGCCCGGTCCGCCAGTCGTATCTGACGACGGTGCGGGTGATGTTGAACATGTCGGCCATCCACACGTTTCCATCGGCATCCAGCGTGGCGTTCATCGCGTGGTGCTTGGACTCGTCCATGAAATCGACAGGGCCGAGCGCCCAATCGGTGCTGCCATCGTTGAAGAACGGCAATCCGAAACCGGGCTCGGGCGCGTCGTATTCGCGGGCGATCATCAGCGTCGAGTCCCCCGTCGGACGACGGGGCGTGAACGTCATGGGCGACGGGCCCGGACCACGCGCCTTCGCCAGCCACGCCGCCAGCTCATCCCGGAAGTGGACCATGATCGCGTTCGGCTGGCGACGGGCCGCGGCGGCCGGAGTGCCATACCGATACGGGTGCATCCGGCTCATCACGTCGATGATGTTCCGCCAGCCGGCCTCGTCGAATCGGCTGATCAGCGTGAAGTTCGGCGGATGACATCCCATACAGGCCGCCCGAAAGACCTCCTTCATCCGGAGGTCCTCACGGGTGCCGTCCGGCAGCGCCGCATACCATTGGCTCCCCGTCAGCTGATTGTGGAAGTCCGCGGTAGGGGTGAGCGTGAAGTTCTGTCTGGCCCCGGCCTCGCTCAGCGCCACCTCCGCGCGGCCCGCCTCGAAGGCCTGGGCCTGTGCCCAGACCTTGTAGGGCCGTCCAGTCTCGAGCGGCGGGAAATGGTACTCGCCGTCACTGTCGGTGAACACGCTCGTGGTGACGTTCCGCCCCGGCGCCCGGGCAGACACGGTGACGCCCTCGAGCCTCTCGCCTGACGTCGATGTGACGGTCCCCCACAGGGGACCGGCGGTCTCGCCGAACGACACGGGGTCGGCCACACTCGGCGACGAGAGCTCGACCAGCCGGTCCACCACCGGCGGGCGGAGCGTCTCGACTCTCTTGAGGTAGCCGATGATCGAGTCGATCTGCTCGGGCCGGAGGGCGTACCTGAACGCCGGCATCGTGGCTGAGCCTTCGGAGATGAGCCGTCGCACCGCGCGTTCGCGGTCCTCCCCTTCGACATTCGTCCTGGAGAGCGGCGGCCCGTAGGATGCCGCGTCGACGAGGCCTGCCCCGGCGCCTCTGGTGGTCGACATCGTCGAGTAGTGACAGGTGTTGCAGCGCTGCTTGAACAGAAACGCGCCCTGCCGTTCGCTCGCGCTCAACGACGACAGAAAGTGCGTGTCGGTGACGCCAAGCACCTGCGGCTCCATGCCCCATGCGGTGCGCATCCACTCTTCGACGTCGGCGGGCACGTCCGGCGGTTCTGCTGACGTGGCCGGCTGGGCCAGAACGCCGGACGGGGGGAACAGGAGCACACCGAGCACCACCAGCACAGACTTCATGGCCATGAATGTTCGGCTCCTGAATCGAGTACCGTCGTCGATCGCACCCGTTTGGCTCCTCAGCCGCTGCTCGTCACCAACCAGCAGGGGTTCGAGGGGCATAAGCTGCTGCGAGTCGGCAGATTATACCTGGAGCGTGTCTCCGCGCCGAAATTGAAGAGCCCCACGCGCGTGATGAACCCTTGCTCGCCCCGCGGGCTACGCCGGATTACATCCTCAGCATTCAGGCCGCCGCGACGATTGAAGGGGGTGATCGGCTCGATCGCCTCGACGCAGGACAGCTCCCGTGTTATCTGGTCGGACCTATTGTTAGCGATGTTCTCTCCGAGGCGGTCCAGACCCACCGGTGTCGCCTTAACGAATAGCTCGGCGAGACTCGCGCCGCCCACAATGGGACACGACTGCTGCGAGAATAGATGCGCCGGCCGGTGGCTCTTGGCCGCGGCTGTCGAGAGCAGCTTCACGCGCACAGGCGCGGCACCCGCCGTCAGGATCTGCGGAGCGATGGCGGTCCGTATCGCCGCAACCTGGCTGGAAAGGCTCGCCCTGTACTTCTCGTCAACGGGCCGAAAGAGCTTCGGCGGCGTTCCGCCCCCAGGCACCTTGCGTTCGGTGCCCTGCTATGGGCATGATGACCTTGATCAGAAGGCGTTCTTGCCGGGATGGTCGCGATGTCTCAGCCATCGGTTTTGTTCACGCCCTTCGCCCATCTATGTGCCGTCGCCTTTGACACGCCGAGTAGACTGCCGAGTGCAGAGTGGCTGTACAGCTTCGCGTTTCTCTGGCGGAGCGTGGTGGAAATGGCACGGTCGTCCTTGCCCCTCAGAATAGACAGGAAACGCCTGTCCTCTCCTTCGCCGATACCCATGTTCTGGAGGACCTGAAACGCGTCCTTCAGCTCGGCGGATCCCTGGCCTATGATTTGTCGGCGGCGTAGCCGCACGCAGACGTCGTTGATGTCCGACCCGGAGAACCCCTCAGACAGATCGACGAGCAGCTTCATGTCCCGCTCGCTGAGCTCCAGCTCACCGCTGAACTCAGCCCACAGTGTCCGGCGCAAATCACCAGCCGGAAAGTCCAGAGCCAACCGGTAGCTGAAGCGACGCCATATGGCCGAGTCGAGCAATTCCTGGTGGTTCGTCGCCGCGATCACGATGGATTGATTACCGAGGGTGTCCAGGTTTTGAATGAAGCTGTTCACCACCCGCTTCAGTTCTCCAAGCTCGTGCCTGTCGCCGCGAAGCTTAGCGATCGCGTCGAACTCATCTAGAAAAAGGACACAGGGAGTCTTCGCCGCAAAATCGAAAAGCGCGCGAATGTTTTTCGAGGTGCTTCCAAGAAATGAGGAAATCAACCCATCAAGACGCGCGACGTACAGCTCAAGACCCAGCTCCTGGGCGATGTACCGCGCGAGACGGCTCTTTCCAGTTCCCGGCGGCCCGTACATCAGCAGACTCAGCGAAGTTGTGAGACCGTTGTCGTCGGCCTGCGCGTAGCTTTTCGCGATGCTCAGGAATTCGTTGACTGTGTCCCAGTGGTCCTGGCCGAGCACGACTGCCGGTTCGGAAAGCGTTTTGAGATTTACCCGTTCCATGAGCGGAAACCGGCTCTCTTCATCAACAGGGAGAACCGGGGCAAGAGTCGTTCCGGCAGGACGAAGCTGCTGGTCACTCTCGGCGAGCATCTTGCGCAACCGTCCGGCAGAAGCGGCCTCACCTGCCTCCTCAAGCTTGTCCGCGAGGAATGCCGTATAGTTACGTACTTTGTCAATATCGAGACGTATAGCGCCGTTAATGATACGATATAGCTCGTTCATAAAACGGAGGTCTGGAGGCACGAGACGATTATGGCATATAGGGAGACGGTGCGTCAAGCGCGTTTTCCACGCCGCTGGTGCGACCCACAGGCTGCTCGGTCGGCGAACCCTGGGGCACACCAGCGGCGACGGACCGAACTTGATCCGATCGCGGACGGCGCACGGGCTCAGAAGAGGCCAGCCTGGCGCTGCCCGCCCTGACCGGCGTAGCCGGAGCGCTGATCGGTGCGACGCTCGACAGCCTCCGCTCGGAGAGGTTGCGGGACCTGTATGTCCGCGAACCGCGGCGCGTGGCGATCTCGCCGCTGGTATCGAGGGGGCGTGTCGGCGCTGCCCTGGCGATCAAGTGGTGACCCGTCAGCGATGAGCCAGGAGCCGGACGCGCAGAAAGCTCACCCGGTACACCCGCTCGCACTTGATCGGACGCCGAGACCGTGCAGGCCGTTCTCAGATCACGATACGCTCGATCTCGTCGACCGTCACCGTGTCCGCCGTCCGGTCGTAGAGCTTCGTCGTCTTCGGTGACGCGTGCCCCGCGATCTGCTGCGCGTGCTCGAGCGTCCCCCCGTTCGACAGGTACGCCGTGATCCCCGTCGCCCGGAACGTGTGGCAGCACGTCGAGGGTGGGAGCCCGGCGGTCGCGGCTCGCCGCTTGATCATCGCCAAGGCGACCCGCCGATCGAGCGCCCGGCCCGTCAGCTGGCGTCCCGCCGGGTCCATGCTCTGGAAGAGCGCCGCCTTCGGATCTTCGAGGCCGGCCGCCTCGACGTAGGCGTCGAGGGCCGCGGCAGCCCGGTGGTGGGCCGGGACGTCATGCCGCTTCCCGCCTTTCTCGTGGAGCCGGAGCCAGCCCCGGCTCCCCTGCCCGAAGTAGTCCTGCCGCCGCATCCCCAGGACCGCGCTCACGCGCGCGAAGCTGTAGAGCATGACCGAGAGCAGCGCCCGGTCCCGGAGCCCGGCCAGGGCGCCCGTGTCGATCGACTCGAGGAGCTTCCTCGCCTCCGCCGGCGAGAGGACCGGCGTCGCGCCCTTGGTGACGACGTGCTTCGGGCCCCGGACCGCGGCCGCGGGGTTCACCGGGATGACCTGGTTGACGACGAGCCAGTCGCCGAGCATGCGGATCGCGGCGAGATGCTGCTTCACCGTGGGGGCCGACCCGGGGTGCGTCCGGATGTAGGCGGCCACGTGGAGCGGCGAGACGTCCCTCAGCCCGAGCCCTCGCGCCTCGCACCACCCGAGGAATTGCCCCACCGCCCGCCCGTACGCCGCCCGCGTCCTCGCGTTCGCGATCCGCCCCGCGAAGAACTCCAGAAACCGCGCCACCGCCGACGGCCCCGCGTCGACGATCACCTGCGGCAGGACGATCTCCCCTGCCCCGCTCGGCGCGATCGCCGGCTCCGCGGCCGGCACCAGAGCCTCCGTCGTCATTTCCGTCACCACCTCTCCCCCGCCGACTCAACGACCGACGAGCTCCTCGAACCGCTCGTAATCGTTCCCGAGCGCCTGCGCCAGCGCGAAGAGCCGCTCCAGGGCGTTCTCCGCCCCGTCGAACCGCACCTCGATCCGGCCGCGAGCAACGGACACCCCCTCGGGCAGGTTCGCCAGCTGCGCGCTCATGGTCGCGGCGGGCACCTTGAACCGGACCCCGGTCAGCCGGGCCTGCTGGAGCTCGGCGACCAGGCGCGCGCGTCTCTCCTCCTCGCCGCGGAACGCGGCCCGGCCGCGGTGCTTCTTGAGCTGCTGCAGGAGCTTCGTCCGCGGGAGCGTCCTCTGGTTGCCGACGAGCTCGGCCCCGAAGGTCTGCATCAGCGTCGCCGCCCTGGCCTTCGACACGCCGAAGAGCCGTTCCACGTCGCGCCGCGTGAGCAGGGTCCGGTCGAGCTGCTCGAGCTGGCTGATGGCGTCCGGGATGGAGAGGAGCCACCGGGGCTTCGCGGGCACCTGCAGATCCTCACCAGCTGACGAAGAGGCCGCCGCGCGTCAGCGTGAACGCCCTGGCCCGGTCCACCTCGGCCATGACCCCGAACCGGCCCCCGAGGCGCACGCCGGCCCCGATGGTCGGGTGGATGTCCGGCTCCACGGCGGGGCCGCTGACGGCGGTGCTCGTTCCGAAGCGGATCGAGACGCGGACGGTCTCGAGGCGGACGACGGGCGCCGCGGCTCCGGCCTGGATGGCCCAGACGCCGGCGTCGTAGCTCAGGTACGCGAAGGGCTCGACGAGCCAGACGTCGGCCGCGACGCCGCCGAACCCGCCGATGAAGGCGACCTCGTCGGTGGCGAAGCGCATCACACCGCCTGTGGCGACCTGGCCGGCGGCCGGCGTGGCGAGGGCGAACAGGACGAGAATCGCCGCGATCGAGGCCCTCCGAGGCCCGGGCGCGTTCCTCTCCAGAGCCGATCCGTGCCGCTCCCCCGCGGGACCCCTGCCGTTCAGGGTCAACCTGCTCTCGGTGTTGAAGTTGGGACGATTTCTAGCGCACATGTCTTTCGACATGTTAGTAGACGACCGTCCAAAATGCAAGATCCGGGGTGGGGCTGGAGGTTATCCCATAAAGGGGGTTACGCCATAGCAGACCCGGTGGTACCACGCATAGCATAGCTCCACGGTTGTCCTCGGCATCAGGCGTGCGCCATTCAAGGTGTGACGGGCCACACAAATCATCGGCTCCACTCCCGACGGGGGGCACCGGGGAGCATTTTGCGCTCCACGGGGATTCAAGACGTTAGGCTGTCACTTAGCTAGGACTAGCTAGGTCACCGTATCGAAGCCGACGCGACCACCGGACGCCATCCCCCGGAACCGCGCAGGGGCCGGCAGCGTACGGCGCGGCATCTGCGTGAACATCTGGTCCGGCAGCAGGCCGACTCGCCAGGAACTTTCACGCCGCTCCCCCCGGCCGGTTCCGTTCGGCCCAGCACGCCGTTAGCTCTTCTGCGCTCGGGTCGTACCCGAATGCGCGGTAGTCTGGTCCATCGTACTCGATGATCTCGCACATCTCCCGCAGCCTCGAGTACGTGTCGTTGCCGATCTCCCGCACCCGACCCTGCGCCCTGAACTGGTGGTTCGACGTGAATATCGTCGGGAGCCGCTCCTCGTGCCGGGCGCCGATGATGAAGCCCATCACTTCGTGGTCCCCATTGATGGTCCAACCGGCGCCCAGGTCGTCGAGGACGAGCAGCTCGGCATCCGTAAGCGTATTCATCACGTGCTCCTCAGACCTTCCGTTCGCCGGGTCGTGCCCCAAGCGAACGGTGATGAGTAGCCTTCGGGCGTTGTAGTAGAAGCCACGAACGTGCTTCTCAACCGCTAGTTGCCGGAGGATCGCGACCGCGATGTGCGTTTTGCCGACCCCGCTTGGCCCGGTCAGGAGCAGGCTCCTGTCGACGTCCGGGAATTCGTCGATGAAACGCCGGCTCCGTTCCACCGCCCTCTCGAGCCCCGGGTTCCCGTACGTCACCAAGTTGTCGAGGCTGCAGTGCTTGTACCTCCGTGGGATCGTAGCGGCCGCCAGCCGCGCTCGGTCGATCTCGCGCCGCGAACACGCACACCGCTTCATCCGGGTGATGCCATCACCCGGCACCTTTACCCATTTGGTTCCTTGACACAGTTCGCACGCCGTTTCAGAAGTCATCGGTTGTTTCTGCCTCCTTTTGGTGGTCTTTCTGGAGTCCACGTTTCCAGAAATCAATGAGACGGCGGACTCGCCGCCGTTCGGCTCTTCCATGTGCATCAGTTCGTCCCGGGTGGCCGTGCGGGACCTCTCCAGCACGTGCCCATCCCCACCGAAATCCCGACGACGTCGGTGTTCTGATTCTTCGGGCTGCGTTGCCCTCGACGGTGCGGCCACACGGAATGCGGGGCCGCCCGAATCGCCTGATCAGGCTCGGTCGGCTGAAAATCAAACCGGCGGACGCCCCGCGTGCCGGGCTCGCTCCCAAGACACGGGGGCAGTAGCTGCGCGGCTGCGCTACGCTCGTCGGACTTCTTCTGGCCGCCCTGTAAGCGGCTCCCTCGCTAGGAGCGCTAGGACGCAGCTAGACATACCAAGCGTCGCCACCGGGTAAAGGGTCGCGACCCCGCTTCCGGCCGCCCCGACGCCGAAGGACTGCGACGTCGACGACACACCGGGCCCCCCGACCGCGGCGACCGCCAACCCCGCCGCACTTCCCCCTCAGCACGGGGAAACGCCCCGGCTACTCGTGACAGGGGTCGAACTCGACCGCACCGGAGCAAGGGCCGGACCCCACGGCCGTCTGCTCAACGTGATGACCTGACGGTCGTGGACGCATCTCCAGGCGCAGCGGACGTCCACGACGTCCGCCCGTTGGGGAACGCGAACCGCAGCTCACAAGATGTACCGGGAGCGGCGGCGGGATGGCCGAGACACCGAAGGGAAGCCGGAGAACCTGCCCGCAGCGCCGCCGGCAACTATAGGAGCTGGGCGCGCAACCGACCCGACGAGGTCGATACGCGTGCGGACGACCTCGGGCTCTTCGACGCCAACGCCGACGACGACCTCCTCACGACGGAGCGTGTCGTTGCGCTCGCGCGCGAAGCGAACGCGGTCTACATTCTTGAGCACTTCGGTGTCGACCCCGACGCCGTTGAGGCTCCGTCCGCGGATGCTCCCGAGGCCCGACGCCAACATCCGTTCGAGCGGCTTGATGAGCCCATCGAGCGACTTCAGCAGGCTGTCGATGCGCCCTTGCCGGCACAGCTCCCCGAACACGGCCAGGACGTGGTCCGGGACGCGGACGCGACCGTGCTTCAGGTTCACGAACGCCCCGGGGCGTGTCCGGCCGCACCGGCGTCCTCCGGCCGCGGCCGCAACGACGTCGCCGCCCGCGCCGTCCACCAGGGCCGCGGCGACATCGCCGCCCGCGCCGTCCTCGAAGAGCAGGTCGAGCGCGTCGGCGAAGTCCACCACCGAGACCGCGCCAGCTCTCTCCATCGCGGCCGGGTCCCCGGGGGCGGCGGCGTCGCCGCCCGGCCCGTTCGCGAGGTCCGGCAGCCCCCACTCCCGCCGCTGCTGGTCGGTCGTCACCACGTAGCGCCCGCCGACCGGCGTCCCCGCCGGCCCGGAACCCTCTTCCCCGCCCGGGGTCACGCCTTCAACCGCCGCCCGTGTCTGCTTGTACTCGTCGCCGGTCACCGGAAAGAACAGCGTCACACGCCGCTCCTCCCCTGCGCTCGAATTTCCCGGAGTCCGCTCGTCGTCGTTCCTCAACACGATTGTCCGCATCACTCACCGTCCCGATAAATTTCTGTCTTCCCTGGTGGACGCACGCAGTACTCGTCGTCGGCCGCGTGCGTCCCGAACGCGCCGCTCTCCAACCCGCAGCCGGGAAGGAGGTGGCGCGACTGTCGTCGTGCGTCACCTTGATGCCGGCTCCGCGGGCCGCCAGAAACGCCCCACGCCCCCCAAGGCGTGCGCGCCGACGCGGACAAACGGCCTGCAAGCCGCCGACCGCGCGCGCATGGACGCTCGCCCCGCGCCTGTTCGCGGACGGCGGGCGCCGTCCACGAACAGGTCGTCGGCAAATGGCCGCGGGCCGCCGGACGGCCCGCAGCACTCAGCGCTGTGTGGCGTGTTCGGAGGGGTCGTCACCGGAGAACAGCCGTACTTCCCATTCAACCCCGTCTGGCGGGTCCGCATCGACCTCGGTCGGCAGCATCAGCTTGTCGCAGAGCCAGTACCGGCGCGCGGAGTCCATGAGCACCTGCTCCGACGCCTCGTCGCCGAAGCCGAAGTAGCAGAAGCCCTCCCACGCCAGGGCGTCGGGGCCGTCGAGCGGCGCGGCCAGTGCGAACTCGACGTCGATACGCACGCCAACGCCCAGCTTCGCCACCTCCGTCACCGTGTACTTCAGCCCCCGCTGCCGGACTTCCAGGCCGACGTCGGCCACGATCTCGACCGCCTTCTTGTAGGCGGCCTTGGACCTCGCCTTCAACGAGTCGAGGTCGCGGGGGACACGCTCGATGAACTGCTGGAGGGGCTCGACGAGCGGCCCCGTGAGTCGCCTGGCTTCGCGGAGCCTCGTCGACCTCGTCGGGTCGCTGCGGCCACGTTCCAGCTTGTTGGCCGGGTCGGGCCCGGTCTGTTCGTTTATCGTCATGGGATGTGTTCCTTTCTTGGTTCGAAAACGGGTTTGCTTGCAGATGCGAGTCAGAGTGCGAGATGGCTCTCAGGCGGCGGTCTCGGCCGCCGAGCGTCCAACCCGGGTGATGGGTTGCTCACTGCGTCTCCTTTCCGATGGCTGTTGTGGGCCGCGGGGCCGCTATTGCGCAGCTCATCCCTGCGCCCTCCGGAGGGCGTTCGGTGAACTTGCGCTGTGTTGAACCGACGCGGCTCCTTGCGCGTGTCGGCTCGCGTGGTTCACACGCTTCGCGCAGGCCGCGCGTCAGGGCGGGGGCTCGGCGCGTCAGGGCGTCGTTTCACGCCTCGACGCGGCCGTCACGTGTTCTCGTCGCCGACGATCGTTGAGGGGACTACCGCTTGGAACCGCCGCTCGGCCTCGTTTACCGTTTTCGGACGGGCGGGGGCGACGCCCCGCGCTTGGTGCAGTATCCGCCGGGGGTCAGCCTTGGCTGGTTTGCCCGCCGAAGGGCGGGCCTTCATCGTGATCGTCCGTGATTCGCGCAAGCTCGACTCGCAACGCCCGCGCCCGGCCGGTTGGATGGGCGGGCGGCTGCAAGGCAGCTACCACTATTCTGTCACCCCTCCTTCCCCCACCTGTGCCGCCTTTTGTTCTTTCCACACCGGCGCGGTTCTCAGCGCCGGTGTGGACGCCGCGCACCTGGCGCGGCGTCAAGAACCTGCCGGCAGGCGGCGGCGTTCCCCGGGGGTTGACTTTTTCTGTCCGCGTGTCCGCCGCGCCGGCGTCGACGACTCTGACTGTCGACATCCCTGCCGGCCTGTTCACGGCTGAGCCCCAGGGAGAACCGCGTGTTCCGCGACCGGCGGCTACGTCATCGTGAACCCTGGACGCGTGTCCTGTGTCTCAGGGCAACACCCGCAACAGCTCGTCCCGTCGAGCACGGGTCGAGAGCGCTGATAGCGGGCGAACAGCTCGGTCGAGAACCGCCCGTCGCGGTAACCTCGGCACCCGCAACTTGAATCTGCTCGATGTCGGTCAAGGCCTTGATCTCGGCCTGGAGGCGGTCGATTTCGCTTTGCCGGTCGCAATTGCCTGTGCGATGACACTCGTAGTAGTGCTGGAGAGTAGTGGTCCTGCGATGGGGATGCGGAACCAGACCTGGTCGCCGTCCGGATCGAGCTCGGTCCCGACCAGAGGGTACCGTTGGGCTCGCGGGTGGGCTCGCGCGGGGTCAGGGTCCTCGCGCCGCCGGGCCAGTCCTCGCGCGTCCCCGCGATTCGTTGACATCCGCCGAGGAGGCCGTCGGCCGAATGCCCGCGGAGACGCCCGCCGAGCGCGGCCGGCGCCTGGTCGATGGCCACGATGACGGGCACGACGACCATGATGACGCCGCCGACGACGACGAACATGACGACGATCACGACGGGAGTGCCCGCCGCGTAGACCGCATCACGCGGCCACGACGCTCGAGGGTGTCGAGCGTCTGTGGCAGGTCCGGCACGCCGCCGGCGGTCCGGAACGCGGCGGCTGGTCCCTCGACGCGATGGTGTCGTACAGCGCGGAGAAGGAGTCATCCGCGTCAACGCCGGGAACGATACTGCTCCCGGGTACGTGAACCGCGTCTCGCGTTCGGGTCTCTCCGGTTACATGCCCGCGGCAGCCGCCGCCGGGTCCTTCCTTTATCACTAGTGTCCCACATTTTCAGGACCACGCCAGCGACAATTGGGAGCCAGAGGGGGCCGGTAGCGACGGCGTCGTGAACAGGTCCTGGAGTGGCCGACGTTCAAACATGTTGAGCTGGAGCACCTGCAGCATCTGGTGAAGGCTCCAGCGCAACCGCATGACGAACTTCAGGTACGCCAACAGCAGGTACATGCACATCGCCACCCACAGCTGCGTCATGACGGCGTTCTTCGACCGGCCCACGAAGCGCTTCACTTTCAGATGCTGCTTGATCCACTTGAAAAACAGCTCGATCTGCCACCGCGATTTGTATATATCCGCAATCGTCTGGGCCACCCACGTTGTGTTGTTGGTCACGAACACATAACGGTTCTTCGTCACCGGATCCTGGTAGGCCACTCGCCGCAGCGGCGCGGCATACGCCTTCCGGCTGCGAGCGCTGGTCAGCTCGATCGTCTGATCGCTGAGGACGCCGGTTCCGGGTCGGATGTCATGCTCGCGCGTGACCCGATATCGCACGCCCCGCTTCAGGCGCGTCACGAAGGTCACGCCCCGCGCCTGCAACTGATGGAACCACTTGAAGTCAAGATACGCGCGGTCCGCCACGACCACGCTGCCGGCTGGAAACGTCCAGGTGCGGGCGGCCTTGACGTCGCCGGTCTTGCCCTCGGTCACACTGACGAAGCTCGGCAGATGGCCCGCCTGATCCAGCCCGATGTGCAGCTTGATCGCGGCCTTCGTGCGTCGAAAAGACGCCCACGGGAAGACCGCCAGACACAAATCGATGGTCGTCGCATCGACCGCGTACAACTTGTTCTTGAACCGAAAGCCGTGCCTCGGCGCGCACTGCTGACAGCGGCTCAGCAGGCGTCCGAACAGCGTCTCGTAGAGAGTGTACGGCTGCTCGGCATTGACGCGCGCCAGCGACGAGCGACTGACCGTCGTCCCTACGCCCAAGTGATAGAGCTTGCGCCCTTGGGTGCTCAGGTTGCTCACGATGTCACGCAAGCTCTGTCGGCCCGTCAGTTGCGCCAAGCCAAGGGCCACGAACTGCGCCCAGCGGCTCATGACGCGCAACCCCTGACCTCGCTGGTGTTGGCGGGCCTCGGCTTCGAATTCATGTCTCGGAAGGAACCTGAGAAGCTGCACGAAGACTGTGTTATGATGAGCCACGGGCTTGGATCTCCTGTCTTTTGAATGATTTGCGCCACAGATCATTCTACCAGACATGGAAGGTTCAAGCCGCCTTCATTTGAAGGTCTGTGGGACAGCAGTGTTCCTTTATATAGGTGTGTTCCAGCAGTCGTGTCGCCCGGCATACGGGTCGCCGAGCCGGTTCTCAGGCGTCAACGTGTTGGGTGCCTCGGCGCCGCCGGTGATCTCGACCTGCCGGGTCAATCCTCCGGTGAGGAGGGGTCTCGGCATGTCCAGGAGTGCTCCGCCGAACGCCTACCCGAAGGGATGCACGGCGTGTACCGCGGGCTGCTCGTCCGAAGCCCCGTACGATCGAGCGCTCGTTGGAGTCCCGTTGGTGTCGGCGCGTATCGCCGTCAACCTCGCGGCACCGTCGGTGCCGCGCGAGCAGCGGAACGTCCTCTCACCGAATGGGTGAACGTGATCGCGTTCTCGGACCGCACGCGGCATCTCTCGTCGCAGTTCGACAAGGGTCAGATGATCGCGGTGATGGGAAAGTCACGCTGGAGTCGTACACGACCCGGTCGGGCGAGCCCGCGGTCAGCCGGACGATTGTCGCCGAGGAACTCATCTCGGACGCGGACACGCTTCAGCCGAACGTGCCGCACCCTGCCGATATCGACGACGAGCTGAAGACCGCGATGGACGAGGCCACCGCCGGCGTTCTCGCCGAGCGCCAGCCGTTGCCGGAGGACGGCGTTCCCGAACTCGATTGATCCGTGCGGGCCGCTTGGCCCCGCTCGTTCCGTCGGTCGGTCCGTTTTGGGGGCCCGGGGGTTCTCGTGGTGTTCGTGTGCGCCCGCGTTACGTCGGCGCGCCGGTTTCGTCGCCGTCGTCGCCGGTCGTCGGCTCGGGGGTCTCGGCGGTATCGGCGCCCGTCGCCTCGGTCTCGGCCGTGTCGGTCCCGTCGGTCGCGGTCGCCCGCGCCGGCGTCCGGCTCATCAGCTCGACTTTCGTGGTGTGCACCTCCGTGCGGTAGTGCCGTCGGCCCTCGTGTTCCGACGTCCTCGTCCGCAGCTCGCCGACGACGCCGACCTGCTTGCCCTTCACCAAGTGAGGCAGGAGGTTCTCAAGCGAGTTCGGCTTGGTCGTGCGCCCCAGCAGGTGACGTTGTGTTACTCCGCTTGCTGGTGGCGGTTGCCCTCGGCGTCGATCCACCGGCGCTCCGTCGCCATCGTGACGTGGATCATCGCTTGCCCCTTCTTCGTCGTGCGCTTCACGGCGTTCTGGCCGAGCCGACCGCTGAGGACGACGTTGTTGATCGAACCCATCTCGTACTCCTTCTCTCAGGCTAAACCCCGGTAAGCGTGCGCTCCTCCGTCCGTTGACGTGTTTTTCTGTTCTCAGAAATTGCGGCCGGTCCGACTTGTCGGGTCGTAGTCCATTGGTGTGGATGGTCCGGCCCGCCGCGTCGTCCCGCGTCTCCGGGTCTTCTGGCTCTCTGTCTCGGTCTCGCTTGTCCTCCTTGTTTCGTGTCGATTCGCGTGTCGTTCCGGATCCGCGCCGAGTCAGCCACCGGTGAGACTGGGCCTCAACGCGGTCGAGACGATTCTCTCCAGGTCGGGAGAAAACGACGCCCAGGTCGTTGGCTGAGTATCCGTTCCGCGTTCGGTCGCTGTCGTAGACGTTGAGGTCCACTGCATTTATTTGGTCAGCTGCTCGAGAGCGGCGGTTATGGTCCACGTGTCGTGGGCGTGGTCGACGGTGATCAGCTGCTGGCTCACGACCCAGGCGATGGCCTGTTCCGTCGTTCCGCCTTGCGGGTTCGTGTCCAAGTGGCGGCCGAACTTCTCGTGGATCGTCTTTCAGGACGTGCTCGTTGATTCTGCTGTACCGTCTCCTTCCTGCTCTCTCGGTGTTGAGGGCCATCAATGCCAGCGCCGTCGTCTCGCCTCGAAGCGGGACAGGTGTCCCGATTTCGTCTCTCAGTCGTCTTCGAACTCGCTGAAGCTGGTCGGTCTGCGTTGCTGCGTTGTGCGCTTCGTCGCTCATCGTCGAACGTAGCATCGTCGTGATGATCTTGCCGAGGTCGTCAGGTGGTTTACGCCCGATCTCGTCGAGTATTCGGGTCGGCGGAACTGGAATTGCCCGCAGGTCCGATGCGTTGATCTGCGTCGAGCCGAGTGCCGAGCCGATCAGCGTGTTCCCCACGCTGCTGTTCATCCACGCGGCGAGGCCGCGCGCGCGGGCGTTCCTCGTCGCCGCCCTGGCCTTCGGGTCCGGGTTGGCTCTCTCAGCCCGGGTGCTTCCGTCAGCTTTCGCGGGGTCCCATAGCGAGATTACGTTCACCCGGTCGCTGGCGACGAACGCTTGGTTGTTCGTCGTGTCGCTTGAGATCGCGCATGCTTGCGCCCGGGGCTCGAGCTTGTTGGGTGCAATGCGGTTGACGAGCACGTACGCGTCGGGCTCGTGAACCTTCAGGGGCCGCGGGTCCGCCGCGGCGTCGTAGTAGTTCTTGCTTCCGGTTAGCGGCCACAGCACCCGGTTCGGTGAGATGTGCTGGGCGCTGAGGTACGGTGTGAGCGCGCCGTCGTTCGCTTCGCTGGTCGTCCCGGGGTGTCGGTACTCGATGTGTCGGCCAGTCTCGACGCGGTAGTCCTCGTTCTCGATCGTCGCCATTTGCCGACCCCAGTCGTTCAGCGCCTCTTCTGATCGGTCGCTGTTCGTCATGAGTCTCGGCGTGTCGCCGTCGTCTCGTGATCGGATCCACTTCCGATTTCCCGGGGTTCTCCATCGCCACGTCGTTTGCCGCTCGTGGTTGCCGTGGGTGATGACCGTGAGCGGACGTCTTGGGGTGCCCTTCGTGACGGTTCCGTGCCAGCACACGGTCTCCTGGATGACGTTCTGGACCCCGTAGAGGGTTCGGCGGTTCTGCCAGATGTGGATGCAGTCGATGTCGACGTCGGCCTCGAGACGTCGGCGGAACTCCGCGAAGGTGCTGCCGTTCTGGAAGCTCCGGGGCGTGATCGCGGTGATCTGTCCGCCGGCTTGAAGGTTCCGCCATCCGATTTCGCAGAATGCCGAGTACAGGTTCGCGCTCGTTGCCGCCCCGGCGAGTCGGCTCGTTCGCGTCTCTGGGTCGGCGTTGCGCGTCCGCCGGTACGGCGGGTTCATGATGCAGGTGTCGATCGGTATGTGCGCGTTGACGTTGACCGACCGGCAACGCCAGCGTCGGGGCGACAGGAAGTCCTGGCGAACCACGGCGGCCCGCACGTTCATGTGCCGCTCTTTGCACCAGGTTTCGATGTCGCTCAGGTTCTTCTCGTACGCGTCCGCGAGCTCCGTGTCCGCCTCTACCGCGGTCAGGTAGATCTGTCGCGGACGTGTTGCCTCCGGTTCGCCGCCGATCCGGTCGAGTGTTGCGAGCGTGAGCTGGCCGTCGCCGGCGCCGGCGTCCAGGATGTGGATCGTGCCGGTGGCGTTGGCCTTCAGGTCCAGCGTTGCGGCCGCCTCCTTCGAGACGTGGTACGGCGTGAAGACCTGCCCGTGGCGATGCCGCTTGCGGATCGTTTCGGGCTCGAGCGTTCCTGGGGCGGTTCGTGAACCGTACGCTCGGTTCATCACGTCGACAGGGCAGAGTGCCGCGGTTGTTGTTCCTGGCATCGTGTCAGCTCTTCTCGTGGGTCGTGAGTCGTGTCCGCAAAATCTTGCGTGTGTCGGGCGTGTTCCGCCGCTGTGCGCGGGCTGTTTCTGCGGCCGCGACGCGAGCACCGCCATTCCAGAGGCCGAGGTCAACGAGGTCTCGCGCCACCGGTGAGCGGCGTTCGATGAGAAGGCCCTGGCTGGTCGACGTCGGAGGCGAGACGCCGGCGCCCGCTTCCGTCGGTTGGTTCCGGCTTTGCCGGCCGGCTCTTGGCGGCGTTCCGGATGTTATCTCCGATCGATTCGATCGTCTTTGCGGCTCGCGTTGCCCCCGGCCTTCGGTTACGTCGTGGCCCGTCGCGGCTCGCTCTCTCGTTCTCGAGGCGGTTGTCCGGGTGCGCCGTGCTCGCGTTTCCGTCGGCTGTTCTTCGTGATGGAGGCGCTTCTCCGGTCCGACGTCGTGATTGGTTCGCTCGTCCAGGTCTCGTTTCGTCGTGCTTCGACGGTTGGCGTCGGCCGGAGTTTGGCGTCTCTGTTCGTGATTTCCTGGCTTGGCTGCTCTCGGTCTCGTCGTTGTTGTCGTGTGTGTCCCGGGACACTCGCAATGAAATCGATCGGATGATCTGTTTTCGCTCGCTCGTTTGGGCCGGGGGGCGCTGCCGTTGAGCGCGTCTTCTTCGGCGCGCGGCCGGCGGTTGTGTGACCCATCCGTGTACTTCGATTCCATCGTGTGGTCCGTTTCTGCTGTCTGCGACGGCTTCCACGCGGTGTTGCTCGTGCCGATGTCGCGGGTGGGGCGGCTCTCGGCTCCCTGTCTGGCGGTTATCTGCTCGCGGCGTTCTCGCCGTTGATCGGCTGACGGCTTGGTAATTCACCTCGATGTTCTGCGTGCTTCGCGTCTTCACCTTGCCGTGTTGCTGGCTCGAACCTCCCGATAGGGCTGTCCGACTTCTCGTCTATCGCAGCTGATGACGTCCCGTCCTCGCTGCCGGGTTGTCTCGTGCGTGAGCTGCGCACGGCAGTGTTTCCGGTACATCGTGTCGTTTCCGCGTCCAGGCGCGTGTCGGTTTCGTTGGCGGTTCGCGCTCGTCGACTCGGAAGCCTGTCGCGTTGCGGCCGTTTCGGCCGTTTTCTTCGGGACCCCGATAGGGGTCTGTTTTCGCGACCTCTGTCGCAGCTTGGGGGGTGACCCCAACTCTAGGGGTCTATTCTCGTAGCTCTGCGGATTTCCGCCAGAAACGTACCCCTAAAGATACCCTCTCCCGAAGGGGGTTTTTCTTCTCAAGGAGCGACCCCAATTAGGGTCGCTCCCTTGCACATGATGTGCGGGTTATTTATTGTCTATTGTGGGTCCTTGTACGACCCACACCTTGCATCAAGCGTTTATTTACAGGGACTGTACCGGAGACCCCCTGCCCCTAATCAGGGGTATAAAAAGGGTATTGGCCCGTGTCTGGTCGTGGCGGGGTCATGGCAACTGTACCGGTGGTCCAGTCGTTTTTTCACTGACCCCGATAGACCCCTAAAAAATCGTAGGGGTAGGGGTCAATCCCTTTTCAGGGGCATGTTTTGTTCTAGGGGTCATGTTTTTTGTAGGGGCAGGTGTTGGTCCCTATTAGTTCTCCACCCGGCGGTGCCGGACCCGCGTATTCATGAAACAGGATATCGTGTAGGGGCTTGGCGCTGGCCCAGAGGTCGGTTTCTCTATGGTGCCAAGAGCCCGTTTTTTAGTTGGACCCGGAGTCCCGCGAGCACCCCGTATTGCGAGACCGGAGATTCTTCCGGTGAGCGCGCCCTGTAGATTTCGTACCGGCGGACTCCACGCCAGCGCCTTTGCGAGCAGGAGGTGACGGATGGAAGTCTTGTACCCCCGGTGCGCCGGGTTGGATGTCCACTCTCGGTGCGTGAACGCGTGCGTGCGCATCGCTGCGGGTCGGAAGGTCACGACCGAGCACCGGGAGTTTGCGACTACGACGGCGGGTCTGCTCGAACTGGCGGCCTGGCTGACCGAGGCGGGCTGCACGCACGTGGCGATGGAGGCGACCGGCGTGTACTGGAAGCCGGTGTGGCACGTCCTCGAAGACGAAGAGTCGTTCACGCTGGTGCTCGCCAACGCGCAGCACATCCGGAACGTTCCGGGCCGCAAGAGCGACCGGAACGACGCGGCCTGGATCGCCGACCTGTTGGCGCACGGGCTGATTCGGGGCAGCTTCGTGCCGCCGGCCCCGATCCAGGAACTGCGCGACCTGACGCGGACCCGCAAGCAACTGGTCCGCGAGATCACGCGGCACACGCAACGCCTGCAGAAGACGCTCGAAGACGCGAACGTGAAGTTGACGCACGTGGTCACCGACATCCTGGGCGTCAGCGGCCGGGCGATCCTGGCGGCGCTCATCGCCGGGGAGACCGATCCCGAGCGGCTGGCCGATTGCACCACCGGGCGCCTGAAAGCCGACCGCGCGGACATCATCGCCGCGGTGCACGGCCGGGTGACGGCGCACCACCGTTTCCTGCTGGAGCTGCACCTGGGGCAGATCGACGCGTTGCGCGCCGCCGTGCAGAAACTGGAGCAGCAGGCCGACGAGGTGCTGCGCCCTTTTCGCGAGGCCGCCGAGCGGCTGACGACGATCCCCGGGGTCAGTGAGACCGTCGCGCGGGTGCTCGTCGCCGAGATCGGCGTGGACATGACGAGGTTTCCCGGTCCGGGACATCTGGTCTCGTGGGCGGGACTGTGCCCGCGCCTCGACGAGAGTGCGGGGAAGCGCCGCTCGACCCGGATCCGTCACGCGACGCCGTGGCTGAAGACAACGCTGGTCCAGGCCGCGTGGGCGGCAACCCGGAAGAACGGGAGCTATCTGCAGACGCAGTTTCGACGGCTCAAGGGCCGGCGCGGCCCGAAGAAGGCAATCGTGGCGGTCGCCGCTTCCATGCTGACCGCTGCTTACTTCATGCTCCGCGACGAGACGGACTACCACGACCTCGGCGGCCGGTACCTGGCGAACCGCGACAAGCACCGCGTTACCCAGCGCCTCCTCCGCCGTCTGCACGACCTTGGAGTGGAGGTCGAAGTGAAGGCCGCCTGAGTCAGTGGTCACCGTGAGTTTCTCCACCCGGCGGTGCCGGACCCGCGTATTCATGAAACAGGATATCGTGTAGGGGCTTGGCGCTGGCCCAGAGGTCGGTTTCTCTATGGTGCCAAGAGCCCGTTTTTTAGTTGGACCCGGAGTCCCGCGAGCACCCCGTATTGCGAGACCGGAGATTCTTCCGGTGAGCGCGCCCTGTAGATTTCGTACCGGCGGACTCCACGCCAGCGCCTTTGCGAGCAGGAGGTGACGGATGGAAGTCTTGTACCCCCGGTGCGCCGGGTTGGATGTCCACTCTCGGTGCGTGAACGCGTGCGTGCGCATCGCTGCGGGTCGGAAGGTCACGACCGAGCACCGGGAGTTTGCGACTACGACGGCGGGTCTGCTCGAACTGGCGGCCTGGCTGACCGAGGCGGGCTGCACGCACGTGGCGATGGAGGCGACCGGCGTGTACTGGAAGCCGGTGTGGCACGTCCTCGAAGACGAAGAGTCGTTCACGCTGGTGCTCGCCAACGCGCAGCACATCCGGAACGTTCCGGGCCGCAAGAGCGACCGGAACGACGCGGCCTGGATCGCCGACCTGTTGGCGCACGGGCTGATTCGGGGCAGCTTCGTGCCGCCGGCCCCGATCCAGGAACTGCGCGACCTGACGCGGACCCGCAAGCAACTGGTCCGCGAGATCACGCGGCACACGCAACGCCTGCAGAAGACGCTCGAAGACGCGAACGTGAAGTTGACGCACGTGGTCACCGACATCCTGGGCGTCAGCGGCCGGGCGATCCTGGCGGCGCTCATCGCCGGGGAGACCGATCCCGAGCGGCTGGCCGATTGCACCACCGGGCGCCTGAAAGCCGACCGCGCGGACATCATCGCCGCGGTGCACGGCCGGGTGACGGCGCACCACCGTTTCCTGCTGGAGCTGCACCTGGGGCAGATCGACGCGTTGCGCGCCGCCGTGCAGAAACTGGAGCAGCAGGCCGACGAGGTGCTGCGCCCTTTTCGCGAGGCCGCCGAGCGGCTGACGACGATCCCCGGGGTCAGTGAGACCGTCGCGCGGGTGCTCGTCGCCGAGATCGGCGTGGACATGACGAGGTTTCCCGGTCCGGGACATCTGGTCTCGTGGGCGGGACTGTGCCCGCGCCTCGACGAGAGTGCGGGGAAGCGCCGCTCGACCCGGATCCGTCACGCGACGCCGTGGCTGAAGACAACGCTGGTCCAGGCCGCGTGGGCGGCAACCCGGAAGAACGGGAGCTATCTGCAGACGCAGTTTCGACGGCTCAAGGGCCGGCGCGGCCCGAAGAAGGCAATCGTGGCGGTCGCCGCTTCCATGCTGACCGCTGCTTACTTCATGCTCCGCGACGAGACGGACTACCACGACCTCGGCGGCCGGTACCTGGCGAACCGCGACAAGCACCGCGTTACCCAGCGCCTCCTCCGCCGTCTGCACGACCTTGGAGTGGAGGTCGAAGTGAAGGCCGCCTGAGTCAGTGGTCACCGTGAGTTTCTCTGTAGGGTACACTTCATGACCCTCTTGGAGACCTCACGTATTTGGGGCATTCGGGGTGTGGATTGAAATGAGTGCAGGAGGATGTTCGGCTCGGGAGTGTTGTTTGGCGTTGAGATTCTTGGTGGTGCTCGTTTTTCCGATTGGAGGTTGGGTTGAGTGTTCCTCTCGGCGACCGGTTGTGAAGACTCGGGGTTCGTTGTCAGTGGATCGAATCGGCCAATGATGGAGGGATGATGGGTCGGGTGAAGAAGGTAAAGGTCGTGATGTTCGTCTCGCCGGTTCTGGCCCTCCGGTACACCGAGCTCGCGGCGAAGTACGGAATTTCGCGGAGCGAGCTGTATCGCATGACGCTTGAGCGCGGGTATCGCTCGACGTTGGAGTGGTGTGGGCGTCAGCACGAGGCGCTGTCCGCGCTCGACGTGGACGAAGTCTCGGCGGGCTCGTCCGCCGACGGCGGTTCTGTGTCGGTCGCGTCTTCGGCGCCGTCGGCTTCGGTTCGGGCTGATGCTTCGCCCCTCGTGCAGCTTCGGCATTACGCGCGCGTCCTCTTCCAGCAGGATCTGGAGATTAGCGAGGAGTCGTTTCGGGCGGCGGTGTCTGCCCAGGCGATGGTTCTCGGGTTTGGGTCGAAGCAGGCTGCTGGCTTCGTGAACGGGTTGGTGTCGGACATGTTCGCGCAGAGCGCTGAAGGCGGAGCGGAGTCGTTGGAGCTGGGGGATGATGTCGAGGGTGATGATGATGTCGGGAACGGCCTGGTCCCGCAGCTCGATTGAGTGTTGCCTTGGAGGGTGATGTGGCCGGTACATCGGGTAGCGGGGTGAAGCAGCGCGAGGTCGATCCGTCGTGGGAGCCCAACGACATCACGCTGACGCTGTACGTCACGCGGTCGTTCGGCTTGGCGCTCGACCAGGTTGCGGCGAAGCTGCGGTTGTCGAAGTCGCTTCTCTTGCGCGAGGCGGTGCGGCGTGGGTTGCCGGAGCTGGTGAACGACGTTGAGCATTTGAGGGGTCTGGGGTTCCGCCCGGCGGCGCATCTTGCGGGTCTGGTTGCGAGGCGCGGCCGGCGCGGCGCGGTTGGCGAGGGTGCGGTCACCGCGAGGTGGTCGAAGGTACCGGGTGACTTCGGTGAGGAGCCGCGCATCCCGGCGGCGAAAGCCGACCGGGATTGAAACCATGATCGATGAAGATGTGGCCGGCTTTGTGATCCCGCGCTGGCGCGGGGGGGTGGAGGGGTCTGCTCCTCCGGTGTGTCTTGCGCCGTGGCGTTCGGCCTCGGCCGAGGTGGCGCGGCTGATCGTCGACGCGGTCGGCGTCGGTGTTGATGACGTGTTCGTTGATCTGGGATCGGGTGACGGCTCGGTGGTGATGGCGGTGTCCTCGATGACGGGCTGTGTGGGTGTCGGGGTGGAGGTGTCGGTTCCGCTGGTCCGGCTCGCCCGGGCGAAGGCGGTCTCGTCGTCGGTCGGGCGTCGAGGCGTGGATCGAAACGATCGAAATAATCGAACCGTGTTCTTGCATGAGCTGATTGGTGCTCGTGGTTTGGCGGGTGCGACTGTCGTCTACGTATGGTTGCTCGGTGGCGGGCTCGATGTCGTGGTCGGACTGATCGCGGAGGCGGTGGCGCTGGGGTCGGTTCGTGCGGTGGTGACTGTCGGCGACGTCGCTGGGTTCGAGTCGCTTGGGGTGTTCCGGGAGGTTGGCTTGGTGTCGGCGCTGAGCGCCGGTGAGGTGGTCGGCTCGGTTCCGCTCTCGGTGGCTCGGGTCGGTGGGTCCGCGTGATTCCGGTGTTGGCCGGATCGGTTCTGATCGTTGTGTCGCGGGACACACCCGGATTTTTGGTTTCGGTTGATCGGCGCTCGCGGCGGTCTACGGGTGATCAGGTGGTTTCGGCCGGATCGGTCTTGGGCGCTTTCTTGGGCGGCACGCCAGGATTCCTGATTTCGGCTGATCGGCGTTTCGGGTGGTTGGTGGTGATCAGGCGGTTTCGGTCCGATCGGTTTTGAGCGTTGTGTCTCGGGACACACCTGAATTTCCGATCGCGGCTGATCGGCGTTTTTGGCGGTCCAGGGGGTGATCAGGCGGTTCTGGTCGGATCGGTCTTGAGCGTTGTGTCCCGGGACAACACCTGAATTTCCGACCGCGGTTGATCGGCGTTTCGGCGGTCGAGGGCCGATCGTGTGGTTCTGACCGGATCGGTTTTGGGTGCTGTGTCCGGGGACACGGCTGAATTTTCGGTTTCGGTTGATCGGCGCTTGGCGCGCTCGAGTGGTGATCGGGTGGTTTCGGCCGGATCGGTTTTGAGCGCTTGGTCCGGTCGCCTTGTCTGGAATTTCGATCTCGACTGATCGGTGTTTTGGTGGTCGTGCGGTGATCAGGCGGTTTCGTTCCGATCGGCTTTGGACGCTGTGTCCCGGGACACGGGTGAATTTTCGGTTTCGGTTGATCGGCGCTTGCGGCGGTCGAGGGGGTGATTTTGCCGGTGCTGTTGATCAGGTGTTGGTGTCGAGCTGGCGCCTCTCCGCGTGTTGCTGCGTTCGGCTGGTGGTTGACGTTGTCTGGCTCTAGGGTGGCCTGGTCTCGTTGGTGTTGTCGCTCTTGGTTGGTGGCTTTCGGGGATCTGCTGCGGAGCTGCTCTCGATCGGGCTCCGGGTCACGCGGTCCGCGGGGTGGTCATCAGCCGGTTGCTGTCGCGCGTTCACGCGCGGGTGTCGGGTCTCTGGTCTGGTTGTTGGTTGATCGTTGTGGGGTGGGTTTGTGGGTCCGACGTCCCGTCGGCTGATCATCTGGTGGGCGTGATTCTGAGAGGAGTGGTGACGTGAGCGAGCATTCATACGATCCGGCGTTCGACGATACGCGTGACTCGGGTCGCCGTGCGCCTCCGGGGTCCGTTCCGCGAGTCGTGGAGCCGGTGGTCGAGACGCATGTCGACCCGGGATCCGGTGGGGACGATCCGGGCCGGACCCGGCTCGGCGTCACGCTCTCTCGCGACCAGCGCGAGTGGGTGGAGAAGGAGTCGCGCCGGCGCGGCGTTCCGAAGGCGGCGGTGGTCCGTGATCTGATCGCCCATGCGTATGGCGGCGGCGCCGCTCCGGCTGGTCGGCGCGCGGCGCGGTGACGGTCGATGAGTACGGCGACCCGGTCGATCAGCTTCGCCCGACCCCGAGGGCTGTCGCCGAGCCGGTGGCGCCGGCCCGCGAGTCCGCTCCGCGCTTTCGGCGGCCGGCGCCGGCGCCGGCGGTCGAGCATCGCGTGGAGCCGGCGCGGCTTCACGATCTTCCGCCTGGTGTGGGCGGTGTTCGGGATACGTTGCCGGGTCCGCATGGCGGGAATGGCCATGCCCGCGCGCCGGAGCCCGATCCGCGGCTCTCGGCGGCCTTCGCTCATCTGCCCGACGCGGTCGGTACGCCGGTGCTTCCGATGGACGGCGAGATTCCTTCCGGTGGGGTTCCGTCCGGGGATTCCGTTGGCCTGGGTGTCGACCGAAACGTGTTCGCCGGGGTGTCGCCCTCGCAGGCGCACGTGCCGGCCGCGGCCGCAGCGCAGCAGATGGCGGCGCAGCCCGGCGTCTGGATGATCGTTCCCGGTGCCGGGTCCGGACGGCGCGATGGGTGTGGTCCGTGTTCCGCTCGCCGGCTACGGCGGGTCCTCGGCGGGGGGTGCCGGGTTCCTGGCGCGCATGCCCGCGGCCGTCCGCTACTTCATGATCGGACTCGGCATCGTCGTGGTGCTGTGCGGCCTCGCGTACCTGGGTTCGTCCGCGGTGGCGAATCGGTACTATTTTCAGGAGGTCAGTGTCGCGCCGGGTCGCAGCGTCTTCTACCGGGTCGACCGGTGGGCGGGCGAGATGACGCGCTGTCGGACGGACCTCGCCGCGGTCGGCGTGGTCTGCTGATTCGGGGGGGATTCGGTGGATTGGCGCGCCGCGTCGTGGGCGTCGGCTCGTGGTTTTGGTTCAGCGGGTGTTTCCGTCTGGGTTTCCGCTTCGGGAGGTCCTCGTGTCCGAGTTGATCCTGAGCGTCGTTGCTGGTTCCGATCGTCTGGTCGGTTTCCGCGATACTTTTGGCAGCGGCGGTGATGCCGTGTTCGTCGTCACGTTCGTGACGTTGTGCGTGGCGCTCTCGCTGTTCGCTGTCGGCTCGTGGTTTTGTTCGGCCGGCTGTTTCGGCCTGACTGTTCGCTTGATGGGGTTCTCGTGTCCGACCTGACCTCGCCCGTCGGTGCTGGCTCCGATCATCGCGCCGATTGCGCCAGCGGTTCCGACCGCGGCGCCGATGTCATGTTCGTTGTCATGTTCGTGATCTTGTTCTTGGTGTTCTCGGTCCTCGCTGCCGGTCTCTTTGTCCTCGGCGTGGCCTTCGCCGTCGGCTCGTTTAGCGGCGTGTCGGCGGTTCTCCTGGTTGGAGTGGTTGCCGCGCTTGCAGTCGTTGTCGTGGTCTCGGTGTTTGGTCTGAATGCGATCTTTCGGGTTGGTGCTCGTGCTGTCTTCGTTCTCCGTCTTCGGCTTCGTGTTCCTGTAGCTTGAGCTGGACCCCCGCCAGGCATTCGGCGGTCTTCGTTTCTTCCTCTTTCAACTGGTTGTCGGAAATCTGCGGCGGGGGAACTGGCTCGTGCTGATTCCCGGCTGCAGGGGCGTGGTGTCGTTCTGTTCCCCGTGAGCTTTTGCGCTGGCGCCGGCGCCGGCGTCGGCTTCCCTCACCAGATTGGATTTCGCGGTTGTCCGAATGCTCGTGACCACGAGACGCCGTAGATGGCGTAGGCCGGGGTGTTCCGTCCCCGGAACACCCGGCCGATGGTCGTGGTAACGGTGCCGACGGGGTTGATGCGGACGTCGAGCCGCGCGTTCATGACGTGCAGGTCCTCGTGGAGGGCCGGCCAGCGGTCGGGGCGCCAGTCTGGAGCATCGATGTCGAGACCGTCGCCGCCGTTGGTGTGGGTGGCGACGACGGATCTGCCGCGAAATGCGGGGCATCCCTTGTACGAGCGACTGAACCGGATTCTGAGCGCGGCTGGCTTCGACGCGCTCGTGGAGGGACTGTGCGCGCGGGTTCTACACGACGATGGGCCGGCCGAGTCTGGCGCCGGGACGCTACCTCCGGTTGCTGCTTCTCGGTACTTCGAGGGGCTGGACTCGGAACGGGCGATCGCGTGGCGGGCGGCCGATTCGCTGGGCCTGCGTGCGTTTCTGCACTTGGCTCCGCCTGCGGCGCCTCCGGACCATTCGACGATCTCGCGGACGCGGCGGCTGTTTCCGGTCGAGACGCATCAGGCGGTGTTCACGTGGGTGTTGCAGCAGTTGGCGGATGCAGGTGTCAGGCATCGAGATGCCGACGGCGGCGGCTCTGGCGCGGTTTGACCGGAAGCGGAATAAGAAGACGTCGAACAAAAAGCGGACACACCCTCACGACCCCGATGCGAAGGTCGCGAAGATGAAGGACGGCCGCACCTACGTTGCGCACAAGGCGGAGCATGCGGTGGATCTGGAGACGGGGGCGGTAGTGGGCGTGACGATCCAGGGCGCGGACACGGGGGATACGACGACGATGGTCGAGCCCGTGATCGCAGCGGCCGAGCAGGTAGAGGCGGTGTTGCCGACCGAAGCCTGGGATGGCGGAGGTGGTGGCGGACAAGGGCTACCACAGCAACGAGACGATGGTGGACTTGGCCGCGGTGCGTGTCCGCAGTTATATCGCGGAGCCGGATCGGGGCCGCCGGTGCTGGAAGGGCGCGCCCGAAGCTCGGGATCCGGTGTATGCGAACCGCCGTCGGATACGGGGCAATCGGGGCCGGGAGCTGCTGCGGCGTCGTGGCGAGTTGGTGCAGCGTCCGTTCGCGCATCTATATGACACGGGGGGCATGCGGCGGGTGCACCTGCGGGGGCATTCGAACATTCTGAAACGGGTGCTGGTCCATGTCGCGGGTGGCAACCTCGGGCTGCTTCTGCGTCATCTGATCGGCGTCGGCACGCCCCGCGGCCTCCGAGGGCGGGTCGGGTCGGCTGTATGGGCGCTGATCAGACGGTTGGTCGGCCTGTGGGGTGGTCTCGAGCGGGTCTTGGCGCCGTTTCTGCCAGATTTGCCGTCCACAACCTCGCTACCGCGCCGTCAGGCCTTCCAGCCCCCAATTGAACACCGAGAACTTCTGCCACGGGCCGTCAAACACGGTAATAGGTTACCGTGGTGGGCGTCTGCTACGGTGCGGCGCCTTGCAGGTCGGGTGCGACGGTGGGCGTAGGTGAGCAAAGCAGGCCCAAGATCACGGCATGGGGATTGTGCTGGCGTTGCCAGGCGGTACGGATGACGGAGGCGAGTGTCTGCTGGGTGGCCGCGCCGCGCCAGGAGCGATTGCCTCCGCACACCTTGCGGGTGACGACGGCGGGACGAATGGCCTGTTCGGCGCGCCAGTTGGTAGCGTCGATGGCGGGGTTGCGCAGGAATGTGAACAGCGCCTTCCATTCCGTGGTCAGATGCTTCGCGAAGCACCGCACGTCGGTCAGTGGGCCGGGGTGGAGCAGTCGTCGGGCGAGTCGCGCGGCCAGGGCTTCCAGGGCCTCGCCCAGGTCATCACGGGACCGCTCACCGGCGCGGGCGTCGTCGCGCAGGCGGAGGGCCTGCTTCAACAGGGCGTGGATGTCTGCGGCGATACGACTGCGGGGATGGTCCCGGCACAGGGTCCGTCCCCGTCGTCGGAGATGGGCGAGACACGTCTGATGGGTGGCCCGGGTGAAGCGGCGATACGGCGCCCAACCGTCGCGGATGAGCACGCCGTCGAAGTCTGGCCCCAACAGGTGGGCCGCTTCCTGGTAGCCTCGTCCGGGCTGAATGGCGTAGACGGTCGTCTTCTCCGACGCGCCCGCCCAGAGCCACTGCAAGTGGCCGCCGACCTTCCACCCGGTTTCATCCGGGGTGACGACGGGACTGTTGCGAAGCTGGCGCCGCAGTTCGCTATAGGTCGGTTCTGCCCGGCCGGCGGCCCGATGCACGGCGCGGACGAGGCCGCTCGAACTGACGCGGATGCCGTAGTGTTGCCGCAGCAGGGTCGCGATCTTGCCGAACGACAACCCCATCTGCTTGTTGAGGATGACCGCCGATGCCACCAACGCGGGTCCCAGTTGTACCGCGGCGGCGCCGAGGGCGTCGGAGGTCTGCAACCGATGCCGACCCCGCACCCGCTGGCCGCAATCCTGACAGGCGCCGAGGGCGACCCGAAACTCGCGGACGAGGACCCGCGGCACCGGCAGTTCTTCCTGGCTCTGGGTGGCCATGCCGGTCGAGCGCACTCCTCCGCCGCATTCCGGACAGCTCGGCGGCAGCGGTACGTCGTGGCGCACGTCTACCCGGGTTGGTCTGCGCCTGCGGGCCGGCTGGCCGTATTGCGCGCCCGCTCGTCGGCCTGGGCGTTTGGGTTCGGGCGTGACCGTCTTGGCGAAGGGAGCAGCTTGGCGATGCCCGGCGCGTCTCGCTGCATCGAGCTCCCGTCTCAAGCGGGTGTTCTGCTTCTCGAGCCGTTCGATCCGCCGCTGCAGCCGTTCGCGTTCGCGCTCGCTCTCCTCGAGATCGCGCTTCACGCGCGCGTGCTCCTCCGGGGTCGGCCGGGACGTGTCCTGCTCGCGGCGTGTCGGGCGCATACCCGGTTTATCGGCACTTGTGCAATTCTGTGCACCCCGGACGTCAGCCACCGCCGCCTTCAGCGTTCACGCCGCGCTTCGAAGCCTGCCGCTCGCACCGACGCGGTAACCAATTACCAATCAGGTATTTTATCGGTCATGGCCCGTAAGATGTTTCGCTCCGATTCTTCGGCCACCTTCAGGACTCTCATGTGACTTGGCGGCACGTGGCGTTCGATGGCTATGTGCACCAATTCACGGAGGGTTGCCGGCCGGATCGAGTCGAGCTCTACGCTCTCGCCGCCGTCCCAGTGGACCGCGTGCGTGGATTGCTTTGTTGGCCTCGTGGGTAGGGCCCAATCCGCGATCTGTTCCTCGGTGACCCCGAGACGGCTAAACGAGTACGAGCCCGCCGGGCACCAATCCTTGAGCCGCCGGTCGAACGCCTCATGCGCCTTCACGCCAGATGGATCCCAGTCGCCGAGTGCATAGACGTAGCTGTGGATGCCTTCTCCGTCGTACGCGACGATGTCCTCTGCGAGACCGCGGACGAACGACAACGACGAGAACCCCCTCGTCACGAGCAGTGGCACGTCGTACTCCTCCGTAACGTCCCCGACCACGCCAACCAACGCATCTTTTTCCAGGACCACCATAACCCTTTGTTTGAGCTCAAACCAGACCGAGCGGCGGTAGGTCCGCCTCGTGTGTTCCATGGCGGCCCGAGCGCCCGAAAACGTCAGGGGCTTACGCTGCCAACGACTGCGATCGGCAATCTCCGCCCAGGGAATCTCCCCGGAGAGCCGAAGGTTGCTCAATTGCTCGACGATCCGCTTGTAGCCAGGTTCTGACTTTTCTTCGAGATTCCGGGCTACCGCGAGGTAAAAGATCTGCCGGACGCTCGCAGGCGCGTGCTCCGCGACCAGCGTTATCAAGTCGTCAGCGTATTTCTGGATCGCTGCACGTGTCCGTCTGAAGCGTTTCGCCATGAGGTTCTCCTCCTGTACTGGCTAGGCGGTTGGATCGTCCCCGCCGTGTCCTGCCGCTCGCTCGCCGTTGCGTGTCGATCCCGGCCGGGCCGGGCGTCCGCCTCCGCTGAAGGGTACCGGCCGCGGACCGCCGACCCGGGACGGCGGCTCGTCCGGTCGCGGAGGGGCGCCTCCCAGACCCCACTGTGCTTGGTCGTGATCCTGGCTGTCGGTCGTCTCATCGTCCCCGGCGTGTCCTGCGGCTCGCTCGCCGGCGTGTGTCGATCCCGGCCGGGCCTCCCCGACCCTGAAGAGTACCTGCCGCGGGCCGCCGACCCGGGACGGCGGCTTGCTATAGTCGGGGAGGTTCCCCAGGTTTCTGCAGGAACGGTGCGACGTGCCAAAAAACCCGAATAGTGGATTAGTAGTCCCCATTCCGACGAAATCGCTCGGGTGCGGTTCTTCTTCGTAGAGCGTCTTTTTCCGCTATTCGTGGACGGTTCCTCTTCGGTACGCCTCGCGCAGGGGACGGCGGAGGTAAAACCACGAACCGATCGTGGGTTCCCCTCTTCGGTGGGGCTTGTCCGGCCGAAAGGGGGCACTAAGTATACGAGTGCGGTGCCGCCGGCCGGCAGGCCCCCGAGGTTCTCGACGTCATGGTCGCCGCTTCAGAAACCCGACGTTCTTCCGCGGGCCATTCTTGGGTGTCATCAAGACAGAGGTTCTTGTACCTGGTCCGACTATAGGCGCCGTCAGGTCCCCCGCGGAGCCTCGACGCGCTTCGCAAGTCGGCTCTTCCGAACCCGCGGGGCATGACCTCGAGAACTTCGCCCCGCCAGCGGCCCTGTTTTTTCAATGCCCCCTTTCTTTACAGCGTTCGCCGGTTCTGGCGCTTCACGTATCGGGTCGCCGATGTGTCGTCCGAGGCTCTGACGACCCGCACCCGGTACGCTTCGACGGAGGCCCGGTCTTGGATGCTGACCAACGACCGCAGGCCGACCCAAGGACGCCAAGATTGCCCGGTCAGCCGAGCATCAAGGGGCGACCGCATGGTACCGAAGGAGGAAAACAGTGAGCATTGAGCAGCTGGAGCTATACCCCGCCGGAAGAAGAACGTCGGCATCGTCACGCTGACGGCCGAGGAAACCCTGTTCATCTGCGAGCACATGTGCTTCGAGCGATAGCGCAATCTCGACTTGCGACACGTCGGCGCCTTGGCCGACTAGGTGGAGCACGGCAAGTGGATCGGTATGCCGATGATCTTTTCCGCCAGATGCCGGCGGGACTCTGCCTGGTCGACAGCCATCACCGATCACTCAACATTAGTCGATGACGAGCACGTCCACCGCGTCGGCCATCTCCGCTCGCGCCCACAGCCACGCGGTGCCCCCGGCTAGGTTCCCCTCGCCTGTGGCGAGCGCCGCAGCCACCTCATCGTTGGCACGGCCTGGACGATGCGTTCGTCCGGACAGCCGTTGCCGTCGTTCGCCTTCTGGATCCCGCGTACGTCGACCGGCGCTTGTCGCGCCGGCCTGCCGCCCGACTCGCCCCGGTCCGGCCGTTCTCGCCCGTCGGGCTGTCGGCCGCGGCGCACACGGCGGCGAGCAGGTTGGAGATCACCTTGTGGCTGTTGGCGGTCACCCCGACGCGCTTCCCGCCGGCGAGCAGGTCGAGGGTCATCCGGGCTCCGGTGTAGGTCTTGCCGCTGCCCGGCGGGCCCTGCACGGGGAGCACCGAGCGGTCGAGCCGCGGAGCACCGCTTGGCGGCAGCCAGCGGAGCTTCGCCCTGGGCAACGAGGTCTTCCCGGGCAACGAAGCTTGACGTGTTCGGTGGAGACGCCGGGGCTCCGATACGCGGCGGGACGCGTCTGAGCGAGTCGAACGCCGCCCATCGCGGGCTGTCCGCCGCGAAGCCGCCGGACACGACCGCTTCTTGCGAGCTGGGCGAGACTCTTCCGCAACACCTTGTTCTGGACGTTGTCGAGCGGCACCAACGCCACCGGGTGCGGCACGGGCGAGTTGCGTCCCCGCTTCAGGTCGATCGTGCCGGCGGTTTCGTCCAGCGCGACCACGGTCCCGCAGAATCCCCGCGATTCCCCGCGTTCGGGAACAAGAGCGAGAGATCGAACGGCTACGCCAGGACTTGACGCGGGTCGAGCGCGACCGCGACCGGGGGAAGCGCCGCAGCGACCGCCTCAAGAAGCAACTCGACGCTGCGCGCCGAGTAGGATTTCGACAAGCAGCTCCCTTCGCCAAGGACTGGCTCCAGGGCCGAGGCGGGCGTCCGGGTCGGCGCCCGGGCGCGGAGTACGGCCGGCAGGCGTGTCGCCGGCGACCGGCCCGAGTTGACCAGACCCAACCGCACCGCCGCGCCTGCGGCGTGTCCGGACCCAGTTCTGGTGTTGCGCCGGCACCTCTCGTCGCGTACGTTCTCGCGGCCCGCGACGGGGGCGACTTCGTCGGGTCGGAACCGTGGTCAGATGACCGGTCATCTTCTGCCCCACTTGTGCAGCGATTTTCTGCGGTCGCCAGTTCAGCAGCTCACCGTGCCGGGCTTCCCCTCGAGGCTCACATACAGGCGCTTGCGGAACTCCTCCAGCACCATCTTGTGGTCCGCTCGTCGATGCCGTTCGTCTGCGGGCTCTTCACCTTCCTCTTCATGTGGTCAACATCGTTCACGATCAGAAAGGCTGATGGCGGTCCTCGTCGTAGGGGCCGCAGAACTCCGTGCCGCGGTCGGTGAGGATGCGCAACAGCGGACCTGCTGCTCGCAGAACGACAGCACGCGGTCGTTGAGCAGGTCGGCGTTCGAGCGCCGCGAGTGTTTGCTCATCTCCGGGGTCTCTTTCTGGAGCTGCCGCTCCGGTTGTGTCGGCCCAGAACCAGGGTACCCCGCTCCTTCTGCGGCTGAAGAAGTGTCAGACCACATCGCAACTACTGCACGTCAACAGTGCTTCGGCCGGGGGCGGCCGCCAACGTCCATAGCGTCGAATGTCCAGGAACCCCGTTGATTCCGGGAGCAAAACGCGTATCGGCAATGTCGACGGCCCGAATCCGTATACTTTCAGGCCCCCGAAACCCGACGTGCCAAGCCCGCGGGATTGGATCTCATAATGCAGAGCATTCTTTTAAGGTCGGCGGCGCGGCGGCGTTGCATCGTCGGGAGGTGCTGCTGGGACGCCGGTCACGGGGTCGTACGTGGAGGTTGCGGGCCCACGATGGTCGGTGGGGATGGCCAGGAGAGCCGTCCCGCGGCCCTGGTGAGGCGTCGGAGACGCAAGTCCGACCAGCTCGGAGACCTCGGGTGCTTCGGAGGGTGCCTGGTGGGCCTCGGTGGACTCGTCACGAGGAATCCAGGATGGCCGGAGACACCCACTTTCCGGCGAGGTGATCGACGAAGAGCATGTTTCCGTCGTCGCACCGGGAACACCGCCGTAACGAGCGACCGGTCAGCGCCTCATAGCGGTCCCGACAGTCGGTGGCGGCGCGACCGGCCTGCTCTACCGGTGGCGGCGGCGGTGTTGACAGCAGGCGCCGGCACTCGGAGAGCTTCTGCTGGCGGGTGTGATTGGCGAGGAAGCCGTAGTAGCGAATGCGGTGGAAGGCGGGCGGGAGCACGTGGAGGAGCATGCGCCGGATGAACTCGGTCGCCGTCAGCGTCATGGTCTTCTGACGAGACGCGCCGGTCCGGCGGTAGTCGGTGTAGCGGAAGCGCACGGAGCCGTCGTGGAGGCACCGCCGTGGATCTTCGCCCCGCGACCGATGTCGGTAGCGGTTCCGATTCTCGCTCCGGTCCCGAGCGTCAACCGTTGGTCGATTCGGACGTCGTCCTCGATGTGACGTTCCTCTCGATGGTGCTCCCCGCGCCGATCTCCGAGCCGTGGCCGATCCTCGTCCCTTCCTTGATGATCGTGGGTTCCCCTCTTCGGTGGGGCTTGTTCGCGTCCGGCCGAAAGGGGGCACTAAGTATGCGAGTGCGGTGCCGCCGGCCGGCAGGCCCCTGAGGTTCTCGACGTCATGGTCGCCGCTTCAGAAACCCGACGTTCTTCCGCGGGCCATTCTTGGGTGTCATCAAGACAGAGGTTCTTGTACCTGGTCCGACTATAGGCGCCGTCACGTCCCCGGCGGAGCCTCGATGCGCTTCGCAAGTCGGCTCTTCCGAACCCGCGGGGCATGACCTCGAGAACTTCGCCCCGCCAGCGACCGTGTTTTTTCAATGCCCCCTTTCTTTACAGCGTTCGCCGGTTCTGGCGCTTCACGTATCGGGTCGCCGATGTGTCGTCCGAGGCTCTGACGACCCGCACCCGGTACGCTTCGACGGAGGCCCGGTCTTGGATGCTGACCAACGACCGCAGGCCGACCCAAGGAGCCAAGATTGCCCGGTCAGCCGAGCATCAAGGGGCGACCGCATGGTACCGAAGGAGGAAAACAGTGAGCATTGAGCAGCTGGAGCTATACCCCGCCGGAAGAAGAACGTCGGCATCGTCACGCTGACGACCGAGGAAACCCTGTTCATCTGCGATGGAATCGGGTCGTCTGTAAAATACTGAAAAACAGGGGTTTGCGGTCGCTTGAGTCGAGTGACCCCACGCCAGATCCCACAATTGACGGCTGTAGAACTTCGTTTCCACGTGCCGTCTGGCCTTCGCGCCAGCGGCAGTGGGCTCTCTTCAGCCGATCCAATCCAGTTGGTCTGCTGTCGTGCGCCCGCGCACGGTCTCGCCCTTCACGAGGTGCTGGGCGAGCCTGCGGAGTTCGGACAGGGCCCTTGGCCGGTAACGGAGCTGCTCGACGCTGACGTTGATGTGCCTCGTCCTCCCCGGCACGCGTTTCTGGTGTAGATGGCCGTGAATGTTCACGCAACCTTCTGGGACGATTCGAAGTGGCACGTGCGTGAGCAGTAGGGGCGGATCGCCGTCCACGTACAAACTGCTGTGCACTTCGTCGAAGCCATTGGTCTCCAGCAAGCCGGCGCGGGTGATCTCGTGGTTCCCGTACACGAGGATTTTTCGCCCCGGTGCGTCATGCACCCGGTTGAGCCGCTGGCCCCAGAGACCGTGGACCGTCACGTCACCGAGGATCAGGATTGTGTCCCCCGAAGCGACCACCTGCTCCCAGTTCCGGAAGATCTTGTCGTTCATCTCGTCAGCCGTCCCGAAGGGTCGGCCAAAGGCTTCGATGGTCTTGGTGTGACCCAAGTGGAGGTCCGACCAGACCCATGTCCTGGCATGGTCGTGCCCCCACAGCGCCCCGGCAGTCATCTGCCGCGAGACACGCAGCATGTGGAACACCTCGCGCCGGTTGAAATCCGGTGTTGGCGGGCACTTCAGCTCTTCCTGGAGCTGGGATTCGTAGAGTTCCTTGAGCGTCAGTGCATCCATCGGCAACGGGGGGTACCCGGAGGGCTGCAGGCGCTGCTCTCGGACTGACTGGGTGTCCATCCACACGAATCCTGGCCACTTAGCCAGCGTTCGTGTGGATGGACAGGCATGGCGGACAGCGACTTCGCGATCATCATCGAGCGGTGCTGTGGGGGCTGGTCCGGCGAGCCGCGAATCTTTGATGGCGCGCCCTCCCCGCCGGGAACCCAACGGGCGGACCTCCTGGTCTCGGGGCCGAGTTCGATCTGGACGGCGACACGCTCGCAAAGATTGCGAACCCTGGCTGCGGTGCCGCTCGAGGTCGAGCTGCGGGATCCGCCGACCATCCCGATGTTCCAGCGCATCGCCGCCCAGGCGGCTGAGATGCGTCGGCGCGGTCGGCCGTTCCGGGCGATCGCCGAGCACTTCGGGGCAGACGACACACGGCCGCGAAGGCCGTTCGGTGGTTTCACGGCGAGCTGTGACGTCGTTCGGTGCCTGGACCCAATCGGGCTGAACGGCTGGCGGGCCGCACCCTCCTCGATATCTTGCGGCGTGTCGGCCTTCGCGTCGAGGTCCTCGCCCGTGTCGGTCGGCTCGAGGCTCTCGTCGACCGGCGGCGCCGCCGCTTGGTCCGCGTTCTCGGCGTTGTCGTCCCGGTCCATGGGCATGCGCGAGCCCGGCACCATCAGCGCCATGGCCCGGAAGGCTCCGCTGCCGCCGCTCGTGCGTCGACTACTCGCAGACGACGCCGTCGCCGTCGCCGTCCCGCATGTACCGGTAGGCCGGGTGGCTCCGAGGCACCGGCGCTATGCCGTGGCGCCGGGCCTCGGCGCAGGTGATTCGGCCGTTGCCGTTGTCGTCGTACCGGGCGAGCGCGTCGGTTCCGCCGGCGGCGCTCGCCGTCCCGCGCCTGGGCGGCACTGCCGCAACCGCAACGGTTCCCTGTTGCGTCATGTCGATTCTTGTGTGTTCACATCCCGCCAGAGTGCGGGCCAGGGCGTCGCGCTCGCGCCGATCGACCGTCAGACCGTAGGCCCGCTTCACGTCGATGACGCGTGCGGCGAACCAGCAGCGGTTCATCGGCGGCAGCCAGCCGCCCGCGTCGTGGTCCCGCTTCTGATAGCGGTTCACGGCTGGCGCCGCGAGCGTCAGGTTCCGCAGATCCTCGGAGAACCGCCTCCGCGTCGCCCGGTCGGCCCGGCAGAGGCCGCTGTCGTGGGCCTCGGACCGGGCCACGATGTGCTCGATGTCGGTCTCCCGCTTCGACCCGAACCAGCGCCCGGTGTACGGTCCGTAAACGCCGCCGAGGCTGCGGATGATGCGGTCTTCGACCGACTGGCTGTACCCGTAGGCGCCGCTGTCGTACGGGCTGCACCGCGCTTCGGGGGCGACGACCAGGCCGTTCCAGGTCGCGTCCTGCGCCCGCGCTGGGGCCGGCGTCGCTATGGCGGCCGCGAGCACCGCCAGTGCGCCGATGGCCGCGGTCGCGGCCCGGGTGATCTTCCTGTTGTTCGATTTCATTGTCTCTCTCGGTTCCGGTCATCGAGTCCCGGCGTGCTCGCCGTGGCGCGGCCCGCCGTCGATTCGGACCCCGCGGATTGTACAAGGCGGGGGCAGCGCCGGGACGGAGCGTTCGCTTGACGCGATACCTCGGCGTACGGCCGCGCCCGATGTGGACCGGGCGGCCCATTCCGGGGGTGCCCGGACAGGCCCCGTTGATCGGCGTGGCGGGCTATCCCTGAGGTGGTCTCGGTTTTTCGGACAACCGGCTAAGGTGTATTCCCAGGGCCTTGGGGAGGCACTGGGATGACGACGAAACGGCGCCGCCGGTTCACGGCGGACTTCAAGAAGCGGGTGGCGCTCGAGGCGTTGCGGGGGGACCGAACGGTGCAGGCGATCGCGGCCAAGCACGAGGTCCATCCGAACCAGGTGGGCACCTGGAAGCGGCAGGCGGTCGAGGGGTTGGACGAGGTGTTCGCCCGCGGCGGATCGCCCGGCCCGTCGGAGCACGAGGCGACGATCCGCGACCTGCACGCGAAGATCGGCGAGTTGACGATGGAACGGGATTTTTTTCAGCGGGGGTTGCAGCGATGAGCCGGCCGGCGCGGCGGAACCTGGTCGACCGGGACGGCGCGTTGAGCATCAGGCGCCAATGCGTGCTGATGGGCATCAGCCGCTCATCGGTGTACTACGCGCCGCGGGGAGAGAGCGCGGAGAACCTGGCGTTGATGCGGCGGATGGACGCCTTGTCGCTCCAGTACCCGTTCTACGGCAGTCGGCAGATGGCGCGCCACCTGCGGCGCGAGGGCGTGGCGGCGGGGCGCCGTCGAGTCCGGCGCCTGATGGGCCTGATGGGCCTGGAGGCGATCTACCGCAAGCCGCGCACGAGCGACGCGCAGCCGGATCACCACGTCTACCCGTACCTGCTGCGCGAACTGAAGATCGACCGTCCGGACCAGGTGTGGTGCGCGGACATCACGTACATCCCGGTGACGACCGGCTTTCTGTACCTGGTCGCGATCATGGACTGGGCCAGCCGACATGTGCTGTCGTGGCGGCTGTCGAACACGATGGACAGCAGCTTCTGCGTCGAGGCGCTGGAGGCGGCGCTGCAGACGGGGACGCCCGGCATCTTCAACACCGACCAGGGGTCGCAGTTTACGAGCGCGGCGTTCACCGACCGTGTCCAGGCTGCGGGCGCGCGGTGCTCGATGGACGGCCGCGGTCGGTGCCTGGATAACGTCTTCATCGAGCGGCTCTGGCGGTCGCTGAAGTATGAAGCGGTGTATCTTCACGAACTGGCGGACGGGTTTGTGGCCGAGCAGGTGATCTCGGAATGGATGACATTTTACAGCGACGTGCGTCCGCACTCGGCGCTCGGCGGACGCACGCCGGCCGAAGCCTACCGCGAGGAGCGGGCGGCGTGAACACGCGGGCAGCGGGGCGTGGGACCACTACGGCGGGCATCGCGGCCACGACCGACGCCGTGACGACCGTGGCAGCCGCCGGCGAGCGTGGGAGGCAAGGGACGACGCGGGGCGTGATTTACCAACCGGGGTCCACCTTGACCAAGTTCGGGACCTTTCCGGAGAACCGGACCACGTCGGTGAGCCGGTCGTTGACCGGCTCCAGCACGGTCCCGTTTCATCGGGGTGGACGGTGTTTCGTCCGGCTGCCGGTGAGCCGGTCGTTGACCGGCTCCAGCACCGTTCCAGTTCATCGAAAAGGAGGAAGCCGTCAGCGCATGAGCGGACCGAGCACCATGTCCCACCCGGCGATGTGGACCTGCCCGGCCTGTGGACGCCCGCTCACCGTCGCGCTGAATCCGGAGGGAGGCGAGGCGGGCGCCCACAGGCCGTTGGAAATCTCGCGGGCGAGCGCCGCCGCCCATGCCTGCGCGCCGGCCGCGAGATTCCCACAGTTCCACAACGCATCATCATCATCGATAACCGGGTACGAACCGGCCTCGTGCCAACCATGGCAGCCGCCGGTCAGTGCAGGAGCGGAGGACGATGAGGGCGTGATTTCGCAATCGGAATACACCTTAACCAAGCCCTCGAGTTGTCCAAACCACCGGGACCACGTTACCCGTCGCCTGCTCGGTGGACCCGCAGCTACTTGCTTCCGCAACGGATCGCTTGTCCGTTGGCGCCCTCGGCGTTGCGGATCCGGTCATCTGTGGTTGCGCCTTCGGGTACGTCGCCCGCCAACAGGTGCTTCGCGAGCGTGACCAGGCTCCCCAGCGGGAGGGGTCGGTAGTCGGTGTGCTCGACGCACACGTTGATGTGCGGCGTCTCCCGAAGCGGTTCGTTGTTGTGCACGTGGCCGTACAGGTTCACCCAGCCCGGCGGGAGCACGCCCATCGGGACGTGTGTCAACACCATCGGCGGACCGGTGTCGATCGCCAGGATTCCGGTTGCGACCCCGTGTCCGGCGGCGTCCAGCAGCCCGGTCCTCCTGTTGAAGTCGTGGTTCCCGACCACGAGGATCTTGCGCCCCGGGGCCTCGCGGATCCGGGCTCAGCCGGATCTTGCCTGTGGGACGTGTGGGCGGCGTTCTGTGCCGACGCCCCTATATGTCAAGAATGCTCTGGAGTGGGGGTGCATGATAAGAGAATGAGGATTTTACCGTTACGGGGTATTGAGCGAGAGCTGATCGACGGTCGAGGCGGCGGTCGAGGCCGAAGTCGAAGCACTCCTGGGACCGGGGCGGGTAGAGGCGCAGGATTTCGAGACCGTCACGCGGACAGTTCGCCGTCAAGCTCTCGCCACCGCGGCCCGGGTCGTGAAGGCGGCTGCCGAGCAGCGTTCGCGGCCGCGAACGAGGCCGAAGTCGAAGCGCTCCTAGGACCGGGGAAGGCGGACGCGCAGGATTTCGAGGCCCTTGAGCAGGCAGTCCGTCGCCAAACCCTTGCCATCGCCGCCCTGACGGTGGCGCGGCGACTGAACGAGGACCATTCCGACCATTCGGGTTCGACGATGGCGTGCGCCTGCGGACAGCCGGCGCGCTACGCGGGCCGCCGCCCGAAAACGTTCACCACACTGCTGGGCCGCTGACGCTGGAACGCGCCTACTACCCCTGCGACGCCTGCCGCAGGGGGAGATGTCCTCGCGACCAGGCCCTGGGTCTGCAAGCCACCTCGCTGTCACCCGCCACTACTCGAATGGTGGGATTGACGGCGGCCGAGGTCAGCTTCGCCAAGGCGAGCGAGCTGTTGATGGTCCTGGCCGGGGTAGATGTCGAGACCCGGCAGGTCGAGCGCACCGCCGAGGCGCTCGGACGCGAGGTCTCCGACGACGAGCGCGCCGTCACCGAGCAGACCGCACCTGCGCCCGCGCCAACGGTGTACCTCGGGCTGGACGGTACCGGCATTCCGGTGCGCCCCGCCGAAGTCGAAGGTCGCCGCGGCAAGCAACCCGACGGTTCGGCCAAGACCCGCGAGGTCAAGCTGGTCAACCGTGTGGACGGCCGAAGGGCGCGACAAACAGGGCCGGCCCCTCCGCGACCCCCGGGTCGGTCAGCTACAACGCCGCGGTCGAGAGTGCGGCCAGCCGCGACACCGACCCGCAGCCGGCCGCCTTCGCGCAACGCGTCCATCGCGAGGCTCAACGGCGCGGCTTCGACACCGCGGCCCGCCGGGTCGTCGTGGGCGACGGCGCCCCCTGGATCTGGAACCTGTCGGCCGAGCAGTTAAAGCAGAGCTTCCGGCCATGATCTGACCGGAGCGCGAAGGGTCGGTTCTGCCGCCGTAGCCGAGTAGAACGGGAACCAGGACGCCGAGGGTACAACCGGGTCAAGCGACGTCCGCCAAGGCCGCGCCGGCTCGGTGGTCGACGATGAGCGCGTGGTAGATCTCTCGGGCGACGAAGCGCTTCAGGCAACGAATGACATCTCTCTTCGACCGGCCCTCGGCGGTACGTCGGCGGACATAGTCGATCGTTGGCTGGTGCCAACGCATGCGGACGATGACGATCCGATAGAGGGCCGCGTTGGCTTGGCGGTGGCCGCCGCGGAAGAGCCGATGCCGGTTGGTGACGCCGGATGACGCGGGAATTGGGCAGGCGCCGCAGAGTTTCGCGAACGCGGCTTCGGAGCGGATCCGGGTAGGGTTGTCGCCGGCGACGCTCATCATCTCGGCCGCCGCGTCGGGACCAATCCCGAATGCCTCGCGCAGGGTCGGCACTGTCGCGCTGGTGATGATGTCGAGCAACTCGTCGTGCTCGTCGATCTCGGCCGCCAGCGTGCGCCAGCGGCGCGCGAGCGCCCGCAGCGCATGCTTCACCGAGGCAGTCGGGTCGATGATGTCTCCCGGTCTGAGCGCCGCGCAACGGTCGATGAGCTTCTGGTTCGTGAGCGGCTCGAGTGCTTCGCGGACCCGGCTCGGCGCATTCACGAGGAGCGTCTTGAGGGTCACCACCGCGGTGGTACGGGCCTTGACGGCCGAATCGCGTGCGATCTTGATCTGGCGGACCATTTCCGCCATCCCGTCGGCGGCTTTCGGGATGGCGGTCGCGACGCCGGCGAGCACGGACCGCGCGGCGGCCTCGGCGTCGAGCATGTCGTTCTTGCCGTCGTTGCGCCGCTTGCGCCGGTCGCACTGGTTGACTTCGACGACGCGAAGCCCCTTTCGGCGCACAAACTTGGCGAGGCCAGCCCCGTAGGAGCCGGTGCCTTCGATCCCGAAGGATTCGAGGTCGCCGAGGGTGCGAGCCCAAGCCACCAGGGCAGCGTAGCCGGCGCCGTTCGCTGGTACGCGAAACATCGCGAGACGAGCGCCCAAGCTATCGATCGCGACCGCGACATGCTCGTGCTTGTGGGTGTCGACCCCGACGATCACCTTGACGGCGGGATGGTCTCGGACGATGCTGTCGGACATGTTGCTGGCCTCCTTCACAGGCTGGCGACGCCGTCTGGTCGGGGGGCGGACAGGACTGTGACGGGACTCTCCATGCCAGGCCCCTATTCGGTCACTGCCTCCCGGCCAGACAACATCCAACGGTGCTGCCCGACCGGGCCGACAGATCGGCGCAAATGACACGGAGGTCGGTCCAAGGCAGGGTCAGAACCGGCCGGACAGCAGCATAATCATGCTCACAGTCCAAGGCGGGGTGGGAAACGCGCCTCGACGCGGGTGCAGTCAGCCGCCAGCGTATCGTGCGCGTTTTCTATGCCGCCGGTGCGATCCATAGGCCGGCCGGCCCCGGTGGGACTGGCGGCGCGCGGGACCGGGTCTGGCCTCGCCGCCGGGGTGTAGGCCGGCGTTGGGATGCTCATGTCGTCTCCGACGTGCGGGTCTTCGGGGCCCGGTGCGTCCGTCGCATCGAGCGGCGCTTCATCTCGATGCGATGCGCGTCGTGGAGCAGGCGGTCGCAGATGGCGCCGGCCTGGTTGGAGTCGCCGATGACGGCGTGCCAATCGGTCACGGGCAACTCACTGGGGTCGAGGCGCGTTCGGCCCGGTCCTCGATGACCTCGGTGAGGTCGCACCGCTCGGCGTCGCGTAGCGGTGCGATCATCCAATCGTCGATGGCGAGCAGGTCGAGCTTGGCGAGGCGAGTCAGGAGCCGGGCGTTGAGCCGCCGCGGGTGGGTGAAGTCGACGGCCTCAAGCGTCGCCGGATGGCGCAGCTTGTCGGTGCGGAGCCGCCGCTGCAGCTTGCGTTGCTCGCGGGCCGTCCACTCGGCGTCGACGAGCAGGCCGAAGCGCTCCTCGAAGCCGAGGGCGGCGGCCTCGGCGGTCTGGAGCTGATGGTGGCAGGCGTCGGCCATGGCGCCGAGCTTCATGGTGTTCAGCTGGTCGAGGGTCTGTCGATCTCGCGGTCGACGCGAGTCCAGAATCTTGAGAGGGTCGCCTCTCAATGCGGCGGCACAGGCGACGAGAGTTGCGACCGCCGATCGGGTCTACGGAGCTCCCCTCGATCCAGAGGCTTGACACATGGATACTTCGCTACGGCCCTCCGGGTGACACGACGCCGGCCACGGTGAACGGGCTTGATATGGCCGGAAGCAAGCTTCCGGCCAAGACTGACCGGAACCTGAAATGGCTTCAGGAGGGGCCGTCGAGACGGCGAACGATCAAAGGCACGATCTGGAGAACGGGCGAGCTGAGCTAGCGATGCGATCCGGACGGCGTGGCCGCTCCCAACTCGCGACTCCTAGCAGCCCGTGGAAGAAGTCTGTTCGCTGCGTGGGCCCGGTCACCCGGCTTGGCGATGAGTGATTGAGCGGACGAGCGCCGCCGGTGTCCATTTGGCCGTCCAGACGCGCGTGAGACGCCCCCAGAGCTCGATCAGACGCCCGATCAGGCCCAAAATCGCCGAAAGAGCCCGCCCCTGCAGGCTCCGGGGCGTGCCGACCCCGGTCAGGCGGCGGAGCAGCAGCCCGAGGTTGCAACCGGCCGCCTGGATGAGCACCCGCTTGCGGACATTCTCATGCCCGCGCACCCACACGCGGCGCAGACCGCCGGTCTCGTACTGGTGCGCGAACGGCCGCTCCACCAGCTCCCCGCGACGTCGCTGGAGACGACGACCGCGGTCTCCACGAATACGCCGACGGTTCCCATACAACGCCTGCTGCGCAGCACGCTTCTCCGGCGGCGTTTCACCCGTGTCCTCTTGTCCTGCCAGCAGCGTCGACCCCGCTCCGGCTCCGATACGTAGCTGCGAACCCCAATCTCCTCAAGCGCCACCAGCGTCTTGTCGCTGTGGTAGCCCTTGTCGGCCACCACCTCTTCGACGCCCTCACCGTCCGGCTCCACCGCCTCAACCTGCTCGGCCGCCATCGTCAGCGTCTCCGGCAGCGTCGCCGAATCGCCCTCCGATGCATCCTGCACGGTCACCGAGAGGATGGCTCCCGTCTCCAGGTCGACCCCGTGCTCGGCCTTGTGGGCCAAGTGCGTCCGACCGTCCTTCATCTTCGCGATCTTTGCGTCCGGGTCCTGCGGAGACTTCCACTCCTTGTTCGACGTCTTCCTGTTCTTCCGGGACCGGTCGAACCGCGCCAACTCCGCGCGCGTCGGCGTCTCAATCCCCGATGCCTTCGCCAATCGACGCACGAACGCCTCGTACGATTCTTCCGTGTCCCGCCGCTCGATGCTCCGCATCGCCGCATTCGCTTCCAGCGTCGTTGCATCGACGCCGACCGTCTTCCCCTTCACCAGACCCGATTCCGCCAACCGTTCCAGCACCCACGTGAACACCGCCACGTGTGTTTCCACGTCCATCAGACGCCGTGTGCGTGACAGCGTCGAGTGGTTCGGCGGCGCCTCCGTCACGTCCAGGTCCAGGAAAGCCCGCAGGCTCAGCGAATCCGCGACCCGCCACGCAATCCCCCGCTCCGACGACAGCCCCTCGAAGTAGCCGATGAACAGCAGCCGGAAATACCGCCCAGGACGCAGACTCGGGCGGCCGAGTCGGTCCGCGTAGAAGGCCGCGCACAACCCTTCCACGAAGGCATCGAAGCCGGCCTTCTCCAGGACGCGGTTCAGCCGTTCGAAGAAAGGATGTCCCGCGCTCGTCGGAAGGTCCGCTGTGGTCACCCACATCGGCGACCGCTGTCGCGCCGCCGGTTTCTTGCCCATCGCCATGCCGTCGAGTCTACGACACTACGTCGACTCACGTCGACTCACGTCGACCCCGATCTACCGACTTTTGCCACAGGCTGCTAGTCCTCTCCCGACGAAGCACCGTCATGCGTGCGCTGTCGCGGGCAACCGTGATAATCACCGAATAACAGCGTGACTCGTCGTCGAAGCGTCCTCGATCGTTCGTCGTCTCGGCGGTCCCTCTCGGGCTCCAGACCCCGCGGCCCTCGGTTGACGCCGCGTTGCGGCGTCAACCGAGGGGGCCGCCTGGAGCCACAGGCGTGACGAACGCAGGAGTGTTGACAAGGGGCCATTCTATAACAGGCTAGGAGTCACCGGAACGCTATCACGTCGCCGCCTTCGCCGCTGCCTCAAACCGCTGGGCGGATTCCTCGGATAGGCCCCTCCAGGCACTTCTTGAGCGCTTCCACAAGCAGTGCCCGTTGGGAGTGCGAGGACAATCCCTTCCCGACTCGAAGCTTGAGCCGCCTCGCCGGGTCTCCCATGGCCCACGCCGTGTCGTGCAGCTGGTCTACGGCGGCCATGAGGTCCTCGTTGGAGCTGAACAGCGCCGACCACGCCAGCTCGGCAAGTGGACCCGGTCGGCAGTGGCGCCACGTTACAGGTTGGTCCGCAGACGGCCGTCGGGTGTACACCGCCAGACACCGCCAGCACGACGCCGCGCTCGGCAACGTCGGCCTTCGACCACGAATCCACGAGCGGCTATTGGTGACCGAGCTCATCGCGCGCCGGCCGCCGTGGCCTCGAGAACATCCGGCCCGACGTCGGGTCCGCTGACGGCCGCGCCCGTTCCGGACCGGCTGGAGGCCTACGTCCCGAGGCGTGCGGCGGGCGAGGCTGTGGCGGCCTCGACGAACCCGGGGGGGCGGGGCGCGGCTCAACCGGCGAAGCGACGGGACGAGTTCGTCGACGTCGTCGGTCGCCACGTCCCCGAGCTCACCCGCCACGACCGGGGCCGCGGCGCGGGTTGCGGGGGCGAACAGCCGGAGAATGACCGGGGTCGAAGCTCTGGGAGGCCGGGTCGCGTTCGTCTTCGGCACCGATCCAGTCGGGGTTCCCCGGGGAAGCTTGCGGTTGCTGGTCAATCTTCGGCTGCTCGACTTGGTAGTTTCGAGGCTGCATCCCTGTCGCGATGCCTTTCCGGCACCCTTCTGGCGACCGGGCAGGATGAAGATGTCGCCGTCGCCCCGCTCGCACGAGCGGCTGGCGGTCGAGCTGTTCGAGCGGACCAGCCCTTCCGCGGTCTACTACATCATCACACTCGCGCCGCAGCGACTGGTTCGGTTATACCGCGGGGGAGGTCCCCGAGGGGACCGGGACCGGCACCGGCCTCGCCGAAACGAGGATGGACACGTGATCACGAGCACCCACGTCGTGCGCGGCGCTGGTCGGCTGTTCCGCGTCACACGACATGGGCGGTGTGCCCGCATAAGAGGTACAGTTTCCGTGCTCGGAGATATTGTCAAATGTTTGTGTTGCGCTAGGCCAAGCCTGGAGAGGGGGTGGTGCACTCCACGGTGCGTCGAAACCCCCAGTGCGTCCCGGCGGGTCTCGAATGCCGCCCGGTAAAGGTTGGCCACCAGCCGGAACCGAGTGTTGCGTGGTGTACGGGTAACCGGCACTGCGAAGCGTACAGAGGGAGCGCGCAGGCTGCGTAAGTGAGCCCCGAGAGTTGGGAGACGTGGAAGCCGACGCCGTCACAACAGCGGAAGGCTGCATCGCAGGCCCGAGTAGGCCGGGGCGCTGCGATTCCACCGGGGTCCCCCGCCGCAGCCCGTCACGGTTGACTCGCCCGCCAAGTGCCGCTGCTGGCGGTTCCGGACCGGCTGGAGGCCTCGAGCGCGACCGCCGCCTTGTGGGCCGCGGCGAGGCCGGCGTCGGCAAAACCGGCCAGAGCCCTTCGTTCTCGGCCGTGTGCGATCACCTCCGGAGAGTAGGGCCACCTCAGCTCGAAGATGCTCGATCTCCGGGATCAACATCGCCAACAGCCTACACCGCGTCGAATTGCGCCCTGTGAGGAGGACAGAGGAATGCTTCGATACGCCAGCGTGCTGATTTTCGCGATGCCACCGCGGCACCGGCGCTCGCCCAGCCGATGTCGCTCACGGCGTCGGTCGCCGTCACCTGGATCACCGACACCTACGCTGCCCGACCAGGCGGCGCGCGAACCGGCGTTTCCCGACTGGGATGCGCTGCCGGAACGGGAAGATGTGTCGATGGGCGACGTGCACCACCCCGCGATCGTGGTCGTGTGGCGGGGCCAGCCCGGGTGGATGTTTCAGGACGACGAGGCGGCCAACACCCTGAGCTTCTCCGGCGAAACCGACTTCAGCCGGGGGCCTTCCCCGGTGCCCCTCTCCACGGTCAGCGTGAAGCAGGGCGCCGTCCGGCTCGAGATCGCCTACGTGCACGCGACGCGGGAGTTGACGCTCAACGGAATCCCCGTCGACCTCCCGGAGGGGCACGATGTCGTCCTTGTCGATGACGGGGACGCGACCCCCGTCGTCGTCGACACCATCCGCACCGGAGGCTCGGAACCTGAATGGGTCGAGACCTTCCTCGCCCGCTCAGAGCGGGTGCTTGACTACATCAGGTGCGGACCTGCCGCTGGCCGAGGATGCCTTCGGAGACGAAGGGTTCCGTCGAGGGATGCAGCGGATGAACACCAGGGATCCAAGAGGTTAGGCTGTCACTCAGGCTGTCAACAGGTCTTCTTCGCCCTCTCGACCACCACCATTTTCCAGCAAATACGGGACCATGTGGGCAAGAGACGCTCCTGGGACAACCCGTTTGTAGTAGTTGTAGTCGGCTCTGACGTCGGTCCCCTTGAACACGGGGCCCGGCAGCGGATGGAGGGTCCACCCCTCCGCGCAGTGGCGCCCCGTGTGCGCCGCCGGCCCGGTCAGCCCACCGCACCTGGTGCGGTCGAAGCTGGCGAGGTGGTTCGTCCCCGACAGCGCCGTCCAGAGGACGCCGTTCGTGTCGACGTCGAGGCCGCGGGGCATGAAGCCGACCTCGCCGCTCGCCTCCACGTCCCAGCGCTCCGAAGGCACCTCGAACCCCTCGGCGATGCAGCTCTCGGGCGGATCGTCGCCCACCACCAGCCGGACGATCCGGCCGGGATAGGAATCCTGCGCGCCCCACACCGACCCGTCTACCGGGTTGACGACGATCCCGTAGGCCCCCACCGTGACGCGCGTGTCCAGCGCCGGGTCGAAGTCGTAGGCGCTCGCGGTGGCGTCCTCCTCGAACCGGGCGGCGCGGACCACGGCCGGCTCGTTCCACGGCTTCGTGATTCGGCCGTCGCCGTTGGTGTCGACCACCGTCGGGCACCAGCCCTGCGCCAGTTGCCCGTCGCCGGTTCTGTCGAGCAGCCTGGTGTCGACCCAGCCGAACACCGGGCTGTTGGGCCGGCTCAGGAACAGGGTCTCGTTCTCGTCGTACGCGAACTGCAGGTGGTGGCTGCCGAAGCAGGTGTCGACCATCGCGAACCGCCCGCTCTCGGGGTCGTAGTAGCTCGCGTTGCGGCCCGAGCGATCCAGCGGGAAGTACCGCGCGTAGCGGTTGTCCGACCCTTCCAGGCACCAGTCCGGCTGATTCTCCGGGGGGCGCAGGGTCGCCGTGTACCAGACCCGGCCCCGGCTGTCGAGCATCGGGTTGTGGATGCTGGCGGGGTTGAAGCGCGCGAGGTCCGCCAGCCGCGACGGCGGGTAGCCCGACTGCGCGTAGGACGCCCGCATGGTCGAGCGGTCGGCCAGGGTCGGAATCCGCAGCATCGTCGCGGTGTGGGTGGCCGGATCGAGCATGGCGAGGTTGTCGTTCGCGATGTCCACGCCGTAGATCGGCCCGTTCGCGTTCACGCGCGGGTTGCGCTTGACTGGCCGCAGCGAATCAGTTGCGGTCGCGTTCGGCCTGGCGGCCTGCGAGGTACGCGACGTCGATTCCGATCGTGCTCAGCTTGGCGTCCATGCTGCGGATCTCCCGCCGGTTTTCCTTCACGTTCTCCGTGATGGCGGCATGCGCCTTCTCGTTGTCCGCCTTGATCGCGTCCATCCGGGACAGGACAACCTTGACGGCGCCCAGAGCCAGCCCGAGAGTCGTCAGGAACAGCGCGAAGATTCCCAACACCTCCGGGATCGTCATGGTCACAAGACAACCCTATCACGGCATATTTACACTTGATAATACATATTGACCACGTGAAAAATATTTGTCAGGTACCCTGCCGGTGGCCGCCCACCGCGCCGGCTGCGCCCGCTACCAGTCGATCCGGCCTGGGTCGCCGGCGTAGACCGAGCGGATGAACGCCAGGATCTTCCAGACCTCCTCGTCCTCGAGCACGCTGTAGACGGTCGGCATGGTCTGCTCGGGGATCTCGCCCTTGATGAGCCTGAACAGCACCTCGTCGTCGCTGCCGAACGTCCAGGCGCCGTCGATCACGGAGGTGGCCATCCCGCCGCCGCCCCCGCCGCCGTGACAGCCCTGACAGCCGACCTGGAAGTACAGCGTCCTGCCTTCCGCGGCCATGTCCGCGTTCCCCGTGAACGGGTTCAGCTTCCGTGGCGCCGCCGCCGCGGTCGCCGGGGCGGGCTCGGCGTCCAGGTTCGCGGCGCCGGATCCGCCGCCGGCGGGGACGAGCGGCACGCCGTACTCCTCCAGAATCGCGATAATCTCGGTCTGCCGCCGGTCGATCGCCGTCTCCAGCCGGCTCTTCAACTCGTCGTTGCCCTTCGCCACCCCCATCGAGATGTCGAAGGACAGCGGCACCCCGGGTTCGTCCTCCAGCGGGACCAGCTCGATGGGCGCGTCCGACGTCGTGGCGGCGTAGCCGGCCAGGGGACCCCACGCGACGGCGACGTCCACCACACCCGCCACGAGGTCGTCGAGCAGCTTCCGGGGCCGGTCGCGATCGCCGCGCGGATCGAAGAACAGCGAGTAGGTCGAGATGTTGTCGAGCAGGCCGCGCCGCGCGAGGCTCTCCTCGGGCGGCGTGTTGATGTGGACGCCGATGCGAAGCCGTTGCAGCTCCGGCGCGTCCAGCGACCGGAGGTCGTAGCCCCGGTCGCTGCGATAGGCCATGACGTAGGACGAGCGGTAGTACGGCCTCGTCCAGAGGACGAAGTCGAGCCCCTCCGGAATCCCGAAGATCACGTCGCACGTCCCCGCGTCGATGGTGTTCCGGACGAGACCGCGCTGGTGCGGCCACCAGGCGTAGGCGGGCGTCGCGCCGAGCTCGGCGGCGACGACCGCGGCAATCCGGTTCTCGAACCCCTCGAGCCGCTCGTTCGAGAACGGCAGGTTGTCCGGATCGCCGCAGACGCGCAGAGTCGGCGCCTGCGCGCGCACGGCGCCCGTCGACAGCGCCTGGGCCACCAGCAGCCCGCAGGCCGCGACCGCGGCGACGCCCCCCCAGGAAGTACGCGTCACGGCAACCTCAGTTCGCCGAGTCGAGGGCGAAGACATGCAACGTCCCGCCCACGGAGGTCACCTTGTCCAGCCCCGAGTCGAAGGCGGCGCCGACCGCCCCCAGCGCCCCGAGGGGATCCTCGCGCGAGAGATCCGCCGCGACCGGGAGGCCGAACCACCCGCCGATGCCGGAGTAGATCGCGACGTACTGCCGGCCGTCCGGTCCCGTGAACGTCATGGGGTTGCCGATCGAGCCCGACGGCAGCCTCGCGCTCCACAGGATCTCGCCGCTCCTGGCGTCGACCGCCTTGAACCAGCGGTCCATGGTCCCGTAGAAGGCCACGTCGCCGGCCGTGACCAGCGTGCCGGTCCACACCGGAAACGGCTCGGTAATCCCCCAGACCTTCTCGCCCGCCTCGGGATTCCAGGCCATGAACTCGCCCTGGTAGCCGCCCGGTCCGGCGAAGATCCGCACGTTGGCGCCGACGTACGGGGCGCCGGCGATGTACCGCACCTCGAAGCCCTCGTAGTTCATGCACAGGTTGTTCGTGCCGGCGTAGATCAGGCCGGTGCGGGGCGAGTACGACACCGGCTGCTGGTTCTTGGCGCCCATGGCGGACGGGCAGATGTCGAGGGTGTTCACGCCCTGCCGGGTGCGCTTTTCCGGGACCTCCACGGGGCGGCCGGTCTCCAGATCGATACGCTCGGCCCAGTTGGTCGCCTGCACGAACTTGTCGGCCGACAGGAGCGTTCCGTCCGTGCGGTCCAGCACGTAGGCGAAGCCGTTGCGGTCGAAGTGCACGAGCGCCTTCACGTCCCGCCCGCCGATGGTGAGGTCGAGCAGCACGTGCTCGTTGACCCCGTCGTAGTCCCAGGCGTCCCAGGGCGTCATCTGGTATGCCCACTTCGCCATGCCGGTATCGGGATCGCGGGCGAAGATCGACATCGACCACTTGTTGTCGCCCTCGCGCGGCGTCGGATTCCAAGTCCCGGGGTTGCCGGTGGAGTAGTAGACGAGGTCGAGCTCGGGATCGTACGCGTACCAGCCCCACGTGGCGCCCCCGCCGTTCCGCCAGCGGTCGCCGGGCCAGGTCTCCGTCCCCGCGCCGAACCCGCCGTGATGGGGATTGGCCTCGTTGAAGTCGGGGGCCAGCATGACGTCCTCGTCCGGACCCATGCTGTAGGCCTTCCACAGCAGCTCGCCCGAGTCGACGGCGTAGGCGGCCAACCACCCGCGGATGCCGAACTCGCCGCCGGAGACGCCCACGATGTACTTGTCCTTGACCACGAGGCCGGCCATCGTCATCGTCTCGCCCCGCAGCGGGTCGGCGTTCCTGACATTCCACAGCTCCTCGCCGCTCTCGGCGTCCAGCGCGAGGACGTGTCCGTCGAGCGTCGTCATCAGGATCCTGCCGTCGACGTAGTTCACGCCGCGATGGACCAGATCGCAGCAGGCGACGGGCACGGCGCGGTCGTCCTGGACCGGCGTGTACCTCCACTTGATGGGCCAGCCCTCCTGCGTGAGGTCGATGGCGTACACGTGGTTGGGGTACGCGCTGTGCACGTACATCGTCGAGTCCACGACCAGGGGCTGCCCCTCGTGGCCGCGCAGCGCGCCCGTCGAGAACGACCAGACCTGGGTGAGATTCGCGACGTTGTCCGCGGTGATCTCGTCGAGCGAGCTGAAGCGCGTCGCCGAGTAGTTCTTTCCCGGCAACACCCACTGGTTGTCGTCGTTCTGCCGCGAGACCAGATCATCCTGATTGGCGGCGATCGCCAGCGGCAACCCCAGCGCCAGAAAAACGATGGCACAGATGCTTCTCTTCATGGCTGTTCCCTTCCCTGGCCGTCCCTTGGACGCCGCCGCCCCTGCCGGGCCATTCGTGCCGAGAATGGCCGCTCGGCGGACCGGCGTCAAGGGTTAATTCCGGGCGCGGCTCCAAGGGTGTCACCAAAGCCGGCACCAAGAGGCCGAGCATGGCATTCGCGAGTCACCACCTCAGTTCGCCAGCGGATGCGGCCGGAGCTGGAACTTCACGAGGATCGGCTTCGACACCGACCGGTACTGGCCGTTGTCGACGGCGAAGCCGTCCTCGGCGTGCCAAACCGTGTCGGATCCTGTAGACGAGTAGACGCCGCGCCCCTTCCAGCCGGTGTCCGGGTCGTCGATGCGGCCGTCCAGGCCCCGCGGGTGGAAGCCGGCCAGCGGGTAGGGCACGCGCATGACGACGGTCTCCCCCGTCTCCGGCAGCAGCGCGACCAGCGAGTCCGAGCCGGTGCCGGTGGCGATCGGCACGTTCTCGCCGAGGCCGAGGGTGTCGAACTGGTCGACCCAGTTGTAATAGTTGTAGTCGGCCCGGACGTCCGTCCCCTTGAACACCGGCCCCGGCAGCGGATGGAGGGTCCACCCCTCCGCGCAGTGCCGCCCCGTGTGCGCCGCCGTCCCGGTCAGCCCACCGCACCTGGTGCGGTCGAAGCTGGCGAGGTGGTTCGTCCCCGAGAGCGCGGTCCAGATGACGCCGTTCGTGTCGACGTCGAGGCCGCGGGGCATGAAGCCGACCTCGCCGCTCGCCTCCACGTCCCAGCGCTCCGACGGCACCTCGAACACCTCGGCGATGCAGCTCTCCGGCGGGTCGTCGCCCACCACCAGCCGGACGATCTTCCCCGGATAGGAGTCCTGCGCGCCCCAGACGGACCCGTCGACCGGGTTGACGATGATCCCGTAGGCCCCGACGGTGACGCGCGTGTCCAGCGCCGGGTCGAAGTCGTAGGTGCTCGCGGTCGGATCCTCCTCGAACCGGCTGCCGCGGACCACCGCCGGCTCGTTCCACGGCCTGGTTATCCGGCCGTCGCCGTTGGTGTCGACCACCGTCGGGCACCAGCCCTGCGCGAGCTGCCCGTCGCCCGTCTCATCGAAGAGCCTCGTGTCGACCCAGCCGAACACGTCGCTGTTCGGCCGACTCAGGAACAGGGTCTCGCTCTCATCGTGCGCGAACTGCAGGTGGTGGCCGCCGAAGCAGGTGTCGACCATCGTGAACTCCCCGGTCTCGGGGTCGTAGTAGCTCACGTTGCGGCCCGACCGTTCCACCGGGAAGTACTGCGCGTACCGGTTGTCGGAGCCTTCCAGGCACCAGGCTGGCTGGTTCTCGGGGGGACGCAGCGTCGCCGTGTACCAGACCCGGCCCCCGCTGTCGAGCATCGGGTTGTGGATGCTCGCCGGGTTGAACCGCGCGATGTCGGCGAGGCGCGACGGCGGGTAGCCCGACTGCGCGTAGGACGCCCGCATGGTCGAGCGGTCCGCCAGGGTCGGGATGCGCAGCATCGTCGCGGTGTGGGTGTTCGGATCGAGCATCGCGAGGTTGTCGTTCGCGATGTCCACGCCGTAGATGGGGCCGTTGGCGTTCACCCGCGGGTCGCGCTTGTCGGTGGACGCCTCGTCGTGGATCTTGCCCATCTCGTCGGTCCACTCCCACTGCGTCAGGACCAGGTTGCGCTCGACCCCCCGCGGGCGCGGCGGCGCCGGCGGCACCTCTCCCGTCGCGATGCGGTCGCTCCAGTCCGCGAACATCCGCAGCCCGCGCTCGCGGCCGAACCGCGACATCCACAGGCTCATCTCGGCGCCGCGCTGCCCCATGCGGACCCGCGCGTCCCATGCGTCGGCGGTCGAGTCGTAGTCCAGCCCCTCGGGATGCCCGCGCGTGAACCCGCCCCCGACCTGGTGGCAGCGCAGGCACGCCTTCACGTTGTAGAGGTACTCGTCGCGCGTCCGAAGCTCCTCGCTGATGCCGTTGCCGTCGGGGCCCGTCCCCGGGAACTCGCCCGCCTCCGGCGGCTCGATCAGCGACAGCCAGTAGGCGGCCGGATAGACCGCGGCGGCCTCCTGCAGCGTCCGCGCCGCGACCGCCGTCAGCCGCAGGTCCTGCCCCGGCGCCGCCGTCACGGGGGTCGAGTCGACGAGCCCGTAGCCCCGCACCCAGACCGAGTAGCTGGCCGCCGGCAGCTCCGGCAGCAGGAACCGCCCCTCGTCGTCGGTCACCACGATCTTGCGGAACTTCGTCGGCAGGTCGCCGGTCTCGGCGATGACCCAGACCCCCGCCTCGGGACCCGCGCTGCCGGTCACGACGCCGGCGATGGTCCCGGGGTCGACGCTCTGCGCACCCACTACGAGCCCCGCCGAAACCAGGGCTAGGAGCGTTCCGATCACCATCCGTCCCAGTCTTCGTCGCATCGCGCTCTCCCCCGCCGGCCATTCCGGCCCGACCGACGTCTCGTGACGACGATGACCGGTCAGAGAGTTGGCGTCAAGCCCTGGTGTACGCTGAACTGCAGCGTCAACGAGCGGCCCCCCGATGTCCGAGGAAACCCTCGTGACTTGCAGCGATCCCGATGTCATGAGCGGGACTCCCGTCTTCGCTGGCACGCGCGTGCTCCTGCAGGTCCTGCCGTCACCCGTGACGTGGAAGGGGCTGCTCGGTCCCGTCGTCGGGCTGGTTCCGGGCCTCGGCGGCGGGTTCCTCCTGCTGCTGGCCCTGTTGCTGCTGCTGTGAATCTGGCCGAGGAAGGGAGATGGACATGCATTCTCCGAGCGGACAACACCGGGTCGAATACCTGTTCGGCAGACTGAAGGACATCGACTACCCGGATGGAGTCGTCCCGGTCCCTGAGAAGATCAGCGGAACCGCCTTCTTCCCTGGCGGCTACGGCCTCTGGCGGGAGGAGCGTTGTGGATGCTTGCCCCCCATGCCGCGCGGGGGGGATGATGGTCTCGGGCAGGACTTCCATACGGAGCTCCTGTACAGGAAGTCTTGGAGCGTCGGGGACGAGCTGCAGGCGTCCACATGGCCCTGGGGGGACCTGCGCGGACGGGTCCACCAGCATCGGTGGCCCACGGCTACGGTGCGGCGGGAGAACGCTCGCAACACGGGGGAAGGAGATTGGCCCGTTCTCAGACCTATCGCATCCGCTTCGGGGAAGATGCGAGCGTCCTCGTCAGGGCTTCCAGCGTCGAAATCGAAGACACGGCCGTCTTCCGCGACGAGGCGGGGGCCGTGTTAGTAGCGGTCGCAGAACCGCGGGTGGGAGGCCCCAAGCTGACGATCTCGGGACTGGAGACAGATATCGATACGGAACTCAGCTCGCCCGGAACCAGTTGAGCGGGTCTGGTTGAGCTGGTTGAGCTGCAGGTTCACGAGGCTGGTCAACTGACCCAGTTCGGGCGGGAATCAGTCCGCTCAACTGGTTCTGGAAGAGCGACAGGTTTCGGAGGCTGGTCAACTGCGGCAGCTCGCGCGGGATCGGCCCGCTCAAGTTGTCTCTCTGCAGGACCAGCCCCCCCACACGACCCTCCTCGTACCGCTCCGGGAGCGGCGCGTCGCTCAGCCAGTTGGTGCTGATCGAGCGAACAGCGCCAGGACGGAACCGCTTGGGCGCTACTCCGCCCGCAGCACCGCGGACGGAGCCAGCGCTGTCGCGCGACGCGCGGGAAGCCAGGCGGCAAGGCCGGTGAGCGCGAGGAAAAGCACGGGGACCGCGGCGTACGTCGCCGGGTCCCACGGGCTGACGCCGAAGAGCTGGGAAGACAGAGACCACATCAGGACCGCCGCCCCGACCTCGCCGATGACGATGCCGGGCCCCGCGAACGCCAGCGCCTGCCGCAGGAAGCCCGTCCGCACCCTGGCGCGAGTGGCGCCGAGCGCGAGCCGAATGGCGATGTCGCGCCGCTGGCGCGCGGCCGCGTAGGCCACCACGCCGTAGACCCCGACCATCCCGAGAAGGACGCCGAGGACGGCGAACCCCAGTACAGCGACGTGGCGAAGCGCGGGCGGCTGACGGCCTGGGCCAGGACGTCGTCCACTGCGCGGATGCGACTGACGGGTGTTTCCGAATCGAGCGAGGCGACCAGGGCCTGCAGGCTGCCCGCCACCAGCGCGGGGTCGGCGCTCGACCGCACGATCAACGACATGGCATCGATGGGGAAGCCGTGCTGCGCCACGGGGACGTACAACGTCGTGCCCTCGCTCGCGGGCCCCTGCCAGCGCACGTCCGCGACGACGCCGACCACCGTGCGCCAGGGGTCGGTCTCCCGCTCACTCCCCGGAAACCGAATGCGCTGGCCGACCGCGTCCGCACCCGGCCACCAGGTCTCGGCCAGACGCCGGCTGACGAGCACGACGCGCTGCGCGCCCCCCACGTCGGCCTCGGAGAAGGGGCGACCCGCCACGATGGATACGCCCAGGGTACGCAGGTAGTCGGCGCTGACCGCGGCCCGGAGGTCCGCCCAGGGCCACTCTCCGCCTTCGGTGGCCGGGTTCGGCCGTCCCTCGATCAGGAACACGCTGCCGCCGCCGGCCGCCCCGAACGGCCGGAAGACCGTCGACAGCCCCACCCCCCCGACGAACGGAAGCGCGCGAAGACGCCGCTCCAGATTCGTGTAGAAGTCGAGCCGCACCGCGTCGTTGGGATGACGCGCGGGCGACGGGGCGACCTCCGCCGCAACGAGCTGATCCGGGGTGAACCCGACGTCGACGCCGATCTGCACGGCCAGGCTCCTGGCCAGCAGGGCGGCGCCGATCACGAGCATGACGGCGGCCGCCGTCTCGACGGTGACGAAGACCCCGAGACGGCGGCCCGGCGCGCCGCCGACGGTTCCCCGGAAGCCCGACCGGGCCGCGTGCTCGCCCGCCCTGGCCGCGCGAAGGGCCGGCAGCGTGCCCGCGGCGAGCGCGGTGACGAGCGAGACGACCGCCGTGAAGCCGAGGACGACGCCGTTGACGCGAATTCCCTCGGCGCGCGGCACGTCCGCGGGCAGGAGCGCCACCAGGGCCGGCACGCCGGCGTACGCGACGGCGAGGCCGACCGCGCCCCCGAACAGGCTCAGAAGCGCGCTCTCGGTCAGGAGCTGCCGGACGACGCGGCCGCGGCCGGCCCCGAGCGCCGTGCGCAGCGCCAGCTCCCGCCGGCGGGCGGCGGCGCGAACCTGCTGCAGACTGGTGAGGTTGACGGCGCCGATCAGCCACACCGCGGCGACCGCGGCGAGCAGCAGGAGCAGCATCGGCCGCACCGCGCCCAATCGGTCCTCGCGCCACGTCCGCAGGCTGACCTGCGTCCCGTGGTCGTCGGGCATGCGCCACGGGAACAACCGGCCGAACTGCGGGCCGAGCACCCGCATCTCCTCCGCCGCGCTCTCCACGCTGACGCCGGGACGGAGCCTGCCGATCAGGAAGGCGGTCCGCGCCCACAGGCCGACCCGGCTCGACACGTCCACCGTCATCGGCACCCACAGGTCCACGCCGGCGGAAGGAAGCTCGAAGTCCGGCGGCATGACCCCGCGCACCGTGTGCGCGACGCCGTCGAGCAGCAGCGTCCGTCCGACCGTCCCGGGATCCGCGCCGAAGCGCCGCCGCCACAGGGCGTCGCTCAGAATCGCGGACGGCTCGGCCCCGGGGCGCTCGTCATCGAGCCCGAAGCCTCGACCGAGCGCCGGCGTCCTGCCGGCGCGGGTCAGCAGGTCTCCAGTGACCGACACGACGCTCAGCCGCAACGGCTCGTCGAGGCCGGTCAGGGTTCTGTCGCCGGGCGGGAGGTACGCCGCGACGTCGAGCGTGCGCGCCCGCGCGCGCAGCTCCACCAGCTCTCCGACGTAGGCGATGTTCACGATCCGCACCAGCCGCTCTGGTTCGGCAACCGGCAGCGGCCGGAGCAGAATGCCGTAGACGACGCTGAAGATGGCCGTCGTGGCCCCGATGGCGAGCGCGAGCGTCGCGACGGACATCGCCGTGAACCCGCGGCTGCGGGTCAGGGTGCGCGCGCCGCACCGCACGTCCTGCCCGAGCTGGTCGAGCCAGCGCCACCTCCAGACCGCGCGGACGTCCTCCCGAATCAGCGGCAGGTTGCCGAGACACCTTGATTATCTACAATACGTCCACCACCGATTGTAGATTGTCAGGGCATGTACACCGGCCATCACACGGGACGTCTTCGGTCGAACCCGAGCGCGACCCGTCACGCCGCGTGGACGATGGTGCTCGTCGCGATGCTGCTCATGCCGGCGCTGTCCCGCCTCGTCCCGGCGGTCGGGGTGCCGATGCCGCAGGCCGCACGCGACGTCGTCGCCGCGGCGCCGTTCAGAGGGTTGGCCTCCGGCCCTGGTGTATGCTGAACTGCAGCGTCCACGAGCTACCCTTGATGTCCAAAGAAGCCCTCGCGATTTCCAGCGATCCCGATGTCATGAGCGGGACGCCCGTCTTCGGCGGCACGCGCGTGCCGTTCCAGGCGCTGCTCGACTACCTGGAAGCCGGCCAGACCCTATCCGAGTTCCTGGAGGACTTCCCGACGGTGTCGAGAGAGCAGGCGGTTGCCGCTCTGGAACAGGCGAAGGACGCTCTGCTGACCCTTGCGTGTCCTGCTTGACGAGTGCCTGCCGAGGCGTTTGAAGGACGATCTGATCGGGCACGAGGTGCGGACCGTGCCGGAGATGAGATGGTCCGGCAAGCGCAACGGTAAGCTGTTGCGCCTTGCCGCACGCGAGTTCGATGTCTTCCTCACGGTCGACCGGCGCCTACCCCGCGAACAGAAGCTCTCGACGTTCCGAATCGCCGTGATCGTGCTGGTCGCGCGCGGCAATCGCCTTCTGGACCTGCTTCCGCTCGTGCCCGCGATTCTCGAGATCCTGCCCCGGGCCCGGCTCCGGCGAGGCGGTGGTCGTCGGTGGCTGATCGATACCCGAGCTGGAGACGCGCCAGTCCAGGCCCAGCGGTCGACATGAGGAGAGAGCCCGATGCGCCCAACCCACTTCCTGATGACAGTAGCGTTCGTGTCAATCACCCTGGTCGGCCCGACCGCCCAGGAGGCCGGCGAAACGTCCGCGTCGGCGGACCTCCCGCTGGAGCCGGCGCGGACCCTGTCGCTCGACACGGACGAGGGGTCGTGGATCTCCGTCGACGTCAGCCCGGACGGCGAGACCATCGTGTTCGACCTGCTGGGCGACCTCTACACCATCCCGTTCGCCGGGGGCGACGCCACGCCCCTCACCGAGGGGATGGCCTACGACAGCCAGCCGCGCTACAGCCCGGACGGGTCTCAGGTGCTGTTCGTCTCGGATCGCGACGGGTCGGAGAACCTGTGGCTGATCGACGTCGAGTCGAAGACGGCCCGGCAGGTGACGGACACGCCGGCCGACAACTACGAGTCGCCCGACTGGCTGCCGGACGGCGACTACGTGGTCGCGGCGGTCGGGGCGGGCGCGCTGGCCGGAGGCGACCGGCGCAACCCGAAGCTGTGGATGTGGCACGTCGACGGCGGCACCGGCATCCAGCTCATCGACGAGCCCGGGTCGCGCCGCGTCACCGGACCGGCCCCGACGCCCGACGGGCGGCACATCTGGTTCGCGCAGCGGGAGCGCCTGTGGCAGTACAACGCGATCCTTCCCCAGTACCAGCTCGCGGCGTACGACCGGGAGACCGGCGAGCAGTACGTGCGGACGTCGCGCTATGGCTCGGCCCTGCGCCCGACCCTCTCGCCCGACGGCGCGTGGCTGGTCTACGGCACGCGCCACGAGGATCAGACCGGCCTGCGGCTGCGCGAGCTCGCCTCGGGCGACGAACGCTGGCTGGCCTATCCGATCCAGCGCGACGACCAGGAGTCGGTGGCGGGCGCCGAGGTGCTGCCCGGCATGACGTTCACGCCCGACTCGTCCGAGATCGTCCTGTCCTACGGCGGGAAGCTGTGGCGCGTTCCCCTGGCCGAGGGGGCCGAGCCGATCCCGGTGCCGTTCCGGGTGCGGACCGAGCTGGAGATCGGCCCCGAGCTGGCGTTCAAGTACCCGGTCGACGACAGCGCGCGGTTCACGGTGCGGCAGATCCGCGACGCGGTACCGTCGCCGGACGGAACGACGCTGGCATTCGCGGCGCTCGACCGCCTCTACGTGCGGCCGATCCCGGACGGCGAGCCGCGCCGGCTCACCGACCTGAACGTGGTCGAGGCGCAGCCGGCGTGGTCGCCGGACGGCGCCTGGATCGCCTTCGTCACCTGGTCGCCAGACGGCGGCCACCTCTACAAGGCGCGGGCGGACGGCAGCGCTCCGCCGGTGCGGCTGAGCACCCGCCCCGCGGTCTTCCAGCACCCGGCGTGGTCGCCGGACGGAGAGCGGCTGGTCGCCATCCAGGGGCCGGCCCGCAGCTTCCGCGAGGCGGCGGGTCAGATGCCGCCCGGCGCCGGCGCGAACATCGTGTCGATCCCGGCCGGCGGCGGCGACTGGACGCTGGTGGCGCCGACCGACGGACGCACCTTCCCGCACACGACGACCGACCCCGACCGCATCTTCCTGTATCACCGCGAGGACGGCCTGGTGTCGATCCGCTGGGACGGGACCGACGAGAAGGCGCACGTGAAGGTCAACGGCCCGGCGCCGACCGGGGGCGGCGAACCCGCGCCGGCGTCCCTCGTGCTGATCGCGCCGTCGGGCGACCGGGCCCTGGCCCAGGTCCGCCTCGACCTCTACGCGCTGGCCGTGCCCCGGGTCGGGGGCGAGACGCCGGTGGTGTCGGTGGCGGACCCGGCGCGGGCCAGCGTGCCGGTCCGGAAGCTGACCGAGGTGGGCGGGCAGTTCCCGGCGTGGAGCGCCGACGGGCGGCGCCTCCACTGGTCGATCGGCAACGCCCACTTCGTCTACGAGCTCGACGACGCGGAGGCGGCCGAGGAGGCGGCGCGCGCGGCGGAGGCGGCGGACCAGGATGCGGCGGGCGGAGGCGGCGGCGGGGACGACGGCGACCAGGACGGCGGTGACGGCGGCGGCCAGGACGAGGACGACGAGGACGAGTCGGGCCGGGACGAGGTAGAGGCCGGCGCGGCCGAAGACGAGGAGGACGAGGAGGACACGGGCCGGGACGGGACGGGCCAGGACGAGGAGGAGACCGGCGCCGTTGGAGACGAAGACGGCGAGGACGCCCCCGCCTACGAGCCGGTCGAGATCCGCGTCGTGGTCGACGCCGAGCGCGACATACCCGACGGCTACGGGGTGCTGCGCGGCGGGCGGGTCGTCACGATGCGCGGCGACGAGGTGATCGAGAACGCCGACGTCGTCGTCCGGGGGAACCGCATTCTCGCGGTCGGCCCCCGCGGCGCGTTGGAGCTCCCCGACGCCGCCCGCATCATCGACGTCCCCGGCACGACCATCGTCCCCGGCTTCGTCGACACCCACGCCCACATGCGCCCGAGCTTCGGCGTCCACAAGACCCAGCCGTGGACCTACCTCGCCAATCTCGCCTACGGGGTCACGACGACGCGCGACCCCCAGACCGCCACCACCGACGTGCTGACCTACGGCGACCTCGTGGAGACCGGCGGCATCGTCGGCCCGCGCATCTACTCGACGGGACCGGGGGTCTTCAACGCCGAGCAGATCGAGGACCTCGCGCACGCCCGGCGCGTGCTGAAGCGCTACAGCGAGTACTACGATACGCAGACCATCAAGATGTACATGTCGGGCAACCGGCAGCAGCGCCAGTGGATCGTGATGGCGGCGAAGGAGCAGGGGCTGCTGCCCACGACCGAGGCCGGGCTCGACATGAAGTACGACCTGGAGATGCTCATCGACGGCTACCCCGGGCTGGAGCACTCGTTCCCGATCTTCCCGCTCTACCGGGACGTCGTCGACCTCGCCGCCCTGACCCGCGTCGCCTACACGCCGACCCTGCTCGTGTCCTTCGGCGGCCCGTTCGGCGAGAACTGGTTCTTCACGCGCGAGAACCCCCACGACGACCCGAAGCTGCGCCGCTTCGTCCCCCACGCCACGCTCGACCGGCTGACGCGCCGGCGCGGCGCCGGGGTCGACGCGGGGCCCGGCGGCTGGTTCCGCGAGGAGGAGTACGTCTTCCGCCAGCACGCCGAGGGGGTGAAGGCCATCGTGGAGGCGGGCGGGGTGGCCGGGGTCGGCAGCCACGGGCAGCTCCAGGGCCTCGGCTACCACTGGGAGCTGTGGGCGATGCAGTCGGGCGGGCTGTCCGAGCACGACGCGCTGCGCGTCGCGACCGCGCTCGGGGCCGAGGCCATCGGCCTCGACGGCGACCTCGGCTCGATCGAGCCGGGCAAGCTGGCCGACATCGTCGTGCTGGACGCCGACCCCCTCGACGACATCCGGAACACCAACCGCATCCGCTACGTGATGAAGAACGGCCGTCTCTACGACGCCGACACCCTGGACGAGCGGTGGCCGCGCGAGCGCCCGCTCGGCACGCCTGTCTGGCTGGGCGACGAGCCGGACGGCGTTGCGGCGGGGATCCGGTAGGCGCTCACGGCCCGGCGTGTTCCTCGATCGGTTCGGCAGAAGCGCGGCACGGCGCCGGTCTTCCCCTTGAGCGGTGATTCACGCCCGGAAGCCGGCGGAGCCTCATTCATGGCCGCGCGGCAACCATCGAGACGCGCCATCGCGCGGTCGACGGATACTTCGCCAGAACCGGCCGTGCCTGCTATCGGCCAAGGGCCATCATCCGGCGTACGGTCCCGATCAAGCCCGTCACCATCTCGTCGCCGAAGTCGCCGTGACTGAACCCGTGAACGATTGCGTTTCTGTACTTCCTGGCCTTGACCAGCTCGTGGTGTTCTTCCCTGGAGAGGATCCCCAAGAAGACCGCCCTGTCCAGGAAGTACCCAGGACTGTTGAGCGCCGGATTCGAATGGTCCTGATCGGCTACCAGCACCCGAGTTGCGGCCTCGCAAGCCGACCAGGCGAGCACGAGAGCCGCCTCGGACATGCCCGATGTCAGTGCCTTCTCGGCCTCCTGTACCCTTTGAAGAACGCGTCCGCGATCGAACGGAAGTGCGCCTTCGGGCGAGTCCAGCTTCTCCGGCTCCGCCACGAGCAGCAGCTCGAGACTCCATCCGGGTCTCGAATCGACGGCCTGCGCCAACTCCCTGATCCTCGGTTCCGCCGCCAGCGACGACCGTGACTTGACCTCTATGACCTTCACCTCGTCGTCCTTGCTGGCAACCAGATCCGCGCGAAACCCGGGCAGGAAGTCGAGCGGAGCGTCGAAGGCCACCGCGTATCCCTTCCTCCGGTAGTCCTCCGCCGTCTTGCGGCTCATGCATCCCCTTATTTTTCTTTGTTTCTAACATCAAATTACACCGAAGACCCCTCGATACACCCGCTGTTCCAGGAGCATCTCTCCGAACGTCTCCATCAACGGACGAATCCGGTCATCGGGCCAATTGGGAAGATGGTGATACAGCATCAACCCCTGCCGAAACAACGAATGCGTCCGCCGCTTCACGGTGTTCGCCTTCAACCAGCGGTCATAGCCGATGCGCTCGCCCGCTGCACCCAGCAGCGACAGCATCGCGATCGCCAATGCACTGATCAGCAACAGCCGGTCCCGCCGGTCCGGGCGCGAAACGTGCATCGACGACAGGCCCATCCCGAAGCGCATGTCCTTGATGTCCCGAAAGCCCGCTTCAATCCCCCAGCGCTTGCCGTAGTACCGAATCAACACCGGCGTCGGCACGGTCGCTTCGCTGGCCACCAAGCACCACGGTTCGTCCATCTTCCGATCGTGTACACACACGACCACGCCCACCGGCAGCTCGTGAGCATCGGTCACCCGAGCGCCCACCAACCGCCGCGCACGCCCCCCAGCGCCGACCCACGCTGCGGCCGGTCGCCGCTCGCCCCGCGCATTCGTCACGTAGATGTCTCCGCGCAACCGAATCACGTATTCAAAGGTCAGTTCCTCCGTCAGTGCGTAGAACAGCTTGCAATCCGCAAAGCCCCGATCCGCCACGACCGTGACCTTCACCCCCGCCGGCAGTACCTCCCGCAACCGGCACAGCACTTCGTACTCGTAGCGGCGCTGGTTGCCCTTCAGGGTCGACGACGCCACGGTCTTCCACAGCAGGGGCGTCGCGCGCCCGTGGCCTGTCAACATCGACAGCACAATAGTGTCCTGCCCGTCCGCGGCAAAGCTCGTCCAATCCAGCGCGACGATTACTTCCTTGCGAGCACCAACAATGTACGGCGTCCAATAGGCGAAGAAAGTCCCGACATCAACCCCTCGATTGCTCAGGAGCCGATCCACCTGTTTCACACCATGCTTGGTCAACGTGCCCATGGCCTGGGCCAAGCCACGCCCCACCGCATGGATCGCCAGCGACGCACTCGCCAGCACGCCCAAGGTGGCATTGGCCAACGACAGCACCCGTTTGGCATGCAAATCGCCCTCGTACAAGGTGGTTACGAAGTTCAGAAGATCGTGTCTCTGGAGCAGTCGGTTGCGAGATGTTGGCGGCTTCTGATGTAAGCGCATGGGTCAACATACTAACCCAGGCGCGCGACATTGTGCAAAGTCCATCCCGTCGGAGATGTTTGTTCCACCGAACGGTTTCGTCTTATTGATTCACGTGATAAAATGAGGGGATCTCTGAGGTCTTGCGGGCCAGAAGGTACTCGGCGTTGGATGCTTCTTCCATCACGATACGATCTCCCGGGTCGTCGCTTCGGCCACACTGACGTGGAGAAGCGGCTGGCCGTCGTGGAGGGAGTCCAGCAGGGTCGTCGAGGGGTTCTGTATCACCAGCTCTTCGCTCAGATCCCTCTTGCGGCAGAGCAGGTCGGATACCTGACGATCGTCATCGTAGACGATTCCCTTCAACGCATCCAGGACCGGCTTTGGGATATTGTCGACATCGAGAAGGTCGCTGTCGTAGAAGTAGGTAATTGTCACTGCGACCGCCCCGGCAAGAGGAGGCTCCGCAACCCACCCCTGCCGGGCGACCTGTTGCACTGTCTGCATCCACTCCCTCAGCAGCTCCTTCCGGCGCGTCTGTTGCGACACCGGCGAACCCGCCACCACGAACTCGAACGGTATCGGCATTCCAAAGCCTGAAGCAGACGGGTCGCGGGCGCTCCAGCGGTCTTCGCAAGACCAGCCCCACGCTACCAATGCAACTCCAGTACCAGCCGGGGGTGCACGACATCATTGTGAGATGAGCGTCAGGCGGCGTTTGCGGCTCGTCGCTCCCAGAAGTCCTCAAAGCGTCCGCTGAGGATGCAGCAGCGCAGGGCGATGATGGCGTTGGCGCCGGCGACGGTCCAGCGCATGCCGGCGCGCTTGAGCCGGGCGCCGATCTGCTTGCAGCCGGCCTCGACGACGCCCGAGGAGATGCACAAGCCCCCGGCGCGGAACTGCGGATAGCGCATCCGTTGTCGGTTCCCGAACACATAGTGGATGCACTTGCGGGCCGCGGGCGTGGTCTCGGCTTGGGTGCGCAGTGCCGTGACGAGGGCCCGGAGCCGTCCAGCGTCCAATTCGGCCTGCCGGGCCTTGGCCCAAGCGTCGGCGAGGTCCGTTCCGGCACCGTAGATGGCCTTGGCCGCGTCGCACAGATGCTGCTTGGCGTGGTAGATGTCGACGATTTCGATGGCGTCGGGAAACTGCTCGGCGGCCAGGTTCCAGATCCAGGGGGCGCCATCGCCGAGGACGACCCGGCGGGGTGCGGTGTCGAAACCGCGTCGCTGCGCCTCGCGATGGACGCGTTGCGCAAAGGCGGCCGGCTGCGGGTCGGTGTCGCGGCTCGCCGCGCTCTCGACCGCGGCGTTGTAGGTGACCGACCCGGTGTCGCGGCGGGGTCGGCCCTGGGGGTCGCGCCCTTCGGCCGTCCACACGGTTCGGGCGGCGGCCTGCGAAGCGCGCCGTCCGGCCGCAGGCGCACGCTGTCGTCGAACCCGAATGGTCGGAATCGTCCGCGTTGAAGCGCTGCGCCATCACCTGCGCGGTGATTTTGAAGAAGCTGACCAGGGTGACGCTCCGGTAGTGGCGGCGGTGGTCGAAGCGCAGATCGAGGCGATGGTAGGCGGCGTGGCGCTCGGCGTTGATCTGCCCGCGCCGCACGACGCCGGCCCCCGCGTGCGCCGACAGCACCGGGTCGAAGGGCGAGTAGGGCCGCCCGCCGGCGTACCGCCACCGCCCGCTGAGCTCGAAGCGGTCGTTGGGACGGTAACCGATCATCGCCGACGCGACGTGCCGGTGGTCGAACGACCGGTTGCGCTCGACCCCGGTCGCGTCCGTATAGCGGGACACCGCGTAGGCGTAGCTCACCAGGCCGTGGACGTCCTGCGCCAGCTTCTTCCGGATCAGGCCCTCGACCCCGTGCGACCGCGCCCGGCCGCCGCCGACCAGGCGTCCGGGCGCGGGGGTCCTGAAGTCGGCGAACCGGTCGACGACGAGGGCGGTCGGATCGTCCGGGTCGAACGGCAGTTCGCGGTAGTCCTTGCGGTACGCCTCGACGCTGAGCAGCGTGCTCGGGGTCAGGCGCCGCCGCACGCCGGCCACGTAGTGATTGGCGCGCTGGTGGTCGAGGCGGCGGTTGTCCGGGTGCTGGACGAGGAGCCACGCGGGCAGCGTCTGACGGTAGACGCCGGCCGCCGCGGTGAGCGTCGTGCGCGGGTCGACGTCGTACGCCAGACTCATGCGCGGCGACCAGGCGCCCTGTCGGTTGAGCGTGAAGTGGTCGAAGCGGCCGCCGAGCGTCGCAGTGAGACGAGGGCCCACCGCTTGCTCCACCGAGGCGAAGACGCCGGTCTTGCGCCCTGTCAGCGATGCGCGCACGTCGAGCTGCTCGTCGCGCGTACCCAGGCGCGTGCGGTCGGAACGCGCGAACAGGTCGAAGTCGCCGGACAGCCGGCGCGCCGTCACGCCCCACGCCAGCGCGGTGCCGGCGCGGGGCCGGTGGCGCCAGTAGCTGCGCAGCACCACCTCCTCCTCGCGGGACTCGTTGTCGAAGAGGGTCCGAGTCTCGTCATCCGCCGCTTCCGTGACGTGCACCCCGTAATCGGCGCGGGTACGGGCGATCGAGGTCTCTGCGTACCCGTTGCCGCTCCACAGCCAGCGCCAGTTGAGCCCGCCGACGGTCTGCCTGGCGCGGGAGACGACCTCGCTGTCCTCCCGGTCATCCAGCGAGAGGTCGATGGCGTCCAGGCCGCCGAGGCCGAGGACATGCAGTCGATGCGTCGGGCTGACGTCGACCGTCGCCATGCCCTGAAAGTCGCCGTACCGGGGAACCGCCCCGCCGGTGCCGATGGCGCCGACGATGCCGGCGATGAGCTCGAGATAGCTGCGCCTCGCCGACAGCGCCCACGACCCGCGCCCGCGGGCCAGCGGCCCCTCCAGCAGAAGGCCGGCGCCGACCATGCTCGTGGAGATCTCGGCGTCGACCTCGGAGCGGTTGCCCTCGCGCTGGGTGACGACCATCACCGACGAGAGCCGGTCGCCGTGCTCGACCCCGAAGCCGCCCGCGGAGAAGCTGACGTCGGCGATCAGGTCGGTGTTGAGCAGGCCGATCACGCCGCCCGACGCCCCCTGGGTCGGGAAGTGGTTGATGTTGGGGATCTCGATGTTGTCGACGACGGTGCGGTGCTCACCCGGACTGCCGCCCCGGACGATCAGGTCGTTGCGCTGATCGGTGGCCATGCCCACGCTCGGCAGCACCTGCAGCATCCGGCTGACGTCGCCCGCCGAGCCCGGCGCCCGGCGGATCTCCTCGAAGCTGAAGCTCACCGTGCCGACCGCCGCCTCCTCTTCCGCGGAGAAGTAGTCGGCGGTGACCTCGACGACCTCGCGCACGGCCGGGGCGGCCTCGTCGAGCGCCACCGCCAGCGGCGTGACGCGGCTCGGGCGCACGACGACGTCGTGCAGGATCGCCGACGCGTAGCCGACCAGCACTATCTGCACGCGGTGCAGCCCGGCCGGCACGCCGCCCAGCGCAAAACGGGCGTCGTCGCCCGTGACCGTGGCGAGGCCGCGATCGAGGACCACGACGGCGGCCGCGGCGAGCGGCCGGCGTGTGGCGGCGTCGACGACCTCGCCGTGGAGGCTGCCGGGGCGCAGCGTCTCCTGTGCGTGCGCCGCCACGACCCCGGCGAGCAGCGCAGCCACGACGCAGACACGCCAGAGCGTCAGGGCGACACGCCGAACGTGACGCCGGTTGCCGTTGCAGGTGCCGATGCCGGACATGGAATCACGGTAGCCAGGCCCGGCAAGGAGGGGAAGCCGCAGGCGACGAGGACGCCGTCAGGGGGAACGAAACGGGCCTGGCGCGGAACGAAACGGCGGCCTCCCCGCCGGGATGTCCTCCGGCTCCACCACGAGGCCGGCGCCCTCCACGCCCGCCGTTCTCGCGGACCAGGAGTCTGCGCCGTAGAACGGCGCGGACTCCTGGAGGGTTGGTTGGGCGCCAAGCGGAACCGAAGGCCACGATTGGCGGGCTACCCCATCGCACTCTCGATGTCGGTCCGCGAGAAGTCGCCGCCCTTGAACAGCAGCGGCAGTCTCCTCTGGCGGGCGAAGCGCATACGGGAACACGTCCCCGAGATTCAGACCGGCGGGGTGACGCCCCTTGCCGAAGCGGCGGTACGCGCGTGCCGCGATGCCCGCCTGCTCCGCGTCGACCGGCTCGACGGCGATGTATGGTTCGTTCAGGAACGAGCGGGCGGCCTCGAACAGGGCGTCGGCGCGTCCCGCCACGGCAGCCAACTCGACCGTCGACACCGCGGAAACCAGCGCCCCGCCAGCCATCTCGATCTGCTCCCGGAACGCCGACTCGTCTTCTTCCGCCAGCAGAATGGCGACGATGGCGGACGTATCGACGACAATCACCGGGGCAACCCGCGCTCGTCGTACAGGTCTTCCTGCAGCGCCTGCGAAAGCGGCCGGCCGTCACCGGGATCCAGGTGCGCCAATCGCTCGCGCAAGCGCAGCCCCGCCTTCGCGTATCGAGCGAGGGACGCTCGAACGGCGGCTCGATCCACCCCGCCCCTGCCGGCCTCGTCCTCGAGCGCGTCCAACGCTCGCTCGATGACCGCGGTTTTGCGCCCGCGCCCCCGCAAGCCGAGGCGGACGGCCAGCCGCTCGACTCGCTCGTCGAGGTCGTGCCTGTGAGCGATGTTGATCGCCATCACCTGATCGTAGCATCGAAGCCGGCCACCACGAGACGCGCTGGCGATTGAAGGGGCACGCAGGACTCCGATGCTCAGCTTACGTCCGGGCTACCGTGAGTCAATCGTGCGCGGAACCAGGCGGCCAACTCGGGCTCCGCGCCCGAACCCGCCGCAGTCCCTTCCATTATCTGGATGGCTTCGCCGGCATCGAAATGCAGTCGATAACCATTGTCTTCGAGGAAGAGGCGCGCCACCACCCACGCGGTACGCTTGTTGGGTGCGGCTCTTCTTCGTAGAGGACTTTTTCGCCTGTTCATAGGCGTTTTTGCTTGTGGACGGGCTCTTCGGTGCGCCTTGCGCGGGGACAGCGCCCCCACCCGCCTGTTTTCGGGCAGCCAGCCCGACCTGATCACGGCGCCGGGGCGCTTCGGTCTGTCCCCTCCGGCGCCCCCCCTGGACATTCGCGCGGCGTTTTGCTACGGTGTCGTGGGAAGGGAGAAGCCTCTGCGATGGCCGTGGCGACGACGACGTTCTCGGGACGGGTCTTCAGCGTACGAGAGGTGTACGCTAATCCGTGAGATTGTGCGGGACTGTGCGGGCTTGAGCCGGATGGAGCTGGCGCGCACCGTGTGCGAGCTCTTGCGGTGGCGGCGCCCGAACGGGAGGCTGAAGGCCCGGGAGTGCCGCGAGTTCCTGGAGCGGCTCGACGCGGGTGGTGCGCTGGTGCTGCCGGACAAGCGCCAGGGCCGTGCGACCGGGTCGGTCACCCGCGTGCCCCGGACGGCGGCGGGAGAGCCGGGGCGCCCGCTCGTCGGCAGCGTGCGCGATATCGAGCCGCTGCAGGTCGAGCGGGTGCGCGAGCCCGCCGAGCGCCTGCTGTTCCGGGAGCTGGTGGGACGCTACCACTATCTCGGGCACACGGTCCCGTTCGGCGCCCACCTGCGCTATCTGGTGTTTGCGTCGCAGCCGGCCCGGGCGGTGGTCGGCTGCCTGCAGTTCTCGAGCCCGGCGTGGCGCATGGCGGTCCGGGACCGCTGGATCGGCTGGGACGACGCGACTCGGGCGCGGAATCTGCAGCGCGTGGTCAACAACAGCCGCTTCCTGTTGCTGCCGTGGGTCGCGGTGAGGAACCTCGCCAGCGCGGTCCTGGCGCGCGGCCTCGGGCAGTTGGTGGCGGACTGGCCGCGCCACTACAAGCTCGAGCCCTGGCTGGTGGAGACGCTGGTGGACCCCCGCCGCCACCATGGGGGTTCGTACCGCGCCGCCAACTGGGTCGCGTTGGGCGCCACCAGCGGTCGAGGTCGGATGGATCGGTACGGCCGCCGCGCCGGCGAGGCGCCCAAGACGGTCCTGGTTTATCCTGTGGTCCGGGATGCGCAGCGTCGGTTGCGGGAGAGCTGAGCGATGCGAGCCGTCACCCCCCGCGCCGCTCGACCCGACCCGGCGCCGTATGCGGCGGCCGAGGTGGCCTTCGCCGAGGCCAAAGCGTACCTCTCTTCGCGCGAAGCACAGCAGATGAGCGAGAGCGACCTCGAACGGGAGCTGCACCGGCGGGGCCAGGAGTTGATGCGCAAGCTCCTGCAAGGGCACCTCGATCAACGCAGCCCGGGAGAGGCCGCCGGTCCGGTCGAGGGGGCCGACGGTGTCGAGCGCTCGGAGCGCCGGGTGCACGAACGCCACCTGGAGACGATCTTCGGCACGGTGCAGGTCGAGCGGGTGGGCTACGCGCGGGCTGGTCACGAGAGTCTGCATCCTCTCGATGCCGCGCTCAACCTGCCGGGGGAGCGTTACTCGCTCGAGGTGCGGCGCCGGGTGGCGGCGGCGGCCGCCTCGCGGTCCTTCGACGAAGCGCTGCTCGATCTGTCTCACAGCACCGGGGCGGAGGTGCCGAAGCGTCAGGCCGAACAGTTGGTGGTTCGCGCGGCTGAGGACTTCGACGCGTTCTACGAGGCGCGCCGTGCGGCGGAGGGCGAGCCGCCGCCCGAGGGGTCGGTGGTCGTGCTGACCTTCGACGGCAAGGGCGTGGTGCTGCATCGCGAAGACCTGCGCAAGGCGACGCGCAAGGCGGCCGAGAGGCGCCGGCAGCACCGGGAGCCGCTCTCCCGGTTCCACCGCCTCAAGCCAGGAGAGAAGAAGCACTCGAAGCGCATGGCGACGGTGGCCGCCGTCTACACGACCGGGCCGTTCGTGCGGAGCCCGGAGGACTTCCTGGAGAGCTTGATGCCCCGACAGCCGGGGGATAAGCCCAGGGATAAGCCCCGGGCCGTGCGGCCGCGGCCGGTGGCGAAACGGGTCTGGGCGAGTCTCGAACGGGAGCCGTGGGAGGTGGTCGCGGAGGCGACGCTGGAAGCGGAGCGCCAGGACCCCGAGCACGCCAAGCGCTGGGTCGTGCTCGTCGACGGGGCCGAGCCGCAGCTCGACCTCGTGGAAGCGGGCGCCGCCGCCTACGGCGTGGACGTCACGGTGATACTCGACATCATCCACGTGGTCGAGTATGTCTGGAGGGCGGGGCGGGTGTTCCATCGCGAGGGGAGCCCCGAGTTGACTCACTGGGCCTGGACGCGCGTGCGGAGCATTCTCGAGGGCAAGGCCAGGAAGGTGGCGGCGGCGATGCGGCGCGCGGCGACCGTCGCCGGCTTCTCGAAGGACACCCGCAAGCCGGTCGACAGGTGCGCCGACTACCTGCTGAAATACGCGCCGTATCTGCACTACGACCGCTACCTCGCGGCAGGCTATCCCATCGCGACCGGGGTCATCGAAGGGGCGTGCCGGTACCTGGTCCGCGACCGTATGGAGTTGACCGGAGCCCGCTGGCGCCTGGTTGGAGCCGAGGCCGTCCTGAAGCTCCGGGCGCTCCGGGCCAGCGGTGACTTCGATGCGTACTGGGACTTCCACGAAGCGCGCGAATACGAGCGGAACCACGCCCAGCGCTACACGGATGGGACAGTACCGCCGGTCACCGAGCCGCCCCCACCGCCCTCCTCACCCCGCCTTCGACGAGTCAAGTAACTCTTGCCATGCCGCTCGCAGAAACCCCCTGGGCCGCCGACGAAGAAGAGCCGCACCCACGCTTGTTTCCGTCGACGAACCCATGATTAGCGAGATCGCCGACGTTGCTGATCGTGCGCACGTCCCGATCGACGTAGCTGGCCACGTAGGAACGCAACCAGTCCGACGGATCGAGATTCCGATTGGCCGGTTACGTCACCGGCCGCGCTCCTGGGCGCGGGCGCCGCTCAGGATGAGGGGCATGCTGTAGTTGCCCTCGTGGCAGGCGTTCTCGAAGACGGGGCCGGCGGCGCGGGTGATCGGGAACGTCACCGTCCACGAGCCCGCGAACGACTCGGGGTCGTGCGCCGTGAACTCGTAGTGCAGCGTATCGCTGGCGAGCCGGAAACGCTCGACGTAGCGCGCGTTCGGCCCGGCGCCCCGGATGGTCCACGCGCCGTTGAAGCCGGCCGTCTCGACGACGAGGGTGCCGCCCTCCCAGCGGCCGCGTGAGCTGCCCTGCCACTGGCGGACCCGCGCGGGCAGCGGCGGCCGTCCGTCGAGCGGGATGATGCGCAGGTCGGAGTTCTGCTCGTGCAGGATGGCGACGTGGTCGGGGGTCTGGAAGATCTGCGCGAGCCGGTTCGGGGACACCGCCATCAGCGGAACCGTCCGCCCCATGATGCAGCGCTCGTAGCGCTCGCGGTCCTCCGGACCGTCGGCCGACCGCGACCGGATGGCGATGCCCAGCGTGCGCGCCCGCTCGCGGCCCGCCGCCGTGCGCGCCGGCAGCCGGCCGTCGGGCGGGTCGACGATCAGCGACGTCCGGCCGTCCGTCAGGCCGCCCGGCTGCCACCAGTCGGCGTTCAGCTGGAGGTCGCGCTCGCGTCCGATGGCGGCGTGGCGCCCGACCAGGTACTCCGCTTCTTCGGCGGGCGTCAGCGCTTCCCGGCCGGCGAGCGCCTCCGGCCGCTCGAGCGGCGTCGTGCTGCGGTACTCCCAGTAGCCGCTCAGGTCCGGCGCGCCCCAGGACGTGAGCGGCGCCTCGGCCTCCTGCGCCAGCGCCGGGACCGGAACCATCAGCAAGAGGACGGCGAGCGACAGGGTGCGCATGACGACTCACCATACCGCAGAATGAGATCGCCTGCACTCCGTCGACGACCAGGGAGGGGACCCAGGAGGGGACCCCCGTGCGGTTGTTGCGTTCAGCCGGGAGAGCGCGTACCGCCAGCTCTCGCGGACGGATACCCTTCGCCGACAGATACCCTATAATGAGGCGAGTGTTCGCGGCAATGCCGCCCGTCGCCCGTGGAGGCGTTCCGATGTTCGACTCCCTCGCCATCGTCCGGCAGTTGACCGCCGCCGGCATCGATCGCGACCACGCAGACGCGATCACGGATGTCGTCCGGCAGGCTGCCGACCATGGCGACCACGTGACCGCCGACCAGTTCACCGCCGGGCTCGCGGCGCTGGAGCTTCGGCTGATCGAGTGGATCACCGGCACCGGGGTCGCGGTCACCGGCGCCGTGGTCGGCCTGCTGCGGTTACTCGACTAGCGGATGTCACGGCGACCCGGACCATCCCGGGAGATGCCGATGCAAAGACCTGAAGCCCCCGGCCCGGACGACGCCTTCTCGGCGTCGCGGCGGGATTTTCTGAAGTGGAGCGCCCTCGTCGGGGGCGCGGCGGCGCTCGGCGGCGGCGGGCTGCTTCTGTCCCGGTATCCGACCGGCGGGGCGCCGGCCGGCGTCTCCAGCGCCGGGGCCGCCGCCGCGACGGCCGCGACCCGCATCTTCCGCACCGCCAACACCCCCGAGTGCCTCCACTGCGCGCTCCTCGCGCACGTCGAGGACGGCCGGCTCGTCAAGGTGACCGGCGACCCCGACTTCAACGTGCTCGCCTGCGCCCGCGGCATCTCCCGCATCCGCCAGCTCTACAGCCCCCATCGCCTGAAGTACCCGATGCGCCGGGCGGGCCGGCGGGGCGAGGACCGGTGGGAGCGCGTGAGCTGGGAGGAGGCGCTGGACACCATCGCCGAGCGCTACCGCCGGATTCTCGAGGAGGACGGCAACGAGGCGTTCCTCTCGTTCGGGGGGACCGGCAACTGGTCGGCCCTGTCGACGGGGGTGCGGGGGCTCTACTCGGCCTTCTGGAACCGCTTCGGGGGCGCGACGCCGATCATCTCCCAGCTCTGCTGCGCCTCCGTCAGCTCGGGATTCAACGCGACCTTCGGCGGCGGGCGGTCCGAGTTCCGCGACGAGTGGGTCCACAGCCGCTTCTTCCTGGCCTGGGGCAACAACCCGGCGGTCTCGAACCAGGGCTACATGAAGAACCTCTTCCAGGCGCGGGAGGACCACGGCGCACGGCTGGTGACCATCGACCCGCGGCTGAGCGAGACGGCGGCCCTCTCGGACCGCTGGATCCAGATTCGGCCGGGCACCGACGCCGCGTTTGCGCTGGGCATGGTCAAGGTGCTGCTCGACGAAGGGCTCTTCGACGAGGAGTACGTCCGCCGGTACACCAACGCGCCGTTCCTGGTGCGCCTCGGGGAGCGCGGCTACGACCTGCAGGAGGCGGCCGGGCGCTGGCCGGCGGGCGGGGAGACGCTGCCGGTCGATCTGCGGGATCTGCGGCTGCTGACGGGCGGCGGCAGCGGCCCGGGGAGCTTCGTCGTCTGGGACGAGCGCGGCGGACGGCCGGTCCCCGCCGACACGCCGGGCGCGCAGGCCGCCCTGCGCGGCAGCTACACGATCGACGGCGTCCGCTACCAGCCGGTCTTCGAGTGGATGCGCGCCATCGCCGCCCGCTACACGCCCGAGGTCGTGCACCGCATCACCGGCGCCCCGGCCGATTCCGTCGCCGCGGTGACGCGCGAGTACGCGGCCGTGAAGCCGGCCGCGATCATCCAGAACATGGCCGGCGCGCAGCGCACCGACCACGGCACCCTGACCGTCATCGGCCACCTGTACCTGGCCTCGCTCACCGGCAACGTCGGGATGCTCGGGGGCGGCGTCAACGACAACGGCGGCTACCTGAGCGAGGGCGGGACCATCAACACGCCGGTGCCGACGCAGCGCAACCCGGGCATCGACGGCATCCCCGCCACCAAGCTCGGCGAGTATCTGGTCGAGCGCAAGCCGCATCCGATCCGGGCCATCCACGTGGCGGGCTCCGGGGTGCTCACGCAGTACCCCAACACGCGCAAGATCATCGCGGGGCTCGACAACATCGATCTGATGGTCGTGCAGGACATCTTCATGACGACGACGGCGCGCTACGCCGACTTCGTCCTGCCGGTGACCACCCTCTTCGAGACCCGCAACCTGCTCGCGGGCATCCGCAGCCGCTACATCCAGCTCATGGAGCAGGCCATCGAGCCGCTGTTCGAGTCGCGCTCCGACCGCTGGATCATGACCGAACTGGCGAAGCGCCTCGGCTTCGGCGACGACTTCGACAAGCCCGACGACGAGCTGCTTCGGCACGTGCTGGAGCCTACCGGGGTGAGCCTGGAGCAGCTCGAGGAGGGTCCGGTCAACCCCATGCCCGACCCGTGGATCCCGTTCGCCGACAAGCGGTTCGACACGCCGTCGGGCCGCATCGAGTTCTTCTCGCTGTATCTGCAGGAGAGGGGCTTCGACCCGCTGCTCGAGTACCTGCACCCGGTGGAGGCGCCCTGGGTGGACGAGACGCTGGCCGCGCGCTATCCGCTGCAGCTCATCAACCGCAAGAACCACAACCACGTCAACTCGAGCTTCCACCACCACGACTTCCTGACCGAGATCTGGGCCAGCCAGGTGCTGCAGATCCACCCCGAGGACGCGAAGCCGCGCGGCATCGAGGACGGCGCCCGCATCCGCGTCTTCAACGACCGCGGCGAGATCGAGGCGATGGCGCAGGTGACGCGCGGCATCATGCGCGGGGTGGTGAGCGTGACGACGGGCTGGGGCGGCGTGAACGAGAAGCAGACGGCCAGCATCCTGAGCCCCGACAAGTACGAGCCGATCTCGCTGGGCCACACCCTCAACTCGTCGATGGTGGACGTCGCCACGGGAGGCGCCGCATGAGCAAGCAGGTCGCGTTCTTCTTCGACGCCAATCGCTGCACCGGCTGCCGCACCTGCGAGGTCGCCTGCAAGGTCGAGAACGGGGTCGAGCTGGGTCCGCGCTGGCGCAAGGTGCGCACGGTGGAGGGCGACGACCACGGCGGGCCGTACATGTACCACGTGTCGATGTCGTGCAACCACTGCGAGGTGCCGGTCTGCGCCGAGGCGTGTCCGTCGGGGGCCATCACGAAGCGGCCGGACGGCATCGTCATCGTCGACGAGAGCAAGTGCATCGGCGCCCGTCTCTGCGCCTGGGCGTGTCCCTACGACGCGCCGCAGTTCAGCGAAGAGACCGGCAAGATGGAGAAGTGCAACTTCTGCTCGCACCGCATCGACGCCGGCACCGGCGGGCCCGCGTGCGCCGAGGCGTGCCCGACCAAGGCGCTGCAGTGGGGCACGCTCGACGAGATCGCGGCCAAGCAGGGCGCCACCGACCAGTTCGGGCCGCTGCCCGACGCCGACATCACCAAGCCCGCGATCCGCTTCATCCCCCTCAAGCTCGTCCGCGCCTGACCGCCCGCCCCGCATGGAGACGCGCGACTGGTCGCTCGTGGTCTTCACGGTCCTGACCCAGGCGGCGGTGGGGGCGTTCCTCACCCTGCAGGTCCTGCGGTATCTGTCGCGACGGCGCCGCGCGCACGAGGGCGGGGCCCCGGTTCCGCTCGTGGTCGTGCTCGCGGTGCTGTCGGCCGGCCTCTTCGCCGCCCTGTTGCACCTCTCCACGCCGCTCCAGGCGGCGCGCGCGGTCGTGAACTTCTCGTCGTCGTGGCTGAGCCGCGAGATCGTCTTCGGGAGCCTCTTCGCGGCGCTGTTGGGTGCGCTGGCGGCGCAGGAGTGGCGCGCGGCCGGTTCGGCGTTGGCGAGTCCGGCCGTGGCCACATGGCTGCCCCATCTCACCGCCGCCGCCGGCATCGCGTTTCTCTGCTGCCAGACCGCAATCTACCTGCTGCCGGCCCAGCCCGCCTGGAACAGCCTCGCGACCCCCGCCGCGTTCGGAGGCACGGCGCTGCGGCTGGGCATCCTCGGCGTAGCGGCGGGGCTCCTCGTGCGCGGACTCGCGCCGGGCGGCGATGCGGCTCGGCCCGGCGGATCGTCGGGGGCGGTGGCCCGGAACCTCTCGCTCGCAGACGAAAACCTTACTGAGCCCGGCATGTCGTCGGCGACCGTGCGCGGACTCGTGCTGGCCGGCCTCGCGGCGCTGGCCCTGGAGTTCTTCGTCCTGCCGCTCCACCTCGCCGAGCTCGCCGCCGACGCGTCGCCGGCCGCCGCCGCGAGCGCGCAGCGGCTGACCGGCAACTACGGCGGCGTGCTCCTGCTGCGATTCGGGCTGCTCGGCGCGGCGGCCGCGGGGCTAGGCGGAGTACTCGCGATCGTCCGCGGGCTCGCGCGACCCGCGCGGTATCGACTCGCCTGCGCCCTCGCCTGCGGCGCGTTCGGCCTCGTCCTGGTGTCCGAGGTGTGCGGGCGCTTCCTGTTCTACGCCATGCAGGTGAGAGTCGGCATTTGACCGCTCCCGCGTGGAACGATGGTGAGGGTCGGTCCTCGACGGCTCCCGCGTCGAACGAAGCGCCGATTGTTCCCGTCGAGTGGCGGCGGCGGCAGGCGGAGCAGGCCCTCGCCTGCCACTTCCTCGGCCGGTGCTTCTACGAGGCCCCGCGCGCAGCGTGGCTGGCCGCTCTCGCCGGGGACCGGCTGTTCGAGGCCTGGCCCTTCCCGTCCCGCGACGACGGGACCGCGGCGGGGCTGGCGCTGCTGGCCGCGTTCTGCACGGGCTGGGATCCGGCCCGGCTCGGCACGCTGGAGTGGGACTTCAACCGGCTCTTCGTCGGACCCGGCGAGATGCTCGCCCCGCCGTGGGAATCGGTGCACCGCAGCAAGACTAGGCTGACTTTCCAGGAGCCCACCCTCCAGGTGCGCGAGCTCTACCAGCGGTTCGGCGTCGAGGCGCCCGCGGTCCACCGCGAGCCGGACGACCACCTCGGGCTCGAGCTGGCCTTCATGGCGACCCTGTCGGACCTCGCCGCCGGGGCCGCGGCCCGGGACGACGCGGCGCAGCTCGCTACATGCTTCCAGACCCAGAAGGACTTCCTGCAGGACCACCTGCTCGCGTGGGCCCCCGCCTGCCTCGGGCTCGTCGAGAAGCACGCCGAGACCGACTACTACCGCGGCGCGGCCCGTCTGGCCCTCGGGTCGCTCTCGGAATCGGCGCGTCTCTGCGGCGCCGGCGACGGCGCGAAGATAGAGAAGGTCGGGAGGATACGATGAAGGCGCGCTACGACGAGGAAACGGACACGCTCACGCTCACCCTTTGCGACGCCCCCGCGGCCGAGAGCGATGAAGACAAGCCCGGTGTCATTCTCGACTACGGCGAGGATGGCTCCCTCGTGTCCCTGGAAGTGCTCGACGCCTGGAAGTGCTCGACGCCTCGAAGCGTGTCGAAGACCCGCGCGCCGTGACCCTGGTTGCGGACGCCTGATGGTCCAGGGCGGTCCTACGGCCCGCCGGCACCAGCCTTCATCGAGGAGTCGCTGCGCGCCAGACTGACGCGCAGCGACGGCCGAGCCTCGCACAAGCTCACGACCACGGGACGCGGGGGGCTGCTTCCGGGAATCGATCTGGATGATTCCGCATCCCTGCTCGACGTGATGGACGGCGTGGAGTGATTCTCCCCGATGTCAACGTGCTGGTCCACGCGCACCGGGAAGATGCGCGCGACCATCGTCAATTGTTCGGCTCATCCACTTCCGCCTGTCGCATCCCCGGCTTCCACAGCGTGTCGAGAAACGGAGGCGGGAGGTATGAACCCCGCAACGGCATCTGAACGTCGGGCGTGCTGTCGGCGTCCATCACTTCATCTTCCCCGACTATGCCGTTGCGGTACAGAAGATAGGCGGTCAGGGCGTACACCTCGTCCGGCTTCAGACAACAGGGTTCGTAGAGGATCCCGCCTATCGCAGGTCTCCGTCCACCAACGAACCCCAACTTCGCATGTTGCATCTGCAGGTCGAGCGGCATCATCTGGTTGATGTAGCTCCAGATCATCGTCGCAAACGGGTAGCTCCCGATTCCGTCATACTCGCCCTGGGGCCCGACCAGCTCCGGGCCGGGGCCCTCCATGCCGGTCGATCCGTGGCACTTGCCGCAACCCCGGGCGCGGTACACCATCGCGCCTTCCTGCGCCGTGCCTCGCCCCGGCGGGAGTCCCTCCCCGTCCGGCCCGACCGCAGCGTCCGCCGGCCGGAGCTCTTCCTCGGCCGGCGTCGTGCCGAGGTTGAACCTGGGCCCCTGGGCCTCTGCGGCGACACCGTGAAGCAGCATGAGCGCGACGGCGATCAGACTACAACGCATTGAGAACGATCCCGTCATTGGTCACCCTCCAGGGTTGAATGGCGTTCCCGTGAGGAGCTCCGGAGGCGCCCCAGAATTGGAGGTACCCCTCTGCCGTCGGTTGGACCTGACCCTTGTCATCCGTGCACCGCGACTGCAGCATGGCCTCTCTGCCGTTCCAGGTCCACGGGGCCCTGAAGCGGGTCCAGGCCATTCGACGCGCCGGCTCGTCAATCGCGGCGTCGTTCCAGCTTCGACCGCCGTCGGTGGAGACTTCGACCCTGCGGACAGCGCCGGACCCGGACCATGCCAGGCCGGTGATGGTGTAATGGCCGGCGCTGGGCAGCCGCTGTTCGCCGGACGGGAAGGTGATGACCGACTTCGGTCCCTGCTCCAGGTAGAAGTCGCCGCCGAAGTTGCTGGCACGAGCCTCGCCGCCCGGTCGGTAGCCCCTGTCCAGGAAATGGTGCTTCTCCCAGTAGGACATCAGGGGGCGCTTCACCAGCCTGAGCCGCCTCAGCCACTTGACGTGGTACTTGCCTTGAAAGCCGGGCACCACGAGCCGCAACGGGTAGCCCTGGTGCGGACGCACCGGCTCCCCGTTCTGGCCGTACGCGACAATCACGTCGTCCATGGCCTTGCCCAATGGAAGGCTCGCGCCGAGCCTGATCGATTCGGCCCCTTCCGCGAAAACCCAGTTCGCCCCCGGTTCCACGCCCACCTCGTCAAGCAACGCGGCGAGCGGCACGCCGGTCCACTCGCTGCACCCTACCATCCCGTGCATCTGCTCGACGGTCTTCCCGTTAGGGGTTGGCCTGTTGACGACGCACTCGATGTAGTGGGGTCGGGAAACGGACGGGAGGCGCACGAGATCGTCCATCGTGAACGCCAGCGGCCGCTTCACCATACCGGAGATCACGAGCCGATGGTGGCGGGGATCGATGTCCGGGGGCACGCTGCCGTGGGAGGACACGTAGTGCAAGTCGGATGGCGTGATGTTGCCTACCAGGTCCCGCAGCGGCGTGAATGCATCGAGCCCATCCGGTTCGCCGTGCAGGAATATGTTCTGGCCGATATTCGACATCGTCGGGCGCATCACGGTGACGTAACGCGAGCGCTCGCCGAAGGCCATGGCGTGCCTCGCGAGTCTCTCGGGTTCGGCAGCCCCCTGAACCTGGGCGCGCACGGGCCGCGCGCCCACCGCCACGCCGGCCAATACGGCACCCTCTTTCAGGAAACGTCTTCTGCTGGCTCGCTTCGCATCCATGGCAACCTCTCCTTCTTCAGTCGGCCGGGAGTCTGCGCCGCGGAAAATGGTGCTGGCGCAGATCACGCTGTCTCGGACTGACATGGGATGACTCTTTGTCGAGGCCCGATGACCTCGGCCAGGCCATCCTCGCCGTCGACCGGGCCCGAGAGGCCATGTGCCGCGGCTCAGAGATCCCCTCATTTTATCACGTGAATCAATAAGACGAAACCGTTCGGTGGAACAAACATCTCCGACGGGATGGACTTTGCACAATGTCGCGCGCCTGGGTTAGTATGTTGACCCATGCGCTTACATCAGAAGCCGCCAACATCTCGCAACCGACTGCTCCAGAGACACGATCTTCTGAACTTCGTAACCACCTTGTACGAGGGCGATTTGCATGCCAAACGGGTGCTGTCGTTGGCCAATGCCACCTTGGGCGTGCTGGCGAGTGCGTCGCTGGCGATCCATGCGGTGGGGCGTGGCTTGGCCCAGGCCATGGGCACGTTGACCAAGCATGGTGTGAAACAGGTGGATCGGCTCCTGAGCAATCGAGGGGTTGATGTCGGGACTTTCTTCGCCTATTGGACGCCGTACATTGTTGGTGCTCGCAAGGAAGTAATCGTCGCGCTGGATTGGACGAGCTTTGCCGCGGACGGGCAGGACACTATTGTGCTGTCGATGTTGACAGGCCACGGGCGCGCGACGCCCCTGCTGTGGAAGACCGTGGCGTCGTCGACCCTGAAGGGCAACCAGCGCCGCTACGAGTACGAAGTGCTGTGCCGGTTGCGGGAGGTACTGCCGGCGGGGGTGAAGGTCACGGTCGTGGCGGATCGGGGCTTTGCGGATTGCAAGCTGTTCTACGCACTGACGGAGGAACTGACCTTTGAATACGTGATTCGGTTGCGCGGAGACATCTACGTGACGAATGCGCGGGGCGAGCGGCGACCGGCCGCAGCGTGGGTCGGCGCTGGGGGGCGTGCGCGGCGGTTGGTGGGCGCTCGGGTGACCGATGCTCACGAGCTGCCGGTGGGCGTGGTCGTGTGTGTACACGATCGGAAGATGGACGAACCGTGGTGCTTGGTGGCCAGCGAAGCGACCGTGCCGACGCCGGTGTTGATGGGTGCGGCTCTTCTTCGTAGACGGCTTTTTCGCCTATTTATAGGTGTTTTTGCTCGCCGACGATCACTTTTCGGTTCGTTTTGCGCGGGGACAGCGCCCCGGACAGCGCCCACCCGCCTCTTTCGGGCGGCCAGCCCGGCCTGATCACGGCGCCCGGACGCTTCGGTCGTCCCCTCCGCCCCCCTGGACATTCGCGCGGCGTTTTGATACGGTGCCTTGGGAAGGGAGATGCCTCTGCGATGGCCGTAGCAGCGACGACGAGGTTCTCGGGACGTGCCTTCTGGGTCGCGTTGGGTGCCACCAGCGATCGAGGTCGCATGGACCGACACTGCCGCCGTGCCGGTGAGGCGCCCAACACGGTCCGGCGGTGGCGGGAGAGTTGAGCGATGCGAGACGTGGCTCACAGCGCCGCTCCCCCCGACCAGGCGCCGTATGCGGTAGCCGAGGCCGTCTTCGCTGATGCCAAAGCCTACCTCTCATCGCGCGAAGCCCAGCAGATGAGTGAGAGCGAGCTCGAACGGGAGCTGGACCGACGGGGCCAGGAGTTGATGCGCAGGCTCCTGCAAGGACACCTCGATCAACGCACCCCGGGGGAGGCCGCCGGTCCGGTCGAGGGGGTCGACGATGTCGAGCGCTCGCAGCGGCGTCTGCAGGAACGCCACCCGGAGACGACCTTCGGGACGGTGCAGGTTGCGCGCCCGGGCGGGTCGCGCTCGTCGATGGCGCCGAGACGCAGCTCAACCGCGCGAGCGCCGCCGTCGACCTTACGGTGTGGTAATCGACCTCATCCACGTGGCCGAGTACGTCTGCAGGCGGTGCCTGTGTTCCATCGCCACCGGCGTCATCGAAGGGGCGTGCGGTACCTGGTCCGCGACCGTGATGGAGTTCACTGGTGCACGCTGGTGCTACCCAGTACCGCTGTTTCATCCATGCGCGGGTCTGGATCCGCCGGGTGGCCAACTGGGTTGGAGCCGAGGCGGTTCTGAAGCTCCGGGTGCTACGAAGCCAGCCGCGACCTCGATGCGTACTGGGACTTCCACGACACGGGAGTACCAGCGGGGCACCACGCCCAGCGATACGCTGATGGAATAGGGCGGCCAGTCAGCAAGCCGCCCCCGCCGCCCTCCCCACCACGCCTTCGACGGGTCAAGTAGCTCTTGCCGTGCCGCTGGCAGAAGCCCCTTGGGCCGTCGACGAAGAAGAGCCGCACCCGGTGTTGATTCGGTACTACGGCAAGCGCTGGGGGATTGAAGCGGGCTTTCGGGACATCAAGGACATGCGCTTCGGGATGGGCCTGTCGTCGATGCACGTTTCGCGCCCGGACCGGCGGGACCGGCTGTTGCTGATCAGTGCATTGGCGATCGCGATGCTGTCGCTGCTGGGTGCAGCGGGCGAGCGCATCGGCTATGACCGCTGGTTGAAGGCGAACACCGTGAAGCGGCGGACGCATTCGTTGTTTCGGCAGGGGTTGATGCTGTATCACCATCTTCCCAATTGGCCCGATGACCGGATTCGTCCGTTGATGGAGACGTTCGGAGAGATGCTCCTGGAACAGCGGGTGTATCGAGGGGTCTTCGGTGTAATTTGATGTTAGAAACAAAGAAAAATAAGGGGATGCATGAGGTGCCGCGGTACTGTCCGCACGGCACACCTGGCGCGGCCCATCTCCCCGAGGCCGGCCAGGACCCCGACAGTCCCCTCGGTCCGGAAGGAACATCGTGAACCCCTGCCCCTCGATTGTCAAACGCTCACTCGCGCAAGACCGACGGACTCCCGACGCGTGTCGGCGCGCCCGGCCGGCCGATGCGATGCAGGCCCCGTCGGTTACCGGTTCGATCACCGGATGCGCAACGTCGATGCCCTTGAGGTTGTGGGTCCGGGCGCCTCGAATCTCGATGTGGGTCACCGGCTGCGGTCCTCGCTGGAATAAGATCGTCGATCTCGTTGGAAGAGGAGCACACCCGTGACGCACATCCGCCCAGTTGCCTTCACCCTCCGGATGACCCTCGCGGCCGGCGCCGTCGTCGCGGCGCTGACCGTCGGGCAGGACGTCGCCCTCGCGCAGGCCCGGCGCATCCTCAGTCCCCCCGGCCATTCGGCCGTGCAGGTGGGCGGCACGTTCGACCCCGTGCAGTACGGCTACCTCGGCGGCCAGTGGATCGACGTGTACTACGGCCGCCCCCTCAAGCGCGGGCGGGACCTGTTCGGACCGTCGGATTGGGCGGAGATGCTCAACGACGGCGCCCCGGTCTGGCGCGCCGGCGCCAACCAGTCGACGCGCCTCGTCACCGAGGCGCCGCTGATCATCGGTGGCACGCGGGTCGAACCGGGCGAGTACACGCTGTTCATCGAGCTGTCCGACGACGTCTGGACCTTCATCCTCTCGAGCTGGCCGGCGCAGACAGCCTACGACTACGAGAACCGGGACGCGCTCTTCGGCGCCTTCGACTACACCGCCGACCGCGACGTCCTGCGAACGCCGATGGCCCTGGAGACCCTGCCCGCCGCCTTCGACCAGCTCTCGTGGCAGTTCCTGGACATGACCGCGCGCGGCGGGCGGCTCGCGCTGATCTGGGGCACGAAGATGGCGTCAGTGCCGTTCACCGCCGCAGAGTAGCGGACCCCCTCGTCCGCATGGCCTTCGGGTGAGGGGCCAGCACCGGCCGAGAGAACCTCCTGCGCTATGATGCTCAGGCGGCGCCCCCCCGCAACGCGAGCATTCGACAGGAGGACGGATGTCCAGCTCCGCGATACGTTGCCTGGCCGGAATGGTGTTCGTGATCGGCGCGGCGCCGGCGCCGCCGGAGGCCCGCGCCCAGACCGGCGCGGACCCGGCGGAGTGGCGCTTCTACGGCGGCGATCCCGGACACACCAAGTACACGCCGCTCGACCAGATCACGGAGGACAACGTCGACCAGCTCCGCATCGCGTGGACGTGGACGTCGGTCGACGAGAAGCTGCGGGCCGAGAACCCGGTCATCGGCGGCGGCGGCCGGTTCCGCACCTACGCCTACGAGGTCACCCCCCTGGTGGTCGACGGGGTGCTCTACACGACCACCAACCTCGGGCAGGTGGCGGCGATCGACCCGGCGACCGGCGAGACGATCTGGAGCTACGACCCCGGCCTCTACCTCGACGGCCGCCCCGCCGTGCACGGCTTCCTGACGCGGGGCCTCGCCTGGTGGTCGGACGGCGAGGACGCCCGGCTGCTCTACGCCGGCGGGCGGACCTGGCTGGTCTCGGTCGACGCGAAGACCGGCGAGCCCGACCCGGACTTCGGCCGGAACGGCCGGGTCGACCTGACGCGGGGGCTGGGCCGGACCATCGACACGAGCCAGTACGCGGTCAGCTCGGCGCCGCTCGTGGCCGGCGACACGGTGGTCGTCGGCTCGGCGATCACCGAAGGCACCGGCCGCAAGGAGGCGCCGCCGGGGCACGTCCGCGGCTACAACATCCGGAGCGGCGAGATGAAGTGGATCTTCCACACGATCCCCCAGCCCGGCGAGTTCGGCCACGAGACCTGGGGCAACGACTCGTGGAAGTGGGCGGGCGGGGCCAACGTGTGGTCGAACATGAGCGCCGACCCCGAGCTCGGCTACATCTACCTGCCGGTCGGCTCGCCGGTGACCGACTACTACGGCGGGCACCGCCCCGGCGACAACCTGTTCGCGAACTCGCTGGTCTGCCTCGACGCCGAGACCGGCGAGCGGGTCTGGCACTTCCAGTTCGTGCACCACACGGTGTGGGACTACGACCTTCCGGCGGCGCCGAACCTGATCGACATCACCGTCGCCGGGCGGCCGATCAAGGCCGTCGCGCAGATCACCAAGCAGGGCTTCACGTTCGTCTTCGACCGGGCGACCGGCGAGCCGGTCTGGCCCATCGAAGAGCGTCCGGTCCCCGCGTCGACGGTGCCCGGCGAGCGCACCTCCCCCACGCAGCCCTATCCGACGAAGCCGCTGCTCTACCTGACCAACGGGTCGCTCGAAGCGGACCTGATCGACTTCACCGACGAGCTGCGGGCCGAGGCGCTCGAGATCTACGGCAGACACACCGCCGGTCCGCTCTACACCCCGCCGGCCCTCGGCGGCAACATCGTGCGGCCCGGCTGGAGCGGCGGCGCCAACTGGTGGGGCGCCGCCTTCGATCCGGAGACCGGGCGGCTCTACGTGCCGAGCTGGGCGCACTTCTCGTTCGTGGTGCTGGAGCCGGGCGATCCCGCGCGATCGGACCTGACGATCCGGCCGCGGGTGAGCAACCTGCCGGGTCCCCGGGGACTCCCCCTCTTCAAGCCGCCCTACTCGCAGCTCGCGGCGCTGGACATGAACGCCGGCGAGAAGCTCTGGAGCGTGCCCCTCGGCGACGGCCCCCGCGACCACGAGGCCCTGCGCGGCATGGATCTGCCGCCCCTCGGCAACTACGAGAAGAGCGGCGGCCCCCTGCTGACGAAGACCCTGCTCTTCATCGGCCAGGGCATCGAGTCGAACCGCCTGCGCGCGTTCGACAAGGACACCGGCTACCAGCGGTTCGAGATGGAGCTGCCCGCGCGGTCGTCGTCGGCCCCGATCAGCTACCTGGCCGGCGGCCGGCAGTACATCGTCCTCGCCGTCGGCGGCGGGGACGCCCGGGAGCAGCTCGTCGCCTTCGCCCTGCCGTAATCCCAGGGGCATGCATGGACTGGCGCTCCGTCGTGAACTCGCTCGTATTGAGGGAGACAGCTCCATGAGGACCGTCATCGTCGCCATCGCCCTGGCCGCCGCCGCGGGCGCCGCCGCGGGCGCCGCGCGGGGGGAAGCCGTACGGCAGGACGAACGTCCGCTCGTCTTCCAGCGCGTCTGCAACATCGAACCTGGCCAGGAGGCCACCGCCGCGGCGCTCGCCGGGGAGATGGTCGACCTGGTCGAGCGGAAGTACCCCGGCGCGGAGATGTCGGCGCGGACGGGCCGCTGGATGACGGGCTTCCAGAACATCGAGCGGCCGGTCAACCAGATCCTGTTCAGCGAGCGGCACCCGGATGCGGACATGCGCCTGATCTTCAACGAGATCCTCATGGGCGACGAGGAGTTCCGCGCCCTGCAGCAGAGGACCGCGGGGGTCATCGACTTCAGCAGTTGCACCGAGACCCGCTTTCGCGCACGTCCCTAGTGGTATGTCTTCGAAATGGCTTTACATCACCTCCCGCGGCCGACAAGACCGAAACGGCGGCCTTCGATCGGCGCCCGAAACCGCCGGTTCGGAAGCTGAACCGTAAGATTATTCCTGTGACACACCACTAGCGCCCGAGGCGGAAGTCCAAGCTGCATTCGAGGGCGATGCATCCCGCGCCTCGCCGCTTCGGTGCAACGCGGGGTTCCGCCACGGGCTGCGGTGGTAGAAGCCGACAGGCACTCGAGCCAGAACGACAACGGGCCGCCGGTGGGCGGCCGGGTCGGCGCCGGACAGGGCCGACGAGGAGACGCGCAGATGAGACGCACATTCGCACTCGTGGTTCTGGGAAGTCTGCTGGGCGCCCTGGCGGCGCCGCCGGCCGACGCGCGGGTGGTCCGGATCGAGGTGGAACGGACGACGCCGTACGCCGGCGGGAAGGAGTTCGGCGACGCCGGCCGGTTCGAGCGCCTCGACGGCACCGTGTACATGGAGGTCGACCCGGACGACCCCCTCAACACGGTGATCGTCAACCTCGACCGCGCCCCCCGCAACGACCGGGGCCTGGTCGAGTTCAGCGCCCCATTCTTCATCATCAGGCCGGTCGACATGGCGCGCGGCAACCGGAAGCTCCTGTACGGCATCAACAACCGCGGGAACGCCATCGAGCTCGGCTTCCACGCCTTCCCCCCGCTGCCGCCCGGGGCCGATCCCGGCTCCGACGACGGACTGTTCTTCCGCCTCGGCTACACCCTCGTGGACGCCGGCTGGGCCGGCGACATCCTGACGACGGCGACGCGGCTCGGCGCGAACCTGCCGGTCGCGGTGCAGGCCGACGGCAGCCCCATCGTCTCCCGGATTCGGATCGAGTATTCCTCGGACCTGCCGCAGCAGATGGCGGGCGGCGCCGGCCTCTACACCGTGCCGCTCAAAGGAAACGCCCGCTTCGTCAGCTACGAGGCCGCCGACACCGACACGGCGCACTCCACCCTGACCGTCCGCGACGCCATCGACGGCCAGCGCCGGCCGATCCCGGCCGACGGTTGGGCGTTCGGGACGTGTCCTTCGGGCGGGGAGTCGCTCGCGCCCTCGACCACCGACCTCTGCCTCTTCGACGGGTTCGACCCCAACAAGGTGTACGAGCTGATCTACCCCGCGCAGAACCCGTGGGTCATGGGCCTCGGCTATGCCGTGACGCGGGACGTCGCCTCGTTCCTGCGCTACGAGACCGCCGACGACGCGGGGACGCCGAACCCGCTCGCCGCGAGCGCCGACGCCACCGGCATCCGCCGCGCCTACGGGCTCGGCATCTCGTCGACGGGGATGTACCTGCGCGACTGGCTCTACCTCGGCTTCAACGAGGACGAGGCGCACCGGCAGGTGTTCGACGCGGTGCGCATCCACATCCCCGGCACGCATCGGCTGTTCGCCAACGTCGAGTTCGCCGACCCCAACATCTACTCCCGCCAGGACCGGACCCCCGACTTCACGTCGCATTCGTATCCGCCGCTGACCTACGCGGTGACCACCGACCCGGTGACGAACATCCGCGACGGCATCCTCAAGCGGCCCGCCACCGACCCGCTCGTCTTCCACGTCGACACGAGCAACGAGTTCTGGCAGATGAAGGCGTCGCTGAACGTCCACGACGGCCGCGGCGACCCGGTGCCGATTCCCGACAACGTCCGCCTCTACCTGCTCGCGAGCCATCCGCACGGCGGGGCCGCGGGGGTCGGGGCGATGCCGACCGGCCGCGGGGCGTGCGCCTACGTGACGAACACCTACCGCAGCGCGGCGCCGGCGATGCGCGCGCTGCTCGTGGCTCTCGACGACTGGGCCGACCGCGGCGTCGAGCCGCCCACGAGCGCCTACCCGGACGTGCGGCGGGGGACGCTGGCGACCGTGGACGAGGTCGCGCGAAGGTTCCCGGCAATCCCCGGGGTCGCCTTCCCGACCCGGGCGAACGGGCTCGACGCCCTCGGCTTCGGCCCCACGTTCGGGTCGCGGGGCGGCCGCCAGACGGTGCTGCCCCCGACGCGCGGCGGGTCCTACCGGGTGCTCGTGCCCACGACGGACCGCGACGGGCACGCCGTCGCCGGGATCCACACGGTGGACATCGCGGCGCCGGTCGGCACCAACACCGGCTGGAACCTGCTGGCGCCCGGCCCGCGCGGGCGCGACCTCTGCTCGCTGACGGGGTCGTTCTTCCCCTTCGCGCGGACCCGCGCGGAGCGGCTGGCCAGCGGCGACCCGCGCCTGTCGCTCGAGGAACGGTACGGCGACCACGCGGGCTTCGTCGCCGCCGTCCGGCACGCCGCCGACGAGTCGGTCGCCGGCCGGCTCCTGCTGGCCGAGGACGCCGAGGTGCTCGTCGGGATGGCGGAGGAGAGCGACGTGCTGCGGTAGGAGCGGTGGTCGTCACCTGTACGCGGACTCGGCGCGCTGATCAATCACGGCTCGGACGCGGCGTCGTTGTTGCGTCGCCAGAGTCGAGCCTCTGCACCGGCGTTCGGCGGATGATCGTCTCGAAACCCGACACCAGATCGCTCTGGCCGAGGGCTTCTTCGAGCAACCGCAGCAATCGGCGGATTCGGCGGCGGTGCGTCTCGGCTCCGTGCAGACGCCAGAGGTTGCGTGCGTCTTCCGTGTCCTTGGGACGACCGGCGAGGATCTTGGCGATGAGGAGGTCTGCAACGTCGATCAGCGGGACCGTCGCTCCGCCGATGTCCTTCGTCGTCGCGCGGTCGAGGAACTCGTCTTCGAGTCCGGATCCGGCCAGCACGACGTCGAGCGGCATGCCCGTGGCGCCGTGAACGAACGGAATCACGCGCGTTCGCCGCACGAACTCCGGATCGTCGACGCGGAGCGTGAAGCCGCCGGCCTCCATGTCGCTGACGAAATGCTCGGGGTCGTCCGGGTCGAGCTTGACGGTGACGTCGACGTCGGCGCTGAATCGAGGCACGCCGTAGGCAACGACGGCCTGGGCGCCGAAGAGGTACCAGCGCCCCCAGCGGTCGAGCACCGCCGACAGCGCCTTGATCAGATCAAGCGCGGCGGGCTGCATCGACACGCTCGAAAAGCTCCGTCATGCGCACATGGTGGCGCAAATCGTCACGCCGGCTTGCGGCATCCGGCCAGTCCGGATGCTGCAACAGCGCCTGCCGTCGCAGCTCGTCGGCGATCCGCATCGCTTCCAGAGGACCGAGACGCCCGACGCGCTCGGCCCAGTAGGCGTCCTTGGCGTCGCGCGCCCTCTGCCAATCGCGGGCCATGAACGCCCGAATGCCGTCGGTGATCACCTTGACATCGTATCCGCTCCAGCCGCGGTATGGTAGAAGTCCACCGAACAGAAACCCTGCTCCGGGATTCCCCGATACGCCGTCCGTATACAGTCGATGCATCATCCGGTCGAGCTGCGGCGCGATACGGCGCTGTCCAGTTCTACGGGGAACGGTCCGGCATCCTTCGCGATCCCTTTGGTCATCGCTGGAACATCGGCCACCACATCGAGGAGGTGTCCCCGGAAGAGATGCAGCGGCGCTATGACGCGATGGCGGGTCAGTGATCGCCGGCACCACCGTCCGGCCGGAGTGCTCGACGGATCGTCCGGGCAGCCACGCCGCCTGCGACGCTCGCTGGGTCAGTGACGCGCCAGGGCCCTCGGCGTCGTCGCCGGATGACCTCGGGCGGGACCGGTCCGGTCGCGCCCGGAGTTCGGCGGAGAACGCCACCCCGCCATGAATCGGTGCAGCGGCCGCCACGGTGACAGCGCCTACCGCGGCTCCGACGCTTCGGCCGCCGCCCTCTCCCCGGCCCGCGCGGCCGAGAGGATGTTCACCAGGCCGTAGTTGCCCTCGTGGCAGGCGTACTCGAACAGCGGTCCCTCGGTCTTGCGCAACGGCACCCGGGCCGTCCAGGGGGCCTCCCACAGGTCGGGATCGTCGACCGTGAACTCGTACTGCAGGATGTCGGCCTCGCGGGTGAAGCGCTCGACGAGCCGCCGCGGCTCGCTGCCGATCATCGTCAGCTCGCCGTCGAACTGCATCGACTCGACGACGAGCGTGTCTCCCTCCCAACGGCCGCGGCCGTTGCCGCCGAACTGCGGCAGGCCGCTGGAGGGACGCCCGTCGAGGGGGATGATGCGCACGAAGTGCATGCTCTCGGCGAGGATGGCGACGTGGTCCGGGGTCTGGAAGATTTGCACGTTGTTGTTGTAAGGACCCGGCACGATGGGGACAGCGCCAGCAGCGCGCCGGCGAGTCCCACCGCGAGACATCTACGGGTCATCGTGTCTCCCCTTCGCTCGGAGATCTTCTCACACGCGCCCGACGCCGCTGCGCAAAGAAAACCTCCCGCACGAGACACTGGGAATGAGACGATGTTCCCCGGAGGCGTGATGTTGACCATGCGATGGATCGGTGCACTGACGGCGATAGTCGTTGCGGCGGGTTGCCTGGCCGCGAGCTCGGCCGAGGCGCAGTACGGGGCGCCGGTCGACGGCGAGTGGCGCAGCTACGCGGGTGACAGCGGCGGCACGAAGTACTCGCCGCTGGACCAGATCACGGCCGAGAACTTCGCCGACCTCGAGGTGCGGTGGCGCTGGAACTCGGTCGACTCGCACCTCGTCCACTCCGCCGGCGGCGGCGACTCGCTGGTCGCGGCCGACACCCTCTTCGACCTCCTGCAGGCGGACGAGCCGGACCTGTGGACGGCGTGGGACGGGGTGCGGCAGACCCGCACGCGGCCGTCGATCCGATCGCTGGTGGCGACGCCGCTCATGGTCGACGGCGTCCTCTACGTGAGCACCCCTCTCTACCGGGCCGCGGCCGTCGACGCCCGGACCGGCGAGACGCTGTGGGTGCACGACCCGCGCGCCTACGAGTCGGGGATGCCGGCCATCGCGCAGTGGCGCCACCGCGGCGTCGCGTACTGGGAGAACGACGGCGACGCCCGCATCGTGTGGGGCACCGGCGACGGCTTCCTCGTGGCCGTCGACGCGAAGACCGGGCTGCCCGCCCCCGACTTCGGCGACAACGGGCGCATCGACCTCACCGACGGCGTGCCCCGCGCGACCCGGGGCGAGCGCGACGTCCTGAACCTGCTGGTCCTCTCGTCGCAGTCGCCGCCGATGATCCTCCGCGACACCATCGTCATCGGGTCGACCATCAACGACCGGACCATCACCCGCGAGGCCACGCCGGGCTGGGCCCGTGCCTACGACATACGGACCGGCCGCCGCAAGTGGGACTTCCACACCGTGCCCCAGAGCGCCGACGAGTTCGGGTCCGACACCTGGCTGAACGAGTCGTGGCGCTACAGCGGCAACACCAACATCTGGTCGATGATGAGCGGCGACGAGGAGCTCGGCTGGGTCTACCTGCCCATCGGCACGCCGACCAACGACTACTACGGCGGGCACCGCCTCGGCGACAACCTCTTCGCCGAGAGCCTCGTGGCCGTCGACGTCGAGACCGGCCAGCGGCAGTGGCACTTCCAGGCCATCCACCACGGCCTGTGGGACTACGACCTGCCGGCCGCCCCGAACCTGCTCGACATCACCGTCGACGGGCGGGAGATCAAGGCGGTGGCCCAGGTCAGCAAACAGGGATTCGTGTACGTCTTCGACCGCGTGACGGGCGAGCCGGTGTGGCCCATCGAGGAGCTGCCGGTGGCCACCGACACCGACCTCGAGGGCGAGGTCATGTCGCCGACCCAGCCCTTCCCCACCAGGCCCGCCGCGTTCGAGTACCAGGGCACGTCCATCGACGACCTCGTCGACTTCACCCCCGAGATCCGCCAGATGGCCGTCGACGCGGTCGAGGGCTTCCGGCTCGGCCCGCTCTACACACCCCAGACCCTGCGCGGCACCATCATGCGGCCCCCCGTGGGGGGAGGCGCGAGCTGGTCGGGCGCGGCCGTCGACCCCGAGACCGGCTACCTGTACGTGCCGTCGACCAACGGCCACTCGACCATCCAGCTCACCGAGCCCGAGCCGCACGAGCAGTCCACCCTGCGCTACATCCGGCGCTCCGTCTCGGCCGGCCCCGTCATGCCGCGCGGCCTGCCCCTCTGGAAGCCGCCCTACACCCGCATGACCGCGATCGACATGAACACCGGCGAGCATGCCTGGATGGTCCCCACCGGCGACGGCGACCGCATCCGCAACCACCCCATGCTGCGCGACCTCGACCTGCCCCCGGTGGGCGGCGACGCCAGCCGCAGCGGTCCCCTGCTGACGAAGACCCTGCTGCTCTACGCGCTGACCGCGGGCGGCAGCGACGGCGGGCCTCGGCTCGTGGCCTACGACAAGGCGACCGGGGCCGAGATTGCCTCGCTGGATCTGCCGAGCGGCGCCCTCGGGGCACCGATGACCTACCTGCTCGACGGCGTGCAGCACATCGCGCTGACCGTCGGCGGCGAGGTGCCGGGGCTCATCGTCTTCCGCTTGCCGGAGTGATTCTTGCAGTGGTAGCAAACGTGGGAGAAATCTCGGTCGACTTCGAGCTGCAGAACCCGGTCGACCGCGGGATCTTCGAGCGGGGGCTGGGCGAGGAGTCCGGCGTTCGGCGCACGCGCGTGCAGGGCATAGTCGACACGGGCGCCGTGATGCTGATGCTTCCACAGAACATCGTCGAAAGGCTCGGATTGGAGATCCAGGAAACCGTGGTGGTCACTTACGCCGACGATCGCAAGGAGGAACGCCCCGTCGCGGGTCCGGTGACCGTCCGGATCGGCGACCGATCGACCCGCACCGACTGCGTCGTCGGCCCGCCGTCCAGCGAAGTCCCCATCGGACAAATCACGGCGCCTCCACCGACCCAATTTGAGGATACCCTAGAACATGTCGCAGCTGTTTTCCGCAATCGCCAGTTCAACGCCTACTTCAACTCCGGCGCTGTCGGCAGTGCATCTCTACTCTTTGATGACATCGCCAGCGCCATTCTTCAGCACCTCTATCCCGTATATTCCGTTGGTGCACGCACACCTCAATTCCTTGTTCATTATACAAGCTTGGACACCCTTTTTTCTATGCTCGATCCCGACAGCCCTGACTATCTTCGACTCTACGATACCGTTCACTCCAACGATCCGACCGAGGGCTCCTTTTTTTCTCACCATCTTAAACGAAAGTCACCGACAATCTACTCCAAGCTTCCTCCTTTCATACTACACCCACGTCCTGGCTACGCTTACATTTCCTCTTTTATTCGAGCATACAATGACTCCGCACGAGACAAACTAGTATACTGGCTCGCTTATGGCCGCCGCGGCCACGGCTGCTCAATCGCGATTCCCTACTCGACATTCCATCCCGGTTTACCCATCTTACAGGTTCAATATGGGCCGCGCGCCATTGACTCAACCGCGCGCCAGCTACTCTCTCTTATCGAACGCTTCTCGCCTACCTTCAGACAGTATTTCGCACCTGATTTATCGCTGGAGTCCATACCTTCCATGCCACAGTCACTTAGCTCCATACCGTACTTCCACAAACCCCGTGACTATCAGTATGAATCCGAATGCCGAATCCTCCGCTCACCCCTCATGCATCCCCTTATTTTTCTTTGTTTCTAACATCAAATTACACCGAAGACCCCTCGATACACCCGCTGTTCCAGGAGCATCTCTCCGAACGTCTCCATCAACGGACGAATCCGGTCATCGGGCCAATTGGGAAGATGGTGATACAGCATCAACCCCTGCCGAAACAACGAATGCGTCCGCCGCTTCACGGTGTTCGCCTTCAACCAGCGGTCATAGCCGATGCGCTCGCCCGCTGCACCCAGCAGCGACAGCATCGCGATCGCCAATGCACTGATCAGCAACAGCCGGTCCCGCCGGTCCGGGCGCGAAACGTGCATCGACGACAGGCCCATCCCGAAGCGCATGTCCTTGATGTCCCGAAAGCCCGCTTCAATCCCCCAGCGCTTGCCGTAGTACCGAATCAACACCGGCGTCGGCACGGTCGCTTCGCTGGCCACCAAGCACCACGGTTCGTCCATCTTCCGATCGTGTACACACACGACCACGCCCACCGGCAGCTCGTGAGCATCGGTCACCCGAGCGCCCACCAACCGCCGCGCACGCCCCCCAGCGCCGACCCACGCTGCGGCCGGTCGCCGCTCGCCCCGCGCATTCGTCACGTAGATGTCTCCGCGCAACCGAATCACGTATTCAAAGGTCAGTTCCTCCGTCAGTGCGTAGAACAGCTTGCAATCCGCAAAGCCCCGATCCGCCACGACCGTGACCTTCACCCCCGCCGGCAGTACCTCCCGCAACCGGCACAGCACTTCGTACTCGTAGCGGCGCTGGTTGCCCTTCAGGGTCGACGACGCCACGGTCTTCCACAGCAGGGGCGTCGCGCGCCCGTGGCCTGTCAACATCGACAGCACAATAGTGTCCTGCCCGTCCGCGGCAAAGCTCGTCCAATCCAGCGCGACGATTACTTCCTTGCGAGCACCAACAATGTACGGCGTCCAATAGGCGAAGAAAGTCCCGACATCAACCCCTCGATTGCTCAGGAGCCGATCCACCTGTTTCACACCATGCTTGGTCAACGTGCCCATGGCCTGGGCCAAGCCACGCCCCACCGCATGGATCGCCAGCGACGCACTCGCCAGCACGCCCAAGGTGGCATTGGCCAACGACAGCACCCGTTTGGCATGCAAATCGCCCTCGTACAAGGTGGTTACGAAGTTCAGAAGATCGTGTCTCTGGAGCAGTCGGTTGCGAGATGTTGGCGGCTTCTGATGTAAGCGCATGGGTCAACATACTAACCCAGGCGCGCGACATTGTGCAAAGTCCATCCCGTCGGAGATGTTTGTTCCACCGAACGGTTTCGTCTTATTGATTCACGTGATAAAATGAGGGGATCTCTGAGCGCTCACCCCTAAATTCCAGTCCACGATATCAACTACAATACTCACCCCAGGGAACTCCGGCAGTGCGACACTACGTAGAGCACAGCGGACTCCGCCTTTCCGGTCTACTCTATACCGGAAGGGTGCGGCTCTTCTTCGTAGACGGCTTTTTCGCCTATTTATAGGTGTTTTTGCTCGCCGACGATCACTTTTCGGTTCGTTTTGCGCGGGGACAGCGCCCCGGACAGCGCCCACCCGCCTCTTTCGGGCGGCCAGCCCGGCCTGATCACGGCGCCCGGACGCTTCGGTCGTCCCCTCCGCCCCCCTGGACATTCGCGCGGCGTTTTGATACGGTGCCTTGGGAAGGGAGATGCCTCTGCGATGGCCGTAGCAGCGACGACGAGGTTCTCGGGACGTGCCTTCTGGGTCGCGTTGGGTGCCACCAGCGATCGAGGTCGCATGGACCGACACTGCCGCCGTGCCGGTGAGGCGCCCAACACGGTCCGGCGGTGGCGGGAGAGTTGAGCGATGCGAGACGTGGCTCACAGCGCCGCTCCCCCCGACCAGGCGCCGTATGCGGTAGCCGAGGCCGTCTTCGCTGATGCCAAAGCCTACCTCTCATCGCGCGAAGCCCAGCAGATGAGTGAGAGCGAGCTCGAACGGGAGCTGGACCGACGGGGCCAGGAGTTGATGCGCAGGCTCCTGCAAGGACACCTCGATCAACGCACCCCGGGGGAGGCCGCCGGTCCGGTCGAGGGGGTCGACGATGTCGAGCGCTCGCAGCGGCGTCTGCAGGAACGCCACCCGGAGACGACCTTCGGGACGGTGCAGGTTGCGCGCCCGGGCGGGTCGCGCTCGTCGATGGCGCCGAGACGCAGCTCAACCGCGCGAGCGCCGCCGTCGACCTTACGGTGTGGTAATCGACCTCATCCACGTGGCCGAGTACGTCTGCAGGCGGTGCCTGTGTTCCATCGCCACCGGCGTCATCGAAGGGGCGTGCGGTACCTGGTCCGCGACCGTGATGGAGTTCACTGGTGCACGCTGGTGCTACCCAGTACCGCTGTTTCATCCATGCGCGGGTCTGGATCCGCCGGGTGGCCAACTGGGTTGGAGCCGAGGCGGTTCTGAAGCTCCGGGTGCTACGAAGCCAGCCGCGACCTCGATGCGTACTGGGACTTCCACGACACGGGAGTACCAGCGGGGCACCACGCCCAGCGATACGCTGATGGAATAGGGCGGCCAGTCAGCAAGCCGCCCCCGCCGCCCTCCCCACCACGCCTTCGACGGGTCAAGTAGCTCTTGCCGTGCCGCTGGCAGAAGCCCCTTGGGCCGTCGACGAAGAAGAGCCGCACCCATACCGGAACAGTGATCACACTCGGCCCGTCAATTCAACAGCGAAAAAACGTGCGACGCGCCATCCGCTCCTTGCTTAGCCACCACGGCCTTACGGGACCCGACGTAGTCTACTCCAAAATTCCCTACAGACCTTCATCAACCTAAGCCGCCAATTGCCATCGCCTCGCCATACTTCGACACACGGACCCGGCCGTAAGTACGGTGGCTTGCTAGCATCTCCCATTGCTATCATCTCTCGAAAGTCACATGCTTCACTGCACAGTTGACTTTCTCGCGTCACCACGCCCTTTACAAACTGATATTCCTGCCGACTAATCTCTGGCCACCACCGCTCACCCAACAAATACCGCAACGCCAAGTTAATTTGCAGTCCAGCAGCTCCCAAGGCAAAAGGAAACGTATTCATGTTTTGCTTTCGCCCTGATTCCTCTAAACCAGTTATGTATACCGGATCCGCCAATGAGCCGTCCAATTCCGCAACGACATCGCCAGAACTATATTGACCCGCACAACGAAGACATTGGTGTTCCGGAGTAACCACGTGAGCTCTCCAGCGAGCGCCGAAGAATCTACGAGGGTCCCTAACCTGCATTATTCACGAAGGTCCAGATTCGACCGCCAAAGGGCGTGATCGGCGCAGGAATGGGTCTCGGACATCGTCGCCTGCAAGCGGAGCCGGGGTTGAGCAGCCGACCGGGGGGGGCATGACGGACGCGAGGGTTGGGCAGCGACAGCCCCGCCGGCGGAGCGGCCCATGCCGCCCAGGAAGCAGGTGGGCGCGGCGCAACGGGTGGGCTATCCGGCGCGCGCGCCCAGCGCGAGTGCGATGTGCCGCCACGCCTCGAGGTGCGGCGTCGAGCGCGGCAGATGCAGAACCACGCGGCGGACCGAGCGGACGACGTGGACCCCCAGCTTCAGCAGCCGGTCGCGCAGCCACGTCACCTGGCTGCGGGCACACGCAGTACGCGCCGCCCGCAATCGCAGTTCCTGCATGAGCACGTAGGCCGCGGCGGTCAGGAAGACGCGCAACTGGTTCGCCGAGAACAGACAGCAGCTCGTGCGGTCGATCTGCAGCCCATCGAGCAGTTCCTTGATCCGATTCTCGATGTCCCCGCGAGCACAGTAGACCTTCTCATAGATGAAGCGCGGCGTCTGCCGCAGATTCGTCACCACGAACCGCGGGTTGTCCCGCGGCTCGCGGTCTCCGAGGCGAACGACTTCGGCCTTGATCACGACCCGGCGCTCGTGGTCCCACGTGCCGGCGGCGTAGCGGGTGTCGGTATAGACGTGCGCGGTCTCGCCACCGACCTCGCTCTGCGCGCGGGCCACCTGCATGGCGGACTCCGCATGCCGCTGCAACACCGCGTTCTTCGCCATCGCCACGACATAGTCGAGCCGGGGCTCCGCATCCAGGAAATCGAAGATCTCCGGGGTCGCAAAGCCCCCGTCGAGCCGGACGAGAAACCGCGCCTGCGGAAACGCGGCCCGCAACAGCGGGAGCAACCGACACAGCAGGCCGAGGGTCCCGTCGGCGGCCACTGCCTTCCCGGGCCGCAGCACCGCCGCGCACAGATACTGCTCCGCCTCGCGGTCGAAGCTCAGAAACCCCAGCATCGGCAGATAACACCAGCCGCCATAGTGCCCGTTGAAGAACGTGAGCTGCTGGGCCCCGTGCGTCAGGTCGTCGGTCGGGTCCAGATCGATCGTGATCCGGCGCGCCCGCCCGTGCAGGCGGCGCCGATGACGCTCGATGACGCACGCTGCCAACTCGCGCCCCATCCGGTAGAGCACGGTGCGGCGCGCGCCGTTCTCGAATCGCGAGATCGTGGGTTGCGACGCCAAGGGCGCGCCGGACACCGGGTCCCGCCCGAGCAGCAGCTTGTGGATGGGGTCGTCGGCCAAGTGGTCGGCATCGTTGCCATCGGGATGACCGCACGCGATGCCGAAGACCCGCTGGCCGATCAGGTCCGCGAGCGTGTGCCGAATCTTCCCGGGTGCGCGTTTGTCGGCCAGACACCGGGCGAACGCCTTGACCAAGCCGTACACGCGCTCGGCCGCCTTGAGCAGGACGGCGCCGCCGTCGGAACTCGCGTGCTCCTGGTTGAACGTGGCGACGAGGGGCTTGTCGAACAGATCCGGAAACAGAACACTCTGTGGTATCGTGTCAGGTGTCACGCAGGGGCCTCCGTCGTGGCTAAACGTTTATACACACTACGTTTGTACCACACGGAGGCCCTTGTGTCTCTCCCAGAATCAAACACCTTCACGCATAATCCGGGCTAAAGGCCTCCACGGCCACACCGGCGTCTATCACCGGTATCAGATGAGCGTGAGCGATATAATTGAGCACATCACGACCTACTGGTCTGTCAACGCAACTCAGTATAAGGTCGCAATCTAACGCGGCGCAATAGGCTGAGTCACAGTGCACTTCTTGACCCACACGGCGAACAACGAAGCCCGCATTAGTGGCGTGTTTTTTTAGCATCGCCGCAGCGACATCTACTTTTCGTTGGCCGACTTTCCTAACACTTCCGTAAAGCAGTCGATCCAAATTATGTTCTTCCACTCGGTCACCGTCGATCCGATCAGGGTCAATGAGCCAACGCCTATTCGCGCCAAGGCCTCCGCCGCCAGGCTACCGACGCTACCAAGTCCAACGACTCCAACTTCGAGATCTTCTATTGTCTGTTGAAAAGCCCGCCCCCAACTGTCTTCGGTTCGCCGAAGTCGAGCCGACCATCTGTTTTGGCTGTACAGGTCCGGTTTCTGGTATATCCCATATCTCTTCTGTCCAACCACGCGAACTTTAGGACACCATAAGCGGCTAACTTCGCGTCCGGCATTTTCCCACCATCTCGCGCTCCAGTATCCATCGCGACCAACTGTCAAGCCAACCAGAGGATGCTTGGTTGCTCGCGCTGGATAGGATATCACGTCCCTTTCCGCGACAACGTCATCCCGACTCATATCCTGCCAGCCGGTACCTGGATGGCTATGGAGAAATGCCAATCCTGCCCCTTGTCTTCTGGCTTCCCTTATGGCCCTACTGAGATAGTGCGGCTCAAAACTAGCATTTCCGTGCAGCGCGTGCTCCGAAAACCGGGGCTTTATGAGCTCATAGATTACGGCGGTCTTTCGTCTTGCGCCTGTGGATTGGCGCCAAAGAGCGAAGCAAAGTTCCTCTTGCTCTCTGTCATCCATATAGTGGTGCAATAGATGCTCGTACCCCTCTTCCGCCACTTGTCCCGTGAGAACCACCTCTCGCTTCATATCTTGTCCCAGAATCTACGCACGTGTTCTTGCATGTACACAGACATGTGCTTTGTCTTTGCCTTATCCCAAATGTCGGCGCCCGGACGACTTAGTGCCGCCCATGAGCGTCCGGATTCGTCCTGGTAGTTGCCTATGGCACCGCCCTGGCCATCGTTGACGGGTGGATGTATATGGATCCAATGTGGAGGATACGCGGGGTAATGCACTTGGGTGCGGCTCTTCTTCGTCGACGGCCCAAGGGGCTTCTGCCAGCGGCACGGCAAGAGCTACTTGACCCGTCGAAGGCGTGGTGGGGAGGGCGGCGGGGGCGGCTTGCTGACTGGCCGCCCTATTCCATCAGCGTATCGCTGGGCGTGGTGCCCCGCTGGTACTCCCGTGTCGTGGAAGTCCCAGTACGCATCGAGGTCGCGGCTGGCTTCGTAGCACCCGGAGCTTCAGAACCGCCTCGGCTCCAACCCAGTTGGCCACCCGGCGGATCCAGACCCGCGCATGGATGAAACAGCGGTACTGGGTAGCACCAGCGTGCACCAGTGAACTCCATCACGGTCGCGGACCAGGTACCGCACGCCCCTTCGATGACGCCGGTGGCGATGGAACACAGGCACCGCCTGCAGACGTACTCGGCCACCTGGATGAGGTCGATTACCACACCGTAAGGTCGACGGCGGCGCTCGCGCGGTTGAGCTGCGTCTCGGCGCCATCGACGAGCGCGACCCGCCCGGGCGCGCAACCTGCACCGTCCCGAAGGTCGTCTCCGGGTGGCGTTCCTGCAGACGCCGCTGCGAGCGCTCGACATCGTCGACCCCCTCGACCGGACCGGCGGCCTCCCCCGGGGTGCGTTGATCGAGGTGTCCTTGCAGGAGCCTGCGCATCAACTCCTGGCCCCGTCGGTCCAGCTCCCGTTCGAGCTCGCTCTCACTCATCTGCTGGGCTTCGCGCGATGAGAGGTAGGCTTTGGCATCAGCGAAGACGGCCTCGGCCACCGCATACGGCGCCTGGTCGGGGGGAGCGGCGCTGTGAGCCACGTCTCGCATCGCTCAACTCTCCCGCCACCGCCGGACCGTGTTGGGCGCCTCACCGGCACGGCGGCAGTGTCGGTCCATGCGACCTCGATCGCTGGTGGCACCCAACGCGACCCAGAAGGCACGTCCCGAGAACCTCGTCGTCGCTGCTACGGCCATCGCAGAGGCATCTCCCTTCCCAAGGCACCGTATCAAAACGCCGCGCGAATGTCCAGGGGGGCGGAGGGGACGACCGAAGCGTCCGGGCGCCGTGATCAGGCCGGGCTGGCCGCCCGAAAGAGGCGGGTGGGCGCTGTCCGGGGCGCTGTCCCCGCGCAAAACGAACCGAAAAGTGATCGTCGGCGAGCAAAAACACCTATAAATAGGCGAAAAAGCCGTCTACGAAGAAGAGCCGCACCCAATGCACTTCGGACATGCTAAACCCGAGATGAACAGTGTGACTCTTTTGGCTACCGACTTCGACCTTATACTCGAAGGCCACAACTTCTCCCTGTGGGCTCTGTTGACGGTACGTTGTGTACCCGCACAGCTGTAGCTCTTGCTCGATCTTTTCCAGAGACTCTGTCATTGTCCTATATATCCGCAACGTCGGTTTTGCCGGTAGGTACCGTAATAAAATGCTTGTATTCTTGCAAGTCCACCCAATCGTCGTTCTTGAACCTGTGTTTTTCGTCGGCCGTCTCTAGAAAATAGGCATCCGGTTTATTGGGTATTACGCCTTCTCGTTCTGCAAGTAGTAGGATGTCGATCGCGACAAGCTTTTCGTGTTCTGTCTCTATTTCGGCACCATTCACTGCGAAGCTGAAAGTGCGTGCAGGCGTTGTCGTCATGTCGATTGCTCCTAGTGGTTATGCGGGCGCGTCATTATAGCACGCCGTAGGGGTCGTTACGGGCAAGGCCTACGAGTTCGGGTCGGGCACCTAGCTGGACGAGTCGTGGAGCTACAGCAGCAACACCAACATCTGGTCGATGATGAGCGGCGACGAGGAGCTCGGCTGGGTCTACCTGCCCATCGGGACGCCGACCAACGACTACTACGGGGGCCACCGGCTCGGCGACAACCTGTTCGCCGAGAGCCTCGTGGCCGTCGACGTCGAGACCGGCCAGCGGCAGTGGCACTTCCAGGCGATTCACCACGGCCTGTGGGACTACGACCTGCCGGCCGCCCCCAACCTGCTCGACATCACCGTCGACGGGCGGGAGATCAAGGCGGTGGCCCAGGTCAGCAAGCAGGGATTCGTGTACGTCTTCGACTGCGTGACCGGCGAGCCGGTGTGGCCCATCGAGGAGCTGCCGGTGGCCACCGACACCGACCTCGAGGGCGAGGTCATGTCGCCGACCCAGCCCTTTCCCACGAAGCCGGCCGCGTTCGAGTACCAGGGCACGTCCATCGACGACCTCGTCGACTTCACCCCCGAGATCCGCCAGATGGCCGTCGAGGCGGTGGAGGGCTTCCGGCTCGGCCCGCTCTACACGCCCCAGACCCTGCGCGGCACCATCATGCGACCCCCCGTGGGGGGAGGCGCGAGCTGGTCGGGCGCGGCCGTCGACCCCGAGACCGGCTACCTCTACGTGCCGTCGACCAACGGCCACTCGACCATCCAGCTCACCGAGCCCGAGCCGCACGAGCAGTCCACCCTGCGCTACATCCGGCGCTCCGTCTCGGCCGGCCCCGTCATGCCGCGCGGCCTGGCCCTGTGGAAGCCGCCCTACACCCGCATGACCGCCATCGACATGAACACCGGCGAGCACGCCTGGATGATCCCCACCGGCGACGGCGACCGCATCCGCAACCACCCCATGCTGCGCGACCTCGACCTGCCCCCGGTGGGCGGCGACGCCAGCCGCAGCGGTCCCCTGCTGACGAAGACCCTGCTGATCTACGTCCTGACCGCGGGCGGCAGCGACGGCGGGCCGCGACTGGTGGCCTACGACAAGACGAGCGGGGCCGAGATTGCCTCGCTGGATCTGCCGAGCGGCGCCCTCGGCGCGCCGATGACCTACCTGCTCGACGGCGTGCAGCACATCGCGCTGACCGTCGGCGGCGAGGTGCCGGGGCTCATCGTCTTCCGCTTGCCGGAGTGACGCGCGGGGAGCCACGGGTCATTGGGCTGCCCTGACAACGACGTGATACGCTCGGCGCAGGTGTGGACTTCGAGTGGCAGGCTTCCAAGGCGGGGGCCAACGTCAAGAAACATGGGGTCAGCTTCCAGGAAGCGGCGACCGTCTTCGCCGACCCGCTGGCGCGAATAACTGGACGGCCCTGACCACTCAGCGGACGAGTCGCGCGAGATCCTCGTTGGACGTTCGACGCGACAGCGACTGCTGATCGTCAGTTTCGCTGAGCGCGGCGGCAGGATCCGGATCATCAGCGCCCGCTCCGCCACGAAGCGGGAACGACATGACTACGAGCAGAGCACCGGCGCCCCATGACGAACCGGACGACCTTCGGGCCGAATACGACCTGGACTACGCGCAGAGTCGGCCGAACCGATTCGCAGCCCGCATGAGTGGCAGGGTCGTGGCCGTCGTCCTGGAACCTGACGTTGCGGCGGTATTCGATACCTCGGAAGCCGTGAACCGCCAGCTCCGCTCCGTGATTGCGGGGCTGCCGGGAGACAGGTCTCGGAGTACCACGGCCAAGGACCGGCAGCAAGCGGACTGAACACCGCCCCGTGTCAACCGCTTGCGCACCTCGCAGGAAAATCCCCCAACGCTGGCAACGCGCAACCGGTAGAGACTGCCGCGACTGCCGGGCAAGGCCCTTCAGGCACAATACAACTCATCAAGGAGGGTCGCGACGTGAGGGAGCTACTGGAGGAGGCGTTCGCGAAGGTGGCCCGGCTGCCTGACCACGTGCCAGCTCGAGGACCTCTTCCTGGGTCATCGGGCTCCGTGGATGGTGGCTCAGACACATGGGGCTGCGCACACGTTGAAACGCCACGCTGTCGCTTGCTGCAAAGAACTCTCCGGGCCGCAGGCGGGCGATGCCCCGCGCATCGCCGCCCTTCTGAGCCGCCATTTCCTGGGCAGCCGCGATCTGCGCGGGAGCATTGAGCAGGCCGAAGAACTGCGTTGTCGCGTTACCCGAGATCTGGTTGTGGAGCCCCTTCGGCGCCTGAGTGGCGAAGACCAGGCCGAGGCCGTACTTCCGTGCCTGGGAGGCCAGGGCGAGCGTACTGTCCGTGGTGGCCGTGCGGCCCGATGAAGGTGCGAAGGTCTGCGCTTCGTCCATGACGAACAAACCACCCAGCGGCCGGTCGCCGGCAGGGTGTTTCTTGACCCAGGCGAAGAGCGCCATCTGGAGCTGATTGACGAAGTGCTGCCGCTGATCGTCGTTCGGCAGTCCGACGAGACTGATCACGGAGATGCGGGCGCGTCGGCCGCCCGCCGGCTGCAGCAGGACCGATGGATCGACGGCCTCGCCGGTTCCACCCAGCATGGGATCGTTCACGGTCTCGGCGAGCAGCGTCTGGGCGATGTCCGCCGCAATCTTCTCGCCGCTGGCGAGCCGACTGACGCCCTCCGGCAACGCCGACAGGTGGTTCAGGAATCCTTGGAGGTCCCCACCACCGCGTTGCACATAGGCCGCCAGAGCCTCCTTCAGCACGGCTCGGCCCTGGCTGAACCGTGCGCCGGACGCGGGCAGGCCCGAGCGCGGGACGAGCGAGGCGACGGCATTGTCGAGCGCGATCCCGAACTCGTCGGGATCGTCCGCCACGTCGCGCAGGCCGGCCAGCGGTGCGAACGAGAGCGGGCGTCCCGTCGTCAGGCGCGGCGTCCACACGACGACCTCGGTGTCACGAACGTAGGTTGCCGCCTTCTCCGCGTCTCCGTCGAGCCAACCCCGGGGGGGCTCGGGCCAGGGCAGACCGAGTCGCGCGAGGTCGTTGTTCGGATCCAGAACGATGGCTGAGACGCCCTTCAGCGCGCACTCCTCAATGAGCCGGCGGATGAGCACGGTCTTGCCGGAGCCGGAGCCGGCGAAGATCACCGTATGGCGCCGGAGATCCTCGAGCGGCACGGTCACGTGTCGACCCGTGCCTTCGGCGGTGCCGATGAGAATGGAGTCCTCGTCGGCCGCCCGGGCCGCCGCGGCGGCCTTCGACGGTACAGCAGCCCTGGACGGTGCGGCGGTCTTGGACGGTGCGGCAGTCTTGGGCAGTTCGGCGGTCTTGGCCGGTGCAACGGGCTTGGCCGGCTCAGCGACCTTCGGCGGTGTGTCAGCGTTGGCCGGCTCAGCGGCCTTGGTCAGCACAGCGGCCTTCGGCGGTGCGGCAGCCCCGCCCGCTGCAGCGGCCTTCGGCGGTGCCCCGGCCTCGGTCGGTGCGCTGGCGACCGCGGGCTCGGGACTCAAGGGCGCGAGCAGTGCCGTCCGGCTCGCGTGACGATGCGTCCTGAGCCAGGCGGCGAGGCCCGTCGGCTTCTCTTCGAGGAGTTGCTGCAAGGCCCGAAAAACCTTGAGGTCTCCCTCCGGCAGCATCACGACGATGCCGCCGTGCGCCCGCAGCCCGTCGAGCGCCTGCTTCGTCTTTTGGCCCTGGGACCACGCTGCGTTCCGCAGGACGAACAGCCGCCGCCGCTCTCCGGAGAGCTCGAGCCCCGACGCAGTCACCGCCGCCCGCAGCCGGTGCAGCGCCGCTACCGGGTTGGCGTTCAGGACGGCCCGGAACGACGAGTGCACTTCATCGTCCGTGTCCGCATCGACTATCCGCCGGAGCCGCGCATGAAGCGAGGGGTTTCTCCCGAGCGGCGGATCCACCGAGAAGTCACCCGCCGCGGCGTTCTCCTCCGCCCACGCCGTCAGGCCGGCGCGCAGCAGCGGCGGCAGGCCATAGTCCACCTTCTTCTCGTCGAGGGCGTCGGCGACGTTCGCCTCCCGAACCAACCGGCTGAACCGTTGGTCGAGGCCCGGGTCAGGCGGCGGCTCAGGTGGCGGAGGGTCACCACCCGGCCGGGGCCCGTCCGGCAACGGCTCCGGCCCCTGGCGCTCGTTCGGTAGCTGCGCGACCTCGGTGACGCGACCGCGCTCCCGACAGCGCTCGCAGTGCTCCTGGACCAGGTTGATCAGGCTGCGCGGGGAGAACAGGGGCGCGTCGGCGAACGCGGCCGGCCGCACGGGCCAAGTCGGATACTTGGGCGTGAACCCGGCGCGGGCGTAGGCCGTCCGGAGGTACGCGGCGATCAGCGCCTCCCCAACCTCCACCGAGGGGATCTCACGGAGCTGCACGACCGCCGGGTACCGATCATGCGCGGACTCCACGGCCCGCTCGCGGATCAGCATCCAACTTGCGGTCAGGCACGACACAGCGATCAGCGAGTGCTGCACGTCCTCGGCGAGATCCATGAGCCCCGTCGCCACCTGATCCAGCAGCAGTTGCTCCTTAGCGCCCTCAAGCGAGCGTCCGAGCGCAACCAGTCCGTCGAGCTGGTCGACCGCCACGAGGGTCGCAAGCCCCGCGGTGCCCGTGAGCCGGTCGAACGCGCCGACGACATCCCGGCACGGGATCTGACCTGCGCGGATGGAATGCGCGCGCGCCTCGTCGACATCGACTTCCAGCCCCTGGAGCAGCGCATAGCCAATGTCCTGGTGTGCAAAGTCCTCGCTGTTGGTGAGGATGAGCGCGAGCGCCACGTCCAGGGCGACCCGATCCGCGGGCTGGTGGCCGAGGTACCCCTGCAGGTTTCGGCGAACGACCTTCAAATGCGTGAGGTCGAACGTTCCCGCTACTACGCTCTCGATCTCCGTTCCTTTCAGTCCAATCGCTACGCCCAACCCCTGGAGGACGGTATGCAACTGGGTCCCACCTTCGCCCACTTTCCGATGCAGAGAATCCACGTAGGCGAGCGCCAGACTGTCCCAGAACTGGCGCGCGGTACTCGGCTGGAAGAGGACGAAAATCTGCCCCTGCTCGATCACCGCGTGGCGGACGCGTCCCAGAAAGTGCGACTTGCCGATTCCCGGCCGCCCCTGGATGAGGAGGTTGTTGACCCGCACGCCGTCGCGCACCCGGGCGAGCGTCTCCATGGTTCGGTCGAACGCCCACGAATGAATGCCGTCGACGTGGATGACGTCGTCGCGCCAGATGTCGTTGCCCGCATGAACCGTAGAGAACGCGACCTGTCCGAGTGCCTTCAGCTCTGGCTCCACAGCCCTCACTCCATGCTGATCAGGTGCATGTCGTCCACGCCGAGCCGAAGCGCCGCGTCCCGATCGGCCTGCGTGAGCCGGCCGCGGTCTTCGTGCAGCGTGAGATTGACGTCCTTCTTGCGGAACATCCGGACGAGCTCCAGGTCCACGTCGCGGCGAGGCCAATCGCCGAGCTGGGCCCGGAGATCGCGCAGCTCCACCCAGTCCCAGGGCCGGGGCACAAGGCTGTGGTAGGCCTGCCGAATCCGCTCCCGGAGCGAGCCGGCAGGTCGCGGAGCCGCCGGAGCGAGCAGTTCCTGGAGCACCATCCCCCGCGCGTCGAGCGCCACCTTCAGGCCGTTGAGGAGCGCGTACAGCGCGCCGCCGGCCGAGCGCGCCCGGGGCGGCACTCCTGCATCGAGCTCGGCGACGGCCCAGGCCCAGCCGGCGTCCGTCAACTCGTGGGCAAAGCCCTTGGCTCCTCCCAGGCGTCGGCTCTGGAGGAGCCCGTCCTGGTTGAGCTTGTCGCGAATGGGCTTCTTGACGTCGATTCCATAGCGCCGCTTGAGCTCCGCGTTCGGCGTCTCCTTGTTGAGGGCCATCAGCGCGATCATCGCGGCGCGCTCCGGAATTCCATACGCCATGCTCACGTCTCTCCTACGCAGACCGCCGCCGGTCCTCCAAGAATCGTTCGAGCTCGTCAAGGACGCGCGCCACGTCGTCGAGCACCTCGTCGTTCGTGTATCGAAGGACCAGGAAGCCTGCGCGCTGCAGGGCGCGGTCGCGCGCACGGTCGGCGGCGTACTTCTCCATGTCCAGGTGATCGGGTCCATCGAGCTCGACGACGCACCTCTCCCGCGACCAGACGAGATCGACCCGGATGGAGTTGGCCAGAACTCCCGACGACCAATTCTGGTTCCAGGCGCGACCCGTTGCCCACTCGGATCGGGCGAGATGCTCCTCGAGGCGCTGCTCCGCCCGGCTGAACGCGTTGGGCCGGCCCCGCAGCGGCGTCAAGTAAGGGGTGTGGGGCGCGGCCGGCGGGTCCGACGCCGGCATCCGGTCGTGGAGGGAAGAACGGGGAACTCGCGTCATGCAGGCAGTCGGGCGCCCGAAGAGCCAGACGGTGAGCTGCCCCGGCCCGGCCAGCCAGAGCGCGTTCGCTTCCGCGACTTCGATCTGCGCGGTGCTCCACGTGCCCGTCAGCTCGACCATGACGACGAGGCGTTCATGCCCGTAGGCACGGAGGATCAGCTTCCGGGCCTGACGTACGGCCGTCTCTTGCGCGAACTCCGCCACTGCGAGCGGCCGCTCGCACAGCGCCGCCTCCGCGGCCGCGAGGAGGAACGGACCGAACACGTCGCTGCTGCCGGCTGCCCGCTCGCAGATCGTGCGCACCGCGGCCAGTCCGGCGCCACCGGGCCCCGCGAGATGTTCCGCCTCCGGCAACCAGGCGGGATACGTGCCGGTGACGGCTTCCGACAACGCGTCGACTACCTGCTCCGTGAGATCACTCCGGCCCAGACTCGCGGCGTCTACGGCAACCGTCAGGATCGCCGCCGCCTGAGTGGACTCGACGATCTCCCGCGCCGCAACCGGGGACGCCTCGGGCCAGCTCACCAGGGGCTCGTGCAGCAGCGCTTCAATCTGCGAGTTGCTCAGGACGGCGCCGCAACGAGGGCCCGTGGACACGAAGCGGGATCGTACTCGAAACGCAGGCCATGCGTCGGCGAATGTCCGCGAACTTCCGGAGACCGGAAGATGAACGGCCCGAAGCTGACGCGGCTGATCCCGATCGCTGCCATTGTCCGCGGCCGCGCCGTATCGGGGTCGCGCGGGGAACCGGTCCGGGCGCAGGCGCCGATCGGAGAGCCGCCGTTTCACCAGGACCAGGCGCCATCTGCAATCGCGCCGGGCTCTCCAGGCCCAGCGGGCGGCACCGGCTCCGCGACATCCTCTTCGCCGGAAGCCTCCCGGCCGTCGACGTCGAGTCCGGCCACGGCCGGTCGCCGAGGAAGCGCCGGCGCCGACCGCCACCGGGATGCAACGTTGACACGCGTACCCGCGGGGAATACCGTTGCCCGACAGCGCAATGGTGCGCCTCACCTGCGTCCGGGCGCCATGGCGACACAACCAGCGGGTCGCGGACGCCGATGGCTCGAGAAGGGCGAGCTGATTCTCGGCCACGTGGCCGCCGTGGCTATCGGATTCGTCCTGATGGTCGTCGGCCTTGGATTGGGCGTGACGATGATCATGCTGCCGGTCGGTCTTGTCGTCGGCCTGATCGGTGTCCTGACGTTCGTGTGGGGTCTCTTCGGCCACCTCGGCAACGACGAATGAGGTCCTCCCGGCGCTCTTGCTCGCCTCGATCCTCCAGCCTTTGTGCCGCAATGAGCATCTGCAATGCCACGCGCCTTGCGTCAGCCGGGTCCTGGACGAGCCACCTCGCCGGGCAAGGCATCAGGATCGCGCCGCCCGGCGGCGGCGGGCGGCGTCGAGGGCGAGGGCGAGCCCGGCACGGAGGCTGAACCCGAGCGGCCGATACCCCAGGTTCCGAGCGGCCTCGTCGCCGTACAGGCAGGCGACGACGGTCGGCCGGTCGGACGCGGCCAGGTAGGGCCCGATGATCTCACGCGTATAGGCGAGGTCGTCAGGGTCGAGCGCCGGCTCGTCGCAGCCGGCCGCAGCCATCGCCTCCCCTTCCTGCTCCAGCATCGCAGCGATTGTCGTCGCGGGCCCACGGCGGCGAATGTGCGCAACGCGATGGATGCAGGTCAGCACCTCGTGGCGTACGCCGGTCCTCGAGGGGGTCTCGCTGGTCCAGAGCAGGCCGACGATCCAGCCGCGCTTGTAGAGCGCTCCGCCATCGAACCGATGGCCCAGCTCGTTGCAATGGCGGTCGGTCCAGCCGCCGCGGGCGTCGTCGGACACGACCAGCCCAACCCGGAACCCGCCGGTGACGTCCGCCGTCGCCGGCTGCGCCGCGGCCGTCGCGGCGGCGCCTACCGTCTCGGCGTCCAGCTCCAACAGTCGATCGAGGAGCGGCGGCAGGTGCTCCTTCCCCATCGGGTTCATGTCGACCAGGGGAAGCGCGAGGTCGCCGGTGCGCGAATCGACCATGGTGTGCAGGTATGCCTCGAAGCGCTCCCGGCCGCGCGGCAGGCGGTAGATGTCCCGCTGAATCGCCAACAGCGGAACGAACTCGAGCTCCATCAGGGTCCTCGGCGCCGTGAGCCGGTTGGCGGCGCCACCGGGGGCGGCGCCCTCATGCAGGGTACCCCGTGGTCCGGACACACCGACGCCAACCGTCTCAGGTCGCGCCAGCCGTAGCTATAGCTACCATGAAACTCTCCCTGAGGACTTGTACAGCCGTTCTCCCCCCAACGCCTCCCAGGCTCGACACGATGGATTCTCGACCGGCCGAACAGGACCATGGACGTCGTCTGCTGTTGCAGTGAAGCGCCGCGCAACGTGACCGACCAACCGTCTGCCGACGTGCGCAACCGGTCGCCGACCCGCTGATAGCCGCCGCCGACCACCCAACCGCTGTTTCACTTACGAGATGCCGCGAACGCGGCGGGGAACTGACGTAACCTTGGCGTACACTTTGAAGATCCGATCTTCAGTATGCAACACTTCCCCTGTGATTCCGAGGCATCTCGCGGCAACGGTGGGGCGGGCGGCGGCGCAGTACCCGGTCGTGTCGGTGAACGGACCGAGACAGTCCGGGAAGACGACCCTGCTGCGCAGCGCCTTCCCGCGCCACCGCTACGTCTCGCTCGAGTCGCCGGACGAGCGCACTTTCGCCCTCGAAGATCCACGCGGTTTCCTGGGCCGCTTCGACGGACCGGCGATCCTGGACGAGGCGCAGCGGGCGCCCGACCTGTTCTCGTACATCCAGTCGATCGTCGACGACGATCCGGCTCCCGGCCGCTTTCTCCTGTCGGGCTCTCGGAACTTCCTGCTGATGCAGCGCATCTCCCAGTCGCTGGCGGGGCGGGTGCGCCTGACCAGCCTGCTGCCGTTCTCGCTGGCCGAGCTGACCCGGCGGGATGCGCCGGCCATGGGCGACCTGCTGGCCGCCGGCCCCCGGCAGCCGTCACCCGACGGCGCCTGGACGGTCCACGCCGTGCGAGGCTTCTACCCGCGCATCCACGACCTCGGGCTCGATGCGGGCGAGTGGCTGGCGCAGTACTTCCAGACGTATCTGGAGCGCGACGTGCGCGACCTGACGCAGGTCGGCGATCTGGAGGCGTTCGGCCGTTTCGTCCGGCTGTGCGCCGGCCGGGCCGGCGGGCTGTTGAACCTGTCGAGCCTCGGCAACGACTGCGGCGTGAGCCACGACACGGCCCGCCGCTGGCAGTCGGTGCTGGAAGCGAGCTTCGTGACGTTTCGGCTCCAGCCGTACTACCAGAGCTTCAACAAGCGGCTGACGAGGCGTCCCAAGCTCTACTTCGTCGACACCGGGCTGCTGTGCTGGCTACTGCGCATCCGCGACGCCGACCAGCTTGCGACGCACGCCGCGCGCGGGGCGGTGTTCGAGAACCTGGTGATCGCCGAGACGCTGAAGGCGGCCTGCAACGCGGGGCAACTGCCCGATCTGTACTTCTGGCGCGACCACCGGGGCCACGAGGTCGACCTGCTCGTCGAGACGCCGGACGGCCCGCACGCGGTGGAGATCAAGTCGGGAGAGACCGTCGCCGGCGACTTCTTCAAGGGCCTCGCCCACTGGCGCTCGCTGTCGGGGCGGTCCACACCGGCCACCGTCGTCTACGGCGGGCGCGAGAGCTACCTCCGGGGCGGCATCGACGTCCGCGCCTGGCGCGACTGGGCGTGAGCGACGTGGTCGATGACGCGTGCATCCGAAGCGGGCGCCCATGCCGGGAGAGCCCAACCCACGCTTCGGGCGGGAGCCGACTCCGCTGCCACCTGTTCGCCGCGAGCCCGTTCCCGTCGACGTCGAGACCGGCTGGCGCCAGTCTCGCAAGAGGCTCGGCGGCGACCGCCACCGGTGACGGCACGTTGACACCCGCATCTGCGGGGAATACCGTTGCCCGGAAGCGCAATGGTGCGCTTCACCAGCGTCCGGCCGCCATGGCGACACAACCAGCGGGTCGCGGGCGCCGATGGCTCGAGACGGGCGAGCTGATTCTCGCCCACGTGGCGGCGGTGGCCGTTGGATTCGTCCTGATGGTCGTCGGCCTCGGCCTGGGTGTGACGATGATCATGCTGCCGGTCGGCCTCGTCGTCGGCCTGCTCGGTGTCGTGTCCTTCGTGTGGGGTCTCGTGGGTCACCTGGGGAAGGACGACTGAGGCGGTCCCGGCTCTTGGGGTCGGTCGACGAACTTGCTCGAACCGCCCGTCCGCGCGCAGGGCGCCACGTGCGCCCGCTCATGGCCCCGATTCGATCGGCCGCAACCTTCAGATCTCGTACGGCTGGCCCTTGATCCGCAGGGTCTCATCTCGTCGCGCTCTTCGCTCAGTTCGCCGCGGCGTCGTCCAGCGGCTCGATTCTCAGCACCGCCCCTGCCTCGTGATCCGTCGTCACATACAGCAGGCCGTCGGGTCCCTGCTTGACGTCGCGGATGCGCTGGTTCAGCTCGGTCAGCAGCGGGATGTGACGCACCGGCAGGCCCCGTTGGTTGAGCACGATGCGCTGGAGTTGCGTGGTGGACATCCCGCCGACGAAAAGGCTCCCCTTCCACGCAGGGAACGCGTCGCCCGTATAGAGGGCCATGCCGCCGGGCGAGATGACGGGGTACCAGTAGAGCAGCGGCTGCTCCATGCCGGGCGCACAGGGCTCGGGCAGCTCCGGGCCCGTCCCGCCCGCGCCGATCGTGGCCTCGCCGGTGTACGCGCGGCCGTAGGAGACGATCGGCCAGCCGTAGTTGCGCCCTGGACGGACGATGTTGAGCTCGTCGCCGCCCTGCGGCCCGTGCTCCACCTCCCAGAGCTCGCCGGTCTCGGGATGGATGATCAGGCCCAGCGGGTCGCGGAACCCCAGGGCGTAGATCTCCGGCCGATAGGCCGGGTCGCCGACGAAGGGATTGTCTTCGGGGGCCGTCCCGTCGTCGTTGAGGCGCAGGATCTTGCCGGCGTGACTACCGGGTTCCTGGGACTGCTCCGCCGTGCCGACGCGGTTGCTGCCTCCGTGCTCCTGGTCGCGCAGCGGCATGCCGATCGACATGAAGATCTTGCCGTCGGGGGCGAAGATCAGTCGCGCCACGCTGAAGCCGCTGACTCGGGCATCCGAGACGAAGATGTCCTCGACGTCGGTCAGGGTGCTGGCGCCGTCGAAGCGGCCGCGCGCCAGCACCGATGTTCCCGCGATCCCCTGAAACCCTGCCGCGTCCAGCGGCACGTCCTCGCTCGGGTCGGGCTTCAGGTACGTGAAGTAGACCAGCCGGCTCTCGGCGAACTGCGGATGCACGGCCACGTCCCACAGACCCAGCCGGCCGCCGAAGCCGTTGTGCACCTCCGGCATGCCGCGGATGGGTTCGGGATCGAGCACGCCGTCGCGGATGATCCGCAGGCCGCCCGAGCGCTCGGCGACCAGGGCGTCGCGTCCTGCCCGTGGCGATCTGCCGGCCCGCCTTCTCGACCAGTAGCAGACCAGATCCGCTTCCGCCGGCACGCGCCCGGCGTAGGTCTTGAACATCCGCGACACGTAGTCCTCGCCGAGGTGGGTGATCAGGAGCTTGCCGCCCAGGAACGGCGGGTTCCCGATCACGACGTCCGCGTCCGGCCAATCCGGTTCGGTGTCGTCCGGCGTCACGATGGCATCCCGGCACTCGATGGTGTCGAGCGGCTTCAGGATCGGGTCGCGCGCCTCCGAGAAGCCGTTGCGCCGCATCCACTGGATCTCGCCGATCCAGACCGAGACGCGGGCCAGCTCAGCGGCGTAGGGGTTGAGCTCGATGCCCTTGACGTTGGCGGGACCGATCTCCGGGAACGCGCGCTGGAAACCGAGCGCCTCCGCCTCGAACTGCACCCGATGCTCCAGGTCCTTGAGCGCCTGCAAGGCGAGATAGAGGAAGTTGCCCGAGCCGCAGGCCGGGTCGAGCACCGTGAACGCCCGCAACCGGTTGAGGAACGCCCGGTACCGCCGCTCGGCCTCGTTCCGGCGCTTGGTGCGGGCGGCAGGCGACCTGGCGGCCTCCGCACGCTCCAGCTCGGCGGCGATCTCGGCCTTCTCGGCCGTCCACTCGGCAAGCCAGGGACGGATCACCACCGGCTCGACAAGCAGCATGATCTTGTCGCGGTCGGTGTAGTGCGCGCCGAGCTGAGCGCGCTTGCCGGGATCGAGACCGCGCTCGAACAGCGTGCCGAGAATCGACGGGTCGATTTCGGACCAGTCGAGGTTCGACGCGGCCAGCACCGCATCGAGGTCGGACCTCTCCAGCGGCAGAGTCGCGTCGTCGTCGAACAGCCCGCCGTTGAACCAGTCGACCGTCTCGAAGCCGACCCGGCCCCCGCGAGCCATCACGCGGAACAGATCGCCGGCGAGGTCCGCGAACTGCGCCGGTGCGCGCCGCGCCTGCTCCAGCATCCGCGTGAACATGTGGTCGGGCAGCAGGCCCACGTCGTCGGCGAACATGCAGAACACCAGCCGGTTGACGAAGTGCGCGACCCGGTGCGGGTCGTGGCCCCGCTCTCGCAGCGCCTGGGCGACGGTCGCGAAGGACGCCGCGGCGCGCTCGGTGAGCGATTGCCGGCTCTCGCCCGGCCGCAGCCGCTCGGGATCGGAGAACGCCCACTTGAGCCTGTCCCGTGCCGCCGCGTCGGCCAGGTCGTCCAGGCCGAACTCGTAGGTCTTGCTGACGCTGTTCGTCCAGTTGGTGCGGATACGGAACCGCAGCATGTCGGAGACGATCAGCAGCGGCGGATTCTCCAGCGCCAGCGCATAGAGCCGGAGCTGGCCGAACGCGGCGTCGAGATCGGCCCGCTTGCCCTTAGTACTCCCAAGCGAAGTGGTGGCGCTTCCAGACGTCGGCCCAGCCGTCGCCGCCGGTGTCCTTGCGAGCGCCGCGCTCGAAGCAGTACGCCTCGCCGGTCGGGTCGGCCTCGGCCGGCGTCGGCTCGCCGAGCAGCCGGCACAGGTCGATGAAGTGCTCCTGCGAGGCCGAGCGCTCCTTGAGCGCCGAGGCGCGCCATTTGCTGATGAACTCGTACGGCGTCATGGGCGCGTTCAGGGTAGCCCATGAGTACCGCCGCCGACTACGGGGAGACCGTTGCCGGCGTGCTCGTAGACGCCTCGAGCTCGGCGTTCCTCACCCGCGTGCTGGCGCCATGCCGACACAACCCACGGGTCGCGGACGGCGATGGCTCGAGAAGACCGGGCTGACCCTCGGCCACGTGGCAGCCGCGGCGATGGGATTCGTCCTGATGGGCGTCGGCCTCGGATTGGGGGCCGTTCGGACGAGGAGCTCCCGAGGCCGGGTGTCGTCCGAAGACAGGACCTCGTAGAAGTACGGAAACGGCTCCTCCTCGACGAGGACGAAGCGGCGCGTGTCGGCCACCACCCCGACCACCGTCGTGCACGCCTCGTGCTCGTGCTCGACATATACGCATTCACCGACCGCCGGCCGATCCGGCCACGCCAGCCGCGCGAGCGTCTCGTTGACGACCATCACGCGACCCCGCGCCCGCTCGGCCTCCAGGAACCCGCGGCACCGGTTCTCGGCGCCGAGGGCGCGCCGACCAGTCGCCGCCGGACTCTCACCGGCCGTCCCACTCGGCATTGGTTGGCGACAGCCTTGCATGAGTTGCCCGCGCAGTACGAGCGGGAGCGGACGCGACGAGGTCCCCGTCATGCCCTACGATGTCGAGTACACCGACGAGTTCGAGACGTGGTGGAACGGGCTGACGGTCCGGGAACAGGAGGACGCTCGGCCCGTGGTGAGATTGCTCGAAGAGCGAGGGACTCGGCTGGGAGACCCGTACTCGTCGAAGGTCAAGGGGTCCAGGCACGGGCGCATGCGCGAGCTCCGGATCCAGAGCGGCGGCCGGCCAATCCGGATCTTCTACGCGTTCGACCCGCGGCGTACGGTGATTCTCCTGATTGGCGGCCACAAACGGGAGCAGGACCGGTTCTACCAACACTACGTGTGGCGTGCCGATGCGATTTATGATCGGTACCTGCAACAACTCCGGCGCGAGGGACTTCTCGAACCAAAGCGAGGACGGGAACGATGAACCACAGGCCTTTCAGGGAGCTGACGAAGGACTGGCCGCCGGAGCGTCTGGCAATAAATGAGGCGAAGGTCGAGAAGATGCTCGCCGAGCTGGATCGGCACGAGCGTGAACGGACACGGGACGAGCGCACGTCCCGTGCCGCCACCGAGGAAGCTCAGAGCCGGCCACCGCGGCTGACCCGCTGACCCGAGCGAGCGATTCGGAATCTCCGGGCCACGCGGGCTGCAATGCCCCCGGGAAACCCTGATGGCGGTTTCGGCCGAGGCCGCTGACGGTGCCAGCTTCTCGGTCAGGCCCAGCCGGGTCGAGGGCGACGGGTTCCAGCTCAGCGACAGCGCCACCCCCCCGCTCGCGGAAGCCTTCGGCTTGGTGAGCCAGCAGGGTGCGGAGCCGCACGTCGCTATCGACGAGTGCGACCGGGCCCCTCAATCGACGGCCGTCCGACGCCTCACTCCGGAAGCGCAAACACAAAGAGCGCGTTCCCCCCCTCCGGCTGGTAGATCTCCGGGCTGAGCTTCGCCGTCAGGCTGCGGAACACGCCCCCCAGCGCGGCGGGGACGGCGATGAACTGGCGGCCGCCCGCCTCGTAGGTGACGGGGTAGCCGTGCGCCGACGAGGCGAGGCGGGTCTCCCAGAGCACCTCGCCGGTCTCGACGTCGAACGCGCGGTAGTAGCGGGCGCCGTCGCCGGCGAAGACGAGGCCGCCGGCGGTGGTGAGGGCCGAGGTCAGGAAGGGGGCGCGCTGCTCGTGGCTCCAGAGCTCCTCCATCGTCCGGACGTCGTAGGCGGCGAGCTTGCCGGTGTTGCCGTTGCTGCCGGGCATCTCGAGCAGCTCGTAGCGGCCGGCGGTGCCGCCGCCGCCCTCGATGAACTCGACCTCGCGTCCGGTCAGGTGCATGCACGCCTGGTGGAGGGGGATGACGAGGGCGCCGGCGCCGGGGTGGTAGGCCGACGCCTGCCAGTTGTGGCCGCCGAGCAGGCTCGGGCACGCGAAGACCCGCTCGCCGATGGCGATGTCCTGCAGGTCGTCGCGGTAGGTGAGCTCGCCGGTCGAGCGGTCGATCGACGCGAAGATGTCCTGGTGGACTGTCTCGCGGAGGTCGACGAAGGCGCCGGTGCGCCGGTCGAGCTTCCAGAGGATGCCGTCCTTGCCGATCGTGAAGAGCCACTGCTCGCCGTCGGCGTCCACGAGCACCCGCTCGTAGACGATGTCGAGGTCGAGGGTCTCGGCCGGCGCGTGCTGGAAGTACCACTCGACCTGCCCGGTGCGCGGGTTCATGGCGAGGGTCGAGTTGGTGTAGAGCGCGTCCTGCCGCGTGGTCATGCCGCGGCTCGACGCCACCCACGGCTTCGCCTGGGCGGTGCCGATGAAGAAGAGGCCGAGCTCGGGGTCGTAGCTGCCCGGGATCCACGAGTCGCCGCCCGCGCGCAGGTACGGCGGCGTGTCGCCCCACGAGGCGTTGTTGGGGTCGCCGGGCAGGGCGATGGTCGACGTGCGCCAGAGCTCGTCGCCGGTGTCGGGGTCGTGGCCGGTGATGAAGCAGGTCTGCTCGGTGTAGCGCTCGCAGCCGTTGGTGCCGGTGATGACGACGCCGTTGGCGATGACGGGGCCCGCGTTCTGGCGGAAGCCCTGCGTGTAGTCGGTCTTGACCGAGGTCCACACCTCCTCGCCGGTGCTCGCGTCGAGGGCGACGAGGACCGCGTCGGCCCGGGCGAGGAAGAGCTTGTCGCCGTAGAGGGCGAGGGTGCGGGTGGCGCCGGGGCGCGCGTCCTCGGGCAGCCGCGCGCGGTACACCCAGATGACGTCGCCGGTCACCGCGTCGATGGCCCGGACGACGTTCCCCGGGCTGGCGAGGAACATGACGCCGTCGTGCACGAGCGGCGTCGTCTGGTGGTTGCCGGGCCGGACCGATATCGACCAGGCGAGCTGCAGGTCGCCGACGTTGTCGCGCGTGATCTGGTCGAGGGGGCTGTAGCCGTGGCCGTTGCGGGTGCGCCGCCAGCTCAGCCAGTCGCCGGGCGGGGGGTCGGCGAGCAGGGCGTCGGTCACCGGGGTCAGCTCGTGCGGCACCGTCTGGTTGACGAACCGCGACGTGCGCCGCCGCGGCCGCTCGCCGGCCTGGGCGGCGCGCCGCGCCTCGGAGATGTCGGCGGCGTCGCCGATCGCCACCGCCTCGCCGACGGCCAGGGTGCGGTCGCCGGGCAGGGCGCCGTTCGCCTCGAGCATGTAGGCCACGAGGTCGATGTAGGACTGGTCGCTGAGCGCGCCCTCGGCGCCCGGGGGCATCGTGTCGCGCAGGTACTCGAACAGCTCGTCGGTGGTCTGCCCCGCCCAGGTGTTCAGGAACTCGACGCCGGACAGCGGCGGCGCGATCATGCCCTCGAGGCCGATGCCGTGGCACTCGCTGCACTGGACGCCGTAGGCCGACCAGCCGCTCGCCGCCTGGTCCGCCGTGAACGCCCCGTCCGCCCCCGGCGCCTGCGCCGCCGCGACGCCGGCGCCCGGTCCGGCGAGCGCGCCGGCCGCCACGAGCAATCCGACGGCCGCGAGTCGAACCGCCGCCGCGGAATTCGATCCCCTCCGACGTGTTCCGCCGACTTCGACGCAAGCTTCCTTGAACATGGTCCGCACTCCTCGGTTCCGTCGGACGGCGCCTGCACACCGCGGGGCCACCCGTGCCGCCCTTATACCACCAACCCGGCGGCGGTGCTACGCCCCGGGCCCCTTCGGGCTCCCGTTGCTCACGCCATCCGGCAGAAATTGCGCGCAGCCGGTTACGGACCGCCCGGTCCGTCCCCCGACCACCCCTGAGGGGAATCCGGAGCTACTCGCGCTCGGTGTGAAGCGCTTCGCCCACACCAGTTCCCGGCCGCTCGCCGTCGTCATCGTCCTGCTTCTCGATGCTGCGCCCCGCCGGCCGGCCCCCGCGCCAACACGCCGGCTCGACGTCAGTCGAGGCCCGGCACGTCCCTGACCCAGGCGGTAGGGCCGTCCTCCCACTTGTTGTGGGTCAGCCGGACCACCGTCCGGTCCGACAGGCGAATCGCGTGCAGCTCGCCGTACGGCTGGGGCTGGAAGTCGACCCGCAACAGGGGCAGCTCGTCGTTGAACTCGCCCCTCTGGGACGTGAAGAGCACCCATTCGTCGTCCGGCGAGAACCTGGGGTGCATGTCGTGGCCGGGGCTCGTGGTGAGACGTTCGGGCGGGCCGGGCCGGCCGGCCTCGTCGAAGGCGATGGTGTAGAGCTCGAAGTTGCCGTCCCGGAGGGAGGTGAACGCGACGCGGTCGCCCCCGGAGGAGAACGCGGGCATCGTGTCGGTGGCCTCGTGCCGCGTCAGACGCTGCACGTCGCCGCCGTCCGCGTTCATCAGATAGATCTCGGCGTTGCCGTCGCGCCGGCTGCGGAAGACGATGCGCCGGCCGTCGGGCGAGAAGTCGGGAAGCGCGTCGTTGGCGTCCGAGTCCGGGGTCAGGCTCACCGCGCCGCTGCCGTCGCTGCGGATCTTCCAGATGTCGACGTCCACGGCGGCCGATGCGAACGGCGGCCCGACGATGAACGCCAGCCACCGGCCGTCCTTCGACCAGGAGGGTCCCCAGGCGGACTCGGGACCCCGGTAGCGGTCCGCCTCGGCGAGATCGTAGATCACGCGCTTCCCGGTACCGTCGGGCCTGGACACCACCAGGCGCGCGAACGCCTCGCTGGTGGCGATCTCGCCCGAGGTGGGATCGACGGCCGGCAGATAGCCGCGGATGCCGATGAGGGACACGCGGCGGTCCGGCAACTCGACGGAGACCGGCCGGTGGATGAGGAACTCGCCAGGCGTGTCGCTCTCGAACCGGGACGCCGCATCTACCGGTCCCGGCCCGTGGGCCAGCAGGCGCCCGGAGACGGGGTCGTAGGCCGGCGCCCAGTAGTGGCGGGCGGCGTCGCTCTCGACCCGCAGGTCGGACCCGTCGGGCCGGGCGGTGACGAGGGTCCAGCGGTCGTCGCGGAGCGCCGTGAACGCGAGGCGGCCGTCCGGACCGAACGTCGGCGACAGCGCCGCTTCGTCCGCTGCCGAGACAGGCTCGGAGCCGGCGCCGTCGATGCCGGCGCGGTAGATGCGCGGCTCGCCGTCCCGCTGCGAGTAGAAGACGACGGCCTGCCCGTCCGGCGTCCACGCCGGCGCGCCGTCCCAGCTCTCGTGCCGCGTCAGTCTGCGCACGTCGGTCCCGTCCGACTGCATCACGTACAGCTCGCTGGCCAGGTAGGTGGCCGGGGGGCTCGCCCCCGAGCTCGTCGTCACCGTAGTGTCTCGGCTGCTGGAGAACAGAACGCGCGTCCCGTCGGGCGAGAAGGCGGGGTTGTAGTCGCCCGCCGCGTGCCGCGTCAGGTTCCGCGCCTCGCCCGCCGCGTGCGGGTCCTCGGGCCGGAACGGCATCGCGAAGATGTCCGCGTTGCCGTTCCGCGTGCTGACGAAGAGCAGCCGCCGGCCGTCCGGCGAGATGGCCGCGGCGTCCTCCATCGCGGGGCTCTCGACCAGCGGCCGCGGCGCCGCGGCGCCCTGCAGGTCGAGCACGTACAGGTCGGGGCTACCGCTCCGCTCGGAGGTGAACACGACCCAGCGCCCGTCGGGCGAGACCACGCCGTTGTAGTCGAGGCCCGGGTCGGTCGTCAGCCGCCGGGGTTCCGAGCCGGGGCTGTCGAAGAGGTACAGGTCCCGGTTGGACGGCTGGATGCTGCTGTAGACGATGGTCTCGCGGGCCGGCTCGGGCTCCTGCGTGCCCTGTACGCGGCCGGTGACGGCGGCGACGACGAGCAGCGCGCAAACCGCGACGAGCTTGGCAGGCTTCATTTCCTTCACCCCCATGGTCCGAATCGTGTCCCGGACCGGTATCTCACAATGGCCCCGTTTCAGTCGTCTCCATGGAGTCCCCATTGGACGTCCTCCTTCAGGAAGGCTCCGGTCGACTCGGACGGGCGGGACTCGAGAAAGCGCCGCAACGCCAGCAGGTCGTCGAGATCGCTCGCCCATCCCTCGGCGACGAACGCGCGGGCCTGCGCGGCCAACCTGACCGGCAACTCCGCCTCGATTCGGACTCTCTCCACGCAATCAGGTGCCAGGTCCGGCCGAGCCCTGTTCGCCGAGTAGACTGAACCACCCGCGCCCGCGCTCCCCGACCCCGGCCGCCCGCACGATCACTCCGGCAGGGCGAAGACGTAGAGCGCGTTCCCTCCCTCCGGCTGGAAGATCTCCGGGGTGAGCGTCGCGGTGAGGCTGCGGAACGCGCCCCCCAGCGCGGCGGGGACGGCGATGAACTGCCGCCCGCCCGCCTCGTAGGTGATGGGATAGCCGTGCGCCTTGGCGCCGAGGCGGGCCTCCCAGAGGACCTCCCCCGTCCCGATGTCGAACGCCCGGTAGTAGCGATCGGCATCGCCCGCGAAGACCAGGCCGCCCGCCGTCGTCAAGGTCGACGTCAGGAACGCGGCCCGCTGCTCGCGGCTCCACAGCTCCTCCATCGTCCGGACGTCGTAGGCGGCCAGCTTGCCCACGTTGCCGTTCGACCCGGGCATCTCGCGGTACTCGGACCGGCCCGCGGTTCCGCCGCCGCCCTCGACGAACTCCACCTCGCGGCCGGTCAGGTACATGCAGGCCTGGTGAAGGGGGATCACGAGGGCGCCGGCGCCCGGATGGTAGGCCGACGCCTGCCAGTTGTGGCCGCCGAGCAGGCTGGGACAGGCGGGCACGCGGTCGCCGATGTCGGCATCCCGAATGTCCTGCCGGTAGGTCAAGTCGCCGGTGGTCCGGTCGATCGACTCGAAGACGTCCTGATAGACGGTTTCGCGCAGGTCGACGAACGCCCCGGTCCGCCGGTCGAGCTTCCAGAGGATGCCGTCCTTCCCGATCGTGAAGAGCCACTTCGCCTCGTCGGCGTCGACGAGAACGCGCTCATAGACGATGTCGAGGTCGAGGGTCTCGCCCGGGGCGTGCTGGAAGTACCACTCGACCTGCCCGGTCCGCGGGTTCAGGGCCAGCGTCGAGTTGGTGTAGAGCGCGTCCTGCCGCGTGTTCATGCCGCGGCTCGCAGCCACCCACGGCTTCGCCTGCGCGGTGCCGATGTAGAAGAGGCCGAGGTCGGGGTCGTAGCTGCCGGGAATCCACTGGTCGCCGCCCGCGCGCAGATACGGCGGCGTGTCGCCCCACGACGCGTCGTTCGGATCGCCGGGCAGGGCGATCGTCGACGTCCGCCACAGCTCGTCGCCGGTATCCGGGTCGTGCCCGGTGATGAAGCAGGTCTGCGCCTTGTAGCGCTGGCACCCGTTGGTGCCGGTAACGACGACGCCGTCGGCGATGACGGGGCCGGCGTTCTGGCGGAAGCCCTGCGTGTAGTCGTCCTTGACCGTCCGCCACGCCACCTCGCCGGTCCGCGCGTCGAGGGCGACGAGGGCCGCGTCCGCGGTGGCGAGGAACACCTTGTCGCCGTAGAGGGCCAGGGTGCGGGTCGGCGCCCGCTGCGGCGCATCCTCGGGCAGCGGCGACCGGTACTGCCAGATGACGTCGCCGGTGACCGCGTCTATCGCCTGCACGACGTCCCCCGGACTGGCCAGGAACATCACGCCGTCGTGCACCAGCGGCGCGGTCTGGTGGTTCCCCTCGCGGATCGCCAGCACCCAGGCGAGCCGCAGCTCGTCGACGTTGTCGCGCGTCACCTCGTCGAGGGGGCTGTAGCCGTGGCCGTCGCGCGTCCGGCGCCAGCTCAGCCAGTCGCCGGGCGGCGGGTCCGCGAGCAGCGCGTCGGTCACCGGGGTCAGATCGCGCGGCACCTCCCGGTTGACGAACCGCGTCGCCCGCCGCCGCGGCCGGTCGCCCTCCCGCGCCGCGCGCCGCGCCTCGGCCACGTCCGCCGCGTCGCCGATCATGACCGCCGCGTCCGCCGCCAGCGGCGCGTCGCCGGGCCGGGCGCCGTTCATGTCCAGGATGTACGCGACCAGGTTCAGATAGACCTGATCGCCGAGCGAGCCGCCGAGACCGGGCGGCATCTCGTCGCGCACGTACGCGAACAGCTCGTCCGTCGTCTGCCCCGCCCAGCCGTTCAGAAAGTCGACTCCGCGCAGCGCCGGCGCTTCCGCCCCGTCCAGCCCCGCCCCGTGGCACTCGCCGCACTGCCGCGCGTACACGGCCCAACCGGCCGCGGCCTGGTCCGCCGTGAAGCCCCCCTCGGCCGCCGGAGGCTGCGCCGCCGCGACGCCGACGCCCGGCCCGCCGGTCGAGCCGCCCGCCGCGATCAGTCCGGCCACCGCCACCAGCGCGGCGGCTCGCCAACGCGCTCCGCGGACTTCGAGGTCAGCTCTCGTCGACATGATTCGCAACTCCTCGGTGCCGCCACGGCGCCCGGCGCCGCGCGCTCGCCCGTGCCGCCCTTATATCACGGCTGGGCGCCCGCCCTGCCCGCCCGGGCCGCCGGCTGCAGATCCTTCTGCTGCCGGCGCCACCCCCCAAACGGCAGCCGCGCGGGCCGGTGCTCGCGAAGTCGAGACGCAGTTGCGAGAATCACGGGGTGGAGGAGCTCCGCCGGCATCACCGTGGGCTCCGGTCGGCCGACCAGATGTGAATGCGGTTCTCCGGACCACTCTCGATCATCCATATCTGTTCTTCGCCCTTCACGACCTCGATGATGCTCCGAACGAACAGGGCGCCGAACAGGTAACGGATTCTTCCCAGCTCCCGATCGTCCGCGTAAGGGAAGACGAACCGCGTCACGGCCGTGGTCTCGTCCATCAGGTATCTGGCGCCCTGTCTCTCGAACTCCGAGACTCGATCCCGGGAGCGCAATGGACCGAACCGACAACGGCCGCTGACGTGCGTTATGGAATAGCCCACGAACCGTTCCTGGATGAAGTCCAGGATTTGCTCCAGGCGCTCCCGGTCACCTTGCTCCGGCGCGCGCGGAAATACCTCCTCCAGCTCGTCGTTCCGAAGGGTTCTCAACCGGGCAACGAGCGTATCCCGAAAGAACAGGGCATCGAGCGTCGTCCTCAACGGAGCTTCATGGGTCAGCGGCATCAGGAAGTCGTATATCAGCACCCTTGACGTCGTGGGTCTGTAGTCCGTCACGACGTGCGGGACCCGGGTGGCCGGTGGCTCGATCCCGCTCCAGGTCGTCGGTTCCCCGGCGGCCGCCTCTGCACGGTATCCTGACGTCTCGGAAATCCTGCAGTGTCCATGCACGCCCACGTCGAGCCCGTCCGGAAGACCGACTCGAGACTCCCTTCCCATCGCATCCATCGCTTCCTCCTGCTGGCCGCCGAGACTCGGCGGCAATCGCCGCCCCCCGGCCAAGCGCGAAAACATGCCCCATAAGTACGGACGGTAATGCGTCGTCCCAGGTTTCCCGGGGCCGAAGCGTGCAACGAGATCAGCGGGGAGGGCGTCGGCGTTTGCGCGCAAGTGGGGATCGACCGGAGGTGATGGTCCAACTTCGTCGAGACGATCGCTGCTCTCGTCCACACTGATCTTGGCCGTCATTCCCGTCCTCCGCTCCGAATACCTCCTTGTCGAGAACGCCGGCTCGTCGGCGTCAGTTGCAGCGGGATGCTATCAACCACGAGGTCCGACCAGGCGTATCTTCGAAGAACTGTCCCGCGGCGGCCCGCGAGACGTTGGCCGTCACGTGTGAGCCTGAACGGTCCCCCGGTTTCCCCGAGGCTCGGCTCTCGCCGAAGCGGCGCGGTTCACTCGGACTCACAGCAGCTGGAAGCGACCAGGTGCGGCGTCCGCGAGTTCCATCTGTCATGATCGCATCTGGCCACCGCTATGCAGCGACATCACGACTACCCGGAGACGACGATGGAGACCCAGACGACGATTGCCCTCGCCGATGCCGCCCTCTTCCGCCAGCAGTGCTACGTGAACGGCGCCTGGATCGACGCCCGGAGCGGCGAGGCGCTGGAGGTCGACAACCCCGCCACCGGCGAGATCATCGGCGCCGTGCCCACGTTCGGCCGGGAGGAGACCCGGGCCGCGATCGAGGCCGCCGGCACGGCGTGGAGCGGGTGGCGCTCGCGCCCCGCCAAGGACCGCGCCCGGCTGATGCGCCGGTGGTTCGAACTGATGATGGCGCACCAGGAGGACCTCGCGGTGCTGATGACGACCGAGCAGGGGAAGCCCCTGGCTGAGTCGCGCGGCGAGATCGCCTACGCGGCGTCGTTCGTCGAGTGGTTCGCCGAGGAGGCGAAGCGGGTCTACGGCGACGTCATCAACCACCCCCTGCCCGGGAAGCGGATCGTCGTGCTGAAGCAGCCCATCGGCGTCGTCGCGTCGATCACGCCGTGGAACTTCCCGGCCGCGATGATCACCCGCAAGTGCGCCCCCGCCCTCGCGGCGGGCTGCCCCGTCGTCATCCGCCCCGCCTCGCAGACGCCGTTCTCGGCCCTCGCCCTCGCCGAGCTCGCCGACCGCGCGGGCATCCCCCCCGGGGTGGTCAACGTCATCACCGGCCCGTCCCGGCCGATGGGGGCCGAGCTCACGTCGAACCCCACCGTCCGCAAGCTGTCGTTCACCGGGTCCACGGAGGTCGGCAAGCTCCTGATGTCGCAGTGCGCCTCGACCGTGAAGAAGGTCAGCCTCGAGCTCGGCGGCAACGCTCCGTTCATCGTCTTCGACGACGCGGACCTCAACGCGGCGGTGGCGGGGGCGATGGCCTCGAAGTACCGCAACGCGGGACAGACCTGCGTCTGCGCCAACCGCGTGCTGGTGCAGGACGGCGTCTACGACGCGTTCGCGGCGAAGATGGCCGAGGCGGTCGCTGCGCTCAAGGTCGGCAACGGACTGGAGGCCGGAACCCAGCAGGGCCCCCTGATCGACCTGCGGGCGGTCGCGAAGGTCGAAGAGCACATCGCCGACGCCGTCGGCCGGGGCGCGAAGGTCGTCACCGGCGGCGGCCGCCACGCTCTCGGCGGCAGCTTCTTCCAGCCGACCCTCCTCACCGGGGTCACCCCGGCGATGGCGGTGGCCCGCGAAGAGACCTTCGGCCCCCTCGCGCCGCTGTTCCGCTTCTCGACCGAGAACGAGGCGATCCGCATGGCCAACGACACCGAGTTCAGAAAATCGATGCGACAATTGTAGACGAGCCGACGACGAGAGGGGACTTGATGTCGACAACGTTTCGCCCCTACGTGCCGGAGCAGTCGCTGTTGTTGCCGCCCGATGTGCGGGAGTGGCTGCCCGAAGGTCACTTGGCGCACCACATCAGCGATCTGGTTGACGGTCTGGATCTGACGGCCTTCTACGCGCCGTACGAGGGGGACGGCCGGCGCAACGCGCCGTATTCACCTCGGATGATGGTGAAGGTGCTGGTTTACGCCTACGCGACGGGGGTGTTTTCGTCGCGGGGGGTCGCGAAGAAGCTGGAAGAGGACGTGGCGTTCCGGGTGCTGGCGGCGGGCAACTTCCCGCAGCACCGGACGATCTGCGCGTTTCGACGCCGGCACTTGGCCGATTTCAAGCGGCTGTTCGTGGAGGTGGTCGGTCTGGCGCGGGAACTGGGTCTGGCCCGATTCGGGAAGCTGTCGATTGACGGGACGAAGGTGCGGGCGAATGCGAGCAAGCGCAAGGCGATGAGCTACGGTCGGATGCAGGAGGAGGAGCGGCGTCTGGCCGGCGAGATCGACGCGCTGTTGCGGTCGGCGGACGAGACCGACGTGGCCGAGGACGTTCGTTTGGGCCCGGAGGTCCGGGGCGACGAGTTGCCGGCGGAGTTGCAGCGCCGAGAGGACCGTTTGGCGGCGATCCGGGCGGCGAAGGCGCGGTTGGAGGCGGCGCAGCGGGCGGCGGACGACGCGCGGGGCCGGCAGCCGGGGCAGACACGGAACCCGAAGGGAGGCCGGCCGTACAAGCGAGCGTATGGGGAGCCTGAGGAGAAGGCGCAGAGCAACTTCACGGACCCGGAAAGCGGGATCATGAAGACGAGCAACGAGGGCTTCCAGCAGTGCTACAACGCGCAGGCGGCGGTGGACGCGGAGCACCAGTTGGTGGTGGCGACGGATGTGACGGCGAATGCGAGCGACCAGGGCGGTCTGCCGGTGTTGCTCGACGCGGTCCAGGAGCGGTTCGACGCGCAGCCGGAAACGGTGCTGGCCGACGCGGGGTACTGCAACGAGCGGGACTTGACGGAGCTCGAAACGCGGGGTGTTGACGGGTATGTGGCGACGGGCCGGGAGGACAAGAAGGTCGCCGCCCGTAATCTGAAGAAGCATCCGGCGACGGGTCGCATGGTGGAGAAGCTGTCGACGCCGGCGGGCCGGGCGGTGTATGCGGAACGGAAGTGGTTGTCGGAGGCGCCGTACGGCTGGATCAAGCACGTGCTGGGCTTCCGGCGCTTCAGCCTGCGTGGACTGGCGAAGGTGCGGGGCGAGTGGGACCTGGTGTGCCTGGCGGTGAACGCCAAGCGCCTGCACCTGCTGATGGCGGCGTAACGGGGACCGATCTGGCCCCACTGACCGAGAATCGGTCACGAATCGCGGCGTTTGGGCGGTGTACGGCCTGTTCTTCGGTTCCGTCCGCCGGTTGGTCGAGAATCACCTGCTCGTCGGCCGGCGGCCTACGCCCTGACGCCGTGCGTCACGACGCAGACCGCCGGGGTTCCGCGAACTCCTGCGGCGCAGACTCCTAGCATGACGACCGGCGGGAACCGGTTCAGGCCGATGCCCCGTCCCGCGGCGCTGGCCGCGGATCCTGTCGCCGGCCGTCGATCCGCTCCAGCAGCGCGGCGCATTCCGCCTGCCGCGCCTGCAGGGTTTCTTCGGCGCTGCGCAGCCGGACCACCTGCGCCCTGGTGCTCTCAAGCTCCGGCGCGAAGGTCTCGCGCAACTGCTCGACGTAGTCGCGAAGCTGCTCCTGGAACCGCACCTCGAGGGTCTGGGCCAGCTCGACGCGCAGGGTCTCGACCTTGGCGGCGAGCTCGCGCTTCAGCCGCGCCCGGCGCTGGGGCAGGATGAACAGGCCGGAGGCGACGAGCAGCGTCACGGCGACCGTGCCGGTCACGTCCAGCCCCAGCGTCGTGAACGCGGCGGTCAGCGCCGCCCCCACGCCGATGACCACGGCCTGAACGCCGAACGACTTGGCGATGGCCGCGTTCACCGCGGCCACGATCTCGTCCGCCTCCCGCTGCGCGTCGAAGAGCTCGAGCCGCCGCCGCACCGGCTGCGCCAGCCGGGTGAAGATCTCCTCGCGGTTGTAGACGTACTGCGGGCTCACGAACCGCGCGCGCCCGGCCGCGTCGCGCAGCGCCTCGCGACGCTGGCGGAGCATGCCGTCCGCCTTCTCCCACATCGAGAGGTTCTGGCGCACCAGCCAGTCGATCAGCGCCTGCACCTCTTCCTCGATGCCCTGCGGGCTGTCGGCGACGACCTCGTTGCGGAACCGGTTCTCGACGACGTCCTTGTCGCGCAGCCGCATGATGTTGGCCACGCGCACGAGCTCGTCGAAGAAGCGCTGGCCGCGCCTCTCGAGCTGCCAGAGAATGTTGGTGATCTGCGACTGATAGCGCGAGACGTCGGCGAGCATCCGCGTCTCGTAGGCATCGACCTCGGTCAGAATCGACGCGAGCGCGGTGTGGTCGCCGTGCACGAGCCGCAGCCGCTCGGCGAGGGCGTCGGCCTGGCGGGCGAGCACCGGGGTGAGGCTCTTCAGCGGCGCGGTCAGCTTCAACCGGACGCGATCGCGGTCCCGCAGGGTCGACTGGAAGTAGCCGGCGAAGGCGGTCCACTCGTTGAGGTCGGACAACCGCTCGCCGGACGTGCGTTCCCGCACCACCTCGCGCGTGCTGATGGCGAACAGCGGCCGCTCCTCGCCCAGCTCCTCCGTCGCCTGCTGCTGGACGTAGTGCTTCACCCGCGCCACGTGGTCGGGACCGGTGGCGAGGTCGACCTGGTTGACGATGAACACGACGTGCTTGCCCCAGCTCAGGATGAGCTTGAGGAAGTCGTGCTCGCTCGCCGAGTACGGACGCAACAGCGAGGTGACGAAGAAGACGAAGTCGGCGCGCGGCACGAACCCCTCGGTCAGCAACTGCTCCTCGCGCTGCATCGAGTTCGTGCCGGGGGTATCGACGATGTTCAGGTCCTGCAGCAGCTCGACGGGCAACTCGTGGACGAGCAGCCGCGGCTCCGCCTCGCGCACCGACTGAATGGTCCCGTGGCGCAGCAGGTGCACCGACCGGGTCGTCGGCAGCTCGCCGGTCTCGAGGGCGTCAGTCCCCAGAATGGCGTTCAGGAACGTCGACTTGCCGGCGTTGAACTCCCCCACCACCATGATCAGGAACAGCTCGTCCAGACGCCGCCGCATCGCCTCGAGAGCCGGCAGGTCGCCCGGCACCATGTCGAGGTCGGCGAGCAGCTCGCGGCTGGCATCGAAGAGCGCCCGCTGCTCGTGCACGAGCTCGCGTTCCTCGGGGGTCAGGAACGGGTCCATGCGGGTACCGCCTTGCTGAGGTCAGGGAGGGAGGTTCCTGCGCGTGGCGGAGGCGCCACGCGCAGGGAGAGGAGGCGGAGAGCCGGCACGATCCGGCTCACGACGAGCGACTGAGAATCCGGACCACGGTTTCGCCTTCCTGCCGCTCGCCGGCCCCGACGACCACGAAGACGTGGGTATCGGTGGCGGCGATGTCGCGCGCCGGCTCGCCGGTCCGATACGTCCCGGCCGGCGCCGGCGCGGACGGGGTCGAGATGTCGACGATGGTGACGCCGGCCTCGGTATCGGCGACGAAGACGTGGGACCCGGAGATGGCCACCCGCGCCGCCCGCCCGGGCGTCTCGTAGGTCGCGGCCCGCACCGGGTTCGTCGGATCGGAGGCGTCGTAGATCTGAAGCTGGCCGCCGCCAGCCCCCGCGAGCAGGCCGGACGGCTCGCCGACCTCGCGCTGCACCTCGATGGCGCGGGGCGCGGCGGGGGCGTGCAGGATGCCGACGGGCTCGGGCGGCCCCGGCGCCGACAGGTCGAAGACGTAGAGGCCGGTCGGGGAATCGGTGGCGTAGGCCATCCGACCCGAGGTCACCACGTCGCGCGCGTAGCCGTCGAGGAAGAAGGAGCCGGCGCCGGTCGGCGCCGATTCGTCCGTCACATCGACGAGCACCATGCCCTCCATGTGGTCGATCAGCACCAACCGGTCCTCGTACACCGCGCCGATCTTGGTCTGTCCCAGCGTCTCGTGGTTGCCCAGCACGACCGGCGCCGCGGGATCGGAGATGTCGACGATGGCCACCCCGAAGAAGTTGGCGCCCACGTAGGCGCGGTCGCCGCGGACCCTGAATCCCCAGATCTCCTGGGGCAGCTCGGTCGCACCCATCCGCACCGGCGCGGCCGGGTCCGAGACGTCCCAGACGGTGAACGTCAAATGGTGGGATACGTAGGCGTGGTCGCCCTGCACCCGGACATGCTCGGCCGGGCCCGGTATCTCGCCCACCGGGGTCAGGGTCACGGTCTGGGCGCCGGCCGGCATCGACGCCAGGAGCGCCAGCGCCACCACGCCGGCCGGGACGACGACGTTCACGGTCTTCTTCACGGCTGCCCTCCGTTCGCAATCCGATAGAGCTTCGTCCGGGTCCGCAGGATGAGGCTGCCGCGCGCCACCGCCGGTGTCGCAAGCGTCATCTCGTTGAGCGGATTCTTGTGGAGAATCTCGAAGTCGGGTCCCGCCCGGACGACGAACGTCTCGCCGTCCTCGCTCAGCAGGAATATCCGATCATTGTACGCCCACGGCGACGCCGTGAACCCGTTGCCGATCTCGAGGCGCCGGCGCCCGTAGATCTCCTCGCCGGTCCGGGCGTCGTGGGCCACGAGGAATCCCCGATCGAGCAGCGTGTAGTACTGGTCGCCGTAGACCAGGGCCGACGTGTTGTAGGTGCCCAGCAGCGGATAGGCCCAGGCGACGTCGTCGGACGAGGCCTTGACGCCGGGGAAGCCGAAGTTGAGCCCCGTCCGCATGTCGTCGGGAGACCAGATGGAGATGTCGCCGGACGCCCCCGGCCTGACCGCGTAGACCGGGCGCAGGCCCCCGCCGGGATAGCCGGACCCGATGTAGAGCAGTCCGTGCCGGGAGAACGGCGTGGGCACCGTCAGCCCGGACATGCCGTGGATCTCCCACAGGAGGTTGCCGTCCAGGTCGTACGAGCGGACGCCCTGCGTGCCCGCGGTCACGATCTCGGTCCGGAGCGCGTGCTCCCAGACGAACGGGGTCGCCCAGTTCTGGCCGCGCTCGGGCCGTTCCACCCGCCAGAGCTCGGCCCCGGTGTCCTTGTCGAGGGCGACCATGAACGAGCTGGTCACGTTGTCGTTCACGATGTAGAGCCGGTCGCCGTACAACGTCGGAGAGGCGGCCGAACCGAACCCCCCGGTGGTCTCGTAGGCGCCCAGCTCGGTGTACCAGACCGTCTCGCCGCTCATGTTCAACGCAGCGACGATGCCCGCCGTCCCGAAGTAGACGTACACGCGGCGGCCGTCGGTGACCGGGGTCTCCGACGCGAAGCTGTTCTTGATGTGCCTCGCGATCTCCGGGGCGGCGCGGTGCAGCTCGCGCTCCCACCGGACGGCGCCGGTGTGGAAGTCGATGTTGTAGACGACCCAGCGATGGACCTGCGACGACCGGGTCGCCCCGTTGTCGTCCCCGGGGTCGTACAGCCCCGGGATGGGATCGGGCTCCTCGCCGGCGCTGATGGCGGAGGTGACGAAGATCGTGTCCTCCCAGACCACCGGCGAGCTCCAGCTCAGCCCCGGGACGTCGACCTTCCAGACGACGTTCTCCGTCTCGCTCCACGTCTCCGGCAGAGCGGGATCGTCACCGACGTCGCCGGCGTTCGAACCCCGGAACTGCGCCCATTGCGCCCGGGTGGAGGCCGGCGCGGCCAGCACCAGCAGCAGCAGACCGACGACGACGATGAGCGGGTATCGATTCATGCGTCCTCACACCTCCGGGCACGGTCCGCCGCGCTTCGCGTATCGTGCGTTGTTACCGACTGGCGCCGCTCCTGTCAAGCCGCCGGCGGTTCCGCCGCGTTGGGCCGCACGCGCCGGCATCCGATTGACACCCCGCGCGCCCACAGCCCAAAATAGGCTATCGGAGTGTGCGACGACACCACGTTCCCCCGAAAGGAACCACGGTTCATGTCTGGATTTCGGATCGTCAGCGCCGCCGTCGGGGCGGCGGTGATCTGCGGGACGGCCGGGGCTCCGAGGCCCCTGGCCGCCGGACAGGCCGCCGACCCCGCCGGCCAGCGCCAGTTGCTCGACCGGTACTGCGTCACCTGCCACAACGACCGGCTCGAGACCGGAGGGCTGTCGCTCGAAGCGATCGACCTGACGAACGTCGCCGGCGAGGCGGCGGTCTGGGAGAAGGTGATCGGCAAGCTGCGCGCCGGGGCCATGCCGCCGCAGCCGCGGCCCCGACCGGACCGGGCGGCCTACGACGGCTTGCGTACGTGGCTCGAGACCGAGCTCGACCGGGCCGCCGCCGCCGACGTGCGGCCGGGGCGGACCGAGGCGCTCCATCGGCTCAGCCGCACCGAGTACCGCAATGTCATCCGGGACCTCGTCGGCCTCAACGTCGACGTGAGCGACCTGTTGCCGGCCGACGACACCAGCTACGGCTTCGACAACATCGCCGGGGTGCTGGGGATCTCGCCCACCCTGATGGAGCGGTATCTCGCGGCGGCGAGGAAGATCAGCCGCCTCGCGGTCGGATCGCCGGTCCCCTCGCCGATCGCGGAGACTTTCCGCATCGCCTCCGATCTGGGGCAGGACGACCACATCGCGGGGCTCCCGTTCGGCACCCGCGGGGGCACCGTCGTCGATTTCAACTTTCCCGAGGACGCGGAGTACGTGATCTCGGTCGTCCCGGACGGCCCGCTGTACATCGAGCCCCATGAGCTCGAGCTGACCCTCGACGGCGAGCGCCTCGAGGTGTTCACGGTCGGACGGACCCTCGAACCCGGCCAGCGCCGCAGCCAGTACGCGGAGGCCGACGCGCGCGAGGTGCGGGTGCGGGTCAGCGCCGGCCCCCACCGTATCGGCGCCACCTTCCTGCGCAAGACCGCGGCCGAACAGGAGCGCACGCGCAAGCTGTACCGGCGGCCGTTCACCGGTGAAGGGTCGGGCGGCGACTCGCGCTACCAGCCCTATCTCGAGCGGGTCACGATAACCGGTCCGTTCGAGTCGCGCGGCTCCCGGCCCGCCGTCGACACCCCGAGCCGGGCGCGCATCTTCACCTGCGCGCCGGCGGCGGGCGATGCCGGCGCGGCCGACGCGTGCGCCGCGGACATCCTGGCGACCCTGGCCCGGCGGGCGTTCCGCCGCCCCGTCACCGGCGAGGACGTCCAGCGTCTGCTGGCGTTCTATGAGCGGGGAGCGGCCGGCGGCGGGTTCGACGGCGGCATCGAGCTGGCCCTGCGGCGGCTGCTCGTCAGCCCCGAGTTCCTGTTCCGCATCGTCGAGGATCCGCCGAATCTCCCGCCCGGCGCCGCCTACCCGCTGGACGATCTGGAGCTGGCCTCGCGCCTGTCGTTCTTCCTGTGGAGCAGCATCCCCGACGACGAGCTCCTCGACGCCGCCGGCCGCGGCGAGCTGCGGGACCCCGCAGTCCTGGAGGCCCAGGCGCGGCGCATGCTGGGCGACCCGCGGGCGGACGCGCTCGTCACCAACTTCGCGGGGCAGTGGCTCAGCCTGCGCAACGCCGCCGCGGTGCAGCCCGACGAAGACCTCTTCCCCGACTTCGGGGAGGACCTGCGGCAGGGATTCCGGCGCGAGACGGAGCTGCTGTTCGACGCGATCCTCCGCGAAGACCGCAGCGTCGTCGAGCTGCTCTCGGCCGACTACACGTTCCTGAACGAACGGCTGGCCCTGCACTACGGCATCCCGAGCGTGCGCGGGAGCCATTTCCGGCGGGTCGTCCTCGACGACCCCGGGCGGGGCGGGCTGCTCGGCCACGGCAGCATCCTGACCGTGACGTCGCACGCCAACCGCACCTCGCCGGTGGTGCGGGGCAAGTGGGTGCTCGAGAACATCCTCGGCACCCCGCCCCCGCCGCCCCCGGCCGACGTGCCGGCGCTCGAGGCCACAACCGGCGGCCGGACCCTGACCATGCGCGAGGCGATGGAACAGCATCGGGCCAACCCGGTATGCGCGAGCTGTCACCGGGTGATGGACCCGCTGGGCCTCGCCCTCGAGCCGTTCGACGCCATCGGCCGCCGGCGCACCCCGAACCAGACCCGGGTCCCGATGGACCTGACCGGCGTGCTGCCGGACGGCACCGTCTTCGAGGGGCCGGCCGGTCTCAAGGCGGCGCTGCTGGCCCACCCCGACCGTTTCGTCACCACCGTCACCGAGAAGCTGCTGACCTACGCCATCGGCCGCGGCGTGGAGTATTACGATGCGCCGGCCGTGCGCGCCATCACCCGCGCGGCGGCCGAGGACGACTACCGCCTGACGACCCTCATCCTGGGTGTCGTCAAGAGCCCCCCGTTTCGGATGAGGAGCACGCAGTCATGATGATCACCAGGATGTCACTGCCCCGCCGCACGTTTCTGCGCGGCGCCGGCGCCGCGCTGGCGTTGCCGCTGCTCGACGCCATGGTGCCCGCGGCCACCGCGCTCGCCCGCACCGCCGCGCGCCCGACGAAGCGGCTGGGCTTCATCTACATCCCGAACGGGGCCAACATGTCGCAGTGGACTCCGGCCGCCGACGGCCCCCTGGAGCTGTCGCCGATTCTGAGTCCGTTGGCCCCCGTCAAGGACCAGGTGGTCATCCCGACCGGCCTCGCCCATCGGCAGGCCGAGGCGTGGGGCGACGGCAACGGCGAGCATTCGCGGGCCAGCGGCGTGTGGCTGAACGGCGTGCACCCCAGGCGCACCGAGGGCGCGGACGTCCGCGCCGGCACCACCGCCGACCAGATCGCCGCGGCCCGGTTGGGTCAGGACACCCCGCTGCCGTCCCTGGAGATCTCGCTCGAGAACAGCTACGTGGTCGGCAATTGCGACAACGGCTACAGCTGCGTCTACACCAACACCATCGCGTGGCGCACGCCGACGACCCCGCTGCCGATGGAGCACAACCCGCGCGTGGTGTTCGAACGGCTGTTCGGCGAGGGCGGCACCACCGCGCAGCGCCTCGCACGCCTGCAGGAAGACCGCAGCATTCTCGACGCAGTGCGCGAGGACATGGCGCGGCTCGAGCGGCGGCTGGGCGCCGGCGACCGGCGCCGCGTCAGCCAGTATCTCGACGCGGTCCGCGAGATCGAACGCCGGATTCAGCGGGTCGAGGCGCAGGCCGACGAAGGCGACCTGCCGGAGAGCCTCGCCCGTCCGGTGGGCATTCCGGATTCGTTCACCGAGCACGCCCGCCTCATGTTCGACCTCCAGGCGCTGGCGTTCCAGGCCGACGTCACCCGCGTGTTCACGTATCTGATCGGCCGCGAGCAGAGCGCCCAGAGCTATCCCGAGGTCGGCGTGCCCGACGCGCACCATTCGGTTTCGCACCACCAACTGGACCCGGCCAAGCTCGAGCAGTACGCCAAGATCAACACGTACCACGTGGATCTGCTGTCCGGGTTCCTGCAGCAGCTCCAGGCGACCCCGGACGGCGACGGGTCGCTGCTCGACCACTCCCTCATCCTGTACGGCGGCGGCATCAGCGACGGCGACCAGCACTCGCACATCGACCTGCCGCTGATTCTGGCTGGCGGCGGGGCCGGGCAGTTGAAGGGCGGACGGCACGTGCGCTACCCGAGCGACACCCCGATGACCAACCTGCTGCTGGCCATGCTGGACAAGGCGGGGGTCCTGGAGCCCGAGCAGCTCGGCGACAGCACGGGGCGGCTCCCCCTCGAACCGCTGACCGTATGACCGTGCGAGAGGAAGCAGGGCAGACGGGAGAGAGGACGAACATGGAACGCCCATACCGTTCGGCCGGCTGGCTGGCCGCGGGGATCGTGGTCGCCGCCACCGCGGCGGCTTCGGCGCAGCCGCCGCGGGTTCCCCTGATCGAGGCGGTCAAGACCGCGGACGCGGCCGCGGTTCGGACCCTGCTCGATCGGGGCGCCGACGTCAACGCTGCCGAGCCGGACGGAACCACCGCGCTGCACTGGGCGGCGCACAACGAGGACCTCGACGTCGCGGCGCGACTGGTGGAGGCCGGCGCCGAGGTGGACGCGACGACCCGCTACGGCGTCGCGCCGCTCGCCCTCGCCGCGACCAACGGCAGTCCCGAGACGTTGCGGATGCTGCTCGAGGCCGGCGCGGACCCCAACCGCGCGTCGGGCGAAGGCGAGACTCCGTTGATGACGGTGGCGCGGACCGGCGTCGTACCCGCGGTCGCGGTCCTGCTGGAGCACGGCGCCGAGGTCGACGCGGTCGAGGGCTGGCGGGGCCAGACGGCGCTGATGTGGACCGCCTCGCAGGACAACCCGGGCGCGGCGGCAACGCTGATCGCGGCCGGGGCCGACCTGCACGCGAGGTCCGCGGGGGGATTCACGCCGCTGCTGTTCGCGGCCCGGGAAGGCAGTCTGCGCGCCCTCGACGGGCTGCTGGCGGCCGGGGCCGACCCCGACGATACGCTGCCCAACGGCACCAGCGCCCTCGGCATGGCCGTGTACAACGCGCAGTACGAGACCGCGGCACGGCTGCTGGCGGCCGGAGCCGACCCGGACGCGCGTGGACAGGGCTGGACGGGGCTGCATCAGGTGGTGTGGACGCGCCGGCCCAATCTCGGGCGCAACCCGCCGTTTCCCGTGCCCCTGGGCCGCCTCGACGGCCTCGACATGGCGCGCATCCTCATCGCCCACGGCGCCGACCCGAACCTGCCGCAGACGGCGGAGCCGCGGGACGGCAACCGCAACATGCTCGACCGGGTGGGCGCGACGCCGTTCCTGCTGGCCGCAAAGGCCGTCGACGTGCCCATGATGCGGCTTCTCGCGAATCTCGGCGCCGACCCGAATCTGACGACCGCCAACGGCGCGACCCCGATGATGGCGGCGGCGGGGGTCGGCATCTGGAAGATCGGCGAGAACCCCGGGACCAACGACGAAGCGCTGGCCGCGGTGGAGCTGGCCTGGGAGCTGGGGAACGACGTGAACGCCGTGGACGGCAACGGCGATACGGCGCTGCACGGCGCCATCCACCGGGGTGCGGACGGGATCGTGCGGTTCCTGCACGACAAGAGGGCCGACCTCGACGCCGTGAACGAGACCGGCTGGACGGCGCTGTCCATCGCCCAGGGCGTGTTCTATCCCAACACGTTCAACCGGCATCCGCATCTCGTGACGCTGCTGGAAACGCTCGGCGCGGATCCCGCCGCGGGCGCCCGCCGGCGGTTGGACCTCGCGCCCTGGGAGCGTCAGGCGCTGGCCGAGAATACCCCCCAGCCTTAGGCAGGAAGGTGGTTGGGGGGCAATCGAAGCCGCAAGGCGACGATTTCCGGGCCAGATGGGGCCGGTCCCCGTCCCCACGCCATCTCGACAAGGGGACTGACGCGAGAACTCCGCCGCGGCTCCTGGCGGCACGCACGGCGAGTGCGCGCCGCCGCGCGAGCGCGGCCCTCATGGACATCGATCACCGGCACCACCGCAGACACGAATCAACGATGAGCACCGAGCAACACACGTTCACCGCCGAAGTACAAGAGCTTCTGAACCTGATGGTTCATTCGCTCTATTCCCAGAAGGACATCTTCATCCGCGAGCTCGTTTCGAACAGCTCCGACGCCCTGGACAAGCTGCGGATCGAGGGGCTCTCGGACCCGGGCCTCCTCCCGGAGGGCGACCTCGATATTCGGCTCGACGCCGACCGGGAGGCGCGCACCCTCGCCATCTCCGACAACGGCATCGGGATGGGACGCGACGAGGTGGTGCGGGACATCGGCACCATCGCGCGCTCCGGCAGCCGGGAGTTCCTCACCGCGCTGAAGGCGAAGCAGGGCGCCGGCGGCGAGGGGACCGAGACCGCCACCGCGGACCTGATCGGGCAGTTCGGCGTCGGCTTCTACTCGACGTTCATGGTCGCGGACCGGGTCACCCTGACCACCCGCCGCGCCGGCAGCGACGAGGCCGTCCGCTGGGAGTCGACGGGTGACGGCACCTACACACTCGACGACGCGACGCGGCCGCAGGCCGGCACCACCGTGGTGCTGCACCTCAAGCCGGCCGACGAAGAGGACGGGCGGCGGGACTACACCGACCCCTTCGTGCTGCGCGAGATCGTGAAGAAGCACTCCGATTTCGTGGCGCATCCGATTCGGATGCGGGTGGAACGGCAGGAGCCGGTGCTCGACAACGCCGGCCAGCCGGTGAAGGGCGTCCTGCCGCAGACGGTGGTCGAGGACGAGACCTTCAACTCGATGAAGGCGATCTGGACCCGCTCGCGCAGCGACGTCGCCGACGACGAGTACAACGAGTTCTATCGTCACCTCTCCCACGACTGGCACGACCCGCTCGCGACCATCCCGGCCGCGATGGAGGGCGCGTTCAACGCCCGCATCCTGCTGTTCATCCCCCCCAGGGCCCCGTTCGATCTGTATCACCGGGAACGGATCACGAAGGGCGTGCAGCTCTACGTGAAGCGGGTCCACATCATGGACGACTGGAAGGCGCTGCTGCCGGAATGGCTGCGCTTCCTGAAGGGGGTCATCGACTGCGAGGACCTCTCGCTGAACGTGTCGCGCGAGATCCTCCAGCACGACCGGCAGGTCAAGGCGATCCGCAACTTCGCGATCAAGAAGACGCTCGAGGCCATCGGGAAGCTGCGGAAGGACGAGCCGGAGTCGATGCGCACGTTCTGGCGCGAGTTCGGCGCGGTCATCAAGGAAGGGCTCGCGGCAGACGGCGAGCATCGCGACCGCCTGCTCGATCTGATTCTGTGCGCGACCACCCACGGTGACGAGCCGACCTCGCTCGCCGGCTACGTCGAACGGATGCCGGACGACCAGCCGCACATCTACTACCTGGTCGGGAGCTCGCTCGACGCGGTGCGCCGCTCTCCGCACCTGGAGTCGTTCGCGCGCAGGAGCATCGAGGTGCTGTTCTTCGCGGACCCCGTCGACGAGTTCTGGCTGGAACGGGAGCTGACCTACCGGGACAAGTCGTTCGTCTCGGTGAGCAAGGGCGAGATCGACCTGGGACCGGCCGCCGACGCGGACAACGACGCCGAGGACGAATCGGAAAAGCCCCAGCTCGACGGCCTGCTGCAGACGCTGCGAACCCACCTGCAGGACGACGTCAAGGAGGTGCGGCCGTCGGCCCGGCTCACCGAGAGTCCCGCCTGTCTGGTCGGCGACAAGGACGACCTGAGCCCGCAGCTCGAGCAGATGATGCGGCAGCTCGGGCAGGACCCGCCCCGGACGAGGCGGATCCTCGAGATCAACCCCGACCATCCGTTCATCGCGCGTCTCGCGGCCATCCACGCCGAGAACGCCCAGTCGCTGAAGCTGAAGACCTACGCCCATCTGCTGCACGGACAGGCGATTCTGGCGGAAGGCGGCACCCTGCCGGATCCCGGCGCCTACAGCCGCATCGTGATGGAGGTCGCCAGCGAAGCGGTGGCGGCCGGCGCCGACCCGGCGCGCGCGGGCATCGAAACGGACGGGGCGCCCCCGTCCGCGTCATCGTGAGGAGCCCATCATGAGATTCGTCGACTATCGTGCGCTCGCGGTCCCCCTGCTGCTTTTGTATGCCTGCGGCGGTTCCGAACCGGCCGCGGACCCGCCGGCGGAGGAAGCGGCTCCCCCGCCGTACCGGGCGTTCGTCACAAATGAAGGCTCGGGCGACCTTTCGGTAATCGCGGGCGGCACGCACGAGGTGCTGGCAACGATCCCCCTCGGGCAGCGCCCGCGGGGCATCAAGGTCGATCCTGCCGGCGAGCGCCTGTTCGTCGCCCTCAGCGGCTCGCCGCCCGCCCCGCCGGGGGTCGACGAATCGACGCTGCCGCCGCCCGACCGGTCGGCGGACGGCATCGGCATCGTCGACATCGACGCAGGACAGGTGGTGACGGTGCTGAACGCGGGCACCGACCCCGAGCAGGTGGCGGTGAGCGCCGACGGCACCCGGGTCTTCGTGGCGAACGAGGATGCGGCTGTCGCGAGCATCGTGGACATCGCCAGCGGAGAGATTCTGGCGGAGCTGCCGGTCGGGGACGAGCCCGAAGGCGTGACGCGCAGCCCGGACGGCCGGTGGGTGTACATCACGTCGGAGAACGACAGCCAGGTCACGGTCATCGACACCGAGGCGCTGGAGGTAGCCGCGGTGTTCGACGTCGGGGCCCGGCCGCGCTCGTCCGCGTTCTCGCCCGACAGCACCCGGGCCTACGTCACGGCCGAGAACGGGGGCACGGTGTCCGTCGTCGACACCGCCAACCACTCGGTGATCGAGACGATCGAGCTGACCGGCGAGAACGTGCGGCCCATGGACGCCAAGGTCTCGCCCGACGGGGCGCGCCTCTACGTCTCCACCGGCCGCGGGCGCACGGTGGCGGTCATCGACACCGCGACCAACGAACCGATCGGCTCCGTCGAGGTCGGCGAGCGGCCCTGGGGCATGGACCTCACCCCGGACGGACGCTATCTCTACACGGCGAACGGCCCGTCGAACGACGTCTCGGTCGTCGACACCGAGACCCTGGAGGTCATCGCGACGGTGGCCGTCGGCGAGCGTCCGTGGGGCGTCGTCATCGTGCAGTGAGCGAGCCCGCCGGCGCGGAACCTCCGCGCCGGCAGCCAGACGTTCAGACATCCCCCTGGCCGTCCGCGGGGCGGCCGGGGAGGGCCATCCCATTCCGCGGCCCCCTCCCCCGGCGCACCAGCGGCGGCGGCGTTGTGGTCCGCCTTCCCGGAGACACAACTCAATGCGCGCATGGCATCGACTCGGCCTGTCGGCGACGATTCTCACCCTCGGCACCGGACTCGTCTTCACCGCCGGGCAGCAGCGCCCGACGTTCACCCCCGAGCAGGAGGCCCGGCTGCAGATACGCGAAGTGACCGACGGCCTCTACGTGATTCCCGGCTTCGACGGCGCGCAGTCCGGCGGCAACGTCGCGGTCCGGGTGACCGGCGACGGCGTCATCATCGTCGACAACAAGTTCCCCTACAGCTACGACTTCATCACCGCACAGGTCGCCAGCGTCACCGATCAGCCCATCAAGTACGTGCTGAACACCCACCACCACGGCGACCACGCCGGCAGCAACGCCGACTTCATGCGGTCGGCCGAGGTCATCGCCCACCGGAACGCGCGCGCCAACATCGTCCGCAACAACCAGACCGGCGCCCCGCAAGTGACGTTCGCCGACGAGACCGCGGTGTTCCTGGGCAGCGCCGAGGCCCAGGCCCACCACTTCGGACGCGGCCACACCAACGGCGATGCGGTGATCTACTTCCCCGACCTGCGCGCCGTCCACACCGGCGACCTCTTCATCTACGGCCAGCGTCTCGACGGCACCACCCTGTCGCCGTTCTGGGACTACGGCAACGGCGGCAGCGCCGTCGAGTGGCCCGCGACCCTGACGGGCCTGCTCGCGCTCGACTTCGACACGGTGATTCCGGGACACGGGGAGATCCTGGGCAAGGACGATGTCCGGACCTTCCGGACGAAGCTCGAGACCGTGCTCGACCGGGTGCGGGCCGAGATCGCCGCCGGGGCGACCCGGGACGACATCGCCTCCCGCGTCGACACCTCCGACCTCGACTGGCCGCTCGCGCCGGTGCGGATTCAGGGCGTGTACGACGAGTTGACGGCGGAGTGAGCCAAAGGCGGTCTGACGGCTCGTCCGCTCGACGGCAGCCGTGCGCCATGTCGAATCACCGAATCACATGACATCACGGGGCACTTGCGCCCGCCTGACAAGGCGCTGAGAGTGACGCAGATCCGGCAGTATCTCCACGATGAGCAACGCAGACGGCCGCGATGCATCGCCCCTTGAACGCAGCGGGGGTTGGCCATCGGCGGCCGAGCGGAGCATCAGAACATGCCATCACGTGCGACGACCGCAACTCCCCCCAACGACACGCAAGACACCGTCCCTTGCTTCGACTGCGACGCGGACACCCGCAGGACCTGGGGTGAGCACACGTTCACGTACGGACGCGGCGCCGATGCAGTCGAACTGACCGTGGATCTTCCCGTTCACGTTTGTCCGTCATGCGGCCTCGAATTCCTCGACGATGAAGCCGAGACCCTGAAGCACGAAGCGGTCTGCGCCCACCTCGGCGTGCTGTCGCCGAGAGAGATTCGCGGAATCAGAGAGAGATACCGAATGCCCCGCGCTGCCTTCTCGAAAGTGACCGGCCTCGACGAAGCGACGTTGAACCGCTGGGAGAACGGGATTCTGATCCAGAGCGCCGCTAACGACCGTTATCTCCGCCTTCTCGAGGTACCCGACAACCTGCACAGACTGGAACGCTTGGGGGTCGGAATTGGCAGGTGAACCAGCGGCTGAGCCCATCGGGGTTCGCCCCGGAGCTGGAAGACGTCTTTTCCTCCTGATCCTCCTGAACCTGCCCTGCGGCGCACCCGCCCGCCGTTGCGTTGCACCCCCTCCCCTCCCCGCGCGAAGCCATTGACCGTCGGTGGCGTTCGTTGTCATGATGAACGACGACGCCGTTGCTGAATGTCAGCACATGAAGCCGCCCATCATCCCCCGGCGACTGGACCTGCGGGCCGTCGTGGAGCGGAAGTCCTGCTTCCTGTTCGGTCCCCGGCAGACCGGCAAGTCGACGCTGATTCGCCAGCAGTTCGCGGACTGTCCCGTCTGGAACCTGCTGGACCAGACGCTGTTCCTGCGCCTCTCGCGGAATCCTGCCCTCATCCGGGAATCGCTGGCCGACCGGCCCGGGACGGCCATCGCGGTGATCGACGAAATCCAGCGGATGCCGGAGCTGCTCAACGAGGTGCACCTGCTGATCGAGGAGCACGGAATCCGGTTTCTGCTGACCGGATCGAGCGCACGACGCCTGCGGCGCCGGGGAGTCAACCTGCTGGGCGGCCGGGCGCGGTCGCGCGTGCTGCACCCGTTCATCCGCATCGAGCTCGGCGACCGGTTCGACCTCGACAGGGTCCTCGAACATGGCCTGCTGCCGTCGATCTTCTTCTCCGAATCACCGGCCGAGGACCTCGCCGGCTACGCCGGCGACTATCTCCGGGAGGAGGTCGCGGCCGAGGCGCTTGTCAGGAACATCGGCGCGTTCAGCCGGTTCCTGGAAGTGGCGGCGCTGGCCCACGGCGACATGATCAACTTCGCCAACCTGGCCAACGACGCGCAGGTGCCCGCATCGACGGTTCGGGAGTACTACCAGATCCTGAAGGACACCCTCATCGCCCACGAGGTACCGGCGTTCACCGACACCCGGAAGCGGAAGGCGGTCTCCACTTCGAAGTACTACCTGTTCGACGTCGGCGTCGCCCGCCATCTCCAGGGACGGCGGGGGCTGGCGCCGGGAACGTCCGAGTACGGCAGGGCGTTCGAGAGCTTCATCTTCCAGGAAATCAAGGCCTGGTGCGACCATCACCGGCTCGAAACGCCGCGGTACTGGCGGTCGAAGTCGCAGTTCGAGGTCGCCTTCGTGTTCGAAGGCGTGGCCGTCGAGGTCAAGGCGAAGACCCATGTGGGCGCGCGAGACATGAAGGGCATCAAGGCCCTGCGTGAAGAGGGCGTGTGCGGCCGCTACGTCATCGTGTCCCTGGAACCGAGGCCGCGCCGCGTGGACGACATCAGCATCCTGCCCTGGACGGACTTCCTGGATCGGCTGTGGGCCGGGGCGTGGTCGCAACCTGCCGCGTAATCGTGCCGGTACGCCCGCTCTGCGGCTGGCCCGATCGCGAACCACGGTCTGGGCGTGTCGTCGCGCGGAGACATGGTCCCCTCACGTCAACTCGGGCGTGAACGTCACGTCGCCGGCGGCGGTGTCGCCCGGGTCGAGGACGATGAGGCCGGCGTCGGTGCGGCCGCGATCGGCCATGTTGAAGCCGTCGATGCAGTTGGTGGCGGGCTCGACGCAGAAGAAGTCGCGGCCGGCCGGGGTGTAGACAACGAGACAGGCATAGACGGGGTCGGCGTCGATCCGCAGCCGCGCCGACCACTCCGGCCAGTCGATGACCGCGCGCCCCCCGAAGCGGGTGAAGTTGTTGTCGAGGACCGTGGCGTCGGGATTGAGCCCGGCCCCGCGGAGGAGGAGCTGCGGGGGCGGGGGCGCGATGCGGACCGGCATGACGTCCTCGTCGGCCTCCCACATCGGGCCGACGTCGGCCCGCAGCACCGCCCGCGGGGTCCTGACGAAATAGGGATGGAGACCGAAGCCGACGGGCATCGGGTCCGGCGCCTCGTTGGTAACCGCGAACCGGACGCGAAGGCTCTCGTCGGTGAGGTCGAAGGTCTGCTGCGCCGCGTAGGCCCAGGGCCACGCGTCGGCCGGGTGCCGGTACTCCACCGTCAGACGCGCAGCGGCCCGGTCGACGACCGTCCACGGCGCCCGCCAGCCGTGGCCGTGGATGGCGTGGGGCTCGGGCCGGAAGTTCTGCGGAAGCTGGATCTCGCGCCCGCGAAAGCGGAAACGCGCGTCGCGGATGCGGTTCGAGAACGGCACCAGGGGGAAGCTCGACGTCCCGCCGGCGGACCGCGAGGAGAGGGCGTCCGGGGACGCCGGGCGCATCCACTCGAGGGTCCGGCCGGCGCGTTCCGAGGCATAACGGGTGATGGACCCGCCGACCTCGGGCGCCACCGCAAGCCGTGTCGCGCCGGCCCGAAGCTCGATGACCTGGGGTGCGTTCTGGATCATTGGTAGATCCTACTGGACACCGGTCGGGGGAACCGACCGATTGGGAGCAAGACCGCGCGAAGCGGTTCGCCGCAGTCCCCGTCCGGAAAGGCGGGACTCGCACCCGCTGGAGAGGAACAGCGTGACCCGGACGGTTTCCCCGCCTCGTCACGACGCACCATGCGGCCAATCGTACGCCAGGAACGCGTGGTTCGGGGAACTGGTCGAAAAAGCTGGTATCTTTGGAGGTTGAGTGACCGCTTCTCGCCGGGAGGATCCGACTATGACATCGAAGTTCGCGGGGGCAACGGCGGCCGGTCTGGCGCTGGCAATCGGCATCGGCGGCGCCCTGAACGCAGCACAGCAGGAAGAGATGGCCGACAACCCGTTCTTCACCGAGAGCCCGCTGCCCTATCAGCTTCCGCCGTTCGACCGCGTCGACGACGCGCACTACGGGCCGGCGTTCGAGCGGGGCATGGCCGAGCAGATCGCCGAGATCGAGGCGATTGCCGGGGCGTCCGGCCCGCCGACGTTCGAGAACACCATCGTGCCCCTCGAACGGTCGGGCCGGCTGCTGGACCGCGTCGCGTCGACGTTCTTCAGCCTCGCCGCTGCCGACACCAACGATGCGATCAACGCGATTCGCAACGAGATGGCGCCGCGTCTGGCCGCCCATACCGACCGCATCCTCCTCGACGCCGACCTGTTCGCGCGCGTCGAGACGCTCTACGAGCAGCGGGCGGCGCTCGATCTCGACGACGAATCGCGGCGGCTCATCGAGGAGTACTACGTCGACTTCGTGCGGGCCGGGGCCCGGCTCTCGGACGCCGAGAAGGAGCGCATGCAGGCGATCAACGCCCGCCTGGCGGCGCTGTCCAGCCGGTTCACCCAGAACGTGCTCGACGAGGTGAACGCCTCGGCCGTGGTGGTCGATTCGCGCGAGGAGCTGGCCGGGCTGTCCGAGGGCCAGATCGCGGCCACCGTCGCGGCGGCGGCGGCGCGCGACCTGGAAGGGCAGTACGTCATCCCGCTGCTGAACACCAGCGGGCAGCCGGCGCTGGAGTCGCTCGCGGACCGGAGCCTTCGCGAGCGCATCACGCGCACCTCGCTCGCCCGCAACAGCCAGGGCGGGGAGTACGACAACCGCGGGATCATCACGGAGATGGCCCGGCTGCGGGCCGAGCGGGCGGCCATGCTCGGCTATCCCAACCACGCCACCTACATCCTCGAGCGGCAGACGGCCCGGACCGTCGCCGCCGTCAACGAGCGGCTCGCGAGCCTCGCCCCGCCGGCGGTGGCCAACGCGGAACGCGAGGCCGCGGACCTGCAGGCGATGGCCGCGGCGGAGGGCGCCGATCTGGAGCTGGCGGCCTGGGACTGGTCGTACTACACCGAGAAGGTGCGGGCGGCACGCTACGCCTTCGACGCGTCGCAGCTTCGGCCGTACTTCGAGATGGACAACGTCATCGAGAACGGCGTGTTCTTCGCCGCCAACCGGCTGTACGGGCTGAGGTTCGAGGCGCGGCCGGAGCTGCCGGTCTATCATCCGGACGTCCGGGTCTGGGAGGTGTTCGACGCTGGCGGCGCGCCCCTCGGCCTGTTCCTCGGCGACTACTACGCCCGGCCGTCCAAGCGGGGCGGGGCCTGGATGAACGCCTACGTGTCGCAGTCGCATCTGCTCGAGACGTCGCCGGTGGTGGCCAACCACCTGAACATTCCGAAGCCGCCGGACGACGAGCCGACCCTGCTGACCTTCGATGAAGTCACGACGATGTTCCACGAGTTCGGGCACGCGCTGCACGGCTTCTTCTCCGATGTTCGGTACCCCTACTTCGCCGGAACGTCGGTGCCGCGGGACTTCGTGGAGTACCCGTCGCAGGTCAACGAGATGTGGGCCACGTGGCCCGACGTGCTCCGGAACTACGCCGTCCACCACGAGACCGGCGAGCCGATGCCGGCGGATCTCCTCGACAAGGTGCTGGCGACGCAGCAGTTCAACCAGGGGTTCGCGACCACCGAGTACCTCGCGGCCTCGCTGCTCGATCAGGCGTGGCATCAGCTGACGGCCGACGAGGTACCGGACGCGGCCGGCGTCGAGGCGTTCGAGGCGGCGGCCCTCGACGCGGCGGGGGTCGCGCTCGAGACGGTGCCGCCGCGTTATCGCAGCACCTACTTCTCGCACATCTGGAGCAGCGGCTACTCGGCCGGCTACTACTCGTACATCTGGAGCGAGGTGCTCGACGCCGACTCCGTCGAGTGGTTCAAGGAGAACGGCGGCCTGCGGCGCGAGAACGGCGACCACTTCCGGCGCACTCTCCTGTCGAGGGGCGGCAGCGCCGAGGCGCTGGATCTCTTTCGCGCGTTCCGGGGCGCGGACCCGGACATCCGTCCGCTTCTCGTCCGGCGCGGCCTGAACTGACCGCGGAGCGATCCGGCCCGGCCCGAGGCGCAGAGACCCCGCTGTGCAGGACGGCGGCGGCCCGGGCGCAAGACGGCGGCGGCCCGGGCGGCATGGCGGCGGGGCATGGACCGCGAAGTGCGGGCGGCGGTAGAACTTTGATATCATCAAGCCGCGCCTGGGCGTTACGTTGAGGGTGCGCCATGGGAGTCGCAACGATTCGGACGGCCGAGGACACGCTCTCCGTTCCCCAGTCGGAGTCGCAGCCGCACGTGCGGTTGCGGCTCGCAGTACGGGGCTTTCTCGCCCTCGCCCTGCTGCTGGCGGTGACCATCGTGGCCACCTCGGCCACTCTCCTGTACAACGCGGCCACCGCCCTGCGCGACGAAGCGGAAGCGGCGGCAGTGAACACGTCGGAGCTGCTGTCCGCGAGCTTCGCGGAGATGGGCGAGATCTCGCTGGCCAACGTCGCCCGAACGCTGGACGCGACCCTCGACGGGCAGATGATCGCCCAGGCCCACATTGCCGCCCATCTCGTGGCGGCGGCAGAGGCGGCCGGGTACGACCCTCCCCGCGTCATCCGGATCCTGGACAGCATCGTCGGCGAAACGGTGCTCGACGAGTTCTGGATCACCGACGAGTCGGCCTTTTCCTATCTCACCAACGTGCGGGACGAACGGGGCGCGCTGGTGCCGTTCCAGTTCGATCCGGATCCGGCGGTACAGCCGCAGGCATCGAAGTTCTACGTGCTGCTCAACGGCGTCGACGACGGTGACGTGATCACCCAGCCGGCCCAGGTGCGGGAGATCGACAACCAGGTCTACAAGTACGTCGGCGTCGGCGGGGTCGACACGGAGCGAATCGTCCAGGTCGGCAACGCGATCGTCTTCGGCGATCAGGAGATCCTGACGAGCCGCTATACGTCCGAGCGGGCCGACGTCTCCGCGATCATCGAGGGCATTCTGGGCCAGCAGATGGCGGCCCAGGCGATCATGCTGGAGCGCTTCATCGGCACCGCAGAGGCCGCGGAATGGACGCGGGACGACATCGAGTTCCGACTGCGGCGCATCGCCACCACCACCATCATCGACGAGATTCGCGTCGCCGACGCGAGCAACGTCCCCCTCTACTCGAGCCTGCTGCCGCCCGCCGCGAGCGGAGCCGAAGCGGCCCTCGTGCGTCCCCGCGATCTCGACGGCCTGCCCAAGGAATCGCGGGGGGTCGTGGAGCATCCGACGGCAGCGCGTCCGTCCGACGGCGCCCTCTACAAGTACGTCACCGTCGCCACGGGGGAATCGGGTCGACGCGTCCAGGTCGGCATTCCGATCGAGAGCGCGTCCGGCAATCTGCTCTACTCCGTGTACCAGAGCGAAGCGGACGTCCTGGTCCGCCAGGAGAACCTCGAAGCGCTCTGGGTCGTCAACCTCGATCGCGATCTGGCCGCCGCGGCCCCGCGAGCGGAACAGCAGAGCGCCGGCGAGACGGCGGACGCCTGGCAACTGTTCGAGGAGAACCGCGCCGCCGCGGTCATGGACGTGGCCATGGACCAGGGGCGCGTCGTCAGCGCCGCGAGCCTGAGCCTCTGGTCGCCCGAGGATCGCGGCATCTGGGTCGCCTCGCCGCTCATCAATACCGGCGGGATTCCCATCGGCGGCCTGGCCATCGCCGTGAACCTGGACGACATCGCGGAGACGGTGCTCGACGAAACCCGGAACACCATCTTCATCGCAATCGTGCTGCTCGGTCTCACCGGCTTCGCGGCGGCGGGAGGGACGCGGTGGTTGACCCATCCCATCGAGGTCATCGCCGCCGCCGCGCGGCAGGTCGAGACCGGGAAGCCGCCGGACCGCGAAGCGATGCAGGAGGTGATCCGCCGGACGGACGAGCTGGGCAGTCTGGCCCGCGTCTTCTCCGACATGACCGTGCAGGTCTTCAACCGCGAAGAACAGCTCGAGACGATGGTGGCGGCGCGGACCCGCGAGCTGCAGACGAGCAACGAGCGCCTTCAGCTCGCACACGAGGCCATCGAGCAGGATCTCTCGATGGCGAAGGTCGTGCAGGAGGCGCTGGTGCGGGAAGGCAACGCCGAGTTCGGCGCCTTCTCGGTGTCGGCGCGGATGACCCCGGCCCAGCAGATCGGCGGGGACTTCGTCGAGTTCACGGATTCGTCGAACGGGACCCTGTTCTTCGTGCTCGGGGACGTCTCCGGCAAGGGGGTCGCGGCCGCTCTGTTCATGGCCGCATCCCAGTCGGCGATGACGTCGGCGTTCGCCGAGCACACGGACATATCCGCTATCGCCAACGAGGCGAACCGCCGGCTGTGCCAGCAGAATCCGATGGGACTGTTCGTCACCTGCGTACTCGGCGTCCTCCACATCGAGAGCGGCAAGCTCGACTACGTCTGCGCCGGACACGAGCCGGCGTATGTCATCGCCCCGGACGACTCCCGGCGTCCGCTTCCCATGACCCGAGGCCTGGCGATGGGGCTGATGGAGGACTTCGACTACTCGAGTGGAAGCGAGGTCCTTCAGCGGGAGGAGACCCTGTTTCTGTATACGGACGGTCTGACCGACGCGGTGAACCTCGGCGGCGCCCTGTTCGGCAAGGACCGGCTGGAGGGAACACTGGATGGGGCATCGCGGCGGTCCCCGGCGGAGACCGTGGACCATGTCTGGCGGGAGATCGGAAGCTTCTCGACCGGGGCCGCCGCCGCCGACGACATGACCTGCCTCGTTCTGCGCCGCCGATGACCGCGCCGGGACCGTAGCGACACCACCCACGGAGTGGATTGGTTCTCTCGGATATTGCTATAGTGACCGAATCGCAAGTCGCCGATCGTGCGCAAGACCATGCCTGACCTTCACGTGTCGCTGCCTGCGAAGTTGACCGAGGTTCGCAACCTGTCGGCTGCGGTCGAGGAGTTCGGAGACGCGAACCAGTTGCCGCTGCCGACGGTCTTCGTGATCAATCTGGCGCTGGACGAGTTGATCACCAACGCCGTGACGCACGGCACGTTCAACGTGCCCGATCCCGCGATAGACATCCATCTGAAGGCCGAGAGCAACGGCGTGACCCTCACCCTGGAAGACAACGGGTCGCCGTTCGACCCGACGGCGTTCGACGCGGACGACGTGGACACGACGTCGTCACTGGATGACCGGGCGGTGGGCGGCCTCGGCCTGCATCTCGTCAGATCCTTCGCCGACGACATGTCCTACGAATTCGTGAACGGCAGGAACCGATTGACGGTACATCACCATTTCAAGTCGGAAACCGCGTGACCGGCGCGGTCGCGCGGTTTCGGCCGAGGGGCATCGATGAACATTGAAGTCGCGGAGGAACGGGAAGACGGGGCGCTGATACTGTTGCCGGTCGGACGGCTCGACAGCGCGAACGCGCGGGCGTTCGAATCGATCGTCATGGATCACATCGGCAACGACGAACGGAAGCTGATCTTCGATTTCGGCCGTCTGTCGTTCATCAGCAGCTCCGGCATGCGAGTGCTCCTCATCGCCGCCAAGAAACTCAGCGCCAACGAAGGCTCCATCGCGCTGTGCAACATGCAGGACCACATCGAGGAAGTGTTCCGCGTCAGCGGCTTCGATCAGATCATTCCGATCCGCGCCTCGCGCCAGGCGGCTCTGGAAGTCTCCTGACCAACCCTCCCCGCTGAACGCGTGTCCCGGACATGGCCGGTCCGAGCCGCCGAGAGTCCCGTCGCGCCGGCGGCTCACTCTGCTCGGTTGAAGGCGAGTCGTGTCCGTCAGGGCACCGGATCGTCGACGTCGTACTGGACGTGAGCCGCCATCACGAGCTCGTGGAAGCCGCGGCATTGGGTCTCCAGCTGCCGGAGACGGTCGCGGCGGTCGTCCAGGGCAGACCCCTCCGACGGCCAGTGGTCGCAGACCGTCTCGGTCATCTGCACCGCGAGGCGCGCGGCCTCCCCGGTCGGTCCCGGCCCCGGCGCGAGCGCAGCCAGCTCGCGCGCCGCCGCATCGGAAGCGCGGTACAGCGATCGCGGCAGCCGGGGATCGATGACCAGCAGATCGAACACCCCATCCGCGCGGATCGCGACGCCGTATCGATCCGTATAGGCATCGAGGGCGTTACAGACCCGCAGCAGGCTCATCCAGTCGTGGTCGGAGGTTTCCTCCGCCGACGTGACCACTTCGACGTGGGCCAGCAGCAGTGAGACCGCCAACTGCACGCGCTCGGTACACCGGCCGATCTGCAGGAAGCGCCAGCGATCGTCGCGGTACATGGTCCGCTCGGCCACGCCCAGGAAGGTGTCGACGTCCCGCGAGACCGCGGTATAGAAGCTCTCCGGCGCGGTCTTCCAGATATCGTGGATGCGCAGCTCGCGGAGACGCAGGTACGCGAGATTCAGACAGGTCCACATCTCGCCGGTGATGCAGTGGCGCATCTGGCGCGCGTTCTCCCGGCCCGAGGCGAAGCAGTTCCAGACCGAGTCGGGATTCGATCGCTCGAAGGTGAGATCGTCGGCGAGCGCGAACGAGTCGGCGAGGGTGAAATTATCGTCGAATCCGCCGAACCCGATGGCGGGGCCGGGAGGCTGCCGGCGCAACGCGCCGTAGATGCGGCGCCAACCGAAGTCGATCTCGCGGATCGGCCGGTCGACCAGCGTCTCCATCTGCTCGCCCAGGAGGCGGCAGAGGTGGCTCGTCCGCTCGACGTAGCGGCCCGTCCAGTAGAGACCTTCCGCGTTGCGGGCCAGCATTCAGTCTTCCAGCACCCAGATGTCCTTGCCGCCGCCGCCCTGGCTCGAGTTCACGACGAGGCTGCCCGGGCGGAGGGCGACGCGGCAGAACGCACCGGGCACGAGGCGGGTCTGCCGCCCCCGGAGCACGAACGGACGCAGATCGACGTGGCGCGGCTCGGCCCGGCCGTCGACGAAGCAGGGCGCGCGGGAGAGCGCCAGCACCGGCTGCGAGATGAAATCGGCGGGGTTGGCCCGCATCTCCCGGGCATACGCTTCGCGCTCCGCCGGCGTGGCCTGCGGACCGACCAGCATGCCGTAGCCGCCGGACTCGCCGACCCGTTTCACGATGAGCCGCTCGAGATTGTCGAGGGTGTACTCGAGTTGTTCCGGCCGGCGGCAGATGTGGGTCGGCACGTTGGCCAGGATCGGGTCTTCGCTCAGGTAGTAACGGATCAGCTCCGGCACGTAGGGGTACACGCTCTTGTCGTCGGCCACACCGGTGCCGGGGGCATTCGCGAGCCCCACGCTGCCGTGGCGGTACGCCTCCATGAGGCCCGGAACCCCGAGCAGCGAATCCGAACGAAAGACGAGCGGATCGAGGAAGTCGTCGTCCACGCGCCGGTAGATCACGTCGACCCGCCGCAGCCCCTCCGTCGTGCGCATGTACACGACCCGGTTCCTGACCACCAGGTCGCGGCCCTCCACCAGCTCGCCGCCGATCTCGTTGGCCAGGAACATGTGCTCGTAGAACGCCGAGTTGGCCACCCCCGGGGTCAGCAGGGCCAGGGTCGGCTCGCGACAGCCGGCGGGGGCGAGCTCGCGCAGCGTCTCGCGCAGCAGCCGCCCGTACTGCTCGACCTCCCGCACCCGGCACTGCCGGTAGAGACGCCGCAGGCTCGCCTTGACCGCCTTGCGGTTGGCGATCATGTAGGACACCCCCGACGGCACCCGGAGGTTGTCTTCGAGCACCACGAACCCGTCGGTGGTACGCACGATGTCGGTGCCGCAGATGGCGACCCAGGTCCCGTGGGGCGGGGTCACCCCGCACATCTCGCGGCGGAAATGGGGACAGCCGTACACCAGGTCTTCGGGGATGACCCCGTCGGCGATGGCGCGGGCGTCGCCGTAGACATCGGCGAGGAAGTGGTTCAGGGCGAGAACCCGCTGCACGAGGCCGGCTTCGAGCCGTTTCCACTCGGCGGCGGCCAGGATGCGGGGAATGCAGTCGATGGGGATGATCCGCTCGTCCGCCGCGTCGTCGCTGTAGACCGTGAAGGTGATGCCCTCGTTGAGGAACGACCGGCTGACCCGCTCCTGGATCTCGCCCAGCTCGGCGGTCGGCATCCGGCTCAGCGTCTCGTGGAGCAGAAGGCTGTGCTCCCGGGGCGCGCCGTCCGGCCCGAACATCTCGTCGTAGACGGCGGGGTCGAGCTCGTACGCGCCGAAGTCCATGCGTGCTCCGTCAGAGCCGCCAGATGACCAGCAGTTGCAGCGTATTCTCGTCGGTCCCGGTGCCCAGCTTGTTCGGCCAGTACTGGTACTCGCCGCCCAGGAAGAGCTGGTTCGCGGCGCCGCTCACCGCCTTGCCGAGGTCCCAGACGAGCTGCGGCTGAGCCAGGATCCAGCTCTGGCCCTCGTTCCCGAACTCATCGACGACGCCACCGATGTACTCGGCATGACCGAAGAACCCGAAAGACTGGCTGCCGACGTCGAAGCCGGCCCCCCAGTTGACGTCGAACGTCCAACTGTTGCCGGTGCGCGGGGCGACGCTGCCGGTGTTCCCGTCGATGAACGCGGTGATGTCGGTATTCAGGAAGAAGAAACCGGGCACCGCCCAGGAGAGCCGGACCCCGGGGAGATACTTGAAGAAGTCGGCGTCGCCGCCGAAGTTGATGCCGCCGATCAGGGCCACGTCCCGGAGCGGCCCGCCCCCCACCGTCCTGTCCGCCATCTTGCCGAAGCTCAGCGTGGGGTACCACTCGCCGTAGAAGTCCTTGTCGTTGAAGCCGTCGACTAGGCCGTCGTCGATGAAATCGATGAACACGAAGCTGTCGCCGAGCGACCAGCTCGATGCCTGCTGTATCGTCAGGATGCGGCTCGTCAGGGACTGCCCCGAGAACGGATTCGAGAGGCGGCCGTACTGGAAGTGGAACTCGGTCTGCGCGGCCGACGGGACCGCCGTGACCACCACCAGCAATCCGCCCAGCCCCCATCGCCACCAGCCAGGAAACGTCCTTCTTTCGCTCACCGTCTGACCTCGCCGCCCCCTGTCGGAGGGGGGTTCATGCGCCCGCCGAGCGCCGCCGCGAGCCCGGGTCCCGGGCCGCGCGCACCCGACGCTCACGGTTGCCCCGCCCGCCGATGCCGGCGACTCGTCGATCCCGATCCTGCAGCGTGATTCGCGACAGTATAATTCCGCGGTGCCGGAATTGAACACCGACGCCGACCTCGCGCCGACCCCCACGCCGCCGGCGCAACCCGGTCAGAGGTCGAACGACGCCAAGTACGTCGAGTGCGAGCGCGTCAGCAAGAGCTACGACGGCCGGACGCTGGTCGTGCGCGACCTCGACCTGCAGGTCGCCAAGGGCGAGTTCCTGACGCTGCTCGGCCCCTCCGGGTCCGGCAAGACCACCTGCCTGATGATGCTCGCGGGCTTCGAGGCTCCCACCTCGGGCGCCATCCGCATCGGCGGGCGCCCGGTGGAGCACCTGCCGCCGCGCAAACGCGGCATCGGCATGGTGTTCCAGAACTATGCCCTCTTCCCGCACATGACGGTGGGCGACAACCTCGCTTTTCCGCTGCAGGTGCGCGGGCTCGACCCCGACGACCGCCGCGCCCGCGTGCGCCGCGCCCTGCAGCTCGTGCGGCTCGAGGGTCTGGAGCATCGGCGGCCGGGTCAACTGTCCGGCGGCCAGCAGCAGCGTGTGGCCATCGCCCGCGCCCTCGTGTTCGAGCCCGATCTGGTACTGATGGACGAACCCCTCGGCGCCCTCGACCGCCGCCTGCGCGAGGAGCTGCAGTACGAGATCCGGCGCATCCACCGCGACCTCGGGGTCACGATGGTGTACGTCACCCACGATCAGCACGAGGCGATGGTGATGTCGGATCGCGTCGCCGTGTTCCGGGCCGGCGTCGTCGAGCAGATCGCCTCGCCGGAAGCCCTCTACGAGGAGCCGGACCGTTCGTTCGTCGCCCGCTTCATCGGCGAGAACAACCGTCTTCCGGGCCGGATCACCCAGGTTCGGCAGGATATCTGCGACGTGGACGTCGGCGGTCGCCGCGTCCAGGCCTTACGGGTCATTCCCTGCGGCGCCGGCGACTCCATCCTGTTGTCCATCCGCCCGGAGCGGGTGTCGATCGCCCCCGCACCGGGGATGTACACGAACGAGTTCGATGCGACGGTCGACGACGTGACCTTCCTCGGCGACCATCTCCGCGTCCGCATGACCGTCTGCGGCCAAGCGGACTTCATCGTCAAGATTCCGAACACCGTGGGGCACGGCGCGGTGCTGGAGGGCGACCGCATCCGCATCGGCTGGACCCCGACCGACTGCCGGGTCCTCGACGCCAACCGCGAGGAGGGTAAGCCATGACCCGTACCAGCGGGGGACCCGCCGCGGCCGGCCGTCTCCCGGCGTTGCCCTCGGCGCTGATGACGGCGGCGGTGCTGGCGGGCGGTTGCGCCCCGCCGGCGGGCGAATCGCTGACCGTCGTTTCCTGGGGCGGCTCGTACTCCCAGGCCATCACCAAGGGCTACCTCGAGCCCTTCACGGCCGAGACCGGCGTCGAGATTCGTCTCGACGACTACAACGGCGGGCTGGCCCAGGTGCGCGCGCAGGTCGAGACCGGCAACGTGCACTGGGACGTCGTCGACCTCGAGACCGCCGACGCGGTCAGCGGCTGCGACGAGGGCATTCTGGAGCCCATCGACCCCGCCCTGCTCGCGCCGGCGCCGGACGGCGCCCCGGCCGAGCACGACTTCCTGCCCGAGACGGTGCTCGAGTGCGGCGTGGGCACGCTGCTCTACTCCAACATCTACGCCTACAACGCCGAGCGCATGACCGGCGAAAAGCCGACCACGTTGGAGGACTTCTTCGACCTCGAGCGCTTCCCCGGCCGCCGCGGACTGCGGCGCGTACCCTTTGCGAACCTGGAGTTCGCCCTGATCGCGGACGGGGTGCCGCTCGACCAGGTGTACGCGACCCTGGACACGCCCGAGGGGGTCGACCGCGCCTTCCGCAAGCTCGACACAGTCAAGGATCAGGTGGTGTGGTGGGAGGCGGGGGCCCAACCCCCGCAGATGCTCGCGGACGGCGAGGTGGTGATGAGCACCGCCTTCAACGGCCGGATCTTCAACGCGCAGATCCTGGAGAACCAGCCGTTCGTGATCGTCTGGGACGGTCAGGTGCTGGACGTCGGCCAACTCGGCATCGTCGCCGGGACCCCTGACCTCGAGACGGCGCTGAACTTCGTGAGATTCGCGTCGACGGCGGCATCGATGGCCGCGGTCAGCCGCTACATCGCCTACAGTCCCGCGCGCCGCTCCGGCGCGGCGCTCATCTCGACGCACGCCGAAGCCGGCATCGACATGAATCCCCACATGCCCGCCTACCGGGAGAACACCCGGCGCGCCCTGCAGAACGACTGGGCCTGGTGGAGCGATCACATGGACGAGGTGAACGAGCGCTTCAGCGCGTGGCTGGCGCGGTGACCCGACCCGCCCTGCGCGCGGCGGGGCTGGCTCTGCCCCTCATCGCCTTCATCGGCGTCACGTTCGTGGTGCCGCTGGCGACGATGCTGGTGCGCAGCGTCTACGACCCGGTGGTCGCCGATGCCCTGCCCGACACCCTCGCCCTGCTGCGCGACTGGGACGGGCAATCCGATCCCGGTGAAGCAGTGTACGCCGCGGCCGCGCGCGAGCTGCTGCGCGCGCGCGACGAGCGGACCGTCGGCCGCGTAGCCAGCCGGATCAACCGCGTGCAGGGCGGTCTGCGGAGCGTCGTCGTCCGCAGCGCGAGGCGGCTGCGCGAGGTCTCCGCCGGCCCGTGGCGCGCGGCCATGCTGGACATCGACGACGATTGGGGCGATGCAGGCACCTGGCGCGCCATTCGCACCGCCGGCGCTCGCTTCACCGCGCGGCACTATCTGAACGCGCTCGACCTGCAACGGCAGCCCGACGGCGCGATCGCCCGCCAGCCGCCGGACCGCCGCATCTACCTGCCCCTGCTGTGGCGCACCCTCGTGGTCAGCCTCGGCATCACCGGCCTGTGCCTGCTGCTGGGCTATCCGATCGCCTATCTGATCGCGCACGCGTCCCCGCGCCGCGCCGGTCTCCTCCTCGGACTGGTCCTGCTGCCCTTCTGGACGTCGCTGCTCGTCAGGACCACCTCGTGGATCGTGCTACTCCAGACCCAGGGCGTGATCAACGACCTGCTCGTCGCCGTCGGGCTTGTCGCAGACGACGATCGCATCGCCCTGATCTACAACATGACCGGCACGGTGGTGGCGATGACCCACGTGCTCCTGCCCTTCATGGTGCTGCCGGTCTACTCGATCATGCGGGCCATTCCCGCGCAGCAGATGAACGCCGCCGCCTCGCTCGGCGCCAGCTTTCCGCACGCTTTCCTGCGCGTCTACTGGCCGCAGACCCTCTCCGGCGTGGGCGCGGGCTCGCTGCTGGTCTTCATCCTCGCCATCGGCTACTACATCACCCCGGCCCTGGTGGGCGGCCAGAGCGGCCAGCTCATCTCCAACTTCATCGCCTACCACATGCAGACCTCGCTGAACTGGGGGCTCGCGGGCGCGCTCGGGGGAATCCTCCTGGCCTGCGTGGCGGTGCTCTATTGGGTCTACGACCGGGTGGTCGGCCTCGATCGCATGAGACTGGGATGAGCATGACCGCGGCCCAGCCCGGAGGGCGGATCGGACGGATCGTCTACCTGGCGGTCTGCGCGCTGATCTTCACCTTCCTGATCGCGCCCATCCTGGTGATCGTCCCGCTCAGCTTCAACGCCGAGCCGTACTTCACCTTCAGCGACGAGATGCTGCGCCTCGATCCGGATGCCTGGTCGCTGCGCTGGTACCGGCAGATCGTCACCGACGAATCGTGGCGGCGCGCGCTCGCCAACAGCCTGGTCATCGGCATCGCGGCGACGGCGCTCGCGACGGTCCTCGGCACCCTCGCGGCGCTGGGGCTGTCGAGCCCCGCCATGCCCGCCCGCCGCCTCGCGATGGGACTGCTGATCTCGCCGATGGTCACGCCGCTCATCATCTCGGCCGCGGGCATGTTCTTCTTCTACTCCAACCTCGGCCTGTCCCAGACCCATGCCGGGCTCATCCTCGCCCACGCCGCCCTCGGCACCCCGTTCGTCGTCATCACGGTCACCGCCGCCCTGTCCGCCTTCGACACCAACCTGACCCGCGCCGCGGCCAGCCTCGGTGCCCACCCGCTCGTGATCTTCCGCCGCGTGCAACTGCCGTTGATTGCCCCCGGCGTCCTGTCCGGCGCCCTCTTCGCGTTCGCCGCCTCGTTCGACGAGGTGGTCGTGGTGCTCTTCATGGCCGGCGAGGGCCAGCGCACCCTCCCGCGGCAGATGTGGGCCGGCATCCGCGAGCAGATCAGCCCCGCCATTCTCGCCGTCGCCACGTTCCTGATCGCCTTCGCGGTCCTGCTGCTGCTCACCGTCGACTGGCTTCGCCGCCGCGCGGACCCTCCCGCCGGCGGGGCGTGAGCGGTCGCCGCCACCGAGCGTGGCGACGCCGGGCAACCCGCGTGCACGGCCTCGAAGGGGTCGGCTTCACCGAACCGGTCGCTTCGATTCCCTGCGGTCGCACACAGGGAACACTCCGTGGCGAGGTGATTCCATGCCCTCGGTGTCGTCGAATCGTCGAACGGTTCCAAATGATGCAAAGTCGCCTATAATTTGAATCACAACATGAGAGTCAGCGTCGAGATCGACGAAGCCACCCTGGATGCGCTCCGCAGGTTGACCGGGGAGCGAAAGATGAGTCCCGCGATCGGTCGCGCCGTCACCGAGTTCGTCAGGCAACAGCGCGTGCGGGAGTTCGGGCGGTTACTGCGCGAGGGTGCGTTCGACTACCCGTTGACCAACGATCAGGTCGAGTCCGAGGATCGCTGATCGCCGTGGTGCTCGTGGACTCGTCGGTCTGGATCGAGGCCCTGCGCCGGCAGGGCGACTTGGCGATCAAGGTGGGGCTGGAAGCCCTGCTGGAAGTGGACGGCGCCGTCGTATCCGGTCCGATCTTGCTGGAGGTGCTCGGTGGTTGCCGTCCTGCCGATCGCAAGCGGCTGGTCGAGTACTTCGGCAGCGTGCCCTATCGGCGGGTACCCCACGAGGCGTGGTGGCGGGCCATGCGCCTGTCCTGGCGGCTACGGGCCGACGGCGTCACCATCCCCTGGAACGACCTGCTGATCGGGAGCCTCGGTCTGCTGTGGGATCTTCGGATCTTCGCCGTCGATCGGCACTTCGACATCCTGGAGTCCCGGGCACGGGTGCGCCGCTACCGGCCGGGTCCCGGCGGCGCCTATGCCGACGCGTAGGGCATTCGATCGGCCTCGGCGAGTGTGCCCACATAACGTGGCAGTGTGTACTCAATGCGCACAAGAGCACGCAGGATCGGTATTCGTGAGCGGGGCGGCAAGCGAAGTCAATCGACAGAACCGACGCGAACGTGCTGGACCCCGTTGAACTCACTCTCCAGAGATTCGTCGCCTTGTTGTCGAAGGTGTCCATAGTAGCTATTATGGGCTCATGAGAGAGATCACCGCCCGGGACGCCAAGAACAGGTTCGGCCAACTACTGGACACCGCCCAGACCACGCCGGTTCGCGTGACCAAGAAGGGCAGGCCAGTCGGCATCGTGATGTCGATGCAACAGTACGAGCGGCTGCGGGGCGCCGCGTGGGCGCGCGTGACCGAGACCATGGACAGCCTGGGAGCGGAGGCCACCGCAAGCGGGCTGACGGACGCGAGGCTGGACGCGCTCCTGACCGATGACGATTGAACGGGTCGTTCTCGACGCCAACGTCGTCATCAGCGCCGCCTTGCGACCCCAGGGACCGCCTCGTGCAGTCGTCGACGCGATGCGTGCGACGAGCGCCATCCTCCTGTTCTCCGACGAGACGTTCGACGAGCTGCGGACCCGGCTCCTCCATTCGAAGTTCGACAGCTACATCAGCCGCGCTGACCGGCTGGTATTGCTCGCCCAACTGGAAGCCGTTGCCGAGTGGGTCTCGATTGTCGGCGCCAGGATGGGATGTCGCGATCAGAGCGACGACAAGCTGCTCGAGACGGCGCTCATGGGACAAGCAGGCTGTCTCGTGACCGGCGACCGGGATCTCCTGGTGATGTCGCCGTTTCAAGGCATTCCAATCGTGAGTCCGGCGGAATACCTGGAGTAGAGGGCGGCGGGAGAACGGTCGCCGGAGGGAGTCCGCCGGTCGGCAGCCTCCCTCCGGTCTTGTCGAACTACTTCGCCAGCGGGTCGGGACGGAGCTGGAAGCGGACCACCTTGCTCGGGGTGCCCTGGCCGGTCTCGGCGTGGAACGGCGCGCGGGTGCTCCAGGTGGCCCAGAGGCCCTTGCCCTTCCAGCCGGCGTCGGGATCGTCGATGCGACCGTCCATCCACTTGGTGTAGAACCCCAGCGGATACGGCACGCGCAGGACGACCCACTCGCCGTCGCGCAGCGCGAGCAGCCCCTCGGCCGCGTTGCCGGTGCTGATGGGCACGTCGCGGCCCAGCCCCAACGTGTCGAACTGGTCGACCCACGCGTAGTAGCTGCCCTCGATGCTGCCCGACTCGGTGATGCCCTTCATCTGGGGCATCGGCTCCTCGTACAGGGTCCACCCCTCGGGGCAGTGCTGGCCGGTCGCGTCCGGTCCGTTCAGCGGCCCGGTGCACTTGCTGCGGTCGAAGCTGGCGAGGTGCCCGCTGGCCAGCGGGGTCCACACGACGCCGTTGCGGTCGACGTCCATGCCGCGCGGCGAGTAGCCGTCCTGCACCTCGGCGCCGGGGTTCTGGAACGGGACCTCGTAGAACTCGGTCAGGCCGGTCTCCGACGGGTTGTCGCCGGGGGCGAACCGCAGCACCGCGCCGGGCATGCCGAGCGACGATCCCCAGATGCTGCCGTCGGCGGGGTTGTAGGCCACGCCGTAGAAGCCGGAGCGGATGCGGGTGTCCTTCGCGGGGTCGGCGGGCTCGCCGGGCTCGACCCACTCGTCGCGCACGCCGTTGCCGTTGGTGTCGAGCACGAGCGGGCTCCAGCCCTGCGCCGCCTCCTCGTCACCGGTCTCGAGGAACAGGTTGGTGTCGAGCCACCCGATGACCTGCCCCCCGCCGCTGGTCCACAGGGTGTTGTTCTCGTCCTCGGCGAAGATCAGATGGTGGGTGCTGTAGCAGGTGCCGACGAGGGTCATCTCGTCGGTGGCGGGGTCGTACACCGCGAGATGGCGGTTGGCGCGGGGGTTCGGGAACGCGCGGGCCGACGGATGGTCGGACCCATCCAGGCACATCGGCGGATTCTCGGGACCGCGCACCCGGGAGGTCAGCCAGACGCGCCCGTCCTGGTCGAGCATCGGGTTGTGCACGTTGGACCGGCTGTCCCAGATGGCCTCGTCCCCCCAGTAGGGTGAGGACGCCAGGGGCGCTCCCGCGGCCAGCGGGGTGTCCGGGTCGCGCACCGGCACCACGACCTGCCGGATGGAGTTGCTCGCCGGGTCGAGCACCGGCACGTAGTCGGCGCTCGCCTCGAGCGCGCCGTAGATCGGCCCGTTGGCGTTCACGGTGGGGTTCCGCTTGTCGGTCGACGCCTCGTCGTGCAGGTAGGCGGTGGGGTCGGCCCAGTCCCACTGGGTGACGACCACGTTGCGCTCTTCGCCCTGGGGCCGCGGCGGCGCCGGGGGCACCTCGCCGGCCATGATGCGGCCGGTCCAGTCGGCGTACATCTCGAGGGCGCGGCGGCGTCCCATGCGGTCGAGGGCTCCGCTCATGCTGCCCCCGGCCTGGCCGGACTGAATGCGGCGGTCCCAGGCCGCCACCAGCGAGTCGAACTCGCCGAGCTGCGGGGGAATCTCGCGCGTGGCCTTGGTGCCGAGGCCGTGGCAGGCGGTGCACCCGCCCGACTTCAGGCCGCGCAGCCACGCGGACTGGTTCGGCACGCTCGGCGAGATGCCGTTTCCGTCGGCGCCCGTGCCCGGGAACTCGTCGGGCCCCGGCACCTCGAGCAGCGAGTACCAGTAGCCGGACGGGTAGTACTGCGCCGCCGCCCGCGCGTCGGGCGCCGGCACCGCGGTCAGGTCGATACGGGTCCCCGGCGACACCTGCTGCCTGGGCGAATCCACGAGTCCGTAGCCGCGGACCCAGACGTCGTAGGTCGCCTCCGGCAGGTCCGGCACCACGTAGCGGCCCTCGTCGTCGGTGACCACGCTGCGGTTGAACCGGGTCGGCAGGTCCGTGGTCTCGGCGATCACCCAGACCCCCGCCTCCGGCCCGTCGGGGCCGGTCACGACCCCGCCGATGTCGTCGTCGTCGATGGCCACGGCCATCTGCCGCGCGCCCAGTCCGGGCTGCAACGCCAACATGCAGACGGCCAAGCCGCCTGCGACCATCCCGAGAAACGCCACCTTGCTTCTCGTCATCTTCATCTCTCCCTGAATTGCCTCTCTCCGAAACTCGCTCCGGTCACGCCGGCGCTGCCCGCGGGCCGTCCATGCTCCGACTCCCGGACCGCCAGCCCGCGCCACCCCGGCGCCCGTGTCGTTCCCGTCGGTTCGAACCCCGCCGTCACGGCGAGCCCATCCGCCACGATTTGGACATGGACATGCCACAATGTCAACCGTCACTCGAAGGCCCGGACGATGGAGCCGTCCGGGACGGAGGTGGAGATCGCCCGGCGCCCGGCGCGCCGGGCATGATGCTCAGGTCCAGGAGCCCGTGGCAAGAGCCCCGCTGCATTCGACCGGCGATGCTTCCCGCGTGGATTGCGTTGCGCCACGGACTGCGTTCGGTCCCCGGTTGCCCGTGCCCGGCAGGCGCCTTCGTCGCCCCGGGCCAGGCGGGAACCCTGTGCCCGCCGGCGCCCCCGCCGGTCTCGGCGCCGCGCGCGGTCCCGCCACCGGCTCGTGGCTTGCGATCGCGGCGGCGCTGGCGATCCTGGTCGGGTGCCAGACGGAATCCTGGGAGCAGTACATGGATGGAGCCGCCTTCGCCTACCAGGACGGCCGGACCGAAGAGGCGGAGGCGTTCTTTCTCTTCGCCGCGCAGGTCGCCGAGGAGTTCGAGGACACCGACCCCCGGCTGGCCCTCACCCTCGGCAACCTCGCGGACCTGTACCGCTCGCAGGGCCGCGACGACGAGGCCGAGTCGGCGTACCTGGAATCGCTGGCGCGGCTCGAAGGGATCGATGGACCGGATTCGCCGCGGGTGGCCCGGTTCGTGGCCGACATCGCGGTGTTCTACACGGCCCTGGGCCGCGTCGAGGAAGCGGAGCCTCTGTACTGGCGGGCGCTGGAGGCGCTCGAGTGGACGCACGGGTTCTATCACGACGACGTGCTGGAGCTGCGGACGATGCTGGCCGGCTTCCTTCTGCAGCAGGAACGGTACCGGGAGGCGGAACCGTTGTACGTCGAAGTGCTGGCGATTCTGCTCGACACGCCGGAGCCGGATCGCGACCAGGACCGCGTGCTCACCGTGCTCGACGAGTACGCGACCCTGCTGCGCGCCGACGGCCGGGCGGACGAGGCGGCCGCGGCGGAAGCCCGCGCCCGGGACATACGGGCGCGGTTCTGAGCGTGGACAGACGGGCGCGGCTCCGACTACGCATGAGGAACGCGACACCGACCGGGCCCGCGGGTGCGGGCCGCGAGACGACGAGGACATCATGAAACGTGCAATCGTTTTGGCATCGGGACTGTTACTTTCGGTCGGCCTCGCCCATCCGCGGGCGGCCACCGTCACCACCGTCATCGGCAACGGCGCAGCGGGGCTCTCCGACGCGCAGGTCGCCAACCCCTACGGCGTCGTCGTCGGTCCCGACGGCGCGTTGTACTTCTGCGATCTGGACAACCAGCGCATCCGCCGGCTCGACCGCGAGACGGGGGCGACGACGACCATCGCCGGAAACGGCGACCGGGGCTACTCCGGAGACGGCGGCGCCGCCACCGAGGCGGCCCTCAACATGCCGCACGAGATCCAGTTCGACGACGCCGGCCATCTCTACATCGTCGAACGCGACAGCCACGTCGTGCGCCGGGTGGACGCGGTCACCGGCATCATCTCCACCGTCGCCGGGACCGGCGAGGCCGGCTTCTCCGGCGACGGCGGCCACGCGGTGGAGGCGCAGTTGATGCGCCCGCACAGCATCGCCTTCGACCCCGAAGGCCGGCTCCTGATCTGCGACATCGGGAATCACCGTATCCGCCGCGTCGACCCCGCCACCGGCCTCATCGAGACCTGGGCCGGCACCGGCGCCCGCGAGCCGACGCCCGACGGCGCGCCGCTGGCCGGCACGCCACTGAACGGCCCCCGCGCCATGGCGAGCGACCCCGACGGCAACCTGTACCTGGCGCTGCGGGAAGGCAACGCCATCTACCGGATCGACCTCGCTGCCGAGACCATCCACCACGTGGCGGGCACCGGCGAGCAGGGCCACACCGGCGACGGCGGCCCCGCCGCCGCGGCGACCCTGGCGGGGCCGAAGGGGCTCGCGTTCGCCGAGAGCCGGCTCTACATCGCCGACACCGAGAACCACGTCATCCGGATGGTCGACACCGCCACCGGCCTCATCTCCACCGTGCTCGGGGACGGCATGCGCGGGGACGGCCCGGAGGATGACCCGCTTCGGTGCCGCATGGCGAGACCGCACGGCATCTTCTACGAGCCCGGCCGCGGCCTCTACGTCGGCGACAGCGAGGCCCACCGCATCCGGCTGCTGGAGTAGATATGAGGACGACCCTCGACATCGACGACGAGCTGATCCGGGAGGCCGCGCGACTGACCGGTGTCCGGGAGAAGACCGCACTCGTGCAACGCGGGCTGGAAGCGTTGATCGCGCGCGATAGCACGAGGCGCCTGACCGCTCTGGGCGGCAGCGAAAAGGAGCTTCGCTCCATTCCGAGGCGCCGGTCGCGGCGGGGATAGACGCTCCCAGGGAAGAATCACATTCGACTGCGGCGCACGGATTGATGAAAAGTCATCAATGTTCATCGATTTTCGCGAAATTGATGAACTACAGGGCGGCGGCAGAGGAATTCAGAGGGCCTGGACAGGGCCCGGATACAGGAGGAACGCGATGTCACGTGGTCAGCTCGCGGCAGTGGTTACACTTGGAATCGGCCTCGGGCTCGGCGCCGCCCCGGCGTTCGCGCAGCCCGCGCATGACGACTTTCACCATCTGGGCGAGATCAACAAGGCGTCCATCGTCATGCTGACCGAGGTCGGCCTGGTTCCCGAATCGATGGCGTCGGCGATCGCCGGCGGCATCGCGGCGGTCCTCGCGGGGCAGGCGGAACCGGGCGCCCCGCGCTCGTCCGACTACCTCGACTTCGAGGCGCTTCTCGTCGAGGTCGCGGGCCGGGACGCGTCGAGACTCCATACCGGCCGCAGCCGCCAGGACATCGGGTCGACCTTCCGGCGCCTCGGCATTCGCGAGGCGCTGCTCGACGCCTACGAGGCCCTGCTCGCGCCGCGCGACGCGTTGCTGACCCTGGCCGCACGGCATACCGGGACGATCATCCCCGCCTACACCCACGGGGTGCAGGCCCAGCCGACGTCGCTGGCCCACTATCTGCTGGCCTTCGCCGCCGCCCTCGACCGCGACGCCGAACGTCTGGAGGAGACCTTCGCGCGGGTGAACCGCAGCCCCCTCGGCGCCGCCGCCCTCGGCACCTCCGGGTTCCCCCTCGACCGCAACCGCCTCGCCGCGCTGCTCGGGTTCGACGACGTGGTGGAGAACTCCTACGACGCCAACCACGTCTCGTCGGTCGACTCGAAGACGGAGGTCGCGTCGACCCTCGCGATCTCCGCCCTGTCGATCGGCCAGCTCATCGAGGACGTGCACATCCAGTATCACGACCCCGCGCCGTGGCTGCTGCTCGACCGGTCTCTCACCGGGGTCAGCAGCATCATGCCGCAGAAGCGGAACCCGGGCATCCTCGCCCAGCTCCGAAGGCTGGCCAGCACCGTGATAGGCGATGCGCAGACGGTGTTTCTCGCCGCCCACAACACCTCGACGGGCATGGCCGACTACCGCAGCACAGACCAGCTCCTGGAGACGGCCGCCAAGGCCGCGCAGATGTACCGCGTCTACGCGGACGTCGTGAACGGGCTGCGGGTGGACCCGGCGCGGTCGCTCGCGGAGGTCGACGCCGACTACGCCACGATGACCGAGGTCGCCGATACCCTGCTGCGCCACGCCGACGTGCCGTTCCGGGTGGGTCACCACTACGCGTCGGAGATCACGGAGTACGGCCGCGCCCGCGGCAAGCGGCCCAAGGATCTCACCGCCGACGAGCTCCGCCACCTGTACGACGAAGCCTACGGCGAGCCGCTGCCGGTCGACGTGGCGCTGATCCAGGCCGCGCTCGACCCCGAGCAGATGGTGGCGAGCCGCCAGGGCCTCGGCGGCCCGCAGGCGGCCGAGGTGACCCGCATGCTCCAGGCGGGCCGCGCGCGGACCGACGCGAGCCGCGGCTGGCTGCGCGACACGCGCACCCGCCTGACCGGAGCGCAGTCCGCGCTCCAGTCGGCGTTCACGCAGTTGATGGGGGTGGCGCCCTGACGCAGACCGACGATTCCGCACCGCAAGCGGGGGCCGGCGCTCACGGGTGCCGGCCCGGACAGACCGGCGGGTGCGGGGGCGCCTTCCAACCCCGAGGGCGACTCGGGAACGGCACCGCCCGCACGCCAGCCCCGTCCTACTACCTGGGCATCTTGACCTGCAGCCGCTCGTACATGCGGACCACCGCGCGCGGGTCGACCCGGGCCGCCCCGGGGCCGTAGTGCCGGGCGTGCGTGCTCAGGTCCACGCGCCGGGCCGCGCTCTGGGCGGAAACGCCCTCGGCGTACAGCGCGTTCACCTGGCGGTTCAGGTCGCGGAGGTACGCCTGCAGGTGATCGATCTGCTCGCGCTCGGTGAACGGCATCCCGTGGCCGGGCACCATGACGTCGAACTCGAGCGTCTTCAGCCGGTCGAGCGACGCCGGCCACTCCTCGACGAAGCCGTCACCCATGTACGGGAGGCCGTGGCCGCCGGGGCTCCCGACGAAGAAGTCGCCGGTGAACACGATGCGCTCCTCGGGCAGGAACACCAGGGTGTCGCCGCCGGTGTGGCCGCGCCCGGGAAAGTGCAGCTGCACCTCGCGGCCGCCCTTCACGAGCGTCATGGTGTCGCTGTAGGTCAGGTTCGGCGGGGTCGGCACCGTCTCCTGCAAGGCCTCCCAGTGCGCCTCCTGGATGCGGAGCTGGGTCTCGAGCTGCGCCCGCTCCGCCGCGTCGGCGGTCGCCGCGATCTGCGCCTTCCGCTGCTCGATCTGGTCCGGAATCACCCGGGTGAACGAACGGTTGGTGCGCTGGCTGAGCACGTCGGACGACAGCATCGTGCGCACGAAGTCGTGGCCGATGATTTCCACGTCGTCACCGAATATCTGGTTCCCGTGCGCGTGATCGAAATGGTAGTGGCTGTTGAAGACGTACCGAATCGGCTTGTCGGTCAGGGTGGCGACGCCCTCGACGAGCCCACGCGCGGCGGCCGGGGTGACCGACGTGTCGACCAGCATCACGTGGTCGTCGTTGATGATGACGAGCGCGTTGCTCATGACCGTCATCGACCCGGTGCCGATCGCGAACCACACCCCGTCGGCCAGCTCCTCGAACCGGTGACTCGGACTGCCGTCGGGGCTCTGCAGGACGGCGCCGCGGGTCTGCCACTGGGCCGCGAACACGGCCAGGGCGCCGATGGAGAGGGTCATCAGGAATCGTTTCATCGGTCGTTCGCCTCCACGAAAACGAGATCGTTGCTGACCACCCGCCCCGGAATCGGCGCGTGGTGATGCTCCAGGTAGAGATATCCGCTGTAGAACCCGGTCCGGTCGTCGCGATGCTGCCGGTCGCGGACGTGGATCGTCAACGTCCTCGGCACCTGCGCGGCATAGCAGTTGTCCCGGGCCGCGGTGCGCAGGTGCAGATAGGCCATGCGCTGCTCCGGGGTCTGGCGATAGCGCGGGCGATCCGCGGACCCCACGTCCGAGTACGCGCCGCCCCGCATGTCGTCGAGCGGCGACGGCCGGTGGTTCGCCCGCCGGACCGCCCGCCGGTCGCCGGCCTCGACCAGCCGGTTCGTGATCGCCCCGGTCAGGCGGGACAGCGCGACGCACTCTTCCCGCCGGCACTCGGGATGATCGCCGGCCTCTTCGACGAGATGGGCGACCGGGTCGCCGAGCCTCCCCTGCAGCTCCAGGACATCCGGCGGCGGCTCGCCGAAGTACACGAGGCCGTCCGCCTCCTGAATGACGTAGCAGTCGCCCGGATGCAGCTCGGCGACCTCCACCCCGTCATGCTGGGCGGGCAGCACCCAATGCCAGGTTTCGGGCGCCGGCCGCCAATCGCGCTGCGCCGCTCCCGTGTGTCCCTCGATCACGGCCGCGCCGAGGGCGCAACCGACCACCGCCGCGGCGGCGAGGCCCGCCGCCGGGTGCCGCCTCCGGCTGCGGATCTGTTCGAACATGGTGCGGCCATTCTATCTCCGAGTGGGCCGCCCCTGCGAACCGGGACACGCGGTGCGCCCGGCGCGGCGGGTGGCGGTATCATGAACACTTCCATGACGATGATCGACACCTGCGAGGAGCGACGAAGATGATGCTGAAGGCTCACCCGATCTGCTGGATGCTGGCCGCGGCCGTCCTGGCCGCGCCGATGGCGGCCGCGCAACAGGGAGCGCCGGCCAACGGCGAGTGGCCCACCTACGGCGGCGACCTCGGCAGCACCAAGTACTCGCCGCTCGACCAGATCGACGCCGCCAACTTCGGCGACCTCGAGATCGCCTGGAGCTGGCAGTCGGCCGACGCCTACGTCAGCAAGACCACGCCGGACGGGGGCGAGTGGCGGGCCGCGTCGGACGTCATCTTCGAGGCCCTCGACCGGGAAGACCCCGAGCGCTGGCGCGACCGCCAGTCGCCCTACACGAACAATCTCAAGGCCACGCCGCTGATGGTCGGCGGCCGGCTGTTCATCAACATGCCGACGTCGCAGGGCGCGGCCGTCGACGCCGCCACCGGGGAGACCCTGTGGGTCTACAACCCCAAGACCTACGAGGCCGGCACCACCACGATGTCCGCCCGCTGGAACCAGCGCGGCGTCGCCTACTGGACCGACGGGTCGGCGGAACGAATCTTCTGGGGCACGAGCAACGGCTTCCTGATCTGCGTGGAGGCGGCCACGGGGCGCCCGTGCGCCGATTTCGGCGAGAACGGGCGCGTCGACCTCACCCGCGACCTCCCCCGCGCGGCCCGCAGCGACCGCGACTGGCTGAACGCCATGCTCTACTCGGTGCAGTCCCCGCCGCTGGTCGTCGGCGACACCATCATCACCCCGTCGTCCATCTCGTCGTACAACATCACGCGGGAAGCCCCGCCGGGCTGGATGCGGGGATTCGACGCGCACTCCGGCCGCACCAAATGGACGTTCCACACGATTCCCCAGGGCGACGAGTTCGGCAACGACACCTGGGGCGGCGACTCGTGGCGCGTCACCGGGAAGGTCGGGGTCTGGTCGATGATGAGCGCGGACCCCGAGCTCGGCCTCCTGTACCTGCCCACCAACACGCCGGCGCCCGACTACTACGGCGGACACCGGCCGGGCGAGAACCTGTTCGCCGAGAGCGTGGTGGCGCTGAACATCGAGACCGGCCAGCGCGAGTGGCACTTCCAGGCGGTGCACCACGGGCTGTGGGACTATGACTTTCCCGCCGCCCCGAACCTCGTCGACATCGAGGTGGACGGCCGTCCCATCAAGGCGTTGGCGCAGGTGAGCAAGCAGGGATTCCTGTACGTCTTCGACCGGGTCACCGGCGAGCCGGTCTGGCCCATCGAGGAGCGCCCGGTTCCGACCGACACGGACATCCCCGGCGAGGCGGTCTGGCCCAGCCAGCCCTTCCCCACCCGGCCCGCGCGGTTCGAGTACCAGGGGGCCACCCTCGACGATCTGGCCGACTTCACGCCGGAGATCCGCCAGATGGCCATCGACGCGGTCGAGGGGTTCCGGCTGGGGCCGCTGTTCACGCCGCAGAGCCTGCGCGGGACCATTCAGCGCCCGAGCGCGGGGGGCGGCGCCAACTGGTCGGGGGCCGGGGTCGACCCCGAGACGGGAATGCTCTACGTGCCGTCGGTCAATGCCTTCAGCGTGCGCAACTACCGCGAGCCCGAGCCCGGCGAGGGCGCGACCCTGAACATCATCGAGGCCCGCGGCGCCGGCACCCGGTCGCCGACGATGCCCCAGGGCCTGCCGCTGTTCAAGCCGCCCTACTCCAGAATGACGGCGATCGACCTGAACACCGGAGAGCACGCGTGGATGAAGCCGCTGGGCGACGGCGACCGGATGCGGAACCACCCGATGCTGCGCGACCTCGACCTGCCGCCCGTGGGCGGCGACGGCAGCCGCAGCGGACCGCTGGTGACCCCGACCCTGCTCGTCTACGCGCTGACCACCGGCGGATCGACGGGCGGCCCCCGCCTGCTCGCCGTCGACAAGGCCACCGGCGAGGAGCTCGCCTCGGTGGACATCCCACGCGGGGCCATCGGCACCCCGATGACCTATCTGCTCGACGGGCGGCAGTACATCGCCCTGACCGTCGGCGGCACGCCGGTGCCCGAGCTGATCGCGCTGGCCTTGCCGGAGTAGCCATCGACAAGCCGAGACATGACCCCGGTTGCCAACCCTGCTCGACCACCCGTGGCAGAAGGTCCCGCGGCATTCGACCGGCGATGCATCCGGCCTGACCGCGGTGTTGCGCGGTGCTGCGGCGCTCCGCGGTCACCCATGCCCGGCATGCCCCCTCGTCACGCCTCGTCGGGCACGGGCGTTCTTCGCCCGCGGGCGCCCTTACAGCCCGCTGGCGCACTCGCCGGTCTCGGTGCGGCGCGGGGTCCTGCCACGGGCTGTCAGGCAAAGCGCCCCGCTCCCCTCCGCGCCGCACTGCGCCAGCTGATCGCCGCCGCCGTTGCCCTGCTCCTGCAAGCGGCCGCGGCGCCGGGCGCGGCGGCCCAGGCGGGCGCGACGACCGGGGTCATTCGCGGCATGGTTCGCGATCCGACCGGCCAGACGGTGCCGGGTGCGGTGATCGTCATTCTCCACCGCGAGACCGACCTGCAGACCATCGTCGAGACGACGCGGTCCGGCGCTTTCGTCCGAACGCTCCTGCCGCCGGGCACCTACGACCTCACGGTGACCGCCGACGGCGGGTACGGCGTCCAGCGCCTGGAAGGCGCGACGCTGCGCGTCGGCGAGGCCCTCGACCTCGCGATCGGCCTGCGGGTGGTGGCGGCGGAGACGGTCACGGTGGCGGCCGACGGCGCGTTGCTGGTCTCGACGGCCGACGTAACGAGCGCCCAGCGCGTGGCCGAGGAGGTGGTGGACCGGCTCCCCAGCAACGGCCGCAACTATCTCGATCTGGCCCTGCTGACGCCGGGGGCGTCGATCTCGCAGGGCCCGGACGGCGACGTGCTCAACATCGCCGGCCAGCGCGGCATCTTCAACAACATCATCGTGGACGGCGCCGACTTCAACAATCCGTTCTTCGGCGAGCAGCGGGGCGGGCAGCGGCCCGCGTTCACCTTCAACCAGGATGCGATCGAAGAGATCGTGGTGGTCAACCAGGGCGCGACGGCCGAGTTCGGCCGCTCGGCCGGCGGCTTCGTCAACGTGATCACGAAATCGGGCGCCAACGATGCGAGCGGGTCCGCCCACTACTTCGGGCAGTGGGACGAGATCTCCGCCGCCTACTCGCCCGAGCGTGGAGGCGGCGAGCCCGACTTCGGGCGCAACCAGTTCGGCGGCACCCTCGGCGGCCCCCTCGTGCGCAACCGCGCGTTCTACTTCCTGGCCTACGACCAGCAGGCGGCGGCCGAGACCCGGCAGACCGACCGCCGCGTCCGGAATCCGGAGGCGCTCGGGACGCTGGAGACGTTCCTGCAGTCCCGGTGGCCGGGCCAGTTCGACGACGAGTTCGGGCCGATTCGGCGCACCGACGACGCCCGGTCGTTCCTCGCCAAGATCGACGTCACCCTCGACGCCCGCCACCAGCTCACCGGCAAGTACAACCACACCTGGTCGGAACAGGTGAACGGCACCTTCGACGTCGACGCGTGGGGGCGCTCGGCCAACGGGATCGAGAGGGACCGGTCGCACGCGTTCAACACCGGCCTCCGCTCGCTGCTCGGCAACACCCTCTCGAACGAGTTCCGCCTGCAGTGGGCGCGCGAGGACCGCCCGCGCTGGTACGACGGACCGCTGATGCCGGGGGCGGCGGCGCCCGGTCCGCCGCAGTTCGGCCGGCTCGGGGGGCGGCCGTTTCCCGACGTCGGCATGGACATCGCGGACGGCTTCCGCATCGGGCTCCCCTTCTTTCTGCCGATCGACCCCTCGTACGACACCCGCCTGCAGGTGCTCGACAACGCGTCGGTCCTGCTGGGCCGCCACCTCGTCAAGGCCGGCGTGGAATACAACCGGACCCGCGCCGCGCAGCAGTTCATCGGGTTCGCGAACAGCCGCTACCTCTTCGAGTCGGTCGACGGCTTCGTGAACTTCGTGACCCGGGGCCACCGCTACGTCTCCTGCTCCGACGGGTCGAGCAGCGACATGGGCCTCTGCCCGGCCGGCGCGCAGATAACCGGACCGGTGCTGGTCTACCTGCAGGCGGCGACGGTGCCGGGGGTGCCCCCCGATCGGCTCGGGCGGCAGCAGCTCGGCACCGAAGAGCTCGGGCTCTTCGTGCAGGACACGTGGACGCCGCGCGACCGGCTCACGCTGGACCTCGGTCTCCGCTGGGAGGGCTCGTGGCACCCCGACGTGTTCGTCGCCCCGGAGGACACGTTCTTCGCGCCCTATCTCGATGACCCGCGCTTCCCGTCCGACGGCCGGATTCCGGACGACCTCGACAACTTCCAGCCCCGCCTGGGGCTCGCGTGGGACGCCGGCGGCGACGGCCGCACGGTGGTGCGCGCCAACGCCGGGTCCTACGTCGCGCGCATCCCGATGCTCGTCTTCGCGGGGCACCGCACGACGAACGGCGCCTTCCAGCAGATCATCTTCCGCAGCAGCGCCGCCTCGCCCGCGCTCGGTCCGGTGCCGCCCCTCGACCGGCAGATCGACGGCACGGCGACCCAGCCGTTCCTGCCGGACGTCCAGGTCGCCGACCGCAACCTGGAGCTGCCGCGCACCTGGTCGTTCAGCGCCGCCGTCGACCGGGACCTCGGGCGCGGCCTCGCCGCCAGCGTCACCGTCACCCACGCCCGGACCGACAACCTCTTCCGCTTCGTCAACCGCAACGACCCCGTCCTCGGCGCACCCTTCGGCGTCGGGACCCACCCCACCGGCGGCGGCCTGGGCTCGCTGACGGTCGCCGAGAGCAGCGCGCGCTCGCGCTACCGCGGCGTGACGCTCGGCCTGCGGGGACGGAACGCGCTCGGCGGCCGGCTCACCTTCGAGACGAACTACACGCTCGCGTTCGACCGTTCCGACGACGACAACGAACGCGACCCGTTCCTCTTCCGCTACGCGAGCGCGGCCGACCTCGCACCGGAGTACGGCTGGTCGGACCGCGACCGCCGCCACGGGGCGAACGGCTACGTCCTGCTCACCCTCCCCGGCGAGGTGCGCTTCGACAACGCCTTCCAGTACCTCTCGGCGTCACCCGTCTCCGCCCGGTGCGCCGAGCCGGGCGCCCGCGCCGCGCAGCCGTCCGACCGGATCTGCGCCGACGGATCGATCCTCCAACGGAACACGCTGCGCCGGGAGAACGAGTTCGTCACCTGGGACCTCCGGCTCTCCCGGCGCTTCGGGCTGGCGGGGGGCGCCGCCGTCGAGCCGATGTTCGAGGTGTTCAACGTTCTGAACGCCGACAACATCCTCGACACCGCCCAGGGGTCGCTGCTCTTCAACTTCGACGGCACGATCCGCAGCGGGCTCGGCGACACCCGGCGGGCCCAGGTGGGAGTCAATGTCCGGTTCTGAGCCTCACCGCATCATCTTCGACACCGACTCGGCCGTGTTCAACGACGACGCCGCGGCCCTGGCGATGCTGCTCGCCCGCCCCGACCGGGTCGAGGTGCTCGGAGTCACGGTGGTCGCCGGCAACCACACGGTTCCCCAGGGGGCCGAGCACATGCTGCACCTGCTGGAGCTGGTGGGGGCGGCCGACGTCCCGCTCCATCTCGGCGCCCGCGCCCCCCTCGTCAACACCCCGGCCCGGGCGGCCCGGCAGGAAGCGCAGTGGGGGCCGATCACGTTCAAGGGCGCCCTCGACGCGGGACCCGACGTGCGCCCGCCGCACGGGGGGCGCTTCGCGGCCGTGCGTCCCCGTCCGGCCGACGCGGCGTCGTTCATCATCGACACCCTCGAGCGCCGGCCGGACGAGGTCACCCTGGTGGCCGTCGGTCCCATGACCAACCTCGCGGCGGTGTTCCGCGCGCGCCCGGATCTGGCGCCCCGCGTCCGGCAGGTCGTCTTCATGGGCGGCAACGCCCGCGTGCCCGGGAACGTCACCCCCGCGGCGGAGTTCAACCTCTGGTTCGACCCCGACGCGGCGGCCGAGGTCCTCCGCGCCGGCGTGCCTTCCCTCGTGATGTTCGGACTCGACATCACCAACCACGCCCCGGTGCACAAGGCGCTGTTCGACCGGATCGTCGCCGCGGGCACCCCGCTGACCCGGCTCATGGAGCATGACATGGGGCCGCGCTACGCCCGCGATCCGGCCGCCACGTACTACGTCTGGGACTGCATCACCGCGGCCTGGCTCATCGACCCGTCGGTGGTGACGGTGTCGGAATCGCTGCCGATCGCGGTCGAGACGGCGTTCGGCCCCGCCTGCGGCGCCACCTCGGTGAGGGCGCCGGACGACCCCGCCGCCCAACCGGTCGAGGTGATGCTCGACCTGGACGTCGGCGCCTTCTACGACCTGTACGCGGAGTTGCTGACGACTCCCCTGCCGTGACCGACCCCGCCCCCGCGGCCCATGTGGCGTCTCAGAACAGGGACGAGGCTCACGAGGCGGCGACCACGCTGGCCTGGAACTGGATCGACGCGGTGTCGTCGTCGTCGTCGGTGACGGTATAGACGTACGAGGTCGCCGACTGGACGGCGGTCGGCGTGCCGGTGACGGTCCGCGCGGCGGGGTCGAACGTCAGCCCGGCGGGAAGCACCGGCGAGAGGCCGTAGGTCAGCGGCGGGTTCCCCTCGCTCGCCGCCGGCAACGACAGGTGGATGTCGGCGCCGACCGTCCAGGTCTGGTGCGGAACGAACTCCGCGAACACCGGCGGCAGGTCCTCATCATCGGGCGAGAAGGGGTTGAGGGAATCGATCGAGTCGCACCCGCCCAGCAGGCCCGTCGCCGCGACCAGCATCACCGACAGCAAGACGTTTCGGCTCATGTTCCTTTCACCCGTGGGACCGGACTCCTCGCCTGACCATGGCCGACATCGTACCCCAACCCGCGCCGGAACCGGCGCGTTCGTCCTCAACACGACTCTCGAACGACCCGGGAGGGGAGTCTCGGGAACCCGCACCCGCCGCATCGGGTTAAACTCTCTGGCCATGTCCGACCTGCCCGCGGCCGGCGCAGAGGCGCCGGCGTTCTCGCTGACCGACCGGCAGGGCGGCACCCTCGCGTTCGACGGCGACGGCGACGCGCCCGGGGCCACCCTGCTCTTCTTCTTCAAGCACGATTGCGCGACGTGTGACCTGACGGCGCCGCTGATCGAGCGGCTTCACCGGGCCCTCAGGCCGCACGGCCTGCGGGTCGCGGGGGTGTCCCAGGACCCCGAAGCGGATACCGCCGGTTTCGTGGACCGGCACGGGCTGAGCTTCGACGTGGCCCTCGACGCGGATCTGACGGTATCGGCCGACTACGGGTTCGATGCGGTGCCCGCCCTGGTGCTGACCGGCGCGGCCGGCCGGGTCCGGCACAGCTTCGAGAGGTTCGCGAAGCAGGACCTGATCACGCTGGTAGAGGAGGCGGCGGGGGCGTGCGGGGTCGCCGCGCCCGCGATCGTCCGGGACGGGGACGGCCTGCCCGACCATCGTCCAGGGTGCGGCTCGAAGATCCACGACCCCGAGGTGGCCCGCCGCCTTGCCGTGCGGCGCGGCGCCGCCACGCTGGGGGCCCGGCGGGTGCGGATTCCGGTCGACGACGATCCGTTCGAGTTCATGGCGTCCCAGGGGCTCGACGACGGGCTCCCCGTCGTCCCCCCGACCGAGGCCCGGGTGCTGCGGATGCTCGAGGGCACCACCCGCGCCGCGTCCGACGTCGTCGCCCACGTGCCCCCGAACCTCGCCCCGGCCACGGTGGAGAAGGTCGCGATCAACGCGGTCATGGCGGGCTGCCGGCCGGAGTACCTGCCGGTGGTCATCGCCGCCGCGGAGGCCGCCTGCACCGACGCGTTCAATCTGCACGGGGTGCTGGCGACCACCTACTTCGCGACGCCGGTCATCGTCGTCAACGGGCCGATTCGCCGCCAGATCGGCCTCAACTGCGGCGGCAACGTCTTCGGGCAGGGGTTCCGCGCCAACGCCACCATCGGGCGGGCGCTGCAGCTTCTGGTGCGCAACGTCGGCGGCGGCCGTCCCGGCGAGGTCGACATGTCGACGCTCGGGCAGCCGGGCAAGTTCACCTGCTGCATCGGCGAGCACGAAGAAGTGAGCGGCTGGGAGCCCTTGCACGTCGAGCGCGGGTTCCCGGCCGGGACGAGCACCGTCACGGTGTTCGCCGGCGAGGCGCCGCGGGCGATTCGCGACCAGCTCTCGCGGACCGCGCGGTCGCTGGGGGCCAGCATGGGGTGGTGCCTCGAGACCATGGCGCACCCCAAGCTGCACCGCATGGGCGAGGTGCTGCTGGTGGTCAGTCCCGAGCACGCCCGGACGTTCGCGCGGGAGAGCTGCACCAAGGCGGACCTGCGGGCCCGCATTCAGGAGGTGACCGCGCGGCCCCTGCGCGAGCTGCTGCCGGACGACGAGTGCCAGAAGGGCATGGCCCTCGGCGCCCTGCCGCCGGAGTATCTGGGCGCGGACGGCCGGCCGACGGCCGAGGCCCTCGACGTCCCCCTGCCGAAGTTCCGCCGCGACGACGACATCCTGATCGTCGTGGCCGGCGGCACCGCCGGCAAGTTCTCGGCGATGCTGGGCGGCTGGGCCAGCGGCGCCGCCGGGTCGACGGCGGTGACCCGGGAGATCACGGGCTAGCGTCCCGTGCGGAACGCACTTCAGACAAGGTGAACGACATGCACAACGAGTCCCCGGTCATTCTGGACCCGACCGACGAACGCGCCCCCATGGGGCGGCAGCCCGCCGCCCGGCCCGCCCGCCTCGAGGGCGCCCTGGGCATCATCGACATCGCGAAGGCGCGCGGAGACGTCTTCTGCGACGAGGTGGAGAGGCTCGTCCGCGAGCGTCTTCCGTCTCTCGACGTCATCCGCCTGCGCAAGCCGACCTATACGAAGCCGGCGCCGAGCGACCTGCGTGACGAGGTGGCCGAACGATGCCGGGCGGTCATCCAGGCCCTCGCCGATTGAGGGTCCTGCACGTCGTGCAGTGTGCACGACCTGGTCGACTACGAGACCCGCGGGATCCCCGCCGTCATGGTGGCGTCGAGCGAGTTCCGCCGCCCCGCCCGCTTGCAGGCGGAGGCGCTGGGCATGCCCGAGATCGCGAGCGGATCGGTGTTCGTGCCGCATCCGATTCAGGACGCCACCGACGACGAGATGCGAGCGAAGGCGCGGGACGCCATCGACGCCATCCTCGCCGCGCTGACCGCCCGGTCGTAGGGAGGGCGAAGGCGCAGAATGCGATCGACGCCATCCTCGCCGCCCTTGGGACGCTGACGGGAATTGCCTTGCCGGTTGCCAAGCGCGCGAAACCGTAGAAGACCGGCTCCGCCTGGGTGCAGTTGGCAACTTCATATCGATCGCTGTCCTTACCGCCGGGCCGTGAAGCCGGCAGCCGTCGCGCCCCGGTAGAGCCGCCCGAGAGGAGCCACGCATGGACGCGATCGCGGTGACGACGATCGTCGTCTACCTGGTGGCGGCCACCGCGGCCGGGAGCCTCATGGCCCGCCGCGCCCGCAGCTCGGCGGACTGGGCGGTGGCCGGCGGCGGCATGTCCACCGCGATGGTCGCGTTCGGCGTCGCCGGCACCCGCATCGGGGGCGCCGGCACCTACGGGGTGGCCGGCGACGTCATCAGCGGCGGCGTCTGGAACCTGTGGTGGTACGGCATCAACACGTTCCTCGCCCTCGCCATCGTCGGGCTCTTCTTCGGCGTCTACTACCGGCGCTTCCGGCTGCACACGGTCGGCGAGCTGTTCACCGTCCGCTTCGGGAAGCGGCGGTGCCAGTGGCTCACGAGCCTGTGCGTCCAGACCGAGTACGTCGTCGTCAACCTCATCGAGGCCTACGTCATCGGCGTCATCCTGAGCACGCTCACCCCCCTGTCGATGTTCGGCGGGGTGATGGTGGCCGCCGTCATCTTCTCCACCTACGTCTCCCTCGGCGGGCTGTGGGGCACCGCGGTCACGAACCTGATCCACTGTTCGGTGGTGCTGGTCGGCCTCCTCTGGGTGGGCCTGATGGGCATCGATCAGCTCGGCGGCTGGGGCGAGGTCACCGCGTCCATCGGCGATCACCTGGCCGCGGCGTCCCGGGACGAGACGGCCTGGTGGGGAGTCGCCGGGGCGGGGTGGCTTCCCGTCATCGGGATGTTCTTCGCGGCGGCGGTGCACACGCCGGCCGCCTCGGTGTACACGAACTACTCGACGGCGGCCCGGACCGAGCGTCAGATCGCGCCGGCGTTTCTCCTCGGGGGGTTGATCGCGGCCGCGATGTCGGTGCTCGCGGGCCTGATCGGCATCCTCACCACCGCCCGCTACGGTCTCGACACCGGGCTCGGCGGCTACCGCAACCTCACGACCCTGGCTTCCGAGATCAACCCCGTGGTCGGCGGGGTCGCGCTGGCCGCGGTGCTCGCCGCGGTCATCTCGTCCGGCGGTCCGATTCTGCTGTCGAGCGCCACGATGGTGGTGCGCGACTGGCTGCCGTTCTCCTGTCGCCAGACGTCGGAGCAGCAGCTCCGGGCGTACCGCATCACCACGACGGTCTACGCCTTCGCGGCGGCCCTGGCCGCCTGGTTCGTCGCCACCGAGACCACGATCTCCATCCTCGACCTGCTGCTGTTCGGATTCGCCATGGTGGTCCCGCCGGCGGTGGCCCTCGGCTATCTCATCTACTGGCGCCGCACCACCGAGCAGGGCGCCTGGTGGGGCATGGCGGTCGGTTACGGGGCGGGGCTGCTCTGGTTCGCATCGATCAAGATCGCCCTCGCGGCCGGGGTGACGGTCCCCGAGTCGGCCGGGTTCGTCGTCCGCATCCTCGCGCACGCGCTCACCGTCGACGGCGAAGGCCTGGATCCGTCGTATCTCACGTTCTTCGTGCCGCTGGCCGTCATTCCCCTCGTGTCGCGGTTCACATCCGACACCGGCGACCGCGACGATTTCTACGAGATACTCGCGGGGCGCAGGCCGGTGGCCATCGAGAGCGACCGCTGACCCGCAGCATCTGCTGCCCCAGTGTTCTCCCGCGCGCAGTGATCCGTACTCGGCGGGGGCGGGGCCGGCAGTCCGCGCCGTAGAACGATGCGGACTGCCGGCAGGCGACTAGTTGTCGGCGACCGAGAAGAAGAGGTCGTGCGTCAGCTCCTCGTCCTCCTCGTTGTCGGTGATCTTGATCTCGAGACGATAGTTGGCGGCCGGAAATCCGCCGAGGGGGATGTTCTGCCCGGTCACGAGCTGCATTCCCTGCCGGACGTCGAAGCCCGGCGGCAGCGTCTGGGGACCGAACTGCTGCGGGGCGGTGCGGTTGAAGAAGTCCTCGCCGCCGTCGTTGCGCGTGTGAAACTCGTAGTCGACGGTGACGTCGGGCATCCCGCCGTCGTGTCCGGTGTTGTAGATGACGAACACGAACCCCAGCAGGTCCTGCTTGCCGAAATCGGCGCTCAGCCGGGGAATCACCCGGGTCGGGCCGACCATGTAGGGGAACTCGGCGAGCTCTTCCGGCGTCGGGGCCTGCTGCAGCGGCTGCACGTCCTCGGTCAGCAGGACGCTGCTGGTCTGCAGCTCGTCGTTCCACAGGTCCGGAATCGTGATCCGTTCACGCAGGATGGTGATCTGCGGAACGACCGTGGTCTGGACGATCTGTCTCGTAACCGGGTTGAGGGTCCGCTCGATCGGCGCATCCTCGTCGAAGCTGTCGCGGACGGCGATATAGAGGTCGTAGTCGCCGCCCTCTGCCTGCAGGTTGCCGGCGATGCGCACCCGATCGCCCTCACGCTCCCCGGCCGCGACAAAGAAGCCGTTCTCGAACTCCAGATCCGACGAGTCGGAGCCCGGCTCCGCCATGGCCACGTACGCAGCGACGTTGTCCGCGGTCACCGCCGCCGGGTCGAGCAGCAGCGTGAACGGGACGTAGGTGAGTTCAGCCGCCCCCTTGAGATAGCTGGGCAGGTAGTCGATGCCGTCGTACGACACGACGCCCTCGGTGGCCGGCGCGCCCTGCCTTGCTGCGTCCACCGCCAGGGCGAGGGTTCGCAGCTCGGCGTTTTGCCAGTCTTCGAGGTCTTGCGCGCCGACCGGCGCAGCCGTCAACAGCATCGCCGTGACGCATCCGGCCACGACCCAAGCACTACGGACACAGTCTTTCATGGAAGTTGTCTCCTGAAGGGGTGAATCTGTCGAAAACGGCTCATGATAGGCGACGAAACCGCGTCAAGTCAAATAAAATCATTGCAAACGAGCCTCTTGCGAAATCGTGATCGGCTCGGGTTTCTTTACCCGAAGTGCCATTGCGAGGGACGGTCAGCGGCCGGTACGCCGCGTTTGGAGGATGGCGGTAAACCCTTCGTAATGCCCGCACTGCCGCCGGGGAGCTGGAGACGCGAGGGTCATGGAGCTTCCCTCCCGGTTATGAGGGCAAGCGCGCGCGAAGAGATGCGGCGCATTTCCCTCACGATCCGTTCCAGCTCACGGTTGTTCGCGATCCACTCCCGATACAGGACCAGTTCGTCTTCGGTCAGCTTCAAGCCGACGGTCTTTCCGCGGGCCTTGCGCGTCCAGTGGTGGTAGGGGCCATGACGGGCGTCCGGGTCGTCGTGGCAGCGACAGGCGGGCCTCCCGCATGTTATCCGGCGGGTGGAGACGGAGCCCTGGCCTATGAACCCGAGCGTTTGCAGCTCTGCCTTGAACCCGTCGTATTGCTCCTCGTACCGACGCATCGCCGCAGCGTGGGCCATCAATTCGTTGCTTGACATGCTCGTTGGCCGTTACTATACGGCAAGTGAAAGGAACAGTCAACCGGCCATGAATCGCCTGCGTGCTTCCTTCGCTCCCTATTGGCAGTCGATCCAGCATGCGCTGTTTCCTCAATTGGAGCACGTCCTGGGTCCGTTGACCGCGAAACAGCAGCAGTTGGTTCGGACCCTGGAGGTCATCCGGATCGAGCGCTGGATTCCCGGACGCTTCCGGGTCCCGGGGCGTCCGCCCAAGGACCGCGCGGCGATCGCGCGGGCCTTCGTGGCCAAGGCGGTCTACGACATGCCGACGACACGGGTGCTGCTCGACCGGTTGGACACCGACGTGGCGCTACGGCGGATCTGTGGTTGGGAGAAACACCGCGAAGTGCCGAGCGAGTCGGTCTTCTCGCGCGCCTTCGCCGAGTTCGCCCACACGCAATTGCCCGACCGCGTGCACCAAGCGTTGATCCGCAACACGCATCACGACCGGTTGGTGGGCCATCTCTCGCGCGACTCGACGGCCATCGAGGCCCGCGAGAAGCCGGCCCCGACCGACAAGGCGCCCCCGCCGCCCAAGCGCAAGCGGGGACGGCCGCGGAAAGGCGAAGAACGGCCCAAGGTTCTCAAGCGCCTCGACCGGCAGGCCACCATGAGCCTGCCGGCGATGCTCGACGACCTGCCCACCGACTGCGACGTGGGCACGAAGAAGAACAGCAAGGGTTATCGGGACACTTGGGTCGGCTACAAGCTGCACCTCGACGTGGCCGACGGCCAGATTCCGATCAGTTGCCTGCTGACGTCCGCCTCCCTGCATGACAGCCAGGCCGCGATTCCGCTGGCCACGATGTCCGCCGAGCGGACGACCAATCTCTATGACCTGATGGACGCCGCTTACGACGCGGAGCCGATTCGGCGGCACTGCCGCTCACTCGGCCATGTCCCGTTGATCGATCGCAACCCCCGCCGCGACAAGACGCTGGCGGAGGAGCTGCGAACCGAATCCCGGCGCCTGGAGCGCATCGGATTCCAGCTTCCCGAGCAGGTTCGGTACAACGAACGCACGGCCGGTGAGCGCGTCAATGGCCGGCTCAAGGACGAATTCGGGGGCCGCCATGTCCGGGTCCGCGGCGCCCCGAAGGTGATGTGCCACTGTATGTTCGGCATACTGGCACTGACCGTCGACCAGCTCATGCGCTTGGTGACGTAACAGACAACGCGTCGGCGGCGAACCTCGGCTCCACTTCCGGTGCCCGACCGGCGGCCGTCACCACCAGTGCCGCTGTGAACACGTCGATGCCCGCATTCCCACGCTTCTGACCCCCGCCGCTGCCGTCTTCCGGTCCAGAACGCCCAGTCGGCATGCCAGACACCAGGATGCTCACCGGGGGAATCCAGAAATTGAGCCCGCACCCCACAGAGTTTTGCAAGCGGCTCAAACCATTGAATAAAAATGAGTTATGCTTCCAGCCGCCACGGGCTCTAGTGAAAATCCCGGCTGCCGACCGCAGTCGGGCCCCGGTCGAGCTCGGGGCGCCACAGCGTGTCGGCGACCAGGTGCACGACGCCGGCCGCCTGCTGAATCGTGCCGGTCACGCCGAGGAACGACGCGGTTCTGGCGATCAGCGCATGCTCGTCGAACACCCTGCTCCAGATCACGACGTTGACGAACCCGGTTTCGTCTTCCAGCGTCATGAACACGACCCCGCCCGCGTTCCCGGGACGCTGGCGGCAGATGACAAGACCGGCGTAGCGCGTCTTCCGCCCGTCGCGCATCGACGAGACGGTGCGGGCGTCGGGGAGGCGCAGGACGCTCAGGTGCTCCCGCAGGGCGGCCAGGGGATGGCCGCGCGGGCTGTGCGCGCTGGTGCGGTAGTCCCACGCGATGGTCTCGCGCAGATCCAGATCCTCGAACGCCGGAGTCTCGTCCCGCGCCGCGCCGGCCGGCAGGACCGGCGCGTGCGTGCGGACCACGCCGCGGACCCGCCAGAGCGCGTCGCGGCGCCGTTCCTGCAGACCGGCCAGCGCCCCCGCCTCGGCCAGACGGCTCGACATCTCCTCGTCGAGACCGGTCCGGGCAATGAAGTCCTCTACAGAATCGAACGGCGCCTGCCCGCGAGCGGTCTCGATGCGCACCCCGTCGCGCGAGCGGGAGAGCCCCTTGACGTACCGGAGCCCCATCCGCACCGCGAACCGGGAAGTCCGCGCCGGCCCGACCGCCTCTCCCGCTCCGCCCTCCCCGCGGGCCCGAGAAGCGGGCGTCTCGCCCCCCGGCTCGAGCGTGCAGTCCCAGTCGCTGCAGGTGACGTCGATCGGGCGCACTTCGATGCCGTGGCGCCGGGCATCGTCCACGATGGTGGCCGGCGCGTAGAACCCCATCGGCTGCGCGTTGAGGAGCGCACAGGTGAAGACGTCCGGATAGTGGCACCGGAGCCAGGACGTGGCGTAGGCGATGAGCGCGAAGCTGGCGGCGTGGCTCTCCGGAAACCCGTACTCCCCGAAGCCGCGAATCTGGTCGAACACCCGCTCGGCGAACTCGGGGGCGATTCCCTTGGCCATCATCCGGCTGACGAGCCGGTGGCGATGGTCCTCGATCCGCCCGCTGCGCCGCCACGCCGCCATGTCGCGCCGCAACTGATCCGCCTCGCCGGGGGTGTAGTCGGCGGCCACCACCGCGAGCTGCATCACCTGTTCCTGGAACAGCGGGACGCCCATCGTCCTCTTCAGCACCGGTTCGAGGCACGGGTGGGGATACACCACCGCCTCTTCCCCGTTGCGCCGCCGCAGATACGGATGCACCATCCCGCCGGTGATCGGCCCCGGCCGGACGATGGACACCTCGATCACCAGGTCGTAGTAGTTGCGCGGCCTGAGCCGCGGCAGCATCGCCATCTGGGCCCGGCTCTCGATCTGGAAGACGCCGACGGTGTCGCTCCGGCAGATCATGTCGTAGGTGGCCCCGTCCCCTTCCGGAATCGTGGCCATCGACAGCGTGCGGCGGTAGTGCCGCTTCAGCAGCCCGAACGACAGGTCGAGCTGGGTCAGCGCCCCCAGCCCCAGCAGGTCGACCTTGAACAGCCCGAGATCCTCCAGGTCTTCCTTGTCCCACTGAATCACGGTGCGTCCGGCCATGGCCGCGTTCTCTATCGGCACCAGGTCGTGCACCGGCTCGTGGCCCAGGAGAAACCCGCCGGGATGGATGGACAGGTGGCGCGGAAAGTCCTGGATCTCGCCGGCGAGCCGCACGAGGTGCGCCGCCGTCGGGCCGCCGCCGTCGAGCACCTGCCGCACGGTGTCCGGGTCGACGCCGTCGTAGTGGGACAACCGTTTGGCCAGCCGGTCGACCGCCGTCTCGGGCAACCCCAGCGCCTTCCCCACCTCACGCACCGCCGAGCGGGCGCGATACCGGATGACGTTGGCGACCATCGCCGCATGGTCGCGCCCGTACTTCTCGTAGACGAACTGAATCGCCTCCTCCCGGCGCTCGTGCATGATGTCGAGGTCGATGTCGGGCGGCTCGGCGCGCTCGCGCGACAGGAAGCGCTCGAACAGCATGTCGACCCGGGTCGGATCGACGGCGGTGATGCCGAGGCAGTAGCAGACCGCCGAGTTGGCGGCCGACCCCCGCCCCTGACACAGGATGCCGTGCCGGCGGCAGAACTCGACGATCTCCCACATGGTGAGGAAGTAGCCGCAGTAGTCGAGCTCGTCGATGAGGGCCAGCTCCTTGACGATCTGCGCCTGCACCGTGGCGGGGATGCGGCCGCCGAAGCGCCGGCGCGCCCCCTCCTCGGCGAGCCGCCGGAGCCAGCTCGACGAGGTGGCGCCATCGGGCAGACGCTCGGACGGATAGCGGTACCGGATCGCATCGAGCGAAAAACGGCACCGGGCCGCGATCTCGTCCGTACGCGCCACCGCGGCCGGGTCGTCGCGATACAGCGCGCCGACGGCGGCCGGGGTCTTCAGGTCGTGCTCGGCGTTGGCGCGGGTCCGGCATCCCGCCCGGGCGACGCTGGTGCCATGCCGGATACAGGTCAGCACGTCCTGGAGATCCCGGCGCGCCGGGGTGTGATACAGCACCTCGGTCCCCGCCGCCAGCGGCAGTCCCGCCTGCCGGGCCCGCGCCCGCAGCCACCCTTCCCGCGGCGCCTCGCCGGCAAGACGGTGGCGCGCCAGCAACCCGTAGACCCGATCCCCGAAGGCGTCGCGGAGCGCGGCCAGCACCGGGCGGTCGCGGTCGGCATCCGCCTCGGCCGCCCAGTGGGCGCCGGGCCAGAGCGCCAGCAGCCCGCCGGCGTGCGCGCCGACCTCGTCGAGAGTGACGCGGCATTCACCCTTGGCATGCCGCAGGCGGCCGCGGGTGATCAGCCGGCAGAGGTTGGCGTAGCCGGCGCGATCCATGGCCAGCAGCACCACCTGCGCCCCGCCGGCCAGCGACATCTGGGCCCCGCAAATCAGATGCACGCCGAGCTCCCGGGCCCGCACGTGGGCGCGCACGATGCCGTACACGCCGTCCCGGTCGGTCAACGCGAGGGCGCGCAGCCCCAGAGCATGGGCCTGCTCGACCAGCTCTGCCGGATGCGAGGCGCCTTCCAGAAACGAGTAGTTGCTCTTGCACCAGAGCGGCGTGTAGCTCGCGGGCGGTCGCACGGCTCATTCCACCGCGGTTTCATTCCACCGCGGTTTCATTCCACCACGCCCTGCTGAAACCAGGCCCGGCGGCGGCGGTCGTAGTAGATCCAGCTCCAGGCGCGGCCCCCGGCGCCGGCGAAGTAGTACTCCCGGTGGACCAGGACTCTCCACCAGCCGCCCGACACCACGTAGGGCCCGCACATCTGCACGACCCGGCCGTGACGGGCGCCCTGCGACACCCGGTCGTCCAGCTCACGCTGCTGGGAGGACGGCACCCGGCGGGGAGCGACGAAGAACCGCCGCACCAGCGGGCGGACGCCGGCCGGGGTCGGGACCGGATGCACGACGTGATCGAGCGGCAGCCAGGCGAAGGCCGCCTCCGGCAGATGGCCGTCAGTCAGCGCCGCCCGCACCACCGAGCCGTCGCCGAACTCGGCCCGAATGCGGGCCACGGCGCGGTCCGCGGCCCGGAGGTCCCGCCGGGTCTCCTCCTGAAAGAGCCGCAACTGCTCGCGGGTCGCCCGCGCCGGCGACACCGTCAGGTCGATCTCGATCACCCCGGCGGTCAGAGTCTCGACGCGCAGATGCACCAGGTTCAGGATCTGCCGAGCGTCGAGGGTCGGCGCCGCGGGGCGAATCCGCTCGACCCGCTCGACCCGCGGCGCGGCGGCCGGCGCGTCCAGCCGCAGGCGGAGCTCGAGACCGGCCAGCGCCGCCTGCCGCGCCGCCAGCACCGCGAGCAGCGCGTCGAACGCCTGCTTGACCCGGAACAGCAGACGATGGACGTCGGTCTCCGGCGCATCGAGGTCGAGGTGGCGCGCGAGCGGCTCGACCGCCGGCGCCGGCTGGAAGGGGACGACCAGGTCCCCGGCCGCCTGGCGGTGCAACCGATGCGCCTCGCGGCCGAACCGGCGGCGGATGCCGGCGGCCGGCAGCCGCAGAAACGCCCCGACGGTGCGCACCCCGAGCGTGTCGAGGGCATCGCGCAGAGCGGGGTCGATGTCCAGCCGGCGCAGGGGGACGCGACCGGCCGCCTGCCGCTCGGCCGCGGCGTCGCCGAGCACCGCCACCCCGCGGTCCGGCCCCCGGCGGTCCGCTTCCCAACCGGCTCTCGCCAGCGCATACGTGCCGAACCGGGTGAACCCCACCACCACCCGGCCCCGGAACCCGGCGGCCTGCAGATGCCCCCGCATCCCGCGCGCCCAGTCCACCAGGGAGGCGAACAGCGGCTGCAACCCGGAGGCATCGAGCCAGAACACGCCGGGATGGGCGCCGGACGGCTCGATGCCGGGCGTGAACCGCCGGAGCAGCCCGGTAATCGCGGCGACGCCGGCCTCTACGTCGCCGGGGGGCATCTCGGCCGCGCGGAGCGCGCCGGCCAGCGAGAGCCCCGTGCCGTAGGACATGCCGGGCAGCACCCCGGCCCGGCGGGCGGGCTCGTTCACCCACCGGATGACCCCCTGCGGCCGGTCGCGATCGACCACCGCCGCCGGCTGCGCCGCCCACCCCGGATGCCGGCGCATCAGCAACTGGAGCGGCAGCGCCGGCACGTCAACACAGGCCATCCGGTCCACAACACACCTCGACGTGTCTCCACCCGGGCCCGCCCCGCTTGTCCTTGAGCACCCGGGCGGTGCACGTGAAGGCGCTGACCCCGGTTCGGCGGCCGCCCTCCCCGGCCGGCTCCGGCCGCGCGACCGGCTCCCGCTCAGCCTCGGCCCTGAGCGATACGAGGGAGCCGAGCGACGCGGCTTCGCGCCGTTTCCGGGTCAGGAACAGCACCGCCGACTCGTGCTGCCTGGCCAGACCGAGCAGACGCATCTGCATCGGGACCGGCACCCGGGCGGCCTCGCCGAGGTCGAGCACGAGCAGGCCGAAGGCGCCCGAACGCGCCAGGTGCTCGGCTGCGCGCGGGAGCTGTCCCGCCGCCGGCAACCGGACCACGACCAGGGCGTCGAGATCGACGCCGCCCCGCGCGGCGTCGGGGGGAAAGAAGGCGCTCTCGCCAGCCGTCAGCCAGCCCACCGGCTCGCCGGCCCGCTGAGCGTCGAGCACCAGCGAGAACGCCAGGGTCAGCCCGGCCGCTCCCTCCCGGCTCGACAGCTCGGTCAGACGCCCGGCCAGATTCGCCAGCCGCCACGACCTGAGCGCGCCGGCCGGCTCCCGGCCGGCAGGCGCGTCCCCGCGCGGGGACGCGGCCAGGCGCCCGGCCAATCGCGGCGGCAGCTTCAGGTTGGCGGCGTGGCCCATTGCGCATCCCCATCAACCCACGGTGCGGCGCACCTCGAGGACCTTGCCGAGCAGCGTTATCCCCCGGTCGGACCGGATGGGCGCGAACTCGGGGTTCTCGGGATGCAGCTCCACCCGTCCGTCCCGCAGGCGCAACCGCTTGACCGTCGCCTCGCCGTCGACCAGGGCCACGACCAGCGCCCCCGAATCGGCGGTCGGCTGGCGCCGCACGATCACGAGGTCGCCGGGCAGAATGCCGGCCCCCACCATGCTGCGCCCCTGCACCCGCAGCGCGAACAGCCCCTCCTCCAAGCGGCCGGCCGGCGCCGGGATGTAACCCTCGAGATCCTCCGCCGCCTCGGTCGGACGCCCCGCCTGCACCCGCCCCAGCAGCGGCACCCAGCCCACCGGAGACGCCGGCTCGCCGCCGGTCGGCAGGCGGTAGCCCCGGGCCCTGCCGCGAGCCCCCGACAGCCGCCGCTCGGCGACGAGCTTCTCCAGGTGATACCGCGCCGTGTGCGGCGTGCGGAAGCCGAACACCTCCTGCACCTCGCGCACCGTCGGCGGATCGCCGGCGAGCAGCCGGTCGCGAACGAACCGGAACACCCGGTCGCGGGTCTGCCCCGCCCGTGTCTGGCTCATGTCCGGAGAATATAATACATATGTATCATCAATCAACCCAACGGATCGGCCTGCCCGCCACCGCCCGCCATGCCCGGACCAACCGAAAATGCTGGCCGAAACTGTTGAAACCGCGGGAAATGTGACCACCGAGGCCATCCAGGGCAGAACGGCAGAAAGCCGCAAGGAATCCTGATAGGATGGGAAGCCGCATGGTCAACAAAGACACCGTCGCAGTAGTGATCGGAATGGGAGCGATCGTGGTCACGCTCGGCGTCGGAACGTGCTCGACGAACAGACGGATCGACGACATCCACCGACGGATGGATGACGGTTTCGGGAGCATGAACCGGCAGATCAGCGATGTTCACCGACGGATGGACGACGGGTTCGAGAACCTACAGCGGCAGATCGACAATCTGCAAACCGATGTACGCGAGTTGCGGACACTGTACGTCGAGACGCTGAAGGACGAACCGCCCGCCAACTGAAAGACCGCAAGTCCCCCGACCCAAGCACGGGAAAGCACTGGCCGCACCGTCACCGACACGGCCACCTGTAGAAGGCAAGACGAACGTGGGAGAAGAGCCGGGTGACGAAACCGTCTCCACACGGAACGAAACGGCCCGGCCGCGGCACCAATGGGATCGGGGGTCTTGGCCGCGCTTCAGAATCAGGCTCTTCCTGGCGCCGGGGGTCTGCGCCGTGAAACATGCAGCCCCCCGGCGGGGTTGGTGGGCAAGGGTTTCTAGTCGATCTGATACTCCGGGGTGCTCATGATGAGGTGCGTCACCATGCGCAGCGGGTCCTCCAGGTAGGTCTCGGCGCGCGCGAGGTCCGCGGTGCCGAGCTCGTCGTCGAGGAGCGTCACGAGCGCGTCGCGCATACCGGCCGACACCGGCATCCGTCGGCAGGCGGTAGCCCCGGGCCCTGCCGCGAGCCCCCGACAGCCGACGCTCGGCGACGAGCCTCTCCAGGTGATACCGCGCCGTGTGCGGCGTGCGGAAGCCGAACACCTCCTGCACCTCGCGCACCGTCGGCGGATCGCCGGCGAGCAGCCGGTCGCGAACGAACCGGAACACCCGATCGCGGGTCTGCCCCGCCCGTGCTTGGCTCATGTCCGGAGAATATAATACATATGTATCATAAATCAACCCGGTCCCCAGTAAGGAGCCGGAGACCGGACCCTGCCGACAAGGCTATCTCCGGTAGGACCGGATGGGCGCGAACTCGGGCTCGCGATCCGATTCGTGCCAAGGCTGCGCCGTTCGTCCCATCTTCTGACGGTTTCGTCACCCGCCTCTTTCCCGTCATCCGCTTCCTGGCTACAGTGGCCGTACGGCGACAGCGCCGCGCGAGCGATGTCCGCGACGCGCGGTCCGGCGCGAGGGCGCGATCCGCAGGCAACAGGCTCCAGTCGCCGCAGCACCCGGCGTGCCGACCATTCGACTCGACATCGGGATCTCGCGCTCCGTGCCTGTGCCTCCATCGAATCCGCGACGTGCCGGCGCCATGCTGCGGAAAGCCATCTTCGCTGCCCTGATGTTCCCCAGTGTCGCTCCGGCTTGGGCACAGGAACCGGCTCACACACAGGAGGCGGTGCGCGTCGGCAGCGTTCAGGGGAGCGTGACGGACGCCGCGACCCGGCGGCCACTGCCCGGCGCCGCCATCGTCGTTCTCGGTCGCGGCCTCGAAACGGTCACCGGCGCCGGCGGCCGCTTCACGGTGGCCGCCGTGCCGGCGGGACTGCACCGCTTGCAGGTGATGCTGACCGGCTACGACGCGGCGATTCTGCACGATGTCGTCGTGCGTTCGAACCGCATCACGACGGTGGCCGTCGCCCTCGACGCGGCGGGGACCGGCCTGCGCGAAGTCGTCGACGTCACCGCCGACTACTTCTCCGCCGTCGAGGAGGAGGCGGCCAGCACGGTGCGCTTCAGCTTCGAGGAGATCCGCCGGTCGCCCGGCGCCGCGGGCGACGTCAGTCGGATGCTGCAGGTCCTGCCGAGCGTCGGCATGCAGACCGATCAGCGCAACGACCTGCTCGTGCGCGGCGGCAGTCCCGCGGAGAACCTCACCATCGTCGACAACATCGAGATCCCCAGCATCAACCACTTTCCGACTCAGGGGGCGTCCGGCGGCGTGATCGGCATGCTGAACACCGACCTGATCGCCGACGTCACCTTCTCGGCCGGCGGTTTCCCGGCCGAGCACGGCGACCGGCTCTCGTCGGTGATGGTCGTCACCCAGCGCGAAGGGAACCGATCCGAGTTCGACGCCGAGATCTCCACGAGCATGGCGGGCGCCGGCCTCCTGCTCGAAGGCCCGCTGGCCGGCGTGCAGGGGTCCTGGGTCCTGTCGGCGAGGCGCAGCTTTCTCGATCTCATCGCCGATGCCATCGGCACCGGCGGCGTCGTCCCCCGGTACAGCGACGTGCAGGGCATGGCGACGCTCGACATCGGTACAGCGCATCGGATTCGGCTGCTAGGCCTCGGCGGCTTCGACGCCTTTCGCGAGGACGACGACGACGGCGCGGTCTCCGCCGGCACCCGCCAGTACGTCGGCGGCGCCAACTGGCGCTGGCTCTGGAGCGGCGACGGGTACGCGGAGACATCGATCGCCTACACGCGCAGCGACTACCGGGTGAGCGTCACGGATGCGCCCGCGGAAGAGACGGGAGCCCCCTGCTGTTCGACAACGAGTCCCGCGAGCAGGAGGTGGTGCTGCGCAGCCGCTGGCACCATCGGCCGCGCACCGGGACCGCGTTGACGTGGGGCCTGACGGCGCGGCGGTCGGTCAGCCGGGCCGCCGTATTCGACGCTCCCGACGTGACCCGCGTCAACACGGTCGACGAGGGTCTCGATGTGCGCGAGTCGCTGGCGACGCACAAGGCGGGCGCCTTCGTCTCGCTGGAGCGGTCGCTCGGCTCGCGTCTGACCGCGACGCTGGGCGGCCGCTTCGACTACTTCGCCGTCAACCGACAGGGGACGTGGTCGCCGCGGCTGGGGCTGGCCTACGATCTCGATCCCCGTACGACGCTCACCGCCGCCGCCGGTGTCTACCGTCAGACGCTGCCGTCCTGGCTGCTCGTCCAGCACCCGGACAACCGCCGGCTCGACAATCTGCGCGCCCATCACTACGTCGCCGGAATGCAACGCCGCCTGACCCCGAGCACGCTGCTCGGCGTCGAGGCGTACCGGAAGGACTACCGCGACCTGCCGTTCGACCCCGACGATCCGACCGCGCTCGTCCTCGATCAGTTCGCCGACTTCGAAACGCCGGCGCCCGGGCGGCTGGTCGGCGGCGGCGCGGCGCGTTCGCACGGGGTCGAGGCGCTCGTCCGGAAGAGACTGACGCGGCGCCTGCACGGTCTGGCGAGCTATGCCTACGCGGTGTCCCGTTACACGGATCTCGACGGGATCGAGCACGACCGGACGTTCGACCACCGGCACGTCGCCTCGGCGGTGCTCGGCTACCGTCCCTCCGACCGCTTCGAGTACAGCGTGCGCTGGCGATACGCCGGCGGACGGCCGTACACTCCGTTCGATCCGGTGCTGTCGTCGCGCGCGGGGGCCGGCATCATCCAGCGGGACCGTGTCAACGCCGAACGCCAACCGGCCTACCATCGCCTCGACGTGCGGTTCGACCATCGCAGGCAGTTCGAGCACGTCAATCTCGTCAGCTTCGTGAGCGTCTTCAATGCGTACAACCGCCGCAACCTCTTTCGCTACTACTGGAGCACGCGCCGGAACCGGCCGGGCCGCGCCGACCAGTGGGGGTTCCTGCCGGTGGGCGGGTTCGAGCTGGAGTTCTGAGCCCGGTGAGCAGAGAAAGGGCTGGTCGTCCTGGATACGCACGTGATTGACCGGCTGGCAGCCTCGGTTCGCGCGCATCCGGGGTGGTGGTGCCTGGCGTTCACCTTCGTGCTGAGTACGCTGGTCGCCGTCCTGCTGAGTCTGGCGCAGGGCCGGAGCCTTGCGCCCGAAATCCTGGTGGCGAGCTTCCGCATCGGGCTCTCCATCCACCTCTGCATGTACGTCGGACACGTATGGTGGTCTCCCCGGGTCCCTCGGCTCCCGCAGTTGGTCGTCACGATCACGATGCTGGTTTGCGGCCTGGTCCTCGGTCTCGCCGCCGGCGGCGCGCTGACCGAGGGCCGCCCGTTGCTCCTCCTGAGGAGCAACCACGCGCTCTCGATCGGCGCCCTGCTGGGGTTGCTCACCGTCGGCGGCTCCTGCGCGATGGAGAGCTGGTGGGACACGCGCGCGCGGCTCGACCGGGCCGAGCGGGATGCGCTGGCCCGCGACAAGGCGCTGGCGGAGGCCGAGCTCCGGGTGTTGCAGGCGCAGGTGGAGCCGCACTTCCTCTTCAACACGCTCGCGAACGTCGTCTCCCTGATCCACACGCAACCCGATCGCGCCGCCCGGCTTCTCGAACGGTTGGACGTCGCTGCTGCGCGCCTCGCTCTCGCGGACGCGCCGCGCCGACGGGACGCTGGGTGACGAGCTCGCCGTGGTGCGCGCCTATCTCGACATCCAGGCCCAGCGCATGGCGGGGCGGATGACGTATCGGGTGGACGTCGGCCCCCGCCTCGAGTCGGTGCGAATGCCGCCGCTCCTCGTGCAGCCGCTGGTGGAGAACGCCGTGCTGCACGGCATCGAGCCGTCGGCGACGGGCGGGCACGTCGCGGTGCGCGCGGAACGGTCCGGCGGCGTCGTGCGCGTACAGGTGGTGGACGACGGGCTCGGCATCGACCTGGGCCCCGCGCGGCATGGCGTCGGCATCGCCAACGTCCGGGAGCGCCTGCGCGCCACGTTCGGCGAGCGCGGCCGGCTGGTGCTCTCGGAGACGCCGGGGGGCGGCGTCAGCGTGGATCTGCTGATACCCGTGGCCGCGGCGGCGGACGCGGAGGCCGAATGAGCGCAGGCAGTAGGCCGACGGCGCTGATCGCCGACGACGAGCCGGCCCTGCGGGCGGAGCTCGAACGGCTCCTCGCCGGCGCGTGGCCGGAACTGGTCGTCGCGGCCTCGGTCGGGGACGGCGCGGCGGCGCTCGAAGCAGTCGGCCGGCTGCAACCGGACGTCGCCTTCCTGGACATTCGCATGCCGCCGCCGTCGGGCCTCGATGTCGCGAAGCGCATCGGCGCGGACACCGCCGTCGTCTTCGCCACCGCCTACGACGACCACGCCGTGGAGGCGTTCGAGCGGGCGGCCGTCGACTACCTCCTCAAGCCGGTGATGGCCCCGCGCCTGCAGGAGACGGTGGATCGCCTGCAGCGCTGGCTTGCCGGCGGAAGGCGCACCGGCATCGACCCGACGACGCTCGAGTCCCTGATCCGCCGTCTCGCGGTTGCCCCGGCCTGGCTGAGCTGGCTGCGGGTCGGGCAGGGAGACCGCGTTGAGCTGGTCGCCGTCGACGACGTCTGCTTCTTCCGGGCCGACCGCAAGTACACCGCCGCGGTGACGCGCGAGGCCGAGCACCTGGTCCGCACCCCGCTCGCGGAGCTCGCGGCGCGGCTCGACCCCGAGCGGTTCTGGCGAATCCACCGCGGGTGCATCGTCAACGCCGCCGAGATCGCGGCGGCGCGCCGCGACCTGCGCGGCCGCTACCGCCTCGCCCTCAAGGACCGCCCGGAGGTGCTGCGGGTGAGCGCGGCCTACGGACACCTGTTCCGGCGCATGTAGGATGATCGTGATGATGACCAGGTTGACTGGAGAGGAACGGGACATCGTCGAAGCGTTCGAGCGCAACGAGATGCGGTCCCCCCGGAACAAGTCCGCGATGCTGAAGAAGCACCGGGAGTACGCGGCCGCCACGTTCCGAAAGGACCGGCGCGTGAACGTGAGGATTTCCAGCCGGGACCTGAATGCCCTGAAGAAGCGGGCCCTGTCGGAAGGCATTCCCTACCAGACCCTGATTGCCAGCGTGCTGCACAGGTACGTCGAGGGCCGGCTGCGCGCGGCGGAGGCGTCCGACTGAGGCACGTCACCATGCGCGGCGGATCGCTGCTCGATGGCCTCGATCCAGTGGCCGAACCATGTGACGCCATGAATTGCAAATGGTGCGACCAAACGCAATTCTGATGGCGTTTGGTCGCACCATGACCCACCACAAGGCAGGCTCCGCCCGAGCTCGGCGGCCACGTTCCGAAGGACCGGCGCGTGAACGTGGAGATTCTCAGCCGAGACCTGGATCCGCCCCTAGTCGATCTGATACTCCGGCGTGCTCATGATGAGGTGCGTCACCATGCGCAGCGGGTCCTCCAGGTAGGTCTCGGCGCGCGCGAGGTCCGCGGTCCCGAGCTCGTCGTCGAGGAGCGTCACGAGCGCGCCGCGCATGCCCGCCGACACCGGCATCCGCAGGAAGCGTGCCAGCAGGTAGTCGACCGCCTCGCCGGTGGTCGCCGCGCCGGCGTCGAGGACCATCCGGGCCATGTCCACCCGGGCCGCGCCGCGCGGGGTCGGAATCAGCTTCTGCATGGCCCGGGCCGACGCGATGTACCCGGAGACGCGGGTGTTGAACAGCTCGTCGCGCTCGAGCGCGGCGAGGTCGAACGCGGTCATGTTGGCCGGGTCGTCGTCGAAGGCGATGGCGGCGCCGAAGTCGAAGCCCCGGCGCAGGCGGTCGCCCACGACCCCGTCCCCGCTGAGGGTGAGGAAGTTCGGGTCGCGGAAGTTGACGATGTCGGGGAACAGGTAGTCGAAGGCGACGTTGCCCCGCTCCTGGAGGAGGGCGGGGGTGATCCACGCCCGGCCCTGCGCCCAGCCCGCGACCGACGGCGGGTTCAGCAGGTGCTGGCCCAGCGCGATGGCCGTGCTGTTGAAGTCGGGCACCCCCGGCACGTCCTCGGCTCCGAGCTGCTTCAGCATCGTGATGACGTGCTCGACCGGCCCCTTGATGTGGGCGCCGTAGCTCGCCTCGCTGTAGAAGTCGCGCGACAGGAAGATCGTCCGCATGAGCGGCTTCAGCTCGTAGCCGTTGTCCCGGAAGACGGCGCCGAGCTCGGCCTGCAGGGCCGGCGACGGGTCCTCGCGGACGAAGAAGCGGTAGATCTTGGACGCGATGTACTCGGCCGTGACCGGCTGCTCGAGGATGATGCGGAGAACGTCCACGCCGTCGAAGTTGCCGGTGCGGCCCAGGAAGTCCTTGGGGCCGTCGTCGTGCTGGGCGGGGTGGACCACGAAGTCGAGGTTCTCGAAGTTCCAGCCGGTGAAGGCCCGCGCCGCCTCGCGGACGTCGCGCTCGGTGTAGTTGCCCACCCCCATCGTGAACAGCTCCATCACCTCGCGGGCGAAGTTCTCGTTGGCGGCGCCCTTCACGTTCACCCCGGCATCGAGGTAGTAGAGCATCCCCGGATCCTGGGCCACCGCCACCAGCAGCTCGCCGAAGTTGCCGGTGGCGTTCCGCTCGAACGTCTCGATCTGCAGGAGCATCTTCCGGTAGTCGCGCACCTTGTTCTGGGCGGTGGCGAAGTGCCCGTGCCAGAAGAGCGCCATCTTCTCTTCGAGCGGCCGGTTCGTGTCGAGCATCCGCTCGGCCCACCAGTAGCCGACGCGGCGCGTCTCCAGCCCGGTCGCCCGCAGCCAGGAGAAGAACCGATCGGAGAGCGGCTGCCCGTGCCGGTTGACGTGGTCGGGCTTGACCCGGACCCCCATGCTCTCGCCGTTCCTCATCCCCAGCTCGGTGGCGGCGGGCCGGCTCGGCGGGAAGTGCAGCAGCCCCTCGTCCCAGAAGCCGGAATGCTCGAACGGCGGCAGGTGGTCGTTCGCGATGCCGTCGTAGTCCACGAGGGAGCGGACCGCCTCCTCGGGGGTCATCCCGGCCAGCTTCCGGATGTCCTCGGGGGTGCCGCTGAAGCCCGCGCGCCCCAGCAGATGCTCGGCGCGGTCGTAGCTCCAGTCCGCCTCGGCGATCGGGGTCAGGTCCCCCCGCCAGGCGGCCGGGCCCGGCTCCCAGGTCTGCGCATTCGCCGTCACGGCGCCGCCGGCAATGCAGAGCGCCAGCGCGGCGCCGGTTGCCGCCACACGGTAGTGTCGAGTCGTCATGGGTTCGTCCCCCTCATGCGTCGTCCGGAATCTCCATTGTGGGCGGCAAGCCCGCCTTGTCAAGTTTCTGCCGGGACGCGGTCTTCGGTTCGATCGGTTCCATGTTCCCGTTACCGCCTGACGCGCCGAACGATTGTCACTTGCCCTACCCGAGTAGATCATAGCCTTGGTGCGCCGCCCTTGCGACACTCGACTCTCCCCTGTGAGAAGATGGGCCGCTGGATTCCGACATGACGAAACTGAAGATCGCGATGATCGCGGCAGGCTTGGTTCTGGGCCTTTCCACGGCTCACGCCCAGAGCGGCGGCCCCGGCGCGTGGGACGCGGACGCGGCTGCCGCCTATCTCGACCAGCGGGTGGACTGGTGGTCGGGCTGGGAGACGGCAGCGCGCGAGCGCGGCACGTTCTGCGTCTCCTGTCACACGACCGGTCCGTACGGCCTCGCCCGCCCGATGCTGCGGCCCGCGGCCCGCGCGAGCGAACCGACGCGGTACGAGCGGAAGCTGCTGGACAGCGTGACGACCCGTGTCGCCGGCTGGAATGAAGTCGGCCCGTTCTACCCCGACGAGCGCTACGGCGCGCCCAAGACCAGCCAGTCGCGCGGGACGGAAGCGATACTCAATGCCCTGATTCTCGCCCGGCACGACGAGCGGACCGGCGTGCTGAGCGATCGCACGCTCAAGGCGTTCGAGCACCTCTGGGCCCTCCAGCGGACGAGCGGCGACGCCGAGGGCGCGTGGCCCTGGCTGCACTTCAACCTGGCGCCGTGGGAATCGGACGAGGGGCCGTACCACGGGGCGGCGCTGGCCGCTGTCGCCGTCGGACTCGCGCCGGACGGCTACCGCGCCCGCCCCGACGTCCAGGACAACCTCACGCGGCTCGGCCGCTATCTTCGGAGCCGGCTCGACGCCCAGCCGCCCTTCAACCGCGTCATGGCCCTCTGGGCCTCCGGCGCGATGCCGGATCTGCTGGCCGACGCGCGGCGGCAGGCGATCGTCGACGAGATCGCCGGCCTGCAGCGCGAGGACGGCGGCTGGAGCCTGCCGTCGCTCGGGGCCTGGGCGCGGCGGGACGGGACCACCGCCGGCGCCGGGAGCGACGGCTACGCGACGGGGCTGGTCACGTTGGCGCTGCAGCGGGCCGGCCTGGCGCGGGATGACGAAACGGTCGCGAGCGGCCTCGCCTGGCTCGCCCTGAACCAGGACTCCGACGGCTCGTGGCCCGCGTCGTCGCTCAACCGCGAGCGCGATCCGGCGTCGGACCGGGGCCGCTTCATGCGGGACGCCGCCACCGCCTACGCGGTGCTGGCCCTGACGGCGAACGACGGTCGCTGATCGCACCTCCGGACCGTTCGGCCCTGCGTCCGCCCGCCGGGACCGACCGCGGGCGGGCGCCTTCGGCATCGAGAAACGACGATCTGCAATCCAGGACACGCGAACACAGGAGGAACATTCAATGAAGTACAGAGCAGGCATGCGTACGGCGTTGGCGGTGGTCGCGGCGGCAATCGTCTCGGCGGCGGGGACGGCGCCGGCGCAGCCGGTCACCGGGCCGACGAACGAGCACCCCAACCCCTTCGAGACGATCAACGACCACTTCAAGCTGCCGGAAGGACGCACGTGGGGCTCGACCAGCGCCGTGGACATCGATCCCGACGGCACGTCGATCTGGGTCGGCGAGCGGTGCGGGACGAACAGCTGCGCGGAATCGGACCTCGATCCGGTCCTCAAGTTCGACGCGGACGGCAACCTCGTGAAGAGCTTCGGCGGCGGCATGTTCATCTTCCCGCACGGCATCCACGTCGACGGCCGCGGCAACGTGTGGGTCACCGACGCGCAGGGCCCGCGGGGACGCGGTCCCGCCTACGAGGGCAAGGGTCACGCCGTCTTCAAGTTCAACCCGGACGGCGAGCTGATGCTGACCCTGGGCCGGCCCGGCGTGGCCGGCGACGGGTCGGGGCCGCTCCTCAACGAGCCGAACGACGTGCTCGTCGCCCCGAACGGCGACATCTTCGTCGCCGAGGGCCACAGCGGCCAGGGCGCGGGGGCGAGCTGGGACACCGTCGCCCGCGTCGTCAAGTTCGACAGCCAGGGCAACTTCATCAAGTCGTGGGGCGGCATCGGCACCGCGCCGGGACAGTTCCGGACGCCGCACGGCCTCGCGATGGATTCGCGCGGCCGCCTGTTCGTGGCCGACCGCGGGAACGTGCGCATCCAGATCTTCGACCAGGACGGCAATTTCATCGACCAGTGGAAGCAGTTCAGCCGTCTCAGCGGGATCTACATCGACGCCGACGACAACATCTACGGCGCCGACTCCGAGTCCAGCGGCACGTCCAACCCGGGCTGGCGCCGCGGCATCCGCATCGGGAGCGCGGTGACCGGCCACGTCCGGTTCTTCATTCCCGACCCCGCCGACGTGCCTCGGGGAACGACCGCCGCCGAGGGCGTGGCGGTCGACGCCGAGGGCAACCTCTACGGCGCCGAGGTCGGCCCGCGCCAGCTCGTCAAGTACGTCCGCCGCGAGCAGTAGTCGACACGCCGGGTCCCGGGCGGCGCAGCGACCGTCCGGGACCCAGCTCAATCACTCGGTCCTCGTGTACATCGATCGCTGTCCTTCCTGGTGACACCAGCGCAGGCGTCCGCTACGCCGGTCGCGCTGGCGGCGAGACGGACGACCGTTGTTCCGCCGCGGCCGACGCGGCGTGCGTCCGTTGAAGCAGGTTCTCGACAAGCGCCCTGAAGTCGCGGAACGCGTCGCGAGCGGCGACGGCATGACTCCCGAGGGCGCCGTCTCCCGCGGACAGGGAGAAGATCGGCTTGCGCGCGTCCTGTGCAAGTGGAATGAGGCTGCGATAGTGCTTCACGGTGGCGATGCAATGCTCGTCGGCTTGCGGATCCAACCCAGCTGCCGGAGTGTCATCGCCCAGCACGCTGATGGCGTACTCGGCCGGCACCTGCCTGGCCCACCGGTCGCGAGCCTTGACCGGACGGCTCAGTCGTATCCCGTGCTGCCGAATCAGGTAGCCGATTGGCTGCATGTTGCCGGTCGGCAAGTCGAAATCGGGCTCGGCCCAATTGTCGTGGCGCGTCTTCCAGTCGACCCGCCATCGGCGGAGGGTCGGACCCAGGTTGCGCAGCCCCTGCCAGGAAGACAGGTCGGCGGCAAGCGGCACCGCGACGAAATCCGTGGCAATCAGGGCGGAACGGTTGATGGCCCCCAGGCTTGGGCCGACGTCCACCAGCACGATGTCTGCGCCCGACTGCCCGGCGCCCCTTTGAACGACCTGCCAGAACGCGGTGATCACACGAAACGCGCGGTACAGGTTCGTGCTTCCCAGGCAGTTCGGCCATTCCGTGGACAGCAGATCCTCGAATCCGGACAGAGCCAGATCCCCGGGGAGCAGGTAGAGCCTGTCCGCGGGTCGCTGCAACTCGGGGTCTCTGATGTCCCCTACCCTGGTGAGCGGTGCCACGCACTGATGGATCGTCTTGCCGGAGGAAGACGCCCGATCGTTCCAGAGCTCGGCGAGCGTATCCTCGTCGAGAAACGCCGCCGTGAGATTGGCCTGGGGATCGAGATCGACGACCAGCACCGTATGGTCGAGCTCCGACAGCATCCAGGCCGCGTGGTAGACCAGGGACGTCTTTCCTACGCCGCCCTTGTTGTTGAAGAACGTCAATACGGGCGTCATCACGTGCGGGCCCTCACCGTGCAGTGAACCCAGTTCGGCTCGACGCGGAAGTCGGGTTCCGGCTGCCCATTGTTCAGCAGGGCGCGCCGCGCCGTCGGGATGCCCGCGCCGTAGCGTTGAGCCAGTCCGAGAACGCGCATCGCTTCCGCCAGAATCTGGTTGCGGTAGTCCACGATGCCCGGCTGCCCGAAGTTCTCGGCAGTCAGGGCGCCGTAGGGGCCGCCCGGACTCGTGATCTCGATACGATCGTCGAACCAGTAGACATGGATCGGCGCATTCGTGCCTTCGTAGGTCCTGTGCATGACGGCGTTGCGAACGAGTTGCTGAAGCGCCGCCATGGGATACGTCGGCGTACGCACTTCAACCGGCCCCGACGTGAAGTCGACCGCGGTCCGATTGTGCGCCAGCAGCTTGTCGTCGAGACCCCGAACCAGTTGGGCAATCGGGCCGCTGCATCGCCCGTCGTCAACCACGGGATCGGCGAGATCCGTGCCGGCGATACGCAGAAACTGCGCGAATGCGGCCGGCAGGAAGTCCTGCGGGTTCTTGCCCAGGACGAGGATGCCGGCGATCGTCGGCCTCGGGTCATCGACCGCGGCGATCATCTTGAGGGCCGCGAGACGCTGCTCCGTGCTCCGATCGTTCTCCGCAAGGGCCGTCGCGTCGACCGCCAGCGGGAGGTACTCCTCCTCGAAACGCCGCAAATCGAGATCCGCGACACTTGCGGTGGGCACGGGTTGCACATCGAAGTGGGGGTCGCGATGCCGCCGCTTCTCGTTCAGAATCCGTTCGTCCTGGGCGCTGGCGACGGCCCGCCTCGGCCCCACGCGGATCCAGATCCGTCCCCGGTGGCGCACGGGCGGCGTGTCCGACGGCATGACGGTAACGACTGCAACGGGAGTCCCGAGCAGCACGCGCCTGTCGACGGTCAGCGTCGGCGGCGGAACGATGTTGCCGTCCGTCTTCACGTCGGCGAGCTGCAACAGCAGCTCGTCCGTGATCTCCAGGCCGACGGGCGCGCCGGCGTCGTCCGCTCCCACGAACACGACGCCGGGGCGCTGGTGGTCCGGCAGATCGTTGGCGAAGGCGCAGACCGCCTGCCGGATCTTGCGGGGATTGTCTCCCCGCAACGATTCCTTGCGCTCGACGAGGTCGGACTCCAGGTCCGCCAGCATCGCTTCGAGCTCGTGCTGTGTATACGGAGCAGTCACTCGGGCGCCTCCGTGCGTCGATCGCATCCCTCCGGTCCGTAGCTTACACCGGTCACCCAGAGGCCAGACGAACCGGCTCGGGTCGGATACCCCAAGCGATCAGTCGTGCGGCGAGGCAGCGGAGCGACGACAGAGCCGAGGCGACCTCCCGGCGCCAGTCCGGCTCCTCCGGCGAGCCCCGCGCCCTCGTCGTCCTCGGCGTCAACCCGCTCCGACGACATCCGGCCACACCACCCGAATCGGTGCGCAATGCAAGGAGCGTTCAAGTTACACTTGACAATTATATCTGCCACGTGAAAATGCTGTTGTCGAGTGCGGAAGGAAGCCATGACGCAGAAGGAGTCGGTCCAGAAGCGGGTGCTCGCCGCGGCGCAGCGTCTCTGCGAAACCAGGGACAACTGGACGTTCACGCCCGCAGAGATCGTGCGATTGTTGCCCGGTGTGAACGAGGCTACCGTGCGAACGGAAGTCACCGGGCGATGCTGCGTGAATGCGCCGGAGCATCATGCTCGGCGCTGGCCGTACTTCCGCCGCCTGGCCCGCGGCCTCTACGAGATCGAGCCCGCGTTCCGCGAGCGCCCGGCGGCGTCGGCCACCACCCCGTCCGCTGGCGCGCAACGCTCCGCCGTTTCCCGGGTCGCAGAAACCGCGTCCACCTTCGGTGAACAGGAAGTCGAGACTCGCGACACGGTTCATGCGGTGGTGACGGAGAGCGAGGGATGGTACGTCGCAGAGTGCCTGGAACTCGCCGTCGTCACCCAGGCGCGGTCGTTCGATGAGTTGCTCGCGAACCTTCGCGAGGCGTTGGCGCTGCACCTGGAAGGCGAGGACCCCGCGTGGCTGGGCCTGTCGCCCGCACCGCGGCTGTCGGTGAGCTACGAAACGGCTCCCCTCGGGGCGTGATGCCGCGGCTGCGGCGGCTCTCTTCCGGCGATGTGTTGCGTATCCTCCAGCGGTTCGACTTCGCGGTTTCGGGACAGAGGGGCAGCCACGCCAAGCTGGTGCGAATCTCTCCCGGTGGTGAGCGCCAGATCCTGATCGTTCCCCTGCACAGGAACCTGGCGACGGGCACCCTGCATGCCATCTATCGAAAGGTGGTGCGCCTCGTGCCGTCCGTCGAGCTGCGGCGGGCGTTCTTCGCGGACTGAGAGAGAGTCCTCCTCGTTGCGCCTTGTCAGGCAAGGGCGTTCCTTGCCCGAGGGCGCCCTCGAGACCGAGGGCGCCCTCGCCGGTCTCGGTGCAACGCTCCTGGCTGGCGCACCCGACCGCAGCCGGAGCCCCGCGTCACTACGGCAGGGCGAAGACGTAGAGTGCGTTCCCTCCCTCCGGCTGGAAGATCTCCGACGTGAGCTGCGCGGTCAGGCCCCGGAACGCGCCTCCCAGCGAAGCGGGGACGGCAAGGAACTGCCGCCCGCCCGCCTCGTAGGTGATGGGATAGCCGTGCGCAGCGGCGCCGAGGCGGGTCTCCCAGAGGACCTCGCCGGTCCGGATGTCGAACGCCCGGTAGTAGCGGTCGGCATCGCCCGCGAAGACGAGGCCGCCCGCCGTCGTGAGCGTCGACGTCAGGAACGCGGCCCGCTGCTCGCGGCTCCACAGCTCCTCCATCGTCCGGACGTCGTAGGCGGCCAGCTTCCCCACGTTCCCGTTCGAGCCGGGCATCTCGCGGAACTCGGACCGGCCCGCGGTTCCGCCGCCCCCGTCCACGAACTCCACCGCGCGGCCGGTCAGGTACATGCAGGCCTGGTGGAGGGGAATCACGAGGGCGCCGGCCCCGGGGTGATACGCCGACGCCTGCCAGTTGTGGCCGCCGAGCAGACTGGGACAGGCGGGCACGCGGTCGCCGATTTCCGCGTCGCGGATGTCCTGCCGGTAGGTCAGCTCGCCGGTGGTCCGGTCGATCGACTCGAAGACGTCCTGGTAGACCGTCTCGCGCAGGTCGACGAGGGCGCCGGTCCGGCGGTCGAGCTTCCAGAGGATGCCGTCCTTCCCGATCGTGAAGAGCCACTGCGCGCCGTCGGCGTCGACGAGGACGCGCTCGTACACGATGTCGAGGTCGAGGGTCTCGCCCGGGGCGTGCTGGAAGTACCACTCCACCTGCCCGGTCCGCGGGTTCAGGGCCAGCGTCGAGTTGGTGTAGAGCGCGTCCTGCCGCGTGTTCATGCCGCGGCTCGCGGCCACCCACGGCTTCGCCTGCGCGGTCCCGATGTAGAAGAGACCGAGACCCGGGTCGTAGCTGCCCGGGATCCACGAGTCGCCGCCCGCGCGCAGATACGGCGGCGTGTCGCCCCACGACGCGTCGTTCGGATCGCCGGGCAGCGCGATGGTGGACGTGCGCCACAGCTCCTCGCCGGTGTCGGGGTCGTGCCCGGTGATGAAGCAGGTCTGCTCCTTGTAGCGATTGCAGCCGTTCATGCCGCTGACGACGACGCCGTCGGCGATGACGGGGCCGGAGTTCTGGCGGAAGCCCTGCGTGTAGTCCGCCTTCACGACGCGCCACGCCTCGGCGCCGGTCCGCGCGTCGAGGGCGACGAGGGCCGCGTCGTGGGTGGCCAGATAGACCTTGTCGCCGTAGAGGGCGAGGGTGCGGGTCGCCGCCCGCTGCGGCGCGTCCTCGGGCAGCGGCCATCGATACTGCCAGATGACGTCTCCGCCGAGCGCGTCTATCGCCTGCACCACGTTCCCCGGACTGGCCAGGAACATCACGCCGTCGTGCACCAGCGGCGTCGTCTGGTTGTTCCCCTCCCGGATCGCCAGCACCCAGGCCAGCCGCAGCTGGTCGACGTTGTCGCGCGTGATCCGATCGAGCGGACTGTAGCCGTGGCTGTCGCGCGTCCGCCGCCAGCTCAGCCAGTCGCCGGGCGGCGGGTCCTGCAGCAGCGCGTCGGTCACCGGGGTCAAGGGCCGCTCCACCGCCCGGTTGACGAACCGCGTCGGCCGCCGCCGCGGCGGCTCACCTTCCTCGGCCGCGCGCCGCGCCTCGTCGACGTCCGCCGCATCGCCGATCGTGACCGCCGCGTCGGCCGTCAGCGGCGCGTCGCCGGGCCGGGCGCCGTTCGCATCGAGGATGTACGCGACCAGGTTCAGGTAGACGCTATCGCCGAGCGAGCCCCCGAGGCCGGGGGGCATCTCGTCGCGCACGTACGCGAACAGCTCGTCCGTCGTCTCCCCGGCCCAGCCGTTCAGAAAGTCGACCCCGAGCAGCGGCGGGGCTTCCGCCCCGTCCAGCCTTTCCCCGTGACACTCCCCGCACTGCCGCGCATACACCGTCCAGCCGGCGGCGGCCTGTTCCGCCGTGAAGCCGCCGTCCGCCCCTGGGGCCCGCGCCACCGTCGAAGGCTGTGCCGCCGCCGCGACGCCCCCGGGCCAGACAACCGGTCCGCCGATGGAGCTGCCCGCCGCGATCAGTGCGGCGGCCGCCACCCGGACCACCGCCGCCGCGGAACCCCGTCCCCGGAGCGCGCGTGGGGTTTCTCCTTGCGCTCCGCGCCAACGCGATCCGCCGACGCCGACGCGAGTTCCCTTCGACATGATCGCAACTCCCCGGCGCCGTCAGAGGACGCCTGCAGACCGCGTGGCCGTGCCGCCGTTATACCACCGACAGGGTGGCGGTGCCATGGGGCGGCAGTCGCCGCCGGGGCTCCGAGGAACGGAACAGAGAATGCGGCCGGACGCGGCAGGTCGTTATGATGGGCCGACGACTACAGGACGAGAGATCATCGGATGCTTCCATGACCGCAAACCGACTCGCAACCGCGCTCGTTTCCTTCGCACTCGCGCCCTCGTCGGCGATCTCCCATCCGCTCGACGGGTTGACCGGGGCGGAAATGCTGCGCGTCACGGAGATCCTGCGCGCGGCGGGCGAAGCCGACGACCGGACGCGGTACCCGCTGATCGAGCTGATCGAGCCGCCGAAGGCCGACGTGCTCGCGTGGTCCGAGGGAGATCCGGAACCGCGCCGCGCCCTCGTGCACCTCCTGAACGAGACGGGCTTTCGCACCGCCGTCGTCGACATCACGGACGGCGCGGTCGAAACCGCCGGCCCGGCCGCGGGCCAGCCGATGGTGCTGTTCGAGGAGTTCACCGGCGCCATGCGCGCCGCTCTGGCACATCCGGAGATGATCGCGGGGCTGGCAAGGCGCGGCCTGACTCCCGGCGACGTGTTCTGCCTGCCGCTGACCGCCGGCAACTACCTGACCCCGGAGTACGAGGGCACGCGTCTGATGAAGGTGCCCTGCTACCTCAATCCGACCGGCTCGAACTACTACGCCAAGCCGATCGAGGGCCTGTTCGCGGTCGTCGATCTGCTGAGAAGCGAGGCGACCGGGGTGGTGGACGAGGGCGTCGTGCCGGTGCCGGCGGACGACTGGGGCTACACGCCGGACGAGGTCGCCGCCCGCCTGCCCCTGCGGCCGGCGTCCAACCCGGTCCATCTGACCCAGGCCGGGGGACCCGGATATGCCGTCACCGGCTCGCGCATCGAATGGGACATCTGGCGCTTCGGCCTGCGCATCGACAAGCGCCCGGGCATCGTGCTCTCGAACATCGACGTGCGCGACGGCGAGCGCTGGCGCCCGGTGCTCTACCAGGCCCATCTCTCCGAGGTGTTCGTGCCCTACATGGACCCGTCCGCGGGCTGGTATTTCCGCACCTACATGGACAGCGGCGAGTACGGCTTCGGGCTGTTCCTGACCCCGTTGACGGCCGGGGTCGACTGCCCCGGCCACGCCACGTTCCTGCCCGCGCTCGTCAACGACGACGGGGGCAGGCCGCTGGAGATTCCGAACGCGATCTGCGTGTTCGAGCGTTACATCGGCGATCCGGCCTGGCGCCATTTCGAAGTGTTCGCCCAGGGCGAATCCACTGTCGTGCCGGCCGAGGGCCGGCCCGACACCGAGCTGGTGGTGCGAACCGCCTCGGTCGTCGGCAACTACGACTACCTGATCGACTATCGCTTCCGGCAGAACGGCGAGATCCTCATCAAGATCGGCGCGACCGGCCAGGATGCGGTCAAGGGCGTCGCCTCCACCTCGATGCAGGACCCGACCGCCGCCGCCGACACCGCCCACGGGACCCTGGTGGCGCCCAACCTCGTGGCGCCGTACCACGACCACTACTTCAACTTCCGCCTGGACTTCGACGTCGACGGCCCCGTCAATCATCCCGTGGTCCTGGAGGTGGTGGCCGGCGAGCCGGCGCCGGACAGCCCGCGCCGCTCGTTCTGGACGGTCGAACGCTCGGCCCCGGCGTCCGAGCTGGAGGCGCGCTACACGTTGAGCGCGATGGCGCCGAAGTACTTCCTCGTCGTGAACAAGGCCGAGCGCACGCGATTGGGCCATCACCCCGCGTACATGCTCCATCACGGCAGCGTCGCCTACGGTCCGTTCGACTACGCCGCCGACCCGCCGATGAAGCGCAACGCCTATATCCAGCACACGATCTGGAACACCGTCCACGACCCCGCCCAGCGCTACGCCGGCGGCGAGTTCCCGATGCAGAGCGACGGCTCGGACACGCTGGCCGAGTGGGTCGAGGCGGATCGGCCGCTGCAGGGTACGGACGTGGTGACGTGGTTCACCGCCGGGTTCCACCACCTGCCCCGGGCCGAGGACTGGCCGGTGATGTCCACCGACTGGAAGACCATTCACATCAAGCCGCACAACTTCTTCACCCGGAACCCCGCGCTGACGATCCGGCCGCGGAACTGAGGGCCGGGGATCATGTCGGCACAGGCAGTCATCACATCCGACGGCGTGGCGCTCCACACGGAATCCGTGGGCCGCGGCAACGCCATCCTCTTCGTTCACGAGTACGCCGGCGATCACCGCAGTTGGGAGCCGCAGGTGCGGCGGTTCTCTCGCAGTCATCGCTGCATCACCTACGCGGCGCGTGGCTACGCGCCGTCACAGGCGCCGGCCGACGCCGACGCGTACTCGCAGCAGCACGCGGTCGATGACGCCGTCGCCGTGCTGGACGGACTCGACGTCGAGCAAGCGGACGTCGTCGGCATCTCGATGGGCGGCTTCGCCGGACTGCACCTCGCGATGCAGCGCCCCGCGCGGGTCCGATCGCTGGTGATCGCGGGAACCGGCTATGGGGCCCATCCCAACGAGGCGCCGCGCTTCCGCAAGGAGAGCGAGGCCATCGCCCGGTCGATTCGCGAGTCGGGGATGGAGGCCTTCGCTCGACGGTACCTGTCCGGGCCGTCGCGGGTGCAGTTTCAGAACAAGGACCCTCGCAGGTGGGAGCAGCTCGTGCGCCAGCTCGGCGAGCACCCCGTGGATGGAGCCGTGCGCACGATGCGCGGAGTGCAGCGCCGGCGGCCGTCGTTGTACTCGCTGGAAGCGGAGCTGTCCGCGATCGAGGCGCCGGTGCTGATTCTCGCGGGAGACGAGGACGACGGCTGTCTCGAGACCAGCCTGTGGCTGAAGCGCAAGATTCCCCGGAGCGGCCTGGTCGTCCTGCCGAAGTCCGGCCACACGCTGAACCTCGAGGAGCCCGACCTCGTGAACGCGTTCATCGCGGACTTCCTGGGCCGGGTCGCGGCCGGGGCGTGGGGACCGCGCGACGCGCGCGCCACGCCGGGGGCCATCACCGGAATCTCGTAGCCGCCCGCCCCGCGACCTTCGGTCGCGTTCGAAGTTTCGCTGGCGCGAAACTTCTGCGGCGCAAGGATTGCCGCCCAACCAACCCTCCAGGAGTCCGCGCCGCTACACGGCGCAGACTCCTGCCCCGGCCCCCGCTTTGCGTTGACGGCAGGGGGTGGCATGATGGGGCGTACGCTCCGGGACCGACCAACCCGCCTTGCGATCGTCAGGCTGGCGGATGAGGGTCTCCGGACTATGGAGGAGGTTGGACATGGCGCGCAGTGTGTTTTCTTCGAGCCGGATCGCGGTCGCGGGAGCGGTTGCCGTCACCCTGTCGCTGGTCGCGGTGCTCGCGGGTCAGGCGCCGGGCGGGGCGATCGCGATGGACGGCGACGACATCGCCGGTGCGGTCACCGGCCCGAACGGCCCCGAGGCGGGGGTCTGGGTGATCGCGGAAACGCGCGATCTGCCCACCCGTCACGCCAAGGTCGTGGTGACGGACGATGCGGGACGGTACCTCCTCCCCGATCTGCCGCAGGCCACCTACGACGTGTGGGTGCGCGGCTACGGGCTGGTCGACTCCGAGAAGGTGCAGGCGGAGCCGGGCGCGGAGCTCGATCTCACCGCGGTCATGGCCCCCGACGCGGCGGCGGCAGCGGAGTACTACCCGGCGCAGGACTGGTTCGCCCTGCTCGAGGTCCCGGGACCGGACGAGTTCCCGGGCACGGGGGCAGCCGGGAACGGCATCTCGCCGGACATCGAGAGCCAGGGCGAGTGGATCCGATCGGTGGTCAGCACGGACGGCTGCACCGGATGCCACGCGCTGGGCAACAAGGCCACGCGAGAGATTCCCGATGCGCTCGGCGACTTCGATTCGCATTTCGCCGCCTGGGACCGCCGGGTGCAATCCGGGCAGGCGGGCGCCACCATGGACGCGCGGTTGGCCCAGGTCGGGCGCGAACGCGCGCTGACGATGTACGCCGACTGGACCGACCGCATCCAGGCCGGCGAGTACCCGATGACACCGCCGCCCCGCCCCCAGGGTGTGGAGCGGAACGTCGTCGTCAGCTTGTGGGACTGGTCGGATCCGAAGGCGTACATGCATGACCTGATCTCCGCCGACAAGCGCGACCCGACGGTCAACGCGAACGGCCCGGTCTACGGCGCCCCCGAGAACAGCACGGACGACATGCCCGTCGTCGACCCGAACACGCACGTGGCCGGCGTGGTGCCGCTGCAGGTTCGCGACGCGGACACGCCGAACTCGGCGTCGACCCCGCCCAAGATGCCGTCGCCCTACTGGGACGACGAGGTCATCTGGCACAGCCGCAGCGTCGCCCACAGCTTCGCCATGGACAGCCGGGCGCGCGTGTGGATCGCGGCCCGGGTGCGTGCGGCCGACACCCCGGCCTTCTGCCAGCCCGGGTCGAGCCATCCGTCCGCGCAGGCGTTTCCCATCGAGCGGAGCAACCGCCAGGTCCAGATGTGGGACCCGGAGACGCAGGAGGTCACCACCGTCAACACCTGCTTCGGGACGCACCACCTGAACTTCGCCTACGACGACAAGCTGTGGTTCTGCGGCAGCGGACCGGTGGTCGCCTGGTTCGACACGAAGGTGTTCGACGAGACCGGCGACGAAGAGCTGGCGCAGGGCTGGACGGTGCAGGTGCTGGACACCAACGGCAACGGCCGGCGGGACGAGTACGTCGAGCCGGGCGAGCCGATCGATCCCGGCAAGGACGCGCGGATCGAGCGCGGCTTCTACGGCGTCGCTCCCAGTCCCCTCGACGGATCGATCTGGGGTTCCACCCTGGGGTTTCCGGGTGGGCTCGTGAGGCTCGCGCCGGGTGACGATCCCGTGAATACCGCCCTCGCGGAGTTCTACGAGGTGCCGTGGAACGATCCGGACGCTGAGGTGCAGGGGTTCTCGCCGCGCGGCATGGACGTCGACAGCGACGGCGTCGTGTGGACGGTGCTTTCGAGCGGTCACTTCGCGAGCTTCGACCGCACGAAGTGCGCCGGTCCGCTCAACGGGCCGACGGCCACCGGCCGGCATTGCCGGGAAGGCTGGACGCTCCATCAGTTCCCGGGGCCGAACTTCAAGGGGGCGGTCGATTCCGGGAGCGCCGAATCGGCGTACTACAACTTCAGCGATCGGTTCGACCTGCTGGGGCTCGGCGAGAACATCCCGCTCGCCACCGGCAACCTGTCCGAGGGCGTGCTCGCGCTGGTGGACGGCGAGTTCCACAACTTCCGCGTGCCCTATCCGCTCGGGAGCTTCTTCGGCAAGGGTCTGGACGGGCGGATCGACGACCCCGACGCCGGCTGGAAGGGGCGGGGGATCTGGACGACTTCAGGGAGCCGCGCCCCGTTCCACGCAGAAGGAGGGACGGACCGCGTGGCGCCGGTCTTCAAGTTCCAGGTGCGGCCCGACCCGCTGGCGCATTAGTTGGTGTGGCCCGCAAGCGGCGAGGGTGGTGAGCGGGACGGGGGAACCGCCGGTTACCGGCAGCGTGCGGGTGACCGCGGTTTCCATTCCGCTGACCGGCGCGGTCGGTGAGCCGGGCGGTCGAAGCCGTCGGCGCGCCCCGGGGGGTTCGCGCAGCGGCTCGACCGGAATCGCCCGGCCCGACGAGCGGCTGCCGGGCAGCTCGTTCCTCGCCCCGCGACGCATGACCGAGTCGACGGCCGGGTCGAGGCCGACGAAGAACTGCCGGACGATGATCGGGAGGGTTCCCGCGTGACGCCGCGACGCGTCCCGGCTGACCGAAGTCGCGATTCAGGTCAGTCGCAGCTCTTCCGCGAGTGGATCGGCGGTCGCCTCTCGACCCCCTTCTTCATCCACGATCGCGAAGAACCCTACCGCCCCGACATCGTGCTCTGGCTGGAGCTTCCGGAGGGGTTCGTCGTCGGGCAGGCGATCGTCATGCCCGAGGACGCCGCCGGCTCGGTAGCGCGTACGCTGCGCAGCGCCATGACCCAGCCTCTGGTCGGCTCGCCGCGCCGGCCCGACCTCATCCGCGTCGCCGACGCCGCCACCGCCACCGAGGTAGTTGCCGAAGTCGCCGGGGCGATACCCGTCGACGTCGCGCCCACGCCCGAGCTGGAAGAGCTTCTCGAGCACATGATCGCGACGATGCCGGCGTCCGCAGAGGACGAGCCGAGCTACTTCGCGGGGGGGCGCGTATCGCCCGCGGCCGTCGAGAAGCTGTTCGCGGCCTGCGTCCCCCTGCTCGCGGTGAAGCCGTGGGCGGTCGCCGGCGACACCCAGGCCATCCGGATGGACATCCCGGCCCTGGACGTCGACGGGGCCTGCGTGTCCGTCATCGGCGGCCTGGACGAGTATCACGGAGTGGTGATCTTTCCCTCGGTCGAGGACTTCGACCGGTACCTCGAGGCCGCGGCGACCGGCGCCATCGAGGAAGGCGCGGGCCCGGGCACCGAGCTGCTCTCGCTGACGTTCGAGGCGGCCTCGGAGCTGCCACCGTCGATGCGGCGCGAGGCGATGGAGCACGGGTGGGCGGTGGCGAGCCCGGACGCCTACCCGCTGGTGGACCGGCGGGAGCCGGACGGCACGCCGCGTCCGCTCGTCGAGCGCGACGTCGAGATCGCCACCGCCTGCGCAGTGTCGCTCAGCGCGTTGTTCGCCAGGCACTCGGCGATCTTCGAGTCCGACACGCCCGATCCCGTCTGCGAGTCGTACTTCGACGACGACGACCGCGAGGTGCGGCTCACGGCTCCCTTCGATGCCGCGGCCGACTTCGACCTGACGCAGTCCGCCGATCCGGAACCCGACACCGATTTCGCGCCGTCCGCGCCGGCCGAGCCGTTCCGGCCGCGGGCGGGCCGCAACGACCCCTGTCCGTGCGGCAGCGGCCGCAAGTACAAGAAGTGCCATCTGGCCGCCGACGAGGCCGGGCACGCTGAGAACCGCAGCGCCAGTGCCATGCACGAGCTGGACAAGCGGCTGGTAGTTCGTCTCACCCGGTTCGCGGTCGAGGAATTCGGGGAGAAGTGGGAAGCCTTCGAAGACGACTTCGCCGACTCGGTCGCCGCGTCGCCGCTCGCCTGGCCCTGGTCGGTCTACGGGTTCCAGGTGGACGGACGGACGGCCGCCGACGCCTACCGCGTCGTCCTCGGGCGCCGCGGCTCGCCGGAGGAGCGCCGCTGGATGGACGCGCAGCGGGCCGCGTGGCTGTCCGTGTGGGAGGTCGAGGCGGTCGATCCCGGGAAGACCCTCACGCTGCGCGACCTGTTGTCCGACGAACGGCGCATCGTCCGGGAGACGCAGGCGTCGCAGATCCTGGTGCGGCGCCACGCGGTGCTGGGCCGCGTCGTCGACCACGACGGCGTTTCTCTGCTCTGCGGCACGCACCCCCGCCCGCTGCCGCCATTCCATGCGGCCGAGGTCGCCCGGCGCGCCCGCGGCCGCCTGAGGCGCCGGCGGGCCGTGCCGGTCGAGCGCCTCAGGGACGCGTCCTTCGGAGGCTACCTGATCCGGCGCTGGGAACAGGCCGTCCAGGACTGCGACGCGCGGAGCGCAATCCCGCCCGACCTCCGGAACCACGACGGCGACCCCTTGCTGGTCACGGTGGATCACTTCGAGGTGACGCCCGGCGCCGTGCAGGCGGTCGCCACCCGCATCAGGGGAATCGAGGGCGCCCGGCAGGAAGGAGGCGACGGGGACGCGTCGACCTGGGTGTTCCTGCGACCCGACGACCCGACGCGGCCGGACGGCGAAGAGACCGTCGTCGGCCGAGCCGAGCTGAGCGCCACCGCGCTACGGGTGGAAACCAACTCGCGGGCCCGCGCGGACACGCTGCGGGAACGCATCGAGGCGGCCTGCGGCTCTCGCGTCCGCCACCGCGCGCGCGAGCACACCGATCCCCTCGCACTCCTGAACCGGGCCGAGAAACCGCCGCCGGCGCCGCCGGCCTCACCGGACGAGGAACGCGTGGTTGCGGAGTTCAAGGCCCGCCACTACGCCGACTGGGCGGAGCGGCCGCTGCCGGCGCTGAACGGCAGGACGCCGCGGGAGTGCGTCCGAACCGCGGCCGGGCGCCAGGCGGTCGATCTGCTGCTGAAGGACATGGAGCACACGGAGCACCGCGCCCCGGGTGAGCCCTTCGATTTCTCGACCATCCGCCGCGAACTCGGGCTCGCCCCGCGCTGACACCGACACCCTCCGGGCCGCGGTTCTCGGTACCGGGTCACGGCGCGACGGCGGACCGATGCCGGTGGCGCGAGGCAAGCATGTTCCTTCACCGCAAGTCGAACGCGGCCTGACGAACGCGCTCGGGGCGGATGCCCCAGCCGATCAGCCACGCGGGGAGGTTGCGGAGCCACGGCAGGGCGGGGGCGATCCGGGCCGGCAGCGGCAGCCGGAACGGCCGGTCCCGCAGCGCCCGCGCCACCAGCTGGCGCTGCACGATGGCCTGAACGAGCTGGATGAACCGGGTCGGCCACTCGCGCCGGCGCTGTACCGCGGCGAGGTGGGCATCGGTCAGCTCGCCCCGGAGGAGAGGCTCGACGAGGAGGTTCGCGGCGGCGACGGCGTCCTGGATGGCGTAGTTGATGCCGACGCCGCCGATCGGCGACATCACGTGGGCGGCGTCACCGATGGCGAGCAGGCCCTCGCGGTGCCACGTGGGGATGCGGCTCGACTCGACCGACAGGAAGTGGACGTCCTGCCAGTCCCGGATCGCGTCCATCCGATCCGCCAGCTCGGGGATCAGCGCCGCCAGCTCCGATCGCAGCGCATCCAGCCCCGCCTCCCGGACCGAGCGGTGGTTCCCCTTGAGAATCGTGTAGCCGAGTTGCCACTGGCGGGCGCGCGCCAGCACCACGACGAGGCGGCCGCGGCCGATGCGGAAGCCGGACATGTCCGCCGCGCGCTCGTCGTCCCGCCGGGGCAGCACCAGCCACAGGACGTCCATCGTCGCCGCGTTCTTCTTCGGCACGAAGCCCGCGAGCTGGCGAACCCGCGACGCCCGGCCGTCGGCGGCGACGGTCAGCGCTGCCCGCAACTCGCGATCGCCTCCCCGGTCCCGGTAGCGGACGCCGCGGACCGCGCCTCCCTCCACGATCAGCTCGCTGACCCGTGCCCCCAGGCGCAGGTCGAAGCAGCCGTGCCGGCTCGCCTCGCCGACGATGAAGTCGAGGAACTCCACCTGGGGGATCATCGCGATGTAGGGGAACCGGGTCCGGAGCCGCGTGAAGTCGGCGAGGACCGCCGTGACCCCGGCGCTCTGCAGGGTCATGCGGCGCAGCCTGGCGTGGTCGCGGGCGAGCAGGGGGTCGGCGAGCCCGAGATCGTCGAGCATCTCGAGCGTCGAGGGATGCACGGTGTCCCCGCGGAACGCCCGGTCGAAGTCGTCCCGGGCCTCGAGCAGGACCGTCGGCACGCCCCGCCGCGCGAGAAGCAGGGCGAGGACCGCACCCGCCGGTCCTCCCCCTGCGATGCAACAACCGGTGCTATCGGCCACGCCCATGCCCGAGGAACCCGTGGCGTCGCCCCGCGGTCACGCCACGGACTCCCGGCATTGGCATCCGTCGCGATCTCCCGTGCGCGGATCCCTCATGGTGAGCGGCCTCGGCGGCATCCGGTCTGGCGGCGCTCGCGTCAGTTCGCCAGCGGATGCGGCCGGAACTGGAACTTCACGAGGATCGGCATCGAGACCGACCGGTACTCGCCGTTCTCGACGGCGAAGCCGTCCTCGGCGTGCCACACCGTGTCGGCGCCGGTCGACGAGTAGACGCCCCGTCCCTTCCAGCCGGCGTCCGGATCGTCGATCCGGCCGTCGAGGCCGCGCGGGTGGAAGCCGGCCAGCGGATACGGCACGCGCATGACGACCGTCTCCCCCGTCTCCGGCAGCAGCGCCACCAGCGAGTCGGATCCGGTGCCGGTGGCGATCGGCACGTTCTCGCCGAGGCCGAGGGTGTCGAACTGGTCGACCCAGTTGTAGTTTTGGTTGACGGTGTTCCGCCGGCTTCCGCCGGCGTTCAAAACTCCCCGTTTAACGGGCGTTTTCGCAGTCCGTGATTCCGCCGGGCTCCGCCCGCATCCCATAACATCCGTCCCGTAGGCTGTCACATGGGCTGTCAACCGTCCGCCTTCGGCGCGAGGATCGCATCCATCTGCTCCGCGGCGTGCTCCCGCAACGTGGGCATCATGTGCGCGTAGAGGTCCATAGTCTGGCTGATCCGGGAGTGGCCCAGCGTCGCCATGATGGTCCGCAGGTCCACCCCTTGGACCAGCAGCAGCGTCGCGGCCGTGTGGCGGAGATCGTGATATCGGATGTCGGGCAGCCCGGCGGACCGCAGGATCGCCTTGAAGGTCCCGTGCAGCCGGCCCCGGTCTATCGGCGTCCCGATCGGCGTCGTGAAGACCAGCCTCGATCGGTGCCACTCGGGGCCCGCCGCCAGCTGCTCTTCGAGCTGGCGGGTCCGATGCCGGCGCAGCGCCGCGGCGACGACGCCCGGCATCGTGATCGTCCGGCGGCTCCGATCCGTCTTCGGCTCCTCGAATCGCGGCTCCCTGCCGGCTCGCACGAGCGTCTGCTGCACCGACAGCTTGCCCGCTTCGAGATCGACATCCTCCTCCCACCGCAGCCCGAGGGCTTCCCCCTGCCGCAGCCCGAGTCCGAGCGCGACCGTGATGAGAGCCTCCAGACGGTGGCCGGCGACGGCCGCCAGGAGGGTGCCCGCCTGTCCGGGCGTCAGCGGCGTGATCTCGCGGGTGCGGTGCCGGGGCGGGTCGGTCAGGACCGCGACGTTCCGGGAGACCAGTTCCCAGCGCAGGGCCTGGTTCAGAGCCGTGCGCAGGACGTCCCGCGCCCCACGAGCCATGTAGGCGCTCCCGGACACCTTGACGCGACGAAGACATTCGGCTACGTCCTGCGGCGTGAGCTGGGCGAGCCGGATGCGATCGAGGTTGGGCAACAGGTGGGCACGTACGATCTGTTCGTAGCGCGCCCACGTCCGCTGCCGGACCCCTTCCTTCTTGATGTCCAGCCACCGGCGCAGGAAGGTGCCGACCGTCTCCTGCTCTGGGACGGGGGGCATTCCGTGCGCCTTCCGGTGCAGCGTCTCCCGCAGCTTCGCTTGGACCTCGCTCTTCGTCCGCCCGTAGAGCGACTTGCGGCGGCGCTTCCCGTCCTGCCAGCCGAGATCCGCCTGCCCCATCCAGCGGCCGTCGATCCGCTTCGTGATGCCGCCTTCCCCGCGTCCTCGCCGTGCCATCGTGGAATGCTCCTGCGTCGGGAGTACGATCGTGACCGGGTGCCTCCAGCAAGGCCGCCCAGAGAACAGGCCAGGCCCAGATGGCCGCCGCCAGAGGCGCCGGCCTGGGTCCGACGTGACGGACGCTCACGCCGCCGCCGGGCGACGCGCTCTGCCCGGGGGCAGACCACCGGGGCAGACCGGCCCCACGTTAGCACGATCACCGGGCCCCAGTCGTGTCACTCATCCTCGGGCGGCCACTTGCCCCGGTCCTCCAACCACTTGACCGGTATGCGGCGCGAGTTGCCCACGAGGACGAAGGGGATCTCGCCAGCGCCCATCAGGTCGTACGTTTTCGTCTCGCTGATGGCGAGGGCCTCCGCTGCTTCCCATGGCCGCACCAGGACGCGCTTCACTGGTGCCGACTTGCCGGACTTTCGCCGTTTCGGTGACACGAGTCCCTCCTCGACTGCTGATCTCGACCCCGCGGTCATCGGAAGACCGCGACACTCGGTAAAGGCTGTGGACGGGAGGTCGCCGAGAGGACCGGATTCGTGGGAAACCGCCCCGTTGGAGGGGCCTTTCGGGCAAAGGAATAGCTGTTAAGTCACTTCAAAATCAGCAGTTTACAGATTTTACACACAATTAACATCGATACAAGACTTTAGCGGGCGGGGTGCTCGACCGCTGGAGGCGGCGGCGCTGTTGTCGAGATCTCTGCGGATAGAGCAGTAACAAGTCCTTATTCGGCAATAGGTTACAGTACAATCACAAAAGATGATCTCGGGTACCTGCTACACAAGAACCCCGCGCGGGGTCCCCAGGCATTCGCCAGTCGGGAGGAGATGACGGGAACCGACGCGGGCGTCGCGCTCAAGGACGGTGACGGAACCACCTTGCCGTGTGCGAAGTGCGCGAAACCGCAGAATAAGGGGTGCGCGCGGGTGCAGTTGACGACGTCATGTCGATCACTGTCCTTGGTCTGTCCCCACGAGAATCCGGTTCACTTCGGCCGAGTTGGAGATCAGGAAGTACTGGTTCACGATGCCCAGCGCCCGCGCGAAGGTCGTCTGCGACGTGGTCTCGCCCTTCCGGAGCTCGACCCAGAAGCGGCACGAGCGGCCGTAGGTGTCGTCGTCGTCCCCGTACGCGTGCATGCCGCTGGCGTAGCCCCGCAAGTCGCTTTCCTGCATCAGGCCGTGCGCGATGGCCTCGTCGAGCCGCGGGATGCCTCCTACGTTCGCCCCCGGCGGCCACAGGCGGGTGAGGCGGTACCCCGACTCGACGACGATCCGCAGCAGCGGCACCGGCGCGGTCCGGGAGCCGGACTGTGTTCCGAGGCAAGGGAAGCTCCCGAGCCGGCGCTCGATGTCGCGGTCCTCAAGCTCTTCCTCGAGCCCTTCGATGCGCTCCTCGAGCGCGGCGTTGCGTTCGCGCGCCGCCGCGAGCGCGACTCTCAGCTTCTGGGGGAGGTCTTCCGGGACCTCATCGCTTGGCGCCTCGATGCTGGCCACGCCGGCCGCAATCGCGAGGCCGAGCACCGCGAGAACGGTCATCAGGTCGGCGAACGCCGGCCACGCGGTCAGGGCGGTGCGCGAGCGTCTCATGAGCGGTCGCCGTTCTTCATTTCAGTCCGAACGTTCGGTCGTCGGAAGGACGGCCGGTCTCACGCCGCCTCAGTCGGTTGTAGAGCCGGCGGAAGAACCCGGAGGGCGGTTCCGCCTCCGACCGGTCGGCCCGCGCTGCGGCGCGCCGCAGCGCGGTGACGACGTCCTGCAACTGGCCTTGAAGGGGCTCGAAGCTACGCGCCGCGCCGTCCCGGAACGCCCGGGTCAGAGACGTCTGGAAGTTCTCGGTGAGCTGTGCCACTTTCTCCAAGTGGTCGGCCGATTCCTTCAGCCGTTCAATCGACTGCTGGAGCTTCTCGTCGGCGGTGGACAGACCGGCAGCGAAGGTCTCGGCCTGCCCGGGCAGCGTGCGAAGGGCCTCCTCGATGCCGCGGCTGACGTTCTGCAACATGGACAGCAGCGGCTCCCCGACGCGCCGGTGGACCTCCTCGGCCGACTCGCCGACCACCCGGCTCGTGTCGTGCAGTAAACGGTTCTGCAGTTCTCGCGTCGAGGCGTCGATCTGCTCGACGAGGCTCCGGTTGCCTTCCCGCAGCTCCTGCGTGAGGTCCGCAACATGCTGCTGGGCCCCTCTGCTGAACTCCCTGCCCAGCCCACCGGCAATCTGTTCGACCTCGCGGGTGAATGCCGCGGGCAGGCTCTCCGCCGTGGCGACGATCTCCGCCGCGGCCTTCTGCACCAGCCCGACCGACTCGCGCCACGCGGTGTGTTGCTGCTCGGCGGCTTCGCGGCGTCCGCGCTCCCACCGCTGGAGCACCTGCCGGATGCGGCCCAGCATCGCGCGCTGATCGTCGAGCACCTGCCGGACAGTTCCGATGAACGCTTCCTGGTCGCGGCGCATCTCCTGCGCCCACGCCTCGCGGGTCTCGTCGAGGGTCTGCCGGAGCTGGCCGGGCACGGAACGCAACTCGGTCGTCGCGGTGTTCAGCAGTTCGGCCACCGGCGCGATCTGCACGGCGGCGGCGGTCAGGCCGTCGACGCCCCTCTGCAGGCCGGACGCCGCCTCGATCATCGACTGGGACTGCGCCGCGGCCGACTCGCCCATGTGCTGGACGCTCCTGTCCAGTTGCGCGAACGCTTCCGGGAAGCTGCGCACGGCTTCGCGAAACGCCTCGCCCAACTGGTCCCGGACCGCGTCCGCGAACCGCTCCTGGGGTGCGTTCTCGTCGCTGCAGGTTCGCAGCGCTTGCCGGAAATCGTTAAGAGCCTGTTCGAAACGGCCATCCGATAGACCGAAAAGCCAGAGGGTGATCAAGAGGTTGTTCGCCACGCCGGAGAGGCTGGCCAGGAGGGCGGGCGCGAAGGCCGTCAGTACTCCGAGCGGGTGCACGTCAGATTCGTGAGATGACTGTCAGGCGGCCCTGGCGGCTCGTCTTTCCCAGAAATCCTCGAAGCGGCCGCTGAGCTTGCAGCACCGCAGGGCGATGATGGCGTTGGCGCCGGCCACGGTCCAGTGCATGCCGGCGCGCTTGAGCCGGGCGCCGATAGCGAGCTTGCATCCGGCCTCGACGACGCCCGACGACACGCAAAGACCCCACGCTCGGAACTCCGGATAGCGCATCCGGTGGCGGTTGCGGGTCAGGTAGTCGATACACTTGCGGGCCTTCTCGCAAGTCTCACGGTGGGCGCGCAGGGCGGTCAGGATCGCATCGAACCGCCCGGCGTCCAACTCGTCCCGCCGGTCCTTGCCCCACTGGGCGGCCAAGTCCGTGCCGGCGCCGTAGATGGCCTTGGCGACATCGCACAGATGCCCCTTGGCATGGTAGATGTCGACGATTTCGATGGCGCCGGGGAACTGTTCGGCGGACAGATTCCAGATCCACTCGGCCCCGTCGCCGATGATGACGCGTCGCGCCGCGGTGTCGAAGCCGCGCCGCCGCGCTTCGCGATACGCCCGTTGCGCGAACGGGGAAGGCAGCGGGTCGGTGGGGCGGCTGGCCGCGCTCTCGACCGCGGCGCTGTAGCTGACCGACCCGGGGTCGCGTTCGGGGAGGCCGTCGGCGTTGCGTGTTTCCGCCGTCCACACGGTGACGAGCTTGACCTCGCGGGTCTTGGCCGACCCGTCGGGCTGCTTGCCGCGCCGGCCTTCCACCTCGGACTTGCGCACCGGCACGCCGGTGCCGTCAAGCCCCAGGTACATCGTCGATGCCGCGCCGGGTGCGGGCTCGACCCTCTCGCGTTCGTCGGCCGCGACCTCGCGGCCCAGCGCTTCGGCGATGCGCTCGACCTGTTTGGGGTCGACCGCCACGCCGGCCAGCTCCCCCATCCACTCGCTCGCTTCGGCGAAGCTGACGCTCGTCGCCGCCAGTCCCACCATCCGCGCCGTGGCGGGCGACAGCGAGGTGTCTTGCAGACCCAGGGCCCGGTCGCGCGGACAGCTTCCCCGGCGGCAGGCGGCGCAGTGGTAGTAGGCGCGGTGCAGGGTCAGCGGTCCCAACAGCGTGGTGAAAGTCTTCGGGCGGCGGCCGGCGTAGTGCGCCGTCTGGCCGCAGGCGCACGCGACCGTCGAACTCGAATGGTCGGAATAGTCCGCATCGTAGTACTCCGCCATCGCCTGCGCGGCGAGGCCGAGGGCTTGGCGGCGGAGGGCCTGCTCGAGGGCCTCGAAGTCCTGCGCGGCGGACCGCCGCGGTCTGATGAGCGCATCGATTTCAGCCGCAAACGCGGCTACGAACGCTGCGCGCCAATCACCTTGACGGCTTGGCTCGCCGTGGCGAGCGCTCGACGGTGAACGGTCTGCAAGAGGGTCTCGAAGTCCTGGGCATTCGCGTCTCCTTGTCTGAGGAACGCGTCCACGTCGGCCTTGACCGCCGCGTCCAACGCGGCGAACAGCTCCTTGACGCCCCCTTTTTCGGCCGCGTGATCGAGCGGTTCAGTCAACTGCGCCTCGGGCATGGTCGGAGTCCTCCTACCCGAGGAATCGGTCGATCAGTGCTCGCTCAATACCCCCAACGGAAAATCCCCAACTTTCTTGTCGTGCACCCACTCCGAGCTCGAAGGTGGACAACCCCCAGAGTCGATATGAGAGGGCGGCCATGGTGCCGCCGATGCCGACGACGAGGGCCGCCGTCGCCCAGATCCGCATGCGGTCGACCCGGCGCTCGTGTACCCGGTCGGCCTCGTCCATGTAGCGCACCCAGTCGGGGCCGTCACCGCGTTTCGCCCGACCGTGGATGTCCTGCTGGAAGGTCTTCCACAGGCGGTCAAGCTCCTCCGACTCGTCCCCGCGGGCGAGAACGCTGCAGCGCCAGAAGATGGCGACCTGTACCGCGAGGACGAGGACGACGACGGGATCGGAGAACGGCATCACCGACCCGAAAAGCGGAGGAGGGCCGGGGTCCGCAGCCGGTAGCGGTCCGGGTTGATGCGCACCGCGTCGACGAAGCCCTGCAGTTGCAGCGTCCGGCCGACTTCGCCGGTCTCCGTCGACCAGTCGTCGCGCCAGTCGACCGCCTCCGCATCCGTGACCGTGCCCGTGGCCTCGATGAGCAGTTCCAGCCCCGACGCTGCCGGCGGGCCGCAACGGACCACCGAGCAGGCGAAGTCGAAGGCGAGTCGGGTCCCGTCGATACGGGCGTCGGCGCCAGGCGGCGGGGCCGGTGCCGCGGTGGCCGCATCGCCGTCGTCCCCATTCGCGGTCTCCGTCTCTGCGACCGGCGCTGCCGCGGCAGGGTCAGCCGCCGAGGTCATGACCCACGTCGCACGGGCGACGGTCGGCTGGAACCCGCCCTCGACATCGCAGAAGAGCGTGACGGTGTCGTCCCGAACGCAGCAGTGCTGCTGCTGTTCGTTGCCGAACAGCGCATACTGCGGCCCCGGGTCGTCGCCGCCGCGGGTGCCGGCTCGGCAGGCGACCGTGGCGTCGTGACCGAGCGCGGCGCGGGTCAGCAGCTCCCACTGCGTCTCGACAGGGGCGTCGCGGCCGCGGTTCAGCTCGTCCACGGTGGCCTGGAGTGATTCCATGACGGAGACGACGCGCGCCGCGCCGCGGCCGATCACGAGCACGTAGACCGGAGTCTGCTGAACGGTCTCGAGGGCGACCCAGCGTCGCCGCAACTCGTCGAACCGGCAGCCGAGAGGTGCGCGAGCTGCACACCCGGGAACCCTCGCGCCCCAGTAGTCGGCCTTCAGGCCGAACAGTCCGACGTGGAACATGCCGGTTCGCACGTCCGGCGACTCCAGCCACGCGCCTAGGGCGCCGAACAGGGTCAGCGGGCCGGTGACGTCACCGGTCGCCATCAGGTCCGAGATCAGGGCGGCGGCCTCCGCGCGGCCGCTGCGGAAGTCGCCGAGCATGCGTTGCATGGACAGGTCGAGCTCGGTGGACCGTCCGTCGAAGACGCCGCGCTCGATCTGCGGACGCGCGCCGAGATTCCGCAGTTCGTGGCCCACGCCCACCCACCGGACGGGCGCATCGGCGCTGCCGAACATCCGTGCCATGTGCTGCGCCGCGTTCTGGGCGACGAACTGAAACACCGAGAGGTCTCCGTCGCCGCCCGGCGGCAGGTAGCCGGCCATGGGGGAGGAGATGTCGAGGTGTATCTCGACCAGCTCCGGATCTTCCGGTGGGCTGGCCACTCCCGCCGCCGGCTCGTCCCAGGCCGGCGCCGCCGTGGCCGTCAGGGGCGGCAGATCCTCGACGCGGCGGGTCTCGCCGGCGCACGTGCGCGGGTCGGGGCAGGACGAGTAGCCGTCGCACGCGGCGGCCGTGATTGCCAGACAGGTCGTCAGCAGGACAGAGCAGACGGTCCGTGACGGTGCGTGCATCCAGTACCCTCCAGGATCTCCAGTCGCCAAGGACATCGACGGCGATCCACCGCGCGGCGTCACTGGCCGCCGGCAACTGACTTCGACGGGCTGAACCTCGCCGACGCGGCAGCCCGACGCGGAGCACGGTAACGAGTCGTCGAGACGCTCCGGGCTACGCGACCTCACCTCTTTCGATCAGCTCGAAACGCCTTCCGATCTCGGTCCCGGCTTCGACCCACCGACCATGGGCCACCCGGGCCACCCGCTGCGTACGGCCGGTGAGAGCCCCGCCGCTGCTGTCGTCGAACCAGTCCGCGACCGCCCTCGGCGACTTGTTGAAGCTCGGCAGCACGTAGAAGTTGGGTGTGTTGTGCGGCGTCTCCACGATGAGCACGGTACCGCCGGCGCCGACTCGATCACCCGCGCTGACTTCCGCCGCGAGCCCCCGCTGATCCAGCACCGCCTGAAGGCCGCGGCGGCTGAAGTGACCGTCGCCGTCGCGCCGATAGTCGTCCCAGGCGGCGATGATGTCGCCCGGTTGCAGTACTTCCGCGGTCGGCGGTTCGCCGACCACGGGTTGCTGCGCTGCCGCTTCGGTTGCCGGGGCGCCCGGTTCAGGCGGCTGCACTTTGGCCTCGGCCCCGGCCGACTCCTCGGACCCGAGCCCGGCTGCGCGGGCCTCGGACGGCTCGCGGGCACCGCCCGGCGCAGCGCCGGGCGTCTCAAGGCGCGACACGCCGCCGGTTCGAGAGTCGGGGCGGTCATCGCGTGCGGCCCCACGGGACGGGAAAGCGCCGGGCTCGGGGTCGCCCGCGCCGCTCGGCACCGGCCCGGGGTCCGTCGCCAGCGCGGGAACCCGGGCCGGGTTGCCGCGGGCCGGCGCCGCTTCGCCGCGTCGCGATTCGGGCGCCGGGAGGTCATGGCGCGGTTCGAGGGCGTCCATTCCGTGGCACGTTGCAGTCACGGCGGCCAAAACGCCGGTGCGATCGAGAAGGGCGAAGACCGCGCCGACCGACACCAGTATCGTCCCCAGCACCGCGACGGCGGCCAGGGTGAGGTCCTTCGCCGCCGCCGGCAGCCGCGTTTCCGCCCACGTCGCGGGCATCACGTCCAACGCCGCCGCGAGGTAAGCGGCGGCGTTGGCGAGGAGGCAGATGCCGCCGACCCACAGGCCGAAGGTCGCGACCCGTCGGACCGCCTGCCGGCCGGGGTTCGCGTCGAAGCCGGTGGACATCACTGGCCTTCCACGAAGCGTCTGGACTTGAACGCGTTCTCCCACACGAGCGGGGCGATCGGCGCGCTGAAATCGACCTCGCTCGTGACTCCGAGATCCTCCATCGCCTTGTTGATGTCGTATTTGAGATGGGTGCGGCTCTTCTTCGTCGGCGGCCCAAGGGGCTTCTGCCAGCGGCACGGCAAGAGCTACTTGACCCGTCGAAGGTGTGGTGGGGAGGGCGGCGGGGGCGGCTTGCTGACCGGCCGCGCTATTCCATCAGCGTATCGCTGGGCGTGGTGCCGCTGGTACTCCCGCGTCGTGGAAGTCCCAGTACGCATCGAAGTCGCGGCTGGCTTCGTAGCACCCGGAGCTTCAGAACCGCCTCGGCTCCAACCCAGTTCGCCACCCGGCGGATCCGGGCCCGCGCATGGATGAAACAGCGGTACTGGGTAGCACCAGCGTGCACCAGTGAACTCCATCACGGTCGCGGACCAGGTACCGCACGCCCCTTCGATGACGCCGGTGGCGATGGAACACAGGCACCGCCTTGCAGACGTACTCGGCCACGTGGATGAGGTCGATTACCACACCGTAAGGTCGACGGCGGCGCTCGCGCGGTTGAGTTGCGTCTCGGCGCCATCGACGAGCGCGACCCGCCCGGGCGCGCAACCTGCACCGTCCCGAAGGTCGTCTCCGGGTGGTGTTCCTGCAGACGCCGCTGCGAGCGCTCGACATCGTCGACCCCCTCGACCGGACCGGCGGCCTCCCCCGGGGTGCGTTGATCGAGGTGTCCTTGCAGGAGCCTGCGCATCAACTCCTGGCCCCGTCGGTGGAGCTCCCGTTCGAGCTCGCTCTCACTCATCTGCTGGGCTTCGCGCGATGAGAGGTAGGCTTTGGCGTCAGCGAAGACGGCCTCGGCCACCGCATACGGCGCCTGGTCGGGGGAAGCGGCGCTGTGAGCCACGTCTCGCATCGCTCAACTCTCCCGCAACCGCCGGACCGTGTTGGGCGCCTCACCGGCACGGCGGCAGTGTCGGTCCATGCGAGCTCGATCGCTGGTGGCACCCAACGCGACCCAGAAGGCACGTCCCGAGAACCTCGTCGTCGCTGCTACGGCCATCGCAGAGGCATCTCCCTTCCCAAGGCACTGTACCAAAACGCCGCGCGAATGTCCAGGGGGGCGGAGGGGACGACCGAAGCGTCCGGGCGCCGTGATCAGGCCGGGCTGGCCGCCCGAAAGAGGCCGGTGGGCGCTGTCCGGGGCGCTGTCCCCGCGCAAAACGAACCGAAAAGTGACCGTCCGCGAGCAAAAACGCCCATGAATAGGTGAAAAAGCCGTCTACGAAGAAGAGCCGCACCCATTTGAGATTCGGCTCGAGATCATCGAGTGCCCGGCGTGTTCCGGCAACGGCGTCCGGGTGACTCAAGGAGAACGGCGGTTCGATGCTGTGAAACTCCACCTGCGCGCCCGCGCCTCCGGTCCGCACCGGCAGCCGGTCGAACCAGCGGATGCGGCGTTCTATGCCGTTGCCCGTCGGGGCCCGATGCGTCGCGACTTCGAGCTGCACGAGGGCATGCGAGTAGGCGCGGATTTCTTCATGCCGCTGCGCCTGGCCGACGACGCGCAGGATCGGGGCGGCCTTGGGATTCGCGTCGCGCGAGCCTTCCGGCGAACAGCTAGGCGCGGCGACGGCCGGCCCTCCCCTGCCCCCCGCCTCGCCTTCCGTCCACAGGCCGTGCTTCCGCCACAGGTCATCCAGCCCGCGCCAAGCATCACGGTCGCCGGCGCGATCCCGCCACAGTTCGCCGGCCCTGGCGGCGACATCCCCCGCGACCTTCCGTTCGATCTCGGCGTAGTTCGTGGTGTCGGGCCACAGGCGCCAGCCGTTGCCCCGAAGCTGCACCAGGACGCGGAGCCTGTCGTGATCGACCGGTCGGTTCTCAAGCACGCGGGAATACCAGTGGCGGACAAGATAGGCCACCAGGCTGCGCGCCATGTACTCGACGATCAGCCGAAAGTACCGTTCGATCAGCGCATGTGCGGCCTTCGCCGCCCCGGGCCGGGCGAAACCCTTGATGTCCAGGCCGGCATGGCGCTCGTCCTCCCCGGCGCCGTGGCCGAAGAGCCGCGCGGACCCCTTGGAGCGCATCCAGGCGCGCAACTGGATCTGGAGATCCTCGGGGCGGCTGGCCCAGCCCGGCGGCAGGAACAGGTCCGCGTGCTCGGCCATCGTGCGCAGCAGTTCGTTGCCGCCGAGCTTGGCGCTGTCGGCCACTTCCTCGAAGTCGATCCCGGGTCCGCCATAGGCCGAGATGAACAGATCGAGCGTGCCGCCGCCGAGGTCGCCCACCAGGCAGATCTCCCCGAAGACGCGCGTGCCGCCCTTGGCGGCGCTCGACTCGTTGTAGATCCCGACGTCATCGGTCAGTTTGAAATCGCCCCCGAGGCTGCGGGCGCTGCCTTCCATTACCCGCCGCAGCGTGCGCTCATAGCTCTGCACCTGCTCGGACGAGTCCCGAAGCGGGTACGTGAACGTGAAGTCGACGTGCGCCGGCAACGCGTGCAGCCGACGCCAGACGACGTCGGCCATGACCAGCTCCATCGCCATGCCCAGATAGATCTCGCGCAGCAGGGGTTCGCGTTCCCGAAAAGCCGCGGATGACGCCTGCCACTTGAAGTCGGAAAGAAGGTGGGCGGCGAGGTCGCTCCGCTGCATGTTCATGAACGGGATCACGCAGTCGCGGCCGGGCTGCCATTCCGACGGTTCCTTGTCACCCAGGCTCGCCAGCGGCTCGATGGTCAGCAGTTCCGACGGCAGCAGCCCTCGCATCTCCTTCGGGGCAGGGTCCTCTGTATAGGTCGGCAGCCACACACCGAGCCTGTTCAGTCCCTCGTCGATGTCGGTCACGTGCGACCAGTTCTCGCTGACGTGCAGCACGATTGGATCGTTCCGGGCGGGGTCGAGCTCGGGCGCCAGTTCGACCAAGTGCTTCTTGCCGTCCAACTGAACCGCAGCGACGGTATGCGACGTCCCGAAGTCGAGTCCCACCTTGACGTCCGCCTGCCGTCGGCCAAGGGGTTCGAGGTTCAATACGTAGAGTCCCAACTCCTGTCCGGATTCCCGGTTCTCCAGGCTGAACGCTACGGGAGGACCGCCGGTATGCTCACGCTGGTCGCCCGCATGGAAACTGACCGGGTGCGCGCCGGCCCGCTCGGGGCGGCGCCGACGGACGCAGTCGTCGTCCGGATCGAGCCACAACGTGCTCAGGCAGAGCCGCGCGTCCGTGCAGTGTTCGTAGACGTAGTAGGCGCGCCAATACGGTTTCTCCTTGGACTTGGAGCGGAACCGCGGCCAGACCATCCAGTGCGCCCGGTGATGCCGATCCTCGTCGTCCGCTGCATCCACGTCCGGCACCGGCAGCGTGATCGGAAGCAGGTCGCTGCGACCGGCGAGGCGCAGTTCCCACGTTGCTTTCGCCGACGGTCGGCGCGTCTCGTCGGCCCTCGCCGATCCTTCGCGCGCCGGCTCACCGCGCCACAGGGTGTCGACCACGCGGCGACCGGTCGAAACGAGATCTTCTCCGTCGCGCACTGCGCTGCCAATTCCGTCAGCCACGCGTTGACCGGCCGAGACCAGATTCCTGGCCGCCCTGGCCGCCTGCTCGGAACCCTCCTTCAGCCAATTCGATGAGCTCGTCGCCGAGCGTCCATGGCCGGTCGCCTGTCGGTGGGGGCCCTCGTCGACGGACGGCGGCTTCGCGCCGACCCGCTCGCCCTGCTTGAGCAGATCCACGACGCGCCGGCCGTCATCCGTCTCTACCAGGCCCAGGTAGTCGGAACGCAACGGATAGTCGGGGTACCGTACGCGTCCGGGCCGGGTCGATGACCCGCGAACCGGTTCCTGCCGCATCGGGGTGCAGTCCCGGATCATCATGTCGTCGCGGTCGAGGAGGACAACGTTCTCGATGATCGCGGCTGACCGGCGATCCGCGGTCAGGACGGCCAACTTGCGGACGTTCGGCCTCGTGCCGAAGGCGGCGATTTCTCCGCGCCGCTGCAGATGGTCGAGATGCTCCCGCCAGAATGCCCGCGTCGGCTTCTCGCGGTCGGGCAGGGTGAACTCGACCATCTCGAACGTGACGCCGGCGTCCGTCTCTACCGACCTGAGTGCGGACGCCTGCGCCTGGAGCAACTCGCCTTCGCCTATTAGCGGCGTGTCCTCGTCGGGCCAGTAGTCGCCGGACGACGCGGTCGGCAGCGCGATGGTAACGGGGACCGCCTCGGTGTCGGTTCCCCAGTACACCGAGAGGGTGCGGCCCCTCCCGAACGTCGCGGGGGCCGGCGCCGAGTCGTCGGCGAACACCTGCGTCCACGCGGGCGCCAGGCCGCCGTGCGCCCGTTTCTCGTCGTCGATCCAGGTGCGGATCTGTCGGAGGGCCATACGGGTGGGGCGCCACTCGCCGATCTCCTCCGTTCGCCAGTCGCGAGGCCGCTCCGAGCCTGTGAGCGCCTGCCATAGTGCGCCCCAGGCGCCCTCGCGCTTCTCGTCGTTCGCGACCGGCGACGGGCAGAGGAGCGTGTGCGGAGAGTTGAATCCGAGCACGACGTCGCCGTCACGGTGCTCGTGGACGACCTTCACCCGCGCCAGTTCCGGCAGTTGGGTCTTGCGGTACTCGTCCACGAGGTGAGCCAGCGACAGCAGGGGCGGCTTCTCTTGCGGCGAGACGTCGCGCAGGCTCAGCCTGCCCGTCACCACGCCAGCCAGCAGCATCTCCAGTTGCCGGCGTTCGGTCGGGTGCCCGTTCTCGATGGCGTAGCGGAAGTGAGCGGCCGCGGCCATTGGGTCGGGCCAGCCGTTCTGAGCGACGTTCTCCTCGCGGATGAACCCCAGAACCGTGCCCGAGACGTTCTGGTCGGGAACCTGCGTCAACCGGCCCGCCTTCTCGGCGGCGATATTGAGGGTGTCGTGGCCCACGAGCGGAGGCCAGTACCCGCCGTGGGCTGTTCGCGCCGGCGGAACGACGAGTGCGGCGGCGCCCTCGCCGCGGGAGTGCTCGCGGAGCCAGTCCGCCGTCCAATGCAGGAGCGTCAGCGCCGCGGCATCCTCGTCGGCGATGTCGGTGCCGGCCGCCCGCTCGATGGGGTGTGTCGCCAGCCGTTCGCGCGACAGGGCTTCGCGCGTCAACGAAAGGTCGGGCCGCGGCTCCGCGCCCAGCACGTCCTTCATCCACGCGAGGTGCTCGCGATAGTCGGCGACCAGCCTGTGCAGCGCCCGGCCGACCCGTTCCGGAGCGGCCAGACGCCCTGCCTTCTCGTAGATGGCGGGGTTCACACGCAACACGCCGCCGCTCTGCGTCTTGGCCAGCGTCTGGGCGAACACGTCGAGCACGTCGGCGAGCGTCGCCGCCTGGTTTGCGAGGCTCTGGATCGTGTCGTTCCCCATGCCGCCCGGAAGGTGGCTGCCGCCGCCGAGCCGGGTCGGGTCCTCGGCGCCCATCTGGTAGAGGCCGGGCGAACGGGGCTCGCGATCGAGGAAGTGGTGCAGACAGCAGAGGGCGGCGACCCCGTGGACGAACGACTCGTGGATCGGCTGCTGCGTGTCCGACGTATAGCGGCGGGTCTTGATGGCGGTTTCAGTCACCCCGACCGGTACCGTGGCGACGCGGCGGGCCAAGCTCCGGCCGTAGTAGGCGAACGCGGAGTTGGCGTTCTCCACCATCGAGCGGTTGCGGCGCTGAGCCTTCTCCAGGGTGGCCTCGTCGAGGCCCTCGTGCTCGAACCGGAACCAGTTCAGCACCATGACGGCCATCACGTCGTCGTCGTCGTCATGGGCGAACCGTTGCGCCAGCGTCGGCGCCACCGAGGCCCCGGTGCCGCCGACCGCGGAGCCGACCACCGCCACCCGACCCCGCGTGCTCAGCAGCTCGTGGTACGTGCCGTCGTAGTTCGTGCCAGCGTTGCTCGACTTGGAGTCGAACTCCTTCAGGCGGAACAGCAGCGACCCGACCGCGGGTGAACCCATCATGCCGTGCGAGAAGCGGATGTCCCGCTGCCCCTGTGACGTGAGTAGGTCGAGGTACGGCGAATCGGTGAAGCGCTGGCCGAGGCTGTCGTAGGGCGGGTCGAACCACGTGCGATCGCGGCCCACCGGCAGGGGTGTGACGATCTTCAGCTCAGGGGGATCGGAGCGGCCGATCGCCGCCCGCCAATCGTGTCGGCCTGGGTGAGCGTCGACCAGTCGGCGGGTGAGCTGCCATGCCGTCGCTTCGCGGTCGCCGTCGCCGGAATCCTGATCCACGAGATAGACGGTGGGGAACGCGAGCGGCTTGTCGTCCGTGTCGCGGAAGAACCCGAGCGGCTGGCCGAGCGTGTGCAGCCGTACCAGAGCCAGCGCCACGTGGGCGCCGGTTCCGCCGCACACGACGAGAGTGTTGTTCTTCACCGTCTAACCTAACGCCTCGTGTACGACCGGTTCGCTACGAGCAGTCCGATCACGGACAGGACTGCCGCGAGCAGGATGCCCAGCCACGTGAACCACAAGTTCATGGTACGCTGTTCAGGAGCGCAGCCGTCCGCGCCGTTCAGGGCGAAAGAGAGCACGAGCCCCGCGACGAAGAAGAGGGCGAGGAAGATGCCCACCGTCAACCAGGACGACGGCGCGCCGGCGGACTCCCGCAGGTCCCAGCCGTCGAGTTGGCGCTTGCGCGCCCACCCGGCGACCACCGCCGCAAAGACGCCCGGTGGGAGGGCATAAAACAGCAGCAGCGTCATCTCTCGACCGGGCGTGTTGCACCAGGCGTCGAATGCGCCTTCTCCGCCGCAGGCCGCGGTCGCGCATAACAGCAAGGGCAGGAATATTCGGCAATCCAGCGTGCGTGCTCGATTCGTCATCGGTGTCCCGTTGCCTGACCGATACCACGGGTCACTGTTGTTGATGGTAGGAACGCAAATGCGCGGTTGCGCTGGATCCTGACGATTCGGGTCGACCCGATGGTGGCGGGCTTGTTCCTGCATCCGAAGCATCGGCGGGGCCGTCGTCGCTGGACGGGCACTGAATCTGGGGGGAACGAGTGTGTCAAGTGATTCAGACCGCATGTTAACCGATCTGGGCCGTTCGGCAGGCCGGGAGAAACGAACAGCCTTCGCTCTGGAGGCTGGACTCCGGAACGGTGCGGCCAGCAAGAAAAGCCAACAATTCGCGAGTTCTGCTGCGGTTTCCGATTCGCGACTCGGCAGCCCGGTGAGCTGGCAGAGGACTGGAGTGGGCGGATACGAGAGCTTGTGCGGTATAGACATATTGACACCCCCGGTAGCTCTATGCGAGGCTGTCCCGCGGGAGGCCGCCTATGCCACGCAGCGAGCCCGAGAAGCGTCGGGCACTCGGGCAGGAACGGACGCTTCATCCGGCCCCGGAGCGGGTTCGCGCCGCCGTGTTCGTGAAGCACCCGGCGTTCTTCGATGCCTGCGACGAACTCCAGGTCAAGTACGAGATGCTGCGCGCCCACTTCCTGGATGGCGAGCCGGTGACGACCGTCTGCGCGGCGTTCGGCTACAGTCGCCAGACCTTCTACCTGCTCCGCGATCGGCTGGCACGCCGCGGGCTCGCGGGTCTGCGCGATGCACGCCCCGGTCCGGTCGGCCCTCGCACCTGCACGCCGGCAGTGGTCGCCTTTCTCCGTGCCCAGCGCGCCGACGACCCGGCGCTGCCGATCTCAGTGTTGCTGGACCGCCTCCAGCGCACGCACGGGGTCCGTCTGCATCGGCGGACCGTGGAGCGGGTCATGGGAGGCGGTCCACGAAAAAAAAACTCCGGGAGGCGGTGAACCCGTTGCCGATGCGGACGCATGCCTTCGACCCGGGGCGGTTCTGCGTGGCTGGAGGTCCGGCCCAAGCCGAATACGAGCGGCGGCGGGCCGCTTTCCTGGGCTGGGACCGCCGCGAAGGAGCGGCGCGCCCGGCCGTGCTCGGCCTCGCGGGTCTGGCCGAGCTCCTCACACGCCCAGCCGGCGAGTGGACGGTGCACTGTGTGGCCGCGCGCCCGTCGCGCTGGACCGGAGCGGTCGATGCACGGATGACCGCGTTGGATGAAGCCTACCGGCTCATCCTGCGCGCGGCGCCCCGCCGGGGCGTCACGACACGGGAACCGAAGGAGGATGCTTATGCGAGTCGCGCTCTACGCCCGCGTGTCGACCGAACGCCAGGAGCAGCAGGGCACGATCGCGTCGCAACTGGATGCGCTCACGCGCTGGGCGCGTGAGCAGCACCACGACGTGGTGGATGCCTATGTCTGCGTGGATGACGGATACAGCGGTACGCGCCTCGACCGGCCGGGCCTCGACCGGCTGCGCGACGGCGCCGAGGCCGGGGCATTCAAGGCGGCGCTGGTGCTGTGTCCGGATCGCCTCGCGCGCAAGTACGCCTATCAGATTCTGATTCTCGAAGAGCTCGAGCGCTTCGACGTCCGGGTGATCTTTCTCGACCAACCCCTGTCCGATGATCCGCAGGCGCGCCTGCTTACCCAGATCCAGGGCGCGGTTGCCGAATACGAACGCATCAAGATCGCGGAACGCTACCGTCGAGGCAAGCTCTTTCGGGCACGACAGGGTGAAGTGTGCTGGGGGAAGGTCCCCTACGGCTACCGGCGGATTCCACGGCGTGACGGCGTCCCGGCCCAGGTCGAGGTGTCGGAGCCCGAGGCGCAGGTCGTGCGGCAGATCTTCCGCTGGCACGTCGACGAACACCTCAGCGTGCGGCAGATCGCGCTGCGTTTGACCGAATCGCCGCATGTGACCGCCACGGGGCTCCCGCGCTGGGGGATCAGCACCGTCACCCGGATGCTGCACAACGAGGCCTACATCGGCACGATGTACTACAACCGCCGCGAATCGGTCGGCGGCAAGTCGAACTCCGCGTCGCGGCGCCAACGCCTGTCAACGTGTCGGCAGGACCGCCCGGCGGCCGAGTGGATTCCGCTGCAGGTGCCCCCGATCATCGACGCCGAGCTGTTTCGTCGTTCCCAGGCGATCCATTACGACAACAGCCGCTTCAGCCCGCGCCATCTCAAGTCCGGCCACTATCTGCTCCGCCGCGTAGTCCGCTGTCGCGTGTGTGACCTGGCGATGTCCTGTCACCGCATGCGCGGGCGCAATGGCACCTTCCACCACTACTATTACTGCGCGGGTCACGACGTGCTGTACGCGCGCAGAGCCGTCGGCCGCTGCCCACAACGGAATCTGCGGGCGGACGAGCTGGATAAACTCGTCTGGGGCGAGGTCCGCCGTCACCTCGAGCACCCGGCCTTGATCCGCGAGGGACACACGCGCCTGCAGGCCCAGTCCACGTCGCTGGACGGCGACGGCTTGGCCGACGAGGTGCACGCGCTCGAGAAGCAACTCGCCGAGCTGGACCGCGAGGAACACCGACTGCTCGACGCCTATCAGGCCGCACTCATCGACCTCGACCAGCTCCGGCAACGTCAAGTACGGCTGCGGCAGCGGCGGGCCCACGTCAACGGTAGTATCGAGGTGCTGCGTACCGAGCGGACGACGGCGCAACAGCAGGCGCAGCTACAGGTTGACTTGGAGACCTTCGTCGATCGTATCCGCGGCCCGCTCGCCACGCTCGACTTCGACGCCCGGCAACAGCTCGTCCGCACCGTGCTCGAGCGGGTGATGGTCGAGGACGGCCGCGTCGACATCCACTTCGCCATCCCTCTGCCGGATCCGCCGCCGGACACCACGAATCCCTCGGTGTCAGCACATTTTCACTTGCGTTCCAACGGTAGTGATCGTCGGGGGCTGATGCGCACAGCGCGGCTACCGGGCCGTGTCAGGCCGGCTCATGCTATCACCATCACATGCCGCGTTCTTCTTGGGCGCGTACCCTTGGATCCGGAATTGCTGTCGCGCGGGCATCCCCGCGCGGGACACGCCGAGGCGAATCGCCGACGGGCGATAGCGGGAGGACACGACATGACGGGCGTGCGGTTGCGAGACGTTGTGACGGGCGCGGTGGCGCTCGCGGGCATGATCAGCGCGGCGGCGCTGGTCGCGGCGCAGACGCCAGCGGTGGGCGAGTGGCGCGCCTTCGGCGCGGACCCTGCCAACACCAAGTACTCGCCGCTGGACCAGATCACGCCGGAGAACTTCACCGAGCTGGAGATCGCCTGGCGATGGCGGTCGCTCTCGAACGAGATCGCGGCCAGCCACGAGGCGATCCGCCCGGGTCCGTTCAAGACCGCCCCGCTGATGATCGGCGGACTGGTCTACGCGAGCACCGCCCTCGGGCAGGTGGCGGCGCTCGACGCCGGCACCGGCGAGCTGGTCTGGTCGTACGACCCCCGCACCTACGACCGCCTCGAACGCCCCGCCAACATGGGTTGGCAGCATCGCGGGGTGTCGTACTGGGAGGACGACGCGAGCGGCGACGCGCGCATCTTCATCGCCACCCACGACCTGCTGCTCGTCGCCATGAACGCCCGAACCGGCCGCCTGTATCCGGACTTCGGGGCCGACGGCGCCGTCGATCTGAGCGGCAGCCTCGGACGTCCGATCGACCGATCGCGCCTGACCCACTCGCAGCCGCTGGCCGTCGTCGACGACACCGTCATCGTGGGCAGCATCGTCCAGGACACCTCCCTGACCCGCCGGGAGGCGGACCCCGGTCACGTCCGCGCCTTCGACGCCCGGACCGGCGAGATGAAGTGGATCTTCCACACCATTCCCCAAGGGGACGAGTTCGGGGCCGAGACGTGGCAGAACGAGTCGTGGCGCTACAGCGGCCACACCAACGTCTGGGGCACGATGGCCGTCGACGAGGAGCTGGGCTACGTCTATCTGCCGACGGGGACCCCGACCAACGACTGGTACGGCGGCATGCGCCCCGGCGACAACCTGTTCGCGGAGAGCATCGTCGCCGTCGATGTCGAGACCGGACAGAGGGTCTGGCACTTCCAGGCGGTGCACCACGGCCTCTGGGACTATGACTTTCCGACCGCCGGCAACCTGCTCGACATCCGCGTCGGCGGCCGCGACATCAAGGCGATTGCCCAGACCAGCAAGCAGGCCTTCGTGTACGTCCTCGACCGCGTGACCGGCGAGCCGGTGTGGCCGATCGAGGAGCGGCCGGTCCCGGCCGGGTCCGTGCCGGGGGAGCGGTACTCGCCGACCCAACCGTTTCCGACCAGGCCCGCCGCGTTCGATCTGCAGGGCATCACCGTCGACGACCTGATCGATTTCACCCCCGAGCTCCGCGAGGAGGCCCTCCGAATCGCCGAGCGGGCGCAACTCGGACCGATCTTCACGCCGCCGCCGGTGCGGGGCGAGGGCCGGCCGGTCATCCAGTCGCCGGGCCCCGGCGGCGGCATCAACTGGCCGGGCGCGGCCGTCGATCCCGAGACCGGCCGCCTCTTCGTGCCGTCGCAGACCCGCCTGCGGGCGGTCGAGCTGATCGAGTACCCGCCCCCCGCCACCGTCGGCTACTTCACCGACCCTTGGGCGACGCCGGTGCCGGGGCCGCAGGGGCTGCCCCTGGTCAAGCCGCCCTACAAGCGGATCACCGCCATCGACCTGAACACCGGCGACCACGTGTGGATGAGTCCCCACGGCGACGGACCGCGCAACCATCCGGCGCTGCGCGCCCTCGATTTGCCGCCCCTCGGCAGCCACAACGGCATGCACGGGGGCGGCCCGCTGGTGACGAAGAGCCTGCTGATCGTCAACTCCGGCGGCCGGTACGTCGAGGACATGGTCGAGGCGGCGCGGGCCATCACCGCCTACGACAAGGACAGCGGAGCCCATCTGGGGTCGGTGCCGCTGCCCGCCGTTCCCTACGGCAATCCCGTCACGTACCTGCACGAAGGAAAGCAGTACATCACCGTGGCCGTCGGCACGTCGAGCGGGGCCGGCGGGGCGGAGCTGATTGCGCTGGCCCTGCCCTGACCGGCGGAAGGCGACGCCCGGCGCCGGCGGTTCCGGGATGCGAACGCGTCCTCCCCCGGGCGGTTTCCCGTGATTGCGCATATTCCGTATAATCCGCAACATGGGTGTATGGCCAAACGACTGGCGGGACAGTGGGGCGGAGCCCCGGTCGCCGGCGTCATCCGGTGCGCGTGTGGTCACGGCGACGGAAACCGCGAAGAACTTCGGCTCGATCATCGATCGCGTACGGGAGGAGCGCGCCGTCTACGTCGTGGAACGCGGCGGAACCCCGGTAGCGGAGATTGGTCCGGTGGCGAAGACCGTCACGGTCCGTGACTTCGTCGAGCTCATCCGTTCCGGGTCGATTCCAGTCGCCGGCGAGGAGTACCTGAAGGCGGTGGAGGAGGGCGTCGCCTTCTGGAACCGCGAGGAGGTTCCCCGGCATCCATGGGCACGCTGATCGACTCGAGCGTTCTGATCGCGGCCGAACGCGGCCGATTGGACCTCCAGGCAGCGCTCGCCAGCCGCGCCGACGATCCGGTGCGCATTGCCGCCATTACCGCGTCCGAGGTGCTTCAGGGTACGTACCGGCTCGGCGGGGTGCGCCTGGCGCAGGCGCGCGCGTTCGTGGAACGATGGCTGACCGTGCTGCCGGTCGTTCCGTTCGATCTGCGGGCGGCGCAGGTGCATGCGACGCTGGCCGCGGACCTCGGACGGAAGGGGACACCGATGGGTGCGCACGACCTGAATGATTGCGGCGACCGCCGTGCAGCTCGGTTACGCCGTCGCCACTTGCGACCGTCGCAGCTTCAGCCGGGTGGATGGACTTGCCGTGCAGTACTGGTAGAGCGACGCAGCCCGGGCGGGCCGCCGGGGCTGCCCGTATCGAGCCGCCTCGCAGGCGGGCCACGGCCATCGTTCTCGCCCAACCCTGATCGGCGAGGGCCGCTCATGGGTGCTGGAGGAGGCGCCCGCCGGACCCGGCGGGCGTGTCGTCCCGGCGGCGGGTATGATCGCGAACGTCGCCGCCATCATCGCCGCGATACGTTCGCACGTGGCATCACCCTCCGATCCTCGGTGGACACCCAAATCCGGCCCAGCTGGACCCTGATCGGCGAGAAATAACCGGGCGAACAGAAGCACCATCCCCGCTCTCGCGGGGCAGCTGCGAGCCCCGACCAGTAATCCCCGCGCGGGCGGGGTAGCGCGGAGAAGGGCCCGCCACGGTCGATCCCCGCGTGTGCGGGGAAACCCCGCCAGCGCGCCGGCGTCGGCCAGTCGCGCCGGGTCCATCCACGGTGCGAACGGTTCGGACATCTTTCAGCGGCGCTGCCCGCACTGCGATCCGAAAAGCAAGGGAGAAGATCTGCTCACCTAGAAACCGCCACAAGGGGCCGCGGGAGGCGGTGCCAGGACGACCTGGCTCTCGCGGGGGGGCGGGACGGCGCGTCTACCCCCCGGCGCTCACAGCAGCGAGAACTGGACCCGCGGGCGTGATGGGATGAAGCGCGCGTCGGCCGTGGAACGTTCGCACCGAATAGTAGTCCTGATTCGTGCGGGAACGCACGACGCGGACGTGCCGGCAGCCTGGGCACAGCCTCACCCACCCACCCTTCGCGCTCAGCCTTCTCTCGCATCGCCCGTCCAGTAGTTCCAGCCACGCCCGCGGTGACCGGACGTCCGCAGCCCTGCGGATTCATGTTGCGTCGGTCGTTGGCGGACGGCGCGTCCGCCAGTGTTCAGCTGCTTCTGGCCGGGGGCCCGGCTGGAGAAGGTGCGCACCATCCTCACGGCTCCGGGGGGAACCGGCCTGCGGCCCCCGGACGCGTCGCCTCAGTGGCCGCCGTAGCGCTCGATCCTCGTGTCGCCGTCAGTGGACACGAGGATCTGGAAGCGGTTGAGGTCGGGCTCCGGCTCCAGCTCCAGCTCACGGTCCGGCGTCAGCCAGGCGAGGAGCGCGTCGACGAGGCGTTCGCCGCGGGCCTCGGGCGTCGGCTCCTTCATCCGGCGGACGGCCTTCGCGGTGATCCGGAACCACAACTTGGCTGCCGTCCGGGTCGAGCTCGGCCCCGAACCAGAAGGTCTGCCGGTTGGGTTCGCCGCCTGGCACGGATCCAGACATGGTAGTTAGGCGCTTCTCGGCGGTGTTGGTTTTGCGGTGCCCCTGCCCACCGCCCAAAGTATACGGGTGCGGGCCGGAATGCTCGGTTTTGCTCTGGTAAACCGATGCTCTCGGTTGTGTACGTCAAGTTGTGCAAATCCCGGTCATAGCTGAGGTCGTGCTCGTTCTCGTTCACGCAGCCTGCAGCTAGTTCTTCTTCTGCTCCTCTTGGAGGAGGTCCATGTTCAGGTAGCGGTGGTTTTCCAGCCAGGCCTCGTGGGTCTCGGTAAACTCCTCGTTTCAGGCGCTCGAGCAGGTTCGTCGACTTCAGGTGCCGGGGCGGCGGGTCCCGCACGACCCGCCAGGTCCCGTCCGGCGACCGGTACTCGCGGCGGTCGTGCTTGCCGTCGTGGTGGTGGGGGATCGGTCCCGACCCCTTCGATACGGCGGGCTACGTCAAGACGTCTGGCAGCACCACCTCGAGCACGTCGTCCATCGTCCTCGCATAGCGCACGCTGATGCCGCCCGGCAGCTCGCACCCGAAGTGCTCGGCGACGTCGGCCGCGTTCGCCGCGGGGAGGACCGCCTCCGCCATCCCCGCCCGGCACGCCGCCAGCACTTTCTGCCGGATGCCGCCGACCGGCTCGACCGTACCCGAGAGCGTCAGCTCTCCGGTCATGGCCGCATCGCCCCGCACGGGCTGTCCGGTCAGCGCAGAGACGACGGCGGCAGCGAGGGCGACACCCGCTGACGGGCCGTCCTTCGACCGGGCGGCCTCGCACAGGTGGACGTGCACGTCGGTGGCATCGTTCAGCCCGGGGCCGAGCCCGGCGAGCCGGTCCACGTTGGAGCGCACCCACGTCAGGGCGACGTTCGCCGATTCGGTCACGATCGGCCCGACCGTCCCGGTCACGCGCAACCGGCCGACGCCGGGGAGGCGCGCCGCCTCGACGACGAGCACGTCCCCGCCCGCGGGAGTCGCGGCCAGGCCCAGGGCGACGCCCGCCCGGCGGGTTCGCCCCCCGACCTCCCGGTCGCGGAACCGCGGCGACCCGAGCCACCGGACCACCGTCTCCGGCCCCATCTCCCCGGGCCGCGGGAGACCTTCCGCCCGCTGGCGGGCCGCTCTGCGGCAGACCGTGTCGATGAGGTCGTCGAGACCGCGCACGCCCGGTTCGCGCACATAGCCGCCGGTCAGCAGCCCCAGGGCGGCCGGGGAGAACGACAAGTCCTCGGCCGACAGCCCGTGCTTCGCCACACGGTGCGGGACGAGATGACGGACCGCGATCAGCTGCTTCTCGGCGTCGGTGTATCCGGCCAGCGGCAGCACTTCGAGCCGCTCGCGAAGCAGCGGCGGGATGCGCCCCGGGTCGCTCGCGGCGGCGACCAACAGCACGCCCGCGAGGTCCAGCGGCAAGCCCACGTAGCGGTCCCGGAACGCGCGGTTGCTGACGGGGTCGAGGGCCCGGAGCAGCGCTTCGGCCGCGGCCTCGCCCAGCTGGTCGAACTCGCTGAGCAGGACCAGCGGGTTGTCGCCGGCCCGGCCGGGCAGGGGGCCGAGACGCCGCAGGGCGTCCACGAGGCGGCCAGCGCCCGCGTCGGACGCGGGTCTGGCGACCCCGTGGATCGCCGCCGGGTCCGCGGCGCCGGCCAGCGAGACGCGGACGAACCGGCGGGTGAGGGCCGAGGCCAGCGCTCGCGCGAACGCGGTCCTGCCGACGCCGACCGGCCCGGCAAGGCAGAGGAGCGTGGCCGCGACGCCGTCGCCGGCCGCCCCGTGTGTCTCCGCCGCGGTCTGGCGGGCCATCAGGTAGTCCAGCGCCTGGTCCTTCTCACGGCCGCGGCCGACGTGTTCCCGGTCGAGGGCCTGCCGAAAGAGCACCGCGTCGAGCCGCTCCTCCACCTCCCGGCGCCACGGGAGTCCTGCCGCCACCTCGAGCCACGCCTGCGCGGCCACCGCCTCGGGGTCGGCCGGATGCAGGCCCAGGACGCGGTCCCGCTCCCGCGAGAGCGCGTCCCGGACACGGTCGGGCAGCGAGTCGTACCGCGGCGGTCCCAGGAGCTCCGCCACCGTGAGGCGGCGGCGGGCCGGGGCGAGACCGGCGGCCTCGCCGGCGACGGCGACGACGGTGACCGGCGCGGTGTCGCCGGTCTCCACCCGGCGGGAAGCCACGCCCTCGCAGATGGCCCCGAGCTGCCGCGAGAGCTCCCGCACCCCCGCCTCGCAGGTGTGACCCCGGACCACCTCCAGGGCCGCCGCATCCGTGATCTCGACCGCCGCCGCCGTCTCGCCGTCGAGCTCGCCGTCGAGCACCTCCACCGTGACCTGCCGCCCGGCCCGGGCCCCGGTGGGCGTCTCCACCGGGGGGCGGGTCCAGAAGCCGCCGCCGGTCAGCCCGGCCGCCTCGAGTTGCGCTCCCCACAGGTTGCGCCGCACGATGTCGACCTTCTCCTCGTCCGTGTACCCGGGCGCCTCGATCACTTCGAGCCGGTCCCTCAGCGGCGCGGGAATCCCCGCCAGGTCGTTGGCCGTCGCGATGAACAGGACCTCGGAGAGGTCGAACGGGACGTCGAGGTAGACATCGCGGAAGCGCGTGTTCTGTTCGGGGTCGAGCACCTCGAGCAGGGCCGCCGACGGGTCGCCGTGGTTGTACGTGCGGCCGCCCACCTTGTCGAGCTCGTCCAAAACGAGCACGGGGTTGCGGACCTTGGCCTCCACCAGCGCACTGATGACCCGGCCCGCCGCGGGCGTCCGGAACGTGGTCGGCAGGCCGCGGATGGCGGACTCGTCCCACGCGCCCCCGAGGGCGACGGTCACCGCCGGGCGGCCCAGGGCCGTGCCGATCAGCTTGGCGAGCGCCGTCTTGCCGCCGCCCGGCGGTCCGGCGAAACAGAGGACCGGGGAGCGGGTGGCGGCCCGGGCCGGACGCACGACGAGGCACCGCAGCCCGGACGGCGCCGAAGGGTCCCGGCGGCAGGACCCGACGGCGCCCTCCACCGTCCACGCCCCCGAGGCCAACAGGCGCGCGGCCAGGAACCGCCGGATGCGCGCCTTGACCTGCGGCCGGCCGGCGTGCGCCGCGTCCAGCGCCGCCATCGCCGCCTCGATGTCCACCCGCTCCGCCGCCCGCGCCGTCCACGGCAGGGAGGCCACCGTCTTCAGCCGTTCGAGCGAGACGGCCGAGGCTTCGGGCCCCAGGGCCTGCGACAGGCGGACCTCGTTGAGCGCGCGGGCCAGCACCTCGACCGGCAGGTCGGCGGCCTCCAGCCGACCGAGCACGTCCCGGGTCGCGGCAGCCAGCGGCACCGCCGCCTGCTGTTCTTCCTCCTTCAGACTATCCCGCACCGCCTCGAGCTCGTCGCTCGGGTGGACGGTCAGCAGCAGCTTTCGCGCGTCCTCGAGGCGCTGCAGCACCTCCCGGATCCGACCGAGCGCGGCGTCGTCCCACGCCCCGGGCGAGATGGCGCGGCGGGCGGCGGCGACGGCGCGGATGCGGCTGACCGCCTGGCCGGCGGCACGCTCGAACCCCCGAAGGGCCTTGTCGCACGCCGAGGCGAGCCCGCTCTCCGGCGTGTTCCCAGCCGGGTCCTTTCCGACCCGCCGCAGGAACACCCGGAACGTGGACAGCGACGGTGTGATCTGCAGGGCGCGGAAATCGAGCTGGCCGAGTAGCTCGCCGGGCTTCTCCAGGCGCTTCTCGATCGTCGAGCAGGCCTTCGCGACGCGCTCGGTCCACTCATCCGCCGAGTCCGCCCCGCCCGCCTCGGCGAGCCGCTCCGCCGTGACCTCCTGCCCGCGCACGGCCGCGACCTCGCGGACGGCAGCCTCGAGGCCCGACGCCAACATCCGTTCGAGCGGCTTGATGAGCCCATCGAGCGACTTCAGCAGGCTGTCGATGCGCCCTGGCCGGCACAGCTTCCCGAACACGGCCAGGACGTGGTCCGGGACGCGGCCGCGGCCGTGCTTCAGGTTCACGAACGCCCCGGGGCGTGTCCGGCCGCACCGGCGTCCTCCGGCCGCGGCCGCAACGACGTCGCCGCCCGCGCCGTCCACCAGGGCCGCGGCGCCGGACCGGCTCGCGCCGTCCTCGAAGAGCAGGTCGAGCGCGTCGGCGAAGTCCACCACCGAGACCGCGCCAGCTCTCTCCATCGCGGCCGGGTCCCCGGGGGCGGCGGCGTCGCCGCCCGGCCCGTTCGCGAGGTCCGGCAGCCCCCACTCCCGCCGCTGCTGGTCAGTCGTCACCACGTAGCGCCCGCCGACCGGCGTCCCCGCCGGCCCGGAACCCTCTTCCCCGCCCGGGGTCACGCCTTCAACCGCCGCCCGTGTCTGCTTGTACTCGTCGCCGGTCACCGGAAAGAACAGCGTCACACGCCGCTCCTCCCCTGCGCTCGAATTTCCCGGAGTCCGCTCGTCGTCGTTCCTCAACACGATTGTCCGCATCACTCACCGTCCCGATAAATTTCTGTCTTCCCTGGTGGACGCACGCAGTACTCGTCGTCGGCCGCGTGCGTCCCGAACGCGCCGCTCTCCAACCCGCAGCCGGGAAGGAGGTGGCGCGACTGTCGTCGTGCGTCACCTTGATGCCGGCTCCGCGGGCCGCCAGAAACGCCCCACGCCCCCCAAGGCGTGCGCGCCGACGCGGATAAACGGCCTGCAAGCCGCCGACCGCGCGCGCATGGACGCTCGCCCCGCGCCTGTTCGCGGACGGCGGGCGCCGTCCACGAACAGGTCGTCGGCAATGGCCGCGGGCCGCCGGGCGGCAAGCAGCACTCAGCGCTGTGTGGCGTGTTCGGAGGGGTCGTCACCGGGAGAACAGCGGTACTTCCCATTCAACCCCGTCTGGCGGGTCCGCATCGACCTCGGTCGGCAGCATCAGCTTGTCGCAGAGCCAGTACCTGCGCGCGGAGTCCATGAGCACCTGCTCCGACGCCTCGTCGCCGAAGCCGAAGTAGCAGAAGCCCTCCCACGCCAGGGCGTCGGGGCCGTCGAGCGGCGTGCCCAGCGCGAACTCGACGTCAATCCGCACGCCGACGCCCAGCTCCGCCACCTCCGTCACCGTGTACTTCAGCCCCCGTTGCCGGACTTCCAGGCCGACGTCGGCCACGATCTCGACCGCCTTCTTGTAGGCGGCCTTGGACCTCGCCTTCAACGAGTCGAGGTCGCGGGGGACACGCTCGATGAACTGCAGGAGGGGCTCGACGAGCGGCCCCGCGAGTCGCCTGGCTTCGCGGAGCCTCGTCGACCTCGTCGGGTCGCTGCGGCCGCGTTCCAGCTTGTTGGCCGGGTCGGGCCCGGTCTGTTCGTTTATCGTCATGGGATGTGTTCCTTTCTTGGTTCGAAAACGGGTTTGCTTGCAGATGCGAGTCAGAGTGCGAGATGGCTCTCAGGCGGCGGTCTTCGGCCGCCGAGCGTCCAACCCGGGTGATGGGTTGCTCACTGCGTCTCCTTTCCGATGGCTGTTGTGGGCCGCGGGGCCGCTATTGCGCAGCTCATCCCTGCGCCCTCCGGAGGGCGTTCGGTGAACTTGCGCTGTGTTGAACCGACGCGGCTCCTTGCGCGTGTCGGCTCGCGTGGTTCACACGCTTCGCGCAGGCCGCGCGTCAGGGCGGGGGCTCGGCGCGTCAGGGCGTCGTTTCACGCCTCGACGCGGCCGTCACGTGTTCTCGTCGCCGACGATCGTTGAGGGGACTACCGCTTGGAACCGCCGCTCGGCCTCGTTTGCCGTTTCGGGCGGGCGGGGGCGACGCCCCGCGCTTGGTGCAGTATCCGCCGGGGGTCAGCCTTGGCTGGTTTGCCCGCCGAAGGGCGGGCCTTCATCGTGATCGTCCGTGATTCGCGCAAGCTCGACTCGCAACGCCCGCGCCCGGCCGGTTGGATGGGCGGGCGGCTGCAAGGCAGCTACCACTATTCTGTCACCCCTCCTTCCCCCGAGCAGGGGGGCCGTGGCACGATACCTCTGAGGCGGGACGAGACGCGGCGGCACGAACCGCTGCGCGTGTTCGCGGTCGCCGGCACCGAGCACCCCCCGCTCTTCGACACCGTCGAGCGTCGAGAACTCGACCTTCACAGCTTTATCCTCGACGGAGCGCGCCCATCACAGAAGTGGCGGAGTCACACAGGTATGAACGCCGAGAAGGTGCGCGACCACTGGGTCGCAGAGCTGACCCCGCCACCCGTGGCCGGCGCCGACGGCGCCGCCAGCGAACCCCTACTGCAGGCCCTGATGCGCGAGCTCGGCACGGCCGCCGTCCCGATTCTCCGACCGGACCCGGAACACACCTGGATCTGGTCGGACCTCCACCTCGGCGACCGCGCAATGCTCGACGCGTGGAGCCGGCCGTTCCGAAACCTCACGCACATGAACCGGGAGCTCCTTGCCGAGTGGCGCCGCCGGGTTCGGCCCGGCGACACGATCATCTGCCTGGGCGACGTCGCCTATCCCGACGCCTGGCGAGAACACGGCCGAACTGCAGCTCGACCTCGCCGGCTGCCCGGGCGAACGCATGCTCATCCTCGGCAACCACGACTTCCACACGCGTGACGAACTGGCCCTGGCGGGATTCGACAAGCAATACGCGGCAGCTGTCTGCGACACCCGCCCGGTGCTCATCCTGACGCACTCGCCCCTGCAGCGGGTGCCGGCCGACACCGTGAACCTCCACGGCCACATCCACGCCGCTCCGGCGCCGACCCGGCACCACCGAAACCTCTCCGTCGAGCGCACCGGGTACCAGCCGATCCGGCTCAGCGAGCTACTGACCACCGACGTCCGGCCGGCGTCGAGCACGTGACCGCTGGAAGATAAGCCGGATGGTGGCCCGCTACAGCGTCGGGGCGACCGCCGAGCGCGGGGCCGTGGCGCTGTACCTCTGAGCAGTCAGGCCTCTGTGCTGGTGGGGCTGGTTTCTCGGGGGGGCTGTTCGGCGTTCGATGTCGACGACCCACCCCGCCGAGCCCCCTTACCGTGTACTTCTGCACGAATCTGGTCGGTACCCGGTAATGAACGGGGCGCGCCGGCACCCGTGGTATCGTCCAACCGTGATGACCGTCGAGATCGTCACCACCGTACTGTCCGCCGCCGCGGTCCTCGTCGGGTTCTGGCGGATGATGGTGAAGATGGAGGACAGACTCGGGTCACGGATCGACCGGGTGGAAGCCCGGTTCGGCCAGCGGCTCGACCGGCTCGACCAGCGGATCGACGCTGTCCTGGCTGGGAGACCGGCCTGACGCGGCCGTTCTGGCCCGAACCCCCCGCAGGTCGATGAGGAGACCCAGGCGCCGGAGGCGCACGGCAACCCAGTGCCCGGGCGATGAAGTCGGCCACCTCACCCCTGACGCGTACCGCGTGGGCATGTTGATCGCGCTGAGCAAGTCGCCAAGCGGCGACCCCCTGACGGAAGCGCAGCGGGCCGAGGTCGAGCTCTTCATGGCGCGTGTTTTGGATCGAGCTGACACTGACGACGACCGAGCCACGCTCCGGAGCATCTTCGAGGCCATCGCCACGGCCACCATGCCGGCAGCTTGGCATGCCCTCGGCACCGGCGACGAGGCGGCGCTCGACGGTTACGACGTCGAACGGCTGAAGACGGAATTCCCTGCGGATCGTGGGAGAGTTCCCGGAGCTGTTCCGCGGGGTCGTTTCGAGCCGACTTCGAGGCGAGGGTCCGGAGCGATAACGAGTCGGTTTCCGGGAAAGACCCCGGATTCATTGGGTGAATCTGGCCTCCGAAAGTTAACCGAACGTCCCGTTATCAGACCCTGGTCGCCAACGGAAAACGTCTTTCCCAGCCTTCCGTCGGGGCCGCCGCCGCTGAGCAACCGCGGAGGATCAACCGCCGGGCTGCTCTGGGGGGCTCGTCTGCGCCTTCCTGCTTCTTGGCGGGTTCGTCGGGCATGTTCGCCACGGCCATGAAGATGATCACGGCCGTCGTCCGGCCCGGCAACCACCGCCCCCGGGCGAGAACCGCCGCCAAGCGCCGGATGTCCGTCAACCGCCTGGGCCGGTAGTCGATCTGCTCGACCGACACGTTGACGTGCGCCGTCGAGCCCTTCACCCTCCCGGCATGCAGGTGCCCGTGCACGTTCACGCACCTGGGGGAACCCGCGGAAGCGGCACGTGGGTCAGCAGCAGGGGCGGGTCGCCGTGCGTGTACACCGACCCGCAGACGACGTCGAAGCCCTTGGCCGACCGGTCGTGATTGCCGAAGACGAGGACCGTCCGCCCGAGCAACCCCCGAGTCGCTCGAGGCTCGGCAGCGAGGTCACCGAGCCCGGCTCACGGAGAGCAGGAGCCGGAACCCGGCCACGTCGAAACCCTTCTCGTTCCGGCGCTCGAGCGCCTCGGCAAGCTGGGCCTCATAGATCTGCTGCAACCTCGCCCGGGTCATGAAACAAGCCCCAAGGGTGTCAGCCGACGTGCGCCAGCTGCTCGGCCACCGTCTCGCCCGGGACCGCCTCGCCCCGGATCAGACGCCCGGCGAGCCGGCGGAGCGCCGTCAACGGCCATGGCCGGTACTCCAGCTGCTCCACGCTCACGTTGATGCGCCGACCCGGGAGCCGGTGCTGGTGAATGTGACCGTGGAGATTCACCGTGCCCTCGGGAACCTCCTCGAGGGGCATGTGCGTGAGGGCCAGCGGTGGGTCGCCCGGCGCCAACAGCCCCAAGTGCGCCTCGTCGAACGGGTCGGTGACGACCCCGCCGCGACCGTTCTGCTCATGGTTGCCGTACACCAGGACCTTCCACCCGGGAAGCTCTGCCACCCGCTCGAGGCGCTCGCCCCCGAGAACCGGCAGCGCGACGTCGCCGACCGCCACCACCGTGTCCTCGTCGCCGACCTCCCGGCGCCACGCCCGGAGCAGTGCCTCGTCCATTTCCGGGACGCTGTCGAACGGCCGCCCGAACGACCCCAGGCCCATCCAATCCCCCAGGTGGAGATCACTCCAGACCAAGACGTGACCGTCGTCCGGCTCTTCCAGGTCGCCAGTCGGCAAGATGACCGAGGCCTGCAGCATCGAGCGCGTCCCCCCGGGGTCGAGACCCGGCTTCCAAGGCGGCACGAGGCTCGCCCGAAGCTGGTGCTGGTAGGCCTCGTGCAGCTCGGCCGCGGTCACTCAGACCCCCGCTCACGCAACCGCTCCCCTGTCACGATGTCAGCGCCCCCCCAACAACGTGTGTCAGCTGCTGGGCCGTCGTGCGCCCCGGCAACAGCTCGCCTCGGACCGAGCACCCGGCGAGCCGGCGGATCGCCGTCAGGGGCCACGACCGGTACCGCACCTGCTCGACCACCACGTTGATGTGCCCGGTGTGGCCCGGAACCCTACTTGCGGACGAAAGACCAGATCTAACGAGGCGTCGGCGCCGGGCTCGAAGCAGAACGACTCCACGAACTGCGCGGCGACCTTGGGAGAGGTCGATACCGATAGGTACTCCTTGATGCCGCCGACCTGCACGGCCTCCCCTCATGGCATCCCGGCGTTCCACGTACTCAGAACTCGCCCTCCCGAACGCGGGCGATGCCCATCCGGTTGACGACGGCCGGGCTCACGGGATCGTTGTCGGGGAGAACGCCCTCCCCCCGCTTCAGCCTGCGGGCCGCCACGCTGTCGAGTCCCGCCAGCTTCTTCGCGCCGTCGAGGGCGGTCAGGTCGCCGCCGTAGTACTCGAACCAGGGCAGCCCGGCCTCGGTGTAGTCCCTGGCCGTCGGCGGCTTCGCGGGCGGCTCAACCCCGCTCACCTGGAAGAACTGCACGCTGTTCAGGATGTGCACGAAGCAACGCGAACGCGCCGACCGGTCCCACGCATCGAAGCCGTGGGGGTCCTCGTAGATCTCCTGGCGCATGAGACCGCCGGGCGCCAAGCCCATATCGGCAGGCGCCGACATGCAGTAGGCTACGCCTCTGCCCCATTCCCTTCGCTCCTGCTGCCACGCCTCGTACTTCGCCGCCAGCATCGGGTACGCGACGATCTGCAGCCCGCCGTGCTGCGCCTCTCCGGTCAACTGCTCCTCGGCCGTGTAGCCGTCCCCCAGGGGCATGGCGACGAACTGCCGAATCAACCCCTTCTCGACGCAGAAGCCGTCCAGCCACGGCTGATCGGGCACCGGCAGGTAGTTCTGAGGGCGCTCCGAGAGCTCGTTCGTCCAGCCCTCGCCCGTCAGGGCGTCGATCTTCCCGGCCGCCACCTTGACGGCCATCGGATACTCGCCGTCGAACTGCAGCCACATCGCCTCGGCCTGATACATGGGCAGGAAGACGCCGCCGTGCCGGTCCCACGCCTCCGGGACCTGGTCAAGATGGTCGTCCACGTGACGGAGGGGGAACCGGCCGAGACCGGGCGGCAGGGGGTAGTCGCGGTTGTCGTCCGGAATGCGCAGGGTGCGCTGAAAGCCGATCCGGCACACGGCATCCGCGTGCACGCCCGGAAACCGGAAGGCGAGTTGGTCGTTTCGCAGCTCTGTCATTCGCCCTCCCGGTCAGGCAGTCCCCGCGCACCCGGTAGCCCGCTCCGGGCCGTATCCTCTCATCGGTCGCCCGACGCCTACCAGTCCCCGTCCCGAACCTCCCGAACCACGCGCAGAATCGCGTGCTCGGGCGCATCCTTCAGCTGGCGCAGCAGGTCGGCGAACACCGGCTTGTAGCCGACGGCGTCGCGCACCTGAAGAAGGTCAATTGGAGTGAAGGCTCCTATCAGAAGGGTCGAATGGTGAATCGATCCATGCAGGTGCACGGCAAGTTCGATCTGCGGTTCGGTGTCGAGCTCGCGGCGTGGCGGGACTCCGGACTCACGCCGTTGTGGTGGGTATTGACAAGCTCCGCCACGTACAAGACCGCTGGCGACTGGCAGAGAATCAAGAACTGCCTCGATGGCGTTCGGTCGTACGACGATTCGCTGTACATCCCGATTCGGCTGAAGACGGGCGCCGAAGAAACCCGCGTGATCGACGACGCCGTCGGCCAGATGAGCCGCGTGGCAAACAAACTCCTGGAGAACGTCTTGGCATGAGCGATGTCACGCGGCGGATACGCCCGAGCCTGCTGGGAACCCTCGTTCCTTTGATCCGACAACCGGAACCCGCGGCGACCCGGGCTCTCCATTACGTTCTGGAAGCCGCACCTGAGATCGCCTCGGCGTTCGTCGAACTGTTGACAGGCGGGCGCTTCGACTGTGGGCGCATCGTGAGCGAGTGGGAGTTCGGCCAGGTCCGGCCGGACCTGGCGATCTTCGACACGCGCGGCAAGAGGCGCCTCTTTGTTGAAAACAAGTTCTGGGCGTCGTTGACCGACTACCAGCCGGTCGCATACTTGAAGGCGCTCCCGTCCGACCATGACGCAATGTTGGCGTTCATCGCGCCCGAGGATCGTACAGTCAGCCTGTGGGCAGATCTGAAGGAACGGTGCGAACGAGACGACCTGGATATCACGGACGAGATCAAATCGAACGACTTCTGCCGGATGCGTGTGGGCAAACGCCAGCTGCTGCTCACGAGTTGGAGACGAGTGCTCGACACCTTGGAGCGGGCCGCCTCCGCGGGAGGTCACGTGACCATCGCGCAGGACATCGTCCAGCTTCGCGGGCTCACGGGACAGATGAACTCAGACGTCTTCCTCCCGCTGCGCGGGGAGGAGCCCTCGGACCTGCGCGTGGCGCGCCGCATGCTCAACTACGCCGGGCTGATAGACAGCATCACGGACAGCCTGGTCACGGATGGCGTCGCCGACACGAAGGGGTTGAGACCCAGCGGTTGGGGGCGCTATCTTCGTATGCATGCGAGGTTCGGCCTGTGGCTGCACGTCGATCTGGTGCTGTGGTACTACTCTGGCATCACACCTGTCTGGACTAAACACAACACAAATAGTTCCTTTTCAGGCATCGAGGGCAAGCTCTCGCAGGCCGAGAAGATGTTCACAGATGCGCAGGAAACCGACGACGGCGTGCTGTGCGTTCCGATTCGCCTCAAGACCGGGGTCGAACGCGATCGCGTCATCGACGACGCCGTCAAGCAGATGCGGCGCGTGGCCGACGGTCTTCTGGAAGTCGAATAGGGGTGATCGGGCTCCCGGCACCGGAAGGCACCAGCCGCATCAACTCCATTACGGCGCTGCCGGACGGCTATCTTGGCGCGACGAACTTCGACCGGGAAGGTGGGGAGCTCTGGGAATGGCATCCCACGACGGGCTGGGTCGAAGTGCCCGGTAGCCAGATGCCCGGTCCCAACGGTCTCGTGTCCTCGGATGATGGGCAGTGGTTCTTCATTGGGGGCTGGAGCGATCGGGCGCTGGTGCGGCTGTCACGCGGCCAGAGTCCGGTGCGCGTCGACCGGATTGCGGTTGGCTTCAACGTCGACAACGTGCGCTGGGGAACCGCTGGCAAAGTCATCGTCGCCGGTCACCTGACCCAGTGTGAAGACGTTGATCCTTGTGAGCCGTCGGCCGCTCGCGTGGCCGAGGTCGATCCGACGACGTTTGAAGTCCGGCAGCTGGTGGACTACAAGGGAAACGAGTTCTTTAAGCTCGGCACCGTGGCCATCGAGGCGAATGATGAGATCTGGATTGGCGGGATCAGGAGGGATCAGGGGCAGTTATGGGATCGCCCGATTCCCACGCTAGTCCAGCCGGGCCAACAGGCGGGGTGCAACTGCGCGACCGCGCCGGGAGACCGGTGAGGGCGCAAGGCACCCCCGGCGCGCTCGGTGCGCGGCGAGGGTGCCTCATCGCCGGTGGAAGGCAGACTGGGCTCTGCCGCAAGCACGCGCTTTACGCCAGACACGGCGTGATGGCCGGCCTGCCCGACACCGGGGCGTTGACCCTGACCGGGCTCCAGGACGAGTCGATGCAGGAATCGGCGCGGACCGCGATGTCGTGGCCGCCGGCCAACGCCGGCCCGGTACGGTCGCGACCCGTCCTTCCAGCGGGACACCAGGACCGGTTCGGCCGGTTCCGCCGGCCCGGCGCGACCCCCGCTCCCCATTGCGGCAGCCGCCAACGCGTGCGAAGCCGTGGCGGTTCTGCTCGAGCGCGGCGCGGACCCGGACGGTGCCGATGCGACATCGGCGACCCCGTTGCACTACGCGGCCGCCTGGCGACCGGTTGCCGCCGGGGCACCGACCGGGCAACGATCAAGAGACCAAGCCGATGGGAGAGATTCGCTCGAACGTCGAGCTCGAGAACACTGTGCACCGAGGCGTCTTCGACCGCGGGCACGGCGAGGAACGTGCCATCCGCGTGGCGACGGTCGACGGGGTGGTCGACACCGGAGCCGTAACCCTGGTCCTGCCGCAGAACGTGGTCGAGCGCCTGGGGCTGGAGCAACAGGGAACGGCGTTCGCCACCCACGCGGACGGGCGGCGAGATGAGCGGCCGCTGGCCGGGCCCGTGACCGTCCGGATCGGCAACCGCGCCATGGTCACTCACTGCGTCGTCGGACCGCCGCTGAGCGAGCCGCTGATCGGCCAAGTCGTCCTCGGGATGCTCGACCTGATCGCCGACTGCACGAACCCAACGCTGACGCCGCGGTATCCGGACTACCCGCTCCTCAAGCTGAAAGCGACCGCGATGACCACGCGGCGTCGATAGACGCGATCACGGGAACGCACCGACCGCACATCTCTGCGCTGTCGCCGCGGACACCCCGATCACTGGAGTCGAGCGCCGAGGCGGAGTTGGAGTAGGATCGCCGACCGTGACGTGGGCCATCCTCCCCGACGGAATGCCGGCTTGGTGGAACTCCTGACCCGCGGCGACGTGTGTCATCTGCACGCGGATCGTGGTGACGCCGAACGGTGCGGCGTGCTCCTCGGCGGGACACCTGAACTGGTCCGTCTGGACGAAGTCCGGCCAGCCGTGTACCGCGTAGTCTGGTCGCTGTCAGTTGCGGCGAGCGGACGGCTCCGATTCGCAAGACCGCTCACCTGACCGTCGTTCCCGAGAAGGCCTGCAGCCCCGCCACCCTTCGGTGGGCGCCTATCCGCGCCCGCCGCTCGGTGAAGTGGACGGCTGGACCGGCGTCGGCCTGTGGGTACCCGAGAGTTCGGCCGCGACCTGGGTGATCTGCGCGTCTCCCGACGGCGAGTTCGAACCGATGTACGTCGAACCCGAGATCCGCGTCAGCCCATTCGCGCTGAACGCGACCGGTTCGTACAGCGCCGGGGGCGGCGAATCGCAAGCCGACAGCGAAACCGGCAAGCCGGTTCAAGACCCATCGAGGAGCCGCGCGACCTCGCCGAGACGGTCGACCACCGCCTCTAGCACGGCGTCGTACTTCTGATCGACCGGAACGAGAACTGGCACGAGAAGGCCCCCGGCGCCGTCCTCGACAAGCTCCGACGGGCGCTTCGCGCGCAAGAGCTCGAGAGCACCGCGGGTCCGCGGGCGGCGCTCAAAGGTGTTAGGGGTGAACCACAACCAGAGCGGCGTGGCAGGGGCCTGACGGATCCACGACGCGAAATCGATCCCCAGCCAGACTTGCGTACGCGCGCGATGGCCGAGCCGGAAGTACCGTCCGTAGCCTGACCGGCGAACGGTAGCCCGGAGCCCGCTCGCGTCGGCCCAACCTTCACCCCGGCCACGATCCGTGGCGTCGTCGACGAGACGTCGTAGCGAGCCGACGCGGCGAGGAAAGTGCTCGCGCATTCCCGCCGCCACAACGGCCGGCACCCGCCCGACGCGCGGGGCAGGAACAACCTTGCTGGCGGCGCGGCTTCCGCCGGACGACGCACCGAGCACTTGGCGGACTTCGTTCAGACGCGCCACCATCGCGTCGACGACCGGCTCGAGCATCGCTTCGTGCTTCCGCACCACCGCATCGCTCATGGGAAGACCCGACGCGACGCTGTCGCGGCAAGCCTCGGCCGCGGTCGCGAGGGCCTCGGATCCCGCCTGCCCGGGCAAGGGAACCGACACGTGCAGTCCGTCAGCATCCGCGTCGAAGACCTGCTGAGGCCTGCTGTTTCGGAGAGGCTCAAGCGCCTGACTCACCGAGGGGCGCGCAACCAGAGACTTCTGCGGGAACCAAAGCCAGAGGAGGGCGGTCGGCGAGCGCACCCAACGGTCGAAGTGAATGCCGAACCAGACGTCCACGCGCGCAAGCCGCAAAAAGTGCCCGTAGCCCCACGACTGCGGCTTCTTCTTGGGTCTCGTGGCGACCCGCCGCCGTTCCGCGCGGAGGACCGCGACATCAACGAGCTGCTCGAGCAGCGAGACGAGAAGGGGCGAAACCTGGTCGCGTAGCTCCTCGGTCGACAACGGGTGGAAGCCGTCCCTGTCTCTACGATCGACGAGTCCCCGCAACTGCTGGACATCGGCGACGACCCGGGAATCAGCCGCGACGCCGGCCCCGATGCGGTCGAGGAGAACCTGCCAACTGGCCAAGAGAAGCCCGGGCCCGGCAGGGACAACGGCCGACCTAACCCCGCGTCCCTTGCGGAACGACTCAAGCGCCACGCCCGACGCGGCCGCCCGCCGCCGCAACTCAGCCCAGAGCGACTCCACCCGCACGGCGGGTGAAACGAACAGAAGGGCCGCCGGTGAACCGTCCGCCGAGCGCGCGAGACGGTCCAGATAGCCGAGAGGCTGATTCGGGGTGAGCGCCGCCGCGAACTTCGCCTCGATGAGGACGCGCTCGACGCCCCGCTCATCGAAACCGGCCAGGTCGGGCCGATCCCCCTCCGAGCCCGTGGCCTGGGTCACGACCCGCAGGATCGGGCCGACGCGCACGCCAGCGGCCGCCAGGAAGTCGGAGAGCACGGCCCGCGCCGCCTTCGAGGTAGACAGGATGTGCCCGAGCGCCTCGACCGCGAGGTCTTCGGTGCGGCTGCGGAATGACGGCGACGACGCGAGCGCCTCCAGCAACGTCGGACGATAGGTGGGCATGGTCGCTGCTCCTCACCGGACAAGAGAACCGAGCGCCGAGCTACAGGGTCTGGCAGGCCGCACACCGACGACGAACGGCACGGATGATACCCCGGAGGAGGCCTCCGACAGGCTCAGAACGGGACCCGACAGACTGAAAGGAATCCACTGATCAACGACAGTTGTTTTGGCCGGTGGCCGAGGAGGCGATCGGTCCGTCGCGCTGCCGGGGATCGGGCTTCTGGGTCCTCCGGACGCCGGAGGTGGCCCTTCTCTGACGGTTCCGTTAATTCGTAGATGGGTGCGGCTCTTCTTCGTCGGCGGCCCAAGGGGCTTCTGCCAGCGGCACGGCAAGAGCTACTTGACCCGTCGAAGGTGTGGTGGGGAGGGCGGCGGGGGCGGCTTGCTGACCGACCGCGCTATTCCATCAGCGTATCGCTGGGCGGGGTGCCGCTGGTACTCCCGCGTCGTGGAAGTCCCAGTACGCATCGAAGTCGCGGCTGGCTTCGTAGCACCCGGAGCTTCAGAACCGCCTCGGCTCCAACCCAGTTGGGTGCGGCTCTTCTTCGTAGACGGCTTTTTCGCCTATTTATAGGTGTTTTTGCTCGCCGACGATCACTTTTCGGTTCGTTTTGCGCGGGGACAGCGCCCCGGACAGCGCCCACCCGCCTCTTTCGGGCGGCCAGCCCGGCCTGATCACGGCGCCCGGACGCTTCGGTCGTCCCCTCCGCCCCCCTGGACATTCGCGCGGCGTTTTGATACGGTGCCTTGGGAAGGGAGATGCCTCTGCGATGGCCGTAGCAGCGACGACGAGGTTCTCGGGACGTGCCTTCTGGGTCGCGTTGGGTGCCACCAGCGATCGAGGTCGCATGGACCGACACTGCCGCCGTGCCGGTGAGGCGCCCAACACGGTCCGGCGGTGGCGGGAGAGTTGAGCGATGCGAGACGTGGCTCACAGCGCCGCTCCCCCCGACCAGGCGCCGTATGCGGTAGCCGAGGCCGTCTTCGCTGATGCCAAAGCCTACCTCTCATCGCGCGAAGCCCAGCAGATGAGTGAGAGCGAGCTCGAACGGGAGCTGGACCGACGGGGCCAGGAGTTGATGCGCAGGCTCCTGCAAGGACACCTCGATCAACGCACCCCGGGGGAGGCCGCCGGTCCGGTCGAGGGGGTCGACGATGTCGAGCGCTCGCAGCGGCGTCTGCAGGAACGCCACCCGGAGACGACCTTCGGGACGGTGCAGGTTGCGCGACCCGCCCGGGCGCGCAACCTGCACCGTCCCGAAGGTCGTCTCCGGGTGGTGTTCCTGCAGACGCCGCTGCGAGCGCTCGACATCGTCGGCCCCCTCGACCGGACCGGCGGCCTCCCCCGGGGTGCGTTGATCGAGGTGTCCTTGCAGGAGCCTGCGCATCAACTCCTGGCCCCGTCGGTGGAGCTCCCGTTCGAGCTCGCTCTCACTCATCTGCTGGGCTTCGCGCGATGAGAGGTAGGCTTTGGCGTCAGCGAAGACGGCCTCGGCCACCGCATACGGCGCCTGGTCGGGGGAAGCGGCGCTGTGAGCCACGTCTCGCATCGCTCAACTCTCCCGCAACCGCCGGACCGTGTTGGGCGCCTCACCAGCACGGCGGCAGTGTCGGTCCATGCGAGCTCGATCGCTGGTGGCACCCAACGCGACCCAGAAGGCACGTCCCGAGAACCTCGTCGTCGCTGCTACGGCCATCGCAGAGGCATCTCCCTTCCCAAGGCAGCGTACCAAAACGCCGCGCGAATGTCCAGGGGGGCGGAGGGGACGACCGAAGCGTCCGGGCGCCGTGATCAGGCCGGGCTGGCCGCCCGAAAGAGGCCGGTGGGCGCTGTTCGGGGCGCTGTCCCCGCGCAAAACGAACCGAAAAGTGACCGTCCGCGAGCAAAAACGCCCGTGGATGACGTACGCGTGGATGACGGCGAGCGTCACTTGATGGTCAGCGGTTGGACCGGCTTGCTGGACTGCATGGCAACCCGCGCCCGGGACGCCGGGGAACACGACGTCGAGGCGGACATCCGGCAGCTGCGAGGCCTTGCCGAGTATGCGCATGCTCCTCAAGATGGGCCCGAGGGACCGGGGCCGGAAGCGTCCCCCCCGAGCGCCACTTGCGCCGCATCATCGATGCGGCGACCGACCACGGCGTGGGTGCGGGTTGGCTGGGCAGGAAGGGCCTGACTCGCACACGGCGGGGGTACGGTTACGGGCGGTTCGTGCGGTTCTCCGGGTCTGGCGCCACACCGTGGTTCGGCATCAATCGTGACGTCTACAAGCGAAACGGCGAGACGCTTCTGTGGCTCCAGTTTGGCAGACCCGCCCAGAAGCGGGGATGGGTCAACCATGTCCAATTCGACGCGTTGCGCCGCGAGTGTGGACTGCGGGAGGAAGACGGTTGGGTCGCGCTCGTTCCGAAGGAGGACGACGAGTTCTCCGAAGTTCTGGAAGACGTTCTGGCCCAGCTCACGCGGATCTCCGGGGTCATCGACGGTGCCGCGTAGCCCGGCAATGCTCGACCGGCGACGTGAACTACGACCTTGGCGTGTCGCCAGCCGCCGCCGCTCGCCTTCTTCTTGTCGGACGGGTAGCGCTTGACGGCGAAGGATCCGCCGGTAGCGGGATCGGCGGGACCCCGGTTCTGCACCAGCACGGTTCTGCCCTGGCGTGTTCCCTCCGGCTTCGCGCGAAAAACCAGGTAGTCGCCGTCCCGAATCGTCGGCTGCTGGCGGGCGGGGTCCTCCTTCTGCGCCGCAGCCACATGTCGACCACGACGGGCGGATCGCCGTCCTCAGCCGCGGGGAGGCGCCCGACGTCGATCGCGCGGCTCCAGCCGTTGTCCATCGGGAGCGTCACGACCTGTTCGTCGCCCGGCAGCAGCGCGGTGTGGCCGGTCTCGGGTGTCCGCGGCTCCTTCACCTTGGCGTAGTAGGTGTACCGGGTGACGGCCTTGCGTGCCTTCGCGGTCCCGTTGGTCTTGCGCTTGGCCATCAGCTCGTCGTCGGCTCGGAGGGCGGGGCGGCGTTGCGGCCCGCCGTGCACATGCCGCGGTAGTCGCAGTCGCGGCACTTGGGTTGCGCGGGCGTGGCGGGCAGGTTGCTGAGGCGCAGTGCCTGGGCCGCGTCGCGGGTCTTGGCCTTCACGTCGTGGATGAACTCGTCGTCGACGGAGCGCGGTTTGCGCTTGCCCTGGTCCAACTCGTAGATCTCGACGTAGTCGGGGTTGCGGCCGGTCAGTTCCTGGTAGCCGAGCGCGTAGACGTGGAGCTGCGTCTCGGTGACGGCCTCGGCCTGGGCGCGGTCGGACGACTTGAGGTCCACGATGGTCGTCTCGTCGGTGTCGAGCCGGCGCACCAGATCGATGCGGCCGTTGACGGTGACGCCGTCGCCGAGGCTGATCTCGACCTGCTTCTCGGAGAACTCGATGTTGCGGAACTCCGCGGCGTTGTCGGCGAGATACTGCCTCAAGACGCGCTCGGCCGATGCCTCGAGCGTCTGCCGGAGGGCCGTGTACGCATAGGGGACGTGCAGATGCGTCTCGACCAGGCGGGGCGCGTCGGTGGGGTCGACGGCCTGTCCGTCGATGGCTCGTGCGTGAACTTCGGCGAGGGCGTCGTGCAGCGACTTGCCGTAGCCGAGCGCTTCGTGGATGGGCGCGTTGAAGCCATACAGCACGCGCAGCTTGAAGTGGTACGGGCATTCGAAGAAGTACTTGAGGTCGGAGAACGAGAAGACGACGTTCGCCACGCCGGCGCGCGGCGTGGGCGTCATCCGCGGGCGCGCGGCATAGTCGGGCCGTCGCCGTTTGACGTGCTTCGAGACGAGCACGTCGTCCCAGAACGCGGACGGCCGCGCGTAGCGGGTGCTGTCGGGCACGGGGGCCCAGGTCATGTGCAGGAACTTGCGGCTGCGCGTCATCGCGACGTAGAAGAGTCGGCGCTCGTCCTCCGTGGTCCCCTCGAAACGCGGTTGCCCCGTCACGCCGTCTCTGGGAATGAGGTGCCAGGCGGTCCGGCCGCCGACTCTCGGTGCGGGGATCCGGTTCTTGAGTAGCGCCGGAAGGAAGACCACCGGCCACTCCATCCCCTTCGCCTGGTGGACCGTCATGATCCGTACCGCGTCGGGGTTGGCGTACTGGTTGTCCTGCCACCCCTCGGGGTACGCATCCTCCGCACGGTACCGCAGGAAGCTGGCGAACGCATCGTACTTGTCGGCCGGCTTCGAGTGGTAGTGAATGGTCTCGTAGTCGGTGATGATCTGGCTGAACTTCCCGAGGTTGAAGAAGACGACCTCGCCGCGCCCGTTCGGCACGCGCTCCTCGCGCACGCCGGCATCTTCGAGGAACGTGAGAAACAGACGTTGGAGAGAGTACGCTCCCCATCGGCGGCGCGTGCCCTCGTCGGTGTCCTTCTCGACCACCGTCCGGCTGTCGGCGGCGTTCGCGACGGCGCGGCGCAGTGCACGTGTCTCCAGGCCGAGGTCGGCCGCGCGCCACGCCCGCGCGAGGGCCTTGGCGTCCACACCGTCGCGGCCGGCCATGAAGTAGAAGAGCTGCCGGGCGGCGTGGGCTTCCTTGGCCTGGAACAGATCCGTCATGCCGGTGACGACGTACGGAATCCCCGCCGCGTCGAGGGCCGCGGTGATTGGCGCTCCGTTCCGCTTCACGCTGCGGAGAAGGATCGCCATGTCGGACCATGCGAGGCCGCGTTCGGCGTCGCCGTCGAGAAAGGCCGTGCCGCGCAGCGACTGTGCGGTCGTCGCGATGTGCTCGGCTTCCTGCTCCGGCGTGTCGAACGCGAGCGCCACGATGTCGCCGGTTTCGGCCGCCTGCCGTCCCGCCGGAGTCATGGCCTTCTCCAGGCGCTCCGTGTTCTGCTCGATGAAGGCGCGCGCCGTCCGGACGATCCCTTCGCTGGAGCGGAAGTTGTCGTCGAGCCGGATGCGGTCGACCCCGGGATAGCGGTCGCTGAAGGTGAGGATGTTCCTGACGTCGCTGCCGCGCCACTGGTAGATGGTCTGGTCGTCATCACCCACCACGCAGACCCGTGCGCCCAGGTCGTGCAGCGACCAGACGATCGCCTCCTGGATCGGGTTGACGTCCTGGTACTCGTCGACGATGACGTAGCGGAGCCGCTCCGCGAGCCGCCGGCGCAGGTCGCCGTCGTTGGTGAGGCTCTCGACGGCGGCTTCGAGAATCGACGAGTAGTCGAAGTAGCTCCGCTCCCCGAGCAGGTCCCGGTAACCGTCGAGGGCGGCGGCGACGGAGCAGCCGTCCAGCTTCGACTCGTCGAGATCGGCCTCGCGGAGGATCGCCAGCGCGTTCACGTAGTGGTTGGTGTCGACGTAGCGCCTGAGGCGGCGCCCCTGGAGGTCCGTCGACGCCGTGAGACCGCTCTTGCGGCTGTGTCGGTCGACGAAGAGGGCCTGCTGCACCTCGTTCAGGACTTCGTACTGCAGGTACTCCGGCGCTTCTGCCCGGAGCAGATCCAGGCAGAAGGCGTGAATGGTCCCGACGAACAGGTCGGCCATGCCGTGGATCTCGCCGAGCGCCTCCCGCGTGCGGGTGACGATGCGCTCCTTGAGTTCGGCCGCGGCCTTCTCGGTGAAGGTGAACGCGACGATGTTGCGCGGCTCCAGGGAACCGGGCCGTCCCGGTGTCAACAGATGCACGACCCGGCGGGCGACGACCTCCGTCTTGCCGGATCCGGCGCAGGCGATGAGCTGGAGGTTGCGGCCATCGTGCTCGACGGCTCGACGTTGCGCGTCGGTGAGATCCATGGGGTTCCACTTGTCGCGCGGGTCCGGTGCCGCGTGGCTCGGTATTCTACAGTGCTCGGCGAAACCCGGAGGTGGCATACGAGACGCACCGACCCGTCGGGATCCAGGGGGCTCGCGGCAGGGACCGCGTCCGCACCGTTCAGCGCGCCCGCTCGTGCAGCGTCACGCCCATCCGTGCTGCGGGCGGACGGATGGCATCCAGCAGGCCGGATTGCAGAACGCCGTCGAAGGCGGTCGTAGTCCCTCGGATTGCTCCAGGGAGGCGGCGGCCGTGCGGTGGGCTGTCGGGGCGCGAGTAGTCCATCCGATGCGTCGGTTACGTGGCGTTACGGCGGTCGTCGCTGACTTGGTTGCTCCAGCGTGGCCATCGACACACGCGCCGGCGAGGAGCGCTGGCGCTCGGTCCGGTCCGGTGTCGCAGCCTCCTCCACGCCGATCGATCATCGACATCGGCGGCCGCGAGCAGATCGTCACCGTCAGCACGATCCGGACCTCGGGGCACGAACCGGGGTCGGGGCGCGAGACTCTGGGAGGTGGCCTCTAAGCCCGGGGGTTCTCGAAGTGTCTCGCGGCCGATCTTCGGCCACGGGCTCGTTTACCTGTCGACGGGCTTCCAGCAGCCGACGCTGCTGGCGGTGCGCGCGGACGGCGCCGGGGACGTCACCCGGTCACACTCGCGTGGCGGCTGCGGTGCGGCGCGCCGCTGCCCCCGTCGCCGATTCTCGGCGGCGGCTAGTTCCGTAGCTGGCAGAGCTGAGCGGCGGGGTTGTCCGGTACGAGTCGTGCGAGGGCCAGATGAGCGGGGTTCTGTACAATGCAGACGACGTTGAGCGAGCGGCGATCGGCATCAACGCGTTGCACCCAAGCGGTCGTGCCGGCCGAGGGCGTCCGCGGACCATCGCCCCTTCCAGGGCCGCGACGCTCGACGGCGAGGTCACGCTGTCGTTCGGCCGGCTTGTCCGCGGGCGACCGGAGCGGCGGGGCGCGGGGCGATCCAGTCGCTCGTCAACGGGGGCATGGCCCCAACATCCGCGGGATGCTGCGAGATGCGAGGAAGAGGAGCAAGGAGCCTAACTGAATTGGGTGCGGCTCTTCTTCGTCGGCGGCCCAAGGGGCTTCTGCCAGCGGCACGGCAAGAGCTACTTGACCCGTCGAAGGTGTGGTGGGGAGGGCGGCGGGGGCGGCTTGCTGACCGGCCGCGCTATTCCATCAGCGTATCGCTGGGCGTGGTGCCGCTGGTACTCCCGCGTCGTGGAAGTCCCTGTACGCATCGAAGTCGCGGCTGGCTTCGTAGCACCCGGAGCTTCAGAACCGCCTCGGCTCCAACCCAGTTCGCCACCCGGCGGATCCGGGCCCGCGCATGGATGAAACAGCGCTACTGGGTAGCACCAGCGTGCACCAGTGAACTCCATCACGGTCGCGGACCAGGTACCGCACGCCCCTTCGATGACGCCGGTGGCGATGGAACACAGGCACCGCCTTGCAGACGTACTCGGCCACGTGGATGAGGTCGATTACCACACCGTAAGGTCGACGGCGGCGCTCGCGCGGTTGAGTTGCGTCTCGGCGCCATCGACGAGCGCGACCCGCCCGGGCGCGCAACCTGCACCGTCCCGAAGGTCGTCTCCGGGTGGTGTTCCTGCAGACTCCCGCTTCCAGAACGCCACGCATTCGGCGGGCGGGTCCGGCTTCCGCCAGCACACTTCCGTCAGCGCGACGTGCCCGTTGGGTCGAAGCAGCCGGCGCCAGTCGCGCAGGCCCGCTTTCAGCGCCGCACGTGCCCGTGTCGAGCAGCCGGCGCCAGTCGGCGCCTTCACACGAGTCGGCGCATGTCCGCCACGCGCGCTTCCAGCCTGTTCGCAGATCAGGTCGAAGGAGTCGTCCGCGAAGTCGAGTCGGCGCATGTCCGCCACGCGCGCTTCCAGCCTGTTCGCGACGCCCAGGCGTTGCGCCTCGCGGTTCAGGATGTGGATGAAAGGCGGATGGTTGTCGACGGCGACGATGCGTGAGCGAGCTGAGCGCCAGCACCAGCGTCTGGGCACCGGTCCCGCAGCCGACGTCGAGCACGCGGGTCCGCGGCCCGACGCCGGGCACGAGCCCGAGGGCCCGCCGTGTGCTCGCTGCCGTTCCCGGTCCCTGCCGGGGCAGCCCGCTGAACAGCTCGAAGAACAGCGCCTCGACTCGATCCGCAGCCATAATGGTGCAGCTTCCGTACCTGCAGCCGTTCGACGATGTGAACCCGTGCCCTCCATGACAAGGCGCTTGCTGGTGACGAGCGACTTCAGGCGGTATTGCAGGGTGCGGCGAGGGGGCGCGGACTGTAGTGCGTCGTCGATCTGCTGCGCCGTCAAGCCGTCAGGGTGCTGGCGCACCGCCCCCTCGATCACCCGCGAGTCTTCTTCGTGTACGCGGCGTGGCACGAGACCTCCTGAAGTTGCGCGCAGACGATTGTACGCGCAACCAAGGCACTTCTATGCGCAACTTGGGGCATCGTGCAGCCAGCTGTTGCGCCGGCCGGGGCGAGATCGGGCGATCGAGCGCGACCTCGGGGGGAACTGCCGGTCCTCGAGCCGCGCCGCCGACCAGACCCGCTCGGCGGCCCGCTGCGGACGCCTCGTCCGGCTCTACGTCGAGCGCCTCTGACGACGTCGCCGGTTGCGGGCCTCCGCACCCGAGGCTCGTCGGGGACGGGGCAGCCGCACCGTCCGCCCCCAGCCGGTGCGGGAAGGGTGCGGGAAGCGTGGTCAACAGGTGCGGAGGTGGCTGGAGCGGAGGTGGCAGGCGCTCCGAAGGGCGGCGTCACGGGTCAGCTTTCGCAGTGTCATGATCTGTCACCGCGTCGTCGTATGCCCGCAGGCGTCAAGACCGCGGGCATACATCGCACCTGAAGCGGATGCAGAGCCCCACTGACCCGGCAGACCGGACCGGCACCATCGGCGTCGAGGCCTTCGACGCCGCCTACGGGGCCGGCTTCCAGGCGTCGGACGACTCGCCGCACGCCGTCGAGTGCGAGCTGGTCGAGGACGGCGGGGCGTTCGTAGCGCACCAGCCGACCGCCGCGGACCGCCCCCGCCGCGTCGCCTTCGTCGACGGCACCCTACGCACCGAGGCGCGGCTGACCCGCACCGGCCCCGCCGGCGACGTGAGCATGGGCCTGGCGGGAAGCTGGGCGGCGGGGGCGGTGCTCGTCGATGGGAACGAACCGGCCCGCTTCGACCAGGTGACGACGGGGCGCGCCGCCATCTTCACGGGCGGCCGGCCCGTCCACCTGCCCGACCACCGAGATGGCTGGCGCTGGGAGCCGTACGCGGTCGACGGGGCCGACGTCGAAGCGGCGCGTCAGCAGCTCCAGCGCCTGATGCGTGACGCCGAGGCGGACATCGCCGAGGCCCTCTCAAACGGACGGGTGGCTGACGGTGCTCGACGGCCCTCTGCACGGCATTCGGCATCGCCGCGGCCTGCCCGTCATCGGCTACGTGAAGACGCACCACCGCCGCATGCTCGCCCGCGAACACTGGGTCAGAGTGCCGGAGCTGACGGCCGGGGAACGGTCGGGCCTCTTCGCGATGACGGACGCTCTCTACGGCTGCTACCTGCGCGTGGGTAACCCCGGACCGTGGGCGGGCCCCTGGGCGGGCATCGCCCGCCTCGAGATGCCGTCAGGGATCGGCCGCGACGCCGCGGTCGAGGCGGCGGAGCGGGCGGCGGGCTGGCTGCCGGTCTTCGCGTCCGCTCTGCACCGGGACGCGCGGGCCTCGGTAAACCTGACGCCGATCGCGGGCCTCGAACGGCATCTGCACCGGCTGCAGGGAGACGCACGCCTTGCCCTACGCGCGGTGCGCGAGGCGGTGCTCGAACGCAACCGCGAAGGACGGACGGCATGATCGACGACGAGGGGACGCACCGGGCTCGTCGTGTCGGTGGGCTCGAGCCGGTGGACCAACCGCGAGGCGGGTCGTGACGCCGCGCGTAGGACCCCGGCGCCGCGATCGGAGAGAGCCGTTCGAGCACGACAGCCGCACCGCCAGCGGCGCGGCCGGACGCCCCGCAGGGGGCAGCCCTGGAGTCCGCCCCCGAAGCGCGGTAGCTGCCCAACGATTCCGGTGGCGCGGTGGCGGGGCTCGCCGCGTCCGGCGGTGGAAATCCCCCTGCAGATCTGCGAGGAGCAGCCGCGGGAGGGCTACGACCGCGACGCCTTCGGGTCCGCGTACTCGAGCCTGGAGGACGACATCATCGACATGTTGCCGCCCACGATGAAGGCCGGCGGGCAGGTCTATACGCCGTACTCCTGCCTTGCGTTCGAGATCAGGGCGGACGGGACCGCGGCGACGGACATCGAGCACATCGTGGCGCTCGCCGAGGCGCACGACAGCAGAATCGCTGACGACCGGCGCCGGGACATCGCGGCTGACCTGGACAACCTCACGATCGCGGATTCGCGAGTGAACCGGACCGAGAAGAGTGACCGCGACGCCGGACAGTGGACGCCGGCCCGGCACGGCGCGTGGTTCGCGGCCCAGGTCATCGCCGTCAAGTTGGAATACGGGTTGTCGGTCGACCCAGCGGAACGAGCTGCGCTGGAGGCATTGCTCGCCGGCGGCGGGGCGCAACTGAGCTGCGTGGACGCGGACACCACGTCGCCGGCAGTGGCCATCAGCAGCGACGCCAGCGCCCCGGTCACCGGCCCGTTCTCCATCGCGATCGCCTTCTCGGAACCGGTGACCGGCTTCGAGTTCGAGGACCTTCGTCGTCGGGAACGGCAGCGCGTCAGAGCTGCAGGGGAACAACGCGACCTACACCGTGACGATCACGCCCGCGGCCTCCGGCACCGTAACGGTGGACATCGCGGCCGGCGCGTCGCAGGACAGCGCCGGCAACCCGAGCGCGGCAGCCGACCAGTTCTCAATCGTCGCGGAACCTGACCCCGGTGCCGGCTCTGCCGATGGCCGGCGCGATCGCGCTTGCGGTGTTGTTGCTGGTCGCCGGCGTGCGCCGGTGGGCGGCGAGCTGACAGCAGACCCGGGGCGACTCACCCATGCGCCTGCCCTTCGCCGTTGACAGCCTTGCGTGCGCGCGCGTCGCGATCATGCTGATCCCCTCGTACACGGCGGCAGCCTTGGCGAAATGGTGTGGACGACCCCGACGCTGGCCGGCGCAAGCGCCTTGGCCGCGAGCCTGAAGCGGGCCCGATGACCCGACAAGGGCAGTCGACGAGGGTGACACCGACGACGCGAGTTCCGAAGACGACCCTGACGGCGGACGCAGTGATGGTGCCCGGTCGGTGGGCGGAGCGCCGGGGTGGACGCACCGTCCGCCCCCAGCCGGCGCGGGAAGCGTAGTCAACAGGTGCGGAGGTGGCTGGAGCGCCGTGGCAGACGCGCCGTCCGCCCCGCGAGAGCCAGCGACCCCACACGCACTGAGCCGTCGATCTTCTTCGGCAGCCCGGCGGCGGGGGAACGGCTGCAGGGATGGCGAGCCGCACGGCTCTCTCGACGAGGTTCTCGGTGAAGCCGGAGCGGGGGAAGGCGATGATTCCCTTCGTCCCGGCGGAACGGTGGGGCCACTCCTGCCGCGATGATGCTCGCGCAGCAGAGCGACCGCCGCCGGAGCGAAGCGAGGACCCCCTCTGGCGAGTTGGCGGACTGAACAAGCACGGTACAATGGGCCGTACCACGTCGCCAAAGAGCCGATGAGTCGCTTCTTCTATGCCCACGAGATCGCCAAGCCCAAGGACGTAATCCCGTACCTCGCCAGACCGGAGCGCCACTGGAAGAAGGGCTACTCGGCTTATGAACTCGCCCATTCCTGGGTCCACGCCGACAACATAACGGCGGAAGCGGCGGAACATGAGTTGTGTAGCAGTCACCGGGACGGCGTCATGCGGGAAGACGATGTTCTTGACGTCTCTCCTCTGGCACCTCGAGGAGTTCGACGAGTCTCGATTCCAGCTGCGGGACGGCATCACGCTTCGGCGCTTCCGGCCGCTGCCGTTGGTGAAGGGCCAGAAGCCCTTCCAGTTCAAAAAGTACCGCAGCCAGATCGCTCACGATTTCAAGTGGCCGTCCAAGACTACGGACGCCTCCCACTTCCGGTGCGAGTTCGAGCGCAACGACTGGTGGTCGATCTGGGGCACGCAGAAGCTCGACTTCATGGACCTTCCTGGCGAGCGTGTCGCGGATGCCGCGATCGCGGTGCATCCGGACTATGGTTCGTGGTCTGATCACTTTCTCGACCACCTTCAGCATGACACGGTCGGCCGGGATGTTCTGGCCGAGTACCGGCGGGCCATTGGCGAGGAGGCTGTTGACGCGCATGGAGCGGCCCGCGCGTACCGCGTCGTTCTCGCGCGCCTCATCCGGGCGTTCAAGCCGTTCGTCTCTCCGTCGGTATTCCTGGTCGACTCATCGGGCCAGTGCGCGGATAACGTCTCTGTCGACGTCTGATCGTCGAGCTTGTCGAGGCGCGGCGTTGCGGCCTCGATCAGGACCGCGAGTTCCCGCCGTTGCCGACCGAGGCTCGCCTGCGGTTGCCGGAGATGACGGCGGAGTTCGAGCGCCACTATCGTGAGTACCGCGCTACGGTCGTGCTTCCGTTGTTCCGGGACCTGGTGAGAGCCAGCACGCTCGTGATCCTGGTCGATGTTCCGGCGATGCTGTTGGCCGGTCCCCGTCGGTTCGTCGATGAGCGCCAAGTCGTTCTCGATCTCGTCGACGCGGTCCAGGATGAGGGCTTCGGCGCGAGACTTCTGAGTCTCCTGGGCATCGGGCCCGCCCTCGAGCGCGTCGCCTTCGTGGCGGCCAAGGCGGACCTCGTCGCTGTCGAGGATCTCCGGAACGGGCGGTTGTCCGGCCTGGTCCGGTCGATGAACGCCCGCGCGGCGCAGCACCTGCCGTCCTCGGTCGCGGTCAAGTGGTTCGCTGCGAGCTCCTTGCACTCGAGTAGTCCCGGGACTAAGCCCTATACGTTGGTGGGTCAGACCGAGCCGGGTCCGTACGTCCGCGAACGCCGCGCCGCGGAGTTTTCGGTGTCGCCGCTACCCGAGGATTGGGCGGCTTCGTGGTCCAAAGAGGAGTATCGCTACCCGTGGTTCTGGCCCCGGGTTCCAGAGAACCTCATGGTGCCGCCCAGGCACCGCAGTCTCGACTCCCTGTTCGAGTTCATTGCGTTGGGATGATGGTGATGCCTGCAGCCGGGCCTTCGGACGGTTCGTCCCTTGGCAGTCCGTGGAGCGGTGCTTCCGGTCGGGCTCGTCCTGCGGATTCCCCGGTGGGTGGTCGTGATGCCTCCTCTGGAACGATCTCCGGCGCACCGGTCGGTCCTGCAGGGGCCCCGCCAGCGACCGGCCGAGACGATGATTCGGGTCTCGGCGATCCTCGCCATCAGGATCCTTCTCCGGGTGGTCCCGGTGGCCGTCCCCTGTCGCGCGCCGAGCTGGAGAAGCGCGATCGGATCGAACGCGAGCGCGAGGCTGCCGAGGCCCTTCGGGCCCTCGAGTCCGCGGATGCCGGTGTTCTCCGGCTGCCTACCGCCGTCGTCACGACTCTGGCCTGGGCGCTGATGGCCGTGGCGTCGGTCTTCGGGCTCGTGCTCGTTGCGCAGGGCGCCGCGGCCGTTGGTGCGATCCAGGCATTGCCCACGCCCTTCAGCTGGATCGCGGGTGGCGTCGCTGTCGCGTCGGCCGGCGTTCTGGCGTACCTGATCGTGCGCCTTGGGCTTCTGGTCGCTCGGGTGCGGCGTACGCCGTCGCTTGACTTGAAGCTTCTCGGCGCGCTCGATCAGCGCCGCCGCTGGCAGTATTTGGCCGTCCAGCGGGCCGACGATGCTCGTTGTGCGCTTCGCTCCCATCTCAAGGACTACGACGTCCGGTTCGTCAGGCGCCATCTCGGCGATGCTGACGGTGCTCGGATCGAGGATGTCCGTCGGAAGCTCGTCGACGATTCGGATGATCGTTCGTCCGTCGAGTGGCTGGAGGCGTTCGGTCGCTTTCAGGCCGTCCTCGATGGTGTCGCGGCTCGGCGCGTTCGGAGCTACGCCATCAGGGTGGGCCTCGGCACTGCCGCTTCGCGCTTCGCCGTTCTGGATCAGGTCATCGTCCTCTCGGCGTGCTTGGCGCTTCTCAAGGAGCTGCTGTCGTTGTACGGCCTTCGGCCGAGCGCTCTCCAGACCGGCGTGTTGCTGGCCCGTGCGGTCGTGACGACCTACCTGAGCGGCGTCGTGCACGATGTCTCCGAGGATGTCGCGCATGCAACTGCCGACGGTGCCGGCACCGCCGACGGCTTGGCTGATGACGGCGTCTTCAAGGATCTCGTCGGCAAGCTGGGCGCCGGCGCCGGCAAGGCGGTGGGGGCGGCGGGCGTCCTCGCCCCCTTGGCTGGTCGCGCCGCCGAGGCCGCCGTGAACGGCCTTCTCGTGTCGCGTCTCGGGACCAGTGCCGTCCGCCTCGTTCAGCCGATTCGGCGGTCGTAGCGCGCCTCGGCAGGGACGATTCGCGCGACGGCGCGCGGATGCTCGCTGCCGGGTGCGTTTCTCGCGGCGACCGGCCGTCAACGGCGATCGCCGAGTTCGGACGGTGTGAACGGCCCGAGCGGCTCAGATTCGGGCTCATCGAATGCTCGGGGCAGGCACATCGCGTCGAATGCTCGCGCTCTCGCCTCGATTGCGGCCGACATCGCCGCTGCGGTCTCCGCTCGTCGCTCGTCTGTCAGTGCGACCAGCTCGCGCTCGAGGTCGTCCCGATTCAAAAACTCGTCGACTTCCACCGCGAGACGGTCCACGATCAACCACCCGCCCGCGGCGCCCAGGACGCCGCCCAACACCGTACCGACGGGGCCAAGAGGGGACAGGGCCGCGGCGACGGCCGCCGCCCCTTTCCACGACCCGACAGCCTTTACGGCCGACTTGCCCGTGGTCTTCACCGCGATGGACGCCAACAGCTTCTTCACGATCGCCTTGACGAGCAGGCCTCCCGCAACGCCGGCTCCGACGGCCCCTGAACCCGACACACCGGCGGATGCCGCAAGGCGTCGAAGGGCGTCGCCGATTGCCTCGTTCAACATGCGAACACGGAGTTCCCTCGTTTCCCTGTCGCCGTCCAGGAGTTGAACTTCGCTCTCGATGCACTGGGCGAGCAAGGCGCGCGCCTCCGATTCCTGCATTGTCGCGATGGCGCCGGACGCCAGCTCGACTTGCTCGGTCAGATTGCCGAACAAACGAGAGTCGATTTCCTGTTCCAGCCGTCCGGCAGCCGCCATTGCCAGCTCCGTGTACTGCCCGACGACCGTATAGTGCCAGTCCAGAAACTCGGGAATGTTCGTCGCGTAGATGGGGCCGAACACCGCCTCGATTTGGTCGTGCGCGTCGCCGTCGGGGTCGAGTCGGAGCCGGCCGTCATCGCACAGGCACTCCTGCACTCGCCGTCGCAGCAACCCTTCCAGATCTTCGTCCGATAGCCGGGCGGGCCCGCCCGTAAGTTCCGCTCCCCGTGCAGGAGGGTCCGGCACAACCGGGCCTTCCGGGCGCTCGAGCCAGCTCCTGATGGCCCCCGCCATCACCAACAGGAGCGTAACAGAGGCCAATGCGAGAGTGGTTCGCCAGCCCGAGGTCACCAAACCGGCCGCAACAGTGAGGCCGCGGGTGACGGCATGCTCCCGTTCCAACTGCACGGTGCGGTCTCCCCCGCCCGGCAGGGCGGCCCCTCCGTGGCCAGTGTGCGAAGGCTCTTCTCGGTGGTCCGGGTTCTCGACGCTCATCTCACTGCCTTTCGGTGCTTCCGGCTTTTCGCCAGGAAGGAGGTATAGCCGCTATCGCTGACAGAACCTGTCAGCAGCGCGCATTGCGCCAAGCGCCGTCATGGACGCTGCCCGGTTCGGGATTGAGGCGTCGCCGTTCGGCAAGCCAGGAGGAGCACGCCCTCGAGGCCGCGGATGAAGCCGACGAAAACGACGGCGGTGTTCAGGAAAAAGCCAGTCCACACCAGTCGCGTCAGTTCACGGCTCATGTCCGGCAGCAATGCTCCGGTCGTGACCGCGTACCAGGACAGCCCTTCGATCACGGCGGCGATGCGCAACGTGTCGTCGACGACCGGGCAGGCTGAGCCAGCCTGCGTCGCGAACGCGTCCAGAGTGCGTTCGAGCGAGCCTCGGAAGATTAACTCGCCGGGCCCGGGCAGGTAGTAGTTCGCGTAGGTGTAACCTGCGGCGGCTACAGCGAAGACCACCCACCCCGAGAGTCGAGCGGTGAGGATGTCGGCGAGCGCCGTGTGTCGGGCGCCACCGGTCTGCCGGAAGTGTCGGCCCGGCCACACGCGCGCCGCCGTGAACACAAGGGGAGTGACGATGGCGATGGCACAGAAGAAATACCAGTCCGTGGGGCGGGCCAGGGCGGTGAAGATGGCCAAGAACCCGGTCAATGAGACACCGAGAACCAAGCTGGCGATTGCAGTCATCCAGTGGCGCGTGAACCAGGCATGAAGGGACGACCCGGGGTCGAGCCAGTACTCCAGGGCGAACCGCTTGCGAGCTAGCCCTGCCCGTGCCCCAGATCTCGCTGGCTGGACTTGTAAATCATCCGAATTCATCCCGCAGTTCGAAAGCGAAGGCCATGGCAACGAGTTGGGTGTAGCCGTGCCACAGGAGCTGCGCGCCGGGCGGGTCGCGCTTGCGCCCCAGCCACCCGCCGAGGCGGGCCACCAGACCGACCGCGTCCCCGAGGCGCGTGGGTGCCGGCAGCGTGCGGGAGCGGGCGAAGGTGGCGAGCACGCGCAACTCGCCATCGGAAAACAGCAGGTCCCCCGGCAGCTCAGGCGTCTCGCGTCCGAGCTGGACCATCAACTGGATCCGCCACCCCACGACCATCTTGATGGCCATGGCCCGTTCGAGCCGCTCCGCCTCGTGGTGCTGCAATTCCTCGACCTTGCAGCCGGACTTGAGGACCCGGAAGTACTCCTCGATGCGCCACCGCAGGGCGTACCAGCCCAGGATGCGCGTGGCGTCGTCGGCGCTGGTCACACGCAGCGTGGTCAGCACGAACCACTCCAGCGGCTTGACCGCGGGCGGCGGCTGTTCCTCGCGCGCATGGACGACAAACAGCTCGACCGGCTCGGCCCCGGGGCACGACAGCGCCACCGGCTGGTAGCGCAGGGTCACCTCGGCGACGCGGGCCGCACGGCCGTCCTGGCGAGCCTGTTTGCTGGCCTTCACCCGCGCGCTCAGCCGCCGCACCTCGACCGTGGCGGCGCCGCGGGCCGGCCCGTCGCGCACCTCGTCGAACAGACGGCGCGAGACCGTGTGCCCGTCGGCCGTCTTCTCCCTCCCGAGGACGCGGTCGACCTTCGCCCGGACCAGCAGTTCGACCTGCGGGGCGTGCGTCCGGCGTTCGATGAACAGGTCGAGGAAGTCGGCCTCGCGGTCCATCGTGCACACCACCCGGGTCTCACCCAGCTGCTCGGCCGCCGCCGCGCAGTCGCGCAGCCCCTCGACCCAGCGGAACGACTTCCGTTCCTCCCGCGGCTTCGGCTTGCCCTTCTCCTCGGGTTTCGGGGGCTCGGGCGCGTCGAACGCCGCCCGCAGGACCCCCAACGCCACCCCGTCGGGATTGATCGCCAGCGTCGTGTGCAGGTCCAGGCCGCGGGCCGCGGCGCCGGTCTGATTCGAGCCGATGGTCCCCAGCCCCCGCGTCTGGCTGCGCCGGGTGAAGTTCAGGCGGGTGCCGTCCTGGATGCACAGCACCGTGTCATGCGTCCGCATCCGTCGCAGCGTGCGCTCGCGATGGGGAGCGAGAATGTTCTCCACCGTCACCGCGCTCTCGGCGGGCTGGTCGATCAGCCGGTAATGTCCCTTGACCAAGGCTCTCACTCCGTTCGCGGCGCCGGTGATGGCGCGCATCGGAGACTCGGCCATCTGCTCGGCGCTCAGGACCAGGCGCGCGCTCAGCCGCGCGTCGCCCAGCCGCGCCCCCCCGAACTCGTGGCCCGCCCAGGACGCGGCGTCCAGCCCGTCGCCGACCGCCAGCGGCGCCACGCCCGGTGCGGGCGCCTGGAGGGTATCGCGCCACGCCGGCTCCAACGCGTACATATACACCGCCTTGCACGTTTCGGGGGCCGCGTGCGTACGGTCCTGGCGCCCGCGCCCACGGGTCTCACCTACGCGCACCCAGTTCGCCGCCCGCACGCTCGCCCCGGTGTGTTCGGTCTCGTCGACGAACGTCTCCAGCAGCCAGGGGCGATAGCCGTAGAGGCGCTCGCAGTCGTCGCCAACCACCCGAGCGACCCGGCCCAACACGTGGGAGGCCAAGTTGCGGCACGAGATGTCGGGACGTATCAGCAGTCGGCACAGTCCCAGCACCCGGTGCAGGTGAGCGCGCCGGCGCGTGTCGTCCCAGCCGATCCAGGCGTCGCGGGCCCGCAGGCGCCGCGCACACGCCGCGAACCCCACCCCGCCCAGCCAGCCATGCCCGGAGCCCACCAGATACCGCAGTTGAGGGCCGACAAAGGGCCCGGCGCCGCGCGGGTGCTCATGCGCCATCAGCGTGTTCCAGACCCGGCGCTGCTCGTCGGTCTCCACCCGCACCAGCGCCAAGTCCCGGACCTCGCCGACCGTGCCAGGCACCTCAGCCGCCGGCGCCACCGGGTGCGGGAGCACACGCGGGCGCCACACACCGCCGCGAGAGGGCCGACCCCGAGGCAGCGAGACGTGGCCTGCCGCCGCGAGGTCGGCCAACGCCGCGCAGCAGCTCGCGCGCTGCCACCGGCCGCGGCCATCGCGAAAATCGAACGCTTTACAGACGCGATCGGCAACCTGCCCGAGGCCGTGAATGCCCTGCGATACCGCCCCGTCCAGCACCGCTCGCAGTCGGGTGAGGTTGCCCCGCAGGCTGCGCCCGACCTGATTCTGAATCTCCATGCTCGCCACCGTAGCGAAGTGGCTTCATGAAGTCCAGCAAAAGTTGTGGGGCATGGGCAGAGCTAGCCGGTAGGTGAATATCCCGTAGGAGGCGGCCAGACAACAGAGGGCCGGCAGGCCAAGGGCCAAGCACGTCCGGGCGTGCAAGCCACTCCAGAGGGCCAGCGCCACCAGCAGCAGGACGCATGCCGCCAGCGACTTGAGCGCTCGGGGCACAAGACTTCGGGCGGTGGAGGTCACGAGCATGTCTCCCGGGGTATCGGCGATCCGCGCGGCCTCACCGCACGGCGCCGAATCCCGCTCCAGCGGCGCACCGCGTCAGATGGCAAACGACTCGCGCGCGCTGACCCGATCTGACGGCTTCCCGCCTCCTGACAGAGGCGAACCCGTCCGCCCGGCGGGGCTACTGCGGCCCTCGCAGCCACCCGCCCGGTCATGGCGCGCAACAGCGACCGCCACGTCGCCACGGCCCGCATCGGGGCTGGCCATTTGGCGTTTCCCCGCCCGACACCTCCAGCTCCACCGGACCGACCCGGTCGAGCAGCAGCCTCAGCTGCACCCACCAGCCGTACTGCGGACCGGCCGTAGAGCCCGAACGGCGCCAGCAACCCAGAATTCTCGATCATCCATTTTGCGCTCAGATCACGATACGCTCGATCTCATCGGCCGTCACCGTGTCCGCTGTGCGATCGTAGAGCTTCGTGGTCTTCGGTGACGCGTGCCCCGCGATCTGCTGCGCGTGCTCCAGCGTCCCCCCGTTTGACAGGTATGCCGTGATCCCCGTCGCCCGGAACGTGTGGCAGCACGTCGAGGGCGGCAGCCAAGCGGCCGCGGCGCGCCGCTTGATCATCGCCAGGACGAGCCGCCGCTCGAGCGCCCGGCCCGTCAGCCGCCTCCCCGCCGGGTCCATGGTCTGGAAGAACGCCGCCTTCGGCTCCTGGAACCCGGCCGCCTCGACGTAGGCGTCGAGGGCCGCTGCCGCCCGGTGGTGCGCCGGAACGTCGTGGCGCTTCCCGCCCTTCTCGTGGAGCCGCAACCACCCCCGGCTCCCCTGCCCGAAGTAGTCCTGCCGCCGCATCCCCAACACCGCGCTCACCCGCGCGAAGCTGTAGAGCATCACCGAGAGCAGCGCCCGGTCCCGGAGCCCGGCCAGGGCGCCCGTGAAGCAGGAGGGTCTCACGCCCGGCGGGGTCGTCCCGCGCCGCTCAGCTCCGACGGAGGGTGATCGGTTTGGGCCGGAATCAGTGATCGGTTTGGACCGGAATCAGTGATCGGTTTGGACCGGAATCAGTGATCGGTTTGGACCGGAATACGCAGCAGGTTCTCGCCGGTCGCGCAGAGCCGCAGCCAGCCTGCGCAGACCTTCGTCCCAGCGCGAACTTGCGCCGGCGCGCCCAGGTCGGATTGAGGCGTTGAATACCTCACCGCGTCACAGCGTAAACCCCACGGCCACCGAGAGCCGGATGTTCGGGAAGAAGCCGACGCGAACTTCCGGCGCGATGAAGAACCGCCGGCCGGCGGACCACTCGGCGATCCCGAACCCGAGCTCCGGGGCGCGGCCGGCGCCCCAGCCCCACGCCCGCTCCCCGCTGCTCGTCGTCGACCCACGGTTGCTGCCGCCGACGATGAAGGCCCGCATCGTCAGGTAGGGGACCGTTCCGCTGTCCGGCGGCGCGAGGTCCTTGACCACGTCCACGGCGAACGCGGCCTCATGGTGGTCGTCGCCGCGCATGGCCATGCCTTCGATCTCGAAGCCCCAACCGCGGGCACCGACGTACTTCCTCCAGCCCACGGTGGCGAGGGAGTGCTACTCCGCCTCGGCGAAGATCCCGAGCCCGCCGCTGCCGCGGACCTGCGGTGGCCGCGACTGCGCGTGGAGCACACCCGGGGTAACCAACATCAGGACTGCAGCAACACCGGCGCGTAGCATCTGCGACCTCCCCATCCGGCGGGACTCCCGCTACAAGGGAAGGCGCAATCAGCGAGAGGTACGGCTCATGAGCCGCTACCCAGGTCGGCTCGACCGCGCCGGCGCGGTCGCCGACCTTTTGGGATCTCCCCCTGTCGCTTCCGTGTCGAGAGGGCCTGCGCTCGTGACCACGGCCGCGCTCAGACCCTCGCCGGCTACCGGCGGAACCGCCGACGTGGCCGCGGCCGGGAGACAGGAAGCCGGCGTTCGTGTTTGACATCCCCATCGCAGGACCACTACTCTCCACCGGCATGAGTGAGATCGCACAGGCAATCGCCGACCGCCAAAGCGAAATCGACCGCCTCCAGGCCGAGATCAAAGCCTTGACCGACGTCGAGCAGATCCTCGGCGCGTCAGCGCCGAAGGCGCGCTCCACGTCGCGGCGCTCTTCCTCGCCGCCGCCGACGAAGGCGGCTGCCGCGGCCGACAGCAAGTCCGAGGCCAAGCCGGCGAGGAAGCGCCGGGAGATGTCGGCCGCGGAGAAGAAGGCGGTATCGGAGCGCATGACCGCCTACTGGGCCGAACGGAGGAAGAAGGCGGCCAAGAAGTAGCCCCACCCGCGCACCGGGGACCTGGCTGGGACGGGGTCCCGGTTGACGTAACCCCGCTTATCCGACCCAGGCGACGGCGCGCCCTCGATCGACTGCTCGATCATCTCGTGTCCGCCTGATGTCCGTGCTCCCGCGTGGTTGGACATTCGCGCTGGCGCCCCGCGATGGACATGGCGTCACCGGGTTGTGCTGCGGTACGATCCCCAACGACTCCATGGCCTACAACCACTCTCGCAAGGCAGGCAATCGCGGCGACGTCTGGAAACACAGCGTGCTCGTGGCGTTGGCTGATGCCATGCGCGGGAACGGCGGGCCGTTTCGGTACGTGGAGTGCCACGCAGGCGCACCGATCCACGAGTTGAGCGAGAACGGTGAGTGGCGGCGCCGGCACGGTCACGAGGACGCCTTGCGGCGATTGCCGCTACGCCGCCGTGGCGAGGGACTGGCTGGCCAGGAAGCGGTATCCCGCGAGTTGGGTGTTCGTCGCCGACAGGCTCGCCAGACGGTTTCAGCACGTGGAAATCGATCTATTCGACTCTAGCAGCCATGTGACGGCGCAGTACGGAGCATCCGGGGACCTCTGCATCCCGAACAACGTTCGATGGAGATTCCACCAGGCAGACGGGTACGTCGAAGCAGCCCGGCTCAGTACTGCCGACTTGGTGTTTCTGGATCCGCCCTACTCGCCGGATGCGCAGAAGGACTGGCTGCGCCTTCGTCGCGCCTGCCAGTCCCTGATGTCGCACCGGCTGGCCTTCGCGGCGTGGTACCCGTTCTACTGGCCCACACGTCCTGAAGAACTGCGGGATTCCACGACATGTGAGGCGTGGGAGGTCACCTGGGCGCCGTGTGGACCAAAGCCGAGTCAGAATCTCAAGGGTTGTGGAATGCTCGTATCGCCTGGTCTTGCTGCGCTCCTCCCGCGGCTCAACGCTGACATTCGCGCCGTGGCAACTTGCATGAACTGGACTATGTCGATACGCAGACCCGCGGCGACGAGTTGATGGACGTGCGGCGCGATTGGCCGGCCGTTGCGGGACCCTCGGACCCCTCGCCTGACATGCGCACCGATCCTCGCGCTCGCGTCGGCCGTCAGACCCCACCCTGGGGTGGCTTCGGCTATGCCGGCCCGTCCTGGCCACGAGGGGGAGAAGCGCCGGCCTCAAAGGGATACCAGACCCGCGGGCCTGATCGGTGGTCCTGATTATTCCAAGTGATGGCCCGCTCCGGCTGGGCCGTCCGGGTCCGAGGGCCGCCTGGCGCTAGTCCCGTTTTCTGGTTACGCTTCGACGCGGGGAGCGATGCCGAGCCAAGATCGCAGCTTGAGGGATGCCTGAGCGTCGATGGCGCCTGACCACCGGACCGCGACGCGAACTGTTCCAGATCGACGTCGACGACGGCCAGGGGTTCCGGCCCGCGACCACCGCCGAGGTCGATGCGGCGTTGCGACAGCGGGAGCTGTTCGGAGCGGCGGACTACCCCGCCGCGATGGAAGTCGGCCGAGACGCCCGCTCAGGCGGCGGTCCTCCGAACCAGCGCACTCCCCTGCCGGCCGGGCTCGATGAACATGAGGAGCGATAGGGACTCCCCCGATGTTCGACCATGACCAGTTCCACGACCCCGAGTTCCGAGCGCTGGTGCGAACAGCCCGCGCCGTGATCGCTGAGCGTGTCCGGCGGGGCATTCGCTACTCCACCCGAGCGGCTGGCCGTTGCGGCCCTCGACGAGATGCCCGACGAGGACGACCCCGCCGCCGTGCGGGCTTGGGCGCCCTCGGCCGCGTTCCGGGATGCGGTGCGCTCGGTGGTGCTCGCGACGCTGGCGCAGTACCTCGGCATCATCGAGACACTGGCCGACGAGGCCGACCGAGAGGACGTCGACAACGGCGAGACGATGCACTGACACGGCGTCCACCCAGGTCTGCCGGTCCGATGAAGTACTGGTGCGAACATCCCTGGCGTAGCAGGTTCGATAATGCCCGCACGGAAGAACTCTGCGCGAAGTGCGGCCGGCCAACCGACGCGCCCTACATCGACACCGCCACGGCGATCGAACGTGTCCGGAACGGACGTTCGATCTTCACGCCGCCGCCCGAGCTCGCGGCGGCGACCGCCTGGTCAACCGCTTCGAGGTCCTGGTTCTCCGATGACGGCGACACGAGGGTCGAGCGCTATGGCGGCGACTGAAGCGCGGCCGCGTCCGGTCGCCGGCCGGCTGAACGGAGACACGATGAGGCTGATCCCCCACCACCAGGACGACAAGTACGGCCCCCGCGAGTACCGCTCGCCGGACGGAACCTGGCGAGTCGTTCGGACCCCCCGGCCCGGAGGGAGCCGGAACGACCGGCCGCGCTGGGAGGTCCACGAGCGCCACGAGGGCCGCGCCGGCGGCTGGTGCCATCACGCCGCCTTCGAACGCCGTCGTGACGCGCTGGTCTTCCTGGACACTACGGCCCCGGAGCCGGGGAACGAGAGCGTCACGACAGCGTCCCCCAGGCGACGCGAGACCCCTGAACCCTCGCAGGAACCCCAGTCCGACCCGCGCCCGACCCGGAAAGGGCCGATCACGCACGACCTCGACGAAACCCGCTCCCAGGACATCCCGTGGTCGCTGTGCGGCGTGCTCCTGTACGATCCGAGGCAGATCGCGAAGGCCGGCGAGCCGGCGACCTGCCGGAAGTGCCAGCGGTTCCGGTCGGCGGCCAGCTACCGGAAACGCCAAGCAGCGACGAAGGCGGCGAAGAAGACCTGACCGGACGCCCGCCCGGGGTACGCCTGCCGCGGTCGCTCCGGGGAGGACCGCGGAACGGATCGAGCGTGTGATGACGACGACGGAGACGGAGCTCAAGATTTCGGAGGAACCGCTTGCCGAGCGCGTGCTGCGCCAGGTGCGGTCCGGGGAGCTCGACGAGTCCCGGCTGCTGCCCTCGGCCGAGAAGCGGGCGCGGGACGTCGGGAAGAAGCTCGACCGGCTCGCGTCGCGGCAGGGCTGGTACACCTTCATGGCCGGCCAGGCGTACGCGGTGGCGACCGGGAAAGCGCCCTCGAAGCGGAACGCGGAGGTCATGGCGGTGGAGCAGGTCATGCGCTGGCGGTCGGAGGTGTCGCGGTTCGCGCCCGATCGGCTGGCGGAGTTCGATGAGCTGATCGCGGACGCGCTGAACAACCCGGCCCCGGTGCAAAAGGCCGAACAGTGAAGGCAGGGGGCACCCGCGCCGGAACTGCTCCCGAGAATCGGGACGGAGGTCGCCGAACGGTCGTGGAGCGACTCAAGGAATACGGCCAAACCCGTGCCAATTCGGACTGGAACGATCTGGACGTGGAAACCCGAAGGCTCATTCGAAAGAGTCCTTTCGCGTTTCTGATGGCGGTGGCCTTCGATCGGGGCATGCCGTGGCAGAAGGCATGGCGGATTCCGACGGAGATCGATCGGCAAGGTCTTCTGGATCCGGCGCTGTTGGCATCCAAGAGTGAGACGGAGCTCAGAGGGTTGCTGGACGGTCTGGCAGTGCGCCCCAGGTACGGCGCAAAGCAAGGCGCCAGGACGTTGTCAGACGCGGCCAGACTGGTCTGGGAGCGGTTCGGCGGAGACGCCGGCGCCATCTGGAGGGACGCGTCTCCCGCCGAGGTGGAGAAGACGCTGCAGGAGATCCACGGGCTCGGGGCCGGGCTCGCGTCGATGGCCACGCGGATACTCCGGGACGACTTCGGCTGCTTCAGAGGGCAGGAGCGGCAGATCGACGTCAAGCCGGACGTTCACTTGGTGCGCGTGTTCCGGCGTCTCGGGATCATTGACGGCGACTCCACGAACGAGGCGATACGGGCGGCTCGACGCCTGAACCCCGAGTTTCCGGGCGAACTCGATTGGCCAGCGTGGTGGATCGGCCAGCGTTGGTGCCGCCCGACAGAACCGGACTGCGCCCAATGCCCTTTGACCGGGGACTGTGCGATGCGGATGTGACCTCCCAGAGCGCCCGACGCCGACCGCCCGGCCGAGTTCCACGACCAGGGCCACGCGCGCCGTCCAGCGCCTCGACGGCAGTGGCCGCCCGCGCACGGCCTCGCGGACCTGGGCCGGCCGGGGCGCTGGCGACGGCGGCGAAACGGCTGCGGGGCCGACCACCGACCGCCGCTGCGGCCGACAAGTCCTGGGCGGACGGCGCAGGGGCCGATAAGGGGACGTTCCGTTAACCCAGCCGAGCCCCGGGTTAGGCGGGTCACCCCGCTCGACGCCCCCGGAGGCCCTGGGCCGTCGCCTTGGAACCGCACTCCCACCCATCTTCGGCTACAGCGGCATGACGCGGTCCGCCGGCCGGCATCGCCCCGGCCTGCAGGGGTCCTGGATCGGGTGGACGACGATGACCAGCACCCGTCGCACGTCGGCCACATCGGCGATGTCGGCCCAGCGGGCGGCTCGCGCTCGAAGGCGCCCTTCTCGGACTCGACGCCGTAGCGGCTGATGGTAGGTCCTCGAGCCGCCGGTCGTCGAGCCACGCGTCGAGGCGGCGGCGCGCCCGAGCCCGGAGCCCGGCCAGGACGCCCGCGTCGCAATCGTGTCGCGGAGCCGCGCCAGGTGCTATGGCAGACGCACCGTCCGCCCCCGGGCTGAATGCCTCGAGCTCGGCAGCGGGTCGCCGCCGGGGCTCGCCGAGGGCCGCAAGGAAGACAGGCGCGCCGAACGGCAACGCCGCTTCCGCGAGCGCCGCGCGGCCGGGGTCCCCGTCCGAGAGCAGCGTCCGGCCCGGCCGAAGTCCCGGCCGGCGCGGTGGGCCGCGGCCTTGGCCGAGCTCCGGACCCTGCAGGCCGAGTACCAGGACTGGCGCGGCCAAGTCCCCGAGCCCCTGGCCGACTCCCGGACCGATCCTGCGCGGTCGTGGCCGGAGCGCCGTGGCAGACGCGCCGTCCGCCCCCGCGAGAGCTACGTCCGGACGCGGTGCAGGTTATCGGACGCAGGGGGCGGCGCCCGCGGAGCCGCGCGGTCAACAGGTCCGGGGGGCCAGCCGCCCGGCGTCGTCGTAGAGATCCAGGCACCACGTTGCGCGCGGATTGATCCCGTCAAGCGACACTCAAAACTGCTCGGTATGTCTCCCTGTGGCTCGGTCCCGTCAGAATAGAATGCCGGCGCCGATCCTGAAATCGGAGAGGACGAGACGCCAATCCGCGCGGGCGAAGCCAGACCGCTGGACTCGCTGGACCCTGCGCCTGTGGCGACGCTGACGGCTCCTATACGACTCATGCTATCACCCCGGCCGGGGGGCACTGAACGCCGTCTCGCCCCTCCACCGCCGACTTCCGCGAGGCGCTGCCGGCCGCAAACGGCTTGGCGCCGGTGGACCTCCGCCCCCGTCGCAGTCTGAGGTGCGCGACCCATTACACACCGCTGGGTTCGCCTCCGGCAAGGCGCGAACGCCCGGCCGAAACCCCACGGGTCCCGCCAGCGCCGGACGCCAGGAGGCCGATCACGCAGCGACGTCGACGAAACCCGCTCCGAGCTGGGCGACCGCCGCCTTCACCAGGCAGTTCGCAGGGATGCCGGCCGTGAAGTCCGTCGTAGCGCATCTCCACGGCCGTCGAGCCGCCGGAGCGCCCCGACGTCTGCCCGCGGCCGCGGTCTGAGGCGGTCCGCCGGTAGCCGGCGAGGACCCGGGCGGTGCGCTCGTGCCGCACCGCCCCGCCCGGACGGCCGCGAGGACCCACGGGTCCGAGCGCGCAGTGCAGGCTGACACGGGCGGACCCGCCGTCCGCCCCGGCAAGCGTAACCGCCCAGTGCTCCCCGGCGTCGGGAGCCTCCGATCGAGCTCGCTCACGCTCACCTTCATCGGAGTCCGGTCACCGGCTGCGAGTTCGAGGTCGGAGGCTGGGGTTCGGTCGCGCAGTCGAGATGGCTAACACCCATAGGAAGTCCACCAGCATTCAAGTCCGCAGAGCTGGTCGTCGAGGCGCACCGGCGAGGGCACGTACGGGGTATCGGGGTCCACCGACCACAGCACCGCGTCCGACCCACGGATCTCCCGAGCCACCGCCGACAGGTCGATGGCCGCGAGCCGGTTGCCGCAGTAGCACGATGCGGACGCGCGGCAGCCCACCCGTGGTTCACTTGGAGCATTCGGCTTCACCTCCGAATCGAGCGCCGACGATCGGTTGAAGCGCCGGCAGAGGACCGACGTCAGCCGCTCCCGCTCACGGACTTCCTCGGTGGCCGCTTCTGGATCTCGTCGAGCAGCTTCTCAAGGCGATCGCGCTCGCCGTTGCGCAGGCGCCGGTTTTGCTGCGGCGGCCGGCGTTCGACGAGCGCCTTGAGCTCGAGCAGCCAGTCGAGGTCGGCCTGGGTCTCGCCGTCCGCCAGCTCGACGGCACGCTCCCAGCGGCCGAAGTTCCGCAGAACCCGCAGCGCGTCCTTTTGCCGGCCGGCGGTTTCGTACGCGCCGACCGCGTCCTCGGGCCGCTCCTGCGCCTCCCGGAGCCGGCCGAGCCGAACCGGATCGGGCGCGATCGTCTCCAGCACCAACTCGGCCCGGGTCAGCCGCGCACGCCGGTCCGACCGCGGCTCATCCGCGCCACCGCCCTTGAGCAGTGCATCAAACGCCTTGCCACGCAGCGCGTGGGCCCGTGCCGCCGCATCCCCGGCATAGCCGGTCAGCCGCAACCACGCTTCGACGTCCGCGCCGGCAAACGCTGCCGCCGACGCCGGGTTCACGGCGCTCGCGTTCAACCCGTCGCGCAGGGCCTGGGCCGCCGACAGCAGCGCCGCCCGCAGCCAGTCACTGCCGCCCGCCGACGCGTTGCCAAGCTGGCGGGCGGCCTCCAGGAGGTCAAAGGGTGGCGCCCGCCGGTCCCTCGACCAGAAGTCCAGTTCCCGGAACGCCATGTTCTCGTACGCCGCCAGCACGACCAGCGGTGCCTGCTCGCGGCCGGAACCGCCCACCGCGTCACGCCCGCCGCCGGCATCCTCATCCGGGCGCACGGCGCCGAATTCGTCGGGCGTCTTCTCGGTCCCGGTGACCGCCATGGCCGTGCTGACCACTTCCCGGCGCTCAACTCCCGCGGGCACGCCCTCGACGAGCAGACGGGCGGCGGTGGCGAGCAGGGTGGAACGGGCATCCCCACGAAGGACGAGGTCCGATACGCCGTTCGGCAGACCCGGCTCGCCGAGCAGGCGCACCGCCTGACAGGCGCGCTGCCAAGCCCTGCGCGGCGCCGAATCGATCAGGGCGCGGGCGTCGTTCGTGCGCGCCGACACCCGCTCTTCCGCGGACGCATCGGAATTGGCGAGATGATCGAGTAGATCTTCCGCGCTGTACGGCGCCGCATCGCCGAGCAGCTCCAAGCTCTGGTGCAGATCGTCGTCGGCGGCCTCGACGTCCACGAACACCAGCGTCTCCGTCGCGCGGCTCAACGTCACGCGCAGATGGTCGATGGCCGTCCGGCGCGCCGGCCGATCGAGCTCCGCGTCGGTCCCGTACGACAGGTTCTCCGGCCTCAGGCGAGAAAGCAGGCGGCCCGGATCGAGGACGCAGACCGACTGGTACTCCAGCCCCTTGGTCTCCTCCGGCGTGAGCACGACGCCACGCAGCTCGGCCGGCACCCAGTCGGGCCGGTCGTTCCGCGGCGAGACGACCACCACGTCGTCCGTCTCGTCGAGCCGCTCCAACAGCCGGACCGCCTCGGCCCGCTCGGAGACGTGCACGTGGACGAGGTGCGCATCGACGTGCTCTCCGCCCCGCTGGCGGTGCTGGCTCGTCGGACGCACCTCCTTCTCGATGTCGGCGTAGCGGCGGGACGCCCGGTCGACCACCTCGGCGATCCGGCTGGGGCAGCGCAGGTGCTCGTTCAGCTGGAACTTCTCCGGCCGCCGCAGCCGTAGGGCCAGCAGGTCGTTCAGGGGCGCCCACTCGAACCCGGTAGGCCGCACGGTCTGCCCGGCGTCGCCCGCCATCAGCAACCAGGGGGCGCGCCCGCACGCACGGGCGATCGCGCCGCAAAGCTCCACCACGACCGCAGTCTCGAGCAGCGTCAGGTCCTGGACTTCGTCGACCACGATGCGATCGAAAGCCTCGAACCCCTCCGGCAACTCGTCGCCGCGCAATCGTTCGATGGCCCGCGTCGCGGCGACGAGCTCGGGAAAGACCGATCCGACGCGATCGCGGACTCGCGCGAGGCGCGGGCCGACCTTCAGCAGCGCCTTGGCCGCCTTGGCGCCGACCCCGGCGGTGATGCCGTCGTCGCCGCCCCGCAGGGCGGTGTAGGTCCCGTCGCTCAGACACGCGATGCCGTGGTCGGTGACGCAGCCGTGGTCGCCGGGAATCGCCCGGCCGAAGTAGACCGCGCGCAGCTCGGCGTGCAGGGCGTGCTGCCGGCGAGCCCAGGGTCCCGCCATGTCGCGCCCGAGCCGCGTGAGCACCTGGTCGAACCTCGCGCGGCTCGCGCTCAGCGGCTGCCTCTCGACGTCGGCGCCGCAGACCTCGCCGAGGAAGGTCGTGAAGTCGCGGGCGATCACCTGCACGTCGGCCGGCGCGAACGATGCGAAGCGCTCTTCAGCGTGGCGGGTGAGCGCGCTCGACCACGTGAGATACAGCACGCGCTGGCCGCTCCGCGCCTCCACCGCCTTCCAGAGCACCGTCGTCTTTCCAGACCCCGGGCGGCCGAGGATCAGGCGGACCGGGCTGTCGTCTTCGACGAAGTCGATCTGCTGGTCCGTCCACGGAGACCCGGCGATGTCCCCGTTCAGATGTTCGGGCGTCGTCAACGGCAGATAGTCGCCGACACCGCCCGCCGCCAGCGGGGCGTGGTTGTCGTGATGTCGTACGTCCCGCACCAGGATGGCGCGCTCCGGCAGGTCGAGCGTCCGGGCGGCCGCGCTGCCGCACGGCGTCCACCACAGGTAGTACTGCATGCCGTTGTTGCCGCCCAGCGGCGATCGACGCCAGCCGCGGTTCGCGTCCATGCATCCCTTGACGACGGTCGACCGGCCGTGCGCGGCGAGATGCTGGAGGACGATGCCCAGCCGCTTGTAGAGGTGCGTCCACCCGCGCAGGCGATCGGAGACCTCGGGATGCACCCAGAGCCCGTGATGCAGGTCCCGGAGCTTCAAGTCGGCGGGGTCGGCCGGCGGGTCGGACCGGAATCGCAACCGCGCTCGACCGCGCGGTTCGGGCGGGGAGGCATCATCGACCTCGGCGAGACCGAGAAGCGGCGGCTGCGGCTTCTTGCCGAGCGCGTCGGCGACCCGTCGGCATTGGGTGGAGGACAGCGTGAACTGGTGATCGCGTGCGCTACCGGCATCCAGGCCGAGCACCCGCCGCGCCGCTTTCGAGACGTCACGCACGTGGACGTCGAGGCTTCGCGCCAGTTGCTGGATGGTCTTCCGGCCGTAGACCGTGCCTGCCCGGTGGGTACTCTCTTCCACGTCGGTATGGTACCGCGAGTGTCCCTCCGGCAGACGCCCGGATCGCGGCGGTCCGCGGCGGTGCCGGCGGGTACGCGAATGACCCCTCACCCGTACGGAACCGGCGACCGGGCCGGCGGAAATGCTTGGCTGCGCACAGACGTCCCCTCCGCGGCGCCCTCGCCCCGGACGGACCCGGCGAGGGGATGGTCGGAGAGCTCAGCCATTCGGTCTTCGCCCCCACAGATCCGAGCGGGCGGCTTTCCCGCCTCCCGAGGTTGAGCAAGGCATCAGGCACGAACCGGGCGGGGAATGGAGGTGGTGCTTCACGTCCGTTCCTGATCGTGCCTCGGTGTTCGTCGACACATCTGCTTCGAGAGGCGGCGGATGTCCTCGCGGAGTTCGCCGCTCTCGGAGCTCATCGCGAGGTAGTGGAGCAGGACGATCACAACGCCGTACCCCACTGGAACCACTATCCCGAACATGTCCATGGCCTGAATTCCCCCTCTCCTGGAAGACGCGGTTCATCCTTGCGGACCGCTGCCTGACCGGTCCGTCCGACGTTGGCCAGCGGGCCGTTCGCGCCGGGGTCCGGTTCTCTTCGCCACACCGCGACCGACCTCTGCGGCTCAGGACACGCGGCCGGCCGTCGTGACCGCAGCCAACGCGTCGTTCGCCGCCGGCGCGGGCCGCAACGGCAGTGCAGCAGATCCTCGATCCGGGACAGACCACTCGTCGTCGGCCGCGCGTTTCAGTGCACCGTCTCCGAGCCAGCATCCGGGAAGGAGGCGGCGCCGTCGTCGTCCGTCGCCTCGATGCCGGCTCCGCGCGCCAACAACAGCGCTCCCGCCCTCCAGGCGTGCGCGCGCGCCGCCGCGTCCAACGGCTTGCTGCCGTCGTCCGCACGCGCATGGACGCTCGCCCCGCGGTCCAGCAGGACTTCGACCGCCGACACGGCATCCCACGACGCCGCCCAGTGCAGGGGCGCGTGCCCCGCGGCGTCGGTGGTGCTGAGGTCAGCCCCGTGGGTCAGCAACGCCGCCACTATCCCGGCGGCGTCCTTCAGCGCCCCGACATGCAGCGGGGTCGCACCGTCGTCCGCATGTGCGTCAACGTTCGCTCCGCGGCCGAGCAACACGCGCACCACCCGGCCGGCCTCCTTCAGCGCCGCGACATGTAGCGGGGTCGCACCGTCGTCCGCACGCGCGGAGATGTCGGCCCCGCGGTCGAGCAAGACGGCCGCCGCCAACGCCGCATCGCCCGACGCGGCCCGATGCAGCGGGGTATCGCCTCCGGTGTCCTGCGCCCCGACGTCGGCCCCGTAGTCCAGCAAGACCCCCACCACCGTGACTGCGTCCCGCCGCGCCGCCGCGTGCAGCGGCGTGACGCCCTTCGCGGTCGCCGCCCCGACGTCGGCCCCGCGCGCCGCGAGCACGGCCGCGGCCGAGCCGCTGTGGCCCGCAGCCGCGTAGTGCAGCGGGGTCGCCGATGTGGCATCGGCAACGTCCGGATCCGCGCCGCGCTCGAGCAGAACCGTCACGGCCTCGCACGCGTTTGCGGCTGCCGCGATGTGGAGCGGGGTCGCGCCGGTCCGGCGGAACCGGCTGAACCGGTCCTGGCCGCAGCAGCTCAGCGTGCTCAGCAACTCCGGGCCGAGGGGCTCGCCGTCGGTCCGCAGCCGCGCGTCCAACGGCGCCTCGGCCACCAGCAGCGCCAGGGCCATTGCCGGCCAGTCCAGGGCAGCCGCGTAGTGCAGGTCCGTCCACCCGTTGCCGTCCACCGCCGACGCGAACAACTCGCGGCCGAGATGGGCCGCGAGTTCCGCCGGCGACGTGATCGACGGCCGGCACCCCGGCCCTACCGGGGCAAGCTCACGCCCCGCATTCTTGTTCCCGTTACTCATGGGTTGCCCTGGTGTTGCTCCGGATCTGCACGGTGTCGCCAGCCGACTGGCTCCGACTGTCCCCGCGTTTTGTCATCGCTGCCGACCGCTGCCTGACCGTGCGGCCGACGTTGGCCGAGAGGCGGCTTGCCGCGCTGCGCCCGGCCGGTCGCGCCTGAGAGCGCGAACGGGTTCCTGGGAGCACTGAGTCGCCGGCTTCGCCGGCCGCGGCGGGCGTGGACGGGCGGCCAAGCCGCGGGCTGCGCCACGACATCGGGCAGCACCATCTTGAGCACATCGTCCATCGTCGTCACGTAGCGTGCGGTGATCCCGCACGGCAGCTCGTCGCCGAAGTTCTCGGCGATGTCGGCCTCGTTGGCCGACGGCAGGATCACCGCCGCCATCCGTGCCCGGCACGCCCCCAACACCTTCTGCCGGACGCCGCCCACCGGCTCGACCGTGCCCGCGAGCGTCAGCTCCCCGCTCGTCGCCACGTCGCCCCGCACCGGCTGTCCCGTCAGCGCCGAGACCAGGGCAACGGCCACCGCCACCCCCGCAGACGGGCCGTCCTTCCAGCGGGCGGCCTCGGCCAGGTGCACGTGCATGTCCTCGTATCGTCGAACCTGGCGGCGCCGGCGAGGCGGTCCACGTGCGAGCGCACCCACGTCATCGCGACGTTCGCCGACTCCCTCGTCATCGGCCCGACCGTCCCGGTGACGTGCAGCGTCCCGCGGCCCGAAAGGCACGCCGCCTCGACGAGCAGCACGTCCCCGCCCTCGCCGGTTACGGCCAGACCCAGGGCGACGCCGGGACGGCGGGCCCGGGCGGCGATTTCCTCGTCGCGGAACCGCGGCGGCCGGAGCCACGCGGACACCGCTTCCGGGCCCATCTCCCCGGGCAGGGAAAGACCCTCGGCCCGCAGGCGCGCTGCTCTGCGGCAGAGCGCGTCGATGCCGCCGTCGAGGAGGCGCACGCCCGGTTCGCGCGAGTAGCCGCCGATCAGGAACTGGAGGGCCGCCGGAGAGAACGACATCTCATCGGCGGACAACCCGTGCTGCCCGCGCCGTTGCGGAATCAGATCGGGTCGCGATGCGCTGCTTCTCCGCATCGGTGTAGCCAGCCAGCGGCAGCGCTTCCAACCGCTCCTGCAACAGCGGCGGGATGCGCCCGGGGTCGGTCGCGACGGCGACGAACAGCACGGCGCTGATCCAGCGGCAGGCCGACGTAGCGGTCGCGGAAGCTGTGGTTGCGCGCGGGGTCGAGCACGCCGAGCAGCGCGTCGGCCGCCTCGCCCAGCCGGTCGAACTCGCCGAGAACGACCAGCGGGTTGTCGCCGGTGTGGCCGGGCAGGGGGCCGAGCCGCTGCCGGGCATTGACGAGCGCCCCGGCGCCGCGTCCGGAGCGGGTCTGCCGATGCCCGAGAATCGCCGACGGCTTCTCGACGCCGGCCAGGGAAACCCGTACAAACCGGCGGCCGGCGTGGGCGCCGGCCGCGCCTCTGTCTGCGAAGGCCTGACGGGCCACCAGGTAGTCGAGCATCTGGTCCTTTTCCCGGGCGCGGCCGACGTGTTCCCGGTCAAGCCCCTGCCGCAGCCGCGTCGGCGCGTCGAGCCGCTCCGCCGACCGCGGCCACGGCAGTTCCTCCAGCACCTCGATCCACGCCTGCGCAGCGACGGCCTCGGGGTCCGCCGGATGGAAGCCCACGACGCGGCCGCGCTCCCGGGAGAGCGCATCCCGCACGTGGTCGGGCAACGAGTCGTACCGCGGCGGTCTCAGGATCTCGGTTACGCTGAAGTGGGGCCGGGTCGGTTCGAGCCGCACGGCTTCGTCAGCGTCGGCGACGACGGTGACCGGGGCGGCGTCGCCGGTCTCGACCCGGCGGCACGCCACGAACTGGCAGATGGCGCCGAGCTCTCGCGCGAGATGCCGTACCCCCGCCTCACAGGTATGGCCCCGCACCACTGCCCGGATCGCCGCATCCGTCACCTCGACCCCTCCCGCCGTCAGCGGCCCGGACGGGTTCGCCACGGGAGCGGCCACCGGCGGCGTCATGGCCGCCTGCGCCCCATCGAGCAGGTCCACGGTCAGCCGCCTGCGGGCCGGCGACGCGCCGGACGCCTCCTCCGGCCGCTCCCGAGACGTCGCCGCCGGGGTCCGGGTCCAGAAGCCGCCGGCGCTCAACCCGCTGACCTCGACCTGCTCTCGCCACAGGGTGCGCCGCACGATGTCGACCTTTTCGTCGTCCGTGTACCCGGGCGCCTCGATGATCTCCCCGGTCCCGCAGCGGGGCGGGGATCTTCGCCAGGTCATTGGCGGTGGCGATGAACAGAACCTCGGACAGGTCGATCGGCGCCTCGACGTAGGCATCGCGGAAGTGCGTGTTCTGCGCGGGGTCGAGCACCTCGAGCAGCGCCGCCGACGGGTCGCCGAAGTTCGTCGTGGCGCCGCCGCCCACCTTGTCGATCTCGTCCAAGATCATCACGGGGTTGCGGACCCTGGCTTCCTGCAGCCCGAGGACGATCCGGCCCGCCTCGGGCGAACGGAAGCTGATCGGCAGGCCGCGGATGGCGGACTCGTCCCAGACGCCGCCCAGGGCGACGATCACTCCCGGGCGGCGCAGCGCACGGGCAATCAGCATGGCCAGCGTGGTCTTGCCGCCGCCGGGGGGGCCGGCGAAGCACAGGATCGGGGTCCGGGTGGCGGACCGGGCGGGGCGCACGACGAGGCGGCGGAGCGCGACCGGCGCCGAACCGTCCCCACGGCGGGACCGGTCATCGTGGCTGCGCCCCTCCACCGTCCACGGCGTCGACGTCAGCCGTCGCGTGGCCAGGAACCGGCGGACCCGCGCCTTGAGCGCCGCACGGCCGGCGTGGGCCGCTTCCAGCTCCGCCATTGCCGCCTCGATGTCGACCCGTTCACTCGCCCGCGCGGTCCAGGGGAGGTCGGCCACCACCCGCAGCCGTTCGAGCAGCACCCCGGCGGCCTCTCGGCCCGCGGTCTGCGACATGCGGATCTCGTCGAGGGCGCGGGTCAGCACCGGGAGCGGCAGGTCGGCGGCCTCGAGCCGCCCGGGCACCTCCCGGGTCGTGGCCGCCAGCGGATCGCCTGAGTGCCGTTCTTCGTCCAGCGCCTTCAGGCCCTCCCGCACCGCCTCGACCACGCTGTTCGCCAGGCTGCCGTCGTCCAGCGCCTTGCCCGCGTCCTCGAGGCGCCGCAGTACGAGCCGGATGCGACCGACCGCGGCGTCGCTCCACTCGCCGGCTTCGACCTCGCGCCGGGCATCGACGACGCCGCGGATACGGCTGACGGCCTGCTCGGCCGCCTGTTCGAATGCCCGCAGGGCCCTGTAGCAGACCGCGACCAACCCCTCCCCGGGCATGTTCTCGGCCGGGCAATCCCAAACCGCTGCAGGAACCGCCGGAACGCGGACGGCGTCGGCGCAATCTCCATCCCGGGGAAGTCGAGCCTGCCGAGGGTCTCACCGACCTTCCGCAGACGCCTCCTGATCAGCCAGCACGTTCTCGCGACACGCTCGGCTGTCTCATCCGACCCGTCTGCGCCGCCCGCATCGCCGAGACGGTCCGACGTGACCTCCTGCTGGCGCAACGCCGCGAGCCGGCGACGGGCATCCTCGAGTTCTCGAACCGCCGCCGTTTCAAGGGGCTCGAGCAGCGCATCGGTCGCCTCCAGCAGGCTGTCGACCCTCGGCTGCCCGCACAGTCCCGGAACGCCGCGCGGACGTCGTCGGGGTGGGCCCTCGGTCATGCTTCAGGTTCACCATCGGGGCCGGGTGTGTTCGGCCGTTCCGGCGCGCTCCGATGGCGCCCACGTCGCTGTCTTCGCCGTCGGACTCGTTCTCGCTGTCCTCGAAGAGCAGGTCGATCGCCTCGGTGGCCCGCGGCGTTGTTTGCGGGGTTGTGCCCCGCTTCGTTTTGGGTTGTTTTCGGACCTTCTGGCGCGATGCTCAAGAGCGCGATCGCCCCGCAGCAGCATGGCGAGGACCCTGTCGGAAGGTAGCAAGAAGGTCAAGCGCGCCCGTTCGAACAGCCGAACGGTTACTTGGTCACCTTGGTGAACGACGTGATCGATAACGCCTCGCGCAGATCGCGTTTACGACGCAGGGCATCCGTTCCCGTTGGTGTCTGCTGGCGACGGCCGCACTCCGTTGGCTGTCTCGGTGCGGGGTTCCGCGGTCGGGCTCTGCCCCGATGCGTCGCAGGCCACGATGAAGCTCGGGTTCGATTCTGGAAGTGCTCCCTGGTGTACGCGGACACGCTCGCAAAGGTTGCGAACCCTCGCGGCGCTGCCCATCCAGGTCGAGCTTCGGGATCGCCCGGCGACGCCGGTGTACCAGCGGATCGCCGCTCAGGCGGCCGAGATGCGGGGTCAAGGCGTCAGCGTCACGGCGATCGCGCGCTACTTTGGCGTCGATTATCACACGGCCGCGAAGGCCTTGCGGTGGTTCGGGCGGCGTTGAGCCGCCGAATTCATGGGCTTGGCGTCGTCCGACGGCAGCCGGCGGTCGTCGAGTCGTTGGCGCCTGCCGGTCATCTCGTGCCGCGGATCGGCGCGGACCCGGTCCTCACGGCGAGAAGATGTCGTCTAGGTGGAGCTTGGGGCCAGGGATGAGGGGGGCGCGGAGCGTGTCTTCCCGGCCGAATCAGGCTGCGGATCTGTTCGGCCATCGACGGGTCGAACGGCGCGGCCGGACCGGTGCAGGACACCCGGCATCAGGACGGTGGCTTTGCCGGGTATGGAGGCGAGGGAGCAGTCCGTCAGCTTGTGATGGAACACCGTCGCCCGCCGGAACCAGGTAATGGGTTCCTCGCCATCTGGATAGACAGTTGAACGTTCTGTCTCCGAGCTATTACACGCTGGGTCATAGCTCGTAAGGGTTTTTCTTCCGGGTGTTGTCGTGTTCTATTCCGGCCTTTCTAGGTTTGGTCGTTGCCGATGGTCGATCGCCGGCTTGCGTTCCTATGATGTTTCCGCCTTTCAGCATCTGTCCGGGCCGTGCTAGTGGCCCGTTGTAGACGTTGCTCTTCGCGGGTTCCCGCGAGGTCTGTCTGTTATCCGACTCCTCAATGGCGTGTCCGTTTCTGTTCTGGACTGCGTTTCTGAGGATCCGATCTACTCGTTCTCGTGGGTCGTCATCGGTCGTGTCCAGAACCAAGCCCGTGGCGTTTCTGTCGATGAGTCTTTGGAGCGCTTGTTTGACTTCGAACGAGGATACTGTTGTATTGTTGTCCAGGTAGTCCTGCATTCCGGACTTGCATATTGCCTGTTTTGGTTCGCCGTCCATTTTGAGTGATCGTGGCGTGCCGTGCCTGGGCACTGCTAGAACCATAGTCGTGTTCTCGAGTCGGTGGATTTGCACCCGCACGTACTCATGGCGGGTTAGCGCTTCGGCTGCCTCCGTTCCGATTGTGGCTAGCGGTCTGCGGTATTCGGCTGGTACCCGGAACAGCTCGTGAGCCCAGTCGATGGCCTGTCGTCTGTCTCTGCTTTTCAGGTGTTCCTTTGCTTTTGCCCGGCTGTCGGCGTCTAGGGAGTTCACTGCAATTTCGAGGCCTACCGGGTCTGCTTTTTCAGAGGTAATCAGGTCGAAGGCGTCTCTGTCGAACGCGTTGTGGATCCGATTCAGTTTTCCCCGAAGGATTTGGGAGGGTCGTAGCACCGTTTCGTCGGCCCCGGCCAACTTCACGTTGTGCTCGATCCCTCGGAGCGGTGGCTGCATCGTCGTGATGTCGAGCACGCCTTGTGGCGTCTGGACGACTATCCGGTATTCGGTTTTAGTCACGACTTTGCCGTCCACCGCCCTGGCGAGGTCCAGCCGGCGTCCTGGGTGCAGATCAGTCACGTTCCGCCGGTCTGGAAGCAGTAGGTCGATATCGACGCTTTGTCGATGGTTCCATTCTCCCTGGAGGATGTTGGCGCCCCCTAGTACGAGCGCGCTCGGTTCGCTTTCATCGGCTGCTATGCGGTGCAGCACGTTTCGGTATGCGAGCCATAGCTTTTCTGCTGGATCGGATAGCCGCATCTTCGCCTCGGACGTCGTTCTAGTTTCCTGGACGCGTGTCGGCCCATCGGTTCAGGTGCGGACTCAGCTCGGTTTTTTCCATCTTCAGCGTGTACAGCATCGAAGCTAGTTGCCGCCACGTGAACGCGCCTTGGAGGGTTGCCATCAGGATGTCGTTGACATGCGCTCCCTTTACGAAGGCCGTGGCCACGGCTAGCTGCCGGCGGCTGGGTTCGTCTGCCTGCATTGCTTCGAACAGTTCCACTGCTCTGGGCGGGGATCTCCAGCCGGCGCAGTTCTGCGCCAGTACTCCTTCCACGACTGTCGCTTCTCGTCCGCGTTTGCCTTCGATCGTTTCGTCAGCCGCCGAGTACTCGTCTGGGAATGCCTCTGCGGGCGCGAGTTGTTCGACCCTGTCGTCGGCTTCGTCGCGGAGCCGTCGGTCAAGTTCTCGATCGCGCCACGTTTCGAATTCTACGTCGCGTCTCATGCTGCCCGCTCGTCACCTTTGGGGTTCAGATCAGGGTTGTGTGGTTGCCACGTTCGTGTGGTCCTGTGCCCTGAGGGTCCCGCGACTCATCATAGCGCGTCTCGGGGTCGGTGCGGTCATCCCCGTGCGGCCGGCGATCTCATCGTCGTGAGGCTCTGAATTTTTGACTTCAGACGGTGCACTTACGGGGTCGCCGTTGTCGGTGGTCGCCGCAGTGGCTGAGGTGGGCGTGGTCGATTCGGTGGGTTTACTGGTCGGTTGTGGTTCGAGGTGTAGGCCGTGCGCTAAAGTGCTGCAAACAGGGCGTTTAGCGTATTTGAGGCGGCGGGAGTCGAACCCGCGTCCGAGAATACGTCCCCACGGGACTCCTACACGTACCCGCTCAATCTGAAAGGAGACGGGTCGCCGGCGGGGATGCCGGCGTGGTGGCGTTCGAAGTGGAGGTCCGACGGCGTGATGGTGTCGTGGAGAGCCTGGAGCGGCGTGCGCGATGCGAGCCCACTACCGGCGTCGCGTTGAACCGTTTCGTGAGGCGAGGGGGCGCCCCGCGCGCTGGCGGACGACCCCGGGAGGCCGGGCTTTATGAGAGTGCCGCCAAGGACTATCGTAGACCGCCAAGGCGCCCCTGCGAGGCAGGCGCCCGTACCGAGGAGGCGGAGTCATGAGGGTCGTCGCGGCGCGCTTACCGGGAGGCCCACCCGGCCGACTCCTATACCGACCGCAACCCGTTCGACCGCTGCATCCTCGGGTTCAACACCGGGCCGCCGATGACCCCGGCTTCTACAACCAGAACATGCAGCTGTTCCAGACGCCCGACCAGGTCGTCGTGCTCAACGGAGATGGTCCACGACGCGCGCATCGTTCCCCTCGAGGCCGCCCGCGCCCCGGCATCCGAGTCGTGGACCGGCGAGTCGAGCGGCCCTTGGGAAGGCGACACGCTGGTGGTCGAGACCACGCACTTCAGCGACAGGGCTTGCCCGAGCCGTCGCGCGCCACCAAGCGCCGGCCCCTCGTCGTGCCGCCGGTGCCGATTGCGCTGAAGGCAGCCCTCTACGAAGCGTTCCGCAAGGCCGGTGTGTCGCAACGCCGTCTCGCCCGCGATCTCGACGTTGCCGAGAGCGAAGTCCGGCGCATGCTGAATCCGGACCATGCCACCAAGTCGGCAACGATCGACCGCGCCTTGCGCCGGTTGGGCAAGCGGGTCAGCGTGACCGTTGGGGAGGCTGCGTGATGATCCGCGACCAGCTCGACAAACCTGCTCGATGAGGGGGCGGAGGCGGCGGAGAAGAAGCTGACGCTACGCGAGTCGCTGGCGAGCTATGGACCGAAATCGCGAATCTCGACACGCGGCTCTCGACGCAGATCGCCGACCTGCCGTCGGCACGCCGCAGCCGCGTGCCGGGCGCGGCCCTCGCGCTTCCATCGACGGACGGGTGATGGTGGACTCACGGGCTGCCCCCAGTCGGGAACGGTGCGCCGGGGTGACGTGAGCACCCTCACCGCGGCGGCGGCTCCGATCGACGCGCAGATCCTCTTGGGTCGCGCAGAGCCGCAGCCGTGGGAGGCACGCGCCCGCTGAACTTGGTCGGCCGGAGTCGTACCGTCTTGGTCGGTGAGTAGCCTCCTGGGTTGGGACCGCTGTCGGTCAGCTCCGAGTCATGCACCAACCCCCAAGCCACTCATCGAGTTTCGACCAGCGCCGCCGGCCGGAGACGTTCTTCACCGCAATGGCGACGGCCTTGCGCTGGCCGACGAGCACGACGAGCCGCTTGCCCCGCGTGATGCCGGTGTAGAGCAGATTGCGCTGCAGCATGGCGTAGTGCTGCGTCAGCACCGGGATCACCACGGCGGGATATTCCGAGCCCTGGCTCTTGTGGATCGTCGCCGCATACGCGAGCACCAGCCGGTCCAGTTCGCCGAAGCCGTAGGTGACGCAGCGTCCGTCGAACCCGGCGGTCAGCTCTCCCTCACCGGCATCGACGCCTTCCACGATGCCGATGTCGCCGTTGTAGACATCCTTGTCGTAGTCGTTCTCGATCTGCATGACCTTGTCGCCCGGGGCAAAGGTCCAGCCGAAACGCTCGACTTGCTCCTCACCGGCGGGGTTCAGTGCCGCCTGCAACTCGATATTGAGCGCCCTCGCGCCGGCGCCGCCCCGGTTCATCGGGCACAGCACCTGGATGTCGCGCACCGGATCGAGCCCGAACCGCCCGGGAATGCGCTCCCGGACCAGCGTCAGGATGCGCTCCACCGCCTGTTCGGGGTCTTCCGCCGGCACGAAGTAGAAGTCGCTCTCGCCGTCCCCCGCGTTGAACTCCGGCATCCGGCCCGCGTTGATCCGATACGCGCTGGCGACGATCCGGCTCGTGGCCGCCTGCCGGAACACGTCGGTGAGGCGCACGACCGGGATCGCACCGGAGCCGATGATGTCCGCGAGCACCTGGCCCGGCCCGACCGAGGGCAACTGGTCGATGTCGCCGACGAGCAGCAGGGCGGCATGATCGGGCACGGCCTGCAGCAGCGCCTGCATCAGCAGGACATCGACCATCGAACTTTCGTCCACCACGAGCAGGTCGCAGTCGAGCGGGTTGTCCTCGCGGCGGCGGAAACCGAAGGTCTTGGGATCGACCTCCAGCAGCCGGTGGATGGTCTTGGCCTCCATGCCGGTGGCCTCCGACATGCGCTTGGCGGCCCGGCCCGTGGGGGCGCACAGCAGGAGTGTCACAGCCTTGGCCTGCAGTATCCGCAGGATGGTCTTGACGATGGTGGTCTTGCCCACACCGGGACCGCCGGTGATCACGGTCGCCTTCGAGCGCAGCGCGAGGCGCACGGCCGCGGCCTGACTATCGGCCAGCGTGAGGCCGGTGCGGGCCTCGGCCCAGGGCAGCGCCTTGGCCGCGTCGATCGCCGGCCAGGGCACGGGGCCGCCGGTCACACGGCGCAGGTGTCCGGCGACCGACTGTTCGGCATGATAGAGCCCGCTCAGGAACACGCAGGGGGTGCCGGCCACGCTGTCGGCGGTCACCGTCTGTTCCGCCAACTCCTGCTCGAGCGCCGAGGCGATGAGCTCTTCCGGCACCGCGAGCAGCTTCACCGCAAGCGTGGTCAGCTCCGAGGCCGGCAAGCCGCAATGGCCGTCGCCCATGGCCTCGGTCAGCGCGAACGAGATCCCGGCGCGCACCCGGATCATCGCGGTCTTCTCGATGCCGAGTCGTTCGGCGATCAGATCGGCGGTACGGAAGCCGATGCCCCGGATGTCCCGGGCCAGCCGGTAGGGATTCTCGCTCATGACCTGCACGGCATCGGCGCCGTAGGTCTTGAAGATGCGCACCGCGCGGGCCGTACCGACGCCGTGCTGGTACAGGAACACCATGATCTCGCGGATCATCTTCTGGTCCGCCCAGGCCGCGGTGATCCTGTCCGCCCGTGTCGGTCCGATCCCCTCGACCTCGCGCAGACGGCCGGGGCTGGCTTCGATGATGTCGAAGACGTCTGTGCCGAACAGTTGGACCATGCGCCTGGCATAGACCGGGCCGATGCCCCGGATCATGCCGGAGCCGAGATATTTTTCGATGCCTTCGATCGATGACGGTGCGGAAGCCTGCAGGAAGTGTGCACGAAATTGCAGCCCATGGGTCCGGTCGTTGGTCCATTCGCCCGAGGCGGTGATCCATTCGCCGGCCGAAATCGTTGCGGCATGGCCCACCGCGGTGACGAGGTCGCGCTGGCCGCGGGCCTTGATACGGAGCACGCAGAAGCCGGTCTCGGGGTTGTGGAAGGTCACCCGCTCGACGAGGCCGACCAGCACCTCGCGGCCGGGGGCTGTGGTCGCCCTCACTTGCGGGCCATGCCGGCCCTGGGGGGCGCGTTCCAGGTTGTGGCGGATCTCGGCCAGCAGCCCCTCCGTCTCCTGCTCCAGCGCCAGAATATCCGCCCGAATCTCTCGGCACGTCGTCGGCGAGAGGATGGCGCGCGGTTGAGCGGTTCGCACCTTCCGGTATTCCCTTTGGGCCAGAAAGTGTAGCGCGCCGTGGCACCCAATTCCCGCATCGATCCGAATGCTTGGTTCCTCCACGCCGAAGGATCTGGTTTCAGCCGCCGTGTTGTTCACGTCAGTGCTGCTCTCCCGGAGCCATTCGTGGAATAGGCCCTCGTCGGTGCGACGAACCCGGGGGTAGCGCTGCCGGCTTTCCGGGACCCGTCAAATCACGATGCGTTCGATCTCGTCGACGGTCACCGTGTCCGCTGTGCGGTCGTAGAGCTTCGTCGTCTTCGGCGACGCGTGCCCGGCGATCTGCTGAGCGTGCTCGAGGGTCCCCCCGTTCGACAGATACGCCGTGATCCCCGTCGCCCGGAACGTGTGGCAGCACGTCGAGGGCGGAAGCTCCGCGGCAGCGGCGCGCCGCTTGATCATCGCCAGAACGACCCGCCGCTCGAGCACCCGGCCCGTCAGCCGGCGCCCCGCCGGGTCCACGCTCTGGAAGAGCACCGCCTTCGGCTCCTCGACCCCGGCCGCCTCGACGTAGGCGTCGAGGGCCGCCGCCGCCCGGTGGAGGGCTGGGACGTCGTGACGCCGACCGCCCTTCTCGTGGAGCCGCAGCCACCCCCGGCTCCCCTGCCCGAAGTAGTCCTGCCGCCGCATCCCCAGGACCGCGCTCACCCGCGCGAAGCTGTAGAGCATCACCGAGAAGAACGCCCGGTCTCGGAGGCCGGCCAGCGTGCCCGTGTCGATGTGCTCAAGGAGCTTCCTCGCCTCGGCCGGGGTCAGGACTGGCGTCGCACCCTTGGTGACGACGTGCTTCGGCCCCCGCACCGCGGCTGCCGGATTCACCGGGAGGACCTGGCCGACGACCAGCCAGTCGCAGAGCATGCGGATCGCAGCCAGGTGCTGCTTGACGGTTGGGACCGAGCCCGGGTGGGTCCGGATGTAGGCGGCCACGTGGAGCGGGGAGACCGACTCGAGGCCGAGGCCTCGCGCCTCGCACCACGCCAGAAACTGCCCCACGGCCCGCCCGTACGCCGCCGGCGTCCTCGCGTTCGCGATCCGCCCCGCGAAGAACTCGAGGAACCGCTGGACGGCATCCGGTCCGGCGTCGACGATCAGCGCCGGCAGGACGACGTCGGCTTCCCCGTCTCCGACGACCACCGGCTCCGCGGCCGGCGGCACCAGCGCCTCGCTCATTCGGACACTCTCCCCCACCGCCGACTCCCCCGTCGACGAGCGCCTCGAACCGCTCGTAGTCGTTCACGAGCGCATAGGCCAGCGAGTACAGCCGCTCCACCGCCTCCTTCGCCCCGTTGAACCGCACCTCGATCCGGTCCCGCTCGACCGACACCCCCTCGGGCAGGCTCGCCAGTTTCCCGTCGAGGGCCTCGGCGGGAAGTGTCACCCGGATCCCGGTCACCCGCGCCTGCCGGAGCTCGGTCAGGACTCGTTTCCGCCGTTCTTCTTTCGCGGCGGAAGGCGGCCCGGGCCCGGTGTTTGCGGAGATGGCGGAGGAGCTGTGTTCTCGGGAGCGTTCTCTGGTTGCCGGTGAGCTCGGTCCGAAGGTCTGCATGAGTCTCGCGCTTGTCCTGCCCGGGCAGCGACCGGTTCTCATCAAGCTGGCCGGAGCGGGCTTGACGCAGCACCCGCTGGGCAAGCGCCTCCTCCAGAGACGGCGACGCCGGCACGCCAGCAAGCGCGCTGCTCATCGCCGATCAGCGTAGCACGGGGTTTTCGAGGGTGGCGCACTACCAGCCGTCCTGGCGGTTCACACCGCCCCCGCCTCCTTGGCGTGCCGGATGCGCACCGGCAGATCGGATACGGGCTGGTGCTCCTCTTGGGCGCGGTCGCGGGTCGCCGCGAGCCGTTCACCGTAGCGTCGCGCCAGCGGGTACGCGGTGATGCCGTGAAGGAGCGTGCTGAGCAGTACGGTGAGGGTCACGATCGATTCCAGGAGCGCGGACACCGGCAGGTCCTCGCCGACCACGATGCGCGCATACAGGATCGAGGCGAGGCCCCGCGGACCGAACCAGCCGACGAACGCCAGCGTCGCCGGGCGCAGCCCCGATCGAACCAGGCTCAAGGCGACCGGCGCCATGCGGACGACGCTGAGACTCGCCAGGGCGTACAGCCACACCCGGTGGTCCCAGTGCGGGAGCGCCTCGGGCACCATGACGCCGCCGACGATGAGGAAGACGACGAGGGTGAGCAGCTGTCCCTCCGCCTCGCCGAACTCGTAGACGCGCGCGCAGACGGCGCGTGTCGTGTTGCCCAAGGTCAGACCGGCGACGAAGGCGGCGATGAAGCCGTTGCCGCCCACGAGCTCGGCACCCGCGAAGGCGAGGCCCGCTACTCCCAGGAGGGACAGCCGTTGGAAGGGCTCGTTCATCCAGCCGGCGTGAGTGGACCGCGCGACGCCCCGACCTCCGAGATACCCCACGGCGGCTCCTACGAGGGGGCCCAGGGTCACCTGCAGGGTCGCGAAGGAGAGCCAGTGGGCGAGGTCGCCGCTCTCGCCCGTCGCACCCGCGAACGCGATGGCAACGAGAACGAGAGGCAGGGCGATCCCGTCGTTGAGGCCGCTCTCAACGTTGAGACTCTGGCGAATGCGGATCGGGACGAGCGCGTTGCTCACCACCGCCTGTCCGAGCGCGGCATCGGTGGGCGCGAGGACCGCGCCCAGGAGAACCGCTTCCCAGACGCCGAGGCCCGGCAGGATCATCCATGCCGCGAGGGCCCCCGCGGCGACGGTCAGGGGTAGGCCGACTCCGAGGAGGCGGGCCGGCAGACTCCCCTCCAGCCGGAGGTGCGCCAGGTCGATGCGCGCGGCATCGGTGAAGAGCACGAGCACCAGCGTGAGCTCGGTGAGACCGTACAGCAGCTCGCTTCCCGAATCGAGCCACCCGAGCTGCCCCAGCGCGAACCCGAGCCCGACGAAGACCATCGGAGGCGAAACCACTCCGCGCTCCATTCTTCGGGAGACGACGCCGAAGACGACGAGGGCGACCGCGAACGACGCGAGGACGGCGGGTTCCATCAGAGGCTCTCCAACGATATACGAACATCGCCGCTGCGCGAGCGACCGCCAGCGCCCGGTGCTGCGGCTGGCCGTGGAGATTGCGGCGGCGCTGCGTCTCTCGGAAGGGACGGTGCGCAACTGCCCGGCGGAGGCGGTCTCCCGCTTGGGGGCGCGCAGCCGGTGCGGTCTGCCGGTGCCGGCCGGCGATGGGCGGTTCCGCGTCGTCGGCGTGGTGGAGGACGTGCACCAAAGCGCGGCCCCCCCCGACCCGTCGCCGGCCGCCGCGTGGCCTTCGTCGGACCCCCCGTGCTCGAACGGGGAGTTCGGCCGCGTGAGGACCCCCGTCGCCGCCGGTCGCATCGGCGACGTCGAGCAAGGTCGCTCCCATTCGAGGGCCTGCGGTTGCGCATGCTCGACACGCACGCCGTCGTCCGCTCGCTCACCGACGCCGAGATTCACGCCGGCCCAGGCGGACGCCATCACGAACGCGGTCCGTCTGGCCGCCGAACACGGCGACCATGTCCCGCTCGATCAGTTCACGGCCAGCCTCGCCGAGGTGAGGGCAGAAATCGCCGAGGTGCGGACGGAGATCGCCGCGTCGCTGAAGCGCCCGTCCCCGTCCCGTCAACCGACGCCCTGCCAGGTCCACGCTCTCGAAGAAGCGCCCGCCTTCGGCTCCTTGAGCTCGCGCACAGGAAGCCGGGTGGTGGTGGACTCACGGACTGCCCCCGCAGCTCGGGAACCGTGGCCACCGACACGCCGCTCCCGCGGCGGCTTCCGCAGGCCCTCACACGTCCGCGCCACGCCGCCGTGTCGAAGACCGGCCCCGACGGGATGCGGGTGCGCATCGCCGTGATCTGGTGGTGACCACCTACACCATGCTCACCCGGCCAGCCTTGGCTGGCGGACGTCTTCATCCTGTCGCTCAAGGCGGGGGGCATCTGGTGGAACCCCGCGGTCGAGAACCAGGCGACGGACCAGGCGACGGACCGCGCGCGTTTCGCATCGGCCAGCACCGCAACGTGCTCGCCCACAAGTTCGTGACCAGCTGTACCATCGAGGAGAAGATCGAGCTGATGCTCGCGGAGAAACGACAGTTGGCGGATGAACTGATAGACGGCGACGGCGAGGTCGGCCTCACTGAGCTGCCCGACGACGAGCTACTCGACCTGGTGCGTCTCACGCGCGCGGCCCCGTAGGAATCCCGCCGTGCCCTGGTTTCCACCCCACGTTCCCGTCGGCGCCCGGCGCGCCAGAGTGGCCCGGGTCTCAGACGAGCTGCGCCGGAACGGCGTGGACGTGCAACCCGTCCACATCGAGGGACGCACCATCGCCCGCAGCTTCTGGGGCCGGCGCTGGTGCCACCATCTGGAATCGTGCTCGGACTTCGAGAACCGCCTGCCGCGGGGCCGCGTGTATGTCCGCAACGGCTCCGTCTGTCACCTGGACGTCCACGCCGGCGGGGTCGACGCCATGGTCGTCGGGTCGGACCTCTATCACGTCGTCGTGCGCATCCGGAAGCTCGGGCAGGCCGCCTGGAAGGCCATCCGGGCCGAGTGCGCGGGCCGGGTCGGATCCGTCCTCGAGCTGCTCCAGGGACGGCTGTCCGATCACGTCCTGCGCGTCGTCACCGATCCCGACCGCGGCCTGTTCCCGAAACCCGGCGAGATTACCCTCACTTGCGACTGTCCCGACTGGGCGGTGATGTGCAAGCACGCGGCCGCCGTGCTCTACGGCGTCGGCAGCCGGCTCGACGACCGTCCCGAGCTGCTCTTCCGCCTGCGGGACGTCGACGCCGAAGACCTGGTCGTCGGCGACATGGCGTTGCCGGACGCCTCGGCGGGGGACGACGTTCTCGCCGGCGATCTCGCGGACATCTTCGGCATCGATCTCGACCCGGCGGACAGCGGCGCGGCGGCCGCTCGGCAGGGGACCACCGGACGCCGCCGGCCCCGCCGCGGGAGGCCGCGTCGGACCGGCGCCCCGCCGGCCGGGTTCCAGCCTACGGGCCGCCGGGTGGCGGAGCTGCGCCACCAGGGCGGATTCTCGGTCCCCGAGTTCGCCGGCCTGCTCCGCGTATCCGCGTCGACGGTGTACCGCTGGGAAGCGGCCCACGGGCCGCTCGCCCTCCGAGCCGGTCAGGAGGACGCCTTGCAGGTGTTGTACCGGGAAATCGAGAAACGCCAGACTGAGTGATCCTGCGCGGTCGTGGCCGGAGCGCCGTGGCAGACGCGCCGTCCGCCCCACAGCGAGAGCCAAGTCCGGACGCGGCGTCGGTTGACGAAACGACGCACCCGGGATCCCGGTCAGCCTCTCCTTCCGGAGCGCGGCCACCGGCTGTGCCCGTCTCTCCTCCTCGCCGCGGAAGGCGGCACGGGCTCGGTGGCACCCTTGGCACGGCGCAGGTAGTCGCCCACCGTGGAACGGCGATGTCCCCAGGCTGGGGGCAACGGACCGGATGCTCAACGCCGCGGCGAAGTACAGCCGCAGCATGTCTCGAAGCTTGCGCATGGACAAGAGGTCGCCGGCGACCTGCCTCCCCCCGGAACCGCCGGCACCGCCGCCCTCATCCGAACTCGCCGAGCGACAGCACCAACCGCACCAGGTCCACCTGCCGCGAGATGGACTGCTTCTGGTAGATATGCTGTAGGTGCCAGTAGATGGCGCTTTCCGTGCGACCGGTCGCCTCGGCCATGTCGCGCACGCTCTTGCCTTCCGCCAACCAGACCGCCACCTGAGTCTCCGTCGGCGTCAGCTCCAGGGTTCTGGCCACCAGGTCGGGATCCACACGATGCCGGCGCCCCGGCTCGACAATCAGCACCAGCGCGGCGACGTGCCGCGCTCCGTAGTACGGTTGAGGGACGCCCCCGGGCTTGACGTGCACCACGAACGGCGGCAGCACAGGCGAGCGGCGGAGCAGCATCGACCCACTGACCGTGGCCGCGCCGCAGGCCGGCAGCGCGTCGCCCACCAGCTGCTCGAGACGGACCTCGTCGGCTGGCGCGCGGGCGTGGAGCATCCCGTCCCGGTCCGACAACCCGTCGCCCCGCCGCGGATGCTCCGGGCGCGGTCGTTGGCCGCCATGATGTGGCCCCGCCGGTCCAGGTGGAAAACGCCTATCCGCGGGTTGTCGAGCAGGGCGGTCACGGTCGTGTTCCGCGCTTCGGCGCGGACCAGCGCCTGCCGCACCCGGACGAACTGCCGGATATGGGGCAGCAACCCCGTGACCATCGCGACCCGCGAAGACCCCCAGCCATCGGAGTCGGCGGGGTCGCCGAGGCCCCAGGTGATGTGGGAACCGTCGGGCTCGTCGAGACGTATGTTCAAGCCGTCCTGGCAGCCGGCCCGGGGCAGCATCTCGTTGTAGGTGGGCGAGGTCTTCAGATCCTCGGCCGTGTACAGGTCGGTGACGTGCGCCGGACGACTTGTCGGGCAGCTGCCGAAAGCGCGGCACGCGTTCGTCGGTGGGATGGTAGGTCCTCGAGGTACTCGCGCTCGAGGTCTTCGCGGCGTTGCCCCCGGTAGTAGGACCCGATGAAGAGAGCCCGGACGTCGTCCTTCGAGCCTTCCCCGACCATGAGGTCGTTGCCCGTGATGCCGCAGGCATCGTCGATCAGGGCCGAGGCCGCCGGCCAGCGGGCATCGTCGAGCATGGCGTCGTACAACGCCGCCAGGATGTGCTCGAACGTGTCTTGGTAGCTCATGACGATTCCGCCTCCATGACGCCATTTCGCTCCACGATCAGGAGCATGGCGCCATGCAGTGAGCGCTCGCGGCGCTCGTCAGCGACCACGCCACGTGCGGTAGACCGCGGGCCGGACCTCATCGAGCCGGACCAGCTCGGGCGCGCGCCGCCGAGTAGCACGCCGCACCGTTCGGCGGCGGCGCGGTCTTCGTGCACGTGGCACACGTCGCCGCGGGTCAGCAGCTCCCCCAAGGCGCCGCGTTGCCAGGCAGCATCCCCAGGTCGCGGCCGTCATCGGGCCGGCCTCGAGCCCGTCGACAGCCGCCCGTCCTCACCGTCGTCATCGATGGCCGCATTCAACTCGGCGAGCAGGTTGCGCTCGTCGGCGTTCATCCCTCGGTCCAGGGTCCGCATTGGTAGATCCTACTGGGCACCGGTCGGCGGAACCAACCGGCTGAAAGCAAGACCCCCGTTCAAACCGTGCATGCGGATTTCCCGCACACGGCTTACCAGGCGGACTTCAGTTCGCAGCATGCACCACCCCCGGATACCGAATCGTGCCGCGCAGGCGAGCGAGCCCCAAGGCCTCGAAGAACGGACGACGCCAAGCCTCCGCCCGACCAGCCGGCAGACGCGACCCCGCGCGCTTCCGGAGCAAGCCGCGCAGGCGCCCGACCACGTACCAGTCGAGTCGCTCGAAGTGGTTCGCCGCATTCCCGGTGCGGAAATACTGCCCCCACCCCCGCAGGACCCGGTTGACGTCCGCGATGACCAGACGGAGGTCCGTGTGACACCGACCTCGGGGGGTGAGCACCCGCACGCGAGCGCGCACCTGCTGCATCGCCCGCCGAGACGGCCATCGGTGCAGGTAGTAGACGCGTCGCCGCGACCGTACCCAGATGGGACCGCTCATGCGCTTGTGCAGATGACACCCCAGGAAATCGAAGCCCTCACGGCCACCCGTCAGGTCGACCACCCGCGTCTTCTCCGGATGCAGCTCCAGCCCGAGCCGGGCCAGCACCAGGCCCACCCGCTCTCGCGCCGCCTCGACCGCCGCCTTCGTGTCGCACATGACCACGAAGTCGTCGGCGTAACGCACCAGCGTCCCCAGGTGCGCCCACCGGTCCTCCCAGACCCGGTCGAGGACATGCAGGTAGATGTTCGACAGCAGCGGCGAGATGACGCCCCCCTGCGGAGTCCCCGCAAGAGTCCGTTGCACCTGCCCCGCCTCCAACACCCCCGCCGCGAGCCACAGCCGTAGCAACCGAAGGACCCGCCGGTCCGAGATACGCTGGCGGACCAGCGTCAGCAGCTTCTCGTGGTCGATGCTACTGAAGTAGTCGCAGATGTCGGCGTCCAGCACGTGGCAGCCCCCCCGCGCCCCGCGGACGCGAAGGACCTCCAGCGCCTCCGTCGCGCTCCGCTTCGGTCGAAACCCAAACGACGAACGGCGGAAATCCGCCTCGAAGATGGGACTCAACACCAGCGTAGCGGCCATCTGCGCTACCCGGTCCCGGACCGTCGGTATCCCGAGCGGTCGTCGGCGGCCATCGGCCTTGGGGATATATCGCCGGAGGACCAGCTGCGGTCGATACGTCCCCGCGCGCAGCGCCGTGCCGAGTTCCTCGAGGAAGGCATCGACCCCGCGCTGCTCAATCTCCGCCAGCGTCTCCCTGTCGACGCCGGCCGAGCCACGATTCCGCTTGACGCGCCGCCACGCCTCCCGGAGGACGTCATCCCTCCAGATCCGGTCCATCAGGGCGTGGAAGCACCGTTTCGGGGACCGCTTGGCCGCGGCCCAAAGGCGTCGTTGCAATTGGCGCACTTGGTCGAGAGGCGCACGCCTCTCGGGGGAGTTGGGTCCGGTCTCGCCGGCCATGCCCTCGCGCGTCCTTGCGCTCACGCCGTGCCCACCGCAGGGGCCCTTCCCTCCGGCCGCGTTCTGCTTCACGGCCATCCGCAGTACTATGGCCCCCTCGGACTCCCGCTGCGCCGCTCCCGCTTTCACCTTCGGCTTATGCGGGCCGCGTTGCCCCGACTCGGGCTGCGCAGACGGGCCTCTCGTGTTCCGTCCCACTCCGTGTCCGCGTGCTGCGCCCCCTACCCCGCCGAGACCTCCCGCACGTGCACCGCCGGACCGGGGCGCGGAAGACGTGGCCTTCGCCGTGAAATGAGCGGCTCGGCTCTCGGGTTGTGAATGTGTCGAGGCTGCAGGCTTCACTTCATGTTGCGGCCCGCGGACTTGCTCCCTCCGAAGAGGCTCTTGACACCCCGCTCGGGCCACGGCCGTCTCCAGCCATGCCCGGGGTCTGCTACTCGGCGCTCCGGCGCTTACCGAGGCGGGACTTCCACCCGCTGGAGAGGAACAGCGTGACCCGGACGGTTTCCCGTCCGCGTCTTCACGACGCACCATCGGCTAATTCTACGCGGGCGTTCCCTGCCGGACACGCCAACGCGTCGGTATTCGTGCTGCAGGACCGTCGCGTGGTGCACGATGCGGTCGATGACCACCGCGGCCTCCGTCGGGTCGAGGAAGACCTCGGACCAGTGCGCGAACGGCAGCTTTACCCCACACCGGCCGGTAGGCGTGGTGGATCGGCGTTGCGCTACATACTAGCAAACATAACAGGTGTAAAAATTTACAATGACATAAATATTGGTTCTTTCTATGGCATTACTATAAAACTAACAGGCACTGGCCGCGGCTTTTATTTTTGAGGTAGACTCAGCAAACTCAGCTGGGACTGAGTCCAGACGAAACATCGTTGACGCCGGCCCACGTCTTGACACGGGTGTTGATGTCGAAGGTCGAGGCGTATCTCGGCAAGCCGATCATGCGGCTGAACGACGAGCGCGGCTTCGACCACTGGCTGGAAGTCTACGGACACTACCTGCCGTCTCCGCAGATGCGCTGGTGCACGCGCCAGCTCGACTTCGTGCTCTCGGAGGTGCGGGATGCCGCGGCGGCCACACGCCTGTTCCGCACGGCGCTGACGGATCCGTCAGCGCCACCGTCAGGGCATCACCACGCTGGTCGGGGTGGCCATCCGTCCACTGACCGCAACCCACCGACGCGATATGAAGAGCACGAGACACCGCAGAAACGCCCCAAGAAAAGAACCACCGGAACCCAGGCGTGGGACCGAACGTGGGACCGGTCCACAACCGCAACCGTAACCGTAACCCCCCGGCACGATCACCACTTTACAGCGCTACAGGGAGAAGCGGGGAGCGCTCCGCGTCCCAGGAGCACTTCATCGACCTGTGCCGTCTGCTGGACGAGCCGACGCCGGCCGATGCTGACCCGACGGGTGAGACGTACTGCTTCGAGCGAGGGGCCCTCCGAGGGCACCGGTGCGGCCATCGGTCGGTCCACACGATTCGTTCACGAAACACGCCGGGTCGTTTTTTTCCGCACGAGGTTCATCCACATGGAAACAAAAACACCGTCCCACCAAGCCGTTGACGCCAGAACTGCAGATGCCAGGCTCAAGAGCGCCAAACCGCGGCGGGTGCGCCTCCGGTCCCTCGCAGCCCGAGCCGTATGCGGGTTCCTGACCATCGCCGTTCTGCTGACCCTGCCCTTGCCAGCCCAGGCACAGATCACAGTCTGGTCGAGCACACTGACCGTCAGGGATCTTGGCGACAACAACGTGCTGGGCTGCGGCATCCATATTGCGAATGGTAGGTGCAGCACCTACCTGGGCAACGACACGTTCACGCACTACAGCAGAACCTACGAGTTCGTGATCATCTCTCTCCATCCAAACGGAGACCTGGTGACTAGCTTCAACCAGAACCTTGCGAACAACACGCGGGATCTGACGTTGAACGTCGACGGGAGGACCTTCACCTTCGAAAACGCCGACAACCCGAACCGGAGCACCAGAAGGTGGAACAATTCCGGGCTGAACTGGGCCACAGGAGACACCGTCTCCCTCACGCTGACGGACCACGGCAAGCCCGGGATTCCCGCGCCACCGTTAGTCGCGGAGACGAGAGGATCGAACACCAGCCTGGACGTGGGCTGGGTGGAACCCGCGAACGCCGGCCCCTTCATCGAATATGACCTCGCGTACACCGCCTGCGCAGAAGAAGAGGAGCTGTGCGCGGCGTTCACCACGGGACCCCAGAACATCACCACCACTTTCTCCACCATCGGGAACCTGGAGGAGAACACTACCTACCAGGTACGAGTACGCGCCAAAAACCCGAAAGGCAGCAGAGGCTGGTCTCGTCCGGGAATCGGCCTGACCACCACGGCGGACGCACCCAGCAAGCCCCGCAACCTCACAGCCACCAAGAACGGGCATGACCGAATCGATCTGAACTGGATGGCTCCACTCACCCCGGGCGACTCGCCCGTCAGGAGCTACCACATCGAAATCAAATCCGAGGCCTCCAACTGGCTCGTCCTCGTCGTCACCACCGGCAACACAAAGACCGAGTACTCCCACAGCAGCCCGTGGAAGAAGGCTGTTCGCTGAGCCGGCCTGTTCAGGCAGCTTGGCGATGAGCGATTGAGCCGACCAGCCCCGCCGGCGTCCATTGGAAGTCCCAAGAGGCCGTCAGACGCCCCCAGAGCGCGGTCAGGCGACCGATCAGTCCGCAAATGGCCGAAAGAGCCCGCCCCTGCAGGCTCCGGGGCGTGCCGACGCCGGTCAGCCGGCGCAGCAGCAGTCCGAGGTTGCAACCGGCCGCCTGGATGAGCACCCGCTTGCGCACATTCTCGTGGCCGCGCACCCACACCCGCCGCAGCCCCCCGGTCTCGTACTGGTGCGCGAAAGGCCGCTCCACGAGCTCCCCGCGGCGGCGTTGAAGACGACGACCTCGGTCGCCGCGAATACGCCGACGGTTCCCATATAGTGCCTTCTGCGCAGCACGCTTCTCCGCCGGCGTCTCTCCCGTCTTCTTGTCCTGCCAACAGCGCCGACCCCGCTCCGGCTCCGAGACGTAACTGCGAACCCCAATCTCGTCGAGAGCCACCAGCGTCGCGTCGCTGTGGTACCCCTTGTCGGCGACCACCTCTTCGACCTCCGCACCGGCCGGCTGCACCGCCTCGACCTGCTCAGCCGCCATCGTCAGCGTCGCCGGCAGCGTCGCCGAATCGCCCTCCGACGCCTCCTGCACCGTCACCGAGAGGATGGCGCCCGTCTCCAGGTCGATCCCGTGCTCCGCCTTGTGGGCCAAGTGCGTCCGACCGTCCTTCATCTTTGCGATCTTCGCGTCCGGGTCCTGCGGAGACTGCCACTCCTTGTTCGACGTCTTCCTGTCCTTCCGGGACCGGTCAAACCGCGCCAACTCCGCTCGCGTCGGCGTCTCAATCCCCGATGCCTTCGCCAGCTGACGCACGAACGCCTCGTACGATTCCCCGGTATCCCGCCGCTCGATGCTCCGCATCGCCGCGTTCGCTTCCAGCGTCGTCGCATCGACGCCGACCGTCTTCCCCTGCACCAGACCCGCTCCCGCCAACCGTTCCAGCACCCACGTGAACACCGCCACGTGCGTTTCCACGTCGATCAGACGCCGCGTGCGCGACAGCGTCGAGTGGTTCGGCGGCGCCTCGGTCACGTCCAGGTCCAGGAAAGCCCGCAGGCTCAGAGAATCCGCGACCCGCCACGCAATCCCCCGCTCCGACGACAGACCCTCGAAGTAGCCGATGAACAGCAGCCGGAAATACCGCCCAGGACGCAGACTCGGGCGGCCCAGCCGCGACGCGTAGAACACCGCGCACAACCCCTCCACAAAGGCATCGAATCCGGCCTCCTCCAGAACCCGGTTCAGCCGTTCGAAAAAGGGATGTCCCGCGCTCGTCGGAAGGTCCGCTGTGGTCACCCACATCGGCGACGGCTGTCGCGCCGCCGGCTTCTTGCCCATTGCCATGCCGCCAAGTCTACGCCACTCCGTCGACTCAGGTCGACTCCGATCTATCGACTTTTGCCACAGGCTGACAGGGGTGTCCCCGCGGGTACCCGGCGCCACTACCGCGTCTCAGCCATCAACACCAACGGCACCGGTCCCGCCTCACCCCGGCCACCACCGACAGCGCCCCCGACGGTGGGGGTACGCCCACTCCACAACAGCAGACACAGCAGCCGGAGACGCCTCTCGGGGTGAGCTTCGTGTCCGTGCCAGCCACGCATGATGGAGAGACGGCATTCTGGCTGGAGCTCAACTTCGACGCACCGGTAGCGCAGGGCTTGAAGCCACAGATCGAGGCACTACTCGGCGTGACCGGAGGATCGCAGACTAGACTGCGCCGCAAAGACCGTCGCCTCGACCAGTGGCAGATCCAGGTCGACCCGTCCTCGAACGACGCGATAACGGTGACGCTATCGCCGTCCCCGCCCTGCGGAGAAACGGGCGCAGTATGCACAGAGGACGGGCGCACGTTCACGACCGGCCTCGCGACGCAAATCCGGGGCCCCGCCAGCGGCAACAGCAACTGGTCGGATGAATCGGTCGAAACCGCAGTCACGCCCGTTCCTGCGTTGCCGTTGGCTGGCGTCGGCATCCTCGGTCTGTTGCTGGCGCTGCTCGGCTCGCACCGGGGACGGAACGACCGTCGCCAACCCGACGCCTGAGAGGAAGATAACCGACCGCGCCTCGGAGGATAGCGGCGGCGAATCGGCGAGGTCGACACCATCACGCCGGGCGGCCCGGCTCGAAGTGTTGCAGCGATGACCGTAAGGACAGTGATCGATATAAACTTGCCAACTTCATCGGGGTAGCAGTTTGTAATTCCATTCCCCATGAAACCCGTCGCGGACCAGCGCGATTGCGTCCATCTCCTCCTTGGTCACCCTGACGCCCGTGGGATACTGGCCGGCGTTGAGTTCGGCCCGGACCCAGAGCCCGGTCTCCGTCCGGGTGTTCCCGATGCGGTCGACGATGGTCTCATACGTCGTCAACGGGGTGCCTCGCCAGTTCGCCGTGATGTGACAGAAGAGACGGTGCTCGATCTTGTTCCATTTGCTGGTGCCGGGTGGAAAGTGACTCACGTGGATGGTCAGCCTGGTCTCGTCGGCCAACTGTTGAAGCTCGTGCTTCCAGGCGCGCAACCGATACCCGTTGCTCCCACCCGCATCCGCCGTGATGAACAGGGCCGTGGCGTCGGGGTAGGCGTCACAGCCCATTTGCTGCCACCAATGACGAATTGACGCCACCGCGAAGGCCGGGGTGTCGTGGTCCCGTCCCACGCTCACCCAAGCTTCGTTGCGCGCCATGTCGTAGACGCCATACGGAATCGCCTTGCCCTCCGCGTCCGTCGGGAAATCATGGACCAGCACCGCCGGCGGCGTGCCCTTCGGCTGCCATTCCCGCCCGCCATTCTTGAAGTTCCCGACCAGCTCCTTCTTCTTCGTGTCGACCGAGATCACCGGCTGCCCCTCGGCCAGAAACGAGTCCGCGGTCGCATTGATGTGCTCGAACTGCGCGTTACGGTCCGGGTGGCTGGTCCCCTCCTGACGTTTACGGGCCGATTGCAGCCGGTACCCCAGTTGATGTAGCAACCGGCCGACGGTCGTCGAACTCACTCGCCACCCTTGTTGTGCCAGCCCCGAGGCGAGCTTCGCCCGACTCTTGCATGTCCAGCGCAGCGGAGACGTTGGGTCGCCGCGCGTCAGCGGATCCACCAGCCCTTCCAGGGCGGCCAGGAGGCCAGGCTGCCTCTGTTCGAGACGGGGCCGCCCCGCTCCCGGGCGTCGTATGCGACCCGTCGGCGTCCCGCCTTGCGTGATTTCCCGGCGGCCCTTCCGGAGCGTCTCCCGGGCCAGACCCGTGGCCGACGACACCAGCGCATCCCCGCCATAGCCGATGGCCACAGACTCGGCAGCCGCCCACCGGCGGCGACTGCGCTCATCCAATACCGGCGACACCGCCGCGTACTTGGCGACAATCGTGGCCTCCAGTTCCACGTTGCGCTGCATAGAACCCAAATAGACCACAGATCGCAAAAGATGGCAAGTTAATTTGCGTCAGTGTCCTAAGGGACCGCGGTCCGATGCGACTCGAGAACGGCCCCGAAAGCGCAAGACGCGGTGTCCCGTCCTCCGGAGGCCGGCCGTCGAGCCACGTGCCGGGAGCGGCAGGCACCCCAAAGGGCGAATCAGCCCGAAGACCGCCACCAACCGACGAGCAACCGAGTCGAGATGTGGGACTCAACGTGGTAGCGACGCCAAGTACGTAGGTAACCCGCTTTTTCTCAACAGTTTACGGGCAACCCCGCAGAAGCGGGGATCGACCGCGTCGTCGTGGTCGACCTCGGCAACATCAAGGGCCCCTGCCCGATCGGCTGGCTGAGGGAAGTCTTCGGCGGCACACGGAGCGCGCTCGGCACGATGCAGGCGAAGAAGCGGATCCAGATCCGCGGCGGCCCGCAGGCCACCCAAGACATCGCGGACGCGTACTCCTTCCTGACGACCGAACGGTGAACTCGGAACACCCCCGACGAAGCGCCGCCGCTCCACCCGCCACCAAGCTCCGGCCAGCGTGGTCGCACAGAATTCCCCGAAGATCGGGCGCGTCACAGCCAACCGCGAAGAAGCCGCGGCCTCAACCCCGCACACCGGGGGATCGACCCGAGCCTCATGTGAGGCCGACTCACGACCGAGGAGCCCGCCCACCGCGCACGGGGACGGCTAACCAGCGTGTTGTCAACACGTTAGGAGCGGGGTCACCGCAGGACGCGATGATCCGTGAGAAACTGTCAAGAGTGCAGACGGGATGACCACCCTGAGAACCGCAAACCGCGGGTACAACGAGAACGACCCCGACTACCTGAAAAGGCGCTGGGGAGGGCGATGGCAGGAGCACATCGTGCCGAACCCAGACGGGCTGGACCACGCCAATGCGATCGCCGACATCGCGCCCGAAGCCGAGCACGCGACACCACCTGAATGCCGCGGGCCGAACAGCCGGGCGCTCAAGTTCCACATCGCATCCGCGTGCTCAGGATACGCGACACCGCCCACGAGCGCGGAACTCTACGACGCCTTCCACACGGCAACGCCCACCCCCAGAAGCGAGATGCTCATCCGCATGTGGATGAACGAAGCGTCTGAGAACGACTTCTTCGACGCATGGCGGGAGGGCTGCTACAGCTGGCGCGACATCGCGCAAGCCTGTCACCGCCACGCGGTACTCAACGCGAAGAACGCACCGATGATACGGCGGTTCGCATTTCCCAAGGAGTTCACGAAAACAGGGGTACGCCAATGAACGGCCACGGACTGCCGGAGCCAGCGATGCAGCTTTGGCGCGATTACGGAGACCTCCTAAGGGTCCGCGCAAAAATAACTTCCTGGAAGTGGCTGTAGTGTCGCAGTAGAAGCACAACCGTCTCGCACGCCCTGTCCGGCTCCGTGTTCACTAGATCGGAGCGGCATTCTTCGGATTCGGGGGTGCAATCAGCTCGGAATTGTGGCACCATTACGGAAGCAGTAATCCGCAATGGTGCCACAATGAGACCAACCCAGTTCTCCGCCGACACCGTCGTCACCCTGCTCCGACAGCAGACCGTCGCTGCCCTGCCCGACGTGATGGCCGCCCTCGGTCCCCGCGTCAGCAGGCGCACCGCGTTCCGCAAGCTCAGGGACCTCCACGCCCGCACCAGCTACTCCCATCGCGGCGGCTACTACACCCTCGACGAGCTCGCCGACTTCGACGAACACGGGCTGTGGGCGTTCGCCGGCGTCCGCTTCTCCCGCGCCGGCACCCTCGTCGCAACCGCCGAGGCGTTCGTCAACGACGCGGAAGCCGGACACTTCGTCGACGAACTCGACAACCGGCTCGGTGTCGGCACCCAGGACGCCCTGCGCAAGCTCGTCGGCGACGGGCGGCTGACGCGGCACAAGCTCGCCGGCCAGTTCCTCTACTGCGCGACCGACCACGCGCAGGAGACCCATCAGCTCCGCGCCCGACGGCTGCTGATGGCCACGCCCGGACTCGGGCGGCCCCTGCCCGACGCCGACCTGATGCCCGAGGAGTTGCGCGCCGCCATCGTGTTGTTCGCCAGCCTCCTCGACGAGCGCCAGCGCCGGCTGTTCGCCGGACTCGAATCGCTCAAGTGCGGGTGGGGCGGCGACCGGCGCATCGCCACCCTCCTCGGCATCGACCCGTCCACGGTCGCCACCGGCCGCCGGCAGCTCGTCGACCGCGATGTCGAGGTCGACCGGGTGCGGCGCGCGGGCGGCGGACGAACACGGCTGGAAAAAAAACGCCCGAAGTCATCGCCCGCATCGAAGCCCTGATGACCCACGAGACGGCCGGGGACCCGGTCAGCGGCCTGAAGTGGACGCGCCGCACGACCGCCAAGCTCGCCGACGAACTCCGCGGGCTCGGCATCCACGTCTGCCCGCAGACCGTCGCGCGACTGCTCAAGGCGATGGGCTACTCGTTGCGCGTCAACCACAAGAAGCTCGCCGGCGCCTCGAATCCGAACCGAGACCAGCAGTTCCGGCACATCACCGACTTGCGCGGCCGCTGCGCCGCCGACAACAGCCCCCTCATCAGCGTCGACACGAAGAAGAAGGAGCTCGTCGGCACGTTCCGCAATCCCGGCGCCAAGTGGGACCGCAGCCCCGAACTCGTCAACGACCACGACTTCCGCTCCGACGCCGACGGCCTCGCCGTGCCCTACGGCATCTACGACCCCCGCGCCAATGCCGGCACCGTCTTCGTCGGCAGAACCGCCGACACCCCGGCGTTCGCCGTCGACTGCATCGAGAAGTGGTGGCGCACCGAGGGCCGCAAGCGCTATCCCGAAGCCAAGACCCTGCAGATCCTAGCCGACGGCGGCGGCAGCAACAGCTGCACGGCGCGCGCCTGGAAGTTCAATCTGCAACATCGCTTCTGCAACCGGCACGGCTTGCCCGTGAGGGTAGCCCACTACCCGCCCGCCACGTCGAAGTGGAACCCCATCGAACACCGCCTGTTCTGCGAGATCAGCAAGAACTGGGCGGGCCGACCCCTCGACAGCTTCGAGACCATCCTGAAGTACCTCCGCACCACACGCACCTCCACCGGACTGAGGGTCCGCGCCCACTTGGTGCGGAAGACCTACGAGACCGGCGTCAAGGTCACCGACGCCCAAATGCGAGAGCTGCGCATCACACCGAACAGCGTCCTGCCCAAGTGGAACTACACCATCGAACCCATGTGATGAAAACGGAATCTATTTTTGCGTCGACCCTAACCTGCATTATTCATGAAGGTCCAGATTCGACCGCCAAAGGGCGTGATCGGCGCAGGAATGGGTCTCGGACATCGCTGCCTGCAAGCGGAGCCGGGGTTGAGCAGCCGACCGGGGGGGGCATGACGGACGCGAGGGTTGGGCAGCGACAGCCCCGCCGGCGGAGCGGCCCATGCCGCCCAGGAAGCAGGTGGGCGCGGCGCAACGGGTGGGCTATCCGGCGCGCGCGCCCAGCGCGAGTGCGATGTGCCGCCACGCCTCGAGGTGCGGCGTCGAGCGCGGCAGATGCAGAACCACGCGGCGGACCGAGCGGACGACGTGGACCCCCAGCTTCAGCAGCCGGTCGCGCAGCCACGTCACCTGGCTGCGGGCACACGCAGTACGCGCCGCCCGCAATCGCAGTTCCTGCATGAGCACGTAGGCCGCGGCGGTCAGGAAGACGCGCAACTGGTTCGCCGAGAACAGACAGCAGCTCGTGCGGTCGATCTGCAACCCATCGAGCAGTTCCTTGATCCGATTCTCGATGTCCCCGCGAGCACAGTAGACCTTCTCGTAGATGAAGCGCGGCGTCTGCCGCAGATTCGTCACCACGAACCGCGGGTTGTCCCGCGGCTCGCGGTCTCCGAGGCGAACGACTTCGGCCTTGATCACGACCCGGCGCTCGTGGTCCCACGTGCCGGCGGCGTAGCGGGTGTCGGTATAGACGTGCGCGGTCTCGCCACCGACCTCGCTCTGCGCGCGGGCCACCTGCATGGCGGACTCCGCATGCCGCTGCAACACCGCGTTCTTCGCCATTGCCACGACGTAGTCGAGCCGGGGCTCCGCATCCAGGAAATCGAAGATCTCCGGGGTCGCAAAGCCCCCGTCGAGCCGGACGAGAAACCGCGCCCGCGGAAACGCCGCCCGCAACAGCGGGAGCAACCGACACAGCAGGCCGAGGGTCCCGTCGGCGGCCACTGCCTTCCCAGGCCGCAGCACCGCCGCGCACAGATACTGCTCCGCCTCGCGGTCGAAGCTCAGAAACCCCAGCATCGGCAGATAACACCAGCCGCCATAGTGCCCGTTGAAGAGCGTGAGCTGCTGGGCCCCGTGCGTCAGGTCGTCGGTCGGGTCCAGATCGATGGTGATGCGCCGCGCCCGCCCCTGCAGGCGACGCCGATGACGTTCGATGACGCACGCCGCCAACTCGCGCCCCATCCGGTAGAGCACGCTGCGGCGCGCGCCGTTCTCGAATCGCGAGATCGTGGGTTGCGACGCCAAGGGCGCGCCGGACACCGGGTCCCGCCCGAGCAGCAGCTTGTGGATGGGGTCGTCGGCCAAGTGGTCGGCATCGTTGCCATCGGGATGACCGCACGCGATGCCGAAGACCCGCTGGCCGATCAGGTCCGCGAGCGTGTGCCGAATCTTCCCCGGTGCGCGTTTGTCGGCCAGACACCGGGCGAACGCCTTGACCAAGCCATACACGCGCTCGGCCGCCTTGAGCAGGACGGCGCCGCCGTCGGAACTCGCGTGTTCCTGGTTGAACGTGGCGACGAGGGGCTTGTCGAACAGATCCGGGAACAGAACAGTCTGTGGTATCGTGTGAGGCGTCACGCAGGGGTCTCCGTTGTGGCTAAAACGTTATGAACACTACGTTTGTACCACACGGTGGCTCCTGTGTCTCCCCCAAAATCGGCTCCTCGTGCATAATCCGGGCTAAGGCACGAGCTCGGCCCGTTAGGCGCAGCGAACTGGCAACTCGGAGGCGGCACCGTACTCGCCAAAGACTGGCATCACCGGCGAAGCTTCGACCTCGACATCACGATAGCAACGACGGTCGACTCGCGCAAAACGAGAACGGCCATGGTCGCCATCCGCGACGAGTGCACGAGGCGCGACCTTGAAGTCGACGACGACGTCGCAAACCGGCTGCTCCGAGTAAAGACAGGTCTGACGGACGACCACGGAAACGAGAGCGGACTGGATCTCTGGGTCCATGACCCCGGAATTCCCGGACAAGCCCGGATAGAGCAGATCGGAGGCCTCCAGGTCGCGGTTCTGTCAAAACCGCAGATCATCTACGGAAAGCTGCAGCGCAGCAACGAAGGCCTGATCAGAGACGCCTACGACATCGCGCACGCCCGCGTCAAAGACCGCAGGGCCCTCGAAACCGCTGTCAACAGCCTAGATCCAAACACTGCTGTCCCACAGACTTTCAAATGAAGGCGGCTTGAACCTTCCATGTCTGGTAGAATGATCTGTGACGCAAATCATTCAAAAGACAGGAGATCCAAGCCGTGGCTCATCATAACACAGTCTTCGTGCAGCTTCTCAGGTTCCTTCCGAGACATGAATTCGAAGCCGAGGCCCGCCAGCACCAGCGAGGTCAGGGGTTGCGCGTCATGAGCCGCTGGGCGCAGTTCGTGGCCCTTGGCTTGGCGCAACTGACGGGCCGACAGAGCTTGCGTGACATCGTGAGCAACCTGAGCACCCAAGGGCGCAAGCTCTATCACTTGGGCGTAGGGACGACGGTCAGTCGCTCCTGCTGGCGCGCGTCAATGCCGAGCAGCCGTACACTCTCTACGAGACGCTGTTCGGACGCCTGCTGAGCCGCTGTCAGCAGTGCGCGCCGAGGCACGGCTTTCGGTTCAAGAACAAGTTGTACGCGGTCGATGCGACGACCATCGATTTGTGTTTGGCGGTCTTCCCGTGGGCGTCTTTTCGACGCACGAAGGCCGCGATCAAGCTGCACATCGGGCTGGATCAGGCGGGCCATCTGCCGAGCTTCGTCAGTGTGACCGAGGGCAAGACCGGCGACGTCAAGGCCGCCCGCACCTGGACGTTTCCAGCCGGCAGCGTGGTCGTGGCGGACCGCGCGTATCTCGACTTCAAGTGGTTCCATCAGTTGCAGGCGCGGGGCGTGACCTTCGTGACGCGCCTGAAGCGGGGCGTGCGATATCGGGTCACGCGCGAGCATGACATCCGACCCGGAACCGGCGTCCTCAGCGATCAGACGATCGAGCTGACCAGCGCTCGCAGCCGGAAGGCGTATGCCGCGCCGCTGCGGCGAGTGGCCTACCAGGATCCGGTGACGAAGAACCGTTATGTGTTCGTGACCAACAACACAACGTGGGTGGCCCAGACGATTGCGGATATATACAAATCGCGGTGGCAGATCGAGCTGTTTTTCAAGTGGATCAAGCAGCATCTGAAAGTGAAGCTGCTTCGTGGGCCGGTCGAAGAACGCCGTCATGACGCAGCTGTGGGTGGCGATGTGCATGTACCTGCTGTTGGCGTACCTGAAGTTCGTCATGCGGTTGCGCTGGAGCCTTCACCAGATGCTGCAGGTGCTCCAGCTCAACATGTTTGAACGTCGGCCACTCCAGGACCTGTTCACGACGCCGTCGCTACCGGCCCCCTCTGGCTCCCAATTGTCGCTGGCGTGGTCCTGAAAATGTGGGACACTAGTGAGATCCAAACCACCAGCAGCGTGCCGAGATGGCGTACGGAACACGCTCAAAGCTGATGGAACTCGAGCCAGGACAGATTCTGGGTTGGAGCGGAAAAACCGCTGATGATCAAACAGGTTGCGGGATGCGGGCATCCCACGCCATCCACGATTCAAGATGGACTAGACTCGTAATTCGGGCTCAAGAAGGACGGATCTTCGCCGAAACCACCAACACGGCCGGCGAGACCCTGAACTGGCTGGGCGAGAATGGCACCCCAATCCCGGAGGCGGTGGAGCACCTGGAAACCGCCGGAATCATTTTCACATCTACAAAACCAGTACGCAGGCCAGAATTGCAACCTCGCCGACATAGTCCGACGAATCGCCGGAAGCATAGACCGTCTTGAGACGATCGTTCACACTGAACCCGGACCCTCGACCAACAAGACTCCCAGAGCATCGGTCTTCACCGGCGAAACAGGCCCGGAGCCGCCGCGCATAGGCGGGCCACAACGACCGAGCCAAGAAAAACCCGGATTGGGATCACCCGCGCCGGAACCCGTCCACGAAGACACCAACACAGCTACGCAAAGCGAACCCGACAACACCAGAACAGTCGTCAGAGGAGCCGGCCGAAAGGTCGGCGGCGAACCGAGAACGCAACACAAGCGTCGAAACACGCAAAGCCGATCGTCGTGACGCCCTCCGCGGCGCGCACGGATCGAGATGCGCCCAAACGAGCTGGGTGCGGCTCTTCTTCGTAGACGGCTTTTTCGCCTATTCATAGGTGTTTTTGCTCGCCGACGCTCACTTTTTGGTTCGTTTTGCGCGGGGACAGCGCCCCGACAGCGCCCACCCGCCTCTTTCGGGCGGCCAGCCCGGCCTGATCACGGCGCCCGGACGCTTCGGTCGTCCCCTCCGCCCCCCTGGACATTCGCGCGGCGTTTTGGTACAGTGCCTTGGGAAGGGAGATGCCTCTGCGATGGCCGTAGCAGCGACGACGAGGTTCTCGGGACGTGCCTTCTGGGTCGCGTTGGGTGCCACCAGCGATCGAGGTCGCATGGACCGACACTGCCGCCGTGCCGGTGAGGCGCCCAACACGGTCCGGCGGTGGCGGGAGAGTTGAGCGATGCGAGACGTGGCTCACAGCGCCGCTCCCCCCGACCAGGCGCCGTATGCGGTAGCCGAGGCCGTCTTCGCTGATGCCAAAGCCTACCTCTCATCGCGCGAAGCCCAGCAGATGAGTGAGAGCGAGCTCGAACGGGAGCTGGACCGACGGGGCCAGGAGTTGATGCGCAGGCTCCTGCAAGGACACCTCGATCAACGCACCCCGGGGGAGGCCGCCGGTCCGGTCGAGGGGGTCGACGATGTCGAGCGCTCGCAGCGGCGTCTGCAGGAACGCCACCCGGAGACGACCTTCGGGACGGTGCAGGTTGCGCGCCCGGGCGGGTCGCGCTCGTCGATGGCGCCGAGACGCAGCTCAACCGCGCGAGCGCCGCCGTCGACCTTACGGTGTGGTAATCGACCTCATCCACGTGGCCGAGTACGTCTGCAGGCGGTGCCTGTGTTCCATCGCCACCGGCGTCATCGAAGGGGCGTGCGGTACCTGGTCCGCGACCGTGATGGAGTTCACTGGTGCACGCTGGTGCTACCCAGTACCGCTGTTTCATCCATGCGCGGGTCTGGATCCGCCGGGTGGCCAACTGGGTTGGAGCCGAGGCGGTTCTGAAGCTCCGGGTGCTACGAAGCCAGCCGCGACCTCGATGCGTACTGGGACTTCCACGACACGGGAGTACCAGCGGGGCACCACGCCCAGCGATACGCTGATGGAATAGGGCGGCCAGTCAGCAAGCCGCCCCCGCCGCCCTCCCCACCACGCCTTCGACGGGTCAAGTAGCTCTTGCCGTGCCGCTGGCAGAAGCCCCTTGGGCCGTCGACGAAGAAGAGCCGCACCCAAACGAGCTTCACACGCTGTTCGGGAAATCGTCAAGACAATGAACCGGCACCACATGAACGCCCGTTGTCGAACAGATCGCGGGCACGCCGCAAGCGCGAGACGCACACCCCAAAGGGCGGGGATCAACCCCGTCTCAACCGTAACGGCACCCCGCGACCGCGGGGACTGAGCAGCCCGGCCGAAACGGTCTGCCGGACAGATCAACACGAAGTCGCCGACGTGCCCGACCGGTGGACACCAACACGGAGACTCAAGAGCCCAGTCACCAACGCCCTGCGCGAACTGGAGGAGTATAGTGAACGTGACCGGCGAGCTGGCCAGCGGCGAAAGACCACATGATATCCCGTGCCGGCAGTCACGATTCTCACCCAGACAGCGCCCAGAGGCATTTGCGTTCAACAACCGCACCGCCCGCGGGCCCTCCGGCCACCGGGCAAAACGGTGTTTGCCGATGGATGCACTGACCCTCAAGAAGCTCTATGAGTCGCAGCTCCAGGAAGACCTCCAGCCTCCGGTCGCACCAGACGTCGACCGGCGCGAGACGCGCTACATGTTGCGTGTCTCCCGTGGGATGGCTCCCGGAACGCTGTGCGAAGATGACCATGCTGGGGTCTGGGTCTGGTCGGACCTCCACCTGGGTCACACCAAGACCATTCAGACCTTTGGCCGACCCTTCCGGACGGCTGACGAGATGACCGACCAGATCTTCTCGAACTGGCAGCAGGTGGTCGCTCCCGAGGACACCATCCTCATCCTCGGGGACGTGACCGTTCACGGTCTGTGGGGCCGACGGCTCAAACGCGTGCGTCAGGCTCCGGGACGGAAGATCCTCGTGTACGGGAACCACGAGGTCACCGGGAACGACTTCTTAGACTGTGAGGGCTTTGATGAAGTCCACAGCACCTTGTACGTGGAGGGCAACCCGCCCCTACTACTCACGCACGTGCCACTTCGAGTCGTGCCCGACGGTTGCGTGAACATTCACGGCCATCTGCATCAGAAGCGCGTGCCGGGGAGCACGAGGCACATCAACGTCTCCGTGGAACAACTGTAGTACCAGCCGGAAGCCCTCACCGCGCTACGCGCACTCGCCCAGCACCTCCTAGAATCCCACGCCGTGCAGGGCGACACCACAGCTAACCGATTGGATCGGATGCGCTGACAACGGACTTCAGCGGAGCGCGCCGCGCGTCAAGACAGATCGAAAGCCAATCGAGACCGGACCAAATGTGGGGTCATATGTGGTAATTGCGGACCCGTGAACTTTAAGTGGCTTGATTTCAACACTTTACAGACAGTACACTACAACATGGATGGCAGCCGGCAGCCCGTCGGCCTCGCCACGGTGGCGGCGTCGGACCCCGACGGCGACGAGCTGACCTACGAGCTGGCGTCCGGCGACCTCGAGCGGTTCGCGAGCGGGTCGGGTGACGGCACGGTGCGGTATGTCGGTCCCGGTGAAGACTTCGAGCTGGAGCCGAACCGGTACGAGCTGACGTTGTTCGCCCAAGACCCGCACGGGGGGTCGGCGGAGGCGCTCGTCGTGGTTGACCGTCGTCAACGTGAACGAGCCGCGGGCGTTGGAAGACGATGAGGCGGCCACCGACGAGGACCAGGCGGTCACGGTCGACGTGCTGGCGAACGACACCGCCCCGGACGGGGACCGCCTGTGGGTCGAGTCGGTGTCGGCCGCGGCGCACGGGACCGCCACGGTGACGGGCGGCGGCGTGCTGTACACGCCCGAGCCGAACTACCACGGCATGGACCGGTTCACCTACGCCGTCTCGGACGGGAACGGGGGGACGGCCGAGGCGACGGTCGAGGTGACGGTGGCGCCGGTGAACGACGCTCCGGAGCCGGTCGGGGTGATCCCGGACCAGATGCTGGGCGAGGGCGACGGCGAGGCGACGGTGGAGCTCGGGCCTTTCTTCGAGGACATCGAAGAAGACGCGCTGACGTTCCGGGCGTCGTCGTCGAACCCGCAGGTGGCAGCGGTGACGGTGTCGGGGGCGGTCCTGACGCTGACGCCGGTGGTGTACGGGTCGGCGGCGGTGACGGTGACTGCGGAGGATCCTCGCGTCACCGACCACCCCGACCACTTCGTGCGGTTCCCGGCTGTTGCCGCCGAGAAAGCGCTGGCCGACGGGATTCAGGTCGGGCCAGAGCCGCGACGCTGTCTGCGCGGTGACGACGGCGACCGGCGGATGCGGTCCTTGAGGACCGCCGCGAGAGCCGTGCGGCTGGCGCGCCACGCCGGCGGGAGGCCGCAGCCGATCGCACTGACCGCGGCCGCTCCCGCGGCCACGGCCAGCGCGAGCCCGTCGATGCCCACCTCGACGAGGCGCGGCACCTCCAGCGGCGCCACCGCGACCGCGAGACGCAGGCACGCGTGCGCAAACACTCGGGACGACCTACCTTCCAATGGACCAACGTCCTCCCCGGCAATCCTCGACTTCGTCAGTTGCGTTCGTGAAACCCTGCCCAAGGAACTTCGCCACGGGACACTAGTCGCCCGGCCGAAAAAGCAAGCCAACCGGAGAGCGCTGAACATCTCGGCGTTGTTTGAGCAGTGACCGAATCTTCATGGGTAGGTCTTTGAGCTTGGGGACATCAAAAAACTGTTGTCCGGCCAACGCCGCCAGTCCGTAAAGAGGCATGCCGGTGGCGGCAGCCGCGACTTCAACGCCGCCGACTACTAACCAAGAAGCGACGTCGGCGAAGCCAAACCGCACTAGAGCGTCAGTGGCGCGCCGCATCTGTCGCTCATGGTCGGCCAGCATCTTGTCGAGATTCGCGACAACCAACTCTGCGGTCTGGCCGAAGTCCTCAGGCTTAGCGGCGGACAGCCGAGCCACGCCGTCGCCAACGATCTGGCGGATCTCCCCAATAGTCTGTTGTCTCCGCAGTTCGATCAGTGCAGGGGAGGGAACTCGCCCGAGCCAGGATACGCGACCGCTGCTCGTGGCCGCCTGCAAGGCGCGCACTACGTGAAGATCCGAGACACGAGAGGCGCCCTCAGAGAAGCGGGTGGCGTCGTACTCCAACTTCCACTGGAAATAGCGCCAGGAAGTGGGGGCATCAATGAGCGGCACGCCACGCAGTCGCTGGGTTCTCAGTAGCAGGTCGTTGACCTGCATCATGCGGCCGACGGCTTGCGTGAGGGCGATTCGGCCAGGTCGGCCCCCGACTAGCCCCCTGAGTTCGGGTTGCTCGGCTAGGACCCGTGTGATCTGGTCTTGGACGGTACCCTGCCACTCGACGTTGAAGAGAAGGCGCTCCGGCCTCGCTAGCGCACGCGCGACGGCATCCATATCGTCGAGTCCGTCCGCGAAGTCGGTCGCCGCCCGAAAACTCTCGAATGATCTGCCGAAGAGAACTCCGGTGTGCGTGACGGCATCTGCGCGACTGATCGTGACGAGAAGGTCTTGCTCATCATCGTCCATGGTGCTTCGGTCAGGAGCGACCACAACGATTGGGGGATCCACGTCGGCGACTGCGAGCTCTCGATAACTAAGAATGTTGAGCGCATGCTTGACAAAGTAGCGTGTACGTGTTTCTGGCGACCAGTTCTCAAAGAGTTGTGCGGATCGCAAAAACGGGTCCGGCAACACGATCGTGTCCACGTACAGCCCGCACGTAGAAGCGATGTTTTGGTACGCCGACGGGAAAAGGTCGCCTCCGAATACGGCCTTGAGTTGCGGCGCATCCTCTAGGTGGAGATGGGTAGGCTCGGCGAGGTGTGCCCAAAACTCGGACAGCACCTCCATAAACTGAGGGATCACACTGACCATGTTGGCGACGAAGGTTGGAGTAGCTGCGGCGGCTCTGCCAGCTTGGTCGGGGTTGACAGCCCGTGGAAGAAGGCTGTTCGCTGAGCCGGCCTGTTCAGGCAGCTTGGCGATGAGCGATTGAGCCGACCAGCCCCGCCGGCGTCCATTGAAAGTCCCAAGAGGCCGTCAGACGCCCCCAGAGCGCGGTCAGACGCCCGATCAGTCCGCAAATGGCCGAAAGAGCCCGCCCCTGCAGGCTCCGGGGCGTGCCGACGCCGGTCAGCCGGCGCAGCAGCTGTCCGAGGTTGCAACCGGCCGCCTGGATGAGCACCCGCTTGCGCACATTCTCGTGGCCGCGCACCCACACCCGCCGCAGGCCCCCGGTCTCGTACTGGTGCGCGAAAGGCCGCTCCACGAGCTCCCCGCGGCGGCGTTGAAGACGACGACCTCGGTCGCCGCGAATACGCCGACGGTTCCCATATAATGCCTTCTGCGCAGCACGCTTCTCCGCCGGCGTCTCTCCCGTCTTCTTGTCCTGCCAACAGCGCCGACCCCGCTCCGGCTCCGAGACGTAACTGCGAACCCCAATCTCGTCGAGAGCCACCAGCGTCGCGTCGCTGTGGTACCCCTTGTCGGCGACCACCTCTTCGACCTCCGCACCGGCCGGCTGCACCGCCTCGACCTGCTCAGCCGCCATCGTCAGCGTCGCCGGCAGCGTCGCCGAATCGCCCTCCGACGCCTCCTGCACCGTCACCGAGAGGATGGCGCCCGTCTCCAGGTCGATCCCGTGCTCCGCCTTGTGGGCCAAGTGCGTCCGACCGTCCTTCATCTTTGCGATCTTCGCGTCCGTGTCCTGCGGAGACTGCCACTCCTTGTTCGACGTCTTCCTGTCCTTCCGGGACCGGTCAAACCGCGCCAACTCCGCTCGCGTCGGCGTCTCAATCCCCGATGCCTTCGCCAGCTGACGCACGAACGCCTCGTACGATTCCCCGGTATCCCGCCGCTCGATGCTCCGCATCGCCGCGTTCGCTTCCAGCGTCGTCGCATCGACGCCGACCGTCTTCCCCTGCACCAGACCCGCTCCCGCCAACCGTTCCAGCACCCACGTGAAAACCGCCACGTGCGTTTCCACGTCGATCAGACGCCGCGTGCGCGACAGCGTCGAGTGGTTCGGCGGCGCCTCGGTCACGTCCAGGTCCAGGAAAGCCCGCAGGCTCAGAGAATCCGCGACCCGCCACGCAATCCCCCGCTCCGACGACAGACCCTCGAAGTAGCCGATGAACAGCAGCCGGAAATACCGCCCAGGACGCAGACTCGGGCGGCCCAGCCGCGACGCGTAGAACACCGCGCACAACCCCTCCACAAAGGCATCGAATCCGGCCTCCTCCAGGACCCGGTTCAGCCGTTCGAAAAAGGGATGTCCCGCGCTCGTCGGAAGGTCCGCTGTGGTCACCCACATCGGCGACGGCTGTCGCGCCGCCGGCTTCTTGCCCATTGCCATGCCGCCAAGTCTACGCCACTCCGTCGACTCAGGTCGACTCCGATCTATCGACTTTTGCCACAGGCTGCTGAGGCCGTCATTTGACATCTGTTCAAAAAGGTGACCAAAGTTCTCGTGTAGCCACTCGAAATATTGATGTTGTATTTCGACTAGCGATACCTGTTGCTTTATGGTGGATCGTGCTTTCATAGCGGAAACGGCCAATGCCAGGGCGCGCACACGGCCATCAACGGTGTCGAGATCGACCTCCCCGGTGGGTCCATAACGTACAGCGAGAAGGCTCTTCTGTATGTCATCTGCCAAGTGCGCCACGAACTTCACACGGCCGGCTTGGAGCTCTTCCTGGAGTATGGTGAGTCGCTCGCGCAATCGGAGCTGCTGGTCGTCATCTCTGTGGGTCATGAGTTGTCGGGTCCCTGAGTTGAGTTAGTTGTCAGAGTTACGTGGTCGGCAGTGAGGCGTTAACACCGCTCGGCGTAACTGAGAAGCGGCCGACGCGCTCCAGTCGCGCGAGCATCGATGGAACGGCGCGGCTCCCCGGGCCGGCGGAGAGCCCGTCAGTCTCATCTTTCACACTCGTCTGCACGCGTAGCCATTCTCTTTATGCACTCAAGCAACACATGCCCGTCTTGCTCTTGCCCTTCATGTAAACCGTCTGTCGTTCGCTGGATCGCTTCTATTCTTTTTGCTACTATGAATTCTCTCGCCTTTTGTGCGATGATATTATTTAAATCGTCGACAATGGGAGGAGGAACCTTCATGGAACTCAGTCCGTACAGCCCTGGCAATAGTATCATGGAGAGATGTGGATTTAAGGGATAGTACAATGCCAATTCAGTGGGTGAACTGTCTTCACCATGGGAGCGAAACAAGTTTACTATTGGCTGGTCGCCCGTTATGAATTGATCCTTTGATCCGTTCCGCAGAAAGACAATTTGGAACTTATTCCGATCCACGAATAGACTGGCCCCGATATTTTCGGCAGCACAATGACACACCAAATGCTTCAAATGTCCAAAATCCCATCCAGGAAAGCTATGTCTCAATTCCCCTCCAACTCGTTCACGGGATGCCCTCGTTCTCATGTACTGATGAGAAACAAACTGAAAGAAATTCATCGTTAAATTATAATCCGAAAGAAAATCCGTTTGTTCGTGACGCAGTTGCTCCAAAATCGGTAACGCTCGCTGCTCGATTCCTGTCTGGAGTTTCTCTTCCGTTTCTATCACCAAGTCGTTCGCGTATTTCCTTTCTTCCTCAGTTGCTTTCTCTGATACTTGAATAGCATAATTAGCGTTTGCAATGTATCCCAATAACCCGATGAGGCGCCGGTGTGCTTGTCGCAGCTCTGGATGGGTCTTTCTGAACATAACATTCAGGAACGCGACGTCCGTCTTCGTGATTCGCGACAAACTATAGTAATCACGCTTCCTCATAACCTTAGTCGGATTACTCTTGAACGCTTTGCCGCCGTTCCATGAGCAATATAGTTGTCCAGAACTCTGTTGCCAGGCTTCGAGATATTTTCTCCATACGTAGTGTTGTATTCGTGTCGTCATTGGGTGCTTCCGTTATAACGATGTCATGCTCTCCGTCTGCGCCCTAGCGGCTCCCTGGTCGGCGAGCTCGCGGAGCCGCGCGACATCGAGATCGGCAACATCGAGGTCAGCGATCGCAGGCGCCACCGCGTTGACCACTACGGGTTGTTTGCGGGAGGGGGCGAAATCCTACGTTTAGCTCGCGCGTCACGGTCCTCCGGCTTCAGGACGCAAGGACCTTCTGGCCCTGCTCGCGTAGCTCGCCCTGCGGGCCGACGTACCGGTAGAGCGTCACCGGCCTGATGCCGAACTCCCGGCACAGCGCGGACACCGACGTGTCGCGGTGCGCCATCGCGGCCTGGGCGAGCCGCACCTGAGCTTTCGTCAGCGCGAACTGCCTCCCACCCCTGCGCCCGCGTGCCCGTGCGGCTTTGAGCCCGGCCACGGTTGCGTTCGCGGATCAGCTCCCGCTCGCTCGGGCCAGCCCATCACCCGCTTCCCCGCATCAATGCGCCGGCCCCACTCCGCGAGCCGGGGCGCTCCTCCTCGTCGGCCTCGCGCCGCAGGCGGGTCCAGGTAGCGCTCGTGCCGCCGCCGCGACGCCGCGTGCCGGCGACGCCGCTCCGCCTCGTTCCACACTCGCATCACAGCCACTCTATCCTGACCGCCGTTCAGTCGCGTCCCGAACCCCCGCGGGAGCTCGACGTCGGAGGGCGTCGAGGTCGACGTCGTAGACGCCCTCGAGGAGCTCGGCGGTCCGGGAGTCGGCCAGGGACTCGGGCAGCTGGTCGCGCCAGGCCTCGTACTCGGCCTGCAGGGTCCGGAGCTCGGCCAGGGCCGCAGCCCACCGCCTCGGCCGCGGCGGCGTCCGGGGCGGTGGGACGCCGGCGTTGCGGCGCTCGCGCCAGCGGCGCTGGCGCTCGGCGTTCGTGAGGCCCATCGAACCCGACGCGAAGCCCACCCCGTTCTCCCGGCAAAGGGCTCGGGCTCGCCCGGGACGAGGACCGTGAACCTCCCACGAGGCAACGCGAGCCGCTAAACGTAGGATTTCGCCCCCTCCCGCAAACAACCCGTATGCGGACGTTCCCCGGCCAGCTCCGGACGCCGGGGCGCTTCGCTGGTGGAGGTGCCGGCGGGCGCGCCGGTTTCCGTAGCTCGCCCCCGGCCACGTCCGAAAGCGACCACAGCACCCGGTAAACCCGCGCCGTGTGCTTCTCGAGCTTCAACAGATCCGGGTCGCCGCCCATCAACGCGCCGCACCGTTCGGCCGCGGCGCGGTCCGGGTGCAGGTGGCACACGTCGCCAGCCGTCACGAGCGCGCCCGGCCGTAGCGGCTTACGGGATATGCCCAGGTCACGATGCGGACTCCCCCGAGCCGCGCAGGCGAAGAAGTATCGATCGGATTCGCGTCCGCCGCGTCGACCACGCTGGCGACCGAGCGCCCTGGTGAGCTCCGTAAAGTGCCATCGGCCTTCGCGCTCCGGTCAGCGTAGCACGGGCGGACTATGTCGGCCAAGGCCCCGGGACCCGCCGCCAGCCTGCCCAGCGTGGTCAAACCAGGTGCGGAGGTGGCTGGAGCGCGGTGGCAGAGCGCCGTCCGCCACCCGAATCGTCGCTCATCGATTCGCTTCCATCCGTGTCGATGTCTCGGGGCCTCTGTCGCCAGTCGTACGGCGCACCGCCTGCCTGGCTCGAATGTCCCTGAACATCGCTTCAACGTCATAGTCGAATCGGGCGGCGTACGCCTCCCGAATAGCCCGGAGTTCAGCGATGATCGGGTCCGTCTGACTGGTTGCCATGGTCGTGCTCCTCCATGAGTTCATTAGGATTAGGCGTACAAATGACCGGCGGCTCGTACCCAGCCTTGCGGCACGCTCGCTCGATCCGTGACCGCGCGGCGGCACCTGCGATGTGGCGCAGATTCCACGTCAGCAGGTAGTCAACCCTGTTCGTCGCAGCAACGCTGACGTGCGTCCCGTCCGCCGTCGCCTCGCGGGGGAACGCTCCGAGGGCCAGCAGCCGCTGGTCGACAGCGGCCGAGGAGCTCGTGCCGCGGCTGACGCAGGCCGGGCACCCCGAGGCGATGCCGGTGCTGCTCGAGGTGTTCGAGGCGGAAGCCGAGGCACGACGCCAGCGCCGGATCACGCGGTTGCGCCGTGCCTCGCGGTTGCCGCCGGGCAAGACGTTCGCGACGCTCGACACCGGCAGGTTGCCGGGGCCGGTGGTGCAGCAGCTGGAGACGCTGGCCACCGGGGCGTTCCTCGAGACGGCGACAAACGTACTGGCGTTCGGCCTGCCGGGCGTGGGCAAGAGCCACGCGCTGAGTGCGGTCGGGCACGCGCTGGTCGAGGCCGGCCACAGCGTGCTGTGCGCCCCGGCCTACGCCCTGGTCCAGGAACTGCTCGGCGCGAAACGCGACCTCGACCTGCCCCGCGCCCTCCGCAAGCTCGACCTCTTTGAGGCGATTTTGCTCGACGACCTGGGCTACGTACAGCAGAGCCCGGACGAGGCGGAGGTGCTTTTCACGCTGCTCGCCGAGCGCTACGAGCGCCGCTCGGTGATGGTGACAAGCAACCTGGTCTTCAGCCAGTGGGACCGGATCTTCCGCGACCAGATGGCCACGGCCGCGGCGATCGACCGCCTCGTACACCACGCCGTCGTGCTTGAGTTCGACGTGCCGAGCTACCGAACGGACCGGTCCCGCCGGAAATCGCCACTGGCGCCTGCCCCCCGCGGCCGTGCTCCCGGTCCACTGTTGCCCCGAGCCCGCCGACGCTCGACGTCGTGAACGTCCGGGCGCCGAGCCCCCTGTCACCGGTCCGTTACGTAACAGTGTGGAGTAAATCGTGGCGTTGACGAACGCGGAGCGGCAGGCGCGTTACCGGGAGCGGCGGAAGGCCGGCGAGTCCCGGACCCGGTACCGCCGGCCGGCGGACCGGAGAACGCGGCCACAGCAGTGGAACGACGCGGTGCACACGCTCCTGGCGCTGCAGGACCAGTACCGGGATTGGCGGGACGCGTTGCCGGAATCCCTCGCCGGGTCCGCGACCGCGGAGTTGCTCGAGCAGGTCTGCGATCTGGATCTGTCGGTGCTGGAGGCTGTCGAGCTGCCCAGGGGCTTCGGGCGTGACGGCTAGACCGCCGGCGACAGCTTCCGGTTGGCGGCCACGAAGGGGAGCCGGGCGCCGGCATCCGGAGGCCGTTGATGCCTGTGGGGTCGTGCTCCTCGGTTCGGACCCGCCCCCGGGACGCCCGGAAGCTTGTCGTGAGGTCGGCGCCGCGTAGCTGCGGGACGGGCGGCTCGGATGGCAGTTATGGGCCTTGCGGCCCGGCCTGGACGGGGTGTCCCGGCCGTCCACGACGCTCACAGGACGCGGCGGACCGCCGGATTCGGGGATGGCACGCCGGACCGGAACCGGTTGGGGTCGGCGTCACCGGCGGCCGGCGGGCTTGGCTCCTCGCGGAGCACATCGTGTCGGAAGCACTACGCGTGCGCGGGAACTTGGTGAAGGCGCTGGCGGCCCACCAGGGGCGGGGGGGTGACCGTGCTGCTCAAGGCAGACCAACAGCGACGCCGACCTTCGGGGCCGGAGCACGCCGCGTGCCGCGGCGTGCTCCGGTCCGGGATGAACCGCCGGGCGGACTCGTCCGGCTACTGAACACGTGGCCGCATGACCGACACGACTCTCGGCGGAGGTCGTCCCGCCGTTCCGCCGTGATCGCTCGCGATCGCGGTTGTTGATTCTCGATCCACGACGAGCGGAACCGGCAAAAACAATGATCGTCCAACGGCAAAAGTAGTTCACGCCGAACATGCTTGAGTTCGACGTCCCGAGCTACCACACGGACCGGTCCCGCCGGAAATCCCCCGCGGCACCTGCTCCCCGGGGACGTGCTCCGGGTCCGCTGCTGCCCCGCGCCCGCCGACGGTCGACCTCCTGAACGCCGGGATGGACCGGAAGCCGAGCAGCCTATGGACCGCGCCAGCGGCATGGAAAACGCGCGCGAGCAGGGGTGCAACCGTACAGCGTCGAGGCAGCGCGTTTTCCACCCCGCTTTGGACGTCGCAAGCGACGCCCACACGGCCCACAGGCGTCATCGTTGTTGATCTCGATTCACGACGACCGGAACCGGCAAAAATAGTCGACGCCAAGCGGCAAAAGTAGTTGACGCTGAACACGTGCAGACGCTCTGCGAGATCACGCTCGTCAACGGGTACCGCTTCGGGCAGGGGCTCGCCGACGCCTCGAGGGCCGTCGTGACGATGGACCCGAAGGCCCGCGACCGGCGGATCCGCGGCCTCCGGCCGGAGCCGGTCGGCGGGGTGCCGCCGGTGTCGGTCACCGGGGCGAGGCCCACGCCGGTCCTCACGGCCGAACTCGGGCCGACGGCGACGCCAACGACGGCGGCCGTGCTGGCCGCCTTCACGCACTGGATACCGGTGCACGAGGCAGAAACCGGCGAGGAGGCGGCCGAGCCTGTCACCGTGCTCGTGATGGGCCGCCGGAACATCGACGTGTCGGACCCGGCGCCCGATGCCCGCGGCGGGGCGGGGCTCGACCGCCGCCGGCTGAAAGCGGCGGCGCGTCAGTACAGCCTCGAGGTCGAGTACCGGACGATACACGCCGCCAAGGGCGGTGAGGCGGACTACGCAGTGCTGATCGACTCCGGGGTGCCGAGGTCGGCGACCGCGGCCGCCCAGCTCGCGCTCGACCGCGCCATCGCGGCCGAAACGGGCGGACGCCGCGACGACGAGCACCAGCTCTGGTACGTGGCGCTGACGCGCGCCCGCTACGCGGCGCTGATCGTGGTGTCCGACCCCGACGGCGGCGCCTCCCCGGTGACCCGGGCGATCATCGAAAGCGCGGACCCGCGGCTCACGGCCGCCGCGAACCCGCTCGAGGCGTGGCTCGAGCCGGTGCGGGAAGCGGTGCCGTGCCCGTGCTGCAGCCCCGGCGGTGCCGGCACAGGGCACCTGCGGGGGATTACTGGCCGGCGCCGGCATTTCGCGGGGTGCACGAACTGGAACGGCGGCGAGGGCTGCGACTACACGCAGCCCTCCTGCAGCGCCTGCGGCACCGGCATGCTGGTGGAGGCCCCCGGCGGGCTCTTCGAGTGCTCCGACCCGTCTTGCCGGTCGAAGCAGCCAGGCTGCTACTGCCGGCCCCCGAGACCTATGGCTGTACGGCGTCAGAAGCGCACGGAGAAGCGTTTCTGGGGCTGCTGGCGGTACGGCGAGGCCGACGCCTGCGGCCGCACGCGGCCCATCGGCTGAACCCCGGCCATCTTCGCTGAGAGCGGCACGAGGCGAGATCCTCCGGTTCTGGGGTCGTCGCCGTCGGTCGCGGTCGTAGACGTCCGCCGACTCAACGCGCTCACCTCGCGCTCAGCCGCCCCGCCCTCGCGGCGGCCGAGGCGGCCGCGCTTCGAAAGCGACCTCGTCGGGCTCGACCCCTTTTGGTGGCGAGGACGGCGACCAGATATCAGCCCCGAAGCACACCGCCGCCACCGCTGTCGAGGCGCAGCCCGGCGCCCGACCGTGGGTCGTGAGCTCGGGGCTTCGAACCCCGTCGCTCCCCATCGATTTCCACCGCCGCGTCGCGCGTCCACCCGCGCCCTGGTCTCGCGCGCCCCGCAAGCCGCGACCGGGGCTTCCGCGCCGTCCGCCCCCAAGTCCGTGCGGCGGCGGTCCGTCACGACGTCATGGCGGATGAGCGGCTGCAGCGCGCGGGACACCGTGGCGCCCGGCCGCGCGGTGTTCGCGGTAGACTCGCAGCGCCGACAGCGTCGGCGTGCCGCTCGGCGGTCTGCTCGAAGCGGGCCTTCCGGTCACCCCGCGTCCAGTTCGCCAAGTCGGACTGGCAACCGGGCCCGCAACTCGTCGTCGCCGACGTCGGGATCGAGCAGCCCCGCACCGACCTCGCGGGCCTTCTTCGCGGCGGCGGCCTTGCCCTGATCGACGACGGCCCGAGCCGGACGCTTCGACGTGCCGTCGGGGTCGCGCTCATGCTCGCGCTCGACCGCGTGATACGCGGCTGTTCGTGGAGATCACGACGGCGATCAGCCGACCGCGCGAGAACCGTGATCTGCCATGTTGCGCCGATGTGCGGCGAGCTCAAGAGCATCCGCGCGGACCCGTGGTTCTCCCGGCCCGGCCATCGAGCGACGCGAGCAGCGCGGACGGCGCGGCCCTGAAACGCGCTATCATGATCCCCGCGACCATCCGGGGCAAAGGGAAGAGAGCAGCCACGTGGCCACCGCCCAACCCGCCGTCAAGCTCACCTACGACGACTACTGCGCCGCGCCAGCGGACAACCGCTACGAGCTGCTGGACGGTGAACTGATCATGGTCCCTGCCCCCAACACCAAGCACCAGAGGGTGAACCGCGAGCTAACGACGCGACTTGACCGGTTCATCAGCGACCGGGGCTCAGGCGAACTGTTCTACGCTCCCTTCGACGTGGTGCTGTCGGACAGCGACATCGTGCAGCCCGACCTGCTGTTCGTGTCACGGGAACGGGAGCACATGATCACCGCCGAGAACATGCGGGGAGCCCCCGACCTCGTGATCGAGATTCTGTCGCCATCAACGGCGGACAAAGACCGCGGCAAGAAGCGCACGCTCTACGGCAAGCACGGCGTGACGGAGTACTGGCTGGTCGATCCAGCCGCCGAGACCGTCCAGATCCATCGCCTGCAAGGCCAAACCCTGATTCCCACCCGCACCTTCGGCCGGGAGGAGACCCTACGCTCGCCGCTGCTCAGTGGGCTCGAACTCCACCTGGACGACATCTTCTTGTCCTGAGGACGACGTCCAGCTCCGGACGCACGCCAGCGACCGGCGGGGCACACGGGCACGGGGTCAGCTGCTGCCGGAAGGATCGTCACCGCGTGCTCAACGGCCGCGGCCGGGGTGGGTCTCCATGAGCCGCAGCATTCCGGACCCCAGCTCGGCCCGCGCCCGCTGCCACACCGGCGCCAGCCGCCAGTCGAGGAGAGCCGTCGCCTCGGCCACGGCTCGGTGCTTCCGCTCCAGCAAACGGCCGCACGTGAAGGCGCATCGAGGGCCTTCGCATCCCGGACGAACGCCCGGCGATGTTCGGCGACCACCTCGGCGCCGACCGCGATCGGCGAGCTGGACACCGCGGGCGGACGCCGGCGACGCCTCGATGTCCAGCGGTCCGCAGGTACCCCGCGAGCACCCAGGGCCGTCCGTTCCCGGCCGGCCTCCGCTCCCGGCGAGGCGGGGCCCGGAAGCACCCCGCCGCCACGGTAGCTGACTTGTCGACCGCCGCCTCACCGCGGCCTTCAGCGACGTCGAATCGGCGGGCCGTTCGAGCACGACAGGCCGCGCCGCCCGGCGTCGGCGGCGGACGCCGCCCCGCGGGGCAGCCCTGGAGTCCGCCCCCGAACGCTGCCCGACGATTTTCCGGTGGCGCGGTGGCGGGGTTCGCCGCGGCCGGCGGTGGAAATCCCCTGAGGCCAGATCTTCGCCAGCGGAAGTACATCGGCACCCGTCGGAAGACGTTTAGTCTGCTGCTCTTGGTGGAAGGTTTCTCGCGGCGTGGCGTGTAATCTGGCTATAGATTGTGATCGCTTGATCGATCATTTCCCGGCGGACCTCTTCTGTGTCTTCGAAAGCGGGTGGTTGTGTCAGTTGCCCTAGCGTCCGTTGCGCGTTCGCCGCGACGACTGTCGATTGCGGCAGTGATTGCGCAAGCCGTTCTTGGGCTTCGACCGAGAGTGCAGCCTTCCATTCGTCTAAGCATCTGGTGGTTCCCATTTCCACCGCGGTACCGGCCTCGAGGCTTGAACTCGCTATAAATGCCTCGGTCACTCTTTCTCGTTCGCCGTCGACGCACTCGAGCATTTCCTCGGTCGCAGCGATGATCTGCTCGTCGGTTTCTGCTAGGCCGGAACCGCACCCGATTGTCATGGCTGTGATGCTCGCCAGTGTGAGTGCGTGTGTCTGCTTCTTGATCATGATGTCTTTCCTTGGAGTTTCTGCTCCTCTGGTCCTGATGGGTTCTGTTGGCCTCCAGCGCGACCACCGTCCCGCAGATCGAGATGGTCTGCGCGTCGTTCATGAGACCCGCAGATTCGTTTGACCGGCACGGAGGATCTCGTTCCACATGCAACCACGCGAACCGCTTGACACGGGTGTTGACGCCGGACGAACGGATGCTGCGCGCAAGCGAGCCGAACCGGGGTCGCTGTCGGCCGCGTCGCGGCGACTTTGTCGGGGGGCGGCCGGCGCGGCGGCCGGCGTCGCGCTGCGGTTCGCGGCGGCGGTCCCGGCGGTAAGCCGACGAGGATCCGGGAGGTGTGTTCCTGCTGCAGGCGGACGATTGGGGGCAGCCCGTGAGTTCCGCCACCACCCATCGCGCGGGCCGCGCTCGTCTCGCGGCTCGCGGCGGTCTTTGGTCAGCTTCATCGGCGGTCGGCGCTGCAGCTCGTCGACGAGGGTCGAGGTCGCTGGCGTTTCGGGGTGGCGCGGAGGGCGGCCGCCATGGCCGCGGCGAGCCGTTCCCAGCGTGCCGCCTCTTCCTTCAGCTGCTGCTGTCCGGTGAGGGTCAACCGGTAGTACTTGGCACGGCGGCCGCTTTCGCTCTCGCCCCATTTCGACTTGATGAGCCTCTGGCGCTCGAGTCGCTTGAGCGCTGGGTAGAGCGAGCCCTGCCCGCCAGCGTGGCCCAAGCGGGGCGCCTGGCTCGGTCGGCCTGACCCTGCCGCGGTCGCCGCGGCCGCGGCGACCGTCTGTTGGTGGGCGCCCGCCTCGCGGGAAGGCGGTGGCGGACTCCCGGACTGCCCGCCAGCTCGCCCTCGTGCCGCGCCCGCTCCGCGCCGTCGGCCGCACCGTCCGCCCGCAGCCGGTACGGGAAGCGTGGTCAACAGGTGCGGAGGTGCTGGAGCGCCGTGGGCAGACGCGCCGTCCGCCCCCGGCCGGCGCAACAGTTCCCACCTTTCGCGGGGGCGAGACCCTGCCCGGTGACTTCGCGGGATAGCCTCGCGGAGTCGGGCAGGCCGCCGGGAGCGGTCTGGAATTACAAGGCAAACTCCGGACCGCGCTTCAGCCGTCCGAGCCAAGGCGTCGCGCGGCAAGACGGTCCGCGCCAACCGCGCCCGCTGTCGGCACTTCGTCTTACCAGCCCAGCGCGGCCCGGTAACGCCCCCGGTCGACCAGGGTCGCCTCGATGTCCATCATCGGCTCGCCGGTCCGCCGTTTCACTCGCCGCCCCTCCCACCAGTCGACTGTCGAGTTGCCGAGCCGGCGATGTCTACCGGCGAAAGCCGTGGCCCCGCCTACCAGCCCAGCGTGGCCCGGCCGAGGACCCCGTTGTCCGTGCCGTCCAGCATCGGACTCTCACGGCGGTGCGCGTCGACGCCAAGATCGAGGTTCAGACGCTCCCGGTCGAGCACCCCGAGGCCGTAGCCGATCCGATAGTCCCGTCCGTACTCCGAGGTGCTGAAGCCGGCCCGCGGCGTCCCCACCATGTGGCTCCCGACCGGCAGCCCGTAGCCGACCTCACCATCGAGGCGGTTGCCTGACGCGAGGCCGCCGTTGGCCATCCCCGCCATCGTCTCCCGGCCCCACATCGCCTCGGCCCCGCTCGTCGCCTCACCGCCCCACGACGGCGCCACCCGTGCCGTAAAGCCCAGCGGCGTCGCCGGCGACGGGTTGTAGCTCAGAGACAGCGCCATGCCGCGCTCCCTGAACCCTTCGGCCTGGTGCATCACCAGCATCCGCACCCGCAGGTCGACGGCCAGCCCAGTCGACGCGTCCGACATCACGAGCCCGCCGCCGACGTCCATACCGGCGCCGGTCTCGGCGTCCCCGCCGTCGTGCCGCAGCCCGACCTCGACGCTCGGCCGCAGCGACAGCCGGCCGGCGAACGTGTAGCCCCGCGCGCCCTCCAGCCCCGTCCGGAACCGGGTCACCGCCGCCGCGGTCGCCGTCAAATTCCCACCGGGTCCTTCGACGCCGTCGATCGACGTGCCGACCCACAGGGCATCGGCCTTGAACGCCAGCTCGAAGCCGCTTGTGCCGTTGGTCACCAACGCGCCCCGCGTCCCGGCTGCCCCCATCGCCATCGACAGCCCGCTCGTGAGCGCCGCTCCCTCGCCCGGCGTCAACGTCAGGGCACCCTTCCCCGTAGCCGGTCACGCCCCACACCTACACCCGGTCCGACAGTTTGTACCCCAGCCACGGGTAGAGGCCGGTCACGGCCGAAGCCACCTGTCCGCCGGTGACGCCGGCGTACTCGCCCAGCCCCCGGCTGTTCGACAGTGACAGGCCCGTCACCAGCGGCCCCTTCGCGTAGTCGGCCCCGAACATCGCCGTGCGCACGTCACCGCCCAGCGACAGTGCCTCCTCGCGGCCGGCGAACGACGACCGGGCGCCCCGGCTCCAGAACGACAGGATGCCGCCCTGGCGTGTCTCGCGGGTGAGCGCGAAGGACGAGCTGGTGAGCAGATTCTCGCCGCCCAGGCCCATCGAGCGCAGGCCTTGGTCGAACAGCCCGCCGTCCGGCCCGGCCATCCCGTTCATCGGATCCGCCGCCAAGCCCATCCCGCCACCGGCGGGACCGCCCATCCCTGCGGCCAGGCCGATCGACCCGGCCGCCGCGCCCATCGGGGAGCCGGACCGTGCACCGGGGGAGCCCGCGCCCGGGGCGTGCATGCCAGCCGACGATCCGAGCTGGCTCAGGAAGTCGAGCGCCATTTCGCGCTCCATGCCCGGCCGCAGCTGCCGCCCGGCAACCTGGGCCTCGACACCCACCTCGCGCGGCGCCGCCAGCCGCTCCTCGACGTGCTCGACCACGTGCACGGCCGCCGTCCGCCCAAACCGCGCCATCAAAGCCTGCGGCAGCGGGTCGCTGTTCGTGATCGTTCCCGTCGCCTCGGCCCTCGTGATGGAGACCGTCTGCGATGCGTCATCGCACAGCCGTGCATTGCTGATCTTGACCTTCACGGTCTCGCCGGTGTCGTTCACCGAATCGTCCACCACTCTAAACTACTGGCAGTAAACGGCTTGCGGCGCCCGGAATGAACTGAACCAACGTCCAAGGACGACCGATAGGGTGACCGACTCCACGCCAGGTGGACGCTAGCAGCGGCCGATCGCTGCGGCGGACTGCATACCGGAGATTCCAATGCAGACAACAGCCCGGAGACGGTCGATTCGCAGGAACGAAACAACCCAGAACAGTGGTACGATTAGTCTCGACGGATCCGACGAATGGACCAAGCACCGACCAAGACGACGGCCGCCGACAGCAAACGCCTCGAAAGAACCATCGCGCAGGTGGTCAGAAAGCTCGGGCCGGAACAGATTATACTGTTCGGGTCAGCCGCCAGGAAGGAGATGACCCCCGACAGCGACGTTGACCTACTGGTCATCAGAGAACGGCTGAACGGCGAACCCGAAACACAGCAGGAACGCTGGTACTCAGAAGACGGTACCGGCTATGAAGCCGACCTAGTCCTAATGGACCGGGCGACGGCCGAGGCCGGGCGCGCAAGCATCACCCGCATCCAAGGCATCGCTCTTGACGAGGGACAAACCGTCTACACCCGACCAGAGGTGGAACCAGTACCAACTGGACCAACGTACTGGTGGAACGGGCGCGAAATGGTCAAGAAGACGAAGTTCGAGCCAGAGGAAGCAACGCGGCTGGTCGAGGACGCAGAACAGACGTGGAAGTTCGCGAACGACCCAGACGCGATCCCGCGACACAAGTGCAGAGAACTTCAGCTGTCGATGGAATACGCACTCAAGGCCTTGACGATCGCTCAAGGCGAGCGGGTGGAGCACAAACACACGCTGAACGAGCTTTGGGACGGCGTCGAAGCGCGAGGCGAACAAATCACCGCAACACGGGACCGCAAGGCGCTGAAAGCGCTAACGCTGTACAGCGGAAAGCTGAAGTACGAAAGCCCGACCCCGGAGACGGATCCGGTCGAGATCTGGAACGAAACCCAAACGACAGGCCAAGACCTGCTAGCTCACACGAAAGCGCGAGTCCCGGACCTAATCAAACAAGCGACTGAGCGCCTGGAACAGAATACACGAACAAGGAGCCCCACGAGAGGGGAATAGGCATCACGCACCAGAGACCAGACAACCGGTGAAACCACCTAACATGAGAGCCTCTTGCGAAAAGCGTGTTCGGCCGAGTTTTTGCCTGAGGCCGCGGGGCGAGCGAGGGTCAGCGGACGGGACGCAGCGTTCGCAGGATGACAGTGACCGCCACTGTGGCCGGGGAGCCGGAGCCGCGGGGGTTCATGGAGCCTGCCTGCCTGTGATGAGGGCAAGCACACGCGAAGAGATGCGGCGCATTTCCTCCACGAGCCGTTCCAGTTCACGGTTGTTCTCGATCCACTCCCGGTAAAGGCCGAGTTCGTCTTCGGTGAGCTTCAAGCCGACGGTTTTTCCGCGGGCCTTCCGCGTCCAGTAGTGGTAGGGGCCGTGGCGGGCGTCCGGGTCGTGATGGCAGCGGCAGGTGGGCGACCCACAGGCTATACGGCGGGTCTGGACGCTGCCCTGGCCGATGAACCCGACCGCTTTGTAGTTTCGCCTTGAGCGCATCGTACTGTTCCTCGTACCGATGCATCGCTTCGTCGTGGGCCATCGATTGGCTGCTTGGCATCCTCTTTGCTCGTAAGTGTACAGTAGGCAACAGGAGTGGTCAAGAAATGAATCACCTGCGCGTCGCCTTCGCCCCCTACTGGCAGTCGATCCAGCATGCCCTGTTTCCGCAGTTGGAGCGCGTGTTGGGTCCGCTGACCGATAAACAACAGCAGTTGGTGCAGACCACTGGAGGTCATCCGTATCGAGCAGATGATTCCCCGGCGCTTCCGAGTGCCGGGGCGTCCGCCCAAGGACCGTGCGGCGATGGCGCGGGCCTTGGTGGCCAAGGCGGTCTACGACATGCCGACGACGCGCGTGCTGCTGGACCGATTGGACACCGACGTGGTGCTGCGGCGGATCTGCGGCTGGGAGCGAAGGAGTGAGGTGCCGAGCGAGTCGGTCTTCTCGCGCGCCTTCGCCGAATTCTCGGACACGCAGTTGCCCCAGCGCGTGCACGAAGCGCTGATCTGGAACACCCACCGCGACCGGCTGGTGGGCCACCTCTCCCGCGACTCGACGGCCATCGAGGCCCGCGAGAAGCCGGCCGCGAAGGAGAAGGCACCTCCGCCGCCCAAGCGCAAACGGGGACGGCTGAAGAAGGGTGAGGAACGACCGAAGGTCCTCAAGCGCCTCGACCGGCAGGCGACCATGAGCCTGCCGGCGATGCTCGACGACCTGCCGACCGCCTGTGATGTCGGCATGAAGAAGGACAGCAAGGGCTACAAGTCCACCTGGGTCGGCTACAAGCTGCACATCGACGTGGCCGACGGCCAGATTCCGATCAGTTGCCTGCTGACGTCCGCCCCGCTGCACGACAGCCAAGCCGCCATTCCGCTGGCGACGTTGTCGGCCGGGCGGACGACCAATCTGTATGACCTAAGCGGACCTCGACCTGCTCGCGGAGGAGCTGGAACGGCACGCTGTACTCGTGTCGCTCGACGATGACGTGGTAATCGATGTTGACGCGACAATGCTTCCACTGCGCGAGGACGTAGCGCGTGGCCGGCAGGGGGCGCAGGGCCGGACGGTCGGTCTGCTCGTAGAGGGCGCGGCGGCTGATGCCCAGCTTCTGCATCGGCCGGTCGTTGAACTCGTCGAGGAGCACGCGGATCGCTTGGTTCAGGGCGCCGAGGCCGAAGAACGTCTCGTCGCGGAGCCGGGCGAGTATCCACCGCTGGGCCAGGAGTACTGCGGCCTCCGCGGCGGCTTTGTCCTTGGGTTTCCTCGGCCGCGCGGGTACGACGACGGCGCCGTAGTGGGCGGCGAGGTCCTCGTAGGTGCGATTGACGCCCGGCTCGTAGCGGCAGGGGCGGGTGATTGTTGGCCACCCTCAAGAATTGATCATTTCTCGACACTCGTCGACGGACCCCGTTGACGACGACGCGGTGGCGGGTCGTCGTCATGGCTGGGGTCGGTGCGGCGACGGCGTTTGCGCTGCTGCTGGGTGAGCTCGGCCTCGCGCCGACGATAGCTGCGGCCTTCGACGACGAGGATCTCGACGTGGTGGGTCAGGCGGTCGATGAGGGCGACGGCGCACGAGGCGTTGGGGAAGACGGTGTCCCAGTGCTTGAACGGCAGGTTGGTGGTGATGAGCAGGGACCGGTGCTCGTAGCGGCGGCTGACGAGTTGAAAGAGCAGGTCGGCGGCCCGTGCGTCGTAGGCGAGAAAGCCGACCTCATCGACCACGAGTAGTGATGGCCGCGTGTAGTGTCGGAGGCGTCGTTCGAGGGCGCGGGCGGTTTCCTGTCCGTTGAGATCGAGCAGGAGGTCGGCGGCGGTGGTGAAGAGGGCGGAGTGGCCGGCGAGGATGGCTTGGTGGGCGACGTTCTTGGCGAGCATGGTCTTACCGAGGCCCTGGGCCCCGACGAGGATGACGTTCTCGCCGCGGGCGAGGAAGTCGAGGGTGAGGATGCGTTCGAGGGCTGGTCGGTCGAAGGCGGTGGGCCAGTCCCAGTCCCAGTCGGCGAGGGGCTTGAAGCGTCCGAGGCGTGCGCAGGTGAGTCGGCGCTCGACGCTGCGGCGCTGTCGGTCTTCGAGCTCGGCGCGGGCGATGTGTTCGAGCATCACGGTCGTGCTCCAGCGTTTGCGGGTGGCTGTGGCGACGAGGTCGTTGAGGTCGTCGGCGGTGCGATTGAATCCGAGTCGGCGGAGATCAGTCTGCAGCGTCGTCGGGGGTGTTTCGTCCGAGGGCATCGTAGGTCTCCAGGTCATGGGGCCGGACGTCGAGGTCTCGCAGCCCCGGTCGGTCGGGCAGGGTTAGCCGGAGCGGCGGTTTGAGTCCGCGCTGTCGGCGGCGCGTCTCGAGGATGTGTGTGATGGAGCCGGCGCCGAGGGCGTCTCGTTGGAGGGCGTCGTCGACGGCGGCGGCGAGCTCCTGCGGCCCGTAGTCGTCGAGCAGGGCGAGCAGCCGGGTGGCATGCGGTCGTAGCGCCTCGCCGCGTTCTGCGAGGCGCTCGAAGAGGGCGGCGGTGGCGGGGACGGCGACGCGGAGCCGGTCGCGGGTGGTGTGGACGTTGGCCTGGCGGGTGGCGGCGAGCAGGCCTTCCAGGTGCGCGGGGTCTTCGACGGTCTGTGCGGTGTCGTAGGTGCGGCGATGGCGGGCGAGCTCGGTCTGCTGGTCAAGGATGCGGACTCGGGTGTCGCTGGCGAGCAGGGTCAGGGGCTTGCGGACGTGGGTGTGGGGGATGGAGTAGAGATTGCGGTCGAAGCGGACGTAGGGGGTCTTGCCGGAGCGGACGACGCGCACGAGTTCGGTCTCGAAGGGATGGGCGGGGAGCGGGAGCAGGCGGGGCTTCTCGTCGGACCAGACCTCGGCGACGGTACGGTCGGGTTGCTCGGGGTGGCGCCGTTGGTGGGCGACGTCGTCTCGCCAGCGTCGAAACTGGGCGTTGAGGTCGTCGAGGTCGCGGAAGGGCCGGGCGGCGAAGAAGGCGTGGCGTAGGTATTGGATCTGCCGTTCGATTTTCCCCTTCTCATTTCCGCGTCCCGGCGTGCAGGGCCGGGGGGCGAAGTGGTAGTGGCCGGCGAGCTCGAGCAGGCGGGGGTGGAACTGGACGGCGGCGCCGCGGCGGTCGAGGACGGCGCTTCGGAGGTTGTCGTAGACGAGCGTGCGGGCGGTCCCGCCCAGGGCGTCGAAGGCTTCGACGTGTCCGCGGAGGAAGCTCTCGAGGGTCTGGTCGAGGGTGAAGAGGGCGGCGATGGCGCGCGAGTAGCCGAGGACCATGACGAATCCGGAGACGGCGCGGGTGCCGTGTCCGATGCGGACCTTGCCGAAGGAGCCCCAGTCGACCTGCGCCGACTCGCCGGTCAGCGTGACGACGCGCCGGTAGACGGTCCGGCCGGTCTCGGGCCGCAGGCGCTTGACGATGCGTCGGAGTTGGTTGACCGAACCGGGATAGCCGCGCTGGCGGACCATCTCGTGGATGCGGGTGGCGCGGAGGCTGGGGTACTGGGCCAGGGTGTCGCGGATGAACGGCAGATAGGGGTCGAGGGCGCTGGGTCGATACACGCCGCGGCGGCCGGCTCCCGACTCGTGGTCGACGGCGGCGCGAACCGTCTCACGGTGGAGGCCGAGTTGGGCCGCGATGGTCCCGAGCTTCCAGTGCTCGCCGTAGTACAGGCGCCGGATCTCGGCGCGTTGCGCGGGCGTGATCATCGTCCCTCCTTCCCCGCACGGCGCGAGGCTCCCGCATCGGGGTCAGCCACCGGCTTGACCGGCCGCAGACCACGCACCGCGCGGGTGCGGGAACCGGGACGGCGTCAGGGACGGGGAGTCTGTCCGATGGCCGGGATGCGGGGGAAGTGTGATCCGTCACGCGGCGGCGGGCGCGGTAGGCGCGTTGACGGTCGCGGTGGTCGAGACGTCCTTCCGGACTGCGCTGATGACGGGCGTTGGCGGCCCGAACGGACCGGCGCCGAGCGGCCGTCCGGCACGGCGGCGTGCAGTAGGCATGACCGCGGTCACACGCCGCGCAGACGGCGAAGGGACGGCTGCACTGACGGCAGGCTCGCTGTCGGAGGGGCTGGTCCACGGCGTCGGAGCGCGCGGGGCGATCTCCGACTGGACAACGGACCTGAACCGTGGCACAACAGCAGCGACCGGCTCGGTCTGTCGGAGCTCGGGGCGGTCACGAGGGTCCGGTTGGGGTACAACCGGGCCCTCACCCCACGTCTGAGTCCGCTCTCTACGCTACCCGAACGCAGCGCTGGCGGCCAACGCCGGGGCCATGGACGCCGACGCTCCCCATGGACGCAAAGAGCGCGCCCACAGGGAGCTTGGAAAACCGCGAAGAACGCGGTTTCCCACAGCGCCCACAGCCAGCATCTTCCTCCCCATCAATCTCCAGGAAGAGATCCGATGCTGGACTCGAGCGCACCGACGGTTGTCGAGAATACGTCACTTTTCGACGGCCGTTGACAGTGATGGCGCTCCTGAGCTGGTCGGGGACCCACAAGGCGGTCGTGCCGTCGAAGTACTCAACCATGCGGACGTGGGCGTCGACCCAGTCGGGCAACTGCTGAGTCGCGGTCGCCTCGGCGTAGGTGAGGCTGCTCGCGCCGAGCACGGTGACGAACAGCTCGACGCGCCGCACCTCGCCCGTGCGGGGGTCGACCAGCGCCGGCCGCTTCCCGGAGAAGTCGATGAACGTCTTCTCGCCGGCGCGGTGGACCTGCCGCATCGACGGCCGCAGCCGTCGCGCCCACTGCCGGTAGATCTCGCAGAACTGCGTGCGGCGGTAGCCGTTCGGATGGACCTGGGCGTACTCCTCCCAGAGCAACTGCAGCGTGACGCCGTCGCGCTTGAGCTCCCGGTGGTACGCGCAGTCGGGCCGGACCCGGTCGTGCACCGGGGCCTCGCGCCGGAACAAGCGGGCCTCGAGCGCCGCGTCGTCCAGCTCGGCCGGCAGCGGCCAGCCCAACCCCTCCTGGACCGTCCGCTGAAGATACAGCGTCACCGTACCCACGCCGACCGCGCAGGCCCGGGCTATCGCCCGGTGCGACAACCCATGCTCGTGCTTGAGCCGCAGAACCTCACGAATCTTCCTCACCAGTAGCCTCCGTGCCGGCATCGCCTCGCCCTCCCTTCGGAAGGGCCAGCGTGCCGCGATCAGGCTACCGACGAGCGTTCACCATGACCGGATTCGGTGTTCAGCTTCACCGGATCGGATGTTCAACATCCCCGGATTCGATGTTCAGCTTCGGCCGGATTCGGCGTTCAAGATCCCCCGGATTACGCACCAAGCGAGTCAGGCGGTAGTACCGGCGCCGTTCGTCATCGAGGGCCGGGTCCGGGCGCACGTCGGACTCTTCGACCAGGGCTGCCGTGAGCATGCGCTTCAGGCAGCCATAGAGCGTTCCGGGGCCGAGATCCAGACGGCCGTCGGTCTGCACCGCCACATCTTGACCAATGGCGTAGCCATGACGCTCACCATCGGCAAGCGCGAGCAAGATATGAAAGACCGGTGGTGTCAGGCCCGGGGAGCTCTGGGGGGCTTTCTTCTGGGGCATCAACTATATCCGTTGCGGATATAGCAGGCGCCGTTCGCGGCCCGTGTCAAGTCGCACGTCTCGCCGGCCTCGAACCGCGACGAACCCAGTCCGGAGGGACTAGCGATGACGCTGCCAGGTGGCGCGGCTCTCAACTCCGTCGTCACCCATCAGCGACAGCACCAGCGTGTCGCCGTCGTCCGCGAGGTCGTACGAGTAGCTCAGCGTCCTGCCCCGCACATCCGGTCGAGACCCGCCCTCGACCTCATGCTCGACGACTCTCCGAGTGACGTTCACGTCATATCGGCCGTAGTAGGCCAGATAGCTCTCACGGCCTGAAAGCTGGACCGACACCCGGCCGCTGGCGTCATACGACAGCATCCCGTCGGTGAACGCCGAACCGTCCGCGGCCGCCCCACCGACCCGCTCGAACGACGAGAGACCGAACGCGCCGACGAACCGGGCCATCTGCTCGGTGGCCCGCGCGCCGTTCAACAGCAGCGTCATGCTCCGATTGCCTTCGTGACAGGCAAACTCGTAGATCGGCTCCTCGGTGTTGGTCAGAGGGTACTCCGCCGACCACGGCTCCGTGAACGAGTCCGGGTCGTAGACGGTGTACTCCTGATGCATCGTGGCCTGGTCGATCCGCGTCAGACGCTGCACCAGACGCATACCCGCCCCGGACCCCGCAAAGGTCCAGCGCGGGTCGAAGTTCGTCGATTCGATCACCAGGGTGTCGCCGTCCCAGGAGCCGCGCGAGGTCCCGGTCCACTGCTGGATGGCGCTGGACACCTGCGGCCGGTCGTCCAGCGGGACCGTGATCGTGGCGTTGATGAACTCGTAGTGGATGACCACATGATCCGGGGTCTGGAAGATCCGGGCCGGGAACGCACTCCCTCGGAGCGGCAGCATCCCGCCCATCATGCAGCGTTCGTCCAGTGCCCGGTCCTCGGGGCCCTCCGGGATGCCGCTCATACGCCGACCTGGCATGCCCACCCGGTAGCGGCCTTCCTCGGTGCGTGGAATCCGCCCGTTCTCGGGTGAGACGACGAGCGACGTGCGCCCGTCCAGCAGCGGATGGTCGTAAATGGACTGGTCGACCCCGCCATCGCCCAGCTCGAAGTCGGCGCTCAGGGCCCGAGCGAGCCCCTGGCGGATGCGGCTCCGCCGCGTGGCAAGAAACTCCGCCTCTTCTTCTTCTGTGAGACGAAGTCTGTCCTCGAATTCGGCCGGTCGCTCGAGGGGCGTCATCGTGGGAAGCGACCAGGTCCCCTGGAGATCCGGCACGCCCCAGGGCGTACGGGGCGGGCCCGCCTCGTCGGCCGGCTGCGCCAGCGCCGAGCACGGAAGCGCCGCGAGGGCGCCGGCCAGCCCGAGGCATCGCAGGACGTACTGAGCCATGCTCATGGTCTCGTCTCCGCTTTCAGTCGCTGCAGCTCCTCCCGCGGCCGGAACTCCAGCTTCGCCACCTTCCCGGCCCCAAGGTAGCCCATGCCGATCTGGGTGCGGCCATTCACCGTCACCGCCTGCAGCCCGTGGGTCTTGGTCCCGATCGTCGGCAGGGAATAGCTGGTCCACTCTTCCGTGCTGGGATCGAACTTCGCGATCGAATCGCCATGCGTGAACGGCAGCCACACCATGCCGTCTTCGTCCACCGACGTCTCGTAGCAGTTCCCGTCCTCATGCTCGGGCGGAAAGGGATACATCTCTTCGAGGTCAGAGCGGCTGTCGAGCTTCAGCAGGCCGCCACCGTACCACGAGCAGCCCCAGAACGTGGTGCTCCGCGGATCGGCGCCTGGCTTGCGAATCGCCACGGCGCCCGGCCTCCCGTAGCCGTAGAACGTCAGGCGATCGGCGAAGACCGCCAGCTCCTCCGCGGTGAACAGGTCGCTCCTGTCGTTTACCGCTTCGGGTAGAGGCACGAACGTGGCCTGGCCGGTCTCGAGGTCCGCCTTCATCAACCCGTCCCGCGGAATGGCGGTCGACCACCAGCCATTGCCGGCGCCATCGCCGGTCATCCCGTAGTTCGAGGCGTTCGGAACCGGGTTCTCGAAGAGCGTCCAGTCGCGGGTCCTCGTGTCGTAGCGCATCGCCTTCGCGTCGTTCGTCGCCCCCGCGGCCCAGATGCCACCTCGCCCGTCGCCGCCAATCCAGGGCCCCACGCGTGCCCCCTCGGGCGGGCGAATGATGGCCGATTCGCCCGTCCGCGGGTTGATGCGCCCCAGCGCACCAATGTTGCTCATGTCGAACCACACGACCCCGGCGGCGTCCCGGATGATGTCGTGCGAATTCGCGGGGGGAGCGTCCGGTGTCTCCGACAGCACGAAGTTCGTCGCGTGCCCGGTCCGCCAGTCGTATCTGACGACGGTGCGGGTGATGTTGAACATGTCGGCCATCCACACGTTTCCATCGGCATCCAGCGTGGCGTTCATCGCGTGGTGCTTGGACTCGTCCATGAAATCGACAGGGCCGAGCGCCCAATCGGTGCTGCCATCGTTGAAGAACGGCAATCCGAAACCGGGCTCGGGCGCGTCGTATTCGCGGGCGATCATCAGCGTCGAGTCCCCCGTCGGACGACGGGGCGTGAACGTCATGGGCGACGGGCCCGGACCACGCGCCTTCGCCAGCCACGCCGCCAGCTCATCCCGGAAGTGGACCATGATCGCGTTCGGCTGGCGACGGGCCGCGGCGGCCGGAGTGCCATACCGATACGGGTGCATCCGGCTCATCACGTCGATGATGTTCCGCCAGCCGGCCTCGTCGAATCGGCTGATCAGCGTGAAGTTCGGCGGATGACATCCCATACAGGCCGCCCGAAAGACCTCCTTCATCCGGAGGTCCTCACGGGTGCCGTCCGGCAGCGCCGCATACCATTGGCTCCCCGTCAGCTGATTGTGGAAGTCCGCGGTAGGGGTGAGCGTGAAGTTCTGTCTGGCCCCGGCCTCGCTCAGCGCCACCTCCGCGCGGCCCGCCTCGAAGGCCTGGGCCTGTGCCCAGACCTTGTAGGGCCGTCCAGTCTCGAGCGGCGGGAAATGGTACTCGCCGTCACTGTCGGTGAACACGCTCGTGGTGACGTTCCGCCCCGGCGCCCGGGCAGACACGGTGACGCCCTCGAGCCTCTCGCCTGACGTCGATGTGACGGTCCCCCACAGGGGACCGGCGGTCTCGCCGAACGACACGGGGTCGGCCACACTCGGCGACGAGAGCTCGACCAGCCGGTCCACCACCGGCGGGCGGAGCGTCTCGACTCTCTTGAGGTAGCCGATGATCGAGTCGATCTGCTCGGGCCGGAGGGCGTACCTGAACGCCGGCATCGTGGCTGAGCCTTCGGAGATGAGCCGTCGCACCGCGCGTTCGCGGTCCTCCCCTTCGACATTCGTCCTGGAGAGCGGCGGCCCGTAGGATGCCGCGTCGACGAGGCCTGCCCCGGCGCCTCTGGTGGTCGACATCGTCGAGTAGTGACAGGTGTTGCAGCGCTGCTTGAACAGAAACGCGCCCTGCCGTTCGCTCGCGCTCAACGACGACAGAAAGTGCGTGTCGGTGACGCCAAGCACCTGCGGCTCCATGCCCCATGCGGTGCGCATCCACTCTTCGACGTCGGCGGGCACGTCCGGCGGTTCTGCTGACGTGGCCGGCTGGGCCAGAACGCCGGACGGGGGGAACAGGAGCACACCGAGCACCACCAGCACAGACTTCATGGCCATGAATGTTCGGCTCCTGAATCGAGTACCGTCGTCGATCGCACCCGTTTGGCTCCTCAGCCGCTGCTCGTCACCAACCAGCAGGGGTTCGAGGGGCATAAGCTGCTGCGAGTCGGCAGATTATACCTGGAGCGTGTCTCCGCGCCGAAATTGAAGAGCCCCACGCGCGTGATGAACCCTTGCTCGCCCCGCGGGCTACGCCGGATTACATCCTCAGCATTCAGGCCGCCGCGACGATTGAAGGGGGTGATCGGCTCGATCGCCTCGACGCAGGACAGCTCCCGTGTTATCTGGTCGGACCTATTGTTAGCGATGTTCTCTCCGAGGCGGTCCAGACCCACCGGTGTCGCCTTAACGAATAGCTCGGCGAGACTCGCGCCGCCCACAATGGGACACGACTGCTGCGAGAATAGATGCGCCGGCCGGTGGCTCTTGGCCGCGGCTGTCGAGAGCAGCTTCACGCGCACAGGCGCGGCACCCGCCGTCAGGATCTGCGGAGCGATGGCGGTCCGTATCGCCGCAACCTGGCTGGAAAGGCTCGCCCTGTACTTCTCGTCAACGGGCCGAAAGAGCTTCGGCGGCGTTCCGCCCCCAGGCACCTTGCGTTCGGTGCCCTGCTATGGGCATGATGACCTTGATCAGAAGGCGTTCTTGCCGGGATGGTCGCGATGTCTCAGCCATCGGTTTTGTTCACGCCCTTCGCCCATCTATGTGCCGTCGCCTTTGACACGCCGAGTAGACTGCCGAGTGCAGAGTGGCTGTACAGCTTCGCGTTTCTCTGGCGGAGCGTGGTGGAAATGGCACGGTCGTCCTTGCCCCTCAGAATAGACAGGAAACGCCTGTCCTCTCCTTCGCCGATACCCATGTTCTGGAGGACCTGAAACGCGTCCTTCAGCTCGGCGGATCCCTGGCCTATGATTTGTCGGCGGCGTAGCCGCACGCAGACGTCGTTGATGTCCGACCCGGAGAACCCCTCAGACAGATCGACGAGCAGCTTCATGTCCCGCTCGCTGAGCTCCAGCTCACCGCTGAACTCAGCCCACAGTGTCCGGCGCAAATCACCAGCCGGAAAGTCCAGAGCCAACCGGTAGCTGAAGCGACGCCATATGGCCGAGTCGAGCAATTCCTGGTGGTTCGTCGCCGCGATCACGATGGATTGATTACCGAGGGTGTCCAGGTTTTGAATGAAGCTGTTCACCACCCGCTTCAGTTCTCCAAGCTCGTGCCTGTCGCCGCGAAGCTTAGCGATCGCGTCGAACTCATCTAGAAAAAGGACACAGGGAGTCTTCGCCGCAAAATCGAAAAGCGCGCGAATGTTTTTCGAGGTGCTTCCAAGAAATGAGGAAATCAACCCATCAAGACGCGCGACGTACAGCTCAAGACCCAGCTCCTGGGCGATGTACCGCGCGAGACGGCTCTTTCCAGTTCCCGGCGGCCCGTACATCAGCAGACTCAGCGAAGTTGTGAGACCGTTGTCGTCGGCCTGCGCGTAGCTTTTCGCGATGCTCAGGAATTCGTTGACTGTGTCCCAGTGGTCCTGGCCGAGCACGACTGCCGGTTCGGAAAGCGTTTTGAGATTTACCCGTTCCATGAGCGGAAACCGGCTCTCTTCATCAACAGGGAGAACCGGGGCAAGAGTCGTTCCGGCAGGACGAAGCTGCTGGTCACTCTCGGCGAGCATCTTGCGCAACCGTCCGGCAGAAGCGGCCTCACCTGCCTCCTCAAGCTTGTCCGCGAGGAATGCCGTATAGTTACGTACTTTGTCAATATCGAGACGTATAGCGCCGTTAATGATACGATATAGCTCGTTCATAAAACGGAGGTCTGGAGGCACGAGACGATTATGGCATATAGGGAGACGGTGCGTCAAGCGCGTTTTCCACGCCGCTGGTGCGACCCACAGGCTGCTCGGTCGGCGAACCCTGGGGCACACCAGCGGCGACGGACCGAACTTGATCCGATCGCGGACGGCGCACGGGCTCAGAAGAGGCCAGCCTGGCGCTGCCCGCCCTGACCGGCGTAGCCGGAGCGCTGATCGGTGCGACGCTCGACAGCCTCCGCTCGGAGAGGTTGCGGGACCTGTATGTCCGCGAACCGCGGCGCGTGGCGATCTCGCCGCTGGTATCGAGGGGGCGTGTCGGCGCTGCCCTGGCGATCAAGTGGTGACCCGTCAGCGATGAGCCAGGAGCCGGACGCGCAGAAAGCTCACCCGGTACACCCGCTCGCACTTGATCGGACGCCGAGACCGTGCAGGCCGTTCTCAGATCACGATACGCTCGATCTCGTCGACCGTCACCGTGTCCGCCGTCCGGTCGTAGAGCTTCGTCGTCTTCGGTGACGCGTGCCCCGCGATCTGCTGCGCGTGCTCGAGCGTCCCCCCGTTCGACAGGTACGCCGTGATCCCCGTCGCCCGGAACGTGTGGCAGCACGTCGAGGGTGGGAGCCCGGCGGTCGCGGCTCGCCGCTTGATCATCGCCAAGGCGACCCGCCGATCGAGCGCCCGGCCCGTCAGCTGGCGTCCCGCCGGGTCCATGCTCTGGAAGAGCGCCGCCTTCGGATCTTCGAGGCCGGCCGCCTCGACGTAGGCGTCGAGGGCCGCGGCAGCCCGGTGGTGGGCCGGGACGTCATGCCGCTTCCCGCCTTTCTCGTGGAGCCGGAGCCAGCCCCGGCTCCCCTGCCCGAAGTAGTCCTGCCGCCGCATCCCCAGGACCGCGCTCACGCGCGCGAAGCTGTAGAGCATGACCGAGAGCAGCGCCCGGTCCCGGAGCCCGGCCAAGGCGCCCGTGTCGATCGACTCGAGGAGCTTCCTCGCCTCCGCCGGCGAGAGGACCGGCGTCGCGCCCTTGGTGACGACGTGCTTCGGGCCCCGGACCGCGGCCGCGGGGTTCACCGGGATGACCTGGTTGACGACGAGCCAGTCGCCGAGCATGCGGATCGCGGCGAGATGCTGCTTCACCGTGGGGGCCGACCCGGGGTGCGTCCGGATGTAGGCGGCCACGTGGAGCGGCGAGACGTCCCTCAGCCCGAGCCCTCGCGCCTCGCACCACCCGAGGAATTGCCCCACCGCCCGCCCGTACGCCGCCCGCGTCCTCGCGTTCGCGATCCGCCCCGCGAAGAACTCCAGAAACCGCGCCACCGCCGACGGCCCCGCGTCGACGATCACCTGCGGCAGGACGATCTCCCCTGCCCCGCTCGGCGCGATCGCCGGCTCCGCGGCCGGCACCAGAGCCTCCGTCGTCATTTCCGTCACCACCTCTCCCCCGCCGACTCAACGACCGACGAGCTCCTCGAACCGCTCGTAATCGTTCCCGAGCGCCTGCGCC
>CBDCEY010000006.1:0-621093 GCA_965215895.1 Vicinamibacterales bacterium | reverse complement strand
CCAGCCGGGCCGCATCTGGCTCCAGACCCGCTCGGCCGCCTCGGCGAAGGTCGGCTCGGCGGCCGCCCGCCGCTCGGCTGTTGGCCACCCTCAAGAATTGATCATTTCTCGACACTCGTCGACGGACCCCGTTGACGATGACGCGGTGGCGGGTCGTCGTCATGGCTGGGGTCGGTGCGGCGACGGCGTTTGCGCTGCTGCTGGGTGAGCTCGGCCTCGCGCCGACGATAGCTGCGGCCTTCGACGACTACCGTTGGAACGCAAGTGAAAATGTGCTGACACCGAGGGATTCGTGGTGTCCGGCGGCGGATCCGGCAGAGGGATGGCGAAGTGGATGTCGACGCGGCCGTCCTCGACCATCACCCGCTCGAGCACGGTGCGGACGAGCTGTTGCCGGGCGTCGAAGTCGAGCGTGGCGAGCGGGCCGCGGATACGATCGACGAAGGTCTCCAAGTCAGCCTGTAGCTGCGCCTGCTGTTGCGCCGTCGTCCGCTCGGTACGCAGCACCTCGATACTACCGTTGACGTGGGCCCGCCGCTGCCGCAGCCGTACTTGACGTTGCCGGAGCTGGTCGAGGTCGATGAGTGCGGCCTGATAGGCGTCGAGCAGTCGGTGTTCCTCGCGGTCCAGCTCGGCGAGTTGCTTCTCGAGCGCGTGCACCTCGTCGGCCAAGCCGTCGCCGTCCAGCGACGTGGACTGGGCCTGCAGGCGCGTGTGTCCCTCGCGGATCAAGGCCGGGTGCTCGAGGTGACGGCGGACCTCGCCCCAGACGAGTTTATCCAGCTCGTCCGCCCGCAGATTCCGTTGTGGGCAGCGGCCGACGGCTCTGCGCGCGTACAGCACGTCGTGACCCGCGCAGTAATAGTAGTGGTGGAAGGTGCCATTGCGCCCGCGCATGCGGTGACAGGACATCGCCAGGTCACACACGCGACAGCGGACTACGCGGCGGAGCAGATAGTGGCCGGACTTGAGATGGCGCGGGCTGAAGCGGCTGTTGTCGTAATGGATCGCCTGGGAACGACGAAACAGCTCGGCGTCGATGATCGGGGGCACCGGCAGCGGAATCCACTCGGCCGCCGGGCGGTCCTGCCGACACGTTGACAGGCGTTGGCGCCGCGACGCGGAGTTCGACTTGCCGCCGACCGATTCGCGGCGGTTGTAGTACATCGTGCCGATGTAGGCCTCGTTGTGCAGCATCCGGGTGACGGTGCTGATCCCCCAGCGCGGGAGCCCCGTGGCGGTCACATGCGGCGATTCGGTCAAACGCAGCGCGATCTGCCGCACGCTGAGGTGTTCGTCGACGTGCCAGCGGAAGATCTGCCGCACGACCTGCGCCTCGGGCTCCGACACCTCGACCTGGGCCGGGACGCCGTCACGCCGTGGAATCCGCCGGTAGCCGTAGGGGACCTTCCCCCAGCACACTTCACCCTGTCGTGCCCGAAAGAGCTTGCCTCGACGGTAGCGTTCCGCGATCTTGATGCGTTCGTATTCGGCAACCGCGCCCTGGATCTGGGTGAGCAGGCGCGCCTGCGGATCATCGGACAGGGGTTGGTCGAGAAAGATCACCCGGACGTCGAAGCGCTCGAGCTCTTCGAGAATCAGGATCTGATAGGCGTACTTGCGCGCGAGGCGATCCGGACACAGCACCAGCGCCGCCTTGAATGCCCCGGCCTCGGCGCCGTCGCGCAGCCGGTCGAGGCCCGGCCGGTCGAGGCGCGTACCGCTGTATCCGTCATCCACGCAGACATAGGCATCCACCACGTCGTGGTGCTGCTCACGCGCCCAGCGCGTGAGCGCATCCAGTTGCGACGCGATCGTGCCCTGCTGCTCCTGGCGTTCGGTCGACACGCGGGCGTAGAGCGCGACTCGCATAAGCATCCTCCTTCGGTTCCCGTGTCGTGACGCCCCGGCGGGGCGCCGCGCGCAGGATGAGCCGGTAGGCTTCATCCAACGCGGTCATCCGTGCATCGACCGCTCCGGTCCAGCGCGACGGGCGCGCGGCCACACAGTGCACCGTCCACTCGCCGGCTGGGCGTGTGAGGAGCTCGGCCAGACCCGCGAGGCCGAGCACGGCCGGGCGCGCCGCTCCTTCGCGGCGGTCCCAGCCCAGGAAAGCGGCCCGCCGCCGCTCGTATTCGGCTTGGGCCGGACCTCCAGCCACGCAGAACCGCCCCGGGTCGAGGCATGCGTCCGCATCGGCAACGGGTTCACCGCCTCGCGGAGTTTTTTTTTCGTGGACCGCCTCCCATGACCCGCTCCACGGTCCGCCGATGCAGACGGACCCCGTGCGTGCGCTGGAGGCGGTCCAGCAACACTGAGATCGGCAGCGCCGGGTCGTCGGCGCGCTGGGCACGGAGAAAGGCGACCACTGCCGGCGTGCAGGTGCGAGGGCCGACCGGACCGGGGCGTGCATCGCGCAGACCCGCGAGCCCGCGGCGTGCCAGCCGATCGCGGAGCAGGTAGAAGGTCTGGCGACTGTAGCCGAACGCCGCGCAGACGGTCGTCACCGGCTCGCCATCCAGGAAGTGGGCGCGCAGCATCTCGTACTTGACCTGGAGTTCGTCGCAGGCATCGAAGAACGCCGGGTGCTTCACGAACACGGCGGCGCGAACCCGCTCCGGGGCCGGATGAAGCGTCCGTTCCTGCCCGAGTGCCCGGACGCTTCTCGGGCTCGCTGCGTGGCATAGGCGGCCTCCCGCGGGACAGCCTCGCATAGAGCTACCGGGGGTGTCAATATGTCTATACCGCACAAGCTCTCGTATCCGCCCACTCCAGTCCTCTGCCAGCTCACCGGGCTGCCGAGTCCCGAATCGGAAACCGCAGCAGAACTCGCGAATTGTTGGCTTTTCTTGCTGGCCGCACCGTTCCGGAGTCCAGCCTCCAGAGCGAAGGCTGTTCGTTTCTCCCGGCCTGCCGAACGGCCCAGATCGGTTAACATGCGGTCTGAATCACTTGACACACTCGTTCCCCCCAGATTCAGTGCCCGTCCAGCGACGACGGCCCCGCCGATGCTTCGGATGCAGGAACAAGCCCGCCACCATCGGGTCGACGCGAATCGTCAGGATCCAGCGCAACCGCGCATTTGCGTTCCTACCATCAACATCCGGGGCAACAGCTACCGGATGCGGGAGCACCAGGACTGGCTGCGGGCGGCGACGGAGAAGCGCCGCGAGGGAATCGCGAGATGACCGTAGGCCCGGCGGGGATCATCGGGACCGTGGCCGCAGGACGTGCGGGAGCGCTTTGAGCAGTCAGGAATTTCCGTTATGGGCGCCGTTACGTAACGATGTAGAATTTGCCCCTGTGGGCATGACCAACGCCGAGCGCCAGCGCCGCTGGCGCGAGCGCCGCGACGCCGGCGAGCCCGTCCGCACCGTCGTGCGCCCGAAGGACCGCCGGCCGCGGCCGAAGCGGTGGGCCGACGCCGTCGGCCAGCTCCGCACCCTCCAGGCCGAATACCAGACTTGGCGCGACCAGCTGCCCGAGTCCCTGGCCGACTCCCGGACGGCCGAGCTCCTCGCGGCCGCTGCGAATACCAGACCTGGCGCGACCAGCTGCCCGAGTCCCTGGCCGACTCCCGGACGGCCGAGCTCCTCGCGGGCGTCTGCGACGTCGACCTCGACGCCCGGCTCGACGTCGAGCTGCCCCGGGGCTTCGGCCGCGACTGAAACGCCCGGCCGAGCTGCTCAAGGAGCAGCCCGGACATCACGCACGCTTATCGCCCGCCCGCCTGACGGGGTCGACGGGGGGAGCTCGGCGGCCGCCCCTGGTCTCGAGGTTGGCGGTCGCCTGGTCATGATGAGATCTGCATGCCGGGCACATCCCCTCGCGTCCGAGGGCCGTGGGGTCGATGCAGCCAGGCTCCCCGCATACGCAGCATCGGTTCTCGATGGTCAGCACCGGCTTGATGGACCCGCCCTTCGCGGGGCCGTCACCGGCCACCCGCTCGAGCGATGCGTCTAGGCAGCGGACGTCGAGCAGGTTCTCACTGACCGCGGCGCCGAGTCCGAGGACCATGCTCTGAGGCCTGCTGGTGTTATCGCATCCGCACAGCGGTCCGTGCTCCGGATGCCGGTACTGGTCCGGGTGCTTGTGATGGACGACGGGCTGGGGCGCCAAGCATGCTGCCGAGAGCGTAACGCATCGAGGCGCTCACATGCGCTCGGCTCGACCCGGCTCGGTAGCTCACCGGGGTGGTAAGCTCGGCCGTTTACCGTGTATTTCCGCACGGATCTGGTCGGTACCCTTCTCCCGAAGTGTGCAGTTTTCAGTTGCCCGAAGTGTGCAGTTTTCGGTTGCCATTGACAGCGATTGCCTTTGCTATAACACTCATGGGTTTTTTTCCCGGGCCGGCTGTATCGTCAACCGCTCAACGCGCCCGGCGCGGCCGAGCGCGTCCATGGGTGCGGATTCTAGCCCAACGAGGGCTCGCCGGCCAGACGGAGCCCGTTCCCCTTCGACTCTGCGGCAGCGGTGTTGGCCCTGAGTCCAATAACCGGGGGATTCTGTCAACCTGCGCCGCGGCCGGACCTGGCTCTCGCGGGGGGCGGACGGCGCGTCCGCCCCGATCTGCTGCAGGGGTCGGCCCGTGATGACCGGCGGCGATCTGACGATCGTCATCGCGGGGACGCGCGAGGACGGGCCCGGCGGCGGCGAGGACCCTGACCCCGCGCGAGTTCCACCCGGGAACCGAACTGGTTCGGGGCTGAGCTCGCCCGCCCGACCGCGGTCGCCGCCTGGTCAACGTCCTCATCGTCTTGATCACGCCGGACCGCCAGCTCGGAGCCCCGACATCAACCGCTTCGAGGTCCGGATCTCCGCGCCCGGCGACGGGTGGCTCGAGCGCCTGGGGTGGCGAAGATGGATCCCCTCGCGCCCGCCCCTGCCGCGGCCGAGCTCGAGGCGGGCGATGCCCGCCCAGGGGCCCGCCCACAGCCCCGGGTCGCCCACCATCGCGAAGAGGCCCGACCGTTCTCCGGCCGTCAGTCGTGCAAAATTACACTGTAAGGGGCTCGGCGGGGCGGGTCGGCGAGCTCGACGCCGAACAGCGGCCCGGAACCGGCCCAGGCGCCCCCCAGAGGGACCCTGGTCGCCCGCACCGCGGGAGTCGAGCGAGAGTCTGTTCAGCGTCAACTACTTTTGCCGCTCGTGTTGCCTCATTTGAGGATGTTACCCGCCATCCTCAGAATGATCGTACCCGCTGTCTCGGACGAATCGCGAGCAGGCGGCACCCACGGCCGGGAACCGGCCGCCCGGAGGTTCACCCTGGACCGGGAGCACGCCGCGGCACGCGGCGTGCTCCGATCCCGAGTCCGACAGTCCGCCGCGTCTCGTGAATCGTCGTGGACGGCCAGGACTCCCCCGTCCAAGCCGGACCGCAAGGCCCATAACTGCTATCGGAGCCGCAGGGCGGGCGGCGTGTCACCCGTGGAGGCGGCGCTCCCGCCGGTCGGTCACCTTCACGATGCACCACCAACTGCACCCGTTCACCCGACCGCCACCTGCCGGGTCGTCGCGCGGGCGGACCGGTGTTCGCGGTGTTCCCCGGTCCGTTACGTTACGGTGTAGCAATCGTCTTGTGGTGTTGACGATCACGGAGCGGCAGGCGCGTTACCGGGAGCGGCGGAAGGCTGGCGAGTCCGGTACCGCCGGGCCAGCGGACCGGAGAATCGCGAGCGATCACGGCGGAACGGAGGGACGAACTCCGCCGAGAGTCGTGTCGGTCATGCGGCCACGTGTTCAGTGGCCGGACGAGTCCGCCCGGCGGTTCACTCTGGAGCGGAGCACGCCGCGTGCCGCGGCGTGCTCCGGGCCCGAAGGTCGGCGTTGGTGTGGGTCTGGGGCGAGCAGCACGGCCGCCCCCCGCCCCTGGTGGACCGCCAGCGCCTTCCCGAAGTCCCCGCGCACGCGACACCATGCGCTCCACGCGGAGCCAAGCCCGCCGGCTTGTCGCCGCCGTCTGACGCCGACTCCAACCGGTTCCCGTCCGGCGCGCCATCCGGAATCCGGCGGTCTGCCGCGTCCCGTGGGGCGTCGTGGACGGCCGGGACGCCCCGTCCAGGCCGGGCCGCAAGGCCCATAACTGCCATCTGAGCCGCAGGACGGACGGCGTGTCACCCGCAGGGCCGTAGCCCAGCGAAGGACGCGCGCAGCGCGTTGACACGCTGGCCGGCCCGCAGCTACGCGGTCCCGACCTCCCGGATCGGGATCGATGGCGCTGAGTCGGAAGCCAAGTCGTTCGAATCGGCGTCTGGGCTCGGTGACGCAGCAGCGCCTTGGGACGCTCCGATCGGATCGGCAAACACGAGACGACGGGCGGCGAGACGACGCCAGTCCTTGACGCGGCGCTGCAGAGTCCGGAGCTGGCCCGGGAGGAACATCCCCGGGTGCTCCCGCCGCAGACGGTCGAAGAGCTCCTTCGCCGTCCGATGCGGTTCCGCCTCCAGCCACTCGACGACACGGGGCCACGTCGTCTCGAACGGATCCTGCCGAGTACGCCAGTGTCGCGGCGGTCTCTTGCGAGGCTGGTGCGTCGGCCGCACCTCGCCAGCGCGCCAGGCCAGCGCCAAGCTCCGCAGAAAGCCGTCGAGGTCGGCATCGCGTTGCGGCATCGGATGAACCGTCGAGCCCGCAGCCAGTCCGGCCAGATGATGTTGAACCGCACGGATCTCGTCCAGCAACCCGAGCGGATCCAGTGTCCCGGCCAGCGCCCGCAGACGGTCCTTCATCGCGGCGGGAACCGTGTCCGAGGCGAGTAACCTCGCACACGGCGTCTCCGGCGCGTGGTAGCGCTTGTGGACGCGGGCGCCGACCCGTGTCTTCTCGGCGAGCTTGAACGACGGCTGGAACACGTTCACGAACAGGCGCGCCGCCGAGTACAGGCGGGCCAGCGCTTCGGCGCCGGGCATGCCTTCCAGACGGCCATACCCGACCAGTCGGCGGACGACCGCGCCGTTCTTCTGCTCGACCCAGGCTTGGTCGTTCTTCCGATACGGCCTCGACCGCGTCAGCTCGATGCCGTGCTCCTTGCAGAAGCCGATCAACACCTCGTTGAGAAACTCGCTGCCGTTGTCGGTGTCGATCCCCCGCAACGGAAACGGGAGGGCGCCGCGGAGCCGATCCACCGCGTCGACCACGACGCCTGCTGCACGCACGAGCAGCGGTACGCATTCCGTCCAGCCGCTGGCGATATCGGTCAGCACCAGCGTCCAGACGAAGCTGCCAGCCATCGACGATCCACAGTGCGCGACGAGGTCGGCCTCGACGAAGCCCGGCGCCGGATCCTGCCAATCGCCGAACGTGCGCACCGGAACCCTGCCCCGTACGCTGTCGCCTCCGGAACGACGGCGCCGGCGCTGACCGGCTGTCACCGCCCTCACCGACGCCAGGCGGCGGTCGATCGTGGCGGCGCTCACCGCCATCAGTTGCTCGCGCACCCGCGGGTCCAGGGTCACGTGCCCGTGCCGCTCGAGTGCCGGCACCAAGGTCGGCAGCAACGCCTTCAGGCGCTTCCCGCACACGCGGTCCGATGCCTCCCACAGCACGACCAGCCCCTCGGTCACGGCCTCGTCGTACACAGACCGGCGCCCCCGCCGTACTGCCGGCACTGCCGAGTTTCCATTCAGGACTCGGATGGAGTGCTTGCGGTGGTACCCGGTGAGCGCGACGAACTCGTCCAGGATCCGCCCCCTCTCGGCTGGCGTGCTCCGCTGATACCGCTCGGCCACCGCCGTCACCAACTCCTGCCGCGCTTGCGGACTGATCGTCGACATCGTGCCTCCCTTCGGTAGCAGGAATTCTGAGGCAACGATGCTCGCCCGGTAGCAGATCAGGCGAGGCAATGCGCCGGCAAAAATAATTGTCGTTGATCACCATGAATCGGCGGTGCAGCCGATCTGCGGGTGAGCCACCCTGCGCCCGCCGATCGATACCCGGCCGGTTTGCGTGTGTCGGTGGGGGCATCGCTAAACGTCGTGGCGGGCGTCTTACGACCCAGCGGGGTCGGCTGGGAAGGTACATCGGCCGGGCCTCTTCGGGATCGGGTTGTCGCTTCGTTCAGATTCTATCGAACGATGAACCGCCGCGCGTCCTGATCCTGGCCCGTCAGCGGGTAGCCAAGCCGGTACATTCGTGCGGGGCTCGCCGTTGTCCGAACTCCTACACCGGTACTGAACGAGTCATGGAAGAAGTCCATCACCGCCTCGACCTCGCACACGTACAGAATCTCGCCGCCGCGGCGGCCGCTCTGAACGTAGTCCAGAGCCACGCTCTCGTTGGGTTGTCCTTGGGGACTGCACTGAATCGGACCGCACGCGAAGAACCTCTCTGCGTCCGCCTGAGAAGACAATCTCGAAGTTGTTGTCGGCCGGCTTGTCCCAACTGACCGACAGAGTCAGGCCCTCGGATGTCACCGTCGGCGGGGCGGCCTGATCCGGCGCAGCGCCAATCGTGATCGTGAAGGCCATTGTAGCTCTGTCGCCGTCGGTGTCCGTCACAACGTATAAGTCAGGGACTCCGCGCCATCCGTCATCTCGGTGGTCGTCCCTCTTATCTCGCGAGAGCCGTCGTCGAACGTCAATCCCCAACGGAGCCCACCCTCAATGCTGTACATGAGGGCTCCGTTCCCGCCGGTAGCCTCCGGCATCACGATCGGGGTAATCGCGTTTGCCGTGTCGAGCTCCAGCTCTGGACTCGGCACGGTCGTCGTCGCGCTGAACATCGGCGCGACGTCCCGCTCCGTGAGGTTCTCCGACTCCAGCTCATCCTCCATGTTCTCCGTCGACGTAACGCCTACGATTTGGTTAGCCTCCCCAGGCGGTTCGTTGTACACGAGCGTGTTACTGGTGGTTATGTTGGTGCCCGCGGGGAAGGTGACCTCAAACGTGTCACTGCCGCTTGCGGCCGTCGACACCGTGTGGCTGACGGAAGCCGTGCCGGTTGCGCTATCGAGAGCGAAGATGGTGCCCAGGTTCGCGTCGACGCGCACCGGTTCGCTCGTCTCGACGTACACCTTCACGCCCTCGAATTCGGCCTCCTCGATGGTCGGCCGCATCTGCTGCGCCTGCACGACCGTCTGGGCACCCCCCAGCGCGAACACCACCCCGAACAGCGCCATCCACCTCAGCGCCCTGCAACTGCCTCTCGCAAAAATCGCTCCTGTCCGCATGTCGCAATCTCCCTTGTGAATCCGTCCGTTTGTCGCCAGCAGCGGGGGGAAACCGAATCCTCCGCCCCCTGCCTCCCCCCGATGTCGACTACCGCTCCGCATCCGTCTGTCCTCGGCCTCCAGCGTCCCGCCAGCGAATTGGGCACGGACTGGGTAACGACCAGATCAGCGCCGCCCCGAGACTTTCAACAGCTTGCGGCGATTCGCCGCCTGCTCGCATGGAGGCTGGCCCGGTTTGTCCAGTTAGCCCGTGCTGCTTTCCAACCGCAGTTAAGTGATTGGCTGGTTAGGGGGTTACGTCGCCCGTACGTCGTCCTGGTTCAGTCCGCCGCATTCGCCGCGCCCACGCATGAATTGGGGGTGGGATTGAACATGGCCTGATACCGGAAGAAACGGCGAAATGAAGCCGCTGCCGAAGAAGCTGCGGGCGACCAAGCGACGGGGCCGGCACCCGGAGAAGGCCCTCACGGACGCCTTCTGCCGCAACGTCGCCGAGGCGGGCCAGTACGCGGACGGCAACGGCCTGTACCTCCACGTCGATCCGACAGGAGCTCGCCGTTGGCTTCAACGCCTGGTGATCCACGGGCGGTCCCGGTCGCTGGGGCTCGGCGGCTGCAGCTTGGTTTCGCTGGCCGAGGCTCGCGAGCTGGCCCTCGCCAACCGCAAGCTCGCACGCGAGGGCGGCTGTCCGATGTCGGCCGGCCGACATCGGACAGCCGGCGTCCCGACGTTCGAGGAGGCGGCCCGCGGAGTCCTCGCGATCTACAAGGGAGCTTGGCGGGCGGGCGGCAAGACCGCGAGCCAGTGGGAAGGCAGCTTGCGGGACCACGCTTTCCCGCAGATCGGCAGGAGGAGCGTCGACCAGTTAACGACGGCCGACATGATGGCGGTGCTGCTGCCCCTGTGGACGAGCAAGTACGTCACGGCGCGGAAGCTGCTGCACCGGATTAGCTCGGTCATGAAATGGGCGATCGCTCAGGGCTACCGGATCGACAACCCGGCCGGGACATCGCTCATCGCGGCACTGCCGAGGCGCCCCGCGCCAGTGCAGCACCGCCGCGCCCTGTCGCATCTCGACGTCGCAGCGGCGCTCACGACCGTGCGGGAGAGCCATGCCTGGGTGGGCACGAGGCTGGCATTCGAGTTCCTGGTGCTGACGGCGACCCGCTCGGCCGAGGTCCGGCTGGCGACTTGGCGCGAGGTCGACCTGGTCGCGATGGTGTGGACGATTCCGCACACGCGGATGAAGGCGAAGCGCGAGCACCGAGTCCCGCTCAGCCGCCGCGCCATCGAGATCCTGCACGAGGCGAAGCAGTTGCGCCCGTCGCCGCAGCCTCACGAGCTGATCTTCAGGAGCGTCCGCGGCAAGCTGATCGACGGCGCGAACATCTCGAAGATGGTCAGCGAACACGGCATCGCCGCGGTTCCGCACGGCTTCCGCTCGTCGTTCCGAGACTGGGCGGCGGAGCGGACAGATCACCCGCGGGCGGTGGTCGAGGCGGCGCTGGCGCACACGGTGAGGGACCAGACGGAGGCGGCCTACGCGCGGTCGGACCTGTTCGAGCGGCGCCGGCACCTGATGGACGACTGGGCGGCGTATCTGGCCGAGACGCGCGGGCAGGTAGTGCCGTTGCGGGGATGAGCAGCTAGGCCGGTGCGCCAGCGGGGGGTTGCCGCTGCGGTTGCGGGGTGGCCGGGGATCAGGTTCTGGGGAGTTCCTTGGACTCGGCATCTTGCGCGTGTAGAGGCGCCCCCGCTGGCTCACCGGCCGAACAAGAAGAGCCCCTCCCCCAGCAGACGAATGTCCCTGTGGTCGTCGACTTGGACAGAGCGCGGCGGCTTCCGTCCACATCCCTATAGGCAGCCCCAACATGGACCTGCTCTGGATGTTCTTTGGCCTCGGCGTGCTCGTCGTCTTGTCGCACATTGCCCTCGCTGTCCGACTCGATCAAATCGAGGAGCGCCTCGTGGGGATGAGGCACGAGGTGGCGACGGTGGTGGCTACGCTGCGCCGGCTGGAGTTGGAACTAACCGGGCGGAACGACCCGCCGCCCGACATCCCCTGACCAGATTTGCTGCCTCGCCGGGTGCTTCTCCCGTCGAACCGGGAGGTGCCTTGTGCCGCGGCCCGAGAGCGAGCGGCTCGGAGCTCCCCAAAGCAAGCGTGCGGCTCCATCGGCGGAGCGGGTGCGATCACGGCGGCCCTGCCGCGGCGGCCCGCGCCTGTCCGGCCACCGGCGGGGCGCGCTAACCCCAGCGCGAGGTGCCGCGGCGCTCGCGGCCGTGCGGGCCGCGGATGGCGTGGGCGGGGACGAAGCTGGCGTTCGAGTTCCCGGTGCTGACGGCGACCCGCTCCACCCGCGCGAGGTGTTGAGGCGGCGCTGGCCCACATGGTGCGGAACCCGGTCGAGGCCGCCTACGCGCGGTCCGACCTGTTCGAGCGCCGCCGGGCGCCTGATGGACGACTGGGCCGACTATCTCGGCGGCCGCACCCGCGACCGGAAGGTCGTCCCGGTCATGAAGCGGGCCGACCGCCTCACCGTCGCTGGCGGGGGCGCCGCCGGGGTAGACGTCGGTGGGGAAGCTCGGAAGGTCTGCGCTGGGCAAGCGGGTGTCGTCCGGGCCGTCGAACCGTCCAACGCCCCTACCGACCCCGAGGAATTCGCCCCTGTTTCGTGTCCTCATCTGGCGAGGAACCGGAGCGTCGTCAACCACCAGGACCACGACCGCGATCGCGATACCGGCGATGACCAGCCGCCAGACCAGACGCGATTCGCGCTCTGTCTCGTTCTCGCCAGCAGCCGCTCCATGTCGGAAAGACGGCCGCCTCGAGTGTAGATCCGCCGGCTCTTCCCTGGACCGGGTACCCGTTCTGGCCGATCAGGATCAGCCACCGTCACCCTCCAGAACAACGCCCGCGCTCTCGGCGCCCGACCGCCTCACCGCCGCCGGCGGGAACGCCGCCGCGGTGGACGCCGGTGCGGAGGCTCCACGAGGGGTTCGTTCACCACTTGGCCCGGGCGATTCTCGGGCTCGTGAAGTTGCCGATGTCCAGCAGGAACTCCTGAATGCAACCGAGCATCGACCGCATCTTCTCGGTCACCCGCTCGCTGTAGCTCTCCTCCGGGTCGTCCGCCGCCTTCTTCGAGCGCCGCCAGCAGCCGCGCCGCGGTGCCGGGGCGGTCCTCTTCGAGAACCCGGTCAAAGCAAGGGGGGTCACCTTCCTGCAGAGCGCCGGCCCGCTTCCAACCGGCCCCCCGAAGGCCCGGTTCAGTCCCGCGACCATGCCGGCCAAGTCGTCGTCCCGGCCCTCGGCCGCTCGGGCGGCCCTTTCGAGGTCGGCAAGCCTCGTCTGCAGTTCGCCCAGCATCACTGCGCCTCCCGGCGAACCCGCAACGCCACGCGACTGCCCGCCACCGGTTCGAGTTGTCGGGATTGCTGACGCAGGCGGGCCGGCCCGCGGACGATTTCGCCCCGGCGGGAAAGAGAGAGCCCCCTCCCCCCCGGGGCTTCGGGGGAGAGGGGGCAAGGGAGAATCACGAACGCCGACGCCGAACGCTACCGCCGCCGCAGATAGCGACGGTATCCGCCGAGGCCCAGGAGGGCTCCCAGCAGGAGCTGCGCGATGACCGGCAGGGCCGGGACCGCCTCATCCCAGAGGTAGAACATGAGGGAATTGGTCTTCATGGTGCCGACGCGTCCCTCGATGGTCAGCATCTCCGTCATGTTACCGTCGTTCTCCATCATGTTGTCCTCCACCACCATCAGCTTGGTGGTGCCCTGGCTCTCACCCATCGTGATCGTGATCGCCTTGACCTCGTAGTCGTCGGGCGAGGCGGAGCCGCCGGTCTGCACCAACTCGACCATGGTGTCCATCTCGACCGCCCGGCTGGCCTTCGCCGTCAACGTGTACGACATGCCCTCCACGAGGTTCATGCCCGCGTCGGGCCCCTCCAGGGTGACGGAGAGCGGCGCCAAGCTCACGGCGATCGGGATCGTGATGCTGGCCCTGTCCGCCTCGGTCTGCTTGTTGATGGTCACGCCCGACGCCATGGTGGCGCTGGCCTCGATCGTGATCATGGCGTCGCCCTTGCCCTTGGCCGTCACCATGATCTCGCCGCCGGTGACCGAGGCGAAGGCGACCATCGCATCGCTCGACTCGGCTGAGTAGATGACCGTGGCCCCCGCGACGGAATCGAACAGGGCGTCGCCCATGAGCTTGATCATCTCGTCGGTGGTGAACATGCCGTCGGCACCCATGCCCTCGTCCTTCGCCGCCTTGACGGCCGCGTCCAGCTCGGCCTGCGTCTTCGCGTTGACGAGCGCGGTCGTGGCGTCCTCGATGGTCAGTACGGACGCGCCCATGTACACGTCGTTGTCGGGGTCGTTGGCCCCGTTCGCGGGGACCGTGCCGTCAACCGCGGCGTCGATGACCAGCATGTCCTCCTCGCCGAGCACGTCATCCATCGTCGCCTTGATCGTGGCCGGCATGGTCAGCGTGGTGGCCGTGCCAGTCTTCTTGGGGAAGCTCACGGCCGTGGCCGGAAGCTCGTACTCGCGCGTCCCGGCCGTGCTCGACGCGCCCGCCGTCAGCATCACCTTGACCTCTTCTGTCGTGGCCTTCTGGACGGCCACTCCGGGCTCCCTGATCTCGTAGTCGAGCGTCAGCATCAGCTTGGTCTCGCCGCCCTCCTCCACGGTGCCCGTCGCGGGGGTCACCGTCAGTCGGGGGAGCTTGTGGATGTCGACCAGGGTGATGTCTGCCTCATCTTCTTTGAACGTGTTGTCCAGCCCCGAGGCCAACGAGTAGTCGATCGCGGTGGCCACCAGCTTGTAGGCGTTGTCCACCCGGTCCCCGTCGTTGGCCGGGAACTCGAGGGTCACCTTCGCGGTGTTGGCGGCCTCGCTGCCGGTGCCGTCCTCGTTCGGGTTCAACGTCGGGCTGGCATCGCTGAGCGAGTACTTGTCGCCGCGGACCACCGTGCCGTCCTCGAAGCTGACCAGGTCCAGCCTGACATCGAGGTGCAGGTCGTACCTCCTCGGCTTCGCCTCTATCGTGAACGTCGCCTTGCCGGCGCTCTCCATGACCCGCTGCTTTTCCGGCTTGATCGTGACCGATTGCGTCTCGTTGTCTTCGATGACCGTCTCCATCGTCCTCGTATTCGGCCTCCCGTCGCTGCGACTGCCCACGTTGCGGGGGCGGGCGTACACGTCGACGTCATCGCTATGATAGGTCACGATCTGGAACACCTCGTTCTCTGCCTCGAAGTCATCTTCGAGGATGTAGACCCTGAGTTTGCCGGGGAGTGAGACCCTTACTGCGTTGTTGTCCTCTGTGGCCGCGGGCTTCGCGGGGTACGGGACCTTGACGACGGCCAGACCTGTTGCCGCTGTAGGAGCTTCTGTCCCAGCAACTAATGGCCTGGGGAAAATGCGCGTCCTGTTCGTCGTCGATCATGGACACCCAGGCGGGCTCCGCCATGTTGGGGTCGGAGGCGATCCCGACGCACAACTCGGCAAAGGCATCGTCCCCGGTCAACTTGGCCCTGCTGCCGTAGATCTCTCTGAGCTCCCAGACGAGCCACTCGACCGTCACATTCAGCATCACGGCCGTGCTTCCCTCGGCCACGTGGTTCCGCAGCTTGCCGCCGATGGTCTTCTCCTTGACCCCGGTCAGCCACGTCTCAACGACCCTGCCGTAAAGGGCCGGACCACCCGGGGGGTTTACCACCTCGATCGTCAATTGCTCCACATCCTCGTCATCTACGCCACTTGTCCACCTCGCCCATGCCGAGGTTCGCGTTGTCATCCGTGACCTCATAGTAGACAGTGTAAGTGCCTGCTGTGGTCGGCGTGCCCATGAGCTTCCGGGTGCCTGGGGTGAAAGCAATTTCGCCGTCGGAGATATCCTCGGATTGGGACGCCAGGGCGTACGTGAGATTTCCGTTGCCACCTGTAGCTGCCGGCAACGTCACATCCACCTCGTCGCCTACGGTGAACTCGTATTCCGTTTGCATGCCGCTCGGCAGCATGGGCGGGATGTCCATCTCCATCAAGGCGCCTGCGATGATGTCTGCAACACGGGTATCGTCGTCAGCGGTAGCACCTACCGAGATGATCCGGTTCTCATCCTCGACACCGGCACCGGTTGCTCCGTACGCCAAAGTCACCCTCGTTGCGCCATACATGGTGCTCTTGAGGTCTTCAGAGAGGATGAGAGTGACTTTCTTGCTGCTAGCATCCTCCCTGGACCTAGGCAAGTTGGTCCCCAGCACCGTTACCCCAGCAGGGGCATTCGTGAGGGTGAATATGACGGCGTCCTTACCCTGGACGTAAAGGTTGCCGAGACCGGCGCCTGCCAACGTGACCTCAATCGTGTTTTCGCCGGGTGTGTACATGCCCGTCATCGTCGCCGTCGTCGATCCCATTCCCGTGCCCGGTCCCGTTGTTCCCGCCGCCGCCACGGTGATGGTGAACGTCAGACTGCCGGTTGCGGGGGTGGGCGTCGCGCTGTCCGTCGCGGTGTAGGTGACGGTGGCCGCACCTGGCGTGGTCGGCGTTCCGCTGACCATCCTGGTGGCAGGGGTAAACATCAGCCCCGTAGGCAAACCCGAGACCTCGTAGGTAATGGTGCCCGTGCCATTCGTCACGGCGGGCAGCTGGACCGGCGTCATCGCCGCATCAGCGGGCGGCATGGGATCGGCGACCAGAACGCTTGCAAAGGTCAGGGTCGCCGGAGGTCGTCAGTCGTCGGCGCATCCGGATCCGTTACGGTGATCCGACGGTGTACGGTAAACCTCTCCGCGCTCGCCGAAGGTTCCAGCAGATGACCGTCGAGCGTGACCGTTTGGTCCTGATCCGTATTCCCAGTCGTGCCGGCGCCGTCAGCGTGACCTGATAGGAGTCGGGGTGCCCATGCTCACCATGGTTTGTGCTCTGCTGGGGTTGCCATGATCGACGTGACGTCGACTCATCACGCCGCTTGGTTCGACGAGACTAAACGCCTCCGAGTGGGTCATGACGACAATGGAGGTATCCGCGGCTCGAGCCAGTCATCACGGGAATGGCGTCCCCTTCCTCGCGGTTCGAGCCGTCGTGATCCAGTTGCAATCGTGAAGTTTTGGGTCTCGTCATCGTTGATGGTGAGCATCCTTGTCCGTGATCGGAGACAGGGTGCCTCCAACCGGTCTGCATCGAGCGTGCCTGCGAGTCAGTTACGCGAGGCGTTCAGGGTGAACCGTCCCGTCCACGGCATCCGGCAGATCCTCAGCAGGCGTCCGACCATGATGCTTTCGGTTTCCGTCAAGAAGGGCCTCGGGTGTCGCGGCCCGGTCGCATCCAACGTGAATAGCACCGGTACCGCCGTTGCTGAAGTCCTCGACCTCGGCCTCGTTCATGCCGCTGGTGGGGGCACGCGGAGAATGTCACCAGGATTCGAGGATCAGCCAGCGGCGCCGTCCGAGGTCGATCATCGCCCACGATCTTCACCTCAATGGACGTCCAGCCATCGAGCCCTCGGCGAGGCTCAACGTCGGCCCGATCGGGTCATCGTAATCTGCGCCAGACTGCCTGACCGGCCCCCTAGCGCCAGGATGACGCCGATCGATCGCCAGCGCCATCCACCTCAGCGTCCTGCAACTACCTCGTGCAAAAATCGCTCCTGTCATGTCGCAATCTCCCTTGTGAATACGTCCGTCTGTCGCCAGCAGCCGGGGGAAACCGAATCCTCCGCCCCCTGCCTCCCCCCAGTGTCGACTATTGCTTGCTCCGCATCCGCCTGTCCTCGGCCTCCTGCGCCCCGCCACGAATTGGGCACGGACTGGATAACGATCATGTCAAAGATATTTAAAAGCCAGCAGCTTGCGAACCGCCTGCTCGCATGGCTGCGGGAGAATCGGAATGTCCGCCCCCCCCGCCGTGTCGACCGCCCTTAGCCTCGGTCCGCTCCGCATATGGTCTTTAGCCCTCCCACGCTTGAGCGAAAAACGCGCAAGCGTAACATGCACTACCGGGCGGCGCAACCCAAAAAACGAGGTCGCCGCGGCCGGCCAAAGCGGACCGGATGATGCGCGGTCCGAGCCGGGACGCCAAGAACCCAGCCCCGGTGCGAGAGCGTAACACGCCCGAACGAAGCCGCGCAAGGGCGAGTCTTGTCCAATGACACATGAGCCTGAACGGGGGGTTGTTTCCAACGACAAGTGAGCCTGAACGGGCGTCGAGTCGCGGATCATCGGAGGATGATCGTGCAACTCGACACGCACCGCCTGCAGACCCTGGGTCAGGTTCGGGAATTCCTCGACGGGAGTCAGGAGATCGACCTTCGACCGCAAACCCGCACCGAGGCCTACGCGTTCGTGGCGGAGACCGTACAACGGTTCGACTACGCCGGGCGATCCAAGGCCGACAAGGGCCTGCTGCGCCGCTTCCTGACCAAGGCGACCGACCTGTCGCGGGCCCAGGTCACCCGCCTGCTGCGCCAATACCGGACCACCGGCGAGGTCATCGACCGTCGCGGCGCCCCCCGGCAACCGTTCCCCCGCCGCTACACCCCCACCGACATCGGGCGGCTCGCCGAACTCGACGCGCTCCACGGCACGCTCTCCGGCCCGACCACCCGCAAGCTCTGCGCCCGCGCCTTCCACCGCTTCGGTGACCCCCGCTTCGAACGCTTGGCCGCCATCTCCAACGGCCACCTGTACAACCTGCGGCACTCCATCACCTACCAGCGGCGCCGCGGGACGGTCCCGGCCCCCACGCGCTCCGTGCAGATAGCGATTGGGGAACGCCGCCGGCCGCAGCCGTTCGGGCAACCCGGCCACGTGCGAGTCGATACGGTCCATCAGGGCGACCTCGACGGGGTCAAGGGCTTGTACCACCTGAACTTGGTGGATGAGGTCACCCAGTTCCAGTTCATCGGTTCGGTCGAATATATCCAGGCGGCCTGTCTGAAGCCGGTTCTCGAAGCTCTGCTGCGGGCGTTCCCCTTCATCCTCCACGGATTCCACGCCGACAACGGCTCGGAGTTCATCAACCGCGACGTGGCGGCGCTGCTCGAAGCGATGCACATCGACGCGTTCACCAAGTCCCGCGCCCGCCGCTGCACCGACAACGCCCTGGTCGAGAGCAAGAACGGCTCGGTCATCCGCAAGCACCTCGGCTACGGCCACATCCCCAACCGCTACGCCGAGCGAGTCCATGCTTTCAACCAGCAGTTCCTGTCGCCCTACCTCAACTTCCACCGGCCCTGCTTCTTCCCCAGCGAAGAGGTGGACGCCAAGGGCCGGGTGCGCAAGCGCTATCGCGACGCCGACATCATGACCCCCTACGAGAAGCTCAAGTCGTTGCCCAACGCCGCCGCCTGCCTGAAGCCGGGAACCACCTTCGCCGAACTCGACGCCGCCGCCTCGGCCACCAGCGACAACGAGGCGGCACGCGCCCTCAACCAGGCTCGCGACCGCCTGTTTGCCTCCATCGACCCGGCAGCCTGACAACGCCACAACGCACCAGCCGATGCGGACCGCATGGCGCTCGGTGACGCGCTCTCGGAGGGCGGCTGGGGTGGCGTGTCGGAGCGGAGTAGCTGCGGGCGGGCGTGTCAACGCGCTGCGCTCCGGCCCTGCGGGTGACACCCCCGACCGCCCTCCGCTCAGACCGCAGCCGCGCCTCCACACCGCCAAGCTGCGCTATCCGGCCACGCTCGAGGCCGTCGACTTCACCCACCCCCGCCAGCTCAACCGACAGCAGGTCCTGACCCTCGGCGCCTGCGCCTGGATCGCCGGTGCCACAACCTGCTGCTGATCGGCCCAACCGGCATCGGCAAGAGCTTCCTCTCAATGCGCGTTTGTCGAACGCGCCTGTCGCCGCAGCTTCACCGCACGCTACGTCCGGATGCCGCCCCTGCTGCACGTACTCGCCGTCGGCCGCGGCGACGGGTCCTAACGCCCGGCTCCTGACCCGCCTCGCCAAGCTCGACCTGCTCGCCATTCGACGACTGGAGGACCGCCACCGCTGCGCGACGCCGAGCGGCGTGACCTCACCGAGGTCATCGAGGACCGGGCCGAGCGCCGCCTCGACCCGCATCGCCAGCCAGTTGCCCGTCACCGACCAGCTCGCCGTCCATCGGCGACGCCAACCAAGCCGACGCCATCTGCGACCGGCCTGCTCCACGACGCGCACCGCATCGAGCGGTCCTTCAGCTCGATGCGACGGACACACCGCGCCCCGAAGACCCGTACGCCGGAGACGACATCAGCATCCCAACGCCGGCCTGCGCCCCGGCAGCGAGGTCAGACCCGCTCCCGCACGCCGCCAGTCCCGCCGGGGCCGGCCGGCCTATGGATCGCGCCGGCGGCATGGAAAACGCGCACGATACGCTGGCGGTTGACTGCACCCGCGTCGAGGCGCGTTTCCCACCCCGACTTGGACGGCACAGAACGCCGCCCACACGTCCCACAGGCAAGATCGTTGTACTCTTCGAACACGACGCCACGGGTAGCATCTCGTGCGCCGGGCACGGGCTGACAGCACCGACAGACCGAGCCGAATGCGGCAGCAGTACGCCCCCGGCCAGCGTCCTGTCGGCGGGGACGTTGCGGGTGAAGCGGGTGTCGGCGGCCGCGGGGACCGACCGGAATCGAGCCAGTGATCGATTGGGCGGCGAACCGGAAGACGTTGCAGACACGGGGAGATCTGCAGTTCAGCAACTTGCCCGCCAGCCCTCTTCCGGTTCGAATACTGAATGCCCTGCAAGCCCTCCAGGTCCTCGACGCGGGACGTGCGCGTGACTGCTTCTGGCCCCCACAACCCATCGTCGCCGCCATGGAACATAATGTCCGTCAGCGTGCGCGGACTTCACAGCGCCGCGCCAGGATCCCTGTTTCGATCCGCTGATTCGGTCGCCCGTCAGCCTCGGCTCACGTGCCTCCGCTTCAGGCTCATTTCTGGATTGGAAAGGACTGGGCGGAAACGCGGGCCGCGCCGATTCTGCCGCGCCGCGACGCCGGGCGGGCGGCGCGCGGCTTCTGCCGACGGCCCCGGTTGCGCTGACATGCCTTTAGGACTGCTGCGATATAAGGTTGCCAACTGGGGCGCAAGGGCAAGGTAATTTCCGTCACTGCCTTTACTACAAGGGAAGGGTACTACTTATGCACAGACGCATCGCGATGTGCCTCGTGGCGGTCCTCGCCACCCTGTCCGCGGCCCAGGCGGCGGCGCAGGCGCCGCCCGGCCCGCAGGACGCGGGTGATGGGGTGGAGGCAGACGGAGGCCTGTTGATCGACCGGATCGACCCCGAGCGGCTCCGGCAGATCAGGACCGAGCGCAACCGCCAGTACATCCTGGGCTTGGGATTGCTGGCGGCAAGCGGCGCGGTGGGCTTCTCGAAGCAGAACTGGGTCGTCGACGAGGGCGCCACTCTGGCGCAGACTCGCCTGCGGAACGGCGCGGCCGCGATGGCCGTCCCCGCCGGCGTGCTCGCGGCCAACGCCCCCGGACGTCGACGCCGCACCATGTTCGTCAGCCGCGACCTGTCGCTCGGCTTCCGGCGCGGCTGGACGCACGGGGTGGGGTGCTGGCCGACACGGGCGGGGCCACTGGCAGGTGCTGGCCAACCGCTGCTCGACTGAACGGTACGGCGTGCGTTCCTGATGCCGTTCGACGGCACGGTGGTTCGCGGCGACGCCCTCGCATCGTGCCCGGCTGTGGCCGCACCCGATTACGGTGGTGCTGCCTCGTCGGCGACCAGGGCGAACGCGGCCGGCTGGGCGCGGCCGCGACGGGACGCGGTGACGGGCTGGTCATCGGGCTGCCGGCCGGTTCGCCGACACTGGCCGCTGGGCACCGCCCTCGCGTAGGGGGCGAGCCTCGCGGCAATCGTGTAGCTGCGGGTGACGGGACGGGCCACGACCGGCTGCCGATGGTTGCGGCGGCGTGCCCCGCCCGTGGGCCATCTACGCGGGGGGCCGAGCGCTTCACGGCGGCGCTGCTCACGATGCAGGACGGCGCGGCAGCCGTCGACTTGCTGGCCATTCCCGTGCCCGGCAACGTCTTCCGCCGCGGCATCGTCGCCGTCTACCCCAACGCCTACCGCTTCCACGAACTCGACTGGCTCGACTCGCCGCCCCCGCGGCAAACGGTCGCCCCGGTGACCCCTGTCGCCCCCGAGAGGCCGATCGTCGAGCCGCCCTGCCCCCCCGCGTGGAGCATAAGGTGACCCAGTGGCAGGTGCGCAAGGGCTGGCAGGCCCTGAACGAGAAGGCGCATGTGGGCTCAAGACCCTCAAGATCGGCAGGATCCGCGGTTCGCGGAGAAAGTCATCGACGACGTCGGGCTTTACCTCGACCCGCCCGACAACGCGCTGGTTCGGCCAGTTGGAACGGCGCGCCGTGCGCCGCAAGCGTCTTCACGAGCATGAGCCCGGTCCGAGTTCGTCCACGGACGACTTCAGGCATCCACCGGTACACCAACGAAATTCAGAAGGTGGAAATAAAGGCGGGTAACGTACGCAAAAAAGCCTGCAAGTCATTGCGCTTCAATGACTTGCAGGCTTTTGGGGGAATCGGATCAGTCCGCCCCCGGCCCCCCCGTGTCGACCACCCTATCGTCCGGTCCGCATATGGTCTCTAGCCCTCCTACGCCACTGGAGCGTCAAAAACGCGCAAGCGTAACATGCAGTACCAGCCGGCGCAACCCCAAAAACCAGTCACCGCGGCCGGGTGAACCGGACCTGACAGCCGCGCGGTCCCGAGCCGGATGCCAATAAAACCGGTTCGGTGCGAGGGCGTAACACGCCGGAACGAGCCGGCGCAAGGGCGGAAGTGGGCCCCCGCCGATTTTTGGCGGCCGGCTGCCCGGGGCGGCGCCGCGGGCCGTTGCGCTAACATGACCGACAACAAGGGAGGGAACAATGCGCAACACCATCACGATGGGTCTGGTGGCCGTCCTCGCCACGCTGTCCGCCGCGCCGGCGGCGGCGCAGGCGCCGCCGGTCGGGCAGGACGCCGGCGACCGGATCGAAGCCGACGGAGGCCTGTTGATCGACCGGATAGACCCCGAGCGTCTCCGGCAGATCAGGAGCGAGCGCACCCGCCAGTACATCCTGGGCTTGGGATTGCTGGCGGCGGGCGGCGCGGTGGGCTTCTCGAAGCAGAACTGGGTCGTCGAGGAGGGCGCCATCGGCTACGCGATCGCCGCCCTCGGGGTGGCCGCGTTCATCGAGCCGATGACATGGCGCGATCTGGAGGTGAGGCTATCGGGCAACGGCCTGGCCCTGGAATGGTGACGCGGGGACGGTGAGGCCCCTCGGGGCGTCTCCCCGCGCCGCGGCGGCGGCTCGCCGCCGGCCGCGGCAAGCGCGGGGCAGTGCGGCCCGCGCCCGGTGCTCGCCGGGCGCGGGCCGGCGGGCCGCGTTCTTCCGACCCCGTGGCGCAAGACAGTATCGGAGGAGTCCCCGCGGCGAGCGGACTGCCGGCACGCGGATTGCTCGAAGCGTTCCCGGCCGACGCGGGCCCTCGCGGTCCGCCGGCGGGAGGGGACGGACGACGATGGATGAACGCGACGATACTGACGGTGATCGGGACGGGGCTGACGGCCATCGGAACGGGGGTCGCTCCCCGACCGCGTCGAAGCGCTCCCCGACCGCCCCTGCACCAGCGCTTCGACGGTCTCAACGGCCGGTTCGACGACCTGTACCGCCATCTGCTCGGCGCGCCGGCGAAGACCGACCTGTCGTCCGGCCCCGCCCCCGCCGCCGGATAGCCGCCCGCCGCCATGGACCCCCTCGCCCACACCCTGGTCGGCGCCACCCTCGCGGAGACGCGCCTGCGGAACGGGACGGCGGCGCTGGCCGGCCCCGCCGGGGTGCTCGCGGCGAACGCGCCGGACATCGACGCGATCACCATGTTCATCAGCCGCGACCTGTCGCTGGGGTTCCGGCGCGGGTGGACGCACGGGGTGCTGGCGATGGTGGTGCTGCCGCTGGTGCTGACGGCGGGGCTGCTGCTGCTCGACCGGGTGGTGGCGCGGTGGCGGGGGCGGGCCCCCGCGGCGCGGGCGGGGCCGCTGCTGCGGCTGACGTCGGTGGCGGTGCTCAGCCACCCCGCCCTCGACTGGCTGAACACGTACGGCGTGCGGTTCCTGATGCCGTTCGACGACACGTGGTTCTACGGCGACGCGCTGTTCATCATCGACCCGTGGGTGTGGCTGCTGGCCGGCCTGACGGTGGTGCTGGCCCACTCGGCGACGTGGGCGGGCGGCGGCGGCTGGGTGCTGCTGGCGGGGGCGGCGACGCTGGTGACGGGGACGGTCATCGGGTTCGGCCGGTTCGCCGACACCCCGCCGTTCACCGCCGCGGCGTGGGGCGCGGGCCTCGCGGCCATCGTGTGGCTGCGACTGGCGTGGGGCGGACGGGGCCGGCTGCCGCACGTCGCGGCCGCGTGCCTGGCCGCGGTGGCCCTCTACGCGGGGGGCATGGCGGCGGCGTCGCTGGCGGCCGAGCGGCAGATGGGGGCGCTGCTCGCTCGGCAGGCGGGGGCGGCCCCGGTCGAGGTGCTGGCCATTCCCGTGCCCGGCAACCCGTTCCGCCGCGGCATCGTCGCCGTCTACCCCGACGTCTACCGCTTCCACGAGCTCGACTGGCTGGCCTCGCCGCCCCTGCGGCAGACCGCCGACCCCGTCCCCCGCGGCCCCGAGGGGCCCATCGTCGAGGCGGCCCTGACCGCCCCCCACGTGTGGGGCATGGCCGTGTGGAAGCGGTTTCCCGCCTACACCGTCGAGGAGACGGCCGACGGGTACCACGTCTCGATCGCGGACATGCGCTACACCCGCCGCCCCACCGGCGGCCTCGGCGGCGCGGTGGTCAGGCTGGACCGCGAGCTCCGCGTGCGCCAGCCCCGCTAGCGTCTGGCGTTGTCCTGGCGGTCGCGTTGGAACCCGACCAACCCTCCGGAAAGCCGGCCGGCTCCATCGATGCCGGACGCGGGAGCACAGCGCAGGGCCGGCATTATGTATTGTATGTGTGTGTGGGTAAAACAACCGCTATTTTACCCACATGGGCGTATCGAACCGCCCGGCGTCCAACTCGTCCCGCGAACGACTTCTGGCTCGCACCCTCAAGTCGACAGCGGCCTCCGGAGCAGTGCGTTGCGGACGCCGGTGTCGAACAGGAACAGCTTGCCGTGCCGGATGAGGCTGGCACGGTCCGAGCCGCTCCACGCCGGTACCCGGAAGGCCACGAGGGTGAGCGGCCTCGCCTCCCTGGCCGCGCAGACCGGCCGCGTCACGCGGCGACTCGTCGTGTTCCTCGGGCCCCGGCGCCAGCAGATCGACGGCGTCGAAGCGCTCCCTCTCGACGAGTTCCTCGCCCTGCTGCCGAGCTGACCGGCCAAAAACTCGAACAGGCCGCCGCACCGCGCCGGTCCCGCCTTGCCCGAGGCCGTCGCTTCGTGTCACGATTCTGTTGGGCGTCTCTGACCTGCGAGGAGGCCCCAGGCTGATCACAGCCGTCTACCGGAGCTTGGGCGACGGTGGCGTGCGTGCCGGAGGACGCAGATGACGATCCGCGAGACCAGCGTGTGGCCTTTGTTCTTCTCGTACCGCGGTCCCATCGTCGGTCGCGGCTTCCTGGCCGAGGTCACGTTGCTGGGTCGCGTGCTGGCAACCATCGGTGACGACGACGTTTGGCTCGACGGGGTGAATCCTGGAGCCTTCGCCGTCGAGGCAGCCACCCTGGATGTTGCGGACACAGCGCTGCGGACCGCGCTCACGAACGTCTTCATCGACATGGCCGAGGACGCGCAAGCCGGGGAGTTCGAGCGCCGCGTGACGGAGTTCTTCAACGCCCGAGACGATGACACCCTGGAGGAATGGGAGGCGGCCGTCGAGGCGATTCGCCGGGGTCAGAACGGCAAGCCCGAACTGCCGCGCTTCGCCGCTGACACTCCGCTGGAGATCCGAGTGACCACCAAACCCGGCGCGGACTTGACGCCTGACGACAACCCGATGGTCACTCGCGCCGCTCCGCCCTGCCTGGCGACGGCAGCCTGACCGTCGACCATGGGCTCGTTCGGACAGGTGCCGCTGAGGGACGTCTGGAAAATGCTCGAGGCGTGCGCACCCGGCTACAAGGTAAAGCCGACCACGCACTACTACTGCATCACGGTCGGCGCGAAGACGTACCCGGCTTTTCCGAAGGGCGCGCACGGAATGACCAATCCCCCGATTCAGGTTCGCCACGTGCGCAAGATGGCGAGGTTTCTCGGCATTCTGGACTGCGCCGCCCGGCAACTGCCAATTCCTGGCGGCGGTCCCAAGTAGCTTGGGGCGCCGCTGAGCCGAACCGCCGACACGCCTTGACGGCTCCCGCCGAAATGAGAAAATTGGAAATGAGGTTTTCGATTTTCGGGGTTCCTGTTGCACAGACCGGTTTTCCTGCAGCGCATCGCGACGTTGTTCCGGAGCCATCCCATGGTCGGGATCCTCGGCCCGCGCCAGTGCGGCAAGACGACCCTGGCGCGTGACTACCTGGCCGCGCGGACCGAACCGCAGATTCATTACTTCGACCTCGAGGACCCCGACCACCTGAACCGGCTGGCGGACCCCAAGCTCGCCCTCGAGGGGCTGGAGGGCCTGATCGTCATCGACGAGATCCAGCGCAGCCCCGAGCTGTTTCCGCTGCTGCGGGTGCTGATCGACCGGCGCCCCCGCCGCCAGCGCTACCTGATTCTCGGCAGCGCGTCCCGCGCCCTGATCCGCCAGTCGTCGGAAACGCTCGCGGGCCGAATCGCCTACCTGGAGCTGCCCCCGTTCACCGCCTTCGAGGCCCCGGACCCCGCGCGCCTGTGGCTGCGCGGCGGCTTCCCCCCGTCGTATCTCGCGCCGTCGGACGCCGACAGCCTGGTCTGGCGGAAGGCGTACGTGACCACCTTCCTGGAACGGGACGTGCCGGCCCTGGGCATCGACTTCGCCGCCAATACCCTGCGCCGATTCTGGATGATGCTGGCGCACTGGCACGGAAACGTCTTCAACGCGTCCGAGCTGGCGCGGTCGCTCGACGTCTCGGCGCCCACCGTCCGGCGGTACCTCGACATCCTCGACGGCACGTTCATGATTCGCGCGCTGCAACCGTGGTACGCGAACGTCGGCAAGCGCCAGGTCAAGTCGCCGAAGATCTACTTCCGCGACGCCGGAATCCTGCACGCGCTGCTGAACCTGCGCGACCCGGCCGCCCTGCACGCGCACCCCGGGCTGGGCGCTTCGTGGGAGGGCTTCGCGCTGGAGCAGGTCGTTCAGCTCTGCCGCGCCGACGCCGGCGAGTGCCATTTCTGGGCGGCCCACACCGGCGCCGAGCTCGACCTGCTGATCGTGCGCGGCGGCAGCCGGACCGCGTTCGAGTTCAAGTACTCGTCGGCGCCGAAGGCGACCCGGTCGATGCACGCGGCGATCGCGGCCCTCGACCTCGACCGGCTCACCGTCGTCTATCCGGGCGACGGCGCCTATCCCCTGACGGAACGCATCCGCGTGGCCGGTCTCGGGACCCTGATGGAGGAGGCGGCCGAGGACTGAGCCGCCGGCTTCCCGTGCGGGTTCAGGCGACGTCGCGATCGCGGCGGCCGGCGAGGAAACCATCCAGCGACCCTTCCAGCTTGGCCATCCGCTCTCGCAGGTCGCCCAGCTCGTGCTGCACCTGGTCGAATCGCTTGTTCACTTCGTCGAAGCGCTTGTTCACTTCGTCGAACCGCTTGTTCAATCCCCGGATCTCCTCGCGGACCTCGCGGCGCTGCTCGCGCATGTCGAGCCGCAGCCACGCGAAGAGAGCCACCAGCAGGGCTGGCGTGATCCAGGGCGTGATGAAGTCCATGGAGAGAGCGTACCACGCACGCGCCCGGAGCGAGAAGTCTCCCAGGACGCGCGAGGTTCCCCCGGTACGGCGTTCTCAGGGCTCCTGCTGCGCGTTGTTGAACTCGGCTTCGAGCTCGGCCTCCCAGCGCACCCGGTCGGCGATCTGGTCGCCGCGGGTCTGGAGACAGTCGTAGCAGAGGCTGGAGCCCCGCCGCGACCATCAGCGGGGTGGTGCCGTCGGCGCCGTGTCGCACCGCCGTCGGCCCAGGACTGGATGTGATGGACATCGCAACGTCGGGCGTGGCAGCCGGGGAACCGGCACTGCCGGTCCCGCGCCTGCAGCGCGCGCCGGAGCGCCGGCGGCACGGTGCGGGTCTTGCGGCCGAGGTCGAGGACAGAGCCGTCGGCCCCGTGCCGCATCACCACCTTCGCCGCGTCTCACGCCATCCGTCTGGCCGTCTCGGTGGACACCCGGAGGCCGTCGCCGTCTTCCAGCGCGGCCTGGCCGGGACCCTGAGAGGAAGAATCAGCCGCGGCCGCGCTACCGCTCGCCTCTGCACACCCTTCGACGCCAGGGGGGCGCGATGACGTCTCCGCGGAGACGTCCGGCTCGCGGTCCCCGGCCTCGGACCGGAGCGTGTCCGCCTCGACGTGCACGACCTGGTAGCGGTCGCCCGCCGTGCCTCGGTCGAGGTCGGCGGCCAATCCTCTGACGACGATGTTTGGCTCGACGGGGTGAATCCTGGAGCCTTCGCCGTCGAGGCAGCGACCCTGGAGGTTGCGGACACAGCGCTGCGGACCGCGCTCACGAACGTCTTCATCGACATGGCCGAGGACGCGCAAGCCGGGGAGTTCGAGCGCCGCGTGACGGAGTTCTTCAACGCCCGAGACGATAACACGCGGCCCTCGACCTCGACCGGCTCACCGTCGTCTATCCGGGCGACGGCGCCTATCCCCTGACGGAACGCATCCGCGTGGCCGGTCTCGGGTCCCTGATGGAGGAGGCGGCCGAGGGCTGAGCCGTCGGCTTTCGTGCGCGATGTCATGATGCTATGATGCTGTCATGCGCACGACGATAACTCTCGACAACGACGTGCTGGCCGTCGCACGTGCGCTGGCCGCGCGGAGGGGCGTCAGCCTCGGGAGCGCGGTGTCCGATCTGGCTCGGCGCGGCTTCAGGCAGACCGGCGCCGGCGGCCAGGACGACGACGGGGTCCCCGTATTCCGGGTTGCGGCCGGCGCGGCGCCCATCACCAGCGAGGACGTGCAGAAGGCGCTCAGCGAGTGGCCGTGACTCGATTGCTCGACGTCAACGTGCTCATCGCGCTCACCTGGCCCAACCACGTGCACCATGAAGCCGCGAAGTCGTGGTTCGCCAAGGTCCGGGGGAACGGCTGGGCGACCTGCCCGCTGACGGAAGCCGGACTCGTACGGGTGTCATGCAACCCGTCCGCGGTCAAGGAGTCCGTGAGCCCCGCCGACGCGATTGCGCTGCTCGACCGCCTCAGACGGTTGGAGTCGCATGCCTTCTGGGCGATGGAGCACTCCATCACGGCGCTGCCGCGGGGAATCCTCGCGCGCATTCAGGGCTACCGACAGATTACCGACGCGATGCTGCTCGGCCTCGCCGCGCAACACGGCGGCCGGCTCGGCACCTTCGACACCGGGATAGCGGACCTCCTGGCAGAGGCCGAACGACGCTGGGTCGAGACGATCCCCGTGTGACTACGGCTGCTGCGCGTTGTTGAACTCGGCTTCGAGCTCGGCCTCCCAGCGCACCCGGTCGGCGATCTGGTCGCCGCGGGTCTGGAGGCAGTCGTAGCACAGGGTGCCGGGGATGACGTGCCCCTCGCCGCCGGTGGGGATGCCGCGGGCCTCCATGAGGTCGCGCAGCAGGGCCGCGGTGTGCTTCTGGGCCTTGTAGAAGTCGGAGTAGCTGAAGCCGTCGGCGATGGCGAGGGGCGAGTAGCCGAGCCCGGTGCGGGCGTCCATGGCGGCGCCCCGGGCGACGAGATACTCGACGACGTTGTTGGCGCCCCGGAACGCGGCCCCGTGCAGGGCGGTCTCGCCCCGGTAGTTCACGGCGTGGACGTCGTTGCCGAGCTCGACGCACATCCTGACCGCCTCGAGCACCTCGTCCTCCTGCCCCGGCAGCGAGCCGCCGTCCTCGCCCGGGTTCCAGATGGCGAGCCCCGCCGCGACCATCAGCGGCGTGGTGCCGTCGGCGTTCGGGGTCACCGCGTCGGCGCCCGCGTCGACGAGCACCCGCATGGCCTCGGTGTCGGTGACCTTGGCGGCGAGGAAGAAGGGGGTCGCGCCGAGCCGGTTCAGCCGGTTGCGCTGGCCGTCCTTCATGCCGTTGGCGGTCATGCGCGCGTCGATGTCGCCGCCCCGCGCGATCATCTTCTCGAGCACGTCGATGCTGTCGACGCGGCCGGCGGGGATGGGACCGGGGAACCCGAACCCGGTGTTCATGCGCCGCGTGCGCAGCAACTGGTGCAGGGCGTTCCAGCCGGCCCCCGCGAGGTTCGGGTCGGCGCCGCGGTCGAGCAGGTGGTCGGCGAGCTCCCAGTTGGCGTTGGCCACCGCCACGACGAGCGCGCTCTGCCCGTCGGACAGGGTGTCGTTGACGTCGGCGCCCGCCTCGATCAGCACCCGCAGTGCGTCGAGATGCCCGCCGCGCGCCGCGAACGTGAGGGCGGTGAAGCCGGTCGGCGGCGGCGCGTAGAACAGCCGGTTCCCCCGGGGGGGCCGCTCGGCCGTCTCGGTCTTCGCGTGGACGTCGGCCCCGAGCTCGGCCAACGCATGCACCGCGGCGGCGTTGTTGCGGGCCGCCGCCCACATCAGGGCGGTCTGGCCCCGGAAGTCGTCGCGGGCGTTGGGGTCGGCGCCCCGCACCAGCAGGGCGCGAATCGTCGCCGCGTCGCCGGTGCGCGCGGCCGTCATCAGGGCCGTCTCGCCGCCCCGCAGGGAGGCATTGGGGTCGGCCCCGGCATCGAGCAGCGCCTCGACGATGCCCGCGGCGCCGTTCTCGGCCGCGAGCGAGAGGGGCTGCACGCCGTAGCGGTTGGCGGCCGAGACGTCGGCCCCCGCGCCCAGCAGCAGGTCGACGAGGGCGGCGTCGCTGCGGTGCACGGCCCAGTGCAGGGCCGTCGCCCCGTCGGACCCCGCCGCGTTCACGTCGACGGCGGGGTCGCCCACGAGCGCCCGCACCCGGTCGACATCGACCGCCTTCACCGCCTCGACGAGCGGCGCATCGAGACGAGCGCCCGCCTCCCCCGCGGCCGCGGCGCCCAGGCCCGCGACGAGCACGGCGACGGCCGCCAGAGACGCCGACGCATACGACCTTCTGCTGCTGCTGACATGCATGACGACCACCTCGTTCCGAACGCCCCTACTCTTCAGGACGCGGGGTTCGATCTTAGCACGGGCCGGGGCGCCTCCCCGCCTCCCCCGGCCACCCTGGCGGTCCTGGCGTGGGTGCGACACACCCGGGGGCGCGACGTCAGAGCCCCAGCGACACCCGTAGGTTGCGCTCGACGGCCTGGAGATCGGAGGCGTCGAGCACTCATCACAAGGTGGTTTGGATCATGTCGCGCTTGATGGTCCACCCGCCGCTCACTGGATGACGGCGATGTTCGCGCGCCCGGCTGCCTCGCAGACCTGCCGGAAACCGCGTCCCCCGCGGAGCGGCTCGGCCGGGCCGTCGGGACGCAGCCAGGATGTGTCGACGCGGTCGCCGAACAGGACGACGGCCCTGGCGGTGTCGCACTGGCGCGAGACCCATAGCAGCCCGTGCACGCTCGAGTCTGCTTCGTGCAGGGCTTCGGCCCAACCGGCCGTCTCTCGATAGAGCCGCTCCGGCGCCTCGATCAGTTGTACCCGCGTCAAACCGAGACGGCGCAACGCCAACCCCGTCAGATTGACGAGCCGCAGGTCGGTCTCGAGAACGAGCCGCGAGAGGCGGAGGGGTTCCAGGTCGGCGCGGTGGATACGTCCGCCGGAAGCCCCGACGCCGCGAAACACGCTCTCGGACAACGCGCCGTCGATCTCGTCGGCGGCATAGAGGGTCGGTATCGACTCGCCCCGGCGGTTGCGGATGGGATGGAAGCGCCCGCGCCCGTATCCGGGGTTGAACGCATTGGCAGGCGAGGCGTCATGGACCCTGAACAGCTGCCGTCCGACGCTCCAGGTTGTCGTCGCAGGATCGAGAGCGTCGGCAGGCGGCGCCTCCGGAAGCAGCTCCATCCCGCCTCAGAACCGATTGGAGCGCGTGATCTCGCGCGCGGCCTCCGCGACGGCATCGGGATCGGCGTCCATGACGTCGACCGGGCGCCGATCATCGGGCAGCCAGCCGTTCGGTGCGGTGAACCAGCTCGCGATCTGCCACGGTCCCCGCCGGCCGAGCACCTTCAGGACGGCCGCCACGACGGGCTTCGGCCGGCCGGTGTCGTCGAACTGGAATGCGGGATAGAGAATGCGCCCTGGATGCTCGACGCCGAAGATCTTTCCTGCGTTGCGCCAGCGCCCGGCCAGCGCCGCTGTATTGTCGGCCTTCGATCCGTACAGGTCGTGGACCTGTCCGGCGTCGAGAACGTCGTACCGCGCGAGAAAATCGGCACGGAAATCGGCGTTCCGGCGGGCCTGATCGAGAACGGCGGGATGCGGCCGGCCGGACACCGCCGGCATGGCCACATCGATCAACCGCTCCATCTCCGCGGCCCCCCAGGCCTCCAGCCGTCCTTGCAGCAGGACCACCAACGCCTGGACGGCTTGCAGCTCCTCCTCGTCGTCGCTGGACACGAGCAGAGCCGGCCTTGCGATCCGATCACGAAGGTCGGACCACGCCTGGTCCATATCGGACGACGCCCGGACCATGTCGGACCACGCCTCGACCATCGCCTTCCACCGGTCTTCCGCCGACGCCGCCCCCTCGGATTCCTCCAGCACGACGAGACGGCGGTCGACTGGCGAATCGGGCTCTTCGCCGAAGACGTATCCCCGCACCAGTTCCACTTGAGCCACGTCGCACTCTTCAAACGGCAATGAGCATGGTGACCTACAATCATTACTCAACAATATCAACGAATCAACCGACCGCGCTGCTGTCTTCAGCGGTCCCACAACGGCATCGCGCCGGCACCGGCCGCGCCGGCCTTCGCCGCCGCGGTCCTGTCGTCGCTGGCCATCATCGTGTTTCGGCGACGCAACGTGACCGAGCCCACACCCGGCGCTGCACCGGCGCTGCGGCAGGGTCCGGCGAGTCGGCGCCGGTCGACCCCGCCCTGTAAGTGACTTGCATGACCTTCAAGTAGAGACCATACTGGTCACCATGACTACCGCATCGGTCTCGGAACTGAAAGCGAACCTGTCGCGCTATCTCCGCGAGGTGCGTCGCGGCGGCGAGGTCGAGGTGCTCGACCGGGGTGCGCCGGTCGCCAGACTGGTGCCTGCGGCGGCGGGAGACAACGCGGGAATCCGCGAGCGGCTGATCGGCGCGGGCGTGTTGAGGCCGGGCAAGGGAGGCGCGGCGGCCATCCTGGAATCGCCGCCGTTGGCGCTGCCGGTCAGCCTCTCGGAGACGTTGGCCGAGGACCGGGCGGACCGGTTTTGAGGTACTGGGACGCGTCGGCGCTCGTTCCGTTGATCGTCGCCGAACCCGACAGCGACCTCGTTCGCGGGTGGCTGTCGGAAGACGACCACGTCGTCACGTGGGTCTGGACGCGCACCGAGATCGCGAGCGCCATCGAGCGGCGGACGCGCGAGGGGCTGCTCTCCCGGCCGCAGCGCCGCGCCGTGCTCGAACGGCTCGCCGTCCTCGCCGATCGTTGGGATGAAGTGACCGAGGTGCTCGCGGTTCGGTCGCGAGCGCACGCGCTGCTGGCGCGGCACCCCCTACGCGCCGCCGATGCGGGGCAGCTCGGCGCGGCGCTCCTGGTCCAGGAGCAGCTCGCGGGCCCGCTCACGTTCGTCTGCCGGGACTCACGGCTGCTGGCGGCGGCGGACGTGGAAGGGCTGCGGCTACCGGCCTGACCCGCGCCGAACCGTGAGCCGGAGGTCGGGCGCTCCAGGTTGTCGTCGCAGGATCCCGAACAGAGCCTCCGCCCGGGCGCGCCCTTCGGCGATCGCCGCGCCAACCAGAGGTTGATGATTACCCGTTAATCATGTAATTTTGAGGAGGTGATTCGGTCGTTCGACGATGTGGGGACGGCCGACATCTACTACGGCCGCCATACGAAAGCCGCCCGCCGGTTACCACAACAGCTGTGGCCTGTGATCCGGCGGAAACTGGACGCGCTGCACCGCGCGCTGACGATTCAGGATCTGCGGCTGCCCGCGGGCAATCGTCTGGAGGCGCTGAAGGGCGACCGGGTCGGGTGCTATAGCGTGCGGGTGAACGAGCAGTATCGGATCACGTTTCGGTTCAGGGAAGGCTACGCCGATGCGGTCAGATGCGAGGACTACCACTGAGGGACCGCGGTCTGTGCTGGATCTGAAGCGTCCACCGACGCCGCCCGGGGAGATGCTGCTCGAGGAGTTTCTCCGGCCGGCAAACCTCACGCAAGTCGAGGCGGCCCGGCGCATGAACATCCCGCTGAACCGCTTGAATGAAGTGGTCCGCGGGCGCCGTGGGATCACGGCGGATACCGCACTCCGGCTCGCACGGTTGTTCGAGATGTCGCCGGAGTTCTGGATGGGTATCCAAGCTGACTGGGATCTCTGGCAGGCGGCCGCCGCGTTACGCAAGGCCGGGTAGCCACGGCCGGCGACTCCTCAAGTGTTAACGTCAGGTGGGCATGGCATACTCGCGGATCCATCCGATGGGCGAGTACCACGGTCAAGTCGAGCGTGTAGTACCTTGCTGCTGTTGGGGGGAAGCGAACAATGACGACCCGCGAACTCGTGTGGAACGCCATGTTTGCCGCTGACATGAGCCACCGGTACTTCCTCTCTCGTGCGGCCTGGAACAAGCGTGCGGACGACAGCGTGCGAGTCCTGTTGCTCGTCATGTCGAGCGCGGCCTGGGCCACTTTGGTGGCGAGGGTACCCGCCGCGGCGCCTTACCTGGCCTTTGCGGCTATGGTCCTGGCGTCGCTGACCGTCATCGTCCGGTTTCACGACCAGGCCTCGACCTATGCAACCGCCGCGGAGGAATTCAGCCGCATCCTCAGCGAATATCGCGAGTTGTGGCGTGATATCGACTCGTACAAGTCGACCGAGGACGATGCCACCGAACGCCTCAGGGCGCTCAAGGAACGATCCGTGATCGCTACGCGCCCGCTCTTGAAGTCGAAGATCAATACGCGCGTGCTGATGCAATGCCACGAAGCGGCCGCACAGGTAGTGCGCCATGCCTGATCACCGGACGGAGTTTCCGCCGATGCCGGCGCCACCACCACCGCCACCGCCTCAGCCTCCGCCGCCTCCTCCCCCCACCCCACCCTCCAAAGGGCAGTGACGACGCGTGCCGGCACGCGAGGTGACCGCCGTTAACGCGGCTCATTCCGTGGGGAGCTTCGAGCCGCTGCCGACGTCCCGGCCGCACGCTGGCGCAAGGCCAGCGTGCAGATGGCCGGCTGCAAGCGGCTCTGGAAGCGGCTCCGCAGGGAATCGCGAAACCGGCTGACCCGCCTCGGGCGACGCGCGCCCCCACAGGGGGACGCACGACCCGAAGCCGCGCTGGAGAGACCGCCCGCTACACCCCCGTCAGCGGACCGGTGCTGTCGGAGATGCTGTCCACCTTCACCCCGACCTTCTCGAGGAGGGTCAGGCCGAGGTTCATGAACGGGGTGTGCAGGTCGTAGACAAGGTGGCGGTTGCCGGCGAGCTGGCCGCAGCCGCCGCCCATGAGGGTGATCGGCAGGTTGTAGGGCGTGTGCTGGTCGCCGTCGCCCATGCCGGCGCCCTGCAGCAGGATGGCGTGGTCGAGGAGGGTGCCGTCGCCGTCGGGGGCGTTGTGCATCTTCTCGACGAGCCGGGCGAAGAGCTGCATCTGGTACTGGCTGATCTTGGTGTACTGCGTGATGTTGTGCGGGTCCTGCTGGTGGTGCGAGACGGTGTGGTGCGCCTCGGGGACGCCGATGTCGGGATAGGTGCGGCCGCTGGTCTCGCGGGCCATCTGCATGCAGCTCACGCGGGTGATGTCGGCCTGGAACGCGAGCACGAGCATGTCCTGCAGCAGCCCGACGTGCTCTTCGTAGTCGTCGGGGACGCCGGCGGGCTGGTCGACGGCGGGCAGCGGCGTGGACGCCTGGTTGGCCTCGGTCCGCTGGATGCGCCGCTCGATCTCGCGGATGGACTGGAGGTACTCGCCGACGGTGGCGCGGTCCTGGGCGCCGACCCGCTTCTCGATCCGGTTGATGCTGTCGGTGACCGAGTCGAGGATGCTGCTGTCGGTGCGCATCTGGGCCAGCCGGGCCTCGACGCTGCCGCCGTCGCCGAACAGGCGCTGGAAGACGACCCGGGGGTCGCGCTCGTGGGGCAGCGGGGCGGTCGGGGTGAGCCACGAGGTGGAGTTGCGGTAGGCGCAGCTGTAGCCGTTCTCGCAGTTGCCGACCTGGTAGTTCGACTCGGTGGTGAGCTCGAGCGAGCGCAGGGCGGTGTCGGCGCCGAGCTTGTCGGCGGCGTACTGGTCGATGGTCTTGCCGGCGCGGATGTCGGCCCCCTCGGTGCGCTTGGGGAGGATGCCGTTGAGCCAGCCGCCGTGGGCGCGGGTGTGGACGCCGCCTCCCTCGTTGGGGCTGACGACGCCCGAGTTGCTGAGCCCGGTGACGACGGTCATCCGGTCGCGGTAGGCGGCGAGCGGCTGGAGCACCGGGGTGAGGTCGAAGTCGGACCCGCCGGCGCCGGCGGGGTGGAAGTTCCGCGGGAGCATGCCGTTCGGGACGTAGAAGAACGCGAGCCGGGGCGCGGGGGCGGTCACCGAGCGGGCCGCGGCCGAGAGCGCCGGCACCATGGCGTCGAGCAGGGGCAGGGCGACGGTGGCCCCGAGGCCGCGCAGCACGGTGCGGCGGGACAGCGACTTCTGGGTGACGATCATGACTGCGATCTCCTCATCAGGAACGGGTCGCTCGTGACGATGCCGAGCAGGATGGTCTGGAACCGGTAGTCGTCGGCCGCCGCCTCGCGCACGATGCGGCGCAACGTCGGCATGTCGCGGTGATCGAGGCCCCGGCCGAGGGCATAGGTCATCAGCTTCCCGGTCACGGTGGTGACGAACTGCCGGGGGTCGCGGGCGAGGACGTCGCGCATCTCGGAGACGCCGTCGAAGGCGCGGCCGTCGGGCAGCACCCCGGACGGGTCGATGGGGTTGAACGACTCGTCGACGACGCGCCAGCGGCCGATGGCGTCGAAGTTCTCGAGCGCGAACCCCGTCGGGTCGATCATCGCGTGGCAGGCCGAGCACGCGGGGTTGTTGCGGTGGGCCTCCATCCGCGCGCGCACGGTGGGGCGCTTGGCCTGGGTCCTCCGGTCGTTCAGGGCCGGGATGTTCGGCGGCGGGTCGGGCGGCGGGGTCCCGAGCAGGTTGTCGAGAATCCACTTGCCGCGCAGCACCGGCGAGGTCCGGATGGCGTGCGAGGTCAGGGTGAGGACGCTGCCGTGCCCGAGGATGCCGCGCCGGGGGCTCCCGGCGGACAGGGGGACGCGCCGGAAGTGGCTGCCGGTGACCCCGGGAACGCCGTAGTGCTCGGCCAGCCGCTCGTTCAGGAACGTGTAGTCGGCGGTCAGCAGCTCGACCATGCTGCGGTCGTCGCGGACGATGCTGTCGACGAACAGCCGGGTCTCGCGCAGCATGCTCTGGCGCAGCGACTCGTCGAAGGCGACCGAGAAGGGGTCGCCGGGGCGCACGGTGGTCTCGAGGTTGCGCAACTGCAGCCACTGCGCGGCGAAGTTGGTGGTCAGGGTGTCGGACCGCGGGTCGGCGACGAGGCGGCGCACCTGCCGCTCGAGCTCGTCCGGATCGCGCAGCCGGCCCTGCTCGGCCGCCGCGAGCAGCGCGTCGTCGGGGATGCTGCTCCAGAGGAAGAACGAGAGCCGGGACGCGAGGTCGAGGTCGCCGACGGGATACGGCGCGCCGGGGACGGCCCCGGCGGGGTCGGCCTCGATGCGGTAGAGGAACTCGGGGCTGACGAGGAGGCGGCGGATGGCGAGCTCGACGCCGTCCTCGAAGCTGCCGCCGTCCTGCCGCCCCTGCTCGTAGAAGTCGAGCAGCACGCCGAGCTCGCCGCCCGAGGCGGGGCGGCGGTAGGCGCGGCGGGCCAGCGCCGAGAGGATGTCGCGCGCGCACGCCGGCTCGCCTGCCGCCTCGGCGGGGCGGCACGTGAAGATGCGGGCGCGGGACGGGGTGTCGGCGGCGCCGGCCGCGTCGTAGGGGCCGGTGATGGTGACGCTGCGCAGGAACGGCTGCGGCCCCGCGAGGCCGCCGGTGTTGCCGGCCACCCGGGGGTTCGGGAACGGCTCGCGGACCTGCTCGACGAGGGCCGAGGGCTGCGCGAAGAAGGTGACCCCGACCTCGCGCGGGCCGGCCGCGACGGACAGGCGGAGGTCGATGACGGACGCCTGCGCGTAGGGGTTGTCGGGGGCCCCGTCGGACGGCGGGCCGAGGGTGACCAGCTTCACCGGCTCGCCCTCGAGGGTCACCTCGAGGTCGTGGCTCTCGCGGAGCCGCCGGGTGCCGGTCAGCTCGATGCGAAGGTCGTAGCTCGCGTCCTGCGGAAACAGGTGCTCGATGTGGAGGCCGCCGCGGGTGCCGAAGGGCAGCGCCTCGACCCGGCCGTGCTGCGGCAGGTCCTGCGCCGCCTCGTAGGTGTCGGCGGAGACGGCCGGGGGCGGGCTGCCCACGGCGAGCCGGCTGATGGTGCGGGCGGCCGCGAGGTAGCGCTCCATCAGGGACTGCGACATCTTCAGGACGCCGCCGATGTTGTCGAAGCCGAAGCTCGAGTCGTCGGCCGGCAGGAGGTCGCCGGCGTCGAGCTCGACCGCGAGCAGGTCGCGGACGGCGTTGCGGTACTCGGTGCGGTTCAGGCGGTGGAAGGTGGCGGACCGGCCGGGGTCGCGGGTCGCGGCCCACGCGCGGTCGAGCTCGCCTTCGAGCCACGCCAGGAACCCGTCGAGGGCGGCGGCCTCGGGCCGGGGGCGCCCGGCCGGGGGCATGACGCCGCCCCGCAGCTTGCGGACGACCTTCTCCCACTCGCCGGCGTGGCCGCCGACTTCCGCGAGGTCGAGGGTGTCGAGGGTCAGCCCCACCGCGCGGAGCTGCCCGACGAGCGGGGACCGCGCGGTCCCCGCCCCGGTCACCACGCCGGTGTTGTGGCAGGTGACGCAGTAGCGGTCGAGCAGCGCCCGGTGGGCGCCGAGGTCGGCCGGCGCTTCGGGGGCCGGGGCCTGCCCCCCGGCCTCGAGGCCCCGGTCGAGGCGGCAGCCCCGGTCGAGGCGGCAGCCCCGGTCGAGGCGGCAGCCCCGGTCGAGGCGGCAGCCCCGGTCGAGGCGGCGCCGGCCGGTCGAGGCGGCGGCCGCAGCCCCGGTCGAGGCGGCAGCCCCGGTCCGGCAGCCCCGGTCGACCGCGACCGCGAAACCGAGGGCGAGCACTACCGTGACGAACGACGCAATACAGGTCTTCGGCATGATGCACAGGGAACGGGGCCGCCCCGTCGGGCCGGCGGGCGCACTCCACCCCTCAGAGGACGCATGCTAGTATGCGATCAGGCACGTGTCAACGGAGCGCCGATTCGAAGCTGGCGGTGTCCTGGCGGGGGGCGCCCGTCACGTCGGGACGGCCTGCACGTTCATGCACGACCTCGCCGAGCGGCTCCGGTGGCGGGGACCGCGTAAATCAAACCGAGACACTACCCGGAGCCGAACGGCGGCGGTGGGAGGCAAGGCGGCATGATCGGTTTCGACACCTTGCACGCGGCGGAAACCCTCACCGACGCGGGCATCGACGCGACCCACGCAAAGGCCATCGTCGCCGCCCTGAGCGAAGCGGTCGGCGAGCCGATCACGAAGGCGGACCTCGAGCCGCTGGCCACCAGGGCCGAGCTCCAACCGCTCGCCACCAAGGTCGAGCTTGAGCGATTCGCCACCAAGGCCGACCTCGAAGCAGCGATCCAGCCCCTGGCCACGAAGGCCGAGCTGGAACGACTCGCCACCAAGGTCGAGCTTGAGCGATTCGCCACCAAGGCCGACCTCCGCGCCGAGATATCGGAGTTGAAGGCCACCTTGACCTGGCGCATCGTGCTGGCCCTCGGCGCCTTCGCGGCGCTGGTCCGGCTCATGCCCTGAACATGACCCTCATCCGACGATCGATCATCCGCGGCGCGGGCGCGGCGGGCTCGCTGCTGCTCGCCGGGGGTCTGCCGCTGTGGGCGCGGGGGGAGCAGCCGCCCGGGGAGCCGGCGCCTGCTCAGGTCGTCCATGCGGTGACACTTGATCCGCGAGACGCCTCGACGGTTCGCGCCAGAATCGGCCGTTCGACGACCCGTTCGGCCACATGCGGGCACCCGTAAAGTCATTTCGGGGACATACCACCAGTGAAGCTCTACGTCGCCGAGCCCGACACCGAGGCGGTACGCCGGCTCGTCGACGACGCCGCGATCGTCGCCACGTCGCAGATCGCGTACCCGGAGACCCGGGCGGCCCTGGCCCGCCGGCGACGGGAGGGCGCGCTGAGCGCGAGGGCGTTCGCGACGGCCAGGCGGACCTTCGAGGCGGACTGGGCCCGGTACTTCGCGGTCGAGGTGACGGCTTCCCTCTGCCGAGAGGCGGGCGAGCTGGCGGAACGGCTTCGACTGCGGGGGTACGACAGCGTTCACCTGGCTTCGTTCGCCGAGATCGTCCGCCGCGGCAGGGCCGGCGCCACGGTCTTTTCGAGTGACGACCAGAGGCTGGATCGCGCGAGCCGCACCGTGCTGCGAGAGCTGCGCTGACGGGTTGAACATGACCATCACCCGACGATCGATCATCCGCGGCGCGGGCGCGGCGGGCTCGCTGCTGGTCGCCGGGGGCCTGCCGCTGTGGGCGCGGGGGGAGCAGCCCCCCGGGGAGCCGGCGCCGCCCGGCTACCTGCGGCTGTCGGCGGCCCTGCTCGGGATCGCGGCGGCGCGGCTCGAGCCGGACGCCCGCGCGGGCGACGTTCCCCTCGCCGACACGTTCCACGGGCTGTGCCGCGAGGCCGCCCCCGCCGCCACCGCGGCGCTGCTGGCCGCCTGGCGCGAGGCGGCGCCACGCGGCGAGGCGGCGCCGGCGGCGGCCGGGCGCCTGCTTGCCGACGGCGGGAGGCCGCGGACGGACGGGGTCGGCGCGCTGGCCCGGCTGACGATGCAGATGTGGCTGTGCGGCGTGTGGTACGGCGGGACCGAGACGGCCCGGATGCCGGACTCGGCCGGGGCCATCGACCCCGGCCACCGCACCGATTTCGTGGTCTCGGTCCGCGCCTACCGGAACGGCTGGCTGTGGCGGTTCGCCCAGGCGCGGCCCATCGGGGTGGCGGGCGAGCCGGGGGCGTGGTCGGAGGCGCCGCCGAGCCTCGACGCGTTCCTGAACGGCGCCTGACGCCGCCCGACGAGGCGCACCCTCCCATGCACGAGGCGCAGACGCCGCGCTACGACGTGGTCATCGCCGGGTCCGGCTTCGCCGGCGCGAACATGGCCCTGCTGCTGGCCCGGGCCGGCCGGCGGGTGCTCGTCCTCGAGGCGGGCCCGGGGCTCGACGCGCTGCACGGCGACCACGTCGAGCGCTTCGTGCTGAGCACCTTCAAGTCGCCGTCGGCGCCCTACCCGCCCGACGCGGGAACGCTGGACCCGAGCCGCACGAACGCGCCCCGGCCGACCATCGAGGCGCTGGTGACGGCGTGGGACGACCCCGCGCGGTCCTACTTCGAGTACGCGGCGGAGTCGCTGCCGTTCGCGAGCTCGACCGAGCGGCTGGCCGGGGGCACCGGGAACCACTGGATGGGCACCGCCATCCGCATGGACGGCGCCGACTTCGCGCTGCGGTCCACCTACGGCCGCGGCCTCGACTGGCCGCTGGGCTACGACGACCTCGAGCCGTACTACGGGCAGGCCGAGCACCTGATCGGGGTCGCCGGCGACCGGGCCGAGCAGGAGGCGGTGAACGGCATCCCCTACGGCCCGGGCTACGCCTACCCGATGGGGCCGATTCCCCCCTCCTACAGCGACGGGGTGGTGCGGGCGCGGCTCGACGGGGCGGCCCTCGCCGGCGACGCCCCCGCCCCGGTGCGGCTGACGTCGACGCCGGCCGGCCGCAACTCGGCGCCCTACGGGAACCGGGGCCCGTGCCGCGGCAGCACGAGCTGCGTGCCCATCTGCCCGGTGCGGGCCAAGTACGACCCGCGGGCGACGCTGCGGGAGGCGCTGGCCACGGGCCGGGTCGAGCTGATGGCCCGGAGCGTCGTCGACCACGTGCGCATCGACGAGGGCGGGACGGTGACCGGCCTGCACTACCTGACCTACGAGGACGACGGCGTGCCCGCGGCCACCGGGCGGACGGGCGAGGGGGTGGCCGCCGCCGCCGTCTACGTGCTCGCCGCCCACGCCATCGAGAACGCCCGCATCCTGCTGAACACCGAGCGGGTGACGGGCCGGCCGGTGGCCAACTCGTCGGGGCTGGTGGGGCGGCACCTGATGGACCACCCGGTCTATCTCGCGTGGGGCCTCATGCCGGCGGGGACCCCGGTCTACCCCTACCGGGGGCCGCTGTCGACGTCGGGCGTCGAGACGCTGCGGGACGGCCCGTTCCGGCGCCGCCGGGCGGCGTGGCGGCTGGAGCTGGGCAACACCGGCTGGAACTGGCCGATCGGCGACCCCTACGTGACGGGGGCCGACTTCGTCTACGGCGCCGACGACAGCGGGGCCAACCCCGGGCGCCGGGTGCTCGCGGGCCGGCCCTACGCCGAGGCCGTCAACGACGTGCTGACGCGCCAGATCCGCATCGCGTTCCTCGTCGAGCAGGAGGCGGACCCGTCGAACCGGGTCGAGCTGTCGGACACGTGGACCGACAACCTCGGCATTCCGCGCCCGCGCATCGCCTACGGGGTGTCGGACTACGTGCGGGCGGGCTTCGCGTCGGCGCGGGAGGCGACGGCCCGCGTCTGGGCGCGGCTGGGCGCGGCGGACAACACCGTGACCCGCGCCGGCGCCCCCACCGGGTTCCGCTACGACGGCCAGGACTACAACTACCAGGGCGCGGGACACATCTGCGGCACCCACGTCATGGGCTCGGCCCCCGGCCGCTCGGTGGTGAACCCCTGGCAGCGGACCTGGGACCACCCCAACCTGTACCTCGCCGGCTGCGGGTCGATGCCCAGCGTGGGCACCCAGAACCCGACCCTCACCATGCTCGCCGCCTCGTGCCGCACGGTCGACGACATCCTCGCACGGCTGGCATAGGAGGCCGCGGGACCAGGTTCGAGAGGTTGTGGGGACGAGGGAGCGACCTTGCAGCCGCGTTGGAAGTTCGCCGGCGCGAGCTTCTACGGCGCAAGCTCCTAGCCGCCGGGTGTCGGCACGGCCGGCTTGACCGCGATCTCGACGGCCCGCAGCCGATCGTCGATACGGCGCAGGTCGATGCGAAGCTCGGCTATCTGGTTGGAGAGCGTGCTTATCTGGTTGGTGACATCGGCGCGCAGATCGTCTATCCGGCTGCTCAACTCGTCCATGCGGCCGACCAGGCCGTCCGACTTCATCCAGAGCAGGCCGGCAACCACCAGGACCGTCGCGATGACCCACCTCGCGTCGTGGCCGGGCAGCCACCCCGCGAGCGGCTTCGAATCGGCAGCCATGCGTTCAAGATAACACACGGCGCCGGACCCCGCAACGATCCAGACCGCCTACTCGCCGGGTGTCGGCACGGCCGGCTTGACCGCGATCTCGACGGCCCGCAGCCGATCGTCGATACGGCGCAGATCGATGCGAAGCTCGGCTATCTGGTTGGCGAGCGTGTCTATCTGGCTGGTGACCTCGCTGCGCAGATCGTCTATCCGGCTGCTCAAGCCGTCCGACTTCACCCAGAGCAGGCCGGCAACCACCAGGACCGTCGCGATGACCCACCTCGCGTCGTGGCCGGGCAGCCACCCCGCGAGCGGCTTCGAATCGGCAGCCATGCATCAAACATAGCACACAACGCCGGGCCTTGGCCAGGGACGCCGCCGCCATCCGCAACGCCTACCCGCCGGGTGTCGGCACCGCCGGCCTGACCGCGATCTCGACGGCCCGCAGCCGATCGTCGATACGGCGCAGGTCGATGCGAAGCTCGGCTATCTGGTTGGTGACGTCTCGACGCAGATCGTCCATGCGGCCGTTCAGATCGTCCATGCGGCGGCTCAGATCGTCCATGCGGCCGTTCAGGCCATCCGTCTGCATCCAGAGCAGGCCGGCAACCACCAGGACGGTCGCGATGACCCACCTCGCGTCGTGGCCGGGCAGCCACCCCGCGAGCGGCTTCGAATCGGCAGCCATGCGTTCAAGATAACACACCGCGGCGGCCTCGGCCAGGGACGCCGCCGTCATCCGCACCTCGATCCGGTCGGAAGTCGGCGCGGGGGGGCCCGGAAGAGTCGGCGGCACCTCCTGACATAATGGGCGATGGTGCGGACCGTGGGCATCGAGGGCGGACGCCGCACCCCGGAGCCGGCGCGGCATCGGACTGCGGAGAACCACCCCGGCCGGCATTCCCCGGACGAGAGCCCTGTAAAGGCGGGACGGATCAGACCGTGGGCATCGACGAGATCATCAACGGGGCGCTGCAGCCGCTGGCCGAGGCGGTGGCCGGGTTCATCTTCTTCCCGGTGCCCGTGCTCGGCACGGACATGCCGCTGGTGGTGGCGTGGCTGGTGGCCGGGGGACTCTTCTTCACGGTCTACCTGGGGTTCATCAACGTCCGGGGGTTCGGACACGCGGTGCGGGTGATCTCGGGACGCCTCGCCGACCCCAACGACCCCGGCGAGATCTCGCAGTTCCAGGCCCTGACCACCGCGGTGTCGGGCACCGTGGGCATCGGCAACATCGCGGGGGTGGCGGTGGCCATCTCGACGGGGGGCCCCGGCGCCACCTTCTGGCTGATCGCGGCCGGCCTGCTCGGGATGTCCACGAAGTTCGCGGAGTGCACGCTCGGGGTGCTGTTCAGGCGGACGGCGCCGGACGGCTCGGTGTCGGGCGGCCCCATGCACTACCTGGAGCGGGGGCTCGGCGAACGGGGCCTGCCCCGGCTGGGCCGCGCCCTCGGCCACTTCTACGCGGCCACCATGGTCGTCGGCTGCCTCGGCATCGGCAACATGTTCCAGTCGAACCAGGCGACGGCGATGTTCGTCGACCTGACCGGGGGCGCCGCGAGCCCCTTCGCGGAGCGGACCTGGCTGGTCGGCGTGGTGCTGGCGGCGCTGGTGGCGGTGGTCATCATCGGGGGCATCCGCTCGATCGCCAACACCACCGTGCGGCTGGTGCCGGGGATGGCGGTGCTGTACGTCTCGCTCGCCCTCCTCGTCCTCGTCCTGCAGGCGGACCGGCTGCCGGGGGCGGTGGCGGCCATCTGGCGGGGAGCGTTCGCGCCGGAGGGGATCGCCGGGGGCATGCTGGGGGCGCTGGTCATCGGGTTCCGCCGCGCCGCCTTCTCGAACGAGGCGGGGCTCGGCAGCGCGGCCATCGCCCACGCCACCGCCCGCACCGCGCAGCCCGCCAGCGAGGGGTTCGTGGGGCTGCTCGAGCCGTTCATCGATACGGTGGTCATCTGCACGATGACCGCCCTGGTCATCATCACCACCGTCTACGACCCGGCCCTCACCGCGGCCGGCGTCGACGGCATCGAGCTGACGACCCGCGCGTTCGCGTCGGTCCTGCCGTGGTCGCCGGTCCCCCTCGCGGTGGCCGCGATGCTCTTCGCCTACTCGACGATGATCGCCTGGGCCTACTACGGCCTGAAGGCGTTCACCTACCTCGCGGGAGACGGGCGGCGCCAGGACCTCGGGTTCAAGCTGTTCTTCTGCCTGTTCGTGGTCGCCGGGGCCAGCCTCGACCTCGGCGCCCTCGTCGACCTGTCGGACGCCCTGGTGTTCGTGGTCGCCATCCCCAACCTGCTCGGGCTGTACGTCATGGCCCCGGTGGTGAAGCGGGAGCTCGCGGGGTACCGCCCGTTCCAGACCGGAAGGGTCTGATAAGCGGCGTTACGTCAACCGGGACCACCCCAGGGGGGATCCGGCGGCGCGGCGCGCGGATCACAGCCTCGCAGCGCCTGGACCCACGAAGTCCACCCCGAAGAACAGCGGTCGCGTGAGGTTTGCCCGCGACATCGTCAGTGGTGGTCGAATCGCTGCACGGCGCCCATGAAGTTGGTACAGAACAGTTCGTGCAGGGCATGGACCGAAATCGCGAATGTGAGCAGTCCGTCGCAGAGCACGCGGCGAGGGGACCCCGGCCTGAGCCACGGCTGGGCGTGCTTCACGGCCTTCAATATCGCGGGACTGAAGATCCCGCATTCTTCTATCACGCGTCGGTCGAGATACCGAGCCAACGGCGACGTTCCGTTCCGGAGGTCCAGGGTCGCCGCGGGCGAGAGGAAGACCTGCTTGGCGACCCGGTACGCCGGGTTGGACTGGCCAAGGGCCTCGCGCAAGAGGATCTTCCCCTGCCCGTCGCGGACCTTCAGCGTACTCGGGAGCCCACCGGCAAACTCCGCGAGCTTGTGGTCGAGAAACGGCACGCGGCCCTCGACGGAGTTGGCCATCTCCGGGCGATCTCCGAGGCAATTCAAGATGTAGCTGGGTAGCTGGGTCCGGCACAAGAAGTCCTGCGTGGCGCTCAGGGGGTCATCGCCGGCCAGGCGCCGCGCGCTCCATGTCGTCGCGAGCTGCTCCAGCGGATCGCTCGCGCCGAGGCCACGGAGGCACTCCCGCGACAGCACGGCGCGAGCCGGACGCCGCAGCGTCAACGCCCGGAGCGCGGGATAGGGATACGCGCCAAAGCGCTCCACCACGCGGTCGTACTCCGCGTAGTCCGTGGCCATGACGGTGCCCGACAGCAGATCCACGGACCCGAGGAACCGGCGCATCTGGGCACGAAGGGCACGGTTCCGCGGGTCGCGGCGTACGCGTTCGAGCAGGGCCTGATGCCGAAAGAGATCGTATCCGGCCAGGAGCTCGTCGGCCCCCTCGCCCGTGAGCACGGACTTCACGTCGTGCTGCGACGCCAGGCCGGAGAGCAGCAACTTGGCCGCCCCATGCCCGTTCACCACCGGCATTTCGCAGTGCCAGAGCGAGCGCAGGAAATGCGGTGTGAGCCCGCCCGCCGGAATCGTCACCACGTGGTGGTCGAGCGCGTGCTGCTGCGCCGTGATGACCGCGCGCGCCGACTCGTCGTAGGCGGGATCGTCGAATGCGACGGTAAACGCCTTCACGGAGCGGCCGGACAAGCGCGCGGCCTGGGTCGCGACCGCCGTCGAGTCCAATCCACCGGAGAGGTAGACTCCCGGTGCCTGATCACCCTGCAGGCGCAGATCGACGGCTTCGGCGAACAGCCGGCGGAACTCCTCGACGAACTCCCGCTCCGCCCCCGTCGAATCGGCGGCGGCCGCCCGCGTTTCAGCAAACCGAGGCTGCCAGTATCGGCGCTCCTCGACGCCCGCCGCCGTCACGCGCAACAGGCAGCCGGGCTCGACCTGGCGGACCCCGACGAACGCGGTCTCACCGGCCGGCAGCAGCCCGTGGAGATAGGCGTAGATGAACGATGGGTTCAGGGCTCGCGTGATGCCGGGGCTGCTGAAGATGGCCTTGATTTCCGACCCGAACAGGAGCGATCGGGGTGACAAGGCGTAGTACAGCGGCTTGACGCCGAACCGATCGCGGCCGAGCCAGAGGGTGTGGTCTCGCTGGTCGTACAGCGCGAAGGCGAATTCCCCGCGCAGATGCTCGACGAACGCCTCTCCATACTCCTCGTACAAATGCACGATGACTTCGGTGTCGCACCGGGTCCGCAGACGATGGCCCTGGCGTTCCAGTTGCCGCGCGAGCGCGGCGAATCCGTAGATTTCCCCGTTGAACGTGATCCAGACGGCCCCGTCCTCATTCCTGAGTGGCTGCGTGCCGCCGCCGACGTCGACGATCGCGAGGCGGGTATTGACGAGGAGGACGTTCCTGGCAGGACTGACGTAGTGGCCGCTGCTGTCCGGGCCGCGGTGGCGCAGGGTCGCGATCATCCGGCTGGCGTCGGCCGTGACCTGTTCCCGCCCGAACGCGAACTCACCCGCGATTCCGCACATGGATGTCCACCCATTCGGCGACCAGCGCCGTGGTTTTACCTGTGCCGGCGGGGCCGAGCAGCGCGAAGCCCTCGCCGGCAGAGAGAGGTGGAATGACACCTCGTTCACCGCGCCTCGGCGCCACGAACCGAACCGGCGGGTCAGGTGCGAGGCCCGGAGCCTGGCATACTCTACCCGAAAGGGCCGTGCTCGGGCGTAAACAGGCTGCGATGGCTGCCAGACCGGCGAGTTGACCGGTTCACGCGGCGGTCACCGTTCCCGACCGGGGGCAGCCCGTGAGTCCGCCACCACCCGGCGTCGATGGAAGCGTGTGGCTTGGTCAGTTCGAGGGCCGCGCCCGTCACGCGGCCGAGGCGGGCCGACGGCGCTGCGGTCGCCTAGCCGCCTAGCCGAGGAAACGCAGGATCGCGAAGGTCAGCCCGCCGGTCGCGAGCACGGTGCCGACCATCCAGCGGATGAGCCGGGTCTTGAGGTTCGCAATCTCGGTGCGCACGCCGGCGATGTCCGTCCGCTGCTCGGTGCGCAGGTCGGCGATCTGCGTCGAGAGCCGCGTGTCGAGGCCGGCAATCTCCGTCCGCACCTCGGCGAGGCCTGCCTTGAACTGATCGGACGTGACGTGGTCGCCCTGCTCGGCGGCGAGACGGACCGCGTTCGTGATGGCGTCCGCCTGGGCGGGCGTGAACTCGGCGTCGGTCAGCGCGCGGGCGACGGCGTGCGTGTCGAGCATGCGCCCCTATTATCGCCGAAGACGCCAACAGGTCGGGGGGCGCGGCGTGGCAACTGCGACTGTCGGCGAACTCGACGAGGCAGGCGGCGGCGTTCTGGGCGCCGAGGCCGCGGAGGCGTGCCGGGGCGGAACTCCAGGCTGCCCCCTGGTTGGAACGCATCAATGCCAGTGTGAGCGCCACGTGCCGCGGGCTCAATAGCGGACGCGCAGGCCGGCGATGGCCCAGGCGCCCGGGGTGAGGAAGCCGTTCTCGTAGTAGTCCCGGTCGAGCAGGTTCTCGACCTGGCCGTACACGTCGAGCCGCGGGCCGGGACCGAGCCGGAGGTCGCGGCGGACGACGAGGTCGGCCTTGACGGGGCCCGCGAAGACCATGCGCCGCCCCCCCGCCCCGAACGGCGACAACGGGTAGTCGCTCGCCGCGACGAGGTCGAAGGTGACGGTGGTGCGGCTTCCGATCCAGCCGGTGGCGGCCAGGCTGAACAGGTGGGGGGAGACCCCCGGCACGCCGAAGAAGTCGCTGCCGATGGTGGGGGTCTCGGACCGCGAGTCGGTCCAGGTGTAGGACGCCCGCAGGGTCGCCCGGCGCCCCGGGGCGGCGTGCGCGCTCAGCTCGACGCCGCGCGCCCGGCCGCCGCCGCCGTTGCGGTACCCGTAGGCGCGGCCGAACGGGTCGGCGGCGGCGGGAAAATTGGCGAAGTCGTAGAGGATGGTCTGCCGCAGGTCGGTGTGGAAGACGGTGGCGCTGACCTGCAGCTTCGCGTCGAAGAGCCACTGGTCGACGCCGCCGTCGACGGAGACCGCGCGCTCGGGCTCGAGCCGGGGGTCGCCGATGTAGGCGTAGGCGTTCGAGAACGACGAGAACCAGCCGCCGAACCGCTCGTGGGGCGAGGGCGTGCGGTAGCTGTTGCCGGTGTGCAGGCGCAGCTTGGTCTCGCTGCCGGCGATGAACCAGGCGACCGAGGCGTCGCCGGTACGGGCGGCCGGGGCCTCCCGGGCGCCGGCGCCGCCGTAGGGATGACCGGCCGCCCCCCCGGGGGAACCGGGGACGGCCGCGAACACCGGCTCGGGCAGCGCGAACGCCTGCACGCGGCCCCCGAGGGTGACCTGCAGGCGCCCGTCGAGCAGCGCGAGGCGGTTCTGGGCGTAGACGGCCTGGCTGCGGGCGTCGATGGCGATGGCGCCGGGGTGGTCGGAGTTCGCATCCCGGTACCGCTCGCGCTCGAGCTCGTAGCCGGCGGTCAGGACGTTGTACGACCCGAGGGCGGCGTCGAGCCGGGCCTGCAGGGTGTCGGTGCGGCCGTCGTGGAAGCTGCTCCGGGCGGCGGACTCGAACGGTCCGCCGCCGAGGGGTCCGTCGGCGTGCTCGCGGCTCGTGTCGACGGCCTGATAGCCGGCCTGCCAGGTGACCCCGGGGGCGGCGACGTGGCGCACGAGGGCGCTCCCGGTGACGAACGACGACGTGCGGAACGCGTCGGGGTCGCGCTGGTTGGGGACGAAGGTCGCGGCGCCGGCGGCGAACGGCAGGCCCTGCTCGAACCGCGCGAGCTGGGCGGCGGGGAGGGCGGCGGCGCGCACGACGCCGGCGGCGGGAAAGTTGGCGAGGACCTCGGCGGGGAACGCGGGGCTCTCGGTGATCTGCAGCCGGTCGCGCGCGTACCAGAGGCGCCCGGTGGCCGAGAGGGTCGGGGTGAACCGGTACCGCACCATGCCCTGAGGCGACACGCTGCGGTAGGGGTCGGCCCCGCGGACCCCGTCGCGCATGTCGAACATCGACACCGCGGCGCTGTAGACGAGGCGGTCGCCGGCGAGCCCGCCCCGCACGCCGGGGAGGGCGCGGAACGTGCCGAGCCCGCCCCCCTCCACGAGGACCTCGCCCTGCGCGGGGCCGCCGCCGGTGCGGGACGTGACGTTGATGACCCCGGCCACGGCGTTCGTGCCGTACAGCGACGAGCCGGAGCCGCGCAGCACCTCGATGCGGTCGGTGTCGACGGTCGAGAGGTTGGCGAGGAACGCGGTGGCGTCGCCCTGGGGGCTGGCCGCGTCGCGGAAGCGCATGCCGTCGACGAGCACCGCGGTGTCCTGGTTGCGGAGGCCGCGGGTCCTGACGGCGGTGAAGCTGCCGGGCGCCCCCAGGGTCTGGACGCGGAGGCCGGGGACGGTCCGGAGGGCCCCGGCCACCGACCGCTCGTTGCGCCGGGCGATCTCGTCCGAATCGATGACGTCGAGGGTCTTCGCGGCCTCCTGCACCACGAGGGGCGCGCCCGTACCGGTCACCACGACCTCGGTGGCGAGGCCGGACACCTGCACCGTCAGGTCGAAACGCCGGTCGCCGGCGACGGCCACCGCCGCGGCCCCCGACAGCGCGCCGTCGGCCCCCTGCGCCTCGAGCACGTAGCCGCCGGCGGGGATGCCGGCGAACGCGTAGCCGCCGTCCGGAGCGCTGGCCGCCGCCCGCACCTGACCGCCGGCGCGGTCGAGAAGACGGAGGCGGGCGCCGGGCACCGCGCCGCCCTGCGGATCGAGGATGCGTCCCGACAGCGTGTCGGCCCCCGACGGGGCCGACGCCGCGACGACGGCGGCCGCGGCCAGGGCGATCGGGCGGACGTACCGCCGCCAGGTACGCCTGGACGAGCTACTGGTACAGTTCGGACGGGAAGACATGGGCTCCTTTCGGCGTCTCGCGCGCCATGCTCACCCGCGGGGGGCGAGCAGAAAGGACGAAAGCCTGAAGGCCAGGTCTCCTGACTTGCGGATCGTCACGAACCGGCGGCGCCTTCCCATGCCCTGGGGCACAGTGGCGGGCGACTCGGCCGAGCGCCGAGATCGCCTGTTACCGGTTCGCTCCCCGCTTACAGTGGCGGGACCGTGTGGGATTCGCACCCACTTCCCTTGACCAGCGGCAAGCGTCGGAAGCCGGAATCATAGCACGGCGCCGGGGGTTTCACTGCAGCGGGCTCCGCAGTCTGCACGCAAACTTCTGCAAAAGTCAGAATTCCGATTCACGTTCGTCGAGCGGGCTCCCGAGAACCTGTCACGGTTGCAAGAGGAACTGCAGACGGTTGACCCGCTACCACACAGGGTACACGTCGATATGGCGCCTGGTGATGCCTTCGCAGAATTGTCGACATTGCTTGAGTCTCTACAAGACAGCGGTCGCGAAATGGCGCCGGCGTTCGTCTTCGTCGACCCTTACGGTTTCAAGGTCCCGGCACAACTACTCACCAGACTGATGGCGGCGGGCCGTGTCGAGCTGTTCGTCAACGTGATCTGGCGCGAATTGGACATGGCGATCTCCGGAGGGAGAGGAAGATTCTCGCGGAAGGGTATTCGGGTAGGTTCAGCTTTGCGGCGAACCCCCGACTGCGACTCCAATAGAGCCCATCTGAACAAGACGCAGGACCTTCCTCATCTCATGGGCCTGCCTGCACCACGACCCGCGAGAAGGTGAGCCCCTTGCCTCTTGCCACGGCGGTCGCAGGCGAGGGCACTTTTTCTTGCCCGCCCTGCATTTTGTGCTTGACAGCCTCTTCGGGGCGAGTCGGTCGCGAGTCGGGGATGCCGCCAGGATCGCCCTTCTGACCGTCCCTCCGGCCGCAGGCCGCGCGTTCTCGCCCGAGACGCGACAAGCCTCGATCCGACCGCCGATCGGCTACTGAATAACGCCTCAAGCTGTTGAAAAATAGAGGGTTACAATGGTTCATGTTCTCTGAAAACGGCCCCGCTCCATCGACATCCTCCACGCATCTTCCACCTCCCGGCGGGCGGCCTGACGAGGCTCCGCCGCGCGGGCCGGCGGCTGCGCCCGGCGACCGTGGCGCGCGGCTCGCGCGGCTCGGCGACCGCATCGCCGAGCTGTCGGCCCGCATCCAGGCCGCCACCTACGAGCTGCTCGCCCTCATCCGCGAGTTCGACGAGCGGGAGGGCTGGGACGGTTGCCGGTCGTGCGCGGAGTGGCTGAGCTGGCGGGCCGGGCTCTCGCTGGGGGCGGCCCGCGAGCACGTGCGCGTGGCCCGCGCCCTCGGGGAGCTGCCGAAGCTGAGCGACGCCATGCGCCGCGGCAAGGTCTCCTACTCGAAGGTGCGCGCGGTCACCCGGGTCGCCACCCCGGAGAACGAGCAGACCCTGCTCGACGTGGCGCTGGCGGGCACGGCGGCGCACGTGGAGCGGATCGCCCGGGCGTGGCGGCGCATCGACCGGAACGTGGAGCAGGCCGAGGAACGGCGGCGGCAGGCGAGCCGCGGGCTGCGGACGTGGGTGGACGAGGACGGGATGGTGGTTGTCCGCGGGCGGTTGACGCCGGAGGTCGGGGCGGTGCTGCGGCGGGCGCTGGAAGCGGCGTGCGACCAGGCGCGGCGCGCGCCGGAGCCGAACGGCGGCGCGGAAGAGAAAGCCGCCGACAGGTCGGCCGGCGCGGAAGAGGAAGCGGCCGACGCGTCGACTGACGCATCGGCCAACGTAGAAGAGCCGACGCTCGCGCAGCGGCAGGCGGACGCCATCGGGACGGTGGCGGAGGCGGCGCTGGCGGGCGGACTCGACCGGGGGACGGCCGGCGACCGGTACCAGGTGGTGCTGCACGTGGACGCGGAGGCGCTGGCGGAACCGCGGGACGTTCCCGCGGGAACGTCCGGGGGCGCGGCGTCCGGGTCGGAGGCGGCGGCGGGCGGTGATCGCGTTCCCGCGGGAACGTCCGGGGACGCGGGGTCGGAGTCGAAGCCGCGCGCAGGCGGCGGGCGCGTTCCCGCGGGAACGTCCGGGGGCGCGGCGTCCGGGTCGGAGGCGGCGGCGGGCGGTGATCGCGTTCCCGCGGGAACGCCGGCAGCGCACGCGGCGGCGGGCGGTCCCGGCGACGGATCGCCGATGCATACGCCAAGCCGGGCGGGACGCGCCCGACACTCGCGACGGCGCCGGACGTCCGGCCCGTGTCCGGGGGTGTGGCCGACGACGCCCGCATCCGACACGGCGGCATCCGAACCCACCACCGCGGCATCCGAACCCTCCGCCGCTCGCGCTCGCAGATCCGGTCCCGCGCGGTGCGCGCGCCGGCCGGCGACGTCCGCATCCGCCGCGCCGGCCGCCGGCCGCCAGACCGTGCTGGACGAGGCGGGCGGCATCCATGTCTCCGCGGAAACCGCCCGGCGCCTGGCCTGCGACGCGGCCACCGTCAGCATGCGCCACGGCCCCGGCGGCGAGATCCTCGACGTCGGCCGCCGCACCCGGACCATCTCGCCGGCCCTGCGCCGGGCGCTGGCGGCCCGCGACCGGCAGTGCCGGTTCCCGGGCTGCGGCAACGCCCGTTGCGATGGTCATCACTTGGAGCACTGGGCCGACGGCGGCCGGACCGCGCTCGACAACCTGGTGCTGCTGTGCCGGCGGCACCACCGGGCGGTGCACGAGGAAGGGTTCCGGGTCACGCTCGACGCCGACGGGGGCGTGCAGTTCGTGGGGCCGGACGGCCGTCCCCTGCCGGAGGCGCCGCCGGCGCCGGCGTGGGCGGGACCGGCGCTGCAGCCCACGAACGACGATCTGGCGGAGGCGGGCATCGAGATCGACGCCGATACGGCGACGCCGTCGTGGCGCGGCGAGCGGCTCGATCTCGACTACGCGATGAGCGTGCTGTGGCGGCCGCGCCGCGAGCCGCCCGCGGAATGAGCCGCGCCGGTTCATGGCCTCGACCGGATCCACCGCCGGCTTTCGGGTCCACGACGCCTTGCAGGCAGGCAAGTGCGAAGGTCGGTGACACCTCCTCCTTCCCAACCGCTGGGAGAAATCCCGGGGGCGGCGTCAGGCGCGCAGGTCGACGAGGCCGCGGCCGACGACCTCGCCGTCGAGGATGCGGTCGATGGCGACGGAGAGGTTGTCGAGGGTCAGGGGGAAGACGAGGGTGTCGAGCCGGTCCAGCTTCCACGGGCCGGCCAGCTTGCGCCAGATATCGGCCTTGCGCTCCAGCGGCAGCTGGACCGAGTCGATGCCCAGCAGGTTGACGCCGCGCAGGATGAACGGAAAGACGGTAGCGGGAAACTCGGGCGAGGCGACGAGGCCGCAGGCGGCGAGGCTCGCCCCGTAGCGGAGCGCCTTGACCGCGTTGAACAGGATGGGACCGCCGACGGTGTCGATGGCGCCGCCCCACACCGCCTTCAGCAGGGGCCGATCGGAGCCCCGCAGCAGCTCGTCGCGCCAGATCACGTCGGTGGCGCCGAGGTCGATCAGGAACTGATACGACGACACCTTGCCGCTGGCGGCGTGCACCTTGTAGCCGAGCCGCGCGAGCAGGGCGACGGCCACCGAGCCCACCCCGCCGGTGGCCCCCGTCACCAGCACCGGGCCGGCGTCGGGCCGCATGCCGGCCGCTTCCAGCCGGTCGACGGCCAGCGCCGCGGTGAACCCCGCGGTGCCGAGAATCATCGACGACCGCACGTCAAGGCCCTCGGGCACGGGCAGCGCCCAGCCGACGGGGACCCGGATACGCTGGCCGAAGCCGCCCGGCGTGTTCATGCCGAGGTCGTACCCGCACACGATCGCCGCGTCCCCGGGCGCGAAGAGGTTCGACGACGACTCGATCACGGTGCCCGCGGCGTCGATGCCCGGGGTGTGCGGATAGGTGCGGGTGACGCCGGGGTTGCCGATCGCCGACAGCGCGTCCTTGTAGTTGAGCGAGGAGTACTCCACGTCGATCAGGACATCGCCGGGCGGAAGGTCGGCGGTGTCGCGCTCGACGACGCTCCGCTCGAACTTCCGGCCACCGGTCTTCTCGACCCGGAATGCGCGAAACGACGTCATCACGAGCCCCCCGCGGCGCCGCCGGCGATCATCCTGCCGCGCCCGGCTGTTCCGGCGCCTCCGAGGTGACTGGTTCGTCCATCGCGACCGCGGGGTCGACCAGATCGGGGGGGGCCGATACGTCGGCGGCGAGCGCGGGGGGGGGCGATGCCGTACCGGACGCGTCCGGCGGCGAAGCGGCGGCCGCGGCAAGCGGGCGGGGCGGAGCGGCGGCCGCGGCAAGCGGGCGCGGGGCGGCGGCCTCAACAGGTCGGCGAGCCGGGGCGGTCGGACGCGGCGCCGGCAGCTCCTCGCCCCCGTCGCGATGGCCGACGAGGAAGCCGTCGAGGACGCCCTCGAATCGGGCCATCCGCTCGCGGCCGGCGGCGAGCTCGTGCACCATGGCATTGATGCGTCGGCCGAGGTCATCGAGCCGCTGGTCGGTCCGGTCGCTCTGCCGATCGATGCGGCCACTCATCATGTCCGTCTGCTGATCGACCTGGTGCGCGGCCCGGCCCGCCTGGTAGTCGACCCGCTCGTCGGTCTGCTCGGTGCGGCGGCGCAACGCGGCCACGACAATCAGCGTCAAGGTGACCTGCACTACCGCGAGGCCCAGGAATCCGCTGAGGATGGAGATCTGTTCGGTGGTCATGGCGTCTGGCGATCAGCGTCCGAGCGGGTCGTCGCCGGGGGTGCCGCCGCCGGTGGCGTTGTCCCGGGTGGCGGGGTCGGGACCGCGCCCCTCGGCGAACGCCTGCTCCTCGACGCGGCTCCCCACGAGCTGGCCCGGCAGCCCGTAGTTCCCCTCGTGGCACCGGGGTTCGTAGTAGATCCGGTTCAACCGGCCGTCCTGAATCGCAAACTCCTGCCGGACCGTCCACGGGCGCGTCCACGTCGCCGGAGCCTCGATGGTCACGATGTACTCCAGGGTGGCGGCGTCGAGCCACCGCCAGCGCTCGACGAGATGCAGGTTCTCGCGGGAACCGCGGTAGTCGCGTTTCGGGGAGAAGTTCGCGACGGACACCTCCAGCGTATCACCCTCCCAGTGGCCGCGGGAATCGCCGAACCGCTGCGGACGTGGTCGGGCAGATGCGGACTGCCGTCGACCGGGATGTTGCGCTGCCATCCCTGCCCCTGCTGGCCCCGTCTCTGCCCACATCCGGCGCGGCACCGTTCAGGTACACCCCAAACCCGCCCCCATGTCAAGGCGATCGTCCGTGATACTCCCGCGGGACGGTGCGGCGCGGTCGTTCCGCGGCACCGGGACCCCACGCGGCGGGCGCCCCCGGGACGCCGCCGGGCACCTCCAGGAACTGCCGCCGGGCGCCCCCGGACGCCGCCGGGCGCCCCCCGAGACGGCCGGACGCCCCTGACGCCGCCGGACGCCCGAGACGGCCGGACGCCCCTGACGCCGCCCTGACTCCGCCGGGCGCACCTTGGGACACTGACGGAAATTGCCTTGCCGTGTGCCAAGCGCGCGAAACCGTAGAAAACGGGCTGCGCCTGGATGCAGTTGGCAACTTCATATCGATCACTGTCCTTACGCCGCGGGGCACCTCCGGGGACTCCCGCCGGAGGCCGGCGGCGGCCAGACGCGGGGTCGCCGTCCCCGCCCCCCTTGGCGGGCGAGGGGTGTGATACGGTTCGGAACATCGTTCCGGCGCACTCCGTCAGACCGAGTCGAAGCCCGGCCGACCGTCATGACGCCAAGGAGCCATCCGCATGAGCGACACGCCCGAACGTCCTGAACCTGCTTCCTCCACGTCTGCCGAGAACCCCGCGCCGGCCGAGAGCCCATCGCCCGGCCCGCCTCCGGCTCCGCCGGCCGAGAGCGCGGCCCGGAACGCCGCGCCGGCCCGCGCCGGGCCGGAACCGCCGGCCGCCGAAGCCCCCGCGCCGGAGCCACCGGACAGCGCCGCCGAGCCGCCCGCACCGCCCCCGGCTCCGGCCGCGGCTACCGGGGACGCGGCCGAGCCGCCCGCAGCCGCCCGCACCGCCCCCGGCTCCGGCTCCGGCTACCGAGGACGCGGCGCCCGCCGCCCCGCCGCCCGCACCGCCCCCGGCTCCGGCCGCGGCTACCGGGGACGCGGCGCCCGCCGCCGCGCCGGACCTCGCCACGCCGGCAACGGCTCCCCGCGCGCCAAGCGCGCTCCCGGTTCCGGCCCCCGCGCCGAGCCCGCTCCCGGTTCCGGCCGCCGCGCCGGACCGCGCGGCGCCGCCGCCGAGCCCGCCCTCGAGCTTCTTCAACCGCGTGAAGCGCGTCTTCAACTTCGAGACCGACGTCTACCCCGAGGTCGCGGCCGACGGCCAGGCCGCCCTCGAGGCGATCGTGGTCATCGCCGTGTCGAGCCTGCTCTTCGGCAGCATCACGAGCATGGCCCTGTTCTTCATCGTCATCCCGCTGTCCCTGGTGCAAACGGCGATCTCCGCCGGTCTCGTCAGCATCGCCGCGAAGCTGTTCAATCCGGAGTCGCCCGGCTTCGCCCCCTGGTTTCGCGCGCTGGGCTTCGCCGAGGCGCCGCTGGCGCTGGGCCTCATTCCGTTCGTCGGCTCGTTCGTCGGCCTGCTGTACTGGATCGCCACCGGCATCGCCGCCATTCACCGCGTCGCCCGGCTGCCGGTCGGCCTCGCCATCCTGACGTGGGTGGTCGCGTGGCTGATACCGTTCGTCTTCCTGATGTTCCTGGTGTTCCTGTTCGGCGGACTCGCGTTCGTGGGGTCCGTGGCCGGCAGCCTCGCCTGACGGCGGCCTCCGGCTCACTTCCCGGGTGGCGGCGGCGACGGTCGCGGCGGCGGTGGTGGCGGCGGGATGTTCGGCGGGCGCGTCGGCCCGCCGCCGACAGTGCGCTCCGTGCTATCTCGCGGCGGCATATCGCGCTGCCGTGACCTTGCAGGCGGCCTCGCGAAGGCCTTCGAGGCCCTCGAGGTGCGCCATCCGTTCGCGGAGCCGAACTTCCAACGCGACCGCAAGGTCGCGCTAGCGGCCCCACCGGTAGTTGACGCGGGCGTAGTAGTAGCCGCCGCTCAGCCCCCACGGCGTGAACTGGCTGTAGGGAAGGCCGAACGCCTCGGCGAACAGGTCCATCCGGTCCGAGAAGGCGTCGGCGATGTTCTGCCCGCCGACCGACAGCGTCACGCCCTCGCCGAGGGGGATGCCGAGATCGAGGTCGACGATGGAGCGGCCGTTCAGGACCGGCGATTCGGGTCCGCGTACGAAGCGCGCGTCGAAGTGGTCGACCCACGAGCCGTAGTAGCTGAAGCGGCCGAGCAGGCGGACCCGCGCGAGCTGCTGGTTGAGTGCGATGCTCCAGCGGGTCCTCGGCACCCCGCGCTCGATGCCGAACACGTCGCCGGGACCCAGCAGGTCCGACTCTTTCGTCACCTCGGTGTCGGTGTAGTTGAAGGTGAAGTTCAGCACCGTGTCGCCCCCCAGGTCCGGCGGGGTCCAGGTCGACACGATGTCGACGCCCTGAGTCCGGGTCTCGAAGTCGTTGATGAAGAACCGGAAGAAGGCCAGGGTGCCGGCCGCGGTGATCCCGTCCGCGAGCAGGAGCGCCCGATCGTCCTCCATCACCGGGAAGAACTGCGAAAGGGAGAGGCGGTCGGCGACGTCGACGCGGAAGTAGTCGGCGGTCAGCGTGAACGGGCCGTTGTCGACCACCACGCCGGCCGTGGTGTTGACCGACGTCTCGGGCTCGAGCGGCACGCCGCCCCGCACCATGGCGGCCTCGGAGGTGGACGGCACGTTGGCGAGGTCCTCGAGCTGCAGGGTCTTCGGATCGATGGTGGTCTGCACGTTCAGCGTATTCTGCTGGCCCGGCGTCGGCGCCCGGAAGCCGGTGCTGACGCCGCCGCGCAGGGCCACGACGGGACTCAGCGCGACGCGCGCCGAGAGCTTGCCGTTCGTGGTCGCCCCGAAGAGGTCGAAGTGCTCCATCCGGAGCGCGCCGCCGAACGACCAGCGGTCGTCGGGCGCCCGCAGCTCGAGGTCGCCGTAGACCGCGACGTTGCTGCGGCTCCAGTCGCCGGCGGTGTAGTCGGGGAAGCCGGGAAAGCCGTTGGAGCCGGAGACGAAGCCCTGCGGCGCGAACGGCCCGACCTCCCACGACGGCCGTCCTCCCGCGCCGATCGTGAACTTCTCGTCGCGCCACTCGGTGCCGGCCGCGATGTTCACCATGTCGGAGGCGGCGTAGGAGACGTCGAAGTTGAGGTTGACGTCTTCCTGCTTGTAGAGCCCGGGGTCGAAGTCGCGCGGGGTGTCCGGACCCAGCGAGGCGTTGACCGTGTTCTCGAAGAAGAAGTCCGACTGGTGCGCGCCGTAGCTGGCGCTCGCGTCCCAGGTCAGGCCGCTGTCGGCGATGCGGCGCAGCCCCGCGACCACCGACATGTCGGTCACCACGCCGCCGAACCGCGGGGTGAAGCCGCCGGGCGCGATCTCCCGGAACGAGAAGCAGTCGGGATCGGCGACCACCTGCGCGAGGGCCGCCGGGTCCGGCACGTTGTCGGTGATCCGCACGACGGGACAGTTGGCGGACCCGTCGAGGATGCCGTCGTGCGCGTCGAGCACGTCGGCGATGAGCAGCGTCTCGCCGCCGTCGAGGCTGTAGATGTTGTCCCGGTTGTTGGGGTTCCGGAAGTAGAACCCTTCCGTCACCTTCTTGCTGGCGTAGTTGGTGTGGCCGTAGAGCTGAACGCCGTTGGCGGCGAGGTGGCCGAAGTTGCCGAAGAGCTTCAGCTCGTCCTCGATGGTGGGGTTGCCCCAGATCTGCGCCGGGTTCTCCACGTCGGTGTTGCCGGCGGCGATGAGGGCGGCGGCGTCGGCCCGCTGCACGCTGCGGTTGGTGGGGTCGGCGTTGCCGTACTCGAGGCTGAGGTTGGCGAACCCGTTGGCGCCGAGGGGCAGGCCGACGTTGCCGGCGAAGCTGTAGGCGTCGCCGTCGCCGGCCCGGTAGGTGCCGGTGTTCAGATCGAGGCTGCCCCCGGCCGCGTCGTCCTTCAACAGGAAGTTCAGCACGCCGGCGATGGCGTCGGAGCCGTACTGCGCGGAGGCGCCGTCTCTCAGGACCTCCACCTGCCGCAGGGCGATGGTGGGGATGGTGGAGATGTCCGGGCCCTGGGCGCCGTCGGTCACCCCGGCGAACCACGCGATGACCGACGAGCGGTGGCGGCGCTTGCCGTTGACCAGCACCAGCGTGTGGTCGTGGGCGAGGTTGCGGATACTCGCCGGCCGCACGAGGGTGGCGGCGTCGCTGATGGGGTGGGTGGCGACGTTGAAGGAGGGGACGAGGGTCCGCAGCTGGTAGTCGAGGGTGGTGAGGCCCTGGGTCGCGACGTCCTGGAACGGGATGGCGTCGATGGGAACCTGCGACTCGGTGACCGACCGCGGCCGGGCGCGGCTGCCGAGGACGACCACCCGCTCTTCGATCTCGACGGCCATCTCGACGTCGAGGGTGGCCGTCGCCCCCGCCCCCACCGTCACGCCGGTGCGCACGACGGCCTGGAAGCCGGGCAGCGCGAACGTCACCTCCCAGGTCCCGGCCTCGAGCCCTCCGAGGGTGAACAGGCCGGCGGCGTCGGTGGCGGTGGTCAGGACCGGGCCGCCGGAGGCGCCGCGCGCCTCGACGGTGACGCCGGGCAGCACGAGTCCGGTGGTGTCGGTGACGGTGCCGGAGATGGCGCCGTCCTGGGCGAGGGCGGCCGCCGGCGCCAGCGCCGCCACGGCGAGCGACAGCAGAACGACGGCAAGGGATGATGGTCGTCGCTGCATGGCCTGCTCCCCCTGTTCGGCTCGCGCCGCTGCCCCTGCCGCGGGAGAGCCGTTCGTCGCTTCGTCATGAAGAGCAATCTGGAATCGTGTCACTTGCGGCACCTGACGGGCAGGCACCTCCCCGGTGGTCGGGGAAGGCGCCTCGCGGGTCCCGGTGCGACGCGCAGGTCCGCCGGCGGAATCGCCGGCGGCAGTCGGCGTCCGCGAGGCGGAAACGCCCCGCGGCGTCTGGCTCGAACGCCATCCGATCCGCCGTTCAGAGGCCGCGACGTCCCGCGGCATCTCCTTCAGGTCGAGCGACTACGAGCCCCACCCGTAGCCGATGCGGGTGTAGTAGTAGCCGCCGTTGAAGCCGAACGGCCCGAACTGGCCGTAGCGGTTGCCCACGCCTGCTACGGCACCCGGATTTTCGTCCGGGTAGGTGTTGGAGATGTTCTGCGCGCCGATCGACAGCCTGGCGTTGCCGAACGGGAAGCTGATCTCCAGGTCGACGAGCGGCTTGCCGGCGTACAGGTCGTACATGTACGACAGGGCGTTGCCCAGCGCCGAGCGCGCGTCTTCCCGATCCCAGTAGGAGCCGTAGTAGTGCAGGCGGGCCATCAGGGTCCAGCGGTCCGCGGCGTGGTTGACCCCGATGTTCCAGCGTGATCTCGGCAGCCCCAGGGTCAGCGACGTGACCCGGTCCGCGTCGAAATGTTCCGCGCTGAACTCGGTCACCTGCGTATCGGTGAAGTTGAAGATGCCGCTGAACGTCGTCCGCCCCCCGATCGCTGGCGGAGTCCAGGTGGCGACGAGGTCGAGCCCCTGGGTGCTGGTCGAGAAGTCGTTCACGAAGAAGCGGAACGCGGCCAGGTTGCCCGCTTCGGCGATCCCGCCGGCGACCAGCGTTGCGACCTCGTCCGGCGCGAGGTTGTAGTTCCTCGTGATGGTGAGCCGGTCGGACACGTTGATGCGGAAGTAGTCGGCGGTGAAGGTGAACGGACCGGTGTCGACGACCGACCCGAGCGAGTAGTTGACCGCGTGTTCCGGCTGCAGGGGCACACCGCCCCGCAACGCCGCGACCGGCGAGGTGGACGGAATGGTGCCGTTGTTGATCAGGTCGCCGAGTTCATAATCGAACTCGGTCGTCACGTTCAACACGTTCTGCTGGCCGGGGGTCGGGGCGCGGAACCCGCTGCTGACCGCGGCGCGCACCGCGAAGATGTCGGTGAACCCGTACCGCCCCGACAGCTTGCTGTTCATCGTGGTGCCGAAGCTGTCGTAGAAGTCCTCGAGGCGGACGGCGGCGCCGAGGTTCCACTCGTTGGCGACGCCGTGAACCTCGATGTCGGCGTACCCCGCGACGTTGGCGCGATCCCACGTGCCTGCGCTCTCGGGCCGGGTGCCGTTGTAGCCGTTGGAGGCGGAGCTGAAGCCCTGCGAGCCATACGGGCCGATCGCCCACGACGCGGGGTCGCCTTCGCCGAGGTGGTACTGCTCGTTCCGCCACTCGAGGCCCCCGGCGACGTTGATCATGTCGCTCGCGGCGTACGACATTTCCGCGTTGAGGCTGGATTCGGTCTGCTGCAGCAGGTTCGGCTCGAACCTGGTCGGGCTGTCGGGACCGAGCGAGGCGTTGACCGTGTCGAAGATGAAGGTCTGCACGTGGTTCTGACCCACGCTGCCGCTGACGTCCCAGTTGAGCCCGGTCATCGTGGTCCCACGCACGCCCGTGACCACCGAGTAGTCGCGGAGGTCGCCGCCGAACTGCGGCGTGAAGCCGCCCGGCAGACCGTCCGGCGCGCCGAGGAACGGCTGGTGGAACGTGAAGCAGTTCGGGTCGTTGCGGACCTGAGCGAAAGCGGCGGGGTCCGGCGTGCCGTTGGCGATCGCGACTGTCGGGCAGTTCGCCGACCCCAGGCCCTGGGCGGCCAGCACGTCGCCCACCAGCAGCGTCTCGCCGCTGTCGATGGAGTACACGCTCCCGCGGTTGTTGGGGTTGCGGAAGTAGAAGCCGCCGGTGACCGTCTTGCTGGCGTAGTTGGCGTGGCCGTAGAGCTCGGCCCGATCGCCCCCCGTGCCGAAGTTGGCGAACAGCTTCAGGTCGTCCTCGATCAGCGGCGAGCCCCAGACGCGCGACGTGTCGCGCACGTTGGTGTTGCCGCCGGTGATCACCGCCACCGTGCCGCCATCCTGTACCCCGCGGTTGGTCGGCTGCGTGCCGCCGTACTCCAGGCTGAGGTTCATGAACCCCTCCGGACCCAGCGGCAGACCGGTGTTGCCGGCGAACGTATAGCCCGCAGCGCGGCCGCCGATGCCGTTGCACGAGCGGCCGATGGGGCCGCACGTCCCCGGGTCGCCGTCGTTCACGTCGAAGTACTGGCCGGTCCGGAACTCCAGACTGCCCCCGGAGCGCGCGTTCTTCAGCTCGAAGTTCATGACGCCGGCGATGGCGTCCGAACCGTACTGGGCCGCCGCACCGTCGCGCAATACCTCGACCTGTCGCAGGGCGATGGACGGTATAGCCGACAGGTCCGGTCCCTGCGCGCCGTCGGCGATGCCGTTGCCCAGCCAGGCGATGACGGCCGCGCGGTGGCGGCGCTTGCCGTTGACCAGAATCAGGGTGTGGTCAGGCGCCATGTTGCGCAGGTTGGCCGGCCGCACGAGGGTGGCCGCATCGCTGATCGGCTGCGTATTGACATTGAACGACGGGACGACCGTCCGCAACTGGTTGGTGAGGTCCACATCGCCCTGGCTGAGGAAGTCCTCGGCGCGGATGACATCGACCGGCACCGGCGAAGCGGTGACCGACCGCGGTTGCGCCCGCGTCCCGACGACCGCCACCGTCTCCTGGAACTGCACCTCCATCTCCACGTCGAGACTGGTCGCGGCGCCGGCGATGACCTCGACCCCGCCGCGGACGACGGTGCTGAACCCGGGCAGCACGAACGTCACCTCGTACAGCCCGGGGGCGAGCATGCCGAACACGAACCGGCCGGTGCCGTCGGTGAAGGCGGTCGCGACGTCGCCGGTGGCCTGGTTGCGGGCCTCTACCGTCACGCCCGGCAGCACGAGGCCCGTGAAGTCGATGACCACGCCCTCGATGGCGGCTTCCTGGGCAAGAGCGGCGCCCCGCGCGAGCGGCGCCGGCGCCAATGCCGGGCTCCGCTCTCCCACCGTCACGGCGGGGAGAACAAGGCCCGTCGCATTCCTGAGGACGCGGCTGATGGAGACGTCCTGGCCGTTCGCGGCGCCGGGCGCGAACGCGACGACGGCGGCGAGGAGCAGTACAAGGGAGAACCAGCGGGGCCGCTGCATCTTGGTCGTCATCTGGACCTGTCCTTACTGCCGCACAGAATTCTCAAAAACACGGGCGGCCTGAAGCGGTACGCAAGAGCGATTGGACCTATATCTAATACCATAAAAACGGCACCCGCTCTCCCAGTCTGAAACGTTTGCGCCGAAGCTTGCCGGAACGGAAATTCGCGGGAGGGATCGCGGGGGGCGCTCGTTCCCGGGCCGTCTCCGGTGCGCGCAGGGTCTGCCCGTCCGCGGATCGGATTTATGTCACGACTGACATACCAGCCGGGATCACCCGGCTCCGTCACCATGCGATCCGCTCGACGGCCGCCGTGTCCAGTCGACCGCGCCGCCGACCCGGGATCCGCAACCTGGAGTCGGCCGGTCGGAGCGCCGGCAAAATGGTTAAGCATGTCACACGAGCGGTCAAGCATGTCACACGAAGGGAGGGCGGCGGCGGGCCGGCAGCCGAGTCGCGGTCGCGCAACTTGCCGCAAGACCCCCCCAGTGGTACATTGTCGACATGGGCCGTGCGGACCGCATCACGATCCTGCTGTCGGTGGCGGCTCTCTGCGTGGGATTGTCCCGTTCGTTGTTGAACTTCGCGAGTGACGGACTCCCTGTTTCCGCTCCGTAGTCGTCTATTCTACGCCACGTCAGCAACCGCGCCGTCGGGCGGGGCCAGAGCGTCCAAGGCGCCGACCAGGTAGCGCAGGTCGCGGTAGCCCCGCACCCGCCGGAAGCGCGGCTCCGCCTCCACCAGCGCGCTCGCCACCCAGCGTTGAATCATCTGGCCGCCGCGCCACCGCTTGACCCGCCGCGTGTAACCCTCAACGCTGCCCATCAGGTTCTCGATGATGTTCGTCGTGCGCAGAGTACGTTCGAGCGACCCCGTCAGACCGAGCCGCTGCACCGTCAGCGTCTCCTCGAGGCCCTCCCGGATGGACGCCGCCGCGCCGGGGTGGTCGCGCTCCAGTGAACCCGCCAATCGCTTCAGCACCCGCGCCGCGCGGTCCGCTGACTCGAGGTCCCAGGCATCCCGCAACGCCTTGCCGACCGAAGCGTGCAGCCGTTCGGGTAGATGGCCGAGCACGTTGCGCAGCTTGTGTACTTGGCACCGTTGCACCACCCCGAGGGAACCGAACACATCGGTGATGGCCCGGCGCAGCCCCGGCGCGCCGTCGATGACGAACAGCAACGTCCGGTCCGTCGGCAGGCCGCGCGTGACCAGATCGCTGAGCAGGCCGCTGGTGACGACCGCCGTCTCGGTGGCCCCTTCGCGCAGTCCCAGCACGTGCTTGCGGCCCTGCGTGTCGATCCCCAACGCGACCACCATGCAATGGTCCCGGAAGACCTTGCCGTCGATGCAGACCACCCGCAGGTCCAGCTCGCGCAACGGCCGGCTGAGAAACGACCGCAGGCGCTTGGCCGACAGCGCCACGAACCGCCGAGACACCGCGCTGCTCGACGTCCCCCGCTCCGTCACCTCGGCCGGCGCCGGGTCCAAGGTGCCCGCATACCGCCGCGTCGAGACCCCGGCGGCGACCGCGGCCAGCGTGTGCTCGTCCAGCGGGTCGGTGGTCGCCGCCCATCGAAAGCTCGGCAGCGACTCCTCGCCGTCGGCGCTCCGCACGCGCAGCCGCGGCACGGCAACTTGGCGCCCGCCAAGCGTCACCTGACTGGCCACGCTCCCGCCGCGCCACGCGGGCCGCTCGACCTGATGGCGCCCCTTCGGGCCGCACAGGTCTTCTCGATCCCCCTCCATCATCGCCTCCAGGACCTGCATCCCGGTCTTGATGCACAAGCCATGGAACGCTTCCCGGACACCGTTCAGCACGCCGAGCACCGGCAGCGGCACCTGAATCGTGACCGTTCGCGAGCTTGGGGGTTGGCTGGAACGCTTCCGCCTGTCATGCTTCGCCATGGGTGGCTCTCCTCCTGTTGTTTGCACCCCTGTCCTACCACAGAACAGGGGCGAGGAGTCGCCACCCGCTTCACCTCAGTTCAACAGCGTCCGGGACATCCCCCCCGTATCGATGCGGTGAACGCCCGCATCGACGCGCTGCAGGAGGAGGTTCGCGACCTGCGCGCCCTCGTGGTCGACGCCATCAAGACCGCTGCCCCCGCCGCCGACTGACCGCTCGAAGGCGACGTACACGCGCGACCGGCGCGGGCACCTCCCGCGAGCCTCCTGCTCCTGATCGACGTGTCGGCAGCATGGGTGAGCGGAAGCACTTCCCTCGTCGATCGGAAACGTCGTCTCGGCCGTCCCGGGCTCGGAAGCCGGACTACACGGAACGAGACACCCCTGCTGACTTGTCTGTAGCGTCCGCCGAGGCCAAAGCGAACAGAACCCATCCATTCCGACCACCCGATTCGGCGGTCCGTGCGCGGACGGAGGCGACGTCCAGGCTCCTCCGAAGGCCATCCTCGCGCCACCGACCCGGAACCGGACGGGACCGGCTACCATACGCGAATCATGAGGGGTGCGCGCATCCGCATTGCGGCGGCCCTTCTCGCCCTCGGTTCGGCCCTCGCGGCGGGCGCGGCCGGGGCCCAGACGGCGGCCATCGAGGGCGCCGTGCGCGACGCCACCGGCCTGGCGCTGCCCGGGGTGACGGTGGAGGCCCGACCGGCGGGGGGCGGCGGCGCGCGCACCGCGGTCACCGGGGCGGACGGGCGGTTCGCGATCGCCGCGCTGCCGCCCGGCCCCTACGACGTGACGTTCACCCTGCCCGGGTTCCGCACCGTCGTGCGCGACGGGGTGGCGGCGGGGGCCGGGGTGGTCGCGACGCTCGCGGTCGAGATGCCGGTGCAGCTCGAGGACCGGGTCGTCGTGGTCGGCAGCCGCGCCCGGCCGCGGTCGGTGACCGCGTCGGCGGTGCCCATCGACGCCATCCCCTTCGAGGACTTCGCCGGTCAGGGCGACACCGATGTCGCCGATCAGTTGCGGACCCTGGTGCCGTCCTACAACGTCAACCCCCAGCAGGTCGGCGACGGGGCGCGGCTGATCCGCCCCGCGACCCTGCGCGGCCTCGCTCCCGACCATACGCTGGTGCTCGTGAACGGGAAGCGCCGCCACCGGGGCGCGGTCATCACCTGGATCGGCAACGGCGTCTCGGACGGGGCGCAGGGCCCGGACATCTCCAGCATCCCGTCGATAGCGCTGCGGCAGGTCGAGGTGCTGCGCGACGGGGCGGCGGCGCAGTACGGCTCGGACGCGATCGCCGGGGTGATGAACTTCCTGCTGAAGGACGACCGGTCGGGCGGCAGCCTGGAGCTGCACACCGGCGGCTACGGGGCCGGGGACGGGGGCACGTGGACGGTGGCCGGCAACGCCGGGCTGCCCCTCGGCGGGACCGGCTTCGCCAACCTCAGCCTCGAGTACGGCAACAGCCGCGCCACCGACCGCAGCGTGCAGCGGGACGACGCCGCCGCCCTGATCGCGGCCGGCAACGACGCGGTCGCCGACCCCGCCCAGATCTGGGGATCGCCGAGCGTCGACGACAACCTCAAGCTGTGGGGCAACTTCGGCCACCTGTTCGCGAACGGCGTGCAGGCCTACGGCTACGCCAACTACGCGCGCCGCACGGTGGAGAGCGGCTTCTTCTTCCGGAACCCCAACACCCGGTCGGCGGTGTTCAGCGCCGACGGGGGGCGGAGCCTGCTCGTCGGCGACGTGCTCGACGCCGGGGACGGGGTGCCCGACGGCACCGCCGGCTGCCCCCCGGTGCCGGTGACGGCGGCCCGGCCCGACCCCTCGGCCCTCGCCCGGGTGTTCGCCGACCCCGACTGCTTCTCGTTCCAGGAACGCTTGCCCGGCGGCTTCACCCCGCGGTTCGGGGGCGACGTGCTCGACGCGTCGGTGGTCGCAGGCGTGCGCGGCCAGCTCGCGGGGGGCCTGCTGTGGGACGCGAGCGCCAACGTCGGCTCGAGCACCGCGGACTTCTCCCTCTACGACACCGTCAACGCCTCGCTGGGACCGGCGAGCCCCACCACGTTCGACCCCGGCGCCTACCGGCAGGACGACGTCGGCCTGAACGTCGATCTCAGCCATCCCCTCAACGATCGCGTCAACCTCGCGGGCGGGGCCGAGTGGCGGAACGAGCGCTTCGAGATCGGCCTCGGCGACGAGGCGTCGTGGCAGATCGGCCCGTACGCGGCGCAGGGCTTCAGCGCGGGGTCGAACGGCTTCCCCGGGTTCAGTCCGATCGCGGCGGGGACCTGGAGCCGCGCCAACGCCGCGGTCTACGGCGACCTCGAGGTGCGGGGCGGGGACGACGCGTGGACCCTCGGGAGCGCCCTCCGGCTGGAGCGCTTCGAGGACTTCGGCGCCGCCGTCAACGGCAAGCTGTCGGGACGCGTCCGGCTCGCCCCTGCCGCCGCCGTGCGGGCGAGCGCGAGCACCGGGTTCCGGGCCCCGACGCCGGGCCAGCAGAACGCGTTCAACGTCAGCACCCAGTACGACCCCACCCTGATGGACCTGGTGAACAACGGGACCATCCCGTCCACCTCGCGGGTCGCCCGGCTGCGCGGCGGCGAGCCTCTCGAGCCCGAGCGCTCGGTCAACTTCACGGCCGGCGCGGTCATCGACGCGGGGCCGTTCAGCCTGACCGCCGATTACTTCCGGATACGCCTCGCGGACCGGCTGGCCCTGACGCAGTTGTTCGCGCTCAGCCCGGGGGAGGTCGACGGCCTGCTCGCGGAGGGAGTGACGAGCGCGGGCAACCTGCAGAACTTCCGGTTCTTCACCAACCACTTCGAGACCGTCACCCAGGGCCTCGACCTCGTCGCCACCTATGCCCCGCCGCGCCTCGGCGGGAGGACCACCTTCGGCCTGCTCTTCAACCGCACCGCCACCGCGGTCACCCGCTTCGACCCCTCGGTGCTCGACGAGACGCGCATACGCCAGCTGCAGGAGGCGATTCCGGGCACGCGGTGGAACGCCACCGTCCGGCAGGCCCTCGGCGGCTGGAGCCTGCTGGCCCGCCTCGGCTACTACGACGAGTGGTTCGATGCGCGGGACCTCTACGTGTACCACGGCGACGCGGTCGTCGACCTCGAGGCGGCGTACCCGATCGGTGACTCGACGACCCTCACCATCGGCAGCCGGAACGCCTTCAACAAGTACCCCGAGGAGAACCCCATCGCCCGCGCCAAGGGCAACCCCTACAGCGCGCACACCCCGTTCGGCATCAACGGGGCGTTCTACTACCTGCGGCTGAACTGCGGATGGTCGTCGGGGGGGTGAGGGGCTCCATCCTGCCGGAACGCCCTGGCCCGGCAATCGCCGCCTGCGGCTCCGATTGCCGCCCCACCAACCCTGCCAGGAGTCTGCACCGTTCTACGGCGCAGACTCCTGGGTGGCCGCCCCTGCGGGCGGAAGCAGTTGGAAGCCCTGGTGCGCGAAATCGGCGTCCAGGCAGAGCGCACCGGTGATTCCATGGCGTCGCATGAGCTCGAAGCTGGTGCAGTCGACCAGCGACAGCTTTCGGCGCCCGGCGGTGAACAGCGCGGCCGCGGCCGCGGCGTGGAGTTCTTCGTCGACCCATAACGGTCGCAGGAGCGGGACGAGGTCGCCCGCCAGGGCGCGGAGCGCATCCAGCCCGAGTCGGCGCTGAACCAGCGCGAAAGTCTCCACCAGCACGTAGTTGGAGGTGACGAGGGTGTCGCGGCTGTCCATGGCCCGGCGCCAGGCATCGACAACATCCGCGTGGCGCGGCTGGTCGGCGTCGAGGAACGCCAGCAGGGCGGACGTGTCGACGAAGAGCCTCACGAGTCGAAGGCCTCGTCGAGGTGCCTGTCGTGCTCCTCGGCCAAGTCGCGGCATCCGGACCGGTACCGGCCGGCCAGCGCCAACGCGCGGCGAGCGAGCTCGTCACGATCTGCGACAGGACCGCGGCGAATCCAGTCGCTCATCGACGCGCGATCCCCGGGGTCGACACCGGGCGGCAGGCCGCCGTCGACCGTCACCCACCGGATGCCCGACCGGCGCCCCGGCGGCCCGCTCAACTCGTGGCGCAGGCCGCTCTCGATCAGCGCCCGCAGCGTCGAGCGCGTTTCCGCGGCGCGCTTCTTCGCGGCCACCAGCAATTCGTCCGGCAGGTCGACGGTGGTCTTCATATGGTTTTACAGGCTACCATATTTATGGGACGCGGGCGGCGCCCGCGCCCGGGCGGAACGGGGCGTTCCGCAGCGACGGAGGACGACGAATCATGCCGGTGCGGCAGGTGATCGACCGGGGCGGGGTTCCCGTCAGGATCTTCACCGACGACGTCGACCGCCAGTCGATCGAGCAGCTCGTGGCGGTGTCGCGGCTGCCGGTGGTGGTGGGGCACGTGGCGGCGATGCCGGACGTGCACGTGGGCATCGGGGCCACCATCGGGTCGGTGATTCCGACCCGGCGCGCGCTGATTCCGGCCGCGGTGGGCGTCGACATCGGCTGCGGGATGGCCGCAGCCCGGCTGACCCTGGACGCGGCGCGGCTCCCCGACTCGCTGCGCGGGGTGCGCGAGGCGATGGAGGACGCGGTGCCGGTCGGCTTCGCGGCCCACCAGGAGCCGGTCGCGGGCCGCGCCACGCTGGACGCGCTGCGCCCGGGCCTCGATCGGATCGTGGACCGCCACCCGCGGGTCGGCTCGCGGGTCCGGGACGTGCGCGCGAAGTGGCCGCGGCAGCTCGGGACCCTCGGCGGCGGCAACCACTTCATCGAGGTGTGCCTGGACGAGACGGACCGGGTGTGGGTGATGCTGCACTCGGGCAGCCGCGGGGTCGGCAACGCGCTCGGGCGCTACTTCATCCAGCTCGCGAAGCGCGACATGGAGCGGCACCTCGCCCGCCTGCCCGCGAAGGACCTCGCGTACCTGGAGGAGGGGTCGGCCCACTTCGCCGACTACGCGGACGCGGTGAGATGGGCGCAGCGCTACGCCCTGGAGAACCGGCGCCTGATGATGACGCGCATCCTCGCCGCGCTCGCGACCCGCCTGCCGCCCTTCCGGGTGGACGGCGCCGCGGTGGAGTGCCACCACAACTACGTGGCGGAGGAGGAGCACTTCGGCGAGGCGGTCTACGTGACCCGCAAGGGCGCGATCCGCGCGGGGCGCGGCGAGCTGGGGATCATTCCCGGCAGCATGGGGGCACGGTCGTACATCGTGCGAGGGCGGGGGTCGAAGGAGGCGCTCGACTCGTGCGCCCACGGGGCGGGGCGGCGGATGAGCCGGTCGCAGGCGAAGTCCGCCTACACGGTGGCCGACCTCGAGCGCCAGACGGCCGGCGTCGAGTGCCGGAAGGACCGCGGCGTCCTCGACGAGATCCCCGGCGCCTACAAGGATATCGACACGGTCATCGCCAACTCGTCCGACCTCGTGGACATCGTCCACACCCTGAAGCAGGTCGTGTGCATCAAGGGCTGAACGCGGCTGCGTTGCGATCGGCCGCCCTGGCCTCGGGAACGTTACGAAGGATCGCTGTCGGATGGCTTCCGGCCCATGACCACCGCCACCACCATGTGCAAGGTCCCCTCGAACGCGTCCACCCGGCCCGTCAGCCGATCGACCTTGCTGTTGACGACCAGCACGCCGACCGCGCTGACGAGCGAGAGCAACGCCGTCAGGACTTCCAGTGCCGAGGCATCCATGTCTGCCATCGTAGCCGATTTCGGCCGACGCCGCCAACGTCGCGGGAACGCGTGCGGTTGCGCCGGTTGGCGGGCATGGGCGATGATGCGCAGCATGCCGACGAGGCGTCGGCCGCCGCGGTTGCAGTGGAGCAGCGGAAGAAGGAGACAGGGCGATGCGAAGGTGTGATGGCAGGCGGTTGGCGCCGGCGTGCGCGATCGGTGTGTGTCTGATGCTGGCCGGCCCCGCGCAGGGGCAGCCGGCGGAGTCCGCGTGGGAGCCGATCACCGAGGAGCGGCTGCTGAACCCCGAGGACGGCGACTGGCTGAGCTACCGGCGGACCTACGACGTGACCGGGTTCAGCCCCCTCGACCAGATAAACCGCGGCAACGTCGGCGACCTGCGCCTCGTGTGGGCGTGGTCGATGCGGGACAACAGCCGCTGGGTGCCGACGCCGGTGGTCGCGAACGGGCTGATGTACGTGTCGGAGGGCAGCGGCCAGGTGACCGCGTTCGACGTGGTGTCGGGCGACGTCGCCTGGGTCCACGCCCGCGACTACCCCGAGGACATCCAGCAGTCGCAGGCCCTGGGACGGCACCGCGGGGTGTCGGTCTACGGCGACATCGTCTACTGGGGGACGGCCGACGCGGCGCTGGTCGCCCTCGACGCGCAGACCGGCGAGCAGCGGTGGGAGGTGAGCACCGGCGACTACAGCACCGGCATCGGGCACAGCCATCCCGCGCTCATCGCGGACGGGAAGGTGGTGCTGGGGTTCGCGGGGGGCGACCGGAGCGGGCGCGGCCAGGTGGTGGCGCACGACGCCGAGACCGGCGAGCACCTGTGGACCACCTACACGGTGCCGAGGCGGGGCGAGCCGGGCTACGAGACCTGGACCGAGCGCGAGATCGCGCCGCTGGGCGGCCTGACCTGGAACACCATCAGCTACGACCCCGAGCTGGGCCTGATCTACCTCGGCACGGGACAACCGACTCCCTGGGCCTCGACCCTGCGGGGCCCGGGCGATGCGCTCTACACCAACAGCATCCTCGCCCTCGACCTCGACACCGGCGAGATCGAGTGGTACTTCCAGGTGGTGCCGTCGGACAACTGGGACCTCGACGCGACCCACGAGAGCATGCTGGTCGACCTCGTGATCGGCGGGGTCGAGCGCAAGGCGCTGATCGAGACGAGCAAGATCGGCTGGGGCGTGGTGCTCGACCGGGAGACCGGCCGGTTCCTCAACGCGTTCCGGACCGGCTACGACAACATCATCGAGGGGTGGACGGACAGCGGCAGCCCCATCTTCAACCCGGCGCAGATCCCCACCCTGGACGACGTCGACTCGGACAAGGTGTTCGAGGTCTGCCCCCACTTCCACGGCACCCGGAACCTGAACTCGCCGAGCTTCAGCCCCGAGACCGGGCTGTACTACACGGGCATCAACAACAGCTGCATGGACGTGACGTTCGTCTCCGAGGAGTTTCGGCCCGGCCGCGTGTTCCGGGGCATCGGCAGCCGCGTCAAGATGGTGCCGGGCTACGACTACATCGGCGAGTTCGTGGCGTTCAATCCGGTGACCGGCGATCGGGCCTGGGAGTACCGCACCGAGAGCGGGGCCGCGATGACCGCCTCGGCCCTCGCGACCGCCGGCGGCATCGTCTTCGGCGGCACCGCCGACCGGCGGCTCTTCGCCCTCGACGCCGAGAGCGGCGACCTGCTGTGGGAGACCCGGCTCAACGGCGACATCTCGGGCGCCCCGGTCACCTTCACGATCGGCGGGCGCCAGTACCTCGCGGTCGGCGCCGGCGGCCGCATCGGCCAGACCACCTCGTATGCGCGGTTCACCGGCACCACCCTGCCGCAGGGCAGCGGCGTGATGTGGGTGTTCGCGCTGCCGGAGTAGGGCGGTCCGCAGGGAGTCTGCGCCGTACAGTGGCGCAGGCTCCGGGAGGGTCGGGCGGACGGGAAGCGAAGCCGCGAGGCGACGATTCGCGGGCCGAAGCGCGGCGCGCAACGCCGGACCGTCCGATTCTCCGGCGCGGCGCCGGTTCGCGTCTGGAACGCAGCGCGGCAACGCCTGGTGGCCGACTCCCTGCTCGATACCTGCACCGTCGTCATGACCCTCGCGGAACGCGTGTCCGAGGCGGGCCGGCGGCTGGCGGCGGCGGGCATCGACGCGCGCGACGCCGCGTTCGACGCCGAGGTGCTGGCCCGCCGGGCGCTTGGCTGGGGCCGCGCGACATACCTGGCGCGCTGGCGGGAGCCGGCGCCCCCCACCTTCGGGGACCGATTCGAGCGGCTGATCGCGCGGCGCTGCCGCCGCGAGCCGGTGGCCCGCATCACGGGCCGGCGCGAGTTCTGGGGGCTCGACATCGAGGTGACCCCGGCCGTGCTCGTCCCCCGGCCCGAGTCGGAGCTGCTGGTCGAGACGGCCCTGGCCCGGCTCGGGGACCGGACCGCGCGGTGGGCGGTCGCCGACGTCGGCACCGGTTCGGGATGCCTGGCGATCGCGCTGGCCCGCGAACTGCCCCGCGCCCGGGTGGCGGCGACCGACATCTCCCCGGAGGCGCTCGCGGTGGCGCAGCGCAACGCGGCGCGGCACGGCGCGGCGGACCGGGTGACTTTCCACCAGGCGGACCTCCTCGACGGCCTGCCGGGTCCCTTCGATCTGATCGTTTCGAACCCGCCCTACGTTCCCGACGCGGTCATCGACACCCTGGCCCCGGAGGTTTCCCGCCACGAGCCGGCGGCGGCGCTGCGGGGCGGGCCGGACGGCCTCGACACGGTGCGGCGGCTTGCCGGAGTGGCGGCGGGCCGCCTGCGGACGGGGGGATGGCTGGTGATGGAGATCGGGGCCGGCCAGAGCGGGGACGCCGCCGGCATCGGACGCGGGGCGGGGATGCGGACGGTCGCGGTGCACCCCGACCTGCAGGGGATTCCCCGCGCCGTGGTCATGCAGCCCGACCCGGAGCGCGGCCGGTGATAGACTCGTCCGGCATCACCGGGAGCCGATGACATGGCCGACGACTGTCTGTTCTGCAAGATCGCGGGCGGCGAGATTCCCGCGAAGATCGTCTACCGGGACGACGAAGTACTGGCGTTCGAGGACATCAACCCGCAGGCGCCGTTCCACGTGCTGGTCGTCCCCTGCCGGCACATCTCGACGCTGAACGACGCGGAGGCCGGCGACGACGCCCTGATCGGCCGCCTCGTCCTGCGCGCGGCGCAGATCGCGGCCGAGCACGGCCACGCCGCGGACGGCTACCGCACGGTGTTCAACTGCAACCGCGGGGCCGGCCAGACGGTGTTCCACATCCACCTGCACCTGCTCGCGGGCCGCAACCTGAACTGGCCCCCGGGCTAGCCAATCCAGTCGCGGACGATCGCGCGCGCGATCGAGGCGTCGAGCTTTCCCTTCCTGGTCGTGACGTGGAAGAACTCGGCGAGCGCCTGAACGGTGAGGACACAGTCGCGAGTGGCCGCGCGCGCCAGGATTTCCTTGCCCGCCCGATGCCGCTCGCCGGCGTCCCGGTCACAGGCGTACACCAGAATGTTGGTGTCCAGCGAGAACCGGCGGCTAACGGCCGTTGCGGTCATGGATCTCTTCGCGATCGACCTTCAAGCCGCCCAGCGAGACCCCTTCCTCCAACCGGGCCATCATTCGGTCGTAGGCGGCCACCCACTCGGGCGCCTTCGTCCTGTCGGGGGAGTACGGCACGAGCTCGGCGATCGGCCGGCCGCGCCGCGTGATGAGGAAGCGCTGCCCCCCTTGCCACGTCCCGCACGAGCCTGGAGAGCTGCTGGTTGGCGGTCATCAGCGAAACGGTACGCATACCTGCCAATATCCTACATACTATTTTCTGCCGAGGACTTCCGGCCCGACGCTGGCTCTACCCGGCTTCGCAGGGGCCGGCGACGACGATCGCGGCGCGGTCCGTGACGAGGGTGCGCCGGGCCGCCTCGGCGACCTCGCCGGCGGTCACCGCTTCGACGAGGGCCGGCATCCGGCGGTCGTAGTCGAGGCCGAGATCGAACTGCTCGCCGTGCTGCAGGAACCGCGCGATGCCCGCGTTGGTCTCGAGCGACCGGGGCAGCGAGCCGACGAGGTAACGCTTCGCGTCGGCCAACTCCTCGTCGGTCACGCCGTCCCGCGCGAGGCGGTCCACCTCGTGGTCGATCGACGCGATGGCCCGGTCGACGTTGCCCGCGGCCACCCCCGCGCGCACCAGCAGGGGACCGGCGATGGGGCTGGCCTCGAACGCGCTGCCGGCGTAGTAGGCCATGCCCTGCCGCTCGCGGATGCTCCGGCCGAGCCGGCCGCCGATGCCGTACTCGCCCAGCACCATGTTCATGATGCGGCAGGCGTGGAACGCGGGATCGGTCCGGGGGATCGCGGTGAAGCCGTACGCGATGTCCACCTGCGCCTTGGCGGGCATGGGGATCACCTGCCGGCGCCGGGCGGCGGGCGGCGGCGGGGCGAGATGAGGCTCGGCCGCGCCCTCGCCGGCCCGCCACTCGGCCGTGGCCCGGGTGACCGCCGCCTCGGCCGCGGACGCCGCGATATCGCCGACGAGCACCACCGTCGTCCGCTCCGGGACGAAGTGCGCGGCGTGGAACTCCCGCAGCCGGCCCGCGTCGATGCCCGCCACCGTGTCGACCGTCCCCCGGGGCCGCCGGCCGTAGGGATGGGCGCCGCCGTAGAGCAGGGCCATCGCGGCCTCGACGGCGCGGGTCGCGGGACGGTCCTCGTCCTGCCGCAGCCGGGTGACGAGCTGCCCGCGGCAAAGCTGCACCTCGTCGTCGGGACAGGCGGGCGCCCGCACCATGTCGCAGACGAGCTCGAGGACCGTGTCGACGTCCTCGGCGAGACAGTCGCAGGCCGCGGTGGTGGTGTGCCGGGTGACTCCGACGGCCGGCGACACCCCGCACAGGTCGAGGAGATCGGCGGTCTCGCCGGCGGACCGGCCGCCGGCGCCCCGGTCGAGGAGGCGGGACAGCAGCCAGGCGGTCCCCTCTCCGCCCGGGGGATCGGCGGCGCTGCCCGCGGAGACGGCGGCGCTGATCGAGACCGAGGGCTGGGTCCGGGTCTCCTGCACGAGCAGGGTCAGGCCGTTGGCGAGCTCGACGCGCACCGGGGCGAGACCGGCTCGGCTGCTCATCATTCCGGCCGGAACACGCCGACGGTGCGGTTGTCGGGGACGAGGCGGCGGGACGCGACCCGGGCGACGTCGTCAGGGGTGACCGCCGCGATGCGCCCCGGCAGCTCGGCGAGGACCCCGGGACCGGCGACGGTCTCGAAGAAGCCGATCTGGTGGGCGACGTTCGTGATGCTGTCGTTCTCGAGGACGAGCCGGGTCCGGAGCTGCCGCCGGGCGCGCGCCGTCTCCTCGGCGGACAGCCCGTTCGCGCGCACCGCGTCGAGCTCGGCCAGCGCGCGCTCGCGCAGCGCCGCGACCGGGGTGCCGGCGCTGGCCGTCATCGAGACCATGAACAGGAACGGGTGCGCGGTGGGGACGAACGCGCCGCTCACGGCGGCGGCGTGCCCGCCGTCGACGAGGGCCCGGTAGAGCCGGGCCCGGCGCTGGGGAGCCGGACCGCGAAAGCTGGACCAGAGATTCAACCCCTTGGCGCCGGTCAGCGCCGCATCGAGCACGAGCATGGGGGCGAAGTCGGGGTCGGCGACGGCCGGCGCGTGCCAGGCGACCTTCAGATAGGCGGCGGCGCCGTCGCGCACGATCTCGAGCTCGCGCGCCCCCGTCTGCTCGGGCTCCGTCGTCCGCACCGGCGGCGGCGCCGTCCCCGCGGCGATCGGGCCGAAGCGCCGCTCGGCCGCGCGGCACGCCTCGGCCGCGTCGACGTCGCCCACGATGACGAGAGTGGCGTTGCCCGGCGTGTAGTGGCGGCGGTAGTGGCCGTAGAGATCGTCGCGGGTCATCGCCTGCAGATCGCCCAGCCACCCGATGGTGGGATGGCGGTAGGGATGGGCCTTGAACGCGGTCGCGGTGACCTCGGTGTCAAGAAGCTGCTCGGGGTCGTTCTCGCCGCCCTGCAGCTCGGAGATGATGACGGTGCGCTCGGCCTCGGACGCCTCGGCCTCGTAGAGGCACCGGTCCATCCGCTCGGCCTCGAGGAACAGCATCGCGTCGAGGGCGTCGCGGGTCGCGGTCTCCACGTAGGCGGTCTGGTCGATCCAGGTATAGCCGTTCCAGAAACCCCCGAAGCGGTCTATCCGCTCCTTGAACTCCCCGGCGGGAATGTTCGCGGTGCCCTTGAAGTTCATGTGCTCGACCCAGTGCGAGGCGCCGGTGAGGCCCGGCGGCTCGTCCCTGGACCCGACCCGGTACCAGCACCACACCGACACCAGGGGGGCGGTGCGCACCTCGTGCACGAGGATCTTCAGACCGTTGTCGAGAACCGCCTCGAAGGGGTCCGGGGGCGCCCAGGCAGAGACCGGCGCGTTGCCGGAAGCGGTGGCGGGGTTCGGCACCGCGCAATTATACCGACGCCTCGCGGGCGGCGCGCGACTCGGCGTGTCGATGGATGCGGCGTGACCTGCGGTCGCGGCGGAAGTCTCGCCGGCGCGAAACTCTGCGGTGCAGGCCCCTGGCCCACGGCGCAGACTCCTAATCCGCAGCGGGAAGCATGACGCGTTCGAGCGTCTGCAGGCGTTGAGCGACCTGGCCGAAGGAGACTTCGACGACGCGGAGACGATCTTCGACGGCACGGACGCGATCGTCGAGGCGGCGGATATCCGTGCGAAGCTCGGCGTGGTCGGCGCGAAGGTCGGCGTTCTGGCTGATCAGCAGGCCCCCGATCACCAACAGCAGGCCCCCCAGCGTGCCGACGATCCACTTCGTGTCCGTGCCGGGCATCTTCCGATGTTGGCATACACCGGGCCGCGAACGCAAACACGGCCGTGGACCGGCCCGAGGCCGCGTGTTCCACGCCGATGAGCCCCGACCGCATGCACTACAATGGCGGGATTATCGATGGCCGACTGGAAGCACACCCTCAACCTGCCCCGGACGGGGTTCCCGATGCGCGCCAACCTCCAGACGACGGAGCCGGCGGCGATCGCGCGCTGGAACGAGATGGGGCTGTACGCGCGCATCCGCGAACGCCGCGCGGGGGCGCCGCAGTTCGTGCTGCACGACGGCCCGCCCTACGCCAACGGGAAGATCCACATCGGGCACGTGCTCAACAAGGTGCTGAAGGACGTCATCGTGCGGTCGCGGACCATGGCCGGCTTCGACGCGCCCTACGTGCCGGGCTGGGACTGCCACGGGCTGCCCATCGAGCTCAAGGTGGACCAGGAGCTCGGCGGGAAGAAGCGCCACATGAGCGTGGCCGACTTCCGGCGCGCGTGCCGCCGCTACGCCCAGAAGTTCGTCGAGCGGCAGTCGGCCGACTTCCAGCGCCTCGGCGTGCTGGGAGACTGGGACCGGCCGTACCGGACGATGACCCCGGACTACCAGGCGGCGATCGTGCGCGCCCTCGGCCGGTTCGTCGAGCAGCAGGTGGTGTACAAGGGGAAGAAGCCGGTCCACTGGTGCCTGCACTGCCGCACCGCGCTGGCGGAGGCGGAGGTGGAGTACGAGGACCACACGTCGCCGTCCATCTACGTGGAGTTCCCGATGCGGCCGGCGTCGGCGGCGGCCTTCGCGGAGAAGGCCCCGGTGGTGGCGGGACGCCCGGTCTCGGTGCTGATCTGGACCACCACCCCCTGGACCATCCCGTCGAATCTGGCAGTGGCGTTCCACCCCGGCGTCGACTACGGGGTCTACGACGGCGGCGGCGCGCACGCCGACGCCGGCGCCGCCGTGGTCATCGCGGAGGAACGCCGGGACGCGGTGGCGGCCGCGATCGGGCGCGACTTCGGCCCGCCGCTGGCCAGCCTGAAGGGCCGCGACCTCGAAGGCCTGACCTTTCGCCACCCGCTCTACGACCGCGACTCGGTGGGGGTGCTCGCCGACTACGTGACGCTGGAGCAGGGCACCGGCGCGGTCCACACCGCGCCGGGACACGGCGCCGACGACTACGCCACCGGGGTCCGCTACGGCCTGGAGATCTATGCGCCGATCGGACCGTCGGGACGGTTCGACGAGGACGTCGAGGTCGTCGGGGGCGAGAAGGTGTTCGACGCCAACCCCGCGGTCGAGGCGGCGCTGGCCGGCGCCGGCCGGCTCTGGCACCGGGACACGGTGGACCACACGTATCCCCACTGCTGGCGCTGTCATCACCCGGTGATCTTCCTCGCCACCTGGCAGTGGTTCATCGCCATGGACACGGGCGAGCTGCGGAAACGGGCCCTCGCGGCCATCCGGCAGGTCGAGTGGTTCCCGGCGTGGGGCGAGGAGCGCATCCGCAGCATGCTCGCGAATCGGCCCGACTGGTGCATCTCGCGCCAGCGGTCGTGGGGGGTTCCGATTCCCGCCGTCTACTGCACCGCGTGCCGGGAAGCGGTGCTGACGACGGCGCTGACCGAACGGGCGGCCGCGGTCTTCGCCGAGCACGGCGCCGACGCCTGGTACGAACGGGACATCGGCGAGTTCGTCCCCCCGGACCTGCGGTGCCCCGCGTGCGGCGGAGCCGGGTTCGAGCGGGAACGCGACATTCTGGACGTATGGTTCGACTCGGGGTCCAGCCACGAAGGGGTGCTCCACGACCACCCGGAGCTCGAGTGGCCGTACACCGTCTATCTGGAGGGCAGCGACCAGTACCGGGGATGGTTCCACAGCTCGCTGCTGGTGGCCCTCGGCACCCGCAACGCCGCCCCCTACCGGCAGGTGATAACGCACGGCTTCGTCGTGGACGAGTCCGGCCACAAGATGTCGAAGTCGATCGGCAACACCGTCGAGCCCCAGACGATCATCCGGCAGAGCGGCGCCGAGATACTGCGGCTGTGGGTGGCGATGGTCGACTACCGCGAGGAGGTCCGCATCGGCGCCCACATCATGGAGCGCATCGTCGAGGCGTACCGCAAGATCCGCAACACGCTGCGGATCCTGGCCGCCAACCTCTACGACTTCGACCCGGCGGCGCATGCGGTGCCCCGGGACGAGCTGCTCGAGGTCGACCGGTATGCGCTGGCGCGCTACGGCGAGGTGGCGGCCCGCGTGCTGCGCGCCTACGAGCGCTACGAGCTCCAGACCGTGGTGCACACGGTGAACAACTATCTGACGGTGGACATCAGCGCGTTCTACGTCGACATCTCGAAGGACCGGCTCTACACGCTGGGACCGCGGGCCCACGGCCGCCGGTCGGCGCAGACCGCCCTGCACGCGATCGCGGGGGGGATCACCCGGCTGCTGGCGCCGATTCTGCCGGTGACCTGCGACGAGCTGTGGCGCCACCTCCCCGGGACGGACGCCGACAGCGTGCACCTCGCCGACTTTCCCGCCGAGCCCGAGTCGCTCGTCGACGGGAACCTCATCGCCCGGTGGACCCGCCTGCTGGACCTGCGCGACGCGGTCAACGGCGAGCTGGAGAAGCTGCGGCAGGACAAGGTGGTGGGAACGTCGCTGGAGGCGGCGGTGACCCTGACCGCGGAGGGCGGGATGGCGGACCTGCTCGAGCCGTACCGCGACGACCTCGCGACCCTGTTCATCACCTCGTCGGTGTCGCTGCGCACCGGCGCCCCCGCCGGCGACGGGGAGGACGGCGCGGTGCATCGCGACGCGGACGGCGCGGCCCGCATCGCCGTCGGACGGGCCGACGGCGCCAAGTGCCCCCGGTGCTGGCGCTGGGTGATGCCGCGCGACAGCGCCGCCGACCCGTCGGAGGCGACGGTCTGCGACCGGTGCACGAACGCCCTCGCGGACATGGCCGCGACCGTCGCCTAGGAGTCCGCGCCGTGGAACGGAGCAGACTCCGGGCAGGGTTGGTCGGGCGGCAATCGGAGCCGTCGGCGACGATTTCCGGGCCGGGAGCCTGCGCCGTGGAACGGAGCGGAGGCCCGGCAGGATTCGGGCGGAAAGCGGAGCGGCAACCGAACGGTTTCCCGGCGAGGAGCCCATGGTGAGTTCCGACACGCCGCCGGGCGCGGCCGCCGCCTCCCGGTTCTCGACCCGGAACGCGTTGGCGGTCGTCAGCCTGGCCGTCGTCGTGCTCGATCAGATCACCAAGCAGATGGTGCGGGCGGGCATTGCGCTGCACGACGCCGTCGAGGTGATACCGGGCATGCTGAACGTCGTGCACGTGCGCAACACGGGGGCCGCGTTCGGCATCCTGAACCTCGCCGACCTCGCCTACAAGCGGGTGCTGATGACGGGCATGGCGTTGCTCGCCCTCGCCGCGGTCGGCTGGTACGCCTCGCAGATCGGTCCCCGGGCGGTGCTGGCGCGGGCCGGTCTCGCCCTGATCGTCGGCGGCGCCGTCGGCAACCTGATCGACCGGGCGGCGGTCGGCTACGTGGTCGACTTCGTCGACGTCTACTGGGGAAGCGTTCATTTCTGGGCCTTCAACGTGGCCGACTCGGCGATCACGGTGGGGGCCGGCCTGCTGATTCTGGACCTTATCCGGAGTCCCGACGATGTATCCACTCCTGTTTGAGCTCGGTTTCTTCAGCGTCTACAGCTACGGCGTGCTCCTCGCCGCGGCCTATCTCCTCGCCCTGCGCTTCGCCCTCCATCGCGCCCGAGGCGCCGGCCTGGACGGCCAGCGCATCGTGGATCTGGGCATCATCGGCATCATCAGCGCCGTCGCCGGCGCCAAGCTGATGCTGCTGGTGGTGGACTTCGACCGGTTCACCAGCGACCTGTCCCAGATGATGGTGCTGGTGAAGTCGGGCGGCGTCTTCTACGGCGGGCTGCTGCTGGCGGTGCCGGTCTGCTGGTGGTACATCCGCCGGACCGGGCTGCCCCTGTGGACCACCTGCGACCTGTTCGCGCCGGGCATCGCCCTCGCGCAGGGCGTGGGCCGGATGGGGTGCCTGCTCGCCGGATGCTGCTACGGACAGCCGACGGAGGCGCCCTGGGGCATCACCTTCACGAGCACCCTGGCCGCCGCCAACGTGGGCACGCCGCTGGGCATCGCGCTGCATCCGACCCAGGTCTACGAGGCCGTCGCGGTCCTCCTGATCCTGGGCGTCCTGCTCGCGGGGGAGCGCCGGTGGCGGGCGTTTCCCGGCCGGACCTTCTGGACCTATCTGCTGCTGTACGGCGTGGCCCGGATCGTTCTGGAGCTCTTCCGCGGCGACCCCCGGGGCATGGTCTTCGACGCTCTTCCGACCTCGCAGTTCGTCTCCGCCCTGATCGTCCCCGCGAGCATCGTCATGCTCGTCCTCCTCGGGCGGCGCGGCGCGGCGGCGGGCGCCCCGGGCGTGCCGGCGCCGCCGGCGAGACGGAAGTAGTGGACCCCGAGCGCCTGGAGGTGACCGACGCGCACGACGGCGCGCGCCTCGACCACTTCGTGACCGCCGTCGTGCCCGAGCGATCGCGGGCGCAGATCCAGCGCCTGATTCGGGAGGGCCACGTGCTCCTGAACCGGAAGACGGTCCGGGCGAGTCATGCCGTGCACACCGGCGACAGGGTCGACATGGAGGTTCCCGCCGCGGCGCCGGCGGCGCCGGCGGCGGAGGCGTTGCCGCTGGCCATCCTGCACGACGACCCCGACCTCGTGGTGGTCGACAAGCCGGCCGGCATGGTCGTCCACCCCGCGGCCGGCCACGACCGCGGAACCCTGGTGAACGCCCTGCTGTACCACGTCACCGGGCTCAGCGGGATCGGCGGCGAGCAGCGTCCCGGCATCGTGCACCGGCTCGACCGCGGCACCTCGGGGGTGATGGTCGTCGCCAAGCACGACGCCGCCCACGCCGAGCTGTCGCGCCAGTTCGCGGACCGCGAGGTCGACAAGGAGTACCTGGGGCTGGCGTGGGGCCTCCTGAAGGCCGGCCGGCGCATCGACGCCCCGCTCGGCCGCGACCCCGTGAACCGGCAGAAGATCTCGACGCGGGCCCGGCGCGCCCGCTCGGCCGTCACCCGGATCACCGGCGCCGAGCGGCTGCGGGGCCTGACGCTGACCACCATCGCCATCGCCACCGGCCGCACCCACCAGATCCGCGTGCATCTCGCCAGCATCGGCCACCCGATCGTCGGCGACGCCATCTACGGGGGGGTTCGCCGCCATCTCGCAGCCGACCACCGGGGTCTCGCGTCGCTCGAACGGCCGTTCCTGCACGCCTGGCGCCTCGCGTTCAGGCACCCGGGCGACGGCCGGCGGGTGGAGTTCGAGACGGCGCTGCCGGAAGACCTGCAGGGGGTGCTCGACGACCTCCGGGCGCGGAACTCTCTCGACGACCGTCGTGTGTAGCCCGGAAATCGCCGCCTGCGGCCCCGACGGCCGCCCGACCCTGCCGGAGGTGCTGCACCGCTTCTGCGGCGCAGACTCCCAGGTCGCGATTACTGAACGGTGCCGTGCACGCCCGGCGCCTCGTGACCGGCGCCGGCCACCGCGGCCTGCGCGGCGGGGGGCTGCAGGACGAGCTCGAGGACGTCGTCGATGGTGGACACGAGGCGGATCGTCATGTCGCGGCGGAGGTCCTCGCTCAGGTCCTCGTTGACGTTCTTCTCGTTCCGCTTCGGCAGGAGCACCTCGGTCACGCCGTGGCGGCGGGCCGCCAGCACCTTCTCCTTGATGCCCCCGACCGGCAGCACGCGGCCCGACAGGGTGATCTCGCCGGTCATCGCGACGTCGCCGCGCACGGGCCGGCCCGTCAGCTCCGACGCCATCGCCGCCACCATCGTCACCCCCGCCGACGGCCCGTCCTTGGGAATCGCGCCGGACGGCACGTGGAGGTGGATCTCGGCATCCTGGTAGAAGTCGGGGTCGACGCCGTAGGCCGCGGTCTGGCCGCGGAACCAGGAGAGGGCGGCGCGGGCCGACTCCTTCATGACGTCCCCGAGGTGCCCGGTCAGGGTCAGCGTCCCCTTGCCGGGCATCCGGGTCGCCTCGACGAACAGCACCTCGCCGCCGGTCGGCGTCCACGCCAACCCCAGGGCCACGCCGGGGTTGCGGGTCCGCTCCGCCACCTCTTCGTCCTGGAAGCGCGGCGCCCCCAGCATGCCGGTCACGGTGTCGGGGACGATCTCGATCGGCTCGTCGTTCCCCTCGGCGTGGCGGCGCGCCACCTTGCGGCACAACGCGCCGATCTCGCGCTCGAGGTTCCGCACCCCGGCCTCACGGGTATACCCGTGGATGACCGCCCGCAGCGCCTCGTCGGAAAAGGCGATCTGCTCGGCCGTCAGCCCGTGGTTCTCGATCTGGCGCCCGACGAGGTGCTCCAGGGCAATCTGCAGCTTCTCGTCCTCGGTATAGCCGGGCAGCTCGAGCACCTCCATGCGGTCGCGCAGCGCAGGGGCGACGGGGTCCAGGATGTTGGCGGTGGTGATGAACAGCACCTCGGAGAGGTCGAACGGCACGTCGAGGTAGTGATCGCGGAACGTGTTGTTCTGCTCGGGGTCGAGCACCTCGAGCAGCGCCGACGAGGGGTCGCCGCGGAAGTCCGTGCCCAGCTTGTCGATCTCGTCGAGGATGAAGACGGGGTTCTTGGATTCGGCGCGGCGCAACCCCTGGATGATCTGTCCGGGCAGCGCGCCGATGTAGGTGCGGCGGTGCCCGCGGATCTCCGCCTCGTCGCGCATGCCCCCCAGCGAGACGCGGACGAACTTGCGGTCGAGCGAGCGCGCGATCGACCTCGCCAACGAGGTCTTGCCGACCCCCGGCGGGCCGACGAAGCACAGAATCGGCCCCTTCATGCTCGGGTTCAGCTTGCGCACCGCGAGGTACTCGAGAATGCGGTCCTTCGCCTTCTCCAGCCCGCTGTGGTCGTCGTCGAGCACCTGCCGGGTGCGCGGAAGATCGATGACCTCTTCGGTCCGCGCGTCCCACGGCAGGACCACGAGCCAGTCGAGGTAGGTCCGCGACACGGTGTACTCGGCCGCCGCCACCGGCATGCGGGACAACCGGTCAAGCTCGCGGAGCGCCTCCTTCTGCACCGGTTCGGGCATGCCCGCGGCCTCGACCTTCTTCCTGAGCTCCTCGATCTCCTTGGCGTGCTCGTCGCCCTCGCCCAGCTCCTTCTGAATCGCCTTCATCTGCTCGCGCAGCAGATACTCGCGCTGGCTCCGGCCGACCTCGGACTGCACCTCGGACTGGATCTTGGAGCCCAGCTCGAGAACCTCGAGCTCCTTGATCAGCATGCGGTTCAGCTGCTCGATCCGCTCGCGAACGTCGAGCGTGCCGAGCACCTGCTGCCGGGCCGGGGTCTGGATGGTGCTCAGGCTGGACGCGATGAAGTCGGCCAGCTTGCCGGGTTCGGTGATGTTGCCGGCCAGCGCCTGCAGGTCGTCGGACAGCAGCGGCGACAGGGACACCACCTGCTGGAAGTTGCCCTTGACGTTGCGTTGCAGGGCATCGATCTCGAGGTGGTCCGACTCGCGCAGGATGTCGTCGGCCTGCCGCACGCGGGCCCGGATGTACGGCTTCGTCGCCAGCACCTCGTCCAGGTGCAGGCGCGACTGCCCCTGCACGATGAGGCGCAGGGTGCCGTCGGGCAGCTTGAACATCTTGTGGATGTGGGTGGCGGTTCCGATGGGGTACAGCTCTTTCTGGGTCGGCTCTTCGGTGCCCGGATCGAGCTGGGTGAAGACCCCGACGAGACGGCTGTCGGCGATGGCCTCCTCGATCAGGCGGACGGAGCTCTCGCGGGCCACCGCGAGGGGCATGAAGGAATTCGGAAACAGCACCGTGTCGCGCAACGGCAACACCGGCAGCTCGGGCGGGATCGACACCGGTCGGGCGCCGCCCGAACCGGCCCCGTCGAGGAGCCCAGGCTCGTCGCTCATCGTACGATTCTCCCGCCTCTACCGGACCGGACGCTCGCGCGGGGGCTCCCGTTCGAGAGCCCTCGGCGAGCGCCCTGAGAGCGCCTCCTGCGATCAGAACGACGGCGCGCCGAACAGCGACACCGCCTTGCTGCGGCACTCGAGCATGCGCTCGCGGTTCAGCTCCGACTCGTGCACTTCCTCGCATTCCCGGCAACGTTCGGCGAACGGCAACGCCCGCAGCCGCCGCCCGGCGATCTCCTCACCGCACTCGTAGCAGTACCCGTAGGTGCCTTCTTCCAGGCGATCGAGGGCGGCGGTGATCTTCGCCAGCGTCTCGGTCTTCATCTGAAGCAGGGCGAACTCGATCTCGCCCTGGATGTCCGCCTCCGGCATCCCGTTGGCGTCGGTCAGGCGGTGGCCCCCCGACCGCGTCGCGTCGGCGCGCACGTTGCGAATCTTGTGCTTCACCGCGCCCGCGATCTCCTCGCGTCGTTCTTCGAGCATGCGTCGCAGCTCGTCGAAGCGCGCGTCGGACATTCCCTCTCCATGCGTGTTCATTGTACGGCCCCTCCCAAGCCCGGCTGGAGATGCACGCATCGTGACAGTTCGATGCCTCCAAAAAAGGCTGCTCCGTACGCCGGCAGCAAGCCCCTCAGGGGAAACTCCTTCACCCCCGATCATTTCCTCCGCAAATTCAATGCCAAGACTTCGCAACCGGTACACAGTCAGCCTGACCCCAAAAACGAAGCAACTCAAGCTGGAATCGAACGGCGAAGGGACGGTCCACTGCCCCGTTCAGTCTGCATTCACCGATTCCAACGGGCTGCTGGCGCCATTGAGACCTCGTTCGTAAACCTTAGACGACGGTTCGCGCCGTACAGTTTCAAATATCGAACGCATTGTCACCAGATGAGGGCATCGCCGGCGCCGGCGGGGCCCGGAAGCCGGGCCGGCCGATGACGCCGGGGCCTGCGGCGGGCGCCCCGGGCCGGCCGCCGGCCCACGGATCGCGGCGGGCGCCGGTGTGGCAGGGGAGCGCCGCGAGCGCCAGGGTTGCAGGAGCGCCGCGAGCGCCAGGGGTTGCTGGAGCGCCGCGAGCGCCAGGGGTTGCAGGAGCGCGCCGCGAGCGCCAAGGGCTGCAGAAGAATAGTAGAATGCGTCCGGGAAGTGCTTCCCCCGAAGCGCGGGGACCGGCGGCCGGCAGCGGGGCGGAGAGCCCGTGGCGGCACCGCGCGCTGGGACCGGGAGCGGCGGAGCGCCTGCGGGGCAAGCGCCCCGGACCAGACCGCCTGAAGACTCATGAGCGCATCCACCTGCCCGTTGTGCCGGCGGCGCCGGGCGCGGCGAACGTGTCCGGCGCTGCAGCGCGAGATCTGCACCGTCTGCTGCGCCACGAAACGGCTGGCGGAGATCCGGTGCCCGTCCGACTGCCGGTATCTCGCGTCGGCGCAGAGCCACCCCCCCGCGACGGTGCAACGCCAACAGGAACGCGACGTCCGCTTTCTGCTGCCGATCGTGGCGGAGCTGCAGCCGCACCAGTACAAGCTGTTCTTCTTCGTGCAGAACCTGCTGCATGGCATTGCCCGAAGTGGCGACGTGCCGCTCGACGATCGCACGGTGCGCGAGACCGCCGAGGCCCTGGCGAAGACCTACGACACCGCGAGCAAGGGCATCATCTACGAGCATCAGGCGTCGTCACCGTTCGCCGGGCGCCTGTCGCGGGAACTCAGGCCGCTGCTCGACGATCCGGCGGCGGTGGGCGGCCCCAAGGCCGGCGAACGCGATCTGGCGGAGGTGCTGCGCCGCATCGAACGCGCCGCGGCCGGCGCCGAATCGGCCCTCGGGGGCGGCGGCCGCGCCTATCTCGATCTCGTGAGCCGCATGGTGCGGGCATCACCACCCCCGGCCGGGACGACAGAGTCCGGCCCGGGCCAGGAAGCGGGTGACGAACCGCTCGTCATCGTTCCCTGAACGGCCCGAGTGTCTGTTATAATTCCAGGTTCGGATTGGTGACAGCGGGATCGAGATCATGGCAAAACGTTGCGACATCTGTGGGAAAGGCTCGGCATTCGGGCGGAACGTCAGTCACGCGCACAACGTCACACCGCGGCGATTCCAAGCCAACATCCAGCGGGTGAAGGCGGTGATCAACGGCGGCGTCCGGCGCATCCGCGTCTGCACCCGTTGTCTGCGGTCGAACCGGGTCGTCAAGGCGGCCTAGATGCCCCGCCGCGGCATCCGGACGGACGGCGCGCCGGCCGCCATCGGCCCCTATTCGCAGGCCGTGCGGTCTGGATCGCTGCTGTTCGTCTCGGGTCAGATTCCCCTCGACCCGGCCACCGGCGAGGTCATCGACGGCGACGTCGTCGCCCAGACCCACCGGGTCATGCGGAGCCTCGGCGCCATCCTCGACGCGGCCGGGGCGGGGTTCGATCAGGTCGTCCGCACGACCATCTTCCTGACGGATCTGGGTGCTTTCTCCCAGGTGAACGAAGCCTACGGCAGCTACTTCGACGCCCCTGCGCCGGCCCGGGCGACCGTGCAGGTCGCGGCGCTGCCCAAGGGCGTCGAGGTCGAGATCGACGCCATCGCCGATCTGGGACCGTCCCCGGCCCGCTACGCCTAGGAGCTTGCGCCGTAGAAGTTTCGCGCTATCCCTGGCGCATCATCCGCTCGACCTCGAGGACGCCCGAGACGCCGCGGATCACCTTGATGATGCGCTGCAGGTGCTTCAGATCGGTGATCTCGACGGTGACGCTGATCCGTCCGTGGTGGTGATCGGCGGTGGTCGCCTCTATCTTGAGCACGTTGGTCCTGAGCCCCGCGATCTTCGACGTGACGTCGGCCAGGATCCCCTGCCGGTCCTCCACCTGAATCCCGAGCTGGACCACGAAGCCGTCCTCGTCGACCTGCTTGTCCCACACCACGTCGATGCGCCGCTCGGGGTCGTACAGGAGATTGAGGACGTTGGGACATCGGGCCGCGTGCACCGAGACACCCTTGCCCCGCGTCACGTAGCCGACGATCTTCTCTCCCCGTATGGGGTTGCAGCACCGGGCGCGGAAGACCATCAGGTCGTCGAACCCGCTGACCTTGACCTTGTCCTCGCCGGGGCGCAGCACCTTGCGAACGGCGGTGCCGATCGACGACGAGGCGGCGGACTGCTCCTCCATCTCCCGCGGCGCCAGCTTGTCGAGCACGGACCGCGCCGGCACCTTGCCGTAACCGATGGCCGCGAACAGGTCGTCGCTCCGCGCCAATCCGAACTCCTCCGCCACCCGGCTGACCGACTCCGGCTCCAGCACCGACTTCGCGCTGAGGTTGAACCGCCGCAGCTCCTTGTCGAACAGCTTCCGGCCCAGCTCGATGGCGCGCAGCTTCTCCTCGGCATGGATGAAGTGCTTGATCTTGTTGCGGGCGCGGGAGGTCACGACGGTGTTGAGCCAGTCGCGGCTCGGCGTGTGTCCGGGCGCGGTCACCACCTCGACGATGTCGCCGCTCGCCAGCCGCGTGCGCACCGGCACCATCCGGCCGTTCACCCGCGCCCCCACGCACTGGTGCCCGACGTCGGTATGGATGCTGTAGGCGAAGTCGATCGGCGTGGCGCCCCGCGGCAGCGCCTTGACCTCGCCCTTGGGGGTGAACGTGTAGACCTCGTCGGGGTAGAGATTCACCTTCAGGTTCTGGATGAACTCTCCCGGATCGCGCAGCTCCTGCTGGAACTCGAGCAGCTGCCGCAGCCAGGCGAAGTGCTCCTCGTCCGGTTTCACCCCGATCCGCCCCTCCTTGTACTTCCAGTGCGCGGCGATGCCGTTCTCGGCCACCGCGTGCATCTCCTCGGTCCGGATCTGCACCTCGAACGGCACTCCGCGATCGCTGACGACGGAGGTGTGGAGCGACTGGTACCGGTTCGCCTGGGGCATCGCGATGAAGTCCTTGAACCGGCCCGGCACCGGCGACCAGGTCTGGTGAATGATGCCGAGCGCCGCGTAGCAGTCCCGGACCGACGTGGTGATGACCCGGAGCGCGATCAGGTCGTAGACCTGCTCGAGAGGGATGCGCTGCCGCCTGATCTTCTGGTGAATGCCGTAGAGCCGCTTGATGCGCGACTCGATCCGTTCGAAGGGGATGCCGTGCTCGGCCAGCGTCTGCTCGAGGGTCTCGCGCAACCCCTGGACCGCCCGCCGGGTGGCCTTCCGGCGCCGCTCCACCCAGGCACGCGTCGTCTCGTAGCTCTTGGGATCGAGGTGCTTGAAGGCCAGATCCTCCAGCTCTTCCTTGACCTTCTTCATGCCCAGCCGGTGGGCGATGGGGGCGTAGATGTCGAGGGTCTCCTGGGCAATGATCAGGCGGCGCGCCTCCGCCAGGTGGTCGAGCGTGCGCATGTTGTGGAGCCGGTCCGCGAGCTTCACGAGGATCACGCGGATGTCGTCGACCATCGCGAGCAGCATCTTGCGGAAGTTCTCCGCCTGCCGCTCCTCGCTCGAGGAAAAGGAGATCGAGCTGATCTTGGTCACCCCTTCCACGACGTGGGCGACGTCCGATCCGAACAGCTCGCCCACGCGCTCGATCGTGGTCAAGGTGTCCTCGACGACGTCGTGGAGCAGCCCCGCCGCAATCGCCACGTCGTCGAGCCGCATGTCCGCAACCAGAGAGGCGACCTCGAGGGGATGGATCAGGTAGGGCTCGCCGGACCGCCGCTTCTGGCCCGCGTGCTCGGCCGCGGAGAAGTCGTAGGCGCGGCGGAGCAGGTCGGTGTCCGCGTGCGGATTGGAGGCCCGGGCCTTGTCGATCAAGGTGTCGAAGCTGATCATCGAGCGACTCTGTGGCAACCCCGTACATGACGAAGCCGGGTGCGGTCTTCCAGGAAGACCGCACCCGGCCCGGAGAGTGGAAGCCGGGATTCCCCGGTCCGGCGGTCTAGTTGCCGCCGGCGGTGCCGGTCCGCAGATCCTGCAGCTCCTGGGCGCGATCACGGAGCACGTCCGCCTCGTCGATCAGATCTGTCCGTTCGCCGACGTTGCTCGTGAGGTTCGCCTGCATCCGCAGCAGGATGTTCTTGTAGGTCAGGGCCTCGATATAGTCGGGATTCAGCTCGAGCGCCTTGTCCGCCTCGGCGACGCCGAGCATGACGTACTCCATCTCCTGGTCGTCGTCCAGCGTGAAATCGCGGAACGCCTTCTCCCAGTAGTAGGTCGCGATGGTGTAGTACGCCTCCGGGTTGTCCGGCTCGAGCTCGGCGCGACGACGAACCGCGTCGATCGTCTCGTCGAACTGCTCGTTGCGTCGGTAGAACCCCGCCAACTGCAGATACGCGGTGGGATCCTCCGGTCGCGTCGTCGTGACCTGCAACAGCACTTCCTCGGCCTCGGTGTAGAGTCCCGAATCCTCGTAGAGCCTGGCCAGGGCGTAGTAGTTCTCCGGATTCTCCGGATCGGTCTCTATCATCGTCTGCAGCACCGGTTCCGAGGAGGCCGGATCGTTGGCCTTGTCGGGACCGTAGGCGGCCACCAGATACTGCAGCGACAGCGTCTGGAGCTCCAGGTAGGTCTGACGTTCCGCCGACAGGATGTAGTTCTCGATAGCGAGATCGAGCAGCCGATCGTTCTCCGGCTCGCCCCGCAAGGCCGGCCGGAACTGCTGGTCGTAGCTGTTGGCCAGATAGAAATAGGCCTCGACGAGGCCGGGGTCGTTGGCCAGGACTTCCTCGTACAGCTCAGCGGCGTTCTCGTAGTCGGACCGTTGATACTGCGTGTGCGCATCCTTGATGACGCGCAGCGCGCGGAGCTGGTCCAACATGTAACAGGATGTCGTCGATAGAGCCACGAGGATAACGAGAGCGAGTCTGATGGCGAGCGATCGGATGTGCATAGCGGTCCCCTTCATCACCGTCGGTCGTGACGTCTTCCCTGCGCCAACCTGGAGGCTGTTTGTCGATGATTGGACACCGACTGCCGTCTTTTCGTTCCGGTTCGAGCAGATATCCGGTTGCGAGCGTTTCCGGCCGCAGCGTTGACGAGCCTGACACTGCCGAACCCACGAGAGGCGAATTAGTATAGTGGCGCCCAAAACGTCAAGTCAAGAGACGGCCTCGCGCGAGATGCCTGGAGGCTGCCGCACCGGGCCGGGGCGCCGTCCGGCTGGCCGAAGCGGCGTCCCGGCCTTCGTGGTGAGGTTCGGAGCAACGAAAGGGCGCGGCATGCCCGCGCATGGCCGCGCCCTGTATCCCGAACGACGGACGGCGACGACGCGGGCCCGCTACAGCGCGTCGGCCCCGCCGGCCCGGCGCATCGCCTCGGTGACGATGCCCACCTTGGTGACCCCGGCGCCCTTGGCCGCGTCGATCACCTCGATGATCTCGCCGTAGCGCAGGTTGCCGGCCCCGGCGATGAACATCGTCTTCTCGCGGCGCTGCTCGAAGATGCCGCGGAGCTCCGATTCGAGCCGCTGAATCGGCACCGGCTGCTGGTTCACGGAGATCACGCGGTCAGCCGTGTACTGCAGCACGATCTGGCTGGAGTCCGCCGCCGCCTCCGTCGCGCCCTGGGTCTCGAGCGGGAGATTGATATCGAGTCCCCGCTGGGACAGCGGCAGCGCAGCCAGGAAGATGACGATCAGCACCAGCAGCACGTCGATGAACGGCGTGATGTTGATGTCCGCAGTGGAGTGCGGCTGTTCGGCGGCGACGACCAGGTCCGCCCCGTGGTGCTTTTTGGTCATGGACTACTCGCCTCCTCCGGCGGAGGCCCCGCCGCCGCCCACCTTCCGCTCGGTAATCAGGCCGATGTCCTCGATGCCCGCCCGCTGCAGCCGGTCGAGCACGGCCATGACGTCCGCGTACTGGGCGTCCTGATCGGCCTTGATGAGCACGATCTGCTCGAACTTCCGCTCCAGCACGCTCTGGACCGTCGTCAACAGCTCCTGCTCGGTGGTCTGGACGCTGTCGACGTAGAAGCGGCCGTCCGCGGTCACCGCGAGGACGGTCTGCGCGTCGTTCTCGGGCTTGTCCGTCGTGTTCCCGGCTTCGGGCAGGGTCACGTCGACGCCCTTCTGCAACAGGGGCGCGATCAGCATGACGATGATCAGCAGCACCAGCATCACGTCCGCCAGCGGCGTGATGTTGATCTCCGAGTTCATCGCACCCGTTTTTTCGCCTACTTGCATTCCCATGGGTGAGTCTCCTCGGTCCGCTCGGGTGTCACCGGAGGACCGGACACGACCGCGCGCCGCGCGGTCGTGTCCGGCCCCCGGGTACGGTTACCGCGTCCCTAGTCGGCCTTCTTGATGAAATAGTCGACGAGCTCGGACGACGAGTTGTCCATCTCGACGTTGAAGAACTCGATGCGCCCTGTGAGGTAGTTGTAGAACCACACCGCGGGAATCGCCACGAACAGCCCGACCGCGGTTCCGACGAGCGCTTCCGCGATACCGGCCGACACCGCGCCCAGACCGCCCGACCCGGTGGCCGCGATGCCCTGGAACGCGTTGATGACGCCCAGGGTGGTCGCGAGCAGGCCGACGAACACGGCGGTGGCCCCGATGGTCGCCAGCCCCCCCATGCCCTTCTTGAGGTCGGCCGCGGTGAGGGCGGCGGCGCGCTGGATGGCCCGGCGCACGCTGTCGATCAGATCGTCGCGGTTCAGATCGACCCCGGCGTCCTTCTGGAACTGGTACTCCTGCAGGCCGGCCAGAACGACTTTTCCGAGATGGCTGTACTTGTAGTTCTTCGACTGCGAGACGGCGATGGCGTCCTTCAGATGGCTGTCCTTCAGGTGCTTGGCCACCTGCGGCGCGAAGGCCTTCGACTGCTTGCCGGCCTGCGTGAAGGTGAACAGCCGCTCGAAGAAGACGCCCATCGACCACATCGACATCAGCGCCAGCACCGACATGAGGGTCTTGACGGGCAAACCCATCTGTTCCCAGAGCTCCAGAAGATCCATTGTGCCTCCTACCTGCGATTCAATTCCTTCGATCCGCGGCGCGCCGGCTGTCGGCGCGCCGCCGCCACACATACGTCCTCGCGCACCTGCGCTACCGCAACTGGAAGTTCACCGTGACCGTCATGATGACGGGAACCGCCACGCCGTTGAGCAACGTCGGCGTGTACGCCCACTGCCGGACCGCGTCGAGGGCGGCATCGTCGAGCAACGGCACCGAACGCAGCACCTTCACGTCGGTCACGCGGCCGTCGGGCCCGATCACCGCCTCGAGAATGACGACGCCCTGGACGCGCGCGGCCTGCGCGACCGGGGGATAACGCGGATCGACGTTGGTCACCTTCGTCGGCGCCTGGATGTTGCCGCCGACGCGTACCGGCTCGGGCGGCGGCGGGGGCGGGGGCGGGGCCTGGAGCAGCCCGCCGACGATACCCCCTATGACGCCGCCGGCGAGGCCCCCTTCGATGCCCTGCACGCTCGAAAGGTCGAAGCCGGTCTCCGGGGCAATCTGCGCCGGGGCCTCGATCGGCGCGGCGTTGGGGTTCACGTCGACGACCGGCACTTCCACCGCCTGTGCCGCCGGCGGGGGCGGCGGCGGCGGCGGCGGGGGCGGCGGGGGCGGCGCTGCGACGAACGCCATCATCGACGGCACCTGCGGCAGTGCCTCGGCCGCCAGCAACGGCACGATCAACACGGCGGCGATAGCCACCACGTGCGCGATGATCGAGACCGGCACGGTGTACCATTTCTGGGCACCGATCTTGATCGACGGATTCGCGATTTCACCGAATATCTGACCTGCAGCCACAGGCAACCTCCTGCGCCCCTTCCGGGGATGATCGCTTCACAATGAGAAGCACGCATTATATGCAGACACCAAAACAGTGTCAACGCAACTGCGCGACCGGGCGACCTTCGGTCGCCTTGGGAGTTTCGCTGGCGCGAAACTCCTCCCGCGAAAACCTACCCGCGAAACTCCTCCCGCAAAAACCCACCTGCGAAACTCCTGCGCGGCTCCCTCCTGCGCCGGCCCGCCGACGCCGTGATCTAGCGCATCCAGGCGACGACGAGCGGTACGAAAATCACGGCAACGATTGTCATCAGCTTGATGAGGATGTTCAGGCTCGGCCCCGCCGTATCCTTGAACGGATCGCCCACGGTGTCCCCGATAACGGCCGCCTTGTGCGGCTCCGAGCCCTTGCCCCCGTGGTGGCCTTCCTCGATCAGCTTCTTCGCGTTGTCCCACACCCCGCCCGCGTTGGCCATCATCAGGGCCATCAGGACCCCGGTCACGAGCGCGCCCGCGAGCAGCCCGCCGAGGCCGGCCACCCCGAGCACGAAGCCGGTCGCCACCGGCGCGGTCACCGCGAGGAGGCCGGGCAGAATCATCTCCCTGATGGCCGAGCGGGTGGAGATGGCCACGCACCGCGCCGAGTCCGGCTCGGCGTTCCCTTCGAGCAGCCCGGGGATGGTCCGGAACTGCCGCCGAACCTCCTCGATCATCTCGTTCGCCGACCGGCCCACCGCATTCATGGTCATCGCCGAGAAGATGAACGGCAGCATGCCCCCGATGAACATGCCGATCAGCACGTTGGGGTTGGTCAGCTCGAGGCTCAGGTGCCGCGGATCGAACGCGCCGGCCCCGCCGGCCCGGGCCACGTTGTCGGCCGCCGTCGCCTGGAACGTCGAGAACAGGGCGAGGGCGGTGAGGGCGGCCGACCCGATGGCGAAGCCCTTGCCCATCGCCGCGGTCGTGTTGCCGACCGCATCGAGGGCATCGGTGCGGTCGCGCACGTACGGCTCGCACTTGCTCATCTCGGCGATGCCCCCGGCGTTGTCCGCCACCGGCCCGTAGGCGTCCACCCCGAGGCTGATCCCGAGCGTCGACAGCATGCCGACGGCGGCGATGGCGATGCCGTAGAGCTCGGCGAGCTGATAGCTGAAGAAGATGGCGGCGCAGATCACCAGCACCGGATAGCCGCAGGACATCATGCCGACGCCGAGGCCCGCGATGATGTTGGTCGCCGGGCCGGTCTCCGACTGCTGGGCGATATGGCTGGCCGGCGGCTTGTCCTTGCCGGTGTAGTACTCGGTGAGCTTCCCGATGACCACCCCCGCCACGACCCCGAACACCACGCAACCCATGACCGCCCAGGGGACGGTGGTGGCGTTGATCAGGACCGCGGCGCCGATGATGACGAGGATCGACGCCACGATCAATCCGCGGAGCAACGCCCCCTGCACCTTGCTCTCGTCATCGGTCCGCACCGTGAACGTCCCCAGGATCGACGCGACGATGCCGACGCCGGCCAGGAGCACGGGAAACACCGCGAGATCGGCCTGCAGGGCGAGGAAGCCGCTCTCGCCGACGCCCCACAGATCGGACGCGGTGGCCGCGGTGAGGGCCCACGCCAGCGCCACCGAGGAGATGATGCTGCCCACGTAGGACTCGAACAGGTCGGCCCCCATGCCCGCCACGTCCCCGACGTTGTCGCCCACGCTGTCGGCGATGGTCGCGGGGTTGCGGGGATCGTCCTCGGGAATGCCCGCCTCGACCTTGCCGGACAGATCGCCGGCGACGTCGGCCGCCTTGGTGAAGATGCCCCCGCCGACCCGCGCGAACAGCGCGATGGACGACGCCCCGAGCGACATCCCGAGCAGCGACCCGATCGCGGACGGCCCCCGGCCGTCGAGGCCGCCGTACAGCCAGTACAGGAGGGCGATGCCGAGGGTGCCGAGCGCGACCACGGTCATGCCCATGACCGCACCGCTCGAGAACGCCACCCGCAGGGCGCCGGCGAGGCTGGTCTGCGCCGCCGCGGTGGTCCGCACCGCGGCGCCGGTGGCCGTGCGCATGCCGATCCACCCCGCGGTCGCGGACAGGAGCGCGCCGACGAGAAAGCTGACGCCGACCAGGAAGGAGTTGCCCGGCAGGAACAGGACGAGAACGCCGAACATGACGACGACGAACACCGCCAGGACGCTGTACTCGGTCCGCAGGAAAGCCATCGCCCCGCGGCGGATCAGCGCCGCGATCTGCTGCATGCGCTCGGAGCCGGCATCGTGAGCGTTGATCGTGCGGATCAGCGAAAGCGCGAAGAGGGCGGCGGCAACCGGCGCGCCGACCCCGAGGAGCACGTAGAGTGAGTTGTCCATCTTGACCTTGGAGTTTTCGTACCTTCCAGTTGCGGGCGAATCCAACGCGGGGCGGCCCCCCCGACGCCGCGGGTGACATGCCCCGAAATCCACTGCTGCCGACGGAGCGACCGTTCAGGGGAGCCGAAAAGCTAGCAGCCGCCCGTGCCGCTGTCAAGCCGGACCTCCCGCGCCCGGTTCACGGCCAGAACGCCAGCCGGGTCGCGAGCACCGCGGCCACCGCGATCCGATACCAGGCGAAGGCCGCGAGCGAGTGCCGGGCGAGGTAGCGGAGCAACCCGGCCACCGCCAGATAGCCGACGAGCCCGGAGGTGACGAGCCCGACGAGCAGGACCGGCCCGTGCGCGGCGAGAGCATCGCCCCCGAGCATTCGGGCCGCCTGCACCCCGCCGCCGGCAATCGCGGGAATGCCGGCGAGAAAGGCGAACCGCGCCGCCTCGGCCCGGGACAGCCCCCGCAGCAACGCCACCGTGATGATCGCGCCCGACCGCGAGACGCCCGGCACGAGCGCGGCGGCCTGCGCGCAGCCGAGAAGGATCGCCTCGACGACGGACAGCGACGCGGCCCGCCGGGTGCGCGACCCGCCCCGATCCACCCAGAGCATCGCCGCCGCGCCGGCGGCCAACGCCACCGCCACCACCGCGGGCACGCGCAGGCCGTCGATCTGCCCGGAAAGGAGCAGGCCCGCGGGAACCACCGGGGCGGTTGCGAGCAGAATCAGGCGCCCGGTGCGCGCGGCGTCGCCGGGGCGGCCGGCGAGGGCGCCGGGGGCGGCCGCTACGAGCTCGACGATATCGCGGCGAAAGTACACGAGCACCGCGAGCAGGGTGCCGAGATGGCAGGCCACGTCGAACGCGATCTCGGCCGGCCCGGCGTCCCAGCCGAACAGCTCGCGAACCAGGATGAGATGCGCGGAGCTGGAAATCGGGAGGAACTCGGTCAGTCCCTGCACGACCCCGAGCCACACGGCCTGGGCACTCGTCACGGGGCGTCGAGGCCGGCGGCGGACATGGCCTCAGGAGCCCTCAGGCGCGGACTCTCGGCTTCCGGCTGCTGCGCCGTTTCGGCTTCGAGGCCGCCGAGGCCGGCGCCGCCTGGCTTCGTCTCGCGGACCGCCGCTCGCTGATCACGATGGCCGCCGCGGCCGCGATGAAGATCGTGGAGTAGGTGCCGCTGATCACGCCGACGAACATGGTGAAGGCGAAACCGCGCAACACCTCGCCGCCGAAGACGAACAGGGCGAGGACCGCGAAGGCGGTGGTGCCGGACGTGATGACGGTGCGGCTCAGGGTCTGGTTGATGCTGGTGTTGACGAGCTCGTCGAACGAGTCCCGGCGCATGCGCCGCAGGTTCTCGCGCACCCGGTCGAACACGACGATCGAGTCGTTCACCGAGTATCCGGTGATGGTCAGCATGGCCGCCACGACGTTCAGGGACAGGTCGAAGCCGAAGAAGGTCAGCAGCGACAAGGTCACCAGGATGTCATGCACGACGGCGATGATGGCGCCGACCGCGAAGCTGAACCGGAAGCGGAAGGCGACGTACGCCAGGATGCCGAGCATCGCAAAGACGAAGGCGTTGACCCCGCGGCGCTGCAGCTCCTCCCCGATGACGGGGCCCACCAGCTCCTGCCCGATGACCGTGAAGCCGCCGATCGCGCTCTGCTCCAGGGCCGAGACGACCGCGTTCGCCCCGTCTTCCAGGCTCGTGCCCACCTCGGGGCCGCCCTGCGGCAGGCGGATCATGATCTCGTTGGCGGCGTCGTCGCCGTACTGCTGGACGACGCTCTCGCCGACCGCCCCGCCAACGGCGTCGCGCACCGCATCCTCGGTGATCGGACCGTCGAACTGCACGATGACGCTGGTGCCGCCGGAGAAGTCGATGCCGAGGGACACCCCCCCCTGCAGCACCGCCACCACCGCGCCCGCGGCGATGATCAGGCACGAGAGGCCCACCGCGGGCCAGCGCCACTTGAGGAAGTCGAAGTTCGGATTCTTGAAGATGGGCATACGCGCGTTGTGTCCTGGATGGTCATTCCGCCGCGGCGCCGGCGGGCAGCGATGTCGTCAGGTCAGGGCAGAGCGGGCTTCGGGCAGTCAGATGCTCAACGAGGCTTCCCGGCGGCGGGCGAGCACCGTCTCGAAGATGGTGCGCGACACGAACACCGCGGTGAACACGTTCGACACGAGGCCGAAGAACAGGGTCGTCGCGAACCCCTTGATCGGTCCCGAACCGAACTGGAACAGGAAGGCGGCGGCGATCAGCGACGCGATGTGGGTGTCGAGAATGGTCAGGAACACGCGGTCGAACCCGGCCGAGACGGCCGCCCGGACCCCCTTGGCGGAGCCGAGCTCCTCCTTGATGCGCTCGAAGATCAGCACGTTGGAGTCGACCCCCATGCCGATCGTGAGGATGAACCCGGCGATGCCCGGCAGGGTCAGCACGGCGTCGATATAGGCCATGCAGCCCAGCAGGATCAGCAGGTTCATGCCGACCGCGACGATGGCGTTGATGCCCGACAGCCGGTAGTAGGCCAGCATGAACAGCGCGACCGCGAGGAGCCCGGAGATCGACGCGATGACCCCGGCGCGAATCGAATCGGCCCCCAGGGTCGGTCCCACCGTCCGCTCCTCGAGATACGTCAGGGAGGCGGGCAGGGCCCCCGACCGCAGGATCAACGCGAGATCGGATGCCTCCCCGCTCGTGAAGGTGCCGGTGATGCGGCCCTCGTCGGCGATCCGCTCCTGGATCACCGGGGCCGAGTAGACCCGGCTGTCGAGGATGATCGCGAGGTTGCGCCCCACGTTGCTCCCGGTGAAGTTGCCGAACTTGCGGGCCCCCTCCCGGTTGAACGAGAAGCTGATCGCGGGCTGGTTGAACTCGTCGATCGTCGGCCGGGCGTTGCGCAGATCGCGCCCGGTCACCGGCGCCACCTGCCGCACGAGGTAGTAGACGGTCGAGCCCGCGACGGCGCCGAGCGACTCGTCGGCCCCCGATACGACCTCCATGTCCGGCGGCGCGATGCCGTTTCTCGCCTGCAGCAGCAGCTCGCGCGAGATCGCGGGGCCGTCCTCGACCAGCTTCAGCTCGAGCAGGCCGGTCGAGCGGATGATCTCCTTCGCCCCCGCCACGTCCTCGACGCCCGGCAGCTGCACGAGGATCTGGTCGCCGGCCACCCCGTAGGGGGCGACAATCGGCTCCGCGACACCCAACTCGTTCACCCGGCGCTCGATCGTCTGCAACGCCTGACGCACCGACTCCTCCCGGAGCGAACGTTCGACGCCCGGCTGCATCCGGAAGGTATAGGCGCCCCCGGCGCCGGACTCGCGGTCGTAGCTGACCTGCAGCAGCTCGTCCGCGGTTCGACGAAACTCCTGGTCCCGATCGGTAGGCACGCCCTCCACCCGGATCTCGGTGGGACTGGTCGCGCCGGCCGAGAGCAGGGTGATGCCGGCGAGACCGACCTCCTCGCTCAACTGCTCGGCGCTGGTCTCGGTCTCGACCCGCAGCGCGTCGTCGGTCTGAACCCGCAGCACGAGATGGACGCCGCCGCGGAGGTCGAGGCCGAGCCGCACCCGATCCTCGGGCGGATAGACGGCGAGTCCGGCCGCGACCACCACGGCGACGATGGTCAACACCTTCCAGCGCAAATTCTTCCTCATGACTCGATCCGCCTCTGCTCTCTCGCCACGTCTGTCGCACGGGCGCCGTGCAGCCCGCCGGCGCGCTCGCCGGTCTCGGCGCGGCGTGGAAATCCGCCACGGACTCCCGGCCCGACCAACGCCGCCGCGCTACATCGACCCCGAATCCTCGACCACCGGATCCTGCCCCTGATAGCCCCCGACCGCCGACCGCGACATCTCGATGCGCACCTTGTCGGCCACCTGGAGCTGAACCGACCGATCGTTCAGCTTCGTGATCGAGCCGTAGATGCCGCTCGTCGTGATCACCCGGTCGCCCACCTTCAGGGCGGCGCGGAACTCCTTCACCTTCTTCTGGCGCCGCCGCATCGGCAGCAGGATGACGAAGTAGAAGATGGCGAGTATCAGCGCGAACGGCAGGAACTGCACCAACACCGAGGGGGCGCCCTGCGTCGCCTGGGCGAACAGCGCCGGGAGACCGGATTCAAGCATCGGTACTGTTTACCTTGTATTACCTTGTATTACCTTGTATTACCTTGACTTCTCCACCCTGCGACTCGTCACCCCGCGGCCTTCACCCTGCGATCCGCTCTCACCGCTCGGGCGAATCGGCTACGGACGGGGTCGACGAGAAAAAGTCTCCTGAAAACGTTGCCGGAACGTTTCGAACGTGCCAAACGCGATAGCTTCTCTCATCAGGCGCATCGTGTCAAGGTAGAAGTGCAGGTTATGCAGTGTGTTAAGGGTCCTCCCGGCCATCTCGCCGGCGACGTGCAGATAGCGCAGATAGGCCCGGGAGTACCGCCGGCACGTGTAGCAGGCGCACCCCGGATCGGGGGGGCGCGCGTCCTCGGCGAACCTCGCCTGCTTGATCGACAACGGCCCCTCGCGCGTCAGGAGCTGGCCGTTGCGGGCGTTGCGGGTCGGCAGCACGCAATCGAACAGATCGATGCCGTTGGCCACGCATTCCACGAGGTCGTCCGGCATTCCCGTCCCCATCAGATACCGCACGCGGTCGTCCGGCAACAGCGCCGCGGTGCCCGCCGCCACCTCGTACAGGACGTCCAGCGGCTCGCCCACGCTCAGGCCGCCGATGGCGTAGCCGTCGAACCCGAGGGCCACCGTCTCCCGCGCGCTGCACTCCCGAAGGCGGCCGTAGACGCCCCCCTGCACGATGCCGAACTGCACCTGACCGGGGTTGGTCGCCTCGCCGTGGAGGCTCGCGGGGTCGTCGCCGATCGCGAGAAAACGGGCGCGGCACCGGCGGGCCCAGCGCAGGGTCCGCCGCATCGAGGCCTCGGCCTGCGACTCCGACACCGGATAGCTCGTGCACTCGTCGAACACCATGGCGATATCGGACCCGAGCCGGGCCTGGATGTCCGTGGCGCTCTCGGGGGTCAGCCGCTGCCGGCTGCCGTCGAGATGCGACCGAAACCAGACGCCGTCCTCGTCGATGTCCCGGCGGTCGCCGAGGCTGAACACCTGGTAGCCCCCGCTGTCGGTCAGGATCGGCCGGTCCCAGCCGATGAAGCGGTGCAGGCCGCCGGCCCGCGCCACGAGCCGGGCGCCGGGACGCAGATGCAGGTGATAGGTGTTGGCGAGGACGAGCTGCGCCCCCAGGCCGACGACGTCGCGGTGCGTCAATGCCTTGACGGCCCCCCGCGTGCCCACCGGCGCGAACGCAGGGGTCCGGATTACCCCGTGCGGGGTGTTGATCTCGCCCGCGCGCGCCCCCCGATCGCGGTGGGTCACTCGAAACGAGAAGCGGGTATCGGATGGCGGCATCGCCCATGGCTCCCGGCGCTGCCGTATACTACGCTGGTTCGTGCCCCCATTGCCGACCAGGAATCTGCGGTGAGAAGGCTTCGCATCGGGGTGATCTACGGCGGCCGCTCGGGTGAGCACGAGGTGTCGCTGGCTTCGGCCGCCGCCATCTTCGCCAACCTCGACCGGGCGCGCTACGACCCCGTGCCCATCCGCATCTCGCGCGACGGGCGCTGGTCGGTGGCCGACCACCCCCCCGCCGTCGAGTCGGCGGCGCAGACGATAGAGCAGGCCCGGACGGCGAGACCGCACACCGTTCCCGACGGCCGGGAAGTCCATCCCATCGCCCGCCCCGGTGACGAGACGCTGATGGTGGTCGGCCGCGGCACCGGTCCGCCCGCCCCGGGGAACGACGGGGAACAGACGCTGGCCGGCACCTTGAACCTCGACGCCGTCTTCCCGATCGTGCACGGACCCTATGGCGAGGACGGCACGCTGCAGGGACTGCTGGAGCTGGCGGACATCCCCTACGTGGGGGCCGGGGTGGTCGGGTCCGCCACGGGAATGGACAAGGCGGTGATGAAGGCGCTGTTCGCCGCGGCCGGCCTGCCGACCGTGAAGCACGACACCGTGCTGCGCCGCGCCTGGCGGACCGGCCGCGCGAGGCTCATCGTCGACCTCACCGGGCGGCTTCGGTTTCCCTTGTTCGTCAAGCCGACCAATCTCGGCTCCAGCGTGGGAATCTCGCGCGCCACCGACGACGCGTCGCTGTCGGCGGGAATCGACCTCGCGGCGGAGTTCGACCGGAAGATCATCGTCGAGGAGGGCGTGGCCCCGTGCCGCGAGATCGAGTGCGCGGTGCTCGGCAACGACCATCCCGAAGCGTCGGTGCCCGGGGAGATCGTTCCGTCGGGCGCCTTCTACGACTACGACGCGAAGTACCTGGACGACCGGTCGCGGACCATCGTCCCCGCGAAGCTCGCTCCGCACGAGACGGAAACGGTCCGCCGTCTCGCGATCGAGGCGTTTCGCGCCATCGACTGCGCGGGCATGGCCCGGGTCGACTTCCTCCTCGACCACACCAGCCGGCTGTTCGTGAACGAGATCAACACCCACCCGGGGTTCACGACCATCAGCATGTTCGCGAAGCTCTGGGCCGGCACCGGCGTCAGCTACCCGGCGTTGCTGGACCGGTTGATCGCGCTGGCGCTGGAGCGACACGCGGACAAGCGGGAATCCCGCCTCGGCGCCCCCTGAGCACGGCCGCGCCGGCCCGCCGGGAACCGGACGCGCTCTACGGCGCAGACTCCTGGAACGGCGTCCGGCCGTCCCACACCCGCACGGACCGGATGATGTCGCCCCGCTGCAACCGGTCGACGACGTCCATGCCCCCGATCACGGCGCCGAACACGGTGCGCCGGCCGTCGAGTGGAGGCTGCGGGGACGTCGTGATGAAGAACCGGCCGGCCCCGGTATCGGCCCCGTCGAGGGCCAGGCCGACCGTCCCCCGCAGGTACGGCGACGGGCCGAGCTCGGCGCGAATGCGGGGCCCCGCCCCCTCTTCAACCCGGTTGCGAGGATCGCCCGCGTGGAGGGCCCGGCCGGCCGCCACCCGGTCCACGGGCACGCCGTCGTAATAGCCGGACCGGGCCAGGCGCATGAAGTGCCCGCAGGTCAGCGGCGCCTCGTTGACCGCCAGCTCGATCTGAATGGTCCCCCGGTCGGTATCGATGAACACGTGCGGCGACACCGTCGGGCGCAGGAACTCGGGCGATTCGTAGGTCTCGAGCGGCGCCGGCAACGGGGCCGACCGGATCGCGAGGGCCGGATCGTCCGCGGCGGGTTGCCCGGCGAGACGTTCCGCGGCCCGGACCCGGACCCCCCAGTCCGGGTCGTCGAGCGCCTCCCGCAGCGTCTCTGTCGCCGCACCGCCCCCGATGCGGGCCAGCGCGTCGACGGCCGCGGCGCGCGCGGCCGGCGACGCCGCGTTCAGCTCGTCCCGGTACGCGCCGGCGAGGGGCGCGACGGCGCGGCGGTCCCCCGCTTCGCCCAGCAACCGGGCCGCGGTCTCGCGGACCGCCGCGTGCCCGTCGGACAGATGCTCGACCAGCACCGCGACGGCGCCGGGGGCGCGGACCGCGGCCAGGGACCGCAGCACGGCGGGAACCACCCGCCGGTCCTCGTCCTCGAGAAGCAGGGACAGGCGATAGGCGGCCACCTCGGGCTCCACCGACGCCAGCGCGCGGGCGAGGTCGGCCCGAACCTGCCAGCGGGGGTCGCGCGGGAGGCCGGACAGCAACAGCAGGAACGTGTCGGGGTCCAACCCCGCGAGGGCCGTCAACGCCGCCCCCCGCACCACCGGGGCAGGATGCGCGAGCAGCTCGATCGCGATCGCGGCCGAGTCCGGCGCCCCGACCGCGGCGAGGGCATCGACCATCGCGGCCAGCAGGTTCGGCTCGATGTCCGGGGTCCGCAGCAGCTCGAGCAACGCGGGCGCCGCCCCCGCGTCGCCGATCGCGCCCAACGCCTGCACCGCGGACAGCACGACCCGCGGATCGCGCCGATCCGGATCCAGCAGCTCGACCAGCACCGGAATCGCCGACGGGTCGCCGAGCTCGCCCAGCCCGCGGGCGGCCACCGCGACCCCGAGGGTGCCACCGACGCCGGCCAGCGTGCCGAGCGGCCCCGCCGCCCGGGGATCGCCGACCCGCGCCAGCGCATCGACCACCGGCCACCACCACAGCAGCGGGTCGCCGGACTCGGTGAGAACCACGGAGGCGAGGGCGTCGAAGTCTCCCAGCGCGGCCAGCGCGCGGACCCCGGACCGGAACGCCTCGACGCGCGGGCCCAACGGGTATCCCGGCTCGTCGGGATCGACGTCGTAGGCCACGGTCACGTGCGCCGCGACCATCGCCCGAATGGCGTCGACGGCGTCCGGCGCCGGCAGTCGGCCCAGCGCATCCGCCGCCCGCGCCTGCACCGCCGGCGCCGGATCCTGCAGGGCGGCGATCAAGGGTTCCGCCGCGGCCGGATCGCCGAGCAGGCCAAGCCCGAAGGCGGCGATCCCCCGGACATCCGGCTCCGGGTCGGAGAGCGCGGCAATCAGCGCGGGCACGCCCTCCCGGAGACCGACCCGGCCGATGGCCCGGACCGCCCGATAGCGAACGGCGGGCCCGGGATCGCCGGCGAGCCGGAGCAGGTCGGGGACCGGAGCCGGCGGGAAGCCGGTTGCCGGCCCCCCCTCGCCGCGCCCCTCACCCCCGCCGGGATCCGCGACGGGGGGCGGCAGCGACCGATCCCGCAGCCGGCGCTGATCCTCGAGCTCGAGAATCCAGGCCAGCTTCTCGGTATCGGTCACCACGACCGGCGCCTGCACCGCGGACGGCGTCGACTCGCAGCCCGCTACGAGGGGGGCGATGCACGCGACGACGATCGGAATGAAGATGCGTCGTGGAAGGGGCACGGATGCTGACATGGATGCAGCCAGGGGCCTGCGAACCCCCGGCGGAGACCCGCGCGTGAACCCGGAGGAGGCCCGGCCGCAGCGCCGGCGCGGTAGCTGCCCCAAGGCGCTTATACGATATCATGCGGTTTCCGGCCACTCGGTCGTCCGCGGCGCGCCCGGCGCGGACCCGGCCGGTCGCGCCGGCCCCGCCATGCAGCCGGACGATCGGTTCGACGACGCCCCCCCCGCGAATCTCCCCCCGCGGCCGCCGGACCGGCGGGATCCGCCGGATCCATCGGATCCGCTGGCTCGGCTGTTCGGGCTCGAGCGCTTCGGCATCCGGCCCGGGCTCGACACCATCCGCCGCCTGATGGCGGCGCTCGGCGACCCCCAGGAGGCCTATCCCGCGATCATCGTGGCCGGCACCAACGGCAAGGGCTCGGTGGCGGCGATGATCGACAGCGCCCTGCGCGCGGCCGGGTATCGCACCGGCCGGTACACCTCGCCCCACCTCGTGTCGATCACCGAACGCTTCGCCGTCGCCGGCGCCCCGATCGGCGAGCCGGCGCTGCGCGAGGAGGCGGCGCGGGTCCTCCGGCAGGCCGAGCTGCTCGTGCGCGCGGGCGGGCTGCCCCAGCCGCCCACGTTCTTCGAGGCCGCGACGGCGATCGCGCTGTCGTGGTTCCGGCGCGCGAAGGTCGACCTGGCGGTGGTCGAGGTGGGTCTCGGGGGACGGCTCGACGCCACGAACGTGGTGACGCCGGTGGCGGGGGTCATCACCAGCATCGGGCTCGACCATCAGGAGCACCTCGGCGACACCATCGAGGCCATCGCGGCCGAGAAGGCGGGGGTCATCAAGCCGGGCATGGCCGTCGTCACCACCGAGACCGCCCCGGCGGCGCTGGCGGTGATCGAGAGCGCCTGCCGGCAGCGCGGCGCGCGGTTCATGCCCGCCGGGCGGGACACCGCCGTCGCGGCGGGACCGGATACGCTTCGGATCCGGGTCACGACCCCGCATCACCGCTATCCGCCGTTCCGCCCGGGTCTCGCCGGCGCCCACCAGTGGTCGAACGCGGCCGGCGCGATCCGCCTGCTGGAGGCGCTGGCCGATGCCGGCCTGCCCGTCGGAGCCGACGCCATCGTCCGCGGACTCTCGGACGTGGCGTGGCCGGGGCGTCTCGACCTCGTCCGCGTCCCCGGACGCGGCGCGGTCCTGCTCGACGCGGCCCACAATCCGGCGGCGGCGGCGGCGCTGGCCCGGCATCTGCGCGACGCGTTTCCGGACCGCCTGCCCATCGTGTGCGCAGTCATGCGCGACAAGGACGCCGACGGCATCCTCGACCACCTCGCCCCCTGCGCCAGCCGCATCGTCTGCACCGCGCCGGGCACCCCGCGGGCGACCCCCGCCCCGGCCCTGGCCGAGCGCGTGCGGCGGCGGGCGGCGGCGCCTCCGGTGACCGTCGAGGACGACCCCCGGCGGGCGCTGGAAACCGCCTGGAGCACCTCCGGGACCGTCTGCGCCACCGGCTCCATCTTTCTCGTGGGGGAGCTGCTCGCGGCCCTCCGGCAGGGGCGTGCGCCGTAGGAGTTTCGCGCCAGCGAAACTCCTACGCGACCACAGGTGTCGCGCCGCGACCCGCAGGTCGCGCCGCCACCGGCTCGATCTTTCTCGTCGGCGAGCTGCTCGCGGCCCTGCGCGGAGGGGGGGGGCCGGCCGCGCCGGAGCCTGCGTGAACGGACCCGCGCGTGGTATTCTCGGGGGTGGGCGGCTCCCGCGCCAGCCGGCCGCGGCGGGGCGTTCCGCGCCCGTCCTCTCCATGAACCGCCTGCTCTGCCCAGGAGCCCGTGGCAAGACCGCGGGTTGCACCGAGGCCGGTGGGGGTGCGCCGGCGGGCTCGAGACGCCCGACCGGCAAAGGCGCCACGAGGGAGCATATCGGACATATGCGACCGCGCACTGAACGCAGTCCGAGGAGCAACGCAGTCCGGCCGGGACGCATCGCCGGTCGCACGCGGCGGGGCTCCCGCCCCAGGCTCCTCGCGTTCGCGCTGGGCCTCGTGACCGCCGGCGCCGCCGGTGCGCAGGACCTCCCCCCCGGCATCTCCGAGTCACGGCAGTTTCGGCTGGAGCGGATCTCGCACAATCACTGGCTGTTCGTCGGTCAGGTCCAGATCGACGGCCAGGGGTGGCGGTTCCATGCCGACGAGGCGAACATGTACACGGACGAGTCGCTGCTCGTGGCCACCGGCAACGTGGTGTACGCGGGAGACGGCGGCCGAGTGGCGGCCGAGCGGGCGGAGTTCGACTACGAGACGGGGACCGGGACGTTCTACAACGCGTCGGGCTCCACGGAACTGGTCGAGGACATCGAGCCGAGCATGTTCGGAACCCAGGAACCGGAGATGCGGTTCTGGGGAGCGCTCATCGAGAAGCTCGGCCCGCGCGGCTATCGCCTCACCGACGGCGGCTTCACCTCGTGCATCCAGCCGACCCCCCGCTGGGAGGTGCGGGCCAGCTCGGTCCAGATCGACCTGAGCGAGTACGCCCGGTTGCGCAACATGCTGCTGCTGGTGAAGGGCGTCCCTGTCTTCTACCTGCCGTGGATGCACTACCCGATCCAGGACGACGACCGGGCCACCGGCCTCCTGATGCCGACCTACGGCGCTTCGACCGTCCAGGGGAGCTCGATCAGCAGCGCGTTCTTCTGGGCCATCAACCGCAGCCACGACGCGACCGTGTTCCACGACTGGCTCACCGCGACCGGCCAGGGCCTGGGGGGCGAGTACCGCTACGTGCTCGGGCAGGGCTCGCGCGGCGATGCCGAGGCCTACCTGCTCAACGAACGCGAGACCCCCGACTCGTTCGGCGGCGGCGACGCGACCCTGCCGGCCCGCCGCAGCTTCCAGTTGCGCGGCCAACTGCAGCAGTCCATCACGGAAGCGATCCAGGCGCGGGGCAACGTCGACTTCTTCTCGGACGTGGAGGTGCAGCAGACCTACCAGCGGGACATCTTCGCCGCGACCAACAGCTCCCGCACATTCGGGGGCAACGTGACCGGTTCCTGGAACGCGTACACCCTGAACGGGACCGCGGACTTCCGGGAGACGTTCTTCGGGGTGGACGACTCGTCGCTGCACGGGGCCGGACCGCGCCTCTCGTTCAGCCAGTCCGAGCGGCAGATCGGGACCCTGCCCGTCTACTACGGCTTCACCAGCGAGTACGCCAACCTGCTCCAGAAGCAGAGCTTCGGCAAGGACGAGACCGACTCGGGGCTGACCCGGTTCGACGTCACCCCGCTGCTGCGGGTGCCGTTCACCCCCTGGCCGTTCCTGACATTCAACGCGTCAGTCGAGTACCGCCAGACCCACTGGCGGGAGAGCATCGACCCGGAGACGGAGGAACAGATCGGCGCGCCTCACTCGCGGTCGATGTTCGAGATGGAGACCGAGATCACCGGTCCCGTGTTCGTCAAGATCTGGGACACGCCGAACACCGGCTACTCCGAACGGATGAAGCACTTGATCGAGCCGTGGATCACCGTGCAGCGCACCACCGCGGTCGACAACTTCGACCAGATCGTGAGAATCGACAGCACCGACTCGATCGTGGGCAACACGACGCGGCTCCGGTATGGGGTCGACAACCGGCTGTACGCGAGACGGGGGGAGAGCGGGGCGCAGGAGTTCCTGACGATCGGGCTCGAGCAGACCTACTATACCGACGAGAGAGCCTCGCAGTTCGACCAGCAGTTCCAGACCAGCTTCCAGCAGACGGCGCCGAGCAGCCTGTCGCCGCTGGCCCTGACCGTCCGCGCCGCCATCACCGAGGGCATGAACGGGACGTTGCGGGCGGAGTACGACACCCAGTTCATGGCCCTGCGGACCATCCGGGCCGACGCCGACATCGCGTTGAGCGACCGGCTGCACCAGACCGCGGGCTGGAGCCAGCGCCGGTTCATCGAGGGTCTGTCCGGGTTCGACAACCGGGACTTCCTCGACCACGCGATCAACTCGTTCACCAACTTCCGGGCGCGCGACAACAAGTGGGGAGGCGTCTACCAGTTCAACTACGACGTCCAGCTCAAGCGCATGGTGCAGCAACGGATACTCGCCTACTACAACGCGCAGTGCTGCGGTTTCAGCGTCGAGTACCAGGAGTACAACCTGCGCAACCTCGGGTTCCGGGTCCGGGCGCCCCAGGACCGGCGTCTCAACGTCTCGTTCACGCTGGCTGGGCTCGGCACGTTCGCCAACCTGCTGGGCGCCTTCACGCAGGGAACCGGAGCGCGACAGTACTAGCGGCATTGCCTGGGAACGTGCCCGATACCATCCTCGTCACCGGCGCGGCCGGCTTCGCCGGCAGCCATCTGCTCGCCCTGCTGCATCGCACCGAGCCGGACGCCGCGCTGCTGGCGTGGCGGCGCCCGGCGGCGGGCCGCGCTCCGGCCGAGGCGACGCCGCCCCGGCCCCTGCCCGCGGGAGCGGCGGTCTGGCGCGACGTCGACCTGCTCGCGGGTCCGGCGGTGCGGCGGGCGATAGCGGAGCGACCGCCGAGCCGGGTGTACCACTGCGCGGGGGTCGCGAACGTGAGCGGCTCGTGGTCCGACCGGCAGGCGACCCTGCGGGGAAACGTGCAGGGAACCGAGCACCTGCTGGCGGCGCTGCGCGGCCTGCCCACCGCTCCCCGGGTGCTGATTACCGGGTCCGCGCTCGTGTATCGGCCCGCGGCCACCGCGCTCGCGGAAGCCGCGCCGCTGGACCCCGTCAGCCCCTACGGGATGAGCAAGCTCGAGCAGGAGCGGCTGGGACTCGCGGCGGTCCGGGAGGACGGTCTGGCCGTCGTCCTGACCCGGTCCTTCACCCACATCGGTCCGGGACAGGCCGTTACCTACGCGGCCTCGAGCTTCGCGGAACAGATTGCCCGCATCGAAGCGGGGCGCGCCGAGCCGGTGCTCTCGGTCGGCAACCTCGAGGCCCGCCGCGACCTGACGGACGTGCGTGACACCGTGCGGGCGTACCAGATGCTGATGGCCCGCGGGACGCCGGGCCGGCCCTACAACGTGTGCTCGGGCGCCGCCCACCGCATCGGCGACGTCCTCGACGCCCTGTTGGCCCTGGCGACGGCGCCGATCGCGATCCGGCAGGACCCGGCCCGCGCCCGGCCCAGCGACAACCCGGTGCTCCTCGGCGATCGGTCGCGCATCACCACAGAGCTTGGCTGGGCGCCCCGGCGACGCCTGTCGGAGACCCTGTCCGACCTGCTCGACTACTGGCGGGGGGTCGTCGGCGGCGCCCCTCCCCCACTGGCGAGCCCGGGGTGACACCGCGCGTTGAGCCGAGACCGGCGAGGGCGCCGGCGGGCTGTGAGACGCCCGCCTGACAAGGGGCCGCGAGGGCGCACGCGGGGTCAGGCAGGACGCATCGCCGGTCGAAATGCAGCGGCGGCCTTTCGCCGCGGATTACTGCCCCCTTGACCGGGATGGCGCCCCCGGTGCACCATGCGCCGATGGGCGAAAAAAATACGAATATGCCACCCGGCGGCGGCGCCGCAACCCTGTTCGATCTGTCGCCCCGCCGGCCGACCACGCGGCAGGTCGCGGACCTGATTCGGGAGGGACGCGCCGGCGACCGGTCTCTCGCCCCCGCCCTGCCCGCCGCGGTTCGCCGGGCCGACGATGCGCGCTACCAGGAGGTCACCTGCCGCTCCGCCCTCAACCGGGTGCGGGGCATGCCGTTCGAATGGACCCTGAACCCGTATCGCGGCTGCACCCACGGCTGCCACTACTGCTTCGCGCGCCGGTACCACCCTCACCTGGAGCTCGACGCGGGCGACGAGTTCGCGTCGGTCATCCTCGTCAAGGTGAACTTCGCGGACGTGCTGCGGCGGGAGCTCGGCCGGCCGCGGCGCCGCGAGCTCATCGGATTCGGCACCGCCACCGATCCGTATCAACCGATCGAGGGCCGCTACCGGCTCAGCCGGCGCGTGCTCGAAGCCCTGGTCGAGAACCCCGCGCCGGTCGGCCTGATCACCAAGGGACCGATGGTCGTGCGCGACATCGACCTGCTTCGGGACCTCTCCGAACGGACGGACTGCACGGTGCACGTGAGCGTGCCGACGGTCGACGAAGACGCCTGGAACGCCCTGGAGCCGGGCACCGCCCACCCCCTGCAACGGCTGCGGGCGGTGCGGGAGCTGACCGACGCGGGCATAGAGGCGGGGGTGCTGGTGGCGCCGATCGTGCCGGGGCTGACCTCGCACCCCGCCCGGATAGAGCGGACCATCAAGGCCATCGCCGATCACGGGGCGCGGTTCTGCGGCGCCGTCGTCCTCCACCTCGAGGGGGGGACCCGCGACCATTTCCTGCGGTTCCTCGACCGGGAGTTCCCGGAGCTCGCACCCAGAATCGATCGGCTGTACGCGGGGAAGTACGCGCCCCGGCGCTACCGCGAGCAGGTGCACCGGGTGCTGGAGCTGATGCGGCGCCGGCACCGCCTGCCGGACCGGCGCACCGGCCCCCGGAGCGCCGCGAAACCGGCTCCCGGGGAGGAGGCCCCGCGCGAGCCGCCGCCGGCGCCCCGGCAGTCGAGACTGTTGTGAACCGGAAGCGGCCGCGCCCGGGCTGGTCGGGCGGCAGGGGTTACCGCGGCTGGAGCAGGCGCTCGACCCGCTGCTCGGTCGGGGGATGGGTACCGAACAGGGACATCACGCCACCGCGGGAGAACGGCTTGACGATGAACATGTGTGCGGTGGCGGGGCTGGCGTCGAGGGGCACCCGCCGGGAGCCCGCGTCGATCTTGCGCAACGCCCGGACGAGCCCGTGCGGACTTCCCACGATGCGGGCCGCGCCGCGGTCGGCCGCGAACTCCCGCGAGCGGGAGATCGCCGACTGAATCAGGATGGCCGCAAGCGGCGCGAGAATGATGGTCGCGAGCAGGGCGATGGGATTGCTGCCCCCGCGGTCGTCCCGGTCCCCCAGCCCCCCGAACAGCGCCGCGAACCCCGCCATGCGGGCGACCATCATGATCGTCGCGGCGATGGTCGCGGCCACCGAGCCGATCAGGATGTCGCGGTGCTTCACATGGGCCAGCTCGTGGGCGATCACCCCTTCGAGCTCGTCCCGATCGAGCATGCGCAGGATGCCGCGGGTCGCGGCCACCGCCGCATGCTGCGGATTCCGGCCCGTCGCGAACGCGTTCGGCGAGTCGTCGGGAATCACGTAGACCTTCGGGGCGGGCAGCCCCGCCCGGCTCGCCAGATGCTCCGTCATCTGGTACAGCGGATGCTCGGGCCCCACCGGCTCGGCCCGGTACATGCGCAGCACGATGCGGTCCGAGAACCAGTAGGAGCCGAAGTTCATGGCGACGGCGATGACGAACGCGAACAGCAGGCCGGCCTGGCCGCCCAGCAGCTCGCCGATCACGAGCAGGAGCCCGCTCAACAGACCCAGCAGCAGAACCGTCTTCACCGAGTTGCCCATGGGTTGCAGCCCTCCTCCGGAGGCTCAGGCCGACGCCCCGACATCGGCCACCAGCGCCGCCAGCAAAGCCGCCCGCCACGGCAGCGAGTCGACTTCTATGTGCTCATGCAGGGCGTGCGGTCCGGCGCCGACCGCCCCGAGCCCGTCGAGGGTGGGGGTGCCGACCGCGGCCGTGAAGTTGCCGTCGGATCCCCCGCCGGTCGCGCCTTCGCGCAGGTCGTGCCCCAACCGGCCCGCAATCGCACGCGCTCTCTCATAGAGACGCGCCACCGACGCGGTTCGTTCCAGCGGTGGGCGGTCGAACCCGCCGGTCACCTCGATGCGGGTCCCGGGCACGGTGGGGGTCCGGTTCCGGACGAAGTCGATCACCCGGTCCATGTCCGACACCGCCGACACGCGGGTGTCGATGACCGCGTGGGCCTCTTCCGCCACGACGTTGGGAAGGGTGCCGCCGGCCGCCATCCCGACGTTGAGCGATATGTCCGGTCCCAGGGAGCGCACCCGCTGCAGATCGACGATCTGGGCCGCCAGCTCGTGGACCGCGCTCGCCCCCTTGTCGGGCTCGACTCCGGCGTGGGCGGCGACGCCGTGGACGGCGAGCCGAAACTCGCCGCATCCCTTGCGCGCCGTCTTCACCCCCCCGCCGGGCAATCCCGGCTCCAGCACCAGGGCGGCCCGGCTCCGGCGCGCTTCCTCCTCGATCACGGCGCGCGAGGTCCGGCTCCGGCGTTCTTCGTCCGAGGTCCACAGCATGACGAGCCGGCCGGCGGACGGAGACGCCTCCTGCAGCGCGCGGGCCGCCAGCAGGCCCACCGCGATGCCCGCCTTCATGTCGAAGACCCCGGGTCCGAACAGGCAGCCGTCCCTGAACTCCAGCGGCATGCGCGCTATCTGTCCGACCGGCCACACCGTATCGAAATGGCCGAGCATCAGCACCTGACTCTCGCCGCTCCCGAACTCGGCCCGGAGATGGTCGCCGGCCTCCGCCTGCGCCAGCCGGGTGACGGTTCCCCCGATCGCCTCCAGGCGCTGCTGCAGCTCGCGGCCGCACCGGTCGACCGCCGCCTTGTCGCTGGTGGGAGACTCCAGACGCGCCAGCGCCAGGGTGGTCTCGATGACCCATTCGCGGTGAGACTCGCAGTAGGCGAGCAGAGCCTGCTCGGCCGCGGTAGGTGAGTCGCCAAGTCCTGTGCTCATGTCATTCAACCGTAGTCGATTCCCGCCGGTGATGCGGCGCCTCCCCTCCAGGAGGCAGCGCCTCACTATCGTTGAGGCAGCGCCTCACTATCGTTGAGGCGGGGCCGTCCGGGAGACGGGGGGCGGGGCCGGCCGCCGCTTCGCCCCGGGGGGAAACCACGCGGTCAGGCAGTATTCCGCACCGGTCCATCGCCGCGGCGGGCGGCCGGGTTGCGCCGCAACCGGCCGAGTCGCATAATGTCCGGCATGCGCATGCGCACGATCATCGGAAGCTGTCTCGTATCCCTGATGGCGGCCTCATCGGTCCTCGGCGGCTCGCCGGCCGGCGAGCCGCAGCGCCGGCCGGTGCCGCAGCCGTTCCCCCGCCCGGGCCAGTCCGAACCGGACCGCGGCGAGACCCGCCGGCCCGTGGAGAGCACCCCGGCGGCGGCCACCCCGGCGGCAGCCACCTCGCCGGCAGCAGCCACGACCGACGCGCCCACAGAGGAGATGCTCGGATTGCCCATCTACCCCGCGGCGCGGTTCATCGCCTCTTACGACGCCGGCCGCCAGCAACGGTACTACCTCTTCGGCACCAACTCGGAGTTCGAGTCGATGGTGCGCTACTACAGCAACCTCCTCCGCGAACGCGGGGACCGGGTATTCGATGCTCCCGCGACGCATATCTTCGAGGTCGGACGCTTTCGTGAACGCGAGATGGCCTTCCCCCCGAGCGTGACCATCAAGGACCATGCGGTGAACGGCTCGGAGGGGTATCCGAACCCGGCCGGCAGCGAGCCCGCCCGGTTCAGGACCATCATACAGATCGTCCCCGCGCCCCCGCAATCGAGACGCTAGGGCGCTAGGGGGCTTGCGCTGCAGGAGTTTCGCGCCAGCAGACTCCCAACGCCGGCTCAACCCCGCTTGGCCCGCGCCGCAGGAGTCTCGCGCCAGCGAAACTCCAACGCGACCGCAAGGTCGCGCGCCCTCAACCCTGCTTGGCGGTGCGCACGTAGACCTCGCGCTCCTGCCGGAACTCCGCGGACTTCTCCTCCATGCCGGCTCCGAACGCCTCGGTCTCCCCGAGACCCCGGGCGGCCGCGTAGTCGCGCACCTGCTGCGTCAGCTCCATGCTGCAGAACTTCGGGCCGCACATCGAGCAGAAGTGGGCGACCTTGGCCCCCTCCGCCGGCAGGGTCTCGTCGTGGAAGGCGCGTGCGGTCTGCGGGTCGAGCGACAGGTTGAACTGGTCCTGCCAGCGGAACTCGAACCGCGCCTTCGACAGCGCGTCGTCCCAGGCCTGGGCCCGCGGATGCCCCTTGGCGAGGTCCGCGGCGTGCGCGGCGATCTTGTAGGCGATGACCCCGGCCTTCACGTCTTCGCGGTTGGGCAGGCCGAGGTGCTCCTTCGGGGTGACGTAGCAGAGCATCGCGGTGCCGTACGAGCCGATCACCGCGGCCCCGATGGCCGACGTGATGTGGTCGTACCCGGGGGCGATGTCCGTCGTCAGCGGCCCCAGCGTGTAGAACGGCGCCTCGTCGCACCAGTCGAGCTGGCGCTCCATGTTCTCCTTGATGAGGTGCAGGGGAACATGCCCCGGTCCCTCGTTCATCACTTGCACGTCGTATTCCCAGGCGATGCGGTTCAGCTCGCCCTGCGTCTTCAGCTCGGCGAACTGCGCCTCGTCGTTGGCGTCGGCGATGGACCCCGGACGCAGGCCGTCGCCGAGCGAGAACGAGACGTCGTAGGCCTGCATGATCTCGCAGATCTCGCGGAAGCGCGTGTAGGTGAAGTTCTCCTGGTGGTGGGCCAGACACCACTTGGCCATGATCGAGCCGCCCCGAGACACGATGCCGGTCACGCGCCGGGCGGTCATCGGGATGTAGCGCAGCAGCACTCCGGCGTGCACGGTGAAGTAGTCCACCCCCTGCTCGGCCTGCTCGAGGAGGGTGTCGCGGTAGATCTCCCACGTGAGGTCTTCCGGCCGGCCGCCCACCTTCTCGAGGGCCTGGTAGATCGGCACGGTGCCGATGGGCACCGGCGAGTTGCGGACGATCCACTCTCTCGTCTCGTGGATGTCGGGGCCGGTGGACAGGTCCATCACCGTATCGGCGCCCCACAACGTCGCCCAGCGCAGCTTGTCGACCTCCTCCTCGATCGACGACGACACCGCCGAGTTCCCGATGTTGGCGTTGATCTTCACCAGGAAGTTGCGCCCGATGGCCATCGGTTGGATCTCGGGATGGTTGATGTTGGCGGGGATGATCGCGCGGCCGCGGGCCACCTCGTCGCGAACGAACTCGGGAGCGAAGCCCTCGCGGAGAGCCACGAACTCCATTTCCTCGGTGACCGTGCCCCGGCGGGCGTGGTGCAACTGGGTTACCCCGGCGGTCGCGCGGCGGGGGCGGCAGCCCGCGCCCGGAAGCCCCGCCGCCGACTCGGAGCCGGACGGACCCGGCCGGTCGGCGACGCCCCCACGGCCGGTGATCCAGGCCTCGCGCAACCGCGGGAGGCCGCGCCGCACGTCGCAGCCCTGGGGGCCGCTGGTGTCGTAGACCCGCAGGGGCGCCTCCCCGCCGGAAAGGGCGATCTCCCGCATCGGCACGCGCACGCGGTCTCCATCGACCAGGACCTGACGCGAGCCCGGAAAGGCGTCCTCATAGCGGACGGACGGTGACGACAGGAAAGAGGTGTTCTGCGCCATGCGCCGACTATAGCATGCGGAACCGCCGGCCGGGACCTCCCTCGCCGGGGGCCGCAGGCCCGCCGTAGTACAATCGGGAGGCCTCATGAATCCTGTCGCCGACCGGCCCCCGAGCACGCGCCAGCGCCCCCTCACGGAGACGGATCCGGCCATTGCGGCGGTCCTCGCCGACGAGACCACGCGCCAGAACACCGGCCTGGAGCTGATCGCGTCGGAGAACTTCGTCAGCCGGGCGGTGCTCGAGGCGGCCGGCTCGGTGTTGACCAACAAGTACGCCGAAGGGTATCCGGGACGCCGCTACTACGGCGGTTGCGAGCACGTCGACGTCGCCGAGTCCCTGGCCATCGAGCGGGCGCTGGGGCTCTTCGGGGCCGAGCACGCCAACGTGCAGCCGCACTCCGGAGCCCAGGCCAACATGGCCGCGTACTTCGCGCTGATCGCCCCCGGCGACACCGTCCTGGGGATGAATCTCGCGCACGGCGGGCACCTGACGCACGGCCATCCGCTGAACTTCTCCGGCCAGCTCTACGACATCGTGCCCTACGGGGTGCGGCGGGACGACGAGCGGATCGACTACGACGAGCTGGCGCGGCTCGCGCACGCCCACACCCCGAAGCTGATCATGGTCGGGGCCAGCGCCTATCCCCGGGTGATCGACTTCGCGCGCATCGGGAGCATCGCCCGCGAGGTCGGGGCGTTCGTCGTCACCGACATGGCGCATATCGCGGGCCTGGTGGCGGCCGGGCTGCACCCCAGCCCGGTTCCCCACTCGGACATCGTGACCACCACCACCCACAAGACCCTGCGCGGTCCCCGCGGCGGCCTGATGCTGTGCCGCGAGGCGCACGCGAAGGCGGTGAACAGGGCCCTGTTCCCGGGCATTCAGGGCGGCCCCCTCATGCACGTCATCGCGGCCAAGGCGGTGTGCTTCCGGGAAGCGGCCGAGCCCGCGTTCCGCGAGTACCAGGAGCAGACGGTGCGGAACGCCGTCCGCCTCGGCTCGGCCCTGCGGGAGGCCGGTTTCCGGCTGGTGAGCGGCGGCACCGACAACCACCTCCTGCTCGTCGACGTGTTCTCGCGCGGCATCACCGGCAAGGTCGCCGAGGCCGCGCTCGGCCGGGCCGGCATCACCGTCAACAAGAACGCGATTCCCTTCGACCAGCTTCCGCCGATGGTGGCCAGCGGCATCCGCATCGGGACCCCCGCGGTCACCACGCGGGGCATGGGAGAACCGGAGATGGACGCCATCGCCGGCTACGTCAGCCGGGTGCTCGCGGCGCCCGAGGCGGACGGGGTCGCGGCCGAGGTGCGGTCGAAGGTCGAAGCCCTGTGCGAAGAGTTCCCGCTCTATCCGAACGCCTAGTCGACAACGTCGAGGCGGCGTTCACCGGGGACGGCGCCCTCGCGGGGGCGCTGCCGTCGTTCGAGCCCCGGGCCGGCCAGCAGGAAATGGCGGTGGCGGCGGCCGGGATCTTCGAGGACGGCGGGGTCCTGCTGGCGGAGGCCGGCACCGGCACCGGCAAGACCCTCGCCTACCTGGTGCCGGCGATCCTCAGCGGCCACCGGGTGCTCGTCTCCACCGGCACGAAGCAGCTCCAGGACCAGATCTACGACAAGGACCTCCCCGCCCTCCGCACCGCGCTGGGGGTGGAGTTCACCGCCGCCTACATGAAGGGCCGGGGGAACTACCTCTGTCTCCACCGGTTCGAGGCCTATCGGAACGACGACCCCCTCGGTCTCGCCCCGGGCCGGGACCAGGTGGACACCATCGCGGAGTGGGCGGTCCGGACCGAGACCGGGGACCGCTCGGAGATCGAGGACCTGCCGGACGACCTTCCCTTCTGGAGCGAGATCTCCGCCACGTCGGACAACTGCATCGGCGCCGACTGCCCGCAGCACGCGGACTGCTTCATCACCCGCATGCGGCAGCGGGCGGCCGAGTCGGACCTCGTCATCGTGAACCACCACCTGCTCTGCGCCGACGCCGCGGTGCGCCAGTCGGCCTACGGCGAGGTGATTCCGGCGTACGCCTACGCGGTGATCGACGAGGCCCACCAGCTCGAGGACGTGGCGACGCAGTACTTCGGTATCGCCGTCAGCAACTACCGGCTGGAGCGGCTGGTCGCCGACGGCCGGCGCTGGGTGGCCCGCGACCTCGAGGAGGACGCCGAGACCGGCCAGACCCTGCACGGGGCGCTGGATACGATCGACGAGCGGGGCGCGCGGTTCTTCACGGCGGTCCAGATGCACCTGGCGGGGGCCGAGCGGACCCGCCTCACCGCCGCCGTCCTCGAGCCGGTGGCGGAGCCCGGGCGGCAGCTCGCCAGCGCGTTGCGGGCCCTGGACACGGCCGTGCAGTCGTTCGCCAACGCCACCGAGGACCTGCGCGCGCTGGGACGCCGCGCGCGCGAGCTCGGTGACGACGTCGACGTCGTGCTCGACGCCGGCGACGACCGCCTGGTGTACTTCCTGGAGCGCCGGCGCCGCGGCGTGTTCCTGCGGGCGTCCCCCATCGACGTGTCATCCATCATCCGGGAGCTGCTCCTCGACCGCCTGCAGGGCACGATTCTGACGTCGGCGACCCTCGCCGTCGACGGCTCCTTCGAGTACCAGCGATCGCGCCTGGGGGTCGGGGAAGCGGTCGAGCTGCAGCTCGCGTCCGAGTTCGACTATGCCGCGCAGACGGTGCTGTATCTGCCCCGACAGATGCCGGAGCCGCGCTCGCCGGCGTTCACCCGCGACGCCGCCCTCGAGATTCGGGCCCTGCTCGACGCCACCGAGGGGCGCGCCTTCGTGCTCTTCACCAGCTACGCCAACCTGCGCGAGGTGCATCGGCTGATTGCCCCCGCCAGCCCCTACCCCCTGCTGGTGCAGGGGACCGCCCCGCGCCCGGTGCTGCTGCGCAACTTCCGAACGACCCCCAACGCGGTGCTGCTGGCCACGTCGAGCTTCTGGCAGGGGGTGGACGTGGCCGGCGACAGCCTCAGTTGCGTCATCATCGACAAGCTGCCGTTCGCGCCGCCGGGCGACCCCATCACGGCGGCGCGGATGGAGTCGATCGCGCGGCTCGGGGGCAGTCCGTTCGACGAGTACCAGGTGCCGCTCGCGGTTCTCACCCTCCTGCAGGGGCTCGGCCGGCTGATCCGGCACCGCCGGGACCGCGGGGTGCTGTCGGTTCTCGACCCCCGGCTGCGGAGCAAGGGGTACGGACGGCGTTTTCTCGCCTCGCTGCCTCCCGCGCCCATCGTGCACGACCTGGAGCAGGTCAGATCGTTCATGGCGCGGCGGACGGTGTAAACTCGGGGCAGGGTGCCAGCTTCCAGAAACTCGCGGCCGGAAGCCCGCGACGAGACCGCGCAGCGGGGCCGTCGCCACCGGCTCGTCGCGGCCCTCTTCGGGACCGCCCTCTGGCTGACGGGTCCGGCCGCCGCGGCCGAAGAGCCCGCGGCCTTCGGAGCAGCGCAGGGTCCTGCCGCGGGCTCCCAGTCGACGGGGTCGATACACGGCCGGGTCACCACCGGCGACGGCCGGCCCGTGGCCGGGGCCACCGTGACCCTGGTGTCCCTCGAGGCGCAGGAGTCCGGCACCGAGACCGTCACCGACATGAACGGCTGCTTCAGCGAGGTCGACCTCGCTCCCGGGCAGTACAGCGTCAGCGCCGGCAGGACCGATCTCGGCGATCAGATCTTCCGCGTGCTCGTGCATCCCGCGAGCTCGGTGGACGTGCGCTTCGTCCTCGAGGCGGGGCGGACCGCGGCCCCCTGGCTGCGCGCGCTGCGGGACGACGAGACCGCGGCCGCCGCGTTCGCGGCCGGCGTCCGGGCCAACCGGGACGGCAACTACGACGACGCCATCGTGCAGTTCGAGATCGTGCTGCAGGTCACCCCCGCCTGCGTCGACTGCCACTTCAACATCGGGGTGTCGCACAGCCGGCTGAACCGCTACGCCGACGCCGAGGCCGCCTACCGCCGGGCCATCGCCATCCGGTCGGACTATGCCCCGGCCCACTACGGGCTGGCGGACATCTTCAACCGCCAGAACCGCCCCGAGGCCGCCGCCGCCGCGCGGGGCGAGGCGAACCGCATCGCGGTGCGACGGCTCGCGGCGGGACGCGCACTGGCCCGGGAGACCCTGACCCGCGGCATCGCGGTCTGGGACTCGGGCAACGTGGGCGACGCGCTGCGCCTGTTCCGCGAAGCGTCGGAGACCGACCCCACGCTGGCCGACGCCCACTACTGGCTGGGGCTCGCCTACGAGGCGAACGGCGATCCGGCGGGGGCGCGGCGATCGTTCGCCCGGTATCTCGGCGCCGCCCCCAACGGCGAGCACGCGGGCGTGGCCCGGCGGAGGGCGGCCGCCCTCCGCCGCTAGCGCGACCGCGCGACCTTACGGTCGCGTTTGAAGTTTCGCTGGCGCGAAACTTCTACGGCGCAAGCTTCTGCGCGACCTCGCGGTCGCGTTTTAAGTTTCGCTGGCGCGAAGCTCCTGGCGCGCCCCCGACCCGGCAGCGCCAGCCCGGGCGTTTCGCGGATGAATCCGACTTCAAAGACCACCTCTTATGGGAATCCCGGACCTGGAGCTCGCAGCCACGATCTCGGCCAATCTCGCCGCCGTCCGCGACCGGCTCCGACGCGCGGCGGCGGCGGCCGGACGCGCGCCCGACGCGATCCGCCTCATCGCGGTGTCGAAGACGTTCGGGGTCGCCCACGTCGAGGCCGCGGTCGCGGCGGGGCTGCGCGATCTGGGGGAGAACCGGGTCCAGGAGGCCGTGGAGAAGCAGGCCGCGACGCCGTCGCTCCCCGTCCGCTGGCACCTCATCGGGCATCTGCAGTCGAACAAGGCGCGCCGGGCCGTCGCGTTCGACTGGATCCACTCCGTCGACAGCGCGGCCCTCCTCCGCCGACTCGATCAGGCCGCGGCGGACGCGGGCCGGTCGCCGCAGCTCCTGATTCAGGTCGACCTCGCCCGCGAGCCGACCAGGCACGGGGCGCCGGAGGACGAGGCGCGCCGCATCGTGGAGGCGTCCGCGGACTGCCGCGCCGTCCGCCTGCGGGGACTCATGACCCTGCCGCCCTGGTCGGACGATCCGGAGACGGCGCGGCCCTGGTTCGCGCGGCTGCGAGCTCTCCGGGACGAGCTGCAGGCCGGCGCCCCCGAACCGGTCCGACTCGACGAGCTCTCGATGGGGATGAGCCACGACTTCGAGGCCGCGATCGAGGAGGGAGCCACCATGGTCCGGGTCGGCACCGCTCTCTTCGGCCGGCGCCCGAGCCCCGCCGGGGCCTGACCGTGCGGTCGCGAAACGCCGAAGCCGCCCGCGAAGCGGCGTCGAGAGGGCCGGGCTCGGGGTTCTGGGTCCCGGTCGCGTCAGGAAGGCATCGAGGCGGGCGTCGGGGTTCCCCCGAGGGGGCGCATCATCAGGGCACCGCCATGAACAGGCGGTCCCAGCGGGTGCGGGTGAAGAAGTGGGTGGCGGCGGACGTCAGCCGGCGCAGGGTCGCGCCGACGCCGACCTCGGCGTAGAAGTCGCTCTCCGACTCGTACGACCAGTACAGCACGAAGGCCCGCCCCTTGACGTACTCCGCCGGCAGCGGCCCCCAGTACCGGCTGTCCTCGGAGTCGCCGCGGTTGTCGCCCATCATGAAGAGACGGCCCTCGGGAATCGTGGTCGGCCCGTAGGTGCCCCGGAAGTCGGGCGGGAGCCGGCCGCCGGGCCGCATCGCGTCGAGATAGGGCTCGTCGATCGCGGTCCCGTCGATGAACACCCGCCCCTGCCGCAGCTCGATCGTCTCGCCGGGGAGGCCGATGACCCGCTTGATGAAGTCGCGCTCGGGATCTTCGGGGAACTTGAAGACGAGCACGTCGCCGCGCTCGACGTCCCCCAGGGGCAACAGCGCGCGTTCCAGCCCGGTCGCGGCCGGCGCGTGGACGAACTTGTTCACCAGCAGGTGATCGCCGATCAGCAGGTTCTCCTCCATCGACCCGGTCGGGATCTTGAAGGCCTGGACGACCCACGTGCGCACGAACAGGGCCAGGATCACGGCGATCACGATCGACTCGAAGTACTCCCGCGCCGTCGACTTCCTGAACGACGTCTCTCCAGCCATCTGCCTGTCTACTCCGAATCCACCGTCAGCACCGCGAGAAACGCCTCTTGCGGAATCTCCACCCGGCCTACGCGCTTCATGCGGCGCTTGCCCTCTTTCTGCTTCTCGAGCAGCTTGCGCTTCCGGCTGATGTCGCCGCCGTAACACTTCGCCAGCACGTTCTTGCGGAGCGCCTTGACGGATTCCCGGGCAATGATACGCCCCCCCACCGTCGCCTGTATCGCCACCTCGAACATCTGCCGCGGGATGAGCTTCCGCAACTTGACCGCGAGACTCCGGCCGCGCGCGTACGCCGTGTCCTTGTGCACGATGACCGACAGGGCATCCACGGGGTCGCCGTTCACCTGAAGATCGAGCTTGACGAGGGGCGACGTCCAGAAGCCGGTGACGTGGTAGTCCAGGGACGCGTAGCCCCGCGACAGCGTCTTCAGCTTGTCGTAGAAGTCGAGCACGACCTCGTTGAACGGCAGCTCGTAGGTGATCATGACGCGGTTCGAGGCCAGATACTCCAGCCCCTTCTGCACCCCGCGCTTCTCCTGGCAGAGCTGCAGGATCCCGCCGACGTAGTCGGACGGAGTCAGGATCATCGCGGTGATGACCGGCTCTTCGAGAGCGGCGATGACCCCGGGGTCCGGCAGCTTCGCGGGGCTGTCGACCTCGAACGTCTCGCCGGCGTTGGTGGTCACCCGGTAGAGCACCCCCGGGGCGGTGGTGACCAGATCCATGTCGAACTCGCGTTCGAGCCGTTCCTGAACGATCTCGAGATGCAGCAGGCCGAGGAACCCGCACCGGAATCCGAACCCCAGCGCGGTCGAGGTCTCCGGCTCGAAGAAGAACGAGGCATCGTTCAGCCGCAGCTTCTCGAGGGCCTCGCGCAGGTCGCCGTACTGGTGCCCCTCGACCGGGTAGAGCCCCGCGAACACCATCGGCTTCACTTCCGTGAAGCCGGCGCAGGGCTCTCGGGCGGGCCGGGCCGCCTCGGTCAGGGTGTCGCCGATCTGCGCGTCGCTGACGGTCTTGATGCCCGCGATGACGAAGCCGACCTCGCCCGCCTCGAGCTGGCGGACGACCAGCGGCTTGGGCGAGAACACCCCGACCTGCTCGACCTCGTAGTGCTGCCCCCGCGCCATCAGGCGGACCTTCATCTTCGGCCGGATCACCCCGTCCACCACGCGGATCAGCACGACGACCCCGCGGTACGAGTCGTACCAGGAGTCGAAGATCAACGCCTTGAGGGGACCGTCCCGTTCCCCGGCCGGCGGCGGCACGCGAGCCACCACCGCATCGAGCACGGCCCGGGCGCCCGAGCCCTCCTTGGCGCTGACGAGGAGGGCGTCGGCGGCGTCGAGCCCGACGATTTCCTCGATCTGCCGGATGGTCTCGTCGGGTTGCGCCCCCGGCAGGTCGATCTTGTTCACGACGGGCACGATATCGAGGTTCTGGTCGACGGCCAGATAGGCGTTCGCGACCGTCTGCGCCTCGACCCCCTGCGAGGCGTCGACCAGCAGCACCGCGCCCTCGCAGGCGGTCAGCGCCCGCGTCACCTCGTAGGAGAAATCGACGTGCCCCGGCGTATCGATGAGGTTGAGGACGTGCGGCACCCCCCCCTCCGGCGTATAGCTCAGCCGGACGGAGTGGGCCTTGATGGTGATGCCCCGCTCCCGCTCCAGGTCCATCGAGTCGAGCACCTGCGCCTCCATTTCCCGGGGGCGGAGGGCGCCGGTGATCTCGAGGAACCGGTCTGCAAGCGTCGACTTGCCGTGATCGATATGTGCAATTATGGAGAAATTGCGGATGTAGCGCTGGTCCATGGACGGACTGTCATTATAGTCCGTCGCGGGGAAAGCGGCGGCGCGACCTGCGGTCGCGTTGGAAGTTTCGCTGGCGCGAAACTTCTGCGGCGCAAGTTCCTGGCCCGGAAAATCTGCGCCTGCGACTTGATTGCCGCCCCGCCAACCCTTCAGGGAGTCGGCGCCACCAGCGGGAGTCGGCGTCGTTTCCGCGGCGTCCGCGCGACCTGGCGGTCGCGTTGGAAGTTTCGCTGGCGCGAAACTTCTACGGCGCTGGCGCCGGCGCACGCCGATCGGCCAGCGGCACGAACGCCTGCGGATACTCGGGCCCCACATACTCCGCCCGCGGCCGGATCAGGCGGTTGTTCGCGTACTGCTCCAGCACGTGCGCCGTCCAGCCCGCCACCCGGCTCGCCACGAAGATGGGCGTGAACAGATCGATCGGGATCCCGAGCACGTGATAGGTCGACGCGGAATAGAAGTCGACGTTCGCGTCGATCCCCGTCTCCTCCTTCATCAGCTTCTCGATGCGCTCGGAGATCGCGAACCAGCCGGGCCGGCCCGTCTGCTCGCCGAGGTCCCGCGACATCCGGCGCAGATGGGTCGCGCGGGGATCCTCGGTGCGATAGACCCGATGGCCGAAACCGGGCACCCGCCGCTTGCCGGCAAGCATGCCGCGGATGGCGTCGTCGACCCGCCGGTCGTCGGCATCGTCGCCGATAGCCAGCAGCATCCGCATGACGGCGGCGTTCGCCCCGCCGTGCAGGGGTCCCTTCAGCGCCGCCACCCCCGCCACGATGGTGGAGTGCAGGTCGGTGAGGGTCGCCGCGGCCACCCGCGCCGCGAACGTCGACGCGTTCAGCTCGTGGTCGGCGTGGAGGATCAACCCCACGTCGAACGCGCGCGCGGCGAGCGCGCCCGGACGGTCCCCGGTCAGGAGATACAGGAAGTTGGCGGCGTGCCCCAGCGCCGGATCCGGCGTCATCGGCGCGCCCCCCGCGGCCAGCCTTCCCAGCGTCGCCACCAGCGTGCCGGTCTGGGCCGTCAGCCGCACCGCCTTGCGCCGCGACGCCCCGGCCGAATCGTCCCCGGCATCCGGATCGTGATGCGCCAGCGCCGACACTCCGGTGCGCACCGCATCCATGAGGTCTCCGGGCGGCAGCGACCGCAGCAGGCGGATCACCGGTTCGGGGAGGGCGCGATGCCGCGCCAGATCGGTCTGCAGGTCGCCGAGCTCGGCCCGGGTCGGCAGCCGCCGGTGCCAGAGCAGGTGGCAGACCTCCTCGAAGGTGGCGTGCCGCGCCAGATCGTGGATGTCGTGCCCGCAATAGGCCAGCACGCCGCGCTGCCCGTCGAGATAACAGATCCGCGACGTGGCCGCGACGACCTCGTCGAGTCCCGCCGCCGGCTGCCTGATCATCGGTCCCGAAGAATAGTCGTCCCGGCCGCAGACCGCAACCGACGCCGCCGGCCGCCCGCCCCCCGGCTGGCGTCTGTATGATCGTGGGCATGGAACCCGAGCGGCTTCGTTCTCTTCTGGAGCAGGTGCGCAGGGGGGCGCTCGACGTGGACGCCGCGCAGGCGGAAGTGGCCGCGTCGATGCGGCGCGCGCCGTTCGAGGACCTCGGGTTCGCCCGCGTCGATCACCACCGAGCCATCCGCCAGGGCTTCCCCGAGGTCATCTTCGGCCCCGGCAAGACCCCGGACCAGGTGGCGGAAATCGCGGCCCGGATCGTCGAGGCGAACCAGACCCTGCTGGTGACGCGAACCGACGCCGCCGCGTTCGACGCGGTCCGCGAACGCGTGAACGACGCGGTCTTCCACGCGGGCGCCGGCATCATCAGCCGTACCGCGCACCCGGAGCCGACCGGCCGCGGCACGATTCTGGTGGTGTCCGGCGGCACCGCCGATCAGCGGGTGGCCGAGGAAGCGGTGGTCACCGCCGGGGTCATGGGCAACCGCGTCGAGCGGCTCTACGACGTCGGAGTCGCCGGCCTGCACCGGCTGCTGTCGGAACGGACGCGTCTGGAGGAGGCCCGGGTCATCGTGGTGGTCGCGGGCATGGAGGGCGCCCTCGCGAGCGTGGTCGGCGGGCTGGTCGCGGCCCCGGTCGTCGCGGTGCCCACGAGCGTGGGCTACGGCGCCGGCGCCGGGGGCATCGCCGCGTTGCTCTCGATGCTGAACAGTTGCGCGACGGGGGTCGCGGTGGTCAACATCGACAACGGCTTCGGCGCCGCCGCCCTGGCCAGCCTGATCAACCATCTCTAGCAGCCCGTGGTGAAACGCCGCGTTGCCCCGAAGAGCGGCGCCCGCCGCCGGGGCTTCCGCCACGGGGTGCCAGGTTGAGCACGCCGTCGGCGCCGTGATATTCTTTCTCTTTTTCAGACTTCCGCTTCTGACCTTCCGAGCATCGCGGCCAGGGTCGCTCGGAAGCCCGAGCCGGGCCAGCGTCCGTTGAGAACCGGCGCCGTTGCAGCGATGCACGCAGGAACCCAGAGGACCCTCGAGTTCGACCGCGTGGTCGAGGTGGTCGCCAGCCATGCCCTGACACCCCTGGGAGCCGGCCGGCTCGCGGAGTTGCGGCCGCTCACCGACCGGCGCGCAGTCCGGACCGCGCTCGCCCACACTACCGAAGGGGTCCGGTTTCTCGCCGCCAACAACGAGGGCATCCCCCTCGAAGCGCCCAGCGACCTCGCGGGAATCCTGGCGCGGCTCGCCATCGAGGCGCAACCCCTCGCCCCGATCGATCTGCTGAAGCTCGCCGGCTTTCTCCAGTCGGTCGAACGGTCGTGTCAGGCGGTTCGCAATGCCGGGGGCGGGCCGTATCCGGCGCTGGCGGCGATCGTGAACGGCTGCGCCGCCTGGAAGCGGGAGTGCGAGGACGTTCACCGGAAGATCGACGCCGCCGGCGACGTCAACGACGATGCGAGCCCGGAGCTGAAGACGATTCGCAGCCGCCTCCACAAGCAGCGCAACCGGCTGCGCGGGAATCTCGAATCGTTCCTGCGGGACCGGGAGACCGCCAAGTACCTGCAGGACCGGGTGATCACCGAGCGCAACGGGCGGTTCGTGCTGGTCGTCCGATCGGAGCATCGCACGGCCATCCCGGGCATCGTGCACGGGAGCTCGACGAGCGGCGCCAGCCTGTTCCTCGAGCCGCTCAGCACCGTCGACGTCAACAACGAGATCGTCGCCCTGGAGCAGCACGAGGAGGACGAGGTCCGCCGCGTGCTGCTGGGGCTGTCGTCGGCCTTCCGGCGGCGCGCGGCCGACCTGCGCCGGACCCTGGCGGTCGCGACGGATCTCGACGTCGTGCAGGCGCGCGCCGCGTTCGCGGCCGCGATCGGCGGCGTGGAGCCGCAGCTCGCGACCGACGAGACGTTCGAGCTGCGGGCGGCCCGGCATCCGCTGCTGATGCGGGCGGTGACGAGCCGGCTGGAGACGCCCGCGCCGGCGGACGGACCGGCGGAACCGGTTCCCGTCGACATCGTCCTGCGACCGCCCGACCGCGCCCTGATCGTCACCGGCCCGAACACCGGCGGGAAGACCGTCGCGCTGAAGACGGCCGGGCTGCTCACGCTCATGGCGCAGGCCGGACTGCACGTCCCGGCCGCCGCCGGCTCGGTGATCCCGGTCTTCCGGTCCGTCTTCGCGGACATCGGCGACGAGCAGTCGATCGCCGCCAACCTGAGCACGTTCTCGGGACATCTGAGCAACATCGTGGCGATGGATCGCCGGCTGGCCCTCCCGGGGTTGATTCTGCTCGACGAGGTCGGCGCCGGCACCGATCCGGCGGAGGGCGGGGCCCTGGGATGCGCGGTGGTCGAGCACTTCCGCGAACGAGGCGCGCACGTCATCGCGACCACCCACGACGACGTGCTCAAGTCCTACGGCGCCACGACGAGCGGGGTCGCCTGCGCCGCGTTCGGCTTCGACCCGGACACGTTCGCACCGACCTACCGGTTGATCTACGGCTCGGCCGGCCGCAGCCTGGCGTTGGAGATTGCCGGCCGGCTGGGCCTCGCCCCCGAGATCATCGCCGCCGCCGCGCATCGGCGCAGCGCCCGCGAGGCCCAGCTCGCGGAGCATCTGGCCCGGATCGACACGGACCGCCGGCGGCTCGACCAGCTTCGCGAGGAGCTCGGGGAACGCGAGCGGTCGCTGACCACGCAGACCGCCGGGCTCGCCCGGCGCGAGCGCGAGCTCGAAGAGCGGGAGCAGGCCGGGCGGAAGCGGTTCGAACAGTCGCTCGGCGAGCGGCTCCGAACCGCCCGGGACGAGGTCGACGGGATCGTCGGCGGCCTGCGCGAACGCATCGCCTCCCTCGAGCGGGAGGCCGCCGGCCGGATCGACAACCGGGAACGGGCGCTGTCGACGGGGGACAGCGGGGCCCTGAGGGCCGAGGCGCAGACGGCGCTCGACAGCGTCGTCCGACGGCTCGAGGTTCCCGCCCCGGCGCCCGCGCCCTCCCCGGCGGCGCCGCCGCTCGACGTCGAGGTGGGGGCCTGGGTGACGGTGGCGACCCTCGGGGTCGACGGAGCGGTGCAGTCGATCCACGGTCAGGACGCCGACGTGGAGGTGAACGGCAAGCGGTTGCGGGTGCCGCTCACTGCGCTGCGGGCCGCGAGCGGGCGCCGAACCGCGCCGCGCCGGCCTCGCAGCCAGGTCGCCATTCACGTCGAGGAGCCGGTCGGGGCGCTCGAGGAGCTGAACGTCATCGGGTGCCGGGTCGATGAAGCCCTGTCGCGGGTGGAGAAGCACCTCGACCATGCCCTGATGAGCGAGACCCGTACCGTGCGCTTCGTGCACGGACACGGCACCGGCCAGTTGCGGCGCTCGATCACCCGGCTTCTCGATACCCATCCGGGCGTCCGGCGGGTATCGGCGGCGGCGCCCGAGGACGGGGGCGGCGCGGTCACGATTGCCGAGCTGAAGGACTGATCTGCGGACATGGGCCTGTTTCCCCAATCGTTCATCGACGATCTGAAGTCGCAAGCGGACATCGTGCAGATCGTGCAGGACTACGTCCCGCTCCGGAAGGCAGGCGCCAGCCACCGGGGCCTCTGTCCGTTTCACGCCGAGAAGACCCCCTCGTTCCATGTCCATCAGGACAAGGGCTTCTTCCACTGCTTCGGATGCGGCGTGGGCGGAGACGTCGTGAAGTTCATCGAGCTCCAGGAGAAGCTCGGTTTCCCGGACGCGGTGCGCCACCTCGCGCAACGCATCGGCGTCCAGGTTCCCGAGCCCACCACGGATCGGGACGCCGCGGCGGAGGCGGAACGCGAGGCGCTCCTCGGCATCCACGAGGCGGCGGCGGAGTTCTTCACGGCGTGTCTGGCCGAGGCGGCGGGCCGGACGGCCCGGGACCATCTCGCCGCCCGTGACATCACCCCGGACACCGCCGCGCGGCTCGGGCTGGGTTTTGCGCCGCCGGCCCGCGACCGCCTGAACGCGCACCTGCGCGCGCGCGGCTGGTCGGACGACCTCCTCGTGCGGAGCGGCCTGGCGATCGCCCGGGAGGGAGGACCGCTCGTCGACCGGTTCCGGAACCGGCTGGTCATTCCGATCGCCCGGGACAGCGGGACGATCATCGGCTTCGGCGCGCGGGCCCTGCATCCGGACCAGCCGGCGAAGTACCTGAACTCGCCGGAGACCGCGATCTACTCGAAAGCGCGTACACTGTATGGGATCCATCTGTCGAAGCGCGCCATTCGCGAGGCCGGGTATGCGATCCTGGTGGAGGGGTACTTCGATCTCGCGCAGGCGGTGCAGGCGGGTGTCGCCCCGGTGGTGGCCTGCTGCGGCACCGCCCTGGGAGAACAGCAGGTTCGGTTGCTCCGGCGCTTCACGTCGAGGGTGATCGTGAGCTTCGACCCCGATCCGGCCGGCGACGGGGCCGCGGCCCGCTCCGGCGAGCTGCTGCTCGCCCAGGGGCTGCAGGTCAACGTGGCAGTGCTCCCGGACGGCGAGGACCCCGACACCTGCATCCGGAACCACGGGGTCGATCGGTACAGAGAAACGCTCCGCGCGTCCCGGCCGTATCTGAAGTACGTGCTGGATCGCGAGGCGTCGCGGCGGGACCTGACCCGCGGCGACCACCGGCGCGAGTTCGTGACGCGGATGCTGGAGGTGGCGGCGCGCATCCCGGAGGCGGCGGAACGCGATCAGTTCGCCGACAGTCTGGCGCATCGGGCGGGCATTCTCGAGGACGTCGCGCGCCGGGAGATCCGCAAGGCGGCGGTGACCCGGCGGACGACGGTCGACGAACGCCGCATATCGCTCGGGCGGAAGCCGAAGCCGTTCGAAAAGGGCCTGATCTGGGCCCTGGTGCGGGATACGGCGGCGGCGATGGAGATCATCGCAGCGCTGGACGACGACGATATCGCGGGCCTGGCGACGGAGCCGATTCTCGCCGCCGCTCGATCGCTGGCCGGCTGGCCCGGCGATGCCGTCTTCGACACGCTCAGGGAGCGTCTGACTACCGAAGAGGCAGACTGGATGGCGCGGGTCGGAGCCAGAGATCGCCCGCCCGCGGCGGCCGTCGACTGCGGGTACGAGATCAAGCTTCTGGGGTACCGGCGCCAGCGGGCCGCAGTCCAGGACGAGATCGCTCGCTGCCAGCAGATCGGCACCCCGTCGGCCCTCGCCGAGCTCGATCTACTCCTGCAGAAGAAGCAGGACCTGTCGACGAAGCTGGAGTCTCTGAGATCCTGAAGGTCCTTTCGAGGAGGAATGCTCTTGTCGCTCGAAGAGAAGTACGACGAAGTCAGGCAGCTCATCCAGATCGGCAAGGAGAAGGGGTACCTGCTCTACGACGAGGTCAACGAGCTGCTCCCGCTCGACATCACCACATCCGACGAGCTCGACGAGCTGTTCACGACGTTCGGCAACGCCGGCATCGAGGTCGTGGACTCGGAGCAGAAGTACCGGGATGACAAGCGGCTCGACCGCCGCAGCGAAGGCTCGGACATGGAGCTGGACCTGGCGCCGAGCGCGATCGACAAGACCAACGACCCGGTCCGGATGTACCTGCGCGAGATGGGCACGGTGCCCCTGCTGACCCGGGAAGGGGAAGTGGCGATCGCCAAGCGCATCGAGCGCGGCAAGCTGTCGATCATGAAGGCGGCCTCGCGGATGCCGCTCATCGTCCGGGAGGTCGTCGAGATGGGCGACCGGATGAAGAGCGGCGAGCGCACCATTCGCGAGCTCGTCGTTTTCCAGGACGACGAGGTCACCGAAGAGAAGATAAACCGCCTCGCCCACGGCGTGCTGGCCCAGATCGAGCACATACGGCAGGCTCGGGAAGAGGTCGGGCACCGGGAAACGCTGCTCGGGGAGATCTCCCGGCGCGAGAAGAAGAAGTACCGGGGACGCTATCGGAACGTGCTGCGGGCCCGGGTCGCGCTGTCCCGGCTGATTCGCGGCGTCGATTTCACGGAAGGCGTCAAGCGACGGCTCGTGGACGGCGCCAAGGAGGCGGTGGATGGGATACGGGAGATCCAGGCCGAGATCGATCATCTCGAGCGGCAACTGAAGTCCACGACGCCCCGGCGGGACGAGGACCGGAAGCGGCTCACGCGCCGGCACCGCGAGCTCCGGGCCCGGCTGCGCACCCGGGCGGAAGAGCTCCGGCAGCCGGTGCCGGAAATCGAGCAGATACACCGCGCCATCTTCCGGGGGGAAATGCTCGCCGAGATGGCCAAGAAGGAGCTCGTCGAGGCCAATCTGCGGCTGGTGGTCTCCATCGCCAAGAAGTACACGAACCGCGGTCTCCAGTTCCTCGACCTCATTCAGGAAGGCAACATCGGCCTGATGAAGGCGGTCGACAAGTTCGAGTACCGCCGCGGCTACAAGTTCTCGACCTACGCGACGTGGTGGATCCGCCAGGCGATCACGCGGGCCATCGCCGATCAGGCCCGCACGATCCGGATCCCGGTGCACATGATCGAGACGATCAACAAGTTGATTCGCACCTCGCGGGCACTGGTGCAGGAGCTCGGACGGGAGCCGACGTCAGAGGAGATCGCCGAACGGATGGACATCCCGGTGGGCAAGGTCCGCAAGGTGCTCAAGATCGCCCAGGAGCCGATTTCACTCGAGACGCCGATCGGAGAAGAAGAGGACAGCCACCTGGGCGATTTCATCGAAGACCGCCAGGAGGTCTCTCCCGCCGATGCGGTGATCAACCTCAACCTCAAGGAGCAGACGGAGAACGTGCTGCGCACCCTGACGCCGCGCGAGGAACGGGTCGTCAAGATGCGTTTCGGCGTGGGCGACGGCAGCGAGCACACCCTGGAAGAGGTTGGCCAGAACTTCGCCGTGACCCGGGAGCGCATACGGCAGATCGAGGCCAAGGCGCTGCGCAAGCTGCGGCATCCGTCACGCAGCCGGCGGTTGCGCGCGTTTCTCGAGGGCACGTAGGAGGCCGGCGGCGGATGCGCCGTCCTGATCGGGCCCATAGCTCAGCGGTAGAGCCGCCGGCTCATAACCGGTCTGTCCCAGGTTCGAATCCTGGTGGGCCCACCACCTGAACGAGTCGACCATGAGCGCCGGAACTATGCGCGTCTCGCCAACACGCTCGACGAGCGCCGCGTGGTGTGCCTGCCCCGCCTTCACGGCGGGGTTTTTTTTGCCCGGATCCCGGTTCCGACGACACCATCCGTGGAGACGCGACACCCGATGCTGCCCGATCTCGATCGGTTGATACGCCTGCAACGACTCGACACCGCAACCCTCGAAACGCGGCGCACGGTCGCCGCCATCCCCGAACGCATGACCGCGCTCGACGACCGGCTGCACGCGACCCGGGCCCGGTTGGACGACGCCCGGCGCGAACGGGATGAGGCGCAGAAGAGCCGGCGGGAAGTCGAGAAGCGCCTCGGCGAGGTTCAGAGCCGGCTGTCCCGGTTCAAGGACCAGCTCATGGCCGTCAAGACCAACAAGGAATACACGGCCATGCAGCACGAAATCGGGACCGCCGAGGAGGAGGTGGCCCGGCTCGAAGACACCATTCTCGAGCAGATGCTGCAGATCGACGAGCTCGACGCCGCCGTCGACGCGGCCGAAAGCGCGGACCGCGAGGAAGCCGCGGCCGTCGAGCGTGAACGCGCCGAGCTCGAAACCCTACGCGTCAGGATGGAACGCGAGCTGACGGGCGCCTCGGACGAACGGGCCAGACTCGCCGAGGGCATCAGCCCGGCGAGCCTTCGGCTCTTCGAATCCATAGCCGGCCAGCGGCAGGGGCTGGCGGTGGTGGAAGCCAGGGACGGGCACTGCACGGTGTGCAACGTGCGACTGCGCCCGCAGGTCTTCAACGAGATCCTGCTCAACACCGATCTGATTCGATGCGAGAGCTGCCTGCGCGTGCTGTATCACGACCCGAACCGGGTCCCCGAGCGACCCGCGGAGGAGCCGCCGGAGGACGGTTCGGCGCAATGACCCACCGCAGCCCGACGGCCCGGCTTGCCGCTACTCCGCGCGCCGGCGCAGAAAGACGGGTACGTCGAGGTCGGAATCGGCCTGCGGCTCCCGCGGGTCGCCGTTCCGGCCGGCTTCCATCCGTTGCGGCATCGGCAGCGTGATCACCGGCCGGCGCCGCAACGGCGCCTCCGGGGTCGGCTCGACGCTCGTATCGTCCTTCCAGTCCGCGTACTGCTGGAGATCGACCGGCGTGTCGGCGGCCCTCCGGTCCAGCTTCGGCGTGGCGTCCTTCGAATCGATGCCGGTCGCGATCACCGTCAGCTTGACCTGGTCCTCCATGTCGTGATCGATGACCACCCCGAAGATGATGTTGGCGTCCTCGTGCGCCGACTCCTGGATGACGGAGGTCGCTTCGTGGACCTCGGCCAGCGAGAGGTCGTTGCCGCCGGTGATGTTGATGATGACCCCGCGGGACCCCTCGACGGTCGCGTCCTCCAGCAGGGGACTGGAGATGGCCTCGTTCGCCGCATCGAGCGACTTGGTCTCGCCGTGACCGATGCCGGTTCCCATGACCGCCAGCCCCGCACCGGACATGATCGCCTTGACGTCCGCGAAGTCGAGGTTGATGAGGCCGGGCCTCAGAATGAGGTCCGAGATGCCCTGAATGGCCTGGCGCAGCACTTCGTCCGCGGTGGCGAACGCCTCGGGCAGCGTCGTCGAACGATCGGTGGTCATCAGCAGCCGCTCGTTCGGAATCGTGATCATCGTGTCCACGCATTCGCGCAGCTCCGCGAGGCCGCGCTCCGCCTGGAGCTGGCGCCGGCGCCCCTCGAACTTGAACGGCTTGGTGACGACGGCCACCGTCAGCGCCCCCAGCTCGCTCGCGAGGTTGGCGATGACCGGCGCCGCCCCGGTGCCGGTTCCGCCGCCGAGACCCGTCGTCACGAAGACCATGTCCGCCCCGTCGAGGGCCGAGATGATCTGATCGGTGTCCTCGAGGGCCGCCTGCCGGCCGACGGCCGGCGCCGCCCCCGCGCCGAGCCCCTTCGTCAGCTTGGCGCCGATCTGGATGCACAGCGGCGCCTCGCTGTGGCTCAACGCCTGAGCATCGGTGTTGGCGACGATGAACTCGACCGAGGAGACACCGGAGCGCACCATGCGATTGACCGCGTTGCTTCCCCCGCCTCCGACCCCGATGACCTTGATGCGTGCTCCCAACGCTTCGACCGGGTCGTGGATCGTCAGGCGCGGGCCTTGTTTGTCGGATGCCGGTTCCTGGCGCGCGATCTCGTCACCGCGTGCATCTTTCAGCCCAGATTCCATCTACCCCCCCTTGTCCTTCCGCCAACGTGCCGCCGGTCCGGCACCTCGCCCATCGCACCGACTGCCGGAACGGCGGATTCCGGAAGCCGCCGTCGTCCGAACGACCGGGTCATGCCCAACTGCGGCCTCGGGCCCGCCCCAGGAACCGGAACAACCCCCGCAGGCGACCGGTGAGGCTCCGATCGCCGTTCCACCAACTCGCACCCACCTGCTCCAGCATCAGGCGGCGGTGCGCGTGCTGCACCAGTCCGACCGCGGTTGCGAACGCGGGGCTGTTGACGTGATCGGTGAGCCCCCCGACGTTGACCGGGCATCCGCAGCGGATCGGCAGCTCGAAGATCTCCTCGGCGATCTCCGGCATCCCCTCCAGCAGGGCCCCGCCGCCACACAGCACGATGCCGGAATGCAGGGAATCCTCGTAGCCGGCGCAAAGTATCTCGTCCCACAGCTTGTGGAACAGTTGCTCCGCCCGCGGCTGCAGAATTCGGGACAGCACCCGCCGGGACATCTCCCGCGGCGGCCGCCCCCCGACGCTCGCCACCTCGATGCGCTCCTGCTCGTCGACCATCGAGTCGAGAGCGCACCCCTTCTGGCGCTTGATCTTCTCGGCGTCGTGAATCGGCATGCGCAGCTCGACCGCGATGTCATTCGTGAAGTGGTCGCCTCCCAGGGTGACGACGCCGGTATGCCACAGGCTGCCGCCCTCGAAGATGGCGAGGTCGGTCGTGCCGCCGCCGATGTCGACGAGCGCCACTCCCAGGTCCCGTTCGGCGCTGGTCAGCACCGATTCGCTCGCCGCCAGTTGCTCGATGAACATGTCGGCGACCACCACCCCCGCCCGGTTCACGCAGGCGATGATGTTCTGGGTCGACGAGATGCTGCCGGTGACCACGTGCACGTTGACCTCGAGGCGGGACCCCGTCATGCCGACCGGCGCGCTGATCCCTTCCTGGCCGTCGACCATGAAGTTCTGGGCCAGGAGGTGCACGATCTCGCGTCCCGCCGGCAGCGTCACCGCCTTGGCGGCATCGATCGCACGGCGGACGTCTCCACGGGTGATCTCGCCGTGCCGATCCGCCACCGCCACCACGCCGCGGCTGTTGAACGCCCTCAGGTGCGCCCCGGAGAGACCCAGCGCCACCGAATCGATCTCGACGCCGGCGGTGAGCTCGGCTTCCTCGATCGCCTTCTTGATCGATTCGACCGCGGCCTCCACGTTGGCGACGACCCCGCGCTTGATGCCCTGCGCCTCGACGACTCCGACCCCGGTGATGTCGATACGGCCCTCGTCGAGGGGTTCGGCCACGATGGCCGCCACCTTCGACGTGCCGACGTCGAGACCGACGAGATGACTTTCCTTTCTTGCCATCGGAACTCCCGTCATCGACGCGACGCAAAGGCACCACCCGGAACGGCCGCCGACCAATCGGCGACCCGCCGCCCCGGGGCCGACACCGGCCGACCGGCCGACCGGACGTACACGCGCGGGTCGAACCGCAGATCGACCTCGTCGATGTCCCGGACCTGCTCGCGCAGCACCGGCGCCAGCTCGGCGTAGAGCCGCAGCCGTTGGAGAAACCGGTCCGTGCCCAGATGCAGCAGCGCCACGTCGTCGTCGAGCAGCACGACGGCGTCGTGGGGATCGGCGACGTCGATCTGGGAAACGGCATTCAGGACGTCGGGCCGACTCGCCAGCTGCGCCAGCAGCCGGGCGGCCAGCGCCATGCGCCGCGGGTCGACGATCTCCGCATCTCCCTCCCCGTCGCCCTCCAGGCCATCGACGATGGGGAAGTCGAACTGCGCGAAGCGCGGGCCGTAGACGTCGACGACCACGCCGGACGCATCCACCAGATACAGCCGGCCGCCGAACCGGGCGACGGCGACAGGGCGGCGCTCGCGCACGAGGACCTCGACCGTCGACGGCAATCGGCGGCGCAGGGTGACCCCGGCCAGCCACGGCGACGCGGCGAGGCGCCGCTGGTGCTCCGCCAGATCGACCGACAGGATGCCGGCGCCTCGCAGACCCGACATCAGCGCAAGCACCTCCCCGTCCGACAACTGCTCGTTGCCGCGCACGACGATGCTGTCGACGGCCAGAAACGACGCGGCGGGCAACGCCGTCGCCGCCATCCATCCCCCGAAGCACAGGCCGCCGGCCAGACCCAGGCCGCGCACGATTCGCACCCGCTGCCGCCTGACGCCGGCGGCGAGCCGACTGAAGCGCGAGGCCCCAGGAGCGGTGTCGTTCGGAGCGGATCGGACGGACAGGGCGTCTCCAGGCACGACCGTCATCCCTCCCCGGCCCCGCCGGCCGCCGCCTCGATGGCCTCGAGCAGACCGGCGCCGACCCCGCCGATCGGCCCTGCCCCCAGCGTGAGCACCAGATCGCCGGGCCGCGACAGATCCGCCACCAGGGGCGCGACCTCGTCGAGGGTGCGCACGTAGTGCACGGGCCGGTCGGTCTCGCGGCGCACCGCACGGACGAGCCGCTCGGTCGTGATGCCCGGGAGCGGACGCTCCCCCGCGGCGAAGATGTCGACGAGAACCACGACGTCGGCGGTCGCCAGCACCTGGGCGAACCGGTCGATGAACCGGGCCGTCCGCGAATAGCGATGGGGCTCGAAGACCACCACCAGCCGGTCGTGGGGCTGCTGGCGGGCCGTCGCCAGCACCGCGGCGATCTCGGTCGGGTGGTGACCGTAGTCGTCGACGATCCGCACGCCGGCCGCCGTGCCGCGATCCTCGAACCGCCGACTGACACCGGTGAACCGCCGGAGCGCCGCCCCGATCGCATCCGGCTCGAGGCCGACCTCCAACCCGACGGCGAAGGCGGCGAGCCCGTTCAGCAGGTTGTGCGGTCCCGGCACCGGGACCTCGAACGGCGCCGTCTCGCGCCGCCCCCGCCGCGTGTACCGCACCTGGCAGCGTGACCCGCGGGGGCCGCACACCGGTGCGTGACCGACCACGTCGGCGGTCGCATCCTCGAGCGCGTAGGTCACGACTCGCCGCTCGATGCGATCCCGCAGGGCGGCCACGCCGGGGTCGTCCGCACAGATCACCACCGAGCCCGATTGGTCGGTCTGGTTGGCGAAACGCGCGAGGGTGTCCTGCAGCCGGTCGAAGGTACCGTAGTAGTCGAGATGCTCCGCCTCGAGATTCGTCAGGACCGCGATCCGGGGCCGCAGCGCCAGCAGCGACGGCTCGCTCTCATCCGCCTCGACCACGAAGTGGGGTCCGTTCCCGATTCTCGCGTTGCTGTCGAAGGCCTCGACCCGAGCCCCCACCGCCACCGCCGGATCCAGTCCGCACTCGGCGAGCATCACCGCCACCATCGACGAGGTGGTGCTCTTGCCGTGCGTCCCGGTCACCGCGATGGCGGATCGCGGAGCCGCAAGCCCGGCCAGCATGACGCCGCGCCGCACCACCGGCAGGTGACGCCGCCGGGCCTCGACGATCTCGGCATTGTCGTCGGGCACCGCGGCCGAGACGACCACGACGTCCGCGCCGGCGACCCGGCCGGCGTCATGGCCGGTTTCCACGGCGACCCCGCGCGCCCGCAACCGCTCGGTGGCCGCCGAGGCCGTCAGGTCCGAGCCGCTGACCTCGTAGCCGAGACCGCACATCATTTCAGCCACACCGCTCATGCCGACACCGCCCACGCCGACGAAGTGCACGCGGCGGGTATCCGGAGGCAGACCATGGCTGACCGCCAACTGCGCCCGCCGGTTCTCCCCGGGAAGCTGTTTCTCCACCCGCTCACGTTCTCCACCCGGTCACGCGTCGCTCGCCTCTCCGATAAGGCCCTCGGCCCGGTCGACGATGATGGACACCGCACGCGGCCTCGCCAAAGTTCTCGCCGCCGCCGCCATCCGCCGGCGCCGTTCGTCATCCGTGGCGAGCGCGAGCACCCGCGCCGCCAGCCGCCTTCCGCTCAGGCCCGCTTCCAGCAACATCTCGGCCGCCCCCCGCTCCGCCAGCACCTCGGCGTTCGCCTGCTGGTGGCCGTCGGCGGCGCCGGGCAGCGGCACGAGCACGGCCGGACGCCCCGCCGCCGCCAGCTCGGCGAGGGTGGTCGCGCCGGCGCGACTGACGACGAGGTCCGCCCGGCGCATGATGTCGGCCATCTCCTCGAAGAACGGCGCCACCCGCGCCGACACCCCCGCCCGTATGTACGCCTCCTGCACCGCGTCCTGATCGCGCCGGCCGGTCTGATGCGTGACTGTGAGGGGGACGTCGGCCGCGGCCAGGGCCGGCGCCGCCGCCATCATCGCCACATTGATGGCGTGGGCGCCCTGCGATCCCCCGAGCACGAGCAGATGCACGGGCCGCGGCGACGGCATCGACGGAGCCGGCTCGAAGAACTCCGTCCGGACCGGATTCCCGGCCACGAACCCCTTGCCGCGAAACCGCGGCAGGGTCACGTCGTGCGACACGGCCGCGGCGCGGACCACCGGCGCCAACAGCCGGTTGGTGATTCCGGGCGTCACGTTCTGTTCGAGCACCATCGTGGGAATCCGCCGCAACGCCGCCAGCAGGACGACCGCCCCGGCCGAGTAGCCGCCAAGTCCGATGACGAGGTCGGGAGCGGCCCGATCGATCGCCCGCCACGCGTCCCAGGCGCTCAGCGGCAGCAGGGACAACCCGCGGATCCGCGCCGGCCAGGACGTGCCCTTCAACCCGGCGCTGCGAATCACCACGTGCTCGAATCCCTGGTCGTTCACGGTCCGAACCTCGGCGCCGCGGCCGGTGCCCGCGAAGACGACCCGCGCCGCCGGGTGCCGTCGCCGGATCTCCCGGGCCACCGCAATGCCGGGATAGAGATGCCCGCCGGTGCCGCCCCCGCTCATCAGCACGTGCGGTCCGGACATCGCCCCAAGCGTCTCCCGCGCATCTCACCACCTCGCCGGCGGGCATGCACCCGCCCGCCGTCCTGCCGTCGCCGCGCCGCGTCATCCGGGCCGCACCACCGGCGCCCGCCGCTGCGACGTGTGTTGCGAGACGTTCAGCAGAATGCCCATCGCCAGCAGGTTGATGAGCATGGACGAACCGCCCGCGCTGACGAACGGCAACGGAATACCCTTGGTCGGCAACAGCCCCAGCACGACGCTGATGTTGAAGAAGGCCTGAAACGACACCATCATCGTGATCCCGAGCGCCAGGAACGCCCCGAACGGGTCCGGCGCGGCCGTCGCGATCTCCAGTCCGCGCCACAGGATGACCCCGAAGCACAGCAGCACGACCAACGCCCCGACGAGTCCGGTTTCCTCGGCGATCACGGCGTAGATGAAGTCGGTGTGCGGATGCGGCAGGTAGAAGAGCTTCTGCACGCCGGCCATCAGCCCCTGCCCCAGCACCCCCCCCGTGCCCACGGCGATCTGCGATTGGATGATCTGGTATCCGTGGCCGTACTGATCAGCCCAGGGATCGAGGAACGTGAGCAGCCGCTGGACCCGGTACGGCTCGCTGATCATGACCGCGGCCAACGCCGGAACGAGGACCAGCGTCGCGCCCGCCAGATGGCGGTAGGGCAGGCCGGCCGCGAACACCATCACGCCGACGATCGCGAACAGGGTGAACGCGGTCCCGAAGTCGGGCTCGAGCACGATGAGGCCGCAGACGAGACCGGTGACGAGGACCACCGGGCCCAACGCCCGGAAGACCCCCCGGTCCATCGACTCCATGCGCCGCTCGAGGGCGGCGGCGGCAAACAGGATGACCGCGACCTTGGCGAGCTCCGAGGGCTGGATGCCGACGCCCCCGATCGAGAACCACCGGCGCGTCCCGTTGATCGCGGGTCCGAAGAAAACGGCTACGAGGGCCACGACCGAGACCGCCAGCGCGCTCCGGATCACGAGCGGCCGCCGCAACAGGCGGTAGTCGACCCGCATGGCGATGCCGAGCAACCCGATACCGAGGATGGCCCAGAGCATCTGCTTGAGCAGAAAGAAGTACGGCGGCTGCTGGAAACGGCCCATGGCGAGGACCGCCGAAGCGCTGTAGACCATCACCGCGCTGGCGCACACCAGCAGCAGGGTGGCGAGAAACAGCACCTTGTCTGATTTCAGCTTTCGCGCCATAGTCGTAGTCCGCGATGGCGGATTCCCGACGCAGCCCTAAAGTCCGGGCCGCTTCGACCCGACATCCAGAAGCGTGAGCGGTCAGCAGTCATCAGCCGCGCGCGAGGAGAAGACACCGACCTCGCAGACCGAGGCAGCCTGCGTTCCCAGCGGTCGACTCTCCCCCGCCGCGACACGACTGATGACTGCTCACTGCTCACGCTTCGTTCCGACCTCCTCCCGCAGGCGGGCCACCGCCTGCACGAACACCCGGCCGCGTTCCGCGTAGTCCCGGAACATGTCGAGACTGGCGCACGCCGGCGCCAGCAGCACCGTGCCCCCGGGGACCGCGAGTCCATAGGCGGCGCGGACGGCGTCATCGAGCGACCCGACCTCGACGACCCGCACCGCCGGCTCGAACGTCTCCCGGATTCGCCGGCGGATCTCGCCGATGGCGACGACCGCATCGGCGCGGCGCTCGAGCAACGGGACGAGCGACCCGAGATCGCCCCCCTTGAAACGCCCGCCCATGATGACCACGAGGCGATCGCCGCAGCTCTCGATGGCGCATCGCGCCGCCGCCACGTTCGTCGCCTTGGAATCGTCGACGAACCGCACCCCGGCCACCTCGCCGGCCGGCTCCAGGGCATGGTCGAGCCCGGTGAACCGATCCACGGCCCGGGTCATGTCGCCCGCGGACACGCCGACGAGGCTCGCCACCGCGCTCGCGGCAAGGACGTCGCTCAGCAGATGCCGGCCCATCAAATGGACCGCCGAGAGCGGCACCAGGGGATCGTCGCCGGCCGCGGTTCGACGCACGATGGTGTCGCCCGCCACCGCGACGCCGGCGTCGATCGGCTCGGTCAGGGCGTAGGCGACCCGCCGGGCGCGGCTCCCGCGCGCCAGACGCAGGACCTCGGGGTCATCGGCGTTGACGACCAGCGTGTCGGCCGGCGTCTGGTTGGCGAAGATGCGGGCCTTGGCCGCCGCGTAGGCGGGGTATCCGCCGTGCCGGTCGAGATGGTCCCGGTGCAGGTTGAGCAGCACCGCGACCGAGGGCCGGAACCTCCGGGTCAGCTCGAGCTGAAAACTCGACGCTTCGACCACGTGGATCATCCCGGGGGTGGACTCGTCCACCTGCGTGCTGAGCGCGGTACCCACGTTCCCCCCCACCGACACGTCCCAGCCGCCGGCCTCGAGCATCCGCCCCACCAGCACCACCGTCGTCGACTTGCCCTTGGTCCCGGTCACCGCCACGACGCGCCCCCGCAACCAGCGGCAGGCCAGCTCGAGCTCGCCGATGAGGGGAACGCCCCGCCGCCGGACCTCGTCGAACACCGCCAGCCCGGGAGGCACGCCGGGGCTCAGCACCACGAGATCCGCCCGCGCCAGCGTGTCGGCCCGGTGTCCGCCGAGCTCGAGCTCGATGCCGGCGTCCTGAAGGCGCCGGACCGGCTCGGCGACCTCGGGACGCCGCTCGGTCAGGACCACGCGCGCGCCGCGGGCCGCGAGGAGCTGCGCCGCCGCCACGCCGCTGCGCGCCGCCCCCACCACCACGACCGTCGACCCGCGCACGGAGAATGCACTCATCGCAGCTTCAAGGTGGCGAGGCTGAAACAGGCGAAGACCACGGCGGCGATCAGGAACCGGCTGATCACCTTCGGCTCGCTCCACCCGATCAGCTCGCAGTGATGGTGGAGCGGGGCCATCCGGAACACCCGCTGGCCGGTGAGCTTGAACGACCCGACCTGAATCACGACGGAGGCGGCCTCGATGACGAACACCGCGCCCACGATCGGCAGCAGCAGCTCCTGCTTGATGAGGATGGCCACGGTCCCCAGGGCGCCGCCCAGCGCGAGGGACCCGACGTCGCCCATGAAGAGCTCGGCGGGGTGCGAGTTGTACCAGAGGAAGCCGAGGCCGGCTCCGACCAGGGCTCCGCAGAACACCGTGAGCTCGGCCGCCGGCGCCACGTGGGTCAGCAGCAGGTACTCGGCGAAGGTCGCGTGGCCGGTTACGTAGGCGAGCGCGGTCATCGCCGCCGCCGCGACGATGAAGAGGCTGATGGCCAGACCGTCGAGCCCGTCGGTCAGGTTGACGGCGTTCGAGAAGAACACCATCACCAGCATCGCGAACGGGACGTACAGCCACCCGAGGTCGGGGGTGAGCTGCTTGAAGAACGGCAGGATGAGCTCGGTGTCGTAGAGCTCGCGGCCGCTCATCCACAGCAGGGCGAGACCGACGGCCAGGGCCACGACGCCCTGGCCGATGAGCTTGTAGCGCGGGCGGAGCCCGTTGTGAGTGCGGCGGACGATCTTCAGGTAGTCGTCCAGGAAGCCGACGAGCCCGAACGCGATCATGGAGAGCGTGGCGATCCACACGTAGGGGTTGGTGAGGTCGCCCCACGCCAGCGTCGGGACCGTCGCCGCGGTCAGGATGAGCAGCCCGCCCATCGTCGGGGTGCCCGCCTTGGACCGGTGCCCGGTCAGGTCGTCCCGCACGATCTGTCCGATCTGGAACTCGCGGAGGGTGCGGATCAGCCACGGCCCCACGACGAGGCTGATCACGAACGCGGTGGTGCCGGCCGCGGCAGTACGGACGGTGATGTACTGGACGACGTTCAGCGGCGGATACAGGAGGTGATACAGCATTACGTCCCCTCCGTTCCGGCCGCCCGCTCCGCGCAGAGCCGCGTCACGATCAGATCGGTCCGCACGCCCCTCGACCCCTTGACGAGCACGACGTCGTCGTCGCGGATCAACGCCGCCGCGCGCGCCGCCGCCTCCTCGCTGCTGTCGCAGTGGAGCACGTTCGCGGCGGCGGCGCCGGCATCGACCGCGGCCCGCCCGAGGGCCCGCGCGGGGTCCCCGCCGACCGTCAGCAGGAGCCCCAACCCGGCCGCGGCCCGGCCGGCCGCCCGGTGCAGATCGACCGAGCGGGCGCCCAGCTCGAGCATCTCGCCGAGCACCGCCACCCGGCGTCCGGCGCGCGGCCCGCGCGGCAGGGCCGCCAGCGCCGTCTCCACGGCGAGCGGACTGGAGTTGTAGGAGTCGTCGATCACCACCACGCCGCCGGCCAGCCGGTGTATCCGCCCGCGATGCGGCGGAGCCTCCACCGTCGCCGCCCGCTCGACCGCCGCGGCCAGCGGCACCTCGAGGGTCGTCGCGACCGCGATCGCCGCGAGGACGTTGGCGAGATTGCCGCGGCCGAGCAGCCGCGTGCGCAACGCCGCGGAGCCGGCCGGGCTTCGGAGACGCGCCCGCATGCCGTCCAACCCCAGGTCCTCGACCCCGCTTGCGGTCACGTCCGCCTCGACATCGGTTCCGAACGTCACGACCCTCCCCGGAAAGCCGGACACCCGGCGCATGACCCGCTGATCCGCCGCGTTGGCCACGGCCACGGCGTCTCGCCCCGCCCCCGTCAGGATCTCCGCCTTGGCATCGGCAATCGCCTCGATCGACGGAAAGAACGCGGCGTGCGCCTCGGCGACATTCGTCCACACCCGCACGTCGGGTTCGGCGATGTCCACGAGGCGACGAATCTCTCCGGGACCGCTCATGCCAAGCTCCACCACCGCCATCTCCGGCCGGGCTCGCAACTCCAGCAACGACAAAGGCAACCCGATGTGGTTGTTCAGGTTGCCGCGATTACGAAACACGCGGTAGCGCGTCGAGAGCAGCGCCGCCGCCAACTCCTTGGTCGTGGTCTTCCCGACACTGCCGGTGACCGCGACCACCCGGGCGCCCGAGCCCCGCCGGACATGGCGGGCGAGCGTCTGCAACGCGTGCAACGTGTCATCGACGACGATCCCCGGCGACGGCGGCGTTCCGAGCGCCGCCGCATCGCTGACGAGGGCTCCGGCGGCGCCGCGCTCCAGGGCATCCGCCACGAAGCGGTGTCCGTCGAAGCGGGCCCCGCGGATCGCGATGAAGAGATCGCCGCGACAGAGCGAGCGGGAGTCGATCGAGACGCCGGCGGCGCGGGTCCCGCCCGCACCGGTGATCGGCCGGCCCCCGACGGCTCCGGCCAGATCGTCCAACGTCATCGACCATGATTCGCCCATCTCCTGCGCCACACCCGGGCTGTCCCGTTCCGCCGGACCTGCCTGCCACGGCGCGATCTCCGTTCAGGGCTTCACGACGCCTGCACCCGGCTCCGCCGGTTCGCGAGCGCCTCCCGGGCCACCACACAGTCCTCGAACGGCAGCCGCGCGCCGCCGATCTCCTGCACGCGCTCGTGCCCCTTGCCGGCGATGACGACGGCATCACCGGGCTCGGCCTCGGCGATGGCGCGCTCGATCGCGGCGCGGCGATCGACGACCGCGAGGTGCCGGCAGCCCGTCGCGCGGCCCGACGTCGAGACGATGCCGCGGCGAATCTCATCGATGATGCGATCCGGATCCTCGGACCGCGGATTGTCGGAGGTCAGCACCACCAGGTCGCTGAGTCTGGCCGCCACCGCCCCCATCAACGGGCGCTTGGAGCGGTCGCGATCGCCCCCGCACCCGAAGACGCAGATGAGGCGCCCGGCGTGAAACTCCCGCACGGCCCCGAGCACCGCCCGCAGCGCATCGTCGGTATGGGCGAAGTCGACCAGCACCCATACGTCGTTGTCCGGCGCGGACACGACCTCGAAACGCCCCGGCACGCCGTCGAGCCCGGCCACCCCCTGCTCGATGGCGGACAGGGGCACGTCGAGGGCGAGGGCGGCGGCGACCGCGCCCAGCAGGTTGTAGACGTTGACCCGGCCGGGGATGGGCGAGCGGAGCTGCAGCCGCCCGCGGGGGGTGCTCACGTCGAGCCGGTTTCCCGCGCGCGTCGACTCCAGCCGCCCGGGCCGCACCGCGGCCGCCTCGTCGACGGCATAGGTCACGGAATGGCCGACCAGGCCCGCGAGCCGGCGGCCGGCGGGGTCGTCCAGGTTGACGATCGACGGCGCCCCGATGGGCAGCATGTCGAACAGGCGGCGCTTCGCGTCGAAGTAGCGCGCCATGTCGCCGTGATAGTCGAGATGATCCCGCGTGAGATTGGTGAAGATCGCGGCCGCGAACGTGGTCCGGTCCACCCGGCGCATCGACAACGCGTGCGAGGACACCTCCATCACGCACGCGGTGTGGTCCTGCTCGACCATCCGGCGCAGCAGCGCCTGCACCTCCGGGGCCTCGGGCGTCGTATGCGGCGCCGCCGCATCGGCGTCCCCGGTCCGGTAGGACACGGTTCCGATGCGGCCGCAGCGCCGGCCCGCCGCCTCCAGGATGGACGCCAGCAGGTACGTCGTGGTCGTCTTGCCGTTGGTGCCGGTGACCCCCACCACCGTCAGGTCGCGACTCGGGTCGCCGTAGAACCCCGCCGCCAGCTCGGCCAGCGCGAGCCTCGCGTCGGCCACCTGCACCCACCACCCTTCGGCCTCGGGCCGCGCCGGCGACTCCGAGACCACCAGCACCGCCCCCCGCCGGGTCGCCTCGGCGGCAAAGCTGGCGCCGTCGACGTGCTGCCCCTTCATCGCGACGAAGATGGCCCCCGGCTCGACACGACGCGAGTCGAAGGCGATCGCCGCCGCGTCCCGCGCCAGCACGGCGGCTTCGAGCGGCGGAACCCGAGGGCCAGTCTCCACCCGGCCGGACAGCCGCGGCATCAGCTCGCCGATAGTCATGACCCTGCCCCCGCGCGGCGCTCGAGCGTCAGCATCAACGCCTGCCCCGGGGCGATCGCATCGCCCGGGGCCGGGGCCTGCGTCACCACGACTCCCCGCCCGCTGAGGCGGGTCGACAGGCCCAGATCGATCGCGGCGGCGACCGCCGCACGCGCGCTGAATCCCTGCAGATCGGGCATCACGCCGGAAGCCGCCGCGATCGCTCCGGCCGCGCCGGCCGGTTCTTGCGGGCGCTCCGGGAGGCGCCGCATGACCGGGAACGACGCCGGTTCCGCCGATACGAGCATCGGGGGCGGCGCATCCAGATTGGGAGCGACGCCGAGATGCGGGAGAACCGCCTCGGCGATCCGCCGGAACGCCGGGGCGGCAACCGAGCCGCCGAACCGGGCCACGCCGTCGACCACGACGAGAATGGTGAGCTCCGGCCGGGTGGACGGCACGAACCCCCCGAACGAGGCGACGTGGTTGGTCCGGGAATAGCCGCCGCCGGGCAGGAGCTTCTCCGCGGTGCCGGTCTTGCCGGCCGCCGTGTACCCCGGTATCCGGGCCGCGCGGGCGGTCCCCCGGGTGACGACGTCCTCCATGATCCGGGTCAGCGTGGCGGCGGTCCGCGCCGTGATCGCCCGCCTGACGACCCGCACCGGGATCTCCTCGCGGACGCCGTCGCGCAGCTCCGCCCGGACGAGACGGGGCGCCAACAGCTCCCCGCCGTTGGCGACCACGTTCATCGCGATCGCCATCTGCAGCGGCGTCACGGAGATGTTGTAGCCCATCGCCACGCGGGCCAGGGCGCCTTCGGGAAGCCGCGAAGCCTCGTGCACGATCCCGCGGCTCTCGCCCGGGAAGTCCCGCGAGAGCGTCTGCCCGAAGCCGAACCGCCGCACGTAGCGGTTGAGCCGGTCCGCCCCCAGGGCCACCCCGATCTGGCTGGTCCCCACGTTGCTGGACTTGACGATGACGTCCGCGAACGAGAGCGCCCCGTAGTTGCGCACGTCCCGGATCGGTCTCCGCCCGTAGTAGATCACGCCGGGGCTGACGTTGATGACGTCGTCGGGATGGAACACCTGCTCTTCGAGCGCGGCCGAGGCGGTGACGATCTTGAACGTCGATCCCGGTTCGTAGACGTCCTGGGTCGCCCGGTTCCTGCGCGCATCCGAGGCGGTGCCGCTCCACGCGTTCGGGTTGAACGTGGGCTCGTTGGCGAGCGCGAGAATGTCGCCGGTGCGCGGGTCGAGGATCACGACGCTGCCGCCCTCCGCATCGTGCTCGCGGACGGCGGCGCGAAGCTCCCGCTCGGCGATGTGCTGGATATAGCTGTCGAGGGCGAGCTCGAGCGAGACCCCGGCCGTCGGCCGCCGCTCGACGCGCCGGAACGCCTGCCCCTGCGCGTCCCGCTGCACCAGGACTCTTCCCGGTTCACCGGCGAGCGTCGTCTCGTACAGCGATTCCAGGCCGTGCAGCCCCTGGTTGTCGACGCCGACATGACCCAGCAGGTGCGCGGCGAGGCTTCCGTTGGGGTAGTAGCGCCGGTTCTCCTTCAGAAAGTCGATTCCGTCGAGACCGAGGTCCCGTATCCGCTCGGCCACGCGCGACGACATCTGCCGCTCCACGTAGGCAAAGGCGCTGTCCCGGTCGAGAATCGACTGCAACCGCTCCTGCCGGTCCGCCGTGCACTCCATCACCGCGCACAGGCTCCGGGCCGTTCCCGGCGCGTCCTCCACGTCCCGCGGCTCGGCGATGACGGTGTCGGCGGCCACGTCGTAGGCGAGCACGCGCCCGTCGCGGTCGCGGAGCTCCCCGCGCCGGGCCGGCGTCTCGATCGTGCGCTCGTGCTGGTTTTCGGCGCGTTCGACGTAGAAGTCGTAGTCGACCACCTGGAGCTGCACGAGCCGGCCGGCGATCGCGATCCCCCACAGCACCATGACGCAGGCGACGAGCCGCGCCCGCGCGTGCAGGACCCGCTGCCAACCGCCCGCCGCGCCGGGGTTCAGTGCCATCGTCGTTCTCAACGCGCGGCCATCGGGACGAGCCGCGCACCCGAGTCCCGATTGGCCATTACGGTACGGTCCGGCGGCGGCGGCGCCACCTGACGCTCGATGACCTGCACCTCGCCGAAGGTCGGAGGCGCCAGACCCAGCTCGGTGGTCGCGATGCGCTCGATCCGCCGGGGCGCGCGCAGGGTCTCGATCTCCAGACGCAGATGCCGATTCAGATCGAGCTCCTCGGATCGCTTCTGCTCCATCTGCTCGATCTCGTAGCCGTATCGCAGCAGCTCGAAGTTCTGCCACGCGGTGAACAGGAGCACGGTCACGAAACAGGCCCCGAGCGCGAGCGATCGCCACAGCTCGCGTTGCCGCCGGCGATCGATCTCGCGGACGATCGGCGCGTTGCGGATATCGCGGGTGACGCGGAAGTCCAGGTTCCGCTGATTCACGACACCCTCCAGGCCGCGCGCAGCTTGGCGGAGCGGGCGCGGGCGTTGCGCCGCAGCTCTTCCCCGGCGGGGCGCACCGGCTTGCGGGTCAGAATCTGGATCGCGAGCTCGCCGCCGCGCTCGATCTCCCGCAGGGTGTGCTTCACGATCCGATCCTCGAGCGAGTGGAAGCTGATGACGGCGAGGCGGGCCCCCGCCTTCAGGCGCCCGACCGCCGAACGCAGGAACGCGTCGAGCCCGTCGAGCTCCTGGTTGACCCAGATGCGGAGCGCCTGAAACGTGCGGGTCGCGGGATCGATGCGGGACCGGCCCCGGTATCGCACGGCGCGGCGGACGATCCCCGCGAGCTCGGCCGTGGTCCTGATGCCGGCGCCGGCCCACGCCGTGACGATGGCGCGGGCGATTCGGCGCGAATGGCGCTCCTCGCCGTACTGGTAGATCACGTCCGCCAACCCCTCGGGCGTCGCCCCGGAGAGCAGATCGGCGAGGGTCCGGCCGGTCGTCCGGTCCATGCGCATGTCCAACGGATCGTCGCGGCGGAAGCTGAATCCGCGCCCTTCGGTCTCGAGCTGCGTCGAGGAGCACCCGAGGTCGGCCAGCGCGCCGTCGACCCGATCGACCCCCAGCCGGTCCAGCACGTCGCCGAGGCTGCGATAGTCGGCGTGCACCAGATCCACGCGGTCCTTCCACGCGGCCAGGCGGCGGCGGGCGAGTGGGAGCACGTCGGCGTCCCGATCGAGTCCGAGGACCCGGGCCGCCCCCGCCTCGAGCAACGCCGCCGCGTGTCCACCGGTCCCCACCGTGCAGTCGACCACGAGCCCGCGATCCGCCGGATCGAGCAGCTCGATCGTCTCCGCCCGCAGGACCGGCTCGTGTAGGATCGTCGACATCAGATGCCAAACTCCGACAGCTTCCGGGCATCGGCGTCCGTGAACGGCTCGTTGGCCATGTGCGTGGAGAACCGTTCGTGATTCCAGACATCGAGGTGGTCGAGCTGACCCAGGACGTCCACGTCGCCCGCCATCGCCGCCGACTCCCTCAACAGGGGGTGAATGGACACCCGGCCCTGCTTGTCGATCTCGCCGGGCTGGCCGTAGTAGTTCACCAGGTCGACGTAGCGCGCGAGCTCGGGCAGCGACGGCGGAAGGGTTGCCAGCTTGCGCTCCATCTCCTCCCAGACCGGCATGGGATAGATGTTGACGACCATGCCCTTGTCCTTGCGAGAGGTCACATACACCTGGGTGCCGTACCGATCCTGTATGGCGGTGCGGAACAGGGCGGGAATCTTCAGCCGTCCCTTTTCGTCGATCTTGACTGAATAATTCCCCCGAAGTCCCATTTTGTTCCACTCCGCTCCACCGGAGTCCACTATAAAGAACGACCACTCCACTGTCAACAAGTCACGTAAAATCTTTAACTTACGCTTTATTTTCGTTTTTCCGCTCGAGACGGCGCCGAGCCCGGTACGGACCGGAGACGCCGGAGCGGAGGGAGGGCGACGGGAACCATGTTGCGGGCCGGGCTCATAGGACTGCCATCGACGGGGAAGACCACCTTGTTCCACCTGCTGACGCAATCGGCCGGCGAGGCGGGGCCGGCCCCGCCTCGCCGGACGGCGTCACAGGTGGGCATCGCGCAGGTGCCCGATCCCCGTCTCGATCGGTTGACGGCGTTGTTCGACCCGCGGCGGCACGTGCCGGCCACGGTCGAGGTGAGCGAGCTCGCCGGCCACGGCTCCGCCGCCGCGATGCTCGACGTGACGGGGTTCCGCAACGCGGACGCCCTGCTCCACGTGCTGCGGATGTTCTCGGACGAGCGGGTCCCGCACGCGGCCGGAGACCTGGATCCGGCCCGGGATGCCCGGCAGATGGAGGACGAGCTGATTCTGGCCGATCTCGGGGTGGCCGAGCGGCGCCAGCAGCGCATCCACCAGGACATGAAGAAGGGCCGGAGCCGCGAGCTCGAGGACGAGCTGCGGGTGATCGAACGCTGCCGGACCGCCCTGGAGGACGGCCTTCCGCTGCGCGCGCTCGCCCTCGACCCCGTCGACGCCAAGCGGCTGCGGAGCTTCAGCTTCCTGTCCGCCAAGCCGCAGCTCATCGTGCTCAACCTCGATGAAGGGGACGTGGCGGATCCGGCGCGGGCCATCGAGCGGGCCGGCCTCGCCGACGCCCTGTCCGGCAGCCGGATCGAGACGGTTCCCGTCTGCGCGAAGATCGAGCTGGAGATCGCCGAGCTGCCGCCCGAGGACCGGGCCGCGTTTCTCGGCGATATCGGCCTCACCGACTCGGGGTTGCACCGGGTGGTGCGGGCGAGCTACCGGCTGCTGGGATACATCTCGTTCTTCACGGTGGGAAAGGACGAATGCCGGGCGTGGTCGGTCCCGCGCGGCACCGCGGCGCAGGAGGCGGCCGGCGAGATCCACAGCGACATCGCCCGGGGGTTCATTCGCGCGGAAGTGGTCCACTACGACGCGCTGACCGCGCGGGACGGCTCGCACGCCGCCTGCCGCGAGCACGGCGAGGTGCGGCTGGAGGGCAAGGACTACGAGGTCCGCGACGGCGACGTCATCAACTTCCGGTTCGCAACCTGATTCCGCCCCGATGCGTCCCCGAAGGATGACGCCCCCCACCCCGGCCGGCGACGGACTGACCCGCTCGGCCGGCATCGTGGGTCTCGCCACCATGACCAGCCGGGTGCTGGGACTGGTGCGGGACCAGGCGCTCGCCTACCGGTTCGGGGCCGGCGATGCGATGGACGCCTTCCTGGTGGCGCTGCGCATTCCGAACCTGCTGCGCGAGCTGTTCGCCGAAGGGGCGATGAACGCCGCCTTCGTCCCCGTTTTCACGCGGCGCCTGACGCAGGCCGGCCGCGCCGCGGCCTGGCGGTTGGGCGCCCAGTTGATCAACGTGCTCGCGGTGGTCACGGGGGGCCTCGTGGTGGCCGGCATCGTCTTCGCCGAGCCCCTGACCCGCCTGTTCGCGGGCGATTACCAGGCCGTGCCGGGCAAGTTCGAGCTGACCGTGCAGCTCACCCGCATCGTGCTGCCGTTCCTCCCCCTGGTGGCCATCGCCGCCGCCTGCATGGGCATGTTGAACTCGCTGCGGCGGTTCTTCATCCCCGCCGTGTCACCGGCCGCCTACAACGTCTGCCTCATCGTGAGCGCCGTCGCCATCGTGCCGCTGATGCCCGGAACCGGGCTCGACCCGATCGTGGCGGTCGCGGCCGCAGTGGTGGCCGGCGGGGCGGGGCAGATCGCGGTGCAGTGGTGGACGCTGCGCCGGGAGGGATTCCGCTATCGGCCCGTGCTGAACCCGGCCGACCGGGGTCTCCGGGAGGTCGTCGGACTGATGGGGCCGGCGACGGTCGCGGGGGCCGCGCTGCAGTTGAACCTGCTCGTCAACACCATCCTCGCCACCGGCGAGGGCACCGGCGCCGTCACCTGGCTCACGCTGGCGTTCCGGCTGATGTATCTCCCCCTGGGGGTGCTCGGGGTCTCGATCGCCACGGTGACGCTGCCGACGGTGTCCCGGCATGCCGCCGCCGGCGACGTGGCGGCGGTGCGCCGGACCGTCTCGCACGGGCTGCGCCTGACCTCGGCGGTGATGGTGCCGGCGGCCGTCGGTCTCGCGGTCCTGGCGACCCCCATCGTGCGGATCGTCTTCGAGCACGGCGTATTCACGCCGGCCGACACCCCGGCAACGGCGCGCGCGCTCGTGTTCTACGCGCCGGGCATCGTCGGCTACGCGGCGGTCCGGCTGACCGCCCCGGTGTTCTACGCCTTCGGCAGCAGCCTGACCCCGGCCATCGTCAGCGTCCTGACCGTCGGCCTGAACATCGTGCTGAATCTCGTCCTCGTGCGGATCCTGGGGTACCCCGGACTCGCGCTGGGCACGACGATCGCGGCCTGGCTCAACGCCGGCGTCCTGCTCGTGCTGCTCCATCGCCGGCTCGGGGGGATCGAGGCCCGCCGCCTCGCGGACGGCTTCTGGCGCACCTGCCTCGCGGCCGGCGCCATGGGCGCGGCCGTCGGCGCGGCCGAGGGCCTGGTCGCGGAGATCGCGGCGGACCGCGGCCTCCTGACCGCGGGACTCGTCCTGGGCGGCGAAATCGCGCTGGGGCTGGCCGTGCTGGCCGCGGCCGCCCGGCTCCTCGGCATCGCCGAGCTCGATCAGGCCCGCGAGCAGATCCTGGGCCGGCTGCGGGCCACCCGGCCGCCCTCGGGCGGCGCCGGCGGTCGCTGACCTGAAACGAACCTCCGGCCGAGGTGCTTCCCGCTCGCATGATCCGCACGCGGGCGCAGGCAGGACCAGCCCGGGAATCGACTCCGCCGGCCGCCCGGGCCGCCCGGGAATCGTCGCCTTGCCGCGTGCCTGCCGCCAACCAACCCTGCCAGGAGTCGGCGCCTCCTCCAGGGAGCGGCACCGCTCGACGGGGCGGACTCCCGGCCCGGGCCCAGGGGATCGCATCCGCCGCGGCGTCGCCCGCCGCTCCGTGGTACGATCGCGGGAAGATGCGCCGCCACTACTACCGGCAGGGTCCGTCGGGCATGGCGTTCGGTCCGGGTCCGATGACCCCGGCCGTGAAGATGCTGCTGTGGGCCAACGTCGGCATCTTCGTGGCCGGCGCCGTGATCCCCCCCCTCGGCAACCTGCTCGTCGGGGTGTTCGGGCTGCGCCCGCAGGCGGTGGTGACGGGGCTGCGGTTCTGGCAGCCGGCCACCTACATGTTCCTGCACGGGAGCATCAGCCACGTCCTGTTCAACATGCTGGTCCTGTGGATGTTCGGCGTCCAGCTCGAACGCCTCTGGGGACCCGCCTACTTCCTGCGCTTCTACTTCGTGACCGGCATCGGCGCCGGGGTCGCGACGATCATCGCGGGCCTGTTGCCGTTCGCGTTCAGCGTCCCGACGTATCTCGGCGTGACCATCGGAGCCTCCGGGGCGATCTACGGGCTGCTGATGGCGTTCGCCGTCTACTATCCGAACGCGCCGATTCTGGTGTTCTTCGTGTTCCCGATCCCGGCCCGGTACTTCGTGATGATCCTCGGGACCATCGCGTTCCTGTCGGTGCCGCGCAGCGCCGGCGTCGCGCACGTCGCCCACCTCAGCGGGCTGATCGTCGGCTACCTGTATCTCAAGCGGGGCCGGGGGCCGGGCCTGCCCCGGTTCGGCCGATTCGGGGTGCGGGCGGAGATCAAGTACCGGTATCTGCAGTGGAAGATGGGCCGCCTCCGCCGCAAGTTCCGGGTGCTGCCGGGCCGCGACGACTGGGACGGCACGATCCATTGACGCCATCCGGCGGGCGATCGGCTCCCCGCCGCCGTTTCCCGACCGCCCCCGCCGACCCCTCGGCCGCCGCCGGACCGCCCCCGTCGAGCAGCGCGTGGCAGAGGCCCCGCTGCAGTCGGCCGGCGAAGCATCCTGCCCGACGGGGTTGCTTCCGCGGGTCTGCGTTGCTCCGCGGGGCTCGTTGCCCCGAGGTCACCCGGGCCCGGCATGCTCCCTCGTCACGCCTTGCCGCACGGGCGCCCTACAGCCCGCTGCCGCCCTCGCCGGTCCCGGTGGGACCCGGGGTTCCGCCACGGGCGGCCAGCGCGAAGGTGTCCGCGAGGGCCTCGATCTGGTGCGGGGCCCGCCCGGGAATGCGCACCACCTCGCCGTCCCGCACGAGGACATCCTCGCCCGCCACGCGCAGCTTCAGCATCCCGTCGAGCACGTAGATCATCTGCTCGCTGTCATGGGCATGGAGCGGCACGAGGGCCCCGCGCTTGAGGTACACCTGCGCCAGGACCTGGTGGTCGCCGCGGACCCGCTTCCGAGAGACCAGCGCCGTGATCTTCTCGAGCTCCAGGTCATCCCACGCCGTCACCGCCCCGCTCAATTCGTTTCTCATTCGGCAATGGCCGGGAGCCCGTGGTGGCCAGGCCCCGCGATTTCACGGCGGGCTCCGGGTCGCTCGCGCGGCCGGCCGGGCTTGGCTCCGGCCCGCCGCCACGATGCTATAATTTACTTTCAATGCGGGCCAGTTGCAGTCGGTCCCACCTTCCGCACGCAGGATTGCACCATGAAGCGCTCGACAGGCTCGGGGAACGCGACTGCCGCGACCTCACAGCGGCTGTACGAGGGGCTGTCGCGGGATGATCTGCTGCGGTTCTACCGCACGATGCTACTGTCGCGCCGGCTGGACGACAAGGAGCTCCAGCTCAAGACGCAGAGCAAGAGCTTCTTCCAGATCAGCGGCGCGGGCCACGAAGCGATCCAGGTCGCGGCGGGAACGCTGCTGACGGCGGGCCGCGACTGGTTCTTCCCGTACTATCGGGACCGGGCCCTGGCGTTGGCGCTGGGCCTGACGCCCTACGAGATGCTGCTGGCGGCGGTCGGCGCCGCCTTGGACCCGTCCTCGGGCGGGCGCCAGATGCCGGCGCACTGGAGCAAGCCGGCCCTCAATCTGGTCTCTCCCTCCAGCGCGGTGTCGACCCAGTGTCTCCACGCCGTCGGATGCGCCGAAGCCTGTCAGTTCCATCTGCGGTTCCCGGAAGTGGCGGCCGCCGGCGGCGCCTGCTCGGAGGGTGACGTCGTCTGCGTGTCGCTCGGCGACGGGGGCACCAGCGAAGGCGAGTTCTGGGAATCGCTGAACACCGCCTGCACCCGGCGGCTCCCGGTGATCTACCTGATCGAGGACAACGGATACGCCATCTCCGTCCCGGTCGAGATCCAGACCCCGGGCGGCGACATCGCCCGCCTGGTGTCGGCGTTCCCGGGGATCGAGGTCATCAGCGTCGACGGCACCGACGTGCTCGCGAGCGTCGCGGCAATGCGGCGGGCCCTCGCCTACGCGCGCGGCGGCCGCGGTCCGGTCCTGATCAAGGCGGGCGTGGTGCGGCTGCACTCGCATTCGGAGTCGGACGACGACGGTCAGTACAAGAGCGAGGCGGAACGCGAGGCCGAGCAGGCCCGCGACCCGATCGAGCGGTTCGCCGCCTTCCTGACGGACCGCCAGCTCGCGGACGCCGACGGGCTGGCCCGGATCGCGGCCAGCGTGGGCGACGAGATTCAGGCGGCGGCCGACCGCGCCGTGACCGCGGCCCCGCCCGACCCGTCGACCGTGCTGCACTACGTGTACTCGCCCGACGTGGATCCGGCGGCCGAGCGGTTCGACGTCCCCGGCGTCCCAGAGGGCCCGCCGATCACGATGGTGGCGGCCATCAACCGCACCCTCAACGACGAGATGGAGCGCAACCCCCGAATCGTGGTGTTCGGGGAGGACGTGGCCGACTGCAGCCGGGCCGAGGCGCTGTCCGCGGTACAGGGCAAGGGGGGGGTGTTCAAGGCCACCCTGGGGCTGCAACGGACCTTCGGGAGAGAGCGCGTGTTCAACTCGCCGCTGGCCGAAGCCAACATCGTCGGCCGGGCCGTGGGGATGGCCATCCGCGGACTCAAGCCGGTGGTCGAGATTCAGTTCTTCGACTACATCTGGCCCGCGATGATGCAGATCCGCGACGAGCTGACGATGCTGCGGTACCGGTCGAACAACGCCTTCTCGTGTCCTCTCGTGATCCGGGTGCCGATCGGCGGCTATCTGCGCGGGGGCTCGCTGTATCACAGCCAGTCGGGCGAGAGCATCTTCGCGCACTGCCCGGGTTTGCGCATCGCCTACCCGTCGAATGCGGCGGACGCGGCGGGTCTGCTCCGCACCGCCCTGCGCTGCGACGACCCGGTGCTGTTTCTCGAGCCCAAGCACCTCTATCGCCAGACCTACAGCAAGGCCGCCTATCACGGTCCGGACCATCAGATTCCGTTCGCACGGGCGAGCATCCGGCGCGAGGGGACCGACGTCGTGGTGATCACCTGGGGCTCGCTGGTCCAGCGATCGCTGCTGGCGGCGGAGAAGGCGGCGCAGGAGGGCATCGGCGTGCAGGTGATGGACCTCCGGACGCTGGCGCCCTGCGACTGGTCGTCGATCGCGGCGGCGGTGACCGCCACCAACCGCGTGGTGGTGGCGCACGAGGATCAGTTGACGTGCGGGTTCGGGGCGGAGCTGGCCGCGCGCATCGCCGACGATCTCTTCGACCATCTCGACGCGCCGGTCAAGCGCGTCGGCGCCCTCGACTGCCCCGTTGCCTATCACCCCGATCTCGAAGAGGCGATCCTGCCGCAGGCGGACGACATCCTGCAGGCGATCACGGCGACCGCCGCGTACTGATCCGGCTCCGGCCGGCGCGGCCGCGCCGCGCTCCGGGAGCCCGCGGGGCGACCGCGCTCCCGAACCGGCCTATTGCGACAGATGCGCTCCGCCTGCTATGATTATGCGTTTGTACAGGGTGTGTAAACGGCCATCCTCCGGGCATCAATCGTGGACCTGACAGCGATGGCGGACTGAGAGACACAGCCGCGCGTTCTCGCTGTCGACTCGTCACGATGCCCGACCCCAACGACCATTTTCTCGCAAGATCGATTCAGGCCTTGCAGGAAAACGTTCGGCGAGCGGGTCCGGCCGCCTCCGCCGGGTACACATTGATCGGGGCCATTCTCCTTCTGGGAGGACTGGGGCATCTGATCGATCGGTGGTCGGAGACCGAGCCCTGGTTCATGCTCGCGGGCCTGTTGACGGGGATGGTCGTCGGGTTTTACGAGCTGGCGAAAACGATCTGGAAGCCATGAGGTTGTCCGCAGCGCTGGCGGCGGCGTGCGTGCTCACCTGCGGAGCGGTGGCGACACTGGCGGCGCCGGAGGCGGTCGGTCCGGCGTTTCTCGGCATGGCCGCGCCGCTCGTGGTCGGGTTGGCGACCATACGCCTGGTCGAACGGACCGTGCGTACCGACGTCAACCGGCTCACGGGCCGGATGACCGCCGCCTTCGCCGTGAAGCTGGTGTTCTACGCCGCCTACGTCTCCATCGTCATCGGGTGGCTTCAGGTAGAGCCCGTGCCCTTCACGCTCAGCTTCACCTTCTACTTCGTGGCGCTCCACATCACCGAGGCGCTGTACTTCAAGACCCTGCTGGTGAACGCCGACGCGCGGACGCCGGGCAACCCACACCTGCAGGACCGGACATCATGATGAACGCCGCACAGCCCGCCGAAGACGCACACGCCGCCGCCGCCGAGAGCGGCCACGGCGCCGGTGAGGCTTTCGACGCGGGCGAGGTCATCATCGAGCACATCGCGAACAGCCCGCTCGATCACCCCATCCTGCATCTGCCGCACCTCGCCGGCATCGACTTCTCGGTGACCAAGCACGTCCTGATGCTGTGGCTGGTGGCGGGTTTCCTGTTCGCGTTGGTCACTCTGGCGACCCGGCGGTATCTCGCGCAGGAACGTCCCGTTCCCACCGGTTTCATGAACGCCCTCGAAGCGGTGGCTCAACTCGTCCGCGACACGATCGTCCTGCCGAACGTCGGCGCCAAGTGGGTCAACACCTGGACGCCGATGATTCTGACGCTCTTCGTCTTCATCCTGACCGCGAATGCGATCGGACTGGTTCCGGTGTTCGAGGTGCTCGGCCTGCTGGACCGGGCGGTCCTGCACACCTCCGAGGAGTCGCTGCTCAACAGTGTGCTCCACGGCGGCGCCACCGCGACGGCCAACTACAACGTGACCGCGGCGCTGGCCACGATCACCTTCTTCTCGATCATCGCGGCCGGCACGATGGCTCACGGCTTCGTCGCGCACTGGAAGAACCTGGTGCCGTCGGGACTGGCGTGGCCGATCTACATCCTGCTCATTCCCATCGAGGTCATGGGCATGTTCGTCAAGCCGTTCGCGCTCACGATGCGGCTGGCCGCCAACATGAGCGGCGGACACATCGCCATCCTCGCGATCCTGTCGCTGGTGTTCATCTTCAACCAGCAGTTCGGAAGCGCGGCGCTCAGCGTGGGAATCGGCGTCGTCGTCGGGGTACCCCTGGCGGTCGGCATCCTGGCCCTCGAGATCATCGTCGTCCTGGTTCAGGCCTACGTATTCACCCTGCTGACGTCGGTGTTCATCGGCATGGCCATCAACGTGCATCACTAGTGTTCACTTCTTCGAACGACGGCACACTCACACGGAGGTTAACGGCATGGAACTGTTGTACATCGCTGGCGTCGCGATCGGTCTCGGGTTGATCGTCATCGGCGCGGGTCTGGGAATCGGCCGGTTCACGGCGGCCGCGGCCGAGAGCATCGCACGCCAGCCGTCGGCTGCCGCACAGATCACGGGGGCCGTGCAACTCCCGCTCTTCCTGCTCGAAGGCGTGGCGATTCTGGCCGAAGTATTCGTCTTCGTCGTCGTGCTGATGCGGTGACCGCTGCATTTCCCGGAACGCGACGGGTGACATCGTCGGAGGGAGCGTCTCATGGATAATCCGCTGGTCCAGCCAGATCCCGGGCTGTTCATCTGGACCATCGTCACGTTCCTGGTGCTGCTGTGGGCGCTCCGCAAGTACGCCTGGGGCCCCTTGCTGCAGGCGCTCGATGCGCGCCAGGAGACGATACGCAAGTCGCTGGACGAGGCCGAGCAGGCCCGGCAAGCGCTGGCGCAGGCGCAGCAGCAGTCGGAGAAGGTCCTCGCCGAGGCCAGAGCCGAGGCCCAGTCCATCCTCGCCCGGACCCGCAGCGCCGCCGAAGCCTTCCAGGAAGAGTCGAGGCGGAAAGCCAAGACCGAGGCCGAGGCGCAGGTCGCGGCCGCCAAGCGGCAGATTCGGCAGGAGACGGCGCGGGCGATGCAGGAAATCCGGCGGGAGACCGTCGACCTGTCGCTGCAGATCGCGTCGAAGCTCATCCGGAAGAACCTGACCGCCGAAGACAACGACGTCCTGATACGAGAATCGCTCGGCCAGATCACCACCCGAAACCAGGGGCTTGCGCCGTAGAATTTGCGCGCCAGCGAAACTTCCAAACGCGACCGTAAGGTCGCGCCAGGAGCTTGCGCCGTAGAATTTGCGCGCCAGCGAAACTTCTACGCGACCGCAAGGTCGCGCCAGCCCGGACAGCGGCGCCTTGCGGCGCCTCTGTGAGGTGGGCCGTCAGCGCAGGGCCACGCCGGCGCCCATGCCCTCGAGGGTGCGAGCCGCCGCCTCGGCGTGCTCGAAGAGGAACTGGGGATACACGCCGAAGAGGACCGTGCCGAACAGGGCGACCACGAGGGCCACGGTCATCGCGGGCCCGATGACGATCGACGAAGCGGCGGGCGCGGTCTCGTCGCTGATCCACATGAACACGACGACCCGCAGGTAGTAGTACAGCGACACCGCGCTGTTGGCGACCGCGATCACGGCCAGCCAGACGAAGCCGGCGTCGATGGCCGCGCCGAACAGCCAGATCTTCCCCATGAACCCGGCGGTGGGCGGAATGCCCCCGAGCGACAGCATGAAGAAGAGCATCGCGAAGGCGACCATCGGGCTCCGCCGGGAGAGCCCCGTGAGGTCCTTCAGCTCGTCGCCGATGACGTCGCTGCGCCGCATCGCGGCCACCACCGCGAACGCCCCGAGCTGCATGAAGAGATAGACGCCGAGGTAGACGAGCATCGCGGCCACGCCGCGCTCGGTGCCGGCGATGACCCCGATCAGCAGATAGCCGGCGTGGGCGATCGACGAGTACGCCAGCATCCGCTTCAGGTTGCTCTGCGTCAGCGCCGCGATGTTCCCCACCGTCATGGTGACGATTGCGAGGAGATAGAACAGGAACGTCCACTCGGCGGCGAGGGACGGGAGCCCTTCGAGGAAGATCCGGATCAGCATCGCGAACGACGCCGCCTTCGACCCCACCGAGAGGAACGCGGTCACCGGGGTGGGCGCGCCCTCATACACGTCCGGCGCCCACATGTGGAACGGCACCGCGGCGATCTTGAAGCCCATGCCCGCGCCCACGAGGACCACCGCGAGCACCAGCACCAGGCTCGGACCCTGGTCGGCGAGCGCGGCCGCCGTCCCCGCGAGACTGGTGGTGCCGGTCACCCCGTAGAGGAGCGACATGCCGTAGAGCAGGACCCCCAGCGAGAACGCCCCGAGGAGGAAGTACTTGACGGCGGCCTCGTTGGATCGGGGATTGGGCTTGAGATAACCGGCGAGCACGTAGAACGACACGGCCATCGTCTCGAGCCCGATGAACAGGGTGATCAGGTCCACCCCGCTCGCCATGAACATCATGCCGAGGGTGGCGCAAAGAACCAGGAAGTAGTACTCGCCGGCCCGGAGCCCCTCGACGCGCAGGTAGGGCGCCGACATCAGCAGGGTCAGCGCGGCCGACACGAGCACCACGACCTTGAAGAACGCGGCGAAGCCGTCGATGGCGAGCAGCCCCCGCGACGCGGTCTCGTCGAGGCCGGCGAACGACGCCACCCCGTACAGGGTCACGGCGACCGTGGCGAGGGACACCCCGAGCAGCAAATCGTCCCGGCGCGGCGTCACCACCGACAGCATCAGGACGACCAGGGCCCCGCCGATGAGCAGCAGCTCGGGCAGGATGTAGTAGAAGTCGGATGCGGAAAACCCTGGCGGCATTATCGAGCGCCCCCGCGCGCCGGTGTCTCGACGTCACCGGACCCACCGTCCCGGACGAGCAGCGCCGGCGACGCCTCCACCCCGGAGTCCTCCGCGCTGACCGGTGCGTAGGCGCTGTTCACGCGGACCATCACGCGGTCGACCGACGTGTCGAGGCGGTCGATGAACGGCTTGGGGTAGAGCCCGATCCACACCGCGAGAATGAGCAGCGGCGTGAAGGTCGCCCATTCGCGGATGCTCAGGTCCGGCAGGTTCTCGTTCTTCGGGTTGTCGACGGTGCCGAACATGGTGCGCTGGTAGAGCCACAACATGTACGCGGCCCCGAGCACGATGCCGGTCGCCGCGGCGGCGGCCCACCACTTGTTGACGACGAAGATGCCCTGCAGAATCAGCACCTCGCCGATGAAGCCGTTGAGGGTCGGCAGCCCGATGGAGGACATCGTCATGATCAGGAACACCGCCGCGTAGGCGGGCATGACCTTGGACAATCCGCCGTACTCGGCGATCTCCCGGGTGTGCCGGCGCTCGTACACCACCCCGACGAGGAGGAAGAGGGCGCCGGTGGAGATGCCGTGGTTGATCTGCTGCACGATGCTGCCGGTGATGCCCACCGGGGTCAGGGCGAACATGCCGAGCATGACCAGGCCCATGTGGCTGACGCTCGAGTAGGCGACCAGGCGCTTCCAGTCGTGTTGCGCCATCGCCACCAGCGCCCCGTAGATGATGCCGATGATCGACAGCCCCGCCACCCAGGGCACGAACGCCTGCGTCGCCTCGGGCAGGATCGGCAGCGAGAACCGGATGAATCCGTAGGTGCCCATCTTCAGGAGCACCGCGGCCAGGATGACCGAGCCCGCGGTGGGGGCGTCGGTATGGGCGTCGGGCAGCCAGGTGTGGAACGGGAACATCGGCACCTTGACCGCGAAACCGAGGAAGAAGGCGAGGAAGACCCACCACTGCAGGCCGAACGGCATGTTCAGCGCGTGGAACTGCGTGATGTCGAAGGTGTAAACGCCGGTGACCTCGTGGTGGTAGAAGTAGACGGCGAGGATGCCGAGCAGCATGACGACGCTGCCGACCAGGGTGAACAGGAAGAACTTGATCGCCGAGTAGAGCCGGTTGTCGCTGCCCCAGATGCCGATGAGGAAGTACATCGGCACCAGCATGACCTCCCAGAACACGAAGAACAGCAGGAAGTCGAGGGAGACGAAGGCGCCGATCATGCCGGTCTGCAGCACCAGCAGAAAGATGTAGTACTCCTTGACCCGCTCGGTGATGGCGGTCCAGGACGAGAGGACCGCGATGACCCCCATCAGGGTCGCGAGCAGCACCAGGAGGGCGCTGAACCCGTCCACGCCGAGAAAGTACTCGGCTCCGATCGAGGGAATCCACGCCGCCCGCTCGACGAACTGCCAATCGGGACTCGCCGCATCGAACGCAAACCACAGCGGCAGCGACACGAGGAAGCCGAGCCCGGCGAACACGTTCGCGATCCAGCGAATCGTATCCCCGCTGTGCTTGTTCACGAACAGCAGGATCACGGCCCCGACCAGCGGCGTGAACATGATCAGCGACAACAGATTCGGAATGTCGGAGTTGCTCATGAGCGGATTCTCGATACGGTCTCGGGCCTGACGGGCCGTCGCTCGTTGGTGGTTCCGTTCCTATTCGTTCCCTGGAAGCCCTGACACGGTGAGGCGGCAAGAGACGCCCGGACGGGCTCGCATCCAGGGGCTCACTCTCCGAAATAGCGGGCGGCGATGTACAGGGTCACGAACGCGAAGACGCCGAACAGTGTCGCGACCGCATAGTTCTGAATCAGACCGGTCTGCACCCGCCGGAACACGTAGCTGCCCTCGGCGCAGGTCCTTCCCGCCAGGTTCACGAGCCCGTCGACGACGTGCTTGTCGACGACGTGCGACACCCAGGCGGACGCCCGGGTCAGCCAGCCGGCACCGTTCACGGCGCCGTCGACGACATTGCGGTCGACGGTCCACAACCCCCGCGCGCCGCTCATCGTGCCCTTGACCGCGGTCGCGTCGTACACCTCGTCCACGTAGTACTTGTTGGTCAGCACCCGGTGGGCGCCCGCGAAATCGGCGGCCAGCCGCTCCGACAGCTCGGGCCGCCGCACGTACAGATGATGGGCGAGCGCGATTCCGCCGAGCGCAATCAGCACCGACAGCCCCATGAGCCCCAGCTCGACGGCATGGGACGCATGCGCTTCCTCCGCGTGCTCTTCCTCGTGCACCGCCTCGGCCACGAAGCTCGGCTCCAGGAAATGCTCGATCCGGTTGGCGCCGCCCAGCGCGATCGGCACCCCGATGAACCCCGCGATGACCGCGCCCACCGCCAGCGCCTGCAACGGCGCGGTCATGAGCCGCGGAGACTCGTGCGGTCCGTGCCAGGCGTGGGCGTGCGCCTCGCCGTGCGCCTCGTGCTCGCCGCCGCCGCCCCACGACGGACCGCGGTACTCGCCCCAGAACGTCATGAACATCAGGCGCGCCATGTAGAACGCGGTCATCCCCGCGGTGACGACGGCCAGTCCCCAGAGCCAGGTGTTGTCGAGAAACGTCCGGTAGAGAATCTCGTCCTTGCTGAAGAAGCCCGAGAACGGCGGTATTCCCGCGATGGCCAGCGTCCCTATCCCCATCGTGGCGAAGGTCACCGGCATGTACGCCTTCATGTTGCCCATCTTCTTCATGTCCTGCTCTTCGTTCATCGCATGGATGACGGAGCCGCTGCCGAGGAACAGGAGGGCCTTGAAGAAGGCGTGGGTCATGAGGTGGAACGCGCCGGCCGCGAAGGCGCCGACCCCGGTGGCCAGGAACATGTAGCCGAGCTGCGAGACCGTCGAGTAGGCCAGCACCTTCTTGATGTCGGTCTGGACGAGCCCGATGGTCGCCGCCATCAGCGCCGTCAGCGCCCCGATGACGGCCACGATGAACATCACTTCCGGCGCGTGGGTGAACAGCACCGCGTTGCGGCCGACCATGTACACGCCGGCCGTGACCATGGTCGCGGCGTGAATCAGGGCCGAGACGGGCGTGGGGCCCTCCATCGCGTCCGGCAGCCAGACGTAGAGGGGAATCTGGGCGCTCTTGCCCACGGCGCCGATGAACAGCAGCAGGCAGATGAGCGAGATGACGCCGAACGTCCCCTCTTCCACCGGCATCCCCGCCGCCGCCTCGGTCACCGCGCGGAAGTCCAGGGTGCCGAACGTGAAGAACACGAGGAAGATGCCGAGGATGAACCCGAAGTCGCCGATCCGGTTGACGACGAACGCCTTCTTGCCGGCGTCGGTCGCGCTCTTCTTGTGGTACCAGAAGCCGATCAGCAGATACGAGCAGAGCCCGACCCCCTCCCACCCCACGAACATGACGAGGAAGGTGCTGCCGAGCACCAGCGTCAGCATGAAGAAGCAGAAGAGGTTCAGGTAGCAGAAGAACCGGACGTAGCCGCCCCGCGGCTCGTGGTCCATGTAGGCGACCGAGTACACGTGAATCAGCGACCCGATGCCGGTGACGACCAGAAGCATCATCCCCGACAGGGGATCGAGCCGGAACGCCCACGGAACCTCGAACGCGCCGATGCCGGAGGCCGTCTCGAGGGCGATCGGCGGAATCCACTGGGCCAGCTCGACGACGTGCTCGGGGTGCTCCGCCCCCAGGAGCTCCACGAACGCGACAATGGACAGCAGCAACGCCAGGCCCATCGTGCCGCACGCGATGGCCGCCGCGGTCTGCTTGCTGAAATAGCGCACGCCGCACACCCCGTTCAGGGCGGCGCCGATACCGGGCAGCAACGGAATGAGCCAGATGAGTTCCATCGTCTACTGTGATTCGGGTGTCGGGAGGAAGCGCGTCCGGCCGCTACCAGCGCATGATGTTCATCTCGTCGATGTTCACGGTCTCCTTGTTCCGGAAGAACGCCAGGAGGATTCCCAGCCCGACCGCGGCCTCGGCCGCCGCCACCGCGATCACGAACACGACGAAGACCTGCCCGATGAGATTCTCGAGGTACCGGGCATGCGCCACGAGATTGATGTTGACGGCGTTGAGCATCAGCTCGATCGCCATGAAGATGATGATGACGTTGCGCCGCACGAGGACGCCGATCACCCCGATGCTGAACAGCGCAGCCGAGAGTACCGTGTAGTGCGCCGACGTGATTTCCATCATTTACGACTCTCGTCTCGCCAACACGATGGCCCCGACCATCGCGACCAGCAACAGCACCGACGCCACCTCGAAGGGAATCAGGTAGTCGGTGTAGAGCAGCCAGCCGAGCTCCTCGGTGTTGCCCGCGATGCCCTCGACCGGGGGGGCCGCGGGGGCGGAGGCCGGCACGATGCGGCCGTAGCTGTACACCACGATGCCCGCCAGCTCGAGCAGCACCGCGCCCGACAGCCCGAGCCCGAGCCGGGCCAGCCGCCGGGGGTCCTCGTGCGCTTCCGGGGCCCGCTTCAGATTGACGAGCATGACCACGAAGAGATACAGCACGACGATGCCGCCGGCGTAGACCAGCACCTGGATGACGGCCAGGAACTCGGCCCGGAGCACGACGTAGAGTATCGCCACGCAGAGGAAGTTGAGGACGAGGAACACCACGCTGTGGACGGTCGTCGGGGTGGTGACGACGGCCACTCCCAACCCGAGAATCAGGACCGCGAGCGTGTAGAAGGCGATTGCTTCGGCCATGGCTCTACAGCAGCACCTTGAAGACGCCGGTCACCACGATGTTGGCGATGGCGATCGGGATGAGAACCTTCCACCCGAGCCGCATCAACTGGTCGTAGCGATAGCGCGGCAGCGTGGCCCGGATCCAGATGAAGAGGTAGAGGAACACGAACATCTTCCCGAAGAACCAGATCCAGCCGGGGATGAGGTCGAGGAGGCCCAGCGCCTCGACGTTCGGGAACGGCCGCAGCCAGCCGCCCCAGAACAGGATCGTCACGACGGCCGAGATGACGATCATGTTGGCGTACTCGGCGAGGAAGAACAGGGCGAACCGCATGCCGCTGTACTCGGTGTGGAAGCCGCCGGTCAGCTCCTGCTCCGCCTCGGGGAGGTCGAACGGGGCCCGGTTCGTCTCGGCCAGCCCGCCGATCAGCACGAGCACGAAGGCCACCGGCTGCACGAACCCGAACCACAGGCCCGACTCCTGCTGGGCCTCGACGATGCCGACCATGCTCAGGGTGCCGGCGGTCAGGATGACGCTGACCAGGGTCATCGTCACCGCGATCTCGTAGCTGATGAGCTGGGCCGACGCCCGCAGGCTCGCGAGCAGGGGATACTTGCTGTTCGACGCCCAGCCGGCGAGGATGATGCCGTAGACCCCGAGGGAGGTCACCGAGATGATGAACAGCAGGCCGACGTTGATGTCGGTGATGTAGAACAGCTCGTCGCCCCCGAACGGCACCACCGAGAACACCACCAGGGCCGGCACCAGCGAGAGGATCGGGGCGAGGGTGAACAGCATCCGGTCGGCCCGGGCCGGGGTGATGTCCTCCTTGAGAATCAGCTTGATGGGGTCGGCGATGGCCTGCAGCACCCCGTAGGGTCCCACCCGCATCGGTCCCAGCCGCGACTGCGCCCAGGCGATGACCTTGCGCTCGAGCAGGGTCATGAACGTCACCGCAATGAGCACCCCGTTCAGCAACACGGCGATCTTGAACAACGGGATGACGATGGTGTCGATCATCTATCTGTCGACCTCGCCGAGCACGATGTCGATCGTGCCGATCAGGGCAACCACGTCCGCCACCAGGTGTCCGACGACCAGCGGCCGCAGACCCTGCAGGTTGCAGAACGACGGCGGCCTGACCCGCATGCGGTAGGGGTTGGTGGCCCGCCCGTCGCTCACGATGAAGTAGCCGAGCTCGCCCTTGGGCGATTCGATGGCATGGTAGGTCTCGCCCGCCTTCGGCTTGATCAGCCGGGGCACCTTGCCCATGACGGGCCCCTCCGGCAACCCGTCGAGGGCCTGCCGGATCAGCCGGATGGACTGCCGGAACTCTTCGAGCCGGATCAGATACCGGTCGTAGGTGTCGCCCCGCGTGCCGAGCGGCACGTCGAACTCCAGCTCGTCGTAGGCGGCGTACGGCTCGTCCTTGCGGACGTCGCGATAGACGCCGGACCCGCGCAACGGGGGGCCGCAGAGCCCCAGCCCGGTCGCGTCCCCGGCCGAGATCACGCCGATGTTCCGCGTGCGCTCCAGCCAGATCCGGTTGTTGGTCAGGAGCTCCTCGTACTCGGGGATCTTCTCTTCCATGACCTTGCAGAACTCCCGGACCTTGACGTCCCAGCCGGTGGGAATGTCCAGCGGAAGCCCGCCGATGCGCATGGAGTTGTAGGTCAGCCGCGCGCCGCAGTACTCCTCGAACAGGTCGAGAATGAGCTCGCGCTCGCGGAACGCGTAGAGGAACACGGTCATCGCCCCGATGTCCATGGCGTGGGTGCCCAGCCAGAGGCAATGGCTCGCGATGCGCTGCAGCTCGGCGAGAATCGTGCGGATGTAGCGGGCGCGGCGGGGCACCTCGATCTCCATCAGCTTCTCGACGGTCTCGCAGTAGCCCAGATTGTTCGTGGCCGCCGCCACGTAGTCCATCCGGTCGGTGAGCAGAATGATCTGCGTCCAGTCCCGGTTCTCGCACAGCTTCTCGATGCCGCGGTGGATGTAGCCGATGACGACGTCGGCGTCGACCACCCGCTCGCCGTCGAGCCGCAGCACCACCCGGAGCACGCCATGCGTGCTGGGGTGCTGCGGGCCCATGTTGAGGACGAGCTCGTCGGTATCGAAGATGGGCGCTGCTGCTGCCTGGCCAGTCATGATGCGATTACTCGATCTCGGCTTCGTCCCGGGCGTTGCGCAGACGCAACCACTCCATCGGGCTCTCCAGCAACAGCTCGCCCGGACCCTCGAGCGGATAGTCCTTGCGCTGCGGGTGCCCCTGCCATCCGTCCGGCATGAGAATCCGGCGCAGATCGGGATGTCCGGTGAAGTCGACGCCGAACATGTCCCACACTTCGCGTTCCAGCCAGTTCGCGGCCGGCCACAACCCCGTCACCGACGGCACGGACTCGCCGTCTCCCGCCTGCACCTTGATCCGGACGCGTTGCCGGAGCCGGGTGGAATACAGGCAATACACTACATCGAAACGCTTCTCGCGCGGCGGCCAGTCCGTGGCGGTGAGGTCGGAGCAGTAGTCGAACGACCCGTCGTCCGAGTCCTTCAGGAAGGCGGCGACCTCGAGCAGCGCGTCCGGCGTGATGAGGACCGTCCAGTCCCCCACCCAGTAGGCGAGCCCCTGAATCCGGTCGGGCAGCGCGGCCTCGAGCGCGGTCAGGAACGCCGGCCTCTCGAGATCTCCGGGCGGCGGTGGGTCGACCGGTCCCTTGGGCGCTTCGGGCGGCGCCTTCGGCTTCGGCTTGGGCCTCGGCGCGGCGGCGGCCGGCGGCGGCTTGGCCGCGGCCGGTTTCGGCGCGGCGGCGGCCGGCGGCTCTGAAGCGGCCGGCTCCGGGGCGGCAGCCGCACTCGGCGCCGCGCCCGGCCCGGCCGGTGATTCGGCCGCCGGTTCAACCGGTTTCGGCGCTGCGGCGCTGCCCGGTGCGCCGGCCGCCGCGGCCGGCGACGACCCGACCGCCGGCCCGGAGTCAGACGGCGGCGCGGTCGGCGATTCGGCCGCCGGTTCACCCGATTTCGGTGCGTCTGCCATAGTCCAGGAAACTCCGCGTCAGTCCAGGAAACTCCGCGTCGCCCCCGCGAACCGGTGTTGCGGAACGGATCTGCCGGCCCGGCAATCGCCGCCGACGGCTCCGCCCGACCAACCCTGCCAGGAGTCTGAACCGCTTCCGCGGCGCAGACTCCTAGGACCTGCCGCGCGGGAGGCCACCCGCGACAGATGTATCCGGACGATGGTTCAAGCCCATTCCAGCGCACCCTTGCGCCACGCGTAGACGTAGCCGAGCACCAGGATGAACAGGAAAACGAGCATCTCGATGAGCCCGAACAGGGCCAACTCGTCCATGATCACGGCCCACGGGAACATGAACACGGTCTCCACGTCGAAGATCACGAACAGCATCGCTATCAGGTAGTAGCGGACGCTGTAGCGATCACGGGCGTCGGTGACCGGCTCGATCCCGCACTCGTAGGGCTCGAGCTTGACCTTGTTGTAGCGCGTCGACTGGAGCAGCGACGAGACGATCAAGGTAAAGATGGCGAAGCCGATCGCAACGAGCAGGAACAAGAGGATCGGAACGTACGCCTCGATCATGGGATATCACCCTGTGTACAGTCGGTTGACGACCGGATGAACCGACACGCCGCTCCCTCCTGCGTGCGCGCGCCTCTGGATGTGGCCTGAGAGCTAGGTGCGGCAAGATTCGGTCGCGGAAAGCCGGAAATTTATAGCACGCAGCCGCAGGGGTGTCAAGAAACCACGGGCCGACGCCGGCGGCGGCCACGGGGCGGGCGCCGGCGATCGACAGGTCGGCCCCCCCGGCGGAAACCGGCTATACTTCCGGTATCGAATCACTTTCGAGGACTGTCCCCATGCATCGACCCGCGTCCGCCCGGACGGCCCGCCCCGGACCACCCGCGCTTCACCGCCTGGTCTCCGCCGCCGGTCTGCTGATCGTGCTGGCGGCGCCGCTCCACGGACAGGACAACGAACGGTCCCTGTTCGTGACCGTGCTGGACGAGCAGGACGTGCCGGTGTCGAACCTGAGCGCGGACGAGTTCGTGGTCGCGGAGGACGGCGTCGAGCGCGAGGTCCTGCGGGTCGAGCCGGCCCGCAGCCCGATGCAGGTGGCGGTGCTCGTGGACACGAGCGCGTCCGCGGCGTTCGCGATCCGGGACATCCGGAACGGCCTCGAGCGGCTGGTCCCGGTCCTCGCGGAACGCAACGACGTCGCCCTCATCACTTTCGGCGGCACGCCGCGCGTCCTGGTCGAATCGACCCGGCGCCTGGACCGCCTTCGCGAAGGCATCGGCCGGATCTTCTCGTTTTCGGACAGCGCCGCCTATCTGCTCGACGCCCTGATGGAGACGGTCCGCGGATTCGAAGGGCGCGAGTCGGCCCGGCCGGTGATCGTCGTGGTGGCCACGGAAGGGCTCGACTACAGCCGCTACGACGCCCGGCGGATCCAGGACGCGATCGAGGAGTCCGCGGTGGCCACCCACGTGATCGTGCTGATGGAGCGGGCGAACACCGCCCTCCGCGCGAATCAGTTCGGCCTCCCCGGGGGCGTCGATCTCCGCCAGCGCGACCGGGCCCTCGCCGAGTTGCCGGAAGCGACCGGGGGCCAGCGGCACGACCTGCTGTTGAGCACCGCACTGCCCGATAGGATGGGTGCGCTGGCCGAGCTTCTGGCGAGTCAGTACCACCTGGTGTACTCGCGCCCGTCCAGCCTGATCCCGCCCGAGACGATCTCGGTGCGGATGCGGCGGGCGGATCTGGCGGCCCACGGGACCCCGGTGAGATGGACAGGAGATGGCCCGCGATGACCGAGCTGCGACCGTCGACCGGCGCTTCCCGTCGTACCGGCCCCGCGGCGCCGTGCTCGCGCCCCGCGCGACGCGCCGACCGCGGCCGCTCCGGGGCTCGACGCCCCGGCCGTCGGACGCTCCGCGGCCCGGCCGCGGCGGCGCTGGCGGGCCTGATCGCGGCCGCCTCCGCCGGCGCGCAGGAGCCGGCGTCCCAGGAGCCGGCGTTCCGCACCGGCGTCGATCTGGTCTCCCTCAACGTCACCGTGACCGACCGGAACAGCCGGTACGTCACCGACATCGACGTCGATCGGTTCCAGGTGTACGAGGACGGCGCGCTGCAGGACATCACGTTCTTCACCCGGACGCAACTGCCCATCGCGCTGTCGCTGCTCATGGACACGAGCGCGAGCATGACCGAGAAGATGGGAACGGCGCAGCAGGCCGCCATCGGATTCGCGGAGCGGCTGCGCCCGGAAGACCTGGCCAGCGTCATCGACTTCGACGGCCGGGTGGAGATCCGCCAGGGGTTCACCAACGCGCTGGACGACCTGGCGGCGGCGATCCGGCGGACGTCGGCGGGCGGCTCGACCTCGCTGTACAACGCCATCTACATCTCGCTCAAGGAGTTGACCAAGATCGCGACCACCGCCGCCGGCGATATCCGACGCCAGGCCATCATCGTGCTCTCGGACGGCGAGGATACGTCGAGCCTCGTCGACTTCGACGAGGTCCTGGAGCTGGCGAAGCGTTCCGACACCGTCATCTACTCGATCGGGCTGCGTTCGCGGGACATCCGCACGCGGCGCGGGTTCCGCGAGGCCGACTTCGTGCTGCGCCAGCTGGCGCAGGAGACCGGCGGCCGGGCCTTCTTCCCGGATGAACTGGACGACCTCGCCGCCATCTACGCGCAGATATCGGACGAGCTCTCGAGTCAGTACACGCTGGGGTACAGCTCGAAGAACCCGTTGCGCGACGGCCAGTGGCGGCGACTCGTCGTCCGTATCGACCAGCCGAGCGTGGCTGCACGGACGAAACAGGGCTACTACGCGCCGACCATGAACCAGGATTGATTGGGCGGCAAGCGGAGCCGTCCCGGTGACGAATGCCGGGCGAGGACACCTGGCGCCGGCGGCGCCCGGGTAGTCGGGTTCCCCTCTCGGCCGAAACGGTCCACGACCCCATGACCCTCCTCCCGCTTCTGCTCTATATCGTCGCGGGCGTCGTCTACACCGTGTTCTTCGTGCGCCGCAACTCCCGGGCCGGCCGGTTCGCGACCGCCTCGCTGGCGGCCGCCGCCCTCGTCCACACGTTCGTCATCGGGATGCAGACGGTGGAGGTCGGTCACCTCCCGCTCGTCGGCACCGCCTCGGCGATCTCCGCGTTCGTGTGGATGCTGGCGGTCGCCTACCTCTATACGGAGGTCACTACCGACGAACGCGCCCTCGGCGTCTTCATCGCCCCGTTGCTCGTGGTGCTCCAGACGATCTCGACCCTGAGCGGCACCGTGAGCGAGCCGGCCGCGCTCCTCGACAGCCCCCTGCTCGCCGCGCACGTGGTTTCGCTGCTGTTCGCCTACGCCGCCTTCGCGCTCGCCTGTGTCGTCGGCATCACCTACGTCCTGCTGTTCCGCGAGCTGAAGGCGAAGCGGCTCGGGTTCTTCGCCGCGCGGCTCCCCTCGCTGCACGTGATAGACGCGATGAACGGACGCGCGGTCGGCATCGGGTGGCTGTTCCTGACGGCGGGTCTGGCCGTCGGCGTGGCCTGGGCGCTGCGGCTCCAGCCCGACACCTCGGACCCGCGGGTGCTCGCTATGTCGTTCGGCGACCCGAAGATCTTCGTGGTGCTGCTGAGCTGGGCCATCTATTCCTTCGAGCTCTACGCACGCCGGGCCATCGGATGGAGCGGCCGCCGCGCGGCCTGGCTGTCAGCGCTGGGATTCTCCATTGTCCTCGTCAACCTGGTGCCGGTGGGGTACTTCCTGACGGAGAGCCACAACTTCTAGTCCGCATGAACCTGTTGTTGCTCGGCGTGAGCCACCACACGGCGCCGGTCGATCTGCGCGAGCGGGTCGACTTCTCGAAACGCGGCATCGTCACCGCGCTCCGGGAGCTGGCCCGGTGTCCGTCCCCGACCGAGTCGGTCGTGCTGACGACCTGCAACCGGTCCGAGATCTACGTGGCCTGCGAAGACACCGAGCGCGCGCGCGACGATCTCGCGGGCTTCATGAGCAGGTTTCACGACATCCCCGAAAGCGAGCTGGCGCCGCACCTGTATGCGCGAACCGAGGGTGACGTCGCGCAGCACCTGTTCCGGGTCGCCGCCGGTCTCGACTCGCTGGTCGTCGGCGAGCCGCAGATCTTCGGGCAGGTCAAGCATGCCTACGCCACCGCGGCCGGCGAGCAGTGCACCGGCACGCTGCTGAACAAGCTCTTCCCCTGGTCGTTCGCGGTCGGCAAGCGGGTACGGGCGGACACCGGCCTGGGCGAAGGAGCGGTGTCCGTCAGCTACGCCGCGATTTCCCTGGCCCGGAAGATCTTCGGCAACCTCAAGGGACTCTCGGTGCTGGTGGTGGGGGCCGGCGAAATGGCCGAGCTGACCGCCGTGCACCTGCATTCGCAGCAAGTGCACCGGATCACCGTCACCAGCCGGACCCTGACGAGAGCCTCGGAGCTGGCCGACCGGGTCGACGGCGTGGCGGTGGACTGGTCGACCATCGACGAGGCGCTGCTGCAGGTGGACGTGGTCGTGACGGCCACCGGCGCCCCCACGCCGATCCTGACCCGGGCGTCGATCGAGCAGGTCATGCACGCGCGCCGGAACCGGCCGCTGTTCATCATCGACGTCGGGCTGCCGCGGGACGTCGACCCCGAGTCCGGCGACCTCGAGCAGGTGTTCCTCTACAACATCGACGATCTGCGGACCATCGTCAGCCAGAATCTGGCGCGGCGGCAGGAACAGACCTCGCGGGCCGAAGCGATGGTCTCGGATGCGACGGAGGAGTTCCTCGTCTGGCTCCGTTCGCGCGGGGCGATCCCGACCGTCGTCGCCCTGCGCCGCCGGTTCGAGGCGGTCCGCCAGGCCGAGCTCGAACGGCTCGAACCGAAGCTGAGCCGGTTCCCCCCCGAGGCCCGGGCCCGGGTGGAAGAGATCACGCGGGTCCTGGTCCAGAAGCTGCTCCTGACACCGACCGAACGTCTCAAGTCGACCCGCGACGCGGCGACCGCGGCCCGGTACGCCGAAGCGGTGACCCGGCTCTTCGATCTGGACGAGGACCGGTCCGGCGCCTCCTCCCTCGCCGGCGAGACGGACGAGGATCGCGAACCCGCCGCGACCTCGAAGACCCCGGTGGCGTCGTGAACCGGCTCAGGCTCGGGACCCGCGGGAGCGATCTCGCCCTCTGGCAGGCCAACGCGGTCGCGGCCGGCGTTCGGCGCCGGAGCGGGCGGGAGTGCGAGCTGGTGGTCATCACCACCACCGGCGATCGGCTCCACGAGGCCAATCTGTCCCTGGTCGGAGGCAAGCGCGTCTTCGTCAAGGAAATCGAGCAGGCGCTCATCCGCGGCGACATCGACCTCGCCGTGCACAGCGCCAAGGACATGCCGGCCGAGCTGCCGGACGGGCTCGCGATCGCCGCGGTTCTGCCCCGGGCGGACCCGCGGGACGCCGTCGTGCAGCCGGCCGGAGCCGCCCGGCTGCACGAGCTGTCGGCGGCGGGGAACGACGCCGACGGAGGCCCCGCCCCCCGCGTCGGCAGCGGGAGCGTCCGGCGGGTCGCGCAGTTGCGCCGCGCGTGGCCCCGCGCGCAGTTCCGGCTCGTGCGCGGCAACGTCGGGACCCGGCTCCGCAAGCTGGATGCGGGCGACTGCGACCTGCTGGTGCTGGCCGTCGCCGGGCTGGAACGGCTGGGCCTCGCGCACCGCATCTCGATGCCGCTCGACCCGGACGTCTGCCTGCCCGCCCCGGGACAGGGCATAGTCGCGGTCGAGACCCGCGCCGGCGATGCGGACACCGGCGCCGCCCTCGCCGCCATCGACGACCGGGCGGCCCGGGCCGCGTTCACGGCGGAACGCGCCGTCGTCACCGCCCTCGGCGGCGGGTGTCAGGTGCCGATCGGCGCCCTCGCCGAAGGCGACGGGGACCGCTTGCGCCTGCGCGCGATGGTCGCATCGCTGGACGGCTCGCGGCGCCTCCGCCGCGAGGCCGCGATGCCCGCCGATGCGGCGCAGGCGCTCGGAGCGGCCGTCGCCCGCGACCTGCTCGCGGACGGCGCCGGCCCGATTCTGGAAGCCGCGCAACGCGCTGCCGCGGGCGACGACGCGAACACCGCCCGGTGACCGGCAGGGCGTGACCGGCAGGCGGTCGCTTTCCCGAGTCAGTCGGCCGAGGCGCCAGCCTCGAACCGGGGGGAGACCAGTGAGCGGTCGTCGATCGGAAACCCCACCCGCACGAACCGGGCCGGGCGCGCACCCGCTACCGTGACGTACTTGTAGAGGGCGCCGTCCGGCGCGCGCGAAGCGATGGGGTGTTCCGCGACGCGCCGGGATTCGTCCGGGAGCGGCCCCGGGGCGCCGGCCGGGCCGGCCGGCGCCCCGCCGGCGGCGGTCGCGGGGCGGCTCGAGTAGACCGGGTCGCCGCCCGGTGCGAGGACGTCAATCTCGCCGGTGAGGCTGGAGCGCACGATACGCCGCAGCCTGCCGTCGATCTCCGCCGCGGGCCAGCCCGCCGCCTCGGCGCCCGCGGCGAAGGCGTCCACGAGAACAGCCTGCACGACCATCTGCAGGCCGAGAATCCCCTCGAAAACGGCCCGGATCTCGGCGAGCCGGCTGGTATGGGAGCTGCTCAGCAGCTCGGGCTCGCCGAACGCGGCCAGCACCGCGGTCATGACGGGCGAGGTATAGGCGTCGCCCAGCGCCTGCTCCTCGAAGGCCAGGGCGGTGCCGACCTGCACGATCCGATGCCGGTCGACGCCGCCGACGCCCACGTACTTGTAGACCTCGTTGTCGATCTCCCGTACCTGCGCGGCCTGCGCGACGGCGTCGTCGCCGTCGAGGGGAGACGCCAGCAGGGGGTGGAACGCCGAAGCCTGGGGCTGCACCGCGGGATCGGCCTGGAACCGGAACGGCATCAGCGCCCCGGTCTCGTCCCGGACGTTGGTGAGATGAACGACGCCTCGCTCGTCCGAGATCCAGATCTCGTCGAGCACCGTGCTCGCGACAATCGCGTCGAGCGTCTCGATCAGCCGCGGCGCGCCGCGGCCGGCCGCTTCCTCCGCCGCCACGAGCTGCGCGGCGATGCGCGCCTGCGCGGTCATCTGGCCGTCGAGCATCGCGTCGAGCGCGCGCGCCACGGTGGCCAGCGAGATTGTGCCCATCTCAGGTACCCCGGGAACCGGCATGCGGGAATGGTTGCGCCGCCGGGCTCCCCCCGGCGGCCCGACGGACTCCTGGAAACCGCGCCGTTCTGCGGCGTGCCCCCCGGCCGGACTCCAAATACTCTACCTGCAATCGATGCTACGATGGCGTCCGGAGTTGCCGTCGACGGCCCGGCCGGTCGCAGGCGGGAAGGCCACCGGAACCAGCCCACAGTGCCGCGGCGGCGCCGACCGGGCGTACAGCGGACTCGCCGGCCCCGACGTCCTGGCGGCTCGTCGAGATCTCGAGACCGCGCTGGAAGTCGAGCGTTTCAAGGCGCTGACGACACATCTCGCGAGGGAGAAGACGACGCGGTGACCCTGGCTCGTACGCGGGTCGAGCCCCCTCCCCTCGCCGGGGTGCGGGTCGTCGTGACCCGCGCGAGGGCCCAGGCGGCGGAGATGGTGGCTCGGCTCGAGGAGCTGGGGGCCGAGGCCATCGAGGTTCCGACGATCGCGATCGTCCCCCCCGAGGACGCGGGACCGATCGACGCGGCGTGCGCCCGGATCGGGGCGTTCGACTGGGTGGTCTTCACGAGCGTCAATGCGGTGGCCCACTTTCTGCGGCACCTGTCGGACGGCGCCGGAGACGTGCGCGACCTGCAGGGGGTGCGCCTCTGCGCGGTCGGCGCCGCCACCGCCGAGGCCCTCGCCGGCCAGGGACTGCGGATCGATCTGGTGCCGGAGGAGTACCGCTCCGAAGGCGTCATCCGCGCGCTGCGCGGGCAGGGGGAGCTGGCGGGCGTCCGGGTGCTGCTGCCGCGCGCGAATCTGGCCCGGGACGTGCTGCCGGCGGAGCTGCGGAGGGCCGGCGCCGACGTGACCGCGGTCACCGCCTATCGCACCGTGCCGGTAGGCCTCGACCCCGAGGGTCCGGACATCCGCCGGATGCTTCGCGAGCGTGCGGTCGACGTCGTCACGTTCACGAGCGGGTCCGGCGTCCGGAACTTCGCGCGGGCGATCGGCGCGGAGCAGGCGGCGGATCTGCTGCGGCCGGTGGAGATCGCGTGTATCGGCCCGGTGACGGCCGAGGCGGCGAGCCGGCTGGACATCGCCACCACGATCATGCCGGCGGAGTCCACGGTGCCGGCGATGCTGCAGGCGATCGTCGACCGCTTCGCCGCCCGCGGCAGGACCCCGAGCCGCGCCGAGTCCGGCGAGGAGGAAGCCCGATGACGACCACCGACACCCGCGTCTCCGACGCACCCGCCGCCGGGACCCCGACGCGCGGGGACGCCGGCGAACTGATTCACCGGCCCCGCCGACTGCGCCGCACCGCCGCGATTCGCGATCTGGTGCGCGAGACCCGGTTGTCGGCCGACATGCTCGTCTACCCGTTGTTCGTGTGCGAGGGCGCGGGAGTGCGGCGCGAGGTGTCGTCGATGCCGGGGGTCTGCCAGCTGTCGGTCGACGAGGCGGTCGACGAGGCCGCCGCCGCCCGGGCGGACGGGGTGCGGGCGGTGCTGCTGTTCGGACTGCCCGCCTCCAAGGACGAACGGGGAACCGCCGCCGCCGATCCGGCGGCCCCCGTCCAGACCGCGGTCCGCGCGATACGCGGCCGCCTCGACGACGTCACCGTCATCACCGACGTCTGCCTGTGCGAGTACACGTCGCACGGCCACTGCGGCGTTCTCGACGGCGAGACGATTCTCAACGACGCGACCGTCGCGCACCTCGTGGAGGCGGCCGCGTCGCATGCCGAGGCCGGCGCCCATATCGTCGCCCCGTCCGACATGATGGACGGACGGATCGGGGCGATCCGGACCGGACTCGACGCCCGGGGCTTCCAGGACGTGTCCATCATGTCCTACGCGGCGAAGTACTGCTCCGCGTTCTACGGCCCGTTCCGGGACGCCGCCGACTCGGCGCCGGCGTTCGGGGACCGGCGGACCCACCAGATGGACCCCGCCAACACCGACGAGGCGCTGCGCGAGGTGGCCCTCGACCTGGAGGAAGGCGCGGACATCGTCATGGTCAAGCCGGCGATGCCCTACCTGGACGTGATTCACCGGGTGAAGGCCCGCTTTCAGCGGCCGACCGCCGCCTATCAGGTGAGCGGCGAGTACGCGATGGCGAAGGCGGCGGCGCGGCTCGGCTGGATAGACGAGCCGCGGGTCATGCTGGAGAGCCTGACCGCCATCCATCGGGCGGGCGCCGACATCCTCATCACCTACTACGCCCGGCAGGCGGCGCGGACGCTGGCGGGACAGGCAGGGTGAGCGGCCCCGGCCGGGCCGCGCCGGCCTCCTGCGGCCGGCGTCGCCCGGCCCCGGCGGACGTCACTCGGCGGCGACGATCATGATCTTGTCCATCTCCGCCTTGTCGGCGGGCATCTCTGTGTCCCCGGACGGATAGTCGCTCCGGTCGAGCATGTAGGCCACGACGTCGGTGTACTCCTCGTCCGACAGCCGTCCCGGCCCGTCCTCGGGCATCGACACCTTGATGCGCTCGAACAGGGCCCCCACCGGCAGCTCGGTCCAGAACACGATGAAGTCACTGCCGGCGATGCTCGGCGCCATCTCGCCGCCCCGCAGCCCCTGTCCGTGGCAGGACGCGCAGTTCTGGTTGTAGACCCGCCGGCCCCGGCGCGCCTGGGCGGACGTGAACACGCCGTCGAGGGTCGAGCCGGTGGTCTCCTGCATCGCCGCGGGGAACGCCGCACCCACGCCCGACGCGGTCTCGACCGCACCGCTGCCCACCAACACGAACGCCAACGCCGCCGCCGAACCCCACACGGTCAACCACCTGATCATCCGTCTTCTCCTGTCGAAGTCTCCGCAGCCCGGCAATCGCCGCCGTTTCGCGCCAGCGAAACTCCCAACGCGACCGCAAGGTCGCGCTGCGGCTCCGATTGCCGCCCAACCAACCCTCCTGGGAGTCCGCACCGTTCTACGGTGCCGAAGCCCAGGGCTCCGACGCCGCCGTGCGGCGCTGCCGCCCCAACCAACCCCCGGGAGTCCGCACCGTTCTACGGCGCAGACTCCCGATCCGGACAGGCCATTCTGGCACTCTGCATTCGACCCGATCAACCCGCCGCGCCCGCCGCCCGTGATATCGTTCCCCGCCGATGAGCACCCCCGGCCGCAGCCAGTCCGCACGCCTGTTCGCCCGCGCCAAACGGATTCTGCCGGGCGGCGTCGACAGCCCCGTCCGCGCCTTCTCCGCCGTCGGCGGCACCCCGCCGTTCATCCGCCGGGCGCACGGAGCCCGCATCGAGGACGAGGACGGCCGTTCCCGTATCGACTTCGTCATGTCGTGGGGGCCGCTCATCCACGGGCACGCCCCCCCGGAGCTGATCCAGGTACTGGCCGAGACCGCGGCGCAGGGCACCAGCTTCGGCGCCCCGACGGCGGCCGAGGTGGAGCTGGGGACCGCGGTGCGGCAGCTCATGCCGTCCCTCGAGCGGATGCGGTTCGTGAACTCGGGCACCGAGGCGACGATGAGCGCGTTGCGGCTCGCCCGCGCCGCGACCGGCCGGAACCGGGTCGTCAAGTTCGCCGGATGCTATCACGGTCACGCCGATCCCTTTCTGGTGCAGGCGGGGTCCGGGGCCACCACGCTCGGGGTCCCCACCAGCCCGGGCGTGCCGCCGGCGGTGGCCGCGGACACCCTCGTCGCGCGCTACAACGACCTCGGATCGGTGGAACGGCTCTTCCGCCGGCAACGAGACCGGGTGGCCGCGCTGATCGTCGAGCCGGTGGCCGGCAACATGGGCGTCGTGCCTCCCGAGGCCGGATTCCTGGAGGGGTTGCGGGCCCTGTCCGACGAGCACGGCGCGATCCTGATCTTCGACGAGGTGATCTCCGGCTTCCGCGTCTCGGCCGGCGGGGCGCAGGAGCGTTTCGGGGTGCGCCCGGACCTCACCTGCCTCGGCAAGATCATCGGCGGCGGACTGCCGGTCGGCGCCTACGGGGGGCGGCGCGACCTGATGGAGCAGATGGCCCCGGCGGGACCCGTGTACCAGGCCGGCACCCTGTCCGGCAATCCCCTGGCCATGGCCGCCGGCGGCTGGGCCCTGTCGAAGCTGTCCCCCGATCTGTACGCGCGCCTCGACGATCTGGGGGCTCGCCTCGCCGCCGGCCTCGCCGACGCCGCCGGGGAAGCCGGGATCGACCTGCAGGTCAATGTCCTCGGCTCGGTGCTGACGCCGTTCTTCACGGCCGCGCGGGTGCGGGACTACGAGAGCGCCACCGCCGCAGATACCGCCGCCTACGCGCGGTTCTTCCGCGGCATGATCGGCCGCGGGATCTATCCGCCCCCGTCCCAGTTCGAGGGCTGGTTCCTCTCGGCCGCCCACACCCCCGGCGACGTCGATCAGGCGGTGGCCGCGGCGCGCGCCACGCTCCAGGGCATGCGCCGCCGGCCCCCGCGGGCCGACGCGACGCGCTGATTCGCGGCCGGCAACGGGCCCGGCGGACCGCGCAGGCCGGTGAGGGGCGGCGTATGCTACGCTTGAGCGAGCGGGGCGTCTCGTTTTCGCCTCCGATCCACGCGACCACATGAGCACGATCAGACTGCACCGCACCACCGGGGTTCTCGTGGGTGACGTCCAGATTGGCGGCGGCGCCCCCATCGTCGTGCAGTCGATGACCATCACCGATACCGCCGACGCGGAGACCACAGCCGCGCAGTGCGTCGAGTTGGCCGAGGCCGGCTCGGAGCTGGTGCGGGTCACCGTCAACACCCCGGCGGCCGCCGGGGCGGTCCCGGAGATCAAGCGCCGGATGCAGGATCGCGGCTGCCGCGCGCCGCTCATCGGCGATTTCCACTACAACGGCCACCTCCTGCTGTCCCGGCATCCGGCGTGCGCCCGGGCCCTCGACAAGTACCGCATCAACCCCGGCAACGTCGGCACCGGGACGCGGCGGGACGACCACTTCACGACGATCTGCCGCATCGCCCGCGACAACGGCAAGCCGGTGCGTATCGGCGTGAACGGGGGGTCGCTGAACCAGGACCTGGTGATGGCCAGGATGCAGGAGAACACCGACCGGCAACTGGGCCGGAGCTCGCAGGAGATCGTCAACGAGTGCATGGTGGTCTCGGCGGTGGAGTCGACCGCGCTGGCCATCGACGCCGGGCTCGGTCCCGACCGGATCGTGATCTCCTGCAAGGTGTCGTCTCCCCCCAACCTGATCGCCATCTACCGCCGCCTCGCGGCCGAGACCACCCAGCCCCTGCACCTCGGCCTGACCGAGGCGGGCATGGGCCTGAAGGGCCAGATCTGGTCGGCGGCGGCGATGGGCGTCCTCCTCGACGCGGGCATCGGCGACACGGTCCGGGTCTCGTTGACCCCGCGGCCGGGCGGCGACCGGCGCGATGAGGTCTACGCGGCGTGCGAACTGCTGCAGTCGCTGGGGCTGCGGTCGTTCGCCCCGAGCATCACCGCCTGTCCCGGCTGCGGCCGCACCACCAGCACGACGTTCCAGGAGCTGGCCGAGCGGATTCAGCAGCACGTGCGCGACAGCATGCCGGTCTGGAAGACCCGCCACGCGGGGGTCGAAGAGATGCGCGTCGCGGTGATGGGCTGCGTGGTCAACGGCCCCGGCGAGTCGAAGGCGGCGAACATCGGCATCAGCCTGCCCGGCACCGGCGAAGAACCGACGTGTCCGGTCTACGTCGACGGACGCCACACCACGACCCTGCGCGGCTCGTACGACGAGCTGGCGGTGGCGTTTCGCCGACTCGTCGACGACTACGTCGTGCAGCACTACACGGAGCGACCGGCGGGTTGATGCCGGAGCCCGAACCGGTCCGGCTCATCGCCGTCGACATCGACGGGACGCTGCTCGACGCCGCGAGCCGTCTGCCGGATGCGAATCGGCAGGCGATCCAGGCCGCGGCGGCGCGCGGCATCGACATCGTGCTGGCCACCGGGCGCGCGTTCCACCATGCCCGCCCGGTCGCGGCACGGCTGGACGCCCCCGTGACGTTGATCGTCAACAACGGCGCCCTCGTCAAGACGCCGGAAGGGGAAACGCTCGCCCGCCGCGGCGTGCCGAGCGACCTCGCGAGAGCGCTGATCGTGGCCACGCGATCGTTCCGCGAGGGCGCGGCGCTGATCTTCGACCGGCCGGACGACAGGCAGTTCGTCTATGAGCGGATCGACTGGTCGCACCCGCAGCGGCAGTGGTACTACGACCGCAACCGCATCTACATGACGAAGGTCGAGCCGCTCGAGACGGCGCTCGACGACGACCCGGTGCAGGTCGCGTTCACCGGCGGGGTCGCCGACATGCGCACGCTGGCCGGCCGGGTCCGCGCGCTGCCGAGCGCCGGCGCCCTGACCGTCACCCTCACCGAGTACGAGCAGCGCGATTTCTCCCTCCTCGACGTCACCGCCCAGGGCTGCTCCAAGGGCGCCGCGCTCGAGGACTGGGCGGCCCGGCGCGGCGTCCTGCCGGCCGGGATCATGGCGGTCGGGGACAACCTCAACGACCTCGACATGCTGGAGCTGGCCGGGCACCCCGTCGTGATGGGCAACGCGGTGGCCGAGCTCAAGCGCCGCGGATGGCCGCAGACCGCCGGCCACGACGAGGCGGGGCTGGCGCAGGCGATTCAGGATCGGGTGCTCTGAACCCCGCCCGCCAGGCGCGCGAACGCCGCCACCACACCGCCACGAGGGCCGCCCCCACGAGGATGAGCCCGATCGACAACCCCACCCAGAGACCGACGATGCCCCAGCCCGCGACGAAGCAGAGCATGTACCCGACCGGCAGGCCGACGAGCCAGTGACCGGCGAGGTTGCACACCAGCGGCGTCCGCGTATCCCCCAGCCCGCGGAGCACCCCCGTCGCCACCGCCTGCAACCCGTCGAAGAGCTGGAAGAACGCGGCCACCAGCAGCAGCGTCACGCCGGCGCGGGTGACCGCCGGGTCGGTGGTGAACAGCCGCAGAATGGGATGCGGCGCCAGCACGAAGAACAGGGCGGCGATGCTCATGAAGCCGCCGCCGAGGGCGAGCGCGGCCCAGCCTGCCCGGCCGGCCCCGGACGGGTCGCGCCGGCCTACCGCGTGTCCCACCCGGACCGCGCCGGCCGCGCCGACGCCCTGGGGCACCATGAAGGTCGCACTGGCGACGTTGAGGACGATCTGATGCGCGGCCAGCGTGGCCGCCTCGAGGCGGCCCGCGAGGACGGTGACGACCGCGAACACCCCGAACTCGAGGGTCACCTGCCCCGCCGCCGGCAGGCCGAGCGCGACGAGACGGCGAACGCGGCGGCGCTCGAGGCGCAGCCGCGGCCAGGGGGCGGCGGCGCGGCGCTCGAGGCGCAGAATCGCCGCCGCGAGAAACAGCGCCAGGTACACGCGCGAGATGACCGTCGCCCAGGCCGCGCCGTCGACCCCGAGGGCGGGCAGGCCGAGATGGCCGAAGATGAGCAGCCAGTTGGCCCCGGCGTTGATGGCGTTCGCGCTGATCAGGGCCGCCGTGACCTGGGTGGCGAGGCCGATCGCCTGCAGATACCGCCGGAACGCCGTGTAGAGCAGCAGCGGCAGCACGCTCCACAGGACGATCGTGAAGTAGGGCGCGGCGAGCCGCTGGACCGCGGGGTCCATGCCCCAGGCGTCGAGGGTCGCGGCCACCACGCCGGCCGCGAGGGTCAGCGGCGCTGCCAGCACCACCGCGAGACCGGCCCCGTGGACGAGCCACCGCCGGCACGCGTCGAGGCGCTTCCGGCCGTGAGCCCGCGCGACCAGGGGATCGAGCCCCAGCAGCATGCCAATGCCGAACACCACCACCGCGAAGCAGAGGACGCTGCCCACGCCCACCGCCCCGATCGCCGCCGGCCCCAGGCGGCCCACCATCGCGATGTCGACGATGCCCATCGCGATCCATCCGAGCTCGGCCACCACGATCGGCGCGGCGAGGCCGACGGTCGGAGGCAGCTCCCGGCGGAGCGCCCGAAACGCCGTCCCCGCCGCGGCCGCCCGGGCCGGCGGCGACGGTTCGGCCGTCAGGGGTCGTGTCCGGATCGGGCTCGGCACTGGTGCTCGCTTCGCGGTATTCGGAGGGTCGCGGGCGGCGGCGCAACAGGCGCGCCCAAGGGTGGGATGCGGACTCGTCAGGCGGCAGAGGCCGATGCGCAGCGCCCGGCGGCGGGTGCCGGCGCGACCTTGCGGTCGCGCTGCGGCCTCCGATTGCCGCCCAACCAACCCTCCAGGAATCCGCGCCGTTCTACGGCGCAGACTCCTAGCGCCAGATCATCAGGCGCTCGATCCAGGCGACGCGTGTCAGGTCGTTGTAGATCACCGTCACCATCAGGGTCATCAGAACCACGAACCCCGCGAGGAGCATCCGTTCCTTCAGCCGCACGCTGAAGTCCCGGCGGGCAATGCCCTCCATCGCGATGACGAAGATGTGGCCGCCGTCGAGGATCGGGATCGGCAGCAGGTTCAGGATACCCAGATTGAGGCTGATCATCGCCATCAGTCCGAACAGCGTCACCCATCCGATCTGGGCCGCGTCGCCGGACAGTTGCGCGATGCCCACCGGTCCCACGAGCTGCGACGCCGGGGTCTCGCGCGTCACCAACCCCCACAGGGTCCGGAAGATCAACTGCGACCATTCGTAGTTCTGCTCGAGGCTGAGCGTGAACGCCTGGAACAGTCCCGGCTCGATGATACGCACCTCGAACGGGCTGAGGCTGACCCCGATCATCCACGCGTCGCCGACCGGCTCCGGCGCCAGCGTGATCTCCCGCGTCGCGCCGTCCCGGCGAACCCGCAACGTCAGCGGGGCGCCGGCGCTCGCGTTGATCGCCTCGATCAACGACTGCTGGGTGACCGTTCGGCCGTCGACCGCTTCGATCGCGTCGCCGATCTCGACCCCCGCATCGCGGGCGGCCGTCGTCTGCGACGACCACCCCCGCACCTGGGGCGAGACGTCGGGTCCGACGCCGACGTCGCCGAGGTTGTACTCGGTCAGGCCGACCGGCGTCACCAGCACCGTCCGCACTCCGCCGTCGCGCCGCAGCGCCACCTCGATCTCGCGGTCCGCCCGCGAGCTGATCACGAACATCAGGTCTTCCCAGGTGTCGACCGGCCGGCCGGCAACGCTCAGGATGCGATCGCCGGGCAGGATGCCGGCCGCCGCCGCCGGAGAATCCTCGACCACCGACCCGATGACCGGCGGACCCTCTTCATACAGCGGAACCTGAGCCCCCTGCAGGAGCACGACGGTCATGACGACGACCGCGAGCACCACGTTCATCGCGGGCCCGGCGATCAGGACCTGGAAACGCTGCCACTTGGTCTTGGACAGGAACTCGTCTTCCCGGCCCTCGCGTACGTCCTCCACGGTCTCGCCGGCCATCTTGACGTAGCCGCCGAGGGGGATCGCACTGACGCAGTACACCGTGTCGCCCCGCTTCGTCTGCAGAATCTTCGGGCCGAAGCCGAGCGAGAACGTCAGGACACGGACGCCGTGATGCCGGGCGACGAGGAAGTGCCCCAGCTCGTGCACGAAGACGAGCACGCCGAGGACGAACAGGAACGCGAGAATACTGGTCATCGTCTCGATTGTAACTCCGTGATGCGAAGGCGGGAATACCGGGTGGCGGCGGCGTGCACGCGCCGCACGTCGTCGAGCGTCATCGGGTCCACCGGGGCCTCCCCCTCGGCGTCGTCCAGCGCTTCCGCGATCACGGCGGGGATCGCGGTGAACGCCAGCCGCTCGGCGAGAAACGCCTCGACCGCGACCTCGTTCGCGGCGTTGAGGGCCACCGGCAGCGCCGGGCCGCCGCGCAGCGCCCGGTAGGCCAGCCCCAGGCACGGGAACCGCTCGAAGTCCGGGGGGCTGAACTCGAGACGGCCGCAGGCGGCCAGATCGAGCGACGGCAACCGGCTGTCCCACCGGTCGGGCCAGGAGAACGCGTACTGGATGGGCAGGCGCATATCGGTGACCCCCATCTGGGCGATCACCGACCCGTCGCAGAGCTCGACCAGCGAATGCACCACCGACTGCGGATGCACGACCACGTCGATCCGGTCCGCCGGCGTCCCGAACAGCCAGCGGGCCTCGATGACCTCGAGCCCCTTGTTCATCAACGTCGCCGAGTCGACGGTGATCTTGCGGCCCATGCGCCAGGTCGGATGGGCGAGGGCGTCGGCCGGCCGCACGCCGTCCAGACGCGCCGCGCTCCAGCCGCGAAACGGCCCCCCGGACGCCGTCAGCAGGAGCCGCCGGACCTCGCCGGGCGGCCGCCCGTGCAGGCACTGGTGAATGGCGTTGTGCTCGCTGTCCACCGGGAGCACCGCGACCCCGCGGCGCCGGGCCTCCGCCATGACCAGACCGCCGGCCATGACGAGGACCTCCTTGTTGGCCAGGGCGATGGTCTTCCCCGCCGCGATCGCCGCGAACACCGCGTCGAGCGCCGTCGTCCCGGTGGTTGCGTACAGCACGAGGTCGACCGCGGGATGCGCGGCCACCGCGCGCAGCCCGTCGGCGCCACTCGCGGCGTGCTCGATGCCCGCCCGGGCCGACGCCGACACCCCGGCCTGCACCGCGGCGAGGCCGTCTTCGGCCGCGGCCGAGATCACCCGCGGCCGATGGCGCTCGACCTGCTCGGCGAGCCGGGAGGTGTTGGCGCCCGCGGCCAGACCCACGACCTCGATGCGATCGGGATGCGCCGCCGCGACGGCCAGCGCGCTGACCCCGATGGAGCCGGTCGACCCGAGAATCGCGATGCGCTTCACGTGCCCTTCTCCGCCGCCGGGTCCCGCCCGGCCGGCCGGTCCGCCGCGACGACGCTGCGCGTCGCCTGGATGCCCGTCGTGGACGCCCGCGGCAAGAGGCCCGCTGCCTTCGACCGGCGATGCATCCTGCCCGACTGCGTTGTTCCGCGGAGCTGCGTCCTGCTTCGCGGTCCGATGCCCAACCGGCCCCCTCGTCACCGGTCCCGGCGCAACGCGGGATTCTGCCAAGGGCTCACAGGAACTGCAGCATGAGGTAGAAGCCCGGCCCCGCGAACAGCAGGCTGTCGATGCGGTCGAGCATTCCGCCGTGCCCGGGAATCAGGCCCGAGGCGTCCTTGACGCCCGCCCCGCGCTTGAGCAGCGACTCGAAGAGGTCGCCGCCGATACCCAGGACGGCCAAGACCACCCCGAGCAGCATCCGCACCGCCACCGGCGAACCGCTCAACGCGCCGATCGCGACAGGACCCGCGGCGACCATCACCCCGACCCCCGCCGCCACCCCGAACAGCGCCCCCTCGAGCGTCTTGCCGGGGCTGACGGCGGCCGCGAGCGGGGTGCGCCCGAACCACCGCCCCCCGTAGTACTGGGCGGTATCGCTGGCCACGATCAGCCCGAGCAACAGCAGGACCGCCCCCGCGCCGGCCGACGTCCGCACCGCCACGACCGCCCCCAGCGGCAGGCCGAGATACAGCAGCGGAAACGCCGACGCGGCGACGTCGATCAGCACCCGGTCACCGCGGCGCCCCGCCGACAGGCTCGCCGCGCCGACGGCGAGCAGCGCCGCCAGCAGCACCGTCGGCGTCGCCTCGCAGGCGATGGCGGCGACGGCGGCGACGACGCCGGCGACCACCACCCCGCGGAACACCCGCGCGCCGAACGCGGCGGCGAGCGCCGTGTACTCCCACAGGGCCAGCAGAGCCGCCACCTCCGCCAGCACCAGCGTGCCCGCGGGCGGCAGGAACCGGATCACCGCGATCACCACCGGCAGCAGGGCGAGGGCGCTCAGGACCCGCTTCATCGCCAGATCACTAGTGTCCCGAATTGCAAGTCCGTTCGCAGTAGACCCAGAGTGACACGATAGCGGATCGGCCCGTATCGACAGGCAAACGGCGCGCGTGCAGCGGTGTCACAAGCACCCGCTACTGCGAAGCAACTTCGGACGCAGGACACTAGCGTCCGGCCGCCACCGGCTGGGTGACCCCGCCGTAGCGCCGATCGCGCTTCTGGTAGTTGACGACCGCCTCGAGGAGATGCCGCGCCCGAAAGTCGGGCCACAGCGTGTCGGTCACCCAGATCTCCGAGTACGCGATCTGCCACAACAGGAAGTTGCTCACCCGCATCTCGCCGCTGGTGCGAATCAGCAGATCGGGATCGGGTTGTCCGGCCGTGTACAGGAACTCCGCGAAGCGCCGCTCATCGAGGTCCGCCGGATGGACGGCGTTCTCGATGGCCCGCCGCGCCGCCGCGACGATCTCCGCCCGCCCGCCGTAGTTGACGGCGATGTTGAACAACATGCCGCGGTTGCCGCAAGTGCGTTCCTGCCCGACGTCGAGCTCGCGCCGGACGTCGGCCGGCAGCTTGTCCGGGCATCCGATGACCTGGAACCGGATGTCGTTGTCGAGCAGCGTCTTCAGCTCGAGCCACATGTACTTCTTGAGCAACGCCATCAGCACCGACACCTCGGCGGGGGACCGCTTCCAGTTCTCGACCGAGAACGCATAGAGGGTCAGAACCCGAATCCCCAACCGGGCGGCCGCCTCCACCACGTCCCGGACCGAATCGACACCCGCCCGATGGCCCTCCACCCGGGGCAGATGCCGCTCGGCCGCCCACCGGCCGTTGCCGTCCATGATGACGGCCACGTGCGCCGGCAGACGATCGAAGTCCACCTGTCGGGCGAGCGACGCTTCGCGCGAACCGGCCGGAGCCCAGGTCAACAGCTCTTCGAGACTCATCCGCGTATTCGCGGGCGCGGCACACATGATCCGACGGGACCAGGGGCCACAATCGCCCAATCTTGATGATACGAACCGCCCGCGTCTCCTTCAAGCCGGCCCGCCCGCTTCCCGGCGGCCCACCGGCCCGCGCCGCCGCCCCGACTCGCACGGGTGGGCCGGAGCTGCGGATCATGCCTGGAACGAGTATGCATGGCAGTGCTGTGTAGAACCAACCCGTCACACGCCGGCGTGAACCGACGCCTCGTCGGGATCGCCGTCACCGCGGATACCCGACCCCCGTCAGGAACAGGCCCCGAGCCGGTGCGGTCGGTCCCGCGGCGCTGCGGTCCGCACCCCGCAACGTCCGTTCGACCCACCCCGGGTCCCGCCGTCCCCGGCCGACCTCGACCAGGGTCCCCACGATGGTCCGGACCATGTGGCGGAGGAAGCCGCTGCCCCGCAGGTCGATGACGGTCATTTCCGCGCCGCCGGCGTCCCCGTCGGTCCCGGCGCCGCCGGAGACCCGGCGAACCGTCAGTTCGAACAGGGTGCGCACGGTGGTTCGCACGCTGCTGCCGGCGGCCTGGAACGCGGCGAAGTCGCGCTCGCCAATGAGCACCCGGCCCGCCTCGGTCATGGCCCCGACGTCGAGCCCCTCCCGAACGTGCCAGGCGTACCGCCGCAGGAACGGGCTCATCACGGGACCATGGAGGAGACGATAGCGATAGGACTTGCCGACGGCGTCGAAGCGCGCATGAAACCCCTCGGCGGCCTCCGCACTGTCGACGACGCGAATGTCCGCCGGCAGCCTGGCGTTCACCGCGCGCGCCAGCGCCGCCGGATCGATGCCAACGTCGAGCCGGACGCCCACCACCTGTCCGAGGGCATGGACCCCGGCGTCGGTCCGCCCGGCGCCCACGACGGCGACCGCGGCCCCCGCCATGTCACCCAGCGCCGCCTCGAGACATCCCTGAATCGACACCCCGGCCGCCTGCCGCTGCCAGCCGACGTACGCAGTGCCGTCGTAGGCCACGGTGAGCTTGAAGGTGCGCATCAAGACGGTCGTGACGGGGACCGCGAGCCGGGGCTCGTGATCGGCTCGCCGCGGGCGCACTGCGGACAGCGCTCCGCCTCGCAGACCGGCAGCGGCCAGCGCACCAGCGCCTCGAACGGCACCTCGAAGCCGCCGGGGGTCTCGCCCCGGTCGAGAATCGCCGCCGCCCCCACGACCGCGCCGCCCGCGTGCCCGGCGACCTCGATGGTCTCGCGGGTGGACCCGCCGGTGGTCACCACGTCCTCGACGACGAGCACCCGTTCTCCCGGAGCGATCCGGAATCCGCGGCGCAGCAGAAGCCGGCCCTCGCGACGCTCGGCGAAGAGCGCCCGCACGCCCAGGGCCCGGGCGACCTCGTGGCCCGCCACGACCCCGCCGAGGGCCGGCGACAGGACCAGCCCCGGCCTCAGACGCGCAACCCGCTCCGCGAGCGCCCGGCCGAGCGCAGCGGCGTCCTCCAGGTGCTGCAGGACGCACGCACACTGCACGTATCCGGCGCTGTGCAGGCCCGACGAGAGCTGGAAGTGCCCTTCGAGCAGACCCTCGCGCCGCCTGAACAGGTCGAGTACGGAGCTCGCATCCATGGCGATGGGAAATCGGAATATCGACGGGAAATCCGCGGCCAACGCAACGCCCGCGGGTTCTCAGAGTATACAACCCGTTCTCCCGCTGCCTCCTTCGGTGGTCTCCCGCCCACCCGCCGCACGCGTGGACTCCTCCCCTTGCCTGTCGAGGGGCGCCGTGCTACGGTGACTACTCGGTAACCGAGGCAGCGCGCATGACCAAGCCGTCGAACCTGGTGCAGGGAACGCTCGACCTGCTGATCCTGAAGATCCTCGACCTCGAGCCGCTGAACGGGTGGGCCCTGAGCCAGCGCCTGAAGCAGGTCTCGGGCGAGGTGCTGCAGGTCAGCGACGGATCGCTCTACCCCGCCCTGCACAAGCTCGAGCAGCAGGGCTGGATCGCGGCGGAGTGGCGGGAGACCAGGAACCACCGCCGCGCCAAGACCTACGCGCTGACGCCGCCCGGGCGGCGGTACCTCCAGCAGGAATCGGCGAACTGGGAACGGCTGTCGCAGGCCATCACGCACGTCGTGCGGTTGACGGAGGTCTGAGCGACGCCGTTCCCGCCCCGGCCCCCGCCCGGCCTGCCGCCCGGGCCGATCCGCGCGCGGCTGTCCGCACCGAGCCTGCCCATCGGAAGAACCTGAGCCCCTTCTGAACGTCATATACAGAAGGCGGCTCTTTTCGGGGCGGGCATCCTTCGGGGCGGGCATCCTGTCCGCGGGGTCGCCGAACGAACGGTTCCGGTGTCTCAGGAGATGCAGATGCGCAGTCGACGACGGCTCTTTACCTTGCTCATGGCGCTCGCGCTGCCGGGCGTGCAACCCGCTCCCGGCCTCGCCCAATCGGGGGTCGGGCGTCCCGCCGCCCCCCCGCCCCGGGCCGCCGCGTCCACCGGCGGCGTCATACTGCCTCGGGCGGCCCTCCAGGCGTCCCCCCCGGTCCGCCGCCTGTCCGTCGAAGAAGCGGTGACCCTGGCCCTGGAGCAGAACCTCGACCTGCGGGTCGAGCGCATCAACCCGCTGATTCAGGACACCGTCGTGGCCGAGGCGCGATCCGTGTACGCCCCGACCCTGTCCTCCACGATCCTGGGCAGCAACCGGGACAGCCCCGCCGCCAACATCTTCGCGGGCGGCGAGATCAGGGTGACCGACCGCCTGCTGCAGGACAGCGTGGACATGGTGCAGCAGGTGCCCTGGAAGGGCGGCCAGTACTCGGCGCGCTGGTTCGGCTCGCGGTCGAGCACGACGAACATCTTCTCGTCGTTCAACCCCATCCTGCGCTCCAACCTGGCCCTGAACTACACCCAGCCGCTGCTGCGCGACTTCGGCATCGACGGCTTCCGCCAGCAGATCGCGGTCACCCGCGCCAATCGCGACCTCTCCGACATCGATCTCCGGCGCACCGTCGTGCAGACCGAGCGGACCGTCCGCATCGCCTACTGGCAGCTGGTGTTCGCCCGGTCGTTCCTCGGGGTCCAACGCCAATCGCTCGAGCTCGCGCAGGAATCGCTGCGCAACAACCGCACCCGGGTCGAGGTCGGCACCATGGCCCCGATCGACATCGTCGCGGCGGAGGCGGAGGTCGCGAGAAACACGGAGACGGTGATTCTGGCCGAGGCGGACGTCGAGCGGGCCGAGGACCGGTTGCGGGCCCTGATACTCGACCCCGACACCCCGGACTTCTGGAGGGTCAGCCTGCAACCCAGCGACAGCCCGGTGCTGCTGGCGCGGGAGATCGACGTCGACGCCGCCGTCCGCAACGCGCTCCTGAACCGGACCGACCTCGACACCCTCGACAAGAACCTGGAGACGACCGACACCAACATCCGGTACTACCGCAACCAGCGACTGCCCGAGGTGAACCTGCAGGTCGACTACGGGATGACCGGCCTGGGCGGGGAACGGCTGGTCCGGACCGGCGGGTTCCCCGGAATGGTGGTGGGCTCGGAGGGGAAGTCGTTCGGCGGCGTTCTCGGCGACATCTTCGCGAACGACTTTCCGGACTGGCAGGTCGGGGTCACCGTCGCCTACCCCCTCGGCACGAGCGCGGCCGACGCCAGCCTCGAGCGCCACCGGCTCGAGCGGACCCGGAGCGAAGCGAGCCGCCGGAGCCTCGAGCTGCGCATCGCCACCGAGGTCCGGGACGCGGCCCGGGGCGTGCGCACCAACCTGCAGCGGGTGGACGCCACCCGGGCGTCCCGCGAGCTCGCGGAGCGCCAACTCCAGGCGGAGCAGCGCAAGTTCGAGGTGGGTCTGTCGACCAACTTCCTGGTGTTCCAGGCGCAACGGGACCTGGCGACGGCGCGCAACAGCGAGCAGAGCGCCATTCTGGACTACATCCGGTCGCTCGTGGACTTCGACGCGGTCCAGGAGGTTCCCTTGGGCGGGGCGCCCTGAGGCTCGGAGCGGCCGGAGTTCAGCGTCGCACCAGGGGTCCGGCCGACCGGTGACGCCGGCGCCCCCCGGGCCGGCACACCCCCCGCAACGGGCACCGGTCGTCGCGTTGCGGCCGGTTGAACCCGCAGGCGTCCATCATGCCGAGGTGGCACAACGCGAAGTCGTAGCGGACGGGATCGCGGGGGTCGAGCCGCCGCAGCGAGTCGGTGATCTCGCGGGCCATCGCCCAGCCGGGGCTGCGGTAGCGCGTGAGCCGGAGGCACCGTCCGACCCGGATCACGTGGGTATCCAGCGGCACGATCAGTCTCGACGCCGGCAGTCCCGACCACGTTCCGAGGTCGACGGCGTCGCGGCGGACCATCCACCGGAGAAACAGGTTGAGCCGCTTGCAGGCGCTGCCGCCGGCAGGGCGCGGGAAGAACCACGCCACCCGGCGCCGCGCGTCGTCGCCGTAGACCGGCGCGAGATCGACGGCGAGGGCCCGCGCCGCGAACCGGTCCAGCCCCGGCCCGACGTCCGGCGCGGACGGGTCGTCCCCCGCGAGGAAGAAGCGCTCGATCGACCCGGCCTCCGCGAGCATCTGCTTGAGGACCCAGAGCAGCGCGATGACGTCGACGCCGCGAATCCAGCGATGCACGAGCGGGCGCAGGGCGGCGGCGTCCCGCGCCGGGTCGAACCGCCGCACGAACGCGGCCGGACGGGGTCCGAGCACGGCCAGCACCGCCTCGATGGACTCCAGCACCGCGGCGACCCGGCCGAACGCCAGCCCCGCCGCGCAGAACCCCACCACCTCGCGATCCGCCGGCGCGGGAAAGCGCCGGACGAGGTCGATCGGGTCGACCGCCGACTCGGGGTGGTTGAAGGACCGGTAGAGATGGTCGAGCGGCGCGGCGAGACGGCGGAGGGCGGCGGGCGGCACGCGCCGGGAGGGCATCAGGCGCGGGCCGGGGCGCCCGCGCCGCGTGCGGCGGCGCCTTCGCAGGCGGCGGCGTTGCGGAAGGCGCCGGCGCCGGCGACCGCGTCGTTCACGTAGACGGTCCGCCCGCCGACCAGGGTCGCCGCGACGCCGCCCCGCAGCGACCAGCCGTCGAAGGGGGTGTTGGCGGCCAGGGAGCGGAACGCGCGGGCGTCCACGGTGACCGGCAGATCCGGGGCGAGCACGGTGATGTCGGCCGGCGCTCCTTCGGTCAGGGCGCCGCCCTCCACCCCGAGGATCCGCGCCGGGTTCGCGGAGAGCAGCCCGACGAGACGGCTCAAGGACACGCGCCCCGCATGGACGAGCCGGTCGAGGCAGACCGACACCGCGGTCTCCAGACCGACGACGCCGAACGGCGCGCGGTCGAACTCGGCGAGCTTCTCGTCGAAGTGGTGCGGAGCGTGGTCGGTGGCCACGCAGTCGATGGTGCCGTCGGCCAGACCCGCCAGCAGCGCCTCGCGGTCGGCCGCCCCGCGCAGGGGCGGGTTGACCTTGCAGTTCGTGTCGTACTCCGCCAGCCGCTCGTCGGTCAGGGTCAGGTGATGCGGGGTGACCTCACAGGTGACCGGCACCCCGCGAGCCTTCCCCGACCGGACCGCCCGCAACGCGCCGCGCGTGCTGAGGTGCGCGAGGTGGACCGGCGCCCCCGTGAGTCCGCTCAGCACCACGTCCCGCCCGGCGTTGATCTCCTCGGCCGCCGCCGGCATGCCGCGCAACCCCAGCAGAGCCGCCGCGCGGCCCTCGTGGGCGACCCCGTCGGCGGTCAGCGCGGCGTCCTCGCAGTGGTCGATGACCGGCATGCCGCACATCGCCGCGTACTCGAGGGCGCGCCGCATCAGGATCGCGTCGGCGACCGGGCGACCGGCGTCGGAGACGGCGACGCACCCGGCGTCCCGCAGCTCGCCGATCCCGGCGAGCTGCCGGCCCGCGCGCTCCTTCGTCACCGCCCCGATCGGGTACACCCGGGCGAGGCCGGCCTGCGCCGCCCGGGCGAGGATGAACCCGGTGACGGCGGCTTCGTCGTTCGCCGGTTCCGTATCGGGCATGCAGGCAACCGCGGTGAAGCCGCCGGCGACGGCGGCCGCGACCCCCGTCGCGACCGTCTCCCTGTGCTCGGCGCCCGGCTCCCGCAGGTGGACGTGCATGTCGACGAATCCCGGGCACACCACGCATCCGCGGGGCACGTCGATGACCGTGGCCCCCGGCTCCACCTCCAGATCGGGACCGACCCGCGCCACCCGGCCGTCCCGGATCATCACGTCGGCGACGCCGTCGCGGCCGGCGACGGGGTCGACGACCCGCCCCCCCTTCAGAATCGTGGTCCGTTCGCGCACTGGCTCGACCCCCGATCTCACCCGTCCTCGTCGGCGAGCTCCGACCCGCCGGGGGCGGCGCCCGAGTCCCCCCGGCGGCTCCCGGCCAAGAGGTAGAGCACCGCCATGCGGACCGCGACGCCGTTGGCCACCTGCTCCAGAATGACGGAGCTGGATCCGTCGGCGACCTCCGATTCAATCTCGACCCCGCGGTTCATCGGGCCGGGATGCATGACGATGGCGTCCGGCGCGGCGCGCCGCAGGCGGGCCATGGTCATGCCGAAGCGCTGGAAGTACTCGCGCCGCGACGGGAGGAAGTGGCCGCGCATGCGCTCGAGCTGCACCCGGAGCAGCATGATGACGTCGGCGCCCTCGACCGCGTCGTCGACCGAGGTGGTCGCGCGCACGCCGAGCCGCTCCATGTCCGGCAGCATCAGCGTGGCCGGCCCGCACGCACAGACATCCGCGCCGAGGGCCCGCAGCAGCCGCAGGTTCGACCGGAACACCCGGCTGTGCAGCAGGTCGCCGATGATGGAGACCCTGAGCCCCGCCAACCCGCCCTTGTGCCCCCGGATCGTGAAAGCGTCGATCAGGGCCTGGGTGGGATGCTCGTGCATGCCGTCCCCGGCATTGATGATGCGCGCCCCGCACAGGCGCGCGGCGAGATGCCCCGCCCCCGCCGACGCGTGCCGCAGGACGATCATGTCGGGGGACATCGCCTCCAGGTTGCGGACCGTGTCGGCGAGGGTCTCGCCCTTCGAGACGCTCGAACCGCTGGCCGCGACGTTCACGGTGTCGGCGCTGAGCCGTTTCTCGGCGATCTCGAACGAGGTCCGGGTCCGGGTGCTCGGCTCGAAGAAGAGATTCACCACCGTGTGCCCGCGCAGGGCCGGCACCTTCTTGATCGACCGCGTGCCGACTTCCTTCATGGCCTCGGCGGTATCGAGAATCAGCAGGATCTCGTCGGGCGACAGATCCCCGATGCTCAGCAGGTCCTTCGTCCGGAGGCGGACCGGCACGTCGAGCCCCAACGGCGAATCGGCGGCGCGGCGGAAGGGTTCAGCGGTCGGGGCCATCGTGGATGACCACCTCGTCCCGGCCCTCGACCTCCCGCAGGCGGACCTGGACGCTCTCGCCCACCGCGGTGGGGACGTTCTTGCCGACGTAGTCCGGCTTGATCGGCAGCTCGCGGTGCCCGCGATCGACCAGGACGATCAGCTCGATGGCCCGGGGACGCCCGAAGTCGATGAGGGCGTCGAGGGCCGCCCGGATGGTGCGGCCGGTATACAGCACGTCGTCGACCAGGAGAATCCGGCGGTCGTCGATGGAGAAGTCGATGTCCGTCCGGCGCAGGATCGGCTGCGGCCCGACCTGATGACGCATGAGGTCGTCCCGATACAGGGTGATGTCGAGGGCGCCGGTCGGCACGCGGACCCCGCTGATGTCGTGCAGCTCCGCCGCCAGCCGGCGCGCGATCGGGGCGCCGGTGGTGCGGATGCCGACTAGCGCGAGATCGTCGAGGGTGCGGTGCCGTTCCACCACCTCGTGGGCGATTCGGGTAATCGTGCGCGCGACCTGCTCGGCCGCCATCACCACCGGCACGGGACCCCCGCAGGACCGGTTGCGGCGCACCGAACGATGGGCTGGGATCGCAACCGGTCACCGCTCACGACAGGCTCTTCGCGGCGTCACAGGAGCCGGCATCATGCGAGCCGCCCGTGGCGGAAGGCCCCGCTGCGTTCGACCGGCGATGCATCCTGCGTGACTGCGTTGTTCCACGAAGCTGCGTTGCTCCGCGGAGCTGCGTTGCTCCGCGGTCACCCTATGCCCGATATGCTCCCTCGCCACGCCTCGTCGCACGGGCGCCCTTCAGGCCCGCTGGCGCCCTCGCCTGTCTCCGTGCGACGCGGGTTCTGCCGCAGGCTGCCGGGAATCCACGCATTGTAGCGTCCCGCATCGCGGGTGCGCAACCGCGCGGCGCGCTCCCGCCGGCGGTCCAGCCCCGGCCGCGTTCGGATATGATCCCCCCGTCATGCCGGTCGATGTGGACGCGGTCGTCCTGTCGAATGCCCGCCTGTCGCCCGACTACAACGTCCTGGCCCTCGCCGCTCCGGACATCGCGATACGGGCGCAGCCGGGGCAGTTCGTGATGGTCAAGCCCGGTCGCGGCTACCATCCGCTGCTCCGGAGGCCGTTCTCGGTCTTCGAGGTGCTGCGGGACACCGGGCGCGTTACCGGGCTGTCGCTGCTGAACAAGCAGGTCGGGGTCACCACCCGCACCCTGTTCGGCCTGGAGCCGGGGGCCACCGTGCGCTGTCTCGGCCCCCTGGGCCGGCCGTTCTCCCCCGCCGCCCCGCCGGAGCGGGCGTGGATGATCGCGGGAGGCGTCGGCCTGGCCCCGTTCCACGGTCTCGCCGCCGCCCTCCGCACCCGCGGCGTCGAGTCGACGCTGTTCTACGGCGCCCGCTCCGCCGGCGAGCTGTTCCACCTCGACGCGTTCCGGCGCCGCGGGATCCGGCTGGAGCTGGCCACCGACGACGGGAGCCGCGGCGACCACGGACTGGTCACCCTGCCCCTCGAACGCGCCCTGCGCCGGCTCGACCCCGCGGTCCCCTTGCGGCTCTATGCCTGCGGACCGACGCCGATGATGCGCGCGGTGACGGATCTGGCGCACGCCCACGGACGCCGGACCGAGGTGTCGCTGGAGCAGGTGATGGGATGCGGTCTCGGCGGCTGCTACAGTTGCGTGGTGCCGGTCCGGCGCGGCAGGGAAGCCCCCCGCTTCGTGCGCTCCTGCCTCGACGGACCGGTCTTCGACGGGGGAATGGTGGTCTGGGACGGACTCGGTGCCGGATGAGTGTCGACTTGTCGGTCCACATCGGGGAACTCACGCTCGCGAATCCCTTCATCGCGGCCAGCGGCTGCTTCGGCTACGGGGTCGAGTACGCCGGTGTCGTGGATCTCGGCGCCCTCGGCGCGGTCGCGGTCAAGGGGCTGTTTCTCGACGAGCGGGAGGGACACCCCCCGGAACGCATCGTGGAGACCCCGAGCGGGATGTTGAACGCCATCGGCCTGCAGGGAATCGGAGTGCGGCGCTTCGTGGCGGAGAAGCTGCCGCCGCTGCGCGAGCACGGCGCCGTCGTGATCGTCAACATCTGCGGCTCGAGCATCGAAGAGTATGCCGAGGTCGCCCGCATTCTGGATGACGCCGAGGGGGTCGCGGCGATCGAGCTGAACATCTCCTGTCCGAACATCGAGAAGGGCGGCATGATGTTCGGCTCGTCGTTGCAGGGCACGCACGACGTCGTCGCGGCGGTGCGCCGGGTCACCCGCCTCCCCCTCATTCCGAAGCTGACACCGAACGTGGCCGACGTCGCCTCGTTCGCGGTCGCGGCGCGCGACGCGGGCGCGGATGCGGTGTCCCTGGTCAATACGTTCCTGGCCATGGCCATCGACGTGGAGACCCGGCGCCCCCGGCTCTCGAACGTGGTGGGGGGGTTGAGCGGCCCCGCCATTCGCCCCATCGCCGTCCGCATGGTGCACGAATGCCACCAGGCGGTATCGCTGCCGCTCATCGGGATGGGCGGCATCATGAACGCCGAGGACGCGCTCGAGTTCCTCATCGCCGGCGCCACCGCCGTCCAGGTGGGCACCGCGAACTTCGTCGACCCGTTCATCTGGAAGAAGCTGCTGGCGGGACTGACCGGCTACCTGCAGCGTCACGGCCTGACCGGGCTGACCGACGTCATCGGCTCGCTCGATCTCCCGGTCCGGAACGCACCATGCGCCTGACTCTGTACACCCGTCCGGGATGCCATCTGTGCGAGGAAATGAAGGCGGTGATCGACCGCGTCCGGGGCCAGATGGAGTGCGAGCTGACCGAGGTGGACATCTCGATCGACGAGGGGCTTCTGCGGCGGTACCGGCACCACATTCCGGTGCTGCTCGCGAACGACGTCGAGGTGGCCCGAGCCCGCATCGGGGTCGCCGAGCTGTTGCGGACCCTGGCCTCCCTGCCCCGGCCGCCCGCGGCGGAACCCCGCGGGGCCTCTCGTCACGGGCCGGTGCCGCCGGCGGCGGCGGACGAGGAGTAGGAGTGGGCGCCGTAGAACGGCGCGGACTCCGACAGGAGGCGCGGACTCCCGGAGGTGGGTCGGGCGGGAAGCGGAGCCGCAAGGCGACGATTCCCGCGAGGCATGGCGCGGGAATCCGCCGGTACGCGGAGAACGGGCGTGCACGGAACCCGCACACACCCGTTCATTCACATCCGCGCAACCGCGGGACGACCGCCGGCCGGTGCGCCGCCCCGAATCTACTTCGCCGTGACCATGAAATGACCGCGGCGGTTCTGCGCCCAACAGCCTTCCGTCGACTCGGTGCAGAACGGCGACTCCTCGCCGCGGCTCGTGGTCTGAACCCGGCCCGCGGCAATGCCGAGGCTCACCAGATAGTCGCGGACGGCGGCCGCCCGGCGCTCGCCCAGAGCCAGGTTGTACTCGTTCGTCCCGCGCTCGTCGCAATGTCCCTCGACGCGGATCTGCGTCGACGTCCACCGCCGCATCCATTCGGCGTTACGCTGCAGGGTGGCCTGTCCCGCGGGCATCAGCGTGGACTGATCCAGCTCGAAGAACACCTCGGCGAGCGGTGACGAGTCGTTGAGCTCTTCCAGCGACATCCGCGCAAAGAGCTCTTCCTCCGTCAGCGGAGGCGGCGGAGGCGGTGGAGGCGGTGGAGGCGGTGGAGGCGGTGGAGGCGGTGGAGGCGGCGGCGCCGGCGGAGGCGGTGGAGGCGCCTCAGGCGGCGGATTGTCTGCGCATCCTGCAGCGCCAAGCCCGAGCACCAGACTCAGGCAGACAGCAATCAGGCGACCATTTGACCACTTCATATTTGGCGTCTCCTGTTCTCAGCGCCCCGGCACCGTGGGACACGGTCTCCCAGGGGACTGGGAGCCTCTTGCGACCGTCGCCGTGGCGAATCCGCCGGTGGAGCATGCCGGCGATCACCCATTCATCCGTCCGGTCCCGCCGTATGCTCTCTGGCCGCCTCTGATATCGGCGGCGGACATGCCGCCGTCCCGATGCGGGATGCCCGACCACGCGCGACAGATACCAGATAAACCAGACCAGAGACGCACAGCTTACAAAGGAACCGGGAAATCTGTCAATCCGGGGGGTTCGGCAGCCCGCCGTGGCAAGAGGCGCCGCCGCATTCGAGCGGGGCAACGCGGGGTCTCACCTCGGGCGGCTGCTACGATTGTCTGCCATGACCGTGTCGACAACCGGTTCGCGCACCGTGCTCCTCGCCACCGGCGACGACCGAGTCCGCGCTCGATTCTCCGATCCCCTGCACCAGGCCGGTCATCGCACGCTCGGGGCGGCCCGCGCCCCGGTGCTCCTGAATCGGCTCGTGGACGCGCACGATCCGGTAGACCTCCTGCTCCTCGATCTCCGGCTGGCCGACGGCGACGCCGCCGCCCTCTTCCGCCAGGTGCGGGCGTGCGCGGCCCGGCTTCCGATCGTCCTCTTCAGCGGATCGGTCGACAGCGCCGCCGAGGTGCGGGCCCTGGCCCCGCTCGGCGTCGCCGGCTACGTGAACGAGCACTGCGACGCGCACGACGTCCTGCCTTCGCTGGCGCCCCACCTGTTTCCCGACAGCTTCAACCGCCGCAGCAGCCCGCGCGTCGTCCTCGCCATTCCGGTCTCCTACCGCGTCGACCAGACCATCGCCACCGCGGTGACCCTGAACATCGGCACCGGGGGGTTCGCGGTGCGGACCATGAACCCGCTGCGCCCCCCCGGCAAGGTCCACACCCGGTTCCGGCTGCCGGGGTCGGCCCTCGACATCGAGGCCCTGTGCCGGGTAGCCTGGAGCGACCCCCGCGTGGGCATGGGCCTGCAGTTCGAGCGGGTGGACGCGGCCGACCAGTCCGCCATCGACGACTATGTCGACCAGCATCACGATCGGGAAAGTGCCCAGGAGTCTGCGCGGTAGACCCCGTGGTGGAACCCCGCGTCGCACCGGGAGCGGCGAGTGCGCAGGGGGGCTGCAAGACGCCCGCCTGACAAGGCCTGAGGAGGGCGCATATCGGGCATATCGCAGCCGCGGACTGCACCCGGTCCGACGAACAACGCAGTTCAGGCGGGATGCATCGCCGCTCGAATGCAGCGGGGACTTTCACCGCGGGCCGGTAGTCCTGGAGGATTGGTCGGGGCGGCGGCGCGGCAAGCGGCGGCAGAGCCGCAAGGCGACGATTGCCGGGCCAGGAAGCCCGTGCCGGCCGGAGGCCGGTTGCGAACGGGCGGACCGGACACTACAATAATCTGCGTATCCGGGCTGGCTGGACGTCTTTTCCCCCAGGCTCTGCGTCTAATTCACTATCATTCGGCGCGGCCGGCCCTTTTCGCAGGCCCCGTTCGCAGGCGCGGTGCGGGTCGAGGCGGCGCGCAATCGGTCCCGGGAGAGAGTATCGTGGTCGAAGTGCAGCATGTGACCAAGCGGTATGGCTCGTTCACGGCCGTGGACGACCTGAGCTTCGCCGTCGAGCCTGGGGAGATCCTGGGCTTCCTCGGCCCGAACGGGGCCGGCAAGACCACGACGATGCGCATCCTGACCGGTTATCTGCCGGCCACGGAAGGCCGGGCCCGGGTCGCCGGCTTCGATGTCTTCGACCAGCCGATCGAGGCCAAGCGCCGCACCGGGTATCTGCCCGAGACGCCGCCGCTGTACCCCGAGATGACCGTCGGCGAGTATCTGCAGTTCGTCGCCCGCATCAACGGGGTCGCGGCCGGCGACCGGGCCGCACAGGTCGGCGCGGCCATGGCGCGCACCAGCATCACGGACATGGTCGAGCACTACTGCGGCACCCTGTCGAAGGGGTATCGACAGCGGGTCGGCCTGGCCCAGGCCCTGCTCCACAACCCGGACGTGCTGATTCTCGACGAGCCGACGGCGGGGCTCGACCCGAGACAGATCATCGAGACGCGGCGGCTGATCACCGATCTCGCCGGCGACCACACCATCATCCTCAGCACCCACATCCTGCCGGAGGTCTCCCAGACGTGCCAGCGGGTCGTCATCATCAACCGCGGCAAGATGGTGGCGGTCGACAGCCCCGGCAATCTCACGGCGCGGCTGCAAGGCTCCCAGAGCCTGTACCTCCAGGTCGACGGCGGCGGCGACGACCCGGAGCCGGCCATCCGGGCGGTCGACGGCGTCGCCGCCGTGTCGGTGGCCGACCAGCGGGACGGCGTATCGGAATTCCAGATCGAGATCGCCCCCGGGCACGACGTGCGGCGCGACGTGGCCCGCACCGTGGTGACCAACGGCTGGGGCCTGCTGGAGCTGCGGGCGCAGCAGATGAGCCTGGAGGACATCTTCCTGCAGTTGACAACGGAAGAGACGGCCGAGGCGCCGGACGGGATTGCCCTCGGCGTCGAGCCCCATGGCGACGAACCCGGTGGCGGCGCCCCCGACGGCGCAGATCCGATCGAGGCGGAGGAGCACACGAATGGCTAACATCCTGGCCCTGGCCCAGAAGGAGCTGCGCGCGTACTTCGTCTCGCCGATCGCCTATGTGCTGCTGGTGTTCTTCGCCCTCCTGTTCGGCTGGTTCTACGTGGCCAGCATCAACGTGATGGTCCAGCTCAGCATGGGCCAGCTCGGCATGGGCCCGCAGGTCATCAACATCAACGAGTTCATGATCCGGCCGCTGTTCGGCAATACCGCGGTCATCCTGCTCTTCCTGCTCCCGATGCTGACCATGCGGTCCTACGCCGAGGAGAAGCGCTCGGGGACCATGGAGCTGCTGCTGACGTCGCCGTTGAGCGACCTCCAGATCATCATGGGGAAGTTCCTCGGGGCCCTGGTGCTGTACGGCCTGATGCTGGCCCTCACGCTGCTGCACATCGGACTGCTGTTCTGGTACGGAGACCCGGAATGGGGGCCGATCGCCAGCGGCTACCTCGGCCTGCTCCTGATGGGCGGCGCGTTCATCTCGGTCGGCCTCGCCATCTCCAGCACGACGAAGAACCAGATCGTGGCGGGGGTGGCGACGTTCGCGGTGCTGCTGCTGTTCTGGATCATCAACTGGATTGGCGACGCGTCCGGCACGACGACCCAGGCGGTGCTGGCGTACCTCTCGATACTCGAGCACTTCGACGACTTCTCCAAAGGCGTCATCGATACGAAACACGTGACCTACTACCTCAGCTTCATCGGACTCAGCCTGTTCCTGACCGCGAAGTCGATGGACCAGGAACGCTGGAACGGATGAGGCCCGACTGCCCCGACGCCCGATGCTGAACAGAATCTTCGGTTTCCTCGGCTGGATCGGTTCGACGCTCGTCTTCGCGGCGGTGCTGGCGTGGCTGGTCAGCCCCGACCAGGAGTCGCTGCGCCGGACGCTGGCCTTGGCCGGCCTCGCGTGCATCGTCCTCTACGGCGCCGGGCACTGGCGCGAGGTCGGCCGGTCGTTCGAGCGGCGCCAGACCCGCTACGGCGCCCTCGCCGGCACCAGCATCCTCCTGGTGGTGGCCATCGTCGTTGCCCTCAACTACGTGCTCGCCCGGCAGAACCAGCGCTGGGACCTGACCGCGGGCGGGCAGTACTCCCTGTCCGACCAGACCCGGCAGGTGCTCGACACCCTGGCCGCGCCGGTACGGATACTGGTGTTCGCCCGGGAGTCGGACTTTCCCCGATTTCAGGACCGCCTGGAGGGTTACACCTACCAGTCGAGTCGGGTCACCATCGACTACATCGACGCGGACCGGCAGCCGATACTGGCGCGCCAGTACGACGTGCAGACCTACGGCACCATCGTGTTCGAGTACGAGGACCGGGTGGAACGGGTCGATTCCGACGCGGAGCAGGACCTGACGAATGCCCTGATCAAGGTCGTGGAGGGCGCGCAGCAGACCGTCTACTTCCTGGAAGGCCACGGCGAGAAGACGCACGCCGACTCCAACCGGGACGGCTACAGCACCGTCTCGGCGGCCCTCGAGCTCGACAACTTCGAGGTCGACTCCCTGGTCCTCGCGCAGCAGGGCGCGATACCCGACGACGCCACCGTCGTCGTCGCGGCGGGACCGCAGACGGATCTGCTGCCGGGAGAGATCGACGCGCTCGGCGCCTACCTGGACCGCGGCGGGAAGCTGCTGCTGCTGCTGGATCCGCCCGTAACCGGGGACGAACCGGCGCCGGAGGGTCTGCTCGGCCTCGTCCGCGCGTGGGGTATCGAGGTGGGCACCGACGTCGTGGTCGACGCGAGCGGCGTGGGACAGCTCTTCGGCGCCGACGCCTCCGTGCCGGTGGCCGCGAACTATCCGTTTCATCCGATCACCGAGCGGTTCAACCTGCTGACCGCCTATCCTCTGGCCCGCTCGGTCTCGGCCGCGGCGGGCCGCCCGGACGGCCGGATCGCGCAGTCGTTCATCGAGACCGGCCCGCAGAGCTGGCAGGAAGCGGATATCGACAGCCTGGTCACCGGCCAGGTCGAGCTCGACGAGGAGAGCGGCGACCGCCCCGGCCCGGTGGCGATCGGCATGACCGTCTCCGCCCCCGCCCCGGCCCCCGCGGACGCCGGTGACGGCGCCGGGGAGGCGGGCGCGGAAGACGACGCGGACGAGGGTTCGCCGGCGGACGCCCCGGACGACGAGTCCGACCCCGAAGGCGGGGACGCCCCGGCGCCGCCGGAGACCCGTCTCGCCGTGATCGGCGATTCCGACTTCGCCAGCAACGCGGTCATCGGCATCCAGGGCAACCGCGACATGTTCCTGAACACCGTCAACTGGCTGGCCCAGCAGGAGAACCTCATCTCGATTCGCGCCCGCGAACCGGAGGACCGGCGGCTGACCCTCACCGCCAGCGCCCAGCGGCGCATCTTCTGGCTCTCGGTGCTGTTGCTGCCGGCCGCCATCCTGGGCGTCGGGGTGTACACCTGGATGAGCAGACGCTAGCAGCCCGTGGTGGAACCCCGCGTCGCACCGAGAGCGGCGAGGGCGCCAGCGGGCTGAAAAGCGCCCGCGGGCAAAGAGCGCCCGTGCCTGACAAGGCGTGAGGAGGGCGCATATTGGGCATGTGGTAACCGCGGACTGCTACGCAGTCCGTCCGAACAACGCAGTCAGGCGGGATGCATCGCCGCTCGAATGCAGCGGGGGCTCCCACCACGGGCTGCTGAGGCTGAAGGACATGCGCGGAGTGCGTTCGACGCTGGTTCTGCTGGTCGTGGCCCTCGGTCTGGGCGCCTACATCTACTTCGTCGAGTCCGGGCGGCCGCCGGGGCGGCCGCCGGATCCGCTGGAGCCGGTGTTCGAGGTCGAGTCGGACGACATCGATTCGCTGTCGGTGACCGCCAGCAACGGCGACCGCACCGTCATCGAGAAGAACGGCGACCGGTGGCAACTCGTCGAGCCGTTCCGCGCCAACGTCGACGTCACCAAGGTCGTCTCGCTCTCGTCGAGCCTCGCCAACCTCGAGATGCAGCGCGTCGTCGCCGAGCCCGAGGACGCCCCGGACCTGGAGCCGTTCGGGCTGACCGCGCCGCGCATCGAGGTCGGTTTCACCACGACCGGCGGCGAGGACGCCCGGCTGCAGATCGGCGAGCGCACGCCGACCGGCAACGACCTCTATGCGACCGTCGCCGACTCGAGCCGCGTCTTCCTCATCTCGGGTTTTCTGGACACGACGTTCGACCAGACCACGTTCGACCTCCGCGACAAGTCCATCCTGGACATCACCCGCGACCAGGTGGACTCGCTCGAGATCGCCGGGCAGGATCTCGCGGTCCGGCTCCGGAAGACCGACGGGGAGTGGTCGCTGGTCGGCCCCATCGAGGCCCGGGCCGACCTGGGGGTGACCGACGGTCTCGTCGGCCGGCTCAGCACCGGCCAGATGACCGCCCTCGATCAGGAGGCGGTGACGGCGGACGGCCTCGAGCCCTACGGGCTCGACACCCCGCGGCTGACGGTGACGGTGGGGCTCGGCAGCTCGGCCGCGACCCTGCTCCTCGGCGACACGACCCCGGCGGGGACGGTCTACGCGCGGGACGCGGCGCGCGAGCTGGTGTTCACCGTCGACGAATCGCTGGCCGCGGAACTCGAGCAGGGCGCCGGCGAGTACCGGCGGAAGAACCTGTTCGCGTTCCGTCCGTTCAACGCCGTCGTGCTCGATATCGAGCACGACGGCGCGCGCTGGACGTTCGCGCTCGAGGCGGCGTCCGGGGAGGAAGAGACCGACGCCTGGCGCCGGACCGCGCCGCCGGACACCGGAGAGGTCGAGCGCAGCGCCATGGACGACCTGCTGGCCAAGCTGTCCAACCTGCGCGCCGAGTCGTTCGAGCCGTCCCGCGACGGCACCGGCCTCGACGCGCCGGTCGCCGCCATCACCGTCACCTTCGACGCTGACGCGGACCAGGAACGGGTCATCGTCGGCCGCACCGGCGACGATGTGTTCGCCGTGAGCGGCGACGAGCCCGGCGCCGCCCGGCTGAACACCCGCAGCTGGGACGACGCCATCGCGGCCCTCGCCCCCCTCCGCGGAGACCCCGAAACCCCGGCTCCGTAACCGTACGGGCCGCCGGGACGCAAACGGCCGCAGTCGGGCGAAAAAACGGCGCGGCACGACGACGACAGCCGGGCCAGGAGTCGCGCCGTGGAAACGGTGCCGCCTCCTCCAGGAGTCGCCGACTCCTGGAGGATTGGTCGGGCGGCAAGCAGAGCCGCGGGCGGGGATTCCCGGGCTACTCCGGCATCAGCGCGAACGTCCAGATCGAGCCGCCGGCCGGCACCAGGCCGCGCGCGTAGCGGTTGGCGAGCCCGCCCCCTAGCCCGGACGCCACCGTGATCTGCTGCCGGCCGTTCAGCGTGTAGGTGATCGCCGTCGCGTTGACGCTCGATCCGGTCTGGAACTCCCAGAGGGTCTCGCCGGTCTCCTCGTCGAGCGCGATGAACTCGCCGGTGATCTTGCCGCTGAACAGCAGCCCGCCGCCGGTGGCCAGCACCCCGGCCGAGCTGGGGAAGTCGTGCATCGGAATCTCCCACTTCTTCTCGCCGGTCAGCGGATCGATGGCCACGATGTGGCCGAGCAGATCACCCGGCTCGACCTCCGGGAAGCGATTGGTGACCCCGGTGGAGCTCGCCCCGATGACGCGTTCCTGCGGTTCCGGGAGGAGCCGCTGGATGCGCGGCACGTTCCACGTCGTCGAGTAGATGAGGCCGGTGTTCGGGTTGAACGCGATGGGAACCGCGTTCGTGCCGCGGGACGGCCAGATGTAGACCTGCTCGCCAACCAGGAAATTCCGGTAGATGTCGGTCAGCACGGGCCGGCCGGTCTCCAGATCGATGTGCGTGGCCCAGTTGACGAAGGTGTAGGGGTGCGCGGCGATCAGCGAGCAGTCGGTGCGATCGAGCGTGTACAGAAAGCCGTTCTTGTTGGCCTGGATCATCACCTTGCGCATCTCGCCGTCGACCTCCAGCTCGGTGAGCACGTTCTCGTCGATGCCGTCCACGTCGTACACGTCGTTGGGGGTGTACTGGTAGTGGCAGTGGATCTCGCCCGTCTTCGGGCGGATGGCGAGCACGCTCGACGCATACAGGCTGTCCAGCGCCTCGCGCGGCGCCGGATCGTACGGCTCCGCGTTACCCGTCCCCCAGTAGACGAGGTCGAGCTCCGGGTCGTACGAGCCGGAGCGCCAGGTCGGTGCGCCGCCGTACATCCAGGCGTCGGTACCGGCGGGCCACGTCTCGTGGCCGGGCTCGCCGGGTCCGGGGATCGTGTGGCGGCGCCACAGCTTCTCGCCGGTGGCCGGATCCCAGCCGTCCAGGAAGCCGCGGGTCGTGGACTCGCCGCCCGACATCCCCGAAATCAGGACCCCGTTGGCCACGATCGGAGCGCCCGTCGCGTAGTAGCCCTCCGCCCCATCGGCGAACTTCTGGTTCCACAGCTCTTCGCCGGTCTCCATGTCGAGGGCGAGGACGTGGTTGTCGACGGTCACCCGGAAGAGCCGGCCCTCGTAGATCACCGGCCCGCCGCGGTTGAAGCTGCTGCGCCGCCGCGATGCCTCTTCGAGGACGACCGGCGTGCGCCAGATCTGCCGGCCCGTCTCCAGGTCGATGGCGAAGGTCCAGCTCCCGTTGATGGCGTACAGGACCCCGTCGTAGATGGCCGGCGCGGCCAGCTCGCCCGACTGGTTCATCAGGCTGGTGCTCCAGATGGGCACGAGCCGGTGGATGTTGGACTTGTCGATCTGGTCGAGGGGGCTGTAGCTCTTGCGGTCGTACCCCATGCTGTGGACGAGCACGTCCTCGGGGGTCTGCGCGTCGTTGAGCAGCTCTTCCGCCGTCTGGGCGAGCCCCGGGCTCGACCACGCTCCCAGGAGCACCGCGAGCAGTCCTGCCGTCTTCTTCATCATCAACCTCCCATCGACCCGCGGACCGGCAGAGGCGGGAACCTCCTGCGCGTCCTGCGGCGGCGCCGACGGCGCCGCCCTCTGCTTGTGCGGCCATCATACGGGGTCCCGGCGGGACGATCCAGGAGCGGGCCGACGAACGCCGGGAGTTCCCCCGCGTTCCGGCCGACCGCGGCCAGGAGCCCCCGGCGAACGGTGGCATGCACCGAGACCGGCGAGGCGCCGGCGCAGCAGGGCGCGACGAGGGCGCCCATGGGGAAGCGGCGACCGCGAACCCGGGGCGCAACCGGTCCACGCGGGACACGACGCGGTCGAATGCGCCACGGCCCGTCGGCCTCGTGCCAGCAGCTCGCGCCGTGGAACGGCGCGGACTGCTGTAGGATCGGCTGGGCAGGCAACGGAGCCGCAAGACAACGGTGTCCGGGGGGCAGCCTGCAGCGACGTGGCCGCGGCCGTGGGTCGTGGAGATCGAGCCTGAAACCAGGGAGGTAGCGATGCGATGGACCGGCCTTGCGACCGGCGTGACTCTCGTCTGCGGCGTGGCCGTGACCGCGGCGCCCCTCGAGGCGGCCCAGGAACACCCCGTGACCCGGGTGGCGCCGCACGACCGACTGACCGGCCCGCGGATCGCGTTGCCCGAGGATCCGGGGGAGGCGAGCCCCCTGCGGCAACTGTGCCCGGAGGTAACCGACACCTGCCGCAACTACTGGGCGTACACCATCCACTTCGTCAACAACTACGCGATTCCCCTCCGTGACAAGGAGCTGCTGATCCTGCGTACCGCGTGGCTGTCCCGCGGCGACTACATCTGGGGCCGGCACAACCTCATGGGCCAGGGCGCGGGGCTGACCGAGGAGCAGATCCGGCGTATCACCGCGGGCCCGGACGCCCCCGGTTGGGAGGACTTCGACCGGGCCCTCCTCCGGGCCGCGGACGAGCTGCACACCAGCCGGTTCATCTCCCACGCCACCTGGGACAAGCTCGCGGAGCGCTACACCGAGGACCAGCTCCGGGAGGTCGTACTGATCGTCGGCAACTACACCCAGCTCGCGATGTTCCAGAACACCCTGGGCGCCCTGCTGGAGCCCGACGTCGAGGGCCTGCCCGACGAAGCCGGCCGGTGAGGTCGGGCCGCTCGCGACGGTGCGGTTGTCCCCGCAGCGGCAAGGTAATTTCCGTCAGTGTCCTCATGGTCGCTTTCGTCCGTCCGGGGGCTTGCGCCGCAGGAGCTTCGCGCCGGCGAAACTTCCAACGCGACCGCAAGGCCGCGCAGCATCCAGCAAGGGTCGAAGAACCGGGGAAGGAGACGGGAGCATGTCGATGCGCACTGTCGTCGCCACGTACCTGACCAGGAGAATTCTCCTCACGACGGTCGCCGCGTTGGCGTGCGGCGCGCCGGCGCTGGCGCAGCCCTTCCGCCTGACCCAGAACTACTTCCCCAACACCCGCTTCCCCGACGCCCGCTTGGGGGAGCCCCACCTCGTGATATACGACGATGGCGTCCTGCTGGCAGCCGCCTCGTACCGCTACTCGCAGCGCCATCACGACTCGCCGTGGCTGGTCGTCACCCTCGAGCTCGCCGCGTCCCAGACCCTGAGGATCCGGCGGGAGGACATCTTGCTGGTCCGGCCGGACGGGACCGCGGTGCCGCCGGCGACGCAGCGCGAGCGCGGCCGCGACCTGGAGGGGGTGGGCCGGCTTCTGAACGAGCGGGCGAACTGGCCCGAGACGATGAGTTTCGCCTTTCCCCGGAGCAGAATCGACAGGGGCTTCCACCGGTTCGAGTTCGGGGTAGACGGGTCGGACAGGATTCCGGATCGGGTCCTCCTGATTGAAGCGCGCAGCGGCGTTCGCGGCGACGTGTTCTTCGTCTCGCCGGACGGGAGCTGGGACGCCGGCGTGCACGCGCTCGTCGTCACCGTCGACGATGGCAGGATCGCCAGGCTGCCGGTCCTGCTGAGATAGCGGACGCCGCGGCGCCGCCCCGGCGTCCCGGGCCGATGCGCCGGCTGCACCGGTTGCGCTTTGCGACCGAACGATCTAGAGTCTGTCCGCCTTGGCGTCTGCGCGCCGGGGCGCGAACCGACGGACACCCGTCCGGTGCGCACGCCCCGCGGGGCGTGGTCGCCGGAGTCTCAGGAGGACACATGGAAAGCAAGGCATCGGCCGTCTGGAAGGGCAGCCTGAAGGGCGGAAGCGGCGCGATCTCGAGCAACAGCGGCGAGCTGTCGGATACCGCGTACACCTTCGCCACGCGGTTCGAGGGGAGTGCCGGCACGAACCCGGAGGAGCTGATTGCAGCCGCCCACGCGAGCTGTTTCTCGATGGCGTTCTCGGCCCAGTTGGGCGAGGCCGGGCTGACCCCGGACCACGTCACGACCACCGCGACGGTGACGCTGGAGATGCTCGACGGCGGCCCCACGGTGACGACGATTCACCTCGAGGTGACGGCGAGGGTCCCGGGCGCGAGCCAGTCGGCGTTCGACACGGCGGCGAACAACGCCAAGACCGGCTGCCCGATCTCGAGGCTGTTGAACGCCACCATCTCGATGAACGCCGTCCTCGAAGCCTAGTGCTGCGCCATGACTAAACGTTCGGGTGTGCGGTGCTGTGATTCGTCAACGATTGCGCGCTGTTAATCCCATGCCAGTGTCCGAAGATTATGACGTGACGGACCACTGGGAGCTTGCGCCGTAGAAGTTTCGCGCCAGCGAAACTTCAAACGCGACCGTAAGGTCGCGCCCCGGCAATCGCCACCTACGGCGCCGCCGCCTTGGCGCCGCCGCCGCCCAAACCAACCCTTCAGGAGTCCGCGCCGTGCTTACGGCGCAGACTCTAGGACCTTGCGCCGTAGAAGTTCGCGCCAGCGAACTTCCAACGCGACCGTAAGGTCGCGCCAGGAGCTTGCGCCGTAGAAGTTTCGCGCCAGCGAAACTTCCAACGCGACCGCAAGGTCGCGCGCTCGCCCTGCCGGCGGGTCCGGGCGCGCGCGCCCGGGCCCGCCGTTGCCCTCCTCACACCGACAGCGGATCCGTCAGCCCGGCCTCGGCGAAGCCCCGGGCGCGAAGCTGGCAACTGTCGCAGCGGCCGCAGGGGCGGCCGTCGGGCGCGGGTACGTAGCAACTGTGGGTGAGGCCGTAGTCGAGGCCGAGCGACGCGCCCCGCGCGATGATCCGCGCCTTGGTCCAATCGACGAGGGGCGCGTGCACGCGGAAGCGGGCGCCTTCGACCCCGGCCTTCGTCGCCAGCCGGGCGAGCCGCTCGAACGCGTCGAGATACTCGGGGCGGCAGTCGGGATAGCCCGAATAGTCGAGCGCGTTGACCCCGATGACGAGGTCGCGGGCCCCGAGCGCCTCGGCCCAGCCGAGGGCCAGGGACAGCAGCACGGTGTTGCGCGCCGGCACGTAGGTCGAGGGAATGCCGGGACGCTCCGGCGGCCGGTCCTGCTCGACGGCGCCGTCGCCGGTCAACGCCGAGCCGCCGAACGCGGCGAGGTCGATGTCGAGCTCCAGATGGCGCGCCACGTCGAGGGCGCGCGCGACCCGCCGGGCCGCCTCGATCTCGCGGGCGTGGACCTGTCCGTAGCGGACGGTGAGCGCGAACAGCGCGAACCCGTCGGCCCTGGCGATGGCGGCGGCGGTGTACGAGTCGAGGCCGCCGCTGAGCAGCACGACGGCCGGACGCTGCGCTGAGTCGGTCATGACGTGATCGCGGTCTCCCCTGCCGGCCGGGGGCCGGCGGTGGCGGCGCCCGCGGCCGCCGGCCCGGGAGCCCGTGGCAAGAGGCCCGGCCGCCCTCGACCGGCGATGCGTCCTGCCCGCCTGCGTTGCTCCTCGGCGCTGCGTTCCTCCGGGAGCACCTCCATGCCCGACCCACCCCCTCGTCACGCCTTTCAGTCAGGCGCCTGGCCGGTCTGGGCACTCCGCCGGGCTTTCGCCACGGCCCCCTACACGCCGCGCGTCTCCGCGCCCCACAGATACTTGTGCAACTGCACCTGCAGACGCACCGGCAACCGGTCGGCGAGCACCCATTCGGCGAGCTGCTCGGGCGGCAGGACGCCGTGCACCGGCGAGAACAGGACCGCCGCGGGCCGGGCGTCGAGCGCGTGGCGGCGCACGACGTCGCGGGCGTACTCGTAGTCGACGCGGTCGGCGATGACGAACTTCACCTGGTCGCGGTCGGCCAGCCGGGCCAGGTTGTCCCAGGCGTTGCGGTCCGATTCGCCGCTGCCGGGGCACTTGACGTCCATGACCTTGACGACGCCGGCCGGCACCCGCTCGAGGCTGACATGCCCGCCGGTCTCGAGCAGCACGGTGGCGCCCGCCGCGAGCAGGCGGTCCATGAGGGGATAGACGTCGGCCTGCAGCAGGGGCTCGCCGCCGGTGATCTCGACGAGCGGACAGGCGTAGCGCTCGACCTCGGCCACGACCTCGTCGACCTCGAGCCTGCGGCCTTCGTGAAACGCGTAGGGGGTGTCGCACCAGACGCAGCGCAGGTCGCACGCGGTCAGGCGCACGAAGACGCACGGCCGGCCGGCGTGGTCGGACTCGCCCTGAATCGAGTAGAAGATCTCGTTGACGGTCAGCATCGCGGCATCCGCCGCCTTCCCGCCGCGGTCCGGCACGCGGCGCTACCACGAGCTCCCGGCGCTCCCCCGCCCCGTCAGGACCGGACGACGGGGGTCACCGGCGGCCGCCCCTCCACGACGTTCTTCCCGGTCCCGGTGCCGCAAGCCGTCCCCACCTCGGGCTCCCGGCGCTTTCCGGTCCGCCGCCGGTCAGAGTCGGCTGACGGGGGTCGCCGGCGGCCGTCCTTCCAGCACCTCGACGACGTTGCGCACCGCGAGCTGGGCCATCGCGGTGCGCGTCTCCCGGGTGGCGCTTCCGAGGTGGGGGGTCAGGCAGACGTTGTCCCGCCCCACCAGCCCCGGATGCACCCGGGGCTCGTCCTCGAAGACGTCGAGGCCGGCCCCGGCGATGAGGCGTTCGTCGAGGGCCCAGGCCAGCGCCTCGTCGTCGACGACGCCGCCCCGCGAGGTATTGACGAGCACCGCCGAGCGCTTCATGCGCACCAGCGTCCGGCGGTTGACGAGGTGCCGGGTGTCGGCGTTCAACGGCACGTGCAGGGATACGACGTCGGACGTCAGCAGCAGCTCGTCGAGCGACAGCACGGGCTGGTCGGCGCGCGTGGGGATCGAAGCGCCCCCGGAGCGCGCCGCGAAGATCGCCCGCATGCCGAACGCGGGGGCGATGGACGCCACCGCGCGGCCGATGCGCCCCGCCCCCACGATGCCGAGCTGCTTGCCGCGGAGCTCGGATCCCAGCAGGAAATCGAACGTCCAGCCGTGCCACCGGCCGCCGCGGATGGTGCGGTCGCCCTCGCCGAGGCGGCGCGAGACCGAGAGAATCAACGCCCACGTCATTTCGGCCGTCGCCCCCGTGACGATGTCCGGGGTGTTCGTGACGACGATCCCGCAGGCGGCGGCCGCCTCGACGTCGATGTTGTCGAACCCGACCGCGACCGTGGCCACCACCTTCAGCCGATCGCCGGCGGCGAGGACGGCGTCGTCGATACGGTCGTCGAACATGCAGATCAGCCCCTGCTTGCCGGCGAGACGCTCGCACAGCACGTCGTGCGCCAAGGGGTCGGCGGAGTCGTGCCGGTCGACGGCGCACGCCGCCTCGAGCGGGGCGAGCACGGAAGAGGGCATGCGGCGCGTCACGAGGACGCCGGGCGGGGTCTGGTCCATCACGGGTCGAAAGCGCGGGCTTGCAGCCCGTGGCGAGAGCCCCCGCTGCATTCGAGCGGCGATGCATCGCCCTGAGCTGCGTTGTTCGTCGATTGCGTATGCCAGCTCTCCGGAGACGGTGGCATCAGGACGCGGCGGGGTCGCGCGGGTCGACGATGCCGACGATGGCGGCATCGACCGGGGCGCCGGACCGGCCGAGCGCGGCGCCGGCCGCGCGTCCCTCCAGCACCAGCAGCACGATCTCGCCGGGACCCGCGCCCACCGCATCTATCGCCAGGTGGGTGTCCCCGGCGGGACCGCCGTCGGCGCCGAGCGGCTGGGCGAGCAACAGCTTGGCGCCGGTCAGGGAGGGCTGCTTGCGGGTCGCGACGACGGACCCGACGATGCGCGCGAGCCGCACCATCTACTCCTGCCGGGACGTTCCCGGCGGCGGCGCGGGGCTCGACGGCCGGTCCGCGCCGGTGCTCCAGTGATCGCAGATGCCGGTGACGCAGGCATCGGCGGGCACCCGCCGCGGCAGGAACGGCAGCGACGCTTCCGGGCCGCGCACGAAGAACACCTCCTCGGTCACCCCCGCGCCGACCGAGTCGACGGCCACGAGCGGCGCCCCCACCGGCTCGCGGGCCGGGGACAACGGCTGCAGCACCAGCAACGTCGCCGCGGCCAGCCCGGGGTCCTTCCGGGTGGCGACCACGTTGCCGATGACGCGTGCGAGCTGCATGACTCTCCAACTCCGGCGCGCACGGTCACTCGTTTTCCACGATCAACGACAGCTTCGCACGCTCGGGCTTCATCCCTCGAAAGTGCCGGGAGACGAGGGTCTGGACGACGAGCAGGGACGGCCCGCGCTCGTCGTCGCCGACCGGCTTGCAGCAGGCGTAGTTCCTGTTGTCGGTGTGGTCATAACGCAGCTCGATCCTTGTCATCTTGAAGTCCGTGCGTCACTCGACGTCGACGGTGTCGACGATCCCCACGATGGCCGCATCGACCGGACGATCGGCGAGCCCGGCCGCCATCCGGGCCGAGCTGCCGCTCACCACCAGCACCCGCTCGCCGGTGCCCGCGTCCACCGTGTCGACGGCCACGAGGGGGGCGCCGTGCTCCGATCCGTCCGGCCGCACCGGCTGCACGAGCAGGAGCTTGCTGCCGACCAGACGCTCGTCCTTGCGGGTCGCGACGACGGTCCCCACCACTTTTCCGAGAATCATGGCGTCGGACCGCTACGGGCCGGTGCTCTTGCCGATCGGCAGGGCGTCTTCGAGATTGGCATGGGGCCGCGGGATGACGTGCACCGAAACGAGCTCGCCGACCCGGCGGGCCGCCGCCGCCCCGGCGTCGGTCGCCGCCTTCACCGCGGCCACGTCGCCGCGGACGAAGGTGGTCACGAAACCGGCGCCGATCTTCTCCCAGCCGACCAGGGTGACGTTGGCGGCCTTGACCATGGCATCCGACGCCTCGATCATCGCGACGAGCCCCTTCGTCTCCACCATGCCGAGCGCCTCACCCATCACACGCCTCCCGCGGCTCTCAACGCAACTGCGTGACGGCGTCCGCAATCAGCGCCGTCAACTCGCGGTATGTTAGTCGAACTTCCTCGTCGCCACCAGGCGACCGGCCGGGGCCGGGCCGCGGCGCAACGGCGGACGCCGGGACCGGAGCGTCCGGGTCGACGAGCCGCTCGCCGGGCCGCGACGGCGCCTCCAGCACCTGACATTCTTCGCCCCCGCCTTCGCCCGGCGGACAGAGCGGCGCCGGCGCGGCGATGCCGTAGCGGTCGCGCAGCCCCTGCAGGCGGTCCACTTCTTCCCGCGACAGCAGAAGCTCGCGCCCCAACTGCCGCGCCACGAGGCTGATGCGCGCGAAGTGCTCCACCGTCTCCATCTTGTAGTAGGCGGCGAACAGCTCGTCGGCGATGGTGAGCGCGCCATGGTTCGCCAGCAGCAACCCGTCGTGGGCGCGGATGTGCTTCCGCACCGCGTCGGCCAGCTCGCTCGTCGAGGGGGTGCCGTAGTCGGCGATGGGGATGCTGCCGAGGGTGGTGACGACCTCGGCGAGGACCGCGCGGTCGAGGGGGATGCCGGCCACCGCGAAGCCGGTGGCGGTCGGCGGATGCGCGTGCACGACGGCCCTGATCTCGGGCCGATGCTCGTAGACGGCGAGATGCATCAGCAACTCGGACGACGGCTTGCGGTCGCCGGCCAGCTTCCGGCCGGACAGATCCGTCGTCACCATCATGTCCGGGGTCATGAACCCCTTGGACACGCCGGTCGGGGTGGTCACCAACCGGTCGTCGCCTATCCGGACGCTGATGTTGCCGTCGTTCGACGCGACGAACCGGCGATCGTGCAGCCGCCGGCCGATCTCGACGATGTCCGCGCGCAACCGCTCGTCGTTCCGCATCGCTGCCCTGCATCACTGCCGGCGTCACGCCCGGGCGGCGGATCCGCGACGGCCCTGCCGGTACGCGGTGCGACAGTCCTCCGAGCAGAAGTAGAGCACTTCGCCGCTGCCGCGGACGCTGACGGCCCGGGATCGATCGACATAGATGCCGCAGACCGGGTCGCGCACCAGCTTCACGCCCTGACTCGGCGGAACCTGCGGGCGCTGGGTGGCGCCCTCCAGCAGTCCGCTGAAGAACTTCCAGACCATCCGCACCACGACCACCGCGATCAGGAACCGGATGAGCCAGCCAAGGGCCATGTCGTCACCAAGCCCGGGAATCGTCGTCCTGCGGCTCCGCCGCCGCCTTGGCGCCGCCGCCGCCGCCGCCAACCCTCCAGGCGTCCGCACCTTGTCCACGGCGCGGACGCCTTCCCCGCGGGCGGGTCACGGGTGCACCGCGCGCAGACGTTCGATGGCATCGGCCGCCGCAAACGCCTCGAGACTGTCGGGGGCCAGCCGCTGCAGCTCTTCCCACGCCTCGATGGCCCCGGCCAGATCCTGCCGGCCGAAGGCCCGCACGATGCCGATGTTCAGCAATGTCCCGGCATGGGCCGGGTCGATCTCCAGCGAGCGATCGAACTGGGCCAGCGCGCGGTCGACGGCGCCCGCGTAGTAGTACGCCACGCCGAGATCGGTGCTCACCTCGACGAGGTCGGGGCTGAGGGCCAACGCCGCCTCGAACCACGGAATCGCGTCGTCGAAACGCCGCGCCTGGTGGTAGAGATTGCCCAGGTCGACGCGGACCTGCACGTCGTCCGGCCCCTCGTCGGCGGCCGCGCGCAGGGCGGCGGCGCGATCCTCGTCGATCGGCAGCGGCTCCGGGGCGTCATCGCTCGACGGCGCCTCCGCCGGGGCTGCTGGGCCGGGGGCGGCCTGGACGACATCGGCAACCGGTTCGGGCGGACGCTGGCTCCAGATGATCCAGCCCATGAGTCCGGCCGCCAGTGCGAGCGACACGACGACAGAAAACAGCTCGGTTCGATTCATCGGACTGTCCGGGTCAACCACCGCAACCCATCGATCATAGCAACGCGCCGGAGCGCCGTCCACAGACGGCGCAGACGGCCGTCCACAGACGGCGCAGACGGCCGTCCACAGACGGCGCAGACGCTTCCCCCGGTCATCGGCGAACACCCGGCTCGACGCCGATCTCGGCCCGCACCCGGTCCGCAATCTGCTCCGCGAGGCCGCGAATCTGCTCCTCGTTGGGTCCCTCGAGCATGATGCGCAGCAACGGCTCGGTGCCCGAGTAGCGAATCAGCACGCGGCCGGCGCCGGCGAGTTGCCGGGCCGCCGTCTCGATGAGCGGCGACACCCCCGGCACCTCCTCGAGCCGCGCGCGCCGGCGCACCGCGACGTTCACGAGCACCTGGGGCCGGGGCACCAGATCGGCGGCCAGATCGGCCAGCTTCCGCCCGGTCTCGAACACCGCCCGCAGGATCATCAGGGTCGTGGCGAGCCCGTCTCCGGTAGGGAGGTGATCGGCGAAGATGACGTGACCCGACTGCTCTCCCCCCAGGGCGACCCCGCGCCGCCGCATCTCGGCCCGGACGAGCCGATCGCCGACCGCACAGCGATGCAGCGTGATGCCGTCGGCCGCGAGGGCCTGCTCGAGCGCGATGTTGCTCATCACGGTGGCCACGACCCCCCGCCGGGGGAGGCGGCCCTGCGCCGCAAGCCAGCGGGCGGCCACCAGCAGCACCGCGTCGCCGGTCACCAGCCCGCCCCGGTGGTCGACCAGCACCGCACGGTCGCCGTCGCCGTCGAAGGCGGCGCCGAGGTCGCACGCCTGCTCGACCACGGTGCGGCCCAGCCGGCGGGGGTCGGTCGAACCGCAGCCGCGGTTGATGTTCCGCCCGTCGGGTCGATCGTGGAGGACCACCGGGTCCAGCCCGAGGCGGCGGAGCACGGCCGGCGCGATCCGGCTGGTGGCGCCGTTGGCGCAGTCGACGGCGATCCGGAACCCGTCCGGAATCGGTACCGTCCGGAGGATCCCGGCGGTATGCTCGACGTACGCGCCGGCGATGGATACCCGCTCCATCGGGCTGGGCGACCCCGCCGGCAGGGTCGGGTCCGGGCTGGCGACCGACGCGGCGATCCGGGCCTCGTCATCGGCGTCCGCCTTCTCGCCGCTGGCGGTGAAGACCTTCACCCCGTTGTCCTGATACGGATTGTGCGAGGCGGAGACGACCAGACCGGCGCCGTATCCCCCCTCCCGGGTCAGGAACGCCACCGCCGGGGTGGAGAGCACCCCCGCGTCGACCGGCCGGGCGGCCGCGCGGGCCACGCCCTCGGCCAGCGCACCCGTCATCCATCCGCCCGATTCGCGGGTATCCCGGCCGATGAGCACCCGGTGGGGACCCGATCGGCCACGGCAGGTTCCGGCGACCGCGGCCCCGAGGCGGACCAGCGTGGGCCGATCCAGCGGCGGCTCGCCGGGAATGCCGCGCACCCCGTCGGTCCCGAACAGACTGGAGGCCATCGGTGTCCCGTCGCGCCCGGTGCGAGAGCCGCTCAATCCCGGGCGCTCCAGCCGCTCCGGGCGTCGTCCGACGCGGAGCGGTTGCCGCCCCCGCCGCCCGGCGCCCGGACGATGGCGATCGTGACCCGGGCGGACCCCGGCGTGGCCAGCCGCAGACTTGGGTCGTCGACCCCGACCGTGACCATCCGTCGAAGCGGCACCGACACGCCCGTCACGTCGATCGGCTCGGTCATCGCCTCGGCCACATCGGCCAACCGGCTCTCCGGCCCCTCCACCTCGACGGTGGCCGGCTCGACCTCGACGGTCCCCACGACGAAACCGGCGGCCGGCGCCCCCCTGAGCTCGGGGATGATCGGCACGACCCGGCTTCCCGACGTTTCGAGGGTCAGCGAGATGATCGACGGGCTGACCTGGGTCACCTCGATCCCTATCGGCGCCCGCACCCGGCCGGTCGTCATGTCGAACATCCTCGCCCCGGCGTGCTCCGATTCGAGATCGACAATCGCCACCATGTCACGCGCGTCGAGACGCCGCAGGGTCCCCCTGGAGCCCCGCAACCTCACGTCGACGGTCTGCGGCGGATCGCCCAGGATCTCCATCGACTCGGGGAGGTTCTCGAACGCCAGCGGGATCCGCACGCCCCGCTCGGCGATGGGCTCGCCGGAGACGGTGAGCCACAACCCCACGGCCAGCGCAATGGAGAACAGCTTGAGCCCCAGCTTTCGGAGCGTCTTCATGACTCGCCCCCGCCGGATCCGCGGCGCTTCCGCCCGAACGGCGAGCGCTGCATGAGCGCCTCGATGCGATACCGCAGCCGCTCCGGGTCCAGGTCCGGCTCCATCTGTGCGTCCACCACCAGCGACACCAGCCCGGTCTCCTCGGACACCACCAGCACGATGGCGTCGGTTTCCTCGCTCAGCCCGACCGCGGCCCGATGGCGGGTCCCGAGGTTGCGGGCGACCGGGGTGTCGACGCTCAAGGGGAGGAAGCAGGCGGCGGCGGCGATCCGGTCCTGCTGGATCAGCACCGCCCCGTCGTGCAGCGGAGAGCCGGGTCTGAAGAACGTCACCAGCAGGTCGTAGCTGACCCTGGCGTCCACGGGAATCCCGCTCTCGACGTAGTTGCGCAAGCCGATCTCCCGCTCGATGGCCACGATCGCGCCGGTCTTCTGCTCGGCCAGCATGCGCAACGCGACCACCACCTCCTCGATGGTCTGGTCGGTCGCGGCGGGCCGGCTCACGTAGCGGAAGAACGGCGCCCGCCCCAGACGGGCGAGGGCACGGCGAATGTCGCCCTGAAACAGGACGATGACCGCGAATACAGCGTAACCGAACATGTCGCCGATGAGCCAGTTGAGGGTCTGCAGGGGCGTGAACTGGGCCGCGTAGTAGAGCACCATGATCAGCCCGCCGCCAATGAGAATCTGGACCGCGTGGGTCCGGCGAAGCAGCTTCAGGAGCTCGTAGATCAGCAGCGACACGATCGCGATGTCCAGCAGATCCCACCACCCGATCCGGCTCGGCTGCAACAGGCTGGTGAGTCGCTCGATCACACGGACCTCGGCAATGCGACGAACGCGGGGGCGTGCGCGCCCGCCGCGGTTCCCGTATCGGCCGGCCGGCGGCCCTCCCGGGCCTCGTGGGCGGCCCGGCATCGGTCCGCGACCTCGGCCACCTGCCGCATCTCGCGGACCCGATGCACCCGGACGATGTGCGCGCCCTCGAGAATCGCCGCGGTCACCGCGGCGGCCGTCCCCCAGTCGCGATCCGCGGGCCCGCGATCCGCGCGGCCGGCGAGAAAAGACTTCCGCGACGGCCCGACGAGAATCGGCCGGTCGAGCGCGGCCAGACAGCCGAGCCCGGCGAGAGCGTCGTACGACTGCCCGGCCCGCTTGGCGAAGCCGAGACCGGGGTCGACCAGGACCCGCGACCGGTCCACGCCGCCCTCGACGGCCGCCGCGACCGACGCCTGCAGCTCGCGCGCAACCTCGGCTCCGACGTCGCGGTAGCACGCGTCGCGATACATGTCGCGCGAACGACCGCGGCTGTGCATGACCACGAGAGCCGCGCGGGCCTCCACCACCGCTCCGACCAGGGTGGGGTCGTGCCGCAGGCCGGATACGTCGTTGACCATCACCGCCCCGCTCTCGAGAGCGGCCCGCGCGACCTCCGCCTTGCAGGTATCGACGGACACCGGCACCCGGACCTGTCCGACCAGCCGTTTCAGCACCGGGACGACGCGACGCAGCTCCTCGCCGGCCGGCACCGCATCGGCGCCGGGCCGCGTCGACTCGCCCCCGACGTCCAGCAGGTCGGCGCCCGCCGCCTCCAGCTCGAGCGCATGGTCGGCCGCGCGTCCCGAATCCTGCCACCGGCCGCCGTCCGAGAACGAGTCGGGGGTCACGTTGACCACCCCCATCACCAGCGTCCGCTCGCCGAGGGCGAGCGGCGAGGCGCCGGGCAGCGGCAACGTGTAGCGGCGGCGAACCTGCATCGCGATCATCCCTCGCGGCGAGGACAGGCCCTCGGGTTGGGTTGGAACCTGTCTCGATGGACGGAGCGGCGGATTCCCTGCCCGATGCGGCAGGGTGCTGGCGACCCGCGGATGGCGAGACGGGTCGCCGGGTCCCGTTATTCCTGTGGCAGCGGCTTGCCGAGCGGCGGCACCACCGGGAGCCGCACCGCCTCGGGGCTGGCGGGCTTGTCCGAGACGAACGGGGCGGCGGGAGCCGCCGGTTCTTCGAGCGCCTGGCCGGCGATGATGCGCCCGACCTGATCGCCCGACAGCACTTCGCGCACCAACAGCTCTTCGGCGATGCGCAGCAGCTCGTTCTTCTTGCTTTCGAGAACCGACCGCGCCCGGTCGTAGTTGTCGGTGACGATGCGCTTGATCTCCTGGTCGATCCGTCTCGCGGTTTCCTCGCTGTAGTCCTTGTGCTGGGCGAAGTCGCGCCCCAGGAAGATCTCCTCGTCCTTCCGGCCGAACGTGAGCGGCCCGACGGTCTCGCTCATGCCCCACTCGCAGACCATCCGGCGCGCCAGATCCGTCACCCGATCCAGATCGTTGCCGGCCCCGGTGGTCACGGTGGTATTGGTGATCTCCTCGGCGATCCGTCCCCCCAGCAGCACGGCCAACTGGTCGTGCAGGTACTTCGACGAGTAGTTGTGCTTGTCGTCCACGGGCAACTGCTGGGTGACGCCCAGGGCCATGCCTCGGGGAATGATCGTCACCTTGTGCACGGGGTCGGCGTTCTCCAGCTCGACCCCGAGCAGGGCGTGGCCCGCTTCATGGATGGCCGTTACCTGCTTCTCTTCGTCGCTGATGATGAGCGAGCGGCGCTCCGACCCCATCATCACCTTGTCCTTGGCGAACTCGAAGTCCTGCATCGCCACCGTCTTCTGGTTGTACCGGGCGGCGTTCAGCGCGGCCTCGTTGACGAGGTTGGCGATGTCCGCCCCGCAGAAACCGGAGGTCCCCCGCGCGAGCACGTGCACGTCGACGTCGTCGGCCAACGGGATCTTGCGCGTATGGACCCCGAAAATGCCCTCGCGCCCCTTGACGTCCGGACGGTTCACCACGATGCGGCGGTCGAACCGGCCCGGCCGGAGCAGCGCCGGATCGAGCACGTCGGGACGGTTGGTGGCCGAGACGAGAATGACCCCCTCGTTCGACTCGAACCCGTCCATCTCGACAAGCAACTGGTTCAGCGTCTGCTCGCGCTCGTCGTGCCCCCCGCCGAGGCCGGCGCCGCGGTGCCGTCCCACCGCGTCGATCTCGTCGATGAACACGATGCACGGGGCATTCTTCTTCCCCTGCTCGAAGAGGTCCCGGACCCGCGACGCCCCAACGCCGACGAACATCTCGACGAAATCGGACCCGCTGATGGAGAAGAACGGCACGTTGGCCTCGCCGGCCACCGCCCGCGCCAGCAGCGTCTTCCCGGTTCCCGGAGGCCCCATCAGCAGGACGCCCTTGGGAATGCGGCCGCCGAGCTTCTGGTACTTCTGGGGCTCGCGCAGGAACTCGATGATCTCCTGCAGCTCCTCCTTGGGCTCGTCGACGCCGGCGACATCCTTGAAGGTGACCTTCTTCTGCGCGCTCGAGGACAGCTTCGCCCGGCTCTTGCCGAAGGACAGCGCCTTGTTGCCGCCGCTCTGGACCTGGCGCATGAAGAAGACCCAGAAGCCGATGACGAGCAGGAAGGGCGCCCAGGAATACAACAGCGTCGCCCACGGGCTCCCGGCCGCCTCCTGCGCCTCGATGACCACGTCGCGCTCGATGAGCTGGTTGGCCAGTCCCTCGTACTGCGGCGGCGCATAGGTGCGGAACAGATCGCCGCCCGAGGTGGTTCCGGTGATCTCGTTCCCCGACAACTCGACCCGCTCGACCTGGCCGGTCTCCACCCAACGGATGAACTCGCTGAACGCGATCGGCTGGTCTCCGGTCCGGAGTTGGGATGACAGGTTCCAGATCGCCAACACCACGACCACGAGAAGCATCCAGAACAGCAGACTGCGTGTCGTCGAGTTCACAGAGTCTCCCCCAAATAGCTGACCTTCAAGATTAGCACGCTTTCACTTCCCTCGCAGGGACGAAAATCGTGGCTGGCTCCGAACCCCACCACCCAGATGACGCGATCAGCGTCGTCGAGCACGATCGGAACGCGGGTGCGGTCGGCCCGGGGCACCTTGCGGTCCACGAACAGGTCCTGGAGCTTCCGGCTGCGCCCCCCGAGACCCGGCGGCCGATACCGGTCCCCGAACCGCCAGCTTCGCACCACGAGCGGCGCGGCGGGCACGGCGACGACCGCCGCCGTCGCATCGCCGGCCGCGCCCCGGCCGAACGCGCCCGGGGCACCCGGTTCGACCACCTCGGCCCGGATCGTCACGTTCGCTTCCGGCACCGAAACCTCGCCGGGAATCTCCAGGCGATAGGCGAAGCCGGGCTGCCGCTGGGGGCCGCCGCGCCCTCGACGGGCGACGAGACGCACGATGCCGCCCGCCCGCTCCACCCGGCACCCCGGCAGATCGGCCGGCGGGAGGCCCTCCGCGGCCGCCCGCCGCACCCGTTCGATCGGCTCGAAACCGACCGCGGCCCGCCCCGGGGCGACCCGGGCCAGTGCCTCGCGCACGACACGGCGGGCGAGGGCCGGCGGCAGCGCGGTCAGGCCGGCGGCGTCGATCTCGAGCGCGCCCCTGCTACTTGAGACGAGATCCGCGGCCGCTTCGTTTGCCCGGCGGCTCAGCCAGACCTCGTCCTCCCGCGCGATGTCGGCCTCACGCGCCAGCGCATCGACGATCTTCGGCGAGTACGTACGCAGATGCGGCAACAGCTCGTGCCGCACCCGGTTCCGGGGCACGCGCCGGTCGTCGTTCGACGCATCCTCCCGGAACCCGATCCCCCGGTGGGCGAGATAGCGGCGCAGCTCGGCCCGGCTGACCGCCAGCAGCGGCCGAACCAGGAGACCGGCCCGCGGCCGCATCCCGGACAGCCCGGCCGCGCCCGCCCCGCGGATTAGCCGGAGCAGCACCGTTTCCGCCTGATCGTCGACGGTGTGGCCCAGCGCCACCCGGTCGGCGCCCAGCTCCCCGGCCGCCCGGCCGAAGAACGCGTGGCGCACCTGATGCCCCGCCTGCTCGACGGAGACGCGCCGCGACCGCGCCACATCGGCCACGGCCACCGATTCGACCAGGCAGGGCACGCCGAACCGGCTCGCGAGGTCCCGGCAGAAGCGCTCGTCCTCGTCGGACTCCGGCCCGCGCAACCGGTGATTCACATGCGCGAGTCCGGCCAGCGTCACGACCGCGCGCGCGGCCAGCTCCGCGAGGAGATGCAGCAACGCCACCGAGTCGCCGCCGCCCGACACGGCGGCCACGACCCGCCCCCCGCGCGGGATCAACCCCTGCCGCTCGACCGACGCCGCTACACGGTCGGCGAGTGACACGGGCGGATCCCGGGGCCAGCCTGGGAACGGTCAGATTCGGGCTCCCCAATGGCCGGAAGAGATGGTGCCGGTGCAGGGACTTGAACCCCGGACGCCGCGGATATGAGCCGCGTGCTCTAACCAACTGAGCTACACCGGCGTAACTGGTGGCATTCATTGTATCAAGACCGGCGGGACTCCGGCGAGCGCCCTCGAAAACGGGCGTCCGCCCCAGGAGCCCGTGGCAAGAGCTCCGTTGCATTCGACCGGCGCAACGGGGTGCCCAACCAACCCTCCAGGAGTCCGCGCCTCCTGTCGGAGGCGCCGACTCCTACAGGATGAGCATCGCGTCGCCGTAGCTGTAGAACCGGTAACCCGCCCGCAGGGCCTCGGCGTAGGCTTCGCGGATTGGCTCCCACCCGGCAAACGCGCTGACCAGCATCAGGAGCGACGACCGGGGCAGATGGAAGTTCGTCAGCAGCCCGCCCACGACGTGAAACGCGACCCCGGGATACAGATACAGGTCGCTGACGCCTTCGCCGGCGCGCAGCTCTCCGCCGCCGGCCCGGCACGCGCTCTCGAGGGTTCGCGTCGTGGTCGTCCCCACCGCGATCACCCGCCGGCCGGCCGCGCGGGCGCGGCGAACCGCCTCGGCGGTCTCCGGGGGCACGCGGTACGGCTCGGGGTCCACCCGATGCGCCTCGACCTGCTCCACCCGGATCGGGGCGAACGTGCCGTAGCCGACGTGCAGGGTCACCCGCGCGACGCCGACCCCGCGCTGCTGGAGCTCTTGCAGCAGGCCGGTGGTCAGATGCAGTCCGGCGGTCGGCGCCGCCACCGATCCCCGCACCGCTGCGTAGACCGTCTGGTACCGCTCGGCATCGACCGGCGTGTCTCCGCGCCGGATGTACGGCGGCAGGGGGATGTGCCCCACGCGGTCGATCGCCTCGTCGACGGCGGAACCGTCCCCGGTCCACAGGCGGATGGTGCGGCGGCCGTGGAACCGGCGGGCGAGCACCTCCCCGCACAGCCGCCGGCCATCGCGCTCGAAGACGACCCGGGCGCCAGCGCGGAGGCGCTGCCCCGGATGCATGAGGGCCTCCCAGCACCCGTCGTCGCGGCGGGACAGCAGCAGGCACTCGACCGCTCCCCCGCTCGGCACGCGCCGTCCCAGCAGCCGGGCCGGAAACACCCGGGTATCGTTGACGACGAGCAGATCGCCCGGCGTCAGCAGGGCCGGAAGGGCGCCGACGGTGTGGTGCTGCAGGCCGCCCGTGGTGCGATCGAGGACGAGCATGCGGGCCGCCTGCCGCTCGGCGGGCGGGGTCTGGGCGATGCGGTCGGCGGGAAGATCGAAGTCGAAGTCGGAGACGCGCATGGCGCGGGGACGGTCGATCCTCAGAAGGCCCACCGCAGCAGCACGGCGCCGACCGTGAACCCGGCGCCGACCGACGCGAGCAGCACGAGGTCGCCCTTCTTGAGGCGCCGTTGCGCGAGCCCGTCCGCGAGGGCCAGGGGGATGGTGGCGGCGGTCGTGTTGCCGTACCGGTCGATGTTGACCATGACCTTCTCGTCCGGCAGACCGAGCTGCTCGGCCGCGGCCATGATGATGCGCCGGTTGGCCTGGTGGGACACGAAGAGGTCGATGTCGCCGGGCTCGAACCCGTTGCGCTCGAGCACGCGCCGACTGATGTCCCGGGTCTTTCGGACCGCGAACTTGTAGACGGCGGCGCCGTCCTGATGCACGTAGTGCAACCGCCGGTCGACGGTCTCCCGCGACGCCGGCATCCGGCTGCCCCCGGCCGGCATGCGCAACGCCGACGCCCCGCTTCCGTCCACCTCGTGGGCGAAGTCGATGATCCGGAGGTCCGGATCGACCGCCGGCGACACCACCACCGCCCCCGCCCCGTCGCCGAAGAGGATGCAGGTGGAGCGATCCTGGTAGTCGATGATGCGGGACATGACGTCGGCCCCGATGGCCAGCGCGTGGTCGTGGGCCCCGCTCGCCACCATCTGCATGGCGGTGGTAACCGCATACGTGAAGCCGGAGCAGGCCGCGCCGAGGTCGAACCCCCAGGCCCCGGCGATGCCGATCTTGTCCTGGACGAGACAGGCGGTGCTCGGAAAGAACATGTCCGGGGTAGTGGTGCCGACCACCAGGAACCCGATGTCCCGCGGCGTCAGCCCGGCTCCGTCGATAGCCCGTCTGGCCGCCTCCACCGCGAGATCGGAGGTGGCGGCGTCGGCGTCGGCGACGTGGCGGGTGCGAATGCCGGTCCGCTTCACAATCCACGCGTCCGACGTATCGACCAGCTTCTCCAGATCCTCGTTGGTCATGACGCGGGGCGGCACGTAGGTGCCGAGCGAGGCGATGCGGACCGGCCGGCAGGCGACTGGACCTCCGGGTGGCGTGGCGGCGGTGGAGTTGCTCATCTCGTGTCCCGTCCAGGAGCCCGTGGCAAGAGCCCGCTGCGTTCGACCGGCGGTCCCGATGCAACGCGCGGTCTCACCACGGCGTCCTGGTGATGCGCGCGCCGGATGGTCCCCGGCGTGTTCTCCTCTACCACAACCGCCCCCCGCGGCTCGGCGCCGGCACGCCGAAGTAGTCGTAGGCGCGGGCGGTCACCACGCGCCCGCGCGGTGTCCGGTCGAGAAATCCGATCTGAATCAGAAAGGGCTCGTAGATGTCCTCAATGGCCTCTTTCTCCTCGCTGATCGCGGCCGCGATGCTGTTGAGTCCCACCGGGCCGCCGCCGAACTTGTCGATGATGGCGTGCAACAGCCGGCGGTCGGCCTCGTCGAAACCGTTGGTGTCCACGTCGAGCATCTTCAGCGCATCGAGCGCCACCTCGCGGGTGATCCGGCCGTCCGCGCGCACCTGGGCGAAGTCCCGCACGCGGCGCAGCAGCCGGTTGCCGACCCTCGGCGTGCCGCGCGAGCGGCTGGCGATCTCGACCGCCGCCGCGTCCTCGATCGGCACATCGAAGATGCCCGCCGACCGGCGGACGATCTCCTGCAGGTCCACGTCGCGGTAGAAGTCGAGCCGGTGCACGATGCCGAACCGCGCCCGCAGCGGGGAGGTCAACAGTCCGGCGCGGGTCGTCGCCCCGATCAGCGTGAAGGGCTTCAGCGGCACCTTCACGGACCGCGCCCCGGGACCCTGCCCGATGACGATATCGAGCTCGTAGTCCTCCATTGCCGGATACAGGATCTCTTCGACGACCGGGCTCATCCGATGAATCTCGTCGATGAAGAGCACCTCGTGTTGCGCGAGGTTCGTCAGAATGCCGGCCAGATCGCCCGGCTTCTCGAGCACCGGCCCCGCCGTGGTCCGGACCGGCACCCCCAGCTCGTAGCCGACGACATGGGCCAGGGTCGTCTTGCCGAGCCCGGGGGGCCCGTAGAGCAGGACATGATCGAGGGCCTCGCCGCGCTGCCGGGTCGCCGCGATGGAGATCTCGAGGTTCTCGCGCAAGCGCTCCTGGCCGATGTACGCACCGAGGCTGCGCGGGCGGAGTCCGGCCTCGAACTGCTCGTCGTCGCCCAGCTGGACGGAGCTGACCACGCGCGGCGGCGTCTCGTCCGCGATCATCGGGCGATCTCCTTCAGGGCCCGCTTGAGCACCCGCTCGAACCCATCGTCCCCCGCGCCGAGCGCGGCATCGACCGCCCGTTCCGCCGATGGCAGGCCGTAGCCGAGGTTCACCAGCGCCGACACGAGATCGCTCCGGGCCACGCCCGGCCCGGCCTCGGGCTCCGGCCCGGCTTCGAGGACCGCCGGCAGCCGATCGCGCAGCTCCAGCCCCATCCGCTCCGCGGTCTTCTTGCCGATGCCGGGGATGCCGGTCAACCGCCGCACGTCGCCCCGGCCCACCGCCCGCACCAGCTCCACCGGCTCGATGCCCGAGAGCACCGCGAGCGCCAGCCGCGGGCCGATCCCGGAGACGGCGATCAACCGCTCGAAGACCTGCAGCTCCAGCGCGGTCGCAAAGCCGAACAACGCCAGGGTGTCCTGGCGCACGTGCGTATGCACCCGGAACACCGCTTCGGACCCCGGCTCGCCCAGGCCGTAGAAGGTCGACAGGGGGATGTGCAGGTCGTAACCGACGCCGTGCACGTCGACGGTCACGCGATGGGGGTGCTTCTCGGCGATACGACCGTGCAGCCGCGCAATCATCCGTCACCCCGGCACCCGGAATCGGCGCCAGGTCCTGACCCCGGCGTTGCCGTCGCCCGCCGCTCCGGACGCCGCCGCCGTCGTCCCGGCGTAGGCGTGGCAGACGGCGACGGCGAGCGCATCCGATACGTCGTGCGGCGAGGGCGGCTCGTCCAGGCCGAGCAGCAGCGCCACCATCCGCTGCACCTGTTGCTTGTCCGCGCGGCCGTAGCCCACGACCGCCTGCTTGACCGTCGCCGCCGCGTACTCCGCCACTGGGAGCCCGGCCCGGGCGGCGGCGAGCAGGGCAACCCCCCGGGCCTGACCGAGCTTCAACGCACTGCGGGCGTTGCGCCCGTAGAACACTTCTTCGACGGCCACCGAGGCCGGCCGGTGCGCGGCCAGCAGCGCCGCCAGCGCGTCGAAAATTCGGGCGAGCCTGTCCGGAAACGGACAACCGGAGGGCACCGTGATGGCTCCGCACGCAACCAGCTCGCACCGACTGCCGTCGGAATCGATGCATCCGTATCCGGTGCGCTTAGAGCCGGGGTCTATCCCGAAGATCCTCACGCCAATGAGGCCTCGATCTCCTTCTCGCTGACGTCGAAGTTCGACCAGACGTGCCGGGTGTCGTCCAGGTCTTCGAGCGCGCCCATCAGCTTCATCATCTGCTGGGCCGGCTTTCCCTCGAGGACCACGAAGTTCTGCGGCAGCATCGCCACCTGCGCCGACACCGGCTCGACCCCGAGGGCCCGGACCGCCTCGGCAACGGCGTCGAACGACTCCGGCGCGCTGATGATCTCCCAGTGCCCCCCGTCATCCCGAAGATCGTCGGCGCCGGCGTCGATGGCCGCAGCCATCAGCGCCTCTTCGTCGACCGCCTCCCGGTCCACCAGCACGTACCCCCGCTTGTCGAACAGCCAGGCCACGCTGTTGGAGGAACCGAGATTGCCGCCGTGCTTGGTCAGCAGGTGCCGGACCTCGCCGACGGTGCGGTTCTTGTTGTCGGTCAGCACCTCGACCATCAGGGCCACGCCGCCCGGACCATAGCCTTCGTAGGTCACTTCCTCGTAGTTGACCCCCGGCTCTTCACCGGTCCCGCGGCGTATGGCCCGCTTGATGTTGTCGGCGGGCATGTTCCCCGCCTTGGCGTCGGCGATGACCGTCCGCAGGCGCGGGTTGATGTCGGGGTCGCCGCCGCCGTCACGCGCCGCGACGGTCAGCTCCTTGATGATGCGGGTGAACAGCTGGCCGCGCTTGGCGTCGGCCGCGCCCTTCTTGTGCTTGATCGAATGCCACTTGGAATGGCCGGACATCGGCGAGACTCCGTGGAAGTACAAATAGAGGCCGTGTTGCAGAGTCTATCACGACGCGGGCGCTGTCGATCCTGCGGGAAAACCCGCCGCTGGTGGGGCGGGACGGCCGCACCCGAACCGGTTCGCAGACGCCGCGCCGTTCGCGCGGCGATGACTCGGCCCGGGACCGGCATCGCGGTCCGGCGGTGTATCATCGGGAATCGGATCGTCGCATCGCAGGCCCCGCCATGCCGGACTGGGCGCCCAACCCCCATCCGTTCCTCGTCCACTTTCCGATAGCGGTCCTGGTCGCCGCGGTGGCCGCCGATCTGCTCAGCCTGCGCCGGCCGGCCCACGGGGCGACACGCGACACCGCCACCTGGCTTTTCTGCGCGGGGGCGTTGACGGCGATGGCCGCCTACTTCAGCGGGTTGAGCGCGGCCGCGGCCATCCGGGTCCCCCCGGAGGCGGGTCTCGCGGTCACGACCCACTTCGGGTGGGCGGACCGGACGACCTGGTTCTTCGTCTTCTTCGCCTCGCTGCGGCTCGCGATGTCCTATATCTGGCGGACGACCGCCCGGTGGGTCATCGCGATGTCCTGCCTGCTCTCGGTCATCGGGCTGGGGCTCCTGACCGCGACCGCCCTGCACGGCGGCCGGCTCGTGTTCCGGTACGGGGTCGGGGTGGAGTCCATTCCCGCCACCGGGTCGCCATGGACGATGCCCGGCCGGGCGCCGGCCGAAAGCAGCGACCCCGCCCCGCAGGTCCCCCGGGAGCTTGTGCCGTAGAAGTTCGCGCCAGTGAACTTCCAACGCGACCGTAAGGCCGCGCTGGCCCGGAAATCGTCGCCGGCGGCGCCGATTGCCGCCCGACCAACCCTTCAGAGGTCCGCGCCGTTCTACGGCGCAGACTCCTGGCAAGCGTCGAGCTGGTGGGCCATGGGAATGAACACGATGCCGTTGACGGTGCGCTCCGGTCCGGTCTGCCGGAAACCCAGGCGTTCGTAGGCGGGTACTCCGAAACGGGAGGAGTTGACGGTCACCCGGTCGAGACCGGGCTTGGCGGGACGGGCGCCGGCGAGCGCGCGCGCCAGCAGCTCGCGCGCGACCCCGTGCCGCTGATGCCCGGTGTCGACGAACAGGAGCGACACGTGGTCGTTGTCGCGCAGCTCGATCACCCCCGCGGGGTGCTCACCCTCCATCGCCACCAGTACGAAGTGGTTCGACCGCGTCCGCTCGACCAGCGCGGCCGGCTCCACGTGGCGCAGGAACTCGGCCCGCCCTTCGTCGGTGTACTCCGGCCCGATGAACTCGGTGAACGACTCGGCGATCAACCGCGACACCGCTTCGGCGTCGGCGGGCTCCATCGGGCGATAGACAATCGGGCTGGGCATCGTGTCAGCGCGGCAGCGAGCCGACTTCGCAGGAACGAACCGCGCAACCGCTCACCGGCGGTCGGCGAGCGTCTTCAGGTAGTTGACCAGGTGCCAGATCTCCTCGTCGTCGAGCCGGTCCGCGTAGGGCTGCATGTCGGCCGTCACCCCGTCCTTGATGACGAGGAAGATCTCGCCGTCGCTCGGACCGTGCAGCCAGACGTCATCGGTGAAATCGGGGATGTCTCCCCCCGCGTGGGCCATGTCTCCGTCGCCGAGACCGGTGTTGCCGTGGCACTCGCGGCACATGAACACGTACCGTTGCCGGCCGGTGGCCATCGAGTCCGGCGTCGGGGGCACCGGGTTCTCCAGGGCCTGTCCTTCGGCGTGCCGGTGGGGTTCGATCGGGTGGAGCGGCTGCGCGGACGCGGCGCCCGCGAGGACCCCGGCGGCCAGCACTGCGAACCATTCCGGACGCACGGATCGGGTCATTGACGATTCTCCGGAACGCTCATTCTTCCGGTGCCGCGAAGTTCGACCACAGGTACTCCGGCTGGTACTCCTGGAGGTACAGAAAGATCTCGTGGACGAGGTTGACGACCCGGCTCAGACCATAGTCGTGAAAGTTCCGCGCCGCGACGATCTCGACGGACACCGCGCCCCGAGCCGCGACGCACCGGACGCGGGCGCGGCGCCGGTCGACGCGACGGTGCGGCGGGAGGCGGGTCGACGCCCGCCCCGCCACGAACCCCGCAAGGTCCGCGTACAGGACCGACCGCGCCGGGACGTTGGGCAGCAACGCCCGGAAGACGAACGTCCCGCTCGCCGGCGTGTAGTCGAGCGCGAGCGGGTCCGTTCCCAGCCAGGAGAAGCGGAAGCGGTACCGCCCCGCTACCAGCGGACGCTCGCTGAAGCCACCGAAGACCCGCCGGTCGGCATAGGCCTGAAGTTGCTGGCGCACGACGGCCAGCGACTGCTCCGCGGTCCGGCGGACCCGCCGCGGTTTCTCCGCGTTCCCGCCGTCCGGCTCGAATGCCCTCGTCTCCACCTTGCGCGGCCGTGCACGCGCCGGCCCAGGGCGGCGCCCCGATTCCAGCCCCACGATGTCCTTCCTAGTGGTAGTAGGACATCACGCCCGGCTCGATCTTGCCGAGGAAGCCGGGTGCGTACTGGTCCCGCAACCAGAACTCCTTCTTCGCCTGCACGTTTACCACCGACGGGCGGCTCTCGTCGAGAGCGACCTGATAGGCCCGCTCGAGGGCGGGACGGAACTCGGACGGCCGGGTGACGTACTCGCCGTGCGCGCCCAGCGCCTCGCCCATCTTGTCGTAGCGGAGGTTCTCCTGAAACAGGTGCACCGGCAACCCGACCTGGTTGTTGCGCTGCCCCTGCCAGGTGCCCCAGGCGTTGTTGTTGTAGACGATGACCACCGCCGGCAGGCGGTACTTGGACAGCGTCTCCATCTCCATGCCGGTATAGCCGAATCCCGCGTCCCCGGTGATCGCGATGACCGGATGCCCCTGGTAGTCGGCCTGGGGGCCGGTCCCCTGCCGGACCGCGGCGGCCACCCCGACGGTGTAGCCGACGTCGGGACCGATGGCGCCGTACTGATAGGCGCCGTTCATGATCTGCCCGGGGCGGAACGCCCGGAGGTACCGCCGCGTGTAGCGGGCGATGCCGTAGCCCCCCTGCACGATGGTGGTCCGGTCGGGGGGCAACGCGCCGTGGTGGAGAAAGTCGGCCAGCTCCTTCCCGATGACCGAGGGATGCACCGCGTCGGCGTAGCCCAGCCCGGTCTGGTAGTACTCGGCGTTCTGGGCCTCGAACGCGGTCCTCGCCGCCGCCACCTCCGCCACCCACGCTTCGTGCCGCATGCGCGGGACGCCGTCCGCCAGAGCCTCCAGGGCGGCCCGCTCGTCGCTGACGATGCCGAGATCGATCGGGAGGTTGCGGCCGATGTCCTCCGCGCACGGGTCGATGCGGATGTAGCGGGCGTCCGGCCCGAAGGCGAACTCGCCCAGCGTCGGCATGCAGTACTGGCCAACGAGCAGGACGAGATCGGCGCTCGCCAGCGCCCCCGGGGCGGTGTCCGCCGACAGCTCGTGGTCGGCGGGGAACTGCCCCTTGGTGGCGCCCGATTCCACAACCGGGATGTGGGCCCGCTCGGCCAACCGGCGCAGCGCCTCCCAGGCGCGGCTGTGGAATACGCCGTTGCTCGAGACGATGATCGGGCGCTCGGCGTCCCGGAGCAGGGCAATCGCCCGATCGATGGCTCGCGGATCCGGATGCGGCCGGGTCTCCGTGCGGTACTGCGTCTTGTCGAAGAAGTACTCGATCTCGCTCGGGTCGCGGAACCGGGCGTTGGCGATCTCGGCCGGAAAATCGAGATGCACCGGCTTGGGCACCCCGCTGCGGAGCTGCCGGAACGCGTAGCCGGCGTACTCGTGGATGCGGGCGGGCGTAATCATCCGCTTGCCGTACTTCCGCATGCCCTCGGTCGTCGGCTGCTGGTAGGCGTCCTGGATGCCGCGTTCGGTATCCTCGGCGAAGATCGTCTTGTTGCTGGCGAGCACCAGGATCGGGGACCGCGCCGAGTTGGCGGCGGCGATCCCGCAGATCATGTCGGTGAAGCCGGGCCCCTCGGTCCCCGAGGTCGCCGCGATCTCCCCGGTGACCCGCGTGAACGCATCGGCGGCGTGACACTGCGCCCCCTCGTGCCGGCCGCCGTAGGTGGGAATGCCGGTGTCGGAGATCGCGTGCACCACCGAGTAGTTGCCGGGACAGCAGAACAGCGCGGCCACGCCTTCCGCCTTGCAGGCGCGGGCGAACACCTGGGCGCCGGTCATCGGGAAGTCGATCTCGGGCAGCGAAGCGTGCTTCGCCGTCTCGAACTCGGCCGGCACGGTGATCGGGCTGACGTCTTCCTCGGCCTCCCCGGCCAGGACCGTCGTGCCGGCGCCGACCGTCGCGGCCCCGGCGCCCAGCACCGCCTGCTTCATGAACCGTCGCCGTGAGCTTCCCTGGCCAGCACGTTTCATCGCTCACTCCTGGTTGAGTTTCCCTGTCAGCGGCGCCCGATCTCCCCAGAGAATGGCATGCCCGCCCCGGCCGGCGCAAGACCCGCGGAGGAGCCCGCGGAGGAGAAGGGCGGGCTCGCCGGCGCCGTTGGTCCGCGCGTGCTACTCCGCCGCCGCTGCGCCCGCTCTGCGCGCGCAGCGGAAGCCGACGTTGCTGGTCTGGCCGGTCTGCGCGAAGGGCAGGCGGACCGAGGTGCGGAGGGCGGACGGAAAGTTCAGCCAGGATCCGCCGCGGGCGATCCGCGCATAGCCGGCAGCCGCCCCCGGCGGGTCGACGAGCGGCGACGTCGCGTAGTAGTCGTCGTCCAGCCAGCCGTCCACCCACTCCCAGACGTTCCCGGCCATGTCGAAGAGGCCGAACTCGTTCGGGGGAAAGGACCCCACCGGCGCCGTGTTCCGCCAGACATCGGCCCCGCCGGTGGCGCCCGCACAGCACTGCTCGGCGCCGTAGTTCATCAGGTCTCGCGAGATCGCGTCGCCCCACGCGTAGATCGACCCTGACCGGCCCGCCCGCGCCGCGTACTCCCATTCGGCCTCGGTCGGCAACCGGGCGCCGGCCCACGTGCAGAAGGCGGCCGCGTCGTCCCAGCTCACGAGCACCATCGGATGCCGACCGGTCTGCTCGAAGTCCGGCGCGCCCGGGGCGCGGTATCCCGTGTCGCGCACGAACCGGGAGTAGTGCTCGACCGTCACCTCGGTCGCCATCATCTCGAAAGGCAGGGGAAACCGGACGGCGTGCCGGGGCCGCTCCATGTCGAGGCAGTCGGGATCGGACTCGACGCACCCCATCTCGAAGGTGCCGGCGGGAATGCGGACCCATCCGAGATCGGGCGGAACCTGCCCGGCCTGCGCGGGCCGCCCTCCGCCGGGCAGGACGACCAGGGCCGCGATGAGAGCCAGGATCGCGCGGCGAGGGCCCCGCTCCCGGCGACCGGCCGTGCATCCCGCCCGGGCCGGGTTGCTCGCGGGTTGCGCGTACCCGCCCGGCGCCCGCGTGCCGCCCTGCCCCGCGGGCGCCGCGCCGGTCCCGGTCGAACGCGGGGTCCCTCCACGGGCCTCCGGGTTCACGGCGGCCGTCCGCACGGTTCCGCGCATGCGCTGCCTCCTCCCCCGCACGCGGGTCGGCGCGCCGGCCGCGCCGCGGTAATCCGCCGCCCGCCGTCGATCGACGCCCCGCATGCCCGTCAGCTTCGCACCGCGATGCCCATCACCTCGAACCGCGCGCCGCGCAGCAGGGTGCCGGCGCCCAGGAACGCCCGCGCGGGTGGGTCGCCGGTGAAGTAGGTGCGATAGACGGCGTTGAAGTCGTCGTACAGGGCCACGTCCGAGCAGAACACCTGCACGCTGACCAGATCGTCCATGGTCATGCCGGCCTCGCCGAGGACCGCGGCAATCTGGTCCAGCACGGTGCGGGCTTCGTCCTGCGGATCGGCCGGGGGGGCGCCGGTCTCGGGGTCGAGACCGAGCCGGCCGGCCAGATAGATCGTGTCCCCGACCTGAATGGCGTCGCTGAACAACGGGTTCGCCGCCGTCCGGCCGGGCAGGTTCACCGCCCGCCGCCCCGTATCCGGCTGGGCCGTGACCGTACCCAACGCGGCGGCGCCGAGACCGCCCACCACGAGACCCGCCGCGAAGATGCGCATCGTCTTCATCATGACTCTCCCTCCATGACCAGGACCGTCGACCCGGTCGTCTGGCGCGCTTCCAGCCGGCGGTGCGCCTCGGCCGCCTCCTCGAGCGGAAGGGCGAGACTCACGTCGACCTTGACGGCGCCGCTGCCGACCACCTCGAACAGCTCGCGGGTGGTCGCCTCCAGCTCCCCTCTCGTCGCGATGTAGCTGGCCAGCGTCGGCCGGGTCAGAAACAGCGACCCCTTGGCGGCCAGCAACCCCGGACTGAAGGGCGCCACCGCCCCCGAGGCGTTCCCGTAACTGACCATGAGCCCCCGCGGCTGCAGGCAGTCGAGGGAAGCGGCAAAGGTGTCCTTCCCGACCGAGTCGAAGACAACCGGCACCCCGGCCCCGCCGGTCAGCTCCCGGACCCGCTCGACCACGTCCTCCCGGGTGTACACGATCGCGTGGTCGCAGCCGTGCGCCCGCGCGATCTCGGCCTTGGCATCGCTGCCGACGGTGCCGATGACCGTCGCGCCCAGGTGCTTCGCCCACTGGCACGCGATGAGCCCCACCCCCCCGGCGGCGGCGTGCAGCAGGATCGTGTCGCCGGGCTCGACGGGATGGATGCGCCGCACGAGATACTGCACGGTGCATCCCTTCAGCATCATCGCCGCCGCCTGCCGGTCGGTGATGTTGTCGGGCAGCCGGACGAGACGCGCGGCCTCGATGACCCGCCGCTCGGTGTAGCTGCCCAGGCTCATGCAATAGGCGACCCGGTCGCCGACCGCGACATCCGTCACCCCCCCGCCGACCTCCTCCACCACGCCCGCCCCTTCGTTGCCGATGATCGCCGGCCAGGCCGGCACCGGATACAGGCCGGTCCGGTGATAGACGTCGATGAAGTTCAACCCGGCCGCCGTCTGGCGGATGAGGGCCTGACCCGGCCCCGGAGAACCGGGGTCGCTCTCTTCCCACCGCAACACGTCCGGTCCGCCGTGCTCATGAATGCGAATGGCTCTCGTCATCGTCTGCTCTCGTCTGCTCCGCCGCTACGCACGCACCCCGCCGAGGGCCCCGCTGCCCTCGACCGGCGGCGCATCCTGCCTGACCCCGTTGTTCCGCGAGCTGTGTTTCACTCCTCGCCGGGCTGGCGCTTCACCGGTCCCGGTGCGACGCGGGCTTCGACCTCGGACCCCCACAACCGCGCGCACGGCGGCCCGGGGATCATACTGCGGTCCGCCCGATTCCATGCCCGTGGCGCACCCCGCGGCCGCCGGCTGCGACCGGCGCAGCCCCGCATCCCGCCGGCGCCGGGACACGGCGCTGGTCTTCACGGCGACCGTCGGGTACGATGCGGCCACCGGCCTCGTGGCCGGCGACGGCTCGCCGGCCCGCAACGACGAGAGAGTCTCGAACTGGTGACCACTGTATCGGCTTTCAACGCCGCCGCCTCGACCGCACCGCGATCCGCCTTCGACGCCCAGGCCCCGCCGGACCCGGCGCTGGCCGCCGACTGCGTGCACTGCGGGTTCTGTCTGCCGACCTGCCCCACCTATCTGCTGTGGGGCCGGGAGACCGATTCGCCGCGGGGCCGCATCGTCCTCATCAAGGGCGGGCTCGACGGCGAGACCGCGGTCACCGACCGCTTCGCCCGTCACTTCGACACCTGCCTGGGGTGCATGGCCTGCGTCACCGCCTGCCCGTCCGGCGTGCAGTACGACAAGCTGCTCGAGGCCACGCGCCCGCAGATCGAACGGCTGACCACCCGGTCGCGGGCGGACCGTCTGTTCAGGCGCCTGATCTTCTCGCTGTTCCCCCATCCGGCGCGCCTGCGCCTGGGGACCGGCACGCTGTGGGCGTATCAGCGGCTTGGGCTGCAACGGCTGGTGCGTGCGAGCGGCCTGCTGAACCTGCTGCCCGCCCGCCTGCGCGCGATGGAGGCGCTGCTGCCCCCGGTCTCGTTGAGCAGCGGGTGGACGCGGGTGCCGGCCCGGGTGCCCGCGGCCGGCACGCCGCGCCGGCGCGTCGGCCTGCTGCGGGGATGCGTGCAACGGGTCTTCTTCGACGAGGTCAACCGCGCGACCATCCGGGTGCTGGCGGCGGAGGGGTGCGAGGTGGTCGTCCCCCGGGGGCAGGGCTGCTGCGGCGCCCTGATGCTCCACGCCGGCCTCGACGGGGACGCCGCGGACATGGCGCGCCGCTTCATCGACAGCTTCGAAGCCGAGGCGGCGGACATCGACACCCTCGTCGTCAACGCCGCCGGCTGCGGCTCGACGTTGAAGGAGTACGGCCATCTGCTGCGGGACGACCCGGTCTACGCCGAGCGCGCCCGCGCGCTCGGCGACAAATGCAAGGACATCTCCGAGCTGCTCGACGAGCTCGAACCCCGGGCGCCGCGCCATCCGGTGCCGCTGCGGATCGCCTATCACGACGCCTGCCACCTGCAGCACGCGCAGGGGGTGAGCCAGGAACCGAGGCGCGTGCTCGGCGCGATTCCCGATCTCACCGTTTGCGAGATCCCCGAGGCGGGCATCTGCTGCGGCTCGGCCGGCATCTACAACCTGGTGGAGCCGGAAACGGCGCGGGAGTTGGGAGACCGCAAGGCGCGCCATATCCGAAGCACCGGGGCGGAGGCCATCGTCTCGAGCAACCCGGGCTGTCTGCTGCAGATCGCGGAGCGTCTCGAATCGTCCGGACGCCGGCCGGCCACCTACCACCTCGTGGAACTGGTGGACGCCTCCATCCGCGGCACCTCTTTGCCGGCGTAGACTGGCGCGGAGGCAGCGCTTTCCGGGCTGGTTCCGCGAAGCCGGCCGGGGATGTCAACGCCGGAGGAAGGGGCCCAGCCGGTTCTCATCGTGAAGTCCGAACAACTCTGCCAGGGCCGTACCGGCTGGGCCAAGGCCCTCGCGCCTTCCGCGATCGGATACTAGTTGGACACCGGTTCGCGGGTTTCGCCTCCCGGCCGCCCGCTCACAGACCGCCGGGTCCGCGCCCGGGATTGAGGATGCCGCGGGGGTCGAACTGACGCTTGACCTGCTGCATCAGCCGAAAGCCGTCGCCGACCGGTCCCCACACGTCCACGAGGCTCCGCAGCTCCCGGCCGGCCTGCCGGATGACCACGCTGCCGCGGCCGGGGGAGATGCGCTCGCGCAGCCCGCGCACGAGCGACGCCTGCGCGGATGCCGCGCCGGCCAGGCGGAGATACAGCACCCCCAGGCCCGCCCGGCCCACGACCTCGCAATCGAGCGAGGGCCCGCGCGTGGCCTCGGCGAGCCACGCCAGGGTGGCGGACAGGTCGCTCGGCAGGACGACGAGCTTGGCGATGGTCCCCTCGCCCCCGAACACCCGGGCTTCGTGCCGGCGCCATGCCGCGGCCTCGTCCGCATCCGCGAGCACCGTGGCGGCGCCGCCGCCGTCCCGCACCAGCGCCGCCGCCTGCTCCGCCTGCTGCACGGCCACCGGGGCGATCGACTCGAACCGCAGGAGCATCGTCGCCGGCGGCCACGCGAGCTCCACCGCGGTCGGGGTCGACCCCTGGGCGAGCAGCCCGGCCGCGACCTGCGCGAACTGCCCCGCCTCGGAGAGCGTCGCCTGCACGGTGCGCGACGCCTCGGCCGACGGGGCCAGCTTGAAGGTGGCGGTCAGGATGACCCCGAGACAGCCGAACGACCCGGTCAGCAACCGGGCCAGATCGTATCCCGCGACGTTCTTGACCACGATGCCGCCGCTCTTGGCCCTGACCCCGTCGGCCCTGGCCAGGGTTATGCCGATGATCAGGTCCCGCGGCGCGCCGTGGCGCTGCCGCCGCGGCCCGCTGTCGTTCGCGGCCACGATGCCGCCGATGGTCGCGCGGTCGGCGTGGGGCGCATCCAGCGGAAGCCACTGCCGGTGTGCGGCCAACGCGGCGTTGACGTCGGCAAGTACCGCGCCGGCCTGCACCGTGGCCGTCAGGTCGCCGTGGCGATGCGCTTCCACCGCGTTCAAGGCGCGCGTCGACAGCAGCACGTCGACCGCGTCCACGGGGGGCCCCCACCCCAGCTTCGTCCCGCCGCCGCGAACCAGGACCGAACGTCCGTGGTCCGAGGCCCATCCCAGCACCGCGGCCGCCGCTTCTGGCGACCCCGGCTCGGCGACGATCGCCGGCACAACGGCGTCGACGGCGTCGGCTTCGGTCCCGGGCCGGGCCACCGCCCCCCCGGCGCAGCCGTCGATCTGGCTGATCAGCGCGTCCCGCAACTCAACGACCTCGGTCATGACACCCTGGCCGGACTCCTACAGCCGCTCGGCCACCCCGGCCGCTTCCGCCGGATGGGCGCGATAGGGCCCCGGCACCTCGCCGCACAGTCGGGGAGTCGGCAGCAGCTTGTCCGGGTTGCAGAGCTCCGCCGGATCGAACGCCCGGCGGAGGAGCCGCATCGTCGCCAGATCCGCCTCGTCGAACATCTTGGGCATGTGGCAGGCCTTGTCGGCGCCGATGCCGTGCTCACCCGTCAGCGATCCGCCGGCGTCGAGGCAATACGAGAGAATCTCGGTCGCGACCTCCTCGGCCAGATCCGCCTGACCCTCCACCGCGTCGTCGTAGCAGACCAGCGGATGGAGGTTGCCGTCGCCGGCATGGAACACGTTGCCGATGGTGAGGCCCGACCGCTGCTCCAGGTCCCGGATGCGACGGAGGACTTCCGGGAGCTTGCTGCGGGGAATCACCCCGTCCTGCACGTAGTAGCTGGGGGCGACGCGCCCCATCGCCGCAAACGCCGCCTTTCTGCCCCGCCAGATGCGGCCTCGCTGCGCCTCGTCGCGCGCCACCTGCACCCCCCAGCCCTGGTTCCGGTCGCAGATCGCCTCGATCTGCTCGAACTGCGCCGCCACTTCCGGCTGCGGACCGTCGAGCTCGACGATGAGCACCGCCTCCGCCGCGGGAAACCCGGGGCTGACGGCAGCTTCGGCGGCGCGGATCGTCGTGCGATCCATCATCTCGATCGCGGCGGGGATGATGCCGGCGGCGATGACGTCGGAGACGGCGTTCCCGGCCGCATCGGTCGAATCGAACGCGGCGAGCAACGTGCGAACCGACTCGGGACGGCGCAGCAGCCGCAGGGTCACCTTCGTAACCACCGCCAGCGTACCCTCGGACCCCACCAGCACCCCGAGGAGATCGAGGCCGGGACTGTCCAGGGCCGGGCCTCCGAGGTGAATCATCTCGCCGTCGGGCAGGATCGCCTCGACTCCGACCACGTGGTGCACGGTGAAGCCGTACTTCAGACAGTGGGCGCCCCCGGAGTTCTCCGCCACGTTGCCGCCGATCGAGCAGATGACCTGGCTCGACGGGTCGGGCGCGTAGTAGTAGCCGTCGGGCGCCACCCGGCGGGTGACCTCCAGGTTCATGATGCCCGGCTCCACCGTGATGCGCTGGTTCGGGATGTCGACATCGAGCACCCGGTTCATGCGGGTCATGACGATCAGCACCCCGTCGGGATGCGGCAGGGCCCCGGCCGAAAGCCCCGTGCCCTGCCCCCGCGCCACGAACGGCACCCCGGCGCGGTGGCAGAGGCGCACCACCGCCTGCACCTGCTCGGCCGTCTCGGGAAGCACCGCCGCCCGGGGCCGCGAGCGATGCGAGACCAGCCCGTCCGACTCGTAGGTCGACAGCTCGCCTTCGTCCCGGACGAGGTGGTCGGGTCCTGCGATCCGCTCGAGCTCGGCGAAGAACTGCGCATCTACAGGCATCGCAACCGTCCCCTCTCCGACCCGCCCCCGGTCAGGGCCTGGCGTACTGATCGATGACGTTCTCGATCGCACGGCTGCAGACCCGGCAGAAGCCCACGGGATTGCGGGTGAACATGATGCAGTCGACCTCGGAGCGATACAACCCGGTCGGTTCGTAGGACGCCCCCTCGAACGCCCCGACCCGCCCGGCGTACGGCATGTCCGCGAGCAGCGCGGTCTCCCGCTCCATCTGCTCGGTGAACAACCGATCCATCACCGTCTCGGCGACGCCATCGGCCCGCAGCGCGCCGCGTTGCCGCTGGGCCTCGACGCTGCCGGCCTCGAACGCCGCCTTGTCCCACGGCGTCGGCAGCGGGGTGTCGGCATCGATAAGATCACCCCACTTCACCCGCTCCGGATCGTGCAGCGCGGTGACGTTCGGCTCCCACGGCTCGGGATGAAACGCCGCCCCGGTCTCGTAGGCGACGTCGGAGGTGTAGTACTCGTCCGCCAGCCCCGCGAAATGATGACCGAACTCGTGGATGAACACGTACTCGGCGAACCCCGTGTCGGCGGCCGCCGTCGCCTGGAAGTTGAAGATCCCGCCGCCCCCGTACTGCTCTTCGTTGACGAGAATCTCGATGAACTCGTACGGCGCGGCGGAAGCGGCGTCCCGGAGGGCCCGGTTGTCATAGGTGAGCACGTAGCGCTCGGAATCGAAGATGTTGTACTGGGCGGACAACGGAGTGCGGCGGAACTCGCCGGCGCGGGGCCGGGTCACCCCGGACTCCGCCGAAGGCAGGTCGAGTCCCCAGACGTTGAAGTCGCTCTTGCGGCTGCGGAACGGCTCCTCCACGAACAGGGCGTTCACGAGGCGGGTCGCGTCGGCGTGGAACTTGGGAATCTCCGCCGCCGTGTACCCCTCGCCGATCACGAGCAGATCGACCTTCTCCGAGGGCGGACCGCTCTCGAACAGCGGCCAGACGACGCCGGCGGGGTCGCGGTCGACCGGGCTGACGAACCGCGACGCGGGGTCGACGACGGTGGACCAGCGCTCGCGGAAGCTGTTGTCCGCGTCCCGGCGCTTGAGCACCACCTGCACCGGCACCTGCGGCCACGGGAACCGGAGCGACTCGTGGAAGCTGCGATGCACCTCCCGGTACTCCGGAGTCGTCTCCCACTCGCCGTAGATGGACGCGAACCCCCGCGAGTACAGGACCTGATTCGTGCGCCGGTCGATCACTTCGAACCGGTACTTCCCCAGATTGAGGTCGTCGAGCAACCGCGTGCGGCTGCCGGCCCACGGCCCGTCGGAGACCACGTGGTCGAGCGCGAAGATCTCCTGCCCCAGTCCACCCGAATGGACGTAGTCCACCCGCATGGTCTTGTCCAGGAAGTACGTGTCGAACTCGGGCTGCTGCCCGACCACGACATCACCGCGCGCCGCCGCGGCCACGACGACGCCGCCAGCGAGCAGACAGATACGGATGCGCGTCATCCCGCCATTCTAGCAGCCCGCGGCGGCAGTCGACCGGCGATGCATCCTGCCTGGTGGCGCCGTTCCGCGGAACTGCATTGCCGCGGGCGCACCTGTACCCGCGTGATGTCTCCTCACGCCTTGTCGCAGGGGCGTCTTGACAGCCCGCCGGCGCCTTCGCCGGCCTCGGGCGGCGACGCCGCGTTCCGCCGCGGACGGCTGACGGACTCCCGAGTGCCCCCCCTTCCCGGGAACGCGCTACAATCCACGGCGTCCGGTTCCCAGCTCGAATCCGAAGCCGGTCATCCACCCCATGAGCACACCGTCCCCGTCGCCCGACGGCGACCCGATCGCCGACAAGCACACCGCGATCGGCGTCTGCCTCAACCTGTTGCTTCTGGCCCTGATCGCTTACGGGTACTCTCGTTCCGAGGACTACCGCTGGGCGTGGGCGCTGGTCGGCGTACCCATCGCCATCGTGACGCTCCGGTATGCCTGGCATCTGCTCAAGTCCCGGTCCTGAGACCACCGCATCTGCTCTGCCCCTGGCGCCCGGCGGCGTGCTCAATCCGAGACCGCTAGCTCCCCCGGAACGATGGGCCGCGTGCGCGGCAGCTTCCCCCGATAGGACAGCCAACCCGCGAACAGAAGAACGCCCACGAACACGCACAGCTTCAGAACATCGCCAGCGCGGCCGTACGGCAGGAACGACCAAAGGCCCCACAGCACCGGCTGCCCGATGCACATCGCCCAGACCGACCCGTAGAAGTACCGCCGCTCGTGCCCCTCACCCTTCGTGGACCGCTTCACCCGCGGCAACTGACCCAACGCGCCCAATACCCACACCGCCCCCGCCAGCGGGAAATAGCCTGCCTCGTAGATTTGCCGCATGCCCCAGACGCCGGTGAAGACCGCCGCCACCAGGCCCGCGAGGTTGAGCACCCCGAACGAAATCACCGCGCTCCACGCAAACGTGTAGCACACGCGCCGATAGAGCGGGTTGGGGCGGTCTTCCGTGAACCGGATGATGTAGGGCCTCGGTTCACACCCCGGAAGCCGGCCCCGCACTCCCGCGAGCCCCGTCCCGAGCAGCACCGCTCCCAGCCAGACGGCCATCCGTTGGTCGAATCCGCGCTCGAACAGGTCGAAGGTCAGCGGCCCCGGCAGGATGAAAAAGACGAATATCCAGATGGGCCAATGGTTGAACCGATAGTAGAGCTTGTTCCGGTAGCGGATCTTCCGCTCCCCGGCTAGCTCGACCGGTATGCCGCCGCCTGTGGCCGCTGCCGTCTGTCGTGTCGTCACGTCCGTTCGCCGCTTCATCAACGCTGCAACCCGCGCTCTCGTACCCCCGGCTTCGCCGAAGCCCCGGTTCTCGACTCCATCCCGCCGACCGCCGACCACCGACCGCGTCGCCGCCGAAACCCGCCCCCGTACACACCAATGCCCGGGACCGCATGCGATCCCGGGCATCCAAAATAAATCCCGGCAGTGACCTACTCTCCCACACAGTTACCCGTGCAGTACCATCGGCGGTAGAGGGCTTAACGGCCGTGTTCGGCATGGGAACGGGTGTGACCCCTCTCCTATCGCCACCGGGAAACGCAAAGGGCCGGGACGCGCCCGACCCGAATTGTCAAAGAACTTTAAAACGCCGGACCCCGGACATCCGCCGGGCGTCCAGCCGGCAACTGAATATCCTGCAAACGGTAGTTCCCTCCGCCCAAACACGTTGCGTGGAATTGAGGTAAAGATAAGGTCAAGCCTCACGGCTGATTAGTACCAGTAAGCTCAAGCCCTCGCGGGCCTTACACACCTGGCCTATCACCTGGTAATCTTCCAGGAGCCTTCAGGAGCCGAAGCTCAGGGAGATCTCATCTTGGGGAGGGTTTCACGCTTAGATGCTTTCAGCATTTCTCCCTTCCGAACGTAGCTACCCAGCGCTGCCGCTGGCGCGACAACTGGTACACCAGAGGTCCGTCCATCCCGGTCCTCTCGTACTAGGGACAGCCCCCCTCAAATCTCCTGCGCCCATGGCAGATAGGGACCGAACTGTCTCGCGACGTTCTAAACCCAGCTCACGTACCGCTTTAATCGGCGAACAGCCGAACCCTTGGAACCTGCTACAGCTCCAGGATGCGATGAGCCGACATCGAGGTGCCAAACCTTGGCGTCGATATGAACTCTTGGCCAAGATAAGCCTGTTATCCCCGGCGTACCTTTTATCCGTTGAGCGATGGCCCTTCCATGCGGAACCACCGGATCACTAAGGCCTGGTTTCCCACCTGCTCGACTTGTAGGTCTCGCAGTCAAGCTCGCTTATGCCTTTGCACTCTCCGGCTGATTTCCAAACAGCCTGAGCGAACCTTCGCGCGCCTCCGTTACATTTTGGGAGGCGACCGCCCCAGTCAAACTACCCGCCTAGCAATGTCCCTGCTCTGGATAACAGAACGAGGTTAGGGCGCCAGAGTGCTAAGGGTGGTATCTCACCGTTGACTCCCCGGACCCCAAAAGGCCCGGTTCAAAGTCTCCCACCTATCCTGCGCATAACACGCCAGCACTCACTACTAAGTTGTAGTAAAGGTGCACGGGGTCTTTCCGTCTTGCCACGGGCAACCGGCGTCTTCACCGGTACCACAAATTCGCAGTGCCCCTCGTAGAGACAGCGCCCAGATCGTTGCGCCATTCGTGCAGGTCGGAACTTACCCGACAAGGAATTTCGCTACCTTAGGACCGTTATAGTTACGGCCGCCGTTTACCGGGGCTTCAGTTCAGAGCTTCGCCTTGCGGCTAACCCCTCCCTTTAACCTTCCGGCACCGGGCAGGCGTCAGACCCTATACGTCGTTTTCGACTTGGCAGAGTCCTGTGTTTTTAGTAAACAGTCGCCTGGGCCTCTTAACTGCAACTCCTTCGCGCTCAGCGGGCACGCCGCATCACGCTAATGGAGCACCCCTTCTTCCGAAGTTACGGGGCGAGTTTGCCGAGTTCCTTTACGAGGGTTCACACTCGCGCCTGAGGATTTTCTCCTCGCCTACCTGTGTCGGTTTGCGGTACGGGTACCCGGAAGACTCCTTAGAGGCTTTTCTCGGCAGCGTGGCGTCACCCACTTTGCGGCCTTGCGGCCTCGCCATGGCACCTCAGGGTTTCACGATCCACCGGATTTTCCTGGCGGATCCCCCTACATGCCTGAACCTACACTTCCAGTCGTAGGCTGGGCTAGCCTCCTGCGTCCCCCCATCGTAATAACGTCTTCCAGGTAGTTCAGGAATGTTGACCTGATGTCCATCCGCTACGCCTTTCGGCCTCACGTTAGGACCCGACTAACCCTGAGCGGACGAACCTTCCTCAGGAAACCTTAGGCTTTCGGCGGAGAGGATTCTCACCTCTCTTATCGCTACTTATGCCGGCAGGGTCACTTCTCTGCGCTCCACCAGTTCTTTCGATCTGGCTTCTCTGCCCAGAGAACGCTCCTCTACCAGAGCCATGCCCCGCAGGGCATGACAATCTACGGCTTCGGTACTGTGCTTGAGCCCCGTTACATTGTCGGCCCAGAGCCGCTTGACCAGTGAGCTATTACGCTTTCTTTCAAGGATGGCTGCTTCTAAGCCAACCTCCTGGTTGTCTCGGCGTCTCCAGATCCTTTCCCACTTAGCACAGATTTAGGGACCTTAGCCGGTAGTCTGGGCTGTTTCCCTCTCGACAATGAAGCTTAGCCCCCACTGTCTGACTCCCGGGATATGAGTCGCTGGCATTCGAAGTTTGGTTGGATTCAGTAAGCTTGTAGGCCCCCTAGTCCATCCAGTGCTCTACCACCAGCGCCAACCTCCCGAGGCTAGCCCTAAAGCTATTTCGAGGAGAACGGGCCATCACGAGGTTTGATTAGCCTTTCACCCCTACCCTCAGCTCATCCAAACCGTTTTCAACCGGTACTGGTTCGGGCCTCCACGCGGTGTTACCCGCGCTTCACCCTGGCCAAGGGTAGATCACCTCGTTTCGCGTCTACTCCCAGCGACTGAACGCCCTGTTCAGACTCGCTTTCGCTGCGGCTCGCTTAAATGCTTAACCTCGCCACTGAGAGTAACTAGCCGGCTCATTATGCAAAAGGCACGCGGTCAGGCATTCCGGCACCGAAGCGCCAGCATAGCCCTCCCACTGCTTGTAGGCATACGGTTTCAGGTACTATTTCACTCCCCTAGCAGGGGTTCTTTTCACCTTTCCCTCACGGTACTGGTTCACTATCGGTCGCCAGGGAGTATTTAGCCTTACGAGATGGTCCTCGTAGATTCTCACGGGATTTCCCGTGTCCCGCGATACTCAGGAACCTACCCAGCGAGCCAGCACGTTTTCGTCTACCGGGCTCTCACCGTCCATGGCCGGTCGTTCCAGACCGTTCGACTAACGCGCTGGTTTTTGACTCGCCGACCCTAAGGTCTGGCAGGCCCTACAACCCCGCCGTGCATGCACGACGGTTTGGGCTGTTCCGCGTTCGCTCGCCGCTACTGACGGAATCACTGTTGTTTTCTGTTCCTGCAGGTACTGAGATGGTTCACTTCCCTGCGTTGTCTTCCTTGGCCTATGTATTCAGCCAAGGATACCTCGGTATTAACCAAGGTGGGTTTCCCCATTCGGAAATCTCCGGGTCAACGCCTGTTTGCGGCTCACCGAAGCTTATCGCAGCTTGCCACGTCCTTCATCGACTCCTGGCGCCAAGGCATCCACCGTACGCCCTTAGTAGCTTGACCTCAAAAACCCTCGGAACCGATGCCGTTCGACCCCTTCGGCCGGAAAACGTACCCCAACCGAAAGAACCCGACGCCACCGGAACACTTAAACACACACTACGGGTTGTGGTCGGAAAAAACTACCGTTTGCAGGATATTCAGTTGTCAAAGAACCACCGGAGCATCGGGTGCAGCCTCGAAGGGCGCAATCCCTGGCAATCCGGCAAAAAACCCTGTGCCGCATCCGGCCTTGGAACCGCTCAGCCAGCCCGTCCGGCCCCGAGAGCGGTTCTGGTGGAGAATACCGGGCTCGAACCGGTGACCTCCTGGTTGCAAACCAAGCGCTCTCCCAGCTGAGCTAATTCCCCAAAAACCATCGTGGCGCTCAACCTGAGCCTGGTGGGCCTGGGTAGATTCGAACTACCGACCCCACGCTTATCAAGCGTGTGCTCTAACCAGCTGAGCTACAGGCCCTCCATCGAAAGATGCCGCATGCTCGCTCGCGCCGACCAACGTTCGGCACCACATCGACATGCCGATTCTCTCAAAACTGAACAGGACGACACACACTCCACAACACCGAACCTGACAATTCGGCGGCGCGACGCCGGCCCCCGATACTCGCAGAGCCGGACATGAACGAGAATCAGATCGATCTGAGGATGCCAGCGCGGCATTACGCCGTCTGGATTCTCTAGAAAGGAGGTGATCCAGCCGCAGGTTCTCCTACAGCTACCTTGTTACGACTTCACCCCAATCACTAACCATACCTTAGGCGCTTGCGTCCCTTGCGGGTTGGCTCGGCGACTTCTAGTACAGCCAGCTTTCGTGATGTGACGGGCGGTGTGTACAAGGCCCGGGAACGTATTCACCGCGGCATGCTGATCCGCGATTACTAGCGATTCCAGCTTCATGCAGGCGGGTTGCAGCCTGCAATCCGAACTGAGACCGGCTTTGTGCGATTAGCTCCCCCTCGCGGGTTCGCGACGCTCTGTACCGACCATTGTAGCACGTGTGTAGCCCCGGACATAAAGGCCATGCTGACTTGACGTCATCCCCACCTTCCTCCGGTTTGTCACCGGCAGTCTTCGCAGAGTGCCCAGCCGAACTGATGGCAACAGCGAACAAGGGTTGCGCTCGTTGCGGGACTTAACCCAACATCTCACGACACGAGCTGACGACAGCCATGCAGCACCTCTACGAGTGTCCTTGCGGAAGTCGGCTTTCACCGATTGTCACTCGCACTTCAAGCCCGGGTAAGGTTCTTCGCGTTGCGTCGAATTAAACCACATGCTCCACCGCTTGTGCGGGCCCCCGTCAATTCCTTTGAGTTTCAGCCTTGCGACCGTACTCCCCAGGCGGAATGCTTAATGCGTTAGCTCCGGCACGGCAGGGATCGATACCCGCCACACCAAGCATTCATCGTTTAGGGCCAGGACTACCGGGGTATCTAATCCCGTTTGCTCCCCTGGCTTTCGCTCCTCAGCGTCAAGACCGGTCCAGGATGCCGCCTTCGCCACCGGTGTTCCTCCAGATATCTACGCATTTCACCGCTACACCTGGAATTCCGCATCCCTCTCCCGGCTTCAAGCCAACCAGTATCGGATGCAGTTCCCCGGTTGAGCCGAGGGATTTCACGTCCGACTTGGCTGGCCGCCTACGAGCCCTTTACGCCCAGTAATTCCGAACAACGCTTGCCCCCCCCGTATTACCGCGGCTGCTGGCACGGAGTTAGCCGGGGCTTCCTTCAGCGGTACCGTCAGGCGCACGGGGTATTAACCCGCATGCTGTTCTTCCCGCTTGACAGGAGTTTACAACCCGAAGATCTTCGTCCTCCACGCGGCGTTGCGTCGTCAGGCTTGCGCCCATTGCGAACAATTCCTTACTGCTGCCTCCCGTAGAAGTCTGGGCCGTGTCTCAGTCCCAGTGTGGCCGTCCGCCCTCTCAGGCCGGCTACCGATCGTCGCCTTGGTAGGCCGCTACCCCACCAACAAGCTAATCGGACGCGGGTCCCTCTTCAAGCGCCAGGTCTTTCGATCCCCGACTTTGATCACCGCTCATCCAAGAGCGGGATGTTATGCGGTATTAGCCCTCCTTTCGGAGGGTTATCCCCCACTCGAAGGCAGGTCACCCACGCGATACTCACCCGTTTGCCACTCTACTCGCGACCCGAAGGTCACTTTCGCGTACGACTTGCATGTATAAGGCACGCCGCCAGCGTTGATTCTGAGCCAGGATCAAACTCTCAAGTTAAAAGCGTAGCCTCGGGCCACCCTCTCGGGCCGCCGTCGGACAACTTCAACACGAGAGCCGTTTAAATGGCTCTACGTTGTTCAGTTCTGAGTGTCAGGCTGATACTCGACGAGTGTGCTTCTCGTCGTCCTATTCAGTTTTCAAAGAACCGGCGCCGGGTCCTGCCCGGCCGCCCCCCAGTCGGTCTCTCCGCTGGGGGAACCCTGCAAGATTAACACAACTGTGCGCTCTGTCAACAACTTTTTTTCACTTCGACGCGTTTTCTTGCCCCGCCGGGCGGGGAATCACCCTGACGACCTTGCGCTTGCCCACCTGCAGCACGAACGGGCCGGCGTCCGTCGGAAACCGCGCCCCCCGGTCGACGGTCCGTTCTCCGTCGACCCGCACGCTCCCCTGGTCGATCAGCCGGGTCGCGGCGCTGTTCGACGCGGCGAAGCCGACCTCGACCATCACCGCCGACAGCCGGGCGCCCGCCGGGGGCACCGCCACCGCCTGCTCCTCCAGCTCGGACGGGAGCGCCCCGCCGCTGAACCGCCGCTCGAACTCGCGCTCGGCCGCGACCGCAGCGTCATCCGAGTGGAAATCGGCGACGACGCGGCGCGCCAGGTCCTGCTTGGCCCGCTTGGGGTGCAGGTCGCCGGCCGCCACCCGCGCGCGCAGCCGCTCGATCTCGGCCAGCGGCAGGTCGGTCAGCAGCTCGTACCAGCTCCACATCAGCGTGTCGGAAATCGACATCAGCTTCCCGAACATCTCGTCCGGAGACTCGGTGATGCCCACGTAGTTGCCCGCCGACTTCGACATTTTCTCCACGCCGTCGAGGCCCACGAGCAGCGGCACCGTCATCACCACCTGCGGCGGGAGCCCGAACGAGGGCATGACGTCCCGGCCCACGTTGAGGTTGAACAGCTGGTCGGTCCCGCCGAGCTCGACGTCCGCCGCCAGATGCACCGAATCGTAGGCCTGGGTGAGTGGATACAGGAACTCGTGGATCGCGATCGGCTGCCCGCGGTCGTACCGCTGCCGGAAGTGCCGGCGCTCGAGCATCTGTGCGACGTTGTAGCTGGCGGCGAGCCTTATCCAGTCCTCGCTGCGCAGCGCCCCGAGCCAGCGGCTGTTGAACTCGACGACCGTCCTGTCTGGATCGAGCAGCTTGAACACCTGCGTGCGGTAGGTGTCGGCGTTCTGCTCGATCTCGTCCCTCGTCAGGGGCGGGCGGGTCTTCGACCGGCCGGTCGGGTCGCCGATCAGTCCGGTGAAGTCACCGATGAGGAAGACGACGGTGTGGCCCAGATCCTGGAAGTGCTTCATCTTCCTGATCAGCACCGTGTGCCCCAGATGCAGGTCCGGCGCCGTGGGGTCGAAGCCGACCTTGACCACCAGGGGCCGCTCCTTCCCGGCCGCCTGCTCCAGCTTCGATCGGAGCTCGGACTCGCGCACGACGTCGACCGCCCCCTTCGTCAGGTAGGCCATCTGCTTGGCGAGGGTCCCCGGCATGGAAGACATCCGATCAGTCTACCCGAAATACAGGGATCAGCTGGCGGCGCGCGAACCGCCGACGCGCACGAACCGGCGGCCCTCGATGCGCCACCCGCCGTCGAGCACGACGCCGATGGCCTCGGGATAGATGCGATGCTCCTCGGCCCGTATGCGGGCCGACAACGAGTCGGGGGTGTCGTCGTCCTGAACCGACACCGCCGCCTGCTCGACGATCGGGCCCGCATCGAGCTCGGGGGTGACGACATGCACCGTGGCGCCGGCGACCCTCACGCCATGGCGCCACGCCTGCTCCTGGCCGTGCAGACCGGGGAACGCGGGCAGCAGCGACGGATGGACGTTCAGGATGCGGTTGGGGAAGGCGGACACGAACGCTGCGCTCAGGAGCCGCATGAACCCGGCCAGACAGACCAGGGCGACGTCGTACCGACGCAGCACGGCCGCGAGCTCGCGGTCATAGGCTTCCCGCGAGGCGTACGCGGTGTGGTCCAGAACCGCCGTCTCGATGCCGGCGCGGCGGGCGCGTTCGAGCCCCGGGGCGTCCGGCCGGTTGGAGACGACCACCGCGACCTCGGCGACGAGCCGCCCCGCGGCAATCGCATCGATGATCGCCTGCAGATTGCTGCCCCGCCCCGAGATCAACACGCCGAGGCGGCGGCTTCCGGCGCCGCCGCCCGAGTCGGCGCCCCTGCCGGTCATGCGTACCGCACCGTGCCGTCGCCAGTCGTGACCCGACCGATGACCGCCGCCCCCGGTTCCCCGTGCCGGCGGCACTCTGCGAGCAGCGTGTCGCGCCGATCGGGCGCACAGACGATGACGAGGCCGATACCCATGTTGAACGTCCGGAACGCCTCGGCGTCGGTCAGCTCGCCGTGCCGCTGCAGGAAGGTGAACACCGGCGGCGGGGTCCAGGCCTTTGTATCGATCTCCACGGCGACGCCGGGGGGGAGCACGCGGGGAATATTGTCGGTCAGTCCGCCCCCGGTGACGTGGGCCATCGCCTTGACGCCCCCGGCCCCCTCGGCCAGCAGCGGCGACACCGGCCGCAGGTACGAACGGTGCGGCCGCAGCAGCACGTCGCCGACCCGTCCGTCGAGTCCCTCCGGGGCCGAGTCCACCGCGAGGCCCAGGGTGTCGAACACGATGCGGCGGGCCAGCGAGTATCCGTTGGTGTGCAGGCCGGTGGACGGCAGACCGATCACCGGGTCTCCGGGCCGGATCCCGCGCCCGTCGATCAGGCGACCCCGGTCGGCGAGGCCGACGACGAAGCCGGCCAGGTCGTACTCGCCGTCGGCGTAGAACCCCGGCATCTCCGCGGTCTCACCCCCCAGGAGGGCGCACCGGTTCTCGGCGCAAGCGGCCGCGATCCCGCGGACCACCGCCTCGGTGACGTCCGGCGAGAGCCGGCCGGTCGCGAGATAGTCCAGAAAGAACAAGGGCGTTGCGCCCTGCACGAGTATGTCGTTCACGCAGTGATTGACGAGGTCGCATCCGACGGTGTCGTGCCGGCCGGCGAGGAACGCGACTTTCAGCTTCGTGCCGACCCCGTCGGCGCTCGACACCAGGACGGGCTCGGTCAGACCCGTGAGGTCCGGCCGGAACAGGCCGCCGAAGCTGCCGATGTCCGAGAGCACCCCGGGGGTGAACGTCCCCCGCGCGAGAGCCCGGATCCGGCGCACGACTTCCGCGCCGGCGTCGATATCGACACCCGCGGACCGGTAATCGAACCCGGCCCGGGTCGTCATGACGCGTCCGGCAGCTTCAACGCCATCTGCATGTACGCTTCGGCGTCTTTCGGACCCTCGACCGGGTAGGTGCCGGTGTAGCACGACGTGCAGTAGTCGCCGCTCCGCTCCCCGACCGCCTCGCGCAACCCCTCCAGGCTGAGGTAGGCGAGCGTATCCGACTTGACGTAGCGGCAGATGTCGTCGACCGCGTAGTTGGCCGCGATCAGCTCGGACTTCCGCGGGGTATCGATACCGTAGTAGCAGGGAGAGACGGTCGGAGGACAACTGATTCGCATGTGTATCTCGCGGGCGCCGGCGGCGCGAATCATCCCGACGATCTTGCGGCTGGTCGTCCCCCGTACGATCGAATCGTCGACGAGGACGACCCGCTTGCCGTCCAGGACGCTCCGGACCGGATTCAGCTTCACGCGCACGCGGAACCCGCGAATCTCCTGCTGCGGCGCAATGAACGTGCGGCCGACATAGTGATTCCGGATGAGCCCCATCCGCATCGGCAGCCCCGCCGCCTCGGCATAACCGATGGCCGCACAGATCCCGGAGTCGGGTATCGGCACCACGACATCGGCGTCCACCGGCATCTCGCGCGCGAGCAACCGCCCGAAGTTGGTCCGCACCTCGTGGACGCTCTGGCCGAACACCACGCTGTCCGGCCGCGCGAAGTACACGTGCTCGAAGACGCACTGCGACGGTCGGGCGGGCGGAAACGGCCGGAAGGAGTGCTGACCGTCACGACCGATGACCAGCAGCTCGCCCGGCGCGATGTCCCGCACGTATTGCGCGCCGATCAGATCGAGCGCGCAGGTCTCCGAGCAGACCACGGCAGCGTCGCCGAGGGTGCCCAGCACCAGGGGGCGGAACCCGTAGGGATCGCGCACCGCCATCAGGTGATCCCGGGTCAGGAGCGCCAGCGAGAACGCGCCCCGCACCTGCCGAACCGACTCGGCGATGGCCTCGGGGGCGGTATCGGCGGCCGACCGGGCATAGAGATGCAGCACGACCTCGGTGTCGCTGCTGGTCTGGAAGATGCTTCCCCGCCGGACCAGATCGTCGCGCAGCTCGGCTGCGTTGATGAGGTTGCCGTTGTGGCAGAGGGCAATCTCGCCGTGGACGCAGTCGATGAGGATCGGTTGCGCGTTGACGATCCGGCTGTCGCCCGCGGTCGAGTACCGCACGTGACCGATGGCGTGGTCACCGGCCAGCGCGTCCAGCGAGGCCTCGGCGATCGCCTCCGACACATGCCCCATGGCCCGCGTCGAGTGCAGGCGCTCGCCGTCGCTGGTGGTGATGCCGGCGCTCTCCTGGCCCCGGTGCTGCAGCGCATACAGCCCGAGACGGGTCAGGGCCGGCGCCTCCGGGTGTCCAAAAATGCCAAAGACGCCGCATTCGTCGTGGAACTTGTCGTCGTCCATGGCTACACTGCTGCCGGTTCGAAATGACGGGCCAGCCCGGTGGCCCAGGCGTGCACGGCGGCCTCGATCGCCACGTCGGCGACCACGCCGCCGGACACCGACACGGTCACCCGATCGCCCCCGGTCCGGCCGATCACCGCCGCCGGCACGCCGAGATCGCGTGCGCGGGCGAGCAGTTCGGCCTGTCCGGCCCGCGTCACCGAGACGATGATCCGGGACGGCGATTCTCCGAACAGGGTCCGCACGACATCGAATCGATCGTTCGAGCCGGCCGGAACCGGCAGGTCGACGCGTGCGCCGACCCCGCCGCTCTCGATGCTGCATTCGGCCAGGGCCACCGCGAGTCCACCGTCCGCACAGTCGTGGGCCGAACATAACATCCCGCGGCGCGACGCATCCACCACAAGACGCTGCAGCGCCGCCTCGCGGTCGAAATCGACGGGAGCGGGACGTCCCCGCACCAGCCCGTGCACCCGCTTCAGGTACTCGCTGCCGCCGAGCCCTCCCGCCGGATCTCCGAGCAGGACGACGTCGAGCCCCGCGGCCGGGAAGATGCGGGTCAGCACCCGCGCGGCGTCCTCGAGGAGGCCCACCACCCCCAGCACCGGCGTGGGATAGATCGCCTGACCGTCCGTCTCGTTGTACAGGCTGACGTTGCCGCCGGTGATCGGGATCCCGAGGGCGCGGCACCCCTCGGCGATGCCGTCCACCGCCTGGGCGAACTGCCACATGATGTCGGGGCGTTCCGGGTTGCCGAAGTTCAGGCAGTTGGTCGCCCCGATCGGCGCCGCCCCGGCGCAGGCCACGTTGCGCGCCGCCTCCGCCACCGCGAGCCGGCCGCCCTCCCGCGGGTCCAGCCAGGCGTAGCGGCCGTTGCCGTCCACCGACACGGCGAGGGCGCGGCCGGTCCCCTTGATGCGCACGACCGCGGCGCCGAGGCCCGGCAGCGCCACGGTATTGGTGCGCACCATGTGGTCGTACTGCCGATAGACCCAGCGCTTGCTCGCGATCGCCGGCACCGCCAGCAGATCCAGCCAGGTCCGAGTCAGGTCGGCGGGAACCGGCAACGCGGACACGTCGAGCCGCTGCGCCTCGTCGAGATAGGCGGGGTACCGGGTCGGGCGGTCGTACACCGGCGCACCGTCGGCCAGCTCCCGGGTCGGAATCTCCGCCACCACCCGACCGCGGTCGCGCACGCGCAGCAGGCCGTCGCCGGTGACCTCGCCGATGCGCACGGCGTGCAGGTCCCACTTGTCGAAGACCTGCTCCACCTCCGGTTCGCGTCCCTGCCGGACCACGAGCAGCATCCGCTCCTGCGACTCCGACAGCATGATCTCGTAGGGCGTCATGCCGGTCTCGCGCTGCGGCACCCGCGAGACGTCGATATCGATGCCGGTCCCGCCCCGGGCCGCCATCTCGCAGGTCGAGGAGGTGAGCCCCGCCGCGCCCATGTCCTGAATGCCCACCAGCGCGTCGGTCCGTATGACTTCGAGACAGGCTTCGAGCAGCAGCTTCTCCATGAACGGATCGCCCACCTGCACCGCGGGCCGGTTGTCGGCTGACCGGTCGTCGAACTCGGCCGACGCCATCGTGGCGCCGTGGATGCCGTCGCGCCCGGTCCTCGCCCCCACGTAGTAGACGGGGTTGCCGGCACCCGAGGCCACCCCCTTGGCGAGCCGGTCGGTCTTCGCCACCCCCAGACAGAACACGTTGACCAACGGGTTGCCGGCGTATCCCGATTCGAACGCGACCTCCCCGCCCACCGTCGGAATGCCGATGCTGTTGCCGTACCCGGCGATGCCCGCAACCACGCCGTCGACGAGGCGGACGGTATCCGCGGCGGGCCGGCCGTGCTCGTCCTCCAGCGCGCCGAACCGCAACGAGTCGAGCAGGGCGATGGGCCGCGCCCCCATCGTGAAGATGTCGCGAATGATGCCGCCGACGCCGGTCGCGGCGCCCTGATAGGGCTCGATGAACGAGGGATGGTTGTGCGACTCGATCTTGAACACCGCGGCCAGGCCGTCGCCGATGTCGACCGCGCCCGCGTTCTCGCCCGGCCCCTGCAGAACCCGCGGACCGTCCGTCGGGAAGCGGCGCAAGTGCCGGCGCGAACTCTTGTAGCTGCAGTGCTCGGACCACATCACCGAGAAGATTCCCAGCTCGGTGATCGTCGGCTCGCGGCCGAGAATCTCGACCAGCCGCCGATACTCATCCGCGGTCAGCCCGTGCGCGTCGATCATGGCCTGGTCGATCACGCGGCACCTGTCGCGGCCATCGCCGTCACCACCGATTCGAGCACCACCCGGCCGTCCTCGCTCCCGAGCACCGACTCGCAGGCGCGCTCGGGATGCGGCATGAGCCCGACGACGTTGCGGCGCCGGTTGCACACGCCGGCGATATCGTGCAGCGACCCGTTGGGATTGCCGGCGCCGGTCACCGTTCCCGCCGCGCAGCAGTAGCGGAAGACGACCTGCCGGTTCGCTTCGAGCGCGGCGACCGTATCCGGCGCCGCGTGATAGTTGCCCTCACCGTGCGCGATCGGCAGCTTCAGCACCTGCCCGACCGACGCCCCGCAACTGAACGGAGTGTCGGACTGCTCGACCCGGACGTGGACGTGCCGGCACAGGAACTTCAACCCCCGGTTCCGCAGCAGGGCGCCTTCGAGAAACCCGGCCTCGAGCAGCACCTGAAAGCCGTTGCAGATGCCGATGACCGGCCCGCCGGCCTCGGCGAACTCGCGAACGCGCTGCATCACCGGCGAGAACCGGGCGATCGCCCCGGTGCGCAGATAGTCCCCGTAGGAGAACCCGCCCGGCAGCACGACCACGTCGGCCCCCCGCAGGCCGGTCTCCTTGTGCCAGACGAACTCCGCCTGCTGCCCCAGCACGTGCCTGACCGCGTGGTAGGCGTCGTGGTCGCAGTTCGACCCGGGAAACTGGATGATGGCGAACTTCATGGGCGCATTCCCGCACCGCCCCGGCGCCTTGGCGCCGGCGGGAACCGTACGGCGCGTCCCGCCTCAGGACGGCTCCGTGCCATGGTCGTCGACCTCCACGCGGTAGCTCTCGATCACCGGGTTGGCCAGCAGCCGGTCGGCGATCTCGCTCACGAGGGTACGCGCCGCCGCCGGCGTCTCCGCGTCGACGTCCAGCTCGAAGTACTTCCCCTGCCGCACGTCCCGCACCGACCCGTATCCCATCGACCCCAGCGCCGCAACGATGGTCCGGCCCTGCGGATCGAACACCGAGGGCTTCAGGGTGACGAACACTCTCGCTTTCACGCCGTCGGCCCCCCCGGCAGCCCGTGGCAGAAGACCCCGCTGCATTCGACCGGCAGTGCATCCTGCCTCACTGCGTTGCTCCTCGGTCCCATATGCCCAATACCTCGTCACGCCTTGGCAGGCCCGTCGCCGGTCTCGGTGCAACGCGGGGCTCCACCACGGGCTGCAAGGTCCAATGCCGCCGCGGAAGACCCCGATTCTACGCCGGCCAGCACGCGGTCGACGATGGGACCGGCGTGGCGCAACTGCCGTTCGAGGTCGAAGGCCCTATCCAGATCGTCGCGCGACAGCACCGCCGTCACCTCCGGGTCCTGCGCCAGGAGGGTCTTGAAGTCGAGCCGCTCGTCGTGCGACCGCATCGCCGCCCGCTGCACCCAGGCGTAGGCCTGCTCGCGGGACACGCCGCGCTGCGCGAGCTCCAGCAGCACGGTGCCCGAGAAGACGACGCCGCGCGACCGCGCCAGATTCTCGCGCATCCGCTCGGGATGCACCACCAGCCCCCGCACGATCCGGGCGAACCGCCGCAACATGTGGTCGAGCACGATGAAGCTGTCGGGAATGATGATCCGCTCCACCGAAGAATGCGAGATGTCGCGCTCGTGCCACAACGCCACGTTCTCGATCGCGGCCATGGCGTTGGCGCGCAGGACCCGCGCCAGGCCCGTCAACTGCTCGCATCCGATCGGGTTGCGCTTGTGGGGCATGGCCGACGACCCCTTCTGCCCCTTGGCGAACCCTTCCTCGACCTCGCCGATCTCCGTCTTCTGCAGGCCGCGCACCTCGAGGGCGAACTTCTCGATCGAGGCGCCGGCAATCGCGAGGGCGCCCAGCAGCTCGGCGTGACGGTCGCGCTGCACGACCTGCGACGCCACCGGGGCCGGGGTCAATCCGAGCGCATCGCACACCCGCTGCTCGATCTCGGGGTCGAGATGGGCGTAGGTGCCGACCGCCCCGGAGATCTTCCCGACGTTCACGACCTCCCGGGCCCGCTCCAGCCGCGTCCGGGCCCGCCGGAGCTCCGCGTGCCACAGGGCGAGCTTCAACCCGAAGGTCATCGGCTCGGCGTGCACGCCGTGCGTCCGTCCGATCATCGGGGTGTCCCGATGCTCGCGGGCCCGCTCGGCCACCGCCTCGATCGCCCCGTCGAGGTCGGCCAGTATCACCCCGCACGCCTCCCCCATCTGCAGCGCCAGCGCCGTATCGAGCACGTCGGACGACGTGAGCCCGAAATGCAGCCAGCGAGCCGACGGGCCGACCTGCTCGGCCACCGCGGTCGTGAACGCGATGACGTCGTGCTGCGTGGTCTGCTCGATCTCGTCGATGCGTTCGGCCCGCACGCCGGTGCACGCCGCGATATCCCTCGCCGCCGTCTCGGGAATGAGCCCGGTGGCGGCCATCGCGTCGGCCGCCGCGACCTCGACCCGCAGCCAGGTCTCGTACTTGCGCTGGTCGCGCCAGATGCGACCCATCTCGGGGTGGGTATAGCGTGGGATCATGACGTTGTGGACACCTGAAACGGAAGGACGATCTGGCGCCCCGGGGAGAGGTCGGAACCGGAGCGCGCCGGCCGGACATCGAGGCGCACCGTGTCCGTCACGCGATCCTGGTGGGACACGACGACCCGGACATCGGACCGGCCGGACGCCTCCAGGGCCTCCCGGCACGTCAGCGCGGCGAGCTCCGGCAGATTGTTGACCCGGCTGAGGTGCGCCAGCACCAGGCATTCGACGGAGGCCCCGAGGTCCTCGCGGATGAACCGGGCCAGCGCCTCGTTCGACAGATGTCCGCGTTCTCCGGCGATGCGCGCCTTGGTGGACGCCGCGTACGGGCCGACCTGCAGCAGGTCGGTCGCATGATTCGACTCCATCACCAGCAGGCGGCACCGTCGAAACCGCGTCCGCAGGGCGCGGGTGGTCATGCCGATGTCGGTCGCGAACCCGATAGCCCCCGCCGCCGTCTCGATGTGAAACGCCACCGTCTCGGCGTCGGCGTCGTGGGACACCTCGAACGGAGTGATGCGGAAGCCGCCGATGTCCGCCGACACGTCGCAATCGAGCCCGCCCCAGGACCAGACGCCGGCGTCGGGCCAGATCGCGCGCGTGGCCGCGGTCGCATGCACCGGTATCTCGTAGCGGCGAGAGAACAGGGCGGCGCCCCGCGTATGATCGCCGTGGGCGTGGGTGATGACGACGGCGGTGACGCGCTCCGGTGCCACCCCGACCGCGCGGAGCCGGCGGGCCGTCTCCCGGCAGCTCAGCCCGACGTCGATGAGCACCCGCGCCCCGCCGTGCTGCAGCAGCGTCGCGTTCCCCGCGCTCCCGCTGCCGAGGACCGTCAGCAGGACAGGCATCACACCGATCGGAGCAGACTCCCAGGAGCCCGTGCTGCACAGGGCTCTTGCGACAGACCAGGAGTCTGCGCCGTAGAACGGAGCAGACTCCTGCAGGGTTGGTTGGGCGGCAAGCGGAGCCGTAAGGCGACGCTTTCCTGGCTGGCGCGACCTTGCGGTCGCGTTGGAAGTTTCGCTGGCGCGAAACTTCTACGGCGCAAGCTCCTAGGCGAGGACAAGCTGAGCGTCACCGATCTGAATTCCGTTCACCGGACCGAGCACCGTCGCCGAGATCGCTCCGGGCCGCAGCAGGTCGCGCGCCACGCGCCGGACGTCGTCCCGGGTCACCGCCTCGACCCCGCGCAGCGTATCCTCCAGGGTGAACTGTCGGCCGAAGTACATCTGCTGGCGCGCCATGTGCGACATCCGGCTCGACGAGCTCTCGAGACTCAGGACCAGACTGCCCTTCAGGTGATCCTGCGCCCGCCGCAGCTCCTCTGCCGAGATGAGGTTGTCACGCAGATCCCGCAGCTCGGCGACGACGAGATCGATGACCTCGCGCACCGCGTCCGCGTCGCAGCCGGCGTAGATCGTCAGCGCGCCCCCGTCCTGGTAGGAGATCATGCCGCTGCTGACGGCGTAGGCGAGCCCCCGCCGCTCGCGGATGTTCTGGAAGAGCCGGGAGCTCATCGAGCCGCCGAGCACGATGTTCAGGAGGTAGCAGACGTACCGATCGTCGTGCTGCTGAGGATACCCGTCCACCCCCAGGCAGACGTGACACTGCTCGATCGCCTTGTCGCGGACGGTCAGCCCGGGCCCCGCCGCCGTCGGCGGGGTGATCGGGACGGTCTCGCCGTTGGCGGGCACGTCCGCGAACGCCTCGGCCACCAGGCTCCGGACCGCCTCGTGCTCGACGTTGCCGGCCGCCGCGATCACCAGGTTCCCGGCGGTATAGACCCGCTTGAAGTAGTCCCGCAGGGTGGCGCTGTCGATCGGGCCGACGGTGTCGGGCACGCCCAGAATGGGACGTCCCAGCGGGTGTCCGGACCAGAAGCGCTGCGTGAAGAGCTCGTGCACGAGATCGTCGGGCGTATCCTCCACCATCTTGATCTCTTCGAGCACGACCTTCTTCTCTCGCGCGACCTCGTCGGGGTCGAACGCCGGATGCAAGAGCAGATCGGCCAGCACGTCGACGGCGCGGGGGAGGTGCTCGTCGAGCACCTTGACGTAGTAGCTCGCGCACTCCTTGGCCGTGAACGCATCGAGCTGGCCGCCGATCGAGTCGATCTCCTGCGCGATGTCCTGCGCCGATCGCGTCGCCGTGCCCTTGAAGACCATGTGCTCGACGAGATGCGCGATGCCCGAGTGAGCCGCGCGCTCGTGGCGCGACCCGCGGGTCAGCCAGACTCCGAAGCTGACGGAGCGCACACTGGGCATGGGCTCGGTCAGCAGGCGCAATCCGTTGTCGAACTGCTCGCAGACAATCATGGGTGATACAGCCCGTCCGCCGTCGAAGCCCCCTCGGCCGACGCTGGGAGCCCGTCCGCCGTTTCGCTACGGGCTCCTAACGTAAATCGTTTTGGCAGAGATAATTACGTGATGGCTACGACAGCGTGAGTGTAACACGGAACCGCTCGCGCATCAACCGCCGGCGGCGCCATGGTACCGTTGATGCATGGCCGACGCGCCCCCCGACCTCGCGGAGCTCGATCCGGACGAGCTCGAGCAGGCGCTGTCCCGGCTCAGGGCCGCGCCCTACCACGGCCGGCAGATCTACCGTTGGGTCTACCGCCGAGGGCTGGAGGAGTTCGACGGCATGACCGACCTCTCCCGGCCCCTGCGCGAGACGCTCAGCCGCACGCTGTCGTTTTCGACCCCGCGCATCGTCGCCCGCGAGCATTCCGGCGACGGCACCCAGAAGTTCGTGCTCGCCCTCGCCGACGGGCGCAGCATCGAATCGGTGTTCATTCCCGACACGCCGGCGATGACGTTCTGCGTGTCGACCCAGGTCGGATGCGCGATGCGCTGCGCATTCTGCCTGACCGGGCAGATGGGGCTAGCCCGGCACCTGACGGCGGGCGAGATCGCGGGGCAGGTGCGGGTGCTGGCCCGCGAGCTGGACCTGCAGGACCGCCGCTTCAACATCGTGCTGATGGGCATGGGCGAGCCGCTGCACAACTACGAGGCGACGATGAAGGCGCTGCGGATGCTCGCCGCCCCGAGCGGGCTCGCGCTCACGCCCCGGCGGGTCACCCTGTCGACGGTGGGCATTCTGGCGGGGCTGGAGCGGCTGGCCGGCGAGCCGTGGATCCCGAATCTCGCGGTCTCGCTGCACGCCACGACCGACGAGGTGCGTCACACCCTCATCCCGACCAGCCGAACCCTGCGGCTCGCCGACCTCGTCGCCGCCTGCCGCCGCTTTCCCCTGAAGCACCGAGAGCGGATCACGTTCGAGTACGTGCTGCTCGACGGCGTCAACGACACCGCGGCCGACGCCGGGCGGCTCGGCGCCCTGCTGCGCGGGTTGCGCGCCAAGGTGAACCTGATCCCGCTCAACGCCGCGCCGGGCATCCCCTTCGCCCGGCCGTCGGACCGGCAGGTGAACCGTTTCGCGCGCAGCCTCGCCGCCCGCGGGATGACCGTCTCGGTCCGCAAGAGCCGCGGGCGGGACATCCGCGCCGCCTGCGGCCAGCTCATTCTCGAAGGCGGTCCCCGCCGATCGCCCGCGCAGCAGGCGGCCGCCCGCCTGGACGGCCAAGTGCTTGCGCCGTAGGAGTTTCGCGCCAGCGAAACTCCCAACGCGACCGCAGGTCGCGCGGTCGCGCAGCCTCACGGAAGGCGCAACGCGATCAGCTCCGGCACGTCGCCGCCGACCGTCAGCGCGATGTACTGCGCCCCCTCGTGCAGATAGGTCATCGGGGTGCCGATGGCGCCGGCCGGCAGGTCGAGCGAGCCCACTATGTCACCCGTCTCCTTGTCGCGCGCCACCAGCCTCGGCCCGCCGTCGGACCCACCGGCGGACAGCGCGCTGATCAGCAGGGTCCGGGTCAGCAACGGGCCGCCGTGGCCTTCGCCGCCGAGCGGCGGCAGATCGAGATCGCGCAGCCGCGGATGGTTGCGCAGACGGTCGCCGTCGCCGTTGGGCTGCATCCACGCATGGTCGCCGGTGTTCAGGTCGATGGCGGTCATGCGCGAGTACGGCGGCTTCAGCAGCGGCAGGCCCTGGGGCAGGACGGGCTGGGCGCCGCTGTCGAAGTCGGCCTGGGTATAGCGCAGGTTGCCGCCCTCGGCGGGGTCGGGCGTGTAGTACTTCAACACCGAGAACCGGTTCTCGGACGGCACGTACAGCAGCCCCGTCTCGGGGTCGACGGCGGCCCCGCTCCAGCTCGCCCCGCCCGCGATGTGGGGCCGCTGAATCGTGCCCTCCAGTCCGCCCTCGACGCTGAGCATCGGCGGCGTGAAGAGGGGTCCGAGCCTGAAGTTCCGGACCGCCTCGACGGCCAGGGCCCGGATCTCGGGGGTGAAGTCGACGAGGTCGTCGATGCTGATGCCCTGGTACTCGAACGGGGGCGGCTTGGTGGGAAAGGGCTGGGTCGGCGACAGCACCTCGCCTTCGAGGTCGGTGTCGGTCGCGACCGGACGCTCCTCGATGGGCCACACCGGGTCGCCGGTCACCCGGTCGAAGACGTAGGTGAACCCCTGCTTGCTCACCTGGGCGATCGCCTTCACGGGCCGCCCGTCGACGGTGACGTCGACAAGGGTCGGTGCAGCCGGGAAGTCGTAGTCCCACACGCCGTGATGCACCGCCTGGAAGTGCCACATCCGCTGCCCCGTCTCGATGTCGACGGCGACGAGGCTCTCGGCGAACAGGTTGTCGCCCAGACGATGTCCCCCGTAGTAGTCGCTCGTGGGGGTGCCGATCGGCAGAAAGACGTACCCGGTCTCCTCGTCGGCGCTCATCGGGGGCCAGATGTTCGCGTTCCCGGAGTAGCGCCACGATTCGTTCAGCCAGGTGTCGGCCCCGAAGTCGTCCGCCTGCGGCACGGTACGGAAGACCCACCGGGTGTCGCCGGTACGGGCGTCGATACCCTTCACCCAGCCCGGCGGCGCCTCCTTGCGGATGACGAAGTCGGAGATGATCGTCGGAGTGACGACGATGTCGCGCAGGACCACCGGCGGCGACTTGACCCCAAGCAGGTTGCGCCCCTGGTAGTTGGTGTCCCCCCGCGTCGCGCGGGGGATGCCCTCGGTCAGATCCACGCGGCCGTTGTCGCCGAACCCGGTCGCCGGCCGTCCGGTCTTCGCGTCGACGGCGTGCAGCCAGCCCTCGCTGGTGCCCCAGAAGATGCGTTCGTCGCCGCTCGCCTCGTCGGCCCAGTAGGCGATGCCGCGCGAGCCGTAGCCATGCGTGGGCCGCCCGCCCGCGTACACCTGCGGGTCGTGCACCCAGCGGGTCTCGCCGGTACCGGCATCGACAGCCGCCACCTGATACATCGCCGTCGACAGGTACAGGGTGCCGTCGATCATCAGCGGCGTCACCTGGAACCCCAGGATCGAGACCGGCCCCTGACTCTCGCGCAACGCCTCGAGATCGATCGAGCCGTCGGCCGACTGCCAGCGCCACGCGATGCGCAGGTCCTCGAAGTTCGTCGCGTCGATCTGGTCGAGCGGCGAGTACTTGGTGCTCCCCTGGTCGCCGGCATACACAGGCCATTCGCCGTCGGCGGCGCCGTGCTGGGCGCGCGCGGGAGCGGCCATCATCAGCCCCGCGGCCAGGCAGACGACCGACAACGTCGACATTCTCATGGTGTGCCCCCTGCGAATATTGTGGACGCCGCGGGCTCGCAATCAGGCGACGTCCCGGTCACGACGGCCGGCGATGAAGCCTTCCAGTCGCGCCATCCGCTCGCGCAGATCCGCGAACTCGCGGCTCATGCCGTCGAAACGCCGGTTGACGCCGTCGAAACGCTCTCGTTGAAGTCGTCGAAGCGCTGGTAGACGCCGTCGAAACGCTGATTGACGCTCTCGTTCAAGTCGTCGAAGCGCTGGTAGACGCCGTCGAAACGCTGGTTGACGCTCTCGTTGACGTCATCGAAGCGCTGGCAGACGTCGTCGAAACGCCGGTTCATCTGGTCTGCGTGCCGGTCCATGCGGCCGACGAGAACCAGCACCGCCGTGATCTGTCCCCGGCCAGCGTCAGAATGCCGACGACGAGCGTGATGAGCTCGGGGTTCACGACGTCACGCCCCTTGTCCACGACCGGCCCCGCCAGTATCGCACACCACGGGCACACCCCGAGTCGCGCAGCCACCCATGCCCCAAGCATGGGACACCCGGAGTGAAGCAAAGAGCATGCCGGGATCAATCCGCTGGCGCGCGGTCACACCCGCACGCCGGCGAGGGGGTCGGCCCCGGTAATCCGCACCCGGACCCGCTGGTTGGCGCCGCCGCGGGGCGGCACCGACACCTTGAGGTAGTTGTCGGTCGCGACGACCCCGCCCCCGTCGAGGGTCAGGCCCGGCCGCACCGTGCCCACCTGCCGCTCGCGGAACCGGCGCGCGAGGTCGGCGCCGGCGTCGCGGAGAGCCCGCGCCCGTTCCCGCACCAGCGGCCCCGGCACGCGGTCCGGGAGCCCGCAGGCCTCGGTGCCCTCCCTGGGCGAGTAGGGAAAGACGTGCAGATAGGTCAGGGGGCTCGCGGCGACGTAGTCCAGGGTCCGGGCCGCGTCCGCGTCCCGCTCGCCGGGGAACCCCGCGATGAGGTCGGCGCCGATGCCCGCGTGGGGCAGCCGGTCGCGCACCCGGTCCACGACCCGCCGGTAGCGGTCCAGGGTGTAGGGGCGCCGCATGCGCCTCAGCAGCCGGTCGCTGGCGTGCTGCAGCGGCAGGTGGAAGTGCGGCGCGAACCGCCCGCTGGAGGCGACCAGATCGATCAGCGCCGCCGGACAGTCCATCGGCTCGAGCGAGCTGATGCGGCAGGTCACGTCGGACGGATGGCCGTCGACGGCCCGAAGCAGCGCCGTCAGGGACGACGGCGGGTCCAGATCGCGCCCGTAGGACCCGAGATGGACCCCGTTCAGCACCACCTCGTGGAACCCGCTCTCCGCCGCGTGGGCGATGGCGGCCAGCACATGCCGGGGGTCGAGGCTGCGCCCGCGCCCGCGCGTCGAGGGAATGATGCAGTAGGCACACGCCTCGTCGCACCCGGTCTGCACCCGGAGCATGAACGCCACGCGGCCGATGCTCCCCGGCGAGATCAGGGCGCCGCACGCGCCGGGACCGTCCCCGAAGCGGTCGGCGGTGGTGCCGCCGTCGGGCAGCAGCCGGTCGACGATCGTCTCCTTGTCGTCGTTCGGCACCACCTCGGGCGCCCCCGGCAACCCCGCGATCTCGTCGCCGGCGCGGGTCGCATAGCAGCCGGTCGCGACCACCCGCGCGGCCGGATTCTCCCGCGCGACCCGCCGCAGCGTCTGCCGGACGCCCTGATCCGCGGCCGCGGTCACCGAGCAACTGTTGACGATCACCACGTCGGCGTCGGCAACGGGCGCCGGGGTGGCCCCGCGGGCGCGGAGCTGCAGCTCCATCTGCAGGGAATCGGCCTGGTTGACGCGGCACCCGAACGTCGTGACGGCGTAGCGCAAGGCGGCTCCTTTCTCGGATCCATTCTCTCACCAGCAGCCGGAGAGCGGGCAACGAACCCCATGCGCAGCCGGGGCGCGGATCCCTGATGCGGAACCGGGCGAAATGCCATAGGATCGCGTATTCGGCGCTTGGTCGTTACCGCACCGCCCCGCCTCGTCGAACTGGAACCGCAACTTCGGGAGACCCGCCATGCGCTTTGCATCTTTCACCTGGGCCACCGCCGCCGTCACCGGCGCCTTCGTCCTGCTCTCCCTGCCGCAGCCCGAGCCGCCGACCACCGCGGCCGCCACGCTGCAGGAGCCCGCGCGGCTCGACGAGCTGAAGAACGAGGTGGTCGTCGACGTCGACAGCCGCCGCGACTTCACCCAGCAGATGGTCGACATGATCTACAGCTTCAACGAGCTGGGTTTTCAGGAGTTCGAGACGCAGCGCTACGTCACCGGCATCCTCGAGGATCACGGATTCACGGTGGAGAAGGGCGTGGCGGGCATTCCCAGCGCCTGGTGGGCCACCTGGGGCTCGGGCTCCCCGGTCATCGCCCTCGGCACCGACGTCGACGGCATTCCCCAGGCCTCGCAGAAGCCCGGCGTCGCCTATCGCGATCCGCTCGTCCCCGGCGCGCCCGGCCACGGCGAGGGGCACAACTCGGGCCAGGCGCTGAACGTCACCGCGGCCCTCGCGGTCCAGAAGATCATGCAGCGGGAGAACCTGCCCGGCACCCTCGTCATCTGGCCCGGCATCGCGGAGGAGCAGCTCGGCGCCAAGGCCCATTACGTCAAGGCGGGCCTCTTCGACGACGTCGACATCGTCCTCTACTCCCACGTCAGCAGCGACATGTCGGTGAGCTGGGGCGAGAGCGGGGGGAACGGCATGGTGTCGGTCGAGTACCTGTTCGCGGGCGAGAGCGCCCACGGGGCCGGCTCTCCCTGGGACGGGCGCAGCGCCCTCGACGCCGTCGAGCTGATGAACATCGGGTGGAACTTCCGCCGCGAGCATCTCCGCATTCAGCAGCGTTCGCACTACGTCATCACCGACGGCGGCGACCAGCCGAACGTCGTGCCCCCGACGGCCGCGGTCTGGTACTTCTTCCGCGAGACCGACTATCCCAGCATCATGCGCATGTGGGAGCTCGGCGATCAGATGGCGGAGGGCGCCACCCTCATGACCGGCACCACCGTGGAGTCCCGGGTTCTCGGCGCCGCCTGGCCGCAGCACATGAACCGGCCGCTCGCCGAGACGGTCCACGCCAACATGCTCGAAGTCGGCCTGCCGAAATGGAGCGAGGCGGATCAGCGGATGGCGAAAGCGGTGCAGAAGATGCTCGGGGCCGAGGAGAGCGGGCTCGCCACCGAGGTCGCCGCGGAGCTGCGCGGCCGCGAGGACATCCCCGATTCGCAACGGCGCGGCGGCGGCTCGGACGACATCGGGGACATCTCGTGGGTGGTGCCGACCGTCTCGCTCCGGTTCCCGTCGAACATCTCCGGCGGACAGGGCCACAACTGGAACAAGGCGATCGCGATGGCCACGCCCATCGCGCACAAGGGGGCCACGGCCGGCGCCAAGGTCTTCGCCCGCACCCTGCTCGACATCCTGCTGGCCCCCGGGCTGGTGGACGACGCCCGCACCTACTTCGAGAGCGTCCAGAAGGCGGATGCCGAGTACACCTCGTTCCTGCGGCCGCAGGACGATCCCGCGATCTGGCTGAACGCGGAGATCATGGAGACGTTCAAGCCGCGGTTGGAGCAGTACTACTACGACCCGGCGCGGTACGACACCTACCTGGAGCAGCTCGGGATCGAGTATCCGACGATCCGCGAGAGCGAGTGATGGCTTCGTGACGCCAGACCGGGCGCCGGCGTCCCCTGCCCGCGCGGGAGACCCGGCGCGATCCCCGTGCCGTCCGCAATGAGTACTCCGGCCCCCGGGACGCGAGCTGCCGTCGACGGCAAGTTCCTGTCGATCGGGCGCGACCGCTTTTTCGTCAAGGGCGTCACCTACGGCACCTTTGCGCCCGACGCGGCCGGTCACCAGTTCCCGGGGCCGGAGACCGTCGCGCACGACTTCGCCCGGATGCGCGACGCGGGCCTCAACACCGTCCGCACCTACACCACGCCCGGTCCCGGCCTGCTCGACGCGGCCGCGCGGCACGGGCTGCGCATGATGATCGGCCTGGCCTGGCCGCAGCACATCGCGTTCCTGGACGACCCCGAGCTCTGCCGCCGCGTCCGCGGGGACATCATCGCCCGCGTCCGCGCGCTGGCGGGGCACCCGGCCGCGCTCGTCTTCGCGCTCGGCAACGAGATTCCCGCGCCGATCGTCCGCTGGCACGGCCAGGCGCGCGTCGAGCGCTTCCTGCGCGAGCTCTACCACGACGTGAAGGCGGCGGCCCCGGACGCGCTCCTGACCTACGTCAACTACCCGCCGACCGAGTACCTGTCGCTGCCGTTTCTCGACGTCTGCGCGTTCAACGTCTATCTGCACGCGGAGCCGGACCTGCGGCGCTATCTCGCCCGGCTGCAGCATCTCGCCGGACACCGCCCGCTGCTGCTGGCGGAGGCGGGGGCCGACAGCCGGCGGGAGGGCGAGGACGGCCAGGCCGCGATCACCGCCATGCAGCTCCGGACCGCGTTCTCCGAGGGCGCCTGCGGCGCCGTCGTGTTCGCGTGGACCGACGAGTGGTGGCGGGGCGGACAGCCGGTCGACGACTGGGCGTTCGGCCTCGTGGACGCGGAACGGAAGCCGAAGCCCGCGCTGCGCGCGGCCGCCGAGGCGTTCGCGGACGCGCCGTTCCCAGCGGCCGAGCGGCGCGCGTGGCCGAAGATCTCCGTCGTGGTCTGCGCCTACAACGAGGCCGCCACCATCGACGAGTGCCTCACGTCGATCGAGAACCTGACCTATCCCGACTTCGAGATCATCCTCGTCAACGACGGGTCGCGCGACGTCACCGGCGCCATCGCCCGACGCCACGCGTCGGTCACCGTTCTCGACATCCCCAACGGCGGGCTGAGCGCGGCCCGCAACATCGGGCTGGAGCACGCCACCGGCGAGATCGTCGCCTATACCGACGGCGACGTGCGGGTCGATCCCGACTGGCTCACGCATCTCGTCCGGCCGTTCCTGACCTCGGACGTCGTCGGCGCGGGCGGCCCCAACCTCGTCCCCGACGACGACCCGCCGATGGCGCAGTGCATCGCCCGCGCGCCCGGCAGCCCGACCCAGGTCATGCTCGACGACCGCATCGCCGAGCACGTGCCCGGCTGCAACATGGCGTTCCGGCGGGATGCGCTGCTCGCGGTCGGCGGGTTCAACCCGATCTACCTGCGGGCGGGCGACGACGTCGACATCTGCTGGCGCCTGCAGGCGCGCGGCTGGAAGATCGGGTTCGCGCCCTCGGCGCTCGTCTGGCACCGCCACCGGGCGTCGCTGCGCGCCTACTGGCGGCAGCAGGTCGGGTACGGGGAGGGCGAGTCCTGGCTCAAGCCGCACCATCCCGACCAGTTCCAGGGCCTGCACATCGGATGGCGCGGACGCATCTACGGTCCGCTGCCCTTTCACCGCTCGCTCACCCGGGCCCGCGTCAACAGCGGCACGTGGGGCACCGCGCCGTTCCCGTCGGTCTACTCCATCGACACCTATCCGTTCGCGTTCATGCCGCATTCGGCCCGCTGGCAGGTTGCCGCCGCGGCGCTGATCGGGCTGGGCGCGGCGACCCTGCTGACGAGCCAGATCGGCCTTGCCCTTGCCTTGCTGACGGTCGGTACGGGGGCCCTCGGGACCACTGTCGCCCGCTGCGTGCGCTACGCGCTGGTCACCGACATCGAGGGACTGCCGCCGCTCGTCCGCCGCCCGCGCCGCCTGAGCCGCATCCTCTACCGCTCGCGCATCGCCGGGCTCTACTTCATCCAGCCCCTCGCGCGCGCGTGGGGACGCCTGCGGGGCGCGATGTCCCCGCCCGAGGTCCTCCGCGCTCCCGCGAACGGACGGCGCCCCCCAGCCGCGGCGGCCGGCGCCATCCGGGACCTGTGGGCCGGCGCATCGCGCCACACCCCGCCCCGGCGCTTCTGGAGCGAGACCTGGATCGCCGCGGAGACGCTGCTCGCGCATCTGACGGCTCGCCTAGAGCGCACGCGCGAGGTTCGGACGGTGGAGACAGACGACGGCTGGCAGGCCGACCGCGACATCAGCGTCGGCCTGAACCGGTGGGCGCGGCTGCACCTGCGGGTGCTGGTCGAGGAGCATCGCGAGGGACGGTGCCTCGTCCGCCTCGCCCGGCGGCTGCGACCCACTCCCAAGCTGTGGCTGGCCGCCGCGGGCCTCGCGGGCGCCGGGCTGAGCGGCGCGGCCGCCGGGCCGACCCCGTACTGGCCGTGGGTCGCCGGCGCGGCCGTGCTGCTCGCGGCCTGGGCGACCCGCACCCTGCGGCAGTCGGCGCGCGCCGCCGCCGCCGTCGACGCGGCCATCGGGGACACCGCCGCCGCGCTGCACCTGCTGCCGCTGCCGGAAGCTCGCGCGCCCGCAGAGACCGAACGGGCGGGCGCGGCGTCGACCGAGGCCGGGCCGGCAGCCACGGAAACCGGCGCGGCACCGGCGCCGCCGACACGAGCGCGCGCAAGTGCGCGCATCGACACCGCGCCCACGACCCCGCGACCGCAGACCGGCGACGTGCTGGCGGCCCGTGACGAGCCTTCCCGTCGCACCGAGACCGGCGAGGGCGCCGACGGGCTGCAAGACGCCCGAGCCTGACAAGGCGGGCCGAGGAAACCGCGCGACCTGTAGCTACCCATGCCGGCGCAGGCCGGCGCAGTGAACGGAACGAGCCCATGGTGACACGACCCCGACCAACGCATCGGCGCTCCCGGCTTTCCTTCTTCTGGCTGTCCGCGTGGATCGCGGCGTGCCTGCTGTCGGCGGCCCCGGCGTGGGCGCAGGACGAGATCGTCGTGCTCGGCGGCGGGGGACGCCACTGCGGCGAGGACCCCGCGTGCATCAACCGGCTGCACCCCGCGATTCCGATGGCGGCCCGCGCACAGCCGGGGCAGACCATCGTCTTCCGGGCCCGCAACGCGAGCGACTTCGACCTCGACCCCGCGAGCACCTACGACGATCCCCGCCAAGGCGATCCGCAGATCGGGACCGTGCACCCGCTGACGGGCCCGGTCCACATCGAGGGGGGCGAGCCCGGCGACGTGCTCGCGGTGACCCTGCTCGACATCGCCCCGGGGCGGTTCGGCTACACCTCGGTCAGCCCCATCGGGTTCATCTCCGACCACGTGAGCGGAGCGTTTCGCGCCGCGTGGCGCCTCGACCGCACCGAAGCCGTCAGCGACGACGTACCCGGCGTGCGGGTGCCCAACGCGAGCTTCCCCGGCATCCTCACGGTGCTGCCGGGTCCGGAGCAGCACGCGGCGATGCTGTCGCGCGAAGCCGAGCTGCGCGCGGTCGGCGGGGCGGGGTTCCCTCCCCACGCGCTGCACGCGTCGCCCGCCGGGGTATGCGGCCCCGACGGGTCCCACCCGGACGAATGCCTGCGCACCCTCCCGCCCCGCGAGCACGGCGGCAACCTCGACATCCGCTATCTGCAGGTCGGGGTGACGGTGTACCTGCCGTGCTACGTCGCCGGCTGCGGCCTCGCCATCGGCGACCCGCACTTCGCGCAGGGCGACGGCGAGGTGTCGGGGACCGCGATCGAGATGGACGCCGACTTCACGGTGACCACGCGGCTCATCACCGACGGGCCCGCGCTGACCCGCGGCCCCCACTTCGAGGGACCGGCCCGCGTGCTCGACATCCCGTCGCGCCGCTTCTACGCCACCACCGGCTTTCCCCTCAAGGCGGTGGGCGAGATTCCCCCCGACATGCGCTATCTCGGCGCCTCGGAGCGCATCGCGGGGCTGCGGAACCTGTCGAAGGACGTCTCCCTGGCCGCGCGGAACGCGCTCCTCGCGATGATCGACTACATGACCGCCACCTATGGCCTCACGCCGGAGCAGGCCTACGTCGTGGCCAGCGTCGCCGTCGACCTGCGCATCGGCCAGCTCGTCGACGCCCCCAACGTCGGGGTGACGGCGCTGCTGCCGCTCGACATCTTCACGGGCCGCTGAGCCCGGACGTACTCCGCCGCCCACTGGACAGCGCATGGCCGACCCGCCCGCCGCCCATCCTCGCCCCGCCACCGTTGCGCAGGCTCTGGGACCGCTCGGCCTGCTGATCGCCCTGCTCGCGGGGTCGGTCTACCTCTTCGGGGACGAGTCGTCGAGCGGCCCGAACCAGATCGCCCTCATTCTGGCCGCCGCCGCCGCCGCGCTGGTGGGGATGCGCAACGGGCACCCGTGGCCGGCGATCGAGCAGGGCATCCGCCGGAGCATCTCGGTCTCGATGGGGGCCATCCTGATCCTGCTCGTGGTCGGGGCCCTCATCGGCACGTGGATTCTCGCCGGGGTCGTCCCGACGATGATCTACTACGGGCTGCTGGTGCTGTCGCCGTCGGTGTTCTACGCCACCGCGTGCATCATCTGCGCCTTCGTCTCGGTGGCCACCGGCAGCTCCTGGACGACCGCCGGCACCATCGGCATCGCGCTCATCGGCATCGCGACCGCGCAGGGACTCAATCTGGGCCTGGCCGCCGGGGCCATCATCTCGGGCGCGTACTTCGGCGACAAGATGTCGGCCCTGTCCGACACCACGAACCTGGCCCCGGCCGTCGCCGGGACCGACCTGTTCACCCACATCCGGCACATGGTCTGGACCACGGGACCGAGCATCGCAGCGGCGCTGGTGCTGTTCACGGTGGCCGGCCTGGCCGCGCCGGCCCCCGCCACCACCGCCGAGCTGGACGTGGTGATCGAGGCGCTCGAGGGACAGTACGCGCTCGGCCCCCACCTGCTGATTCCGGTGGCCCTGGTGCTGGCCCTGGTGCTGCGGCGCGTCCCCGCGCTTCCGGCGCTCCTCGTCGGCGCGCTGGCCGGAGCGGCCTTCGCGGCGTTCTTTCAAGGCGACACGGTGGTGGCGTTCGTCGCCGAGCCGGACCTCCCAAGGCCCCTCGCCGTCGTCAAGGGCTGCTGGATCGCCCTCTTCAACGGGTTCGCGCTCGACTCCGGGAACGCCGCCCTCGACGATCTGCTCAGCCGCGGGGGGATGAGCAGCATGCTGACGACGATCTGGCTCATCATGTCGGCCATGATGTTCGGGGGGGTCATGGAGTCCAGCGGCCAGCTCGAGGCGATCGCGCGGCGCATCCTCCACGCCGTCCACAGCGCTGGGAGCCTCATCGCCGCGACCCTGCTCACCTCGTTCGGCACGAACGTGCTCGCCTCGGACCAGTACATCGCCATCGTGCTGCCGGGGCGGATGTTCCGGGCCGAGTACGAGCGCCGGGGGCTCGACCCGCGCAACCTGTCGCGGACCCTGGAGGACGCCGGCACCCTCACCTCCGTGCTGATCCCCTGGAACACGTGCGGCGCGTACATGGCCGGCACCCTCGGGGTCGCCACCCTGACCTACGCCCCTTTCTGCTTCTTCAACCTCATCAACCCCCTGGTGGCCGCCGTCTATGGGTGGGCCAACATCTCGATCGTGAAGCTCGAATCGGATCCGGCCCGCGAGCCGGCGCGCGGCTGAACGGCCGGAGACGGACAGCGAATGGCCTTCGGACGGCAGAATCGTCAGGCGGGGATGATCTTCATCCTGGTGACCCTGTTCATCGACATCCTCGGGCTGGGCATCATCATCCCCGTCCTGCCCGAGCTGATAAGGGAGTTCACGGGCGGCGTCGACTCGCAGGCGGGGGTGTACTACGGCGTCATCATCGCGCTCTACGCCCTGATGCAGTTCCTGTGCGCGCCCGTGCTCGGCGCCCTCTCCGACCGCTACGGCCGGCGGCCGATCATTCTCGGATCGCTGTTCGGCTTCGGGGTCGACTACCTCATCCAGGGCTTTGCGCCGTCGATCGGCTGGCTGTTCGTGGGCCGCGCCGTCGCGGGGGTGATGGGGGCCAGCATCACCACCGCCAACGCCTACATCGCCGACGTGTCGACCCCCGAGACCCGGGCCCGCAACTACGGCTTCGTCGGGGTCGCCTTCGGGCTCGGCTTCATCTTCGGTCCCGCCCTCGGGGGGCTGCTGGGCGGCATCGAGCTGCGGCTGCCGTTCTTCGTCGCGGCGGGGCTGGCCCTCGTCAACTGGCTGTACGGGTTCTTCGTGCTGCCCGAGTCGCTGCCCCCCGGGCAACGCAGCCCCGTCTCGTGGGACCGGATGAACCCGTTCGGCAGCCTGAAGCGGCTGCGCGCCTATCCCCTGGTGGCGGGGCTCGCGGTGGTCTTCATCTTCCTGTCGCTGGCCCAGCGGGGCCTCGAGAACGTCTGGGTGCTGCACGCCGGCTACCGGTACGGGTGGGACCCCCAGGCCAACGGCCTGACCCTGGCCCTGGTCGGGGTGATGGCGGTGCTGGTGCAGGGGTTGCTGATCCGGCCGGCGGTCGCCCGCCTCGGCGAACGCCGCGCGATTCTCTTCGGAGTGACCGTCTCGATGCTGTCGTTTCTCGGCTACGGCCTCGCGTCGGCGGGCTGGATGGTCCTCGTCATCATCGTGTTCGGGTCGCTCGGGGGCATCGCGCACCCGACGATCCAGGGGCTCGTGGCCGGCGCCGTGCCCCCCTCCGAGCAGGGGAAGATCCAGGGCGCCCTGACGTCGCTCATCAGCCTGACCGCGATCGCGGCGCCGCTCGTCTTCACCGCGGGGCTCTTCAGCTACTTCACGTCGGACCGCGCCCCGATGCACCTGCCGGGGGCGCCGTTCCTCCTCGGCGCGGCCCTGTCCGCGGTGTCCCTTGTCCTGGTCGTGCGGCTGTTCCGCCGGCTGCCGGAGTCGCCGGCCGCCCGGGAGCGTCCCGAGGCCGAGGCGGCGCCCCTCGACGAGCCGAACGCCGTCGCCGCCGATCGGGCCTGAACCGACGGCGGTCCGGCGTTCGCGGATCGGCCCCGGGGCCCGCGGCGAACCGCGCGCGGCGCCGAGACCGGCGAATGCAGCCGGGGCGCTGCCAGGGGCTCCCGGCGACTTGCATATCCCGCACCGGGCTGCCACGATGAATCGGTGCGCGCCAGCGAGTGGATCGTCTGCGGCTTCTTCGCCTATCTCCTCGTCCTCGCCCGCCTCCAGCCGCTGTCGGCGACCCGGCGCAACCGGGTGATGGCGGTCGGGCTGGTCTGCATCGGACTGGTGCTGGTGCTCTCCCAGTTGCGCCTGCAGCTCCCGATGCGGGTCGCGCGCGACTGGGTGCCCTGCATCTACCTGCTCCAGGGCTACTGGATGGCGGGGCTCTTCTTCCGGCGCCCCATGCCCGCGGCCGAGGCGCGGCTGCTGCGGCTCGACCGGCGCCTGTTCGCGGCCCTTCGGCTCGACGCGGCGGTGCGGCGGACGCCGGCGCCGGTCCTTCAACTGCTGGAGCTTGCCTATCTGTGCGCCTATCCGTTCGTCCCGGCCACCTTCGCCCTGATCTACGCGGCCGGCCTGCGGGGGAACGCCGACCAGTACTGGACGGCGGTGCTGCCCGCCGCGTTCGCCTGCTACGGCCTGCTGCCCTGGATTCAGACCCGCCCGCCCCGCAGCCTCGAGCCGCCGGGACCGATGGACGGGCGCGGCCTCGCGCTCCGGCGGGTGAACCGAGCCGTCCTCGATCGCGCGTCGATCCAGGTCAACACCTTCCCGAGCGGCCACACCGCCACCGCCGTCGCCGCCGCCCTCGCGACCGCCGAGCTACTCCCCGACCTGCTCGTCCCCCTTCTGGCCGCGGCGGGCGCCATCGCCGTCTCCACCGTGGTGGGGCGCTACCACTACACCGCCGACACCCTGCTCGGAGTCTTCGTCGGCGCCGGCGCCTGGTGGCTCACGACGTGATCGGCTTCTTCAGGTGCACCGGCGACACGTGGCGAATCCGGTTGTTGATCAGCTCGACGAAGACCGAGAACGCCATCGCGAAGTACAGGTAGCCCTTCGGAATCTCCTGGTGGAACCCCTCCGCCACGAGTGAGAACCCCACCAGCAGCAGGAAGCTCAACGCGAGGATCTTGACGGTCGGGCGTTCGTTGACGAAGGCGCTGATGGCCTCGGCCGAGATCAGCATGATGAGCACCGCGATGACGATGGCCGCGATCATCACCCCGATCTGCTCCACCATCCCGACCGCGGTGATCACCGAGTCGAGCGAGAAGACGATGTCGAGCACCAGGATCTGCAGGATCACGCTGGCGAAGGTCGCCGTCTTCTTCCGGGATCGATGCCCCTCGTCACCCTCCAGGCTCTCGTGGATCTCGTAGGTCGACTTCGCCAGCAGGAACAGCCCGCCCCCGAGCAGCGTCAGGTCGCGGCCGGACACCTCGCGGCCGGCCACCGCGAACAACGGCTCGGTCAACTGGACGATCCAGCTCAGCGACAGCAGCAGGGCGATGCGGGACAGCATGGCCAGCCCCAGGCCGGTCCGGCGCGCCAGCTTCTGCTGGCGGTCCGGCAGCTTGGCGGACAGGATCGAGATGAAGATGACGTTGTCGACGCCCAGGACTACCTCGAGCAGGGTGAGGGTGACGAGGGCGATCCAGATCTCGGGGGTGAACAGCCATTCCATGACGGTTTCTCCGACCCAGGGGTCCACGCCTCAGTAACGGTGCCGCCTCCAATAAGGAGGCCCAGGCTCCTGGCAGGGTTGGTTGAGGCAGCAGGCGGAGCCGCAGGCGACGGTTCCGGGGCCGGAAGCCCGAGGCAAGAGGCCCCGCTGCATTCGACCCGCGCCGCATCCCGGGTGGACGTGCTCCGCGGACGGCGTTGGGTCCGCGGTTGCCGGCACCCAATCGGCGCCCGCGTCGCGCCTTGCCACGCGGGCGTTCTCAGCCCGCCGGCGCCCACGCCGGTCTCGGGTGCAGCGGGCGGTTTCACCACGGGCTCCCACCCTCAGCGGACACGGCGGACTGCGTAGTCCGGCCAGCACCACTCGACGTCGCCAACGAGCGGGTTCCAGGAGTCGAGCCGGCCGTCGCCCCACTCGAAGGCGTCACCCGCCAGCGCCGGCCTCGCACTTCGGCCCGAAGCCCCGGCGGGACCGGCAGACGGATCCAGGGTCCGCGCAATCCGATGACGCACGTCCTCGAGGTGCAGGCGGGTCGCGCGGTCGGACATCCGGCCCTCCGCGCGCCCGATGGCCGCATCGAGCGCGCGCAGCTCGCCGCGGAGGAACGGCCCCGCGTCGCCGGCGGCCTGCGATGGGCCGCCGAGCCGCCCCTCGAGCAGATCGAGATACGCGCGCTGGATGTTCCGGCGATAGGCGTCGATGCGAATCTCGCGGTCGTCCAGCTCGCGCCACACGCCGCGGCGCACGTCCGCCAGGAACGCGGTGGCTGGATAGGCGGCGTCGCCGTCGATCACCTCCTGCTCGACGAGCCGGCCCAGCCGGCCGCCACCGAGCAGCGTGCCGAGCACCCGCGTCTGGCTGACCCGAATCCGGTCGAGCACCCCCACCGGCTCGATTCGGCGCAGAATCTCCGGGTCGGTCAGGAACGCCGGGGGCATGAACGCATGGTCGTTCAGAAAGGCCACCGCGTTCGCCTGCACGTCCCGCGCGATGGCCGCGAACCGCACCCCGTCCTGGCCGTGGTGCTTCTGTTGCGACGTGAACCCGCCCACCACCGCGGCGACGTGGTTCATCTCCAGGGTCCACTGGCCGACGAGCCGGGCGTACAGCCCGTCGAGGTCGTCATACGGCTCCCCCGGCGCGGCGACGGCGTCGAGCAGCATCGCGGCGACGCGCTCGAGGTTCTTCAGCCCGAGCGCCGTCGACGCCACCGCGTCGGCGTCGCCGACCGCCTCGGTCAGCTGGCCGGGGTCGGCGTTGCGCGCACCGGGCGTCGAGAAACGGAACCACGCCGTCTCGTCCTGCTCGCGCGCCCACGCGTCGAGGGTCGGCCGCTCGTCGTCCGGGGTCGCCGCGCCCGCGATGGGTGCGTAGCCCCACCGGGTGGCCCATTTGTCGTAGGGGCCGATCTTCGGAATCAGGTCCTCCGGGGCGATGCCGTCCTCCGGCTGCGCGACGTAGTTGAAGCGCGCGTAGTCCATGAGGGTCGGCGTATGGCTCATCTCCCGCACCCACGCGGGGTCGCGCAGCCGGTCCGGCGGGTACAGCGAGCTCGCCTTCATGTTGTGCTGGAAGCCGAGGGTGTGTCCCACCTCGTGGGCGACCACGTAGGCGAGCAGCTCGCCCATCAGCGCGTCCGGCAGGGGCAGCGTCCGGGCGCGCGGGTCGAGCGGCCCCACCTGCACGAAGTACCAGTCGCGCACCAGGTTCATCACGTTGTGGTGGAACTGGATGTCCGACTCCAGAATCTCCCCGGTGCGCGGGTCGTGCACGTGGGGGCCGGAGGCGTTCTCGACCGTCGACGGCAGCCAGCGGATGACCGAGTAGCGGGCGTCCTCGGGGCTCCAGTCGGGGTCCTCCTCGGCGGAGGGGGCCTCGCGGGCCACCACCGCGTTGCTGAACCCGGCCTCCACGAACGCCGGCTGCCAGGCCTCGATGCCCTGCCTCATGTACGGCACCCACTTGGCGGGGGTGGCGGGGTCGATCCAGTAGGTGATCGGGGTGACCGGATCGGATAACGCCTGGTCCGGCTGCTGCTTCTCGAGCCGCCAGCGGGTGATGTAGCGCCGGCGCGGCGAGCGATGCTCGTCGCGGCCGTAGTCGATCTGCCGCACCGAGAAATAGCCGACCCGCTCGTCGAACAGACGCGGCATCATCGGCTGCTCGGGCAGCTTGACCATGCTGTAGTGCAGCACCACCGTCGCGCTGCCGGGCCGCATGCCGCGGCGGCGAACCACAATCGGCCGGTTGCCCGAGCCGGACGGCGGCGGCGCGGTGTAGGTATGGGTGGCCCTGACCTCGATGTTCCGCGGAAACGACACCACCGACTCGACGAACGACCGGTCCCGGGCGAAGCCGCGCGCCTGCAGCCGCGACCGGGCGCTGAACTCCGGGACCTCGGTGTTGAACAGCGCGGTGACGTCGATCACCGGCGCCCCCGCCTCGGACAGCGCCTCGATGTCGAACGCCCGCAGGATCGCGTCGTTGTTCGCGGCCTCGACGGCCTGCGCGATCGGCCGGGACTCGTCGGCGACGATGGCGTAGGACACGCTCTTCAGCAGGATCCGGTCGCCGCGGCGGTCCCACTTGACCACCCGGCTCCCGAGCGCCTGTCCGCCGTAGCCGACGCCCTCGCTGGTGCGCGCGATCCGGCTGACCCAGAGGAACTCGCGCCCCAGCTCGTCCACCGGGATCTCGTAGAACACCTTGTCGTCGAGGCGGTGCACGATGAACACCCCCTCGTCGGTCTCCGCCTCCTCGGTGATCACCTCGTCGTAGGGCTCGATTCCGTCGCGGTCACGGCCCCGCCGCGGCCGTGCGTCCCGGGTCTCCGCTTCCTCCTCGGCGGGTTCCGCCGTCTGCTCCTGCTCCTCCTCCGGCGGCTGATCCGGCGGCTGATCCTGCGCCGCGGTCACACCGGGAACCGCCAGACCCGCCGCGAGCCAGAAGACGACGGCGCGCACCGTATCGAGTCGCGTCACGGGCATGAAGCACTCCTTCTGCGAGAGATCGGCCGAAGGCGACACCATATCACCACATCGGCGGTCGCTGCCGGCGCCCCCATCCCGCCGCACGCCCTCCGCGCCGTCCTCAAACGCGACGGGGCGGGCGGGCATGCGACGCGGGAGGTTGCTATCCGCGCGCCGGACGCGGATGATCGTGGCGATGACAGACTCGCCCTCCACCGCGCGGCCCGGCCCGGCGGACGAACGGCGCCGCAACTTCCCCGCCTGGATCTGGCCCGTCTACCTCGTGCTCTTCGGGGCGTCGGTCCCCTGGTACCTGCCGGCCGACGCACCCTTGCGCATCTGGCTCGGGTTGCCCCACTGGGTGGTCATCTCGCTCGCCGCGACGGCCGGGGTCGCGGTCTTCACCGCCTTCGTGGTGCATCGCCTCTGGCCCGACGAATGACCGAGTCCCTGGGCGGCGGCGCGGTGCTGGCCGTCGGGCTCTACCTGACCGCCATTCTCGGGGTGGGGTACGCGGCGCGGCGCCGGCGCACTGGCGAATCGCTGGCCGACTTCTACCTCGCGGGCCGGCAGCTCACCGGACCGGTGCTGCTGCTGACGCTCTACGCGACCCAGTACAGCGGAAACACCCTGATCGGCTATCCGGGCGAGGCGTTCCGCCTGGGCTTCTCGTGGGTGATGAGTGTCGGCTTCATGATGGCGATCATCGTGGCGTATCTGCTCTACGCGCCGCGGCTGCATCATCTGGCCCGGCGGCACGGCTTCGTCACTCCCGGCGACTGGCTCGCCCACCGCTTCCGCTCGCCGGCCCTCACCCTCCTCGCCAACCTGCTGCTGATCGCCGCCATCGCCAACTACCTGCTCGCCCAGCTCATGGCGATGGGCCATATCACCGCCGGTCTCTCCGGCGGCGCCGTCCCCTACTGGGCCGGGGTCGTGCTGCTGACCCTGGTGGTGCTGATCTACGAGACCGTCGGAGGCATGCGGGCGGTCGCCTGGACCGACCTCGTGCAGGGCGTGATGCTGATGGTGGGATTGACGGGGCTGCTGGTCGCGGCGTCACCGACCCCCGCGCACATGGCGAGCGTGACGGCGTGGATCGCGGCCGAGGCCCCGGAGAAGGTCGCCGTGCCCGGCTGGGACACGTGCCGCAACTGGTTCAGCACGCTGGCCCTGATCGGCTTCTCGGGCGCGGTGTATCCGCACGCGGTGCAGCGCATCTACGCCGCGCGCGACAGCGCCGCCCTGCGCCGCTCGTTCGGCATCATGGTGTTCCTGCCGATGGTCACCACCGGGTCCGTCTTCCTGGTGGGCGTCCTCGCGATCGAACGGCTGGCCGCGGCCGGGCCGATCGCGGGGGACCAGGTGCTGCCGCTCCTGCTCACCGAGTGGGGATCGAGCTCGCCGCTGCTCTACGCCCTGAGCCTGCTCGTGATCGTGGCGGTGGTCAGCGCGATCATGTCGACGGCGGACTCCGTGCTGCTGAGCCTGTCGTCGATGCTGGCCAAGGACGTGCTGGGCACCACCGTCCTGCGGGGGGCGAGCGAGGCGCGTCTGACGCGGGCCGGCAAACGGGTGTCCTGGGTGCTCATCGCGGGACTGGTCGCCGTCGCCCTCAACCCGCGGATCACCCTCTGGGGCCTCACCGAGCTCAAGATGGAAATTCTCGCGCAGGTCGCCCCCCTCTTCATCCTCGGCGTGAGCTGGGACCGGCTGACGACCCGGGCGGCGCTGGCGGGCATGGTCACCGGCACGATCGTCTACGCCGGTCTCCTCGCCGCCGGACAGCCGCAACCCTGGAACGTCCACGCCGGGGTCGTCGCCCTGCTCGTCAACGTCGCGGTGTGCGTCGCCGTGACCGGGCTTGATTCGCGCCCCTTGCTGGCGGGCGCAGTCGTCGCTCGGCTCGGACGCACCTCGTCCTGAGCGGAGTCCGGTAACGTGGCGATGTGCGTCGCCGTGCCCCACCTCGACCCGCGCCCCGCACCGGCGGGCCCGGTTGTCGCGCGAGCCGGACACACCTCGTCCCGAGCGGAATCCGGGCGTCGCCGGCTCATTGCCCCTCCGTGAGGTGATGCACCGGGTGCAGTCACCTGTTGCTCGTCGTATCGACGGCCCATTGCTCCGCGCCGCCTCGCCGACGCCGACCCGCCGAGGCACGCCCGCCAGATCCGGCCACGGTCGGCCAAGGCGTCGGCCCACGATCCAGGCGGTCACGATATGCTACGATGTATACATGATGGGCTTCATCAGCCTCGCGCCATGAGCAACGACACGAAGTGGATCATCGGCACGATCGTTCCGGCCCTCCTGGTGGTGGCCGGCCTGCTGTCGATGCAGATCGCCGGCGTCAGCACCAGTCTGAACGCCCGGATCGACGACATGAACAGCCGCTTGGTGCGACTCGAAACGGACGTGCGCAGCCTGGATGCCCGACTGCGCGCCGTCGAAATCATCTTGGGGAAGGTCCTCCAGCGCCTCGAAACCCTGGAACGCGCCATCCTGCCGGCCGCACCTGCCCGGTAGATGAAGAAGGCTCCCGGGCTGGTGACCGGCGGTTTCGGGCGGTGGCGCGACGCCCGTCCATACGGCGCCACGAGTGGCTCTACGCCAGCAGCCGCCGCAGCCAGCCCGCGAGGTCGGTGACCAGCAGCTTTGGATTCTCGATCGGGCCTGGAATGGCGGCAGATCAGGATACGCCGGCTGGCGTCGACCAGGTCGGCCGTCTCGTGCAGCCGGGCGATCATGTCGGTCGACGGATCGCTCGTCAGCTTCACCTCGACGGCCCAGCGGTCCGTTCCCCAGTCGAGCAGCAGGGCCAGCTCGTAGCCGTCGGACGTCCGGAAAAAGTACGGCTGCACCCTCTTGCCGGCCGCGGCCAGGGTCGCCAGAGTCTGCTCGACGACGAACCCCTCCCAGCTGTGGCCCAGCCAAGTCTGCCGGTAGAGCTGCTCGAGGTCGGGGACGTTCATCAACGCGTGCAACAGCCCGCTGTCGCGCCAGAAGACGCGTGGGGTCTTGACGATCCGCTTCCGGACGTTGCCGGTGAACGGCGGCAGCCGCCGATCAGGAAAGCGCCGTCCAGGAAGTCGCAGTGCCGGCAGCACCGTCTTGTGGTCGAGGGCGAACGAGGCGCCGATCTGCGAGGCGTTGAGCGGTTGGGCCGTGCGACGCCGCCGGCACCGCCAGGAGCCGCAGCGTCTGTTGCGGCCTCGCCGGCAGGCCCCACTGCGGGAGGTCGCGGCTCACCAGGGCGTCGAGGTAAGTACGCCTGCCAGTCCGGGAACATCGCCGGCGCGAGGTATGCCGCCGTCGGGGTATCCCCCGCGCAGCCAGAGGTCGTCGAGACGACGCGCCGACAGCTCGGGAAGAATGAAGGGCGTCATCCGGACCAGGCCCAGCCGCCCCGCCAGCGACTCCGCGACGTTCGTCATCAGCACCGGCGACACCCACCCGAGGAGCAGGAATCGGCCGTTGTGCTTCCCGCCGGCGTCGATGGTGCCGCGCAGCCGGCTGAACACGGCCGGAGCCTGCTGCGCCTCGTCGATGACGACCAGCTTCCGGCCCTGCACCAGGGCGTCTCACTCGGCATCGAGGCGCGTCGCGCTGCCGGCCGCCTCCATGTCGAAGTAGACGCCCTCGAGGCTCCGAGCGAGGGTGGTCTTGCCGCTGTGCCGGGGACCGAGGATGGCTGCGGCGGGAACCGGCGCAGGGTCTCGCGGACCCGCCGCGTGTAGATGCGCGCTCGGAATTCACCGGCGTGGCGTTCGCTGACTGTCCCCCGCGCGTACGACGGCTTGCGGGAAGGTCGAGGCGGAGTAGCTGCGGGACGGCCGGCGTGTCAACGCGCTACCCAACGCGTTCTCCGCTTCGCTTCGACCCTGTCAGCCGCCCCACCACTCAGCCAACGGGGCCTTGCGGCCCGGCCACGCCGGCATGGACCGGAGCGGCGCTGCATCCCACGAACGACGGCCTGGCTGCGGCGAGCATCGAGATCGACGCCGACACGGCGACGCCGTCCTGGCGCGGCGAGCGCCTCGACCTCGACTACGCGATGAGCGTGCTGTGGCGGCCGCGCCGCGAGCCGCCCGCGGAATGAGCGGCGCCGGTTCATGGCCGCGATCTGTGTCCACCGGCCGGCTCTCGGATCCACAACACCTTGCAGCTTCAGGCAGTCGAGAAGCGGCGGATCGAAGGGGACCGAATGGCGGCCCGGCCCGCCGTCCAGCGCATCGAGCAAGAGCGAGCTCTTCAACCCCGACGGGTAAACCGCGTTGGAAACGCCCGTCCGCTCCATCGACGGCAACAACTCGCGAAGTAGACCTACCTCGCGCGACGGACGTCCACTTACGACGAAGCGCAGCAAGCCTGTGAACTTGGTCTCACGATTCCCGAGCGCTACCTTCACGTGACGGCTGGCCGTCGAACCTTCTCGGTCAGGAATCTCTCGATCTGGTCGAGTAGCGTGTCAAGCGCCTCGCCACCCACGCACGCTCCGTCCAACTTGCCCAGGGCGTCGATGGCCTCCCGTTCGTCTACGTGAGGAAAGAACTCCGCGAACTGCTTCGGACCAACATGGATACGCAACTCGCCGCCGCTGTCGCCGGAGTGGGGTTGCGCGTACATCAGGAACCGGGTGCGGTTAGTCGGCGGCGCGATTCTCACCGACGCCCGTTGCGGTTGCACGGCGAGACCAGCCTCCCTTGACATGTTCACGAACCGATCGAACTGCGGGCCGACGCCCTCATAGACAGCCCAGTCATGGATCGCCTTAACGGTGAGCCGGCGACGTGGGGGCGGCGGCTCGGCCGGTTCGTCGACCACCTCACGAATCAACAACTGCGGGCCACCGTCCAGCTCGAACACCTCGAAGCTGACGACGCTGAGTAGGAACGCCGAAGCGGCCGAGGAACTCGTTCATACGCTCCAAACCCGGGTGGATTCCGGCGCCGACGAGCAGCACCGCAATCTCCCGCCCCAGCTCTTCACCGGCCAGTTGCTGCTTCACGAGCTCTTCGGCGTCACCGAACTCACCGAGGCGGGACTTCAGCTTCTCGTAGAGCTCTTCGCCGTCGAGACGCGCGATTGACGAGGCATAGTAGAGTGCCTGTGCCAACGCGCCCGCGTCCAGCAGTCCTGGTTTGATCTCGATCACCACCCAGCGATCCTGGGAGTCGATGGCCAACAGATCGAGTCGGCCGTCGTCGATGGATATCTGCCGGCCGACCAGCGTCAATCCCTCCGCGATCAGAGTCACGTCGTTCGCAATCCAGTCTTCGAGATGCTTCTCCAGTGCGATGTGGGAGCGCTCGACTCTTCGCGGCTCCGGCTGCTGCGAGGTACCCTCGCCATGCTGTCCGTCTACGCTCCAGGCTGCCAGTTGCGCCATCGTCTGCTCCTCCCGTATTGTCCTTCTCGCGTGCCGGCGTCGAGATCCGACAACACATCAACGCTCCACTAACAAGCAGACCAGCATAGAGTTGGTGTCCGCGATCCCGAAACGGCCCCTCACCAAGCGGGACCGACAGCGGGGCGCGTCCGATCTCTCGCAGCCCCTCGCTCCGCCAAGTTGTGGCCGATAGAGCCCAGTCCGAACGTCAGCGGGCCGCGACGGGCCCCCACGCGTCGAACCGCTGGTCGGCCCAAGAGGCGTCACGAGGCAGGCGTGCGGCCAGTCGACCGTCAGCCGCTACGATCTGAACATCCGGAGCAACCTGGTGAGCGGGTCGTACATCTTGTCGACGACGCGCTCCTTGAGGGGGATGATGGCGTTGTCGGTGATGGTGATCTCTTCCGGGCAGACCTTGGTGCAGCACTTGGTGATGTTGCAGTAGCCGACGCCGTGGTCGTTGGCGAGCTCGGTGGTGCGGTCGGCGGTGTCGAGGGGGTGCATCTCGAGGGCGGCCGCGTGGACGAAGAACCGGGGGCCGATGAACTCGCCGTGCAGCCGGTGGTCGCGCAGGACGTGGCAGACGTCCTGGCACAGGAAGCACTCGATGCACTTGCGGAACTCCTGCACCCGCTCGACGTCGTACTGCTCCATGCGCCACGTGCCGTCCGGGGCGTCCGGCTCGCGCGGGGCGAACGGCTTGATCGCCTTCTTGACCTCGTAGTTCCACGAGACGTCGGTAACGAGATCGCGGATGAGGGGGAACGCCTGCATCGGCTCGATGGTCACCGGGCGCTCGAGCGGCAGCGAGTTCAGCCGCGTCATGCACATCAGCTTGGGGCTGCCGTTGACCTCGGCCGAGCACGACCCGCACTTGCCCGCCTTGCAGTTCCAGCGCACGGCGAGGTCGTTCGCCTGCTCGGCCTGAATCTGGTGCACCGCATCGAGGACGACCATCCCCTCGGACACCTCGGTGGTGTAGTCCTGGAACTCGCCCTCCGAGTTCCCCCGCCAGATCCGGAATGTCGCGCTACTCATCTACGGTGTCTCCGCTGTACGAGCGCGGGAAGCCCCGCGCCCGGCCGTCACTTGTTGTCTTCGATGATCTGCTGCAGGTCGGGCCGGATCTCCGGAATCGGCTCCTGCGTCACTTGCATCTCGCCGTCGTCGCCGGACCGGATGACGGTATTCAGGCGGCCCTGGTCGGCGTCCTTCTCCAGATGGTCCTCGCGGAAGTGCGCGCCGCGGCTCTCCTTGCGGAGAATCGCCGACCGCGCGACCGCCTCGGACACCATCAGCAGGTTGCGCAGGTCGAGCGCGGTGTGCCATCCCGCGTTGTACTCGCGGTTGCCCTGCACCCCGACCCGCCCGGCGCGCGCGTGCAGCTCCTCGAAGCTGTCGATGGCCTTCTGCATCTCTCCCTGCGTGCGCACGATGCCGACCTGCGACTGCATCAGGTCCTGCAGGTCGAACTGCACCTGATACGGCCCCTCGGCATCGTCGCCGGCGCGCTCGAACGGCGCGAGGGCCTCGCGCGCCAACGCCTCGACCTGATCCTGCGCCGGCTCCACCGGCGTCTGCGCGCGGGCGTACTCGGCCGCGTACCGGCCGGCGCGCTGGCCGAAGACCAGGAGGTCGGACAGCGAGTTCCCCCCGAGCCGGTTCGCGCCGTGCAGACCCGCCGCGCACTCGCCGGCCGCGAACAGCCCGGGCACGTTGGACATCTGGCTGTCGGGGTCGACGCGCACCCCCCCCATCACGTAGTGGGTGGTGGGGCCGACCTCCATCGGCTCCTCGGTGATGTCGATGCCCGCGAGCTGCTTGAACTGGTGATACATGCTCGGCAGCTTCTTGCGGATGTGCTCGGCCCCGTTCGGCAGCCGCTGCTTGATCCAGGCGATGTCGAGGAACACGCCGCCGTGCGGGCTGCCGCGGCCCTCCTTGACCTCGCGGACGATGCAGCGCGCCACGTGGTCCCGGGTCAGGAGCTCGGGCGGGCGCCGCGACTGCTTGTCACCCTGGGTGTAACGCCAGCCCTCTTCCTCGTCGGTGGCGGTGGAGCTCCGGTACGGCTCGGGAATGTCCTCGAACATGAACCGCTTCCCGTCGCTGTTCCGCAGCACCCCGCCCTCGCCCCGCACCCCCTCGGTGACGAGGATGCCGCGGACGCTCGGCGGCCAGACCATGCCGGTGGGATGGAACTGCACGAACTCCATGTCCATCAGCTCGGCCCCGGCCCGATAGGCGAGCGCGTGCCCGTCGCCGGTGTACTCCCAACTGTTGCTCGTCACCTTGAACGCGCGCCCGATGCCGCCGGTGGCCAGCACCACCGCGCGCGCCTTGAACACCCGGAAGCGGCCGCGCTCGCGGTCGTAGCCGAACGCCCCGACGACACGGTCCCCGTCTTTCAGCAGCTCGACGATCGTGCACTCCATGTGCACGTCGATGCCCTGGTGAATCCCGTGGTCCTGCAGGGTCCGGATCATCTCGATCCCGGTCCGGTCGCCGACGTGGGCCAGCCGCGGGTACTTGTGCCCCCCGAAGTTGCGCTGCAGGATGCGCCCGTCCTTGGTGCGGTCGAAGACCGCTCCCCAGGCCTCGAGCTCCCGCGCCCGCGCCGGCGCCTCCTGGGCGTGCAGCTCGGCCATGCGCCAACTGTTCAGGTACTGGCCTCCGCGCATGGTGTCGGCGAAGTGCACCGTCCAGTTGTCCCGGTCATCCACGTTCGCGAGGGAGGCCGCCATGCCCCCCTCGGCCATGACCGTATGCGCCTTGCCGAGAAGCGACTTGCAAATCAGCCCGACGGAGACCCCGGCCGCCGACGCCTCGATCGCGGCCCGCAGCCCGGCGCCCCCGGCCCCGATCACCAGCACGTCGTATTCAGAGGATTGGTAGGATTCGTTGTCCATTCGGCAAATTCATCTGCGGCGACCCGGAAGCGCCGGGGCCGGCCATGGTCCATCACCCGCCGTCCGCCTCGGCGGCCGCGCCCACCATTTTCTTCGGGACGGCCAGACCGGGCGCGGCGATCGCGCGCTACAGGAGTCGGAGATCCGTCACGATGCCCATCGCACACAGCCGGACGTATATGTCGGAGAAGCCGACCCAGACCAGGCTCATCCAGGCATAGAGCATGTGCCGGCTGTTCAGGCAGCTCACGCAGTCGTAGGCTGGACGGCGGATCGGCAACCCGGCGATCCGGTCGTGCTTCCCCCCGACGAGGTGCCGCAACGAGTGGCAACCCAGCGTGTAGCTGCCGAGCAGAGCAACGTTGATAGCCAGCACCAGCGTCCCGACCCCCATTCCGAACGAGACCGCCCCGGTCGCCGGGTCCTCGAACCACAGGGCATTCCAGACGTCGAGGGTCAGAAACACCAGGAGCAGCAGCGCGAAGATGAGGAAGTAGCGGTGCAGGTTCTGCACGATCAGCGGGAACGAGTTCTCTCCCCAGTAGCTCGAGCGGGGCTCGCCCACGCCGCACGCCGGGGGATCGTGCCAGAATGCCTTGTAGTAGGCGCCACGATAGTAGTAGCAGGTCAGCCGGAAGCTGACGGGCGCCCACAGGATCAGGAACGCCGGCGAGAAGGGCACCGGATTCGGCCACCATCCCGGCTTCGGCCCCAGCAGGCTGTGGGGTGAATCTCCGAAGATCTCGGGTGAATAGAACGGCGACAGATACGGTCCGAAGTGGTAGTACTCGCCCTGAAACGCCGCCCAGGTGGAATACACGATGAACGTCGAAAACGCGAAGAAAACGCCGAGCGGCTGCGTCAGCCACGCGTCCGGCCGTAGCGTCTCCGCCCACCGGCGAACCGGGGCGGCAATCTGAACCTGTTCCATCCTGTCTCGCTCCGCAACGAATAGAGCGCCCGGACCCGAGGGGCCGCGCCAACCGGGGAAATACGGGGCGACACCTGCACCCGCGCCGCCGAGAGACTATCATTTCCCCGTGCGGACCGAAACCGCACGCGGTTTCCCCGCCCCGAACTCCCCGTCACGCCGCTGCGAACCGCCCGGGGGCGACCGCCGCGAGCAGCGGGTCCTCCCGGCCGTCCAGCATCAGGTCCGCCACCAGGCGGGCGGTCAGGGGGGCCAGCAGGACCCCGTTCCGGTAGTGGCCGGTGGCGTACACGAGCCGCGGCGCCGCCGGCGAAGATCCCACCACCGGCAGATCGTCGGGAGTGCCGGGGCGCAGGCCGACCCGCACGGCCTCGAACCCGGCGTTCCGGGCCTTGGGGAGCACGCCGCCGACCGCCTCGATCAGGGCCGCCACCCCCGAGACGGTCGCGCGCTCATCGAAACCCACGTCCTCGATCGTCGCCCCCACCAGCATCGACCCGTCGGGCCACGGAACCACGTAGCAGCCCGGGCTCCAGACGACCCTCGCCAGCGGATCGCCGGTCCAGGCCAGACGAAGCAACTGCCCGCGAACCGGACGCACCGGCAGCACCGCCTCGCCTTCGACCGCCACGCCGCCCGACCAGCTTCCCGCCGCGAGCACGACCGCGTCGCCGGTCAGCGTCCCCGCCGCCGTCTCGACGGCCATCCCGCCGGCCGGACGCACCCGCACGCGGCGCGCGGGCTGGCCGGTCAGAAACGAGACCCCGTACCGCGCGGCGCCCGCCTGCCGGAGCGCCGACGTCACCGCGGCCGCCCCCACGAATCCGTGGGACGGAATCAGCAGGCCCCCGCCCACCGTCCGGCTCAGGGACGGCTCGGCGGCGCAGGCCTCCCGCGCCGTCAACAGATGGCCTTCGACCCCCGCCGCGAGGAGCGCGGACCGGGTCCGCTCCAGCCGGCGCATCGACGGTTCGTCGGTGGCGACCTCCAGGGTGCCGGTCCGCTCGTACAGGATGTCACCGCCGCTGTCGACGACCACGCGGGCCACGAAGTCGTCCCACAGCTCGAGGCTCTCCGCGCCGAGAGTGCGGAGGGAACCCGGACGGCCCGCGTCGATGAACGGCGCCAGGATGCCGGCCGACGCCTGGGTAGCCCCGCCCCCGACGACACGACTCTCGAGCACCCGCACGGCGGCCCCGCGCCGTCCGAGCTCGCTGGCGACGGCGCAGCCGATGATGCCGGCGCCGATCACGATGACGTCCGGACGGTCACGCACGGGCACGCTTCAAGTCTCCCACACTGTCCCCTTCTCGCCGCCGACTGTCTCCCGCCGATGACGGGTCGGCCCGCTGCCTTGGAGCGGCGATGCATCCCGTCTGACCGCGTTGCTCGGTCACTTATCGTCCGATACATTCCCCCAGGGGCTTGCGCCGTAGAAGCTTCGCGCCAGCGAAACTTCCAACGCGACCGTAAGGTCGCGCAGTCGCGCCTTGCTCAGCCGGGCGCCTCGCCGCTTTTGGCGCAACGCGGGGTCCACCGGGCTGCCGGTCAAGGCGGCGTCCCGGCAGGCGCGGCAGCGCGGCCTGCGAATCTGGCGTTCAGGCACGACAATTGCTTTATCATGCACGAGAGAAAGGACGTATCCCTGATGATGAGACCGATCGCCGTCGCCGGTATCGTGGTCGCCGCCGTCGCCGCGGCTGGTGTCGGTGCCTATCTCGGCGTGCGGCACGCCATCGGGCCTGCTTCCGGGATCACCTCGACCGTGGCCGCCGACCCTGCACTCGCGGCCGGTGAACCGGCTTCCGCACCGGTGACGGCCCCGGCCGAAACGGAGGTCGTCGTCGAGCCGGTGGCGGCCGACCCGCCGCCGGCGCCCCGGCCCGTGGCCCGGCGCGAGCCTCCGGCTCCGCGGCCCGCGGCGGCGCCCCCCGAGCCGGCGAACCGCACGCCGCCGGCAGCAGCCAGACCCGTCGCCCCGGAGCCGAGCCTCCGGCCGCAGCCGGTGCCCGCGCCGAGACGACCGGCCGGCGACCGCGCACGGGCCGCCACCGCCGCGGCGCCTCTTCCGCCCGCCGGCCTCCCGGTCGTGGAGGGATGGGCGCGGGCCGGGGGGCCGGCGGGCGCGGCGCCTCGGCGGCGGCCCGAGCCGGAACGCCCACCGCTCGCCAGCACCAGCTTCCTCGATGCGCGCGCCGCCCGTCCCGCCGTCGCACCGAGTCCTTGGCCGTCGTTCGACGAGATCGAGATCGCCGCCGACTCGGTGATCGGGATCCAGATCGAGACGGCCGTCTCCACCCGCACCGCCAGACTCGAGGACCCCGTCGAGGCCCGGGTCACCCGCGACGTACAGGTCGGCGCACGGGTGGCGATTCCCTCCGGCACGCGCATGCGGGGATCGGTGGTCCTCGTCGAATCGGGCGGCCGGCTCCGCTCGGCGTCCCGGCTCGGGGTGCGGTTCCACTCCCTGGTGATGGACGACGGCGCCGAGGTGACGCTGTCCACCGAGACCATCTACCGGGAGGGCAAGCCCCCGGGCGGCGACAGCGTCGCCAAGATCGGCGGCGCGGCGGTGGCCGGGTCGATTCTCGGCGCGATCTTCGGCGGTGAGCGCGGCGCCGCCATCGGGGGCTCTATCGGAGCCGCGGGCGGCACCGCCGCCGCCCTGAACGGGGAAGCCGAGCCGGCCAGCCTGCCGCCGGGGTCGAGGCTGACGGTACGACTGTCCCGCCCGGCCCACGTCACCGTGCCGCGATAGCGCGACCTTACGGTCGCGTTGGAAGTTTCGCTGGCGCGAACTTCTACGGCGCAAGCCCCCAGCCCGGAAGCCGCCGCCCCAACCAACCCCCCTCCTGGGAGTCTGCTCGGCTCCGTGCCGCAGACTCCCAGCCGCCTCTCGAACCGACCGGCGGTACCGGGCCGGTGATATAGTTGCGCGCGTGGACGACGATATCACACAGGCGGTGCTGTCCCGAGAGGGGGTGGCGCGGTATCTCCGCGGCGGTACTAAGCTGAGTCGCGACGAAGCCCAGGAACGGATTGCGTCCTACCTCAAGGAGCTCAGGACGACCCAGCGATACCAGGTGTATCGCGCCCTGAAGCACCCGCTGTACCCGATTCTGCGCAAGATTCAGCAACACCCGGAACATGTCGAGCGGGCGCAGGCCGCCACGCGATCGAACCGGGTCATCTACGCCTCGAACCACAAGAGCCACATGGATTACCTCGTCGAGCTCGTGGTGCTCGACGACCACGGGGTCCGCCCTCCCGTCATCACCGCCGGCATCAATCTGTTCAACGGCGCCATGGGGCTGCTGAACCGCTATGTCACCGGCGCCGTCCCCATCCGCCGCGACTCCCGCGATCCCGCCTATCTGGCGACGCTGCGGGCGTACGTGGCCGAGCTGGTGCAACGGCACGACCTGTTCCTCTACCCGGAGGGCGGACGCAGCTACAGCGGCGAGTTCAAGACGCTGAAGACGGGACTGCTGCAGGCGGTCCTGCAGGGCCGGCGGCCGGATGTGGTGATCGTGCCGGTGGCGATCGCCTACGACCTCGTGCTTGAGGACCAGACGTTGGCTCGCCAGGGCATCAAACGGCGCCAGCGGCTCTTCACGACGGAAGTGGCCGAGATGGTGAACCACGCCGTGGGCTACCGGACGCGCAGCTTCGTCACCTTCGGGCAGCCCATACCCCTCGCGACCGTCGACCCCGAGTCGCGCCGCGATCTCGTGGCCCTGACCCGCCGCACCCGCGACGCCATCGGACGACTCTACAAGGTGTTGCCGACGGCCCTGGTGGCCACCGCCCTCCGGCCGTCCATGCGGCGGCGCGATCTCGAAGACCGCATCGACCAGTTGCTCGACGCGCTCCGCCTCGTACCCGCCAATCTCGGTGTCGACTGCGGCCGCGACGCCGTCGACCAGGCCGCCGAGCCGCTCGCGACGCGAGGGATCATCGTCGTCGAGGGCGACCGATTCCGGGTCCGCAACCGCCACATCCTCCGCTACTACGGGCGAACGCTGAACCACCTGCTGCACGACCGCGGCGGCTCCCGGCTGACGCATTAGCGGCGGTCGCCTTCCTCCTCGTCGAAGATCCCAGGTACCGATCGCAGGCGAACAGCCGGCTGCGGGCCAGCCTCCTCGCCGCCGACCGCGGTGGCTTCGCAGAAGCCTGTCTCGCCACGCTGCATGGGAGCTGCTGCACGTGTTCAAGAACTGCGAACGGCCGCCAGCGTCAATGAGGTTACAGCTCCCGGTCTTGACAAGAAGACCAGGGCGCCGTCAGCAGAAGTCCCGGGCGAGGTCGATCAGGACGTCGCGGCAGGTGAGGACGGAATCGATCTCGACGTACTCTTCGCGGCTGTGCAGTCCGGCCCCGCGCGGTCCGAACAGCACCGCCGGGGTTCCCGCCCCGGTCAGAATCGCCGCATCGGTCCAGAACGACATGCCGGTCGGGTCCGGAACCTCGCCCCGCCGGTCCAGCACTCCGGCCAGCGTGCGGCAGACCGGATGGTCGACGGGCAGCTCATGCGCCGCGCGCGTGAAGATCTGCCGGGCCGAGCCCTCGAACTCGGCGTCGTCCCGCGCCAGCGCGTCGAGGATGCCCTGCGCCTCGGCCAGGCCGGCGTCCGGGGGTTCCCCCAGGAGGGTCCGGCGTTCGAACGACAGGCGGCAGAGTTCAGGATACACGCTGAGCTCGCGGCCCCCGGCGACGGTCGAGGCATGGAGCGACGCCGGCCCCAGCAGGGGGTGCGACGGCCCCGCCGCGAGCCGGGCATCGACGGCCTCGAGGCGATGCAGGACCCGGCCCATGCGCAGGATCGCGTCCCGCCCGTCGGCCGGACGGCTGCCGTGGGCGGCGCGGCCGCGGGTCTCGACCTCGACCCATTCGAACCCCTTGTGGCACGTGGCCATCCGCAGGTCCGTCGGCTCGGTGACCACCGCGCCATCGGCGGCATGGTCTCGCACCAGGGCGTCGGCGCCCAGGCTGGCGTGCTCTTCGTCGGCGACCGCCGCCACCACCAGCCGGCCGGCCGGCAGCCCGCCGCGAACGGCGAGCCGGACCGCGGCGTCGACCATCGCGGCGACGCCGCTCTTCATGTCCTGCGCGCCGCGGCCGTAGAGACGTCCGTCGCGCACGATCGGCGTGAACGGATCGCGCATCCCCTCGACGCCGACCGTGTCGAGATGCCCGCACAGCATCAGCGTGCGTCCCGGCCCACGCCCCTCGAGGACCCCGATCACGTTGGGACGACCGGGCGCGGCCTCGCGCACCTCCACGTCGAGCCCGGCCCGCCGCAGCACGCCGGCCACGTGCTCGGCGACGGCCGCCTCGCCGGCGCCGCCCGGGGCCAGCGCGGGATTGACGGAATCGATCGCCACGAGATCGCGCAGCAACGCCAGAGCCGGATCGCTCACGCTGCCCTGCCGGGAAGAACGAGGTTGTCCGGAAGTCTGCGGCGTGGAACGGGACGGACTCCTGCAGGTCGGGTTGGGCGGACAGCGGCGCCGCGGGGCCGCGATGTCCGGGCCGAGGGTCTGCGCCGCGGTACGATCTCAAGCACGATGGACCCCTGTATCGGGGTTAAAGCCCCGCAGCCACACGCTGGTAGGGGGCTGGAGTTTCCTGCGGCGAAGATTCCTATCGCAGCCATTCCACCAGCCCCAGGGTCAGCCAGGGCACGTAGGTGATGATGAGCACCCCCAGCCCCAGGATGACCAGCAGGGGCAACGAAGCGCGGTAGACCTCCAGCAGGGGCCGGTCGAACCGGTACGACGCCAGGAACAGGTTCAACCCCACCGGCGGCGTCAGGAACCCGAGCTCGAGGTTCGCGATGAAGATGATGCCCAGATGCAGCAAGTCGACGTCGAACTGCTCGGCCACCGGCACCACCAGCGGCACCACGACGAAGATGGCCGAGAAGATGTCCATCAGACATCCCACGAGCAGCAGAAACACATTCAGGCCGAGCAGGAAGACCAGCCGCGACCCGATGTGCTCGTCGGCCCATTCGACGATCAGATAGGGCACGTCGGCGTCGTTGAGATAGCCGGTGAAGCCGACCGCGACCCCCAGAATGATCAGCACTCCGCCCACGAGCACCACGCACTCGCTGAACGCCCGGTACAGCCCGCGGCCGAGCGTGAAGTCGCGATGGATCAGTCCCTGGACGATCGCGGCGTACAGCGCGGTGAAGGCGGCGGTCTCGACCAGCGTGGCGAAGCCGCTGAAGAGCACCCCCAGGACCACGAACGGGATCGTCAGCTCCCACTTCGCGTTCCAGAGCGCGGCCCGGAGCTCGGGCCACCCGAAATCGTGCCGGCCGGCGCCGGTGGTGATGCCCTCGCGCATGCCCCAGGCCGCGGTCAACCCGACCAGCAGCAGGCCGGGCAGAATGCCCGCCACGAACAGATCGTCCGGCGCGACCTGCGCGACGATCGCGTACAGAATCAGGGGCATCGCCGGCGGGAACAGCAGGCCCAGCGACCCCGACGCGGTGAGCAGGCCCAGCGAGAACCGGTCCCGGTAGCCGTCCTTGAGGAGGGCCGGGAACAGCAGGCCGCCGAGGGCGAGAATCGTGACTCCCGAGCCCCCCGTGAACACCGTGAAGAACGCGCACAGCAGGACGCAGACGATCGCGGTGCCGCCGGGAATCCAGCCCACCCCGGCCCGGAACACGCGGAGCAGCCGCTCCGAGGCCTTCCCCTGGGCCAGGATGAACCCGGCCAGGGTGAACAGCGGGATCGCCGGCAGGTGCGGCTGAACGGCGAGGGAGTAGGTCTCGATGGTGACGAGCACCGGGAGGTTGCCGTCCCCCAGGTACAGCAGCACCGCGGCCCCGCCCAGCACGGTGAAGATAGGCGCCCCGAGCACCGCCGCCGCCAGCACCAGCGAGATCAGCGGCCACCGCGGCGCGTCGGCGAGGATGCCCGCCGACAGGCCGAGCCAGAGCCCGACGAGGATGCCGAGCCCCGCCGCCGCGCGGCCCGCCCACGCCGGCGACGCCCGCCAGACGAGCCGCCCGGCGATGACCGCGAACGCGACGGGCAGGACCAGTTGCGCGATCCAGACCGGCACCCCGGCCGCGATGATGGTGCCGTCCTCGCGGTCCAGCATCATCAGGTCCCAGGCGCCGGCCGCGAGCATCATGGACACCGCGGCGCCCACGCCGGCCGCGAACACCTGGGTGGCACGGCGGATCCGACCCTCGGGGACGAACGTCGCCGTCGCGAGCGCGATCAGCTTGCCTTCGCGCGCGGCGATCGCGGCGCCGAGAAAGCCCACCCAGAGCGTGAAGTGCTGGACGAACGGGATCGAGCCGGGGATGCCGCCGGCGACCACCGGCCGGACGACGATCTCGGCCAGCGGCAGCAGCACCATCGCGGCCAGCGCGAGGTTGGCGACGGCCTGCTCGGCCCCGCCCAGGGCCCGGACGATCCGCGCACGGACCCCGGCGGCGGAGGCGCTGTCACCCATGAGGATCTCTGGTCGGCCGCCCCGTCAGCGGCCGGCCCGGAAGCTGTCCCGCGCGCGCACCGCCAGGTCGTAGACGTCGGCGGGAATCATCTCGCCCCGCCACGACGCGGTGAGTTGGTCGGCCACCGCCCGAAACGACGCCTTCGCGGCGTCGTCGATCTCCACCACGGTGAGGCCGCGCCGCCTCATCTGCTCGATGGAGTCGCGTTCCTGCGCGGCCACGTCGCGCAGCAGCTCCTGCTCGAGCCGCTTGGCCGACGCCAGCAACACCTGCTGGTCGTCGGCGTCGATCCCGTCCCAGGTGCGTTCCGTCACCACCGTGATCCCCAGCACCGGGGCCAGGGGCACGTCGAGCATGAACGGGGTCTTGTCGAACCACTGGAACAGCAGCGCCACGTAGGGCGGGCTCGGGTGGGCGTTGATGAGCCCGGTGTTCAGGCCGAGCAGGACGTCGGTGACGGCCAGCGGCTCGGGGTCGAACCCGTTCTCCTTGTACCACTGCAGCATCTTGTCGTCGCCGGCCGCCGTGAACAGCTTCGTCCCCCGCAGATCGTCGAGCGTCTCGACCCGATCCTCACTGAAGAAGTGCGCCCATCCCGCGTGGCCCCAGTTCAGCAGCACCAGCCCTTCGTCGGCCAGGACCCGCTCGAAGGTCGGGGTCAACTGCTCGACCACGTGGAACACTTCCTCGTCCGATTCGAAGAAGAACGGAATGTTCAGGACGCTGAAGGCCTCGTGAATGTCCCCCGGCAGCCCGAAGACGGCGGCCTGCGGCCGCCCCCGCTTCAGCCGGCGGGCCAGCGCCGCCTCGTCGCGGAACGCCCCGCTCTGCACGCGGAGCTGCACCCGGCCTTCGGTCTCGTCGCGCCACTCGACGGCCATCTCCTTCAGGGACCGGTCCCAGATGGAGTTGGCGGGCAGGATCGACCCGAGCTGGATGCGGGTTGCGCGCTGCGCCAGCAGAACCACCGGCGCCGCCATCAACGCCACCAGGACGACGGTGACGACCAGGGATCGCGATTTCATCGAACGGTCTCCTTCACTTTCGCCAATCTCACTCGAAAAACAGGTCGTCGACACGGTCGAGCAGCAGCCGCGCCCGCTTCTGGTTCACCACGTTGAGCAGCCGCAGGCTCGTGTCCTCGTCCGGGTCGATGGCCAGGGCCTGGTTCAGCAGGTCCTCGAACTCGGCCCGGTCCTCCGCCGGCACCGACACGCCGAGCGCGAAGGTCACGTACGGCGCGGCGTCGAGCCCGTAAGACAGCTCGACCGCCCGCTCGAAATGCTCGCGAGCCCGCTCCGGCGAGCCGCCGAGCTGCGCCGGCAGCGACTCGACGGTGATGAGGGCGCCGTGAATCGAGCCCTGTCCGTAGTCCTCGTCGAGCTCGAGGGCCCGTTCGAGGAGCGTCCGCACCACCGGCAGGTCGGCGATGAGCTCGGGCTGGTCGAGGGCGTTCGAGATCGCCAGCCCCCAGGCGGCGCTCAGCAGGAACAGGACCTCAACGTCGTCGGCGCCGGCGACCGCGAGGGCCGCGGCCGGGTCCTCCCGCAGGTCGTCCCCGATGCCGTCGTACTTCAGCTCGAGGCTGCGCAGGCAATAATCACGGGCGCGCACGTAGAGCTTCCACGTGCGGTCGCGCAGCTCGATCTCCCGGTCGTACTCGCCGTCCCAGTTCGCGACGTCGGCATCGACCTGCAGAAACGCGTTGCCGTAGAGGGTGAACCCGCTACAGGCGGAGACCAGGGCCTCGTCCTGCTCGGGCGCCGTCAGGATGATCGACTCGATGGTCTTGAGCAGGAACGGAAGCGACTCGCGCACCAGCTCCGGGTCCTCCTCGGACAGGTACACGGCGGGGTCGGCCAGCACCGGCACGATGGCGTTGACGGCCATCGTGCGCAGCGAGCACCCCGACGAGGCAAGCATCGTCGCCGCGAGGAGGACGGGGATGGCGGGGACGCTGCGCCTCGGCTTCGCTGAGCCGCGCTTCGGCTTGGGTGAGCGATGCATGCGTACGATGGTGCGCCCGCCGTTCGCGGCGCGGGCGAAAATACAGCCTTCAATGATATCAGTGTCGAGAACGTCCTGTTCCTTCGAGACCGCGCCAATGGCCACCATCGGACTTCCCCCACTCGTTCCACCGGTCGAGCACCGCTCACTCGCGGCGTCGTTGTCATGGCGCCCTCATCCCTGCTCTACCGGGGAGTGCGCGAACCGGCCTGGGACCGGCTCAGAGCACGATCGAAGGCCAGGAGTCTGTGCCGTAGAACGGCGCCGCCTCCCGCCGGGAGGCGGCGACTCCCTGGAGGGTTGGTTGAGCGGCAATCCTTGCGCCGCAGAAATTTCGCGCCAGCGAAACTTCCAACGCGACCGCAAGGTCGCGCGGCGACGATTTCCGGGCCAGGAGTCTGCGCCATAGAACGGTGCCGCCTCCTGGCAGGGTTGGTTGGGCGGCAATCCTTGCCCCGCAGAAGTTTCGCGCCAGCAAAACTTCCAACGCGACCGCAAGGTCGCGCGGCGACGATTTCCGGGCCAGGTTCGGACATGACCAGACACCCCCGCATTGAACACGTGCTGCGATCCGCGCGAGTCGCCGCGCTGCTCGCCGCCGTCCATGATGCACGCCGTGAGCGTCGCCCTGAGCACTCATCTGGCCCTCCGGGTCGGCCTGCAGTGGCTGTACGAGCACGAGCCGGCGCCCGAGGCGGTGGCGGTGGTCGCCCGGGTCGAGGTCGTCGACCCCGACGGCGTGCCGGGCAGCGGCGACGAGCTCTTCGAGACCGTGGCGGACGGGGGAGCCTCGATAACCCTCGGCACGCGCCGGATTCGCAAGGACCGCCTCGACACCATCTTCCGGACCGCGCTGGTCATCGGCTTCTGACGGCCCGTCCGCGCGGGGCGGGCGGGAAATGGTGTCGCCCTCCCGTACGCGCAGGAATCCGCGCTCCGGACGGGCGGACCGGCGCAGGGGACGGAGGCAGGAAGAAGGCCGGCAGCCCGGGGTGGGGACCCCGCATTGCACCGGGAGCGGCAGCCTGACAAAGGCGTGAGGAGGGCGCATATCGGGCCTGTTCAACCGACCATTGACGCGGTTCAGGCGGGATGCATGGCCGCTCGAATGCAGCGGGGCGTTGCCATGGACTGGCCAGGGCGTCAGAACGCGAGCTGCCACCGACTGTACACTTGGTGGAGGGTCCCGGGCGGAGGGGCAGCCGGGTCCGGCTTGAAGAAGTCGCCGGCCAGCAGCACCGACGCGCCGAACTCGAGCGCCATCATCGCTCCCATCTGCCAGCGCGCCTCCGCCAGCAGCTCGGTGCCGATGGCCGTCGACCCGTTCTGCGGGCGCGCGGCGTCCGAGCGCAACCAGCCGGCGCCGAGAAAAGCGGTCCACCGGTCGGCCAGCGGATGCTCGTAGCCGGCTTGCAGCGTCAGGAGGCCGAGCCCGCCGTTCTGGAGCCCGATGCCGAGGTCGTTCACGTCGGACGGCCCGCGGGGCGACGTCAGCCCGAGGAAGCTCCAGTACGACTGCGCCCCCACGCCGTCGCGCACGCTCTGGGCGATGGTCCGGAACTCGCCCGAGCGGGCCGGGTCGTCACCGTCGTTGCCGGTCGAGTAGAGCCACTGCAGGTGCGCCGCGCCGCGGCCCGCCGGCAGCGTCGTGGCGACCTTGGCCGACCAACCGGTGTGGCTCCAGCCGAGGGCGGGAATCTCGCCCGAATTGAGGATGAGGAAGACCCCGGTCGACCCGCCGGCGTGGTCGACGTGGCCGCGCCCGCCGATCCAGAAGTCGCGGCTGCGCTGAACCGCAGCGCCGCTACCCGCCGCCGGACCGCCGAACCCGCCGTAGGAGTAGCCCGCGTCGTCGCGCAGATAGTAGACGCTCGCCCCCCAGAGCGACGAGCCGAGTTCCCGGTCCACGTCGGCCGTCAGCAGCCACGACCCGTCCTGCCCGCCCGCCGGCCGCGCATCGCGCTCGAGCAGGAGGGCGCCGAACGCATAGTGCCACGCGTCGCGCGCGGTGGCCTCCAGCGTGATCCCCGACACGCTGAACTCCCAGTCCGAGTTCGCCAGCGGAGCCCGGCCCGTCCCCGGCCGGCCGACCGACCACAGCGGAACGGCGAACGTCGGCCGCTCGCCGAAGCGGTCCTCCCAGGGCAGCACCCCCGCCCGGATCAGCGCCCCCTCCGCCGGCCGGAACCAGAGGAACCCGCGCCGCATCTCGACCCCGACCTGGTCTCCGCCCGGCCCGAACGTCTTCGGGAACTCGCGGCCGCTCCCCAGGTTCAGGTGCCCGATCTCGATCTGGGCGTAGCCCCCGTAGCGGCACGACGTCCGGTCGTGGACGTTGACCCAGGTGCGGAACCGCTGATTGGCGATGGTGCTTCGCGGCTGATCCGGGCCGGCCGTCCGGTCGTGGAAGCCGAAGTTCGACCGGTTCCCCATCAGGCGGAACTGGCCCCCGGCGGCGATCCCGACGTCGCCCAGGGCGAGGGCCGGCGCGCAGCCGGCGGCGGGATCGGATTGCCCGGCCCGCTCCGCGCCCGCGCCGGCCACCGTCTCGGATCCGGCTGCCTCCGCACGGGCAGACGAGGCCGGGACCAGTCCCGCGGCGGCGAGCATCGCCCCAATCGCGATGGTGATTGCAGCCGAGCCGATACGCGGGACACTCGTGACGCGGAACACCGTGACGCGCGGAGGACACCGATCCGATGACAGCATGACGATGCCCAGAGGGTACCGCGGATGGCGCGCGCCGCAGGTAAATCCCGTGTAACACCGCCGGCCGTTCGGTCGGGCCGCCCGCCGTGTCCGCACGGTCCGAACCCCAGGCGGAGGATCCCGGCCGACGACAGCGGACCGGCCTCGTGACCATTTCGGCCGTATCGTCCAGGCGATCAGACGCCCTTCGGACGCCCCTCGGCCGTCCAGCCCCATGCCGACGGGCGTCCGTAGGCCTGTATCATTTGTCTCGGGGAAGCGGGACAGCCTCGCCCCCGGACCAGGAGACAGACGATGGCATCGGCAACGCGCAAGCCCCTTCGGATCGGATCAACAGGATTCACGGCGCTGCGTTTTGGACTGGCCGCGCTGCTGTTCCCTCTGCCCTTGACGAACCCCGGCGCTGCGGCCGCGCAGTCACCGGTCACTCCCGGCATGGTGCGGGTGATCGTCGAGGTCGAGCTATCGTGCCCCTCGTGCGCCCTGGGCCTCGAACGCCGGCTCGGCCGTCTGGATCACGTCGACGACGTCGAGGTCCGACCCGCCGACGGACGGATCGTGCTCACCGTCGAGCCCGGCCGCCACCTGGATCTTGCTGCGGTACGGAATACCGTGCGCAACGCCGGCTTCATCCCGGACGGCGTGGCGGTCACCGCGGTCGGGCGCCTCATTCGCGCGAACGGCGCCCCCGCCCTCGCCCTGTCGCCCGACTTCGCGCTTCCGCTCGCCGCAAACGGGACGGCGACCCTGGAGACCGAGGCGGGAGACGGACTGGTGCAGGTGACCGGACACTGGAACGCCCCGCCGGACGGCGCTGGACGGCTGCAGGTCGAGTCCTTCGACGAGGTCCGCTAGCGTCCGAGCGACCGCCGACGCAGGCCGAGGTCGCTGTAGGAGGAGAACGGCCGCCGTCGATCCCATGAGCACGATCCTCCAGATCAACCTCGACGATCTCCTCCGCTGCCGCGGCGTCGAGTCGGAGCGCGTGGAGTTCAAGGCCTCGTGGGATCCGCAGAGAACGGGTCCGCAGGCGCTCCGGACGATCTGTGCGTTCGCGAACGATTATCACAACCTGAACGGCGGCTATGTCGTCATCGGCGTCGGGGAACGGGACGGGCGCGCGGCCCTGCCCCCCTCCGGTCTGTCCGCCACCGAGCTGGACGCGGCGCAAAAGTGGATCCGCGGCAACTGCAACCGGCTCGATCCACCCTACCAGCCCATCCTGTCGCCAGAAACCGTCGACGATCGGATCATCCTCGTCGTCTGGGCTCCGGCCAGTGAGACGAGACCCCATCGCGCGCCCGCCACCGGGGACGGGCCAAGCCGGTTCTGGGTTCGCCTCGGCGCCGAGACCGTTGACGCCGAACGGCGCGGCGGCGTGCTTCCCGGACTCGTTCAGCAGACGGCCCGCGTGCCGTGGGACGACCGCCGGGCGGTGGACGCCCAGGTCGAGGATCTGCGTGAAGCGAAGGTCCGCGAGCATCTGCGCGACATCCGTAGCGGTCTTCTGGACCAACCCGACGAGAGAGACATCTATCGCCGCATGCGGATCACGGTGCGGGTCAACGACCACGAGGTACCGCGGAACGCGGGGCTCCTCTTCTTCTCGAAAGAGCCGACGCAGTGGTTTCGTGGCTCAAAGATTGAAGTCGTCCAGTTCGCCGCCGATCGGGCGGGAGACGTCCAGGAAGAGCGCACCTTCGAGGGTGGACTCGTCGATCAGCTTCGCGATTGCTTGAACTACCTCGAGAATCTCTCGACGTTCCACTTGCAAAAGCAGCGGGACCGGAGCCAGGTGCGCGGCTGGGTCAGCTATCCGTTGCCGGCCCTCCGCGAAACGCTCGTCAACGCGGTCTACCACCGGGGCTATGACGTCGACCAACCCGAGCCCACGAAGGTCTATCTCTACCCGGGCCGCATCGAGGTCGTCAGCTATCCGGGGCCGGTGCCGGGCATCGAACCCCGGCACTTGGTTCCGAACGCGGCAGTGCCGCCCGCACCCGCCCGCAACCGCCGCATCGGGGAGTTCCTCAAGGAGCTGGGACTCGCGGAGGGAAGGCTCTCCGGGCTGCCCAAGGTGTTCCAGGCGATGGAGGCCAACGGATCGCCGGTCCCGCGGTTCGATTTCGACGAGCAGCGCACCTATTTCCAGGCCACGCTGCCGGCCCACCCCGAGTATGGCGCCCTGTCCGCTCTGCGGGACGCGGCGCACCTGCGGGCGCTGGGGGAGTCCGCGGAGGCCCTTCGCCGAATCGAGTCCGCGTGGGCATCCAACCAGGGATCTGCGATTCTCGCGTCGGAGATGATCCGTGCGTACGCGGAAACTGGAGAGACGGGGCGGGCCGAGAGCGTTCTGGAAACGTTCGAGGCGCAAGGAGCCAAGGGCGCGGTGCCCCATGTCGTCAATACCTTGATCGAAGCATTGGTGGAGGCCGGGGAAGAACGCAAGGCGCTGCAGCTGCTCAAGCGCCCTCAGGCCCTCGTATTCGGCCAGGACGCCATCGACGCGGCCATCCTGGCCCGCCGCGCCCGCGATTCTCGTCTCGCGCATCGGTACTTCGAGCGTGCGGGGGACGGCATTCTCGCCGATCCGCGCGCCCTGCACGAGTTCGCACAGACCAAGATGTGGCTGGCCACCGAAGCCCACCCACGGGGGCGCCGCGACCAGAACCGCAGGTTTCTCACCGAGGCGCGATCGCTGCTGGAGCGTGTCGTCCAGCTCGATGCATCGCCCGCCCGCCATGCCTGGGCGTGGCGGGATCTCGCACGGACCCTCCACCGGTTGCGGGCGCCGGTTCGAGAGGTCGAGGACGCTTATCGCAAGGCCATCGAACGGCTGCCCGACGAATCGCGGTTCGTTCGAGAGCTTGAGCAGATACGAACCTCCCGGCAGTGAACGGAGCGATTCTCGCCGGGGCCGTCGGGCGGGGAGCGGCGCAGCAGGACGACGGTATGCGGACCCGGTCCAGAAATCGACGGCGGGGACGCCTTGACACCCGAGAACAGGAAGACGCGGTGGCTCGATGCCGTCGTCGCACGGCTGCGAGAGGTTTGCGGATCTGACCTCGGGCTCCTGACAGGTCCTGACAACGGAGGGAAGACGATAGAAGCATGACCGGCCCCCCATCGACACGGACGGCCCTCGATTGCGACGCGGAACGCCGGCGCCTGGAGTCCCGCCGCCAGCGGCTCGACGAGGTGTGGCGCCGCGACGTCCGCGGCTGGGAGGCGAGCTACGACGAGGTGGCGGCGATCCTGGAGTCGAAGCCGTACCGCTTCGCGCGCACGATGCCGGAGTGCCCGCACTGGTACACCCTCTGGAAGAGCTGGACGGCTGACGGCACCGAGGACGCCTGGACCGACGAACTGGACCGGCTCTGGGGGCGGGTGGTGGGATTCATCCGGATGCACGGCGTGCCCGAGCTGTACGTCGCCCCGCAGGGACATCGGTGGTGGGGGACCTATCTGTACGCCAACGAATGGAAGTACTGGACGATGGGACGGCCCGTGGAGAACACGATCCTGATCAACCGGACCAACCAGGAGGTCGACGGCAGACGCCTGCGGCGGCCGGATCGGGGTACTCTGGAGGCGCTGGGCGCGACGGAGATGATGGCCCACCTGGAACGCCAGAGCCTCGTGGCCCGGCGCTGTCCCGCTCGCGCGTGAATCGACGGATCCGGGTCCTGCAATCGGCGGGCGTCCGACCGCCGTCGGAGCGGGAGCAAGGGAGGATTGTCAATGGGTGCGGACCGACTGGCGGCGGCAGGACCTCGGGCGTGGGCGGTATGGCTGCGGACGATACTCGGAGCGGTGGCGGCCAATCTCGTCGTGCGGGCGGGGGGGCTCGCGGTCTCCGACATTCCGCCCGAGTTCGAGCCGCTGGCAACGGCGGGGCCGACCGTGTTCCTGACTGTCGTCGGCGTCGTCGCCGGGCTGGGGGTCGCCGTCGCGGTCGACAAGCTGTCCGAGCGGCCGGTCCCCCTGTTCCAGGGGATCGTCCTGGTCGCCCTGCTGGTCTCGCTGCTCCCGGACCTCTGGATGCTCACCGACAGCGGCAGCGAGGCGTTTCCGGGCGTCACGGTGCCGGCCGTGGTCACCCTCATGTTGCAGCACGTGGCCGCCGCCGCGGTCGTGCTCTGGAGCGCGACGGGCCTGTTCGGCCGGGCCTCCTGAGTCGCGTCGCCCCGAGCCCGACGTTCGTTGGCACTCACTTCGATTCTACGGCGCTCTCGGCTTCGAGAGAATCGGCGTCGCCAGGAAGCACGTGAGGCTCAGAGACGGATTCCGTGACGTGCTCCTTCTGGAGAAGTTCCTGACGAACAGCTCGTGACCTCCACGCGGGACAGGACCCTTCGCCGGGCCGAAAGGCGTGACGGACAGCGGGCATCGAGTCGTAGTGCACGAGTCGCGCGCTACGTGCTTGCGCTCTGACTTCGGGGACACGGTATGGGCTTCTATCTCAGAAAGTCGTTTCGCGCGGGGCCGATCCGGTTCAACCTCTCGAAGAGCGGCATCGGCGCGTCGTTCGGGGTGACCGGCGCCCGCCTCGGAGTGTCGTCGGCGGGGCGCGCGTACGTGCACGGCGGGCGCGGCGGCCTCTACTACCGGAAGTCGCTCGGAGGCGGAGGCGGCGGGCGCGAACGGGGCGGACGCGCAGAGAACCCACCCGCACGCGCGGCGCGTCCCGACCCCAGCCTGACGCCCCCGCTGGTGCGGGCGGACCCACCCGTACGCGCGGCGCGCCCCGCCGCGCTCCCCCCCATCGAGCTGACCGAGGATACCGGCGTGACCTACGGCGCGCTCCAAGCGCACGAGCAGACGGCCGTCCCCATCGCCGCACCGGTCCGGAGATCGCCGCCGACGTACGGGTGGCTCGCCCTCGGCGCCGTCGCGGCGAGCCTGCTGCTGCCGTCCCCCTACCCCGCGGTGGTCGCGGCCGGCGCCTTCGCGGCTCTGGTCGCCATCGGCGCCAGGCGCGGGAAGCGGAGGGCGGCCGGCGACGCGTACGGCCGCCTCCTCGATGCGCGCGTTGCCGCCGCCGATCCGATCACCGACGACGAGAGATCCGCCATCGACACGGGGCGCCGCGACCCGCGGCTCACCCCCACCGATGCGCGCTACTTCGAGGAGCGGGCGTACCTGGGCCTGCTCGAGGCCGCCGCCGCGAACGGCGCGGCCTATCCGCACGCCTTCGAGCGGCTAGCCGAGATCGAGACGCTCGTCCGCCTCGGTCCCGAGTTCCGGCAACGGGCGCGGCTCGACGCGTACTCGCGGGCGCACGTCGAGGCGGTGAGCGACCACGACCTCACGGAGGTGGAAGAGCAGGCGCTCGACCGGGCGCGGACCGCCCTCGGGCTGACCGACGAGGAGCTGGCGGACGAGCTGGCGCTGGTCGAGCGGCTCCGGGAGCTTCGGGCCATTCGCGACGGCGACCTGCCCGTGGTCGAGGCGGCGACCAGGCTCTCGGGCCGCGAGCTGTGCCATCTGGAGAGCGATGGCCGGCTGCTGAAGCGGCGCCTGCTGCGCTCGTTCTCCCGCGACGGACAGCGCTACAAGGTGCGCGGCTACGTGGTCGACAAGGAAGGCACGCTCCTCGTGACCAGCCGGCGGGTGGCGCTGGTTCACGAGGGAGTGACATCGTTCCCCCTCGGCAAGATCCTCGATGTCGAGGTGGATCAGGATCGCCAGCTGCTGGTGCTGACCAGAGACGGGGTCGCCACGCCGGCCTGCCTGACGACGCCGGACGCGCTCCGCGCCGGCGCCATCGTGTCCGCCCTCACCGAAGACCGATGACGACGAAAGACTGAGGACGCCCGGTGCTGCTGCGAACTGCCGTGCTCGAGCGCATCGTGCGCGGAGAGATCTCCCTGGTGTTTCGCCGCTGGCGAAGGCCGACGGTCCGCACCGGCGGCACCCTGCGCACCGGGCTCGGGGTGCTTCGCATTCTCGAGGTTGCCAAGGTGGAGGAGTCGAACGTCACCGATGCGGACGCGGCTGCCGCGGGGTGCGCCTCGCGCGCCGCGTTGCTTGACGGTTGCGGCGCGCGCGCCGGGCAGCTCTATCGCATCGCGGTCGAGTACGCGGGCGCGGACCCGCGCATCGCGCTCCGGCAGCAGGACGCGCTCTCGGACGCCGCCGGCGACGACGTCCTGCGCCGGCTGAACCGGCTCGACGCGCGGTCGCCCGCCGGTGCCTGGACCCTGCGCGTGCTCGCCGAGATCGAAGACTGCCCCGGAATCGCGGCCCGGGTGCTGGCCCAACGGCTGGGTTGCGAGAAGAACTGGCTGAAGCCGCAGATCCGCAAGCTCAAGGACCTCGGGCTCACCGTCAGCCTGCCCATCGGCTACGAGCTGTCGCCACGGGGCCGGGTCGCGGTCGAACGCCTCAAGGGACCGGCATCAGTAGCGCGTTGACCTTGCGCAGGACCGCGGCAACCGTGCCGGGCGGCAGCGCCGCGATCAGCGTCGCGTTGCGTCTGCGCCAGTCCAGGCTCTTCACCTGGTCCGCGAGGATGACGCCAGCGACGGGCAATCCGTCCGGAATGCCGACCTCGAATGGGTATCCCTTGACCTGGCTGGTGACCGGACAGAGCAGTGCGAGGCCGACCCTGCCGTTGTACGCGGCCGGCGACAGCACGACGGCGGGACGACGCCCGACCTGCTCCCTTCCGGCCTGTGGGTCGAAATCGATCCAGACCGCGTTTCCCCGCTCGGGAACGCGCGGCGACGTCACCATGCCTCGCCGCCCACCGAGGGACCGGTCTCGACCTCGCCGTGGAGATTGTCCTCGGTCACGCGGGCCAGCAGATCCTCCAGCTCCGTGCCGGGCCGCCGCAGCAACGAGACGACGAGCTGCTCGCCCCGCGGAGTGAGCTCGACCGCCGCGTTCAACGTGATGCCCACCCTGGCGGCGACGGACTGCGGAATCCTCAGGGCCAGGCTGTTGCCCCACTTCCCGATGCGTGTCTCCATGCGACCCCTCGTTTCGACTCGGCGAGCAACGCCGAGGTAGATACACGTGTATATCCGCAAGCGGGAACGTCCGTCAACCGCGCCCCGTGGCGGAAGCCTCGCAAGCGGCGGGGGCGAGGACCTCTTCCGGGTCCAACCACCGGTCACCGGGCGGCGAGCGACTCGACAAGCGCGACGCCGCCGAGCACGTCCATCTGGCCGCGGATCCACGACTCGCGGGCGCGAACGTAGGGGGAGGGTCGGTCGGCGCGCAGCCGGGCGGGGTTGGGGAGGACCGCGGCGAGGCGCGCCGCCTCATCGGGCCGGAGGTCGGCTGGGCGCTTGCCGAAGAAGCGCTCGCTGGCCGCGGTGATGCCGAAGAGCCCGTCGCCGAACTCGGCGACGTTCAGGTAGACCTCGAGGATGCGCTGCTTGCTCCAGCAGAGCTCGACGAGCAGCGTGAGCCAAGCTTCGAGCCCCTTGCGGACCGGGCTGCGGCCGGGCCACAGAAAGAGGTTCTTGACCGTCTGCTGCGAGATGGTGCTCGCGCCGCGCAGGCGCTCGCCCTGCCGGGCCTCCTCGAGGGCGGCCCGGATGGCGTCGACGTCGAAGCCGTGGTGGTCGGGGAAGCGCTGGTCCTCGGCCGCGATCACGGCGAGGGCCGCGTAGGGGGCGATGTCCTCCCAAGCGGTCCAGCGGTAGCCCGCCCCGGCCCGTCCGGCCGCGTCCGCGCGCGCCTGGGCGCTCCGCACCATGAAGGCGGTGGTCGGCGGCGGGACCCAGCGGAGCGCCAGCACGGCGAGCAGCGGGACCACGAGACCGACGACGCCGAAGGCGAGGCAGGTCCTGCGCAAGCGCGCCGCCCACGACCGCCGCCGCCGGCGCCGCCGGTTGCCTCCCGCCATGTGTGACCGTCTCACTGCACCAGGCTCTCCACGCCGTCCCGCACGGCGAACGCCATCATCGCCGCCTCGAGCGCGGTCTCCGGCAGCTTCCGGCGCGATGCCGGGATATTCCGTCGACCAAGGGCTCTCCCTCGTTGTTATCGGCTTCCAGCCCCCGCCGGTGCACGGGTCCCTCGTCACGCCCGGCCGCCGGCGTGGTACAGGCGGGTCGTCGGCCCGTTGTCGGTCATGAAGATGACGAGGGTGTCGCGGGCGAGGTCGTGCGCTTCAAGATGCGCGAGCAGGCGGCCGACGTTGTCGTCGATGTTCGCGATCATGCCGTAGATGCGCGCGTCCCGATCGGAGAGCCCCCGCGCCGCGTACGCCTCGCGGTACCCGTCGGGCACGAGGTACGGCGAGTGCGGCGCGTTGGTCGGCACGTAGGCGAAGAACGGCGCGCCGTCCCCGGCGCCGATCCAGCGGATCGCCTCGTCGAAGAGGACGTCGGTGACGTAGCCGGTGTACCGCTTCTGCTCGCCGTTGTGGAAGAGGATGGGGTCGAAGTAGTCCGACCCCGGGGCATCGGACGGTTGTCCGATGCCCCCGCCCCGGTGCACCACCGATTCCTGGAACCCCTGGTCGGCGCTGCGGAGCGGGTAGTTGTCGCCGAGATGCCACTTGCCGAAGATGCCGGTGCGGTACCCCGCGTCGCGCAGCATCTCGACCACGGTGACCTCGCCGGGCTCCATCAGGGCGCGCCCGATGTAGGTGTCGACGACGCCGGTGCGGTAGTTGTAGCGGCCGGTCAGGAGGGCGGTGCGCGTCGGCGCGCACACTGGCGAGACGTAGAAGCGGGTCATCTCCACGCTCTCGCCGGCCAGCCGGTCGAGGTGCGGCGTCCGCAGCACGGGGTCGCCGTGGAAGCCGACCTGGGCCCAGCCCTGGTCGTCGGTCATGACGAGAACGATGTTGGGGCGCGCATCGCCGGCTTCCCGGGAGAAGCCGGGCGAGGCGGCGGGAAGCAGGGCCACGAATGAGCGGCGTGCAACGGCGCCGACTCCTGCAGGGAGGCGGCGACTCCCTGCAAGGATGGTCGGGCGGCCGGCGGAGCCGCGAGGCGACGGTGGCCGGGCCAGGACTCGGGTTCGCATCGGAATCACCATCACTGCTTTGGCCGACGGCGGCGGCAGCGCCGCGGACGGCCGGAGAATCAGCTTCTCCGGTATCCTAACGCGCGTGACAGGCGACGACATCACCATCCGCCCCCTGAGCAGCCGAGCCGACTGCGAGGCGTGCGTCCGGCTGCAGCGGGACATCTGGGGCCGCGATTTCGCGGACGTGGCCCCCGCCACCATCCTCCAGGTGAGCCAGCGGGTGGGCGGCGTGGCGGCCGGCGCCTTCGCGGGGGACGGGCGGCTGCTCGGGTTCGTGTTCGGTATCAGCGGGGTGCGCGACGGCGCCCCGGCGCACTGGTCGGACATGCTCGCGGTGCGGCCCGAGGCCCGCCGGCTCGGCCTGGGACGGCGGCTGAAGCTGCACCAGCGCCGCCAACTGCTGGCGACCGGCGTGGAACGGGTCTACTGGTCGTTCGATCCGCTGATGTCGCGCAATGCGCACCTCAACCTCGTGACGCTGGGGGCGCTGCCCGTCGAGTACGTGCCGGACATGTACGGCGACACCGCCAGCGTGCTGCATCGGGGGCTTGACACCGACCGGCTGATCGTCGAGTGGCGCCTGCGCGACCCCGCGGTCGAACGCATCCTGGACGGCGACCCCGCCGGCGTGCCGGCCGAAGCGCGGGCGGCGCCCGTCGTCACCGTGGCGGTGGACGGCGCCGAACCGACGCCGCTGCCCCGCGCGCCGTGGGTGCGGGTGGAGCTGCCGGCGGACATAGAGCCCATGAAGACCGCCGCGCCCGAGGCGGCCCGGTGCTGGCAGCAGCATCTGCGCCGAGCCTTCACGGTGTACTTCGGCGATCCGCACACCCGGGTCGCCGGCCTCGATTGCGACACCGAGGCCGGACGGTGGTTCTATCTCGTGAACACGGTGGCCCACCCGTGAGCATCCGACTGCGTTCGATCACCCTGCGGGAAATCCGGATGGCCCTCGTCGAGCCGTTCCGGATCTCGTCCGGCACCGCCGACCTCCGGCGCATCCTCCTGCTCGAGACCCGCGACGCCGACGGGTTCACCGCGTGGTCGGAATGCGTGGCCGGCGAGCACCCCTACTTCTCGGCGGAGACCATCGACACCGCGTGGCTGGCCATCCGCGAGTGGCTCGGCCCGCTGGCCCTCGGCGAGCCTCTTGACCGGCCGGACGCGGTGCATCCGAGGCTGGACGCGGCGGTGCGCGGCCACTACATGGCGAAGGCGGCGGTCGAGATGGGGGTCTGGATCCTGGCCGCCGAACGCGACAAGGCGAGCCTGGCCGCGCTCCTCGGCGGCACCCGCCCGCAGATCGCGACGGGCATCTCCATCGGCATCCAGGACCGCCCGCAACGGCTCGTCGACGTCGTGCGCCGCTCGCTCGCGCAAGGCTACCGCAAGGCGAAGATCAAGGTGCAGCCCGGCGCCGACGTCACCTACCTGGCCGCGGTGCGCGAGGCGGTGGGGAACGAGGCGCCGCTGATGGCCGACGCCAACAGCGCCTACACGACGGCCGACTTCGACCACCTCGCCACGCTGGATCGGTTCCGGTTGATGATGATCGAGCAGCCCCTCGGACAGGACGACCTCGTGCGCCACGCCGCCCTGCAACGTCGGCTGGCGACCCCGGTGTGCCTGGACGAATCGATTACGAGCCTCGACCGGGTGGACGACATGCTGTCCCTGGGCAGCGGGCGCATCGTCAACATCAAGCCGGGCCGGGTCGGCGGCTTCGCGGTCGCTCGCGCGATCCACGACCGGTGCGCCGCCGCCGGGATCCCGGTGTGGTGCGGCGGCATGCTCGAGAGCGGCGTCGGCCGCGCCTGCAACGTGGCCCTCGCCTCGCTGCCGAACTTCGTGCTGCCGGCCGACCTCAGCCCCAGCGCCCGCTACTGGCAGGCGGACATCGTGACCCCGGAGTGGACGATGGACGCGACCGGCATGGTGACGGTGCCCCTGGATCGGACCGGCCTCGGCGTCGCCGTCGACCGCGACCGCGTGGACGACCTGACGGTGCGTTCCGAGACCCTCACCGCACGCTGACGACCGCTGGTCGTCGTCCGTCGCGGGATCCGACAGGCGCCGCGACGCCGACGGCGGTCAACCCGTCTTGATCCGATACCAGACGTTCAGACCCTGATCGCGGAGGGGGCCGAAGACGCGTTCGCGATCCGCCCAGATGCGCCGGGACCGGACGTCGATGCCGGCGAGGTCGCAGTAGACGAGCGCGAACGCCACCGCGTACTGGGTGGGCATCCGCTCGTCCCGGAGGGCGGGGGCGATGTCGTCGTAGCGGGGGTCCGCCGCCGCAATCCACACCGCCGCCTGCTCGATGCCGCGGGTGCGGGGGATGTAGAGCAGCGGCGAGTTGGATACCCGGTAGGTGCCCACCTGCATCGCGTCCATCAGCGCTTCGAGAACGCCGAGGCTCGCCGGCGGCTCGATGCGCAGGCCGTCTTCCGGCCCCGCCGGCGGACGGTCGGGCTGGCGTCCCACCGATCGCACCGCCCAGTCGTGCCACTGGCCGTCGAACAGCCGGACGGCGGCGTCACGCCGGGAGACCATGTCCCGCCGACCGCCGTCGGCCGGAAACGACACCCCCACCGGCATGGTCACCACGAGCCTCTCGCCGGAGAGGTTCCGGAGGCGGACGGTGACGCCGGCCTCGCCGGCTCCCCGCGCCTCGGCCTCGACAAGGCCCTGCTCGACCGCCGCCGACAGATCGAGGTTCCGGATGGCGCCGCCCGCGACGGTGTCGTCTCCCGCCGCCTTCAGGATGAAGAGGTGCTGTCCGGGCAGGAACTCGTGCAGGTCGACGAGAGCGAAGCCGGCCGGGAGCCATTCGGCGAGGACCTGCCGGACGGACATCGCATGGTCGGACTTCAGGTTGTCGCCGGTGCCGTCCTCTATCCGGTACTCGAGCAGGGCCACGCGCCCCCCGGGGGCGAGGGCGGCGCGCATGCCCGCGAGCATCGCCTCGTAGTCCGACATCTCGTGGTAGACGTCGGCCAGCACGATCCAGTCCACCGCGCCGGCCGGCAGCCCGAGGTCGTCGGGCTCGCTCGGCACCGGGACGATGCCGGTCACGCCGTCGCGGTCGGCGAGCTCGCGCATGATGTCGAGCATCTCGGGCTGGATGTCGACGCAGTAGACGCGGCCGCCCGGCGCGACCCGGCCGGCGACGCGGCGGGCGTAGTAGCCGGACCCGCATCCGACGTCGGCGACGACGTCGCCCGGCTCGAGCCCCATCGCGTCGAGCACGAGGTCGGGCCGTTCCTCGTCGACCCGCTCCGCCCGCTCGAGCCACTCGGCGCCGCGGAAGCTCATGAAGTCGGCCGGCACCCGATGCCGCTCGGCCCGCTCCGCGGACGGGGTCTGCGCGAGCGCCCCGGCGCCGGCAATCAGGATGAGGCCGAGTGCGGCGACTACCCGCCACGCGGCCAACGACAACCGGATACGCCTGTCGGTATGCATGTGCCCCCCGTTCCCTGTCAGCATACCAGCCGCTTGGTGATACGCTGGCCCGAGGAGCCCGTGGCGAGACCACACGTTGTCCCGGGGCTCCTGAACACGCGCCATGAACGCACCTTCGATCTCCGCGACCGCCCTCGAACGCGACTACCAGCGGTTCCTCACCGCCTCGCCGGCGTACGCGGACAGCGGCATCGACGCCGTGCGCGCCGCCGAGTTCGGGCGTCTGGACGACCAGGGGCAGGTCTATCTGGACTATACCGGCGGCGGCCTCTATCCGGCCTCGGTGGTGCGGCGGCACGCGGACTTCCTTGCCGCCCACGTCCTCGGCAACCCGCACTCGGCGAACCCGACGTCGGTGCTCGCCAACGAGCGGATCGAGCGCTGCCGCGCCCACGTCCTGCGTTTCTTCAACGCGTCGCCGGACGAGTACGCGGTGGTGTTCACCGCCAACGCCAGCCATGCCCTGAAGCTGGTCGGCGAGGCCTATCCGTTCGAGCCCGGCGACCGGCTGCTGCTGACCTTCGACAACCACAACTCGGTGAACGGGATCCGCGAGTTCGACCGGGCGCACGGGGCCGAGACCGCCTATCTCCCGGTGGTTCCGCCGGACCTGCGGGTCGACGAGGCCCATCTCGATCGCGCTCTCGCCCGCGCCGGGGCCGGCCGGCACAATCTGTTCGCCTATCCCGCGCAGTCGAACTTCTCCGGGGTGCAGCATCCCCTCGAGTGGGTGGCCAGGGCCCAGGCCCGGGGCTGGGACGTCCTGGTCGACGCGGCGGCGTTCGTGCCGACCAACCGGCTCGACCTGAGCCGGGTGCAGCCCGACTACGTGGCCCTCTCCTTCTACAAGATGTTCGGGCATCCGACCGGCGTCGGGGTGCTGCTCGCCCGGCACCGGGCGCTGAGGAAGCTGCACCGGCCATGGTTCTCCGGGGGGACGATCACGGTGGCGTCGGTGCAGAGCGACCACCACGTCCTCGCCGAGGGGGCGGCGGCGTTCGAGGACGGCACCCTCGACTACACGAACATCCCCGCCGTCGATGCCGGCCTGACGTTTCTCGAGGAGGTCGGGCTGGACCGGATCCACCAGCGGGTCCGCTGTCTGACGGGATGGCTGCTGGATGCGCTGGCGGTCCTGCGCCACGCCAACGGCCGGCCCCTCGCCCGCGTGTACGGTCCGCTGACCCCCGACCGGCGGGGCGCCACGGTGGCGTTCAATCTGCACGACGCCGGCGGCGGCATGATCCCGCACGGCACGGTGGAGACCCGCGCCGCCGGCGCCGGCATCTCGCTCCGGACCGGCTGTTTCTGCAACCCCGGGGCGGGGGAGGCGGCCCTCGGCCTCTCGGCCGGCGAGCTGGACCGCTGCTTCGCGGCCAGCGGAGATCGGATGACGCGCGAAGAGTTCGGCCGGTGCCTGAACGGCGGCAACGGTCCGGGCGCGGTCCGGGTCTCCCTGGGGCTCGCGTCGACCTTCGCCGACGCCCACGCCTTCATCACGTTCGCCCGGCGATTCCTGCAGTAGCCGCTGGCGGCCTCACGCGCGGCGGCGGGGCCACGCGATCCGCGGGGCGCGCCCGAAGCGCTGGTGCCGGCCACGCGCGCGGCGGCCGTGCTCCACCGGTGGCGCACAGCGCCCGGTGGCGCAGATCCTGGAACGGGTCCGGGCGGCGCTTCTGTGCGCATTCGGCTTCGATTGACGCCGTGATATTCTGGCGATTTGGAGATCGTCCGTTCCGGCAACTCCCGCCGGGCTGGTGCGAGCGACCCGCCCGGACGGGCACACGCGGTCCCGGCGACGGAACCCACGGCATGCCATGCAGTTGATCAGATTCGTCCTGTCCATCGTCGTGCTGTCGGCCGCATCGCCCCCTCTCGTCCGGGCGCAGGCCCCCGACATCCCGCATCCGACCGACTACTTCGGTTTCGAGATCGGGACCGACGGCGAGCTGGCGCGCTATCCCCGGATTCTCGAGTACCTGCAGCTCCTCGCGGATCGCTCGGACCGGATCACGTTCGAGCAGCGCGGCACGAGCACCCTGGGCAACCCCTACGTCCTGGCGACGATCAGCGCCCCCCACAACCTGGCGCGCCTCGACCGCCTGGTCGAGATCAACCATCGCCTGAACGACCCGCGGGACCTGTCGGAGGCGGACGCGACGGACCTGGTCCGCGAGGGCGTCCCGTTCTACTTCCTCTACGCGACGATCCACTCGACCGAGGTCGGCAACACCCAGGCCATCGTCGAGCTGGCCCACCGCATGGCCACGGAGCAGTCGCCGGAGATCGCCGAGATTCTCGACAACGTGGTGCTGCTGATGGTGCCCTCGCAGAACCCGGACGGCCAGCGCCTGGTCATCGACCACTGGTACGACACCCAGGGCACCGACTACGACCGCACCTATCCCGACCTGTACCACCACTACACCGGGCACGACGACAACCGCGACTGGTTCATGTTCACCCAGAAGGAGACCCGGCTCGCCCTCGACATCCATCGCGAGCTGAAGCCACAGGTCACCCACGACATGCACCAGATGGGAGCGTCCGGGGCACGCATCTTCGTGCCGCCCTACCAGGACCCCCACGACCCCAACATCCATCCCCTCCTGCTCCAGGGCCAGGCCCGCATCGGGATGGCGATGGCCGCCGCCCTGACCGCCGAGAACAAGGGCGGGGTCGTCTACGGCCAGCAGTACGACCTGTGGGCGCCGGCGCGGCAGTACATGCTCTATCACGGCCAGCCGCGCATCCTGACCGAGATCGCCAGCGCCCGGCTCGCGGATCCCTACGTGAATCCGGCCGGGGCCGACGTGCCGCTGGGCCCGCAGGAGCCCCGCATCAACTTCCCCGTGCCCTACGACCGCGGGGTGTGGCGGCTCGGCGACATCGTCGACTACGGGCTCACCGCGGTCTACGCGGGGCTCACCGAGGTGGCGAGGAACCGGACCACCTGGATGGAGAACTACTACCGGGTGCACCGCGACTGGGTGACCCGCGACGAAGCTCCCTACGCCTTCGTCGTTCCCGCCTGGCAGCGGGATCCGTTCGCGACGTGGGAGCTGCTCGAGCTGCTGCACACCGGCGAGGTGGAGATTCACCGCGCCCGCGCGCCGTTCACCGCCGGGGGCCGGGACTATCCCGCCGGTTCCCGGGTGATCCTGCTCGCCCAGCCGGCCGGCGCCTTCGCCAAGACGATGCTGGAGCGGCAGGTCTACCCCGACCTGCGCTACTACCCCGGCGGTCCTCCGATTCCCCCCTACGACGTGACCGCGCAGACGCTGGGGCTGCTGATGGGGGTCGATGTCGACCCGATCGACGAGCCGGTCGAGGCCGACCTCGAGCGTCTGGAGGAGATCCGCCCCGACGAGGCGCCGATGCCGGCGCCGCCCGACTGGGCCTACGTGGTCGGACCGGAATCGAATGCCGGGTTCCTGGCCGCGGCCCGGCTGCAGCGGGCCGGCGTGCCCCTGTACCGCGCGGCCGAGGGGTTCCGCAGCGGGGGGCGCGAGCATGCCCCGGGGGCGTGGCTGGCGCCGCCGTCCGCCGAGGCGGCCGAGATACTCGCGGCGGTGTCCCGCGAGACCGGCCTGCCGGTGCACGGCGCCGACACCGCACCCGAGGTTCCGGGGTTCCGGCTGCGGTCGCCGACCCGGGTCGGCCTGTGGCGGGCCGCGAACAACATGCCGGGCGGCTGGATGCGCTGGCTGTTCGAGCAGTACGAACTGGGGCACGTCGAAGTCTCGTCGCTCGACTTCGAAGGGAATCTCGCGGACAAGTACGACGTCATCGTCCTGCCGTCGGGCACCACCCGGCGCCACATCGTGGGCGGCCTCGACCCCGAGCGGCACGACGACTCGTGGCGGTGGGCCTTCGGGGTCGGCAACGCGGGGTGGCGGAAGCTCGCGGACTGGGTGAGGGACGGCGGGACCCTGGTGGCCCTGGGCGGCGCCGTCGGCGCCGCCCGCGCCCTGCTGGATCTGCCCATCGAGCCGGTGCTGCCGACCGGCGGCCCCCAGCCCCCGGCGCCGCGCGAGGACGAGGACGCGCAGCAGGCCCTGCGCGACGCGTTCCAGAGCCCCGCCCAGCTGCTCGGCGCGCTGCGCGACCGGGTCGTCGAGCCGACCTCGCTCTTCTACAGCCCGGGGACGCTCCTGAAGCAGGAGTTCGACCCGCGCCATCCCGTCGCGTTCGGCATGCCGGACCGCTGGCCGGTGTTCTTCCGCTTCGACCAGGCCTACCGGCTGACCCCGAGCTTCGACATCACCGCCGAGGCGGTCTCGCGCTATCCCGACGAGGCGGAGATGGTGGCGAGCGGCTGGCTGCTCGGGGACGCGCTGCTCCGGAACCGCGCCAACGTCGTGGCGTTCGAGGTCGGGGCGGGGACGGTGGTGACGATGGGCAGCCAGATTGCCTTCCGCACCCAGACCCGGGGCACCTTCAAGCTGCTGTTCAACGCCATCTATCACGGCCCCGCCGAGCCCGTCGGTCCGGCGGAGCTCGCCAAGCTGGACTGAAAGGACGCTGAAGGAAACTACCTTGCCGTGTCCAAGCGCGCGAATCCGTAGAAAACGGGCTGCGCCCGGGTGCAGTTGGCAACTCCATATCGATCGATCGCTGTCCTGAGCCCGGCCCCGCAGCGTCTCGTGAGACCGCGTGTTGCCACCGGTCGAATGCAGCGGGGCTTTTCGCCGCGGGTTCCTGGACCGCCCGCAAGATCGGCCGGCGCGGCCGCCGGCCCGGAGGATCACGTATGCCCGGTTCGATCACCCTCGAACGCCGCGGCGACATCGCGCTGCTGCGTCTGACCAACCCCCCCGTCAACGGCCTGAGCTTCGCCATGCGCGCCGCCCTCGGCGAGCGGATGACCGAGGCGCAGGCCGACGACACCGTCGCCGCGATCGTCATCGCCGGAGCGGGCCGGATGTTCTGCGGGGGGGCCGACATCCGCGAGTTCAGCGCGCCGCCGCCCCCGGGGGCCGCGTCCCTGCCCGCGATACTCGACGAGATCGAGGCGTCGCCGAAGCCGGTGGTCGCGGCCATTCACGGCGTCGCGGCGGGCGGCGGCATGGAGCTGGCGCTGGCGTGCCACCTGCGGCTCGCCGCGCCCGGCACCCGGCTCGGCCTGCCGGAGGTGACGCTGGGCATCCTGCCCGGCGCCGGCGGCACCCAGCGCATGCCGCGGCTCATCGGCGTCGAGGCGGCGCTGGACGTGATCGTCGGGGGAAAGCTCCATCCGGTGGAGAAGGCGGTGGCCCTCGGCTTCGCCGACGAATGCGTCGAGGGCGACCTGGAGGACACGGCGGTGGCGCGCGCGCGCCACCTCGCGGCCGACGGCGCGCCGCTACGGCGCGCGTCCCGGCTGGAGGCGCACCTGGCGGCGGCGCGCGGGCGGCCGGAGATCTTCGCCGACTTCCGCCAGAAGATGGCGAAGCGCGCCCGCGGCTTCGACGCGCCCTACGCCTGCGTCGACTGCGCGGAGACCGCGCTGACGATGTCCTACGCCGAGGCGTTGAAGAACGAGCGGGCGACGTTCCACCGCCTCCGCGAGTCGGACCAGTCGGCGGCGCAGCGGCACGCGTTCTTCGCCGAGCGCGAGGTCGCCAAGATTCCCGACGTGCCGAAGGACACCCCGGTGCGGCCGGTCGCGGCGGCCGCCGTCGTCGGCTGCGGCACGATGGGCGGCGGCATCGCCATGAGCCTGGCGAACGCCGGCCTGCCGGTCAGCGTGCTCGAGTCGTCGCAGGACGCGCTCGACCGCGGGCTCGCCACGATCCGGAAGAACTACGCCGCGACCGTCTCGAAGGGCCGGCTGTCGCAGGCGGAGATGGACGCGCGGCTGGCGCGCATCACCCCGACCCTCGACTACGCCGACCTGGGCGCGGCGGACATCGTCGTCGAGGCGGTCTTCGAAGAGATGCCCCTCAAGAAGGAGGTCTTCGCCCGCCTCGACCGCGTGTGCAGGCCGGACGCGGTCCTCGCGACCAACACGTCGACCCTCGACGTCGACGCGATCGCGGCCGCGACGTCGCGGCCCGAGCAGGTCATCGGCACCCATTTCTTCAGCCCCGCGAACGTCATGACCCTGATGGAGAACGTGCGCGGCGCCCGCACCTCGCCCGAGACCATCGCCACCGTCATGAAGCTGTCGAAGACCCTCGGCAAGGTCGGGGTGCTCGTCGGCGTGTGCGACGGCTTCGTCGGGAACCGCATGCTCTACGCCTACCGCCGCCAAGCCGACTTTCTGCTGGAGGAGGGCGCCCTGCCGCCGCAGATCGACCGCGTCGTCTACGACTTCGGCATGCCGATGGGGCCGTACCAGATGGGCGACCTCACCGGGCTCGACGTGAGCTGGCGGATCCGCAAGGCGCAGGCAGCGACCCGGCCCGCCCACCTGCGCTACTCGCCGATCGCCGACCGCATCTGCGAGATGAGCCGCTACGGGCAGAAGACCGGCGCCGGCTGGTACCGCTACGAACCCGGCAGCCGCGTCCCGATTCCGGACCCGGTCATCGACGAGCTCATCGCCGGCGTGTCGGCCGAGCTCGGCATCGCCCGCCGCGCCATCGCCGACGACGAGATCGTCCCGCGCCTCTTCTATCCGCTCGTCAACGAGGGGGCGAAGATCCTCGACGAGGGCCTCGCCCTGCGCGCCGGGGACATCGACGTCATCTGGATGCACGGCTACGGCTTCCCGCGCTACCGCGGCGGTCCGATGTTCTGGGCCGAGCTGGTGGGGCTCAAGACCATCTACGACACGATGAGCCGGCTCTACGACGAGCACGGCGAGTGGCTCGAGCCGGCGCCGCTGCTCAAGCGGCTCGCCGAGCAGGGCAAGAGCTTCGCGGACGCGTGAAAGCTGAGGCCCGATTGTGACTTCGACCGCGCTCGACCACTCGCTCGCACACAGGTGCCCTCGTCCCCCGGTCCGTTCGCGGTAAACTGACCTCTCCACGCGCGTACTCCGGCTTGGGCTCGCACGTGGCGCGGCAGGCGACCGGGGAGCGGACATGGCGCGGAGCGACCTCCTGATTTCGCTCGTCAAGGCAGGATCGAGCGGCGACACGGCACGGGCCAGATCGGTGACCGAGGCGATCATCGTCGAAGAACGGGCGAAGCGTCACAACGTGCTCGCGGAACGATTGTCCGACGCCATGCGCGTCAACGGCGCTACCGGCACCGCGACCTTCATCGACCCTGGCCGGCAACAACGCCAGTTTCTGCTTGAGTTGACGCCCCGGAAGCGGCTCGACGATCTCGTACTCACCGACCTCGCCCGCCGGGCCTGCGAGGAGTTGATCGAGGAACAGCACCGGGCGTCCGTCCTGCGCGCTCACTCGCTCGAACCCCGGCATCGCGTTCTGCTCGTGGGACCGCCGGGCAACGGCAAGACGTCCCTGGCCGAGGCGATTGCGGAGGTTCTGGCGGCGCCGTTCTTCGTGGTGCGGTACGAGACCCTGATCGGCAGATTCCTGGGATGGCGGAGTTCCCGCTACTGCCGATTCCGATTCCCGTACCTGATCGACGCCCGCGCGGATCGCGACGGGGCCGCGGCCCACGGTTTCCCACCCGGGCACGTCAAGGCGAGAGGCTGCAGCCGGCCTTTGAGCGTCTGCGGAACGTGCTCGACGCGGACCGCGATCCGCTGACCCTGCGTGACGATCCGGCAGCCATCGCGCCGGAGCGTGCGCTCGTACTGGAGATCTTCGACCCAGGACATAATGCGCGAGGAGCGAACGTCGAGGCTCGGGAACCGTCTCCCGCGTCCACGAGGAGGACACATGCGAATCGCAGCGCAGTCGCTGGTGCTGGCTCTCGCCGTCGCCGCGCACGGGCTGCCGGCGCAGGCGCAGGAGCCGTCGTTCACGCCGGTCACCGAGGCGATGCTGCTCGATCCGGATCCCGCCGACTGGATCAACTGGCGGCGCACCCTCGACGGGTGGGGCTACAGCCCGCTGGACCAGATCGACACGGGCAATGCGCATCGGCTGCAGCTCGCGTGGTCGTGGGCCCTCGGGTCCGAGGGACGGCCCGAGCCGAACCCGCTGGTCCACGACGGCCTGCTCTACGTCGCCAGTCCGTTCGGCATCGTCGAGGCCCTCGACGCCGCCACCGGCGAGCTGCGCTGGCGCTACCGGCACGAGCACGAGTCCGAAGACCTGGCCGGCATCGTCACCACCCGGAACCTCGCCATCTACGACGACAAGGTCTACCTGACGACGTTCGACGCGCACATCGTCGCCCTCGACGCGCGGACGGGCAGCGTGGTGTGGAACGTCGCGGGCGCCGATTATCGGCTGGGGTTCCGCTACACCGCAGGTCCCATCATCGTCCAGGGGAAGGTGGTGGCGAGCACGAACGGCTGCGAGCGGTACCACGAGGCGAAGGAGATGCCGTGCTTCATCTCGGCGCGGAACGCGCTGACCGGCGAGGAGGTCTGGCGCACGTCGACGGTGGCGCGGCCGGGCGAGCCCGGCGGCGACACCTGGGGTGACACGCCGCTGATGTTCCGCATCGGCGGCGACAGCTGGACGGCCGGCAGCTACGATCCGGGCACGAACCTCATCTACTGGGCGACGGCCCAGGCGAAGCCGTGGGCGCGGTTCCAGCGGGGGCACGCCGGGGACGCGCTGTACACGAACAGCGTGCTCGCGCTCGACCCGGACAGCGGGAACATCGTTTGGTACAACCAGCTCCTGCCCGGCGAGACCCACGACATGGACGAGACGTTCGAGAACCTCCTCGTCGACCACGACGGGAGGCGTTCGCTCTTCAAGATGGGCAAGCTGGCGATACTCTGGGAGCTCGACCGCGTAACCGGCCGGTTCCTGGCCGCCCACGATCTCGGGTATCAGACGATTCTCGACATCCATCCCGAGACCGGCGCGATCACCTACCGGCCCGGCATGATCCCCGAAGAAGGGGCGGAGCTGGAGTTCTGCCCGAGCGTGGCCGGCTTCAAGAGCTGGCGCGCGATGGCCTACCACCCGGACACCCGGGCCTTCTACGTGCCGCTGCTGGTGAGCTGCGAGCGCACCACCTTCGGCCCGGGGCCGGAGCTCGTCGAAGGCGGGGGCGGCGTGGGCCTGTCGCGCCGCACCCACCTGATGCACCCGGCCCGGCCCGACGGGGTCGGCGAGCTCGTCGCCATCGACGTCGGCGGCAACGTGCTGTGGCGCCATCGGACCCGCACCGCCATCGACAGCGCGGCGCTGACGACGGGGGGCGGCCTGGTGATCGTCGGAGACTGGGACCGGAACCTGTACGTGCACGACGCGCGGTCCGGCGAGATTCTGTTCCAGACACGGATGCCGAGCTCGGTGTCGGGGTTCCCGATCACCTACGCCGTCGACGGGCGGCAGTATCTGGCGATTCCCGTCGGGACGGACCCCTCGCTGTGGAGCGGAATCTCGGGGCAGCTCACACCCGACAGGCACCGCCCCGAGGCGGGCGGTCACGGGCTCTTCGTGTTCACCCTGGCCGACGCCGAGCCGTAGCCGGGCGGCCGGCGCTGCGGCCCGTTGCTGCGGCGCGCCGCAGCAGGGGAAGGCGGGCATGCACATGAGGTAGGATGCTCATGTCGCCGTAATTCATACTTGTCGATGCGCATTTCCGCGCAGATACCGCTAGGCGGGCGGTCCGCGGAACCGGATCCTCACCGACTTTCCGATTGGAGCGCACGCTGTCGCGAAGGCGGATGCGTTCCTGAGCCGGGATCGAGGCTTCTACACGACCTGTTTCCCGGAACTCGACCGGGAAGGAGCAGATCAATGAGACGACTGATTGGAGTCGGCGTCCTCGCGATGGTCCTGGCCGGCGGTCTCGCCCGCGCGGAGGGGCGGGTGGACCGCAACATGGTCTTCGGCATGTACTCGGGGCTCGCGCTGCTGATGGACGTCTACCATCCGGAGCAGCCGAACGGGTACGGCATCGTGTTCATCTCCGGCAGCGGCTGGACCCGCGAGCTCGGCCTCGACGCCACGCCCCTGAAGGAGACCGGGCAGGAGGACATCTACGCCGCGCCCCTGGCCGCCGCCGGCTACACGGTGTTCGCCATCAACCACCGCGCCTCGCCGCGGTTCCGGCATCCCGCCCATCTCGAGGACGCGCAGCGGGCGGTCCGCTTCGTGCGCCACCACGCGGCCGAGTTCGGCATCGACGCGGAGCGCATCGGGGCGATGGGCGGCTCTTCCGGCGGCCATCTCGTGAGCCTGCTCGGCGTGCTCGACGGGCACGGCGACGGCGTCGACGCCAGTCCCGTGAACCGGGAGAGCGCGAAGGTGCAGGCGGTCGTGGCCCGGGCCGCGCCGACCGACCTGACCCTCTCGCCGGCGGGAGGCAACCACCCCCTGTTCGGGTTCCGCCGCTCCGACCGGACCGACTCGGTCGAGTACCGGCGCTTCGTCGCGGCGTCGCCGGTGACCCACGTCACCGCGGACGATCCGCCGGTGCTGCTCATCCACGGCGACGCGGACGCCGTCGTGCCCTACCGCAACGCCGAGGTCATGAAGGCCGCGCTCGAGAAGGCCGGGGTTCCGGTGGACCTGCTGCACATCCCCGGCGCCGGTCACGGACCGACGTTCCCCGGCGCGACGAACCCGCCCGACTACATCGGCGCCATGGTGGCGTGGTTCGACCGCCATCTGCCGCACCGTTGATGCCGCCTCGTCACGCCTCGTCGCCCGGGCGCCTTGCAGCCCGCCGGCGCTTGGCAGCCGCCGACGTCCTCAGCGGCCTCGGTGCACCGCGGTGGCTCACCACGGGCTCCCAGTGGTCTGTCTTGGAGAAAGTCGCCCGCGTCGCGGTCGTTTTCTACGCATGAGGCACCGGTGCGGCGGTAAACCCACTTCCAAGACAGTCCTCTAGTGGATCCCCTGGCGACCTACCGGCGTCTGCTCGCCCAGCGGCGGCGCGCCACCGCGGCGTGGCGGAAGCAGGCCGACCGGCTGAGCCACGCCCGCCTCGTCACCTTCGCGGCGGGAGCGCTGGTCGCCGGAGCAGCCGCGTTCGGCGGCTGGCTGTCTGGGTGGTGGCTCGCCGCGCCGGCCGGCGCCTTCGCCGTGCTCGTCGTCCGGCACGACCGGGTGCTCCTGGCCGAGGCGCGCGCGGCCCGCGCCGTCGCCTGGTACGAGCACGGCATCGCGCGGATCGAGGATCGGTGGTCCGGACTGGGGCCCTCGGGCGACCGTTTCGCCGATGCCGAGCACTTGTACGCCCAGGACCTCGACCTCTTCGGCGAAGGCTCGCTGTTCCAGCTCCTCAACACCGCGCGGACCCAGGCCGGCGAAGAGACGCTGGCCGCGTGGCTCAAGGCTCCCGCCGGTCCCGACGAGGTCGCAGAGCGGCAGGCGGGGGTCCGCGAGCTGCAGCCGCGCCTCGCCCTGCGCGAGGACCTCAGCGCCGCCGCCGAGGAGTTGCGGACCGCCGTGCGGCCGGCGCGTCTCGCCGAATGGGCCTCGCGCGCGAGCCAGTTGCAGGCCCTCTGGCCCCGCATCGCGGCGATCGCACTCACCGGGCTTGTCGGGGCGGCTCTGTTCGCCTGGCTCCAGGCCGCGCTCACCCTCGGACCGCTGCTCGCGGCACTGGTCGCCGCCGCCGTCTTCCGGTACAGGTTTCACGCGCGCACGACACGCATCATGCACGGCGCGGACGAGCCGTCGCGCGAGCTGCTCGTCCTCGGACAGGTGTGCCGCGTGCTCCGCCGCGAGTCGTACCGGACGGCGCGGCTGCAGGCGCTGCACGCCGCCCTCGCGGCGCCGGGCGGCGAGGCCTACGACGCCGCCCGACAGCTTCGCCGGGTGGTCGAGTGGCACGACTGGCAGCACAACATCATCTTTCTGCCGCTCGCCGCGGTCCTGTTCTGGGACCTGCACTGCGCGTTCGCGGTCGAGGCATGGCGGCGGCGACACGGCCCGCGCGTGGCGCGCTGGCTGCGCGACACCGGCGAGTTCGAGGCGCTCGCGGCGCTCGGCACCTACGCCTGGGAGCATCCCGCCGACCCGTTTCCGGAGGTCGCTGCCGCCGGCCCGCCCGTGTACGAGGCCGAGGGGCTGTCGCATCCCCTGCTGCCGGCGGCCGCCGCGGTTCCGAACGACGTCGCCCTCGGATCGGCCCCGCGAGTGCTGATCGTCAGCGGTTCGAACATGTCCGGCAAGACGACGCTGTTGCGATCGGTCGGCATCAACGCGGTCCTCGCGCTGATGGGCGCGCCGGTGCGCGCCGCCCGCCTGCGCCTGTCGCCGCTGACGCCGGGGGCCACGCTGCGCATCGAGGACTCCCTGCAGGCGGGCCGATCACGCTTCTACGCCGAGGTGCTCCGGCTGAGCCAGATTGTGGCCGTCGCCCGCACCGGCCCCACGCTGTTCCTGCTCGACGAGCTGTTCCACGGCACGAACTCGCACGATCGCCGCGACGGCGCGCGCGGCCTCCTGCGCTCGCTGCTCGAGCTGCCCACCCTCGGCCTCGTGACCACCCACGACCTGTCGTTGGCCGAGATCGCCGACGGGCTGGCCCCCGCGGCGCGCAACGTGCACTTCGACGACCACGTCGTCGGCGGCGACCTGCGCTTCGACTACCGCCTGAAGCCGGGACCGGTGACGCGCAGCAACGCCCTCGCGATCATGCGCGCCGTCGGCCTCGACGTCCCCGAGGCCGACGCCGCGCCCGAGAGCCTCCATGCCGACCGTGGCGGCGGCGCTGGTGGTTAGATTGGGCAGCACGTTCAGTACACGGAGCGCCTGCGCCTGCTTGCGCTTGCGGTCGAGGGGGCGCAGCTCGGGCGCCGCCGAAGCGCCGGCGGGCGCCTCAGAAGCTGTTCCAGGAGGTACTTTCCGACGTACAGACGCGCGCCGATTCCGTCGTTGAACGCCTGGATGTCCGCGTAGGCGACCTGCTGCGGCGTGCCTTCCGTCACCCGGGGCCGGGCCTGCTGCTCCCGGATCAGCTCGGGACCTCGCACGGCGTGTTGAATCTCGTACTGGCCCTGGCTGAGGTTGGCCAGGGGAAGAAAGAGCCCACCGTTGGATATGAAGTGATAGGGGATCTCGTAGGCCTTCTCCTCACCCGCCAGGTAGTTGCCCAGAAAGGCGAAGCCGACGCTGCCGCCGCGGTCGTGGGTCAGGAGATTGAACCGGGACAGCCCCACGATCTCCCGGACGAAGTGATCGACGAGCTTCGCGTCGTCCTCCAGCATGTACGAGTAGCCGTCCTGCGGCTTGTCCGAGAAGCCGAAACCGGGGAGTCGAGGACGGCGACGAAGTAATCCTCTTCCAGAAAGGGAATCATCTCCCGGAAGTCGAAGCTCGACGTGGGATAGCCGTGGAGTATCACGAGCGCCGGGTTGGCACGGTTCCCGAAGGTCCGGTAGAAGACCCTCACGCGACGACCCTCGTTGTTGGGAGTCGTCGAGGTCCACTCGAAGTACTCCCCGGCGCGGTACCATGCCTCGGCGAGAGGGGAATAGAAGGTGAAACCGGGTGACTGCGAGCCGATGCCGGTCCCGCTCGCGTAGCCCCCCGCGTTGCGTTCTGAACCTCTGGTGTGGACGGGACTCGCCAGCACCGGGCTCGCAGCAGCAAGTTTCAAGAATGATCGTCTATCCATGGTACCTACCTCACAGTAGATTGAGTAGCGCCATCGGGTCCCAACCAGGCGTCGTCCGCGGGCAACTGCGCCAGATCCACGAGGTCGATTCCGCCGAACCGCCTGAAGTCGCTCAGGTCGGCAGTCACCAGACGGGTCAGTCCGTGCTCCTGCATCGTCGCTACGACGTTGGCATCGTGAAGCTGCTTGCCCGTGCACGCCGTCGTCCGGGTGATTTCGAGCAGGCGAACCGCCACGTTTCGGTTCTCTTCGAGAACCGTGCTGCGCCCGACGATGGCCTCGGCGTTGCGCACTGCCTCCGGTCGCGACAACCCGAGTCCGTTCGCGTCCACCGAGCGCGTGCAGACCACCAGGAACTCACGCACGATCTGACCGCTGATGTACAGCGCGACGCCCCGGTTGGGCAGCATGTTCAGGACATGGAGCGCCTGCGCATGCAGCTTGCGCTTGCGGTCTACGGCGCTCAGCAGCACGTTGGTGTCGCAGAACAACCGCTCACCGGCCGTCATCGCCGTAGATGTCCTCACGGGTCCAGGGCCGTTCACTTCCGATGTCGACGTGGGAGAGCCGAATCGGTGGATATCCTCCCTCCGGGGGCGCCGCCAGCGCCGCCTCGACGAGGATCTTCCGCACCTCGCCCTGAACGGATCGATGATGCGCGCGCGCTCTCCGCTTCAACGCCCGCATCGTCTCCTCGGACAGATCGCGCACGTGAATGCCTGGCATGGTGTCATTATGACACCATGCCGAATCGGGACCACCAACGGAAATCCCGGGGAAGTCGGGGTGGCCCGGCGGCTTGGCGACACGGCGTCCTCGAGGGCGTCGCCTGCCGATCGGAACCCGGGCACTATAATCCCACAGTGGAATCGAGCCCATGATGGACGAGACGCGGCATCTGCGGGTCGGGTGCGGCGGGGCCGGGGGTCGCCGGCCCGCGTCAGCGCCAGGCGCGGCGTGGACCGGGCGCGGCGGGACGCCCCCCGAAGGCAGGGGCGAGAGCGGACCGCGGTTCCGGGCCGGTCTGCTGGCGGCGGCGTTGGGCATGGCCCTGCACCCGGCGCTGCCCGCGGCGCAGGACAGAACCGGGCTCGACGATGTGATCGGCCGGGCGGCGGCCTACGTGGCGACCTTCGTCGACGAGCTGTCGAACGTGGTGATGGAGGAGGACTACCGGCAGACCTACTACCGCGACTTGAACGCCGTGCCGTCCCACTCGCAGCTCGTGTCCGAGTTCCTGTTGATGCGGGTGGACGAGGACGGCCAGTGGGTCGGCTTCCGCGACGTCGTCCAGCTCAACGGCCGGCAGTTGGAGGAGCGGGGGGACCGGCTGGCGACGCTGTTCGTCGACGGCGGGACGAACGCCCTCGCCCAGGCCCGCCGCATCAGCGAAGAGAGCGCCCGCTACAACCTGGGGGCGACCGAGCGCACGTTCAACGTGCCCACCTACTCGTTGTTCTTCCTGCACCCGGCCAACCTCGATCGGTTCAATTTCGAACGGCTGCGCACGGGCCGCGCGGGCTGCGCCGGCGCGGCCGCGGCGTGGGACGTGCGCTTCGAGGAGGTCGCGTACCCCACGATGGCGCGGGGCTTCCAGGGCATCAGCCTGCCTGCCCGCGGCCGCTTCTGTCTCGACCCGCAGTCGGGCCGGGTGCTCGAGACGGAGTTCGAGCTGCACCACCCCGCGGTCGGCCGCGAGCTGCCGGCGACCGAGACCACCGCCCGCGTCACGTTCGGGCTCGAGCCGAGGCTGAATATCTGGGTTCCGTTCGAGATGCGCGACAGCGTCTCGGCGGACGACGGCAGGCGCATGACCGGCACCGCGCGATACCGGAACTACCGGCAGTTCAACGTCGTCGTGTCGGAGAACACCGACCCGCCGCCCGACGAGAGCGGCAGTCCGCGGTGACCGCGCCGGAGGCTTCGGCGGCAACCCCCATGACCAACGACGGGAACGGCTTCATCGATCTCAGCCAGCGCATGTCGCGCCTGCCTCCCTACATGTTCGGGAGCATCAACGCGCTGCTGGCGAGCAAGCGCCGCGCCGGCATCGACGTCATCGACATGGCGATGGGCAATCCCACCGACGCCACCCCGCAGCCCATCGTCGACAAGCTCTGCGAGGTGGTCAACGACCCCCGGAACCATCGCTACTCGTCCGCGGCGGGGCTCTACAACCTGCGCCGCGAGGTGTCGAAGTACTACGACAAGCACTGGGGCGTCGGTCTCGACCCGGACAAGGAGGTCATCGCGACCATCGGATCGAAGGAGGGCTTCAGCCATCTCTGCCTGGCCCTGCTGGGACCGGGCGACACCGCGCTGGTGCCGGCGCCGTCCTTCCCCATCCACGCCTACGCCGTCGTGCTCGCCGGCGGCAGCTACCTCGGGGTCCCGGTCGCCGACGACGAGGTGTTCCTGAAGCGGGTCAGCGAGATATCGAGCCAGTTGGCGCCGCGTCCCAAGGTCCTCTTTCTCAACTATCCCCACAACCCCACCGCCCACTGCGTCGCGCCGGAGTTCTTCCGGGAGGTGGTGGCCATCGCCCGCCGGCACGAGCTGATCGTGGTGCACGACTTCGCCTACGGCCAGGTCTGCTTCGACGACTACCGGGCCCCGAGCTTTCTCGCCACCCCCGGCGCGATGGAGATCGGGGTCGAGTTCACCACCATGTCGAAGACGTTCAATATGGCGGGATGGCGCATAGGCTACTGCGCCGGCAACCCGACGATCATCGGCGCGCTCGGCGCGATCAAGGGGTACTACGACTACGGGATCTTCCAGGCGATCCAGATCGCCTCCATCATCGGGCTGCGCGAGTGCGATCGATTCGCGCACGAACAGGCCGCCAAGTACCAGGAACGGCGCGACACGCTGTTGGACGGGCTGCGGCGCATCGGCTGGACCGACCTCGACGCGCCGCGCGCCGGCATGTTCGTGTGGGCGCCGCTGCCGGAGCGCTTCCGCGCCCTGGGCTCGATGGAGTTCGCGCGCCGGCTGATGGACGACGCCGAGGTCGCGGTGTCGCCCGGGCGGGGCTTCGGCCCGGAGGGCGAAGGCTATGTGCGTCTCGCGCTGATCGAGAACCGCCAGCGGCTGCTGCAGGCGGTGCGCCAGATGAAGCGCGCGTTCCAGAAGTGGCCGGACCCGTAGTCCGCGGCCGGCCCGCCCGCGAGGATGGTGGCGGCCGGTGATCGCGAGGCGCGCCGGGACCGCGTTTGCGGCCGCTCACGCCCCCGCCGGCAGGCACGGCGCTCCCCGCCAGTCGGGTCGACGCTCCGCCCCGAAGGACGATCGGCTCAGCGCTCCGCCCCGAGACGGCCGGCTCAGCGCTCCGCCCCGAAGGACGGTCGGCTCAGCGCTCCGCCCCGAGTCGACCTCGGATGACGCGCATCAGCACCGGGGCGGCCACCGTCAGCGCCGTCAGCGCGAGGATCGCGGCGGACACCGGGCGGGTGACGAACACCGTCGCGTCGCCGACCGAGATCGCCATCGCCCGCCGGAACTCCTGCTCCAGCAGCGGCCCCAGCACCACCGCCAGCACGATCGGGGCCAGGGGAACGGCATGGCGGCGCAGGACGACCGCCGCGACGCCCAGCCCATAGGCGACGGCCACGTCGAAGAGGTTGTTGTTCAGGGTGTACACCCCGAGGGTGGAGAACGCCAGCACCGCCGCGAACAGCAGCGGCCGGGGCACCTGCAGCAACCGGACCCACAGCCCGACGAGCGGCAGGTTCAACACCAGGAGCAGGGCGTTGGAGACGTACAGGCTGGCGATGAGCCCCCAGACGAGGGTGGAGTCCTGCGTGAACAGCAACGGCCCCGGCTGAAGGCCGTACATCTGGAAGGCCGCGAGCATGACCGCCGTCGTGCCCGACCCCGGCACCCCGAGGGCGAGCAGCGGGACGAGGCTGCCGCCGGCGCTGGCGTTGTTGGCCGCCTCGGGCCCCGCGACTCCCTCGATGGCGCCCCGGCCGAACCGATCCGGCCGCGCCGCGACCCGGCGCTCGGCCGCGTACGACAGGAAACTGGCCACGGTGGCCCCGGCCCCGGGCAGGATGCCGGTGAAGAAACCGATCACGGTGCCGCGGATCCAGGCCGGCCAGGACCGGCGCCATTCCTCACGCGTCATACGCACCGGCCCCGCGACCGCCGGCCGCGCCTGGTACGCGGCCGACCGCGCGGCCGCGTACCAGAACACTTCGCCGATCGCGAAGAGCCCGACCGTCACCACCACGACGTTCATCCCCCCCAGCAACCCGGCCACCCCGAAGGTGAAGCGCGGCTGCCCGGTCTGGCCGTCGATGCCGACGGTCCCGAGGGCCAGTCCGAGGCAGATCGCGAACGCCCCCTTGGCGCGGGATTCCCCCGACAGCCCCCCGAGCGCGGTCAGCGCGAACAGCATCAATGCGCAGTACTCGGCGGGGCCGAAGCCGAGCGCGACCTCGACCAGGGCCGGGGCCAGGAGCATCAGCATCACCGTGGCGAACGTCCCGGCGATGAACGAACCGATGGCGGCGGTCGCCAGCGCGGCGCCCGCGCGCCCCTGGCGGGCCATCTCGAACCCGTCGAGCGCGGTCACCACGCTCGACGCCTCGCCCGGCATCCGCACGAGGATCGACGTGGTCGATCCGCCGTACATCGCGCCGTAGTAGATGCCGCCGAACAGGATGAACGCACTCACCGGCGGCAGGCCGAACGTCAGCGGGAGCAGCATGGAGATGGTGAGGGCGGGGCCGAGACCGGGCAGGACCCCGATGGCAGTGCCGAGCGTGACCCCGATCAGTCCCAGCAGCAGGTTCGCGGGCGCGAGAGCCGCGCCGAAACCGACCGCCAACTGATCGACGAGGAACGCCAGGGCATCCACCTCAGGCGAAGGGCCCCGCCGGCAGGCGGATGCCGAGCAGCAATCGGAACGCGAGATAGGCCGCGCCGGCGATGACCGCGCCGGCCGCGAGGTCGCGGCGCCAGGCGCGGCTGCCGAGCGCCCGCGACTGGGCCACGATGAACGCGGTCGTGGCGAGCGGATAGCCGAGCCGGCCGAGGCAGGCCAGGTAGGCGAGAAAGACGAGGGCCGAGAACGCCGCCGCCCGCCAGTCCGGCGCCGGCGCGGCGGGTCCGTCCGGGCGGCATCCGATCCAGAGCGCGGAGGCGGCGAGACCGGCGCCGATCACGAGCGGAAACGTGCGCGGTCCGACGAGGTCGTAGCCGCCGGCCGGCGCGGTGATCGACAGGCCGGCGGCAAGATAGCCGGCGCTCGCGGCCAGCGCCGCCGCCGCGAAGGCCCGGTCCGGGGTCATACGGGGCACCGCCGGCTACCCTGCCGGCCCGGCGAGGCCGATCGAGCGCAGGATCTCGTCGGCGGTGGCGGTCTCCTGCTCGAGGAAGCGCTCGAAGTCAGCACCGGCGAGAAAGCTGTCCTCCCAGTCGTTCCGGCGCAGGATGTCCTGCCACGCGGCCGATGCCCGCAGGCGGGCCAGCGCCTCGATCAGCCAGGCGCGGGTCTCGTCATCGGTACCGGGCGGGGCCAGGATTCCCCGCCAGTTCGCGATCACGACGTCGATCCCGCTCTCGCGCAGGGTCGGGGTGTCGCTCCCCGCGATGCGCTCCGGCGACGACACCGCAAGCACCCGGATGCGCCCGCCCTCCGCGTGGGCCTTCCACTCGCCGAAGCCGGAGATGCCCGCGGTGACGTGTCCGCCCATGACCGATACCGCCGCCTCGCCGCCCCCCGAGTGGGCCACGTAGTTCACGCGGGTCGGGTCCACGCCCGCGGCCAGGGCCAGCAGACCGGCGAGCATGTGGTCGATGCCCCCGGCCGACCCGCCGGCCCAACTGACGCGTTCGGGGTCGGCGCGGAAGTCCCGCACCAGATCGGCGAGGGTCTCGTGGGGCGAGCCGGCGGGCACCGCGACCACCTCGTACTCGTCGAGCAGCCGCGCGAGCGGCACCGTATCGTCGATCGAGAGCGGCGTGCGGTTGGTGCGGATGGCGCCGAGCATGACCTGCCCGAAGACCATCAGCGTGTGCGGATCGCCGCGGGCGACGAAGTCGGCGAGCCCGATGGTGCCGCCGGCGCCGCCCCGGTTGACCACCTCCACCGGCACCCCGAGGATGCGGGACTCGGTCCACACCTGCTGGATCTGGCGGGCGGTCTGGTCCCAGCCGCCGCCGGGATTGGCGGGCGCGAGGAGGGTCAGCGCACCCCGCGGATACCCGGCCGCCGTCGGCTCCAGCGCGTCCGGCGGCCGATCGGGGGTCACGCCGCCGGCGCAACCGGCGAGCAACGCACAGCAGACGGCGACGGCGCAGAAACGGAACGGCGGCCCCGGGCCGGGGAGTCTCCGCCGGCACGCTGTCGCAAGACCCTGTGGCATGAGCGCACTGTATCAGGACCGCCGGCCGTCTACATCCCCCAATCGGCCCGCGCCTGCGTCCGGGTCGTGGCCGCCGCCGGCGGGTCAGGCCTGAACGCGGGCGGACACGGAACGCAGGGCCCGCTCGGATCCGGGGGAATCGCAGGAAAGCCGGCGGCGAACCGGTGCGTACCGTGAGAATTCCGGGAGAGCGCCGGGCGCAGGGGTGGATGAAACGCCAGCAGCCGAAGAAACGTTATGATCAACAGAACAGGGCTGCGTACTTTCGTCCATCTTGAAGGGAAATCCGCCATGAAACGATTCGTGCTGCTCGTTCTCGGCATCGCCGTCGGCGCAACCGGCGCCCAGGCGCAATCGAACGCCGAGCTCATCGAACAGGCCCTCGCGGCCGCGCCGGTCCGGGCCCGTGACGCCACCGCGGTCATCAAGTGGAACGCCGACTACACCTACGAGACGATCAGGGAAGGCACGAACCGCCTGGTCTGCTACAGCCGGGCGGACGAGGCCCGCCGGCAACCCTTCGCGGTGCAGTGCACCAGCGTGGGGAATCTCGAGCGCGTCGCCCAGAGCCGGCAGTTCCGGGCGGAAGCGGCGGACGCCGCCGCCGAGCGCGCGATGGTGGACGAGGCGGAAGCGAACGGCACCCGCCTGGCGCCGGAGTTCGGCTCGTTCTTCACTTCGGCGAACGGCCCGGACCAGGCCAGCGCGAGGAGCCACACGACGATCGCGGTGCCCGGCGCCACTTCCGAGTCGCTCGGGCTGCCGGACAATCCCGGCCAGGGCGGCGCCTGGCTCATGGCCGTGGGCACCACCACCTCCCACATCATGATCCCGGGGCACTGACCGGCCCGGATGTCTCACCGCCCCGCCAGCCCCTGCGGCAGAGAACCAGCCGCAGGGGCTGGCGGTCACAAGTCGGGGGACCTGTCCACCGGCCCGGACATCGTCGCCTTGCGGCGCCGCCCGCCCCAACCAACCCTCCAGGGGTCCGCGCCGCTCTTACGGCGCAGACTCCCAGGCGACCGTCACTCGTCACGCTCGCCGAGAAACCGCTTCAGGACAGGAGAGTCTTGCCTTGGCGGCTCGGTTCTGACCCGTCATGCCAGCCGAGCCAACTTCACCGTGCGTCTCGGTCAGCCGCGGACCTCGTCCTTCTCGATACGGCCGTCGACGAGACGAATCAGGCGCCGCGCACGCGCCATCACCCGGGGGTCGTGGGTCGAGAACAGGAAGGTGACCTGCTGCTCCCGGTTCAGGGTCTCCATCATCTCGAGCAGCGCGTCGGCGGTCGTCGAGTCGACGTTGGCGGTCGGCTCGTCGGCCAGCACCACGGCCGGCCCCGCCGCGATCGCCCGCGCGATGGCGACCCGCTGCTGCTGGCCGCCCGAGAGCTCGGACGGGCGCCGGTTCTCGAGCCCCTCGAGCCCGACACGGGCCAGCAGCCCCATGACCCGCGGCCGGCGCTCCTCCTCGGCGACCCCCTGCACCGCCATCACGATCTCGGCGTTCTCGTAGGCGCTCAGGATCGGCAGCAGGTTGTAGGCCTGGAACACGAAGCCGATGCGGTCGCGGCGGAGGTGGCTCAGGGCCTGGCGGGAGAGCGTTCCGAGGTCCGCGCCCTCCAGGCGGACGGTCCCCGACGTCGGCGAATCCAGCGCGCCGATCAGGTTGAGGGCGGTCGTCTTGCCCGATCCCGAGGGACCGCAGATCGCCGTGAACTCGCCGCTCCGCACCGCCATCGTCAGGCCGCGCAGGGCTTCCACCCGCTGATCGCCCTGCTGATAGACCTTGGTGACGTCTTCGAGCTCGACGACGGAACTCGCACCGTTCGCACCGCTCATGGCGGACCACCCCTCCGTTGATCGCGGCCTCGCTCGAAGCCGGCGCGCCGGAAATCATCGCCCCGCGACCCCCGCTTCGCAGACCGGCAGGATGGCCCGCGAGCCCGTGCCGGGAGTCTCGCAACACGCCGCGTCGCCACGGCTCCTCAGACCAGCCGAATCGTCTCCACCGGATCGGCGTGCCCCGCCTTCCAGGCAGGATAGATCCCGGACAGCATGATGGCGGCGAGGGCCGAGAAGCCGATGAGGACCACGCTCTCGCCGTAGATGCCGACCTGCATCGTCGTCGACATGCCGACGCCGGCGACCTCCATCTGCTCGGCCGGAATCAGGCCCGACATGTCGATGCCGGTCGAGGCGAGATAGAGGTACGGTCCGATGGTGACGAGAGCGGCGCCGGCGAGGCCGACGACGGCGAGCCACGCGCTCTCCAGCATCACCAGCCGGAAGAGCTGCTGGGGACTGAACCCGACGGCGAGCATGATGCCGAACTCGCGCAGGCGCTCCATCACGCTGACGAACAGGGTGTTGAAGATGCCGGCGGCCACGAGCACCGCGAGCACCAGCATCATGACCTTCGCGCCGCCGACCTTCATGGCGATGAAGACCGCCAGATCCGGCTGCAGCTCGTGCCAGGGCAGCACCGCGACGCCGGCCGGGGCCCCACCGGCGAGATCCGCGGCCACCCGGTCGGTGACGCGCTGATCGTCGATGAACGCCGCGACCTGGATCGCCTCGTCGGGCGCGAAGCCGATCGCCTCCCGCAACGTGCCGATCGGCAGCAGGCAGATGCCCCCGTCGACGCTCGGCGAGCCGGTGCGGATGATGCCCCTGACCCGGGCGAGCTCGCTCACGATCTCGCCCTCCTTGTCGGTCAGGGTGTAGACGAGTCTCGACCCGAGCTCGACATCCAGGTTCGAGGCGAGCCTCTCGCCCAGAATGATGCCGCGGTCGTTGGACGACTCGAAGAACTCGCCTTCGACCACCGCCTCGAGGAGGGACAAGGTCTCCTCGTCCTCCTCCTCGGGGGCGACGGCGATGAAGCCGGCGCCGATGTTGTCGCGCGCCGTCGACAGCATGCTGAACCCGGTGATGCGCTCCACGACCCGGATGACCCGCGGGTTTCCCGCGGCCAGACGCTTCAGCTCGTCGGTGCCCTGCACGGGACGGGACAGGGTGGGGCTGTCGAGGTACTCCGGGTGCTGGTAGGTCACGTGACCCGCGCCGAGCCGGGCCGCCAGCCGGATCATGTCGGCCCAGTTCCGGTCCTGCATCGCCATCATGACGACGGAGAGGAAGATGCCGAAGACGATGGCCGAGAGCGTGATGGTCGTGCGGCGGCGGTTCCGCCACAGGTTGCGCCACGCCATCTTCGCGAGACTGCTGCCCGTCATGACGCCCAACCCTTCCTTTCGCTCCCGAGCCGCCGATCGTGGCCTGGGGTGCGATTGCCGCCCCCCGCGAATCGGCGCCTCGCGTCGGAGTCGGCGCTTCCCGCTGGACTCGGCGCCGTGCCTGCCCTGCCATGCTCCCGAGGGGCCGCGGACCGCGCCGGCTCACTGATGCCGCATCGCCTCGACGGGGGAGATCCGGGACGCCTTCAGGGCGGGATAGATCACCGCCAGGAGGACCAGCACGACCAGGGTCATGGTCGGGGTGATGAACGCGCCCGGCGACGCCGACGCCCGCCACACCGTCGCGAAGGTGGCGCCGATGACCGTGACCCCGCCGAGCGCCCCGGTGTCGATGCCGAACTCGGCGAGGTACCAGAGCGTCGGAATCGCGAGGGCCATGCCGGCCACCAGGGCGAGGCCGGTCTGCAGCGCGCTCTCGACGAAGATGAGGGCCATCACCTGCCGCGGCTCGACGCCGAGCGCCTTCAGCACGCCGAACTCGCGGATGCGCTCGAACACCGCCATCAGCATCGCGTTGAGGATGAGAATCGCGATGACGATGTAGATGACGGCGGAGACCACCCCCATCGTCGCGCGGGCCGAGTCGAGGTAGGTCGCGATGGTCGGCATGAGCGACCGCCACGACTGCGTGTCGAGGTCGGGGGCCAGGCCCTGGGCCACTTCCACCGCCGCCGTCAGATCGAGGTCGTCGGGCTTGCGCACCACGATCTCGTGCGCGCCCGACGGCATGAAGAAGAGCTCCCGGAACGCCGCCTCGGTGAGGAAGACGGCGGAACGGTCGACGCCGTCGCTCACGCTGTCGAGGATGCCGCGCACGGCGTAGAGCTCGTTCGCGATGCCGCCGTCGGCCGCCTGGCTCAGGACGACAAGCTCGTCGCCGAGGGCCAGATTGAGCGATCGGGCGAGGCGCCGTCCCACCACGACGCCGGCCGGGTCGTCGTCGTCGAGCCACGCTCCCTCGGCGAGCCGGGTCGCGATGACGCTGACGCGGGCGTCGTCCTCGACGTTCACGCCGCGCAGCGACGCGCCGGCGGCCGAGTCGTGGGCCGCCGCGAGCCCCGCCCCGACGAGCCGGGCGCTCGCCCGGAACCCCGCCGCCGCGAGCCTGGACAGCAGCGCGTCGACATCGTCGATGACCGTGTAGAGCGACGGGTCGTCGAGCCAGGTCGGCGCGTGCATCTGCAGGTCGCCGACGTCGACCTCGACGATGGTCTCCTCCATGTCGTTCAGCATCCCTTCCAGCATGGCGAACCAGACGACCATGGCGAAAAGGCCGAGGGTCATCGCGCCGACCGTGACCGCCGTCCGCCGGCGGTTGCGGCCGATGTTCCGCCACGCCATCTTCAGGATGCCCATGTCTCCTCCCGCGAGCAAGCGGCGATGAACGGGCCAGCGTAGCACCGTTGGTCCGCTACGCCCAAACCGGACGACATCTGCGTCCGTCCGACTGTCCGCGGGATCCGAACGGGCGCGCGCGGCCCGGTCATGAAAGCTACAAGCACGCGCACTCGACGACTCGTCGGCTTCTCCGGTTCAGTCCTCCTCGACGCCCCGGGCTCGCTCAATGAGTCCGCATTCGGCCAAGCGGTCGACCGCGACCGAGAGCATCTCATCGTCAAAGAGCTTCTGTTTGCGGCGTGCTGCTGCGCGGCTCGCCGGCCACTGCGCGAGTCCGTGCCGCAAGCTCCGTACTGTGACTTCACACAGACCCGCGGTGATGAGCCAATCAACGGTCGCCAGCAACTCCATCCCCAGTGGTGATTCGAATCCGTCGATGAGATCAGATGTCTTGTTTAGCGGTACCTTGTACGGCATCGACCACGGTTCAGCCAGATACTTGGTGATCTCGTCCCGCCGTTCATCGTCGAATCGGATGAGATCCTTAGGGCCAGCATCGGCCAGCCTGCGCTCGCAATGGAGATAGCTGCCGTCCATCGCGTCCAGCAGATGCCGAAGCTGATCAGCGTACGGCCCATACCTGTTGGCGCTGAACTCGAGCCGCAGGGGATTATCCAGGCCCTCCAGGTCGATCCAGCGATGGATGAACCAAGCGAGCTTTTGTACTTCAAGATTCGTACAACCGGTTCCAAGGACCTCGTACCTGCGGATGAGCTCGGCAACCAGAGCGCGGGCAACCGTCAAATCCCAGATACCCTCGCCCTTGCGCGTGTTCTGATACATGTCCGTCGGCTGATACAGGATGCAGTCTACTTCCGGGAGTGCGTCGAACGCCCACTCGATCTCACGGCGCACCACGTGCCAGTCGAGTCCTCCGTTCCCGCAACCCAATGGCGGCAGCGCCACAGAGCGAATTCCGCGCCGATGAATCACGCGGATGAGATCGCGCAAACCGTCTCGAATCCACGCGAGCTTCGACGGCTGCCGCCAGTGCTTCTTGGTCGGAAAATGGATAATCCAACGTGGTCCGACTAGCGAGTTACTCTGGCTCACGTACATCCGGCCGATCTGAACCTCGCCGTCCCTCGCAGCACGCTGATACTCTTGCGAGCTCTCCGGAAACTCCTCTCGAAACATCAACGCAACGCCCTTGCCCATGACACCGACCTCGTTGACGGTGTTCACCAAGGCATCGACCGACGCTTCCAACAGATTGCCTTCTGCGTAGTGAATCATGGGATGACACCTTTAGAAAAACCAGAGCTTCCGGGATACAACCTCAATCTGACTGTGGCGGTTGTGTACCATTTCGGTGACGCGGGCCTTCGTGTCCGTAGTGCCACACACAATCGCATCGATTTGTTCGGTTGGCAGATGACGATGCACAAGCGCCTCGGCCTGATAACGCTCCGTCTTTTCTGGGTCGTTCGGATCGCGGCGGAAGTCCCGCTCCTGCCAGTGCTTCCAAGCGAGAGAGCCCAGGTCGTCCAGTGATGTCGAAAACCTCGCCAAGTGCATGATCGCATGACGGTCCGCGAACACGAACGGAAGTCCGCGGGCTTGCAGGTACCTGAGTGACGCCACGAAGAACATCAACTCTGAAGGAGTCCGACGAGGTGCCGATCAGCCCTGCACGCGGCGGTCGAGCGGCGCGTCACGCTCACGACGAGCGCAGAGGTGCTGCAGGAAATCCTCCACCGCTACTTCTCGATCAATCGTCCCGACAGCGCTCGGACGGTCTACCGCGCCGCGACGGAGATCTGCGCGGAGATTCTGCCAATCACCGAGCGGCAAACCGCGCGGGCGCTGGACCTTCTCGCGCACTACCCCCGGTTGTCCGCGCGCAACGCGGTGCACGTCGCGACCATGGAGGACCGGGGAATACGCCGAATCCTCTCGACGGACCGGGATTTCGACGCCCTCGATCTGGTGGAACGGATCGATCCCGCGGCGACCGAAAGACACTAACGCGACCGGTTCGCGGCCGGATCAGCACCCGGTCCGTGGCGCCCTCACCACTATCCACTACCGAATGCCGAGCCGCGCCTTGAAGTTGGCGCGGCGGAAGGTTGCGCAGCGGCCGTTCCCCGACCGGCGACCGGGTTCGCGATGCCGGCTACGGCCGTACCAGGGTGGCGGGCTTCTTCTCCATGAGCTCCGCGTAGAAGTCGTTTCCCTTGTCGTCGATGACGATGAAGGCGGGGAAGTCCTCGATCTCGATCTTCCAGATCGCCTCCATGCCCAGCTCCGGGTACTCGTGCACGTCGACCTTCTTGATGCTGTGGTCGGCGAGCCGGGCCGCCGGGCCGCCGATCGAGCCGAGGTAGAACCCGCCGTGCTTCCCGCACGCCTCGCGCACCTGCCGCGACCGGTTGCCCTTGGCCAGCATCACCATGCTGCCGCCGTGGCTCTGGAACAGGTCCACGTACGAGTCCATCCGGCCGGCGGTGGTGGGGCCGAACGACCCCGACGGGCGCCCTTCCGGCCGCTTGGCGGGTCCGGCGTAGTAGACCATGTGGTCGCGGAAGTACTGCGGCAGGCCCTCGCCGCGGTCGATCCGCTCCTTCAGCTTGGCGTGCGCGATGTCGCGGGCCACGATCAGGGGCCCGCTGAGCGACAACCGGGTCGCGATCGGGTACTTGCCCAGCTCGGCCAGTATCTCGGGCATCGGCCGGTTCAGGTCGATGCGCACGACCTCGCCCTGGAGGTCGTCGGGGGTCACTTCGGGGAGGAACCGGGCCGGGTTCTCCTCGAGCTGCTCGAGGAAGACCCCGTCGCGGGTGATCTTCGCCAGCGCCTGCCGGTCGGCCGAGCAGGAGACCCCCAGGCCGACCGGGCACGAGGCGCCGTGCCGCGGCAGCCGGACGACCCGTACGTCGTGGGCGAAGTACTTGCCGCCGAACTGCGCGCCGATGCCGATGTTCCGGCAGATGTCGAAGACCTGCCTTTCCAGCTCGAGGTCGCGAAACGCCCGGCCGTGCTCGTTGCCCGACGTGGGCAGATTGTCGAGATAGTGCGTGCTGGCGAGCTTGACGGTCTTGAGGGTGAACTCGGCCGACGGCCCGCCGATGACCAGCGCCAGATGATACGGTGGGCAGGCGGAGGTGCCGATCGACCGCATCTTCTCTTCCGCGAACGCCAGCAGCGACGCCGGGTTCAGCAGCGCCTTGGTCTCCTGGTACAGGAAGGTCTTGTTGGCCGACCCGCCCCCCTTGGCGATGAACAGCAGCTCGTACTCGTCGCCGGGCTCCGCATACAGCTCGATCTGCGCCGGCAGGTTCGACCCGGTGTTCTTCTCCGTGAACATGTCGAGCGGAGCCATCTGCGAGTAACGCAGGTTCCGCTGGTCGTAGGCGTCGTGCACGCCCCGCGACAGCGCGGCGGCGTCGTCGGCGCCCGTCACCACGTTCTCGCCCTTGTGGCCGATTACGATGGCGGTGCCGGTGTCCTGGCACCCGGGCAACACCCGACCGGCCGCGATGTTGGCGTTGCGCAGCAGCTCGAGAGCGACGAAGCGGTCGTTCTGCGACGCCTCGGGGTCGTCGAGAATCGAGCGCAACTGGGCCAGATGCGCCGGCCGCAGCAGGTGCGCGACGTCGTCGAACGCGGTGCGGGCCACCATCCGGAGCACGTCCGGGTCCACCGCAAGCAGTTCCCGGCCGTTGACGGTGACGGTGGACACGCCGTCGGTGGTCAGTTGACGATAGGGCGTGTCGTCCGCCCCCCGCTCGAAGATCGGCTGATAGTGAAAGTTCGCCATGGCGTGAATGCGCCGTGTTCGGCGGCATCCCGGAAGGACTGGCGCCCGCGAGGTCGATGCGTGGATTGTACCGCAGGCGATCCGGTTCCGAGCCGGCCCCCTTCGAACCGGCGACGTTTGTCGTAAACTGTGGGAGCTGTGACCATCCTGAGACGAACGCTGTGCTGCCTGACAGCCGCCGGGCTCGCGGTCGCCCTGGGCGTGGGTGCGACGGTCCACGCGCATCCGATGGAGGGCGCCAACGCGGGGTTCGTGCAATCGGTGGACGGACCGGCCCCGGGACCGTTCCTGTATCTGGGCGCCAAGCACATGGTGACCGGCTACGACCACCTGCTGTTTCTGGTCGGGGTCATCTTCTTCCTGCGCCGGCTCCGGGACGTGGTGCTATACGTCAGCCTGTTCACGGTGGGGCACAGCCTGACCCTGCTCGTCGGAGTGCTCGCCGACGTCAGTGTCAACGCCTACGTCATCGACGCCATCATCGGGCTGTCGGTGGTCTACAAGGGGTTCGAGAACGTCGGCGGGTTCAAGCGGGTGTTCAAGGTCACCCCGAACACGCGCATCGCGGTCCTCGTGTTCGGGCTCTTCCACGGGCTGGGTCTCGCCACCAAGCTGCAGGAGTTCATGGTGTCGGACAACGGGCTCGTGGCCAACATCCTGAGCTTCAACCTCGGGGTCGAGATGGGCCAGATTCTCGCCCTGTTCGGGGTCGTGGCGGTGCTCGGCTACTGGCGCACCCGGCCCAGCTTCTCGCGGTGGAGCTTCGCCACCAACACCGCGCTGATGGTCGGCGGCTTCCTGTTCGCCGGCATCCAGATGGTGGGGTTCGTGTTGTTCTCCTGAGCGGGCTCTCGGCCGCTGCAGGGGGTTCGCCCTGAACGGATTCTGTCCATGACCGACGTTCCGCCGCCGCCCTCCCGCCGCAAGATCCTCGCGACGACCGGCGGCGCCCTGCTCACCGCCGCCGCGGTCCTCTTCGGCGCGATCCTTCCGGCCGAGTACGGCATCGACCCGCTCGGCACCGGCCGGCTGTTCGGGCTGTTGGCCCTGGGGCAGGCCCAGCCCATCAGCCCCGAGGACGGCGAGTACCGCGTCGATCAGATCGAGCTGAGTCTCTATCCGGCGGAATGGGTGGAGTACTTCTACCGCCTCGACGAAGGCGGCACCATGCTCTTCACCTGGAACGCCACCGGGCCGGTGACCTACAACTTCCACGCCTCGCCCGACGGCGCGCCGGCCGGCTACGCGGAGAGCTTCGACGCCCGAGGCCTCGAGGAGGGCCACGGCGCCTACACCGCCCCGTTCACCGGCATCCACGGCTGGTACTGGGAGAACGTCGGGACCGAAGAGATCACGATCACGCTGTCCACCGCGGGGTTCTACACCAACGCCCACGAGGGGCGCGCCCGCGCCACCGGCTACCGGGACCTGACCGACATCCGCGGCAACCCGGTCCCGAGCATTCCCTGACCACCATCACCCCTCAGACCGCCGGAACGCGGCCTTCCGATCGGACCCGGGGCGTGCCCCACCACCCCGACATGCCGGCGGCAGGCGCGAAGACCGCGCAGAGCGGCGCCCCCACCGGGACCGGTACGTGCTGCCGGGTGAGAAGGGCCACAAGGGGTCGCCCGGGCGCGCCAGTGCCCCCCCTAACACGCCTTCCTGCTTTATGCAACAACCGCTACCGCTCCACCCGGTTTCCTGCTATGGTGTCAGCGGTGACCTACGGCGACGGCATAGACTACCTGCGGCGCGCGGTTCAGCAGCGAATAAGGACGGAGGGTCTGCGGCCCTTCTCGACGCGCACCGGCATTCCGATGGGGCAGCTACGAAGCCTCGTCGACGGCCGGGCCGCGCGAAGCACGACCCTCAAATCGGTTGCGTCGGTCCTCGGACTGCAGCTCTATCTCGGCCCCGCGCGGGCCGCCTCCCCCGACCAGTCGGGGCTGCCGCCGGAAGTCGTACAGGCCCTCGACCTGCCGCCGAACGCCGGTCTCTCCGATGTGATCGCGGCGATCGACAAGGACACCATGGCGCTGAAGTTGCGCGAGGCCATCACCCTCGTGCAGGAGTTGATGGAGCGGACGGCGGCGGCGGCGGCACTGGTTTCCGACATCGCCTCCCACCGGCGGGAGCCGGAGGACGAGGTAACGAAGGGCGCCGTGACCCTCATCCCATTCGCAACCGACGTCCGCGTCGCGGCGGGCACCGGCGAGGTGGTGTTCGACGAGTCGCCGGAGCTGTCCATAGCGGTCGCGGCCGAGGCGCTGCCGCCATGGGCGCGGCCCGACCGCCTGTTCTCCGTCCAGGCGGCAGGCGACTCGATGGCGCCGACGATCCTCGACGGCGATATCGTCGCCGTCGATCCCGGCCGGACCGAGCCGCTCAACGGGCGTCTGTTCGCGGCGCGCTCCGATGCCGGAGTCCTCGTCAAGCGCCTTCGGCGCGCCGAAGGCGACTGGCTCCTGAGCAGCGACAACCCGGTCCACCCACCGCGGCCGGTAGCCGCCGGCGATCGCATCCTCGGTGAAGTCGCGTGGTGCGGGCCGCGCGGGCGCTGCACGCCGTGACCGGGATTGCCCCCGCGAGCGGAAAGAAATGCACACCGGCCGGGAAAACGCCTGCGCAAGATCCCGGAAGCGCACGGTCTCCCGATCGTCCCGCGCAACCGGCCTGCAGTGGCTGGTCTTTCCTTTCCGCGATTGAACGGCCGCGAGCTACTCCGAAGCACCGAGCGCCAGCAAGAGGTCCGCGGTACTCGTGTCGGAGTAGTCGGTCAGACTCCGCGTCAAGCGCGCGGGCGCGCGCGGGCTCAACGCCCGCTCGAGCGGCGTCTCTCCGCGATAATTCTCCGCGTCCAATCTGGCCCCCCGGCTGACGAGGAAGCGCACGACCGACTCGAAGCCGTGGAACGCGGCGAGGTGGAGGGCGGTGTCGCCGTTGGCGTCGGCGGCGTCGACGTCGGCGCCCAGCTCGACCGCCACCTTCACGGCCTCGATGCCGCTGCCCATGACGCGGCGGAGGTCGGGGTCCTGGGTGAGGGCGACCTCCATCTCGGCCGAGTCCATCTCGCGGCCCCGGCGGTCCTTGCCGGCGCGGCCGAAACCGCGGGTGAGCATGCCGGCGGCGGCCATCAGGGGGGTCACGCCGCCGTCGAGGCCCGCGTGGGGGTCGCCGCCGCTCTCGGCGAGCCGGCGCATGATGCGGCCCTCGCCGAACTTGGCCGCGAGGAAGAAGGGGGTCGCGCCGACCCAGGTCGTGTCCAGCGAGAACAGCTTGCCCTGGCGCGCATAGCGCGTGCCGCGCTCGAGCCGGACGTGCGGATCCGCGCCGTGGGCAAGGAGGGCTTCGACCAGCGCCGCGTCGCCCCGGAGGACGGCGGCGTGCAGCGGCGCATACCCCGCGCCGAACGCGTTCGCGTCGGCCCCGGCGTCGAGCAGGACCGCGGCCAGCGCCCCGTGGCCGCTGTGCGTGGCCACCACCAGCGCGCTCGTGCCGGCCGGGGCGGTGTCGTCGGGATCGGCGCCGGTCGCGAGCAGCAACCGGGCGGACGCGACATCGCCGGTGCGCGCCGCGAACAGCAGGGGCGTGAACCCGCCTTCGTCGATCACGGCGACGGCGCCGGGCACGCCGGTGCGCGGAGAGTGCGCGACGACCACGGGACGAACGCGCGAGCGCGCGTGCACGTCGGCCCCGGCGTCGAGCAGGACCTCGACCACGCCGGCATGGCGCTGCGACACCGCCCACATCAGGGCCGTCTGGTCTTCCGTGGCCTCGCGGGCGTGCACGTCGGCGCCGTGGGCGAGCAGGGCGGTCACCGCCCCGGCGCTGCCGGTGCGGGCGGCGGTCATCAGCGCGGTCTCGCCGCTGGGGAGCACCGCGGCGGGCGAGGCGCCCGCCTCCAGCAACTCCCGGACCAGCGCGGGATTGCCGTTCTCGCAGGCCAGGTAGAGCGCCGTGGCCCCCAGATCGTTCGCGGCATCCACCGCCGCCCCCGCGTCGATCAGCAGTCTCGCCGTGTCGAGGTCGTCGAGGTAGGCGGCCCAGTGCAGGGCCGTCGCCCCGTCGGGCTGCGCCGCGTTCACGTCGATCCCTTCGTGCAGCAGCGCCCGCACCGCGGGGCGGTCGGTGTCGCGGACCGCGTTCAGGAGCCGGAGGTCGGGCGGTTCGGCGAGGGCGGTCGACGACACCGCGGCCACGAGGCACGCGGCGAGCAGGAGTCTGCACCGTTGAACGGCGCCGCCTCGAATGCCGCCGCTTCCTGCAAGGAGGCGCCGACGCTCGGGAGTTTCGGGCATCATCACCACCGAGGACCCCGCCTTCAGCTCTCTACCTGCAAGGAGGCGCCGACGCTCGGGAAATTCGGGCGGGCAGCCGGCAGCGCCGGTGGGCGATGTGTTCCGGGCCGGGTGGGCGCCACCTGCGTTCAGGCGCGCCCACGGGGAGCAAGCCGCTCCCGCGCGTCGACGTTCACCGGTTCGGCCCGTGCTTCTGGTGCGCATGCCTCGCCTCCCGCGCGCTCTGTCTTCCCCGCCTGACGCCGCGGTCCGGGCTCCCTCGGTCTCCTTGAGGACCAGAAAGCGGTGCCTGCGGGCGAACCTGCCCTACGAGCTGATTTCCCCCCACACGAGGTACGACCCACGGCGCCATGGCGTCAGACGGCCGAGAGCTCGGCGATCTCGCCGTCGCTCGTCCCGAAGCGCTCGACCGGCACGCCCAGCTTGTCCATCAGGGTCACGTGCAGGTTGGACATCGGGGTCGGGTCGGGGCACCGCACGTGGCGCCCGCAGTCGAGGGCGCCGGCCCCGCCGCCCGCGAGCAGGATGGGCAGGTTCTCGGACGAATGCCGGTTGCCGTCGCTGAGGCCGCCGCCGTAGAGCAGCGTCGCGTGGTCGAGCAACGTGCCGTCGCCGTCCGGGGTCGCCTGCAGCCGGTCCAGGAAGTGCGCGAGCAGGGTCGTGTGGTACGTGTTGATGCGGGTCAGCTTGTCCAGCTTGTCGGGGTCGTTCTGGTGGTGCGACGTCGGGTGGTGGGCCTCCGGCACCCCGATCTCGGGATAGGTGCGGCCGCTGTACTCGCGGCTGATCATGAAGCTGATGACGCGCGTGAGGTCGGTCTGCCAGGCCAGCACCTGCAGGTCGAACATCAGCTTCGCGTGCTCGTCGAACGACGTGGGAATCCCCAGCGGCGGCGCGATGTCGGGCAGCTCCTGGTCGACCTGGGCCTCGGCCTTCTGGATGCGCCGCTCGATGTCGCGCACCGCGTCGAGGTACTCGCCGAGCTTGTGCCGGTCGCGGGGGCCGAGGTCGCGGCGCAGGTGCGCCACCTTGTCGGTCACCGCATCGAGGAGGCTGCGGTTCTGCTCGATGCGCGCGAGCCGCGCCGCGGGGTCGGTGCCCCCGGTGTCGCCGAGCAGCCGCTCGAAGACCGTCCGCGGGTTGGTCTCCATGGGCAGCGGCGTCGTCGCGCTCCGCCAGGAGATGGTGTTCGTGTAGGCGCAGGTGTAGCCGCCGCCGCACGTGCCCACGTCGTCGCCCGACTCCAGCGCGAGCTCGAGCGACGCGAGCTGGGTGTGCCGGCCCGCCTCCCTCGCCACGAGCTGGTCCATCGAGACGCCGGCCCCGAGCTGCGAGCCCTGCGTGCGCTTGGGGGGCACGCCGGTCAGAAAGCTGGTGGCGCCGGTCTCGTGGATGTCGTCGGGCCCCTTGTTGCTGAGCCCCGACACGACGAGCAGGCGGTCGCGGAACCGCGCCAGCGGGCGGAGAATCGGGGTGATCTCGAAGCCGGCGCCCTCGGCCACGGGCGTCCACTGCTCCATGACGATGCCGTTCGGCACGTAGACGACGCCCAGCCGCCGCACCGGGGCGGCCGCGGTGCGGCCGAGGGCGGTCAGGGCCGGCACCATGCCGTCGAGCAGCGGCAACGCGAGCGTCGCCCCGACTCCACGGAGCACCGTACGGCGGGAAAGGGCCTTCTTGCTGATCATCATGATTCTGATCTCCGCATCTGGAACGGGGTGCTCTCGACGATACCGACCACGAGGTCCGACCACCGGTAGTCGCCGGCTGCCGCCTCGCGCATGATTCGGCGGACGGCCGGCATGTCGTAGTGCTCGAGCCCCCGGCCGAGGGCGTAGGTCGCGAGCTTCTCGACGACGGTCTGCACGAACTGCTCGTGCCGGGTCGCCAGCATCGCCTTGAGCCCGGCCAGCCCCTCGAACCCGGTGCCGTCGGGAAAGACGCCCGACGCGTCGATGGGGTCGCCCCCCTCGCCGGTGGCCCGCCACTTGCCGATCGCGTCGAAGTGCTCGAGGGCGAAGCCCAGCGGGTCCATGGGGGCGTGGCAGGCGGCGCAGACGGGGTTCTCCCGGTGCTGCTCGAGCCGCTCGCGCACCGACGCCGGCCGGCCGCCCGCCCCGCGGTCCGGCAGGTCCGGCACGTCCGGGGGCGGAGGCGGCGGGGGTGCGCCGAGCAGGTGATCGAGCAGCCAGTGGCCGCGGAGCACCGGCGAGGTCCGCGTGGGATACGAGGTGACGGTGAGGATACTCCCCTGGCCGAGCAGGCCGCCCCGCACGCCGTCGCCGAACGTCACCTGCCGGAACCGGCTGCCGTAGATGTCGGGTATCCCGTAGTGGCGGGCGAGCCGCTCGTCGACGAAGGTGTAGTCGGCCTGCACGAGGTCGAGGACGCTGCGGTTCTCGCGGATCTGGCTCGCGACGAACAGCTCCGTCTCGCGCCGGAACGACTCCCGCAGGTTGTCGTCCCACTCGGGGAACAACTCCGGCGTGGGGACGACGCTCGGCAGCGTGCCGAGGGCGAGCCACTGCAGGGCGAACCCGTCGACCAGGGCGTGGGCGCGGGCGTCGGCCAGCATGCGCCGCACCTGACCCTGCAGCACGTCCGGATCGCGCAGCGCCCCGCGGGCGGCCGCGTCGAGGAGCTCGTCGTCGGGGATGCTGCTCCACAGGAAGAACGAGAGCCGCGAGGCGAGCTCGAGGTCGCTGACGAGATGGATGCTGCCGGGGGCCGCCCCGGCCGGCTCGCGCTCGATGCGGAACAGGAACTCGGGGTCGACGAGGATGCTCTCAAGGCTCCGCTGAATGCCGGTCTCGAAGCCGCCAGCGCCGTGCCCCGCCTCGTAGAAGCCCAGCAGGGTGTCGAGGTCCCGGCCCGTCACGGGCCGCCGCCAGGCCCGGCGCGCCAGCGTCGAGAGGATCTCCCGCGCGCACGCCGCCTCCTCGCTCGCGGACGCGGGCCGGCACACGAAGACCCGCTCCCGGCTCGGCGTCTCCCCCGGACCGGTCGCATCGAACGGACCGGCGATGCTCACCTGATCGACCGCCGCCTCGGGCGCCTCCGACGTCGAGCTCCAGCGCTCGGCGACGGCGAGGACCTTCCCCGTCGCCCGCGGCTGCAGCACGCCGTCGCGCTCGGACCGCCCCTGCACGAACGAGACGCCGAGCACCCGCGGCCCCGCCCGGGCGGCAATCCGGACCTCGAGGTCCTCGTCGGCGTGCAGGGCGTACTCCTCCCACGCGCGATCGCCGAGCACCGCGCCCGCGAACGTCCGCGGGGGCGGGGTCCCCGGCGCGCCGCCGATGGCGAACGCGGCCACGCGCTCCCCGTCCAGGCGCACCTCGAGTTGCTGCCGGTTCTGGAGGCCGCGCACGTAGTCGTAGAGCTGGCGCCGCAGCCGGATGCGGACGTCGTACTCGCCGTCGAGGGGGAAGTTGTGGCGGATCGCGATGCCCCCGCGCGACCCGAACGGCAGGTCCTCGCTCATGCGGCGGTCCTGGAACCGCATCGAGGGGAGGGCGTAGGTCTCGGTGGTCGGCTCGATGCCGGTGTCGCCGACGGCGAGCCGGCTGATCTTCCGGGCCGCGAAGATGTAGCGGTCGAGCAGGGCCGGGGACACCGAGAGGATGTCCGCCATGTTGTCGAACCCGAGGTCCGCGTTGTCGGCCGGCAGCAGCGCCGCCCCGTCGACCTCGAGCGCGAGGAGGTCGCGCACCGCGTTGGCGTACTCGCGCCGGTTGAGGCGGTGGACGGTGGTGCGGCCGGGCTCGGGGTCGGCGGCGGCAACGCGGTCGAGGGCCGTCTCGAGGGTCGAGGCGACGGCGGCGTAGGCGGCGGGGTCGGGCCGCGGCCGGCCCACCGGGGGCATCGCCCCCGTGCGCAGCTTCCGCACGACCTGCTCCCACGCGGCGGCGTGATCGCCCACGCGAGCGGCGTCCATCGTATCGAGGGCGAGCCCGGCCGTCTGCAACCGCGCGTTGTGACAGGTCACGCAGTAGCGGTCGAGGACCGCGCGGACCGGCGCGTCTCCCGGCGCCTCGCCGCCCCCGGACGGTTGCGCCTGCAGCGCCGCCGCGCCGGGCGCGGGGAGGGCCGGAGGCTGGTTCGACGGCGGGGCGGCGTACCCGTGCAGGTGGCCCGCGCCAGCCACCGCGACGCCGAGCCCGACGACGCATGCTGCCCAGGTTCTCGACATCGTCCGCATCCTTCGATTGAGGCCGCGGGTCATCGCCTGCGGAACTGGAAGCCCCCTCGTTTCGCGAAGGCGACTGCGATCAATACGACCGATTCGCGCCCCGAACGACGTTCGCCGAACGCACGAACGGGACTACAGTCTACTCCTAGTCCGCTCCGAAACGGCCCGGAATCGAATCCGGGCATCGAGAGGCCCGCCGCCCCGACGACCGACCCGTGACCGGCTGCCGGCTTGCGGATGCCCGCGGGTGCCGGGCGTGCACCCCGCGACCCGCGACCAGCCGATCGAACGGTGCCCGGCTACTCGGCCGGACGCTGCTCCTCGCGAATCGCCCGGAACTCGCTGGTCGCGCTCCAGGCGGGCCACTCGTCGGTCGCGGCGAGCCGCGCCCCCATGTGGTACATGAACGTCAGGTCCTCGAGCGCCCCGGACAGGTCCCAGTCCGGCTTCACCTCGTCGGACACCGCGTGGTAGTCGTTGGCGGTGTACTCGTTCCGCTTCTCGATGCCGTAGCCGGCCGGCTTGTCCAGGTAGTCCACCCCCGGATCGGCGTAGAACGCAGGAATGCCGACCCGCGCGAACGAGAAATGGTCCGAGCGGTAGTAGAACCCCTTCTCGGGCTCGGGATCCGGGTTCAGCACGCGGCCGAGCCGGACCGCGATCTCCCCCGCGACGCCGTCGAGCCCGGACTGCCCCATTCCGACGATCGTCATGTCCCGCGTGCGCCCCCACTGGTTGAGGACGTCCATGTTCAGGGCGGCGACGGTCCGGGCGGCCGGATACAACGGCTCCTCGCCGTAGTAGCGGGACCCGAGCAGCCCCTGCTCCTCGGCCGTCACGGCGAGGAACAGCACCGACCGGCGCGGCGGCTCCCCCTCGGTGAACGCGCGCGCGATCTCGATCAGCCCCGCGGTGCCGGTGGCGTTGTCGGCGGCCCCGTTGTAGATCTGGTCGCCGGCGAGGCTCTCGTCCCGCCCCAGATGGTCCCAGTGCGCCACGTACATCACGACCTCGTCGGGCGCCTCGGTCCCCGGCAGGCGCGCCACCACGTTCTGCGAGTCGATGGTCCGCAGCTCGTTCCCGATCTCCAGGCTTCCCGTCACGCCGAGCGGGATCGGCTGGAACGCGCGGTCCGCCGCCTGCCGCTTCGCCGCTTCGAAGTCGAGCCCGGCCCGCTCGAAGAGCATCTCGGCCGTCGCGCGCTGCACCCACCCCTCGAAGGTCGCGCGGCTCAGGTTGTCGTCGGCCGCGATGAGGTCGAACGACTCCGCGTAGGGCGTGCTGCCGACCACCTCCCAGGGATACCCGGCCGGGCCGGTCTCGTGGATGACGAGCGATCCGGCCGCGCCGAGCTCGGCCGCGACCTCGTGCTTGTACGTCCACCGGCCGTAGTAGGTCATCGCGAGCCCGCCGAAGGCGTCCTCGAGCGGCGGGTCGTTGACCAGGAAGAGCAGGATCTTGCCGCTGACGTCGGTCTCCCCGAAGTCGTCCCAGTCGTACTCGGGTGCGCGCGCGCCGTAGCCGACGAAGACGAACTCCGCGTCCGAGACGCTGACCGCGTCGACGACGTGCTTCGTCGACGCCACGTAGTCGCTGCCCGGCTCCAGGGTCCGGGTCTCACCGCCCCCGGCGACGACGAGTCCATCACCCGGCAGCGGCGTGATGCCGACGAGCGGGACGTCCTGCACCCAGGTGCCGTCGGGGTTGCCCGGCTCGAGCCCCAGGGCGGCGAACTGCTCCGTCAGATAGGCGACGGTGAGGGTCTCCCCCTCCGACCCCGGCGACCGCCCGCCGAACTCGTCCGACGCCAACCGCTCGATCCCGGCCAGCAACGTCTCCGCGCCGATCCCGGCCGCGACCTCGGCGGCGCCGGTGCCCGGCTCGTCAGTCGCGCCCCCGCAACCGATACACGCGAGCACCCCACCCACGGCAACCAACCTGCGCACGGTCATCCTCCCGACCCGCGACACGTCCGGGTCTGCAGTCGGGGCGGTCATTCCCGCCCCCGTCCCACCTGCCACAGCAGAAAGCTGATGGTGTCCACCGTCTCGTCGATCCGTTGCGACACCGGCTGCCCTCCGGAGTGCCCCGCCTCGGTGTGATACCGCAACAGGATCGGGGTGGCCGCCCCGTGGGTCGCCTGCATCAGCGCCGCCATCTTCCGCGCGTGCAGCGGCGCGACCCGGGTGTCGCCGTCCCCGGTGATGTAGAGCGTGGCCGGATACGCGGCGGTCGCGTCGACGTTGTGGTACGGCGAGTAGGCATGCAGGTACGCGAACTGCCCGGGGTCGGCGCTCGACCCGTACTCGGGCACCCAGAAGCTCGCCACGAGAAACTGGTGGTACCGCACCATGTCCAGGAGCGGATAGGTGCAGACGACGGCGCCGAAGAGATCCGGCCGCTGGTTCGATACCGCCCCCACCAGCAGTCCCCCGTTGCTGCCGCCGCGAATCGCGAGATGCTCCGGGCTCGTGTAGCCCTCGGCGATCAGATGCTCGGCCGCCGCGATGAAGTCGTCGAACACGTGCTGCTTGCGTTCGAGCATCCCGCCGCGATGCCACTCCTCGCCGAGCTCGCCGCCGCCCCGGAGGTTCGCCTCGGCGAACACCCCGCCGCTCTCGAGCCACACCGCGGCCAGCGACGAGAACGCCGGCGTCAGGCTGATGTTGAACCCCCCGTAGCCGGCCAGCAGCGTGGGGTTGGCGCCGTCGAGGACCACCCCGGCGCGATGGGTGATGAACATCGGCACCCGCGTGCCGTCCTTCGACGTGAACCACGACTGGGTGACCTCGTAGGCGCCGGTGTCGATGGGCACCTCCACCTCGGCCCACACCGTTCCCTCGCCGGTGTCGAGGTCGTACCGGTAGATGGTGCTCGGCCGATGGTAGGACTGGAAGGTGAAGAACGCCTCGTCGCTCGTCCAGCGCCCCGCCCCGCCGCCCACCGAGCCGAGCGTGTCGAACGCGATGTCGCGCACGTGCGCCCCCGACAGCTCGTGGATCGCGACCCGCGGCTGCACGTCCTGCATGTAGGACACGGCCAGCCGGCCGCCCAGCCCGCGGGCGTCCTCGATGACGACGTCCGGACGCTCGGGAATGATCTCGCGCCAGTGCTCCACCGCGGGGTTCTCCGGATCCACCAGGACCACCCGCTTGTTCGGCGCATCCAGATTCGTCGTGATCACGATCCGGTCGCCGGCGAACTCGGCCCACGACTCGCTGACGCCGTCCGCGATGACGGTCCGGAACGGCGCATCGGAGGCGAGGTCCTTCAGATGGATCGCGGTGGGGCCGGACGACCCCTCGATCACGTGCACGAGCAGCCACCGTCCGTCGTCGGAGAGCACGGACACCGGAATCTGGTACCGCTCGTAACCGTCGCCGAAGAGCTGGACGTCCCCGCCCGGGTCGGTGCCCAGCGCGTGGAACATGACCCGCGGGGTCACGTCGCCGTAGCGCTCGTAGTAGAAGCCGGCGCCGTCCGGCGTCAGGTTCACCTGGCCGTACCGGCCGGCCGGCAGCGCGTCGTCGAGATCCTCGCCGGTGTCGACGTTCCGCAGCCGGATCGCCACCTCGTCGACGCCGCCCTCCCGCACCGCGTAGACCGCGAGGCGGCCGTCCTGCGACACGTCGACGTAGCCGACGCTGGTGGTGTGGTCGGGGCTCATCGGATGCGGGTCGACGAGCACCCGCTCGGCCCCGTCGAGGCCGTCGCGCACGTACAGCACCGACAGGTCCTGGTCGGCCTGCCGCCGGCTGTAGAAGTAGCGTCCCCCGCGCTCGTTCGGCAGGCCGACGGCGTCCACCTCCAGCACCCGGGCGGCGAGCTCTCTCAGCGCGCCGCGCCCCGGCAGGGGCTCGAGCAGCGAATCCGCGTAGGCGTTCTGCGCCGCGATCCAGGTGCGGGTCTCCGGCGCGGTCTGATCTTCGAGCCAGCGGTACGGATCCTGGATCCGGACGCCGTGCAGCGTCTCGACCACGTCGTCGCGTTCGGTTTCCGGCGGCGCCACGTGCCCTCCCTGTCCCTGCACTGCCGGTACGCACAGCACCGCGAGGACGGCGGCGACCATCCCGGCCCCTGCGCCGCGAACATGGCGGCACGTGCCCCGCGCCATCAGCTTGCCCCCTCCCGGTGCAGTCGCCCGGTGAGCCAGCGCCCCATATCCTGCACCTCTTCGAGACACACCTGGTGGGCCATCGCGTACTCGCGCCAGTCGACGGCGTACCCCGCCGCGCGAAGGAGTTCGGCGCTCCCGTGTCCCAGGGCGTGGGGCACGACCTCGTCGTGCCGACCGTGCGCCTGGAAGACCTCGAGCTGCCGGTTCGCCGGCGCCGCCTCGTCCGCCAGCGCGTCGGCCAGGGGCAGATAGCCCGACAACGCGATGATGCCGCCCAGAGCATCGGGATACCGCAGCCCCGTGAAGAGCGCCATCGCCGCCCCCTGCGAGAAGCCGGCGAGCACGATGCGCGACGCGGGGACGCCCCGTTCGATCTCGCGGGCGATCAGCTCCTCGATGGTCGCGGCGGACCGCCGGATGCCGGCCTCGTCGTGCCCGCGTGAATCGAGGCTGACGATATCGTACCAGGCCCGCATGCGCATGCCCATGTTCAGGGTGACGGGAATCTCCGGCGCGTGGGGGAAGACGTAGCGGATCGCCGCGCCGGACGGGATGCCCAACTGCGGCGGCAGCGCGGCGAAGTCGTGCCCGTCGGCGCCGAGTCCGTGCAGCCAGATCACCGCGGCGTCGGCCGTGCGATCCGGATGCTGCTCGACCGTTTCGAGACGTGGTTGGGTGATGGTCACGGAATCGGCTCACCGTCAAAGAGGGTGGATCGCGGCAGGCGGCGCGACGGTCCACGAGCGGCCGGACTGTCAATGGGTCATCGCGTGCAGCAGGAAGTTGATGCCGACGGCGTACGACGTGACCGAGAACCGGTAGAAGAACTCGTAGTCCTCCCCTTCCCGCTCCCAGCCGTCGGCGATGTCGGTGTTGTGGGTCATCAACACCATCAACCGGCCGTGCTCGTCGTAGATGCCCCGAACGTGCACCTCGTCGCTCAGCGAGCCGCGCTCCGAGGTGGTCATCCCCCCGACCCGCCGGAAGTGCTGAATCGACGGCACCTGCGGCACCTCGTCGATGTCGAACATCCCGTGGTGAATCGGATCGGAGATCGGAATGTCGACGATGGGGTACTGACCGGGCGGCAGGACCTTGCCGATCTCGGCCGCCCACTGCTCCCAGGCGTACGGCCCCCAGAAGTCATCGACCCACAGGAAGCCGCCCTTCCGCAGGTAGGCGCCGAGCCCCTCCGCCTCGGCGGCATCGAGCCAGAGGGTGCCGACGTCCGACATGAACAGAAACGGATAGTCGAACAGCGCGGGATCGCTCAGCCGGACCACGATGTGGTCCGGATCGTTCCGCCGGTCGACCCCCACCGGCGCGTGGGTCAGCTCCGAGAGCCGGATCGTGAAGTTGATGTCGGCGTCGGGATAGTCGGTATGCCAGCCCTGGCCCCCCCGCTCGCGGTGGGTGCTCTGATACAGCCCACGCGCGAACGTGAACAGCCGGTGGGTCGGCTCGGCAGACGGATAGCGCGGGGGCATGCGCCTCCAGCCCCACTGCGCGACGGCGACGGTCGATCCGCCGAGCAGCACCGCCGCGATGACGGCCGCAGCAATCCGCCTCACCGCAGGGTCTACTCCTCGGCCAGCGCCCTGAAGTACTCTTCGATCAGATCGCGGAACCCGTCCGGAACCTCGTCGCTGCTGGCCAGGAACAGGTCCTCGCGGTCGCCGTCGACTTCGCGGCGCAGGCGATACTCGAAGCGCTTCAGCTCCTCGATGACGAACGACTGCATGCTCGCGATCGCCTCGGCGCTCTCGTACACCCGGGGATCGTCGAGATTGCGCATCGCCTGGATGATCTCGGCGAGGTCACCCACTTCCCCGAAGTTCTCGGCCCGCAGCAGCCGCTGCAGCTCCTGCGCATCGGCGCCGCGCTCGCGGAACTCGCGCTGCCACTGCCGCACGTCCCGGGGATCGAACGCCCGGTCGCCGGGCCGGGCATCGCCGGGTCCGCCAAAGCCGAACGGGCTCCCGAAACGGTTGCCGCCGGCGCCGTCCGCGACCGCGCCGCCCGCCTGGCCGCCCGACTGCGCGTTCTGCCCCTGCCCGTCCTGACCCGCCTGTCCCGGCTGGCCGGACTGCCCGGGCTGGCCTTCCTGACCCGGCTCGCCCTCCTGCCCGGGCTGGCCCTCCTGACCCGGCTCGCCCGACTCGCGGTCGGCGCGGGCCTGACCCTGGCGTATCCGCTGCTCGAGCGACTCGAGCCCCCGCATGAGGTCCCGCGTCTGGTCGAGGGCCTGCTCGAGCCCGGTCCCCCCGGCGCTGCCGACCGCCTCGCCCGCCTCGGCGAGCTGCTGCTCGAGATCGCGGATATCGTTGCCGATCTCCGCCTCGAACTGCTCGGCGTACGCCGGCGACCGGGCGCGGATGAGACCGCGCGAATAGCGAATCTTCTCCTTGAGCTTGCTCTCGCGAATGCCGTTGGCGGCCTCCTGGAGCTCCGTGGACGCCCCGCGCTCCTCCCGGCGGAACTCGGCCGAGGTCGAGTCGATGTCGCGCTCGAGGTCGGCCACCTGCGATTCCATCTCGTTCTTGCGTTCGGTCAGGCGGGCGATGCGGTCGACACGCTCCTGGTCGGCGACGTCACCGAGACCGGACACCTGTTCGCCGACCTCCGCCTCTTCCGCGGACAGCTCCTCCGCCCGCCGCCGAAAGTCCTCGATGTCCCGGGCGAGACGCTCGCTCTGCTGCCCCTGCAACTGGCGCTGCACCTCGCGCAGGCGGTCGAGGGCGGCCGCGGCCTCCGCGAACCCCTCGTTGTCGGCGTTCGCCGCCGCCTGACGCATCGCGTCGGCCGCCTCCTGCAGACGCCGGGCGGCCTGCATCATCTGGGGCGACTGCTGCTCGCGCGCCAGCCGCTCGAGCCGCCGGGCCGCCTCCTCCGCCTCTTCGGCGAGCACGCGTTGCGACGCGCCCCCGCCGGCCCGCGCGGTCTGGCCGCCCCGCGCCCGCCGGCGCTGCCGCTCCGCTTCCTGCTCCTGCCGGCGCGCCAGCTCCCGGAGCCGCTCCATCAACGCATCGACCTCGTTGTCGGCGGCCTGCTGCTCTCCGCGCTGCACCGTCTCGTACTGGTTCTGCAGCTTGTCGAGCTCGAGCTCGAACAGATCGGCCAGATCCTCGGCCGCGTTCTGCCCGCCACCGCCACCACCGCCGCCACCGCCGCCCTGCTGGACGCGAACCTCGTCATAGGCCTCTTCGGCCCGCTGCAACTGCTGCAGGGCGCGCTGCTCGGCCGGCAGCGCCGCATCGACGTCCTGCTCCTGGAGCGCACTCTCGGCCGCCCGCATCTCTTCCGCGGCCCTCGGCAGGACCGCGAGAATCGAGCGAAAAGCCGGGTCGGCGGGCATGACGCGGCTGTTCATCCGCCGCACCAGGGTCTCCACCTGCTCGCGCAGCCGTCCCTGGGCCAACGTCAGGAAGACGAGGTTCTCGCGGAACTCCTCGTCGTCCAAGGTGTCCCGGTCACGGATGACGTTGAAGGTCGCCGAGATCACCTGACGCTGGGCCTCGGACAGGGCGCGGGCGTCGCCGCCACCACCGCCGCCGCCGCCACCGCCGCCCTGCGACTGGGCCGCGCGGAAGTCGCGCCGGAACGCCCGGATCTGCACGAAGTACAGATCGCTCTTGACGACCCGGGCGGTGCCTCCCTGGTTGTCTCCGGCACTGCCGTAGTACGAGATGAAGTCACCCGGCTCGAGCTCGAACTCTTCGAGGAACAGGGTGTATCCGGCGGAGATCTCCCGCAGCCCGCCCTCTTCGGAGTCGAACAGCTCGACCGTTTCCTCCGGGCCGCCGTTCACCGAGTAGGTCAGGCTGAGCGACCGGACCCCGAAGTCGTCGTCGGCGCGGGCTTCCAGGAACACCTCTTCGATGGCGTTGGCGGTCGTATCGCGCCCCGGCTTGACGAACATGACCGACGGCGCCTGATCGGTGAGCACGTCGATGGTGTACCGCGGGGACGCCTCCACCCGCTCGCCGCTCGGACCTTCGAGCTCGACCTGGTAGAAGCCGTCCTCTTCGATCGGGAAGGTGGCCGTCAGGACCCCATCGTCGCGACGGCTCAGGGCGGCGTCGGATGTCTCGTCGAACACCAGCCGGCCGGCGGGGGTGCTCATGGTCGGAAACACCCGCACGTGCACCTCGGTTCCCCGCAGGACGGCGATGTCCCCGCCGTCCTGAATCAGACGCGGCTCAAGCCCGGTATAGGCGGGGAAGTGGAACTCGAGCTCCAGGTGATCGACGTACGGCAGGTCGATGACGTCGACGGTGAACGTCTCCGAACGCACGCCGGTGGCATCGATGTAGTAGTCCGTTTCCTCCCGGATGTCGAACAGGACCGTCTCGAACGCGCCGAGCTGCGGCGGTTCTCCGTCGAGGGCGCCCTGCGGAATCATCGGGACGGGCTCCCAGGGCGCGTCGGGGCTGCTCCGCATGAACAGGTTGACGTCGTTGGTCTCGAACCCGAGGAGCTCGGCCGTCGCCGTGAGATCCGCCCCGCGCGCGATCGTGACGTCGCCCGGCTGCACCACGATGCTGTAGGGGCTGGCCTCATCGAGGCTCCCGGCGGGGACCATCAGCGCCGCCGCACCGTGCTGCAGGTACGAGGGGGCCAGAATGAAGGTGAGGAGGGCTGCGGCGGAAACGAGCGCAAGATAACTCGACGACCGCCGGATCTTCTCCCGCTCGACCGCCGAACCCAGATCGAGGTCCTGGCATCGTTCCACGGCCGAGCGCACGAGCCGGTCGACGAGAGCCGGAGAATAGTCGGGGCTATCGGTCCGGGCTCCGCGCTTGGTTTCCTCCAGCGCGCTCAGCACGGTGGCGTCGAGCGTCGGCTCGTGCTCCTCGAGATACAACGCCACCCGCTCGTCCGACACCGACCGGGCCAGCGGCCGGAACAGGTACCGGAACCCCAGCCCGGCCAGCGTCAACCAGGTCAGGGCCCGAAACGCGATGACGGACCCGGCAGAGAATCGGAAGAACTCGAGACCGTACGACGAGACGAGAAACGCGGCGAGACCGGCCGCCAGCACGATCGCGAGACCGCGCAGGGCGATGCGCACCCTCCACCGGTTCCGCACGCGGCGAATTACGCCGACCAGATCGTCGGGGGCGCCGGATGACCAGAAGCTGCTCAGCATGGTTGCCCTCTCCATCTACGGACGCACTGATTGCTCATGTTACTCCCAAAGACACCGGCGTCCACAGTCGAATCGCAAATCTCCCGAAACACCGGCGAAACGGTGGTTCGCGACGCCCCCTCGGCAGTGCGAGGCCGCGTCATGGTCCGCGCGAGGGTGTGGTTGGCCGTACACTGGCAGGTGGGAAGCCGTCGACCGGATCGAGGCCGTGTTCTTTGCCCGCGGCTGGCCGACGATACCGGGACGATGGCGCGTCCGGGTCTCACCGCTTGGCCGTTCGATGCCCTTTGAGTCCGCCGAGTTCCTCTTGTTCCTGCTCGTGACGTTGACCGCCTTCTGGGCACTCGAGCGGTCGCGCCCGGCGCAGAAGCTGTTGCTGATCGCCGCGAGCGCCTGGGTCTACGGCAGCTACCGGTGGGATTTCGTGGGGCTGTTGGCGCTCTCCATCGCCGGCAACCACCTGGTCGCCGGTGTCATCGACCGGCGGGCTGGGCTTCCGCGGAGCCGGTGGCTTGCCTTCGGGGTGGCGGCCAACCTCGTTGCGCTGGCGTGGTTCAAGTACTCCGGTTTCTTCGCCGAGACCTTGAACGATGCGTTCTTCGCCGTGGGGCTCGGCGCCAACCTGCCGATCCCGCAGGTCGTCCTGCCGATCGGCATCTCGTTCTACACGTTCCAGACCATCGCCTACCTGATCGAAGTGCACCGCGAGTCGGGCCCGAAGGCGAAGAGCCTGGTCGACTTCGCGTTGTTCGCGGCGTTCTTTCCCCAGTTGCTGATCGGTCCGATCTGCCGGGGACGAGACCTGTTGCCGCAAATCGAGAAGCCGGCGCCGGCCCGCATCGAGAAGTTGCCGCTCGCCATCTCGCTCATCCTGTCCGGTCTGTTCAAGAGGATGGTGCTCGCTTCGCTCCTGTTCGATCTCGGTGTCAGCGATATCTTCCAGGTGCCGGAGAACTACACCGCGGCTGCGCTGTGGATGGCGATGTTCGGGTACACGGTGCAGATCTACTGCGACTTTTCCGGCTACGTGGACCTGATGCGCGGCTGCGCACTCCTGTTCGGCTTCGAGATCCCCGACAACTTCAACAACCCGTATTCGGCCGCCAGCGTCGGAGACTATTGGCGGCGCTGGCACATGACCTTCAGCCGGTGGTTGAGAGACTTCATCTACTACTCCCTCGGGGGGTCGCGTTGCCGGCAGCGCCGCGCCCTGTTCAACCTGTTTGCGACCATGGTCTTCTGCGGGCTCTGGCACGGCGCGACCTGGGGCTACGTCGTGTGGGGCGCGCTCCACGGCGCCGCGCTCGTATTGCACAAGTTCAGGCTCGACGTGCGCCGGGCGCGGGGTGAAGACGTGAAGCGGCGGTTGACCGCGACGGAGTGGCTGCGGGGCTGGTCGTGGACCCTGCTCGTGGCGAGCTCGTCACGGGTGTTCTTCGTGTGCTCCGATCTGGCGGTGGCCAGGACGTTCCTCGCCCGGATGTGCACGCCGGGTCTGCGGGGTACGGGTTTCTCGCTGCTCCTGCTGCCGTTGACATTGGCCGGCTTCTGTCTCAATTTCGTCGGCGACGCCGTTCGCGCCCGCTTCGTTCGCGGGAGCGAGGCACTGCCGCTGGGGCTGCGCTGGGTCTTCTGGCTGGCGATGTTCTTCCTCCTGCTGGCGGTACGTCCCCCCGGCGTACTGCCGAACACCTATTTCCGGTTCTGATCCGACGGTTTCGCGACACCGGTCGAGCAGCCCGTGACGAAGTCCCGGCGCATTCGAGCGGCGATGCATCCCGCCTGAATCCGTTGTTCGTCGGACTGCGTTCAGTCCGTGGTGGCAATAGGCCAATATGCGCCACCTCAACGCCTTGTCAGGCTGCCGCTCGCGGGTGCACGCGAGATTCCACCGCGGGCTGCAAGGAGGGCCGCCGGCGGGCGGCGCGGAAACGCTGGATGCCCGGCGTCCGCCAGGGCGACCGTCTGCTACAATGCGACTCGGGCGCCGTTCGCCGCGGCCAGGCCGAGCGGGCTGCGGCGCCGTGTTCGGGAGAGCCGAACTCATGCCGCGAACACCTCCTTCCGCCTCCCCCCGCCGCGGAACGTCGCATTCGCCCTGGACCATGCTGGCGCTCTGCTGGAGTCTGGCGCTTGGCCTGGGCGCACACGTCGGCCGCGAGCTTCACGCCGACGCTGAACGCAATCTCGTGCTCGGCGAAGGGACGCGGTGGCAGGTCGAAGCCGCGAGAACGCTCGCCGGAATCGGCGAGGTGACCGGGCTGGCGAATCTGCGGGCGGTGCTGCACCTGCACAAGCGCGCGTTCTACGAAGCGCCGTTCACGGTGGGCGGCCGCCAGTCCCCGCCTCCTCCCCCGGCCGCGGCGGCGGCAGCCCCGGTCGAACCCGGGCTCGCCGTCCCCCCGCCGCGGCGGGTGATGATCGCAGGTGCTTCCTCGATCCAGACCGACCTCGGGCGCGCGTTGGAGCGGCGATTCGAGGTCTTTCGGGGCGTGGAGGTGCTGCGGCAGGGGCGTCACTCCACGGGCCTGGCGCGCCCCGACTACTTCGACTGGCACGCGAACGCGCGGGCGCTGAAGACGTCGTTCGAGCCGGATCTCGTAATCGGGCAGTTCGGCGGAAACGATGGCCAGGGGCTGACGGATCGAGATACCGGCCGGGCCGTCGCCCCCTTCTTCACGGACGAATGGGACGCGGTCTACGGCGCCCGGCTGGAGGCGTTCGTGGACGTCTTTTCGGACGCCGGGGTGCCGGTGGTGATTCTGGGCATGCCGGCGATGAGGAACGACTTCCACCAGAGCAAGATGGCCCGTATCAACGCGGTCACGAGAGCCGCGTGCGCGCGGGCCGGGGCGTACTTCGTCGACACCTTCGCGATGACCGCGGACGCGGCCGGGAACCCCCTCGGACGCACCGAGGTGGACGGCAGGCTTCGGGTCGTTCACGCCGCCGACGGGATGCATCTCAGCCGTCACGGATCCGAGCTGGTGGCCGGCGGGATCGTCGACGCCGTCACGGGCTGGTTCTCGTTCACGCGGCGGGAAGCGGTAGCGGCAGCGAACGACGTCCCCCTCGTCGGGGACGTGGCGGCCGGGGACGCGCGCCGTCCGTCGGCGGAACAGACCCCGGTGCGGACGCCGGGGGAGCGCGCGTACTGGCGGTCGATCGTGGACAGCGCGGATCCGGCGGACTTCGAGGCCTATCTGGAGCGCTATCCGAACGGCGCCTTCCGGGCGTTGGCGGAGAATCAGGCGGCGGTGCTGCGCGGGCAGGCGGCCGAGGGGGCGCTGGGGTTGGACCGGGAGGCGCGGCGGCTGATTCAGCGGGGGCTGCAGGCGCGGGGCTTCGACCCCGGCCCCGCGGACGGGTTGTTCGGGCCCCGCACGCGGACGGCGATCGAGCGCTGGCAGGCGGCCGGAGGCGGGACGCCGACCGGGTATCTCGACGGACCCGCCGCGAGGGTGCTGCGGGAGGAATAGGCGTTACGATGGCCTGATGGCATCGTCCGACGGGAGGTCGTGATGGCAATCGCGCTCACGGTGAACGGTGAGACCCGCACGGTGGACGTCGAGCCGGACACGCCGCTGCTGTGGGTTCTGCGGGATACGCTCGGGTTGACGGGCACGAAGTTCGGGTGCGGCATCGCGGCCTGCGGAGCCTGCACCGTGCACCTCGACGGCCGGGCCGTCCGGACGTGCACCCTGCCGGTCTCGGCGGCCGAGGGAACGCCGATCACGACGATCGAGGGCCTGGCCCCCGACGGCGCGCTGCACGCGGTGCAGCAGGCCTGGATCGATCACCAGGTGCCGCAGTGCGGGTACTGCCAGTCCGGCATGATCATGGCCGTCTCGGCCCTCCTCGCGCAGCGGCCCGATCCGAGCGACGAGCATATCGACGCCGCCGTCACCAACATCTGCCGCTGCGGCACGTTCGTCCGGGTGCGGCGTGCGATTCACGCCATCGCCGGCGGCGGGAAGCAGGAGGAGCGTCATGGGTAGGTGGACGCGGCGCGCCTTCATCGGCGCCGGGAGCCTCGTCGGGGGCGGATTCGTCCTCGGCGTCGCCGGGGTCGCGTTCGCGCCGGGCCGCCACGGGATCGTCTCGGCCGACGCGGCCGACAAGGGCGAGCTGACCACGTGGATCACGGTCACCCCCGACGACTTCGTCACCATTCTGGTGCCGCACTGCGAGATGGGGCAGGGATCGCAGACCGGGCTCGCGATGATGGCGGCCGAGGAGATGGAGGCCGAGTGGGACCGGGTGCGAATCCAGGAAGCGCCGGCCCTCGACGCCTACGCCAACGCCTACATGCTGCGCGCGTTCACCGGCGATTCGATGCCCGCCCCGCTCGGGCGCGCGCTCGACTACGGCGCCTACCGCCTGGCCCGCTGGTTCGGCACCCAGGCGACCGGCGGCTCGCTCGCGGTTCGCGGCACCGGCTACGGCATGCGCGTGGCCGGCGCGGCGGCGAGGGAGATGCTGCTCGCGGCGGCGGCGGAGCGCTTCGGCGTCCCCGCCCACGAGTGCGCGGCGGCGCGGTCCCGCATCACCCACGCCTGGTCCCGCCAGAGCGCGAGCTTCGGCGAGCTGGCGAAGGCTGCGGCGGCGGTCCCCGCTCCGGCGAATCCTCCCCTCAAGGATCCGGACACCTACGTCATCCGGCGCACCGCCAGGCCGCGCTTCGACATCCCCCCGAAGGTCGACGGAAGCGTCCGCTACGGCATCGACTTCACGCTGCCCGGCATGCTCTACGCGGCCGTCGACATCGCGCCGGTCGAGGGCGGCAGGCTGGTGTCGGTGGACCCGGCGCCGGCGAAAGCGATGCCCGGCGTGCAGGAGGTCGTGGAGCTGGAGAACGCGGTCGCGGTCGTCGCCGACAGCTACTGGCGCGCCCGCAAGGGGCTGGCCGCGCTCCGCCCCGCCTACGACGACGCCGGCCACGGCGGCGTCTCCAGCGCGACGATCTTCGCGGCGTTCGACGAGGCGCTCGGCGACGCCCCGGAGATGCCGGCGGAGGCGGCGAGGGTGGTCACCGCCGACTACCGCGTGCCGTTCCTCGCCCACGCCACGATGGAGCCGATGGCGTGCACGGCGCGCGTCGAGGGGGACCGCGCCGAGGTGTGGGCGGGCACCCAGGACCCGCTGAACGCCCGATCCATCGCCGCGAGCGCCCTCGACTTCGACGCCGATCAGGTCCAGCTCACCAACCTGATGCTTGGCGGAGGCTACGGCCGCCGGCTCCCGTTCTGCTTCGACTACGTCGACCTCGGGGTGCGCATCGCGAGGGCGATGTCGCCGACGCCGGTCAAGCTGGTCTGGAGCCGCGAGAACGACATCCAGCACGACTACTATCGGCCCGCCGCGATGTGCCGTTACGCGGGCGCGCTCGACCCCGACGGCCGTCCCCTCGCCGTGGCCGCCCACTACGCCGGGGGCGGCGACGGCGAGTCGCTGTTCATGCCGTACTCCATCCCCGACCAGCGGTTCGACGGCAGGCGTGCTTCGCACCACATCCGCGAGGGCGCGTGGCGGTCGGTGCTGAACTCGCAGCACGGCTTTTTCAAGGAGTCGTTCATCGACGAGTTGGCCCACGCCGCCGGCAGGGACCCCTACCAGTTCCGGCGCAACCTGATGGACGGGCACCCCCGGTTCCGCGGCGCCCTCGACCGGGCGGCCGGGATGGCCCACTGGGGCAGCCCCCTGCCCGAGCGCGAGGGCCGGGGCATCGCCATCGCCGAGAGCTTCGGCTCCATCGTCGCCCAGGTCGCGCACGTGGCGGTGTCGCCCGAGGGGAGGGTCCGCGTCCGCAACGTCCACGCGGCCGTCGACTGCGGCGACGTCGTCAACCCCGACAGCGCCGCTGCGCAGATCGAGGGCGGCGTCATCTTCGGCCTCTCCGCCGCAATGGTCGGCGAGATCTCCATCGCCGGAGGCCGCGTCGTCGAGAGCAACTTCAGCGACCACCGGATGATCCGCATGGCGGACGCCCCGGACGTCGAGGTGGAGTTCATCCGCTCCGGCGCGCGTCCGGGGGGACTCGGCGAGCCGGGCGTGCCGCCGGTGGCGCCGGCCGTCACGAACGCCATCTTCGCCGCGACAGGTATCCGAGTGCGGGATCTGCCGATCGAGAATCAGGATCTGTCAGCGCGGATCTGAGCCCACGCCGCAGAAACCGGCGCAAGCACCCACGAAACGGTGCGCGGCCGCGTACAGGTCATGCGTCCGGATCGAGCGCCCTGCGCGACAGGCGGTTCGAGACGACGGTCTCGGCGGCGAGGAATCCCAGCGCCCCGATCATCAGGTACCACCACAGGGTCTGGCGGCGCTCCAGGTCCTCCGGCGGCAGCTCGCGCTGCGCGGCCACCGACCGGTCGCCGCCGGCGCGGCCGGTGACCGCCGCCACCAGCTCCTGCGGGTCGGCCCGGGCGAGGTTCGATTCCGCCAGGTCGACGTTGACCGCCACCCGGACCACCGAGCTGTCCGCCGCGTCGACGTCGCGAATCTCGTAGAAGCCCGGCTCGACGAGGTCGATGAACCCCGACCGGCCGTCGCGCCCCCCGGAGCCGACCGGCACGCGGTCGTCGGACGGGTCCCGCACCACCAGATTGCCGCCGGCGAGGTCGATCCCGTCCGCGCCCGGATACTGGCCGAGGTCGAGCACCTGCCCCGCTGTCAGATACGACGTGGGCGGGCGGTAGGCGGCGAGGTACTCCACGGTCTTGTGGACGAGGGGCAGGTAGATCGGCTTGAGCGCGACGTCGTTCCAGAAGCTGTCGAGGGTCGACGTCCACACCAGCACCCGGCCGGCGCCGATCCGGCGCTCGGCGAGGGCGACGTCTCCGTTGTCGTACCGCGCCAGCACCGTCGCATCCGCCTGCAGGTCGATCGGCCGGTAGCGAAAGAACCGGGGAGTGGTGAGATCGCCGCTGCGGGGGGTGCCGAACAGCTCGAACACGGGATGGCTGTAGTCGACGAACCCCAGCACGCCGCCGCGCCCGTCCCGATCGGCGGGCTCGTCGATCGTCCCCGGCAGCACCTCGAAGTTGCCGCCCGGCCACCGCACCCGCTCCCCGAGCACGATCCAGAGCCCGCCGCCGTCCCGCACGAACTCGGTGATCGCGGTCCCGAGCGGACCCGACGGCAGCGCCGCGTCGTTGAGCACCACCACCGACGCCGCCTCGACGTCCTCGACCGTCAGCTCGTCCACGGACCGCACCACCGGGGCGAACGACGGGCTCTCCCCGATGGCCAGCGCCCGCTCCAGGTACAGGCTCGCCTCCGGGGCGCCGGGACTGCCGACGACGAGCACCGACACGACGTCTCCGGGCGAGACGAGGAAGTGGAAGACGTCGTCGTGGGGCAGGGCATCGGCCTGGGCGCGAACCGAGACCGGCATGGCGGTGTCCTCGAGGGTGAACGGGGCGAAGGTGATGCTGGCCACGCTCTCCGCCTCGGCCGCGGCCGCGAGCGCCTCGAGCTCGTAGTCGTTCAGCTCCAGGGCCACGCGCATCTGCTCGACCGGCTGGGACCCGCGGTTGGCGAGCCGCGCCGTCACCGTGGCGCGTTCCGCGCCGGCGAACGTGTCGCGCTGCACCGACACCCCGACCACGCTGACGTTCGGCGTCTCCGCCTCGGTGGCCACCGCCACCGGGGTCAGCACGGTTCCGGGAGGCAGCAACGTGTTCGCGGCGCTGTCGATCCCCGCCTGCTGCAGGTCGCTGATGAAGACGACCTCGAGCCGCGGCTGGTCGGAATCTTCCAGAATGCCCTGGGCGAGCTGCAGGGCCGGGCCGAAGCGGGTCGTGCCCGCGCCGACGCCGGCGCCGTCGATGGCCGCCAGCAGGCTGGCGCGGTCGTTGGTCGAACGGGTCCCGGACTGCGCGCCGCTGTCGAACAGGACGACGGTGGCCCGATCGTCCGGCCCCAGGTCCCGCACGACGCCGCGGGCGGCGGCGCGCGCGCGGTCCCACCGGTCGCCGTAGGCCATGCTCCAGGATCGATCGAGGAGGATGACGACCTCGCGCCCGCCGCCGGCCACCGCGAGGGCGGTCGACCGGAGAAACGGCCGCGCGAAGGCCGCGATCAGCAGGGCGACGGCCGCACACCGCAGCAGCAGCAGCACCCAGTGCCGAATGCGCTGCCGCCGCAGCGAATGAAACGGAATCTTGCGCACGAACATCAGCGACGGGAACTCGACGACCTCGGTCCGCTGGCGCTGGATCATGTGCAGCAGCAGCGGAGCCCCGAGCACGGCGAGGGCGGCGAGGAACAGGGGAGTCAGAAAAGCCATCAGCGCACCTTCGTGAGCTTGTGCCGCATCGCCAGGTACCGGAACAGCGCGTGGTCGAGCGGAACCTTCGTGTTCATGAAGTGGTAGTCGATCCGGTTCTGGCTGCAGAGCTGGGTGATCGCCTCGATGTGATCCAGCACGAGCTGGCGATACTGATCCCGCAGCTTGTCCGGCACCACCGGGACCTTCCGGCCGGTCTCGAGATCCTGAAAGCTGGTCGAGTCGTCGTAGGGAAAGTCGACCTCCGCCGGGTCGAGGACGTGGAACAGGATCACGTCGTTGCCGGCGAAGCGGAGCGGCTTGACCGCCTCGAGCACCTTGTCGGGCTCCTCGTAGAAGTCGGAGATGATGGCGAGGATGCTGCGCCGCTTGAAGAACTCCGTCGCCTTGTAGAGCGGCGGCCCCAGCGCGCCCGGCCGGCCCGCGACCATCCGGTCGAGGGTGTGCAGGGCCACCTCGAAGTGCTTGGCGGACGGCGGCACCCGCTCGACGATGTCGTCGTCGAACGTCACGATGCCGACGCGGTCCCGCTGCTTGCTGCTGAGGTAGCTGAGGCAGGCGGCGAGGAACCGGCCGTAGTCGAGCTTGGTGAGACCGCGGCTGCCGAAGCTCATCGACTTCGAGACGTCGAAGAGGACCGAGAAGTTGGTGTTGGTGTCGGCCTCGAACTGCTTGACGTAGAACCGGTCGGTCCGGGCGTAGAGCCGCCAGTCGACCCGCCGGATGTCGTCTCCCGGCATGTAGCCGCGGTGCTCCGCGAAGTCGATGGAGACCCCGAGGTACGGCGCCTTGTGGAGGCCGTTGATGAACCCCTCGACCACGAACCGCGCCGCCAGCTCGAGGCTGCCGACGCGGGCCAGCACCTTCGGATCGATGAACCGTGCACCGGGCGACGCGGGGGGGGCGGCGGTGGCCATGGTCACATCTGCGACACGGGGACGGGAACCACCTCGATCAACTGGTCGATGATCTGATCGGTGGTGATGCCTTCCGACTCGGCGTGGAAGTTGAGGAGCACGCGATGCCGCATCACCGGATGGGCGAGGGCGCGGATGTCCTCGAAGCTGACGTGATAGCGGCCCTCGGTCAGGGCGCGGGCCTTGCCGCCGAGGGTCAGATACTGCGCGGCGCGCACGCTGGCCCCGTAGGCGATCCACTTGCTGAACTCGGGAGCGCCCTCCCCCTTCACCCGGCTCGTCCGCGCCAGACCCAACGCGTAGCGCATCACCGGCTCGGACACCGGCACCTTCCGGACCAGCCTCTGGAACTCCACGAGGTCGGCGCCGGTGACCGCATGCTTGTACTCGGGCTCGGCGAGCCCGGTAGTCGTGCGGACCACCTCGATCTCCTCCTCCTCGGGCGGATGCTCGATGATGATGTGGAACATGAACCGGTCGAGCTGGGCCTCGGGCAGCGGGTAGGTCCCCTCGAGCTCGATCGGGTTCTGGGTGGCGAAGACGAAGAAAGGCTCCTCCAGGGTATAGGTGCGGCCCTGGACCGTGACCCGGTGCTCCTGCATCGCCTCGAGCAGGGCCGACTGGGTCTTCGGCGGGGTCCGGTTGATCTCGTCGGCGAGGAGCACGTTCGTGAACACCGGACCCGGTGCGAACACCATCTTGCGCCCGCCGGTCGCGGCGTCCTCCTGGATGATGTCGGTGCCGGTGATGTCGGACGGCATCAGGTCGGGGGTGAACTGGATGCGCGAGAACTTCAGGTCGAGGACCTGCGCCATCGTCTGGATGAGCAGGGTCTTGGCCAGCCCGGGCACACCGATGATGAGGCTGTTGCCGCCGACGAACAACGTCAGCAGGGTCTCGTTCAGAACCTGCTGCTGGCCGATGATCTTCTTGCGGATCTCGGTCAGGATCTGCTCGCGTCCCGCCTTCATGCGGTCGGCCAGGGCGATGTCGTCGGGATCTGCGAGGTCGGTCGGTTGATCGGCGAATTCGTTCACGGCGGACACTCTCCTCGGCCGCGGCGGGCCGTTGCAGGCTTTCGTTCCCGGTGTCTCCGACCGTCCGCCGCCGCGCCGTCCGAACCGGCGAGGACCCGCGGCCGCCCGGCGATTCAGTGGGTCAACGCGTACATGATGTAGTTCACGCCGAGCTTGAACGCCTCGTTCGAGAGGTCGATGGGCAGCCAGCCCGTCATCGAGTACTCCCAGTTCTCGCCGATGTCGTTGTTGTGGTTGGCCACCGCCATCAGCCGGCCGTTCGGGTCGTTGTCCTCGAACAGGCCGAAGAATATCGGGTCGTAGCCGGGGTAGGCCTGCTCGTACTCGTCGAGCGAGTCGATGTCGAAGAACGAGTGGTACACCGGGTGGCTGGCGTCGAGGGGCAGCCACCGCAACTCGGGCACCACCCGCCGCATCTGGGTTTCCAGGTTCTCCCAGTGCCAGTCGCCCCGGAAGTCGTCGAAGATGAGGAAGCCGCCCTTGAGCAGGTAGTTCCGCAGGCCGCGCGCCTCGTCGTCGGAGACGATGCTCCAGTACCCCGGCTCGGACATGTACGCGAACGGATACTTGAACAGGTTCGGATCGTCGAGCTTGAGAATCGCCCCGCCGTCCGACCCCAGATAGGGGTTGACGAACGTGATCGACTCCAGAATCCGCATCAGGTTGGCTTCGGCCCGCGGATAGTCGTGAGCCCACGGCAGATCCTGCCGGAAGGCGAACCCGCCCCCGACGTAGCCGTCGGCGTAGCGGATCCGGGAGAACACGAACCGTCCGTCGAAGGTCGCCGGACCGGACACCGGCGGCGGATCGTCGCCGGCCTCGACCGCCATGCCGGTCATCAGCACGGCCAGCACCAGCCCGGAAAGCGCCGCCTTGCGGCTCCATCGCCGCCATGCGGCGCCGCCGCACCAACCCTCCAGGGAGTCGCTCAGGAGGCGGCCCCGTTTCACGGCGCAGACTCCCGCCCACGACCGTCCCGCCCTCGTGCGCATCAGCGCGGCTCTCCCGCCGCCGCCTCCGCTTCCCGGATCTCGCGGCCCTTCAGGGCGATCGCCACCAGCAGCTTCTCGAGCTCGGCCTGGTAGACCGCCTCGTCGGTGCCGCCCCGGGTCGCCTGCAGCGCCTCAATCTGCTCCTGAATCTCCAACCGCTCCTGGTAGAGGGCCCGCAACGCCGGGTCTTCCGGCCAGCCGGGGATGCCCGCGCCCGCGCCGGCGCTGATGAACAGCGTCCGCGCCAGCGCCCCGTCCGAGCTCACCGGGTCGGGCTCGCGGGTGCCCTCCCGGTCGCCGTTGTCGTCGAGCAGCGCGTGCTCCGTCTGCAGCCGCCCGTCGGCCTCGTAGACCCGGGTCACCTGGGCGACGGCGTACTCGAACGCCTCGAGCACCGAGACGCGGTCATCCCGGTTCTGGTCCGACTCCCCCGCGCCCTCCGCGAACGCGGCAACGAAATGGCCCCCGAAGACGGTCTCGTTCCACTGCCCGCCGCTGCGGGTCGCGGTGACCACCGTCCGCCCTTCGCGGGAGAGGGCGGCGATGAAGCCGCCGCTCGACGTGGCGGTGTTGACGAACGAGACCCGTTGCGCCTGCAGCCGCTCGAGCAGCAGATCGTAGTCTTCGGCGGTCAGGTCGCGCCCCGGCAGATTGAACCGCGACTCGCCGTTCTGATAGCTGCCGTGCCCGATCAGCAAAATCAGCACGTGGTCGTTCGGCTGGGCCCGCTCCGCGATGTCCGCCACCGCCGCTTCGACGTTCTCGCGCGTCGACCGGCCGTCCATCCGGTCCGGGTCGACGTCGGCCTTCTCGGACAGCCAGGTCACATTGTCGGCGGGCAGCTCGTACCGCTCGGCCGCCGCGTCGATCAACGTCGCAGCCCACCCGTGGAACTGCTCCGCATAGGCGGGATCGCCGCTGAGGCCGGTGACGACGAGAATATGGGTCTGCTGCGCGGCGGCCGGGCCCGCCAGCGCGAGCAGGGCCAGCGCGGCCGGCAACGCCCGCCGGATGCCGGGAAGGCGCCGGGTCATGCCAGCCCCCGTGCGCGCCGGTATCCCCATTCCCCGACCACCAGCGTCAGGAACAGCAGCAGCACCGCGGGCATGTCCCACAGGTCGCGCTCCTCGATGACGGTGACGCCGCCGCCCACCGTCTGCACGTCGTCGACCAGCCCGCCGATCGAGTCGGCAGTATAGAACCGCCCCCCGGTCTCGGTGGCGATCCGCTCGAGAAGCGCGGTGCGCCGCGTCGAGTCGTAGTACTCGGCGTCACTCGGGGCCACCCGCACCCAGGTCGTGTCGCTGCCCAGGAGCTCGCCGTCCTGCGTGGCTTCCACCCGCACTTCGTAGAGGCCCTCCTTGCGGGGGGTCAGGCTGGCCCGGTACTCGCCGTCGCGGTCGGCGGTCCAGTCCATCGGCACCTCGAAGAGCTCGTCGTCCGGATCGGTGATCCAGGCCGACACCTGGCTGGTGTTGACCTCTTCGTAGTTGGCGTCGTCGACCTCGGCCCCCAACGTCAGCGGCTCGTCCATCTCCACCCGCTCGGCCGGCACGTCCGCCACCACCTGATCGGGCACGCCGTCGACCATCCACCGCAGCAGGCGCCGCCACAGGGTCTCGTGGGTCTGGTCCTCGACGTCGATGTCGACGTGCATCTGCCACATCCACGAGTCCTGTATCGGAAACGCGAGGGCCTTGCCGGCGCCGTAGCGCTGGAACGCCAGCACCACGAGCGACTCGTCCCCGCTCGTCAGCAGCGTGGTCGCCCCCGGCTTGACGTCCCGAACCGCGTTGACGAGGGTGATCGGCGGCAGCTCGAGCCAGCGGGCGCTCGACGCCTCCTCGGTCTCGGCGATCTGCGTCGCCGGGTGGGTCTGCCCCGCCCGGGTCGGCCGGACGGCGGTCTCGACGAAGAAGCGGCTCTCGCTGTCCACCGGCTCCGGATCGATCACCACCGGGAGGACGTCCGCCACCGGCGTGCCCGCGTAGCCCCCCTCGGCGAACGAACGGCGGCTCCCGAGCATCAGCAGCCCCCCGCCGCGCTCGCCCACGAAGTCCGCGATCATCCGGAGCTGGTCGGGCGTGAAGTGGTTGGCCTCGATGCCCCCCAGAATGAGCGCCCGATACTGGAAGAGCTCTGCGCGGGTGCGGGGAAAGCCGCCGACGAGATCCTCGGCGTCCTCGACGCCCATCCGCATGAACTTGTTCTCGGCGGTCCGCTGCAGCACGGCGAGCTGCAGGTTCTCGTCGTCGGAGACCGCGCGGCGCAGGAACTTCACCTCCCAGCGCGGCTCGCCCTCGAAGTAGAGCACCTTCTCGCGGGTGTCCTCCACCACGATGAGCACGTTCCGCTCGTTGTTCTGGGTCACCATCTCGTCCGGCTGCGGGGCGACGCGGAAGGTGAAGAGTCGCGGGCCCGCGTCGGCCGCCGTGAAGCGGACGCGCACGGTGGTCGGCTCCCCGTCGGCCGGCAGCGTGACGACCGCGTCGGCCACGATCCGTCCCTCGTCCTCGACCACCAGACTGACCCGCTCTCCCCGGTATCCGGTCTGCGCCACGACGACGTCGACCACCAGGGCCGCGCCCCTCAGGACGGACCGCGGCGTATCGACCCGGCTGAGCTGAATGTCCCGGGAATAGGCCTCGCGGCCGAGCCCGACCGTGAACACCGGGACGCCCGCCGCCTGCAACGGCAGCAAGGTCTCTTCAATCGACGCGTCGGCGTTGTCGGCCCCGTCGGTGACGACCACGAGACCGGACAGCGGCACGCCGGAGAGCTCCTCCCAGGCTCGGGTCAACGCCTGGCCGACGTCGGTGCGGGTCCCGTCGTGCTCCAGCTCGCCGACCGAGTCGATGCGCTCGGTGCGCGACGAGAACCCGAAGAGCCGCAGCGCGAACCGGTCCGCGAGGGCGGCCAGCAGCGGGCTCTCATCCCCGAGCTGCCGGCGGATCACGTCGGCCCGCGACTCGCCGTCGCCGTCCGCGATCTGCATGCTGCGCGAGTCGTCGAAGAGAACCCCGAGGAAGTTCTGCTGCGGCTCCACCTGGGACAGCATCAGCACCGGCCGCCACAGGCAGACCACCAGCAGCGCGAGAACGGCCAGCCGGATCCCGGTCAGGATGCCGCGGTCGACGGGACGGCTGTTCGCCCGGACCTGCCGGTAGGTGCGCAGCGTGACCACCGCCGCAATCACCACCAGGACCGTCGCCAGGTAGGTCGCCGCCGTCGGCCGGAAGGCGAACACGCCTTCCTCGAACGCCACGGGCCGATACTTAAAGAGGAACTCGTACATCTGCCCAGCCCGGAAATAGTCGCCTTCGGCTCCGCTTGCCGCCCAACCAACCCTCCAGGAGTCAGCCTGCAGGAGGCGCTGACTCCTAGTGACTCATCGCGTAGACGATGATGTTGATGGTGATTTCGATGGCGTAGGTCGAGTACCGCAACGGATAGTAGGGGCTCTCGGCCCACTCCCACGCATCGCCGATATCGGTGTTCCAGTTGATCATGACCATCAACCGGCCGTCGTCATCGAAAATTCCCTTCACCTGCGGCTCGTACCCGTCCCGCTCCCACGTCGGACCGCCCTGCGCGTTGCCGATCGAGGGCACCTGCACGATCTCATCGATGTTGTAGACCGTGTTGAAGATGGGGTGGCTGAGCGGAATGTCCACAATCGGATGCTCCGGCAGCACGCGCCGGATCTCGGCCTCGAAGTTCGCCCATTCCCAGGTCCCCCAGAAGTCGTCGATCATGAGGAACCCGCCCGCGAGCAGGTAGTCGCGGAGCCCCTTGACCTCCGCCTCGTTCATGTACATGTCGCCGACTTCAAGCGCGTACAGGAACGGGAACCGGCGCACGCTGGGATCGTCGAGCCGGATCGCGTTCTCGGCCTCGTAGGCGTCGAGGTCGATCAACCGCTCGAGGATGATCAGGAACTGCCGATCCGCCTTGGGATAGTCGGTGGCCCAGGAGCTCCACCGGCGGCCGCTGTTGTAGACGGCCCGGGTGAAGAAGAACTCGCGGGCGTCGGCGCTGGGGTTCCGGAGGGACGGCCGGATGTCACTGCGCCGGAAGACGGGCCGGACCTGCGCGGCCGGCGGACCCGCGACGGGGGGGGCCGGTTCCGGGGCGATCGGCTCGAACAGGTGCTCGGCCGCCCACAGCGTTCCCCACCCGACGCCGATCAGCGTCGCCGCCATCACTCCGGCGCGCGCGAATACGTGTAGCCGCACTCGACTGCTCCAGGGAAGTGGCCCGTTGCGACCCGCGCAGCCCGTTGGCCGTGGAAGCCCCTCCCGACGTTACGGAAGCTTCACAACTCGGTCGGCAGCATAGCACAGCCGGAATCATCCCAGGAGCCCGTGGTGAGGGGCCTCGCTGCATTCGACCGGTGCAACGCGCGGTTCACCACGGGCTCCCGGCCCGGAATCGTCGCCTCCGGCTCCGATTGCCGCCCAACCAACCCTCCGGGGAGGCGCCGCCTCCTGCAGGAGGCGGCGCCGTCCTACGGCGCAGGCTCCTGGTCCGGCCGGTTCGCCGGGGCCTCGACGAAACGCACCTCGAACATCTTCGGCCACCACTTCCCGGTGATATAGAAGGTGTCCGCATTCGGGTCGTAGGCGATGCCGTTGAGCACCTCCGCCCCGAGGCGGTCGGGGCCCCGCAGCAGCCCGGCGGCATCGATGTAGTCGGTGACCCGGCCGCTCGCGGGGTCGATGCGGACGATGAAGTCGGTCTGCCAGACGTTGGCGTAGACCGCCCCGTCGACGCACTCGAGCTCGTTCAGCTCGTGGAGCGGCTGCCCCCGGAGCCGGACCCGCTGCTCGCCGATCAGCGCGAAGGTGATGGGGTCGCGGAACGTGAGCCGGTCGCTGCCGTCGCTCATGATCAGCCGGTCGCCGTCGTGGCAGAGGCCCCAGCCCTCGCCCTGGTAGCGATAGGTGTCGAGCAGCTCGAAGGAGTCGCGGTCGTAGCCGAACGCGCGCTGCGCCCGCCACGTGAGCATGATCAGCCGCCGGTCGACGAGGCTCAGCCCCTCGCCGAAGTACTGCGCCGGGATGTCGATGCGCTGCTCCACCCGCCCGGTCCGCGGATCGAGCCGGCGCAGGGTGGACTCGCCCTCCCGGCCGGTGCTCTCGAACAGCACGTCGTTCCACCACACCAGCCCCTGCGTATAGGCGTCCCGCTCGTGCGAGACCTCCCGCAGCACGTCGACGCGCAGCAGGCGAACGTCCGGCTCGGGGGCGGGAGTGGAGACCGGCGCGGCGGTCGCGGGGGCGGGTTCCCCGGGAGACGCCTGCGACGCCGCAGGCGAGCGCCACAGCAGGACGCTGCCGCCGCCGAGCAGCACCAACGCCAGTGCAACGACCCAGACCCGCGATGATTCGGCGGAGGGCTCGGGGGCGAGCCCCATTGCCGGTCCTTGCTTCGTGCGTCGTTTCCTGCCCACGTGCGGCTCCAGTCCGTAGCCAACCCGCCAGGAGTCCCGCCCGTTTCTACGGCGCAGACATCCTGATTCCAACCACGCCCGATTATATGCCGGGCATCGGACGCCCCAAGGCTCCGGGGTCTCGTAGGTCGCCATCGGCAACCATCCGGGGTCGACCCGGAAGCGGATGGATGGACTGTGCCGGATTCGACGCTCGCCCCGATCGAACGCGCGACGGGCGCGCTCTCACACCCGCATCAGCACCGGACGCGCCGGACTGCCGGTCGCCCGGGCCACCATGTCGGCGTACAACTGCACCTGGCGGCGATAGACGTCGAGGGCCGCTTCCAGCTCGCGGTCGGTCTTGAAGTCCACCACGACCCAGGTGTCGCCGTCGCGGAACGCGAGATCGACGACCCCTTCGACCAGCACCCCGTCTTCCCCCCGCATCGTCACCGGCGCCTCGCGCCGGCATGCGCCGTCCGCCGCCGCGCGCCGAACGCGATCGAAGAGGGGGTGGGCGAGCCCCGCCGCCGCCACCCCCGCCGCCGCTTCGATCTCGTGCCCGGTCGCCCCGAGCAGGCGGCCCTGCAACCGGGCGATCTGCTCGATCTCGACCGGACCGGCGTTCAGGGGAACCGCCGCGAGCACCGCGTGCACCAGCGCGCCGAAACGGGGACCGGACGGACGGCCCCCGCCCCGGTCGAGCTCCAGCAGCTCGGGCTCGGCGATCGAAACCGGCACCAGGTCGGCGATCTGGCGGTGCGCCAGCTCGGTGACGGTGACGACCTCCACGCTCGGGACCGCCGCCTCCGCCATCGTCCGGTCGCGGCGCGATCGCCAGGTGCGATAACGGGCGAGATCCTGCTCGACGACGTCGCTCGAGACGTCCTTCGACAGCAGCTCCGCCTGCCGGATGCCGAACCGCGCCTCGACGTCGAGCTCCAGCGTCGGCGGATGGGGGTCCCACCACACGACCCCGTACCCCGCCGGCGGCGCCCCGTCGGCGGCGGGGTCCCCCGGTGCGGACCCCGGCCCCGATTCGGGGGGGAGCGCCCCGCCGGCGGCGGGGAACGGCACCACCGCGGCGGCGCCGGGATCGTCCTCGTCGAACCAGTACCGGCCCGGGGCGACGGTGTCCGGCCCGGCCGGGTCGCCATCCGGACGCTCCACCACGCTGTCGCGGCCGAAGCGCGGGCAGGCCGGCGCCGGCGCTGGATCGCGGCGTGCGGCCACCGGGGGATAGATCGCGGGGTGGAGGGGCTCCAGCCATCCGCCCTCGTAGGGTCCGTCGCCGACCGCCGGCACCACCAGCATGTCGCGAGCCCGGGTCGCGGCGACGTAGGCGAGCCGGATGCCCTCCTGCCGATCGCGCTCCACCTCGAGGTCCTGGTGGTCGAGGAGGTCCAGGGGCGGCCAGCCGGCGAGACGCAGCGCGCAGAGCCCGCGGGCGGTGTCGATGAAGCGCCCCGCCGTCTTGCGGTGGAGCCGGCAGGTCGGATCGGCGAGCACCACCACCGGAAACTCGAGCCCCTTGGCCCGATGCACGGTCATGATCCGGACTCCGTCGCTCCCCTCCTCCAGAATGGACGCCTCGCCGGCCTGCCCGGCCAGCGCCTCGTCCTCGAGCCGCTCGACGAACCCGCGGAACGACAGCCCCCCGCCCGACTCGTACCGCCGTGCCAGCTCGGCGATCAGCAGCACGTTGGCGAGGGCCTGCTCGCCCCCCGGCCGCATGACGAAACCGGCGTGGGCGCGGGTCGCTTCGAGCAGCCGGCCGATGGTCTCCGCCACCGGCACGGTGTTCCGCTGCCGGTGGGCGTCGCGCAGCACCCCTAACGCCTCGGCGATCGGACCGAGCCGCTCCCGCGGGCCGGCGTCACCTTCGGCGCCGGCACCGGCGCCGGAGGCCAGCTCGGGGGGAATGCGAAAGGGATGCAGCCGGCCGAACCGCTGGTGATACTCGAGCAGGGCGGCATCCTCGACCGCGAACAGCGATCCGCGCAGGGTGGCGAACACGGAGAGCTCGTCGTCCGGGTGCTCCACCGCGGCGAGGGCCGCGCGCATCGTCGTCACTTCTTCCCGGTCGTGGAACGTGCGGCCGCCCACGAGCAGGTGCGGCAGGTCGCGCGCCTCCAGGGCCTCGACGTAGGCGCGGGTCATGTCGGTCCCGAAGCTCTCGAAACGCCGAAACAGGATGCACACGTGCCGCGCCGCCACCGGCACCCCGGCCGCCGGCCCGGAGCCGTCGCCGGCCTCCTCCCCCCCTGCCGAGCGCCGTTCCGTCACGCGCCAGCCGCTCTCGGCGACGAGCCACCGGATGAACGCGCCGACCGCGTCCGGCAACGAGCCTTCGATGGCCTTGGCGGTGACTCGCCGCAGGCCGTAGGGGCGCGGGACCGGCAGCACCACGACTCCGGGCTGGTGGTCCGGGTCGGCCCGGTACGGAGACAGTCGCACGTAGTCGGCCTGGTGCGGGCCCGCGCCGCCGTCCGGACCGGCGGAGCCGGACATCAGCGGCGCGAAGGCCCGGTTCACGAGGCGCTGGATACCGGGCACCGCGCGAAAGCTGGTCGTCAGGGCGAGGGCCGGGACCCCGGCCGCTTCGATTTGGCGCTTCACCTGCCAGTACACGCCGACGTCCGCCCGCCGGAACCGGTAGATCGACTGCTTGGGATCGCCGACGATGAACAGCTTCCCCGGCGCCGGCCGGACGCGGCGCCAGTCCCGTTCGGCCGGATCGTCGGCCGCCAGCAGCAGGACTATCTCCGCCTGCAGGGGGTCGGTGTCCTGGAACTCGTCGACGAAGATCCGGGCGAACCGCCGCTGGAAGTCGGCGCGAACCTCGTCCCGGCCGCGCACGAGGTTGCGCGCCTCGATGAGCAGGTCGACGAAGTCGAGGCGGCCGGCTTCCCGCTTGAGCGCGCCGAAGGCGGCAATCGGCGCCTGCAGCTCATCCCGCAGGCGCGCGGCCAGGTCGGCGTCGGCCACCCGTTTGAAGTCCTTCAGCACGTTCACGATCGCGCCGTGCTGCTCGACCACGGTCTCCCGCGCCACGTCCTCGCCGTACCGCGTCCCCGATCCCTTTCGGGGGTTGGTGAAGCCGCGGGTCCCCGCCAGCTCGACGAGCGCCGCCTCGATGGCGTCGTAGTCGCGGCCGGCGGGCCGCAGCTCGTCCCCCTTCCGGATCTCGCGCGCCAGCAACAGGGCCGGCCGCACGTCCAGATACAGGCGGTCGCGGCGGTTGGTCACCCGTTCCGCCAGCTCGGCGAAGTCGGCCAGGTGGCCGACGATGCGATCGATGATCGCGATCCGGTCGAACCGTTCGCGGCGCCACGGGGCCTGAAAATCGCGCCACTCGGCGAGGCCCGCCGCCGCATTCCGCAGCCGCTCGGTGGGCCGCTCCTTCGCCCCCCCCTCGCCGAAGCCGCCGGCGGAGCGCCGGTTCAACCCACGCCGCACGCCCTCCGGGGGGTCGGTCAGAGTCTGCTGCAGCCAGGCGTCGAAGGCCTGTCCGAAAACCCCCGCCGGGTCCGCCAGCACCTCGAACCGGGGATCGACCCCGGCCTCCACCGGCCGTTCGCGCAGCAGGTCGGCGCAGAATCCGTGAATCGTGCTGATCTGGGCCTCTTCGAGATGGGCGATGGCATGCTCGACGTTCCGCGCGGGGGCGGCGCCGCCCCCGGTGCCGGGCGCCGCGTGACGCGCGTGCTCGAGCCCCTCCCGAAGACGCAGCTTCAACTCGCCGGCGGCCTTCTCCGTGAACGTCACGGCCAGGATCTCGCCGACCTGCGCGGCCCCGGTCGCCAGGGTGTTGACGATCCGGGTCACCAGTTCCGACGTCTTCCCGGTGCCGGCCGCCGCTTCGACGAGAAGACTCTCGTCCAGCGAGGACCGGATGCGCTCCCGCACCCGCGCATCGACCAGTTCAGGTTCCGTCATGACTCGCAGGCCCGCGGCCGGGAGTCTGCGCCATGGAAACGGTGCAGACTCCCGGCAGGATTGGTTGGGCGGCAATCAGAGCCGCAGGCGACGATTTCCGGGCTAGGGCAATCTCCGCAACGCCTGCAGATCGACCAGCTTCGTGTCGTCCTTGCGCCGCACCCGGGTTTCCTCCCAGGGTCCGCACACCACGCGATAGTCGCACCAGACGCAGGCGTCCCGGCGCGGCGCGGGCAGGATCACCCCGGCCTCGATGGCCCGATCGATGATCGAGAGCACCTCCATCCCGTATCGCCGCGCGGTGTCGTCGAGCGCGACCGACCGGGCGTCGTACGCTCCCGCCACCGTCGCGAAGAAGAGCCGCGACTCGTGGACCGGACGCCCGAGCACCTGCTCCACCGCCAGCCCGTACAACACCGGCTGCAAGACCTCGCCATGCCCGACCACCATGCGATCGGCGGTTCGGTTCCGGCCCGTCTTGTGGTCGGTCACCCGCAGCTCGCCGGCCGCCGTCGGCCGGGCCCGGGCCTCGACGAGATCGACGACACCATGCAGCTTCCAGGTGTCGTCGATCCGCACCGGGTCGCACGAGCTCCGCGGGTCGCGCCCCGGACCGGGCGGAATGCCGAACCCGAGCTCGGCCCGAATCGGCACCCACTCGCCCTCCTCGTCCGCCACCTGCTGCAGCCAGCCCTTCAGGTCGATGCGCAGCTTCTCAATCTCGTCGGTCCACACCCGATCAATGGCCGGGGCCAGCTCTTCGTGGTAGCGGGCGGCCAGATCGTCGAGGGTCTCATCGAGCAGGGCCCAGGCCTCGACGAGGCGATCCGGGGTTACCGGCAATCGCTCGCCGGCTTCGAGCCGACGCACCAGCTCGGCCTGCACCTCGTGGAACATCCGCCCCCGCGTCAGCGGGTCGAGCCGTTCCAGCGACGCGATGTCCTCCCGCGGCTGCAGGCGATAGACGGCCGCCAGCAGAAACTGATACGGACAGGCGGCGAAGCGTTGCAGCGCCGTCACCGAGTAGGGCCGGGCCGACAGCCGCTGCGCGTCGAGCGCGGCGCGGGCCCCGGCGTCCGGCCGATAGACGCCGTCGTATCGGCTCCAGGGCCGCTTCCAGCGCGCCCAGCGGGAGAGCAGCGACCGGCGCAGCCCCGGCTCCAACGCCAGCAGGTACCGCGCGCGCCCCGTCAGCTCGCGCGGCGCCTGCTCCCGCAGCAGCGGCCCGAGGACCGCCAGATCATGCTCGGTGTCGTCGATCGCGACATCGGGATCCGATGGCGCCGGCCACGCCAGCCGCGACTGCACACGCTCGAACGCCTCGCGTTCGGTGATCGCGAAGTCGGGCACCCGGCCGGTGCGGGCGCGTTCCAGATCGAGGGCGTAGAAGGACGGGACCCGCGGGCGCGACTCGCCGAGCTCGAGGCGCGAGTACGACAGATGGAGCCGGCGGGCGGCGGCGCCGACGGCCAACCTCAACAGCAACCGCTCCCCGGCCGCGCGATCGTCGAGCACCGGCAGACCGAGGGGCTCGGCCGGCCCCGCGAACGACGCATTGAGCCGGCGGCGGACCCCGTCGAGGAGGATGGGGTCCTGCCGGGCCTTCTGGGGAAACATGCGCTCGGCCAGCCCGGGCACGAAGACGATATCGAAGGCGCGGCCCCGCACGTGCTCCGGCCCGCCCACGAACACCCGGCCGTAGCGCCGGGCCGGCGGCTCCGCCTGCAGCTCGGTGAGCCGCTCCGCCAGCACCGCCTGCACCTCGGTCAGGGGGACGGGACCGACATCCGCCATCGGACGCAGCTCGCCGAGGGTCGCCAGCACCCGGTCCGGCCGGCGCAGGGCCATAGGCGCCAGGGTCTCCAGACGGTCGAGCCAGTCTCCCCAGTGCGCCTCCCGCGGAAACGCGTCGAGCCGCTCGACCACGGGCAGGGCGAACCGGCGCAAATGCCGGAGATCGCTCAGATCGCGTTCGAGCCGCCGTGCCCGCGGCGACCGGGGATCGTCGCCGGCGCACTCGTCGAGGCGCAGGCGGAGCTCCCGGTCGAGCCCCGTCAACCGGCGGACCCACCGGTCGCGGCCGCCGATGACGGCCGACTCGACCAGCAGCCGGTCCCAATGCCAGGGGGCGCGCAACGCCCCGTCGACGACCGGTCGATCGTCGGCATCGGACACGTCGTCGGGGTCCGGATCGTCGTGGTCCGGATCGAGATCGGCCAAGTCGAACAACGATCCCTGCACCGGCAGAGCGGGTCCCGGCAGCACCTGGTCGGCCTCGGACGGCGGCACCCACCGCCCGCGGCCGGCCGGGGGCGCGCCGCCCGGATCGGGCTGCGGCACCTGCCCCAGGGAGAGGTACTCCGAGAACCGGCGCGCGGACAGGTGCTCGGCCGCGCACGCCAGCAGCGCGAGGAACGCCCGGCCGGCCGGGTCCGGGGCCCGGGTGCCCCGGACGAACCACGCCTCGACCCCGGCCCGCCGCAGGGCGGTCTCCAACAACCCGCTGTAGACCCGCGGGGCTCGGAGCACCACCGCCATCCGGTCCAGCGGCACGCCGGCGGCGGCCTCTCGCTGCACGAGCCGGGCGATCTCCACGCACTCCCGGGCCTCCCCCGGCGCCGAGAAGAACGCGACCGCGCCGCCTCCGGGGTCGGCGGCGGCGGCGGGATCCGGCGTCGCGATCGGCTCGAAGAGCCGGGTGCGCACCCTCGCCAGCGCGGTGTCCGCGTCCGCCGCATCGTCCGGCGGCGCCACCTCCGAACGCGGCAACCGGCGGAGCGCCGTCCACGTCCGCTCGTCCCCCTGCGGAACCGTCGCGAGAAGCCGCGCGGCCCGACCGGCGATGGCCGCGACGAAGCCGCTGGCGGCCCGGTCGTGCACCGGCACATCCAGCAGCACTACCGGCACGTCGAGCGGCACGTCGACGGGGTCCCCGGCCGCGACCACCTCCGCGGCGAGCCGATAGAGTTCGGGGATGTCGACGAGATGGGCCTGGCCGAGCTGCCGGGCGTACTCCCGCGACAGCGCGTCGAGGTCGGCCCCGACCGCGCCGCAGGCCGACAGCTCGCCGGCTTCGACGCCGCCGAGGCGCAGATCTTCGAGGGTCGACGCCAGGGTTCGTCCGAAGCTGCGCAGGCCGGCGATGGGCGCGAGATACCCGAGGGTGCCGCGCCCGAGCTCCTCGAAGGCGGCGCGGGCGGCGACCGCCTCGGCGCCGAGCCGGGTGGCGGGGGCCAACCGGCGGCCGGCCAGTCGCGGGGCCGCGAGCCGGGTCGCGAGCCGGCGCAGGCTGAAGCGGTGGAGACCGAACGTGGCGCCGCGCCGGGCCGCCCCCTCCCGCGCGAAGTCGTCGACGGCATCCCGGGCGGCGCCGACGATCAGCGCCTCGGACGCCGGGGGCAGGCTCTCGAGAAAACGGTGCGCGGCAGCCAGCCGCGCCGGCGCGCTCGCGGATTGATGCAGCGTGACCGCTCCCACGACAGGCTCCCTCCCCGCGGCCCCGCTCACGCCCCGGCGTCGACCCGGCAGGCGCCGCGCACGCTCACGCCGCCGGCATAGCTGTCGCTGTCGAGACCGGCCACCTCGCGGAATCGATCGGACATGCGGGCGGCCAGCGCCCGGGCCTGCTCGTCGGACGCCGCGAACGCGAACACCGCCGGGCCGGACCCGGACAACGAGCATCCGAGCGCGCCCGCCTCCAGGGCGGTCCGCTTGACCTCCGCGAACCCGGGCACGAGCGGCGCGCGGATGGGCTCGACCAGGGCGTCGCTGATCGACCGTCCGAGCAGCTCGAGGTCCGATCGGTGCAGGGCGGTGATCATCGCCCCCAACTGGCCGAGGTTGGCGACCGCGTCCCCGATCTCGAAGCGGCGCTCGGCCACCAGACGCCGCGCCTCGGCCGTCGATACCGCGGCGTGCGGGTGTACGACGGCAACGCGGAGCGCCTCGGGCACCGGCAGCGACAACAGCTCCAGCGGGGCATAGCTTCGAATCAGGACGAACCCGCCGGTCACGCAGGGCGCGACGTTGTCGGCATGGACGCCTCCCGACACCGCGCGCTCCCCCTCGAGAGCGCAGGCGATGAGCTCGTTCCGATCGAGCGCCCCCCCGAGAAGCTCGCTCACCGCGAGCGCCCCCGCGACGCTGCTGGCGGCCGAGCTGCCGAGCCCGCTCGCGAGCGGCATGCGCTTGTCCAGCCAGAGCCGGACGCCGGGCGGCCGTTCCCCGGGGGCGCGGGCGTCGAACCGGCGCAGGGCCGCCACCGCCGCGATGCCGACGACGTTGCGGGTCGGATCGGTCGTCAGTCGATCGACGTTCCCCCGCATGCCGGCGATCTCGACCCCCGGCCGATCGGACCACTCCGCGTCCACGCAGTCACCCGGCTGCTCGATGGCCAACCCGAGCACGTCGAAGCCGGGTCCGAGATTCGACAGGGTGGCAGGAGCGAAGACACGAACGCGATCCTGTGTGGTGGGCATGGATATCCGCAAGGGAAGGATGCGCCGCGGCGCCGGCGTGGCGAGACCGGGCTGCCCCGCCCCCCGGCAGAATAGCCAGGAGAGGGGCAACCGCAGAACCGGCGGGTGGTACGGGCGGAGCCGGCCGGTCTCCCGGCCGGCTCACGGATCCGGAACGCTCGAACCGCGCAGGCAGCCCGGCTACCGGCGGCCCTCCTGTTCTGCCGCGCTCTCGAGCTCATCGAGCGTGGCGACACCGGGACCGTGGAGCGGGACGATCGTGTTGATGCGCAGATTCCGCTCCTCGATGTTCTCGAGCAGGGAGGCCGCGAACGGCGCCGCCCCCGCCCCCGGCGAGAAGGCGTCGACCTCGAACAGGATCCGCTCGCGCGTCGCAGGCAAATACGCCATCACGATCCCGTCACTGTGCCGGTCGCCCACGATGCGGGAGATCTGCAGGGTGCGGCGCCCGCTGCTCAGCTCGTAGACGTCGTCGCCGACCACCGTCTCGATGTTGAGCGGCTGCGGGTTCCGGGCCAGGGCGTCCTGCTCGATCGTGTGCTGCCGGGCCACGAGGTCCTCGAAGAACGGCGCGTTGATCTCGTGGGTGATCACCGTCAGCCCCTCGGAGACGGCGGCGCGGATGCCGGCGGAATGGTCGAAGTGGTGATGGGTGTTGACCACGTACTGGAGCGGTTTCTCCGGCTGCAGCCCGCGGGCGTACTCGATGACGGCCAGGGTGCGGGCCTCGCTCTGGGGCGCCTCGATGAGGGCGAGGAACTCGTCGAACTCGATCAGGGCGCTGTGGTGCGAGCCGCCCGTCAGGTGCCAGACCCCGTTGGCCACCTCCTCCGACTCGACCACGACCTCGTCCGACGCCGGCGGGGCGGCGGAGACCGACAGGTCGCCGATCTGCGCCTGGGTATCGCTGGTCACCCGATACTCGGCGATCGTGTCCTCGCCGAGATTGATCGTGTATTGCCGCGGCAGCGTCAGCCGCGCCTGGAACCCGCCCAGTCCGCCGGCCTCGGCATAGTCCTCGAAGATCGTCTCGTAGGCGACGTCACCCAGCATGGGGTGATACCGGGTGGACACCACCCGGCTGGGATGCAGGGTCTCCCCGTCGACGTACAGGGTGAGCTGGGTGCCGTTGGCGGCCACGATGTCGACGACCTGGTCCCCGTCCTCCTCGCGCAGATTGCTCGCCGTGGAGGTCTCGTCGAGCCCCAGCAGCAGGATGCCGAGAGGGTTGTGATACAGCTCGGCCCAGCGCTCGGCGGCCACGCGGTCCGACGTCTGCACCATCCCGTCGGCCCCTTCGTCGTAGGCGACGTCGCCGTCGAGGCCGTAGGTCTGGCGCACCCCGAAGAACGGGTTCCCGGTGAGGAACGTCGTGGTGCGGTCCTGCCGCAGCTGCCACCGCTGGTTGGCGAAATCGAGCTGCAGGCGGTAGTTCTCGATCTCGTAGTACGGCAGGTCGGCCCGCGGGGTCGGGTTCTGGCCGAGACGATAGGTTCGCCCCGACCCCTCGAGGACCGCGCCGGTCGTCTCGCTCACCGCCCGGAGGCTCCCCATGGCCTCCGCCGCTTCTTCAAGAAGCCCCAGCTCGGGCGTTGCCGGCCCACAGCCGACGAACAGGACGCACGATACGATCAGACAGTGCCACCTCTTCATGAGTCCGCACTCCTTTCGCCCACGAACGAAACCACGAGCGGCCGAGCCAAGGCGCAGGACCCGCAACGGGCTTCCGGCGCAAACCGGGTCGAGTACGCCTGCCGCAGCGACGACTTGCTGAGTTAAAGCAGCATTCTGTCCCAAACCCGGCAGGGGCGCAACCGGGAGGCCGCGGAAGGGGAGCACGGAGAGCCGACGACAACAGACGAAGTCCGTCGGCAGGGGTCCGGGGTGAGGTGGGGTCTGCCTGCGGGCTCCTACAGGAGTCCGAGCTGCAGCTTGGCCGCATCGGACATCTTGTTCATGTCCCATTGCGGCTCCCAGACGACGTCGACCCAGGCATCGCTGACCCCGGGCACCGCCCGGGCCTTCGCCTTCACCTCGACCGGGAGGGTCTGGGCGGCGGGACATCCCGGCGAGGTCAGGGTCATGCGGATCCCCACCAGCCCGTCCGCATTCACGTCGACGTCGTAGATGAGCCCCAGCTCGTAGATGTTGACCGGGATCTCCGGGTCATAGACGGTCGACAACGCCTCGATGAGCTTCGGCTTGAGCTCAAGCGTCTTCAACGGGTCCCGCTCTATCGGGTCGTGGGTGGCCGGTGGCGCCGGGGCGGGCGGCTCGCTCGGCGGAATGGGCCGGGAAGGGTCCGGACGCACGGAGCTCGCGGCGGCCGCAGCCTCCGAGGACGGCGCCGGCGTCTTCGCAACGCCGGCCGGCTGGTCGCCCCGAGGCGAGGTATCGAAGTTGAAGATTCCCACTGGCGCTGTCTCCCGGAATCGAATCGTCGCCCGCGGCGGGGATTACGGCTACTCCGTCGACACGACGTCATGTCGGTCGCCCACCGCGGCTCGCAGGGTGTGCCACGCCAGGATCGCACACTTGACGCGGGCCGGATAGTCCCGGACCCCCGCGAACACCGCCAGCTTCCCCAACCCGGCATCGTCCACCGGGGCCGTCCGGTCCGTGACCAGCCGGTGGAACCGCTCGAAGAGCCGGTGGAGGTCGTCGAGGGTCCGGCCCTTGACGCCCTCCGTCATGAGGGACGCCGATGCCTTCGAGATGGCGCAACCGGACCCCTCGAAACGCAGGTCGGTCACCCGATCGCCGGTCAGCTTGAGGGTAATCGAGAGCCTGTCTCCGCAGAGCGGATTGTGGCCGTCGGCCTGGAGGTCGGCATCGTCGAGCCGCCCGAAGTTGCGGGGGCTGCGGTTGTGGTCGAGGATGACCTCCTGATACAGATCCCGCAGATCGGACATGTCGTCTCCGTATTCCCCCGTCGGCGCGACCTTCGGTCGCGTTGGAGTTTCGCTGACGCGAACTCCTGCGCCTTACGCCCGGCGCGACCTGTGGTCGCGTTGGGAGTTTCGTTGACGCGAAACTCCTGCGCCTTACGCCCGGTGCGATCTTGCGGTCGCGGTTGGGAGTTCGCTGACGCGAAACTCCTACCCGAACAGCTCCCTGACCTTGGCCAACGCCGCCACCAACTGGTCGATCTCGCCGGTCGTGTTGTACAGGGCGAGCGAGGCGCGGGCGGTGGCCGGAACCCCGAGCCGGTCCATCACCGGCTGGGTGCAGTGGTGGCCGGTGCGAATCGCGACTCCCTCGGTGTCCACGATGGTCCCGATGTCGTGGGCATGCACCCCTTCCAGCACGAACGACAGAATGCTCGCCTTGTTGGCGGCGGTCCCGATGAGCCGCAGTCCGGGCACCGCGGACAGCGCCCGGGTCGCGTAGTCGAGCAGGCGCCGCTCGTGCGCCACGATGGCGTCGAACCCGACCCCGGTGATGAAGTCCAACGCCGCCCCGAGCCCGACCGCGCCCGCGATGTGCGGCGTGCCCGCCTCGAACCGGTGCGGGACCTCGTTGTAGGTCGTCCGCTCGAAGGTCACCGAGCTGATCATGTCGCCGCCGCCCTGGTAGGGCGGCATCGCCTCGAGCAGCGCGCGGCGCCCGTAGAGGGCGCCGATGCCGGTCGGGCCGTACAGCTTGTGCCCGGTGACGACGTAGAAATCGCAGCCGATCGCCTGCACGTCGACGGGCATGTGATACGCCGCCTGCGCCCCGTCCACGAGAACCGGAATTCCCTGCCGGTGGGCCAGATCGACCACCCGCTCGACCGGATTGATGGTCCCCAGCGAGTTCGACATGTGCACAATCGACACCAGCCGGGTCCGCGGCCCCAGCAGCGCGGCCAGCTCGTCGACCAGCAGCTCTCCCGTGTCGGAGAACGGCGCCACCCGCAGGCGGGCGCCCTTCTCCTCGCACACGAGCTGCCACGGCACGATGTTCGAGTGGTGCTCCATGCCCGAGATCACCACTTCGTCTCCCGCCCCCAGCCGGCTGCGGCCGAACGTCTGCGCGACCAGGTTGATGCCCTCGGTCGCGTTGCGGGTGAAGACGATCTCGGCCGGTTCGGCCGCGTTGAGGAAGGCCGCCACCTTGCCGCGGGCGGCCTCGAAGGCCTGCGTCGCGTGCTGACTCAGCGCGTACACGCCGCGGTGGATGTTGGCGTTGCCGGCCGCGTAGTACCGCGCCAGCGCGTCAAGCACCGATTGCGGCTTCTGGGTGGTCGCGGCGTTGTCGAGATAGGCCAGGGGCTTGCCGCCGACCGTCTGCGCGAGAATGGGAAACTGCCCGCGGATCCGGGCCACGTCGAGCACGGCAGGCTCCAATGCGGTCACGCTGGTCATCAGCCCCCTCGAACCCGGTCCGGCGTCCACGGCCCCGACCGATCCCTGTCCCTGCACCCCGGCCGCCGTCACTCGCTTCCGCTCATCGGGAGCCGTTCCAGCAGCAGCACGTCGAGCTGGCGGCGGATCGCCTCGACCTTGATGTGCCCGAGCAGATCGGCGGCGAACGCGTGAATCAGAAGCTGCCGGGCCTGCGCTTTCGACAGGCCGCGCGACCGGAGATAGAACAACGCATCCGGGTCGAGCTGACCGATGGTGGCCCCGTGCGTGCACTTCACGTCGTCGGCGAAGATCTCGAGCTGGGGCTTGGTGGTAATCTGCGCATCCTCGGACAGCAGCAGGGCCTTGTTCGACTGCTTGGCGTCGGTTTTCTGGGCATCGAGCCGGACGATGATCTTGCCGTTGAACACGGCGCGGCTCCGCCCGTCCAGAATCCCCTTGTACAGCTCGTGACTGTTACAGTGGGGCATGGCGTGGTCGATGGTGGTCTGGTTGTCGATCAGTTGCCGGCCGTTCCCCAGGTACAGCCCGTTCAGCGTGCACTCGCCCCCTTCGCCGCCGAGGACGACGCCGGCCTCGTTCCGCACGATGGCCCCGCCCGCGGTGATGGTGTGGGACGAGAAGTTGCTCGCCCGGCCGAGCCGGACGGCCAGATTGCCCACGTGATACGCGGTATCCGCCTGCCGCACCACCGTGTAGTGGTCCACGACCGCATTGTCGGCGGCCGAGACCTCGGTCACGGCGTTGCTCAGATACGGGGTGTCCCCGGTGCCGGCATGGCTCTCGACGATCCGGACCTCGCTGCTGGCCCCGGCCACGATCAGCACCCGCGGCTGGCTGAGCACCGGCGAAAGCGCGCTCGACGACGCGAAGAGCAGATGGATGGGCCGCTCGAGCACGACCCCGCCATCCACCTCGACGACCGCGCCGTCCCGGAGGAAGGCGGTGTTGAGCGCCGTGAACGCGTGGTTCTCGAACCGCGCGAGGCGCCCGAGATGCGCCGTTATCACGTCGAGACCACCGGCCTCGCCGGCGGCCACGGCCGCGAGGCTGCGCACCCGCACGCCCGGCGGCAGGCCGGACGGGTCCGACAGCTCCGGAGAAAAGCTCCCGTTCACGAACACGAGCTCGGGGGCCCCGAACCGGGGCAGAGGCAGCGCGTCGAGGACCTCCCGTTCGAGCCCGCCGGACGCGGCCGGCGCCTGGAACGGGACCTCGACGATCGGGGCGATGTTGGTGAACCGCCACTCCTCGATCCGGGTGGTGGGGAACCCGAGCCGGTCGAAGCAATGGAACGCGTCGTCGCGCAACGATCCGAGCGGTCCGGCTGGCGGTGCCGTCTGCTGCACGGCCGCGAACTGGGCGGCGTAGCTGTCAGCGCTGATGGCGATCTGGGGCATTGACGTTCCGTATCGTCGGTCCGGGCGGTCTAGGCGGTCGCCGCCGCGGGCTCGGTGTCGAGCCAGCCGTAACCCTTCGCCTCGAGCTCGAGAGCGAGTTCCTTGCCGCCCGATTTCACTATCCGCCCCCGATACAGCACGTGCACGAAATCGGGAACGATGTAGTGCAGCAGCCGCTGATAGTGGGTCACCACGATCATCGAGCGCTCGGGGCTCCGCATGGCGTTGACCCCGCCGGCGACGGTCTTGAGCGCGTCGATGTCCAACCCCGAGTCGGTCTCGTCGAGAATGGCGAGCGACGGCTCGAGCACCGCGAGCTGGAAGATTTCGTTCCGCTTCTTCTCGCCCCCGGAGAACCCGTCGTTGACGGGGCGGTTCAACAAGGAGTCGTCCATGTCCAGCAGCGCCAGGCGCTTCCGGGCCAGGATCATGAAATCCATCGCGTCGAGCTCGGGCTCTCCCCGATGCTTCCGCACCTCGTTCAGCGCCGCCTTGAGCAGGTAGGCGTTGTTGACGCCGGGGATCTCGACCGGATACTGAAACGCCAGGAACAGGCCCTCGCGCGCCCGCTCCTCGGGGTCGAGATCCAGCAGATCCTGTCCCTTGAAGGTCGCCGACCCGCCGGTGATCTCGATCCCGTCACGGCCGGCAAGCGCGCCGGCCAGAGTGCTCTTGCCGGAGCCGTTGGGCCCCATGATGGCGTGAACCTCACCGGGCTTCACCGCCAGATCGATCCCGTTCAGGATCCGGCGCTCCCCGGCCCTGGCCTGCAAATCGCGAATATCGAGCATCGATTTCCCTGTCCCTGCCCGGAAAGCGTCGCCTCACGCTCCGCTTGCCAACCAACCCTCCGGAAGTCCGCGCCATTCCCCGGCGTCAGACTCCCTAGCCGACGCTGCCCTCGAGACTGACGCCCAGGAGCTTCTGGGCCTCGACCGCGAACTCCATCGGCAGCTCCCGGAAGACCTCCTTGCAGAACCCGTTGACGATCAGGTTGACCGCGTCCTCGGTCGACAGCCCGCGCTGGCGGCAATAGAAGATCTGGTCCTCGCCGATCTTCGACGTGGACGCCTCGTGCTCCACCTGCGACGACGTGTTCTTCACTTCGAGATACGGGAAGGTATGCGCACCGCAGCGGTCGCCGATCAGCAGCGAGTCGCACTGCGAAAAGTTGCGGGCGCCTCTCGCCCCCTTGCCGATGCGCACGAGGCCCCGGTAGGTGTTCTGGCCGTGCCCGGCGGAGATCCCCTTCGACACGATGGTGCTGCGGGTGTTCCGGCCCAGATGCACCATCTTCGTCCCGGTGTCCGCCTGCTGGCGGTTGTTGGTCACCGCGACCGAGTAGAACTCGCCGACGGAGTTGTCGCCCTGCAGAATGCAGCTCGGGTACTTCCAGGTGATCGCGGAGCCGGTCTCCACCTGGGTCCACGTCACCTTGGCGTTGGCGAACGCCTTGCCCCGCTTGGTCACGAAGTTGTAGATCCCGCCCTTGCCGTCCTTGTCGCCGGGGTACCAGTTCTGCACGGTCGAGTACTTGATGGTCGCGTGGTCCAGCGCCACCAGCTCGACCACCGCCGCGTGGAGCTGGTTCTCGTCGCGCTGGGGTGCCGTGCAGCCCTCCAGATAGCTCACCTCCGCGCCCTCGTCGGCCACGAGCAGAGTCCGCTCGAACTGGCCGGTGTTGGCGGCGTTGATGCGGAAGTAGGTCGAGAGCTCCATCGGGCACTTCACGCCCCTGGGGATGTACGCGAACGACCCGTCGCTGAACACCGCGGAGTTGAGGGCGGCGAAGAAGTTGTCGGTATGCGGCACGACGCTGCCCAGATACCGGCGCACCAGCTCGGGATGGTCGCGCACCGCCTCGGAGAACGAGCAGAAGATGATGCCGAGGTTGGCCAGCGTGTCCTTGAACGTGGTGGCGACCGACACGCTGTCGAAGACGGCGTCGACGGCCACGCCGGACAGACGCTTCTGCTCGTCGAGCGAGATCCCCAGCTTGTCGAAGGTGGCCCGGATCTCCGGGTCGACCTCGTCCAGGTTGTCGAGCTGCTGCTTCTTCTTGGGCGCCGCGTAGTAGCTGATCGCCTGATAGTCGACGGGCGGATAGCGCACGTTGTGCCAAACCGGCTCGGTCATCTTCGACCAGACCCGGAAGGCGTTCAGGCGCCAGTCGAGCAGCCACTTCGGCTCGCCCTTCTTGGCGGAGATCAGCTCGACGACCCCCTCGTCGAGGCCGACCGGGATCGCGTCGGTCTCGACGTCGGTGACGAAACCGTACTTGTACTCCTGGTTCGCAAGCTCTTCGACGGTCTGGATCGCGGTGCTCATGACGCTCCCTGCACGTGACGAACAGATGGCCGGCGAGCCCATGGCGGCCAGCCGGTCCGATCGGCCGCCGCCCGCCGATGGTCTGTCGATCACGACCGGCAATGTTGGCCCGATCGGATTACCGACCAGAATGGTCGTATATCAACATATCACGGGGCGGGACCGGCCGACAACGCCGGCGCGCGCATCAGTCGGCGGGCTGGAGCCAGCTCACGGCGAGCCCGACGAGCACGACCGCGGCCGTGCCGACCACGTTGTTCCAGAGAAAGGACACGTCGGCGACTCTCTCGACCAGCGCGACCGACCCCATGCCCGCGAACAGCCCCAGGAAGGCGCCGTTGGCGGTGGCACGGCGAAACCCGAGGGCGAGCACGAACACCCCCAGCAGCGAACCGTAGAAATAGGAGCCGACCTGATTGACGACCTCGATCAGCGATCCGAGGTTGGCCGCGGACACCGCAAAGACGGTCGCCACCACCCCCCACAGCGCGGTCGCCACCTTCGACACCCGCAGATAGTGGCGGTCCGTCGCCCCGCTGTTCACGTACCGCCGGTAGAAGTCGATGACGGTGGTGGTGGACAGCGCGGCCAGCTCGGCCGCGGCGCTCGACATCGCCGCCGCGAAGATGGCCGCGATCAGCAGGCCCACGAGCCCGACCGGCAGATGCGTGATGATGAAGGTCGGAAACACGTAGTTGACGTCGGAGTACTCCTCGCCGGTGGCCTCCTCCACCAGCCCCGCCGCCCGATCGCGCACCGCTCCGACCCGTTGCTGGCTGGCCGCGAACGCCGCCCGGGCGTCCGCGATGCCCCCGGCGCTCCCGCCCCGGCGGGCCGCGAGCATCTCGCCGGCCGCGGTACGGCGCGCCGCGAACGCCTCCTCGAACTCCGTCTCGAGCCCCGCGTACTCCGCCGCCCGGCCGCCGGTGCGGGCGGCGGCGTCCTGCAGGGGGTTGAAGAGCATCGGCGGCGCCTGGAACAGATGGAAGACGAACACCAGCACGCCGGTCAGCAGAATCAGCGCCTGCAGCGGGATCTTCCAGTACGCGCTCATCAGCAGCGACCGGCGGGCGGCGTCGACCGAATCGGCGGTCAGATGACGCTGCACCTGGCTCTGATCGCACCCGAAGTACCCGAGCATGAGGAACAGCCCGCCGAACAGACCGGACCAGAACGTATAGGTCTGGTTCAGGTCCGGCGTGAAGTCGATGGCGTTCAGCCGCTGGGCCGCGCCGGCCAGATGCATCGCATCGCCGAGGCCGACCCCGCCCGGCAGCCCCAGGACGAGGGCCGCGACCACCGCGAGCAGGCCTCCCACGATGACGACCATCTGCTTGACGTCGGCCCACGCGACGGCCTGCACGCCCCCCAGCATCGTGTAGCAGGTCGTCGGAACCCCGATGGCGAGGGCCGTGAGGGTCAGGTTCCAGCCCAGCACCACCGAGAGGACGACCGCCGGCGCGGAGATGATCACCCCCACCGCCAGCCCCCGCGAGACGAGGAAAATCAGGCTCGTCAGGGCCCGGGTCTTCCGGTCGAACCGGCGTTCCAGATACTCGTAGGCGGTGAACACCCGGGCCCTGTAGAGGAACGGGACCAGCGTCACCGACAGGATGATCATCGCGAGCGGGAGGCCGAAGTACATCTGCACCAGCCCCAGGCCGTCGGCGTAGCCCTGCCCGGTGGTGCCGACCAGGGTGATCGCGCTCATCTGGGTGGCCATGACCGACAGTCCGACCGCCCACCACGGGAGCGACCGGCCGGCGAGGAAGTACCCCTCGACCTCGTCCGTTCCCCGGGAACGTTTCAGCCCGTCGTACACCACCCACACGAGGTAGCCGCCGATGATGATCCAGTCGAAGGGATGCATGGGAAGGCGCCGCCGCCGGGGCGCGGTTCCGAACCGTCTACCCCGAGAAATGTCGAGAGAACAGCCACAGCGCCGCGAGCACGAGCGCCTCGACCACCACCACCGCGACGTAGGTGGCGGCCAGGGGCTTGGCCCCGCGGGTGTCGAGCACGCGCCGGATGTCCTCGGGCTGCGAAGTCATGGGTGCCGGCCTCTCAGCAGTATACCCGCCGGCGCCGCCGGCGGCAGGGTTGCAAGGGCGGGGCGGCGCCGATAGAATTGCGCCGGCGCCAGACGTTTGTGAAGTGATGCACGTGGACCGGTTATCGCCGTCCCGGCATCGTCACCGTTGTCGCCAGCGTTGAATCACGACGGGAATCGCGGGGCGGCCTGCGCCATCGGGACTCGGCAGGCGCCGACGCCGGTCACGTCACTGCCTCACGCCCGACCGGCGTCGTCGGCCGCGACGACGACCGGATCGCAGGCAGGTCCAGAAAGGAGTCACGACGTTGGAGAACGTGACCACCGCCGAACATGTCGCGCATGCCGAACATACCCACGACGAACACGAGCTGAGCTTTCTGCGCGCGTACGTCTTCTCGGTCGACCACAAGGTGATCGGCATCCAGTATGCGATCACCGCCATGCTCTTCCTGCTGTTCGGCTTCTCGCTGATGATGCTCATGCGGTGGCAGCTCGCCTATCCGGGCGCGCCGATCCCCATCATCGGCAACTTCCTGGGGCAGGCCAACGCGCCGGGCGGCATCATGCTGCCCGAGTTCTACAACCAGCTCGGGGCGATGCACGGCACCATCATGGTGTTCATGGGGGTCGTGCCCCTGGCCGTCGGAGGCTTCGGCAACTACGTGCTGCCGCTGCAGATCGGCGCCCCCGACATGGCGTTCCCGCGGCTGAACATGGCCAGCTACTGGGCGTTCTTCGTGGGCGGCGTGGTCATGTTCGCCAGCTTCTTCGTGCCGGGCGGCGCCGCGAACTCCGGATGGACCTCCTACGCGCCGCTGTCGGTCATCGCGCTCGAGGGACAGACCTGGTGGCTGATCGGGATGATCTTCCTGATCACCTCGTCGCTGCTCGGCTCGATCAACTTCATCGTCACGACCCTGCAGCTCCGGGCCCCCGGGCTGAGCTTCATGCGCCTGCCCTTCTTCGTGTGGGCGCAGCTCGTCACCGCGTTCCTGCTCCTGCTGGCGTTCCCGCCCCTCGAGGCGGCCGGGGTCCTCCAGTTGATGGACCGGGTGGCCGACACCAGCTTCTTCATGCCGAGCGGACTGGTCACGACCGAGGGCCCCCTTGAGATCAGCGGCGGCGGCAACCCGCTGCTGTGGCAGCACCTGTTCTGGTTCCTGGCCCACCCCGAGGTCTACGTCCTGATTCTGCCGGCGATGGGCATCGTCGCCGAGATCCTCGCCAACAACACCCGGAAGCCGCTCTGGGGCTACCGCGTCCTCGTCGCGTCGGTCGTCTTCCTCGGATTCATGTCGTTCATCGTGTGGGCGCACCACATGTTCCTGACCGGCATGGGCACGGCGATGAGCGCCTTCTTCCAGACCACCACGATGATCATCTCGGTGCCGTCGGTGGTCATCCTGTCCGCGTTCTTCATCACGCTGTACGGCGGGTCCATCCGCTACAACGTGCCGATGCTCTTCGCGCTGGCCTTCCTGCCGATGTTCGGCATCGGGGGGCTCACGGGGCTGCCGCTGGGCCTGTCCGCGCCGGACCTGCACCTGCACGACACCTATTACGTGATCGGCCACTTCCACTACGTGGTCGCGCCCGGCACCCTCTTCGCGCTGTTCGCCGGTCTCTACTACTGGTATCCGAAGGCGACGGGCCGGGTGATGAACGAGACGCTCGGCAAGATTCACTTCTGGGGCTCGTTCATCGCCATCAACTGCGTGTTCATGCCGATGTTCATCACCGGGCTGGTGGGGGTGAACCGGCGGCTGTATGACGGCGGCATGCAGTACGCGCACGCCCAGGGAGTCATGGAGTGGAACGCCTTCATGTCCTACGGCGCATGGGCGCTCGGGCTGTTCCAGATCTTCTTCATCTTCAACTTCTTCTGGAGCATCCGGAACGGCAAGAAGGTCGGCGACAACCCGTGGGGGGCGACGACCATCGAGTGGCAGGCGCCCTCGCCGCCGCCGCACGGCAACTTCACCTCGCCGCCGGAGGCGCACCGGGGACCCTACGAGTACAGCGTGCCCGGCGCCCCGAACGACTTCTCCATGCAGGGTCAGGCGACCGGCGCCGAGCCCGAACCCGCGAAGGTGTAACCAGGATGGAAATTCCGTATACCGTAGCCGCACGGCCGGACACCGGCTTGAACAACGTCAAGCTCGGCATCTGGCTGTTCCTGGCCTCCGAGGTGATGCTGTTCGGCGGACTGTTCTCGACCTACCTCATCCTGCGGATCGGCGGAGTCGACTGGCCGTTGGGCGCCGAGTACCTGAACATTCCGATCGGGGCCTTCAACACCGCGGTCCTCATCGGCTCGAGCGTGACGATGGTCATGTGCTTCGCCTCGCTCAAGCTGGGCGACTTCGCCAAGTACAGGCTGTACATGGGCGGGACCATCCTGCTCGCACTCATCTTCCTGGCGGTGAAGGGTTTCGAGTACTACGAGAAGGTGTCGCACGACCATCTGCCCTCGCACAGCACGTTCCTCGCCATCTACTGGACGATGACCGCGCTGCACGGGCTGCACATCGTGGGCGGCGTCATCGTGAACGGCTATTTCTGGGGTCCCGGCAGCCGGATGTGGCACGTCAAGCGCGAGATGTTCGAGAACCGCGTGGAAGCCGCCGGCCTGTACTGGCACTTCGTCGACCTCGTCTGGATTTTCCTGTTCCCGGTGCTCTACCTCCTGTAGGGAGAGCACCGGCTGTCAGCCCAGGCGGGAGAAACGTTTTGTCCGCTGCTCCCTTGGGCCGGTTCCCGGACACTGCGGAGGCGTCATGAGCGGAAGCGCTGAAGAAACCAAGAAGCACATCGACATCTACATGAAGGTCGCCGGCGCGCTGGCGGTCCTCACGGCGGTGACCGTCCTGGCCTCGTATCTGGACGTCGCGGTGCCGTTGGCGATCATCATCGCGCTCATCATCGCGACCGCCAAGGGCTCGCTGGTGGCGAGCTACTTCATGCATCTGGTCGACGAGCGGAGCCGCGCCCTCGTCTTCGCGCTGGCCCTGACCGTGGTCTTCTGGCTGGTGTTGATGCTCGTACCGATCCTGACGATCTCGGATACGTACGGCGTCCACAAGCCGCTGCCGAATGCGGACGCCGCGCATGCGGAGGACGAGGCGCACTGATGTCGTTGCGTGCCTTCCACATCCTCTTCGTCATCGCGTCGATCGGGCTGACGCTGATGATGGCGGTGTGGGGCGGCGTGACGTACGGGTCCGACCGCGGAACCGGCTGGCATCTCGTGACGGCCGCGGGGTCGGTGCTGACGGCGGGGCTGCTGTCGGTGTACGTGGTACGGTTCATTCGGAAGACACGCGAGATGGGGCTGCGCTGAACCAGGGGCGGGACGAGGCGCTGAGATCATGATGCGACAAGTGCTGCGGACGATGATGGTGGCGGCGGGCGTCGTGCTGGCCGCGCCGCAGACGGGATGGGCCTGTCCGGTCTGTTTCGGGGACCCGAACTCGTCGATGTCGATCGGCGCGAGCTGGGGCATTCTGCTTCTGCTCGGCATCACCGGCGGCGTGCTGGCCGCCTTCGCGAGCTTTTTTCTCTATCTGTTGAAGCGATCCAGGATGGCGGTCGGCGAGCGCGTCGATCTGTACCCATCGTCGCAGGCTGGGAGCCCCTCGTAACCCCGCAGCCACCGTAGTCGGTGCGGGGTCCACGGACGGGCCAGGGAGTGTATCGATGCAGGAATTTCTCGGACTGCCGCTGCAGGCTTCGGCGCACGCCGCGGAGATCGACCGGATGATCGTCATCGTCCATTGGCTCATGGCGGTGCTGTTCGTCGGCTGGGCGACGTTCTTCGTCTACGCCATGATCCGCTTCCGCGCGTCCGCGAACCCGAAGGCGGACTATGCCGGCGTCAAGAGCCACACCTCGAGCTACCTCGAGGTCGGGGTGGCGGTCGTCGAGGCCGTCATTCTCCTGTTCTTCGCCATCCCCGCGTGGACGGTGCGCGTCAACGCGTTCCCCCCCGAGGAGGGAGCGACGGTGGTGCACGTCATCGCGAAGCAGTTCGAATGGCATTCGGTGTATCCCGGTCCCGACGGCGTCTTCGGGCACCGCGACGCCAGCCTGATCACGCCGACCAACGCGGTGGGGCTCGACCGGGACGACCCCGCCGGCGCCGACGATGTCCACACCATCAACCAGCTCAACCTGCCGGTCGACGAGCCGGTGATCGTGTACCTGTCCAGCCTCGACGTCATCCACAGCTTCGCGATCAACTCGATGCGGGTGAAGCAGGATGCGATCCCGGGCATGGAGATCCCGGTCTGGTGGGTGCCGACGGTTGCCGGGGACTACGAGGTCAACTGCTCGCAGCTCTGCGGCCTCGGTCACTACCGGATGCGCGGGTTCGTGTCCATCATGAACCGCGCCGATTTCGACGGCTTCCTCGCCGAAGAGGGCGCCCGCATCGCCGCCGCGGCAGCGGCGGACTGACCTCTCGCTGCAACCTGCGCGGCCGGCCCGGCGGCCGGCCACGCCCCCCTTCATCGGGCTCGGTTCAGCTCGTCCCGCACGATCTCCTCGAACACCGCGTACGGCGCGGCTCCCATCACCGCCCGGCCGTTGATGAACACGGTGGGCGTCGACTGGACGCCGAGCGCCTGTCCGAGCGCCAGATCGGCGTTCACCTGCTCGGCGAACCGGCCGCTGTCGAGGCAGGCGTCGAAGGCCGCCTGATCCATCTCCAGCTCACCGGCATGGCGCTTCAGGTCGTCGACCTGGAGCTCCTCCTGCTTCGAGAACAGGGTGTCGTGCAGCTCCCAGAACTTCCCCTGCATATTGGCGCACAGACCCGCCTCGGCCGCCTTGAACGCCTGGGCATGGTTGGGAAGCGGAAAGTCCTTGAACACCAGCCGGATGTCGTCGCCGTACTCCGTCTTCAAGCGGTCGAGGGTGCCGGTCAGCCGCTCGCAGAACGGACACTGAAAGTCGGAGAACTCCACGATCTGGACCGGCGCGCCGGCCGGACCCAGGACCGGGTCGCCGTCGACGATATCGATGGTGGTGCGGGGCGGCTCGAGCTCCACCCGCACGTCGCCGGCGGCGGCCCGCAGCTCCGTCATGTACGCGTGCAGCGCCTGCATCGGCCGCTGCTGGGCCAGAAACGCCCGGATCTGCGGCGCCATGTCCTCCTCGGACAGGCCGGGGAAGGCGCGCCGGTTCTGCTCGTAGACGCGGCTGATGTCCTCGTCGGTGATCGGCAGGGTCCTCGCCGGCAGCTCCTGGGCCAGCAGCTCGTCGCGGGACGTCCCCTCGGCGATCGCTTCCCGCTCGATGAGGATCTCCCCGATGACGATGTCGAGCGTGCGCTTGCGCGTCTCGTAGAGCTCCTGCAGCATGCGCATCCGCGACGCCGCGTCGTTGCTGCGCCAGGCCTCGTCGAGCTCCGCCATGGTGACCGCGCGGTCGCCGACGCGCCCCACCACCTGGCCGTCGGATTGGGCATGCGTGGGAGCACCGCACGCCGCCGAGACCGCGATGACTGCGCCCAGAACGCAAAGCCGCTGGAACATGGAAGATACCTTTCCGTATGGGGTCGTAGCCCCCCCTAGTACCACGATGCCTGTCTTGAAACGAGCAGGCCACTCTATCATGATCGCGTGGCGGAATCCGCCCGTCGGCGGTGGGCCGGGTGGGCCGGGAGCCCGTCGTGAAACCGCGTGTCGCACCAAGAGCAGCGAGGCGCCAGCGGGCTGCACGGTGCCCGCGCGGCAAGGCGCGGCGAGCGCGCCTGTCGGGCGCGGGCAGCCGCGGAGCAACACCGTCCGCGTACCAGGCGCGGGCCGCGGACCGGCGCAGCCCACGCGGGATGCAGCGCCGGTCGAATGCAACGGGGGCTCTTGCCACGGGCCCCTCGGACGGCCCGGACATCCGTGCCCTGTGATCGTTGACGCGAATGGCGACCAATCGCATCCGTACCCGCCCCCCGCGTGCCGGCACTCGGGCTCCGTCCTCCCCGGTCCTCGTCACCGACGACGTTTGCGGCTTCGTCGAGGACGCGGCGCACTACCCCGGCGGTCATGCGCCGGCGGTGGCGTTCCCCCGCGACGAGGCGGAGTGCGCCGCGCTCGTCCGCGGCGCCGCCCGCGTCCTGCCCATCGGCGCGCAGTCGTCGTTGACGGGAGGCGCGACCCCCATGGGCGAGCTGGTGCTGAGCTCGTCGCGGATGAACGCCGTCGAGGAGATGGCGGACACCTGCATCACCGTGCAGCCGGGGGTCACCCTGACCGCCCTGCGCGAGACCCTGGACGCGGCCGGCCGGTCGTACCCGCCGGTGCCCACGTTCGAGGGGGCGACGGTCGGGGGCGTGGTGTCGACGAACGCGGCGGGGGCCGCGACGTTCAAGTACGGCACCACGCGGGACTGGGTCCGCGGCCTGACGGTGCTGCTCGCCTCGGGCGAGCTGCTCGACCTCGAGCGGGGACGGGTGCGCGCGTCGGACGGCCGGTTCGTGATCGACACGCCGCGCGGCGCCCTCGAGGTGCCGGCCCCGACGTACGGCCTGCCCCGAGTGCCCAAGCACTCGGCCGGGTACCATGCCGCCCCCGATCTGGACCTCGTCGACCTGTTCGTGGGCTCGGAGGGCACCCTGGGCGTCGTGACCTCGGTCACCCTCGATGTCCTGCCCCGGCGCCCGGAGCTCTGCGTCGTGCTGATCGTCCTCGACGACGAGGGACAGGCGACGGCCCTCGCGGCCCGGCTGCGCGACGTGTCGATCGAAACCCGGCGTCGGGCCGATCCGGCCGGACTCGACGTCATGGCCATCGAGTACCTGGACCGCCGCTCGCTCGAGCTGGCCGGCGCCGCCGGCGCCGGCCAGCGCAACCGCGTGTCGATTCCGGAGACGGCGGGTGCGGTCCTCCTGCTCCAGATCGAGCTGCCCCCCGGCGCCACCGCCGGCGCGGTCCACGAGCAGATCGATCTTGCGGCCTCGCCGGGGCCGACCGGCGGTGCGATCGTCCAGCTCTGCCGCCTCCTCGAGGCCGAGGGGCTCCTCGACCGCACCGAGCTCGCGGCCCCCGGCGAGACCGCCCGCGCCGCGGAGCTGCTCGCCCTGCGGGAAGCGGTGCCGGAAGCGGTCAACCGCCAGGTGGCTGTCGCCAAGCGCACCGTCGATGACACAATCGAGAAGACCGCCGCCGACATGATCGTGCCCTTCGCGCAGCTCTCCGACTGCATCCGCCTCTTTCGCACCGCCTTCGAGTCGCGGGGCCTCGACCACGCGGTGTGGGGACATCTGTCGGACGCCAACCTGCACCCCAACGTCCTGCCCCGCTCGGCGGACGACGTGCAGGCGGGAAAGGAGGCGATACTGACCTGCGGGCGGGAGGTCATCCGGCTCGGCGGAAGCCCGCTCGCCGAGCACGGGGTGGGCCGCAACCCCGTCAAGCAGGCGCTGCTGCGCCTGCTCCACGGTGCGGCGGGCATCGAGCAGATGCGGACGGTCAAGCGCGCGCTCGACCCGGAGAACAAGCTGGCCCCCGGCGTGCTGTTCCCGGTCGCGGCCCGCGGGAGGGCACCGGCATGAGCACCCTGTTCCTCGCACACTGGCTGACGACCGCCGTCGCCCTCGGGGTGACCGCGTGGGTCCTCCCCGGCGTCCGGGTCGACGGCCTGTTCTCGCTGGGCCTCGCGGGGCTCGTCCTCGGCTTCGTGAACGCCATCGTGCGACCGCTGCTGGTCCTGTTGACGCTGCCGTTCACGCTGCTGACGCTCGGGCTGTTCTACTTCATCGTCAACGGCCTCGCGTTCGGTCTCGCCGCGTTCCTCGTCCCGGGGTTCAGCGTCGCGTCGTTTTTCTCGGCGGTGTTCGGGGCGGCGGCGGTGGGGCTGGTCTCGTGGTTCATCGGCGGTTTCACCGGCACGCGTCCCCGATCCCGAGGCTCGATGGTGGTCGAGGTCCGGCGCCACCCCGACGGGCGGTGGGGAGCCTGAGCCGATTGGGCTCCTGGAGGCAAGTGACAGCACCCCGCCTCGCACCGAGACGGGCGAAGGCGCCAGCGGGCTGAAGGGCGCCCGTGCAGCGGGCTGAAGGGCGCCGGCGGGCTGAAGGGCGCCCGTGCGGCAAGGCATGACAAGGGAAGCCTCTCGGGCTCGGGTGACCGCGGAGCAACGCAACTCCGCGGAACGCCGTCAGGCAGGATGCGTCGGCGGTCGAATGCAGTGGGACCTCTTGCCGCGGGGCGCCGGACCTACAGCTTTGTCCGGCGCAGCCGCAACGCGTTCGCGATGACCGACAGCGAGCTGAGGGTCATCGCGGCACTGGCCCAGATGGGGCTGACGAGCAGCCCGAAGACCGGGTAGAGCAGCCCGGCGGCGACGGGTACGCCGACGGTGTTGTAGACGAACGCGAGGAACAGGTTCTGCCGGATGTTGCGCATGGTGGCGCGGCTCAGCCGGCGCGCCTGCACGATGGCGCGCAGGTCGCCGCGCACCAGGGTGACGCCGGCGCTCTCCATCGCCACGTCGGTCCCGGTGCCCATGGCGATGCCGACCGCCGCCTCCGCCAGCGCCGGCGCGTCGTTGATGCCGTCGCCGGCCATCGCCACCACCTGACCGGCGGCCTGGCGCTCGGCGACGATGCGCCGCTTGTCGGCCGGCAGCACGCCGGCGATCACCTCGCCGATCCCGAGCCGGGCCGCCACCGCATCGGCCGTCACCTGGTTGTCGCCGGTGACCATGACGACACGCAGCCCCGCCGCCTGCAGCTGCCGCACGGCTTCCGGCGTCGTCGCCTTCACCGGATCGGCCACCCCCACCAGCCCCGCGAGCCTCGTCCCGACCGCGACGAACACCACCGTCTGACCCTGGCGGCGCAGGGCGTCGGCGCGGGCGGCGAGCGGGGCGGTATCGACCCCGACCTCCCGGAGCAGCGCCGGCGTGCCGAGGACCACCGCCTGCCCCGCAACCGTCCCCCGCACGCCGCGTCCGATCTCGGCCTGGAAGTCGGCGGCCGGCGGCACGGTCAGGCCCCGGCCGTCGGCGGCCCGGGTGATTGCCTCGGCCAGCGGGTGCTCGCTGCCGCGCTCCAGGGCCGCCGCCGCCCGCAGCAGCTCGACCTCCTCGACGCCCTCGATGGCGAGCACGGTCGCCACCTGGGGGCGGCCCTCGGTCAGCGTTCCGGTCTTGTCGACGATCAGGGTGTCCACCCGCTCGAGGGTCTCGAGCGCCTCGGCATTCTTGATCAGGACTCCGGCGCCCGCCCCCCGGCCGGTGCCGACCATGACCGCCATCGGGGTCGCGAGCCCGAGGGCGCACGGACAGGCGATGACGAGCACCGCGACGCTGTTGACCAGGGCCAGGGCCAGCCGCGGCTCCGGCCCCCAGACCGACCACGCGATGAAGGCCAGCCCCGCGACCGCGACCACCGCGGGCACGAAGACCGAGGCGACCCGATCCGCCAGCCGCTGAATCGGCGCCCGGCTGCGCTGCGCCTCGCCGATCATCGTGACGATCTGGGCCAGCAGAGTCTCGGTCCCGACGCGCTCGGCCCGCATGAGCAGGGTGCCGGTCCCGTTCAGGGTCGCCCCGACGATGCGCGCGCCCGGCCGCTTCTCCACCGGCAACGGCTCGCCGCTGATCATCGATTCGTCGACGGCGCTCGCTCCCTCGACGACGACCCCGTCGACCGGCACCCGTTCGCCGGGGCGCACCCGTAGGAGATCGCCGACCGCGACCGCGCCCAGCGGCACGTCCGCTTCCCGGTGGCCAGCCCCGCCGGGGTCGCCGGAGACCCGGCGCGCGGTGGCCGGGGCCAGACTCAGCAGCGCCCGCAGCGCCGCCCCCGTCCGGCCGCGCGCCCGCAGCTCCAGGACCTGCCCCAGCAGCACCAGCACGACGATCACGACCGCCGTGTCGAAGTAGGGCTCGACGCCGTCCCCCATCCGGAATCCGACGGGGAACAGGCCGGGCGCGACGGTCGCGGCGACGCTGTAGAGCCAGGCCGCCCCCACGCCGAGCGCGATGAGGGTGAACATGTTGGGGCTGCGGTTTACGACCGACGCCCAGGCGCGGGCGAAGAACGGCCAGCCCGCCCACCAGACCACGGGCGTCGCGCACGCGAGCTGCACCCAGTTCGACGTGGTGCGGCCGACGGCCATCTGGACCCGCTCGCCGAGGAGCATCTCGCCCATCGCCAGCGCGAAGACCGGCAACCCCACGAGGGCGGCCCGCCGGAACCGCCGCGTCATGTCCTCCAGCTCGGGATTGGCGGCGTCGGGGACTACCGTCCGCGGCTCGAGGGCCATGCCGCACGACGGGCAGCTTCCCGGCTGGTCGCGCACGACCTCTGGATGCATCGGGCAGGTGTATTCGACGATCGGGTGCAGAGCGTCCGCTGTCAGCTCCGCGTCGAGGGCCATCCCGCACTTCGGGCACACCCCCGGCCCGAGCTGGCGGACCTCCGGGTCCATCGGGCACGAGAACCAGGTCTCCGCCGCCCGATCCGCCGCGCGCCCGGCCTCCGCGGCGGCCCCGTCGTCGGGCCCGGCCGCGTCACCGACGGCGGGCGCCAGGAAGCGGTCCGGGTCCGCTTCGAACTTCGCCAGGCAGCCGGTGCCGCAGAAGTAGTAGGTCTGCCCGTGATGCGTGTGGGAATGGGCGGCGCCGGCGGGGTCCACCGACATCCCGCACACCGGGTCGACCGCCGTCTCGGAAAGTTCCCCGGCCGCCCCGGCGGCGGGGGCGGCGCCCACGAACCGGGTCGGGGCGCTCCTGAAGGCGGCATGGCACCCGCCGCAGCAGAAATAGTACCGGCGTCCGTCATGCTCGTGGCTGAACCGGCTCCGGGCCGGGTCCACCCGCATGCCGCAGACCGGATCCCGGATGTCGTCGCTCATGGCGTCTTCGAGCCCAGCCACGCCGCGCGGAATCGGCTCTGCGCCGGGGTCGGACGCCGGCCGAGCTGCTCGAGCGACACGAGGTCGCGGGCGGGATCGGGCGCGAGCTCCAGGCTGGCCGTGATCGGCTCCCCGCGTCGCTCGTAGCGGACCGTCACCTGCCCTCGATCGCCGAGATCGCGGAGCAGGCGGTCGAGTCCGGCGGCCGATGACAGGCCCCGGCCGTCGATCGCGACGACCAGGTCGTCCCGCGCCACCCCCCCGTCGTAGAGCGGCGTCCCGAAGGGCACCGGGGCGACGACCCGCGCCCCGCCGCGCTCGAACCGCAACGCCGGCGCGCCGAGCCAGCCGCGGCCGGGCGCCCGCGGCCGCAGCGCCAGCCCCGCGCGCTCGAAGAGCGGGGCGAAGTCGATCACCTCGCGCCCGTCGACGTAGCGGTCGAAGAACTCGGCCGCAAACGCCTCGTCGCCGGTCAGATCGGCCAGGGCGGCGCGGGCGTCGGCCGCCGTGTACGGCCGGTCCACCACCCCGGGAGCCGTGCCCCCGGCCCGTCCGAACCGTTGCCAGAGAAGCTGCATGTAGTCGTCGAGGGTGGCGGCGCGGCCGATGCCGTCGGCGGCGCGGGCGCGCAGCAGCAGGTCGAGCCCCAGCCCGAGCGTCTCGCCCCAGGTGTAGTAGGAAATGAAGAAGTTGCCCCAGTTGGTGCGGTCGATCGCGCTCGCGGCGTCGGTGAACGGGGCGAGACGGCTCATGTCCGCCGCCGACCGGAACCGTCGGCCCGGACCGCGCTCGACCGTGTCGATGGCCGACGCGAACCGGGCGAGGGTCTCCGGCAGCGCGGCCAGCCCCGCCCGCTGCAGAATCAGCGCTCCGTAGTAGTTGGTGAAGCCTTCGGCCAGCCACAGCTCGCCGGACGGATTGACGTCCTCGAAGTCGAACGGCTCAAGCGACCGGGGGCGAATCCGCTCCACGTTCCAGACGTGGAAGAACTCGTGCGACACCGAACCCAGCAGGCGCCCCCGCTGGGCCCGCAACGTCGCCGCCGCGCTCAGCACGGTGCTGTTCCGGTGCTCCATGGCGTCGCCCGAGGCGGCCGGCAGATAGTCGGCGATGAACGTGTAGCGGCCGGTCTCGAACCGCGGGAACTCGCCGAACACGCGCACCATCTCGCGCACGATCCGTTCGACGTCCTGCGCGTACCGGTCGAGCTCGCGATCGCCGCCGCCGTGGTGCATCGCGATCCGGAACACCGGCCGGTGGCCGGAATCGGCGGGGTCCGCGACGGCGAAGGATCGCTCCGCGAAGCGGCTCAGCTCGACCGGACTGTCGAGGAGGTACGGCAGGTTGGGCGCGGTGTAGACGAACGGATCGTCCGACGGATAGAGCTGCGTGGCCACCCGCCAGCCGCTGTCCGGCGGGGGCTCGAACCGGACGGCGGCCGGCCGCTGCTCCAGCCCGTGTCCCCACATCAGGGAGGCGGGCATGTTGAGGTGCGCATGAGTATCGTCGATCGCGAGATACGTGCCGTCGACGCGGTCGCCGTACACGCGGTAGATGAACCGCACGGTCCCGTCGTGGCCGGCCACGTCCCAGCGCGCCATCGAGGACCGGACCGGGTCGAGAACGTTGCCGGCGCCGTCGAACGCCCGCACCTCGAACACGTTCTTCGCGAAGTCGTGCCTCGCGTAGCGCCCCGGCGACGCGGTGCTCATCCGCATGCTCAGCGGCGCGGGCGGGAGGCCGGTCAGCGTCACCGCGACCTCCATCCAGCGATGCGCCGGCTCGGGAAAGCGCAGCTCGTAGGCGACGGACGGACCCTCGCCGCCGTCGACGCCGGTCTGCCCCCCCGCGCGCGGCATGAACCAGGCCGCGGCGAGGCCCAATGCGATCAGCCCGGCCGCCCGCAACGCGACGATCCCGCCGCCTCGCGCCGTCATCCGACCGACTCCACCACCTGGCTGACGAACGCGGCCTCGGGCACCGCCCCGAGAATCTCGGTGCGGTCGTTGATCACCGTCTTCGGCACCCCGGTCACCCGGTACTGCTGCACGAGGTCCGGATACTCGACCGCGGCGACCGCCGCGGCGGTGACGTGCGGACTCTCGAGGGCCATGCGATGGGCCAGGCTGACCGCCTGGGGACAGTGGGGTCAGGTGGGGGTGACGAAGACCTGGATGTCGATCGGCTGCTCGACCTCCGCCAGCCGGGCGCGGCTCTCGTCGCTCAGACCGGAGTCGCGGGAGGCGACCAGGGCGATGGCGTCGATCAGGGAGACGAGCTCGTGGCCGTCGGGCACGCCGTAGAACCGGATTCCGGTATCGGCCTCGCCGACCACCGCAATCGCCGGCACGCGCCGGATGCCGTAGTCCCGGACCTGGTCCTTGTCGAGCACCAGGTTGAACTCCTCGACGGTCACGCTCTCGGACAGCGACGCGATCGAGTCCACGATCCGCCGCGCCGACCCGCAGGTGTCGCAGCCGAACGCCTGGGTGAAGAACAGGAGTTTCACCGGCGCCGCCAGATCGGCGAGCGCCGCTTCGAGATCGGCCGGGGTACGGGCGTCCATGCCTCGATTATGGCAGCTTCTCTGACTTGGCCCGGACATCGCCGCCTCGCGGCGCCGCTGCCCGCCCAACCAATCCTACAGGAGTCCGCGCCGTTCCACGGCGCAGACTCCTACTTGAAGAGATCCTCGAATGCCTGCTTGGCGCTGCGGGGACCGGCGGCGGCTTCCGAGTGCGTCCGGCGCTCGACGGTCACCCGCGGGGCGAAGTGGGGGCACTCGTTGCGCGCGTCCTTGGGAGATATCCGGACCTTGATCGGCTGCAGACACTCGAAGCGGCTGCCGCTGTCGAAGGACGCGCATTGCGCACAGGTGTGGAGGGCCGACCCGCACGCCGGACAGGTCGTGTCCGGGCCGATCGCCGACCGCAGGGTCCGGCGGCATCGGGCGCACCGCCTGACGTCGTGAAACCCGGGCAGATTCGGCGGCCGGTGCTGCCGGTTGATGACGCTGCGCGGCGCGCCGTCCCCGCGCGATGGCCGCGGCCGGTCGGTCGGTTCGCGGCCGGCGCCGTCGTCCTGATACCCTCGCTGCCGGTACTTTCGGTCGCTCATGCTCTCGTCCCGTGATGCCGTCCGGCGGCCTGCGGGACGGGATGCCCCGACAGAACCCCGGCAGAGAAAGATGGAGGGCCACGCCCTTCACCCGGCATGGTACAGTTACTTCGTCGGATATTCGACAAGAGTCTCAAGAAATTGGCTGCCGCATCCCCTTCGCTCGACGGGCTGAAGATCGAACGCCCGGACGACACCGACCGCCGGCCGGGGCGCTGGCTGGTCGTGCCGGTCCTGCTGCTCGCGGCCGGCGGCGGATGGTGGTGGTGGGCCGGACCGTCAGGAATCGCCGCGGTGCGCACGGCGGTGGCGCGCGAGACGACGGTCGCCCCCGCCGACACCGCGGTTCTCAACGCCTCCGGCTACGTTGCCGCCCGCCGCCGGGCGACGGTCTCGTCCAAGGTGACCGGGAAGCTCATCGCGGTTGCGGTCGAGGAAGGCATGGCGGTGCGCGAGGGGCAGGTTCTCGCCCGCCTGGACGATTCCACGGTTCGCTCGCAACTGGCCCTGGCCGAGGCCCGGCTGGGCGCCTCGCGGCAGGCGACCGCGGAACAGGAAGTGAGGCTGCGCGAGGCGGAACTCACGCTCGCCCGCACCCGGCGGCTGGTGGAGGAGGGGGTGGTCGGCGCCGCCGACCTCGACGCCGACACCGCGGAGGTCGATTCGCTCGCGGCGCGTATCGCGCTGTCGCAGGGACAGGTCGTGGTGGCCGAGCGGGAGATCGACGTGTATCGGACCCAGCTCGACGACATGGTGATCCGGGCCCCGTTCGACGGAGTGGCTATCTCGAAGGACGCCGAGGAAGGCGAGATGATCTCTCCGGTGTCGGCCGGGGGCGGGTTCACCCGGACCGGCGTGTCCACGCTCGTCGACATGGCCTCGCTCGAGATCGAGGTCGACGTCAACGAGAGCTATATCAACCGGGTCCGCGACGGCCAGCGGATCGTGGCCAACCTCGACGCCTACCCCGATTGGGACATTCCGGGCGCGGTCATCACCACCGTGCCGGCCGCGGATCGGCAGCGGGCGACGGTGCTGGTGCGCATCGCGTTCGACGAGCTCGATCCGCGCATCCTGCCGGACATGGGCGTCAGCGTCGCGTTTCTGGAGGACGCGCCTCCCGAGCCTCAGGCCGGCACGACGCGACTGTTGATCCCGGCGGGGGCGGCGCGCAGCCAGGACGGCCGGGACATCCTGTACGTGGTGCGAGGCGATCTGTTGGAGCGCCGGGCGGTGCGGCTCGGCACCACCGTCGGCAATCAGGTCGACATCGTCGCCGGTCTGACCGCCGGAGAGCGCGTAGTCGTCGCCGGTCCGGCGGATCTGGCCGACGGGGATCGGGTGACGGTGCTGGAATAGCCGCATCCCGCCCCGGCAATGGGCTTCCGCACCGGCCCCTGCGCCGGCCGCAACCGCGCCGCACCCGAATGCCGTCCGACCGTCCTGTTTCCGTAAGTCATGTTAATGTTGCGGTAGTTCGGTGACCGCAACCTGCTGCAAAAGGCTTTCAGAATGCCAGCGAGACTCGTCTTCTTGCTCGTTCTCCTGTCGGCGTTCATGGTGGTGCCGTCTGCAATGGATCTTTTCACCGAGTGGCTCTGGTTCAATGGAGTGGAGTACACCGGCATCTTCCTGCGCACCCTGAGCACCAAGGTGACGCTGGGCGCGGTGGTGTTCCTGCTGGCGTTCGCCGGTCTGGCCCTGAACTTCCGACTGGCCCTCCGGCGGTTCACGCAGCCCTACACCCTGTTTCCCGGGAACGGCGACATTCAACCGGTGGTGCTGACGCCGCAGCAGTTGCAGCGGCTGGGAACCGGGGTCGCGGCGTTGATGGCTCTGTTTCTGGGCGCCTTCGCCTCGAACGAATGGCTCACGTGGCTGCAGTTCCAGAACGCGGTACCGTTCGATCAACCGGATCCGCTGTTCGGCCGCGACATCAGCTTCTACATCTTCTCTCTCCCGTTCATCGACCTCGTCCGCTATCTCGCGCTGGCCGTGGTCATGCTCTCGCTCATCGGCTCGGCAGCCCTTTACGTCATCTCGAACCAGTTGGCGATCGATCCGGCGCGCGGGCCGATCGTGGGCGACGGCGCGCGGCGCCACCTCGGCCTGATCGTCGCGGGCCTGTTCCTGCTGCTCGCCTGGGGCGCCTACCTGGATGTGCCGCGGGTTCTCACCACCCCGTCCGGCATCGTCCACGGCGCCTCGTACGTCGATGTCGCATTGCGGGTACCGGTCTTCCGGGTGCTGCTGCTCGCCGCGCTCGTGGGCGCCGGCCTCAGCGTCATCTCGGCGCTGACGCCGCGGAACCGGCCGTTGATGGCCGCGATCGGCCTCTACGCCCTGATCTCGGTGGGAGGGAACGTCGGCGCGTTCGCCCTGCAGCGTCTCGTGGTGACGCCGGACGAACAACAGCGGGAGGCCCCGTATCTGATCGACAACATCGCGGCCACCCGACAGGCGTTCGGGCTCGACAGCGTCGAGGAGCGGGAGGTCTCCGGCGACGCCACCCTGACCCTGGCGGACATCGAGAACAATACCGACACCATCAACAACGTGCGGCTCTGGGACCACGAGCCGCTGCTCGACACGTTCGGACAGATCCAGGAGATCCGCACGTACTACGACTTCGTGTCGGTCGACAACGACCGCTACTTCATCGACGGCGAGTACCGGCAGATCATGCTGTCGAGCCGGGAGCTGAACTCGGACAACCTGCCCAACCGGTCCTGGATCAACGAACGACTGCAGTACACCCACGGGTTCGGCGTGGCGCTGGGTCCGGTCAACCAGGTCACGCAGGAAGGGCTGCCGGTCCTGTTCATTCAGGATCTGCCGCCGACCTCCTCGGTGGACCTCGAGGTGGAGCAGCCGAGCATCTATTTCGGCGAGCTGTCGAACGACTACGTCATCGTGAACACCGGCACCGACGAGTTCCACTACCCGGAAGGCGACGACAACGTGTCGACCCGCTACGACGGGTCCGGCGGGGTGGCGATGCCGTCGCTGCTGCGCCGGCTGTTGTTCGCGGTGCGGTTCCGCGCCTACGAAATCCTGGTGAGCAGCCAGTTGAAGGGCGACAGCCGAATCCTCTACCACCGTAACATTGTCGAACGGATCACCACCATCGCGCCGTTCCTCCGCTACGACACCGACCCTTATCTGGTGATCTCGGAAGGCCGGCTGGTGTGGATGGTGGATGCCTACACCACCAGCAGCCGATATCCCTATGCCTCGCCGGCCTCCAACGGAATCAACTACATCCGCAACGCCGTCAAGATCGTGATCGACGCCTACCACGGAACGACAACGTTCTATCTGGCCGAACCCGACGAACCGATTGCCCGAACGCTCGAGGCCATCTTCCCCGCCTTTCTCCAGCCCCTCGATGCGATGCCGGAGGATCTGCGGCGGCACATCCGTTATCCGGAAGGGCTCTTCTCGCTGCAGACGTCCATCTACTCGACGTTTCACATGACCAACCCCGCGGTCTTCTACAACCGGGAAGACCAGTGGGAGGTGCCGGTCATCGACAACGAGCAGATGCAGCCCTACTACGCGATGATGCGCCTGCCGGGTGAGCCGCGCGCGGAGTTCATCCAGATGCTGCCGTTCACGCCGCGCGGCAAGAACAACCTGGCGGCCTGGATGGTGGCGCGCAGCGACGGCGAGCAGTACGGCAAGATTCTGGTGTTCCAGTTCCCGAAGCAGAAGGTGGTCTTCGGGCCGAGTCAGATCGTGGCGCGGATCAACCAGGATCAGGACATCTCGCCGCAGTTGACCCTCTGGAACCAGCAGGGGTCGGAGGTCATCCAGGGCACCCTGCTGGTCATCCCCATCGAAGAAGCCCTGCTGTATGTGCGCCCCCTGTATCTGCGGGCGGACGGCGGGCGGATCCCCGAGCTGAAGCAGGTCGTCGTCGCCTATCAGAACGAGATCGTGATGGAAGAGACGCTCGACCTCGCCCTGAACCGCCTCTTCGGATCGGGGTCGCGGTCGGGCCCCGGGTCGCCGTCGAGGACGCTCGCCGCCGGGGCGCAGATCGCCGACGCCGCGTCGCCGCAACCGGTGCCGGATGCGCAGGCCGCACCCACCGGCCCGCTCGTATCGCAGGCGGCCGACCACTACCGTCGCGCCCTGCAGGCGCAGCGCGACGGCGACTGGGCGCAGTACGGCGAGGAAATAGAACAATTGGGCACAGTCCTCGAGCAGATGAGCTCGGGACCGGTTCTCGAATGACCTTGCTCCCGGCGCCCGGAGGGCCGGGACGTTCGAAACGGATGCTTGCGGGAGGAGAGAGAATGTACGCCAGAAGTCTTGCCGTCCTGTTGGGGTTGGGACTCGTGACCGCCGTCGGCTGCGGGGAAGCGCCGGTCGAGATGACGCCGGGGCTGCAGGCGTTCGTGGGGGCCCGGATCATCGACGGAACGGGGTCCCCGGCCATCGAGAGCGGCGTGCTGGTGGTTCGCGACGGCCGCATCGAGGCGGTCGGGGCCGGCGACGCCGTCGAGGTGCCGCCGGATGCCGAGCAGATCGACGTCGGCGGCCGGACCCTCATGCCGGGCCTCATCAACGCCCACGGACACGTGAACAACGTGCGAGGCCTCGAGGCGGATCCCTCGTTCTACACGGAGGAGCACGTGGAGAGCCAGCTCGGTCTCTACGCGCGCTACGGCATCACCACCGTCTTCAGCCTCGGCGGCGACGGACCCGCCGGCGTCGCGGTGCGGGACCGGCAACGGGACAATCCCGACCTGAACCACGCCCGCTTCTACCTCTCCGGGAACATCCCCACCGGTCCGACCCCGGAAGAGGCGGTCGAGCAGGCCAACGCGGCGGTCGACCTCGGCGCGGACATCGTGAAGATTCGGGTCGACGACAACCTCGGGGCGAGCACCAAGATGACCCCGGAGACCTATCAGGCGGTCATCGACACCGCGCACGAACGGGACCTGCGGCTGGCCGCGCATCTCTACTATCTGGAAGATGCCAAGGGGCTGCTCGAGGCCGGCGCCGACTTTCTGGCGCACAGCGTGCGCGATGCCGCGGTCGACGACGAGCTGATCGCCCAGCTGCGCGAGAGCGGGGTCTGCTACTGTCCGACCCTCATGCGCGAGGTCTCGACCTACGTCTATGAATCGCGGCCCGCGTGGTTCGACGATCCGTTCTTCCTGAAGGAGGCGGACCCCGAGGTCGTCGCCGCGCTTGAGGAACCGGCGTATCAGGAGCGCATGCAGAACAGCAGCAGCGCCCAGACCTACAAGGCGCAGCTCGAAGTGGCCAAGACGAACCTGAAGGTGTTGTCGGACGCCGGGGTCCCCATCGCCATGGGGACCGACACCGGCCCCGCGGCGCGGTTCCAGGGCTATTTCGAGCACGGCGAGCTCGCGCTCATGGTCGAAGCGGGGTTGTCGCCCATGCAGGCGATAGTCGCATCCACGTCCGATGCCGCGCGCTGCATGGAGGTGGACGCCGACCTCGGGTCGCTCGAGGCCGGCAAGTGGGCCGACTTTCTCGTGCTCGGCGCCAACCCGCTGGACGACATCGGCAACACGCACACCCTCGAGTCGGTGTACATCGCGGGCAACGCGGTGCCGGGGGTGTAGGAACGCCGGAACACGATCCGGTGCGGCGGCGACCACCCCGCGGCAGGGTCGCCGCCGCACCGGGATCTCCGGCACGGAAGGAGACCCGCATGCACCGTCATCTGTCTGTCACGGTATGCGCCCTGCTGGTCCTGGGCGGGCTCCTGACCGAGGCCGCGCCGGCCGCGGCGCAAGCGTCGAGTCGGCTCGAGCAGGAGGTACGGGACGCGCTTCGCCGCGACCGCGGCCTCCGGCGGCTCGAGGTCACGACCGCGGGCGGCGAGGTCACCCTGGCCGGGCGACTCGACACGTTCTGGCTGGAGAGCGAAGCGATACGGCGGGCGTTGGACGTCGACGGGGTCGAGACGGTGGTCAGCGAGATAACACTGCCGCCGGCGGAGCGCGACGAAGACCTGGTGGAAGACGTCTCCCGCGCGGTGGTGCGCTACCCGTACTACACCGTCTTCGACTATCTCGACGGACGAATCGACAACGGGGTGGTGACCCTGATGGGTCGGGTGACCGGCGAACGCGACAAGCCACGCGAGATCTTCGAGCGGGTGGCGAAGATCAGAGGGGTCCAGGAAGTACAGAATCAGATCGTGCTGATGACCCCGTCGACGGCGGATGACCGCCTGCGAACCAGCATCGCACGGCAGGTGTTCGGCAGCTCGCACTTCCAGCGGTTCGCGTCGCAGCCGAACCCACCGTTTCACATCATCGTCGAACGCGGGGTCGTCACCCTCGTCGGGTACGTGCAAGGCGAGATCGAGCGCCGGGAGCTCGAACGCATTGCCCGCCAGACGAACGGCGTGCTGCGCGTCTTCAACCAACTGCAGACGATTTCCTAGGAGCTTGCGCCGTAGAAGTTCGCGCCAGCGAACTTCCAACGCGACCGTAAGGTCGCGCGGGAGCCGTGGCAAGAGCCCCGCTGCATTCGACCGGCGATGCATCCCGCATGGACTGCGCTGCTCCTCGGACTGCGTCGCGTTCGAGGTTGCCCATGCCCGACGGGCGCCCTCGTCGCGCCTTGCCACGCGGGCGTCTTTCGCCCGCTGGCGCCCTCGCCGCTCTCGGCGCAACGCGCGGCTTCACCACGGGCTCCTGAGACGGCTGCAGCGCGCGGCATGACCGTCCCGATGTGGAGCCTTCTTGCCGCAGTCGTCCGTCCCCGGGCGGCTGCGCCCCCGGTTCGCCCGTCACTCGCCCCGCTTGCCGCAGCCGCGGTGCTCGCCGGCGCGGCCTGCGCCCCGCCGGCCGGAGACTGGCCGCGCCAGGCGCGCGGCGCCGACGCCTCGGGCGTGGCGTACGTGGCGGACGCCGACTGTGCCGCCTGTCACCAGCGGCAATTCGACGCCTGGACCGGCTCGCATCACGACCTCGCCATGCAGGAGGCGACGCCCGATACGGTCCTGGGCGATTTCGACGACGCCACCTTCACGCATCACGGCATCACCTCGCGGTTCTTCCGGCGCGGCGACCGCTTCTTCGCGAACACCGAAGGCCCGGACGGCGAACCGGCCGACTTCGAGCTGACCCACACGCTGGGGGTCGAGCCGCTGCAACAGTATCTGGCCCCGTTTCCCGGCGGGCGCCTGCAGAGCCTGCCGATCGCCTGGGATACGGCGCGAAACGCCTGGTTCCATCTCTATCCCGACGAGGAGATCGAGCCGGACGACGCGCTGCACTGGACCGGCCGCTACCAGACCTGGAATCTGCAGTGCGCGGCCTGCCACTCGACCGATCTGCGGAAACGCTACGACGTCGAGTCGGACACCTACAAGACGACCTGGGCCGAGATCGACGTCGGCTGCCAGGCCTGCCACGGCCCCGGAGAGCGGCACGTGGCCCTGGCCGGCGCCGCCGCGAACGGAGGAGCCGCCCCGTCCGGCGGGTGGGGCCTCGTCGCGCCGTTCTCGGCCGACGACCCCGCCCCGGAGCTCGACGCCTGCGCGCCCTGCCACGCCCGCCGCGAAGCGCTGACCCCGGTGGCCGCGCACGGCGGCCCCCTGCTCGACGACTTCCTGCCGGCTCGGCTGGGGGAAGGCCTCTACCATCCCGACGGCCAGATTCTGGACGAGGTCTACGTCTACGGCTCCTTCGTCCAGAGCCGAATGCATGCGGCCGGGGTGCGCTGCACGAACTGTCACGATCCCCACCGCCTGCGCCTGCGGGCGGACGGCAACGCGGTGTGCACGCAGTGTCATCGGGAGCGCCCGGTCGACCGGTTCCCGATGCTCGCGCCGGGCCGCTACGACACGCCCGCGCATCACCACCACGAGACGGGCTCGCCGGGCGCGCAGTGCGTCAACTGCCACATGCCCGACCGGACCTACATGCAGGTCGACCCGCGGCGCGACCACGGCTTCCGGGTGCCCCGGCCCGATCTGTCGGTGGCTTTGGGCTCTCCGAACGCCTGCACCGGCTGCCACGACGACCGCGACGACGCATGGGCGGCCACGGCCGTCGCCGACTGGTCCGACGCCCCGCCGCCACCCCACTTCGCCCGGACCCTGGCCGCGGGGCGCGCCGGCGACCGGACGGCCGAACCGGAGATCGCCGCGCTCGCCGCCGACCCGGAGCAGCCCGCCATCGTGCGCGCCACCGCCCTCGACCTGCTGCGGCCGCTCGGCCCGACCGGCATCACCGCCGCCCGCGACGCGCTCGACGACCCGGACCCCCTGGTGCGCGCTACCGCGGCGGGCGGGCTCGAGCCGCTGGCGCTCCCGGCGAGACGCGCGGCGCTCGAGCCGCTGCTGGCCGACCCGGTCCGGGCGGTGCGCCTGGAAGCCGCGCGGGTCCTGGCCGAAGCGTGGGGCGGCGATGCCGCTCCGGCAGCCGAGGGGGCGCTCGCCGCCGCCGCCGCCGAGTACCTGGACGCCATGTCCGCGGCCGCGGACATGGCGTCGGCCCGCCTCGGCCTCGGGGTAGTGCGCGATCGCCAGGGCGCGCGGGACGCGGCGGAAGCGGAGTACCGCGCAGCGCTCGCCCTCGACCCCCGGTTCACGCCGGCCCGGTTCAATCTCGCCAACCTCCTCAACGCGCAGGGACGCAACCCCGAGGCGGAGACCGTTCTGCGGCGGGGGATCGACTACGCCCCCGACGAGGCCGAGCTGCACTACTCCCTCGGCCTGCTCCTCGCCGAGGAGGGACGTCTCGCAGAGGCAGTCGAGAGCCTCGCCCGCGCCGCCGTCCCCACCGCTCGCGCCCGCGTCCACTACAACTACGGACTCGCGCTCCAGCAGGCGGAACGATTCGACGAAGCCGAAGCGGCGCTGCGCGAGGCCCGCCGCCGCGACGACCGCGACCCCGACGTCGTGCTCGCCCTCGCCCGCCTGCTGATGGATCAACAGCGGTGGGACGAAGCGAGCGAGTTCGCCTCGGCCCTCGTGCGGCTGGTTCCCACCGCCCCGGGGCCGCAGCGCCTGCTGAACGAGATCCAGATCCGGGAACGCCGGAGCCGGCGGTGATGAACGCCCCCCAGGTCCGCGGCGAGACCGCGCTCTGAAACCAGACCGGCCTGCTTTGGCAAGTCACGGCGTGCGCGCCTTTCAGGGGACCCTCCACGGGCTCCTGTATCATGACACCGTGCAAGTGTCGTGACCCCGACTCGGTGGGAGAGTTGAACATGAGGCGAGGAACGGTGATTGGTCCCGGTCTGATTGTCGCGGTGGTCGCCGCCCTGGCGGCGGCGCCGCTGCCGGCCGCTCAGCCGGCGCAGGCGCCAACCGACGCGGGAGGGACGATCGACAGGCTCGATCCGCGTCTCGACGATCTGCTGGCCGCCGATGCGGCGGTCGAGCGCGTCGCCGACGGGTTCCAGTTCATCGAGGGACCGGTGTGGGTCGGAGGTGCGACCGACGGCCACCTGCTCTTCAGCGACATCCCCGGCGATACGGTCTACCGGTGGTCGGAAGCGGACGGGACCAGCGTATTCCTCAGTCCGGTGTTCCTGCCCGAGCTCGACACCGGCGGGCAGGGCGGCTCGAACGGGCTGACGCTCGACCTCGAGGGCCGCGTCGTCCTGTGCGAGCACGGCAATCGCCGCCTCGCGCGAATCGAGGCGGACGGCTCCCGGATCACGCTGGCGGACCGCTACGAGGGCCGGCGTCTCAACAGCCCCAACGACATCGTGTACCACTCGAGCGGGGCGGCCTTCTTCACCGATCCGCCGTACGGGCTCGCCTCCCCCGACGCGGCGGAACTCGGCTGGAACGGCGTCTACCGTCTCGACCCCGACGGCGCCGTCCGCCTCCTGGCCGACGAACAGACCCGGCCCAACGGCATCGGGCTCTCACCCGACGAGCGCACGCTGTACGTGGCCAACTCAGACGGCGCCGCGCGGCAGTGGATCGCCTATCCCGTCAACGACGATCTCGGCCTCGGCGAGGGTCGCGTGCTCCTCGACCTGACGGACAGCGCCGACGCCGGCGTGCCCGACGGCTTCACGGTCGATGCCTCCGGCAACCTGTGGGCGAGCGGTCCTGGCGGCATCGTGGTCATCAGCCCGGAGGGGGATCACCTCGGGACCGTGCGGCCCGGGGAGCAGCCCGCCAACGCGGCGTTCGGCAACGACGGCACGACTCTCTACATGACGGCGCAGACCGGGCTCTACCGGATTCGCACCCGGGTCGCGGGCCTGATGCCCTGACGCCGCGCGCGGCTGTCGGCCGGCGGCGCGACGATATCGCGTGGATGATGCAGGTGTATCACTGTATCATGTGGCCATGCGAACGACGGTGACCATCGACGACGACATCTACGAAGCGGCGCTGAGCCACGCCCGCGCCACCGGTCAACGACTCGGACGCGTCCTGTCGGACATGGCGCGGCAGGCGCTGCAACCCGAGCCGCAGGCTCCCGGGAAACGTGGAGGCACGGGACGGTTCGCCGCGTTCGAGGTTCCTCGAACCGCGAGCGTGATTCCCGCCTCCCGGATCCAGAAGGCGCTCGACGACGATGGCGTCGTCTGAGAGCCGTCCGCTGCTGCTCGACGTCAACGCGCTCATGGCGCTCGGGTGGCCCAACCACCAGTTCCACCGCGCCGTCGTGGGCCGGCTCGAGCGCCGGCCCGCCCCCGACTGGGCCACGTGCGTGCTCACCCAGCTCGGTTTCGTACGCCTCTCGTCGAACCCCGCCGTCGTGGGCGTGCGCCGAACGCCGGCCCAGGCGCTCGATGTGCTCGCGAGGCTGGTTCGCGACCGCCGGCACCGCTACGTGGAGCCGCTTCCGCCCCTCCGTCAGGTGGAGACACACTTCGGACATCTGCTTGGACACCAGCAGGTGACGGATGCCTACCTGCTGGCGGTCGCCGTCACCAACAACGCCACGCTCCTGACGCTCGATCGGCGCCTGGCGCCCCTCGCGGCCACGCGCGCGCACATCGAAGTCATCATGCCCTGACACGACGCCACTCCAGACTGGCGCGACCGGCGCCGGCGGGCTCGAAGCGCCGTTGCACGCCGGGGCTCGCTGCGGTACCATGAAGCCGCCATGAAGCTGTCAATCAGTTACTGCAAGGTTTGAAACTACCTGCCCAAGGCCGCCAGTTTGGCGGCCGCAATCAAGGACGCGATCGGCGTCGAAGCCGACGTGGTGGTCGGTGGCCGCGGACAGTTCGACGTGGTCGCCGACGGTGAGTTGATCTTCTCGAAGCAGAAGGAGCAGCGGTTTCCCGAGCCCGAGGAGGTCATCGGGGCGTTGCGCTCGCTTTCGGTCCCTTCCACCTAAGGGTCCGCGCAAAAATAACTTCCTGGAAATGGCTGTAGTGTCGCAGTAGAAGCACAACCGTCTCGCACGCCCTGTCCGGCTCCGTGGTTCACTAGATCGAGCGGCATTCTTCGGATTCGGGGGTGCAATCAGCTCGGAATTGTGGCATCATTGCGGAATCTTTAATCCGTAATGATGCCACAATGAGACCAACCCAGTTCTCCGCCGACACCGTCGTCGCCCTGCTCCGACAGCAGACCGTCGCTGCCCTGCCCGACGTGATGGCCGCCCTCGGTCCCCGAGTCAGCAGGCGCACCGCGTTCCGCAAGCTCAGGGACCTCGACGCCCGCACCAGCTACTCCCATCGCGGCGGCTACTACACCCTCGACGAGCTCGCCGACTTCGACGAACACGGCCTGTGGGCGTTCGCCGGCGTCCGCTTCTCCCGCGCCGGCACCCTCGTCGCAACCGCCGAGGCGTTCGTCAACGACGCGGAAGCCGGACACTTCGTCGACGAGCTCGACAACCGGCTCGGTGTCGGCACCCAGGACGCCCTGCGCAAGCTCGTCGGCGACGGGCGGCTGACGCGGCACAAGCTCGCCGGCCAGTTCCTCTACTGCGCGACCGACCACGCGCAGGAGACCCATCAACTACGCGCCCGACGGCTGCTGATGGCCACGCCCGGACTCGGGCGGCCCCTGCCCGACGCCGACCTGATGCCCGAGGAGTTGCGCGCCGCCATCGTGTTGTTCGCCAGCCTGCTCGACGAGCGCCAGCGCCGGCTGTTCGCCGGACTCGAATCGCTCAAGTGCGGGTGGGGCGGCGACCGGCGCATCGCCTCCCTCCTCGGCATCGACCCGTCCACGGTCGCCACCGGCCGCCGGCAGCTCGTCGACCGCGATGTCGAGGTCGACCGGGTGCGGCGCGCGGGCGGCGGACGAACACCGACGGAAAAAAAACACCGGAAGTCATCGCCCGCATCGAAGCCCTGATGACCCACGAGACGGCCGGGGACCCGGTCAGCGGCCTGAAGTGGACGCGCCGCACGACCGCCAAGCTCGCCGACGAACTCCGCGGGCTCGGCATCCACGTCTGCCCGCAGACCGTCGCGCGACTGCTCAAGGCGATGGGCTACTCGTTGCGCGTCAACCACAAGAAGCTCGCCGGCGCCTCGCATCCGAACCGAGACCAGCAGTTCCAGCACATCACCGCCTTGCGCGAGCGCTGCGCCGCCGACAACAGCCCCCTCATCAGCGTCGATACGAAGAATGAAGGAGCTCGTCGGCACGTTCCGCAATCCCGGCGCCAAGTGGGACCGCAGCCCCGAACTCGTCAACGACCACGACTTCCGCTCCGACGCCGACGGCCGCGCCGTGCCCCTACGGCATCTACGACCCCCGCGCCAACGCCGGCACCGTCTTCGTCGGCAGAACCGCCGACACCCCGGCGTTCGCCGTCGACTGCATCGAGAAGTGGTGGCGCACCGAGGGCCGCAAGCGCTATCCCGAAGCCAAGACCCTGCAGATCCTGGCCGACGGCGGTGGCAGCAACAGCTGCACGGCGCGCGCCTGGAAGTTCAATCTGCAACATCGCTTCTGCAACCGGCACGGCTTGCCCGTGAGGGTAGCCCACTACCCGCCGGCCACGTCGAAGTGGAACCCCATCGAACACCGCCTGTTCTGCGAGATCAGCAAGAACTGGGCGGGCCGACCCCTCGACAGCTTCGAGACCATCCTGAAGTACCTGCGCACCACACGCACCTCCACCGGACTGAGGGTCCGCGCCCACCTGGTGCGGAAGACCTACGAGACCGGCGTCAAGGTCACCGACGCCCAAATGCGAGAGCTACGCATCACACCGAACAGCGTCCTGCCCAAGTGGAACTACACCATCGAACCCATGTGATGAAAACGGAATCTATTTTTGCGTCGACCCTAAGGAACCCCCGCGTCGCCTTCCCGGCCGCTTGCGGTCGGAGTGCGTCATAATACCGGCTGGCGGCGCCGGGGTTGCGGCGGCAATCACCCCAGGGCCGGCTTCGAAACGACGGCGGACAAATGGGGGTGGCTGAGCCATGGCGCACCACGAACGATCGGTAGACTCCTCTCGCCCGCGGCGGGTCGGCCTGACCCGCCGGGAAGTGCTCGCCGGGGCGGCCGGCGCGGTGGCCGCGGCGGCGCCGGCGGCCGGGCAGCAGGCCATCGACACCACCCGGCGTCCCGGACCCGGTCCGAACGAGGTCGGGCAGCGCTCGCCCTTCGTGACCCCGCAGCGCGACCCCAGCTCGACGTCCTCGCGCACGCCTTTGCAGGAACTGCGGGGCACCATCACCCCGGCGGATCTGCATTTCGAGCGGCACCACGGCGGGGTGCCCGCGATCGACCCGGATCGGTACGAGCTCCTCGTCCACGGCCTGGTCGACCGCCCGACCCTCTTCACGCTGGCCGACCTCGAGCGCTTCCCCGCCACGTCGCGGATCTGCTTCCTCGAGTGCTCGGGCAACCTCCGGCAGGGCGCACCGGAAACTCTGCCGCAGATGGTCTGCGGGCTCACGAGCCAGACCGAGTGGACCGGGGTCCTGCTGTCGACGGTGCTCCGCGAGGTGGGCGCGCACGCCGGCGCCACGTGGTTCCTCGCCGAGGGACAGGACGCCGCGGTGATGACCCGCAGCATCCCGATGGAGAAGGCGTTCGACGACGCAATGATCGTCTACGCGCAGAACGGCGACGCCCTGATGCCCGGCAACGGGTACCCCGCCCGGCTGCTGCTGCCGGGGTGGGAAGGCAACTCCAACGTCAAGTGGCTCCGCCGCATCGAGCTCGCCGACCGGCCGTTCATGACCCGGGAAGAAACGTCGAAGTACACCGACCCCCTCGGGGACGGGAGCCGCTCGCGCCAGTTCAGCTTCGTCATGGACGCGCGATCCATCATCACCGATCCCGCCTATCCCCGCGTGATCGAGCCCGGCTGGCACGAGATCCGCGGGCTGGCGTGGAGCGGCCGCGGCCGGATCGCGCGGGTCGACGTCAGCGCCGACGGCGGCGCGACCTGGCAGGAAGCCGAGCTGCAGGAGCCGGTGCTGGCGAAGGCCCACGTGCGGTTCCGCGCCCCGTGGCGCTGGGACGGCGGCGCGGCCGAGATCATGAGCCGCGCGACCGACGAGACCGGCTACGTGCAGCCGACCTGGGAGGCTCTCGTCGCGGCCCGCGGACCACGGACCCGGTACCACCAGAACCCCATCACCTCGTGGACCATCGGCACCGACGGAACGGTCCTGTTCGGGGCGGAAAGGCTGCAGTCATGACCCGCCCGCCCGCCCCGCGCGGACCCGCCCGGCCGGCGCGGCCGCCCGCAAGCGCGCTTGCGGGCGGGTTCGGGCTGGCTCTCCTGCTGGCGGGAGCGCCCTGGGCCGCGTCGGCCGGGCAGTCGGCGGACCCGGCGGCGGGCCCGCTGGGGCTGGGACGCCCGGCGACCGCGGACGAAATCGCGGCCCTCGACATCGACGTCATGCCGGACGGCGCCGGACTGCCGCTCGGCGGCGGCAGCGCCGCGGAGGGCGCGCTCGTCTGGGGGCGCGCCTGCCGCTCCTGTCATGGCCGGGACGGCGAAGGCAGCATCGCCGCTCCGCTGGTCGGCCGCGACCCGGCGGCGCGTCCGCCGACCGTCGGCAACTACTGGCCGTACGCCACGACCCTCTACGACTACATCTACCGCGCGATGCCCCGCAATGCTCCCGGGACGTTGAGCCCGGACGAGGTGTACGGGCTCGTCGCCTGGATCCTGGCCAAGAACGGCATCATCGACGACCAGGCGGTGATGAATGCGGCCACCCTGCCCGACGTCGTCATGCCGGCGCGCGACCGGTTCGACCCGGACGACCGCCTGGCGAGCGACGCGGTGCGCTGAACCGCAGAGGCCCGCCGCCGCGATGTCGAATCGACAGCCCCGTCCGCTACCGCGGCTCGCCGCCGCCACGATTGCCCTGTTGATGGCGGGTGGCCCGTGGTCACCGCCCGGGGCGACCGGACAGTCGGCTCCCCAGCCCGCGATCGGCCAGGAGGGCAAGGACGTTCCCTGGGTGCCGACGCCCGACGTGCTCGTCGACAAGATGCTTGAGATGGCGGCGGTGGCGCCGGAGGACATCGTCATCGACCTCGGGTCGGGCGACGGCCGCACCGTGATCGCGGCGGCGCGCCTCGGCGCGCGGGCCATCGGCGTCGAGCTCGAGCCGAATCTCGTGGCGCTGTCGGAGCGCCGCGCGGCGGAGGCGGGGGTGTCCGATCGCACCGACTTCGTCGTGACCGACCTGTTCGAGTTCGATCTCTCGACGGCCACGGTGGTGACGATGTTCCTGCTGCCGGACATCAACTACCGGCTGCGCCCCACCCTCTTCGACCTGCGGCCGGGCACCCGCATCGTCTCCAACACCTGGGACCTCGGCGGGTCCGAGACCGACCCCGACGCCCCCGGGTGGATCCCCGACGAGACCGTCGTGCTCGACCCGTGCCCCACCTGGTGCACGTCGCTGCTGTGGATCGTGCCCGCCAAGGTCGCCGGCGCCTGGCGGATGGACGCCGGCGAGCTGGTCCTCGAGCAGCGTTTCCAGCAGGTCTCCGGCCAGCTCCGCACCGCGGACGGCACGTTCGCGATAACCCAAGGGCGGCTGCGCGGCGACCGGATCAGCTTCGAAGCCGGCGGCATCTCGTACACCGGCCGGATGGCCGGCGGCTCGACCATGAGCGGCACCGCCCGGACGCCCGCCGGGATCACCGAGTGGCGCGCCGTACGGAACTGACCGCCGCCGGCCCGGCGGTCCGCAGGCCGCGGACCGGCAAACGTCCGGCCGTGACCTGGACGCTCGGCGATGGTTGCCGGCTGCCGTTCGGATCGACCCGCTTCGACTCCGTGGGCAATCCGTTGTCGTATTCCCCCGTCCGCGGCGGGGATTTCCGTGGGATCTCATCGCAGGCTTCGAGGAGAGCCTCTGTCGCGGCGAGGCCCCGGCAGAGATCGAACGGGATGGTCAGGTCGTGGAGCCACCCGAGACGCACCTCGCCAGGCGAGAACGTCAAGCCGGAGACATCGGACCGGCCTCGACCGCGACCCTGACCGCGGCCACGATGTGCCGGGAAGAGATGCCGAACCGGTCGAGCAGCTCGGACGGCTTGCCGCTCCTGGGCACGTCGCGCACCGCGAGGCGTTGAACGGCGATGCCGTGGGGAGCGACGGCGTCGCTCACCGCATCTCCCAGCCCGCCCGCCGCGTAGTGGTCCTCGACGGTGATCAGGCGATCGCCGGTCTCGCGCGCGGCGGCCACCAGCGCGGCGGCGTCGATCGGCTGCAGGGAGTAGGCGTCGATGACCCGAATGCGCACCCCGGTCTCGGCCAGCGTCTCGCAGGCGGCCAGCGCCTCGAAGACGGTGACCCCGGCCGCGACCACGGTGGCCGCGTCCGCCGCGCTCTGGCGCAGGATCTTGGACCCGCCGATGGGGAACCGCTCGTCCGCCGCGTAGACGACCGGGGTCTTCGGGCGCGAGGTCCGGATGTAGGTCATGCCGTCGTGCGCGGCCGCCGCCGCGACGAGCGCCGACGTGCTGACAGCGTCGCACGGATAGAGCACCACGCACCCCGGCACCGCCCGCATCATCGCCAGGTCCTCCAGGGCCATCTGCGAGGGTCCGTCCTCGCCGATCGACACCCCGGCATGCGAGCCGGCGAACTTGACGTTGACGTTGCCGATACCCCCCATCCGGATGAAATCGGCGGCCCGCGTGAGAAAGGCAGCGAACGTCGACGGAAAGGGAATCGCGCCGCGGCTCGCGAGGCCGAGCGCCGCTCCCACCATCACCTGCTCGGCGATGTACGTCTGGTAGAAGCGGTCGGGATGCTGCTGCTCGAACTTGTCGCTGAAGGTCGAGTTCTTGACGTCGGCGTCGAGCGCGACCACCCGCGGGTCGGACGCCCCCAGCGCGGCCAGCGCCGCGCCGTACGCCTCGCGCGTCGCGACCTTGGCGCCGAGCTCGTACGCGGGCAGGCGGAGCGCCGGCGGCGAGGCGGGTCGGCTCGCCCGCGGCGGCGGGGGCGGTATCGGCGGATTGTGGGTCGGCTCGCCGAGCTGCCCATCGAGCTCCTGCAGGGCGCGATCGAGATCGGCCCCCTTGAACGGCTTGCCGTGCCAACCGTCGAGCCCCTCGGCGAATGACACGCCCTTGCCCTTGACGGTACGCGCGAGAATCATGGTCGGCCGACCGGCGGTGCTCGCCGCCTCGTCCAGCGCATCCAGGACGGCAGCGAGGTCGTGCCCGTCGACCACCACGACATGCCACCCGAACGCCTGCCACCGCCGCTCGTAGGCCGCGAGGTCGTGCGCCCACTGCGTGGCCCGGCTCTGGCCCAGGGCGTTGACGTCGGTGATCGCGCACAGGTTGTCGAGGCCCAACCCGGCCGCGGCCTGCGCCGCCTCCCAGACCGAGCCTTCCGCCGACTCCCCGTCACCGACAAGCACGTAAGTGCGATAGGTGGACCCGATGCGGCGCGCGTTGAGGGCAATCCCCACCGCCGCGCAGATGCCCTGCCCGAGCGAACCCGTCGCGACGTCCACGAACGGCAGCCGCGGCGTCGGGTGCCCCTCCAGATCGGACTCGATCTCCCGCAACGTCGCGAGCTGATCGTGCGGGATCACCCCCGCCTCGGCCCAAGCCGCGTAGAGCACCGGCGCCGCATGCCCCTTCGACAGCACGAAACGATCGTTGTCCTCGTGGCCGGGGTCCCGCGGGTCGAACCGCATCTGCCCGAAGAACAGCGCCGCCATGATCTCGGCGGCCGAACAGCAACTCGTGGGATGACCGCTTCCCGCCCGACTCGTGGCCCGGACCGACTCGAGCCGAAGCCGGGTCGCGACGTTGCGCAACGCGGGAAGCAGTGAGCGATCGATGGACACGGCACCTCCAGAGCGACGCAGTGTACCACGGTGACGCCTCGGCCCGGGGGTGCGCCACACGGATGGGGAGCCCACGGCAAAAGGCGCCGGGTCTCACCCCGGGCTCCCGGGCGCGGACATCGCGCACGAGGAGGAATCCGCGGAAATCGGCGGGCATCGGCGCCGTGGATTGACGCGCGTGCGCGGGCGGCTCGGTCGTCCCCGCCGTCATTGCCGCGACGACGCACTGGACAGCGCGTCCAGCGCCAGCGCGTAGGCGGCGCCGGCGAGTCCCAGCTCGCGATACACGGGCGTCTGCAGCGCCAGGGTCCGGCGCGCGAGGTCCAGATAGCCCGGCTCTTCGGCCAGGGCGGCCAGGCGGACGAGCACCATCGCGGCGCGGCAGTTGAGGTCCAGCGGGTAGACGGGATCGCGCAGGAGCCCGGCCGGTGCGTCCGGGCCGGGGAGCCTCGGGTCCCGGTCGGCGAAGCCGCCGGTCTCGTCCCACAGGGCCTGGTGGCAATAGGCCATCAACTCGCGCGGCATGTCGAGATAGACGGGCTGCCCCGTCACCTCGTACAAATCGAGCAGCGCTGCGCTCGCCAGCACCTGGTCGCCGAGCAGTCCGCGCGGGATCGGACTCCCGGCCGCGGTGTGTCCGACGCCGCCGCCGCGCTCGTACGTCGCCATCACCACCCGATCGACCGACTCGGCCGCGAACTCCAGGAGCGAGCGGTCGTCCAGCACCGACGCGCCGTGCACGTAGGCGGAGGCCATGACCGCGGTGGCATCCGTGTAGACGGTCGGGTCGATGGCCCCGTGTCCCGGCGCCGGGGAGTGCCCGGGCCGGTCGGGATCGGGCGCTCCCCGCTGGCTGGCGAAGAACCCGCCGTCGGCGTCGGCTAGCGCGCCGTGCACGAAGCGGACGATGGCGCGCGCGCGATCGGCGTAGTCCGGCCGATCCAGGATGGTCGACGCGGAGAGGTACAGATCGAGCAGGCGCGCGTTCGGCACCAGCAGCTTCTCGGGGGCCGGCTCGGACCAGTCGCGGCCGGCGCAGTAGCGGAAGAACCCGCCGTCGACGGGGTCCCACAACCCCGCGCCGGCCATCGCGTCGAGGGTGCGGGTGACGATGCGGGTCAGGTCCGGGTCCCGGGTCTCGCGACACCGCAGGAGGGCGGCGGCGAGGGCGTCGGCATCGACCCGCTTGGCCCCGGCGCCGAAGCCGGCCCAGGTCGCGTCGAAGCGCACCAGCAGCAGATCGTGCAGCCACTGCCCGGCGTCGTGGTCCAGGCCGGCATCGTGGCCCGGTCCCGTGGCGTCGTCCAGCCCGGCGGGGTAATCCGGATCCCCGGGGATCCGGCGGACGCCGGCGGTGCGCCCCGGCTTCCCGGACGGCGCCGCCGCGGTCCGGACGGCGGCGGCGCGCGCGTCGATGTCCGCGCGCCGGCCCGCGAACGCGGCGGCCACGTCGGCCAGCACCGCGGTCAGGGCGTCGGCATCGAGATAGGTTCCGCCTCCCAGGAGGTCGCCATCCGGGGTGAGGAACGCGGTGGTCGGCCACCCGTCGAGGCTGTACCGCGCGCTGACGTCAGGGCGCCGCTCGGCGTCGACCCGCACCGGCAGGAACCGGTCGGCCACGAGACGCACGACGCGGGCATCGCGATAGCTGAACCGATCCATCTCCGCCGTCCACCGGCACCACGCGGTGCCGATGAACAGGAGGATCGGTTTCTGCTCCGCCGCGGCGCGGGCGAAGGTGTCGGCTCCCCATGCGAGCCAGGCGATCGATTCCGCCGCAGGCATCACGCTGTACGAACGACACCCCCCAAGTCGCGTTCTGAAACCAGTGATCCTGACCCGACGCAGAGCGGGAAGACGGCGGACGGCCCGTGACCACCACCGTTGCGGGCCTCCGCAACTCTTGTTTCCCCGAGGTCGCGCGGCGCGATTACCCGGTCCGCCTGGGCCGGCAGCAGCTCGTACAACCGGTCGATACGCTCTCCGAGGTTCTCCATCTTCTGATCCAGCTCCGCGTGCGCGGCCCGGTTCTCCACCTGCGCAGCTTCGATGGGCGCCCGGATCACTCCTCCGTGATGTCGGCGGCGATATCGAGGTCGATGCACCCGCGTACGCTGTTGGCGGCGGGGCACTTCGTCGCGTGGGTGTCGACCGCCCGCTGGGCCCGCTCGCGGGTTCCCGCGGGGATCCGGATACGGTACCGCACGCGGATCCTGGTGATTCGCAGCACGTTGTCGATGGCCTGGATGTCGCCCTCGACGCTGGCCTGCAGCTTCTCCGTCGGCGCCGGGATGTCGCGCACCTCCAGTGCGCGTGCAAGGGTGCCGAGCAGTCAACCGCCGACGGCGCCGACCATGTAGTCCAGCGTGGCCGGCACGTCTTCCGGCGGCTCGACACCGTAGAACGCCTTGATTCCCCCGTGGACGCCGAACCGGATCGGCTCGTCGAAACCCTCCAGATACGCGTGCCGCAACGGACCGCCGATACGCTCGATGCGCAGCCGGCTCGTATGCACTACTGCTGCTTCTGCCACCAGAACCTCCGTGCGCCCGCACTCTTCGGGCGCTGAACCGAGGTCGGGGCCCCCGGGACGTCCGTCGCCCCGGGCCGACGGCCCCGACACCTCCGACACCTGATGCTACAATTTTCGGTCCGCGCACACCAAGGACCGATGTCCCAACACCCTCCCGGCGCTCTGCCGTCTCCCCCGTCCCCGCCTTCGCTCGGCGACATGGATGCGGCGGCGTTCCGGCAGGCGGGTCACGAGCTGGTCGACTGGATCGGCCGGTATCTGGAAGAGGCCGAGCGGTACCCGGTGCTGTCCCGGGTGAAGCCGGGGGAGGTCCGCGGGGCCCTGCCGCCGGAGGCGCCGGCCGACGGCGAGCCGTGGAGCGCCATCCGGGACGACGTCGAACGGCTGATCGTCCCCGGCCTGACCCACTGGAACCATCCCGGGTTCTTCGCGTACTTCGCGATCAGCGCCAGCGGCCCCGGCGTGCTCGCCGAGTTCCTGAGCGCGGCGTTCAATGCTCAGGGGATGCTGTGGCGCACCTCCCCGGCGGTGACCGAGCTCGAAGAGGTGGCCCTGGGCTGGCTCCGGCGCCTGCTCGGGCTGCCGGACGCGTTCGAGGGGGTCATCTACGACACCGCCTCCATCTCGACCCTGCACGCCCTCGCCGCGGCCCGGCAGGCGGTGCCCGAGGTCCGCGAGCGCGGCCTCGCGGGCCGCTCGGACCTCGCGCGGTTGCGGATCTACTGCTCCGAGCATGCCCACTCGTCGGTCGACAAGGCGGTGATGACGCTGGGACTGGGACAGAGCGGGCTCCGGCGCATCGACGCCGACGACCGGTTCCGCCTGCGCCCCGCCGCGCTCGCGGCGGCGATCGACGAGGACCGGGGAAACGGCGTCACCCCGCTGGCGGTGGTGGCGACGGTGGGCACGACCGCGGTCACCAGCGTCGACCCGGTGCCGGACATCGCGGACATCTGCGCCCGGGAGCGCCTGTGGCTGCACGTCGACGCCGCCTACGCGGGGGTCGCGGCGATGGTGCCGGGCCACGAAGAGACGCTGGCCGGATGCGACCGGGCCGATTCGCTGGTCGTGAACCCGCACAAGTGGCTGTTCACGCCGTTCGATCTGAGCGCGCTCTTCTGCCGCCGCATGGACCGGATCGAAGAGGCGTTCGCCCTGACCCCGGACTATCTGCAGAGCCGGGAACCGGGGGCGGTCCGCAACCTCATGGACACCGGCGTGCAGCTCGGGCGCCGGTTCCGCGCCCTGAAGCTGTGGACGGTGCTGCGCTACTTCGGGGCCGACGGCATCCGCCGCCGCATCGCCGAGCACATGCGGCTCGCCCGGTGCTTCGCCGACTGGGTCGACGCCAGCGACCGCTTCGAGCGGCTCGCCCCGGCGCCATTCTCGGTCGTCTGCTTCCGCGCCAACCCGGCGGCGCTGGCCGGCGACCTCGACGACCTGAACGCCCGGCTGCTCGACGCCGTCAACGCCACCGGCGAGGTGTTCCTGTCGCACACGCGCCTCGACGGCCGGTTCGCCCTGCGGCTGGCCGTCGGGCACATTCGCACCGAGGAGCGCCACGTCCGGCGGGCCTGGGAGCTGCTGCAGCAACAGCTCGACCGGCTTCTGCAGGCCTGACGGCTGGGCTGACGGCCTGCTGACCGCCCCGGCGGTGCGGCGCCTTGGAGCCGCCCGCCAGCGGACCAGACGCCGGGCCGGACGCAACCGCGCGAACCACCCGGCTCACGCCGGCGGCGCGGCGAGGCGCCAGCGCTCGACCCACGCCTCGTCCACCCGCTCGATCGCCACCAGCCCGTTCACGGGGAACGGCGGCAGGCTCTCGTCCTCGCCCAGCAGACGGCGCAGCAGCCGGTCGAGATGCGGCAGGTGGCCCACCAGCATCACGTCGCGCGCCTCGACCTCGAGCAGGTCGGCGAGCCGCGGCGGATCGCCGGGCTGCGCCCACCGCGTGGCCGAGTACTCGGCCAGAGGGTTGCAGGCGCGCCAGTAGGCCTCGGCCGTCTGGCGGGCCCGCAGCTTGCCGCTGTGCCAGATGGCGGCGGGGCGCACCCCGCGCGCCGCCGCCTGCGCGGCGAGGGTGTCGGCCTGCTCTCGCCCGCGAGGCGAAAGGGGCCGCTGGGGGTCCTCCCCCGGTCCGAGCGCGTCTCCGTGGTGGACGAGGTAGAGGAACATCGGCGGGCTGTCAGAGGATGGCGCGGCGGCGGCGCGCGGTCAACCCCGGGGGCGCCGGGGAACGCACCGGCATCCGCGATATGATCGCCCGCCATGGACCTGTTCAGCTCGGTAGACCCGGTCGCGGCCGTCTCCCTCGGCGCCCTCGCGGTGGCCATCGTCGTCAGCTGCACGATAAGGCTGCACGTCGGCTTCCTGGCCATCTCGCTGGCGTGGCTGGTGGGGGTCTACGTCGCGGGGATGAGCGCGCGCGAGGTGATGGCGGGATTCCCCGCCCGGCTGTTCCTGACCCTGGCCGGCGTCACCCTGCTGTTCTCCCTCGCCCAGCTCAACGGCACCCTCGACCGGGTGGCGCACCGGGCCGTCAGCTACGCCCGCGGCAACGTCGGCGTGATGCCGATGATGTTCTTCCTGCTCGCGTTCGCCCTCGCGTCGATCGGGCCGGGCAACATCGCCTCGACCGCGATCATCGCCCCGATGGCGATGGCGGTGGCGGGACAGGTCGGGGTGCCCGCGTTCCTGATGGCGATCATGGTCGGCATGGGCGCCAACGCGGGGTCGCTCTCCCCCATCGCCCCCACCGGGGTAATCGTCAACGGCGTGATGGAGCAGTTCGGCATGGGCGGGTACGAGCTGTACAACTACCTGAACAACATGATCGCCCACACCGTCGTGGTGTTCACCGCCTACTTCCTCTTCGGCGGCCTGAAGCTGCTCGGCCGCTACCACGAGGGCGCGCTGGACGTGCCGTCGAGCGACGGGACCGAGGGCGGCGACGACGCCGGCGCCGTCACGTTCTCGCGGACGCATCTCGTGACCTTGGCGGTGATCGCGACGCTGATCGTCACCGTCATTTTCTTCGACGTCGACGTCGGGCTGGGGGCCTTCGCCGGCGCGGTGCTGCTGAGCCTGCTGAAGGCGGGGGACGAGCTCGAGGCGGTGAAGATCATGCCGTGGCGCGTCATCATGATGGTGTGCGGGGTCACCGTGCTGATCGAGGTGCTCGGCGCGACCGGCGGACTCGACCTGTTCACCGACCTCATCGAGCGCCCCGCGGCCATCGCCCCGACGTTCATCATGGCGGCGTCCACCGGGTTCATCTCGCTCTACAGCAGCACCTCCGGCGTCGTGCTGCCCGCGTTTCTGCCGACCGTCGCCGACCTCGCGGAACGGCTCTCGGTGGAGCCGCTCGCCCTCGCCTCGGCGATGAACGTCGGCGGGCACCTGGTCGACGTCTCGCCGCTGTCGACCCTCGGCGCCCTGTGCATGGCCGCCGCCCACCCCAGCGTGGACACGCGCGACCTGTTCAACAAGCTGATGGCGTGGGGCCTGTCGATGACCGTCGTCGGCGGCCTCGTGTCCTGGCTGCTGTTCAGCGTGCTCGGCATCGGGGTGTAGGCAGCGGCCTCCGGGCGAGCCGGTTCAGAGCCAGGAGTCTGCGCCGTAGAACGGCGCGGACTCCTGGAGGGTTGGTTGGGCGGCAATCGGAGCCGCAGGCGACGATTTCCGGGCTCGGGGCTTGCGCCGTAGGAGTTTCGCGCCAGCGGAACTTCCAGCGCGACCGTAAGGTCGCGCTCGGTCCGGACCGCAGGGCGCGGCCGGCGGATACCGTCGTCAGCGAACGTGGAGGCATGGATGAGAATGCGTCTGATGCACGTGGCTCTGGTCGGCCTGCTGCTGATTCCCGGCTCCCGGGACGCCGCGGCGCAGGTCATGAGATGGCAGGTCGATGGCGAAACGCGCGAAGCCATCGTCTACGCTCCGGCGTCACCGGGAGGGGAACGGGCTCCGCTGGTCTTGTCGTTCCACGGTTACGGCGACAACATGCAGAACTTTCAGTACACGAACGTTCACGTGGCGTGGCCCGACGCGATCGTCGTGTACTTTCAGGGACTCGAGAGGCGCGGCGGCCTCCCCGGCTGGCAGGTGGAGCGTGGCGGCGGCGACCGCGACCTCAAGCTCGTCGACGTGGCGCTGGCATCGCTGCGCGAGACGTACAGCGTCGACGACGATCGCATCTACGCGACGGGCTTCTCGAACGGCGGGATGTTCACCTACCTCCTCTGGGCGGAGCGTCCCGGCGTGTTCGCCGCGTACGCCCCCGTGGCCGCCCGCCTCCGTCCCTCGGTGCGGCCCGAACAGCCCCGGCCCGTCTTTCATGTGGCCGGAGAGCGTGATCGGGTGGTCAGCTTCTCGGATCAGGAAGCCGCGATCGCCGTCGCCATCGAGGCGAACGGCGTCGATGCGACGACCCGCTGTGGAGCCGACTGCACGGTGTACGGAGCCGGTACCGCTGCGCCGGTCATGACCTGGATCCATGCCGGCGCCCACGTCTACCCGCGCGGGACCAGCGAGCGGATCGTCTCCTTCTTTCGCGAACAGTCCCGCACGCGCTGATCGACGAGCTCGATGCGAGGCATGCCGCGATCCGCCGTTCCACCGACGCGCTCCTGCCGCAGATGGCGCGGAACCGCGCGGGCCGCGGGGACGCGCTCGCGGTCGAAATTCCAGTCGAGGCCCTGGATGGGGAAAGCAGGCCGATCGTGATACCGACGGGCCCTCGGCGCCGACCCCTTCATGACCACCCCGCGCCTCCCGGCGAAGTCCGAAACCCGGCGCCGCCCATGATTCGCGAGTCGATTACCGGCCCGCGGGCCTGGACCCGCCGCACGATTCGCGAAAGCCATTGGCGGATCGCGGTTCCATCGGGTTGCCTCGACGAGATCGAGCAGCTCGCGCGCGTGCTGGAGCGCGACCCGGTGCCGACCTGCCTGCTCGACCCCTCGGACTACGAGCTCGACGCCTGCCGCAACCTGCTGGGCGAGGTGCGGCGACGCCTCGATGAAGGCCCCGGCGTGGCCGTGGTGGACCGGATCCCGATCGAAGAGCTGTCCGGCCGCCCGCAGATCGAGGCCGTGTTCTGGTTGCTCGCGGCGATGGTCGGCCGTCCCGTGGTCCAGACCCGCGATGGTCAGATCCTGTTGGAAGTGACCGACACCGGCGTGAAGAAACGGATCGGGGTACGCGGATTTCGCACCAATGTCGGGCAGCCCCCGCACGTCGACAACTCTTTCAATCATGCACCGCCGGACCATGTGAGCCTGCTCTGCCTTGCCACCGCCCGGGAGGGCGGGGCGAGCCGCTTCGTGAGCTTCTGTTCGGTCCACAACGCCCTTCTCGCAGAGCACCCGCGGTTGCTCGAACGCCTCTATCTCCCCTTCTATCAGGACCGGCAGGGTGATTTCTGGCCGGACGAATCGCAAACCGTGTTCTTCCCCGTCTTCGAGCTGCGGCCCGACCTTCGCTGCCGGTACACCCACTTCACCATCCCGGCCGGATACGAGACGGCGGGGCTCGAAATGGACGAGGTGACGCGGGCCGCGTTCGATACGATGACCCTGGTGGTGCAGGACCCGGATCTCTGCTGCGAGTTCACCCTGCGGCCGGGCGAGCTGCAGTTCGTGAACAATCGCTGGTGCGGCCATGGGCGTACCGCCTATGTCGACGATCCGGAGCGAAAACGCCTCATGCTGCGACTCTGGCATCGCGACGGCGGGTCTCGCCGCTATCGCGGTTGAGCCGCCCGCTCGACCATTGGCGGCCGGCAGGCTCGGGAATGCCGAGCGAAGCGCGGCGGGGTCGCCGAGAAACCAGGACTCCAACTCTTCGACGACGACGCGGTTGACGACCCGGAACCGGCCGTCCCCGCCGGGCCGCGATCGGGTCGACAGCCCAGCCCGCGCCGCAGCGGTCGCCAGTCGTCGCTTCAGAACAAGGCAGTCGTCGTCATGGCGATCCACCAGGACGAGGATCCTGACGTCCTCGCCCTGCTCTACGCGGACACGGTAAGCACGAAGGCGCGCCTCCAGCTTTTTCAGCAGCTCCGGCTTGCTCTTGAGGTTCACGATCTTCCAGCGCACCGTAATGGGCACCAGTTTCGGCAGCAGATGGCGAAGCGCGGCCTCGGCCGACGGCTCTTCGACCAGCACCTCCAGGCGGGGCATCAGTCCGACTCGGCCAGCGGGTCGCCGTGCTCGAAGTGCCCCTCCATCCAGAGCTCGCCGAGCTTGGCGCCTTCGTCCATGAACGCCTGGATGCCCGGCATCTTCGAGACGCGGTAGGCCTGCGTGTAGCCATCGCGACCCCGGGAGAGAACGCGTACCTCCTCGGACCGCAACCCGTCGATGAAGTACGGGGAGTGGGTGGTGACGATGAGCTGCGCGCGCTCCGCCGCCTGCAGGCACTCTTCGGCGAGCTCCGGGAGAAGGCGCGGGTGCAGGAAGTTCTCGGGCTCTTCGATGCCGATCAGCCTGGGCGGCGCGGGGTCGTGGAGGATCGTCAGGTACGCCAGCAGCTTCAGGGTGCCGTCGGAGGCGAAGCGCGACAGCACCGGCGTCGAGAAGGGTCCGTCCTTGATCCGGAGCAGCAGGCGGCTGTCCGCGAGAGTCTCCGCTTCGACCCGTTCAATCCGGGGAACCCGCCGCCGCATGGCGGCGAAAATCTGCTCCAGCCGGTCTTGATGCTGGTCGCGCAGGTACTGGATGACGTTGGGCAGGTTGCCGCCGGTCGGGGACAGGCGTTCCTCGGCCCCCGCCTCGGGGTTGCCGCGGGTGGCGTCGGCCGAGAGGTACGAGAGATGCCAGTCGGTGATGAACGCGCGCAGCGCGATGACGCGGGGGTTCTCGGCCAGGGTGCCGAGCGTGCTGACCGCCAGCACGTCCGGACCGGACAGTGGGCGGGAAATCCGGGTCTCATCTTTCTCGGGGGTCTCCCCGGTGACCACTTCGCCGGTCCCAAACCTGTAGTCCAGGAAGTTGAACGGCCTGCCGGACCCGCCGCCTCGCGTCCAGCGCAGGAACTCGTGGGATACGACGGGCCGGCCCTGCTCTTCGTTGATCTCCAGGTGGTAGGTGATGAGGGGCGACTTGGGCCGCTCGGTGCACTCGCGGTACTTCAGCTCGATGACAATCGGTCCGCTGCTGTCACGGCTGCGCAACTCGAGGAAGCGCCCGCGGCGATCCCAGGCCCTGCGGATTCCGTCGGAAAGGCATTCCGACAGAAACGCGAAGACGTCGAAGACGGTCGACTTCCCGCTGCCGTTGGGACCGAGCAGTGCGGTGAGCCGCGTCAGGCGGTCCAGAGTGACGTTGCGCAGGACCCGGTAGTTCCTGACCGTCAGAGACTCGACTCGCGGCGGCGCAGGCTCTGTCATCTCGGCGTCTCCCGCAAAAGAACTGCGGAACCATCCGTGGGCGCGGTCAAGCGAGCCTCGATTTCCGCGAACACCCGATCCTGTGTGGTTGTCCGCCTCGCCTGGCGGCCTCACCCTGCGCGCCCCGCTGGCGCTGATGCGCGTCGAAGTCCTGCACTACCCCGCGTGCCGCCCCGCGCTGCGTGAGGACGATCTCGTCCTCCGTGGTCTTCATCTCGGCGAGCATCTGTGCCGCTTTGGCTTTGAGTGCGCTCAGACTGACGACTGCGGTCGGCATGGCCACCTCGAGAACGCGATTGGATTCCACGTCCGATCCTAGCGCACGCGACGAGCTTGAGCCGGGCCTTCCGCGGCCGGGACGTCAGAGCCCGGCCCCGGACCGGAGGACGCGGCCGGCGTCGAGCACCACCACCCAGTCGGCGAGGGCGCGCACCTCGGCCTCGGCGTGGGACACGTAGAGCATCGGGGTCGCCAGGTCGTCCCGAATGCGTTCCAGATACGGCAGGATGCGGCCGCGCAGGGTGGCGTCGAGGGCCGCGAGGGGCTCGTCGAGCAGCAGGAGGGCCGGCGACGCGGCGAGGGCGCGGGCGAGGGCGACGCGCTGGCGCTCGCCGCCGGAGAGGCCGGCGACGTCGCGGTCGAGCAGGGGGCCGAGCTCGAGCAGGGCGATGACTTGATCGAACCCGCCGCCCGGTCCCGCCCCTGCGCCGTAAAGGATGTTGCGGCGCACGTTCATGTGGGGGAAGAGGGCGAGGTCCTGGGGCACGTAGCCGACGCGCCGGCGGTGGCAGGGCACGTCCACCCCCGCCTCGGCGTCGAAGAGGGTGCGCTCGCCGATGCGGATGACGCCGCGCCGCGGCCGCCGCAACCCCGCGATCGACTCGAGCACCGTCGTCTTGCCGGCCCCCGACGGGCCGAACAGGGCGACGACCCGCGCCTCGATGCGCTCGCGCATCTCGAGCACGAAGCCGCCCTGCTGCACGGCGAAGTCGAGGGTGATGGGGCCGGGGCTCGGCGCCTCGCCGGTCATGCTGCCGTCAGCCGGTTCGACGCGAGCAGGGCGCCGAACGCGATGGCTGCCGACACCGCCAGCATCACCGCGGCGGCGCCGTCCTGGCCGGTCTCGGTATAGGTGTAGATGGCCACCGCGATGGTCCGGGTGCCGGGCAGGGCGCCGGCCACCATGATCGTGGCGCCGAACTCGCCCAGCGCCCGCGAGAACCCCAGCAGCGACCCCGCGAGCACCCCGCGCCGCGCCAGGGGCAGGCTCACGGTGAAGAAGACCCGCGCCGGCCGGGCCCCCAGGGTCGCCGCGATCTGCTCGTAGCGCCGGTCCACCTGCTCGAACCCCGCCCGCGCCGAGCGCACCAGCAGCGGCAGGCCCATCACCGCCATCGCCACCACCACCGCGCGCCACGTGAACATCACCTCGATGCCCAGCCGGTCGAGCAGCCCCCCGAGCACGCCCCGCCGCCCCAGGACCGTGATGAGGATCAGCCCCGTCGCCACCGGCGGGAGCACCAGGGGCAGCGACACCAGCGTCTCCAGCACCACGTGGCCGGGAAACCGGCGGCGGGCCAGCACCCACGCCACGGCGAGGCCGGGGGGCAGCATGACGGCGGTGGCGAGGGCGGCCATGCCCGCGGTGAACCCGGCGACGGACAGGACGTCGTTCATGGCGCGGTGCGCCCGGCGGCGAGCGCGGGCTCCGGCACGAGGAAGCCGGCCTGGGTGAACGCCTCCCGGGCGGCCGGGCGCTGGAGATAGGCGAGGAACCGCGCCGCCCCAGCCGGGTTCCGGGCATCGACCAGCACTGCCGCCGGATACGCGATGGCCGGTCCCTCGTCCTCCGGCACCTCGAATGCAACGGCGACGTCGTCGGACGAGAGCGCGTCGGTGCGATAGACGATGCCGGCGTCGGCGTCGCCCGCCTCGACCACGACCAGCGCCGCCCGCACGCTGCGGGTCGGGACCATGCGGGGGGCCAGCGCGTCCCAGAGCCCCAGCGACGCCAAGTAGCTGCGCGCGTAGACTCCGGCCGGCACACCGGCCGGATCCCCGATGGCGATGCGCCGGAACGCCGGGTCACGCAGCCCCGCGGCGTCGCGCGGCGCCGCCGCCGCGCCGGCCGGCACCACCACCGCGAGCCGGTTCGACAGCAGCACCACCCGCGTCCCCGCCTCCACCAGCGCTTCCGCCGATACCCGTTCCATCTGCCGCTCGTCGGCGCTGATGAACACGTCGACGGGCGCCCCGGCCAGGATCTGCGCGGCCAAGGTGGTCGAACCGGCCACGTTCAACTCGACCGCAGTGCCGGTGTCTCGTTCGAAGCCCTCCGCCACCCGCTCCAGCGGCTCCGTCAGGCTGACCGCCCCCGACACCCGGACCCTGTCGGCGGGCGATGCTCCCGGACCCGCGCATGCCGACAGAACCGCGGCGGCGACGACCCCCAGAACCCCCGCCACCCTCGCGGCCGCCCGCCGGCCGTGACCGTCCCTCGCAACGGATTCCCGTTCTTCCGCCCCATGCCACGAGCGCGCACCATCCGCACCGCCCAGGGCCTTCCGCCGGCAAATCATCTGCACAATATAGTATGATTCGATTCGATTCTCAAAACGATTCGGAGTGACTTTCACACGGCCGATGCCGGACAGCGTGCGATCCGGACAGGCAGGAGCGGCAGCGCCATGGCCACGCTGACGGTGCGACAGGCGGCAGAGCGTCTCGGCATCGGCTACTCGACGCTCAAGCACTGGATCTACCGCGGCAGCGTCCGCACCACCCGCACTGCCGGCGGTCACCACCGCATCGCCGAAGCCGAGGTCGAGCGCCTCCTCACTCGCACCGACCGGCCGCCCACCCGCACCAAGGGCCGCACCCGGGGCGGCGGCGTGCTCGTGCTCATCAGCGGCCGCAACCGCCTCCAGGGCATCGTCGACGAGGTACGCCGTGAAGGGCTCGTCGCCCAGGTGCGCCTCCGCATCGGCGACCAGTGGCTGACCGCCGTCATCACCCGCGACGCTCTCGACGAACTGGGTCTGAAAAGGGGCGACGAGGCGACGGCACTGATCAAGGCGACCGACGTGATGATTGCCAAGGAGGCGCCGGGGGACGAGCGCCGGGCCTGATGGTCTTCCGGGCGAAGATCCGCACCGTCGATCGCCTCGGACTCTGGTTCGGGATCCAGTCAACCTCTTGCTGTGGAGCGGCTCTTGGCGATGAGACCCAATCTAGATCGGTACAAGAAGGACCTCGAATCGCTCATTGCGACTGGAGAACAGCTCGGCAATTCGATTCAAGCGGAGTGCTATCCTGAACAGTTCCAGTCGACAGTCAAGACGGAGCTCGGCCCAAAGGCTACAAAATTCCTTGCGAGCTTGCCTCCATTTGCCACGACGTACCAGTGCTGGTATTCGGAAGCGATGGTTCTGATTAGTAGGCAGCTCTTGCCCGACCGTTTGACAGACTTCGTTCAGCACTACAATAGGCCGAAGTCAAGAAAGAACATTACATTCGCGAGCTACCGGATTGAGGACTACCTCCAGGGCGTGACTGTAACAAAGGCCTGGCCAAAAGAGACGATGGTGGGACCCGACACCGCGATTCCTCATTTTCGGCAACAACTTGCGATTCTCCAGGCAGTGAGAGCCCGCTTTGAGAGTTCACTATTCGACATCCGTCAATTGGCCATGGCGGACCTCTTCGATTCCGAACTGGACGCGGCGAGAGAGTTGAGCCTAGCACGGCCTGTCGAATGGCGACGCCGACGGCCTTGAGCCTGAACCGGCTGGATTCGGGAGTTCTTCAACCCGGCCGGGAACTCGTGGCTGCCAACGACGAACATCGCCTAGAATTCACTCGCTGGATGCCCGCGACTCAACTCGGCGTCCGCCGCGTCACGTCATGGATGCAACCTCGCCCCGCTGGCAGGCGATCACCGATTCGGAGTTCCCCTGGGAGCGGGACGCGCTCGCGTTCGTGCGCGACCGGCTGCCCGATCACGACCCGTACCGCGCGTGGGCGAACTTCGAGTTCATCGCCGACGACGGCTCGATCAACGAGGTCGACCTGCTCGTGCTGTCGCCGAAGGGCTTCTACCTCGTCGAGATCAAGAGCCGCCCTGGAATCCTGGAGGGCGACCAGGGCACGTGGACGTGGCGGCACGACGGGCGTCTGCTGACGGTCGACAACCCGCTGCTGCTCGCGAATCGCAAGGCGAAGAAGCTCATCTCCCTCCTGCGTCGACAGCCGGCGCTACGCAAGAAGGCGGGGAGTCCTTTCCTGGAAGCCCACGTATTCGTGTCGCACGAGAACGTCGACTGCCGCCTCACGGCGGACCTGCGAGACCGGGTGCATCGCCGCGATACCGGAACGGGACGAGACGAGCGACCCGGGATCGTCGCGGCTCTCGCCCGGCACAGCGCTGGTACGCCACCCCGCTCGCGGCCTGACCGGCCGATGGCCAAGGCCATCAGCCGCGCCATGCAGGAAGCCGGCATTCGCAGGTCGCAGCGCTCCAAGCGCGTGGGCGACTACCGGATCGACGAGCTCCTCTTCGAAGGGCCGAAACTACCAGGACTGGACGGCCCGTCACGCCGCCATCGACCGAGAACACGCGCGGGTCAGGATCTACGCGATTCCCCCGGCCGCCTCGGATGAGGAGCGGGAGGCGCTGCAGCGCGCGGCGCGACGCGAGTACCAGGTCCTGCTCGACGTACGGCACGAGGGCATCCTCAAGGCCAAGGCCTACACCGACCACGTCCACGGTCCGGCGCTGGTCTTCGAGCACCGTGAAGGCTGCCAGCGCTTCGACCACTGGCTCGCCGAGCGGGCCGCCGGCCTCGATGTCGATACTCGCCTCCACCTGCTCCGTCAGATCGCGGAGGCCGTGCACTTCGCCCATGCGAAGCACCTGGTTCACCGCGCGCTGTCGCCCCAGAGCATTCTGGTGGTCGATCCAGAGGCCTCGCAGCCACGGGTCCAGGTCTTCAACTGGCAGACCGGAGCCCGCCATGCTCTCGACGCCGGGACGCCCGGACCGACCACGACGGGGGCCAGCCGGCTCGACGCTTTCGTCGAAGAGAGCGCCTGGGTCTACATGGCGCCCGAGGCGATCACCGAGCGCGGGGCCACGGGCGAACAGCTCGACGTCTTCTCGCTCGGCGCCATGGCGTACCACCTCTTTTCAGGTCGCCCGCCGGCATCGAGCCTCGTCGAGATGACCGAGCGGCTGCGGCAGGAACAGGGCCTACAGATCTCGTCCGTCCTCGACGGTGCCGGGGAGCGCCTTCAACTGCTTGTGCAGTATGCGACGCATCCCGAGGTGACGGTCCGCCTTGGATCGGTCGGCGAGTTCCTGAAGGAGCTCGAGCACGTCGAAGACGAGATCACCCGGCCCGAGGAGCGTTCCCGCCCCGATCCTCTCGATGCCCGCGCAGGCGACGAGCTCGAGCACGGCCTCGTCATGAGACAGCGCCTCGGAAAGGGTTCGACGGCGCTCGCCCTTCTCGTCGAACGCGACGGACGGGAGCACGTGCTGAAGATGGCGCTGTCCCGGGAGCACAACGACCGTCTTCACGCTGAGGCGGACGTCATGCGCCGCCTGCGACATCAGTACATCGTGGAGTTGCATGACGTCCTGACGTTCCATGACGGAACGGGCAGCGAACGGGTGGGCCTGCTCATGGCGCGGGCGGGCGACGCCACGCTTGCCGACCGCCTGCGCGACGAAGGGCGCCTTCACCTGGAGCTGCTGGAGCGGTTCGGCGAGGACCTGCTGGCCACCATCGACTGGCTGGAGCAGTAAGGGCATTCCGCACCGCGACATCAAGCCAGAGAATCTCGGTACCGCCAAGGTCGGGAACCAGCTCCACCTCGTGCTCTTCGACTTCTCGCTGGCGCGCACGCCGGCCGAGAACATCCTGGCCGGGACGCGCCACTACCTGGACCCGTTCCTCCAGACGCGTAAGCCGCCGCGCTGGGACACTCACGCGGAGCGGTTCGCGGCCGCCGTGACGCTGTATCAGATGGCCACCGGGTCGCTGCCGCGCTGGGGCGACGGCCAGAGCGAGCCCGCCGTCCTCGACTGCGAAGCGACGATCGAGGCCGACGCGTTCGAGCCGGCGATTCGCGAAGACCTGGTCGCTTTCTTCGAGAAGGCGCTGCGCCGGGACTATCGCGAGCGCTTCGACAACGCCGAGGAGATGCTGCGCACCTGGCGTCAGCTCTTCCTGGCGGCGACACGGCCCGAGACCGACACGGACCCCGGGGATGCGGCGCATCCATTCAGGGGGATGGAGCAGGCCCGTCTCGATACCCTGCTCGGCACCATGGGACTCAGCGCACGCGCCATCAACGCGGTCGAGCGGATGGGCGTCCGCACGGTTCACGACCTGCTGCGGTTCCCATTGATCCAGGTGAACCGCATGCGCGGCGTCGGCAATCGGACGCGGCGCGAGCTCACGCAGCTGACCCGGTGGTTGGCCGAGCGATTCCCCGACGCGGCGGGAGCGCCAAAGGTCCCCTCCACTGGAAGCGACGCGGAGGCTTCCGCCGAGACGGGCCAGGCGAGCGTGGACGAGTTGCGGCGGCTGCTTCTGCCGGCCGGCCGAACCGCGCAGTCGCGGCGCGACACCGAGCTGGCGGCGGCCTTGCTGGGACTGCGCGGCGACGAGCTGGCCGGGTCCTGGCCGAGTCAGAGCGAGGTCGCCCGGGCGCTCGGAGTCACGCCGGTAGCGGTCAGCCAGACGGTGGCCCGGTCGCGCCGGCGCTGGATGAAGCTCGCTGCGCTGACCCGGCTCCGCCACGACGTCGTCGAGATGCTCGTAGCGCACGGAAACGTGATGACGCGGACGGAGCTTGCGGCCGCGCTCCTCGCACGCCGCGGCTCGGTCCAGGAAGAGCCCCTCCGCTCCTGCTACGCGGGCGCGTGCGTGCGCGCCGCGGTCGAGGTCGAGAGTCACCTCGCGGCTCCGCGCTGGACGGTGCGCCGCATCGACGGCCCCGCCGGCGTCCTCCTGGCGCGCGACGCCATCGACGACCGCGGCGAGGCGCGCGTCGACGGCCAGAAGCTCGCCGACTTCGCCCAACGCCTCGGCGGCGCCGCCGACAGGCTGTCGGCCGCCGATCCGCTGCTCTCGCCGGCGCGGGCCCTGGACGCGCTGCAGGCGGTGGCCGCGCCGGCCGGGGTCGCGCCCTTGGGGCCGAACCGGCTGCTCGCCCTCGCCGCCGCCGTTTCGCAGAACGCCGCGCTCTCCAGTCGGCTCGAGCTGTATCCGCGCGACATGGCGGCCGACCGGGCGCTTCGGCTCGCGCTGGGAGCCCTCGCGGGCGCCCGCAACCTCACCCCCGAGGAAGTCCGTCGACGTGTGGCCGGGCGCTATCCCGAAGCGGCGCCCCTGCCCGACCGGCCCGAGCTCGACACGCTGCTCCGCGACGCGGGCAGCGAGCTGTGCTGGGCGTCGGACACCGCCGACGGGCGAGGCGCGTACCTCTCGCGGCTCCGCCGCTTCGTGACGATCGGCTCGGCCACGAGCTATACCCGCGTCAGCCACGGCACGGCGCGGGTCGCCGAAGCGGGACCGGCGGAATGGGGCGATACCGACGCCTTCGACGAGCGGTTGCGGCGCGCCCTGCAGAACCGGGCGTTCCTCGCCCTCACCGTATCGCCCCGCCGGCTGGTGAACGCCGAACGCGCCCTGGCCTCGGCGTTCGCCATCGACGCCCGCAGCGCCGACGAGCTGCTGATCCGCCACATGAAGGCCGCCGCCGGCGAAGCCGGCGCCGACTGGCGTATCGTTCTGCGCGCCGACCGCGAGCCGCGCGGCAGCGCCGACTGGGCCACCCTCATGCGCCTGGTCAGCCACCGGGCCCTGCCGCGCGTACGCGCCGAGCTGGCCGCCACGCCGCGCCCGGTGTTGCTGACGAACCTCGGCCTGCTGGCCCGCTACGACCAGATGGCGTTCCTCGACGGACTGCGGGACGCCGCGGGACGCCGCGGGACGCCCGGTGTCTGGTTGCTCGTTCCGTCCGATGCGCAGGAGTCTCGTCCGATGGTCGACGGCAGGCCGGTCCCCGTATTCACGGCGGCGCAGTGGGCCCGCATTCCTGCCGCGTGGCTCGCCGCCCGGCGCCGGCGCCGCTACGAGACCCGTCATCCTCACCGAACGAATGACACGATTGCTGAGACCATTGACGACCATGTGTGACGTGCGGACCACGCCGGGCGCTACTCGCGTCGGGGAGGAGACGGCGTGATCGACAGAGACCGGCTGCTCGCCGACCTGAAGCGCCTGCGGTCGGATCTGGAGGACGACCTGCGGGCGCGTTGCGGGGAGGAACCGCGGCTGGAGGCGCACCTCCGAGGCGTGCACCGCGAGGCGGTCGCTCACGAACGCACCGCCGAGACCTACGATTCCTGGCGCGACGAGCACCTGACCCAGGTGGCCGTGGCCTGGATTCTCGGCTGCGTCTTCGTGCGGTTTCTCGAGGACAACGCGCTCGTCGACCCGCCGCGGCTGTCAGGTCCCGGCGGCCGGCGCCAGCGGGCGCTCGACGAGCACACCCTCTACTTCCGGGAGCACCCCGAAGAGAGCGACCGCGACTACCTGCTCCACGTCTTTCGCGCGGTGGCCGCGCTGCCCATCGCCGACCGCATCTTCGACGAGGCTCACAATCCCATCTGGTCGCTCGAACAGCCGGGCGAGCAGTTCCGCGCCCCCTCGGGCGACGCCGCGGGCCGCCTCCTTGGCCTGTGGCAGCGGATCGACCCCGATTCAGGCGCCCTCGCGCACGACTTCACCGACACCGCCTGGGACACGCGCTTCCTCGGCGATCTCTATCAGGACCTGTCGGAGAGCGCCCGAAAGCGGTACGCACTGCTCCAGACGCCCGGGTTCGTGGAGGAGTTCATCCTCGACCGCACGCTCGAGCCCGCCGTCGAGGAGTTCGGTTTCCGCAACGTGCGCCTCATCGACCCCGCCTGCGGCTCGGGACATTTCCTGCTCGGTGCTTTCCAGAGGCTCGATGGCCTCTGGGCGAAGCACGAGCCCGGCACGAACCCTCGCGACCGGGCGAGCCGCGTTCTCGATCAGGTGGCGGGGGTCGACCTGAACCCGTTCGCGGTCGCGATAGCCCGCTTCCGTCTGTGCGTCGCCGCCCTCCGTGCGGCCGGCGTGCACCGCCTCGCCGACGCACCCGCGTTCGAGATCCAAGTGGCAACCGGCGACTCCCTGCTCCATGGCCCGCGCGCCGGAACGGCCGGCGCCCGCCAGGAGTACCTCGATCCCGAACACGACCCGCTGGGTCACGTCTACCGCACCGAGGACGCCCCGGCGTTGCGGGCGATCCTCGGCCGCCGCTACCACGTGGTGGTCGGCAACCCGCCCTATATCACGCCGAAGGACAAGGCGCTCAGCGACGAGTACCGGAAGCGCTTCGGATCCTGCCATCGGAAGTACTCGCTCGCCGTCCCGTTCGCCGAGCGTCTCTTCGACCTCGCCCATGCCTCCGCGACCGGCTCCGCGGAGGCGGCAGGGTTTGTGGGGATAATCACCGCCAACTCGTTCATGAAGAGCGAGTTCGGCAAGAAGCTGATCGAGAAGTTCATCCCGCGGTGGGATCTGACCCACGTGGTGGACACCTCCGGCGCCTACATCCCCGGCCACGGGACGCCCACGGTGATCCTCTTCGGGCGGCACCGCCGGCCAGTCGACCGGAATGTGCGCACCGTGATGGGCATCCGTGGCGAGCCCGCGATACCAGAGCACGCAGCAGAGGGGCTCGTCTGGTCAGCGATCGTCGCGCAAATTGACCGACCCGAGTCTCGGGGTGACTTCGTGAGCGTCTCGGATGTGCCGCGCGAGCGCTTTCGGATGCATCCCTGGACCGTCAGCGGCGGCGGCGTAGCGGAGCTCAAGGAGCAGCTCGGCCAGCGGGCGCCAGACAAGCTCGGCGATCTGGTTGCCACGATCGGTCGAACTACTCACACTGGCGAAGACGACGTATTCTATCTCCGACCTTCCTGTGCGAAGACGCTCGCGCTGGACACCTTCTGCGTCCCGCTCGTGATTGGGGAGAACATTCGTGACTACGCAATTGAGCCGACTCACGCTGTGGTGTTCCCCTACGACAAGGAATCCGGGAACGTGCTGGCACGGATAGCCGAGCATCTCGCGAGGCATTTCTGGCTCTTCCGGACGACGCTCAAGCGACGGCAAGACTACGGGCAAACACCCGCTGAGCGGGGACTCCGTTGGTTTGATCATTCGATGTTCTTCCAAGAGCGATTTCGCACACCGCTGTCCGTCGCGTTTCCCTTCGTTGCAACGCACAACCACTCTGTGCTCGACCGCGGAGGCAAGGTCTTCAAACAATCTGCACCGGTAATCAAGCTTCCGGCAGGTGCAACCGAAGGCGACCATCTGGGACTATTGGGCTTGCTCAATAGCTCCACAGCGTGCTTCTGGATGAAGCAGGTTCTTCACAACAAGGGTGGCGGCGGAATCGGTGGCGGCTTAGCGACTGAGGAATGGGAACAATTCTACGAGTTCGATGGCACGAAGCTCCACAGTTTCCCATTGCCCAGCGACCCGCCGCTCGAAACCGCACGATTGCTTGACTCCCTCGCAACGGAAAGGGCTCAGTTCCTCCCAGCATCGCTCGTCGACCGTGGCGCGCCCTCAGCCGGTGGTCTGCACACGGCTCGGACTCGCGCCCGCGAGATTCGCGAACAGATGATCGCCCTTCAGGAAGAGCTCGACTGGCACTGTTACCGGCTCTACAGCGTGATTGACGACGACCTCTGCATGCCTTCCGCCGACTTCGCCGACGTACCCGCCGTCCACGTTGGCGACCGCGCCTTCGAGATCGTTCTCGCGCGGAAGATGGCCGCCGGCGAGGTCGACACGAAGTGGTTCGAGCGGCACGGCTCGACGCCGATCACCGAGATCCCCGCCCACTGGCCGGCCGCGTACCGGGCGCTGGTCCGGCGGCGGGTCGAGGCCATCGAGAACAACACCAACGTCGCGCTGATCGAACAGCCCGAGTACAAGCGCCGCTGGAACGACGAGCCGTGGGAGGCGCAGCAGGAGCGGGCGCTCCGGGGTTGGCTGCTCGACCGGTTGGAAGCGCCGTCGCTTTGGTTGGAGCCGCGCCTCACGACCACCGCCGCTCTGGCCGACCAGCTGCGGGACGACGCCGAGTTCCTGCAAGTGGCCGCGCTGTACACGGGACGTGCCGACTTTGACGTCGCGAGGCTGGTGGCCCGACTGGTCGAGGACGAGAGCGTCCCGCTGCTCCCGGTGCTGCGCTACAAGCCTTCGGGGCTCCGCAAGCGGGCGGCTTGGGAGCACACTTGGGCGCTGCAGCGGATCGAGGACGCCATCGACGCGCGGGTCGCCCTGCCCGCGGCGGACCCTGATCGTCTGACGTCCGAAGCCGCGGCGACGCTCAAGGAGGCCGAGGTCGGCGCCAATTCCGTCCCGCCGCGCTATGTGTCGGCGGACTCTCGCAAGGGCGGCTGGTGGCGCCTGCGGGGCAAGCTCGACGTGCCGAAGGAACGCTTCGTCAGCCTGCCGGGCTGCGAGCGCGACGCCGACCCGTCGCTGGTCGTCGGCTGGGCGGGGTGGAACGCGCTGGAGCAGAGCCGGGCCGTCGCCGGGTACTTCAGCCGGATGCGAGAGCAGGAGGGCTGGACGGCGGAGCGGCTGGCGCCCCTGCTCGCGGCCCTGCTTGAGCTGCTGCCGTGGGTACGCCAGTACCACAACGAGCCGGACCCCGAGTTCGACGTCGGGATGGGCGACTACTTCGAGGCGTTCATCGACGACGAGGCGCGGGCGCTCTCGCTGACCCTCGAGTCGCTGCGGGACTGGGCGCCGCCGGGCGGTGGGACGGGGCGAGGCCGCCGCGGAAGAGCCACGTGACCCGGGCGGGCACCTTTGCGGCGATTGCCGCCGCGCCAGCCGGCGCGGCATAATCGCGATGATGGATCAAGAGTTGCTGGACAGCGTTGTCGGGCGCATCGTCGAGAGCATCGTTGACGCGGTGGCGCCGGAGAGGATCATCCTGTTCGGTTCCGCCGCCCGGGGCGAGATGACGTCCTCGAGCGATCTGGACCTGCTTGTCGTCAAGGACAAGTGTCATCGGAGGAAAACGGCGGCCCGGATCTACCGAACGCTGCCCAGGCCGCGCCCCCCAGTCGATGTCGTGGTCGCTTGGCCGGAAGATCTCCGTCGGCACAAGGACTCTCATTGGCTCGTGATCGCGCCGGCATTGAGGGAAGGCAGGACGATTTATGAATCACCGCCGCGCGCTTGAAGCGAGCGCCGCGCGACTGTGGAGCGACGAAGCGCGGGACCACTTGAAGATCGCCGGGAAGCACGAACCCGGCCTGAACCTGAGGCTCCTGTGCTCCGAGGCGCACATGGGGGCAGAGAAGGCGGTCAAGGGCGTGATTATCGCGCACGGCGAGGTGTTTCCGTACACGCACGACATCGGAGCGCTGCTCGACAGGGCGGAACGGATCGGCGAGGCGATTCCCGACGAAGTCCGGAAGGAGAGACGCTGACGATCTACAGCGGCGGCGGGAGGTACCCGGTCACGGGAGACGAAGAGGAAACGACGACGAGAGAGGAATACGACGAGGCCCATCGAAGACGCGGCGGCCATCGTCGGTTGGGCGGCCCGGCGTGTCGAGGCGCTCGTTTCGAAGGCTGACGAGGCGGGAACCGACATCCTCCACTCGCAGGCGTCGGCGACGGCGGACGGAGGAACCGAACCGGCATGACGCCGCTCCGCGACCTGATCGACATCCCCGAGCGGGTGCACCGCGACGACTTCGTCCTGCGGCTCGCCGAGGGCGTGGCGAAGCCCGCGGAGACGCTGCGGACCTACGTCGTGACGCCGCAGCTCGCCGACGCCTTCGACCGGGCGCTCGACCTCATCAAGGGCGCGCTCGCGTCCGGCTCGAGCAAGGCGGCCTACCTTCACGGCAGCTTCGGCAGCGGCAAGAGCCACTTCATGGCGGTGCTCCACCTGCTGCTGCAGCAGCACGCGGAGGCCTGCGCCGCCGAGGGTCTCGAAGGCGTCGTCACGCGGCACGGCGACTGGCTCGCCGGCAGGCGCTTCCTGCTCGCGCCCTATCACATGATCGGCAAGCCGAGCCTGGAGGCGGCGGTGCTGGGGGGCTATGCGGCGCGGGTCGCCGAGCTGCACCCCGACGCGCCCACGCCGGGCGTCTACCGCAGCGCGGGGCTCTTCGACGACGCGCGGCGGCTGCGCGAGGAGATCGGCGACGAGACGTTCTTCGCCCGCGTGAACGAGACCGCCGCGAGCACCGCCGGGGCCGGCGCCGGCTGGGGCAATCTGTCGGCGCGGTGGGACGCCGCGAGCTTCGAGGCGGCGCTCGGCGCGCCTGCCGGAGCCGAGGAGCGCAGCCGGCTGGTCGCCGCCCTCATCGACTCGTTCTTCCGTGGCTACCGCGACGTGGCGCGGGGGAGCGGCGAGGCGTTCGTCCCCCTCGACGAGGGGCTGGCGGTGATCGCGCGGCACGCGCGCGACCTCGGCTACGACGCCCTGGTGCTCTTTCTCGACGAGCTGATCCTGTGGCTTGCCACTCACGCCGCCGATCTCCGCTTCCTCAACGAGGAGGGTCCGAAGGTCTCGAAGCTCGTCGAGGCGGAGACGGCCGGCCGGGCCATCCCGATCGTCAGCTTCCTGGCGCGCCAGCGCGACCTGCGCGAGCTGGTGGGTGAGCAGGTGACGGGCGCGCTGCAGCTCGGCTTCGCCGACGTCCTGCAGTGGTGGGAGGCCCGCTTCGAGCGCATCACGCTGGAAGACCGGAACTTGCCGGAGATCGCCGCGCGCCGCCTGCTGCGCCCGCGGAACGAGGCGGCGCGCCGGCAGATCGACGACGCCTACGCGCAGACCGAGAAGGTGCGCCGCGAGGTCTTCGAGACGCTGCTGACCGCGCACGCGGACACCACCGCGTTCCGCAAGGTCTACCCCTTCAGTCCGGCACTGGTCGAGACCCTGGTCGCGGTCTCGTCGCTCCTCCAGCGCGAACGGACGGCGCTGAAGGTGATGCTCCAGATCCTGGTCGACGGGCGCGAGACGCTCGACCTCGGCGAAATCGTGCCGGTCGGCGACCTCTTCGACGCGCTGGCCGAGGGCGACGAGCCGTTCACCGAGAGTGCGCGCCACCACTTCGAGAACGCGCGGAACCTCTACCGCCGGAAACTCCTCCCGCTCATCGAGAGCCGGCACGGGATCTCGAAAGCGGAAGCGGCGGCGCGGCCGAAGGACGACAGGGCGGCCCGCGCCCTCCGCGCCGACGATCGGCTCGCCAAGACGCTGCTGCTGTCGGCCCTGGCCCCCGAGGTCGACGCGCTGAAGAACCTGACCGCGGCGCGGCTCGCGGCCCTCAACCACGGGTCCATACGGACCCCGATCGAGGGACGCGAGGGCCAGGAAGTGCTGCGGCGCTGTCGCGCCTGGGCGGCCGAGATCGGGGAGGTCCGGATTGGCGACGACCCGGCCAATCCGATCATCGCCATCCAGCTCTCAGCCGTCGACACCGAGAGCATCCTCGCCGACGCCGGCCGGCACGACAACGCCGGCAACCGGCGCCGCCTGATCCGCGAGGTCCTGTTCGACGCGCTCGGCATCGAGAACCGCGACGAGCTCGTTCTCTACCACGAGGCGACGTGGCGCGGCACGCGCCGCCGATTCGAGGTGATCTTCGCCAACGTGCGGGAGCTGCCCGACGAGTCGCTGGCGACGCGGGGGGACGAACGCAAGGTGGTCATCGACTTCCCCTTCGACGATCCGGGTCATACGCCGGCCGACGACCGGGCCCGCCTCAACGACTTCCGAGGACGCGATGCACGGGCGCGGACGCTGGTCTGGCTGCCGTCCTTCCTGAGCGCCCCGGCGCAGCGCGATCTCGGGACACTGGTCCGCATCGACCACGTCCTGGCCGGCGAGCGTCTGCGCGACTTCGCGGCGCACCTCTCGCCGGTCGATCAGGCGTCCGCCCGCGAACTGCTGCGGAACCAGCAGAGCCAGCTCCGGCAGCGCCTGATCCACTACCTGGAGGGCGCCTACGGCGTGGAGAATCCGGTTCCCGGGTCGGTCGACGAATCGCTCCCGCCGACAGAGCACTTCCAGTCTCTCGATCCGGCGTTCGAGCCCCGCCCCCCCGCGCGGGCGAACCTGCGGGAGGCGCTCGGGAACCTGTTCGATCAGATGTGCGAGAGCCAGTACCCGGCGCACCCCGACTTCGGCGCGCCGATGGGGACGGCGGCGCTGCGCCGCGTGCACGAGCAGGTGTCGCGCGCCGTGCAGGAGCCGGAGGGACGCGTCGCCGTCGACAAGCCGCTCCGCCCGTCGATGACCCAGATCGCCGCCCCGCTGCGGCTCGGCGAGATGGGAGAGACCCACTTCGTCGTCGGCCGCCACTGGTTCAGCCACTTCGAGCGGCTGGACAAGCCGCTCACCGTCGGCAAGCTCCGCGAGGCAATGGACCGGCCGCGGCGCATGGGGCTGCCGACGGCCGCCGCCAACCTCGTCATCCTGATCTATGCGGATCAGGCCAATCTGGCGTTCCAGCGGCACGGAAGCCCGTGGCCGGCGCTGCTCGACGACCTGCCCGACGACGTCGTGCTGCGCGAAGAGGCGCTGCCGTCTGCGGACGCCTGGACCAACGCCGTCGAACGCGCCGGAAGAGTGTTCGGGTTGACGGTGTCGCCTTTGCGAAACGCGAGCAATGCGAGCGACCTCGCGGAGCGGCTCGGCGAGACTGCGACGAAGCAGAGCGCCGCCTGCAACGCGCTGGTCGAACGACTCGCTTCCATTGGAGCGGAGTTCTCGATCGAGGAGGAATCCGCCAAGCGTCTCTACACCGCCCGCGCGAGCCGCGCCCTCGTCCAGTCTCTGGCCGCTCTCCGCGGCCGGGCGCGGGTCGAGAGGCTCGCAGAGATGCAGCCGGCAACCTCGCTGGAAGCGATGGGGACGAGCATCGCCAAGGCGGGGGAGGTCGTGGGCGTTCTGGAACGAACCCACTGGCAGCTTTTCGCGCCGCTCTCGCGGTTGGCGGACGACCGTGCGGACGACGCACAGCGGCTTCGGCGCGAGCTCGCGGAGACCGTGGCCGCGGACGAGTACGCCGTGGCGCTCGGCCGCCGACTGCCCGATCTCGGGAACCGGGCCGCCAATCTGCTGGCGCGCCCGCCAGCGCCGGCGCCGACACCGCCGCCGCCCGCGCCAGGGGCCGGCCAGGGAACCGGCAGCGGTGGGGCCGCCGTTCGCGAGGGGGACGGCGGACAGCGCGAGGGCGGCTCTGTGGCCGGCCCCGGCGGGGGCGGAGGCGCCATCGCCGCCCAGGGGTCGCGCGGCGATCTGGATTGCGAACGGCTGCGCGCGGTCGCGGCGGGGCTCGAGGACTTGTTGCGCAAGGAACCGGGCGCGCGAATGGAGATCACCTGGAAGCTGCTGCGCGAGGGGAAGGACCGCCCATGACCGGCGTCCCATCGTTGGCGCAGATACTCGCCCAGGTGAAGTCGATCCGCGACCGGTATCCGGACGCCCGTGCCATCGGCATCGGCCTGCCGGCCCTCGACGAGGCAATCCCGGCGCCGCCCGCGCTGCGCATCGGCGCCGAGGAACTCCCCGTCGTCCGGAGCAGCTCGGTGCTGGCGTTGCGCGAACGCCTCGTCGACCTGCCCGCCGCCGGCCCCCCGCTCGTGGTGTTGACCGATCTGCCGTCGACCGAGCTGGGCGACGACCTGCGCGCGCGGCTCGCCCGCCGCAAGCTGTTCTCGATCGAGGCGTGGCAGCTCGTGAAGGAACGGTTCAAGGCCCACTACGTCGACCCGCGCCTGGTCGAACGTCACGAGTGGGCGGCGCGGGCGCTGCTCGACGCGGAGCCCGAAGCCGGATACCCCCCGGTGCCGAGCGGTTTTCTGGACGCCGAGACGGCTTGGCGACGGTTGTTCGAGGCCCTCACCGGAATCCCGCGCGGCGAGCGCGACCCCGAGGCGCTACTCGCGTGGACGCTGGACGGTGAGCCCGTGCAGCGGCTGGCCGCCCTGCCGGAAGCGGTGCGAACGGGGCTGGCGGTCGCGGCGGAGGACAGCGCGGGCCGCGCGGCGCGGGCGATTCTCGAGTGCGCGGGACGACTCGGGCGCCGGACCGTCTCCGTCGGTCTCGTGGCGCGGGTCCTGTTCGATACGGACGGGAAGGGGAACGAACGGGCGGCCAAGGCCAGGGGCAAGCTCGAGGCGTTGCTCGACCTGCACGACCTGGACCCGGGCCTCGCCCGCGGGTGGACGGCCGCGGCAGAACGGCTGGTGCGGCGCCGGCTCTCGCGTCCCGCGGAACCGGGGGAACCCGGATCGCAAGGTGTGGTCGAGGCGGTGCTCGCCGATGCCGACGACCTGCTCCAGACCCTGGGAGCCGAGGCCCTCGCAGGACGGAGCGCGATTCTGCGGGCATCCATCGAACAGCGTCTCGCCGATCTCGCGCGGGAGCTGCTGACGTTCGTCGAAGGCGAAGCGCGCGAGCTGCCGGACACCCTGCGAAACGCCGCGGTGTGGGTGCTCGACCACGCGCTCTCCGCGGACGCCCCGCACCGCACCGCCGGTGTCGAGATGGCCCTGCGACTGTCCGGCTGGCTTGCGACGCGGCGACGCGGCGACGCCGGGAGCCGGCGGCCGTTCGGCGTGGTCGCGCGCGGCTATGGACGTGAAGGCGGTTTCGTCGACCGGGCGCGCGCGCGGCTCTGGGACGGCGACCCGTCGCCGGTCGTCGCGGAGGCGTACGCCGCCCTGGCGGAGCAGGCCGACGAGGCGCGCCAACAGGAGAACCGGGAATTCGGCAGGCTCCTGGCGGACTGGCCGGGTTCAGGACCGCACGAGCAGAGCCTGCTCGGCGTCGAGGCGGTGCTCGCCCGGTGCATCGCGCCCCTCGCCCGCGTGCAACCGGTGCTGGTTCTGGTCGTCGACGCGATGAGCATGGCGGTCTTCCGGGAGCTCGAACACGATCTGGTGTGGCGCGGATGGGTCGAGCTGGTGGCGGAGGATACGCGAGAGCGTCCCGTGGTCGTCGCCGCTCTACCCACGGTGACCGAGGTGTCGCGGACGAGCCTGTTGTGCGGCGCGATCACGTCCGGAAACGCCTCGAAGGAGAAGGACGGCTTCTCGAGACACGACGGCCTGCGCTCGGCCTGCGCGTCCGGCGCACCACCGGTACTCTTTCACAAGGGAGACCTGCGCGAGACCGGCGCGGCCGGCGTCTCCCCCCGTGTGGCCGCGGCCATCGCCGACCCGGACCACCGCGTAGTGGGCGTCGTGATCAACGCGGTCGACGACCACCTCGCGAAGGGCGACCAGGTGCGCGTCCCCTGGACCGCGCGACACATCCGCCCCCTGGAGGAGTTGCTCGAAACCTGTCGCTCCTGCGGACGCGCCGTGGTGCTCGTGAGCGACCACGGCCACGTGCTGGAGCGCGGGACGGCGCTGCGCGACATCACCGACGGCGCGGAGCGCTGGCGGCCCGCCAACGGAGCGCCCGCCGACGACGAGGTGCTGCTGCAGGGGCCGCGCGTCGTAGCCGAGGGCGGTCGCCTGCTGGCTCCGTGGAGCGAACGCGTCCGCTTCGGCATGAAGAAGAACGGCTACCACGGCGGCGCCTCGCCGCAGGAGGTGGTGCTGCCGCTCTGCGTCTTCGCCCTCCCGGAGACGACGGCGCAACTCGCCGGTTGGCGCGAGGCCGCTCCCGAGATGCCGGCCTGGTGGCGATGGCGAGACGAGGCGGACAGGGCGGAAGCGTCCGCTTGCCCCAAGCCGGCGGAAGAACGACGGGCTCCGGCGCCAACGGGCTGCCCGCCCCGCCGAGGGGAAACCGGGGACCTGTTCGCAGGCCTGGTACCGGAAGCACCCCGCCCGACCGAGACATGGATCGACCGTCTCTTCGAGACGGATCTGTTCGCCGAGCAGCGCAAGCAGGCGGCGCGGACGGCTCTGCCCGAAGAACGCATCCGGGCCATCCTGACTGCGCTCGACGCCCGCGGCGGTAAGCTCACCGGCCCCGCGCTGGCCGAGAGTCTCGGTGTTCCGCTGTTTCGGCTCGGCGGCATCGTGTCCGCCTTGCGCCGGGTCCTGAACGTCGACGGGTACGCCGTGTTGTCCGTCGACGAGACGTCCGAGACCATCGAGCTGAATCGCGATCTGCTCGATACGCAGTTCGGTCTCGCGCGTGACGAGGACTAGCTTGCGAAGGCCCGGCCCGGTGATCAGCTCCCAGCGGCGCAGCGAGATCGTAGATGCCCTACGGCGCGGAACCGTCCCCCGGCGCTGTCTCGATGCGTTCGCGGTCGGCCTCGATGCGTTCGAGTCCGTGGTGGGCGAAGAGCTGGCATCCGTCGCAGCCGGGAGCGCGAAGTTCAAGGCGGTTCGCGGAGAGTACGGCAGCGGGAAGACCTTCTTCGTGCGGTGGCTGCAGGAACGCGCGAAACGCGAAGGGTTCGCCGCGGCCGAGGTGCAGATCTCCGAGACGGAGACGCCGCTGCACCGCCTCGAGACGGTGTACCGCCGGCTGACCGAACGCCTCTCGACCGCGGATACCCAGCAGGGCGCCCTCCGGTCCATCCTCGACAACTGGTTCTACGCGCTGGAGGAAGACGTCCTCGCCGAGGGCAGCGTCGCGGAGGGTGATGCGGAGGCGCTCCTCGCCCGGACGACCGACCTCATGGAACGGCGTCTCGCGCAGGTTGCCCGCCACGCTCCGTCGTTTGCAGCGGCGCTCCGCGCCTATCGACGGGCCGTCGCCGGGAACGACCGCGCCATGGCCGAGGCGCTGTTGGCCTGGGTCGGCGGGCAGCCCAACGTCGGCGCCGCCGCCAAGCGGTACGCGGGCGTCAAGGGCGACCTCGACCACTTCGCCGCACTCAGCTTCCTGGAGGGCCTGCTAGTCATCCTGCACGACTCGGGTTTCTCGGGGCTCGTCGTCGTGCTCGACGAGGTCGAGACGCTCCAGCGCGTGCGGAGCGACGTGCGAGAGAAGAGCCTGAACGCCCTCCGTCAACTGATCGACGAGATCGACTCCGGCCGCTTCCCGGGCCTCTACCTCGTGATCGCGCCGGAGAAGTCCACCGCGAGCCGCTGGGCAAGCGGCGCGACTATGCCCTGACCCTGACCGACGGCGAGTTGACCGATGTCGAGCGCAACGCCCGCACCGCGACCACGCCGGACGACGTCGAGTTGGAGCCGTGAGCCGACTCGACGGAAGCGGTATATAATTTAGCGCATCTGAACACTTTGTCGGATATCGAACCATGATCGACAGTCGAGCCGAAACGCGCCGGAAGCTCCGAGATCTCCTGGAAACCCGAGCGGCGCAGAAGCGTGAGGTCACGCTCAGCACCGGCGCCAAGTCGAACTTCTACTTCGACTGCAAGCCGGTGACGTTGAACCCCGACGGCGCCAATCTGGTCGGGACGGCCTTCCTAGACGCGCTGGACGAGCTTCCCGAGCCCCCGGAGGCCGTCGGCGGGCTGACACTCGGCGCGGATCCGATCGTCAGCGCGATGGTCGTGCTGTCGCACATGCGCGGACGTCCCATCCAGGGCTTCTACGTTCGCAAGGAACCGAAGAGCCACGGCACGAAGCGCCTCATCGAGAACCCGCCGAAGTCGGGCGCCAAGGTCGTCATCGTCGATGACGTCGTCACGAGCGGGGGGTCGCTGCTGAAGGCCGTGGCGGAGGCGCGCGCGGCCGGCTGCGAGGTCGTCGGCGTAATGGCTCTCGTCGACCGCCAGGAACAGAACGGCGAAGCCAATATCCGCAGGGTAGTCGATACCTACATCCCGCTCTACACGCGGAGCGATTTTCCGCGCCTCACCGATGTGGCGGATCCATGTCGTACAACGATGACGTCCGAGCAGCCCTCGACCCCAGAGGCTTCAACGTTCACAGCCTCTGGCGTATAACGCGTCTGTCGTTTGACTTCATCGACGACGGTCACGCGCCCATCCCGTGATCCCGTTCGCGATCGCCATGGTCTGCAACCAGATCGCCAGTAGCTGGGAGGGCGAACCCGTAGACATCGACGCGGCTCGGCTGGTCGAGACGCACATCGGTCCAAAGCTGCTTGCACTCCTCGACGCATCGGGTGACGAGCTGACCGGCAAACTCGACGACCTCGTGAGGGCCTACGTGGAGACGCGAGGCTTGCCGTGACCGGCGATGGGCTGATGCCGCCGCGATCGGTCGGACGAATGCACCCCACCGCACGGCCGGCTTCGAGACCGTGAACCGCGAGTCGTGAGCCACGAATCCGCGTTCGACCGGCTGCACCCCGCCCTCCAGCATCACATCGTCAACTCGCTCGGGTGGATGTCGCTCCGGCCGCTCCAGGAGCACGCCATACCTCCCGTGCTGGACGGCGATCATGCCTTGCTGCTGGCGCCCACCGCGGGCGGCAAGACCGAGGCCGCGGTGTTCCCGCTGCTGTCGCGGATGCCGACCGAACGCTGGAGCGGGTTGAGCGTGCTCTACGTCTGCCCGATCAAGGCCCTCCTCAACAACATCGAGTCACGCCTGCGAGGCTACGGCGCCCTGATCGGACGCCGCGTCGATCTCTGGCACGGCGACGTCGGCGCCGCCCGACGGCGGGCCATCATGCAGGAACGGCCCGACCTGCTGCTGACCACACCGGAGTCGATCGAGGTCATGCTCGTGTCGACCCGCGCGGAACCGCGTGTGCTCTTCCGGGATCTCCAGGCCGTCGTCGTCGACGAGCTGCACGCCTTCGCCGGCGACGATCGCGGCTGGCATCTGCTCGCGGTCCTGGAGCGAGTGCGCCGTTTGGCGGGACGTGAGATCCAGCGCCTCGGTCTCTCCGCGACCATCGGGAATCCCGAGGCGCTCCTCGAATGGCTCGTCCCCGCTTCTTCCCGACCGCGGCGCGTCATCGCGCCGGGGGGCGAAGCTGCGAGTTCTGCAACAGCGCATCTGGACTACGTCGGCAGCGTCCGGAACGCAGCGAAGGTAGTCTCAGCGCTGCACCGCGGCGAAAAGCGACTCGTGTTCTGCGACAGTCGAGCCCGTGTCGAGGCCCTGGCCGCCGAGCTCCGTCAATGCGGCACCGAGACATTCGTCTCCCACAGCTCGCTCGCGTTCGACGAGCGTCGGCGCTCCGAAGAGGCCTTCTCCCAGAGCCGCGACTGTGTCATCGTCGCCACGAGCACGCTGGAGCTGGGAATCGACGTCGGCGACCTCGACCGCGTCATCCAGATCGACGCGCCCGCCACCGTCGCCTCCTTCCTCCAACGGCTGGGCCGCACCGGCCGCCGGTCCGGAACCGTCCGGAACTGCCTGTTCCTCGCAACGTCCGACGACGGCTTCCTGAGAGCGTCCGGTCTGCTCCGACTCTGGCTCGACGGCTACGTCGAATCCGTTGTACCGCCACCGGAACCGTTTCACATCTTCGCGCAACAGCTCCTCGCCCTCGCCCTGCAGGAGGGGCACATCGGGCGCCAGACGTGGCGCGAGTGGCTCGGTGCGATGCCCGCGTTCCGGGCGATGGCGCTCGAGCATCTCAACGACATCATCGAGTTCATGCTGGCCCGCGGCATATTGGTCGAGGACGGCGGGATGCTGTCGATCGGAGTCGAAGGCGAGCGCTCCTTCGGCCGCCGGCACTTCATGGAGCTCATGTCGGTGTTCACCAGCGACCCGCTCTTCTCCGTGCGACACGGGCGGACGGAGCTCGGTCTCGTGCATCCGCTCTCCTTCCAAGTCCGCCGCGACGGTCCCGTCGTGCTCCTGCTCGCAGGCAGGAACTGGGAGGTGTCTCACATCGACTGGGACCACCGCGTCGCCTACGTGAAGGCCTCCACCGAGAGGGGACGCTCTCGCTGGATCGGACCGGGAGTTCCGCTGTCCTTCGACCTTTGCCGGGCTGTCCGACGGGTCCTTGGGGAGGGATCGCTCCCCATCGATGTCAGCAAGCGGGCTCGCATGAAGCTCGACGAGCTTCAACAAGACTTCTCGTGGGTTGACACTACCGGTACCGCGCTCGTCCGCGATCAAGCCGGCGCCAGCCGCTGGTGGACCTTCGCCGGCCTCCGGGCGAACGCGATCCTCGGAGAGCTGGCCGGACCGCTTCGACTCCCGACCTCCCGTGAGGACAATCTCTCCATTCGGCTCCGCGATGACGTCGGCATCGAGGACCTGAGACGCCGACTGGATGACCTTCCCGGGGATACCGCCGCCGATATCTTCCACATGACCTCCGACGCCGCCGAGTCACTGAAGTTCTCTTCCTGCCTCCCTGAGGAACTCGCGCTTCGAACCGTTCGCCAGCGCGGCTCTGACATGCAGGGCGTTCGCACGTGCCGGCAGGAGCCGATTCGGCATGTCGCGCTGGCGTGAAGCCCCGGGTACAGGCCGATCGCACACCGAAGCTGCCGAAGCGATCAGTACCTGCCGATTGCCCCGAAGTCAACCTCGATGGTCGGTTCAGGTTCCCGAATCGAGAACTTGATGAACCCCATTTCGGCCAGTCTGGTCAGTTCCCGATGGAACGTGCGGGCCGTGACGTTCCGGTACACCCCCTTGACGTACGGCGCTTGGCGAAGTTCCGAGTACTCGATCTTCAGCGACGGCTCTTCGGCGAAGGGATCGATCGGCTCCGTTTCCCGGAGGAGGAAGTCCAGGAGATTGTACTCGCGCTGGTTGATGACGCGGCGGCGCTTGCCGGCCCGCTGGTTGAACGCCCGAACCAGGGTGGCCCGGTAGACCACCCGGTTCAGCTTCGTCTTGATGAAGTTGTTGATGCCCTTCAGCTCGGCCGCGAATCCGTCCACGCCGAACGCCACGAACGGGTTCAGGTCGAAGGGCTGCGTGTGCCGGCTCTGCTGAAGCAGCCGCTTGTACTCGTCTCCATGGCGATAGAAGAAGTTCGACAGGCCGTAGAACCCGAAGACGTTGTACTCGCCCTGATAGAGCATCCCGGCCTCCACCAGCCGGGACACCCTACCGTTTCCGTCCCCGAACGGGTGAATGGTGACGAGGAAGAAATGCGCGACCAACGCACGCACCACGGGGTGGTTCGCCATGAACGATCGGGAATTCGCCAACTCCACGAACTGGTCGACGAGCCTGGACACCTCCTGTGGCGGGGCTCCTCGATGCACGCCGCCCAACGACTCCGTCCCTACGACAACCGGATGCGTCCGCAGTTGTCCCGGCACGTTGTCCGTCTCGTCGGAACCCTCCGTGACCAGCTTGTGTATGTGCAGGATGTCGGAACGTCGAAGCGGGCCGGCCGTCGGCGTGAATCGTTGCCGGACCCAGTCCTGCGCCAGACCGGCGTTCCTGACTTGCCGTTGGTCCCGGGAGGGACTGAAAGCAGGCGTCGACGAGGAAGCCAGGAGGTCCATCTGCCGGCTCACCTCGGCCTCGGACAGCGGATTGCCCTCGAGGGCGGTCGTTCCGTGAACGGCTCGCACGCGGTTCAACTGGTCCAGTTGCGTCTTCCAGTCCGGCGGCAGCACCAGGTTGAGCGCCGCTTCCCGGTAGGCTTCGATCCGGATCAGATCGGAAATCCGGTCGTCGAGGCGGAGGCGGTACTCGAAACTGAACTTGTGCCAGTCCATGGCACCTATTGTGACATGTTTTTTGACGCCTTTTAATAAATCTTAAAATACTGAATTATAATGAGTTAAGTATTTTTATATGTCTTGCATGACGGCTTTTTTGACAGCCTGGGCGACAGCGAACTCGACCACCCGGCAGCTCGCAAAACGCGCGCGGACCAAGACGTTCGTGTCGATGATCATCCAACGCTCAGCGGCCTCTGTCGTCGTCAGGATCCTCGCGCCGTTGCGACAGCCCAGCCGGGGACGGGCCGGGGTCGCAAGGCGGGAACACCTCGTCGAGGTCCGCGATTTCGTCGGCCGGCGACGCTCGGGTAGCGTTCGACGCGTCTCGGTAGGCCCGCCGCAGCTCGTCCCGTTCCGCCGTGGATTCGAGGAGCCGCAGTGCACGCGGCACCACGGCGACGTTGGTCTTGGTCCCGAGGCGGCGCTTCACCGGCGAAGGCCGTCCAGCTCGAACGAGAGCGGGCGACCTTCGCCGTAGAATCAGGGGACTGAGCGCCAGACCCGAACCCGAAGGAGCCCCATGCCCGACCAGCCCCTCCTGAACCAGGTCGCCGTCGTCGCCGGGGCCACCCGCGGAGCCGGGCGGGGCATCGCCCGCATGCTCGGGGCGGCGGGAGCCACCGTCTACTGCACCGGCCGCAGCGTGCGGGGGCGCCCGGCCACCGAGGGGCGGCCCGAGACGATCGAGGAGACGGCGGAGCTGGTGACGGCGGCGGGGGGCCGCGGAATCGCCGTGCGGACCGACCACACCGTCGAGGCCGAGGTCGAGCGGCTGTTCGCGCGCGTCCGCGGGGAGCAGGGCCGGCTCGACGTGCTCGTCAACGACGTCTGGGGCGGCGATGCGCTGACCGAGTGGGTCAAGCCCTTCTGGGAGCTCTCCACCGCGCGGGGACTGGAGCTGCTGGAGCGCGCCGTCCACAGCCACATCATCACGAGCCGGCACGGCGCCCCGCTGATGGTCGAACGCAACGCCGGGCTCGTCGTCGAGGTCACCGACGGCGACACGCTCGGGTATCGCGGCAATCTGTTCTACGACCTCGCGAAGAACGCGGTCATCCGCCTCGCCTACGCGATGGCGGGGGACCTGCACGCGCACCGGGTGACGGCCCTGGCCCTCACGCCGGGGTTTCTGCGGTCCGAGGCGGTGCTCGACGCCTGTGGGGTGACCGAGGCGAACTGGCGGGACGCCATCGCGGAGGACCCCTATTTCGCCGAATCCGAGACGCCGTGCTACGTCGGGCGGGCGGTGGCGGCGCTGGCCGCCGACCCGAACGTGGCGGTCAAGAGCGGCGGGCTGTTCTCGAGTTGGGGGCTGGCGAAGGAGTACGGCTTCACCGACGTGGACGGCCACCGGCCCGATTGGGGCAGCTTCTTCCCGCGCAAGGTGCAGGAGCTCGTCGAGCGCGACACGCCGCCGGGCGAGTGGGACCTGTTCGTGGTCCGGACCCGGCTCTGCCAGGTCGAACGCGACCCCTCGGCGGCCGACGAGGCGACGCGCCTGCGGGCCTACCTCGATCGCCATCGCTGACCGGCCGTCGCATCACTCGCAATCGGGCTGCGGGTGGGGCGGCTGGGCGTCGATGCCAAGCTCAGGACGCTGACGGAAACTACCTTGCGGTGCGTGTGCCAAGCGCGCCAAACCACACAACGGGCTGCGCCAGGGTGCAGTTGGCAACTGTATCGATCTCTGTCCCAAGTCAACCGACGCGCCGGTACACCAGGGCGTTGCCGTTCTTGCCGCAGATTCTCGCCGACGCCACCGGGCGGCGGGTGGGTTGGCTGGGCGTCGATGCGGGGTTCAATCAACGCGCCGGTACACCAGGGCGTTGCCGTTCTTGCCGCAGGTCTCGCTGACGCCGCCTTCGCGAAAGCAGAACGCGGCCAGCTGGCCGAGGCGCCGCGGCGAGTTCATGGCCGCGGCGAGGTCGCTGGTCGTGAACCGCTCGGGCACATCGGCGTCGACCAGAGCGAACAGGTCGGCCATCGACGCGATGGTGCAGGTCTCGACGACGTCCACGAGCCGGCGGTCCAGGATGGCCCAGCCGCGGCGTCGCCAACTGCCGCGCCCGTTCTTCGCACGAACCTCCTCCTCGACGGTCATCACGACTTCGATCGTCAGGTTGGGATGCGCGAGCAGGGCCGGAATGCTGGCGAGCGCGGTGAAGATCTCGAAGACCGACCCGTGCTTCGGCGACTTGCGCCGACTCGGAGGCGCGTTCGGGTCGGCCGCCACCTTGACGATGTACCGGTCCCGGGCGACGGGATGCACCAGCGTGACCGGATACCGCTCGAGCAGCCGCGGCAGCTTGCGCTTGAGGGGCCGGAAGCTGCCGGTGTGGACTTCGACGATGCGGCCGCTGGCGACCACGTCGGCGACGAAGCCGTCGACGGCCTGCTCGGTCGCGCCGCCGGCGACGGCGTAGCGCGCCTTCAGGGCCCGATGCAGCGACCGTTCGTTGAGCTCGCCGATGGACGACGCGCCGGCCAGGGGCCGTTCGGCACCGCCGCGCATACCCCCGCCCGCGGCGGCGACAGATCGTGCTACCTTCAAGGTTCGGCCCCCGGTGCCACCGGCTAGTGTACGGCCAACGACGCTCGGGCGACCATGAACACGGCCCCGCGCCGTCGACGAAGCGAATGGCCGAGCCCGGTGGAGTCGCTCGCCGGTGGCCGACCGGGCGGCTGCCACCGGTGGCGGTGACGGAGGACGTCATGACAACGCTGACGATAGAGTTGCCGGACGAGCTGGCGGAGGAAGCGAAAGGCAGGGGGCTGCTCGTTCCCGATGCCATCGAGGCCATGATTCGAGACAAGCTTCGGGGAAGTGCGGTCGACGAGCTGTTCGAGGCGGCGGACGATCTGGCGGCGGCGGGGTTTCCGCCGCTGACGATGGCGGAGATTCAGGAGGAGGTGAACGCCGTACGCTTGGAGAGGCGGCAACGTGCGGCTGGTGCTTGATACCAACGTCGTGGTGTCGGGCCTGCTGTGGAACGGGCCGCCGAGACGGCTGCTCGACTTGGCCCGAGACGGCCGCGTGGTGGTGTCGCCTTCCAGCCGGCGAAGGCGGAAGTGGTCGATCTGGCGGTCCGCGCCGGTGCCGTCGCGGATGATGCCGAGCACGCCGCGCAGCTCGGGCTCGCAGCCGAGGGCGCGGGCGTCATCGGTCAACTGCTCCACCAGCGCGGCGGCGTGGTCCTCGATGTCGACGCGGCCGTCGCTCCACTCGTCGCCGAAAAAGGCGAGCACGCCGTAGCGCTGCGCGAGCCACCGGTTCTCGGCGATGATCTCGGTGGGCGGCTCGGCAGGCAGCCGGCCCTCGCGATCCAGCCGCATCAGGCGACGGATCAGGCACGCGTAGAGCGCCGCGATGCCCACCGCGTCGTCGATGCGCGGGCAGACGTCGCAGATCCGCATCTCGACGGTAGGAAAGGCGAGCGAGGGGCGGACGTCCCACCACAGCTCGCTCGCGCTCTCGATGAACTTCATGCGCTGATAGGTTCCCACGATGCGGTCGAAATCGGCCCGGGACGACAGCGGGCCGGGCAGGTTGGTACGCGGAATCGCCCCCATGATGGTCAGCCGGTAGGACTTGAACCCGGTCTCGCGGCCGCCGGTGAACGGCGACGACGTCGACAGCGCGTGCAGCAGCGGCAGGTGGCGCCGGAGCGCGGTCATGACCCGGATGCGCGAGTCGGCGTCGCCGAAGCCGGCGTGGATGTGCATGCCGCCGACGACGAGCCGCCGCAGGCTCTCCTGGAAAGTGACCGCGAACCGCTCGTAGCGTTCCCTCGGGGTGACTAGTTGCGCCCGCCACGCCGCGAACGGGTGCGTCGAAGCGGCCATGACCGACGCGCCGTGCTCGGCCGCCGCCTCGATGACGAGGCGGCGGGTCTCCCGGAGGGCCTGCCGCACCTCGGCCACCGACCGGCAGACCTTCGTGCCGGTCTCGATCTGGGAGCGGAGAAACTCCGGCACGGCGTTGTGCGGCCCGCGGTTGCGTTCGCACGCCTCGAAGATGCGCCGGTCCGGATCGGACAGCAGGTCGCGCGACTCCGGATCGACGAGGAAGAACTCCTCCTCGATGCCGAGCGTGATACCGGGATCCGTTTCGCTCATTTGGCCTCCCCTGCGCGGCGGCGCCCGCCGGGTGGTTGCTGCCGATGCCACTGACGGCGGCGGACATCGGCGACCGCGGAGCTTCAGGCCTGGAATAGTGGATGGACGGCGTGAAGGTCAGTACCGGAAAAGATACGAGATCTTACCGAAGAAGGCCCGGTTCGTGCGCAGCAGCTCGGCGGTCGGGAACAGGAAGTCGTCGATCTGCATGCCCTGCCGGTAGCGGTCGTCGTAGCCGATGAAGATGACGGTGCCGGCGTTGACCCGATAGGTGAAGAGCACGTTGTTGCCCAGGGTCTCGGCCGCGGTGTTGTGCTCCAGGATGTAGCGCGCGAGCAGCCGGTCGGTGAACTGGTAGGTGGTGCGGGTGCGGAAGATCCTGACGTTGAAGATGTCGGCTTCGTCGGCCTCGGCCTCCGGATCGACGAAGTCGCTCGACACCATGTTGAACTCCGTCCGCAGCCGGGACGTGGGCTGGAAGCGGAAGTTGACGTTGCCGACGGTCGATCGCCCGACGTAGGGGTTGTCCGGGTCGTAGAAGATGCCGTCGCCGAAGTTGTAGCCGCCGTATATCGAGAGGAGGCGCGCGCTCATGACCCCGAAGAAGCCGAAGCCGGTCTTGCGGAAGTCCATCGCCCCGTAGCGCTCGAGGTCGCGGTTGACCATGCCGGTGATGGCCATGTTGTTGCGGAACGAGAAGCTCGCGGTGCCCTGAACCTGCTCGTCCTGCAGCACGCCGGCGTGGTCGTAGAGGCGCAGATAGGTCACCGAGGGGCCCCAGGTCATGAGGGTCGACTCGGGCCACCACCGGTACGACGCGGTGCCGCTGGTCTGCTGGAGGTCGACGCGCGGCAGGAAGCCGGTGTTCGTGAGGAACCCCGGATCGATGCGGCTGTGGGCGACGTTGTAGCTGAGGTTGCGCCCCTGCTTCGAGAAGTCCGCCTCGATCACCCCCCCGGAGAGCGAGCCGAGGACCCCGTCCTCCGTCTCGGAGCCCGCCGCGAGGAAGCTGATCCGGTGGGTCCGGCCCAGCCGGAAGCGCCCGTCGACGCCGGCCACCCGGTTGTAGTCGGCGCCGAACTCGCGCGTCGTCATGATGGCGCCGAGATACGACTCGGCGTAGAAGTCGTAGCGGGCGCGTCCGAGGATGGTCTGCGCGGTGGTGCCGTACTGCGCGTGCGTGGTGTCGTCGAGACGGCCCGCCGCCTCGTCGTCGGCCACGACGAACCCCAGCGTGGCCTGGCCGACCTTGCCGGTCAGCTTGCCGCCGAAGCGGGGGTCGACGATGGTGCGGGTGTGCACCAGGGTCAGCGGCGTCGCGGTCTGGAAGATCTCCTGCCCCTCGAGGAAGAACGGGCGCTGCTCGGGATAGAACAGCGCGAACCGCTGGTTGGTCTCGATCTGCGGCCGGTCCGACTCGATCTGGGAGAAGTCGGGGTTGACGGTGAAATCCGCGGTCAGGTTGGGGGTGATCCCGTACTTGACGCCGAATCCCAGCTCCCCGACCGGGTCGTCGGTGGTGTACTCGCCGGTGCCGGTATCGAGCGCACCGAGCCTGAACCCGGTCACCTCCGGCAGGAGCTCGAGGTTGCGGCTCAGGGACAGATCGGACAGGCCCTCGAGCACGCCGAACTGCGTGAGCTGACCGGCCACCCCCCGCGAGATCGGCGACCACGACTGCGCTTCCGACTTGTCCCGGATGATCCGGATGATCTGGAAGCCCCAGCGGTGCGGCTGGCCCCGGCCGCGCGACGGATACCGCAGGCTCTTGAACGGAATGCGCATCTCGGCCGTCCAGCCGTCCGCGACGACTAGGCCGCCGCTGTCGTACAGCGCGTCCCACGACTGGTCGCCGCGGACGCCGAACTGCCCCGAGCTGCCCATTCCGCTGCCACCGCCGCCCCGCGAGCCGCCGCCGCCGCCACTGCCGCGGGTCGCCGACGAGCTGCCGCTCGACCGCGAGAACCCGCTGCTGCCGTCGGCGTTCACGAGCGAGTCGGCCTGCACGCCGTAGCCGTTCACCTCGAACTGATACGCGCGCTGCTGGTCGAGGAACGGGTCGAACAGGACCGCCATGCGGTCGTCGCCGCGGATCTCCTCGCGGTCGGCCCGGTTGATGCGCATGGTCTCGGGCCGCGTGTAGTGGGCGTAGAAGGCGAAGTAGAGGTTTTCGCTGTCGTACGCCATCCACACCTCGGTCTCCTCCGACCCCGGCGCGCCCTCGATCGGCGCGATCTGGATGAAGTTCGTGACGTGGGTGGCGGTCTCCCAGACCGAGTCGTCGAGCCGGCCGTCGATCTCGGGCGGCGTGACGGTTCGCTCGATGACCGCGGTCGGACGACCCAGAAGGGCGGGGGCGAATCCCCCGCCTCCCCGGCCGCCGGGCGGGCGCGGGGCGGCGTCCCCGTCCGGCGCGGGCCGGCCGGCGGACCCGCCGCCGAAGGCGAGCGCGCCGCTGACGGGCCGCTCGGGCCGAGCCTCGGGCGCAGCGGGGGGAACTGCGGCGACGAAGGGCGGGGGCACCGGCGCGGGCCGGACCCCCGGTGGGGGCCGGTTCGGCGCGGGCCGGTCCGGAACGAAGCGGTCCGGGGCGAACCGGTCCGGGGCGGGCCGTCTACCTGGGGTGGACCGGCTGCCCTTGCCCGTCGAGAGCCGTGCCGCGAGCACCGAGGCGACCTCGTCCTGGATTTCGAAGATGTCGGCTATCCCGCCGTCGACCCGAGTGCCGAACTCGACCGCGCCGGTCTCGACGTCCACGATCCGGGTGGTGATGCGCAGGGCGTCTCCCAGCCGCTGCAAGGTGCCGTCAATCATCCAAGCGACACCCTGTCGGCGATAGGCGTCGAGCGCGGCGGCGGTACCGGGGCCGTTGCGGGCGCCGCGGTAACCGATGCGAGGCGGCGCGACGGCGCGGTGTCCGAAGACCTCCAGTCCGGCGTCCTGCAGATCGACGGCGATCGTCTCGGCGATGCCCGCGCCGATCCAGTCATCGGCGGGTTGCCGGCTCACGTTCGTGAACGGCGCGACCACCACCGTGGGAGACGCCTGTCCAACCGCGGGCGCCGCCGGGGCGATGAGCGCCGCCCCGGCGAGGACCATCGCGGGCACCCGCATCCGCAGGCAGACCGCCGCGAGCGGCGGCCACGACAGGTACGGTCCGAATCGATGTCCCGGCGCGCGCGATGTCATGTCGTACATGCAATTGTCCAGCCGGAGACCGCCGCCTCCGAGCTCCGCCTCTTCGTCCAACCAACCTGCAGCAGTCCGTTCCGTCGCCACCGAGCAGTCCCCTAGCATATCGGCACTTGGTCGCCAGTGCGAGCGTCAACGTACGCCAGCCTTCCGCCGGACGCACCGGGGCGAAGTCGGGCCGGAAACGGCGGGCCAGAGCCCTCACGCGATGCGTGGCGGACGGGACGAGAGCCCCCTGAGCGCCCCCGCGACCACCGTTGGAAGCCCGTGGTGAAAGCTAGACACCGGCGTACCAGTGGAATCCCCAGTCGGAGTTGATGCCGCCGGTGCCCTGGCCGAAGCCGGCCATCGAGTCCACGACCTGAATGGACTTCAGGAACTTCAGGTTCTTGTACCCGCACTGGCGCTCGACCCGGAGCCGCAGCGGCGCGCCGTTGCCGACCGGCAGATCCTCGCCGTTGAGGCCGTAGGCGAGGATGGTCTGCGGATGCACGACCTCGAACAGGTCGATGCCCTCGTACCAGCCGTCGACGGTGTCGAGCATCACGTACCGCGCGCCCGGCTGCACCCCGCCCGCCGCCTCGAGCACCCGCAGCAGCGGCGCGCCGGTCCACTGGGCGATCGCCGACCAACCCTGCTCGCAGACGTGGGCGGTGATCTGCGTGCGCGCGGGCAGCCCCCGGATGTCGTCGAGCGAGAGCGACACCGGCCGGCCGACGAGACCGCTCACGGGCAGGCGCCAGTCGCGGAACCCGTCCCGCAAATGGGCCTGATATTCCTCGTCCCGGGGATTGGTCTGCCCCCAGGTCGGGAAGTCGGGGGCGATGTCGCTCGGCTGGTACTCGCGCGCCAGGGGCTGGTCCCGGAGCAGCAGACGGCTGGTGCTCATGGTCAGCACGTCGGCCGCGCCCACCAGGCCGCCCCGCACGTGCGGCGGCAGGTAGGCGTCGCGGGAGCATCCGGCCGCCAGCAGCCCGCCGAGGGCGGGGACGTGCGCCAGCAGGCGGCGCCGCGAGAGGGTCCGGGGGCGGATCGTCCGCCGCGGTGTGGACATCGGCGTGCTCATGACTCCTCCACGGGCAACCGGAGCTTCCCGGTAATCATCGAACGGATGCGGTTGACGGCGCCGGCCGCCACCACTTCCAGCACGTGCACGACGACGAACAGGACGAACACGACGGTGCCGACGGTGTGCAGCGTCCGCGCCGACTGCCGGCCGCCGAACAGGTCGAGCAGCCAGGGCATCGCGGCCGTGAAGCCGGGCGACTGCGCGAGCCCGGTCAGCGTCATCAACGGCACGAAGAGGGCCAGCAGCAGGAGATAGGAGACCTTCTGCAGCACGCCGTACCGGGTCGCCGAGGCGCGCGCGCGCAGGCGCCAGGGGAGATGCGCGCGGAGGTCGCGCCCGAGATGCGCGGCGGTGAGCTCGTCCCGGCGCGGCACGAGGCGCTCGCGAAAGCGTCCGGTCGCGAGGTTCCACCCGGCGTAGACCAGTCCGTTGACGAGAAACACCCAGGCGAAGGTGAAGTGATAGTTCCGGCCCCACCGGCGGTCCCCCATCGCCCCCGCCTCGTCCCACGAGATGCCCCAGTCCGCGAGCCGGAAGATCGCGGGATAACCCTGGTAGCCGGTGTGCCCCCAATAGAGCTCGGGAAAATCCAGAAAGATGTGGATGCCGCTCAACAGCAGATAGGCGCCGGCGACGACGTTGATCCAGTGACAGATGCGGACGTTGTACGAGTGGAGCGCCACCCACCGCGCGGTCCCGGACCCGGCGTTCTCAGGCATCACGCTCCGTCGCGACGACCTCGCGGCTCAGGCCCGGCCGGGGTCGGCATCCATTTGACACGTCCGACTGCGTGGGATAGGGTACCCCACAATATGGTGCGGCGACATGGCCATCACTCTGCGCAGCCGACTGCCCACGGGGCGGGGCTGCGGATCTGCATGTGAGGTAGCGCGACTGCCCGTCACCCCAACGCATGCGACCGCCCCGCCGACGACCCGGCGGGGCTTTTTTTTTGAGCCCATCGGGAGATATCGGGAGACGATCCGCGCCCGGAGCCGCACGCCGGCGCGCGGCAGGACACGACATGGACTTTTCGAAACTGGACGGACTCATCCCCGCCGTCGTGCAGGACGCCTCGAGCAACGAGGTCCTGATGGTCGGCTTCATGAACCAGGAGGCGCTGGACCGGACCCGCCGCTCGGGCTTCGCCACGTTCTTCAGCCGGACCCGCGGCAAGCAGTGGATGAAGGGAGAGACGTCGGGCAACACCCTGGCCGTGCAGCAGATTCTCGTCGACTGCGACGACGACACGGTGCTGCTGCGGGTCACCCGCAACGGTGACGGCAACGTCTGCCACACCGGCGAACGGACCTGCTTCTACCGGACGCTGGATCGTCTCGCCGACGACCCGAACACGGCCCTTTCTCCCCGCTGAACACGGCTGACGCACAGAACATGGCTGACAGGACATTGCGACTCGGTATCCCGAAGGGCTCGCTGCAGGACTCGACGATCCAGTTGTTCGCGCACTCGGGCTTCAACATCTACACGAGCTCCCGTTCCTACTTTCCCACGATCGACGACCCCGAGATCGAGTGCACGCTGATCCGGGCCCAGGAGATGGCCCGCTACGTCGCCGACGCCGCGCTCGACGCCGGGCTGACCGGCCAGGACTGGATAGCGGAACACCATGCCGCCACCGGCGACGAGGTCGTCGACATCGCGGACCTGGTCTACTCGAAGCAGAGCTTCCGCAAGGTCCGGTGGGTGCTGGCCGCCCCCGAGGACTCGAAGTACCGCACCCCGCAGGACCTCGCCGGCGCCACCATCGCGACCGAGCTGGTGCGGGTGACCGAGGCGTACTTCGAGCGCCTGCAGGTGCCGGTGAAGGTGGAGTTCTCGTGGGGAGCGACGGAGGTCAAGCCGCCGCTGCTCGCCGACGCCATCGTCGAGGCAACGGAGACCGGCTCGACCCTGCGCGCCAACCGGCTGCGCATCATCGACACCGTCATCGAATCGAACCCCCAGTTGATCGCGAACCCCGCGGCCCTCGAGGACGACTGGAAGCGGACCAAGATCGAGAACATCGCCCTGTTGCTGCGCGCGGCCATCGAGGCCAAGGGCCGGGTCGGTCTGATGCTGAACGTCCGGCGCGCCGAGCTCGACGGGGTGCTCGGGTTGCTGCCGGCCCTGCACGACCCGACGGTGGCCCCCCTCAGCGACGACGCGTGGGTCGCGGTCTCCACCATCATCGAGGAGTCGTCGGCGCGCGATCTGATTCCGAAGCTGAAGGCGGCGCGGGCCGAAGGCATCGTGGAGTTCCCGCTGAACAAGATCGTCCTCTGATGCAGATCATCGACGCGTCGGATCGCCCGGCCGTCCAGCGCCTGATCGACCGGCGCCAGGACGTCGATCCCGCCCTCACCCGCCGGGTCGCCCGGATCGTGAGCGCGGTCCGCCGCTCGGGCGACGAGGCGCTGCTGCGCTACGCGCGGCGGTTCGACGGCCTGGACGGCCCGGCCGAGGTGCCGCAGGAGGAGCCGAAGGCCGCGCTGCGGGCCATCCCGGCGGACCTGCGGGCGGCGCTGCGCACGTCGGCGAATCACATCCGCCGCATCGCCCGGCGGCAACTGCCGCGGGGATGGCGGACCACGGTCACCGGGGGGGTCGAGATCGAGCAGCGCGTGACCCCGCTCCAGCGGGTCGGCTGCTACGTTCCCGCTGGACGCTACCCGCTGCCGTCCTCGCTGCTGATGACCGCGATCCCCGCCCGGGTCGCGGGGGTGCCCGAAGTCATCGTGGTGTGCCCGCGCCCGGACCCCGCGACCCTCGCCGCTGCCGCCATCGCCGGCGTCACCCGCCTGTTCCGGCTGGGCGGGGCCCACGCCGTCGCCGCGCTCGCCTACGGCACCGCGACCGTACCGCGGGTGGACAAGATCGTCGGGCCGGGAAGCGCCTGGGTCGCCGCCGCCAAGGCGCTGGTGTCGGCCGACTGCCCCATCGACTTCCACGCCGGTCCGACCGAGATCGTCATCGTCGCGGTGCGGGGCGAGGCGCGCTGGATCGCCGCCGATCTGATCGCGCAGGCCGAGCACGACCCCGACGCCCGCGCCATCGTGCTTACCCCCGACCGCCGGTTCGCCGCGCGCATCGCCCGGCGCGTCGAGGCGCAGCTTCCCGCGGACGGACCCGCGCGGACGTCCATCGAGCGGTACGGGGTCATCGTGGTCACCCGCTCGCTCGACGAGGCGATCGATCTCGCCAACGACATCGCGCCCGAGCATCTGGTGTGCCTCGACGAAGAGGTCGCCGCGCGCACCACCCGCGCCGGCACCGTCTTCATCGGTCCCCATGCGGCGCAGGCGGCCGGCGACTATGCGACGGGATCGAACCACGTGCTGCCGACCGGGGGCGCGGCGCGCTTCCGGGGCGGGCTCAGCGCGTCGGACTTCGTCTCCGTGCACAGTACGCAGCGCATCACGCAGGCGGGGCTGGAGACTCTGGCCCCGACGATCGTCACCCTGGCCGAGGCGGAGGGACTGACCGCCCACGCCGAGTCGGTCCGGGTGCGCATGACGGGAAGCCGATGACCTCGCCGCCGCGCGGAGCGGGACGGCGCCGCCATCTGCCCGCCGATGCCGGCGGGCAGGACGGCAAGGTGCGGCCATGAGACGCGCGCGGATCGAGCGGCGGACCACCGAGACGCAGATCACCGTCCGGCTGGGTCTCGAAGGGCGCGGCCGGTACACGGTCAGCACCGGAATCCGCTTTCTCGACCACATGCTGGAGCTGGTGGCGCGGCACGGCGCCTTCGACCTGCAGATCGACGCCACCGGGGACCTCGACGTCGACCAGCACCACACCGTCGAGGACGTCGGGATAGCCCTCGGCGAGGCAGTCGCGAAGGCGATCGGGTCGCGGCGCGGCATCAACCGCGCCGGCTACTTCATCATGCCGATGGACGAGACCCTCGCCGTCGCGGCCATCGACCTCAGCGGGCGCCCCCACGCGGTGGTCGACCTGCGCCTGCGCGTCAGGCTCGTCGGCGACCTGCAGTCGGAGCTGCTGCACGACTTCTTCGAGGGGTTCGCCCAGGGGGCGCGGGCCAACGTGCACCTGAAGGTGCTCTACGGCCGGTCGAGTCACCACAAGGTCGAGGCGCTGTTCAAGGCGTTCGCGCGGGCGCTCCGGATCGCGTGCGACAAGGACGACCGCATGGCGAAGCAGTTGCCGAGCACCAAGGGGTTGTTGTAGCTGCGAGTCTGCGCCGTAGAAGACGGTGCCGCCTCCCGCAAGGGAGGCGCTGCCTCATGCAGGGAGGCGCCGGCTCCCGGGCAGGGTTGGTTGGGAAGGCGGCGGTCGGAGACGCCGGCGGCGATTTCCGGGCTGGCGGCGACAAGGTGTTGCGCAATGATTGCGTTGATTGACTACGGCGCCGGGAACCTGACCTCGGTGCGCAAGGCGCTGGCCCACCTGGGTACGCCGGTGACGACCCCGGCGGCGCCGGCGGATCTCGCGGGGGCGACCGGCATCATCGTGCCCGGCGTCGGCAACTTCGAGGTGACCGCGGCCCTCGACGCCGACTGGCGCGCCGCCATCCGGCGCCATATCGCGCGCGAGCGGCCCCTGCTCGGCATCTGCGTCGGCATGCAGTGGCTGTTCGACGGCAGCGCCGAGGCGCCCGGCCACCTCGGCCTCGAGCTGCTGCCGGGCACGTGCAGCCTGATCACCGACGGGGAGAGCGCGGCGGAAGCGGGTGACCGTCCCGCGGAAACCAGCGGGGATCTCGCGGAAACCGGCGGCCGTCCCGCGGAGACCCGCGGGGGCTCCGCGGGCACCGGCGAGGGTCCCGGGGAAATCACGGGCGGTCCCGCGGAGACCCGCGGAGGCGCCGGCGCGTTCAAGGTGCCCCACGTGGGGTGGAACTCGCTGCACCGCGCCCGCGACTCGTGGCTGCTCGAAGGCGTCGACGAGGGCGACCAAGTCTACTTCACGCACTCCTACGCCGCCCCCGTCACGGAGAGCTGCGTGGGGTCGACCCGCTACGGCGTCGAGTTCGCGGCGGCGGTCGAGCGCGGCGCGGTCGGCGGCGTGCAGTTCCACCCCGAGAAATCGTCGGACGTCGGCCTTCGCATCCTCGGCAACTTCCTGCGCAGGGTGCCCTCCTGAGACGCGCGCCATGCTGTCGAAACGCATCATCGCCTGCCTCGACGTCCGGGACGGCGCGGTCGTCAAGGGCATCAACTTCGAGGGTCTGCGGAACGCGGGCGACCCCGCCACCCTGGCCGGCCGCTACAACCGGGAGGGGATCGACGAGGTGGTGATCCTCGACGTCACCGCCACCATCGAGGGGCGCAAGGCGCTCGCGGAGACGATCCGGGCCGTCGCGCGCGAGATATTCCTGCCGCTGTGCGTCGGCGGCGGCATCCGCGGCGAGGACCACGCGGAGGCCGCGATCGAGGCCGGGGCCGACAAGGTGGGCATCAACACTGCCGCGCTGTCCCAGCCCGAGCTCATCACCACCCTGGCGCGTCGCTACGGCAGCCAGGCGGTCATCGTCGCCATCGACGCCAAGCGCGAGGACGATCGCTTCAAGATCTACGTCCGCAGCGGCCAGCAGGGCACCGAGCGGGACGCGGTGGAATGGGCGCGCGAGGCGGCCGACCGCGGCGCCGGCGAGATTCTGCTGACCTCGATCGACCGGGACGGCACGAAGCAGGGCTTCGACTGCGGCCTGACCGCGGCGGTGTCGTCCGCCGTGCCCATCCCCGTGATCGCCTCCGGCGGCGCCGGCACGTTCGACCACTTCGTCGAGGTCTTCACCGCGGGCCGGGCCGACGCCGCCCTCGCCGCCTCGATATTCCACTATGCCGAGCACGCGGTCGAGGACCTGAAGGCCCATCTGCACGCGCACGGCATCCCGGTGCGGCTGCCGAGACCTCCCGGACCGGGGGCCGGCGGCCCGGACCCGGCAACCCGGACCGGCCTATGCTGATCCCTTCCATCGACCTCAAGAACGGCCGCGTGGTGCAGCTCGTCCAGGGGGAGCGCCTGGCCATCGAGAGCGACGACCTCGACGGGTGGGTCGCGCGGTTCGCCGGGTTTCCGAAGGTGCAGCTCATCGACCTCGACGCCGCCATGGGGTCGGGCGACAACGACGCGCTGGTCCGGCGGGTCGCGCCGCGGCTTCCCTGCCGGGTCGGCGGCGGCATCCGCTCGATCGACCGCGCCGAGGCGGTGCTCGACTACGGCGCGCGGGCGGTCATCGTCAGCTCGGCCCTCTTCCGGGACGGCCAGCCGGACCTCGAGTTCGCCCAAGCGCTGGCGGACGCGGTCGGGGTCGAACGGATCATCGCGGCGGTCGACAGCAAGGCCGGCCGGGTCGTCATTCGCGGCTGGACCGAGCCGGTCGAGGTGACCGCGGTCGAGGCGGTGCGCCGGCTCGAGCCGTACTGCGGCGAGTTCCTGTACACCCACGTGGACCGCGAGGGGCTGATGAACGGCACCGACCTGGACGCGGCGCAGGCGGTGGCGGCGGCGACGACCCGCCGCGTCACCGCCGCCGGCGGCATCACCACCCGAGACGAGATCGACGCCCTCGACGCCGCGGGCATCGACGCGGTCGTCGGGATGGCGATCTATACCGGCGCCCTGACCCTCGATCACGCGTAGAATCCCGGAGCTGCGCCCGCGCGGGTGGCGGACAGCCGGACCACACCACCATGACTCAGTACTGGAACCCGGAATCCTACGCCGAGCACGCCCGGTTCGTCTCGGATCTGGGGGCGCCGGTCGCGGACCTGCTGGCCCCTCAACCCGGCGAGCGCATCCTGGACCTCGGCTGCGGGGACGGCGCCCTCACCGAACGGTTCCGGAACGCCGGCTGCCACGTCGTGGGCATCGACAGCAGCCCCGAGCAGGTGTGGGCGGCGCTTCAGCGGGGGCTCGACGCCCGGATCGTCGACGCCCGCGAGCTTCCGTTCAACGCCGAGTTCGACGCCGTCTTCAGCAACGCCGCCCTCCACTGGATCCCGGATCCCGACGCCGCCATCGACGGCGTGTGGAAGGCCCTGAAGCCCGGCGGGCGGTTCGTGGCCGAGTGCGGCGGCGCCGGCTGCGTCGCCTCGATTCGGGAGTCCTTCGCCGAGGCGCTGCGCGCGCGGGGCGTCGACAGCGCCGCCGTGGACCCCTGGTACTTCCCCACCGCCGACCAGTATCGCGCCCGTCTCGAGCGGCGCGGCTTCCGGGTCGACTCCGTCCAGTTGTTCCCGCGCCCGACCCCGCTGCCCGGCGACGTGGTCCACTGGCTGGAAGTGTTCGCCCAGCCGTTCATCACCGCGGTGCCGGAGCCGGAACGCGCGGGGTTGCTGACCGAGATGCGGGGGCGGCTGGCCCCGCGCATCCAGCGCCCGGACGGGACGTGGGTCGTCGACTACGTCCGCCTGCGGTTCGCCGCCGCCCGGCCGTAGAAGCGGCGCAGCGCGGGAAGCTCCTGGCAGCCCGTGGCGAAAGTCCCCGCTGCATTCGAGCGGCGCTCTCGGTGCAACGCGGGGTTTCACCACGGCCTGCTAGAATGCGCCCGTCATGACCGCGCCAGACCGGAAACCGCCAGACCGCCGGTATCCTGGCAGCCTGGTGCTCTGGCGGCTCGTGGTTCTCGGGGTATCGATCTTCTATCGCATCGAGCGGGTCGGTTCGCCGCTGCCGGAGGGCCCCGTCCTCCTCGTCGCCAATCACCCCAACAGCGTCCTCGACCCCGCGGTCATACAGCGGACGGCCACCAGACCCATCCGCTTCCTCGCCAAGTCGACGTTGTTCCACCGGCACGTGCTCAGCCCCCTCGTCCGCCGATCGGGCGCGATCCCGGTCTATCGCCGCATGGACACGGGGGTCGATACGTCCCGCAACGCGGAGACGTTCGCGGCGGTGGAGCGCGCCCTCGCCGAGGGGGACGCCATCTGCCTCTTCCCCGAGGGCATCAGCCACGTCAGCGGCCGACTCGAGCCGCTGCGGACCGGCGCCGCCCGCATGGCCCTCGCCGGCACCGCGGCCGGCCATCCCGTGGCGATCGTGCCCGTCGGGCTCAACTTCGACCGCCTGCCGATGTTCCGGTCGCGGGTCACGGCCCTGTTCGGCCGGCCGTTCGACGCCACCGATCTCGTCGACGCCTTCCACGCGGATCCGCGGGACGCCACCCGCATCCTGACCGACCGCATCTCCGCACGGCTCCGCCGGGTGATGGTCGAGGCGGATCCGCGGTCGGATCTGCCACTCGTCGACCGCATCGATCGCCTCTACGCCGCCGCACGCGGCGTCTCGCGGGATCCGGCCGAGCGGGTCCGCCGGCGGCGGTTGATCGCGCGGGGCATGGAACGCCTGCGGCGGGAAGATCCGGTTCTCTACGACGCCATCCTGGGCGACGTGCTCGCCCACGACGAGCAGCTCCGGGCCCTCGGGCTCCGCGAGCGGGACCTCGACCGGCGGATGCCGGCCAGCCAGGTGCTGCGGTTCGTCCTGCGGGAAGGCAGCCGGGCCCTCGTGACGGCGCCCGTGGCGGGTCTCGCCCTGGTCTGCTTCGCCGTCCCGTACTACGGCACGTGGGCGATCAGCGGTCGGGCCCCCGACCCGCAGAGCCGCGCCGCCTGGGAGGTCGTCGGGGGCGCCGTCGTCTACGGAGCCTGGGTCGCGGCCCTCGCCGTGGCGAGCGGTCTGTGGTTCGGAAGCGGCATCGGGGCGGCGACGGGGGTCGGGCTGGTCTTCCTGGCGTTTGCCGGCCTGCCCGCGATCGAGCGGCAGTCCGCGGTGCTCCGGCTCGTGCGCGCGTTCCTCGCCACCCGGCAGACCCCGCTCCGCGCGCGCGCCCGCCTGAAACGCCAGCAGGCGGCGATCGCCACGGTGCTCGACCGCGTCCACGACTGGCTGCACGCCCGCGGGCCGGGCGCCGATCCGCCAGGGCCCCCGCCGTCCCCGGCCGCCCCCGCGGCGCGAGCCGGAACGAACCCGCCCACCGGCGGCGAGTGAAGTAATATCAGTACATGGCCGACGCGGACCCGCGCGCCCTGGCAGGGCTCTACGACCGGCACGTCCGGGCGATGTACGGGCTGGCCCTGCGCGTCCTCCAGGACCACGGGGATGCGGAGACGGTGGTGCAGGAGGTCTTCTCGCGCGCCTGGTCCCGGATGCAACAGCCGGGCGGCGACGGCGAGCCGCCGGCGCCGTGGCTCCTGGCCGCGACCCGCCGCCGCGCCATCGAGCAGCTTCGCGCCCGGTCCGCATCCGCCCCGGACGAACCTGCGGTCGTCGCGTTGCCGATGCCCGCCATCGCCGGCGAGCGTCCCCCCCTGCCGGCCGAAGCGGTCTCCCGGCTGCGGGCGGCCCTGACCGCTCTCCCCGGCATCGAGCGCACCGCGATCGAGCTCGCGGCTCTCGAAGGCATGACCGCGGCCCAGATCGCCGAACGGCTCGAGCAGTCGCCCGCGAGGGTCAGGACCGGCATACGCACCGGCCTGCTGACCTTGCGGGAGGCGTTGTAGGCATGACCGAACGGACGCACGAACAGTTCGACGGGTTGGCCGCGCTCTACGCGTTGGGGGCGCTCGGCGACGGCGAGCGAGGCCGCTTCGAGTCGCACCTCGAGGCCTGCGTGGACTGCGTCAGGGAAGTCAAGTCGCTGCTGCCGGTGACCCACCATCTGCCGCAGACGGCCCTCCCCCTCGACCCGCCGCCGGCGCTCCGCGAGCGGGTGCTGCGGGAGGTCGCGGGCTGGACCCCGGCGCCTTCGAGACCCGCGGCCCCTCCGGCCCCGAGCAAGCCCACGGCACCCCCGGCGCCGGCCCCATGGTGGGGGGCCGCCGCGCCGCGCAGGTTGGGGGTCGGCACCCTGTTCTGGCTCATGGCGACCCTGCTCGTGGCGGGCGCCGGCGCCGGTGGCTGGTACGTGGCCGCGCTGCACCGGCAGATCACCGATCTGCAGGAGACCGTGGAGTCCGCAACCCTGCGGCGGGACATCCTCGAGCTCGAAGCGACGGTCGCGGCCCTCGAGGCCACGCGGCGGGAAGAGGTGATCGCCATCGCCACCGACCCGACCGTCGAGTCCTTGACGCTGGCCGGACAGCCCCTCGCCCCGCGCGCCACGGGACGCGCCCTGTGGACCGAGTCGGCACGGCTCGCCTTCCTGGCCACCGGGCTTCCGTCCCTGCCGGAGGGCGACACCTACCAGCTCTGGTTCGTCATGCCGGGCGCCAACGCCGTGGGCGCCGCGCTGCTCACGCTGGAAGCGGACGGCGCGGCCACCGTGACCCTGGATATCCCGGAAACGGTCCCGATGCCGGCGGCGATGGCCGTCACCATCGAGCCGGCCGGCGGCGTGCCGGTGCCCACCGGCGACGTCTATCTCCTCGGACAGCCCTGACCCTTCGCCCCGGGCGTTTCCCGCTTGAATGATGCCCACCCGGGCGGGATCACGGGGCCTGGGCACCCCCGCCGAGGCTGAGCAGATTCGCCAGCAACTGGTAGGCGCCGGGGGTGCCGGCGGGAAGCTGCCGCCAGAGACCGAGCCCGACATACAGCCAGCGCCCCTCGCCGTACCGCGTTTCGACCAGAGCGCCGCGCTTGGCGCCGGGGTTGGACGGGAACGTATCGCGCAGCTCGACGAGATCGGCGTACGCGGAATCCTTGTCGCCGAGGAAGTACAGTCCGCGTTCCTGCACCCAACCGCTCCAGGTCGCCTCGGAGATCGCGTTCGGAAAACCGAATACCGCGTGGTCGGGAGTCAGGATCCGCACCGGTGCGTACTCGTCCGTCACGCGGTTGCGGCTGACGCGGGCCGGATAGGGTCCGTACTGCGCCTCGTTGAACTCGAACTTGTTGTACTGCACGACGAGGGTGCCGCCCGCCTCGACGTACTCCAGCAGCCGGCCGTTGTTGGCCCGCAGGTCCTGGTTCCGCTCGTAGGCCCGGACCCCGGTCACGATGACGTCGAACCGGGACAGGTCGCCGAACACCAGCTCATCGCTCGAGATGTGCTCCAACCGCGCACCGAGCTGCTCGATCGCCGCCGGCACCTCGTCGCCGACCCCGTCGACGTAACCGACCCGCAGCTCCGGATCCAGCCGGACGTCGATCACCTTGATCGCCGTTTCGGCGGCGTGGACCAGGTGCCGGCGGCCGACGTGGGGATACTCCACCACCTGATAGCCGCGGTCGAACTGCGCGCCGCCGGCCTCGAACCGCGCGCCGATTCGGTAGTCTCCGGCGGGCGCGTCGGGGACCGGATGCACGGCGAAGCGAACGGTTCGCGCCTCGTCCTCGCGGGTGAGAGCCACCGGTATCCGTTCCGGCGTCTGCCGCCACCCCTCGGGCAGCTCGAGGCTGACGACACCGCTCGCGGGCTCTACGCCCCCGTTGCGGATGGTGACCCGGACATCGCGGGGCTCGGCCGCCCCGACGGGCACGATGGCGATCTGCGGGGCGATGTCGACGGCGAACGGCGGCACCACCTGCAGCTCCATGCGCTTCTCGCCGGCGAACAGGTCGCTGCCGTACCGGAAGGCGATGGGCCGGTCGACGGCGATCCGGGCGGTGCCGAAATCGAGCTCGAAAGTGGCGCGGAACGGCGTCGGTCGAAACGGCGCCCCGAACGGCGCGTCCGCATCGACCCGATACCGCGCCGCGTCGGGCAGCCGCTCCCAGTGGATGTCGGTCGGCGGCGCGGTCGGCGGCAGACTCAGCGGGGTCTCGCAGCGGTACACCGCGCCGGGGGCGAGGGCGCCGGTCCCGCACGTGGATTCGGCGGCCGCGAAGCCTTCGAAGCGGACCCGTTCGACGGTGGCGGCCGCGCCGCCGTGGTTCGCCACCTGTGCGAGCACCGTGACCGGCTGCCCCGGGGTGACGACGCCGTCGTCGGCGAAGACGTCGAGCCGCAGGTTGTGGGCCAGGACCACCGCCCGTTCGTACTGGGCCTGCTTCTGCGCCAGCCGGAAATCGATCTCGAAGACCGCCTCGTCGGACAGGCCGAACGTGCCGAGCCGGTCCCGGAGGGTGCGGACCGCCCCGAGACCCGCCAGCAGGGTCACCCGCTGGGCCTCGACGGCGCCCCGCTCGTAGACCTGCAGGGAGGTGGCGGCGTGCCGGGCGAGGGTGGCCAGGCCCTCCACGAGGCCGGGCGGGGGCTGGGGCCCGGCATGCCGGGCCAGCCCCGCGATCGAGGTGTCGACCCCGTCGAACAGCGCCTGCTCGGCCTGCCCCGCGTGGCCGGGGATGACGGTGTCGTCCAACCGGTAGCGGATCGCCGCCGGCCCCGGCAGACTGACGATCGGTGACATCCCCTGGCACTTGTGCATGCCGCGGGCCTGGCTGCCGATCTCGGCGTAGGTGCGCCCCAGCAGCGGGTCGAATCGGCCGAGATTGATGGACACCGTCCCGGCCGGCGCGGCCTGCCCGCGGCCGCCCCGCGGGCCGCCCGGCCCGCCGGGGGCGGTGCGCCCGAAACCGCCGCCGAAGCGGAAGGCCGGGAACCCGTCCATGAAATAGAACTTCCGCGGCTGCCACGGCCGCAGCCCTTCCGCCAGCTGCTCCGGAAACCGCATGGGATCGGCGGCCGCCGCATAGGCTTCCCGCGCCAGCACCGCCGACGCCTGATGGTGCTGCCCCCCACCCGCGCCGTCGGGACTCATCCCGGCGATGACGTCGGGTCGAAGCGTTCGAATCATGCGGACGAAATCGCCCAGGATCACCTCGCGCCCCCACGCCTCGAACGTCTCGTCGCGGCTGAAGGAGTAGCCGAAGTCGACCGCGCGGGTGAAGAACTGCTCGGCCCCGTCCAGGCGATGCGCGGCCAGCAGCTCCTCGGTCCGCAGCACCGCCAGGGCGTCGAACAGCTCGGGGCCGATCTCGTTCTGTCCGCCGTCGCCGCGGGTGGCGGTGACCAGCGTCGTCCGCACGCCCTCGCCATGACTCAACAATGCCAGCAACCCGTTGATCTCGTCATCGGGATGCGCCGTGGCCATCATGAACGTGCCGGTGTTGTTGATCTGCCGCAGCACCAGCCCGAGCACGGTCCGGCCGTTGACCGCTTCCGCGGGCTGGGCCCGCAGAGTCGCGCCCGGGGCGGCCAGGGAAATACACAAGGCTCCGCTTGCCGCCAGTGCACGCATCTTTGTCATGGTCTTCCGAGTATACCCGGTGGCGGGGCCTCGCGGACGGGGCGGCGTGGCCGAGGCCGAGGGCCCGTCGGGCGGCAAGGAACCGCAAGGCGGCGATTTCCGGGCCGGGAGTCTGCGCCGTAGAACGCTTTGTGGCGCGATCGACTCCTGCACATGGCGGCCATGGATCCCCGGCCCCACTATATAAAGGGGCGAGAATCTCTTGCGGCGCAGACTCCCAAGACGCTGACGGAAATTACCTTGCCGTGTGCCCACGCGTGCCAACCCGCAGACAACGGGCTGCGCTGGGTGCAGCTGGCGACTCTATGTCGATCGCTGTCCATAGCGCGCCGCGGGCATGGGTTCGCGCGCGAGCACCTCGGTGTAGAACGCCTCGTACTTCGGTACGATGGCGTTGGCGCAGAACCGCTGCTGGACGACGGTGAGCCCGGCCGCCGCGACCGCCCGATGCCGGGCGGGATCCGACAGCACGGCCACGCCGCTCGACGCCATGCCATCGAGGTCGTCCGGGTCGTGCAGAAAGCCGGTGATTCCGTTCTCGATCACCTCGGGAAGCCCGCCGACCCGGGACGCCACCACCGGCACCTGACACGCCATCGCCTCCAGCGCGGCCAGCCCGAAGCTCTCCTGCGCCGACGGCAGCAGGAACAGATCCGCGACCGACAGCAGCGGCACCACTTGTTCCTGCTCGCCCAATTGGACCACGGCATCCGTCAGCCCGAGGTCCCGTACCCGGCGGCCCGCCCGGTCGAGGTCCGGCCCGTCGCCGACGAGGAGCAGCTTCGACGGCACGCGCCGGCGAATGCGGTCGAAGATGTCGATCACCGCCTCGACCCGCTTCACCGGCCGGAAATTCGACACGTGGATCACGAGACGCACCGCGTCGTCGTCCCCGGTGAAACGGGCGCGCAACGCGGCGTCCTCCGAGCGGCGGTGGATCTCGCAATCGAGGAAGTTCGGAATCACCCGGATGTCGGCGCGCACCGACATCTGCTGATAGGTGTCGGCTCGCAGGCTCTCCGACACCGCGGTCACCCCGTCGGACTGATCGATGCAGAACGCCGCAGTCTCCGAGTACGAGCTGTCGCTGCCGATCAGCGTCACGTCGGTGCCGTGGAGGGTGGTGATGACCCGCGGCACGTTCGCGCCTTCGGCATTCGCGAGAATCTGCCGCGCCAGATAGGCGGCGGCGGCATGCGGGATGGCGTAGTGGGCGTGGATGACGTCCAGGTGGTGCTCGCGGCTGACCTGGACGATCTTGTTGGCGAGCGACAACAGATGCTGCGGCTCGCGAAAAAGCGGATAGCCGGGGGTCTGGACGGGGTGGAAGACCAGTCCGACCTGAAAGTCGGGCCCCCGGAACGGCATCTCGGTGCTGATGAGCCGAACCTCGTGATCCCGCTGGGCCAGCGCCTTGGCGAGCTCGGTGGCGACGATGCCGCTGCCGCCCACGGTGGGATAACAGACGATGCCGACGTTCATGCGCGCGGTGTCTCCCCGGTGCGACTCCCCTCACCACGACGAGGGCGCCGCCCGCATGTCGAAGGACGAGCCGGGGGGCCGGATCGTTTCATCGGGCCGGCTCCCGGCCGCCCCGCGCCGGCGGGGCGCAGCCGCTCCCCGCCTCGCCCCGGCGGGGCGGACCCGCCCCAGGCCCGGCCAGGCCCGGGCGCGTCGCGTCCGACATGACGGCGCAATGCCAGGCCGCGACGCCAGGCCGCGTCCGACCAGGCCCGCAGACAGGCCGGCATGGTTCTGCGTAGAACCGGCACGGTTCCTGCAGAAGACCTGAACAAGAAGCATGAACAAGCCGCTTGGACAAGAAGCCTGGGAACAAGGAAGCTTGGGCAAGAAGCAGGCTGAGATGACAGGGGAACCACATGAAACCGCTCACGTTGCACGTCCTGCTCGCGCTCGTTCTCGTGTCGGCGGCCGCCGCGCCCGCGACCGCCCAGTCCCTCGTCGAGGTCGCGCGGCAGGAACGGCTGCGGCGCGAAGCGCTCACCCGGCAGGCCGGCCCGGACGCGGCCCCGCCGAAGGTCTACACGGACGCCGACCTCGTGCACAGCGGCAGGCTCACCGTGCGCATCGGCGACGCCGCGCCGGACCCGACGGCGGGGACCGGGCCGGCCGCGACGAGATCGGAAGCCCCGGCCCCGCCGTCCTCCGATGCCGCGGCCGCCGGCGACGAAGAACGGTGGCGAGACCGCATGGCCGCGGCCCGGCAGGCGCTCGAGCAGGCCGAGCTCCGCCCCGCCGCGCTCCAGACCCGCGCGGACGGGCTGTGGGCCGATTTCACCAGCCGCGACGACCCCGCGCAGCGCGCGGCCCTCGAGCAGGAGCGGCAGGCGGCGCTGGCGGAACTCGACGAGGCCAGGGCCGCCATCGACGCCCTCGCCCGGGCCCTCGCCGACCTGCGCGACGAGGCCCGGCGAGCCGGCGTGCCTCCAGGCTGGCTGCGCTAGCGCGACCTTGCGGTCGCGTTGGAAGTTTCGCTGGCGCGAAACTTCGACGGCGCAAGCGCCTGGGCGGCAGCGTTCTTCGGCGCAAACTCCCAACTCGAACAACGCCGCCCTGCGACTCTGCCTGCCGCCCGACCCTGCCCCTACGGCATCCGCTTGCCGGAGTACTCCAGCATCTGCGCGGTCAGGTCCCGCGGGTAGGAGATCTCCACGTCGACGATCTCGCCCGCGTCGTTTCGTACCGGCTCCAGCTTCGGCTGAACGAATCCGGAGTACGACGGCAGACCGATGGCGTCGACCCGGGCCACGATCTCGTCGCGCAGGGCGGGATCGAAGTGAATGCCGTGGGTCTCGAACAGCGTCCGGGCCGCCTCGTAGTCACCCTCCGACTTGATGCGCTGCACCTCCGCGAGGAGGGTCGCCACCCCCGCGCGGAACGCCTCGGCATCGACCATCACGTAGTACGTCCGGCCGTCGCGCGTCCGCCGATCGATCGCCTCGGTGTTCGCCATCAGCCAGTGGACGATCATCTGGCGGTTGCGCATGTGGTCCTGCTCGATCTGGCTCCCCTCGCGCATCCGCCGGAGCTGGAGCAGCGCGTTGCGGGTGTAGCCCTCGTACTCGGCGAGCACGATGTCCTCCTGCGCCTCGGCCGGGAGGACGCCGATCTCGACGAGCTTCGGGTCGGCCAGGAAGTAGAGCCCGATGAGGTCGGCCCGCGCCTCCTCGAGGGCCGAGTACTGCTCGTTCAGGTAGGGCTGGGCCGAGCCGCCCAGCCGCTCCGCCAACTGCCCCGAGGCGTGGCCGATTACCTCGTGCATGTTGGTGGTCATCTCGCCGGCGAGGCTGCCCCATTGCCCCGAGCGCTCCGCCTCCTCCTCCGTCCACGCGAACTCCTGCCGGTAGCTCCCGGACCGGGACAGCTCGTAGGCCTCGTTCACGTTCGACAGCGAGATCGACTTGCTGCCGTACTGCTCGCGCACCGTCTGATCGTTGGGCAGGTTGATGCCGATGGGCGTCAGCGGGCCGGAGTCGCCGGTCTCGACGACCACGTCGATGGCGTTGGCGGTGATGCCGGTCACCCCCGCCTTGCGGTAGCGGGGGTCCCAGGGCATCCGGTCCTCGAACCACTGGGCGTTCTCGGCCAGCGTCCGGATGGCGCCCGTCTTCTCCGGGTTGACGTAGAAGACCAGCGCCTCCCACGCGCCCTTGGCCCCGCGGGCGTCCATGTACACCTCGGTGAAGCCGTTGATGGTGTCGACCGACGAGCTCTGGTCCCCGACCCAGGCGATGTCGTAGGCCCGCTGGTCGACCGGCGACCCCGTCCGGTAGTAGGCGATGTTCGCGCGCAGCGCCTTGGCCATGGGTTCGCTCGCGTACGGAACCGCCGCCCCCAGGTGGCGGATGATCTCGGAGATCTCGTCGCTGTACCTGCCGCCGATCTTGTAGACCTCCTCGACGAGCCGGCCGTCGACCTTCACGAGACGCGAGGTCAGGGGGTACTCCTCCTCGAACGCCTCCAGGTCGGCCATGGAGACACCCTTGTAGAGGTTGTTCGCGCTCGCCAGCAGCATGTCCTCGCCGGGACCGGGGGTCTTGTTGGTGACGATGGGCTCGAAGCCGGGATCGAAGAACAGCGGCGCCATCCGCTCCGCCATCTGCCCGAGGTCCTCGCCGTCACGCAGGGGGAACTCGGCCCCGGCGCGGGCCGCCGCCCGGACCGCGTCGGCGAACGCGGCGGGGGTCGTCTCCATCACGAACCGGCGGGCGGTGAGGCTGTTGAACGGACCGGTGTTGATCCAGAAGAGCTTCGTGTACTTTTCGATCGCGGCCAGCGTCCCGCCGTCGACGCCGCCGGAATGGGTGAGGATCTCCTCGAGGACCTCGCGCATCTCGAGGTTGTGCTCGTAGCGCTGGTCGTAGTAGATGTCACGCCCGGCCAGTGCCGCCTGAGACAGATGCCAGATGAGCGTCTTGTCGCGCAGCGACAGCGCCTCGAAGCCGTCGGCGTAGAGCTGCACGACCGCGGCGTCGTCGATCCGCTCCAGCAGGTAGCGGCGCTCGCCGTCCTCCTGGGCCGACACCGCGGGCGCGCCGAGCGACGCCGCCAGGACCAACGCCGCCGCCGTCCCGACCCGTTTCTGATACCGCATGGAACCTCCCCCCAACTGCTACGCGTCGCCGCGTACATCTCTGCTAAGCTAGCAAACTCGTGCGGTTGCCGGCAGCCCCGAGGCTGCCGGGGCAGTCTATCGCCCCCCGGCGCGGGACATCCAGCCCGGTGATCCCGGCCGCGAGGGACTTGCCTGCGCCCGCGCGACCTCATGGTCGCGTTTGGAGTTCCGCCGACGCGAGACTCCTACGAGTGTATCCCGGACGGAACCGTCCGGTCCGTATCGCAAGGAGAGGCACGATGATCCGTTGGTATCGAGGAGCCCGTCGCGAAACCGCACGTTGCACCGAGACCGGCGAGGCGCCCGCGTTCGAGGGCGCGGAGCAGGTAAGGGTCGGGCACCGGCGGCCGCGGATCGCGAACGGTCCGCTGCGCAACGCCGTCCACGCGGGATGCATCGCCGCGCTGGCGGCCCTCGCGGCGCTGTCGTTCGCCGAATCGGCGGCGGCCCAGCAGCGGTCGCTGACCATCGACGACATCTACCACCCCGACCGGCGGGTCGACTTCAGCGGCGACACCCCCGCCGGGCTCGCCTGGATCGACGATGCGCACTACCTCCAGCGCGAGCGCGACCGGGGCAGCGGCCGCATGAGCCTCTTGTCGGTGAACGCGGCGACCGGCGACGCCGAACCGTTCCTGGACGCCGCCGCCCTCGAGCGGGCGCTCGCAGACCTGCCGGGGATGAGCGCGGCCGCGGCGCGGCGCGCGGCGCGGGGCCCCCGGCTCGTCTGGAACGCCGACCACTCGGCCGCGGTCATGAACATCTCGAACGACCTCTATCACCTCGATCGGCAGAGCGCCGACGAGGTGCGGGTCCGGCGGCTGACCCGCGACCCCGCCGGGGAATCGATGCCCGCGTTCAGTCCCGACGGCCGGATGGTGGCCTTCGTCCGCGGCTACGACCTCTCCGTCGTGGACGTGGACACCGGCCGCGCGTGGGCGCTCACCGAGGGCGGCGACGGAGTACAGCTGCTCAACGGCGAGCTCGACTGGGTGTACCAGGAGGAGATCTACGGCCGCGGCAACTTCAAGGGCTTCTGGTGGAGCCCCGACTCGTCGCGGCTCGCCTATCTGCAGACCGACGAGAGCCCCGTCCAGGCGTTCACGGTGGTCGACCACCTGCCCTACCGGCTCGGCCTGGAGCACACCAACTACCCCAAGGCCGGCGACCGCAACCCGCTGGTCCGCCTCGGCGTCGTGCCCGCGGCCGGCGGCGACACGGCCTGGGTGGACCTGGGCCGCTACATCCCCACCGACATGCTGCTCGTCTCGGCGGGGTGGACGCCCGACGGCGACGAGGTCGTCTTCCAGGTGCAGAACCGCGAGCAGACATGGCTCGACCTGAACCTCGCCGATCCCGCCACCGGCGCGGTGACGCCGCTCTTCCGGGAGACCAGCCCGGCCTGGGTCTCCGTCAACGGCGACCCCCTGTGGCTCGACGACGGGACGTTCCTCTGGCTCAGCGAACGGACCGGGTGGAAGCACCTGTACCACTACGAAGCCGACGGCGCCCTCGTCCGCCAAATCACCGACGGCGAGTGGGAGCTGCGCACTCTGCACGGCGTCGACGAGGAGTCGGAATGGGTGTACTTCTCCGGCACCCGCCGCAGCCCCATCGGCGGCGACGTCTACCGCGTCAAGCTCGACGGCGCGGACCTGACCCGCCTCTCCGAGCGCCCCGGTACCCACGCCGCCCGCTTCAGCCCCGGCTTCACCCGCTATCTCGACACCTGGAGCGACGTCGAGACCCCGCCCCAGGTGCGCCTGCACGCCGCCGACGGCGCCGAGACCCGGGTGGTCGCCGAGAACCGCGTCCGCGCCCTCGACGACTACCGGCTGTCGAGCCCCGAGTTCCTGCAGGTCGCCGCGCGGGACGGGTTCGTCATGGAAGCGATGCTCATCCGCCCCCCCGACTTCGACCCCGAGAACCGCTACCCGGTGTTCCAGCACACCTACGGCGGCCCCCATGCGCAACAGGTCCGGAACCGCTGGGGCGGCACCGCCAACCTGTTCTACCAGCTCCTCGCCCAGCACGGCGTCGCCGTCTGGGTCATGGACAACCGCACCGCGAGCGGCAAGGGCGCGGTGTCGACCTGGCCGGTGTACGAGCAGTTCGGCAAGCAGGAACTCGCCGACATCGAGGACGGCGTGGCTTGGCTACGCGAGCAGCCGTGGGTCGACGCCGCCCGCATCGGCATCGAGGGCTGGAGCTACGGCGGCTTCATGACCAGCTACGCGCTGACCCACAGCGAGAGCTTCGCCATGGGCATCGCCGGGGGCACGGTCACGGACTGGCGCGACTACGACACCATCTACACCGAGCGCTACATGCGCACGCCGCAGAACAACCCCGACGGCTACCGGGCGAGCTCGCCCCGCTTCAACGCCGCCGACCTCCACGGGGCGCTCCTGCTCATCCACGGCACCATGGACGACAACGTCCACCTGCAGAACACCATGCAGTTCGTCCACGCCCTGCAGAAGGCCGGCAAGCAGTTCGACCTGATGCTGTATCCGCGCTCACGGCACGGCATCGTCGACCCCGACCTGAACGCCCACCTGCGCCGGAAGATGCTCGACTTCATCCTCGAGCACCTGCGGCCGGGCGGGGGGGCGGCGCACTGAGTCCCGGGTCGGAGGCCCTGCCGCCCATGGCTGAACTCGACGTCACTCCACGGTCGGGGGCACCGGGGCCCACGCCGCCGCACCCTCCGGCGTCGCGGGCGCCTGCCCTGGAGAACGGAGACCGCCTCACGCGATGCGAGTTCGAGCGACGCTACGCGATGCGGCCGAACCTCAAGAAGGCGCAACTGATAGAGGGAATCGTCTACATGCCGTCGCCGGTCAGCTTCGTCCACGCGGAGGCCCATTCCGCGATCCAGAGCGTGCTCGGTGTCTACGCAGCCTCGACCGCCGGGGTTCGCGTCGCCGACAACGCCACCGTTCGTCTCGACCTCGAGAACGAACCGCAGCCCGACGTGCTGCTGTGCATCGACGCGCCGGCCGGCGGCCGATCACGGCTGAGCGACGGCTATCTGGAGGGGGCGCCGGAGCTCGTCGTGGAAGTCTCCGCCAGCAGCGCGTCGATCGACCTGCACGACAAGCTCCGTGCCTACCGCCGCAACGGGGTGCAGGAGTACGTCGTGTGGCGGACCCGGGACCAGCGCATCGACTGGTTCGAGCTGGCGGACGGCGATTACCGTCTCCTGCCCGGCGATGACGCCGGCATCATCCGCAGCCGTGTCTTCCCCGGCCTGCGAATCGCCTGCCGCGCCCTGCTGAACGGCGAGCTCGCCGCCGCCCTCGCGGCGCTGCAGAAGGGCATCGACTCCGACGAACACCGCCGGTTCATCGCCCGGCTGGCCGAAAGCACATGACCTGACACGATGTCCACGCCGTCCTGAGAACGATCGCGAACAGCCCAACGCAGACGCCCCTGATTGCCCTGCCCGACCGTATCCGGCCGTCTACTTCGTGTCCGACCGCCCGATCAGGCCCACCATGAGGGTCTGCAGGGTTGATTCGACGGCGTCGACGCGGCCGGTGAGCCGGTCGAGCTTGCCGTTGGCGACCAACACCCCGGCTCCCGCCGCGAGGGAGTCGACGGCACCGACCACGGCCGCAACGGCGGTGAGGGTTTCGACCATGCACCGAGTGTAACATTGAGGCTGGGCTCCCGGCTGCCGCGCCGGCACCTGGAGGTTGGGCATGGGCCCGGTCGCGAAGCGGTCAGGACACCCGCTGGACGCAAGCGATGCGATAATACTGTTCGTCGGCGAAAACGAGGACGCGGCGTGCGTGGTCCCTATCGAATGAAAAGCGGCGCCTTCCGCGGCGGTCCGATCGCCGAGCAGCTTCAGAGCGACCAGGACGTGGCCGACGGACGGCTCCCCACCGGACTGGGGTTCACATTTATCCTGGTTCTGGCCAGCCGCCGAGGCGTTCCCAGAGAACGTCTCAAGGCGTTGCGCCATTGAGGCCGTCAACCGGTGCTGACCCGTTGCGGCGGGCTCTTGATGGACGCCTTGTTGCCGCTCGGACCAATACGGTCGCGTAATTTCCGATGAGCACCGCCAACGAGGTCTTACGGAGATGCGCCCGATCAACGTCCGGACTGCTTTCCGTTGCGGCCGTAGTAGCCGAAGAAGCCGGTAAGCCCCTGGAATCCCTCTGAGAACGTCATGCGGAATGCGACCCACGGTCCCTGGTGCGGCGCCGTCACCTGGAAAACCCAGTGCCCACGTCTCAATTGCAGAGCGGATGTCTACTTTTTCAAGTGCAATTGCGGATCAAGGGTGTTCTTCGACAGCCTGGGAGATCCTTGGCCTATCCATGACTGCGACTTGTCGTGGGGACGCGATGCAGTCCCTGAACCTGCCAGCGTCGTCGTTCACAGCGGCGTTCCTCGGGCCGCTCAGCCGGCGCGATGTCGTCCGACTCCGACGCGGTCGTCTGCCAAGCATCGTGCCCCTTGGGCTCGGTGGCGCGGAGCGCCTCGTCGACGCTCTCGTCGGCGACGAACACGCCACGCACGTACGGCGCAGTGCGTCCCGCCTCGTAGTATTCCACGACCATGCGGGGCTTCCGGACGAGCGCCACCAGGCTGCGGTGCTCGATCACCTCGTCGCCGGACGGCTCCGTCTGTTCGGGGTACGACCACCCCGCGGGATCGGCTACCAGCCCAGCAACGCCGGGGCGTGGGGACCGGTCCATCGACCTGAACACGATCTTCTTGCGATCGGAACGTCGGTTATCCGGCGGCGCAGTCGCCACTTCGTAGGCATCAAGGAAGGTCGCGAGCACGTCGTCCTTTCGGGGACGGGGACACGACTCGCGTCCTTCCACCGTCTTCACGACGGCGTGGAAGTCCTCCCCCCGACTCTCGAGGGCAGGCCACCAAGAACGCTCGATCGCCTTGAGGAGATCCGGAGGACGGACGGTGGGATCGATGAGCAGGAACGTCGTTCCGATCTGCTCTGGGAACTCCGGATCCCGAACGAGGATGCCGAGTCCACCAGCGATTTCGTCGGCCTTCTCGTTCTCAAAGGGAACGGTTTCGTCCGGTCCTGTCGCGTTACCGAACCGCGCGAATCCAGTGTAGCTCCCATCGCCGACGTGGTGCTGACCCCAGTAGACCATGCCGAGCAGCCGGCGGGTCACCCCCGGGTCGTCGTCGCGTTCGCGGAAGCACGTATAGGCAACGACCGTCCGGACGGCGGACCCGCGGATCAACCCGCTCTTCCCGTACCCGTAGGAGCCGCCAGTGCCCGCCCGCTTCGCATGGTAGGAAACGGTGGCGAGCGCCAGGTACATCTTGGACCGGTCGCCCGACCAAGGGCCGTACATACCCGTGGTGCCGCTCTCCTCGATCAGGAGGTACGGGAGCGCCCCATCCTCCGGCAGTCGCTCCAGACAGTTGGGCGAACGAAGACCGAGCTGACCACGGTCGGAACCCTCCAGCCGCTCGGCCAGTTCATCAAGCCCCAGCCGAGCGATCAGATGCCGCTTGCGCTCCAGAAGCGCGGACCCGAACGAGAAGCGTATCTCAAAGGGCGGTGCATCGCCCGAGTCCTCACGCAACTCGATCGCGGCGTCCCACGAGTTCTGGATCACCTCCCGCGCGAGCACCGTGGCGTCCGCCAACGGCGCGCCGGCCGAGAACACGCCGGGCTGCTTGACGCTCTCGTTCTTGAACAGCTTGGAGAGATCGCCCGACGAACTGCTACGGCTGGGGTCTGTCTTCTCCCAGTACCACTTACGCGACGGCGAGGCGGCGACCATGCTCACTGACCGCGCTTCAGGGCGCCGGGACCTGCAGGTCGGGCATGGGCTCGGCCGCGAAGAGCCGGTGGGCGGGCTTGGCCATCAGGCGGGCCCACTGGGTCGACCGCGACACGCGGGCGCTGTCGGTGGACAGGCCGGTGTTGGCGAACATCTGCCGGTAGAGCTTCGACACCAGGAGGAAGGCGAGACGGCCCTTCAGCGACTTCAGGACCGCCGAGCGGCGCCAGGCCTCCCTGACGCTGTAGAAGTGGTCCCAGACCGCCTGGGTGTGGACGCGGATCTCCTCGCCCGACATCACCGGGTGGGCGGTCATCAGCTTGGGACGCTTCGACTGGGGGATGAGCCAGTGGCGCGAGATGGGGATGCCGTCGACGTGCGGCATGTCCGCCGCGTTGTCCTGCTCCCACCGGTCGAAGTCGAGGGTGCCGGGGAACGGCGTCAGCGTCACGAACTGCGCGAACGTGATGTCGGCCCGGCGCGCCAGATCCAGCGTGGCCTTGAAGGTGGCCGGGCGGTCGCTCGGCAGCCCGAAGATGAACGACCCGAGGACGTGCACGCCGTGCTCCTTGAACAGCTTCAGTCGCTCGACGAGCTCGTCGCCGACGAGATTGAACTCCTTGTAGACATCCTTGAGGCCGTCGGGGGTGACCGCCTCGACGCCGACCAGCGCGCCGAGGATGCGGGCCCTGCGCATCGCATCCAGGAACTCGGGGTCCTCGGCCGCCTCCATCGTGATCTGGGTGTAGAACACCAGATCGCTCGGCAGCTTCTCCATCTGCGCCATCAGCTCGAAGCGCTCGTCCCGCAGGGCCTTCAGCTGGTCGTAGCGGGCCTTGTCCTCGCGCCGGTCGGCCATCCGGAGGTCTTCGAGGGTGACGGGATAGAAGTTGTCGTCGGCGAGGGCGACGAACCGGAAGCCCATGCGCCGCAGCTCGACGATCTCCTCGATGACGGGATTCACCGGCCGCTGGCGCGGCTTCTGCCCGTCGGTGCGCCACACCGAGCAGAACGAGCAGTGCTTGGGGCAGCCCCGCACGGTCTGGACCGACGCCCACATGTAGTTCTCGCGCTTGAGCAGGTCCCAGCGCGCGGGCTTGAACACGCTGGCGTCGACCTGGCCGGCGTCGTAGATGCGCTGCGGCTCGCCCTTGGCGCAGTCCTCGATGACGGCGCCCCAGGCGACGTCGCCGTCGCCCTTGACCACGGCATGGGCGCCGCCGCGCTCGTGCGCCTCTTCCGGATACAGCGTCGCGTGGATGCCGCCGTACGCCACCCACGCCCCGCGCTCCCGCACCCGCCGGCCGAGCGCGTAGCCGACGAGGGCGTTGCCGGTGTGGATGCCGATGCCCACGACGTCGCCGGGCTCGATCTGGCTGTCGTCGAACGGCTCTAGACACTCGTCGACCAGGATCGGATCGCCCCACTTGCGGGGCGTCGCCGCCGCGAGCACGTACAGCCAGCGCGGAGTGATGACGGCCACGCCGAACGAGAAATGGCTGGGGTTGACGATGAATACGCGCACGGAATCCCTTCCTGAATCCTGCCTCCCTTGAACGCCGCTACGGCGCCCTACGTCGCATGCCGACACCAGCGCCGCCACCGTGGAAGCGTGATTCGGCAGACGTTCCGTCAGGAGCGGTATCGGAACGTCGGCCCTCCCGGAACAGGCATGCGCCCGACCGGCAAGGCCGACCCGATACATCAGGAACCTTTGAATTGTAGTCTGCCGGGGCGAATGGCGACAAGCAGTCAAGGCGCAAAGGCGCAAGCCTGTCCGCGGGGACCTGGGGGCTTGCGCCGCAGAAGTGTCGCGCCAGCGAAACTTCCGACGCGACCGCAAGGTCGCGCACCCTCACGGGGCGGGGTCGACGGTGACGGCGACCCGGTTGGACCCCTCGCGCTCGCCGTCGCCGGCCCACAGCTCGAGCTCGTAGCGCCCCGCGGTGTCGAACGACGCCAGGGTGCGCGGTTCGTCCCCCGCACTGAAGGTCACCGCGCCGGGGCCGCTCAGCATCCGCCAGCGGGCGACCAGCGCCCCGTCGCGGGGCAGCCCCTCGTCGCGGACGCTGCCGAACAGCTTCAGCGGCTGCCCGACGGCCGCCGCCACCTCGGGCGGCGCCCCCCCGGGGCCGTTTCGCAGCCCGAGAAACCGGACCGTCGGCGACCGGTTGAGGCAGACGCCGCGGGGGGCCTCGGCCGGCTCGACGTCGCGCAGCAGGTTGCGCATCGAGCGCTCCTCGAGCTCCCAGTTGTACTGCAGCATGTCCTCGCTGGTTGCGGTCGAGACGCCGGCATGGTCCACCGTCCACCGCAGGTCGCCCGCGAAGTCCGGGTCAAGGACCATCACGCACTGGAACCGCTGGTGCCCCGGCAGGAACGTCGCCGGCTGCCCGCGGTCGGCGGCGGCCGGCTCGAACCGGTTTCGCGGGCCGGGAGGCACCGTCACCGGCTCGAAGTTGTGGCTGAAGTAGGCGAAAGACACCACGTAGAGGCCCTCGGGGGTGAGGGTGAACCCGTCGTACACGGGATAGACCGGCTCGTTCTGCGCGAACGCGGAGGGCGCCCACGGACCGGCGACGACCACCGCCGCCAGCACGAGCGCCGGCGCCGCCAGCCCGGACGAAAGACGCGAACCACGGACGGTCATGACGTTCCTTCTCCCTGTTCCTCATCGCCGCCGGCGCCGATTGGGCGCATCCGCGGCCCGGCCACCGGAGCGTTGTGCCGACCGCACCATTTAACATGAGGCCGCGATTCGCCACAAGCGGCGGCGGCCGACGCGCCGCGCCGACGGCGCACGGTGGATTTGGCCGATGCAGTTCCACTAGACTGGACAGACATCGGCCCGGTTGCATCTTCCTGGAGGTCATCGCCATGCGCGGCGTCTCGACACGCGTTGCCGTCGTCATCGCCCTCGCGGCCGGTCTCTTCGGCCCGAACGCCGCCTCCGCGGGCCAGTCCGAGGACGGCGCCACCTTCACCCGCGAGGTCCTGCCGCTGCTGCAACGCTCGTGTCAGCAGTGCCACCGGCCGGGTACCGGCGCCCCGATGTCGCTGCTGACCTACGAGGAGACCCGCCCCTGGGCGCGGGCCATTCGCGACCGCGTCGTCGCCCGGCAGATGCCGCCGTGGCACCTCGACCGCAGCATCGGCGAGTACGTCGCCGACCCGTCGTTGAGCGACGCCGAGATCGCCACCATCGTCGCGTGGGTCGCGGCCGGCGCGCCGCGGGGCAATCCGGCCGACGCCCCGCCGCCGCTCGAGTTCGCGGCGCTGGACGAGTGGACCTACGGCGAGCCCGATCTGGTGGTCCAGATGGAGAAGGGCTTCGAGATTCCGTCCGAGGGCGCCGACTTCTATCCGTCCGAGATCGTCGATCCGGGGCTGACCGAGGACCGGTACGTGAAGTGGGTGCAGATCATCCCCGAAGCCTACTGCTGCGTGCACCATTCGCACGTGTACGTCAGCGTGCCGGAGACGGCGGAGGACCGGGAGGAGTTCCGGCTCGGGATGGGGTCGAACACCCGCGAGATCGACCTCATCGAGTACGCCATGGGCAGCACCGGCCAGTACTATCCGGACGGCACGGGGCGGAAGCTGCCGGCGGGGGGGCTGTTCCGGTTCGCCCCCCACTACCATCCGTGGGGCGAGGAGACCATCGACCGGCAGAAGGTCGGCATCAAGTTCTACCCCGAGGGACAGGCGCCCGAGCTGATCGTCACCGCCCACCGCATTCGGACCGGCGTCGGGAACGACTGGAAGCTTAACCGGGAGGCGGTCGAGGACCGGCTCCTGATGGCCGGCTATGACCTCGACCTGCACGCCGAGCGCATGCCGACGGGGGCGCTCATCGACGACAACACCCTGAACGGCGTCGCCCTGATGAGCATTCCGCCCAACACCATGGCGCGTCACGAGCGGTTCTGGCCGCTGCCGCAGGCCGCGCTGATTCTCAGCTTCCAGCCCCACATGCACTTCCGGGGCAGCCGGATGCTGCTCGAGGCGATTCACGTGGACGGCCGCCGCGAGATCCTGACCGACGTCACCAACTACGAGCAGACGTGGCAGATCGTCTACGCCTACGAGAAGCCGCACGCGTTCCCGAAGGGCACGATTCTGCATACGGTGTCCTGGCACGACAACACCGCCAACAACCGGCACAACCCCGACCCCTCCGCGTGGATCGGCTGGGGGTCGCGGACCATGGACGAGATGGGCCACGGCTGGACGGACGTCGCGTTCATGACCGACGAGCAGTACGAGCGCTATCTCGCGGGCGAGACGCTGCAGCGCGTCGAGACCGACGACGACGGCGAGTAGGCGTCGGCGCCGTAGAACGGCGCGGACTCCCGGCGGGGTTGGTCGGGCGGGCAGCGGCGCCGCGAGGCGGCGGTGTCCGGGCCAACCGGGACGCGGGCCGCGACCCGCCGCTCCGGGCCGTGCGCCGGACCGCCGAGGCGCCCGACTTCCGCTTTTCCGCTGCATCCGGGAACCTCGACGGAGAGACCGACCGGAGCGATGGACCGCCGCATACTCGTCATGGTCTCCTGTCTCGCGGGAGGACTCATGAGCCAACCGGCGCCGTCCGCCCAACCCCACCAGGGGCTGACGGCGGTCGCCGGTCTCACGGTCGGCCACCACACCCTCGCCGCGCGGCCGACCGGCTGCACGGTGGTGCTGACCGAAGCCGGGGCGGTCGCCGGGGTCGACGTCCGAGGCGGCGCCCCGGGGACGCGCGAAACCGATCTGCTCGACCCCGCCAAGACCGTGCAGCGGGTGCACGCGATCGTCCTCGCGGGCGGCAGCGCGTTCGGGTTGGACGCGGCCGGCGGCGTGGTCCGATACCTGTCGGAACGGGGCATCGGCTACGACACCGGCATCGCGAAGGTGCCGATCGTGCCGGCCGCGATTCTGTTCGATCTGGGCATCGGCGGCGACCCCGCGATTCGACCCACCGCCGACTGCGGCTACCGCGCCGCCGCCGCCGCCACTGCCGGACCGGTGGCGGAGGGCAACGTCGGGGCGGGAGCCGGCGCGACGGTCGGCAAGCTGGCCGGGGCCGGGCGGGCGATGAAGGGCGGCCTCGGCTCGGCCGCGATCACCGTGCCCGGCGGGCTCGTGGTGGCCGCGCTGGCCGCGGTCAACGCCGTCGGCGACGTCATCGACCCCGCGACGGGCCGGGTGGTCGCGGGAGTCCGCACCCCCGACGGCGAGGGCCTCGCCGACGCGCGCACCCTGCTGCGGGCGGGGACCGGCGGCGGGCGGCCCCGCGAGAACACCACCCTCGGGGTCGTCGCCACCAACGCGGCGCTGAGCCAAGCCGAGGCGACCACGGTCGCGCAGATGGCCCACGACGGCCTCGCCCGGGCCATCGTCCCGTCGCATACCCCCAGCGACGGCGATGCGATCTTCGCCGTGGCGACGGGACGCCACGCCGCGCCGGCACGGGTCGGGACGGTGGGCGCCCTCGCCGCCGAGATGATGGCCGAGGCCGTCGTGCGGGCGGTGCGCGCGGCCACCGGCATCCCCGGCTATCCCGCTGCCCGCGACCTCCCGCCCGGCCCGAGTCCGTGAATCTGTATCTCGTCGTCATCCTCGGCTACGCCGGACTGCTGATGGCAGTAGGGCTGTGGTACGGCCGGCGGGTTTCGGGACCGGTTGATTTCTTCGTCGCGGGCCGCCGCCTGGGCCCCGGACTCCTCTTCACGACCCTGCTCGCGGCCAACATCGGGGCCGGATCGACGATGGGCGCGGCCGCCCTGGGCTATCGCGACGGCCTCAGCGCGTGGTGGTGGGTCGGGTCCGCGGGCATCGGCTCGATCGTCCTCGCGTTCTGGGTGGGTCCCCGGTTACGGCGCATGGCCGCGGCCCACGACCTGCAGACGGTGGGCGACTTCCTCGAGCACCGGTACGGCCGCGAGGTGCGCGCTCTGATCGCCACCCTCTTGTGGGTCGGCACCCTCGCCATCCTCGCCGGACAGATCATCGCGATGGGCGGCGTGCTCCACGCGGTGAGCGGACTCGATCCCTGGGTGGGGTCGCTGGTCGGCGGGGTCGCGGTGACGGTCTACTTCACCGCCGGCGGCCTGTTGACCTCGGTCCGGGTGAACGCGGTGCAGCTCGCGGTGCTGCTGACCGGTTTCGTGGTCGTCAGCCCCCTCATCCTGACGTCGGTGGGCGGACTGTCGCACGTGCTCGCGGAGACCCGCGACATCCACGGCTACTGGAACATCTGGCGGGGCGGCGGGTCGGGCTGGTTCCTGCTGGCCATGATCGGCCCGTCGTTCATCGTCTCGCCCGGCATCCTGCAACGGGTCTACGCGGCCCGCGACGATCGCGCGGTGCGGGTCGGCGTCGGCCTCAACGCCCTCGCCCTGCTCCTGTTCGCGGTGGTACCGGCGCTGCTGGGCATGATGGCGCGCACCGTGGCCCCCGATCTGGACGACCACAACCTGGCGCTGCCCACGGTGCTCATCGAGACCCTGCCGCCGGTCCTCGGCGCCCTCGGGCTCGCGGCCATCTTCTCGGCGGAGCTGAGCTCGGCCGACGCCATCCTGTTCATGCTGGCCACGTCGCTGTCCCGCGATCTCTACGCACGATTCGTGAACCCGGGCGCGGGCGGCGCCGCGCTGCTGCGGGTCGCCCGGTTCGCCGCGGTGGCCGGCGGGGCGGGGGCCACCGCGCTCGCCCTCGTGCTGACCTCCATCATCGAGGCGCTCAGCATCTTCTATACCCTGCTGTCGGTGAGCCTGTTCGTGCCGGTGATCGTCGGGCTGTACGTGGGCCGGGTGCGGACGCCCGAGGCCATCGCCTCGATCGCGGCCGGCGTCGCGGTGTTCGCGGCGGTCCGGCTCTCCGCCGGCGACGGCGGCATCGGGGGACTGAACCCGGCGATGCTGGGGCTCGGGGCGGCGCTGGCCGCGACCGTCCTGGTGATGGCGCTGCGCCGGCCCGCGGCGGGGGTTCGCGCCCCCGAGGACGGATAGCCGCCGGCGGGCCAGGGCCTGTCGACCGCGTATCGCGCCGGCCGCAGTATCATTCTCCGCGCCGCCCATCCGTACCCCGGAGGGTCGGCCCGGCGGTGTCACCCAGCGGAGCATCCTCGAAGCGAAGGCGCCCATCATGTCCAACGGCACTGCACCGGCGAGCGACTACCGGGCGCTCCTGATCCTCCTGGGCGCCACCGCCCTCATGGCCGTCGTCCACCTGCTGCCGGTGCCCGCCCCGCTCGAGCGGGGCGGCGAGCTGATTGCGCTGACGCCCGAGGGCAAGACCTGTCTGGCGATCCTGCTCTTCGCGGTCACCCTGTGGGTCGGCGAGGCGATGCCGTTCGCGGTCACCTCGCTGTTCGTGGTGATACTGATCGCGGCCTTCGGCATCACCGACTTCTCGTCGGCGGTCAACGCCGGGTTCGGCAACCCCCTCATCGTGTTCTTCATCGGGGTCCTCTTCCTGTCGACCGGGTTCACGTTCTCGGGGCTCGGCACGCGCATGGTGTTGCACGTGCTGCGGTGGGCGGGCACCCGGGCCGACCGCGTGCTGCTCGGCTTCCTGATCGTCGGCGCCCTGCTCTCGATGTGGATCACGGACATGGCCGTCGCCGCGGTCATGCTGCCCCTCGGCGTCGGGGTGCTGAAGGACGCCGGCCTGAAGCCGCTCCAGAGCAACTACGGCCGGGCCCTCATGATCTCGTGCGCCTACGGCCCCCTCATCGGGGGCATCGGCACCCCCGCCGGCACCGCCGCCAACGTGTTGGCGCTCAGCTACCTCGAGGAGATCTCCGGGGTGTCCATCTCGTTCGCGCAGTGGATGGTGCTCGGGGTTCCCGCCGCCATCCTGATGGTTCCCGTGGGCTGGTGGCTGCTCCTGCGCATCTTCCCCCCGGAGATCGAGACCCTGCCCTACCAGGAGGGCGAGATCGAGGCCAAGATCGAGGCCCTCGGCCCCCTGAAGCCGGTCGAGCGCAAGACCCTCGTCATCTTCGCGCTGACCATCACCGCCTGGCTGATCACGCCGTGGCTCGCCGACCTCACGGGGGGCCTCGTCGACCCGCCGGTGCAGGCGGTGGCCCTCGCCGGCGGCCTCACCCTGTTCCTCCCCATGATTCGCGTCATGTCCTGGAAGGAGGCCCAGGCCAACATGGACTGGGGCGGGGTGATGCTGATCGTCGCCGGCCTGTCGCTGGGGCTGATGGTGTTCGAGACCGGCGCCGCCCGCTGGCTGGCCCAGCTCCTGCTCGGCAACCTCATCCTGGTCCCGCCGGTGCTGCGCCCCTTCGTCATCGTCATCGCGGTGGCTCTGCTGCACCTGCTGTTCTCGAGCAACACCGTGACCGGCTCGCTGATCATGCCGATTCTGCTCGCCCTGGCCATCGACCTCGGCCTCGACGCCTGGACCATCGCCGCCCCCGCCGCCTTCACCTCGACCCTCGCGTTCATCCTCGTCACCGAGAGCCCGACCAACGTCCTCCCCTACTCGGCCGGCTACTTCTCGATTCGCGACATGGCCAAGGTGGGCATCTGGATGACCCTGGGGGCGGCGGTGTGCGTGACCGTGTCGATAACCGTCGTGGGGCTGTTCGGGGGGTGACAGGAGTGCCGGACAGGCTGCGTGCGGCGGACTGCCAAAGGAACTGGCCGCGGACTACAGGAGAGACTCGTGACCAAGGCAATCGACAAGATCATGGCCGGGCTCGACGATGCGCGCGCCTACCTGAATGGCGACCGCGTCGGGTTCGCCGTGCATGAAGTCGAGGTGCCCCATCCCGATGTCGTTGCGATCCGGAACGAGACGGGGCTGTCGCAACCGGCTTTCGCCCGGAGCATCGGCATCGCGCTGGGCACCCTCAAGAACTGGGAGCAGGACCGGCGGCGCCCGGAGGGACCCGCGCGCGCGTGCTGCTCGCGCTCATTGACAAACGGCCGTCGATCGTCCAGGAAGAGCCGGGTCGCTGACGGCACTGTCGCGACGACCGTCGTCGGGGGGTTCACGGGGTGACGGAGCAGACCCGCGGCGCCTCGTAGTCCAGGCCCAGCAGCCGGAAGTAGTTCCCGCCCAGGGCGATGTTGCGGAAGGCCTCGTCGTCGAGATGGCCGAGGATGCGGCTCGTGACCTCCAGCTCCGTGCGGTAGACCTCCAGGTCTTTGTCGCTCGACGCCAGGAAGTCGGTGCCGGGGAGAATCCGCTCCGAGTGCACGTTCAGGAACGGCATGTACGCCGCCCGGCCCTCCGGGGTCGAGAAGTAGGCGTCGTCGAGCACCCGCCACGTGATGTCGAGCATCAGGTTCGGATGGCGCTCCAGCATCGACGTCATGAGCGCGGCGTGCCGCGCCGGGTCCATGCCGGTCAGCTCCCGCGACAGCCCCATGTGGACCCAGACCATCGGGTTGTCGGGATACCGGCGCAGCACCTCCTCCATCAACGGCAGGTAGCGGGTCGGCTCGTCGTCGCTTCCCAGGTCCGAGTGGACGGCGAGGGGAATACCGCGCTCGCGCAGCACCTCCATGAAGCCGGTCCACTCGGCAATCCTGGCCACCGGCACCGGCCCCCGCCCGTTGGCGAACAGCGCCTGCTTGACCAGGTTGACCTCGCCCATCCACCGGAAGAGGCCGGGGTACTCGGCGTCGAGCAGCTCCATGCCCTCGAGGACCGATTCGGGGTCCGAGAGGTCCGGGAAGCTCATGGCCAGCGTCAGGTGGAGGCCCTCCGGCGTCTTCACCACCGCGTTGGCGGCGTTGACGAAGTCGTTCCTCAGCGTCGGCGTCACCGGCGTGCCCGGACAGTCCAGGTAGTAGGTGCAGGAGGACGACGGGGGCAGCATCTGGCCGATGCCGTAGACGTTGGCGAACAGGACGCCGGTCGCCTCCAGGTACTGCACGACCTCCTCGAACGGGACGGCGGGTCCGCCGAACGGCCGGAAGTGCAGGTGGCTGTCGACGACCGCGGTCTGGGGCTGCACCGACCGGTCGTAGCACGCCGCTTCGGCGCCGCGGAAGGCGTCCAGGGTCAGCGGGGCCGGCGCCGCGGCCGCGGCGGGCTGGGCGGCCGCGCCGCCCGGTGCGGCGATCTGAACAGACAACATGCCGGCGACAACCACACCGGCGCCGATGCTCCGTTTCGCGTCTTTGATCATCTTGAATCGTCAATTGGTGGCCGCAGCACCACGTCAGTCGAGCAATCGGAGGATGGCGACGACGGCGCCGACGATCGCGCCCGCCTGCAAGAGCATCGCGCGATAGATGTCTGCACGGAACGCGCTGATCGCACCGTGCAGCGTGGCGACTTCCGCGCGTAGCGTGTCCGGGGTCACGTGGTCCCCATCTCGGCGGCCTGACGGATGGCGTCCGCCAGCATATCGGCCTGAGCGCGTTCGAGACCGGCTTCGGTCAACCGGCGGGCGATGGTCAGCGAATCGAACACATCAGGTTCGCCTTTCCCCGCGCGGCTCCGGTGCGAACAACTCGCGGTCAGAGTTCGGCGGCTTCCGGCAGCACGCCGCGCCCGGAAACAGTATAGCTCGGCACGGGTGGACGGCAGTTCCACGGGTGGTCACGGCCCCTCCTGTCACTCGTGATCGGCTCGGTCAGGCCCGGCACCCAGCTGGACGCGGTTCCGGCCGTTCGCCTTGGCCGCGTAGAGCGCCTTGTCGGCGCCTGCGACCAGCGCGGGCGGCGTGCCGTCGGGACGGGCCACGGCCACCCCGAAGCTGGCCGTGATGCGGAGACCGGGGGGCCGGGGGGAGACCTCCTCGGGCCAGTAGTCCTGGACCTGCCGCCGAATCCGCTCGGCGCTCCGGCACGCGTCGGCGGCGGCGGCGCGGGGCATCACGATCGCGAACTCGTCGCCGCCGAACCGGGCGCAGAGATCGAATGCCCTCACCGATTGGCGGAAGATCGCGGCCAGCCCTTTCAGGATCGCATCGCCGGCGGGGTGGCCGAGGGCGTCGTTCAGCGATTTGAACCGGTCGACGTCGATGGCGACCAGGGCCACCGGCTCGCGGTGCCGGCGCGCCCGTTCGAGCTCTTCCCGAAGCCGGGCATCGATGCCGCCGCGGTTGAGGAGCCCGGTGAGAGGATCGACCGCCACGGCCTGCTCGAGCCGGTTCTTGACCTGCACGACCCGCTCGTAGGCCAGGGCCAGGGCGGCGGTCGCGGCCAGTGCCTGCACCGCCGCCAGGTCGGCCTGGTCGAAGGGCCGCCCGCCGGCGCGGTCGGTCAGGGTGATGACCCCCAGCGCCTTCCCCCCGGCCACCAGCGGCACCGAGATGCACGAGCCGCTGCGAGATGACAACTCCGGTTCCGTCGGCGCGGCGGCGGCGTCCGACACGAGTTGGGGACGGCAGGCCGCGAACGTCCGGCTGATGATGCCGGCCCCGGGCGCAATCACCGAGCCGGTGAACGGCATGACCCGCGACCCGCGGGTCGCGGTGACCGTCAACCCCCCGCCGGCGTCGTCATGGACCGCGAGGACGGCCCGCCGCGCCGCTACGGCGCCCGCGATGGTGTCGACGATGAGCTGATGGATGTCCTGCCGGGGGCTGGCGAGGGCGTGGACGAAGCCGTCCACGTCGACAGGCCGCCGCCCGCCGCGCACCCGGTCCACTGCCGGTTCGTTCATGGCCTGCGCCACTCCATGAGATCACGGAACGCAAGGGCCGTGCCAGGAGCCGCGCTTCCCGGCCCGGAGAGCCCCGCCTGCAGGGGAGCGGGGGGACGGCAGGCATGCAGTCGCCGGTCACCGTTCGGCGCGGCCCGCCGCACAACCAGCGCTCCGGAAGTCCGCACCGTCCTGGCCCGCCAAATCCTCGCTGTAGGAGTTCGCGCCAGCGAAACTCCTACAGCGACCGCAAGGTCGCGCCGCGGCCTCCGCCGCCGCCTTGCGGCGCCGCCGCCCGAACCGACCCTGCCGCCGTCCGCGCCGCTCTACCCCGCCGCCGCCTGCGGCACCGACGCCTGGCCGGCGCGGGCGGCCGGGGCGTAGAACGGCGGGTCGCCCTGGATGGTGACCCGGTAGCCGTGGCGGGTCTCCGGAAAGTAGTCCCAGACCGCGTGGTGCTGGGTGCAACGGTTGTCCCAGAACGCGACCGAGTTTGCGCGCCAGCGGAACCGGCAATGGAACTCCGGGGACGCGCAGTGGCGCACCAGGAACGCGAGCAGGGCATCGCTCTCCGCCCGCTTCAGCTCCTTGAAGCCGGTCGTGAAACCCTCGTTGACATAGAGCGCGGAACGGCCGGTCTCGGGATGGGTGCGCACCGCGGGATGCTCGGCCAGCGGATAGGTCCCGTCCCGCAGGTTCTCGCCGCCGTAGCGTCCGATGTAGTACTGCCGGCCCTCGTGCACCGCCGTCAGCTCCGCGAGCAGCCGCTGCATCCGGTCGGACAGGGCCTCCCAGGCGGCGTACATGCTGGCGAACAGCGTGTCGCCGCCCGACGACGGCACCTGCTCCACCCGCAGAATGCTCCCCATCGGCGGCTCGACGTCGCACGAGACGTCAGAGTGCCACAGCTCGCCGGATACGAACTTCGAGTTCCCGTCGGCGTGCACGACCAGGATCTCGGGATGCTCCGCGTCCTTCGGCGCCGCGGGGTGGACGTGCAGATCCCCGAAACGGCGGCCGAAGGCCTTGTGCTGCAGCCAGGTCAGCTTCTGGTCGCGAAAGAACAGCACGAGATGATTCATGAGCGCGGTGCGGATCGCCTCGACGGCGTCGGGCGCGAGCGGCGCGCTCAGGTCGACCCCGGACACCTCGGCGCCGATGACCGGCGACACCGGTTCAACCCGGACATGATTCTCCAATACGGACCTTCCGTCTCTCCCGGGACTCGTATCCCGTCTTTTTTCTACCATTGTCGGCATACCGGGCGCCGGAGGCAAGCCGGAGGGCCTCATCCGCTGTATGATGGGACCTCTGCGGGCTTTGCCGGATCCCGGACCTGCGGCAGTGGTATTCTTGCCTCCGGTTCCGGTCGCGGCCCGCCGGAGGCCGCGCGGGCCGCGTCGGCGGCGTTTTCGCGCAACCCGGTTGACGGCAAACGTGATATATACCCGGATCTGCGGCGATTGCGCGGCCGGCGGCGCCAGCGAATCGGACCGAGTCCACGCCGGTGTTCGTGACGCCCGCCGAGTGCCGCCGCGCCCGGCCCGTCGTTGGTCCCGGCTCTGAATGACCGGGCCAGACCTTTCAAGGAGGCCTTCATGACGCTCGTCCTGGCTCTCACCGCGCTGCTCGCGCAACCGCAGGCGGATGCCGCGACCCCGACCCTCGACTACGACTACTTCGTGGAGAACGTGCAACCGATCTTCCAGGAGAGGAAGGCGGGCTTCACCCGCTGCGTCGTCTGCCATTCGGAGGGCGGCCGGGTCGGCTTCCTCGAGGAGTTGGAGCGGGGCGCCGACACCTGGAACGAGGAGCAGTCGCGCGCCAACTTCGAGTCGCTGCAGAGGCTCGTCATCCCGGGCCTGCCCCTGGAGAGCCGACTGCTCATGCACCCGCTCGAGCCGGACGCGGGGGGCGACGAGTTCCACAACGGCGGACGGCAGTTCAGCTCTCAGGAAGACCCCTGGTTCCAGACCCTCGCAGCCTGGGTGCTCGGGGAAACCGCTCAGTAGCAACCGACGGGAACGCGCTTCAAGAGAAGGAGTTCGAGCAATGGTCACGACACGCAGACTGGCGGTTCTGGCGGCGATCGCCGCCCTCGTCATCCCGGCCGCGGCGGCGGCGCAGACGGTCCGCATCGTGCAGACCAACAGCGCCGGCGACAACGTGCACGTCATCGATCCGCTCACCAACACCGTCGTCGGTGAGATCACCGGGATCGAGCGCGCCCACGGCGCCACGCCGGCGCCCGACGGCAAGAAGATCTACGTCGCCAACGAGTCCGACGACACGATCGACATCGTCGACATGGAGATGCTGAAGGTCGTCAAGCAGGTGGAGCTGATTGGGCGTCCCAACAACATCGCGGCCACGCCGGACGGCCGCAAGGTCTACGTGGCGATCGCCGAGTCGCCGGGGGCGCTGCAGGTCCTCGACACCGAGTCCGAGGAGATCATGGCCACGATCTCGGTGCACGGCGGGGTCCACAACACCTACGTGACGCCGGACGGCAAGTACGCCATCGCCGGCATGGTCGGCGGGCGCAACATCACCGTCGTCTCCACCGAGACGGACTTTCCGGTGTGGACGACGTACTCGGACCTCGGCATCCGCCCGATGACCATGGACGTCAACGAGGACGGGTCGACGAGGCACATCTACGCGCAGCTCTCGAACTTCAACGGCTTCGGCGTGCTCGACTTCGAGACCCGCAAGTGGGTCAACCGCATCGAGTACCCCGCGGTGCCGGCCGACGAGCGGACCCCGGGGCACGGCGGCAACACAGCCCACGGCATCGGCGTAACGCCCGACAACCAGTACCTGGTCGCCAACAGCAGCCTGAACAGCAGCGTGTACGTCTACAGCCTGCCCGACCTCGAGCTGGTGGGCGGCGTCCGGGTGGGCCACTCGCCGAACTGGGTCACGATCACCCCCGACAGCAAGTACGCCTACATCTCGGTGTCCGGCAACAACAACGTCGCCGCGCTCGACATCGCGAACGTCGAACTGGTGGCCACGATCGAGACCGGCGGTCAGGTTCCGAAGCGGAACGCGACCGTGATTCTCGACGAGTAGAAGTCGTTCGGAAGCACGCGGGAGAGGGGGACCCCCGGGTTCCCCTCTGTCGCCGGGGACGGAAGCCATGCGCGCGTTTCTTCTCGCGGCGGGGGTCGCCCTCGCCATGACCGGGGCAGTTGTGGCCAGCGGCCAGTCCGCTGGCCTCTACACGTCGGCGCAGGCCGACCAGGGCGAGGCGCTGTACGCCGACCAGTGCGTCTCGTGCCACGGCACCCTGCGGGCGTTCTTCCCGGAGATGGCCGCCCTGCTCGGCGACCACACGTTCAGGAACCGGTGGAACGGCCGCTCCCTCGGCGAGCTGTTCGGGCTGATCCAGGAGGAGATGCCGCAGGACGCCCCCGGCACCCTGTCGCCCGGAGAAACCGCGAGCCTCGTCGCCCATATTCTCGCCGGCAACCGGTTCCCCGCCGGAGACACCGCGCTCTCGAGCGACATCGAAGCGTTGCTCGAGATCCCGTTCGCACCCTGATCGCCGGCGGCGGACGTTCCGCGGCGACCCGCTCCCCGACCATGATCTCGACCCGTTTCACCGAAATTTTCGGCATCGAACATCCCATCGTGCAGGGCGGCATGCAGAACGTCGGCGTCGCCGAGCTCGTCTCGGCCGTCGCCAACGCCGGGGCCCTCGGGTTCCTGACGGCGCTCACGCAGCCGTCGCCGGAGGCGCTGACGCGGGAGATCGCCCGCACCCGCGGGATGACCGACCGGCCGTTCGGGGTGAATCTGACGATTCTCCCCACCCTGAAGCCGATTCCCTACGCGGAGTACGCGCAGGCCACGGTCGAGTCCGGCATCAAGATCGTGGAGACCGCCGGCAACAACCCGCAGCGGTTCCTGCCCGCGTTCAAGGCCGCGGGCATCAAGGTCATCCACAAGTGCACGTCGGTGCGGCACGCGATCAAGGCGGAGACCATCGGGTGCGACGCCATCAGCATCGACGGGTTCGAGTGCGCGGGACATCCCGGCGAGGACGACATTCCCGGGCTCGTCCTCATCCCGTGCGCGGCCGACCGGGTGGGCATCCCGATGATCGCCTCCGGCGGCTTCGGCGACGCCCGCGGCCTCGTGGCCGCCCTCGCGCTGGGGGCGGACGGGATGAACATGGGCACCCGGTTCATGGCCACCCGGGAAGCGCCGATTCACGACAACATCAAGCAGCAGCTCGTCACCGCCACCGAGCGCGACACCGCCCTGATCTTCCGGTCGCTGCGCAACACCGCGCGGGTCTTCCGCAACGCCGTGTCGGACGAGGTCCGGTCCATCGAGGCCGGCGGCAACGCCACCATCGACGACATCAAGCACCTCGTCTCCGGCGAACGCGGCAAGCAGGCGCTGGAGAGCGGGGACGCCGACGCCGGGATCTGGTCGGCGGGCATGGTGGCGGGACTGATCCACGACATCCCGAGCTGCCGCGAGCTCGTGGACCGCATCATGCGCGAGGCGGTCGCGATCATCGACACGCGGCTTGCGGACATGCGCCCGGCCGCCGCCGGCGTACGCTAGGAGTCTGCGCCGTAGAACGCCGCGGGACTCCTGGAGGGTTGCCTGCCCGGCACGCGGAGCGGCGACGACGATTGCCGGGCCAGGTGCTGGGACTCCGGGCCGGCTGAAGTTCCCCGGACGAATCCGCGCAGAATCAGCAGTCTCGCGAAATCCTGGGCCGCTTCACGCCCCCGACCGGATACAATGCGCGTACTGGAGCGATCCGGTCCTCGACCGCAGGGGGTGAAGGCCCGTCTTCGCGGCCGGCGAGAGATTGTCCGTCCGTCTCACTACGCAAGCTCCGGCGTTCATGCCGCCGGATTCGGGAGGGTCCGTCAATGAATCCGATCGTGTTGTTCCTGCTCACCGCCGCCGGGGCGTTCCTGCTTCACATCGTGATGATCTTCGTCCTCGTCGGCAAGAAGAAGTAACCGGGCATCAGCCGCCTCCCAGCTCCACGCTGCGGCGGTGGGCGGCCGAGACCGCCTTGGACAGCACGGTGCGGAAGCCGCCCTCCTCCAGCTGGTAGATCGCGTCCGCGGTCGTCCCCCCGGGCGACGTCACCCGGTTCCGCAGCTCGGCCGGGTGGAGCCCCGTCTCCCGCGCGTAGACGGCGGCGCCGAGCACCGTCTGGATGACCATCTCGTGGGCCGCGGAACGCGACCAGCCGAGGTGGACGGCGGCATCGATCAACGCCTCGATCAACAGGAAGACGTAGGCGGGGCCGCTGCCGCTGACCGCGGTGGCCTTGTCGAGAAACTCCTCGTCGCTCACGTACAGGTGCTTCCCCAGCGCGCCGAGGAGAGCCCCGGTCTGCTCGCGCTGCGCGGCCGACACCGCCTCGGTCGCGGTCCACACGGTCATGCCCTCGCCGACCTGGGCCGGGGTGTTGGGCATGGTCCGCACGATCGCGTCGTTTCCCAGGCCGTCGGCGATGGTCCCGATGCGGGCCCCGGCCACGATCGAGATGACCAGGGCCTCCGGCCGGAGCGTCCCGCGCAGGTCGTCGCAGACCGCGGACAGCACCTGCGGCTTGACCGACAGTACCACGAGGTCCGCGTTCCGGGCGGCGTCCCGGTTGTCTCCGGTGGTGCGTATCCGGAACCGCTCCCCCACCGCGCTCAGCCGGCCCTCGTTCGGGTCCGACGCGGTCACTGCCTCCGGGGCGACGAGGTCGTGGTGCAGGAGGCCGCCGATCATCGCCTCGCCCATCGCCCCCGCCCCGATGAACGCGCACGCCGTATCCCGCAGAATCGTGGACGGTGTCAACTGGCCGCTCCTTCCTCGTCGGACGAACCGGCCCCGGCATCGCCCGGCGCGCCGTCCTGCGCAACGCCCGTCTCGGGCCCGTAGGTCCCGAAGCTCCACAGATGCCCCTCGGGGTCCCGCGCCGCGTACTCGCGCGAGCCGTACTGGGTGTCCTCAAGCTCCATGATGATCTCCGCGCCGGCCGCCTTCGCCCGGTCGTGGTGCGCGTCGATGTCGTCCACGTGCACGTAGATCCCCTGCGTGGTGCCGCCCGCCGCCTTGGGGGTCTTCATGTTCATGAAGTCGTCCTCCGCCGTCCCGATCATGAGGACGCTGGCGCCGTAGCGAAGCTGCGCGTGCGCGATGGTCCCCTTCGGCCCCGGCACGAGCATCTGCTTCTCGAACCCGAACGCCTGATGGAGCCACTCGAACGCCGCGGGGGCGTCCTCGTACCGCAGAAACGGAAAGAGCCGCGTCGTATCCTGCATTCTGTCTGCCTGTCCTCGCTACTGTCCTCGCATCCGGCGCCGGCCGCTCCGTCTTGACACCGGCCCGCGGCGCCTCCCGCCGGTTCGCAACGCATCCGGCGAGACGCCCGGACGCCCGACCGTGTCCGCGGGCTCGAACCTCGCCGGCGCCCGCGTCACGCGGCCGCCTTCGAAGCCGCCCCCGCGGCGGGCCCGGCGAGCCGGTCCCGGAAGAACAACGCGAACAGCAGCAGCACCGCCGCCGCCCAGACGGCCGGGACGATCCAGATCCGGTTCCACGCGTGACCGGCGCCCTCCACGTACAGATCGACCACGAGCCCGGACAGCCACGATCCGATGAACATGCCGACCCCGAGGGTCACGAAGGCGATGAGGCCCTGCGCCGCCGCCCGCAGGTCCGGCGGGGCCTTCTCGTCGACGTAGATCTGCCCCGTCACGAAGAAGAAGTCGTAGCAGATGCCGTGCAGCAGGATGCCGCCGTAGAGCATCCACACCAGGGCCCCGTTGTCGCCCCACGCGAACAGCAGGTAGCGGGAGACCCACGCGGCCATGCCCATCAGCAGCATCCCCTTCACCCCGAGCCGGCGGAAGAAGAAGGGCATCGCCAGCATGAACCCGATCTCGGACATCTGGCCGAGGGTCATCTTGCCGGCCGCGTTCACCACCCCGATCTCGTTCAGGAAGGGGTTGGCGAACGCGTAGTAGAACTGCAGCGGGACGCACAGCAGCAGCGAGCCGACCACGAACACCGCGAACGCCGGCTCGCGGAGCAGGCGCAGGGCGTCGAGCCCCAGGACGTCCCGCGCGGTCACCCGGGCCGCCGCCTTCCCGGGCGGCGTGTGCGGCAGCAGCAGGCAGTAGAGCCCCAGGCCGACCGACGCCGCCGCCGCGATCTGCATCGGCCGCGCCGTGTCCTCGAGCCGCAGGAACCCGACCACGAGGCCGGCCACGATCCAGCCGAGGGTGCCCAGCACCCGGATCGGGGGGAACTCGCGGGCCGGCTCGGTCATCTGGCGGAACGACAGCGAGTTGGTCAGGGCCAGGGTCGGCATGTAGCAGAGCGCGTACAGCAGCAGCACCCCGTACACGGCAGGGAACGCGGTGCGGGTCGACGCCAGGAACAGCACCGCACCGCCCGCGACGTGCAACCCCGCCAGCAGCTTCTCGGTCGCGAAGTAGCGGTCGGCGACCATTCCCACGAAGAACGGCGAGATCATCGCGGCGACCGCCGTCGTCCCGAACACCAGCCCGATCTGCTGCCCCGGAAAATGCAGCGTCTCGCCCAGATAGGTCCCGAGGGGAACCGACCACGCGCCCCACACGAAGAACTGCAGGAACATCATCGCCGAGAGCTTCGCGCGGACCGCGGGCGCCATGGGCACTTTCACGCCTCGAGCGCACGCCGGCAGTACTCGAAGCAGCGGCGCACTTCCTCGACGGTGTCGGCGCCGCGGTACTCGTACTCGATGTTGCAGGGGATGTCCCACCCCGCGTCGCGCACCAGGTGGAGCACCTCGGCGATGGGGGCGTCGCCCTCGCCCCAGGACACGTTGGGGCCCTGGTCGCGCCGGCGGTCCTTGAGGTGGAGGGTCGTGACCTGCTCGTGGTGGTCGCGCAGCCAGGCGACGGGGTCGTGGTTGGCAGCGACGTAGTGCCCGATGTCGAGGTTGACCGAGATCGACCGCCCGTCGCCCTGGGCCACCGCCGCCGCGAACTGCGCGGGGCTGGAGAACTCGTTCGCGTCGACGCGCGAGTGGTTGTGCATGGCCACGGGGATGCCGTGGGCGGCGGCCATGCGGGCGATGCGCGGGACGCTGTTCACGTGGGCCGACGCGGTGATCGCAGACACGCCCAGCGCCGCCGCCATCTCGAAGCCGCGGTCGATCTCGTCGTCCGAGAAGTGGTCCTGGAAGCTGATGTTGTAGGAGCTCAGGGCCAGGCCGGCCTGCTCGAAGCGCTCCCGGATGGACCGGAAGTGGTCGAGGGGAACCGTCAGCCGCCAGCGCCGCATCTCTTCCCGGGCGCCGCGGCCGCCCAGCTCGCGCGGCTCGACGTGCCCCTGCCACAGCTCGCAGCTCGTGATGCCGGTCGCGCGCATCCCGTCGATGAGGCCCTGCAGGTCGCGGTCGCGGAAGCTGTAGCTCTGCACCCCGATCAGCACGCCCCGGATGCGCGACTCGCCGCCGGATTCCGCCTGCCCCTCCCGCGCCCGCGGCGCCCGGCCGGCCGCCCCGGCCAGCAGCCCCGCCGCCATCAGCTTGTGCCATTCCCGTCTCGTCAGCATCGTCATCGGAAGCCCCTCGTTTCGCGCGGCCCGCTCCCTCCGGAGCCGGCGGCCAAAGTCGGCTGTACGGGCCGGCGCCCCGCCCACTCTCCCCCACGAGTGCGCGGAATGCCACTCGCCAGGAGCCGGGGTCGGTTCGGTGGCAGCGTCCCCCCCGCGGGCGCGGGACGCCGTGGACGTCCGGCGATCGGCGCGATTTCTCCCCCCGCGGGCGCGCGGGATGCCGTTTCCAGGGAGTTCAACCCTGGCCGGTGTCACCGTCTCTCTCTAAACTCCCCCCGCGGGCGCGCGGGATGCCGTACTATAATGCGCCGATGCCGGAAAGCAGGAAAATGGCTCTGCCTCGCTGGCGACTCTCGCCGGCCGCGGTCTGCGTTCTGACCCTGGTGGCGCTGTCGGGCCGCGGCGCCGCCCCCCTCGCCGGCGAGTCCGCCGGCCAGCCGGGCGGCGACCGGCCGCCCAACATCGTCATCATCACCGCCGACGATCTCGGCTGGGGCGACCTGGGGTCGTACGGCCACCCGAACATCCGCACCCCGCACCTCGACCGCATGGCGGCGGACGGACAGCGGTGGACCAGCTTCTACAGCCAGGCCCCGGTCTGCTCCCCGAGCCGGGCCGCCCTGCTGACGGGACGCATCCACCTGCGGAGCGGCTTGTTCGGGCGGCGGCAGGGGGTCTTCTTCCCCGACTCGCACGCGGGGCTGCCGGCCGACGAGATCACCCTGGCAGAGGCGCTGCGGGACGCGGGCTACGCCACCGGCATCGTCGGAAAGTGGCATCTGGGCCATCGACCCGAGTACCTGCCGACGCGGCACGGATTCGATTCGTGGTACGGCATCCCCTACTCGAACGACATGGACTGGCAGGCGCCGGCGGGCCCCGAGCGCCGGGCCGCGATGTTCGATCCGCGGACCGACTACTGGCACGTCCCCCTCATGCGGGACGAGACGGAGATCGAGCGCCCCGCCGACCAGCACACCGTCACCCGGCGGTACGCCGAGGAGGCGGTGTCGTTCATCGAGTCGCACCGGGACCGGCCGTTCTTCCTGTATCTGCCGCACACGATGCCCCACATGCCCCTGTTCCGGTCCGAGGACTTCCGGGGCCGGAGCACCGCCGGCGTCTACGGCGACGTCATCGAGGAGATCGACTGGGCGGTCGGGCAGGTGCTCGAGACCCTCCAACGCCTCGATCTCGCGGAGCGGACCCTCGTGGTGTTCACGAGCGACAACGGCCCCTGGATCAGCTACGAGACCCACGGCGGCTCGGCCGGCCCCCTCCGGCACGGCAAGGGGACGACGTTCGAGGGCGGCATGCGGGTGCCCGGCCTGTTCTGGTGGCCGGGGACGATAGCCCCCGGCGTGACGCAGGCCATCGGCTCGGCCATGGATCTCTTCACCACCGCGATCGCTCTCGGCGGCGGCGCGCTGCCGGCCGACCGTCCCATCGACGGCGTCGATCTGAGCCCGGTGCTGCTGGGCACGGGACCGGAGCCGCGGGACACGATGGCCTACTACCGCATGGGCGAGCTGTTCGCGTTCCGGCTGGGACCCTACAAGGCGCACTTCACGACCGCGGGCCGCTACGGCCTCCCCCCGGAGCGGACGGACCACGACCCGCCCCTGCTCTTCGACCTCGGAGCCGACGTGGGCGAACGCTACGACGTGGCGGCCGAGCGTCCCGAGGCCCTCGCGGCGGTGGTCGCGGCGGCCGAGGCGCACCGGGCGGGCATGACGGTGGCCGAGCCGCTCTTCGACCTGCGCGGCGCGAACTAGGAGTCCCTGCCGTGGAACGGCGCGGACTCCTGGAGGGTTTGGTTGGGCGGCAATCGGAGCCGCAGGCGGCGATTTCCGGGCCAGGGTCTGCGCGCGCTCGGTCCGGGGGAACCGCGAAGCGACGGTTTTCAGCACAAGGAGAAGGCTCGATGGACACCGGCACCCGGCTTCGGCTTCTCGTCCCGTGCGCGGTGCTGGCCGCCGCCGTCGCGCTCACCCCCTTGTCCGCGGCCGCGCAGTCGAGGGTGCCCGACGGCGAGTGGCACCACTTCGGCCGGGACGCCGCCAACACCAAGTACTCGCCGCTGGACGACATCACCGCGGAGAACTTCACCGACCTGGAGATCGCCTGGCGCTGGACATCGCTGTCCCGCGCCGTCGTCGAGGAGCACGACCGCATCCGCCCCGCCGCGTTCAAGTCGTCGCCGCTGATGGCGGACGGGCTGGTCTACGTCAGCACCGCCCTCGGGCAGGCGGCGGCCCTCGACGCCGGCACCGGCGAGACGGTCTGGATCTACGACCCCCGGATCTACGACACCATGGACCGCCCCCCCAACATGGGCTGGCACCACCGGGGCCTCTCGTACTGGAAGGACCGCGAGAGCGAGGACGCGCGCATCTTCATGACCAACCACGATCTGAAGCTGGTAGCGCTCGACGCCCGCACCGGCGCCCTCTATCCGGGCTTCGGCGAGAACGGGTACGTCGACCTCACCCAGGGCTACTCGCGGGAGATCGACGCGTCGCGGATGACCTACTCGTCGCCGGTCGCGGTGGCCGGCGACACCATCATCACCGGCAGCATCATCCAGGACACCTACATCACCGAGCGCGAGGCATCGCCGGGCGACGTGCGCGCCTACGACGCCCGCACCGGCGAGATGAAGTGGATCTTCCACACCATCCCGCAGGGCGACGAGTTCGGCGCCGATTCGTGGCAGAACGAGTCGTGGCGGTACAGCGGGCACAGCAACGTCTGGTCGTACATGGCGGTGGACGAGGAGCTCGGCCTCGTCTATCTGCCCACCGGCACCCCGTCGAACGACTGGTACGGCGGCATGCGTCCGGGGAACAACCTGTTCGCCGAGAGCATCGTGGCCGTCGACATCGAGACCGGCCGGCGCGAGTGGCACTTCCAGGCGATTCACCACGGGCTGTGGGACTGGGACTTCCCCACCGGCCCCAACCTGCTCGACATCACCGTCGACGGCCGCGAGGTCAAGGCGCTGGCCCAGGTCAGCAAGCAGGCGTTCACCTACGTCTTCGATCGGGTGACCGGCGAGCCGATCTGGCCCATCGAGGAGCGCCCCGTGCCCCAGGGCAACGTGCCGGGCGAGTGGTACTCCCCGACGCAGCCGTTCCCCACGAAGCCGCCGCCGTTCGACCGGCAGGGCATCGGCATCGACGACGTCATCGACTTCACCCCGGCCCTGAAGGCCGAGGCGCTCGAGTTGTTGAGCACGCGCGCGCAGTTCGGCCCGATCTTCTCGCCCCCGGTCCTGCGCGGTACGGAAACCCCGTCCATTCAGGTCCCCGGGGCCGGTGGGGGTGCGAACTGGCAGGGCGCGGCCGTCGATGTCGAGACGGGCCAACTGTTCGTTTCGTCGTCGAGCACCCTGATCGTCGTCGAGGTCGTCAAGTACGATCCGCCGGCCACGGTGGGCTACTTCACCGACCCGTGGGGCGTCGGGCTGCCGGGGCCGCAGGGGCTGCCGGTGTTCAAGCCGCCCTACAAGCGGGTGACCGCGCTCGACCTGACCACCGGCGACCGGGCCTGGATGCAGCCCCACGGGGACGGCCCGCGGAACCATCCCGCCCTCGCGCATCTCGACCTGCCGCCCCTCGGCGGGGGCGGCAGCACCAGCTCGGGCCCCCTGGTGACCGCGTCGCTGCTCATCATGAACCACGGCGGCCGGGGCTACGAGGACGTGGCGGCCGGCTCGCGCACCATCAGCGCCTACGACAAGGCCACCGGCGAGCATCTCGGCTCGGTCGACCTGCCGGGGGTGCCCGGCGGCAACCCGGTGACCTACCGCCACCAGGGCCGGCAGTATCTCGTGGTGGCGACGGGCAGCGGGGGCACCGACTCGGAGCTCATCGCCCTGACGCTGCCGCAGGAGCCGGCGCCGTAGAACGGCCCTTGGAGGGTTGGTTGGGCGGAGCCGTCAGGCGACGATTTCCCCGGTTGACGTTTGCGTGCGCTACCGTCTCCTGACGCTCATCGGGCTTATGTTGTGCCCCGTGCCGGTGGTCTGCGTGTCCGCGCAGCAGCCGGACGACACCGGCGTCGGAGCTCCCGCGACCATCGGGGAAACGGCCGCACAGCCGCCGGGCGACGCCAGCGCCGGGGAGCCCGCAACCACCGAGAAAACGGCCGCACAGCCGCAGGATGACGCCGGCGCCGGGGAGCTCGCAACCATCGAGGAAACGGCCGCGCAGCCGCAGGACGACGCCGGCGCCGAGGATCCTGCAATCATCGAGGAAACGGCCGCGCAGCCGCAGGACGACGCCGGGGGTCCCGCAACCATCGAGGAATCCAGCCCGGAGACGGACGCGGACTGGTTCCTCCCGCAGGCGTTCCGCGTGGCGCGGCGCAAGCTCCGGCTGGAGACGCCCGCGGACTGGTCCCTGCGCTTCGACTACCAGGGCGGCGTCGTCGGCAGGGCGCATCCGCTGCCGCGAAACTCCTTCCGTTCCTATCGCGTCGAGCTCGTGAGATACACGGACGGGTCGGCGGTGTGGCACCACACCTACCGTTTCCCGTCGTACGGCGTGGGCGTCCAGTTCGTGGACTTCGGCGGCGCGCCGACGGACCGGGGGCGGCCGGTGTCGGTGTACGGGTTCATCCAGACCCCGATCGTGCCGCCCATCGCCACCGTCGACGTCCTCGCGAGCGTCGGCATGGGCGTGGCGCGCGGCTGGAACACGCCGGCGTTCGAGGCGTTCCCGTTCGAGCGGCACCCGACCACCCGCCTCACCAGCTATATCGACCTGGGCTTCCTGGGCCGGCGGCGCCTCACAGACCGCCTCGACCTCCTCGCCGGATTCTCGCTCAATCACTTCTCGAACGGCGGGGTCGGCAGTCCGAACCGAGGGCTGACGGTGACCGCCCCGCGCGTCGCCATCCAGCGCAGCCTGGGCGTGCGCGGGCCCCCGCCGCGGCGCGAGCCGAGGCCGCCGTTCATCGACCGCTGGGAGACGCGTCTCGACGGCGGGCTCGCGGTGCGGGGGGTCGGGTTCTTCTGGCGCGGGGACCGGTTCGGCCCCCGCGGGTCCATTCAGATCGCCGCGATCAAGGGGTCGGTCTGGCGCCGGTTCTATCGCATCGGCCAGGTCGGCGGCGGCCTGGAAGGGTCCCTGGAAACCGCCCGACCGCGCGGCACCGCGCGGGATCCCGATACCGATCTCGCCGGCGGCGGCAGCGTCGGCGTCTACACGGGGTACGAGCAGATCGCCGGGCCGATCTCCATCTACCTGCACTTCGGGACGCATCTCGCCCGGACGCGGTCCGACGAGCGGCCGGCCCCGTACTATCGGGTCGGGACCGTCCTGCGCTTCGCCGAGCGCTGGTTCACCGACGTGAGCTTCCGGTTCATGAGCCGGGGCAAGGACTTCAGCCACGACTACATCGCCTGGCACCTCGGCTACCGCATCGACCGGCTGCCGTTCTGAGCGCGGGCGGCGACGCGGCAGGCTCCTCTCCGCGGCTCGGGACGCTCCAGGAGCCCGTGGTGAAACCCCGTGTTGCACGGAGACCGGCGGGGACGCCAGCGGGCGGCAGGACGCCCGTGCGACAAGACGTGACGAGGGAGCATACTGGACATCCTGACCGCGGAGCACAGCGCGAGTCTGCGCAAGACAACGCAGTCAGGCAGGATGCATCGCCGGTCAATGCAGCGGGGCCTTTCGCCACGGACTCCCTGGTCGAGAGCCGACCCGCATGGCATCCGGCGACCGCTGCGTGTAGGATGCTGGTCTGAGATGCGGAGAGCACGGGAACGGTACGGCCGGCGCACACCATACGACGCTCCGGCGGCGGCCCGGGAGGAACGACGATGACGAAGACAGCGGCGCTGCTGATCGGTCTGGCGGTGCTGGCCGGTTGCGGCGGTCCGGCCCCCGACCCCATCACCATCACGAACGGCCAGGGCGAGATGGCCGGCGAGGTGACCGCGGACAGCGTCATCCTGCAGTCGCGGCTGACCACCGAGGACGGCCTGATCGACGGCGACGTGCCGGGGGCGCCGGGGACGGCGCGGTTCGAGCTGGCCCTCTCTGACGATTTCACCGACCCGACTGCGACGGCGTGGCTCGACGCGGTGCCCGAGCGGGACTACATCGTGAAGACCGCCGTCGACGGACTGAGCGCGGGCACCCGCTACTTCTACCGCCTCGAGTACGGCCCCACCGCCGACAACACCCGGCGGGGTCCGACCCGCTCGTTCCGCACCCTGCCCGGCGCGGATGCGGCGGAGGAGGTGAGCTTCGTGGTGGTCACCGGCATGAACTACGCGCTCTTCCACGGCGACGGCGCGCGCGCCGGATCGCCCGAGGACCGGCCGCTGGGCTACCCCGGGCTCACCGCGATCCTCGCCCTCGAGCCGGCGTTCTTCGTCGGCACCGGCGACAACGTCTACTACGACGCCCCATTCGGCGAGTTCGAGCGGACGCAGTCGTTCCTGCGCAAGAAGTGGCACGAACAGTTCGTGCAGCCGCGGTTCATCGACCTCTTCGCGTCGGTCGCCACCTACTGGGAGAAGGACGACCACGACTACCGCTACAACGACACCGACAACACCGTCGACCTCGAGCCCGACCCCTCGCCCGCGCTGGGCAAGGCCACGTTCCTCGAGCAGGTGCCGGTGGTCGACCCGAACGACCCCGACCCATTGACCTACCGGACGCACCGCGTCTCGCGCGACGTGCAGATCTGGCTGACCGAGGGGCGCGACTACCGCAGCCCGAACATGGCCGAGCCGGGGCCCGACAAGACCCTGTGGGGAGCCGAGCAGCTGGCGTGGCTGCAGGAAACGCTGCTCGCGAGCGACGCCACCTTCAAGATCCTGATCTCGCCGACGCCGATGATCGGACCCGACGACGCCGACCAGGCCGGCAGGCAGGCAGAGGGGCACGACCCCTTCAAGCGCGACAACCACTCGAACCCCATGGGGTTCCAGCACGAGCGCGACCGGTTCTTCGACTGGCTGGAAGAGAACGGCTTCCTGGACGACCACTTCTACATCGTCAGCGGAGACCGGCACTGGCAGTACCACTCGATCCACCCGCGGGGATTCGAGGAGTTCTCGACCGGCGCCCTCGTCGACGCCAACGCGCGTCTGGGCCGGGCGCCGGGCGACCCCGGATCGAACGATCCCGACGGCCTGATCGTGCAACCGTTCTCGTCCTCCGAGCCCACCGGCGGCTTCCTGGAGGTGACGGTGACCCCTGGCGACGCGCCGGCCGCCGCCTTCCGGTGGTTCGACGAGCACGGGGTCCCGACCTACGAAACCGTCCGCACCGCCGGAGAGGGGTGATTCATGCTGGCTCGGCTTCTCGACCTCTATTCCCTCATCGTGCTCGTCGCGGTGGTCATGTCCTGGATACAGGTGCCCCCCGCGAATCCCGTCGCCCGCTTCGCGCACACGATGACCGAGCCCGTGCTCGATCCCATCCGGCGGGCCCTGCCGCCGATGGGCGGGCTCGACTTTTCGCCGATGGTCCTGCTGATCGGGCTGCAGTTGCTCCGGGGGCTGTTCCGATGACCGGCAGCGCGGAGGATCCTCGCGCGAGGATCGCCGGCGCCGGTGGAGGAATCCGGGAAGCAGGGCCATCGAGGAGAACGCTGATGCGAACCTCTGTCAGACGGACGTCGGGCTGCTTCGTTTCCGTGCTCGGACGCATCTCGGGGCTGGCGCTCCTGGTGCTGGCGGCAACGGCGGCGGGCTGCGCCGGCCCCGGGGAACCGCAGACGCTCGAGGCGCTGGCGAGCCGCTCGCTCGCAACCATCGACGGGGAGCTGTCGGCGCCGGGGCTGAAGGCGCCGGTCGAGGTGATTCGCGACGAATGGGGCGTCCCCCACATCTACGCCGAGAACGACGACGACCTGTTCTTCGCGCAGGGCTACGTCATGGCGCAGGACCGGCTGTGGCAGATGGAGGTTTGGCGCCGCTGGCACGAGGGGCGGCTGGCCGAGGTCTTCGGGCCCGAGGCCCTCGACTACGACCGGCGCACCCGGCTGACGATGTTCCGGGGGCCGTGGGACGAGACCGAGTGGACCAGCTACCACCCCGACGCCCACCGCCTGTTCACCGCGCACGCCAACGGGGTGAACGCGTACATCGAGCAGAACCGCGACAACCTCCCGTTGGAGTTCCAGCTCACCGGCGTCGTGCCGGAGCCGTGGACGGCGGAGACGGCGGTGCTGCGGTGGGCCGCGCTGGGGGTGCCGAGCGTGCGGGGGCACGCCCTCCACGAGATGCAGCTCGCCCTGAACGTCGCCCGCTACGGGGTCGACGAGGCGAACCGGCGCGCCGCTCCCGACCCATGGGACGACCTCGTGGTGCCCGACGGGCTCGACGTCTCAATCATCACCGAGGAGATCCTCGACGCGATGCGGGCCGGCGACGGCGATCCGTTCGTGGCGGGGCGCCTGCCCGCCGTGGAGATCGTCGAGCCGTACCGCGACCTCGTCAGCCCGCCGGAGCTGCGGGCGTCGCGGGTCCTGCCCGGCGTCGTCGCGACCGAGGGCAGCAACAACTGGGTGATGACCGGCGCCCGCTCGCCGACCGGGGTCCCGATACTCGCCAACGACCCCCACCGGCGCATCGAGATGCCCGCCCTGCGCTACTTCGTGCACCTGGTGGCGCCCGGCTGGAACGTGATCGGGGGCGGCGAGCCGCCGTTCGCGGGCGTCGACGCCGGGAGCAACGCGAGCATGGCGTGGGGCTTCACCTTCGCCGGCACCGACATGGTCGACGTCTACGTCGAAGAGCTGCACCCCGACGAGCCCGACATGGTGCGGTGGCAGGACGGCTGGGAGCCGCTGCGGATCATCGAGGAGGAGATTCCCGTGAAGGGCCGCGACCCCGAGCCGATCGTGCTGAAGTTCAGCCGGCACGGCCCCGTCTTCTACGAGGACCTCGAGAACCGCGTCGCCTACGCGGTGCGGTCGGTGGTGCAGGAGCCCGGCACCGCGGCTTACAAGGGCAGCTTCCAGCTCGCCCAGGCGGAGAGCTGCGCCGACTTCTTCGACCGGGCGATGCACTGGCTGGTGCCGACCCACAGCCTCGTCTGCGGCGACGCCGACGGCAACATCGCCCTCCAGGTGACGGGGCTGACACCCGACCGCGACGGCTGGAACGGGCGGCTGCCCGTGCCCGGCAACGGCGACTACGAGTGGCGCGGGTTCCGCGAGGACCTGCCGCGCGAGTTCAACCCCGAGCGCGGCTACGTCGCCACCGCCAACAACAACGTGCACCCGCCGGACTACGAGGGCCGCCCCGTCTTCTACCACTCGTCGCGGGGGGTCGAGACCTCGCGCATCGCCCGCCTGCACCAGATTCTCGGCGCCGGCGAGACGCTCTCGGTGGACGACCACAAGCGGATCCAGCACGACGCGCGCCTCCTCGCGGCCGAGCGGGACATCCCCGCGTTCCAGGGCTGGACGTCCGACGACCCCGACGTCGAGTGGGCGCGCGGGCTGATCGCCGAGTGGGACGCCACCGTCTCGCGCGAGAGCACCGCCGGCGCCCTCTACGTGCGCTGGAACGCGGAGGTGGACGCCGCGGCGCGGGATCAGGAGACGCCGGCGGCCGAGCGGCAGGCGCTCATCGAGCAGGGCCTGACGGCGGCGATCGAGCGGCTCACCACCGAGCTCGGCCCCGACCGCGCGGAGTGGCGGCACGGCCGGGTCCACGCCAGCGCCCTGCCCCACATGCTCGCCCCCGAGTTCGACCTGCCCGCGGTCGAGCGCCCCGGCGGCTTCGGCGCCGTCAACGCCACCGGCGCCAACTTCCGCCGCATCATCGACCTCGCCGACCCCGACCGGTCGGTGGCCAGCAACGCCCCGGGGCAGTCGGCCCAGCCCGGCAGCCCCTACTACGGCAACCTCGCCGACAACCTCGGCAACGGCGAGTACTTCCCGTTGCTCTACACGCGCGGCGCGGTCGAGGAGCACGCCGCCCACCGCCTGACCCTGCAGCCGGCCGGGCCCTGAGGCGCGGCGGGAGTCTGCGGGATCGCCCCGGCTCGGCTCGACGGGGAGGAGGCTGAGATGACGCTCGATGACCTCCGGAGGACGGTGCTCGCGCCGCTGCTGCTGTCGGCCGCGGCGGTCTGGCTCGGCGCCGGCGACAGGGCCGTCGAGGCTCACGGCAGCGAAGCGCGTTATGTCGAGGTGGCGCCGTGGCAGCGGGATCGCATTCCGCGGGTGCTCGCGGTAAGCCGATCCGAGCTGGGCACCCCGGGCACCCGACGCACGATGGAGGTGAGGAACGTGGCGGGGCGCTCGTGCCTCGTCGGCGCGCTCTTCGCCCTCGACGTCGACGACGACTACGCCTTCGACATCGACGAGCCGGTCGCGCTCACGTTGACCTACGCCACCGGGCTGACGACGCCGTTCGTCGTCGGGTGGGACCGGAACGGCGGCGAGGGCTTCGGCGTCACGAACGAGCTCGCCCCGGAGCCGGGCGCCGTCTTCGCGAGCACCACCCTGACCCTGGACCGCGCCCGTTTCGCGGGCCGCGGCGTCCGGCGCACCGACCTCGCGGTGAGCGCGCGGGAGGGCATCGCGCTGTGCGACGTGTCCGTCGAGCGGAGCGGCGCGACGCGGCCACCCACCCGATTCGGCCGCCTCGTGCTCGACGTGCGCGACGGCGACGGCGGACCGGAAGTTCCGGCGCGGGTCGGTCTGTACGACGCTACGGGCCGCGCTCCTCTTCCGTCCGACCGTGCGCTGAGCATCCACCGGTTCACCGACGAGATCCGCCTGCTGCGCGTGAACGCGCGCACGTTCTGGCCGTCGGCCAACCGGCTCGCCTTCTATGTCGACGGGAGCTACGAGACCCGCCTGCCGGCCGGCGCCTACGAGCTCGTGGTCACGCGCGGGCCCGAGTACCGATCGCACCGGAGCACGATCGAGATTCGCCCCGGCGAGACCACCCCGGTCGGCGTACCGCTGCAGCGGTACGCCGACTTGCCCGCTGGCGGGTGGGTCTCCGGCGACTCGCACGTTCACCTGATGCGCGAGCGGCCGGACGACGACGCCGTCTGGGGTCAGATCGCCGCCGAGGACCTCTACGTCGCCAACCTCCTGGAGATGGGCAACATCGCCGGCACGCACTTCCGGCAGCCGGCGTGGGGCCGGGCGGGGCGCTTCGAGCGCGACGGGCGGGTGCTGGTGTCGGGGCAGGAGGATCCCAGGACCGGGCAGCGGGGACACACCTTGCACTGGAACATCCGGCAACCGGTGCACGAGCCCGATGCCTTCTTCGAGTACCACGAGATATTCGAGAACACGCGCGGGCAGGGCGGACTGACCGGGTACGCGCACCTCGGCGAGCTGTTCAACGGCCGCCGGGGGCTGGCTCTCGACGTGCCGTTCGGCCTGGTCGATTTCATCGAGGTGCTGCAGGGCGGGCGGCTGAACACCGAGATCTGGTACACGTTCCTGAATCTCGGCTACCGCGTGCTGCCGGTCGCCGGCGCCGACTTTCCGTACTTCGGGCCCACCCTCCCCGGCGTCGAGCGCACCTACGTCAGGCTGGACGGACCGTTCTCCGCGGACGCGTGGTTCGCCGCGTTCCGCGCGGGCCGCGCCTACGTCAGCAACGGCCCCTTCCTGGAGCTCTCCGTCAACGGCCGGCAGATGGGTGAGGAGTTGCGCGTCGCGCGCGGAGCGCCGCTGGCGATAGAGGCCTCGGCCCGGCTCAACCCGGAGCTCGACCGGCTCGAGCGCCTCGAGCTGGTCGTCCTCGGCGACGTCGCCGCGACGGAGACGGCCGACGGGGCGGACGCGGTCGCGCTGAGCCGCCGGATGACGGCGGAGAGCAGCGTGTGGATCGCGGTTCGCGCCTGGGGAGAACGGCAGGAGCCCCGTGACATGACGGTGGCGCACAGCGCACCGATATACGTGGTGGTCGGCGACGAGCCGACGTGGAAGCGCGCGGCGGTCCCGGAGCTGATTGCCCATCACCGCGCGCAGCTCCAGGCGCTGCTGTCCGCTCCGATCGATCCGCAGCAGGACCTGGAGACCTGGGAGACCGCCACGACGCTGGTCGAGCGGTGGCGGCAGCAGCGCACCCGCCTCGAGCCCCGCGTGGCGGAGGCCGACCGGCGCTATGCCGACCTGCTGGAACGGTTCCAGCGCTCCGGGCCCGCGGCGGACGCAGGCCCGCGGTGATCTCCCACCTCCTCGACGCGAACCACGGAGGACTCGCCGGATGTCCCCCGACCGCCCGGCCTGTCGGGGAGAGCCGGGCAACATGGCGCCGGCGGCGCCCTGCGTGATACTGTCAGGGTTTCGGACGGCAGCGTTGGCAGAAACCGTTTCGGAACCCCGTTTTCCCGGGCGGGACGTTCTCGCTCCGGGGTATGGTTCGTCCACCCGGACGCTCCATGCAGCCGGGGCGATTGCCCGACAAAGCCGCCTCGTGATCGCAGTTCGTGTCGAAACGTGCGGGCAGAACCGCACCAGACCAACCGACTTCCCGGAGGGCATCATGCGAATGCGCAGCCTGTGGGCGATTGCGGCGCCAGCGGTGCTGGCCGCCGTCTTCCTCGTGACGGCGCCGACCACCCCACGCGCTCAGGAAACCACCGAGAACCAGTTCACGACGACGCTCGACGTCCGAATGGGAGAGCGCCTGTTCCGCCAGCAGTGCAGCCGCTGCCACGGCCGGGACGCCAACGGCGGCGAGCTGGGCCCGACCCTGACCAGCGGGTTCAGCAGCGCCAGCACCGACACGGGGCTGTTCGGCATCGTCCGTGAAGGGATCCCCAACACCCAGATGATCGGCATCAGCCGCACCGCCACGGACCAGTCGGTCTGGATGGTGGTCAGCTATCTGAACTCGCTGAACGACACCGGCACCGTCGACCTGCCGGGCGACGCCGCGGCCGGACAGAGGGTCTTCTCGGGCAAGGGCAACTGCTCGAGCTGTCACATGGTGAACGGCGACGGCGGGCGCCGGGGCCCCGACCTGAGCCGGGTCGGCGACCGCCGCGACCCGGACGAGCTGGCCAGCGACCTGCGAACGCCGGAGGAGGAAGTCGCGCCGCGCTGGTGGACCCTGCGGGTCACCCGCGAGGACGGCTCGGTCGTCGAGGGCCTGCGCATGAGCGAGGACACGTTCACGATGCGGGTGATGGACGAGAACGAGGATCTCTGGTCGTTCTCGAAGGGCAGCGTACGGTCCCACGAACGCATCACGAGCACGATCATGCCCAGCGTCAACGCCCTCTTGACCAACGCCGAGGTGGACGACCTGATCGCCTATCTGCACCAGCTCCGACGGGAGGAGAGCTAATCATGAAACGGCTTGCCATCATCCTCGCGATCGTGGCGATCGCGCTGCCGGCCGCCGGTCAGGGGACCGAGTCGGAGACCGGCCCCGCCCCTTCGCTGTCGCCCGTCACCTGGGAGCGCCTGTTGAACGCGGCCGACGAGCCCGAGAACTGGCTGATGTACTCGGGCACCCTCGACGCCCAGCGCTACAGCCGGCTCGATCAGGTCCACAACCGCAACGTCGGTGAGCTCGAGCTGAAGTGGGCCTACCAGATCCCGCAGCTCGACCGGGCGGAGACGGTCCCCCTCGTGGTCGACGGGGTGATGTTCATCACCGAGGCGCCGAGCAACGTGGTCGCCGTGGACGCCGCCACCGGGCGCCAGTACTGGCGCTACGACCACACACTGCCGGACGACCTGCGCATCTGCTGCGGCCGCAACAACCGCGGCGTGGCCATTCTCGGCGAGACGCTCTACATGAGCACCCTCGACGCGCACCTGGTGGCCATCGACGCCCGCTCGGGGAACCTCGTGTGGGACACGGAGACCGCCGACCACCGGGCCGGCTACAGCAAGACCGCCGCGCCGCTGATCGTCAAGGACCAGGTGGTGACGGGCGTCGCGGGCGGCGAGTACGGCATCCGCGGCTTCGTCGACTCGTACGACGCGGCGTCGGGTGAGCAGATCTGGCGGGCCTGGACGATTCCCGGCCCCGACCATCCGGACAACCAGTCGTGGGCCGGCGACTCGTGGCGAACCGGCGGCTCGTCGAGCTGGATCACCGGCGCCTACGACCCCGACCTCGACATCGTCTACTGGGGCACCGGCAACCCGGGACCGGACTGGAACGGCGATGTCCGGCTGGGCGACAACCTTTACTCCGACTCGGCCATGGCCATCAACGGCACCAGCGGCCAGTTGGAATGGTACTTCCAGTTCACGCCGCACGACGTGCACGACTGGGACGCCATCCAGGTGCCGATTCTCGCCGACCTGACGATGGACGGCGAGGAGCGCAAGGTGATGATGTGGGCCAACCGCAACGCGTTCTTCTACACCATCGATCGCGTGACCGGCGAGTTCCTCATCGGGAAGCCCTACGCCAAGCAGACCTGGGCCGAGGGCCTGGACTCGAACGGCCGCCCGATCCGGGTGCCCGACACCTCGCCCACCCCCGAGGGGACGCTCGTCTCGCCGCCGGTCGGCGGCGGCACGAACTGGTTCTCTCCCGCCTACAGCCCGCGCACCCAGCTCTTCTACGTGCAGGCCTATGACGGCGAGGATATCTTCTACAAGCGCGACGAGGAGTACGTGGAGGGCGACCAGTTCACGGGCGGCGGCGGACAGCGGCCGTTGCCGGCGGACCACTACAACAGCGCCATCCGCGCGATCGACCCGCGAACCGGCGACATCCGGTGGGAGTACGCGATCCAGCCGCGGTCGACGGCGGGCATCATGACCACCGCCGGCGATCTCGTGTTCAGCGGCAGCGTCGACGGCTACTTCTATGCCCTCGACGCGGTCAGCGGCGACCAGCTGTGGTACATGAACGTGGGCCAGCGCGTCCACTCCGCGCCCATCACCTATGCCGTCGACGGCCAGCAGTACGTGACGATCGCGGCCGGCAACGTCCTGTTCACGTTCGGTCTGAGGAATTAGTCGTGGCCTTTCTCGCGACCACCGACATGGTGCGCAAGGAGCCGATGGCGGGCTTCGTGGGCCGGTTCGCGACCGGGGTCACGATGACCTCGGTCAGCTGGACCATCGCCGCCGGCTCCGAGCTCCCCGAGCACGCGCATCCCCACGAGCAGGTCTCGCACGTGCTCGAGGGGGAGTTCGAGATGACCATCGAGGACAAGACCCAGCGCCTCGGGCCGGGCATGGTGGCGTTCGTCCCGCCCAACGCGGCCCACTCGGGCCGGGCGATCACCGAGTGCCGCATCATCGATGTGTTCCATCCCGTGCGGGACGACTATCGGTAGGCGCACGGCCGGCGCGCAGCCGAACTCGTCGAAGGGGCGCTCCCGAAAGGAGCGCCCCTTTTTTTATCCGGCCCGGGAGCAACTTCGCGACACCCGGCGCCGCCGTAGCGGCCGAAAGCGGTCGGACGCCCCCCGTCACCGGCGTGCCCGGTCCACTGCCTGCAGGCAAGAGATGAACGCGCGGCAGGGTGATACTGTAGCGGTCATGGTCAGGCACGTCCGCAGATGGTGCATCGTCGGCGGTCTTGCGCTCGGCTGCGCCGGGCTGAGCGCGGTCCGCGCCCTCCCCGTGCCTCCCGAGCCGGCCAACACCGGGGCGGCGGAGTACCGGTGGCGGGACCCCGCGGGCGCACGCGGCGAGGACGGCCTCTCCCGGCCCGGGGAGAGGCTGACCCGCGGGCGGCCGGGCGTGTCGGCGGCGCCGCCCGCCGGCGTCGAACCCTCCGACAACCGCTCGGCCGCGACGCCCCCCGCCAGCGCGGCGGCGTCGCACTGGATGCTGCGCTGGACGGTCTGGCTGCAGGACTACCTGCTCACCTGCGGCTTCCTGGTGTGATGCCGTTCCTCGCGCCGCTGGGCGACGGGCTGCAGCGGGTGATGCGGGCCCCGATGATTCTGGCCGGGGCCGCGTTCCTGACGGTGGCGGTGGCCCTGCCGCCGGGGCTGCTGCTCAAGGACGGACTGCAGGCGGCCCTGCACGAACGCCCGGGAACCGGTTCTGAGACGGACTGCATTCCCCTGCACTGGTGGCGACACGCGACCGGCGGACCCGCGGTCGACGGCCGGCCGTGCGCGACCGCGGCGGCCGGGGCGGACGCCACCCTCGCCAACCTGCGGGCGCTGCTCGACCGCGAAGGCCCCCACCCGGCCCTCGCCGCGATCGTCGTTTCCTACCTCGTGGCGTGGACCCTCCTCTCGGGCGGCGTGATCGACCGCTATGCCCGGAACCGTCCGACCCGCAGCGCCGGGTTCTTCGCCGCCTGCGGCGTCTACGGGTCGCGCCTGCTGCGTCTGGCGCTCGTCGCCGGTCTCGTGTACTGGATGCTCTTCCGCACCGTCCACCGCTGGGTCGTCGGCGCGCCCCCGCTCGACGGCTCCACGCCCTCGACCGGGCTGCTCGGCTATCTGGGGTTCGGACTGCTGCTGGCGCTGGTCGGCCTCGTGTTCGACTACGCGCGGGTGCGGGCCGTGGTCGAGGATCGCCGCAGCATGCTCGGGGCGCTGCTCGCGGGCTGGCGTTTCGTGCGGCGGCGTCCGGCGGCCTGCCTGGGGCTCTATGCGGCCAACGGACTGGTGCTGGCCGCGGTCGTCGCCGCCTACGCCCTTGCGGCGCCGGATCCGGTCTCGACCGGGACGTCGATGTGGTGGGCGTTCATCGTCGGTCAGGTCTACATCGTGGCGCGTCTGGCGAGCAAGCTGCTCTTCTACGCCACGGAAGTCTCCTATTTCCAGAGCCAGTTGGCCCACGCCGGATACGTCGCGGCGCCGGCGCCAGTGTGGCCGGAATCGGCCTCGGCGGAAGCCCTGGGGCGGCTCGCCGGCTAGACCGAGGCGGCCGGCAGCGCCCCCACAATGCCCATGATCGAGGTCCTGCTCGCCACCGCCGTGGGGTTCGTTCTGACCCTCATCCTGCCGCTCGTGGCCTTCCTGTACGCGTCGGCGGTACGCGCGCGGGTCCTGGCGATCGAGCGCCGCCTCGAACGTCTCGAGCGCTGGATGCAGGGAGAAACGCCGCCGCCGGCGCCAGCGCGGGAAACCCACGGGCAACCCGCCTTCACCGCCGGGGCACAGGCGTCACCGGCGCCGCTCCCGCCACCCCCTGCATCGGATCCCGCGGCGCCGCCTCCGCCAGCGGGGGCGCCGGCCGCCGCATCGGCGGAGATCGGGCCGGCGCCGGTGCTTCTCGAGACCCGTATCGGGACCCGCTGGATGCTCTACGCCGGCGTGGCGATCCTGGTCATCGGCGTGGGCCTGTTCATCCGCTACGCCTTCGTCAACCAGTGGATCACCGAGCCGATGCGGGTCGGCATCGGGGTGCTCGCCGGCGGATTGCTGATGCTGGCGGGCCGGCGGTTCGCGGCCCGCGGCCACGCGCGGTTCGGCACGACGGTCGTGGGCGGCGGCGTGGCGACCTGGTATCTGGCCGTCTACGCGGCCCTGAACCTGTACTACCTCGTGGGCGCCGCCACCGGGTTCGCGATGCTCACCGCGGTGACCGCATTCGCGGCGTTCCAGGCGGACCGGCTGCGCGCCCAGCCCCTCGGCATGATGGCGATCGGCGGCGGATTCGCCACCCCCTTCATCGTCGGCAGCGGCGCCAACGCGCAGGTCGTCCTGTTCGCCTATACCGCCCTGCTGATCGGCGCCGTCGTCTATCTGGCGCACCGGCGGGACTGGCCCGCCCTGAACCTCGCCGCCTTCGTGCTCACCGGGCTGACGACCTGGCTGTGGCACATCCGCTTCTACCGGCCCGACGCCTATCTGCAGACGGAGCTGTTCTTCACGCTGTACGCCGGGCTGTTCCTCTGGGTGCTGTATCGGTCGCGCGCGTCGACCGCCCCGTATGCCGGCGCGATGCGGTGGGCGCTGTCGACCACGCCGCTCTGGTATCACGCCGCGTCGCTCACCCTCCTCGGCGACCACTGGCTCGCGTTCCTGGTCTATCTGATCGCGGTCACCGGAGCCGGCGTCGCCCTCGCCGCGCGCTGGGGAGCGATGTGGGTCCGGGTCGGGCTGTGGGTGGCGGTGGCCTGGCCGCTGCTGGGCTGGGGAGGCGCCGACCAGGACGGCTCGTGGCTGGTTCCCGCCGCCGTGACGTGGATAGCCGTCGCGAGCCTGCACATCGCCGCCCAGATCGAGTTGCTGCGGCGAGAGGGCGGACCGCTGCATGCCGCCGACGTCCTCCTCGTACCGCTCAACGGGTTCGGTCTGGCGTTCGGGCTGCAGGCGCTCCTCGAGCCGCACTATCCCGCCGCGACCGGGCTGGTGACGGTTCTCCTGGCGGCGGCCCATTGGGCGCTGGCCGCGGCGATGCGGCGGATCGACCCGCGCGCCGCGATGCACGTGCTGGCGCTGGCCGCGGCTCTCGCGGTGGCGGCGGTCGCCCTGCAGCTCGACGGCTTCTGGGGCGCGCTGGCGTGCGCGGCCGAGGCGGCGGGTCTGGCCTGGGTGGGCATCCGCGAGCGGCGCACGTGGATCCGCGCCGTCGGCGCCGGACTGCTCGCGGTGGCGACGCTGCAGACGTTCGCGGCGAACGCGGCGCCGCTGCCCGCCGTCCAGGCCGCCTTCCTCAATCGGCGCGCCCTCCTCGGCCTGTTCGTCGTCGGCGTGCTGGCGCTCGTCGCCTGGCTCCACCGGCGGGTCGACGGCCGGGATGTCCCCTACCGCGAGCCGGCGCTCGCCACTGCGGTGGTGGCCGCGAACGCACTGCTGCTGTTCACGCTGTCGATGGAGATCAGCGCCTTCTGGGAGCTCCGGCGGGGCGTGGGGGAATTCGCGGAGAACGCGGAGCTGGCCAAGCAGATGATGCTGTCGGCGACCTGGGCCGCGTACGCCGCCGCGCTGACCGCCGCGGGCATCCGGCGGCACTACGCCCCCGCCCGCTATCTCGCGATCGTGATCTTCGGCGCCACCGTGCTCAAGGTGTTCCTCGTCGACTTCTCGCAGCTCGACTCGATCTACCGCATCGCCAGCAGCGTGGTCCTCGGTCTGCTGCTGCTGGCCGCCTCGTACCTCTATCAGCGGCAGAACGACCAGCCCGCCGGGGCTCCGGAGGCGCCGCCGGCCGCGCCGTTCCCCACCGCGGCTCGCGATCCGCCGGCCGACGACTGACCCCCGCACGGGGACCGGCGCCGGCGCTCAGGGGCACGCGGACTCACGCCACCGGATCGACCACCTCCAGGAACGGGAACCTCCTGAAGTCCCGGTCGTGCATATAGATGGTTCGAACGCCATGCGCTCTCGCCGGCGCCGCCAGGCGGCGTCGAGCGCATCGCGTTCCGAGGACGATCCGGCTGGCGGGCCACGACGCTCGGTTCCCCGGGCCGTCAGTACTGCCGGTTTGCCGTACAATGAGGCGACTTGGAAAGGAAGGCCCAGATGAAACTTCTCTCTTGCGTCTCGCTCGTTGCCCTCGCGGTGCTGATCGGCGCGCCCGCCCTCTCGTCCGGACAGGCCTGGGAGCCCCCGCGGCTCGCGAACGGGCAGCCGGACATCAACGGCATGTGGAACAACGTAGGCTCGTCGCACGTGCCGCTGGAGCTGCCGGCGGATCTGGCGGGCCGGACGCTGACGGCGGAGGAGCGCCTCGAGCTGTTCACCGCGCGGTCGGACCGGGCGAAGGCGGTGCAGTGGGAGGGCCACGAGAGCAGCCGCGGGGTCGGCGCCTACGCGAACTACTGGTTCGACTGGTTCTGGAAGGAGCCGGTGGCGGGCGAAGCCCCGGCCCTCGTCGTCCATCCCCCGGACGGCCAGGTCCCGGACCTGACCCCGAAGGGGCGGGAGAGCGTGCAGTACTACCGCGATCACCTGCACGATCAGGCCGCGAACATGGAGTCGGGCGACCGCTGCCTGTCGCGGGGGGTCTTCGGCATGATGATGCCGACCGCCTACAACAACGGCAAGCTGTTCGTGCAGACCGAGGACCACATCCTCATCCACAGCGAGATGATTCACAACGCCCGCATCATCCCCATCGACGGGGGCTCCCACGTCCACGCGAACATCACCCAGTGGGAGGGCAATCCCCGCGGCCGCTGGGAGGGCAACACCCTGGTCGTGGAATCGACCAACTTCAAGGCGGTCGGCAACATGCGGGCGCCCGGATCGCGCGCGCCGCAGCACGAGGGCCGGCGCATGGTCGAGCGCTTCACCTTCGCCGACGAGAACACCCTCAACTACGAGCTCACCGTCGACGACCCCGAGACCTATGCCGAGCCGTGGACCGTCGCGTTCCCGTACAAGCGCGACAACGCCTACCAGCAGTTCGAGTACGCCTGCCACGAAGGCAACTGGGCCGTGCCCAACTCGCTGAGCGGGGCCCGGGCGCAGGAAGCCGACCCCACGGAGCAGTGACAATGCGCAACAAGCAGGCACCCCGAACCGGGAGTCTGCGCCGTGGAACGGCGCGGATTTCTGCAGGATTGGTCGGGCGGCAATCGAAGCCGCCAGTCGGCGATTTCCGGACTGCCGGACGGGCGGCGCTCGCCGCGCTGCTCGCGCTCGGCCTGGCTGCGGCCGGGGCGCCCGCGCTCGCGCAGGCGCCGTCCACCGACTGGACCAGCCAGAACCTCAACCTCGACAACAACCGGTTCGCCCCGCTGGACGAGATCGACGCCGGGAACGTCGGCCGGCTCGTCGAGCGGTGGTCCTACGTGGTCGGACCGACCGACAACATCACCCAGGCCACGCCCCTCGTCGTCGACGGGGTGATGTACCTGCACTCGCGCTCGACGCTGTTCGCCCTCGACGCGGCGACCGGGGCCGAGCTGTGGACGGCGCCGCTCGACGCGGGGTCCCCGGGCGGCAGCCCGGTGCGCGGTCCCACGTTCGCAGGCGGCAACATCTACGCCTATCGCGGCGCCGACCTGTACGCGCGGGACGCCGGCACCGGCGACGCGGTGGAGACGTTCGGCAACGGGGGCGTGCTGCCGGTCGTCAGCAACGCGCTGCAGATGAAGTACCCCGACGACTATCCGCCGACCCTCGACCCGGTCCAGATCGGCTACCGCATCACCACCCCGCCCGCCCACCACGACGGCACGCTGTACGTGGCTGCGGCGCTGTCCGAGGGACACATTCCGGGCGGGCTGGTGATCGCCACCGACGCCGGCACCGGGGCCATCCGGTGGGTGTTCAACACGATTCCGCAGGGCCCGCAGGACGAGGGCTGGGAGATCGCGCGGGACACCTGGGGCTACGGCGCGCGGGCCGGCGGGGGCATCTGGACCCAGCCCGCGATCGACCCGGACCTCGGCATGGTCTACGTCAACGCCGGCAACCCGTCTCCCGACTACGACGGGTCGGCGCGGGCCGGCATCAACCTCTTCAGCAACAGCACCGTCGCCCTCGACCTCGAGACGGGGGCCCTGCGCTGGTACTACCAGGCCGTGCACCACGACCTCTGGGACTGGGACCACGTGACGGGACCGGTGCTCTTCGACGTGCCCGGCGACGGCGGCGCGACCATCAGGGGGGTGGCCGCAGCCGGCAAGAACTGTCTCTTCTACATGTGGGACCGGGAGACCGGCGAGCCCCTGCACCCGATGGTGGAGACGGTGGTGCCGACGGAGACCGACGTCCCCGACGAGCAGGTCTGGCCCACGCAGCCGATTCCCTACAACGCGGCCGGGGTGCCGATGACCCCGCTCTGCGCCACCTTCGTCGAGGTCGACGACCCCGAGCTGGCGGCGCGGTCGAGCCAGCTCTACAGCCCCTACTGGATCAGCCGGGAAGTGATCGTCCCCCACGGCGGGTCGAGCTTCGGGGCCCCGTCGTTCAGCCCCGCCACCGGTCTCGTCTACGTCACCGGCAAGAACGGGGCGATCGCGCTGGTCGTCAACCCCGTCGGCGACACCCTCGAGCCGGGACCGGACTCGCGCGGGCATACCGAGAGTCTCTCGAGCCTCGACCGCCTCAGCGAGGCGTTCCCACCCGAGGTCACCGTCTCCGCCTACGACCCGGCCACCGGCGAGCAGGCGTGGCAGGCAATTCTGCCCGCGCTGAGCTCCATCGGGGCCAGCGGCAACGTGGTGACGGCCGGCAACCTCGTCTTCCAGGGGGTCGAGGACGGCGGGTTCTACGCCCTCGACGCGGCCAGCGGCGCGATCCTGCTCCGCTACGACGCGCCGCGGCCGATCCGGGCGAGCCCGATGACCTACGAGATCGACGGCAAGCAGTACGTGACCGTCGTCGCGACCAACACCGTCGTAACCCTGGCCCTGCCGTAGCCCTGGGGGCGGAGAGAATTAAGATGCGCGGCGCGGTCGCGCGACCCGGAGTGGCGTCCATCGTCATGGGCGCCACCCTCCTGCTCGGGGCCCTGCCGGACGCATCCGCTCGATACCCGCCAAGCGGGACCGAGCTCCAGGCGGGATCCACGCCCGAAACCGCACCGGAATCGACGTTCAGCATCTTCGGACTGGTCGAGTCACCCGGCCGCTACGACTGGTCGGCGGGCATGGCGGTCGGCCAGGCCGTCGCCGCCGCCAGCGGGTACGCCGACGGCGGCTCCCCTGACGAGTTGCAGACTCAGCGCATGGTCGACGGGCGGCTGATCTCGCGTGCGGTCGGCGAGGGACGATCCGGTGAAGTCGGACGACGTGATCATGGTGCGAGGGAAGGCCGTCGAACGGCCCGGCGGTCAAAATCAGAATCCCACGCCAACCCGGATGTCGCACAGCGGCAGTAGCGCTTGAGCGCGGACGAAGACGCGAGATCTGGTCGGTACGTCGAATCCCGCACCGACCAGGGGGAGGTGCCGACGTTCGAGGAGGCGTCAGGGGAAACACGGCTGCGAGGCGCCGAAAGTTCGTCGGAGCGATCGTATGATGGAGACGCTGCTCACCGTTGCGGATCAGAAGGAGGGATTATCACTCGTCTACGCCAAGGCCCTGGCGACGCGTGCAGGTTTCTTGACCTCCGTGCCAGAGCCCGACCGGGACAGCGTCGGCCTCCGCATTCAGGCTGGCGGTCCACGCCGACCGGCACTCGAATTGCAACTGAAGGCTACGGTCGATCTCCCCCAGCCGCAGGCTGGCGTGCGGCCGTTCCGGTTGTCCATCAAGAACTACAACGACCTGCGAATTCTCACCCAGACGCCCCGGCTGCTCGTTGTGCTTGAGTTGCCGAAGGACGAGTCGCGGTGGATGACCGTGACCGCAGAGGAAGTTGTGCTCCGGCGTCGGGCCTACCTCATGAGCCTGCAAGGAGGATACGACGAAGTCGTCGGACAGCAGACCGTCACGGTGCATATCCCGGAACATAACGTGTTTGATGTCGAGGCGCTTCGAACGCTCATGCAGCGGGCGACCGAAATCGACGGGCAACGGCAGTCGGTCATGGCGGTTCTGGAGCGACTGGACTACGAGAGGGCGGTTCAGGCCCACGGCGACCGCGCGCTGGTTGTACTGTCGGGCGACCTTGAGCGCATGGGCCAGCGGTGGAGGTTGCTGAATCCGCGCCTGGAGGACGTCCTTCGCGACGACGGCCAGGAGTCGCAAGACGCCTGAAACATCCGGAGACATGCCATCATCTGGCGTCTCGGAGTCCGATGTCGAAAGCCGTCGCGCTCGGCTGGCTCGCATCGCTCGGCTGGGCCATGGCCTACGGCCCGGACATCGCACCGGATGCGCTCGCCAGCGAACGCGCTGACTACGGCGAAGTGGTGCCGAACCGTAGCCTACAGAATGCCCGCCGGATATCGTGCTGTTCGTCAATGGGCTGCCGTTGGGCGTTATGGAACTGAAGAACCCGACCGACGAGAACGCGACGATCCGGTCCGCGTTCCAGCAGCTTCAGACCTGCAAGGCTGAGATCGTCTCTCGGGCCGTGGCGCCGGAAGGCATGCTGGACATCTTTGCCGCCGCGCGACTGGACAAGCCGGGCGTGTCGATTGTGTCAGAGAAGCTCGCGGCCGTGAAGATCTGCGAGCGGTTCCAGGCAGGTCGTCGACATTAGTCCAGGTCCGCGAACACGGGAGCGTGGTCGGACGCGGTGTTGCCTTCCTTCTTCTTGCGGTAGTCGCGGTCGATCTCGACGCGGCGCACCCGGGAGGCCACGGCGGGGGTGCCGAGCAGGTGGTCGATGCGGAGCCCGAAACCGCGGTGGAAGGCGCCGCCCCGGTAGTCCCACCACGAGAACTTCTGCTCCTCCGGGTACAAGTGGCGGAACAGGTCGGTGAGCCCCAGATCGAGGAGCGATCGGTACCGGGATCGCTCCTCGACGGTGCAGAAGATCGAGCCGTCGGCGTCGTCCCCCTGCCAGCAGTCGAGCGCCGCCGGCACGATGTTGAAGTCCCCGCCGATGACGAACGCGGCGTCCCGGTCGACCCCCGCGAGATAGTCCCGCAGCGCCTCGAACCACGCGAGCTTCAGCGCGTAGTCGGGATGATCGAGGGTCTTTCCGTTGGGGCAGTACACGGTGGCGAAGTGGAGGCCGGCGACCCCCACCCGCAGCAGGCGGGCCCCGTCGTCCTCCCGGCCCGGCAGCCCGCGGGTCTCCGCATCGGCCGGGGTGCGGCTGAGCACGGCCACGCCGTTCCAGCCTTTCTGTCCGTGGACGACGGCGTGGTAGCCGAGGGCCAGGAAATCGTCGTACGGGAACTCCGCGTCGCTCGTCTTCAGTTCCTGCAGGCCCACCACGTCGGGTTCGCGGCTCTTCAGCCAGTGCGCGATGAAGTCCATGCGGGCCCGCAGGCCGTTGACGTTCCAGGTCGCGATACGCATGCGCCCTCAGTATCGCACTTCCACCGCCGCCGCCCGCCGCCGCCGCCCGCCGCCCGCGCCGGATCGCGCGCGAGAGCCGTCACTCGCGCGAGAGAGCAGTCACATTTGTGACTCGTGGCAAACTTGACACGCCGGCCGCGACATCGAATGATCCGGCCGGCGCGGCCGCGCGGACGGTCGCGCGGCCGCGCCGGCCCCGAGTCCGCCACGGGTCGCCGATGACGTTCGAGTTCCCGTCGGAGACGCCGGGGAGGAGACCGCATGAGTCGTTCGACGCCGCGTGACCCGCACCGGTCGCGCCCCTACCGCGGTCTCCTGGGGCGGTGCTCGCTCTTCGTCCCCGTGCTGGCCTTCGGCGCGTGGACGGCGGCCGGCGCCGCCGAGGGCGGGGCGGAGGGCGGCGAGGTGACGCCGTTCCTGCTGGCCATCGCCTCCATCCTGGTGGCCGCGAAGCTCGGGGGCGAGCTGATGGAGCGGCTGAACCAGCCCGCGGTGCTGGGCGAGCTGCTCTTCGGAATCCTCCTGGGCAACATCGGCCTGACCGGCATCGAGGCCTTCGAAACGCTGAAGACCGCGCCCTTCCTGGCCATCGCGGCCGAGATCGGGGTGATCCTGCTGCTGTTCCAGGTGGGGCTCGAGAGCAATCTCGACAAGCTGCTGGCGGTGGGTGCATCCGCCGTCGGCGTCGCGGTGGTGGGGGTCGTCGCGCCCATCGCCCTCGGCTATGCCGTGTCGTCCGTCTTCCTGCCCGATGCCGCGTGGTACGTGCACCTGTTTCTCGGGGCGACCCTCGCGGCGACCAGCGTCGGCATCACCGCCCGCGTGCTCAAGGACCTCGGGGTCATGGAAGCCCGCGAGTCGAGGGTCATTCTCGGCGCCGCCGTCGTGGACGACGTCATGGGCCTGATCGTCCTGGCGATCGTCCTCGGACTGGTGCAGGCGGCCGACGCGGGCGGCGCGCTGGACGTCTCCATCGTGCCGATCCTCGTGATCGTGGCGAAGGCGGTGGGGTTCCTGGCCGGGGCGATCGTCGTCGGCCGGCTGGTCCTGGTCCCGCTCATGCGGATCGTGCAGATGGCCCGCTCCGCGTCCGTGCCGGTCGTTCTCGCCGTCGCCTACTGCTTCCTGATGGCGGCGCTGGCCGAGCTGGCGGGTCTGGCCGACATCGTCGGCGCCTTCGCGGCGGGACTGGTGGTGGACGACGCGATCGCGCGGTTCTTCGGCAGGAAGAAGGAGCGGTACCGGATCGACGACGCGATCGCGCCGGTCAGCACCATCTTCGTGCCGGTGTTCTTCGTCTACATGGGCCTGCGCGTGGACCTGCGCGCGTTCGCGTCGCTCGACGTGCTGCTCTTCGCCGGCGCGTTGAGCCTCGCCGCGGTCGCCAGCAAGCAGATCTGCGCGCTGGCCGTCTTCGAGAAGGGCCTCAACCGCTGGGCGGTCGGCATCGGCATGATCCCCCGCGGCGAGGTGGGGCTGATTTTCGCGAGTGTCGGCGCCACCGTCATGGTCGCCGGAACGCCGGTCTTCAGCGGAGAGACGTTCGCCGCGATCGTCGCCATGGTCATGCTGACGACCCTCGCGACCCCGCCGCTGCTGAAAGCCGTGTTCGCGAAGAAGCGCATGAGTATTCTGTGACGACCGATGCCTGACGGAGCGTGGCGACCGCGGCGGCCCCTGCGACCGTTGCCGCAGCCCGACCTCGCCGAGCGGCGGGTGCTCGACGGGTGGGTGCGCATCGCCGGCGTCGTCGTCGTGCTGCACGCCGCACTGCTGCTGACGTTGTGGGCCCGCCCGGGGCGGATCGCGCTCTGGATCTGGTACGCGGGGCCTATCGCCCTCGCCGTCGTCACGGCGGGGCTGCTCGTCGCCTCGCTCCGGTCGGCCCGCCGCTGGAAGCACGGGGTCAACCCCTGGCAGGTGCTCGGCTACGCCGGGCTGATGACCGTCGTCTTCACGCTGCCGGTCTACGACCCGTACCCGTCCTCGTACGACGATCGGCCGAGCTGCGTCGCGTTCCGGCTGCCGCTGGAGGGTCCGGTGACCGTCGCGTGGGGCGGGCCGACGACCGACGTCAACTACCACGTGTTCCTGCCCGACCAGCGGTGGGCCTACGACCTCGTCGTCACCCGGGACGGACGCACGTTCCGCACCGACGGGGTCGCCCTCGACGACTACCTGGCCTACGGCCTCCCGGTGTACGCCCCGGCTGGGGGCGCCGTCTTCGCGGCGCTCGACGGCGAGCCGGAGGTCGCGATAGGGGCGCCACGATGGGGCTTGGCCGGGCTCGGCAACCACGTCGGCATCGAGGTCGCCCCCGGCGAGTTCCTCTTCGTCGGCCACCTACAGCCGGGCACCGTCACCGTCGGGGTCGGCGACCGGGTGACGGCGGGACAGCAGCTCGGTCTGGTCGGCAACTCCGGCAACAGCAGCGAGCCCCACGTGCACCTGCACCTGCAGGACTCGCCGCGCCCGTGGTTCGGCGAGGGGATTCCGTTCCACTTCCACGGGTACCAGCACGCGGGCCGGCTCGTCGAGCGGGGGATGCCCCGAGGCGGCCGCGCGGAAGGCCGGTACCGAGGCGAGCGCATCGAGCACGCGGTCACGGGCACCGCGGCCAGCGGCCGGTGACCGGCCGACAGCGGCGGATCACTCGCCGGGCAGCCACTGGCACCCGGTGACCGGTGACACCGGATCACCTGCCGGCGGGGCCGGTAGCGCCCGGTGACCGCGCCGGACCAACTGCCGAGCGGTCGGGGCCCGGGTGACGGCGGCGCCGGATCATCTGCCGGCACCCGGTGACGGCGGTGACGATCATCCGCCGAGAGCGCCGATCTCCCGGTAGAGCGCGGCCGAGGCGACGATGCCGTTGTGGAAGTTCCCCAGATCGAGCTTCTCGTTCGGGGCGTGGGCGTTCTCGTCGGGCAGGCCGATGCCGAAGAGGACCGCCGGCAGGCCGAGCACGTCCTGGAAGGTGGCCACGACCGGGATCGACCCGCCCTCGCGGTTGAACACCGGGGTCCGGCCGAACCCCGTCTCCATGGCCCGCCCGGCGGCGCGGACGAACGGGTTGTCGAAGTCGGTCATCCACGGCCTGCCGGTGTGCATGCGGGTGACGGTCAGCTCGACCGTCTTCGGCGCCACCTTCCGGGCGTAGGCCTCGAACAGCTCGCCGATCTTGTCCGGGTCCTGGTCGGGCACGAGCCGCATGCTCACCTTGGCCATCGCGGTGGCCGGAATCACCGTCTTGGCGCCGTCGCCGGTGAAGCCCGCGAGCAGGCCGTTGACCTCGAACGTCGGCCGGCCCCAGAGCCGCTCCAAGGTGGTGAACCCGGTCTCGCCGAACAGCTTCGGCGCGGCCAGCTCGGTGCGGTAGCGGCGCTCGTCGAACGGCAGCTTCGCGAACTCCGCCCGCTCGGCGTCCGACAGGGCCCGGACGTCGTCGTAGAAGCCGGGTATCCGCACCCGGCCGCTGCGGTCCTTCATCTGCGCGAGCATCTGCGCGAGGACGAAGCCCGGGTTGGCGACCGCGCCCCCGAACGAGCCCGAGTGGAGGTCGGTGGCGGTGCCCCGCACGTCGATCTGGCAGTAGGTCAGCCCCCGCAGGCCGTAGCAGATCGACGGCACCCCGCGGTCGAACATCGGGGTGTCGGAGATGACGACGACGCTCGCGTCGAGCTCTTCCTTGTGCCCGCGGACGAAGTCGTCGAGGTGCGTGCTGCCGACCTCCTCCTCGCCCTCGAGGATCAGGCGGATGTTGACGGGCATCCCTCCGTCCTGCTTCAGGCAGGCCTCGATCGCCTTGAAGTGCATGAAGATCTGGCCCTTGTCGTCGGCGGCGCCCCGGGCGTAGATCTCCCCCTGCCGCACCGTCGCCTCGAACGGCGGCGACTCCCACTGGTCGACGGGGTCGACCGGCTGGACGTCGTAGTGCCCGTAGAAGAGGATCGTCGGGGCGCCCTCGGCGTGCAGCCAGTCGCCGTAGACCACCGGGTTGCCGGGCGTGTCGATGGTGCGGACGTTCTCCAGGCCGATGCGCGTCAGCTCGGCCGCGGTCCACTCCGCGCACCGGGCCACGTCCCCGGCATGCGCCGGCAGCGCACTGACGCTGGGGATGGCGAGGTACTCGGTCAGCTCCCGGACGTAGCGGTCGCGGTTGGTGTTGATGAAGTCGGTGACGGCGTCGAAGGTCATGGCGTCTGTCTCAGGGGTTCCTCCATCGAGTCTACTACGACGTGCGCGGTCCGACCTCCGCTTCGGACATGGCGGACGACCTTTCCGCGAGGACGCCTATCGGAAGCACCACCGGGAGCACGAGGATGACGCATTGACGCGCGGCGTGGCGTTCCCGTTCGTCAAGCGGCTGCTGTCGTTTCCTGCCACCGCCCGCCGCCGTTGAGGCTCGCCCGGCGCTATACTGCGGACCGCCGATGCGATCGTCCCCCGGCTCACTCCGCTACCGATTCTCCGGTCACACCCTGTCCCCCGCCCGCAGGACGCTCGTCCGCAACGGCCGGGAGCTGCCGCTGATCCCGCGCTGCTTCGACCTGCTCGTCCTCCTCATCGAGCGGCGGAACGAGGCGGTGTCGAGGCATGAGATCCTCGACGCGGTCTGGAGCGACGTGGTGGTCACCGACGGTGCGCTGAGCCAGGCGGTCCGGACCCTCCGGCGCACGCTGGGCGACGATCCGCGCGCGCCGACCTTCATCCGTACGCTGCCGCGGCACGGCTACCGCTTCGTCTGCGACGACGTCGTCGAGGAGCCGGACGAGGGACCGGCGGAGCCCGCGCGGGCCGCAGCGGCGGAACCCGTGCGGGTTCCCACGGAACCCGACGCGGACGCCTCCTTCGACCAGGCCCTCGAGACGTTGCTCGACGACGATTCCGACGACGCCGAAGGAGCGGACGTCCGGCGGCGACAGGCGGCCGAGACCCTGCACCACCTGGGCACGGCGAAAGCTCTCGACCGGCTGAACCGCGAAAAGGGGCACGCGGTGGCCCGCGCGTACTTGCGCGAGACCCGCTGGGACGTGCCGGGGGCGGGGCCGGTCCCGCTGTTGGGACATCCGGGTTGGCTTGCCGCCGCGAGAATTCTGTTCCTGCTTCGCATCCGACGCGTGGCCCGGCTGGCCCGGCGCCGGTGGATGGCCGCGGCCGCCGGTGGAGCGGCCGCCGGGGCGATCGCCGGTTTCCTCGGCGGCCTCGTCCTCCGCTTCGGACCCGGGTCGACGGCGGGCAACGGCGTGCTGTCGATGCTGCCGCTTCTCGGAATGGCGACCGGCGGTGTCGCGGCGGCGGGGGTCGGGGCCGGTCTGGCCGCCGCGGAAGCCGCCTTTCGCGCGCGGCGGCGGCTGGCCCTCGCCGCGGCCGGGGCGTCGAGCGGTCTGGCCGTCGGCGCGACCGCCCACCTCCTGGGACGCCTCGTGCTCGAGGGTCTCTTCGGTCGCGATCTCTCGCCGCTGACCGGCGCCGTGGAAGGCCTGGTCCTGGGCGGAGCGGTCGGGCTGGGGTACGGGCTGGCCACGTCGACCGCGGAGGGCGGCATGGCCACCCCGCGGGGGCTCGCCCGGGTCCGCGTCGCTCTCCTGACGGGGCTCGCCTGCGCGCTGGCCGCCGGGATGCTCGGTTGGAGCGGCCGCTTCCTGGGGGCGATGAGCCTCGATTTCATGGCGCGGAGCTTCCCCGGCTCGCAGGTCGGCCTCGCGCCCCTGGCCCGCCTGCTCGGCGAGCAGGAGCCGGGCGTCGTGACCCAGGTCGCGATCAGCATCTTCGAGGGCCTGATGTTCGGCTCGGGCCTGGCCGCCGGGCTGACCAAAAGGCCCCGCTGAGCCCGGAGAGCGTCGCCTGCGGCTCCGCCGCCGCCCCAACCAACCCTGCTGCGAATCTGCACGTTCCGACGGCGCAGATTCCCCCAGGCGCTTGCGTCGTAGAAGTTTCGCGCCAGTGAAACTTCCAACGCGACCGTAAGGTCGCGCGGTCGCGCGGTCGCTTTCACCGGAATATCACCGAACCCTCACTTCTCGCTCATGTCTCGGGGCGGCCTTCTGGCGATACTGCCCCGAGCGAATCCGATGGCGGCCCTGCCGCCGACAAGGAGCGAGAACGATGGCATTTCGACTTCCCCTTCGGCCCTCCCCCCAATCCGCGTGGGCCGTCGCCCACGAGCGCGCGGCCCTTCTCTGGGGAGCGAGGCCGCGGGAGCGACCCGCCCGGCGCTCGGCGCGGCCGGAGCTCCTGCAGGAGCCGGCATGAGGATCAAGATGATCCTCCCGGCGCTGACCGAGGCGAAGAGCCCCTTCTTCCGTCCGATCAAGTACTCGCTCTTCCCCCCGCTGGGACTGGCGACGCTGGCCGGCTACCTGCGCGACGACGACGAGGCCGTCCTGCAGGACGAGCACGTGGAGAAGCTCGACCTGGACGACGAGCCCGACCTGGTCGTGATCCAGGTCTACATCACCTCCGCCCGACGGGCCTACGAGCTGGCCGACCACTACCGCCGCAAAGGCGCCCGGGTCGCCCTCGGCGGCCTTCACGTGACCTCGCTCCCCGAGGAAGCCGCGCACCACGCGGACAGCATCTTCCTCGGCCCGGGCGAGGATACCTGGCCCGTCTTTCTCGACGACTTTCGCGCCGGCCGTCCCAGGCCGCTCTACCGCTCGACGGTGCGCACGCTGGACGGCCTTCCGCCTATCCGGCGCGACCTGATCAGGCGCTCGCTCTACCTCGTGCCGAACTCGATCGTCGTTTCCCGCGGCTGCCCGCACCTCTGCGACTTCTGTTACAAGGAGGCCTTCTTCGAGGGCGGCCGCGGCTTCTACACCCAGACGGTCGACGACGCGCTGGCCGAGATCGACCGGCTGCCGGGACGCCACCTCTACTTCCTCGACGACCATCTGTTCGGAAACGCCCGCTTCGCCTCGGCGCTGTTCGAGGGGATGCGCGGTATGGGACGGCTGTGGCAGGCGGCCGGCACCGTCCAGTCGGTGCTGCGTCCCGGACTGCTCGAGCAGGCGGTGGCGGCCGGGCTGCGCAGCCTGTTCGTCGGCTTCGAGACGCTGAACCCGAAGAGCCTGAAGGCCCAACGCAAGTTCCAGAACCTGCGCCGCGACTACGGCGCGGCGGTGCGGCGCCTGCGCGACCTCGGCGTGATGGTCAACGGCAGCTTCGTCTTCGGCATGGACGAGGACGACCCGTCCGTCTTCGAGCGGACCGTCGAGTGGGCGATCGAGCAGGGCATCGAGACCGCGACGTTCCATATCCTCACGCCCTACCCGGGCACCGCGCTCTACCAGCGCATGGAGGCCGAAGGCCGGCTGCTCCACCGCAACTGGGATCTCTACGACACGCGCCACGTCGTCTTCCGCACCCGCGGCATGAGCGCCGGGGAGCTGGAATCCGGCTACTGGCGGGCCTACCGCGACTTCTACCGCTGGGGCGCGATCCTGCGCGGTGCGTCGAGCAAGGACCATCCCGTCGCCGCGTTGCGCCACTTCGCCTACGCCGCCGGGTGGAAGAAGCTCGAGCCGCTCTGGGACCGGGTCATCCGCACCCGGCAGGTGCTGCGCATGCGCCCCGCTCTGGAGCAGATCCTGCGCGGCTTCGGCCGGCAGGCGGAGCAGGTCGCGGCGCGACCTTACGATCGCGTTGGGAGTTTCGCTGGCGCGAAACTCCTACGGCGCAAGCCCCCAGATAGGGGCGACGCCGCCGGCCCGCGCGAGCCGGCGACCGTCCCGCGTGAGGCGGCGTGACATGAATCGAACGGTAAACGGCGGCCTGCACGTGGGCCTCATCATGGACGGCAACGGCCGCTGGGCCCGCGCGCGCGGGCTCCCGCGCACGGAGGGACACCGTCGGGGGGCCGAAGCCGTGCGACGCGCGGTGGAGGCGGCGCCCGGGCTCGGCATCACGACGCTGACGCTCTACGCCTTTTCCGCCGACAACTGGCGGCGGCCGGCGGTCGAGGTGTCGACGCTGATGCGGTTGCTGGAGTCCTTTCTCGTCCGCGAGCGCATGCACTGTCGCCGGCGCGGCGTGCGGCTCGCACTGATCGGTCGGCGAGACCGCTTGTCGCCCGCGCTGATTCGCGCGATCGAGGAGACGGAGCGCGCGACACGCGACGGCCCCCGGCTCTACCTGCGGTTGGCCGTGGACTATTCGGCACGCTCGGCGATCCTCGCCGCAGCCGGCGCGCTGTCGCCGGACGAACGCTGCGACGAGAACGGCTTCCTGCGGCGGGTCAACCGCGCGTGCCACTCCGATCCGGAAACACCGCCGGTCGACCTGGTGATCCGAACGAGCGGCGAGCAGCGCCTGAGCGACTTCCTGCTGTTCGAGTCGGCCTACGCGGAGTTCCTGTTCATCGAAACGTTGTGGCCGGACTTCGACGGCGAGGATCTGCGCCGGGCCGTCGAGGCCTTTCGTCGCCGCGAGCGCCGCTACGGGGGCCTGACCCCGGACAAGGCGATCCGAGCGGCGAATCGACCCCGGCGGGATATCGGCGTGGGCAACGCCCCGCTGCCGACCAGGGGGTTCCGATGATCCAGAATCAATCAGTCATGTGCATTCCCGCATGAGCCTGGACACTCATGCACGGCGCGTGTCGGTTCGCGTTGTTTCTGGCTGGCAAGCCGCTGCGCTTCGGCGAACGGTCACCGGAAGGATGGTGTTAAGACTTCAGGTCGGCTACGGCGACGCGGCACCGCGTAAGGGCGCGCGTCCCCCCGGCACCGGCTCGCAGTCTGCGGGCCAGGCGCTGGCCGGAGCGGGCCACCGCGTTAGCGGCGGTCTTACATCGCTTCGAGCATTTCCAGCGGAATCGGACACGATTTACGACAGGCAACGCCGAAGTAGTAGAGCGGTTGGCCGTCGATCGACAGCCGGTGCCGGTACCGTTCCATGTGATAGATGTCGAGGTATTCGCTCAAGATCAACGTCTTGATGAATACGGAAAATCCGCTCGTGTCGCGGTCGTCAAGGAACGTCTCCTTGATGTTGAACGCGACCCAGCCGCCATCGTCAACAAGGTTGAACGCTTCGGCGAACACACGTACGGGAATGTCGCCGAAGCCGAGCGCCGCCACCGAGATCAGACAATTGAACCGCCAGTTGACCAAGTGCTCATGCTGAGCAGTGCTCATCCTCGACATGTCCATCGTGTGGAAGTCGTCGTAGACGCCGGGTCGATCACGCCCCACCGCCATGGCAGCCGGGGCTGAAATATCCACGCCGACGAGGCGAGCGACGCCGAACTTCTGTAACTCCGAACCGACCATGCCGTTGCCCGCGCCGAGGTCGAGGACGCGCAATTCGTTGAAGAGCCACGGTTCCTGGGTCATTGCATGGTGCAGGATAGCCACGACCTTCTCGGGTGAATGGCATTTCAAGCGGTCGTAGAAAAGCTGTTCGTACAAGCCCTGGTGTGCGTAGATCGCGTCGTAATTGTGGAAGCGGATCTGAGTTTCCACACCGCCCGTGTCGACGAGCGTGAAGTAGGTCTCGTCTTGCGAGAGGCCGTTCGTGTCGGACGCCGGAAAGCGGATGTTGTGTCGTTTTGTAGGCATGTGTATTCGGAACGAGCCGATGGCCAGGAACACCGCTCGGGACTGAATGACCCCGTCCTATGGAACCAATTCCAGTTAAGGCAGGGCGAACACGAACAGGACGCTCCCCACGCTCGGGCGCAGCTCGGGGGTCAGGCGGAGGTTGAGGCCGCCGCCGACGCCGGTGTTGACGGCCACGTACTGGCGTCCGTCGACGGCATAGGTGATGGGGAAGCCGACGACGGGCGAGCCGAGGTTGATCTCCCACAGCACCGCGCCGGTCTCCTGGTCGAGGGCCCGGAACCGGCCGTTGACGTCGCCGCCGAAGACGAGCCCGCCGCCCGTCGCCATGACCGACATGGTGGCCGCGCGCTGCTCGTGGAGCCACGCCGTCCTCCCCGACTCGGCCGACACCGCGTGGATGGTGCCGAGCTGGTCCTCGCCGGGGGTGATCTGGTGCCGGGCCGCGAGGGCGTATATCTCCAGCCCCCCCTGCCCGCCCGCGGTCAGGGCCCGCGCCCGCTCGCTGCGGACGTCGTCGGTGGCGAGCATCCGCGCGCAGGTGTTGCGCAGCGGCATGTACATGGTGTTCGTCAGCGGGCTGTAGGCGCCTGCCTCCCAGTCCTTGCCGCCGGCCCAGGTGGGGCATGCGAGCACTTCCTGCCCGAGCGCGGTGAAGGTGACCTCGGCGTTCCCGGTCACCGCGCCGGTGGCCCCGTCGATGTCGTTGATGACGTTCTGCGAGACGGTGGGGGTCGCCCAGAGGAACTCGCCGGTCTCGCGGTCGAGGGTGTAGACGACGCCGGTCTTGCCCGGGACTCCGGTCACGACCTTGCGGACCTCGCCCGGCCGGATCCGCGGGTTGATCCAGCTCACGGCGTCCGCGTCGGGGGCGACGGCGGTGTCGACGAGGAGGCGCTCGAAGGGATGGTCGAGGTCCCAGTGGTCGTTCAGGTGCTGGTAGTACCAGCGGATCTCCCCGGTCTCGACGTCGAGGGCGAGGGTGGAGTTGTGGTACAGGTGGATGTTCTCGACCCCGCCGAGCATGAACTTGGGGGCCGGCGAGGTGACCGACGTGCCCTGGAAGATCAGCCGCAGCTCGGGGTCGTAGCTCGCCGGAATCCACGAGCCGACGTGCACCCGCTGCTCGTAGGGCACGCCGCCCCAGGTCTCGTCGCCGGGCTCGCCCGGCGCCGGCACCGTCCGCCGCCGCCACAGCTCCTCGCCGGTGCGGGCGTCGTGGGCCAGGATGACGCACGACTCGGGTCCCCCGCGGGGCCGGCAGCTTCGGCCGGAGATGACCCGGCCATCCGCGATGATCGGCCCCGAGCTGTGCCCGGCCGGGATCTCCCGGTAGTCGAAGATCTCGGTCTCCCAGACGATGTCCCCGGTCTCGACGTCGAGCGCGTAGGCGTAGTCGTCGTCGCTGATGTTGATGATCTGCCGGTCGTAGATGGCGATGTTCCGCATGCTGCGGGCGTTGCCGCCCACGAACTCGTAGACGTCCTCGGGCAGGTCGCGGCGGTACTCCCAGACGAGGTCGCCGGACGTGGCGTCGAGGGCCTGGATGATGTCGCTGACCGTCGGCATGTACACGACGCCGCCGTAGGCGAGGGGGGTGACCTCCTGGGTGCCGGCGGGCAGGGCGCGCGACCACGCCATCTGCAGCTCGCCCACGTTGTCGCGGTTCACCTGGTCGAGGGGGCTGTAGCCCCACCCGTCGAGGGTGCGGCGCCACATCGGCCAGTCCGCCGGGTCGGGGTCCTGGAGCATGGCGTCGGTGACCGGCACGAACTCGCGGGCGGGCTGCGCCTGCGCGGCGGCCGCGCCCGCGGCGAAGGCCGCCGCCGCGGCGGCGACGAGCAGGGCCGAGGGGGAGAGACGCGGTTGCGGCATCTGAGGACTCCTGATCCGAATGCGTGAACGGGACCGGCGCCGACAGCGCCAGCCGGATGCCGACCAGTTTACCGGCCGCAGGCCGCGTACGCGTCGATGACTGCGCGCCCGCCAGCCCGGTAGCGGGGGCCGGCACCATCGGTTGCTCCCCCTACAGCATCCGGAAGCGCTCACGTGGCAGAGAACTCCGAGCCGATACTGTACTTCGAACGGCCGCCCGGCGGCGAAGCGCTCTGGCCGAGAACGTCGTGCATCGCTCGCCTGGCGGGTATCTGCTGCCGTGCGGAAGGAGGAACGAGGATGGCGCTCAGTCCGGAACTGGTCGGTTTCGTCAGGGAGGGCCTCGACCGGGGGCTTCCGCGGGAGCAGATCGCGGACATCCTGACCCGCGCGGGGTGGCCGGCGGACCAGGTTGGGCGGGCCCTGGCCGGATTTGCCGACGTCGAGTCGCCGATCCCGGTCCCGCGGCCGGCCGTCTCGACGCGGCCGCGCGAGGCGTTCCTGTACGTCGTGATGTTCATGGCGCTGTTCGTCAGCGCCTTCAACCTGGGGGCGGTGCTGTTCAGGCTGATCGATCTCGCTCTGCCCGACCCCGCCGGCATGCCATCGGAGGTGATCCGCGAGCTGCTCCGACTGTCGGTGTCGGCGCTCGTGGTGGCGAGTCCGGTGTTCGCCTTCGTCAGCCGCGTCATCCGCCGCCGCGTCGAGACCCAGCCCAGCTCCCGCGGGTCGCGCATTCGCCTGCAGCTCACCTACCTGACGCTCTTCGTCGCTTCCTGCGTTCTGGTGGGCGCCGTCACCGCCCTCGTCTACAGCTTTCTCGGCGGCCAGCTGACGGCGCGCTTCGTGCTGAAGTCTCTGACGGTGACCGCGATTGCCGGCGGGGCGTTCGGCTACTACCTCCGGGATCTGCGCGAGGCGGAGCGGGACCCCGGGGAAGCGCGGGCGCCGCGCCGTCGCGACCCCCTTCCGGCCCTCGGCGCCGTGGCGGTGGCGGTGGCGGTGGTCGGGGGCCTGGTGGCGCTCGGCTCGCCGGCGGGCCAGCGCCTGGAGCGCCTGGACGCACGGCGCGCGCAGGACCTCGACGCCATCTCGCAGGCCATCGACCGCTATGAGGCAACGCGCGAGCGGCTCCCCGAGACGCTCGACGAGCTGCAGCGCGGCTCCGACGTGCAGGTCGCCATCACGGATCCGGTGACGCGCGAGCCGTACGGCTACGAGGCCGGGGAGGGCACGGCCTACGAGCTGTGCGCCACCTTCGAGCTGGCCACCGCGGAGCGCGAGCTCCGCCGCGGGCGGCCGTTCTCGCGGCACGAGGCGGGCCGCCACTGCTTCCCGCTTCGGGCCGAGCCGGACCGCAGCCGGTGACGTCGTCCGCGGCGTCACGCTCGTCGCCGCCCCCGGTCTACCCCTCCCGGCGGCGCCGGCGTCCCTCGCGCGCAGGACGGCGTCGTTCACACGCGCCAAGGCCCTGGCGTTCCCCTGCCCCGGGCGCCGGGGTCAAGCGGGAGCGGCGTGATTCTGAGGTCCGGGCAGAGCACACGGCTGCCCGGGGCAAGTACCTGGTGGCAGAGATGAGCACCGTGGTGTCCAGCCGCCGGCGATGGGGCCGCATCCTGCTCCCGGTCCTGTTCTGCCTCGCGTCCGTTACCGGGGGCAGCGCGCAACCGGCCCGGACGCAAGGGTGGGTACTCGGTCTGGGCTCCGGAGCGGCGGCCGTTTCCTTCGAGAGCGACCCGGGCGACGGAGGAGCACTCGTGGACCTCCGGGTCGGCTATGGCCTCAACAGCATCGTCACCCCGTACCTGGGCGGGGCGTACGCGGACATCAGGAGCCGAGGGCTCGAGGCATTCGACAGAGTGACATTCGCCCACGTCGACCTCGGTGTGAGGCTGCACCTGGCCGCTGGCCGCCGCCGGTGGGTCCCCTATGGCGATCTCGCGCTTACCTTCTGGCAGGTGACCGATGTCGCCAAGAACGGCAAGGAGACTGCCGCCGACTTCACGAGCATGCCGACGTTCAGCGCCGGGGGCGGACTCGCCATCTACCTGTCCGAGTCGTGGGCCCTCGATGTGAACGTCAAGGCGGCCAAGGGGACGTTCCGGGATGTCCCCGTAGGCCACATCGCGGCTGGCGGGACGAGCAGACACTCGGGCGCCCTGCTCCAGCTCGACGCCGCGTCGGTCCGTCTCGGCGTCGGGGTCTCGTGGTGGCCGTAGCCCGTTGTCCCATGCCGGCTCCGACGTTCGCGGCAATTGGAGAAGCGCGCCGCAGGTAGTTGATGCTACGGAGTCGCAGCTCCAGCGCACCCTCGATCGTTGATCGCGTGGGCGAAGCGAGCCGCCGGATCCGGCGGTAGAAGATGCCGCGCGGCGGAGCTATGATGGCAGCATGGTTGTCAGGAATCGCGTGGAGGAGAAGACCATGACCCAGCCGATTCGTCCGTTTCCGCGAGGTGACTCTCGGCTCGAGCGCCCACTGCCACGGCGCGTCTTCCTGGAGCGGGCGGGGGCGGTCGGCGCCGCCGTTCTCTGGACGCCGGGCGCGCTCGCCCAGGAGCTGACGGGGACGGCGAGCAGCCAAGCCCTCGAAGGGCCGTTCTACCCGGACCAGATGCCCCTCGACACCGACAACGACCTGCTGATCGTCAACGACTCGATCACGCCGGCGGTCGGCGAGGTCACGTATCTCCACGGCACCGTCGCCACCCGGGCGGGGACGCCGCTGCGCAACGCGTTCGTCGAGATCTGGCAGTGCGACGCGAACCAGAACTACCGGCACGCCGACGGCGTGCGCGAGGACGTGAAGCTCGACGCGAACTTCCAGGGCTACGGCCGCTTCCTCACGAACGCGAAGGGCGAGTACTACTTCCGCACGATCAAGCCGGTGCCCTACGTCATCAACGAGATCTTCCGCACCCCGCACATCCACTTCGCGGTCAGCCGGCACGGAGAACGGATCTTCACGTCGCAGATGCTGATCAACGGCCACCCCGACAACGCCCGGGACCGGCTGACGTCGCGCATCCAGGACCCGCTGGCGAAGGAGACGATTCTCGTCGACTTCGATCCGCTGCCCGGGTCGAAGATCGGCGAGCTGACCGCCAACTTCGACATCGTGCTCGGCCAGACGGTGGAGGAGCTGGAGGACGGGTCGCTCGGCTGGGGCCTCGGCCGGACGGAGACATCGGGCGCCGGCGCCTGATCGCCGCGCACGGGAACCGCTCCCAGGGAGTCGACGATGCAATCACGGGCGCTGACGTTCGGAACGGCGGTGGCGATGGCGGTGACGCTGGGGCTGATCGGTGGCGTCGCGGCGGGGCAGGAGCCGGGAGGCGTTCAGCCCGAGGATGCCGAGGGTGCCGACCGCCTGCTGCGCAGGCTGCCGGTCTTCGGCGCTCTCGATACCGACGACGACGGCGAGATCTCGGCCGGCGAGATCGACGCGGCGCCGGAATCGCTCGCTTCGCTCGACGACGACGATGACGGACGGCTGTCGGGTGAAGAGCTCCGGCCTCCCCAACCTCGCCCCATCGGCGGTCCGGCCCGGACTCCGCCGGAGGCGACGGCCGCGTTCATGGCGCTGGACGCCGACGGGGACGGCGCGCTCGAGGGCGCGGAGCTGCCGTCGCAGTTCCGGAGCCTCGTGTCGCGCGCCGACGCCGACGGGAACGGTGCGGCCTCCGAGGCGGAGATCCTGGCGTTGATGACGGCGGAAGCCGGCGGGACGGGCGACCCGGAGCAGGGGGAAACGGAAGGGCGCCGAGCCGCACCGCCGGGAGCCGGGGGCGAGGACCGGCGTCCGCCGCCGAGCATTCCCCTCATGGCCGCGCTCGATGCAGACGGGGACGGCGCCGTTTCCGAAGCGGAGATCGCTTCGGCCGCGCAGTCGTTGCGCGCGCTCGACGCCGACGGCGACGGCGGGCTCACACCGGACGAGCTCCGGCCCGCCGCGCCGTAGCGTAACGGCGCGAACGGCGGCACCGGAGCCGACATGGCGGCCGGCAGCCGCGGCACGCGGGTCCCCGATCGGGCAAACCGCGTAGCTCCGAGATGCGCTATGATGCGTCCTGGCTATAGTTGACAGGTGGAGAGTCCTCAGGCTGGGCCGGTGGCAAGCCGAAACACGATGCGACCGAGAGTACCGCTTGCGGCCGCCCTCGCGGCGACCCTCGCGCTGGGCACGGCGGAGCCCGCGGCGCAGCGGGCGTCGGAGCGCCGGGTGGCCAACCCGGGCGAGACGCAGTTCGAGGTCCAGTTGCTGCGGTCCTCGGGCGGCCCCGTGGTGCCGATCTTCGAGGGATGGTACCGGAACCCCGACGGCACCTTCGAGCTGTCGTTCGGCTACTTCAACGTGAACACCGAGGAGACGTTGGAGATACCCCTGGGGCCCGACAACTTCATCGAGCCGGCCGAGCTCGACGGGCGCCAGCCGACCCGGTTCGAGCCCGTCCCCGACAGTGACCGGCGCCACTGGGGCGCGTTCACGGTGACGGTGCCGGCGGACTTCGGCGACTCCGACGTGGTGTGGACGCTGCACGTGCGCGGGCAGACGCTCTCGGTGCCGGGGCGGCTGACCAGCCCCGCCTACGAGCTCGCCGGGTCGGAGTTTCCGGGACGGTCGAGCATGTCGCCGCTGCTGCGCTGGGCGGCGGAGGGGCCGGCCGGGCGCGGACCGAGAGGGATCACCGGCGAAGCGCGGCACGCGCAGGTGGGGGTGCCGCTCGATCTCGGCGCGTGGGTGGCCCGCGACGCCGGGGCCGGCGGGGACGAGCGTCCCATCAACATCAAGTGGTTCAAGCACCAGGGGCCCGGCGACGCCGCGTTCGCGGAGCGGACGGCCAGCGTGGAGTGGGACGCCTGGGCGCAGGAGGGCGGGGCGAAGGTGACCACGACCGTGACCTTCTCCGAGCCCGGCGACTACCTGCTGCGGCTGCTCGCGTTCAACGTGATCCGGGAGTTCGAGTTCCAGTGCTGCTGGACCAACGGGTTCGTGCCGGTCACGGTCGCTCCATGAACGTGATCCGGGAGTTCGAGTTCCAGTGTTGCCGGACCAACGGGTTCGTGTCGGTCACGGCCGCTCCGTGATCGTCGATCGGGACCGGCTGAGAGACCGGCCGGGGGAGAGGAAGAACATGGCCAAGGCGGACAGGTTCGTTGGCGGGCGTCGGAACCGGGCAGCGCGTGGCGAAAGCCGGGCTGGGAGGTTCTGTCCCGGACTGCCGTTGGCCGTCGCGGGACTCGCCGCCGCGCTGCTGCTGGCGAGTGCGGGCGGGGCCCTGGCTCAGAGCGGCGTCGCTGAAGCGACCGAGGCGGCCGACGCGGCGCCCACGTTCAGCCGGGACGTCGCGCCGATCCTGCAGCAATCGTGTCAGCACTGTCACCAGCCCACCGGCATCGCGCCGATGTCGCTTCTGAACTACCGCGAGACGCGCCCGTGGGCGCGCAGCATCCGGGACCGGGTGGAACGGCGCCTGATGCCCCCCTGGCACCTCGACACGACGGTGGGCATCCAGGACTACAAGAACGACATCTCGCTGACGCCGGACGAGATCGACACCGTCGTCCGGTGGGTGGACGCGGGCGCGCCCGAGGGCGACCCCGCCGATCTGCCCGGGCCGCTGGAGTTCCCCCGCGCCGACGCCTGGGAGGTGGAGGCGATGCTGGGCCGGCCGCCCGACTTCGTCGTCCACTCGACGCCGTACCACGTGGTGGCGAACGGACAGGACCAGTGGTGGAACCCGGAGCTCGAGTTCGAGGGCTTCGACGTACCGCGGTACATTCGCGCGGCCGAGTTCAAGCCGTCCTACCCCACCGGGATCAAGGTCACCCACCACGGGCACGCCACGCTGCGGGCCACGGAGGCGGCCGAGGGCGAAAGGCCGCCGTCGGTGCGCCTGGTCGGCATGGGCATCGGCAAGCGGTGGGACCTGCTGCCCGAGGGGCTCGGCAAGCTGCTGCCGCCCGGGCCGAGCACCCTCCGCTTCAGCCTCCACTACTTCCCGGTGGGCGAAGAGGTGACGGAGGTCGCGGAGGTCGGCGTGTGGCTCTATCCCGAGGGCGAGGCGCCGGACAAGGTGACGGCCGGCGAGCGGCAGTTCTACGTCGACGGCACCCATCGCGAGCGGCTGCGGGCCAGCGACATCCTCATTCCGCCGCACGGGCACCTGGTGCTCGAGGACCAGTACGTCATGGACCGGCCGGCCCTGCTCCAGAGCTTCCGGCCCCACATGCACATGCGGGGCACCGAGATGTCGATGACCGCGCTCTATCCGGACGGCCGCCGCGAGCTGCTCAGCAACGTCAACCGCTATGACCACAACTGGCAGATCGCCTACATCTACGACGACGACGCGCAGCCGCTGCTGCCGAAGGGCACGGTGCTGATGCTGCGCGCGAAGTGGGACAACACCGCCGCGAACCGCATCAACCCCGACCCCGACCAGTGGGTGGTGTTCGGGGCGCGGGGCGTCGACGAGATGTCTCACGCCTGGATCGGCATCACCTATCTCGACGACGCCGAGTACGAGGAGCTGGCGGCGGCCCGCGCGGGGACGGCGGCCGAGGCCACCGGGGACGGGGCGCAGTAGCCCGGCAATCGGTCCGCTCGACCGCGCCGCCACAGCCCGGACACGCGGCGGGCGCCGGCGCCCGGCAGGTTCCGCCCACGGGGGTCGGCCCCTGTCGGCGCGCCTGCCGGCCGTATCGCGCACTGGCTCGCCTGCCGGGACGCAGCCGTGCATCTGCTGGAGGCCGCCAAGAGCCTGGACGGTCGACCGGCCGCCTCCCCTGACTCCCCCTCTGCAGCCCCGTCCCAACTTCTCGGAATCCCACCGACGTTTCACAAAAAACGTTGTTTCACGTATAGCGAAACACTACAATATCTGGAACGCTGTCAACGGCAGAGGAGCCCCATGCCTGTAGCCGACAAACAGCCGCCGACCGAAATGCAGGTCGAGCGCCAGGTGGAGCAATTCCTGGCTGAACGAATTCCGTCCGCCTGGTCACTCCAAGCCCGGCGGACCGAAGCGCTGGCCGGTCGCTACCGCGTGGACCTGCTCGTGGAGATCGCGTCACCCGCGGGCGAGAGCGCGGTCCTTGCCGTGGAGATCAAGCGAACTCTCGAACCGCGCGACGTCCTCCAGGCAGTCGAGCAGATCTCGATGATCGCGGCCGGCGCGTCGCCTCGTGCCGTGCCTGTCGTGGCGGCCGCCTACCTCTCCCCTCGCGCCCGTGGCCTGCTTCGTGGTCGCGGTGTCGGCTACGTCGACACCACGGGCAACGTTCGTATCGAGGTCTTCACGCCGGGGCTGTTCATTTCTACCGACGGGGCCGATCGCGACCCCTGGCCAAGGGATCACAAGCTCCGGTCCCTGCGGGGCCGGGGTGCCGCCCGCGCCATGAGGGCCATCATCGATACATCTCCTCCATACGGGGTCCGCGAGCTGGCCCAGTCGACCGGGGCGTCGGCGCCAACCCTGTCCCGCGTGCTGGACTTGCTCGAACGCGAGGCAGTCGTGACCCGTGCACGCGGGGCCGTATCGACACTCGACTGGCAGGGCGCCATTCGCCGGTGGGCCGAGGACTACGACCAGACCGATTCCAACACATCAACGACGGTTCTCGAGCCACGGGGTCTACCGGCCCTCGAGAAAAAGCTCCGCGCGACGAAGCTCGCGTACGCCGCCACCGGGGCTCTTGCAGCTCAGCGATTCGATCCCATCGCGCCTGCCAGGCTGGCGGCCATCTACGTCACTGACGCGATCCGGGCCATCGACCGCCTGGACCTCCGCGAGACCGAAGCCGGCGCCAACGTGGTGCTTCTCGAGCCTCTCGACCCCGTCGTCTTCGATCGGACGGTCGAGCGCGACGGCCTTCGCTGCGTCGCTCCCAGCCAGCTCGCCGTGGACCTGCTGACCGGCCCGGGTCGGGAGCCGTTACAGGGGGAAGAGATGCTGAAATGGATGGAGAAGAGCGAGCATGTCTGGCGTTCCTGATCCGCTGTACGTGCGCGCCCGCACTGCGCTGCTCGACGCCGCCGATGCGCTTGCCGACCAGCTCGACGCCGTCGTGCTCGTCGGTGCTCAGGCCATCTATCTCCACACCGGCGGCGCCGACTTCGCTTCCGCGGAGTACACGACCGACGCCGACCTCTGCGTAGAGCCGGCAGCTCTCAGCGACACGCCGCTCCTGTCCGACCTGCTGGAGGCGTGCGGGTTCTTGTCCGGAACGGATCCCGGGGAGTGGCTGAGTCCGGATCGTATTCGCGTCGACGTCATGGTTCCCGAGGCCCTTGCCGGACCGGGTTCCAGGGGAGCTCGCCTTGGACCCCACGGCAAGAGAGCGGCGCGGCGAGGCAAAGGGCTGGAAGGAGCACTCGTTGATCGGGCGCGCATGAAGATCACATCACTCGATCCCGGCGTAGCGCGATCAGTTGCGATGCTGGTCGCCGGACCGGCGGCGCTGCTCGTGGCCAAGGTCCACAAGATCACCGAGCGCACCGGAACCGGTGACCGAGCCAGCGACAAGGACGCGCTCGATGTCCTGCGTCTCTTGCAGGCCATCGACACGGCGACAGTCGCCGCGGGTTTGGCGCAACTTGCCGACCATGACCTCAGCGCGGCGGTCACGGCCGAGGCGGTGTCCCGACTCGCACCCTTGTTCGGCAACCCGGAAGCGGTTGGCATCAGGATGGCTGTCCGCGCGGCCGGCCTCAGCGCCGAGGAGGACGTGATTACTGCATCTCTAACTGTCCTGGTGTCAGATCTCCTCGCCGCAACCGGATCTACCGGGGAACCCACTTCTGCAGGCAGCCGCCGGACGGGCTGACGTCGCACCCGCTGGTCAGGCCGGCGAAGATGTTGCCCGCCTCGTCGGCCGCCATTCCTTCCGGACGCGTGCCCGGGATGAAGTGATCGAGCGAGCCGTCCTTCGCGCTGCCGATCCGGACGCCGACCTGCCAGCCCGGATTGCGGGGCGAGCGCCCGCCGCCTTCGGGGGCGACGGGCGGGCCCGGGATCGGCGACCCCGACTCGGAGTCGGCCACGATCAGCGTGTCGTCGGCCAGGATCGTGATGCCGCTGGGCCGGCCGAAATGCCGCCATTCGTCGACGAAGTTCAGATCCTGGTCCAGGATCTGGACGCGGTTGTTCGACCGGTCCGCGACGAACAGCCGTCCCTGGGAGTCGAACGCCAGCGCATGCGCTCCCATGAACTCGCCCGGACCCAACCCGAGCCGCCCGACCGCCCGCACGAACTCGCCGTCGGTGGTGATCTCCACCAGCCGGTCGCCGTCCTGCTGGGCGGTGGAGGGCCGCGGCCAGTGCCCGTCGGCGACGATGATGTTGCCGTTCGGCGCGACCGCGCAGGCCGTCGGCCCGATGAAGGTGTCCTCACCCGCCGCCGACACCCCCGCCTGGCCGAGGCTCATCAGCAGCTCGCCGTCCTGGCTGAACTTGTGAAGCTGGAAGCCGCGCCCGGCCGTCGAGGGATCGTCGCCGAACGGGCCGCTGTCGCCGGCCCACAGGTTGCCGTCGCCGTCCATGCAGAACCCGTGGGCCTGGACGATCATGCCGTCGCCGAAGCTCTTCGTGATCTGCCCTTCGGCGTCGATGTAGTTGATCGGCGGCTCGGACCGGAACATCATCCACGTGCCGCCGGTGCCGTCCGGGATGAGCCCGATGGCCGCGCCCCACTCCATGCCCGGCCGCAGGGTCGGCCAGTTCTCGATCAGGCGGTAGGGGTTGGACATCGTGCTCGTCGGCCGCCGGGACAGCTCGAACAGCGGCGACGTTTCCTGCGCGAACGACGGGACGCTCACCCCGAGAGCGGCGGCGAGCACCGCGCCGGGAGCGATCTTCATGACGGTACCGTGTGACATCTGGTTCCTCCTCCGGACGACTCGGCGTCCTGCTGACGGGCGATGTTACAGTTGTTGGTCGATCGGGGCCAACATCGAGGCGCCGATTCCGCGCGAGTGCGGCAGGGACGACCTGCCCCGATGACGGCGCGGGGTACATCCGCTGGCAGGCCGCGGAACGCTGGGAGCGCTCGTAGCGCTGCGTGTGCCGGACGACGATCTGTCAGCCGGGCAGCGGGCGGCGCGGGCAGCCGGGAGCGCTCCCGGCGCCGCGTCTGCCGGACGACGATCCGTCAGTCGGGCGGCGGCGGGCGGCGCCGGAAAGCCGGGAGCGCTCGCGGCGCTGCGGCCGCCGGACAACGCGATCGGTTGAGAACCGAGGAGGGACAGCTCATGCGGCACCCGATAACTTCCACGTTGACCATCGTCATGCTGGCCGCGGCGCTGCTCGCGGCGGCCGCCGGGCCGGCGCACGCACAGCTCCAGGACCAGACCCGGGTGGCGCCGACCAACGACCTGCCCAACCCCTACGCCCGCGTGCACCCGTGGGGCGAGCTGCCGGATCCGTACGTGCCGGGCGCGTACAACGAGCGGACGTCGTTCATCGGGGCCGGCGAAGGACCCGACGGCAACATCTACTTGCTGAGCCGCTGTCTCCAGAACTCGTGCACCGGCCGGAGCGAGCCGCCGCTGCTGAAGCTCGACCCGTCGGGCCGGCTGCTCCTGAGCTGGGGTTCGGGCATGTTCGACTTTCCGCACGGTTTCAACGTCGACGACGAGGGCAACGTCTGGGTGGCCGACCAGCGCGGGCACCAGGTGGTGAAGTTCGATGCCCAGGGCAACCCGCTCCTGACCATCGGTGAGCGGGGCACGGCGGGAGATCCGCCGCTCGTCAACGAGCCGACCGGCGTGGTGGTCGCCCCCGGCGGCGAGATCTTCATCACCGAGGGGCACAGCTTCGCCAGCGGCGCCAACCGGGTGACCAAGTACGCGGCCGACGGCACGTTCCTGCTGTCCTGGGGGAGCACCGGCTCGGGGCCCGGCGAGTTCAACGTGCCGCACACCATCGCGCTCGACTCGCAGGGCCGGGTGTTCGTGGGCGACCGGGCCAACAACCGGATCCAGATCTTCGACCAGGAGGGGACGCTGCTCGATGTCTGGTATCAGTTCGGCCGTCCCAGCGGCATCGCCATCGGCGCCGACGACCGGATCTACGTGGCCGACTCCGAGTCCTACGGCACCGACAACCCGGGGTGGAAGAAGGGGATCCGGGTGGGCAGCGCGCGCGACGGTTCGGTCCAGTACCTCATCGAGGACCTCGAGCCGACGGCCATCGAGCACAGCGGCGCCGAGGGGGTGGGCGTCGACTCGGCCGGCAACGTCTACGGGGGCGTCGTCCGGCGCCGGATGATCGAGAAGCACGTGCCGAACGGCGACGCCACCGCGCTCCCCGGCGACGACGCGCCCGCGCACGTGGGGCACGTCGCCTACGCCTTCCCCGGCGCCCCCGGGGGACGGAGCCTGGCCGCCGCCGCGTCGGCCGAGACCGGCACGATGCTGCTCCACGCCAACTTCGCGGGAGGCGACCTGAGCGACTTCGGCGCGATGCGGCGGCACGCGGGGCACGTGCTCCACCTGCTGGAGCCGGCCGACGGCGCGTCGGGGCCCGGTCTCGGGTTCGGCGTGATCCCCGCCGTCGAGGCGCTCGTCAGCCACCTCGAGCGGGCGGCCGGCGAGAGCGGGGCCTCCGACAACCTCCGGACCCATGCCGGACACGTCTCCGCGATCGCGGCCGGTCTGCTCGCCAACGCGCACCAGGCCGCCGGGACCGCCCGCCAGCTCGGCGACGCCCCCACGATCCGGCGCGCGGCGCCGCTCGTGGCCCGTCTTCGCGCCCTGGCCTATCAGATCACCGAAGGCTTCGACGTCGACGGCGACGGGCGCCTGTCGTTCGACGGCGAGGCCGGCATGCAACAGCTCGAGGCGCACCTCTACCTGCTGCTCGAGGGCGAGTCGCTCCCCCGCGAGCTGCGATAGAGCCACCGAGTGAGGAGCGAGTTCGCGACAGGGGGCCCTTCGGTTCCGTGGAGCCCGCCAGTCTGCGGTTAGAGCCGCCGAGTGAGGAGGATGGACATGACCAGACGAATGATCGTCGCGCTGTCGGTGATGGGAGTCGTCGTCGCAGGGCTGACCGCCGCCCCCGCGGCGGCGCAGGAGAGCTGGGTCGAGCGCGCCGTGCACAACTTCGGCGAGCCGATCAACACGCTGTGGGCCGAGGGCGAGCTGACATTCGCGGCCGACGGCACCATGGTCTACTGCAGCGCCCGGGAGGACCTCGGCGCCGCCCCCGGCGACCCCAAGGACCTCTACATCGCGACGTTCGACGCCGATACCGGACGCTGGAACACTCCGGCCAACATGGGGCAGCCGGTCAACGCCGCCCCCGCGACCGGCGTCGACCCGCTTCGGCTCGGCGACGACCGGGAGCCGTGGATCACCGCCGACGGCAACACCATCTACTTCAAGTCGGACCGGCTGGCGACCAGCACCCCCCGGAACGCCAGCGATCTGTTCGTCACCCGGAAGGTCGAGGGCGCGTGGACGACGCCCGAGCTGCTCGGCCATCCGATCAGCACCGACGCCGGCAACGAGCACTGTCCGGCCATCCTCGCCGACGGCGAGACCCTGTGCTTCGCCTCGCGGCGGGAGGGCGGCTACGGCGGGTCGGACATCTGGTGCTCGCGGCAGGACGACAGCGGCGTCTGGCAGGAGCCGGTGAACCAGGGCCCCAGCATCAACACCGCGGCCGAGGAGTTCCACTTCTCGCAGGACGCCAGCGGCCGGGTCTACTTCACCTCGGCCCGTCCCGGCGGCCAGGGCGGCATGGACATCTGGTCGGCGATGCAGACGGGACCGAACAGCTGGGGACCCGCGGTGAACCTGGGGCCCCAGGTGAACACCGCGGCCGCCGACATGTGTCCGGCCCTCCCGCCGGACGCCACCACCTTCACCTGGTTCTCGAACCGTGACGACAACAGCCTCGGGGGCATCGACATCTTCTGGACCAACAAGTCCAACCTGGCCACCGGGCCGTAGCGCTAGCGCGACCTTACGGTCGCGTTGGAAGTTTCGCTGGCGCGAAACTTCTACGGCGCAAGCTCCTGGCCGCCGCTGGCTGGCCGGCGTCGCGGCCGCCGCGGTCGTCTGGGGCGCCTCGGGCGAGGTGGCGAGGACGCACGAGCTCGAGCTGACCGAGGTGCACGTCACCTTCTCCAGCGAGGGGACGTTCCGCATCGAGGTGATGAACGATCCCGGCTGGCTGCTCATGCGCGTGGAGCCGTTCTCCGGCCTGGGGCTCTCCGGACGGCTCGACCCCCCGGCGCGGGATCGGCGGCTGGCCGAGATGGAGCCGACCTTCGCCGACTGGGTGCACCTGTACTTCGACGGGGAGCGGGCCGCGACCTCCGCCAGCTATCTGCCGCCCGCCGAGGACGGTCCCACCGCGCCCGACGGCACCGCGCTGGGGGTGATGCGGCTCGACGGCCGGGTGCCGTCCGGGGCCGAGGCCTTCAGCTTCGCCTACGGGCTCATCATGGATCCCTATCCGCTGTTGATCCGTGACGGGAGCGACGAGGTCATCACCTACTGGAACGTCGGCGAGTACGAGACCGAGCCGATGCTCCTGGGCGAGCTCACGCCGCCGACCCGATGGCAGGTGGTGGGCACCTACCTGCAGCTCGGGTTCACCCACATCGTCCCCAAGGGCATCGACCACATCCTGTTCGTCATCGGCATCTTCCTGCTCGGCACCCGCCTGACGCCGATGCTGGCGCAGGTGACCACCTTCACCGTCGCGCACACGATGACCCTCGGGCTCACCATGTTCGGGGTGCTCTCGCTCCCGTCCCGCGTGGTCGAGCCGCTGATCGCCCTGTCGATCGCCTACGTCGCCATCGAGAACATCGTGACCAGCGAGCTCAAGCCGTGGCGGCTGGCCCTGGTCTTCGGGTTCGGGCTCCTGCACGGGATGGGGTTCGCCGGGGTGCTCGCCGAGCTGGGGCTCCCCCGCGGCGAGTTCGCCGCGGCGTTGATGAGCTTCAACCTCGGGGTCGAGGGCGGGCAGCTGGCGGTGATCGCGGCGCTCTTCGCGGCCCTGGGCTGGGCCCGCCATGCCCCCTGGTACCGCCGCGCCGCGGTGGTCCCGCTGTCGCTGGGCATCGCGACCGTCGGCGTGTACTGGACCGTCACCCGGGCCCTGGGCGGCCTCTGAGGCACGCCCGCCGCCGGGGCCCGAAATCCTGTCCCTCTCCGTCTCGTCCGTACGAGTCAACCCGCTCGACGTGCGCACGGCGCGTGGTCGGCCTGCCCGCGGGGCGCTCCGGCGCGCCGGTGGGTTTGACGCTCGCCCCTCGTGTCGATATCGTGGGGCAAGTTCGGCGCAACGCGCCCCCCGGGGGGCAAGTCCGCGTGAAGACGACCGGTTGTCCGCCCTGTTCGAGGCAGCGGCATGCCGGGGTTCCAAGGGGGACGGAATGACCGGGAGGGGGCAACATGACCGGGAAGCGAGCTAACACGGACTGTCGTCTGCGAATCTGGCTGGCCCGGCGTGCGCCAGGGGCTTGCCCCGTAGAAGTTTCGCGCCAGCGAGACTTCCAACGCGACCGCAAGGTCGCGCTCGCGCGGTCTCGCCGTCTCGTCTGGGGCGCCGGCGTCCTGACCAGCCTGCTCCTGGTCGGATGCGGGCCGAGTCCGAACTTCGAGGGCGCCGGGATCGGCCAGACCGGCGTGACCGGAGCGGGGGAGGTGTCGATCCCGGTGCCGCCGCCAGGGGAGAACGAGAGTGGGGATCTCCTCGTGGCGGTCCTCGGCGCCCCGGGGAATCCGAACACCACCGGGCCCGAGGGATGGACGGCGGTGCCCGGCTTCGGTGGCTTCAACGGCGCCCTGTGTCAGTCGGATGGACAGGGGACCGCGTGTCAACTGGCCGTCTTCTACAAAATCGCCGACGGATCGGAGTCCACCGCCTCCTTTTCGTGGGGCGGCAGGCGGCAGGCGGCAGCTGCCGTGGTGCGGTTCTCGAACGTCGATGCGAACGAGCCGCTCGGCGCGGTGGGCCAGCAGCGCGGGTCGTCGGATACGCCGAGGGCGCCGACGGTCGACACCACCCGGGACGGGTCCCGCGCACTGCGGATCGCCATCGGTGAGCTGGACGAAGCGGGCCGGTTTCTCCGCGGGGCGGTGGCGCTGGATGACGAACCTCCCTCGGCACGGCTGAGCATCGTCTCGTTTCCGTCCGCCGCAGACGATCCGACGAACGGCTGCGGCCCGCCGTTGGCCTCGTGCGACCAGATCGAGCGCGCCGTGGGGCTGGCGGTATCCGACACGCGTCACGCGTCGACCGGTCCCGCCGGTCCCGTCTCGTGGGAGCTCGGCGGCGGCGACCAGTGGCTCACCGCCACGATAGAGATCAAGCGGCCGCCCGGGTAGGGGGCACCGACGCCTCGCGCGTCGTCGGCGACCCGAGGAGCTGATGGTGCCGCACAGTCGTGGCCCGACGTTGTTCGAAGACCTGGGCGAATCCGAGGTGGAGTTGCCCCAGTCCGCGCGCTCCTCAGGCAGCGTTCTGCAGTAGTTGCAGGTCCCGAGTGTGGTACGCCTTCAAGGCCCGCCGGCCGTCTCGTTCGCGGTAGAACACGATGGACTCCTCGCGCGCCGTCGCGGAAGACGACTCGAGCTCCCTGACCCACCGCTCCATGCGTGACCTGACGGGGGCGAAGTCTTCGTCCAGGATGGTGTCGATCGCTCGTATTGTCTTTTTCAGGCTTCGACCGCCTCCGAGAGTTCGGACCACTTGTGCCGTGGTGTCGGTCAGGCCCCAGGGGAGGAACTCGAACCTGCCCAGCTCATCCAGATCCTGCCGCAATTGGTCCCGGAATGACCCCACTGGATTGCGATCGAGCAGCTTCCTGAAGGTGTCTGCGCACTGTTCGACTTTCCTGCGCAGCACCGCCTGGCGGCGCTCCGCGTAATGCGGATCGTCCTGAAGAGTCAATTGGAGGCGGAGTGCGTCGGCTCGGAGATCCGTGAGAGTCGAAAACACGAACAGATTGATGTCGGACACCGCTACCCTGGCATCGTGCTCCGACCGAATCTCCCGCATGGCGAGGTGCCCGAACTTGCGACGCAGCCGGTTGACGTCACGCTTGGCCAGCACGAGGGCGATCTTCATGCCCTCGGTGAACCGCTGGCCGTGCGCGAACTGGGCGCCGATTTCGTCGAGCTGTTCGGCGGCGCTCTCGAACCGGGCGTAGTCCTCGGCTTCCATCAGGTGACGCACCCGCTCCAAGCCTTGGGAGAGCGCGCCGAGAGCCCGTTCCACCCGATCGAGCCGCGCGCCGGTCATCACCGACGAGACCGTCATGAAGAGCATCACCGGCGCCACGACCGGCATGAGGGCGGTGCTGGCGGCGACGAACGGCGCCTGCGCGATGATCCCCGACGGCCCCATGACCGCCGAGGAGCGATTGCAGCCAGGCACTGTCGATCACGCCGCCGGACTGGAACGGGCGGGCCGCGGGCCACGGTGCGCGTAGCGTCTCACTCAGCTCCCTGCCGAGGTCGACCACGGCGATGTTCGGGTATCCATCGCGCGTGAGCGTCTGTCCGACGGGATCCTGCGGCGCTTCCTGTTTGAGACCGAGGATGTCCATGCGTACTCCTGCTCGCTGATTCGCGGTCATCGGCTTGCCGGTGTCTGGCGGCCTATGTTCGTTCCTTCCTGTACGTCTGCCCTGAATCTGCGCCTGCCACGGCCGCACATGACCCCGCGCCGCCTCCAAGGTGGATCCCCGGGTCTCGTCGATGCCCCGATACCTGCGTACAGCCAATCGCGGCCGCCGTGTATCGCCCCGTTCCGCCGGGCTGCATTCTATCCGCAGGATCCGTCTTGGCCCCTACTAAACTAACCCGGTTATAGCGTCATCAACTTGCGCCGCTCGCACTACCGAGTGGCGCTTCCGCCACGGATAGACGGGATCCCGCTCCCTCGGTCATGCCGGGCGACCCAGCACCCGCAGGCGAACGGCGAGTCGGTCTCGGACTTCTTGGTAAATGGGAATGTCGATGCCTTCCGCGACTTCCAGCGTCATGGCCAAGCCGTACCGTATCGCGGTGGGGACATCGCCCGCGTCCGCACGGCAGTTGACCCTGAGCCTGATGGAGTCGCCATCCTTGAAAACCGTTGCGTCTTCGCCTTCGAGGACTTCGTGCTGCAGTGTCCCCCGTTGCACAGCGCGATGATCGGCGAACTGACGATTCGGGGCAATCCCGTTCTTGGGATTGAACCACAGGTGCGCGACGCGATGGCTCTGACGGGCCGCGTTGATCGGAGACAGCCACGCGAGCGTGATGGTCAGACGCCGACGCTCCGCTACGGCCGACAGACTCGGAGGGAGCGGAAAGGTGAAGTCGTCGCCCTCGCCATCGTCGAGCTCGCCGAAGCCGAGGATGGTCATCCGTTGTTTCGTGCAGGTCCCGACCCTGCCGACGTCCACCAATCCGTACCCGAGGAAGCGGCCAAGGTACTCTCGGAATGTCTTGCTATTCTGCGTATTCTTGAGCGCCGTCTCGTACCGTTCCTGCGCTCCAGCCCAACTAGTACCGTGGGCCAACAGCGCCTTCGTGAGCACCACGTCGTATTCCCGTGGGAGATCCCGGCCGGGCTCCCCGCGAATCTCATCCAGTAGCTGGTACACAGCATTGCCACAGTGTGACACCAAGGCAGTAGCGCTACTCGTGCCGCGGGTGTAGCCGGTCCGATCCAGTTGTCCAGCGGGGCCGGGTGTTGCTACGCGCTGGCCTGGCGGAGAGTTAGACCTGTGTAGCTGCAAGGTGGCGTTCTCATGCCCGGTTCCCATTTTCTCGAGCATGAGCTGCCGGCCCCCGGGCATGACCACGTCGGGCTTGATGGCGCGCCGGTATCCGGGGCCATGGGCGCTCACCATGTTCGGAACACCAGGTTGAACGAAGGGATCGATTCGCGACTGAGTGGAGCTCGCACGAGGGCCAGCGTCATCGTGAGCGGCGCCGACGGTCAAGCCGTTCATGGTTTCGGCCGGGGACAGGAGGCGCCGATTGCGCGTGTCCGCCGCGAGGGCTTCGATGACCGCTCGTTCGCGTTGATCGGCGGACAGACCTCTCAGCTCAGGCCGTCGAACTCCCAGCTCAAGATCGTGCAAATGGTTTCCGGCGCTGACGACAAACAGAACGCCGTATTTCCATGCAAGCCAGTCCAGTAGCCGCGCCCAGGCGCTCATCTCGCCCGCGAGCGGTCGCCTGGGGTCGCCAATCGACAGGTTGATGATGCGAACCGAAGGTGCCGCGGGCGGTTCACCGTCCTCGCCTTCGAACAGACGGCGCACCGCCCGGTGGATTAGGTCGACCGGCAGTACATTCTCGGGTATGGCCTCCACGAATTGGCGGTCGAATCCACGCCGGGGCTGCAAGATGGGTCTCGCGTACACCGACCTGACGGGTGCGGTGCCGCGCCCATTGAGATCTCCATGGCAGATGACCGACGCCATGCTCGTACCGTGGACCCGTTCATGTGCCTGATACGCGGCCTCGTAGTCATCCGGATCGTCGACGACCACGCGGTTGTCGAGCAGCCGGTGCCCCGTCAGCGGCATACCGTCTAGCAGAGCGATGAGAGGGTGAGCCTCTGGCGGCCTCGGGGATGCCACAAGCTGGCCGAGGTCATCGTCAGTGAGCGGTTCGGTCTCGCCTATCATCCGACACGGGGAACGCGCACTGCCCCACGGGACGGGCGTACATGAGCTGTTCGCACTGCAGCAATCGGATGTCACGGAAAGCCTCGGGGTCGCCGACCAGTGCCTGGACTTGTCCGCGAGGCAGACGTCCGAGGATCGCGTGATAGCGAATCTCGGGGATGACGCACTGCTGAACAACCTGGCCTTCCGCAGATTCGATAGCCTCACGCAGGCGAGATTCGGCCAGCTCCCGGCGCGCCTCGCTTCCTCGGAACCATAGCTCCGCCTCGAAGGGCACGTCGTCCCGTTCATGTTCCAGACGATCCTGCCAGTCCTTCAGGATCCCCGTCTCCCGAATCCGGTCCTCGATTCCCCATGGCCGGATGGTGTGCAGGTGTTCGAACGCATGCTTCAGGGGCGCCAAACCGCGTGGAAACGCTGCATCGGGAGCCGTTCGCCAAACCTTGAACAGACTTCGCATCTGGCTCAGCGCCTGCTGATCCGTCATGACGAGAAAGAGCTGGCCACTCAGAGACTTCTCGGCGTTCTTCGCATCTTCGAACCCATGTTCCGGGGGAATGTCGTCAACCTCCTGTTCGCCGAGCCACTCCAAGCCCGGAATCTTGTGTACCGCTCGGATAAAATCCTGAATCGCGCCAATGGTCTCCAGCACCAAGACCTGTTCGGGTTGTATCCCCAATGGGTTGCCCTGAATGGCGACGTCTTGCCGATCCATCGCCTGTTCCAGACGCTCGAACTGCGGCGTCAAACGCCGCGCTTGGTGCGCAGCGGAGGGCACCTTGGTCTTGCCACCGCCACCAAAGCGTCGGGCACGCTCTGCGTGCGACGGTGCCGGAAAGACGAGGATCGGATAGTCGGTCTCCGCCATGGTCTACGGCTTCTCCCCAGTGCCACTTGGCTGTACAGGCCTGAATCGCTGCTTCCAGTGGCGCAACCGCTTCTCCACAAGCTTTCGCACATTGGCCACGGGCTGGCCAAGGACAATGTTGCGGAGTACGTCGGTCCCGAAATCCTCCACTTCCGCGAAACTCAGGCCCCGCAACCGCTGGGCGAGCCCTCGAGGCGAAAGGCCGAGCGGGTGGCCTGCCTTGCACGAGGACAGGCAGTGTCGCGTCGCGAATCGCATGAACCACTCCTCGATCTGCGTCTGGGTTGGCGGCGGCAGCTCCAAGAGAATCTGAAATCGCCGCCAGACGGCGCGGTCCAGCAGTTCCGGGTGGTTGCTCGCTGTCACGACGACGACGTAACTGGGAAGCGCGTCGATCTGCAGCAGTAGCGAGCTGACAACGCGCTTGATCTCTCCCGTCTCGTGTGGGTCCCCGCGTTCCTTCCCCACCGAATCGAATTCGTCGAAGAACAGGACGCAGTGTCGCGACCGGGCGAGTTCGAAGACCTGGCCGATCCGCTGCGCGGTCTCGCCCAGGTAGCTCCCGATCACCGCCTCGTAGCGAACGACGAGCAACGGGACGCTTAACGCGTCGGCGATCGCCTCTGCCAGAGTGGTCTTGCCGTTTCCCGGCGGGCCGGCGAGCAGAATGCGGTGGCGCGGTTCCAGGTTGTACGAACGCAAGAGATCGGCGCGATTCTGTTCGGTCACCAGCTCGCGGATAATCTCCTCGGTGGCGGTGGCCAGGAGTAGATCGTTCAGGCGGCGTTGCGGAATCGTCTCCGTCAAGAGCGGACCCGCCAACCCCGAGCGCGACGATGGTGCCGTCGGTTGCAGGCTGCGTCCGTTCTCTCCCTGCAACTGGGCGAGCAGGCGATCCGCCAGGATGGTGTGTTTCTTGGCACGCTCGTCGGCGGCCAGCGCTTCGACGGTCTTCCGGATCTGACCCTCGTCGCCTTGTCTGCTCGCCTTCACGAGTCTCAGGATCAAGTCCGCTCGTGCCATGGCTGCCCCCTATGTCGCTCGAGACGCTGCGGCCGAGGCAAGACGCCCATCCGCGCATCGAGCCCAGCATTTGCGACGCGCGGACAACGTCCACGCGCCGCATCGACCCTTCAGTGCCGCTGTCACCTACCGCAGGTTGACTCTCCGGGTCTCGTTGAAGGTGTTGCGGGCCGCCAGACATGCTGTTCCGTCTCACCTTCGGTACCGGCAACGTGGCACAGTTCGCCCGGCTCGAACCGGCTCCAAGATGCCCCGCGCCTCTTCGAAAGCCTGGGATGATCGTCTTCGGGCACCCGTGCCGAGTCAGGTGCCTCTTCCAGGAACTCCGCCAGCAGGCCCTCCGTGTCCCTCCCAAAAGCAGGATATCAGCCCTTGGCCGTGCTTCTGGCCCTGTTGGCGACCGGCGAGGCGCCTGCCTGACAAGGGGTGACGAGGGAGCATACTGGACACATGGTGGCCGCGGAGCAAGACGCAACTCCGCGGAACAACGCAGTCAGGCAGGATGCATCACCGGTCGAATGCGGCGAGGCCCTTCACCGCGGACTCCTGGAGCTAGGAGTCTGCGCCGTGGGACGATTTTTGGCACGATCAGCCCCTGTATATGGTAGTCATAGACCTTCTAACACACCATATGTGGGGGCGAAAGTTTTCTGCGGCGCAAGCGCCTACGGCGCGACCGGCACGAACTTCTGCACGCGCTGGCCGTAGGTGTCGGCCGCGTAGACCGCTCCCTGGGTGTCCACGGCCATGCCGTGGACCCAGTCGAACTGGCCGGGCCCGCGGCCGGGCTCGCCCCAGGTGGCGAGAATCCGGCCGTCGTCGAGGGCGATCTTGTGGACCCGCTCGCCGGCGTGGTCGGCGATGTAGGCGAAGCCGTCGTCTCCGCGCCGCGAGATGGCGATGTCCCAGGGGTTCCACCCCGCGTTGGCGAACTCGCGGACGTAGTTCAGCTGGTTGTCGAACACCTGGACCCGCCGGTTCTCCCGGTCGATCAGGTAGAGGTTGTCGTCGGCATCGACCCCGCCCTGGTGCGGCAGGTCCCACTCGCCGGGCTCGGCGCCCTTGTCCTCGGGCCCGCCGCGCCCTTTGGCCACCTGCTTGACGAACGTGCCGTCCGGCCGGTAGAGCACCACGCGGTTGTTGCCGTAGCCGTCGGTGACGACGATGTTGCCCTCGCGGGTAAACAGGATGCCGGACGGGCTGTCGAGATGCGTGGCGTCGTTCCCGGGTTCTCCCGTCGTGCCGATCTGCATCAGGGCCCGTTCCAGGGTCGGGTCGAACTTGAGGATGCGGTGGTTCATCCGCTCGACCACCCACACGTTGCCGTCCCAGTCGATTTCGCCCGAGTGCAGCCAGCCACCGGCCACCGGCGCGCCGTGCATGTCGCGCTCGGCCCCGGCCCGCACGAGGCTCCCCTCGCGGTCGAAGACCATCACCGTCTGCTCGCCCCGGTTGAAGACGTAGATGTGGTCGTTCTCGTCGATGGCGATGCCGGAGATCCCCTGTCCGTAGATGGGGGGCGCCGTCGCACGAGCGCCGCCCCGGCCTCCGCCGGCGGCCGCCCGCCGGGCCGCGGCGGCAGCGTCGCGGGCGGCCTGGTCCGGCCAGCCGCGCTGCTGTCCGAAGAAGGTCCCGGCGGGGAGCGTCGGCCAGTCGGCCACCAGCCGGTAGGCGGAGTCCTGGGCCCGCCCGACCTCGGGAGGAAGCATGCCGACGGCCAAGCCGGCGGCGACGAGTACCGCGAGGAGAATGCGCATCATGCTCTCTTTCGTGTGTCGCCCGCGTGAGCGGGTCGGGATTCGGCCGGAGTCACGAGCCGGTTCACAGTGGGCGACGGCCCGCCGGTGTTGTTCGACACCCGCAGGCCGCGCCCGTTTCCCAGCCCGCGTCCGGGCGTCGAGACCTCACTGGCGCTCGGCCAGATAGGCCCGCGAGGCCGCCTCGTCCATGAGCGGCACCACCTTGTCGGGGTCGACCCGCACCATCAGGTAGGTGATGTGGTCGTCGATCTTCGTGAACTGGTGCCCGGTGCCGCCGGGAATCACGAACACGTCCCCGGCCTTCAGCTCGACGGTCTGCGCGTCCTCGATGTCGGCCGAGTTGGCGCCCGGACCGTTGAGGAACTGCACGGCATAGTTGTCCGAGGGACGCGGCTGGCGCCCGACCAGAGACGGACCGGTCCGGTTGGTGGCCGACCCGGACAGCACGACATAGACCTCGGTGACCAGGCTGTGAGAGGCGACCGAGTTCGCCCTCGGCTCGTCGAGCGCGCCACGATGGGCCAACGCGACCTGGACGTTGCTCTTCCCGATGTCGAGGGATCGCACCTGCTGGTCGACCCTGCTCTGGGTCCGTCCGACGTCGACGTACTGCTCGATCTCCTCGGCGGAGATGTAGGTGGCCGGGCAGCCGGGACACGACGGCTCGACGTACTGCGCCGAGACCCGGCCCAGCAGAAAGACCGCCGCCAACGCCAACGCCACGAATGCCACTTTTCTCATCAATGTCCCCTCTACTCACGGCCGGTGCGGACTCCGCTCGAGGACGGTCAGGCCGTCGACGAGTGGGCCATGCCCTTTTCGGCCCTCGGCCGACACGATAGCTGGTTCTTGCGTCGGGGTCGAGCACGATCTCGGTGACGACGATGTCCCGGGCATCGAGCACGTCGCCGAGGCACTTCGAGATCTCGTGGGCCACGGTGATCGGTCGCAGGCCGCCGGACCGGCCCAGAGCCTGCCGCTTGGCGAACGCTTCGATGACCGGGGGAAAGTCGGTGCCGGCGCCGCCCCCGAAGAAACATCGGACCCCGCGGAACTCCAGGAGTTCGAGCAGCCCCTCGGCCACACTCTCGACATCCAGACGTCGCGTCGACATGGTCGCGTCGGCCTCGGGTGGTCGTCGTGCGGGTCCGGCGCCGGTCCGTCCCGGATGGCCCGGGCGGACCGTCACCGGTGTTCGGACCCTATCGTAGTCCGGGGGCGGATGCGCGGGGCGTCGACGCTGCCTTGCGCTGGTGGCGTGACCGCGCCACTGGTGAACGGGCTCGACAGGCCGCCGTGCCGGGACGCACCCATCGGTTCGAGCCGGCTGGTGACGTGCCGGAAGTATACTCGGGTGTTTCCGGCGCGCAGCGGAGTCCATCGTCTGTAACTCGTGGCCAAGGAGGCGGTCATGATGCGGAATCGATCCTGGCCGGCGGTGCTCGTCGTCGCGGTGGTGGTCGGGGCGGCGTGGGGCGGGCAATCGATCGCGGAGGCCCAGGACGCCTACACGCTCGACGAGAACTGGCCGCGGTACCCCGGCGACATGTTGTTCGAGATGGGCACCGGCATCGCGGTGGGCGCCGACGGGGTCATCTACACGATTTCCCGCGACATCGACCACTGGGCCGGGCACCCGCTGGCGATGAGCCGCTACAAGGGCAAGGGCACGGTCGCCAGGTGGGACAGCTCGGGCCGGTTCCTGGGCACGTTCGGCGACGATCAGGAGTTCATCGGACCGCACTCGATGTACGTCGATTCCCGGGGGTTCGTCTGGGTCGTCGACCGGGAGGGTCACCAGGTCGTGAAGCTCACGCCCGACGGCGATGCCGTGATGAAGCTGGGCGAGTACGGGGTGTTCGGCGACGACGAGGGCCACTTCAACGGGCCCACCGGCGTTGCCTTCCTCCCCGACGGCCGCGTCGTGGTCTCCGACGGCTACTGGAACTCCAGGCTGATCTGGTTCGACGAGGACGGCAACTACCTGAAGGAGGTCGGCGGGTTCGGCGCCGGCCCGGGCCAGCTGGCGGCGCCGCATGCCATCGCGCTCGACCCGGCCGGCCGACTCATCGTGGGCAACGTGTGCGGCACGGCCCTGCACCCGTACGTGACGGCGCCGGGACAGATCGCTCCCGAGCGTCGACAACCGATGCCCGGCTGCGTGAGCCGTTTCGAGGTGTTCACCCGGGACGGGGAGTACGTGGGCCCCTGGGACGGGGTGCGGGAGCCGGGACTCCCGTTGAGCATCGCGACCTATGGCGACCGTATCTACGCCGGTGTGACGGGGTCGCGGCGCGGGCGGCAGGATCTCGTAGTGGTCGATGCCGAGACCGATGACGAAGTCTTCCGGATTCCGAACGCCAACGTCTACGTTCACCAGATGGCGATGGCGCCCAACGGCGACATCTACGTGGCGTCGGTCTACCCCGAGCACGGCGGCGAGGCGCGTGGCATCGAGGGGCCGTCCTTCGTGCGGTGGGCGTCGGATCGATAGCCGGACGACGACCCGCATCGCCGAGACGTTCCCGGGGTCGCGCCGGTACAGCGGGGTGTCGCTGGGGTTCCAGCTCGCGTCGATCACGGCCGGCGGACCCGCGCCGATCGTCGCCCTCTACCTGTTCGAGACGTTCCGGACGTCGACGGCGATCGCGGCGTTCATGTCGGCCAGCGCCCTCGTCGGCCTGGCCGCGCTCTCCGCGATGCGGGACAAGGCGGGGGAGCTGGACCAGGACTGACCTGCTGAGACAAAGCGGGGCGCGAGGGAATCGGGCCGCCGCGGGGCACGTCGCGTTGCGACGGTCCCCGGCCTTCAACTCGACTGTCTGCGCGTCCTCGATGTCGGCCGAGTTGGCGCCCGGACCGTTCAGGAACTGCACGGCATAGTTGTCCGGGTTTCCGGTATTGCGGCCGGGCCGCATCGCCGCTGACGTCAACCCTCGGCCTCGTCGCCGCCCCGCACCAGGAGCAGGAATCATGAAGCGTCATCGCGCAAGAACCGGCAGTTTCGTGGCGGTCGGCCTGTCCGCGCTCTCGTTCTGTCCGACGCCGGGGGCCCAGCTACCCACCCCGGTCCGCAACGACGTGCCGAGAGTCGGGCAGCAGGAAGTCATCATGATGCGGCATGCCTATCTCGAGGCAGGCAGCTACGAGGCCTGGCACGAAGCCAGCCGGTCGGGCGTGTGGCCGTACTTCGAGAGACTGGGCGCCCGGATACTGGGCGACTTCGAGATCGTCCATCCCGCGGGAGCCGACCCTACGCCCGGCCAGGACGAGGCGCTGCGTTTCGCGCGAAGACTACGACGAGGTGTACTACCTGGCCCGCTACGCCAGTTACGAGCACTTTCTCGCGGTGCGTGACGACGCAGTCGGCATGGGCGGCAACGGGCCCGACTTCGAGGCGTTCAGGAACGCGTCGGATCGGCTGGACGCGCTCACCCAGGAGCGTTCCATCGAGTTCCTCCGGGGCGAGCCGTATGGCAGCCCGCCCCGGTATGCACCGGGCCTGAAGGAGAACTACCGCCTTGTCCGGTAGTGGACGACTGACGAGCCGGCCGGGAGTCCTCAGCGCTCGGAGGCCCGCGGCGGGTCGTTCCGGTAGACGCGGCCCGCGCGCATCACGAAGACGACCCGGCCCAGCGCGGCGGGGTCGGCGAGGGGGTCGCCGTCGAGGGCAATGACGTCGGCCTCGAACCCGGCCGCAATCGCGCCGATCCGGTCCTCGAGGCCCAGCGACTCGGCCGCGAGCGAGGTCGCCGAGACCACCGCGTCCATCGGGTCCTGACCGCCCTGCTCGACGTAGGCCACCAGCTCGTCGGTGTTGGCGCCGTGGCTGCCGGCGTTGGCGTCGGTGCTGTAGACGACGCGCACGCCCGGCGTGGCCACCGCCTGCCGGAACACCTCGAGGGCGCCCGGCCGGGCCGCCTGGAGGTTGGCGAACCCCTCCATCGTGTAGCCCCCCACACCGGCATAGCGGTCCCCGCGCTCCTCGTAGTTGCGGAAGAGCAGGTCGACCTGGTTGCCGAGATACATGCCGCTCTCGGCGAACACTGCGATATCTGCCGGTTCGAGCAGCCAGCCGTGCTCGACCTGGCTGCACCCCGCGTCGGCGGCGAGCCGCAGCGCGTCGGACCGATGGAGGCGGACCACCGCCTTCAGCCCCTGGGCGCGCGCCTCCCCGCAGGCGGCCTCGAGCTGGGCGGCCGACAGGTTGGTGACCCCTCCGAAACGGATGCTCGTCGACGCGAAGACCTTGATGACGTCGGCCCCCGCCGCGGCCCGGTCGCGCACGTAGGCCCGAATCTCGTCCGGGGTGCCGGTGTCCAGACCCGGTCCCCGCGGCCGGCGCCGCGCGGGACGATCTCGGCGATCCGCCCGTCGCGCACGACCAGATCGTGGTCCTCGAGCACCGCCCCGCGCCCGTCGAGGATGCGCGCCGCGCGGAGCACCGTCGTCTCGCCCGCGGGCTGACCGAACGCCGGAGCGCTCGCTCCCGCGGCGCAGAGGACGGCCAGCAGCAAGCCGGCGACGGGCCGCAGGACGGAGACGGAAGCGGTTCGATGACGCATGGGTGCGCTCCAGGTCGACGGTGCAGGCCGACGGTGAGATGACGGAGCATTCTAACGCCCCCGTCAGCCGGCATGCAGGATGCGCCGGCGGAGCCCGACGTGAGGCCGGAGAGCGTTCACGGATCCGCGGGCCTACCAGGGTCTCGCGCGCCGCCGACCGACCCGGCGCGAGTCGTCGCTTTCCGGCGACCGCGACGCCCCGGTGCTCCGGCCCGTGGCTGCGCCAACGAAGACCCACTCCGCGCCGTCGGGATGAAAGTCGTGGCAGGTCAGGCACCGGTCGGACGACAGGTCGGGCGTGTGGCACTGCCGGCAGTTCTCGATCGCGGGCAAGTTCTGGATTGCCGCGTTGTCGAGGCCCGCGGCCACCGCCCCGTTGCCCCCGACATGGTCGGCGAACGGGATGCGGGTGTGGCAGTCGAGGCAACCGCGCAGCATGACGTGCGGGCGGTGGTCGAACCGCGCCCGGCGCAATACGGATTGGGTCTGCTGCACGCGACGGATCGTGGCGCGGTCCACCGTGTGGCACTGCAGGCACGGCTCGGCCACTTGTGCGGCGAAGGCGTTCGCGTCATCGATCTGGGCATCGGTCAGGCGCGCATCGGGCATGCCGAGGCGGAACGGCGTGTCGTCGTGCACCGTGCCCCTGTCGCTTATCCGCCGTTCGAGGACTTCCATCATCCGGTCGAACTCCAGCAGCGTGGCGCGGACCCGGTCCTCGTCGCGACCCCGAAGCTCGTCGGTCTGGCTCCGCAGCGTCGCCAGCGCCTCGTCGTACAGCATCCGCCTGTCCACGGGCGCAATGTCGGCGGAGGCCGTCAGCAGGTCCGCGAGCCCGCCTGACGGGTACAGGGCGCGCCGCAGGCGACGCAGGTTGTGGAGTATCCACGGGTCGGCATGCGCCACGCCGGTCTTGACGACCAGCCCGTCCTCGACGTCGAACTGCGCGGCGCTCGTGCGACGCGCCCACTGCTCGCCGGGGGCGAGCCGAGCGCGCACGGTTTCGACCGTCTCGACCCCGAGCGTCAGCGCCGCGCCCCCGCCGGCCCTCCGGAGGAGCGGCACGCCGCGAGGTTGGACCGGCAACTCGGCCGACTCGACGTCGCCGGTCAGATGACACGCTCCGCACGCCGGGTCGAACCTGATGGGCCGGAACCCGCGCCCCTCCGGCTCCGGCGCGTGACACGCGAGGCAAGCCTTCTCCGGCTCGTCGACGCCGCGATCGTCGAGCACGAAGTCGACGTGCCTGATGTGCGTGAACGTCAGTCCGGCGTCGTCGGGAATCGCCTCAGCCGCGAAATCGAATTCCGGATGCGCGTGGAGATCGCCGGCGACGTGGCAGCTCGCGCACTGCCGGTCGGAGAAGGTCGCCCGGAGATCCGTGCGACGTCCCTGGTGCTCGACGTGGCACGCCGCGCATCCCACTTCGTGCTCGCGCTCGAACGCTCGCGTCCGGTCGCCCGAGACATAGAGGTAGTGGGCGTCGAAGCCGTACTCTCCCGCGGTACCGGTGAACTGCTCGTGGCACGACGAGCACTTCTCCGCGCTGACGGTCTCGCTCGTGTCATGGCAGGCAGCGCAGGAGTCTTCCAGCATGGCGTGGGGCGACGACAGCCTGCCGGTCTCCCACAGGTCGCCCGCTCCGGAGCCGGCCTCGATCGACAAGGCGAGTGCGACCAGGGCCCCGATGCCGGGCGCGATCCAGGCGACCGACCTCCACCTGGATGCCGGGTCGGCGCCCTCGCGAAGTACTTCGACGATCACCGCGAGGGCGGCGATGACGGTAGTGACGACGGCGACGGCGACAGCGAGGACCATCTGAATGATCGGTGTGTCTGGCCGGATCCGCCTGGCCCGGGAACCTGCGGCTCCGATTGCCGCCCAACCAACCCTCCAGGGAGTCGGCGCCTCCCGGAGGAGGCAGCGCCTCCCGGAGGAGGCAGCGCCTCCCGGAGGAGGCGGCGCCGTTCTACGGCGCAGACTCCCGGTTCTCCCGAGACAGTCCGAGCGCGCGATAGAGCGCGTCGAGGTGACGCCGCAGGGTGTCGAGCGTGTTCCCGAGCCCCGCACCACCGGTCTCGCGCGGTGACGCCGCCGCGCGTTCGCGAGGCGACGACGGCTCGGGGCGCCGCGGTTCGGATGGTGACGCGGGGCCGCCGGCCTCGGCGTTCGCGCCGCCGACCTCTCCCACCCTTGCCGCGCGGCCGGTACGGTCCGCGTCGCGCAGCGGCGGAGAGGCTGCCGCGGGGCGGGCCGGAACCGGGCCGCGCGCGGCGACGACGCGGGCATGCGCGACCGTCAACGCCGCCGGATCGACGGAGGCCGGCCGGCCATCGAACGCCTCGCCCCAATGAACGATCCCGGCCCTCCGCGAGAGAATGTCGAAGTCGGCGCCGGCCGGATGGCCGGCATCGATCAACCCGGGGTCGGTGATGTAGTGACACCCGGCGCAGGTCGCCGCCTGCACCGCCGGATCGCGCAAGTCCTTCAGCCCGACCGCGACCGACTCGGTGTAGCTCGCCGTCTGGTGCGGATCGCGGTAGTCGGCGCCCGCCCCATGGCACCGCTGGCAGCCTACGCCGGCGCGCACCCTGCGTGAGGGCCTCGACGTGATGGTCCCGTGACACCACATGCAGGTCTGGGTGCCCCGCGCCATGTCGTTCGCGGAAACGCCGTAGGCTCGCGCGATGTCCAGGGCTCGACGGTCGCGGTTCCGCAACCGTGCAGCCGCCCGGGAGTGCCGGTGGCCGCGCCACCATTTCTGCTGGGCGTTATGGCACCCGCCGCAGGGAACGCCCACGAAGTCGTGGGCCGGCGGGTCTCGCCAGGGGGGTCGGGCGAGCGTGACCACCGGTACCGGTGCAGGCGCGACCGCCGGCGGGTGCCCGCGGTCCGGCGCCGGCGGCCCGGCTCCGGCCTCCGCGGCCGCTCCGGAATCGCTCTCCGCCTCGGCCAGCGGGCCCGGAGACTCACGGTCGGGCAGGTCGTCCGGGAAGGCGCCGCCCGTCGGCGACGCGTCTCCGACCACGATGGGATCGACATCCGGAGCCGCGTCGGTCAGACGGCGCGCCGGAGGCGCGGTCTCCTCCAGATCCGGATCCCACAGCGGATCCAGCGGCGCCAGCGCGTCGCCGTCGGCGCCCGCCGCGAACGCCTTCGTCGCGGTCCGCACCGCGTCGGCGGCCGCGAGCAGCCCACCGTCGTCGAGCGTTAGCTCCGCCGACTCGGCCATGGCGATGACGGTCCGGACCTCCGGAATCTCGACGCGCTCGTCGACCGCCAGCAAATCGTCGATGGCGGCTCCGGCCCGGTCGCGCATCGCCGCGAAGTAGAGGTCGTCCTCGGTGGCGGCCGCGACGCCGCGCAGGGCGTGTTCCACCGCGAGCGCGCGTCCGACGACGTAGAGGACCCGCTTCCACGCGCGCGGCCGCTCGGTGTTCGTGCGCCCGTCGCCCGTCCTGTACGACTCGAGGAAGTTGTGGCGGATGCGGCTGCTCCAGGCCACCAGCTCGAAGTCGCCGCCCGTCGAGTGTCCGCCGCGATTGACGATCTCCTCGTTGGGCACGATGTGGCATCCGAAACAGGTCGCGGCCAGCTCGTACACGTGGGAAGACCGTCGCATGCCGGCGGCCGTGCTGTCGGCGATCCGCTTCGTTTGGTGCGCGGCGGTCTCCAGCCGCGCCGCCTTCTGGAAGTCCGCCTCGGGCACCCCGTAGCCGCCATGCAGGGAGACCCAGTCCCGCGCCGGACCGTGGCACGACTCGCAGCTGACGCCGGCCCCGGCGCGCAGCCGGCCGCGCCGCACCACCGGCGTGTAGTGGCAGCTCAGACAGGCCGGCGTCTCGTCGCCGGCACCGCGCCGGATCAGCCGCAGGTCGAGCCGGCCGGCGATCTCCTTGGCGCGCGGGTTCCTGTGCAACGTATCGAACGCGGCGGCGTGCTCCGTCGCCTCCCATACGTCGAACTCGGCGGCGTGGCACTCGCGGCAACGCCCGGGCAGGACGACCCTGTCGGCCGCGTCCGTCAACGACGCGCGGATCGATGCGGCGCCGCGGGCGCCGGGCAGCTCCCGCGGAGGTTCCGGCCCCGCCGCCAGCAGCGCCGGACAGGACAGAACGCAGGCCGCGCAGCAGGCGAACCGGACCAACCGCACCATCAGTCGACGCACGCCGTCTCCGTCCTCTCGCAGCCCGTGACGAAATCCCCGCTGCATTCGAGCGGCGGTGCATCCCGCCTGACTGCGTTGTTCGGACGGACTGCTTGCAGTCCGCGGTTGCAGTATGCCCAATATGCGCCTTCCTCACGCCTTGTCAGGCACGGGCGCTCTTCGCGCGCTGGCGCACTCGCCGCTCTCGGTGCAACGCGGCGCTCCACCACGGGCTGCTAGAAGAGCACCTGGATCTCGGTGCGTCCGCCGATGCGGAACCGGCCCTGGCCGGCCCGCCGGCTCAGGCCGCCCCGCACGAGATCGCGAGCCGCGAAGGCGTCGAACACGAGGACGTTCCGCCGCCCGACCGCCACCTGGTAGCGAACTCCGCCGGCGAACGCATGCGGGTCGCAGCCCGCGAGGACGCTCGTGCACGCCGCCGTCGAGCGGCGCGCCGCCGCTTCCACCAGCAGTTGCCGGCGCCGGTCGGCGGAGAAGATCTGATGTCCGACGGCCCCGCCGGCGACATCGCTGGCCGTCGGCGACAGCGCGCCCGGCGCACTTCCCAGGCCCGGACCGGCGAACAGGATGCCGGCGCGCGCCAGCGGTCCGGGGATGGTCGGGTCGAGCGCCGCGGCGCGGTAGTCGCCGCGGGCGTAGAAGGCGTTGACGTAGACGTAGTTGTCGCTGTGGTGCAGCGTCCACGACAGCTCCGAGAACACCAGCGCGCCCCGCCCCGCCGGATCGCCGACGCCGAGCGGCCCGACGTCGGGCGACACGCCCCCGGCCGGGGTCGACACGAGGAGGCGCGCGGCGGCGTTGAAGGCGCCGCTCCCCGGGCGGCCGACGAAGCTGACCCCGGCGTACACGCCGTCTCGTGCCCGCGCCCGTCCGAGGGCGCTCTCGAATTCGCCGCCGCGCACGTAGATGGCGTCGAAGGCGGCCGTCGTCGAACGCCAGTCGATCTCCGTGAACGCGCCAATGAGGCGGGTCCGGTCGCCCTCCAGGTTGCCGAAGGCGAGCCCCGGCGACCCGACCGCGCCTCGCAAAAGCGGCGGCGTGTGGCGGTTGATCTGATTCCAGCCGTACAACCCGGTGATCCGCAGGTTGACGGCGCCGCCGGGGCGCAGGCTGTTCCGGGTCACGCCGACCGCGTCGATGAAGTCGTCGACGAGCAGGCCGTCCTGGAACTTGATCGGCTGGCGGCCCACGGACAGGCCCAGATCCAGCCCCCGCCGGTCGTCGGGGTCCAGGTCGGGAAACAGCTCCCCGAAATCGCCCTCGAAGAACAGGTGGGTCACCGTGTCCCAGTCGAGGTTGAGCTGCTGGCTGAAGCCGGGCGCGCCGGTCCCCGCCGCGGCGTAGCCGCTGAACCGGCGCAGGCCGGCCGGATCGGTCTGATCGGCGGGACGCAGCCCGAACACGAACCGCTCGCTGCCCGTGAGCGCGAGGTTGCCGAACAGATCGATGCGGTTCGCCCACTCGCTGTCGCGCGCGGTCCCGTGGTCGATCGTGCTCACTCCGCTGCGCAGCCCGCCGAACAGCAGGAAGGACGGGCGCCACACCGCGCCGCCCGGCAACCTGAAGCCGCGGCCGATCCGGCCGGTGCCGAGAAACGGCGGACCGACCTCGAGCAATGGCTTCGGCCGGTCGGGGACGGCGTCAAGCTGCAGGGGAACATGACGGTCGGCGAGCCGGCTCGCGGCGTGGCCGCCTTCGTTGGCTGAGCCGTGCGCGCCGCCGCCGCCGGCGCGCGAGGCGACGCGCGTCGCCGAGGCGGGAGACGCTCGCGGCGCCTCCGCCTCGACGCCGCCGGCGCTCAGGTTCACCGCGCGCTCGCGCACGAGGACGTGCCCCGCGACGACCGCCTCCGCCACCTCGCGCTCGGTCATGCCGTAGTCGAAGCCCACGTCCGCAATCTCGTGCACGAGGTTGACCGGCACCATGCCCGCCTTGATGTGGATGGTCGCGTAGTAGGGTCCGGTCGTACCCGCCAGGGCCTCGGGGCCCACCGAGTACGACGCCCACTTGCTGCGCCGGGGCGGAATCGTGCGCCGGTGCTTGCGCGCGTCGGCCGGCCGGCCGGTGAGAATCGTCGAGCTGGTCGACGGCCGCAGGAACACCAGCGGGCTCGGGGAGTAGGGCACGGCCAGCACCTGCTCGCGCTCGCCCCCGCGGACCATGCGCACGAGGAAGCGCGACTGCAGGCTGAAGAGCTGATCGTCGGCGGGCAGCGCCCCGTCGTGGACGTAGACGGAATGGCTGTCACGGACGTCTCCGTTCGGATCGAGGTCGCCCGACTCGAACACCACCGTTCCCGCGGCGTCGGTCACCGTCACGTGCAGCCAGACGAGCCGCTCGGCGTCGAACCCGGTCGGCACGTTGTGGCCATCGGTCCCGTTCCTGAACTCCACCCTGAACGCAATGCCGTCGTCGCCGGCCCGATCGACGACGACCTCCCCGAGCTGATAGCCGGCCCGCAGCAGTCGCCGGCGCTGCTCGCCCAGCTCGGCGAGCAGATCGAGGTTGTCGCGCAGGATGTCGACCGCGTCGTACCGGTCGTCCGGCTCCGCCCAGCGCGGCGGAAACTCGTAGGCGTCCGGCACCGCTTCCTCGAACTCGTCGGTCCCCCACCCCGCCTCGTGGTCGAAGGTCAGCCACTCGCGCAGGGTGGCGAACTGCTGGGCCTCGGGGTTGTGGGGAAAGATGCCCGCATGCACGATCGAGTAGTCCGGGCCCGCGAACATGTGGTTCGTGCGCTTGCGCGGCCGCGTCGGCCGGTCCCCCACCCGCGCAGCGGGACCGGTCGCGTAGCCCGAGGGAACCCCCGGCTCGGCGCCCATGTGGCAGTCCTGACAGGTGACCCCGCGGCCCGCCGCCGGCGAGTGCTTGTACTCGCTGAACGCTTCCTCGAGACGGAACCCGTCGGGGAAATTGACGTCGTGGCACGACCCGCAGAGCCCCGAGCGCGGCAGCTGAAAGAAGCCGCGGGCCTCGACGTGCACCGCGCGGCCGGGCCGTTCCGGATCGGTCTGCAGGTTGAGATCGCCGCTCTCTATCGCCCGCTGCAGCTCGCCGCTGCCGCTCGGGCCGAACACCGGGTCGTACAGGCTCCCCTCGACGAGCGGGAGGCGTCCGCTTATCTTGCCGTAGGCCTGATCCTGCCGGTGACAGACGACGCAGGTCACCCCTTCGCGAGACGTCGGGTGCCGGTCGAGGTTCGACATGAACGTCGGCTCTGCCAGGTTCATGCCCACGGGCGTGTGGCAGCGCACGCAGAAGTCGCCGTTCGTGCCGTTCGTCAGCTTGTCGATCTTCGCCTGCATGGCGTTGAACACGGGGCTGAGCTGCGCGTAGGCGTGGGAGGACACGGACCACTCGCGGTAGATCTCGGCGTGACAGCGCGCGCACGTGGTCGCCGACGGAAACCGCGTCTCGGAGAACAGCGCCGCGTGGGTGTCGCCGGCATCTCGGGACGGCGCCGGTCCGGCCGCTGCCACCCGGGTCGACGCAGCCAGCCACACTGCTGCTCCAGCGATGATCACCAATGGGAGCAGCGATCCGCTCGAACTCATTGGAGATTCACGAAACTCGGCCGTCTTCATGTCTCTCCAAATCGCACGATTCGACCGGCCCGGAGACACAAATTGTCTTTTCCTCGAGCCCTCTCCACAAATTTGCAGGAAGGTTCTCACAGCGACGTCGAGTGGCGGGGGCTGTCGCACGGGATAAGGAACGAGGCGACGAACGGACTCACGGCCACACGCCAGAAGAACGCCGAACGACATCAAGCCGATCGCAACTGCGAGGCTATGCTCGCAAACGCTGAAGTATACCGATGGCCATGGGCGCCGAGCAAGACGGACGCTCCGTGGACCGGACCTTCCTGACCTCCCTGGCTGTTGACACAACAGCCCGTGGCTCGAATCGAGTATCACGTTTGTGGCGCGCGCCGCAATGGTGGGAGCCGCAAAAAACAGACAGCAGGCGCCTGTCATCGAGAAGTGCCCGTTGATGCGGCCGCAACCTCATATTCTGGAAGCGGTAGCGCATTTCGTGATGGCGATAGCAGTAGCAGCAAACCAGGGATAGGCTCGCGAAGTGCACGCCGCCGGGGGGCATCGAACCCTCGCGGCGGCGCGCCGACATCGGCTCCTTGCCACGTTTCCGACCCGGACAGGTCGAGCTCGAGAAGTGGCCGCTGACGCCCCGGCTTCCCGCCACCTTGTATGTCACGGCTGACTCGGGTAACAATTTCCGCTTCCGAGTCTGCCTCGGAGGACGTCGTTGCCGCTAGGCGGCGCCGGCGGTTCGCCGGTTCCGAAAGGAGGTCAGGGCCCCTGTCATCGATGAATTTCCGGCCGGCTGAGACCGCGTCCGGCGCCGGCGAACAGGGCGGTCCCGACGTCTCCGCGTCGAGTGCGACATCGTCCTGGCTGCTCACGGCGAAGGTGCTGGCGCCGGAGCTGCCGGGGGGATTCGTGCGCCGGACGTCGTTGCTGCGACGCCTCGAGGGGCTGTCGGAGCGGCGCCTCACGGTGCTGCAGGCGCCCGCCGGATTCGGCAAGACGACGGCGTTGGCGGACGCCGTCCGGGACAGGAAGAACCGGGAGGTCGTCGTCGGCTGGCTCTCGCTGGACGACGACGACACGCCGAATCTGTTCGGCAGCTATCTCGCGTACGCGTTCGAGCAGGCGGGACTGCATCTCGGTCTGCTCAACGCGCCCGACGCCTGGTCCTCGTCGCCGGCGGTGCAGCAGATGGGAATGCTCGCCAAGGCGGTCGAGCGGAACGAGGCGCCGTGCCTGCTCGTGCTCGACGAGGTCGAGCGCCTGCCGCGCCGCACGGTGCGGTTCGTCGACCTCCTGCTGAAACGTGCTCCGCGCAATCTGCACGTGGCCCTGGCGTTTCGGGCCAACCCGGGGCTCGACCTCGCCAAGCACGTCCTCGACGGCGGGGCGCTGGTCATCCGCGCCGACGAGCTCCGTTTCTCCACGGACGACATCGCGCGTTTCTTCGGAGGAAGCCTGTCGCCGGGGGAGCTGGCCGCAACAGAGGAGCGCACGGCCGGCTGGCCCGTCGCGCTGAGGGTCTATCGCAACACCGGGGCCTCGGAGGCAGGAACGCTCGGGGCGGACGCGGGGCACGTCGCCGGGAACTTCATGGGCGTGCGCCTGCTCGGCGATCTGTCGAGAAAGGACCGGGCCCACGTGCTCGATCTGTCGGTTTTCGACTGGATCGACGCAAGCCTGGTGGACGAGGTGCTGGGGTCGAGCGACGCCCGGCGGCGGGTCGTCGCGTTGTCGTCCCTGGACGGCCTGTTGCCGTCCGTCGACACCGACGGCACGGTGCGCCGCCTGCATCCCTTGCTCAGGGACTACTGCCTCGACGTGCTCTCGATCGAGAACCCGGCCCGCAAGCGCGCGTTGCACCGGCGGATCGCCGGGGAGCTGGCCCGCCGTGGCCAACTGACGCCGTCGTGGCGCCATGCGAACGCGGCAGACGACAGCCGGCTGGTCGGCCAGCTCCTCGACCGCTTCGGCCCGTTCCAGCTCTGGCAGCGGGAGGGGGCGAGCCGGCTGATCTCGGCCGGACGGTTTCTGACGCCGGAGATTGCGGCGCGGCATCCGCGGCTCGATCTCCTGCGCTGCAGCATGCTATGCCTGTCCTCGAAGCGGGACGAGGCGGCGGCGCTGTTCGAAGCCGTCTCGAAGAGGACCGAGGGCTTCACGCGGGACCGGGACGACGGCGATGCGGATGCCCTGGCCGTCGATCGGGTCTTCACCCGGTTCGCGCTGGTGGGCGGGGCCGACGGGCTGCTGCCCGCCGAGCTCGACTCGCAGCTCCCGGCCGGCGGTCCCGCCGCGGCCGGCGACGAACGCGGCCGCACCCTCTCCTGCGCCCGGCACACGCTGCTCTGCATCGCGTGTCACGAACGCGCCAGCTTCGAGGAGGCCCGCCGTCACGGCCTCGAGGCGCTGGCGCACTTCACCGACGACACGCGGTTCGGTGACCTCGTCGTCAATACCTGCCTGGGAATGACGGCCATGGCCCAGGGACGGGTACCGGAAGCCAGCCAGTGGTACCGGCAGGCGCGACAGATCGCCAGGAAGTCCTTCTCGTCCGATCCCTGCCTCGCGGTGGTGGCCGCCGACGTGCTGATGATCGAGCTCGACCTCGAGCGGAACCGCGAGAAGGCGATCCAGCCGCGGACCCTGAAGAACCTGACGGAGGTGCGGGGCATGTGGGTCGACGTCTATTCGACGGCCCTTGCGGTGAGCGCCGAGCTGACGTTCGCGCAGTACGACAGTCGGGCCGTCATCCGGCTCCTGACGAGAGCGGTCGACGACGTGCAGGCGACGGGCATCGAGAGCCTGTCGAACGCGGTGTCCGCGCTGCTGGCGCACTACCTGGCGGAGGTGGGACGTTCGGACGAGGCGGGACAGGTGTGGCGCGAGCAGGGGCTGCCCCGCGGCGCGGCCGAGCTGCTCGACATCGAGGACCAGTCGTGGCGCACGATGGAGGCGCTGTCGTGTGCGCGCATCCGGTTGCTGGCGGAGCAGGGCGAATGGGCTGCCGCCGAGGAGCTGGCGGACCGGTTGCGCGCCACCGCGTCGGCGCGGGGCCTCGTCCGCACGCTGCTGCGGGCGCTCGCGCTGTCGATGGTCGTCGCCCACCGCGCGGGGCAGCCCGATCGCGCGCTCGCGCGCCTGGTCGAGTTCCTGCGCGCGGCGCACGGTGTGGGCTACACGCGGCCGCTGATGCGCCATCGCGACGTCAGCCGGGTCGTCCTGCAACGGATGCTCGGCACGGACCTGGACGAGGGCCTGCGGGCCGCGGCCGAGTCGATGCTCGCGGAGGTGGGCGACACGCCGACCGCGGACGCGCCGTTCTTCTCGACGCGCGAGCTGGAGGTGCTGGCAGAGGTCGGACACGGACTCCGAAACGAGGAGATAGCCCGTCGGCTCGGCATATCGGGCGCGGGCGTCCGCTACCACCTCAAGAACATCTACCGCAAGACCGGCGCCAGCAAGCGCGCGGACGCCGTGCGCTACGCGCGGTCGCTGCGCGTTCTGCCCTCGACGCCGACGGCGGGAGAGACCACCTGAACACGGAGCGGGTGCTGCCGCTCGCGCTTTGCCGCCGACCGGTTCGGTTATCCCGATCGCTACCGCAATGACGGCTCCCGCAAAACGCACTGCGTCCGGCACCGGCTCGCGTCTGCGCATCTTCACGCTGCTGATCTTCGTGACGAGCACGGCAGGGAGCCTGTTCGATCTCGTTCTGCTCGGGCATTTCGACGACCCGCGGCAGTGGGCGCCGTTGCTCCTGTTGCCGGCCGGCCTGCTCATGCTGGCCTGGCATCGGATCCAGCGGGGATACCTCGGCACAAGGGCCTTTCAGTGCGCCATGGTGCTGTTCATCGTCAGCGGCGTCGCCGGTGTCTGGTTCCACTACAGCGGCAACGCGGAGTTCGAGCTGCAGATCAGTCCCTCCATGAATGGCTGGAGAGTCATGCGCGAGTCGCTGTCGGGGCCGGCGCCGGCACTTGCGCCGGCCACGATGGTACAGCTCGGGTTGCTCGGGCTGACTTACACGTACCGGCATCCGTTTCTGGAACGCAGGTCCTCACGATCCGGCTCCGCCGGAGCTCGTAACGGCGGCTGACGAGTTGGAGGAGGAGGAGGTCGGCGCCCGGGCCGCGCGGCTCGGGCTGCGCGTCACCCCCGCGCTGCGGCTCACTCCCCGGTCACCGCCACCAGCGGGAGCACCACGTGGGACGGGCCAGGCCGTCCGTCTAGTGGCAGCCGCGGCTCGTCCCCGGGTCACCCCACGCGCCGCGGTCACTCCGGAGTGACCGCCACCAGCGGGAGCACCACGTGAGACGGGTAGGCCGTCTCGTGGTGGATGGAGTTGTCCGCGGGCACGGTGCGCCGGTGCAGCCCCAGGGGCTCGCCGGTGTTGGGGTTGACGTCGAAGCGCGGGAAGTTGCTGCTCGAGACATCGATGCGGATCCGGTGCCCGGCCTTGAACCGGTTCGCCGTGGGATAGGGCTCGATGGTGAGCTCGTAGACCTCTCCCGGCGTCATCGGCTCGGGCCGGCTCGGGTCGTTGCGGTACCGCGCCCGCAGGATGCCGTCGGTGAGGTTCATCTCGAACCCGGTCGGAAAGTCCTCGGTCGGGGGATAGACGTCGACGAGCTTCACCGTGAAGTCGGTGTCGACGGCGGTCGAGGACGCATACAGGGTGACGCGGATCGGGCCGACGACCTCGACCGGGGCCTCGAGCGGCTCGGTCTGGAACACGACCACGTCGGGCCGCGTCTTCAGCGGCAGGTACGGGGGCCGCGAGCCGTAGAAGCCGTTCTCCGAACCGCCCTCCAGGCTCTTGAACTCGCGCTCGCGCTGGTCGTAGGCGCCGCGCTTCAGCACGCCCGAGAACGACCCGCCGATCGTCGGCACGGGGTGCTCGGGGTCGTAGGTGTAGGTGGTCGGCGGCGCTTCGGCCGGCGCGCGGGGGCTCAGAATCCCGTCGGCGTGGAAGAAGAAGCGCGTGGGCTCGGCCTCGGGCAGGGGCCAAGCCGAGGCGTCGCGCCAGTAGCCGCCGTGAACCAGCCGGCCGGCGGCGTCGCGACGGCCGTCGCCGGTGCCCATGACGAAGAGGCGGATCGGCGCCCAGGTGTCGACCTCGGTGGGGACCTGCTTGAGGTGGCGGTCGAACCACTGCCGGTGCAGCTCGGTCGAGAAGTCGGGGATCGCCGCGTCGGGTCCGAACTCGACATCGCCGGCGTACGACCTCGTGTTGGCGCCGTGGGTCCAGGGGCCGACCACGAGATGGATGGGCGCGGTCTTCGCCCGGGACAGCCCGACGAAGTTCTCGAACATGCTGCCGCAGTACGGGTCGTACCAGCCGGCGACGTGCAGCATCGGGACGTCGGCGGTGCGGCCGTAGTAGGCGCTCCAGTTCACGCCGAGGCGTGTCCAGTGGCGGACGTCGGCGTTCGGCGGATCGTGATCCGAATGGGTGAGCTGGGTCAGCACGTAGTCCTCGAACTCGGGCGCCGCCGCGAGCGGACTGAGGCCCCGCCTGAGGGGCATTGCGGCGAACCAGTCGGCCACCTCCTCGGCCTCGAACGCGGCCCGCACCACCGGATCGGGCGACAGGCGGAGCTGGTCGAAGGCCCATCCGAGCTGCTGCCCCAGCTCGAACGCGCCGTGGTTGCGCACCTTGTGCGACCAGGGGTCGGAGATGCCCCCCTGGTTGAGCAGCAGGGCCTTCAGGTGCGGCGGGTTCATCTTGGCCGCGTCGGCCTGGGTGTGGGCGCCGTAGGAGGTGCCGAACATGCCGACGTCGCCGGTCGTGTAGGGCAGCGTGGCGATCCACTCGACGGTGTCGAAGCCGTCCGTCGCGTCGAAGTCGTGATACTTGGAGAACCCTCCCTCGGATTCGTAGCGGCCCCGGGTGTCCTGCAGCACGACGACGTAGCCGTGCCGGACGAACCAGCCGGCGCGATCGACGAGCCCGCGCCCCTCCTTGCCGTAGGGGGTGCGCTGCAGCAGGACCGGGAACGGGGTCTCGACGGGGACGCCCCCTCGGGCCGGCCGGTAGACGTCGGTGGCGAGCCGGATGCCGTCGCGCATCGGCACCATGACGTCACCGGCGTGCAGCGCGACGTCGTAAGGGTCCGGGACCTGTGCGTATGCGCCCGCCGCCAGCGCCAGCGCGGCCAGCGCCGCCATCCCGAGCGTGCGTGTCCTCATGGTCGTCACTCCCGTGTCCGTGGCCCCGCGCTCACGGCGTGTAGACGCGGCCGTCCTTCACCACCGTGACCACGTGCCGCAGGTCTCGCATGGTCAGCAGCGGATTGCCGTCGACCACGATCAGGTCGGCGAGCTTGCCCCGGGTGACGGTGCCCAGCTCGGCGCCGCGGCCCAGGTACTCGGCGTTGCGCCGGGTCGCCATGGCGAGCACCTCCATCGCGGAGAAACCGTGCGACACCATCAGGTCCATCTCCTGCCACGTGGCGTCGGTGTGGAAGTTGAGCGGCGTGCCGGAGTCGGTGCCGACGAGCACCCGGACCCCGGCGTCCCGGAGCTGGCGCAGCTTCGCCCCCATCTCGTCGATGCGCCGCACCCGCAGGCTGCCGCCGAAGTACCCGAACCGGCGCGGGTGCTCGATGCTGCGCCGGATGTCGGCCCAGATCGCCGGCGGCGTCAGGACCCGGGCTCGCGGGTTGTCCCGCCAATCCGGCCACTGGACCGCCCGGCCCTGGATCGCCGTCTGGATCAGGGTGGGGATGACCCAGGTGCGGTGGTCCACCAGCCCCTGGAGCACCTCGGGGGCGATGGTGGGGCTGGCGCCGGCGCCGAGCGACAGGTGCTCGATGCCGTCCTGGCCCGCGCGAATCCGCATGAGGAGGTCGTCGCGGGTCCCGACGTGGCCCGTGATCCGGAGGCCCCGGGCGTCGGCCTCCTCGCCGATGGCGCGCAGCTGGGCCTCGGTCAACCCCGTGTGCACCTTGATGATCCCGGCGCCCTGCGCGATCGCGGTCCGGGCCGCGGCGCGCGCCTCGTCCACCGTGCGCACGTTGACGGTGTGCGACCGGCGGTGATGCCGGGCCACCTGCTCGTCGGACCAGTTGGTGATCCACCCCATGCTGGCGACCACGCGCGGCCCCGGGAGGTCGCCGCTCTCGATACGGTCCTTGAGCGGCCCGAGGGCCTCCGGCTGCCCGGCCAGATCGACCACCGTGGTGACCCCGCTCATGAGGAGCTGCCGGGTCGAGATCTCCATGATTTCGGCATAGCGGCCGTCGCGGTACCGGCCATGCCAGTGCTGGTAGTCGGAGTGGCCGAGGATGTCCAGATGCACGTGCGCGTCGATGAGGCCGGGCAGGATCGTCATGCCCCGGGCGTCGACGACCTCGGCGCCGTCCGGCACCGTCAGCTCGTCACGGCTGCCGACGGCGACGATGCGGTTGCCCTCCACGAGCACGATCGCGCCCGGCAGCGGCGGCCCCTCGTGCCCGTCGATCAGCAGTCCGCCGACGATGGCGAGGTCGACCTCCGCGGGCTGGGGGTCGCGCTGACCGTCGAAGGTCTGCGCGCCCGGGAGGGCGGCGGCGGCCACGGCCAGCACCGCCGCGAGCGGGAACCGGAGGCGTGTCCGGAGGCGGGTCGTGATCATGACTGTCGCTCCCTCTCTGACTTCGGCGTGCCTGAGACGATACCACCGCGCCGGCCGCGAGGGGGTCATCGGCCCCGAACCCCGCTGGCGCCGCGAGGAGGCGGGGGCGGAACCAGGAGGCGGGCGGCAGCGCTGGCCACCCGTGGCGTGCGGCGCAGGAACGGGTGTATAAGGGAACGGATCCAGGCGGCCGACAAGAGGAATCCCGGCAACCGGAGCCTCCGCCGCCGAGGACGGCGTGATCCCCGGACGACCAGGCGGGACGGAGCGCCGCCGTCCTGGGGAGTATCGCCGGAGGAGGTTGAGCATGAGCGCACAGTCACGGGCCGCCGGCTTGTCATCGAAGTCCGTCCGGCAGATCGTCCTCGGTGTCGCGGCCGCGCTGGGGTTGGTGGTGGTGGCCGGGGGCGTCGCCTGGACCATGAGCTGTCCCTGCGAAGGCACCCCGGGCTTCGTGCTGCTGGGCGACGCCCACGAGGAGCCGGTCGACGACTGGAGCTTCGCGAACGACGTCTCGCTGTGCCAGATCCAGATCGGCATCTGGATGAGGCCCCATTCAGTGAACGTCAACTGCATGGCGACGCCGGAGGGCGAGCTCTTCATCAGTTGCTCGGTCGGCGTGAACAAGTACTGGTGCCCACGGGTGGGACAGGACCACTCGGGACGCCTCCGGCTCGACGGCGTCGTCTACCCCGTCGTCCTCAACCGCGAGATGGACCAGACCACCCTCGATCGGGTCTGGGCCTCGCGGATCCGGAAGCTGCAGAAGCCGGCCGTGCAGGCGCGGCAGCCGGGGGGCGGCGGCCAGCCGCCTCCGCTCGATACCCCGCGGCCGGAGAGCTGGTGGTCGTTCCGCGTCGTGTCGCGCGGGTAGCGTGGGGACGCAGCCGCTGGACGTAGAGTCGACGACCGGCGCGGTGCTGGAAGGCGGTGGGGGTAGCCGTTCCCGGCGGCTTTCGTTCCCCACGAACGCGTCCTCCGCGAACCGCCGGAGGTGAGCGGCATGCTCGAGAAGCCTTGGGGTCATCGTGCGGTTCGACCTGACGTGGTGCCGGCACAGCGCGCCCGGCGGCGGCGGCGGCGGGTGACGCCGCCCCGGACGGCGGCCACGTCGATGACTCGACCGACGGGCAGGAACAGGGCCCGGCGTCGTGTCATCCGGCTTGTGGTGCTCGCGCTCCTGACGGGCATCGCCGGTGGGGCGGAGAGCCAACGGCTGGATCGCACCGCCTCGACCCCGGCCGTCCAGTTGTTCACCGGCGGGCGCGTGATCGTCGGGGACGGCCGCGTCATCGAGGAGGCCGCGTTCCTGGTCCGCGGCAATCTGATTGTCCGGGTCGGGAGCGCCGGCGAGGTGACGGCGCCGCCGGGGGCGAGCGTCGTCGACCTGACCGGGCGCACGGTGATGCCGGCGCTCGTCAACACCCACGCGCATCTCGGCTGGGAGCAGTACACGAGCTGGGGCTCGGAGAACTTCACCCGCGACAACCTCATCGACCATCTGCACCGCCACGCCTACTACGGCGTCGGCACGATCATTTCCACCGGCAGCGATGTCGAGGCGATCGCCCTCGAGGTTCGGCAGGCGCAGCGGGTGGGCGAGGTCGAGGGCGCCCGCTACCTGGTGTCGCCCGGTGTCGGGACGCCCGGCGGCGGGCCGAACCCCCGGTTCACGAACGACGCCGGATGGTGGGGGCTGCACGCGGTGACCACCCCCGCCGAGGCGCGCGAGGTCGTGCGGGCCGAGGCCGCTCGTGGCATCCGGATCCTGAAGATCTGGGTGGACGCCCGCGACGAGCGGCGGGGCGCGCGCGTGAAGCTCCATCCGGATGTCTATGCGGCCGCCCTCGACGAGGCCCAGGTGCAGGACATCCGGGTGATCGCGCACGCGACCACGCTCGAGGACCACAAGCGGCTGCTCGAGGCCGGCGCCCGGCGCTTCATCCATATGCCCTACGACGTGGCCGTCGACGACGAGTACCTCGCGCTCGTCGCGGCGCGCAACGCGTTCATCGTGCCGACCCTCGGCATGGTCACGCGGAGCGAGCCGTTCCGGCGGCCGGTGTACGAGGACCCCTTCTTCCAGGAGCAGGTCCCGGAGGAGGTCGTCGCGATGCTGCGGGACGCCGCGGCCGGCGACTCCGGCGCCGCCGGCCCTCGAACCGCCGCGGCCGAAGCGCGGGCCCGGGTGATCCGGGACAACTTCATGCGGCTGCGCGGCCGCGTGATCCTGGGCACCGACGCCGGCGCGGTGGGCGACTTCTTCGGCTACGCGGATCATCTGGAGCTGGAGCTCTTCGTGCGGCTGGGAATGACGACGGCGGAGGCGATCGTGGCCGCCACGGCCCGGGCGGCGCGGGCGTTCGGGCTGACCGAGACCGGGGCCATCGAGGCGGGACGGAGCGCCGACTTCATGGTGCTCGACGCCAACCCCCTCGACGATATCCTGCATACGCGGCAGATCGCCGCAGTGTATCTTCGAGGCGTCGAGGTCGACCGCGGGGCCTTGCGAGCGCGGTGGACGGACTGATCCCGGGGAAACCCGTTCTGGCTTCCCGGCGTACATGACGCTACCGCTGTCCGCCGTCGCTGGCGCGCGGCGGCCTGCCCGCAAGCGCCGGCGGGGAAAAGCGGCGGGTTGTTGTCATCTCAGCGGGGAACCTCGCCGCGGGAGCTGATCGTCGAGGCGGGGACGCTCGCCTTGACGAGTGCCTGCTCAGCCGCAAAAAACAGCTTGCGGGTTTTGATGACCGCGCCAGCGGGTTGTTCCCCGCGTGCCCGGCAGAAACCCCTGGTCGATCGCGCCGCCACGTGGTCCGCGATGCTCGCCCTGATGGGACTACTCTCCTGGTTCCCGTTTTCCCGGCGGAACTCGCGCGGGCCGGGTCCCCTTGTGTCCGGAGCGAGGCCTCGGCGAGGCGGCGGGGCTGAGCCGGTCGGTGACCACCGACGCCTCGCCGAACAGGGCGAGCTGCTCGAAGTCGTAGTCGAGATCCGACGCTACGCTTCTCTGCGCAACCGCGTCACCCACAAGACCCGCCCACACGGCAAGGTGATTCGCCGTCAGCGTCCTTACCCGCCCCAGCCGTACCCGAGCCGCGCGTAGTAGTAGGCGCCGTTGAAGCCCCAGGGCGTGTACTCGCTGTACCTCTCGCCGACGGACAGCGCGCGCTCTCTCTCGTCGGGGTAGGTGTCGAACGCGTTCTGGGCGCCGATGGCCACCGTCGCGCCGCCGCCGGCGTCGATGGTCAGCTCGATGTCGACGACGGGCCGGCCCGCGAAGAAGCCGTTGTCGATGCCCCCCGTGGGGTCGTAGACCCGGGCGAACCCGCTGTCGTAGTCGTACCAGGCGCCGTAGTAGCTGACCCGGCCGGGAAGCTCGCGCGCCCCATCCGCTGGGTGAGGCCGAGGTTCCAGCGGGTCCGCGGCAGCGCGTACGCGAACTCGGCGAGCCGCCGGTCGTCGAGCAGCCCCTGGCCGTTGTCGGTCACGGCAGTGTCGGTGTAGTTGAAGACGGCGCTGATGACGGTGTTGCCCCGCAGGGCGATCGGCGTGAACGTCGAGACGAGATCGATGCCCTGCGACCGGGTGGCGAACGCGTTGGTGAAGAACCGGAACCGTCTCAGGTCGCGGGCGGCGTCCACGCCCTGCGCGAGCAGCGCGTCGATCTCGGCGTCCTCGAGCGTGAAGTTGCTGGTGATGCCGATGCGGTCCGAGACGTGGATGCGGAAGTAGTCGGCCGTGAAGTTGAACGGCCCGGTATCGAAGACCACCCCGGCGGTGGTGTTGACGGATGTCTCCGGACGGAGGGGCACGCCGCCGCGCAGCCCCGCCACCGGAGAGTTCGAGGGGATGGTGCCGTTGTTCACCAGATCGCCGAGCGCCGGGTCGAAGATGGTCGAGATGTTGAACCCGTTCTGCTGCCCGGGGGTCGGCGCGCGGAACCCCGTGCTCACGCTGGCGCGCACGAAGCCGGCGCGGGCGGAGACCTTGCCGTTGGTCGTCGTGCCGAAGTCCTCGAAGTTCTCGATGCGAACGGCGGACCCGAAGGTCCAGCCGCCGTCGGGGTCGTTCAGCTCCAGATCGCCGTAGACCGCGACGTTGCTCCGGCTCCAGGCGCCGGCGGCGAGCGGCCCGTAGCCGAAGAAGCCGTTGGAACCGGCCGAGAAGCCCTGCCCGCGCCCGTAGGGACCGACCGTCCACGACGTCGGGTGCCCCTCGGCGGTCTGGTACTGCTCGTCGCGCCACTCCGCGCCGGCCGCGATGTTGACCATCTCGGTGGCCGCGTAGGAGACGTCGAAGTTGACGCCGACCTCCTGCTGCCGGTTGCTGCCGAGGTCGAACGCGGTCGGAGAATCGGGGCCGAGCGAGGCGTTGACGGTGTCGGTGATGAACAGGTCGGCCTCGTGGGCCCCGATGGTGCCGCTGACGTCCCAGACGAGGCCGCCCCCGGTGAAGCCGCGAACGCCGCCGACGAGGGACATGTCGCGCGCCTCGCCGCCGAAGTTGGGGGTGAAGCCGCCGGGGAACCGCTCGCGGAACGAGAAGCAGTTCGGGTCGTCGAACACCTGCCGCAGGGCGCCGGGATCGGCGACGTTGCCGGTGATGGTGACCACCGGGCAGTTCGCGACGCCGGTGCCGGCCGCGAGGAGCGCGTCGCCGACCAGCAGCGTGCTGCCGCCGTCGAGGCTGTAGACGCCGCCCCGCGTGTTCGGGTTCCGGAAGAAGAAGCCCCCCGTCACCTTCATTGCTGGCGTAGTTCGTGTGGCTGTAGAGCTGCACGCCGTTGGCCGCCGTGTAGCCGAAGTTGCCGAACAGCTTCAGGTCGTCTTCGACCCGCGGCGAGCCCCAGACCTGGGGCGTGTCGGAGGCGACGTCGGTATTGCCGGCCGCGAGCAGCGCGATCGCATCGCTGCGGGACGCGCTGCGGTTGGTGGGGTTCGAACCGCCGTACTCGAGGCTGAGGTTGGCGAAGCCGGTGGAACCGAGGGGCAGCCCGACGTTGGCGGCGACGTTGAGGGCCTCGCCGTCGCCGGCGCCGAAGGTGCCGGTGTTGAGCTCGAGGGCGCCGCCGGAGGGCGCGTCCTTGAGCTGGAAGTTCAGGACGCCGGCGATGGCGTCCGAGCCGTACTGCGCGGCCGCGCCGTCGCGCAGCACCTCGACCTGGCGCAGCGCGATCGACGGAATGGCGGAGATGTCGGGGCCCTGCGACCCGAAGGCGACGCCGTTGCCGCCGTGCCAGTCGATGATCGACGAACGGTGGCGGCGCTTGCCGTTGACGAGGACGAGCGTGTGGTCCGGGGCGAGGTTGCGCAGCATCGCCGGCCGGACGACGGTCGAGGCGTCGCTGATGGGCTGAGTGTTGACGTTGAACGACGGGACGATGTTCCGGAGCTGGTCCTGCAGGTTGACCGCGCCCTGGCTGGTGAGGTCCGCGGAGGAGAGGACGTCGACGGGCACCGGCGACTCGGCGACGGTCCGGGGCCGGCCGCGCGTGCCCACGACGACGGTCTCCTCGGTATAGCCCTCCAGCAGGACCTGGATCTCGTCGGAGGACAGGCCGAGCGCCTCGATCTCCTCCGCGGTCATCCCGAGCACGCGGGCGAGCTCGTCGACCCGGGCCGGCCGGTCGTCCCGGGCGACGCCGCCCGCCTCGGCCACGAGGGGCAGCCACGCCAGGGCCAGCACCGCCAGCAGCGCGGCGGCGCGCGCGGCGGGACCCCGGTTCCTTCCTGTCATCGTCTGCATGTGCCCGTTCATTCCGAGTCTCCTCAAATAGCAGTGGGTAGAGGCGGCGCCAAGTCTTCGAAGCGCGGGAATCGGAACGATGCCGGCAGGACGCCGACGACCTCTGTCGGTCGCCCGTCGAACTCAATGATTCTGCCGAGCACAGACGGGGTTCCTCCGAAGCGCCGCTGCCAGATGCCATGGGTCAGGACCGGACGGACGCCGCGCGCGTCCCGTACCGCTTCCTGGATCGGAACCATGCCGCCCAGACGCAGGTGCGCCCGCCGCCGCGCCTCGCGCGGGTCCATGCCGGCGGCGAGGTTCTTCTCCGTTTCCATGTCCAAGTGGAAGCCGAGCTCCTGCTTCATGTCGGCGTCTCCGCGCTCGCCGTGCACGACGCTCCAGAGCCGTCGCCGCGCGGTGCCAACTGGACCACCTCGCTTCCGAACACAGGCCGCGCGCAAAGCCAGAAGCCATCGCCCGCGCGACTCGCCTTCCAGAGAAGGCCTCCGAGACGAAATAGCACCAAGACCAACTGAGTGGAAACCCCAGCTGGACAGGGACTTGCCGTCAACTCACGGAGGCGAAGGTCGCCGGCGGTGTTCCAGCCCTGGTCCGGTTATTCTGTTAATTGTGACAGAGACAAAGTTCGTCGCAACGCTAGCAGGAGAGAACGCCCGGCGACGACCGCCTATAGGAGTCAGACGATAGGTGAGATCTGGCCTGGTAACCCTGGCAAAACAGCGGGATAAGCTGTCACTATTGATAGGTTGAAGGGGAGTGCAACGTGTCAAAAAAAAGTGCTGCGGATACCGGAGCCCGCGCGCTCCCACGCAGGCTGGCGTGATCGTCGCGGGCGCGGGCAGGAACGTCATGGGCGAGCAAGACGCGGTCGAGCGCATCCTGGCGTCGGTGTACGACGCCATGCTAGACGACACCCGCTGGCCGCAGGCCTCGGCCCTCATCGACGAGGCCTGCGGCATGACGGGCAATACCCTCCTGGTCGGCGAAGGCCCGAAGGACGACGTCCGGGTCCTCGGCTACTTGCGGGGCCAGCGCTGCGAAGACCTGGAGCGCGAGTACCTCGGGAACTACCATTCCACCGACGAACGCATACCGCGCCTGCGACAACTGCTCGACAGTCGTCTGGTGCACGTCAAGGACCTGTACACGGCCGAGGAGTTGAAGAGGTCGCCTACCTACAACGAGCTGCTGCTCCGGGCCGGCCAGCAGAACAGCTTGAACGTGCGCCTCGACGGGCCTGACGGGTCCCACATCACCTGGGGCCTCGGCGACCCCGTCGACTCGGATGGCTGGGGGTCTTCGCGGATCGCGATGGTCACGGGGCTGCTGCCCCATATCCGGCAGTTCGTCCGCGTCCGGCAGGCGCTGGTCTGCGCCGAGGCGCGGAACACGACCGTCACCGCCCTGCTCGACAACCCGCGGATAGGTGTCATCCACCTGGACCGGCGCGGCCGGATCATGGCGGCCAACGACCGCGCCCGCAGCATCCTGCGGCACGGCGACGGGTTGTCGGACCGGGACGGGATGCTGCGCGCCCGCGCGCCCGCCGACCAGGTCCGTCTCCAGCGGCTGGTCGGCGCCGCGCTGCCGGCCTCCGGCCCCGCCGCAGTCAGTGGGTCGATGCTACTCCGCCGCTCGCCCGTGTTGCCGACCGTTCGTGGTGCACGTCAAGCCCGTGGGCGTCCCTCAACCCGACTACGGAGCGCGGCACGTCGCCGCGCTGATGCTGATTGCCGAGCCGGGGCGCCAACATCGCGTCAACCCCGACTTGGTGGCCAGGACCCTGGAGCTGACGCCGGGGGAGACTCAGGTGGCGGTCTGGTTGGCGGAAGGCAAGAGCGTGCGCGACATGGCCGAGGCGACGGGTCGCACGGAACGCGCCATCTACTGGCACCTGCAGCAGATCTACCAGAAGCACTCCATCTCGCGGCAGGCGGACCTGGTGCGGTTGGTGTTGTCGCTCGCCGATTGCTACGGTCGCAGCATCGTTTCGTCGCCGCTCAACGACGGCCGGGGGCGTGAACCCCGACGACCCGCCTGCCCGGCGGAACCAACCCCTGGTCGATCGCGCCGCCACGTGGTCCGCGATGCTCGCCATGATGGGACTACTCTCCTGGTTCCCGTTTTCCCGGCGGAACTCGCGCGGGCACGAGTCTACTTCGTGTCCGGAGCGAGGCCTCGGCGGGGCGGTCGGCGGCGGGACGAGCGAAACAATTCACCACCGTCACTGCTCGATCCACGTATCGCCGTCATCGGACACCCGGACCTCGAAGCGGTTGATGTCCCGTGTCAGGTGACGGGCCGGGGGGCATCCAGGCGAGGGGGGCATCCAGGCGAGGAGGGCATCGATCAGGCGGTCGCCGCGGGCGCCGGGCGTTCTCTCCTGCATCCGGCGGACGGTCTCCACGGTAATCCGGAACCACACCTGGCTGCCGTCCGGGTCGAGCTCGGCCCCGAACCAGAGGGTCCGCCCGTTGGGCTCTCGGCTGGGGGGGCGCGGCGTCAGGGTCCGGGCCCCACCGGGCCAGTCCTCGCGCGTCCCCGCGAGGACGATCGTCAGTCGTTGGTCATGCCCCTCTGAATCATTCCTCATAAGTCTGTTCGGGTGTGACGGAGAGTCGTGTTGCGGGCCCATTTCATTCCCGTTCGAGCAGGTCGCTCGCGGCAGCCCTGGTCGACCAGCTTGCCGCTCCGCAGTGCTCATCAGCTTGGTCGATGGGACCGGGGCCGCGGGGCGCGAGGTCCTCACCGGCTCTGCTGCTCGTCTTTGCCGCTCCGAGCGCGCCCGTACCCTGGGCGAGCGCGCGGTGACGGCCGCGCTCGATCGAGCCCGCAGCACCGCGCGCCCGCCCGCGCCGGGCCCCCACTCGAGCGGCCCGCTGGTTCCGAAGCCGCCAGCTTGCCTCAGGGACGCACGCTCCATCCAGCCGAGAGAACCTCGCCCCGAGAGCACTTCAGCGAACTGGACCTTATCGAGGAGCCGATAGACGGGCTCTCTGCCCCTGATCCCACTCGACGCCCAGGGCCACGTACCACCGGCTGGCCTCGCAGCTGCACGGACCGTCTTCACCCTCCCGCGCCAGCGCAGCCGCTCATCGAGGCGCACCCAGCCGAGCTTCCGAAGCCAAATCCGACGCCCGTCAAGCTGGATGTCCTGATTCGACAAACCCGAATGATGTCGACCGCCGCTTCGGGACCGGCCGCCGCGCCAGCCCGTCCTGGCACCGAGTCCACGCCTCGTGCAACGTGCGGAACTCGCTCCGGTAGACTCGTGCGGGCGGCTCTACCATCCACCAGAGACGGGCCTGCCACCGGACACGAGTCGTCAGGCGATTGAGGTCCTCGCGCTGGGCGTCCGGGTCCGGCGCCCACTCCGGGCCGGCCGGAACCCACTTGCCGCGCCGCCGGGCGAAGGCGCCGCCGGCGGCGCGGTCCCGGTACTGCCGATCGCGCTCGGAGAGACCCCAATTCCAGGCGAGGCGGGCGGCCTCGTACCACCGGGCGAGCGTACGCGCCTGATGGTCAGTGACGGTAAGACGGATGCGGTGAGCGATCATGCGACCATCGTTCCGGCACGCCAGAATCACTGAGCTGACTCGACGCGGACCGTGATCACGTCGGTGTCGTGGTACTTGGTTGTGGCGCACGGACGACGCGTAGTGCCCGCAGCAACGACCGCCGGGAGCGGGATTCGCACCCGCTGAGGAATCGCGCCTGTATTCGGTTACCGGGTGCGGGACTGATTTTCTCCAGTGGAAATGGGCGGAAATGGACCGAGCCGCCGGGGAAGTTGCTGCATGACGAGGTTGTCCCCGCGCAGATTTGTCGGCATCGCGGCGTCGGTCTCTGTGGCTGTGAGGGGGTCGGGAACGAGGGGCACGAGGGGCGACTCGCCGGCCGGCGCACCTGCGCAGAGCATGTCGCTGTTGAGAGCGCCCATGGCAGACTCGCAGTCCCATTGTCGCCAAGGCAGCTTGTCGGCGCGTCATCGGCAGCGACGGTCGGTCCGGGTGGTTCGCTCGCGGGGCGCTGGGTCTGGCGGCTCCCGCGGCGCATCCCGGTCCCCCACGGCGGCGCGAGGCCACGCGGGTCCCGGCGATGGCGCCGCTGCCATGAGGACACGCGGCGGGGACCGACGCCGCGAACAGCGGCGAGCTGCCTGGTGGCGTTCCCGCCGCTGGCGGCGAAACCCACGGGTCGCGGGCTCGGGCGGCGGCGGGACGGCGCGGATTGAGTGCGGGCCGGGGGCGCGCAGGAGGACGGGAAGCGGATGAGCGGTTTCCACGCCGCCCGTTGTCAGGCGGGCGGCGGCAACGCAAGCGCCTCGGGCACGACGGGTTCGGGGGCGCACAGCATCGTCGTGATCAGCGAGCGCGGGTCGAGGTTGCGTTGGCGGGCGGTACGCACGACGCTGGCCAGCACCTGCTGGGTGTCGGCCCGCCGCCGGGTGCGGTTGCCGCCGCACACCTTGCGGGTGACCACCGCGGGGCGGATGGCCTGCTCGGCCCGCCAGTTGGTGGCTTCGATCGACGGGTCGCACAAGAAGAGGAACACCGCCGGGAATTCGTTGGCCAAGTGCTTGGCGAAGCGCTCGGCGTCGACCAACGGCGGCGGGGTGTCGATCAGCCGGCCGAGCCGGGCGGCGAGTCGACCGCGGGCAGACGCCAGACCGTGCTCACTGATTTCGCCCGCGTTCGAGCGGGTCCGCAGAGCGAGGCCGTCCTGCAGGACGCCTGCACCGCGCCCGCCCAGGGGCTGTCGGGATGAGCGGCCTGCAAGTCCTTGCATCGTCTCAAGAGGTACGACAGGCACGACTGGTGCGGCGCCTTCTTGAAGCCGCGATAGGCCACCCAACCGTCCCGCACCAGCACGCCGGCGAAGTCGGGGCCGAGAACCGCCGCCGCATCGTCGAACCCGCGGCCGTCGCAGATGGCGTAGACCGTCGTCTCCGGGGTGGCGAACACCCACAGCCAGTAGCGGAGTGCGTTCACCCGCCAGCCCGTCTCATCCGGCGTGACCACCGGACTGCGGCGGACCTGCTCGCGCAGCGCCGCATACGCGGGCGCCGCCGCGTCGGCGGTGCGGTGCAGCAGTCGGACCACGCCGCCCTTGGTCACGTGCAGTCCGAACTGGGTCCGCAGAACGCGGACGACCTTCTCCAGCGGCATGCCCAGCTCGGTGTGCAACTCGACGACCAGCGCGGCGACGTTCGGACCCAGTTGGGCGGCAGCCGCGCCCAACGCGTCGGAGGTCTGCAGCGCGTGCCGGCCCTGCACGCGCCGCTGGCACTGCGAGCAGTGGCCCACCTCGATGTCGAAGCGCCGCACGAGGGGATGCACCGCCGGCAGGTCTTCCTGGTACTGCGACGCCACACGGTCCAGCGCGACCGCGCCGCCGCAGTCCGGACAGGTCGTCGGGGCCGCCGCCACGTGTGTCTCGTCAGCCTGCGTCGGCTCCCGGCGGCGCCCCTGCCTTCCGTACTCCGCCCCGGCTCGCCGCCCGGGACGCCCGCCGCGTCCCTGCGGCCGGTCCTTGGCGAAGGGAGCCGCTTGTCGGCGGCCGGCGCGCCGCGCCGCCTCGAGCTCCTTCTCCAGATGCTCGCTACGGCGCTTCCAGTGATCCCGATCCTCGATCAGCTTCGCCTTGTCTCGTTCGAGGCGTTCGATGCGCCGCACGTCCCGAGGGTCCCGCTGACGCCCAGGTCCGCTCGAATCGTCGCGGTCGTGCTTCTTGCGCGGCATACTTCACGTATCGGCACACGCCCGCCGCACCTGCACACCATTTCGTGGATTTTCTCGCCACGACCCGGTAACCGAAGACGCGGATATATACAAATCGCGGTGGCAGATCGAGCTGTTTTTCAAGTGGATCAAGCAGCATCTGAAAGTGAAGCGCTTCGTGGGCCGGTCGAAGAACGCCGTCATGACGCAGCTGTGGGTGGCGATGTGCATGTACCTGCTGTTGGCGTACCTGAAGTTCGTCATGCGGTTGCGCTGGAGCCTTCACCAGATGCTGCAGGTGCTCCAGCTCAACATGTTTGAACGTCGGCCACTCCAGGACCTGTTCACGACGCCGTCGCTACCGGCCCCCTCTGGCTCCCAATTGTCGCTGGCGTGGTCCTGAAATGTGGGACACTAGTGCATGGGGGCGGACGGCGGCGGGCTGCGCAGGCTGACCGCCGACGGTCTGTTCGCCGGATCGCCCCGGTGGTCAGCGGACGGCGGGCGGCTCGCCGTAGGGCTGGGGGCTACTTGACTTCGGGGCGCGTGTGGACGAGGCTCCGACGCCGCGGCTCTGCGCGAGGCGCGAGGGGACCTGCGCGTCGATCGGAACCGCCGCCGCGGTGAGGGCGCTCACGTCGCCCCGGCGCATCCCGGCCATGAAGGAGCAGTTCAGCGGTCACGGCGTCGAGGAGGCCGTCCTCGAGCGTGGCCTGCGGCCGGGCGGGCGGAGCGAACGAAACCCTCACGCGGCGGTCACCGTTCCCGATTGGGCAGCCCGTGAGTCCACCACGGGATCGATCCGCCACCGAGGAACGCGATGGGGTCGAGCCCGCACCGGGAATGCCCGTGCGCGGGCCCCCTAGCCCGGATTATGCGTGAAGGTGTTGATTCTGGGAGAGACACAAGGGCCTCCGTGTGGTACAAACGTAGTGTATATAAACGTTTAGCCACGACGGAGGCCCCTGCGTGACACCTGACACGATACCACAGAGTGTTCTGTTTCCGGATCTGTTCGACAAGCCCCTCGTCGCCACGTTCAACCAGGAGCACGCGAGTTCCGACGGCGGCGCCGTCCTGCTCAAGGCGGCCGAGCGCGTGTACGGCTTGGTCAAGGCGTTCGCCCGGTGTCTGGCCGACAAACGCGCACCGGGGAAGATTCGGCACACGCTCGCGGACCTGATCGGCCAGCGGGTCTTCGGCATCGCGTGCGGTCATCCCGATGGCAACGATGCCGACCACTTGGCCGACGACCCCATCCACAAGCTGCTGCTCGGGCGGGACCCGGTGTCCGGCGCGCCCTTGGCGTCGCAACCCACGATCTCGCGATTCGAGAACGGCGCGCGCCGCACCGTGCTCTACCGGATGGGGCGCGAGTTGGCAGCGTGCGTCATCGAGCGTCATCGGCGCCGCCTGCACGGGCGGGCGCGCCGGATCACGATCGATCTGGACCCGACCGACGACCTGACGCACGGGGCCCAGCAGCTCACGTTCTTCAACGGGCACTATGGCGGCTGGTGTTATCTGCCGATGCTGGGGTTTCTGAGCTTCGACCGCGAGGCGGAGCAGTATCTGTGCGCGGCGGTGCTGCGGCCCGGGAAGGCAGTGGCCGCCGACGGGACCCTCGGCCTGCTGTGTCGGTTGCTCCCGCTGTTGCGGGCCGCGTTTCCGCGGGCGCGGTTTCTCGTCCGGCTCGACGGGGGCTTTGCGACCCCGGAGATCTTCGATTTCCTGGATGCGGAGCCCCGGCTCGACTATGTCGTGGCGATGGCGAAGAACGCGGTGTTGCAGCGGCATGCGGAGTCCGCCATGCAGGTGGCCCGCGCGCAGAGCGAGGTCGGTGGCGAGACCGCGCACGTCTATACCGACACCCGCTACGCCGCCGGCACGTGGGACCACGAGCGCCGGGTCGTGATCAAGGCCGAAGTCGTTCGCCTCGGAGACCGCGAGCCGCGGGACAACCCGCGGTTCGTGGTGACGAATCTGCGGCAGACGCCGCGCTTCATCTATGAGAAGGTCTACTGTGCTCGCGGGGACATCGAGAATCGGATCAAGGAACTGCTCGATGGGCTGCAGATCGACCGCACGAGCTGCTGTCTGTTCCCGGCGAACCAGTTGCGCGTCTTCCTGACCGCCGCGGCCTACGTGCTCATGCAGGAACTGCGATTGCGGGCGGCGCGTACTGCGTGTGCCCGCAGCCAGGTAACGTGGCTGCGCGACCGGCTGCTGAAGCTGGGGGTCCACGTCGTCCGCTCGGTCCGCCGCGTGGTTCTGCATCTGCCGCGCTCGACGCCGCACCTCGAGGCGTGGCGGCACATCGCACTCGCGCTGGGCGCGCGCGCCGGATAGCCCACCCGTTGCGCCGCGCCCACCTGCTTCCTGGGCGGCATGGGCCGCTCCGCCGGCGGGGCTGTCGCTGCCCAACCCTCGCGTCCGTCATGCCCCCCCCGGTCGGCTGCTCAACCCCGGCTCCGCTTGCAGGCGACGATGTCCGAGACCCATTCCTGCGCCGATCACGCCCTTTGGCGGTCGAATCTGGACCTTCGTGAATAATGCAGGCTAGGGTCGGTCCGCGAAACACTGACCTTGACAGATATACCTCAAAAGGTATATTCCAAGAGTGCGTTGGACTGTTCACTCGCTTAACACCCCGAGGGGGACGACACTCGAAGAGTTTCTGGATGGACTGTCCGACGACACCGTCGCGGAAGCCGAGGCCTTGGTGGAGATGCTGGAGGAGCACGGCAACAAGCTTCGGCTGCCAATCTCCAAGCCTCTCGGCAATGGACTCTTCGAGGCCCGAGGGCTGACGACCGGAGTTCGGCTGTTCTTCGTGTTCGCGCCAGGGCATCGGATCGTCGTGCTCGACGGATACGTCAAGAAGCGCACGAGCATTCCCGCCAGAATCATGGCCCGAATCCGAAGACTCCAGGCAAACACCGAAAAGGCGCTGCGCAACGAGGAAGGCAAGAACAGCTAGCGAGCAGGATCATGCGACGCACCCCCACCAACGCGGACAGTCCGGAGGAGCCAGCCGCCCGGGCAACGACCATCAGCGGACCTGTCCTGCCAGGTCTGCAGGGACGGCGGAGCCCGGAGCACGCTGCGCGCATCGCGACGAAACGTCATCTTCTCGAGTTCGTCCAGATGCTCGAGACGAGGCGGGCTGAGCTCGGCCTCTCCAGATCAGCCATCGCGCGGCAGTTGGGCGTGACCCAACCGACGATTTCCCGGCTGTTCTCCGGTCACGTCCAGAATATCGAGTTGAAAACGATGGTGCGGGTGGCGGAGGTGCTGGACTCCGATCTGGAGTTCGTGATCAAGCCGCGACCGCCTCTGCGCTCCGGCGCGTGAACGGGCGCAGCACCTCGGCCAGACTGACCCGCGGCGGAAGTGTGCCACGTGCACGCGGCCGCCGCGTCTAGGTGAACCGGTCGATCTGTGCCTGGCGCTGGCGGCCCGCGCGGAAATCGCGGAAGCAGGGCCGAATCGTTCGGGTCGATGAGACGTCGAGGGACTCGGCGGCCAGCGCTCTCGTTCTCCCGGCGGGGTGGCCGCAAGCTCATCATGCCGAACGTCGGGCGCTTGGCCGCGTGGGAATCCGTGGAGGAATGGCACGAATACTTGCGGTCAGTTCGACGGAAAGAGTACTAAACTAACAAGCGAGCCGGGCGCAGCGACGCCGGGGAGTCATTGACGTGGTCGGTGGGCGAACGGGTTGAGCGGGGCAGCGGCGTGCCCGTCAAATACGACGCGAAGCCGGGCCGCGAGCGCTACTCGGCCGCCGAGGCGGACTGGGCACAGGTGCTCCTGAAGGAGTCGGCACGCGCGGCGATCCGCAAGGGAACGTAGGGCGATGGCGAGCTGGTCGGGGGGCCGTAATCGCTGGGCTGTTGCGGGCGGCTGGGGGCGGACGGCGCGTCTGCCACGAGCGATCCAAGGAGTGATGGTGGCCGTGTAGCGCGCCTCGTTTTCCCTGCAGCTCTGAGGGCTGCTCCGTCCCGGAACGAACCAGGTCGGCGAGCTTCGCAACCCGGTCACCGACTCAGAAGGGTCGGTTGACCAGGACGGTGAGGGGCTGAGAATGCGAGTGTTTCTGCGAGTGTTTCTCTGTTGCCTGCTGTTGGCGTGTAGCCGTGGGTTCATAGCAGCCGCGGTCGCCGTTGTCCGCGGGGGGAAGCGTAGCGCGGGGGGCGCGCCGGAGTCATGACGTGGGGCGTATCCACGGCGCGGCGCCGGCCGGGCGACCTGCTGACGCGCGGCGACGTGTGCCACCTGCACGCGGACCGGGACGGCGCCGAACGGTGCGGCGCGGCGGCGCCGGGAGCGCCGGACCTGGTGAAGCTCGAGCAGTACTCCGAGCGGGTGTATCGGGTGCTGTGGTCCCTGTCGGACACGTCGGGCGGCGAGCTGCGGCGCCCGATGGCCGTGCCGGCGCCAGCGGGGCCGTCGGGCGCGCCGCGGCTGACCGCGGGGGCGGTGCCGGACGCGGACATGATCCGGGCCGCGGCGGATGCGCTCGGCGTCGATATCGTCAACCTGCGGCGGCGTCGGGCCGGGGGCCAGTCATGACGGCGTCGCGCCAAGTCCGCGAGGTCCTGGGCGCGGCGCTCGCGGCCGCGCGCGGCCGCGAGGTCCCATAATCCCCGGCTATCCGACTCACGGAGGGGCGGGCCGACCCCGGAGATGGTGATGCCCGCGGTGACGATCAAAGGCTGACGGGCGAACTCCGGCCAAGGCGCGGCGACGGCCGCCGAGGCGCTGGTCCCGGGTTCGGCCGGCAGCGCCCCTCGACCCCGACCGTTGTCAGCGGCTGGAACCCCTGCCCGCCGTTCGACTTCGAGCGCCGCGACTGCCGCTCCGGCCGGGGGCCGTCGCGCCGTCCACGACTGTTTCACGGAACGTGGCGGACCGGCGGTTTCTGCCCGGAATCGCCACCTCGGGGTGGGAGTCCGGCGTCGGCGCAGCCTCGCGGGGCGTCCGGCCGCCGCGAATCCCTCACGACGCTCAACGTGCCGGCTCGTGAGCAACCGCGTGCCGCCGGGCGGATGACATCCGAAGCTGGACGCCGCCCGGTTCCGGCGAGACACAAGTGCTATTTTCGGTGGGGTGGTTCCGGCTACGACGCCCTCAGCCAGAGGCGTCGCACGAACTGCAGAGAGGCGGACCGAAGGTCCTGCGAACGCCCGGCGTCGGTCGCCCGTCGGATCGAGGCGTGGGGGTGCTGGCGAAGTGGCGCGGCAGAAAGCCGCAGCCGCGGGTGGCCATTACTACGGGCGACGGTCCTCCCGGTCGCCTGTCGTCGTGTCGGCAGCATGGTTCTTCCTCCTTCTGAGCCATAGGCAGGGGTGATCGCCCCCGGGAACGACCGAAAACGGCCGCTCCGGAGGCGGTTGGCCGAGCAGTGTGGTAGCGGCAACATGAAAAGGACTCCCCACCATTTGGCAAGGCCCTCGCTGCCGCTCGGAGCGTGCCTGCCTCGCGCACGGTCAACCGCGACCGTCAACCCGCCGCCTTGTCCAATGAGAAGTGAGCCTGAAGGGAGGATTGATTCCAACGTGAGATGAGCCTGAAGGGGGCTGGGTCCCGGATCATCGGAGGATGATCGTGAAGCTCGACACCCAGCGCCTGCAGACCCTGGACCTCGGCGCCTGGTCGGGGGAAGCGGCGCTGTGAGCCACGTCTCGCATCGCTCAACTCTCCCGCAACCGCCGGACCGTGTTCGGGAGTTCCTTGCCCCAGGCAGCCGACCGCTCGACCTGCAGCCGGAGACCCGTTGGCCGAGGCGACGCGTTGGTGGCCGAGACCCTGCAACGGTTCGACTAAGGCCCTCGCTGCCGCTCGGAGCGTGCCTGCCTCGCGCACGGTCAACCGCGACCGTCAACCCGCCGCCTTGTCCAATGAGAAGTGAGCCTGAAGGGAGGATTGATTCCAACGTGAGATGAGCCTGAAGGGGGCTGGGTCCCGGATCATCGGAGGATGATCGTGAAGCTCGACACCCAGCGCCTGCAGACCCTGGACCAGGTTCGGGAGTTCCTTGCCGGCAGCCGACCGCTCGACCTGCAGCCGGAGACCCGGGCCGAGGCCTACGCGTTCGTGGCCGAGACCCTGCAACGGTTCGACTACTCCCGCCGGGGGAAGGCCGACAAGGGCCTGATCCGCCGCTTCCTGAACAAAGGTGACCGGCCTCTCACGCGCGCAGGTCACCCGCCTGCTGCACCAGCACCGGACCACAGGAGCCATCGCCGACCGCCGCCGCCCCCGGCACCCCTTCCCACGCCGCTACACCAAGGCCGACATCGGGCTGCTCGCCGAAGTCGATGCCCTCCACGGCACCCTCTCCGGTCCGGCCACCCGCAAGCTCTGCGTCCAGGCCTTGCAGCTGTTCGGCGACCGCCGCTTCGAGCGCCTCGCCGCCATCTCCAACGGACACCTCTACAACCTGCGCCACTCGACCAGCTATCAACGCCGGCGCGGGACGATGCCCGCGCCGCCGACCCGCTCCCGTGCACATCGCCATCGGCGAGCGGCGCCGGCCCCAGCCCTTCGGACAACCCGGCTACCTGCGGGTCGATTCCGTCCACCAAGGAGACCTCGACGGCATCAAGGGCCTCTACCACCTCAACCTCGTCGACGAGGTCACCCAGTTCCAGTTCATCGGCTCGGTCGAGCGCATCGACACGCCCTGCCTCGCCCCCGTCCTCGAAGCCCTGCTCCGGGCGTTCCCCTTCAACGTCCGCGGATTCCACACCGACAACGGTTCGGAGTTCATCAACCACAAAATCGCCGCCCGGCTGCAAGCCCTCCACATCGACGAGTTCACCAAGTCCCGACCCCGCCGCAGCAACGACAACGCCCTCGTCGAGAGCAAGAACGGCTCGGTCATCCGCAAGCACCTCGGATACGGCCACATCCCCAGCCGTTACGCTGAACGCGTCAACGCCTTCACCCAGCAGAACCTCTCCCCCTACCTGAACTTCCACCGCCCCTGTCTCTTCCCCGTCGATGAAGTCGACGCCAAGGGCCGCGTCCGCAAACGCTACCCCCACGCCAACGTCATGACCCCCTACGAGAAGCTCAAGTCGTTGCCCAACGCCGCCGCCTGCCTCAAGCCGGAGACCTCCTTCGACCAGCTCGACGCCGTCGCCGCCGCCATGAGCGACAACGACGCGGCACGCGCCCTCAACCAGGCTCGCGACCGCCTGTTTGCCTCCATCGACCCGGCGGCCTGAAACACCACGCTCCGGGCGGCGTTGACCCGCAGGGCGTTCAGGGACTCGGCCCGGGGCCCAACGGCGGCTGACGGATGGGTCGGGGCGGAGGTAGCTCCGGGAGGGCCGGCGTGTCAACGCCGTCAGGACGCGTGGCGCAATCTCCGACTGAGCAAGCCTGGACCGTGACACAACACCAGGGACCGGCTCGGTCTGGGAGAGCTCGGAGCGGTCACCAGGTTCCGGTGGGCACAACCGGGGCCATCACCCCTCGGCTGAGTCCGCTCCCTGCACTACCCGAACGCATCGTGGCCTGGGCCAGCGCCGGGGGCCATGGACGCCAGCGCTCCCATGGACGCAAACAGCGCGCCCACAGGAGCTTGCAAAACCGCAAAGAACGCGGTTTCGCACAGCGCCCACAGCCATCCTCTTCCTCTTCATCAAGATCCACAGAGAAGATCCGGTGCTCGGACCGCGTCGCAGGTGTCGAGATTGATCGCGCCCACAACCCCTCGTTGCCGCCATGAAAGATAATGTCGGTCAGCGTGCGCCGGCTCACCGCAGCCCGCGCCAGGATCCCTGTTTCGATCCGCTGATTCGGTCGCCCGTCAGCCGCGACTCACGTGCCGCCGCTTCAGGCTCATTTCTGGATTGGAAAGGACTCCCGCTGCGCGGGTCCTCCGCTCTGCTCCGGCCCTTCGGGTGACTGCTGCGCCCGACCGTGCGGAATGCTCTTGAGGGCCAGCCAGAAGGCTGGCCCTCCTTCAACGCGAAGAAGTGCGGCGCATGGAAAGCCGCTCAGTTGTCGCGGAGAACCGCTCCAGCAGACTCGGGAGACCGGGCGAACGAACCCACCCCGCACGCCCGGTCCGAACGCCAGGAGCTACCCTTTGAGGATCGCCTCATGTGGCTGTGCTCCCGACACGGTGCGAATCGAAACAGGCGCGGTCACGGAGCATCGCGCAGGCGACGTTCAGCAGGCGGTCGGCCACCGAGCGCAGAGCGCGGGCGTGGCCATGACCGCGGGCTCGGAGCGACCGGTACTTGTCGTGGCTGACCGGATCGTGTTGGGCGGCGACCCGGGCCCAGTGGTAGGCGGCGTCGCGCAGCCGGTTGTGGGCTGCCTGGCGCCGCGTCACGATCATGCTCTTCCCCGAACGGCGGGTGACCGGAGCCACCCCGCAGAGACAGCGAAGCGCGTCGTAGTCCCGCCGCCCCACCGCGTCGCTTCCCTCGGCAAGCAGCGTCGAGAGTACCTTGGTGCCAACGCCGGGCAGCGACAGCAGGATGGCCGCATCCCGGGGCTCCTTCGACGATGACTCGTCCTCCGGGGACGCGTTGGCGTCGTCCGCCGGAGCAGCATCGGCGAGCTGATGCACCAACCGCTTGAGCTCGTGGCGCGCGTGATCGAGCTGGCGGTTGACCAGGGCGAGGCGTTCGGTGACGAGCCGTAAATGTGCAACGGCGGCCTCGGCCGTGCCCGGGGCGAGCTTGATGGCTGGTGCTCGCAGCCGATCGCGCAGCGTCGACGCGCTGACCCGACGGATGCGGTGCTGCTTCAACACTCTGGTGAGCGTGACCTCGCGAACGCGCTGACCCGCGCGCGGCGTCGGCAGGTTTTGCCAGAGGTTGAGCGCCCACGGCGCCGCGACATCGTCGTCAACCGCGTCGAGGAACTGCGGGTAGTAGCGCCAGAGCTGCTGACGCATCCGATTCGCCAAGCGAACGCGTTCCCGCGTCAGGTCCTCGTCGAGACGCGACCACTCCCGCAATTCAATGATCTCCGGGTCGGTCGGTTCCAGCCGTCGCAGACAGTGCGGGTCGGTACGCAGCGCCGAGGCGAGTACCCGCGCATCGCGCCGGTCGTCCTTCGCTCCCGCTGGCGAGAAGCGGTCCCGGAAACGGTCGAGCTGCTTCGGGTTGATAGAGTGGACGGCGAAGCCCCACTCCATCAGGCTCTCGACCACCGGTCCGTGCGGCGTCTCGATCGCCACGCCGATTTCGCCCGCCTCGCCCGCCCCGAACGACAGCAGCCAGTCCGCCATCTGCGACAGCCCTGCGCCGCCGTGCTCGAACTCCCGTTCCCCGAGCACCTTCCCGGCGGCGTCGAGCACACACGCCTGATGTTTCCTTGACCCCCAGTCGACACCCGCGAACCATGCCAGCTTCAAGTTGAACCTCCCCTTGCCGAGTCGAACGGGCGCGCCTCGATGCCTGCCGGTCCCTGTACTGGCGCTCTGCGGCGCAAACTCCCCACGGGGCATCCATCGGAGGCTGGACCGCCGGGGCACAGGTCCTTTTCAGGTGCTCGATGCACAGGGACCCCTGGGTGCTCCCGGCGGCCTGCCCGACTCCGCGAGGCCATCCCGCGAAGTCATCCGGAAGGGTACAGGGACCCCCTGAGCACTCGGAACAGCGATCCCCTGGCGATGATCGACGGGGCGAGACACGGTCGTCTCGTCGACCAAGCCAGGAGGACGCGGAGGTGATCAGGATGTCCCAGTGGGCCGAGATCCGGCACTTGCATCTGGTGGAGAGGGTGCCGAAGAAGGAGATCGCGCGACGGTTGAAGTTGGACGTGAAGACGGTGCGGCGGGCCATCAGCCGGTCGACGCCGCCGGTGCGGGTGTCGCCGACACGGCCGGGGACCCTGGACCCGTGGCGGGAGCGGATCAGGCAGTGGCTGCGCGAGGAGCCGCGGTTGACCGCGAAACGGATTCGTCGGTTGTTGCTGCCGATGGCGGGACCGCTCCCGGCGCGGACGGTGCGCTGGTACGTCGCGGGGCTGAGGACGGCCACGACGAGGAAGGAGGCCTTCGTGCACCGCAGCGTGCTGCCCGGCACGACGATGGAGGTCGACTTCGGCGAGTCCTGGGTCGACATCGCCGGCGTGCCGTGCAAGGTCAAGTACCTGGTGGCGACGCTACCGTTCTCCAACGCGTACTTCGCCAAGGCGTACCCGGTCGAGCGGATCGAGTCGCTGCTCGACGGCATCGAGTCGGCGTTCCGCTACTTCGGGGGCCTCGTGGACCGCCTCGTGCTCGACAACACCTCGCTGGCCGTCAAGGACGTGTTGGCGGGCCGGGACCGGGTGCAGACCGAGGCGTTCGATGCGTTCCGGGGCGGGTATCCGTTCCGGGCCGAGTTCTGCGCGCCGGCCAAGGGCTGGGAAAAGTTTCAGGCTTCATACTACGCGCCTTCCTGTACATGCGATACAAGCTTCGGGTGTTGCCGCCGGTCGCGTAACCGTTTCCCGGGATGGGCGGCGGGCAGCGGTCCGGTGGGCGGTTCGAAGAGCAACGTGCCTCTGTCGTCGGCGCGCACGGCGCGTAGCACGCCTTGGCGCGCGAAGCGCTTGGCCGTGGCCGGATGCACGTCGAGCAGCTCGGCCATCTGCGGTGCGGTCAGCCAGCCCGCCGCGGTCAGGTGCTCGGCGTAGCTGTCGATGTCATACGCCTCGCGCAGCATGCGGACGCGCAGGCGGCTGAATGGCAAACCGGTCCCGGTGCGTAGCCACCGCCCATTGAGCGTCCCGGCGATCTGTGCGTCGGTCTGTTCGGTGGCGAGGGTGCGGACCTGTTCGACGACCGCGGCGGGAGTACGACGCAGATCCGGTGCCCCGAGCGGCAGTGGACACTCGATCTGGCGGGTCGCGCCGCCCCGCCAGCGAATGGACACTCGGATCACGTCGTCGCGCAGCAGGGTGACGTCGTCGACAAGAAGCCGCAGCATCCGCTTGCGGTCGCGCGCCGGGGTACGCGGGTCATGCCAGACGCGCGGCAGGTCGGCGACCAGAGCCGACACGCGCTCCTTCATCTCGGGAGTGACCGCCGGGGGTTGGGTCTTGTGTGCACCGGCGTATGCCTCTTCGGCCGCGGCCAACCGCTGGAGCGCCTCGTTCCAGTGCCGTTCCAGGTTGTCGGCGACGAGCCGATTCTCGGGCCGCACGAGCAGAAACTGCCGTTGCGCCAGCTCGGCGTCCTCCCGAAGCCGGGCAATCTGCGCCCGCTTGGCGCGGTCGACTTCGGCGGCCCGAGCCCGCAGCTCGTCGAACACCTCTACCGCGACGTCGATCGACGCCGGAGTGACGGTCTCGAGCACGAGGTCGCTGACCGCGCGGTCGATCGCCGCGCCCGGCAGGCTCTGGCACGGCGGCTCCGCCCGTTGAATCCCCCGGCGCTGACAGCGATAGAGCGGCTCCGGGTGACCGTGAGACACGATGTAGCGGACCGTCATGCGGCCACCGCACCGACCGCAGATGACGAGCCCCTGCAGCAGGGCCACGCCTTCGCGCGGCGCGCTGCGGTGGTCTGCGCCGCTGCGCTGGGTGCTTGCGCGCAACGTCTCCTGATTCGCTTCGAATTGCTCCCAGCTGATGTAGCCGGCGTGCGCATCAGGCAGGAAGACCCTCCACTCGTCGCGGGGAAGTCGTCGATACCGCGCCTGCCCGGTGAGGCAGACCTTGCGCTGCCGGGTCCGCCCGTAGACGTACGCGCCGGCGTAGCGCGGATTGTGCAGGATGTCGAGCACACGGTGACGCTCCAACTCGCCGAAGACGAGCACGCCTGCACGCAGTCCCTTGATGACCCGTTGCGGCCACGCGACCTGCTGCTGCTGGAAGTAGCGCACCACCGCGCCGGCCGAGCCGGTGCGGCCGAAGGTGCCGAACACGAGGCGGACGGCGCTCTGCACCTGCTCGTCGGGGTCGAGCATGAGCTTGCCGGCGGGGTCGACGACAAATCCCAGCGGGGGGCGGATCCACAGCTCGCCGCGGCGCGCCTTGTTCAGTTGCCCCCCGATCAGACGCGCACGCAGCACATGCAGCTCCGCTTCGCTCATCGTCCCCTTGAGCCCGAGCAGCAGGCGGTCGTTGAAGTGGGCCGGGTCGTAGAGCCCGTCTTCGTCAAGAATGAGCGTTTCGCTCAGCGCGCAGATCTCCAGCAGGCGATGCCAGTCGCTTGAGTTACGGGCGAGCCGGGAGACCTCCAGCCCCATGACCACGCCGACGCGACCGAGGCCGACGTCGGCGACGACCCGTTGAAAGCCGGTCCGCTCGGCCGCCGACGCACCCGAGATCCCCAGGTCGTCATCGATGACCACGATCCGGTCGGCCGCCCAGCCGAGCGCCAGGGCCCGCCGCTTCAGGGCGTACTGCCGGGCAGTGCTCTCCGGATGGTCGCGCACCTGCTGCAGGGACGACTGCCGCACGTAGAGACAGGCGAGGCGACGAAGATGGTCCGCCGTGACCGCGGTCGATTGACTCATGGGGAAATGCCCTCCGCAACGCGGCTGAGTACCAAGCTCGCCAACACACGCGTCATCTCGGAACGGACGGGCGGCGCCAGGTCGAGGTCGCCGCTCGCGGCCGGCGGCGGCCCGACCGCCGGGAGGCAGAGGGTCGAGACGGCCTTCAGCCACGCCGGCATGCCGCGGCTCATCAACAGCGCCACCCCGTACCCCTGGCGAGCGAACGCGACAGCGCTGGCGGCATCCTGCCGCACGACCTCGTACTGCCGGCACACCTGATTGGAGTCGAGGCCCGATGCTGTCATGGGGTCGTCTACGGGCGCGGTTTTTTTTTGCGGCGCGCCACCGCCCGGTCGAGCGAGCGGGCGTGAATCGAGATTCCGAACCGCCGCGCCACGGCCGCCGTCAGCGGTTCGTCCGGTTGCACGTCTTCGCCCGCGCGCCAGCGCTCGATGTAGTCGAACAACCGCGTCGGTGCATTTGTGGGCGTGCTTCGGCCCGGGACGCTTGGGCACCAAGCCAGGGATCCCCTGCGCCTCGAACGCGGCCGCGGTCTGGTAGAACGTCTGGCGGCTGACCCCGAAGCGCGCGGCAACCTCCGTCACCGGCCGTCCATCGACCCGGTGGCGGCGCACCATCTCGTACTTGACCTGGACGCGGTCGCGCGGGTCGAAGAACGGATGGCTCCGAAAGGCGTCGTCGCGGACGGCCTCGGGGTGCGGGTGCAAGGCTCCTGCCTCGCGCAGGGCCTGCGTCTTGGCGTCCGGCGGTAGCTTTGGAGGACGACGCATCGCGTATGTCAGATAGATTATGACTACAACATCGGACGGCGTCAAGAAGATTCCGACCTGGAACCCAAAGACAGCGCCGTTTTATTTGCAGGTTTTTGCAACACGCTCGTGCTGATGGCGCCCTGTCGCCCACTTCAAGTGGATGAAATCCACATGACACCATGGACGAAATCTCCGTGACGCCACCGCCGCTCATGTCCGGACCCTCTCGCTCACCATCTCGGCGAGCCGCAGCAGGTCCTCAAGACGGAATGGCGCACGCCCGCGTCCCGCCACCACCGCGGGATCCGGTGGCGCAAAGTCCGTCCAGCCCACGGGAATCGACCAGACCGTGCCGTCCGGCCGTTGCACCGTGACCCGGTCTTCTCCCCAGAGGGACTTGGTCACCACGAACGGGAAGCGGGCGCCCCGGAGCGGATGGAACGGGTGGGTGATCCGAATCTGTGGTGCTTCAACAGCACCGGGAGCATTCTGCAGCTTTGACGAAGGGTTCCGTGGAGGGAGGTGTGAAATACGTCCGGAACCTGGTGTTCCGGCCGCGGCTGGCGGTCGAGAGCTGGGCGGCGCTCAACGCGGCGATCATCACGGAGCTGGAGGCCGACCTGCCGATGCGCCACCTCGACGACGGGCGCTCGGTCGAGGAAGCGTTGGCGCAGGAGCGGGAGCACCTGCGGGCGATGCCTGCTCACCTTCCCGCCACCTGCCGCGTCGTCGCGCGAGTGGCCGACAAGTTCGGACACGTCCACGTGGACCGCGTGACGTACTCGGTGCCGATTCGCCACGCCTACCGGCCGGTGTGGGTGAAGCTGTATCACGACCGGGTGGCGATCGCGGTCGGCGCCGAGGTGGTCGCAGAGCATCGCCGGGTGTTCTGCCGGGGCGCCAAGGTCCTCGATGCGCTTCACGTGCTGCCGTTGCTGGAGCGCAAGCATCGGGCCGTGGCCGAGGCGACGGCTCTCCTCGACTGGCGGCTGGCCCCGGTGTGGCAGCGGGCGCGGGCGGAGCTGGCCAAGCACACGCGCAAGCCCGATCAGGAATGGGTCCGGATGCTGCGGCTGATGGAGACCCACCCGGCCCCGGCCGTCGAGCGCGCGGTGACGGCCGCTCTCGAGCGCCATTCGCCGCGTCTGG